>NZ_CP104152.1:0-3285000 GCF_025200795.1 Rhizobium sophoriradicis
ATGCAGATGAATACGATGACGGCAGGCGGGCACGACAATGGGGATGCGGCACCGCAGGCGTTCGGCTCCATTCGCCTTGAAATGGGAGAAGCAAAGGCGGAAATGAAGCAGAGCATATTGTTCGAGCGCGTCAGCGCGCGCTTGAAGGCCCAGGTCGGTCCTGACGTCTATGCCAGCTGGTTTGCCAGGTTGAAGCTGCATTCGGTTTCGAAGAGCGTCGTTCGCCTGTCGGTTCCCACGACCTTCCTGAAGTCGTGGATCAACAATCGTTATCTTGATCTCATCACCGGTCTGTTCCAGGCCGAAGACCCGGAAATCTTGAAGATCGAAATCCTGGTGCGCACGGCAACGCGCAGCGGCATGAAGGGCGCCGACGAGGCGGTCCAGCCCGAGCCGGCCGCTCCCGCGCAGATGCGCCGCCCGGCAAGCGCCCAGCCGGCCAGCCAGGCCGTGCAGCAGGCGGTTTCGGCTGCTGCCGCCGCAAGGCCGGCAAGCCTGGGTTCGCCGCTCTTCGGCTCGCCGCTCGATAGCCGTTTCACCTTCGATACCTTCGTGGAAGGCAGCTCGAACCGCGTTGCGCTTGCGGCTGCCAAGACGATCGCGGAAGCCGGTTCCGGCGCCGTGCGCTTCAATCCGCTCTTTGTCCATTCAACGGTCGGGCTCGGCAAGACGCACCTGCTGCAGGCGATTGCCAATGCCGCGGTGCAGAACCCGCGGGCTCTGCGCGTCGTCTATCTGACGGCGGAATATTTCATGTGGCGCTTCGCCACCGCGATCCGCGACAACGACGCGCTGACGCTGAAGGATTCGCTGCGCAACATCGACCTCTTGATCATCGACGACATGCAGTTCCTGCAGGGCAAAATGATCCAGCACGAATTCTGCCATCTCCTCAACATGCTGCTCGACAGCGCCAAGCAGGTGGTCGTCGCCGCCGACCGCGCGCCCTGGGAGCTGGAATCGCTCGATCCTCGTGTCCGCTCGCGCCTGCAGGGCGGTGTGGCGATCGAACTCGATGCGCCGGATTACGAAATGCGTCTCGAAATCCTCAAGCGGCGCCTTGCGGCTGCCCGCCAGGAGGATCCGTCGCTCGAAATTCCGGCCGATCTGCTCCAGCACGTAGCCCGCAACATCACGGCCAGCGGCCGCGAACTCGAAGGCGCCTTCAACCAGCTGATCTTCCGCCGCTCCTTCGAGCCGAACCTGTCGATCGAGCGCGTCGACGAACTGCTTGCTCATCTCGTCGGCTCCGGCGAACCGCGCCGTGTCCGCATCGAGGATATCCAGCGCATCGTCGCCCGGCATTACAATGTCTCGCGTCAGGAACTGGTCTCCAATCGCCGCACCCGCGTCATCGTCAAGCCGCGCCAGATCGCCATGTATCTTTCGAAAACGCTGACGCCGCGCTCCTTCCCCGAGATCGGCCGCCGTTTCGGCGGGCGTGATCACACCACCGTGCTGCACGCCGTGCGCAAGATCGAGGAGCTGATATCGGGAGACACCAAGCTTTCCCACGAAATCGAGCTGCTGAAGCGGCTGATCAACGAATAATTGGTGGATTTTCCAGGACATTCGGCGGCCGGAAGCGATTCCGGCCGTTTTCCTTTATAAGCTTTTTATTCTATACCTCCGCCCATTCCGTGCACGCCGATCTGAAGCGGCGCGCATCGGACAAAATGAAAGCGCCGAAGCGGGCGCGTGGGAGGATATGCATGAGTTTCAAAAAGATCGCCGTTCTCGGCCTGGGCAAGGTCGGACGGCTGGCGGCGACGCTGTTGCATGAAGGCGGCTTCGACGTCATCGGCGTCGATGCACAATTGCCGCTGGGCGATTTGCCCTTCAAGTGCCGCACCGGCGATATTTCCGACGTTCAGGTGATCGGCGAACTGCTCTCCACTGTCGAGGCGGTGCTCTCCTGCCTGCCCTATCACCTCAACATCGAACTGGCCCGCGCCGCCCATCTTGCCGGCATCCATTATTTCGATCTGACCGAAGACGTTCCCACCACCAATTTCATCATCGAACTGTCGAAGACGGCCCGCGGCCTGATGGCGCCGCAATGCGGGCTGGCGCCGGGCTTCGTCGGCATCGTCGGCGCAAGCCTTGCCGACGGCTTCGATCGCTGCCGCTCGATCCGCATGCGCGTCGGTGCCCTGCCGCAACATCCAACCGGCCTTCTCGGCTATGCCTTCAACTGGTCGCCGGAGGGTGTCGTCAACGAATATCTGAACGATTGCGAGGTCATCGAGGGCGGTGTGCGCAAGCTGGTCTCGCCGATGGAATGGCATGAGACGGTCTATGTCGGCGGCGTCAAGCTCGAAGCCTTCACCACTTCGGGCGGTCTCGGCACCATGTGCGACACCATGCTCGGCAAGATCGACAATCTCGACTACAAGACCATGCGTTACCCCGGCCATATGGAGCTGATGAACTTCTTCTTCCATGAGCTTCTGATGCGCGACAAGCGCGCACTCGCCGGCGAGATCCTGACCAATGCCAAGCCGCCCGTCGAAGACGACGTCGTCTACGTCCACGTCGCCGCCGAGGGGACGGAGAATGGCAGCCTGCGCCGCAAGGAATTCGTGCGCGCCTATTATCCGATCGAGATTGCCGGCGCGCGCCGCACGGCGATCGCCTGGACGACCTCGGCTTCGGTCGTCGCCGTCATCGAGATGGTCCGCGATGGGCTGTTGCCGGCGACCGGCTTCCTGCACCAGGAGCATATTCCGCTGGAGATGTTCCTGAAGACGCCGACCGGCAGCCTGTTCAAGGCGGGCGCTACTACAGCGCCGCGCGTCTCTTCAGGCGCGCAAAGGACGCTGTAGCACTTTGAATTGCTGCATATTTATCCTTAAATCGATTTCGATTTAAGGAATTATGCAGCGGCCACGGCTGAAAATGATATCGGCGCGGCGGTAAGGTTATCACTGGAAACAATCCGTTGTCCGACATCAGCAGGCGAGGTCGGCGACGACGGAATCGAGGATCAGCATGCCGGCCGGTGTGCAGCGCAGCCGTGAATTGCCGATCCGCTCGATGAATTTATGCTCAAGCAGAAATTCTTCGCGCTTCGGGTCGAGCTCGCGGCCGGAAAGCTGCTGCCAGCGGGCGAGATCGACACCTTCCCGCAGCCGCAGCCCCATCAGCAGCAATTCGTCGGACTGCTCCTCATAACCCAGCCGCTCCTCGTCGAGAATGCCGTGGCCGTCGCGCTCGACCATGTCGAGCCAGGCTTCCGGCTTGCGCTCGGTCGCCGTCGCGATCTTCTCGCGGCCGCGCGTCAGCCGGCCGTGCGCGCCCGGCCCGATGCCGGCATAATCGCCGTAACGCCAGTAGGTCAGATTGTGCCGGCTTTCCGCACCCGACCGGGCGTGGTTGGAGACCTCATAGGCGGGCATGCCCTCGCGCGCGGTGATCTCCTGCGTCGCCTCATAGAGCACGGCCGATTGCTCGCCATCCGGCACGATCAGCTTGCCCGCCTTGTGCAGACCGTAGAAGGGCGTGCCTTCCTCGATGGTCAGCTGATAAAGCGAAAGATGGTCGACCGCGTAGGAGATCGCCTGCCTCAGCTCGCGTTCCCATTCCTCGACCGTCTGGTTCGGCCGGGCATAGATGAGGTCGAAGGACATGCGCGGAAAAATGTCGCGCGCTAGCCGGATCGCCTTCAGCGCGTCGGCGACATCATGCAGCCGGCCGAGGAATTTCAGGTCGCGATCATCAAGCGCCTGCACGCCGAGCGAGACACGATTGACGCCGGCTGCCCGGTAGCCGCGGAAGCGCTCGGCCTCGACGCTTGATGGATTGGCCTCCATGGTGATCTCGATACCGTCAGGCACGTGCCAGTGCCGGGCAATGCCGTCGAGAATGGCGGAAACCGTTTCCGGATGCATCAGCGAGGGCGTGCCGCCGCCGAGGAAGATGCTCGTCACCGTCTTCGGCCCGCTCATCGCCCGCACCGCCGCCGTCTCCATCAGGAAGGCGGCGGCAAAGCGCTCCTGATCCACCGGCTGGTGGCGCACATGGCTGTTGAAGTCGCAATAGGGACACTTCGCGGCGCAGAAGGGCCAATGGACATAGACGCCGAAGCCGGGCTCGCCGGTATCGGGCAGCAGCGCTGCATCGCGCGGGGAGCTTGGCGTATCGAAATTGTCCACGTGGTGACCTTATGCCTCCAGGCAGGTTTCGACGAAGAGTTTGAAGGCGCGCGCCCGGTGCGACAGCGCCTGCGGCTTGCCGATATTCCAGCCGTGTTTTTCCTCGCCGCTCATCTCACCGAAGGTAACGCCGTAACCCTCCGGCTGGAAGACCGGATCGTAGCCGAAGCCCTGCGTGCCGCGCGGCGGCCAGACGACATTGCCTTCCACTTCGCCGCGGAAGAGTTCGGTATGCCCGTCCGGCCAGGCGAGGCAGAGCACGCTGACAAAACGCGCGGTGCGCTGTTCAGGCGTCGTGGCGCCGGCATCCTGCAGCGCCTTTTCCACCTTCGCCATCGCCATGTCGAAATCGCGCGTGCCGTCGGCTCTTTCCGCCCAATTGGCGGTGTAGACGCCGGGATCGCCGCCGAGCGCGTCGACCACCAGCCCGGAATCGTCCGACAGCGCCGGCATGCCGGCGGCATGGGCGGAGGCGACCGCCTTGATCGTCGCATTTTCCTCGAAGCTGGTGCCGGTTTCGTCGGGCTCGACGAAATTCAGCTCGGCTGCCGATTTTGCGGTGAAGCCGAGCGGCCCGATCAGTTCCTGGATCTCGCGGATCTTGCCGGCATTGTGGCTGGCGACAACGATGGTCTTCGTTTCAAGCTTGCGCATTCAGATATCCTGTTCGATGCCCCAGATTTTCGCCTCCGCGCATTCCAGGCTGTTGCCGGCCGGATCGCGGAAATAGATCGAGCGGCCGCCATTCGGCCAATGCACCTCGGATTCGATCGCCACACCTGCCGCCTTCAGCCGTTCGGCCATCGCATCGATATTGCGGCCGGCGACCCGGAAGCAGGCATGGCCCTCGCCGCTCGTGCCGTGCGGCGGCACCTGCAGCGCATTGGGCGCCGGCGGCTTGACCGTTTCCTCGGGGTTGAAGATCAGCAGCACGCCGGGGCCGCAGCGGAAGAAGACATGCCGGTTGGCCGCACGGGTGATCTTTTCAAGTCCGAGAACGTCTTCGTAGAAGACCTCGGCCGCATCGAGATCCCGCGCATAAAGCGCCGTTTCCAGCATGCCTTCCAGCATGGGGGTCATCCCGCAATCGCTTGTTTCTGCAGGGCGACGAGTTCGCCGATGCCGTTCTTGGCAAGACCCATCAGCGAGGTGAATTCCTCTTCGGTAAACGGCGTGCCTTCGGCCGTGCCCTGGATCTCGACGATGCCGCCGGCGCCGGTCATGACGAAATTGGCATCGGTCTCAGCCGAAGAATCCTCGAGGTAGTCGAGGTCGATCACCGCCTGGCTGGCGAAGACGCCGCAGGAGATGGCGGCGACATGATCCTTCAGGACCCGGTCAACCTTGATCATGTTGCGGCTTTCCATCCACTTCAGGCAATCGTAAAGCGCGATCCAGCCACCGGTGATCGACGCGGTCCGCGTGCCGCCATCGGCCTGGATGACATCGCAATCGAGGGTGATCTGCCGTTCGCCGAGCGCCTGCAGATCAACGACGGCGCGCAGGGACCGGCCGATCAGCCGCTGGATTTCCTGGGTGCGGCCACCCTGCTTGCCGGCGGCCGCCTCGCGCTTCATGCGTTCGCCAGTCGCCCGCGGCAGCATGCCGTATTCGGCCGTCACCCAGCCTTTGCCGGTATTGCGCAGCCACGGCGGCGTCTTTTCCTCGAGGCTTGCGGTACACAGCACATGCGTATCGCCGAACTTCACCAGGCAGGAGCCTTCCGCATGCTTGGAAAAGTTGCGCTCGAACGAGACCTTGCGCATCTGGTCGGTTTTTCTGCCTGAAGGCCGCATTCTTATCTCCTGGAGTTGCTGACCGCTTCTACGATTGGCTGCGCCCATTTGCAAATTCCCTTTTGCCACGGGGCTGAGTTTGACTATATTTTCGGGAAGCATCATCAGTGTGGGTTCGAGAGCTTCATGGGCATCAGGTCGACGTCGGTTTCAGATGCCGTTGCCGTGCTGGACGAGCGCTCCCGGGAAATCTTTCGCCGCATCGTCGAAGGGTATCTGGAAAGCGGTGAACCACTCGGCTCGCGCAATCTATCCCGCCTCCTGCCGATGTCGCTGTCGCCGGCCTCGGTGCGCAACGTCATGAGCGATCTCGAAGAACTCGGCCTGATCTATTCGCCGCATGTCAGCGCCGGCCGGCTGCCGACCCAGATCGGCCTGCGCTTCTTCGTCGATGCCTTCATGCAGATCGGCGATCTCTCCGCCGAGGAGCGCGCAAATATCGACCGTCAGGTGCGGGCCGAAAGCGGCGGCAATCCGGTCGAATCGATGATGAATGAGGCGAGCCGCATGCTGTCGGGCATTTCGCGCGGCGCCGGCCTCGTCATCACCTCGAAGAGCGATCCGGTGCTGAAACATGTCGAGTTCATCCGGCTGGAGCCGACAAAGGCGCTCGCCGTGCTCGTCGGCGATCACGACCAGGTGGAAAACCGCATCATCGAGCTGCCGGCCGGCGTCACCTCCTCGCAGCTGACGGAGGCGGCAAATTTCCTCAATGCGCACATGTCCGGCCAGACCCTGCCGGAGCTGCGCAAACAATTGAGCCGGCTGAAGGATGATGTCCGCCACGAGCTCGATGCGCTCTCGCGCGATCTCGTCGAGCGCGGCATCGCCGTCTGGGCCGGCAGCCCGGACGAAGGAAAGCCCGCCCAGCTGATCATTCGCGGCCGCGCCAACCTGCTCGAAGGGCTCGGTGGCGCCGAGGATCTCGACCGGCTGCGCATGCTGTTCGACGATCTCGAAAAGAAGGACAGCCTGATCGAGATCCTCAATCTGGCCGAAAGCGGCTCGGGCGTGCGCATCTTCATCGGCTCGGAAAACAAGCTCTTCTCGCTGTCGGGCTCATCGCTGATCGTCGCCCCCTATCGTGATGATGACGATCGGATCGTCGGCGCTGTCGGCGTCATCGGCCCGACGCGGCTCAATTATTCCCGCATCGTGCCGATGGTGGATTACACCGCCCAGCTCGTCTCCCGCCTTTCGCGCAATCCGCTTTGACGCGCTTTAGCTCATTGTTTTGATCCATGTCGTTATCCCGGAACCGCTGCACACTTCCGGGCGACATGCATTAGCGCGCAAGTCCGCGGAATTTTCGCTTCTTTGTCACGCAGGCTTGATTTTTTTCGGTCAAACCTCGATATCGGGCGCATCTGAAGACACCAACCGGAGACCGTCATGATCGATGAAACGACGAAAAACGGACCTGACGCAACTGCGGCCGATTCCGCAGCCGACGCTGCCGCCTACGTCGAGAACGATACCGTGCAGGAAGAGACCGCCCAGCCAGACCCGCTTGAGCTTCTGAAAGCCGAAAACAGCGAGCTGCGCGACCGCTACCTGCGCCTTGCCGCCGAGATGGACAATCTGCGCCGCCGCACCGAGCGCGAGGTCAAGGACGCCAAGTCCTATTCGGTCGCCGGTTTTGCCCGCGACATGCTCGCCGTCTCCGATAATCTGCGCCGGGCGCTGGATGCCATCTCTCCGGAAGCCAAGGCCACGGCCGATGCCGGCCTGACCACGCTGATCGAGGGTGTGGAGATGACCGAGCGGGCCATGCTGTCGGCGCTCGAGCGCCATGGCGTGCGCAAACTCGAGCCGGTCGGCCAGAAGTTCGATCCGAATTTCCATCAGGCGATGTTCGAGGTGCCGAACCCGGAGGTGCCGAACAACACGGTCGTCCAGGTCGTGCAGGCGGGCTTCACCATCGGCGAGCGCGTGCTGCGTCCGGCCATGGTCGGTGTCGCCAAGGGCGGGCCGAAGCCGGTCGAGGCAGAGGCCAATTCCGTCTTCGACGAGAAGGACGCCTGAGATCGCTTCCTTCTCTTTTGTTGGAGAAGGAAGACAAAATCAGATGCGGGCGAAGCGCTCGATCAAAAGATCGAAGAAGCCGTCCGCATCGACATGGCGCATCACCTTCGCATTGCGCTTGCGCTCCGTCACATGCCACCAGTCGACCACGGTCATGCCGACGGTAAGCTCGGACTGCACCTCGATTTCGACATTGCAGTCCCGGCCCTGGAAAAGCTCCGGCTTCAGGAGGTAGGCGATAACCGTGGGGTCGTGCAGCGGCCCGCCGTCGGAGCCGTATTTCTCGATATCGAAGCGCTCGAAGAATTCCAGCATCTCGACCATCGCCTTTGCCGGCGCCGTGCCGATCTCGGCCATGCGCTTCACCCGGTCCTTGCGGGTCAGCAACTGGTGCGTCACGTCAAGCGGCATCATGACGATCGAAATACCGGAGCGGAAGACGATGTCGGCGGCTTCCGGATCGACATAGATGTTGAACTCGGCCGCGGGCGTGATGTTGCCGCCCTCGAAGAAGCCGCCGCCCATCATCACCAATTCGCGAATGCGCGGGATGATATCGGGTGCCTTCTGAAAGGCCATGCCGATATTGGTGAGCGGCCCGAGCGTGCAGAGCGTCACGGTTCCTTCCGGCTCGCGGCGCAGCGTCTCGATGATGAAGTCGACGGAATGGGCCGGCTGCAGCGCCATCGTCGGCTCGGCGAGCTCGGGACCGTCGAGGCCGGTCTTGCCGTGCACGTGCTCCGCCGTCACCAGCTTGCGGGCGATCGGCTTATCGGCACCGGCGAAAACCTTCGTCTCCGGCCGGCCGCAGAGCTCGCAGACGATGCGCGCATTGCGGCTGGTGAGGGTTAGCGGCACATTGCCGGCGACGGTGGTGATCCCCAGCACCTCCAGCTCGTCGGGGCTGCCGAAGGCCAGCATGATGGCGGCCGCGTCGTCCTGGCCGGGATCCGTGTCGATGATGATTTTTCTTGCGCTTGCCATGCGATCGTCCCGTCCTTGCCATGCCCGTTGCTGCGGCATGCACCACTTCTTCATTTCCCGTCACAAATCAGCACATGTCGCCACGGGAATGTTTTGATGCGAGGCGATAGCCGCTTTGTCAAGCAAGGAGACCGGTGCCGGCCATCTTAGGCTTGAGACGAGTTAAATTCGGGAGGCGTCGCCGATGGACCGCCTGTGCCTTGCAGCGCCGGGGTCCTGTCCCCATATTAGCGGCATCCGGATGCTGCGCTTGAGGTCCGGGATGGTCGCTTGCATCAAGGACTTGAAAAGAGATGAGCCGCATTACCCCTTTCGCCAGCCCGCTGCTTCTGGGCTTCGATGCCATGGAAAAGACGCTGGAGCGCATTTCCAAGGCGAGCGACGGATATCCGCCCTACAATATTGAACGCATCGCCGCTGACAGCGGCGCGCCGGAACGTCTGCGCATCACCCTTGCGGTTGCCGGCTTCAGCGAGGAGGAACTCGACGTTTCTACCGAAGAGAATCAGCTTGTCATCCGCGGCCGCCAGGTGGAACATGGCGAGCGGGACTTTCTCTATCGCGGCATCGCCGCCCGCCAGTTCCAGCGCACCTTCGTTCTTGCCGACGGCATGCAGGTGCTCGGCGCCGGCCTGAAGAACGGCCTGCTCTCCGTCGATCTAATTCGGCCGGAACCCGCGCGCATGGTCAAGAAAATTAACATTTCGGTTTCACAGTAGCACAACGGTTTGTCGAACCGTTGGTCCCTTCTTCCGGAGGAACAGGAATGTTGATGAAAGAAGCCACGTCTCACTTGACCAAATCCGAGCTTGCCCACATCGGCAACGGCGAGGTCGCCTATATCAGAAAAATGCGCACCGAAGAGGTCGCCAAGTGTTTCCCCGAGGCGCCGGATATCGATCCGAACGTCGATCTCTGGGCGCTCTTCGGTGCCGACGGCACGCCGATCCTGTTGACAGACAACCGCTCCAGCACCTTCTTCAAGGCTGCCGAGGACGAACTGAAGACGGTCAGCCTGCACTGACCGTCAGATAGCGCCTAATGTCGCGACGTTGCTTCAGGATGGGCTGATCGCCCGATGGTGCTGTGCCTGTGGCCCCCTCATCCGACCCTTCGGGCCACCTTCTCCCCGAGGGGAGAAGAGGGAGCAAGCTGTGCAGACACTGCCTAAAATGAACCTGTCTGCTTAAAGGCACTCCGTCCAAATGGGGCAGATGCCGAAGCGGCATTCTCCTTCTTCTCCCCAGCGGGGCTATGGCATTCACACATTTAGAATTGCCTATGGAATGGCGTTCTGATTCTCTTGCTGCAAGCAGGAGAATTGAGCGATGGATGATTTGAGCCTGGGGCGGTTTGGCGACCGTCGCCTGGAAAAAGGGGGGCGTTCTTGCTGGAGCGCCTTATTGCGACGGCCGGCCAGGGAATGCGGGTGCGCAAGCTCGGCGGCAATCGGGCCGGAGAGATCCGCTTGACCCGGTTCTTACGCAATGGAGCGGTCGATCCGCAGGCGATGATCGATGAAGCGGCCTTGCGCACGGCCGGCCGCTGCGCGGATCGGCACATCCTGGCCATTCAGGATACGACGGTGGTCCGTTCCAGCGGCGGTGGCGGTCTTTATCTGCATGCGATGATCGGGGTCGACGCCGACGATGGCGCGATCGTCGGGGCGATCCATGGACAGTTTCTAAGCCGCGACCAGGGCAAGCGCGGCACCCAGCGGGCGCGTGCGATCGAAGAGAAGGAGAGCTATCGCTGGCTGGAGGGCGCCGACCGGGCGGCTGAGGTTTGCGCAGCGGCGCGCCACATCACCGTCATTGCCGACCGCGAAAGCGATATCTACGAGGCCTTCACCCGCAGGCCTGCCAATGTCGACCTTGTCGTGCGCGCCGCCAAAGACCGCAGTTTCGGCAAAGACCAGCCGTCGCTATTTGCCATGGCCGATGCCTTGCCGGTTGCGGCAAACCTTGCCTTCACCCTGCCGGCCAAGCCGGGCCGCAAGCAGCGCGACACGCAGCTGGCGATCCGCTTCAGCGCGGTGACATTGCTGCCCCCGAAGAACGGCATCTACAAGAAGACCCCGGGTGGGGTGCGCCTTTATCTGCTGGATGTGCGCGAGAGCACGCCGCCACCGGGCGAGACGCCGATCCATTGGCGGCTGCTGACGACCTACGCGGTGTCGGATGCCGACCAGGCGGCGGCGGTCATCGCCCTTTATCGCCGCCGCTGGACGATCGAGCAATTGTTCCGCACCCTGAAGACCCAGGGCTTCGACATCGAAGGCCTGCGCATCGAGGACGCGGGGGCGCTGAGCAATCTGGTGACGGCCGCCTTCGTCGCCGCCGTCATCGTGCAACAACTGGTTCATGCTCGCGACGGCGCCCCACCCGGCAGCACCTTGCGCCCCATCGAAGACGCCTTCGAGCCGAGCGACCGGCCGCTGCTGGAAGCCTTCTGCGCCAAGCTTCAGGGCAACACCGCCAAACAGAAGAACCCGCATCCCAAAGGGTCGCTGGCCTATGCCGCCTGGGTCTGCGCCCGCCTCGGCGGATGGACCGGCTACTACGGCAAGCCTGGGCCAATCGTCATGCTCGACGGATGGCAGCAGTTCCAGGCCGCCAAACGCGGCGTAGACCTCCTCTTATCAGCTTTCGACAATGTGTGAATCTAATAGCCCAGCGGGGAGAAGGTGGCCCGAAGGGTCGGATGAGGGGGCCGCACGGCACGCCCGTCACTATTGCCCTTTAGCTGCCGTCGAAACTCAAATTTTCCGAAACGTCAGATAGGCCGAAGACCGGCCCTCGCGCCGCGCCTTGGCCTCGTAGCGGGTGCTCGGCCAGCCCTCGTAGGGCGTCAGCCAGTCGGCTGCATTGTCGGCGAGCCAGTCGAAGCCGCTATGGTCCCGGCATTTGAGCAGCGTCCAGTTCACATAGGTGTCGATGTCGGAGGCGAAGCAGAACAGGCCGCCGGCCTTCAGCACGCGATGGAAGCGGTCGAGATTGGTCTTCGACACGAAGCGGCGTTTCCAGTGCTTGCGCTTCGGCCAGGGGTCGGGATAGAGCAGATCGATCTGGTCGAGCGACGCGTCCGGCAGCCAGTCGAGCAGCTGCGTCGCATCATCATTATAGACGCGGATATTGCGCGCGCCGGTGTCGCCGATGCGCGACAACAGCTTCTGCATGGAATTGACGAAGGGCTCGACGCCGATGAAGCCGGTCGCAGGCCGTTCCAAGGCGCGGTGCATCAAATGCTCGCCACCGCCGAAACCGATTTCCAGCCGCAATGTTTTGACGGGAACCGGAAAGAGGGATGTCAGCGGCTCCGGAGGAGCCGCCGAGAGGTCGACGAGGAATGCCGGGAGCAGGCTGTTTAACGTCTCAGCCTGCTGTTCGCGCAGGGCCTTGCCCTTACGGCGACCGAAAAAGGCTTCGGTCGCCCGGCCCCGGCGTTCCATATCCGTCATGCAGCAGCCTTGATCTTGACGGCTTCCTTCAGCGCCTTGACGAGGTCGGTGCGCTCCCAGGAGAACGAGCCGTCGCGGCCGGCCTTGCGGCCGAAATGGCCGTAAGCGGAAGTCTTGGCGTAGATCGGCTTGTTGAGGTCGAGGTGACGGCGGATGCCCGACGGCGACAGGTCCATATTCTCGCGGATCGCCGCTTCGACCTGGTCCTCGGAAACGCCCTTGCCGGTGCCGTGCAGATCGACATAGATCGACAGCGGCTGGGCGACGCCGATCGCGTAGGAGAGCTGGATCGTGCAGCGGTCGGCAAGGCCGGCGGCCACGACGTTCTTGGCGAGATAGCGGGCAGCATAAGCGGCCGAACGGTCGACCTTGGTCGTGTCCTTGCCGGAGAATGCGCCGCCGCCATGCGGTGCGGCGCCGCCATAGGTATCGACGATGATCTTGCGGCCAGTGAGACCGGCGTCGCCGTCCGGGCCGCCGATGACGAACTTGCCGGTCGGGTTGATGTACCACTTGCAATCATCGGCAATCTTCAGCTCGCCGAGCGCTTCGCGGATATAGGGTTCGACGACGGCGCGGACCTTCTTCGAATCCCAGCTCTCATCGAGATGCTGGGTGGAAAGCACGATCGAGGTCGCTTCCGACGGCTTGCCGTCGAGATAGCGCACGGTCACCTGGCTCTTGGCGTCGGGGCCGAGCTTGGCGACTTCGCCATCACCCTTCTTGCGGGCGGCCGCCAGCAGCTGCAGGATCTTGTGGGAATAATAGATTGGCGCCGGCATCAGGTCCGGCGTCTCGCGGCAGGCATAACCGAACATGATGCCCTGGTCGCCGGCGCCCTCGTCGCCCTGCTGGTCGGCGGCGCTGTCGACGCCCTGGGCGATGTCGGCCGATTGCGAGTGCAGAAGCACGTCGATCTTGGCCTTCTTCCAGTGGAAGCCGTCCTGCTCGTAGCCGATATCCTTGATCGCGCGGCGGGCGGCGGCCTTGAACTTGGACGGATTGATGACGTCGTTGCCGTCCTTGTCCTTCTTCATCAGGCTCGGCGGCAGGCGGACCTCGCCGGCGATGACGACGCGGTTGGTGGTCGCCAGCGTTTCGCAGGCAATGCGCACGCCCCACGGATTGACGCCGGTCTTGGCCGCTTCGCGGTAGACCAGATCGACGATCTCGTCGGAGATGCGGTCACACACTTTGTCCGGGTGACCTTCGGCAACAGATTCGCTGGTAAAGAGATAATTCGCGCGCATTCCGGGATTCCCCTCAAAGAATAAAAGCTTGCTAGTAGGTACTCAGTTCGTGCGCTGATGACAAGCGCAGAAGGACATAAATATATCTTTATATCTGCGGCAAAGTGACAAATTTTGCCCCAAAAACGCAAAAAAGCGGCCTTTCGGCCGCCTCCATGCTGCGAAGGGAGCTGTGATCAGTCGGCGTCGGCTTCCGCGGCAAGCGCCTTGACCAGTTCCACGACCTTGCGGCGAACCTTGGGATCGGAAATCTTCACGAAGGCGCGGTTCAGTTGCAGGCCTTCGGAGGAGGAGAGGAAGTCGACGACATAATTCGAGCTCGAGGTTTCGGCCATGCCGCCAATGGCGCCGGAATGTTCGCCGGGCGCATCCTCGAAGAAGAAGGAGACCGGAACATTCAAGATGCTCGAGATGTTCTGCAGACGGCTTGCGCCGACGCGGTTGGTTCCCTTTTCATATTTCTGGATCTGCTGGAAGGTGATGCCGAGGCTTTCGCCAAGCTTTTCCTGGCTCATGCCCAGCATTGTTCGGCGAAGGCGAATGCGGCTGCCAACATGGATGTCGATCGGATTTGGCTTCTTTTTGTTTTCAATCATGGTCGTGCCCTAGCTACGAATTTCAACCTGTTTCTAACCGGCATGCCCCTGATCCATCCCAAAACGCCACGTTGCAGTTGGTGGGAACCCACCTTCCAACATCCGTTAAGAACGCCGATTGTCATCACTATGCAATTTTAGGGGTTTTTGGTCAATTCAACCCTAAAATAAAACCTCCGCGTGAAATCAGCGCAATCAAAATCAGCAGAGCCTCGGTCAACCAGAAGTATGTCTGGTGGGGGTATGTGGTTCCGAACCCTTCACCGAAGCTATCGACAGTTGCATCAATAAAGCCGGTTTCTCCAAGATCGAAGCCGGCGATTATTTCTCCATGGGCGTTCACCAGCGCCGAAATACCGCTATTGGCATCGCGAATCAGCGGCAGGCCGGTCTCGACCGCCCGCACCCGCGCCTGTAGGAAATGTTGGTAGGGGCCGGGGGTCATGCCGAACCAGGCATCATTGGTGAGGTTGAGGAGGGCGTTGGCGTCTTTTATGTCGCCGGTCATTTCACCCGGAAAAATGATCTCGTAGCAGATCAGCGGATAAAGATTGAGGCCGCCGGGCAGCGCCAGCAGGTGCCGGCTTGCGGCAGCCGAAAACCCGCCCGGTATCTCCACGACGTTCTGGATTCCGAATTCGGTCAGCAGGTCTTCGAAGGGCAGATATTCGCCGAAGGGCACCAGATGCACCTTGTCGGAGGCGGCGATGATCTGACCGCGGCCGTCGATCACATAGATGGAATTATAGTAGCGCACCGGCGTGCCCGGCCCCATTTCCTCGGCGCGCACTGCGCCGGCGATCAGGATCTGGTCATCGTCGAGCGTATCGGCGATCCGCGTCAGCGCATCCTGGTTGTCGGTCAGGATGAAGGGGATCGAGGTTTCCGGCCAGACGATGATATTGGGCTTGCGCCCGCCATTTTTAGGCGCCTCGGCCGAAAGCTTCAGATCCGTCTCGAAGATCGCATTGCGATCGGCGTCGTTGTCCATCTTCGCCGCCTGGTCGATATCAGGCTGCACCAGCCGCACCACCGGCCGCTTGTCCTCGGGCAACGGCGCCGGCCGCGGCGCCAGATAGAGAGCGTAGGCGCCGTAGCCGAGATGGGCGGCAAACAGCAGGACGGCAAGCGCAATGCCGGTGCGAGCGCCCTGCCGGGTCCCGACAAGGGCGGGCGCGGAAAACACGAAAACGGCAAGGGCAGTCACCCCCATCGCCCCGATCACGTGCGCCGACTGCATCATCAGCGGAACCGGCATCAGGCCGTAGCCGATGGCGTTCCAGGGAAAACCGGTGAGGATGACGCTGCGAAGCCATTCCATTAGCCCGAAGCCAGCCGCAAGTGCGGCGATCCGCCCCATGCCGTCGGACCAGAAGATGCGGGCCAGCGCAACAGCCAGCCCGTAGAAGATCGCCAGACAGGCCGGCAGACCGAGGATGGCGAGCGGCAGCGCCCAGGCGAACTCCTCCGAATCGACCAGCAGCGCATGGCCGAGCCACCAGAGGCCGGCGACGAAATAGCCGAAGCCGAACAGCCAGCCGACCGCGAAGGCCGGCCACAGCCTGCCGATCAGGCCGCTTTCAGGCGAAGCCGCTGCCCCGTCGATCAGCCAGACGAGCAGCGTGAAGGAGAGGAACATCGCCGCGAAAAAACCGAAGGGCGGCAGCGCCAGCACCGCGAACGCGCCTGCGCCGATCGCCAGCAACGACCGTTTGAACCCCCAGACGAGGATAACCCTGTCCGCAAGCCGCTCCATGCACACTCCCGTCAAGCCGCGAATCAACCGATCCGCAGTCTTTCAAAAAAGCGGCGCTTTGTCCTGTTAGAGCATGTCGCGCAAAAGTGTGCCGCGGTTTTGCGGCAACGACATGCGCAAAAACAAAGAGCCAAATTAAAGCGCAAGGAGCGAATCTGAAAGATCGCGACACGCTTTAATGCATGTCGTCAGGAACTGTGCGGCAGTTCCTGACGACATGTTCAAGCAAGGGACTAGTTGGCGGTCGATTCGGCTGGCCGGTCGTCGCCGGTCTCGGAGCCGGGCGTGATGTCGCCGGCCTCTTTGGCGCGGCGGCGGATCGCGTGGCGCTTGCGGGTGATGCGCAGCCGTTTGATGCGGCGCGGATCGGCGTCGAGGATGTGAAACTCGAAATTCGGCAGCGCCTGAACGACCTCGCCGCGCACCGGAATGCGGCCGAGTGCCGAGAAGATCAGCCCGCCCAGCGTATCGACCTCGTCGACCTGCTCGCTGATGTCGAAATCCGGCCCGATCGCTTCGGCGATCTCTTCCAGTTCGACCCGGGCGTCGGCGATGAAAACGTCTTCGGCGACGCGTTTGAACATCACCTCTTCGTCATCATGTTCGTCGTCGATGTCGCCAACCACCATTTCGACGATGTCCTCATGCGAGGCGAGACCGTCGGTGCCGCCATATTCGTCGATGACGAGGGCCATCTGCGTGCGGTTCACCTGCATGCGGCGCAAGAGATCGGAGGCCAACATCGACGGCGGTACGAACAGGATCTTGCGGATGATGCCGGCCTCGGCCAGCGTCTTCTGCAGGTCGACGCGGGCAAGATCGAAATTCGACTTGGCCGAACGCGGCGGCTTCTGGATATTCTCAGGCGCAACCTCGATCGCCGGCACCGCGAACGAAGGTTTCGTCGGGCCGCGGCGCTTGTTGCGCGCCTGCTTGGCGACATAGGAGAGCAGGTCGCGGATATGCACCATGCCGCGCGGATCGTCGAGTGTATCGGCATAGACGGGCATGCGCGAACGGCCGGATTCCTCGAACAGGATCATCAGCTCGCCGATGGTGATGTTCTGATCGACCGCCTCGATGTCGGCGCGCGGCACCATCACGTCGGCAACGCGCACCTCGCGGAAGCGCAGGATATTGTGCAGCATCGCCCGCTCGTCGGGAGAAAAGGCGTCGTCGCCAGCCGCGTCGGTCATCAGCGCGTCGGCGAGATCCTCGCGCAGTCGTGACCCTTGTTGTGGGCGAAGTATGCGCGCGGCGCGCGACCAGAAGGATTGGGATCGGCCGGATGGCCGACTGCTACTGCCCGCCTCGTCCGAAGAAGAGGATGGCTCAGAGTCCTTGGCGTCTGCCGCCGGCTTCGTCGTAAAGTCGCTCATGGTTCCATTTTAAGGTCTTGACCCTCGTAAGGATCAGATAGGCCGAGCTGCGCCAAAATGCGAGTCTCCAGCCCCTCCATAATTTCGGCTTCGGTACTATTCATATGGTCGTAGCCGAGAAGATGCAAGAAACCGTGCACCAGAAGATGGGTCAGGTGGTCGTCGAAACTTTTTTCGAGCTCATGGGCCTCCCGCTCCACCGTCTCCCGGGCAAGGATGATGTCGCCGAGCATCGGGCCGGGCATTTTGCCCGGCTTGACCGGAAAGGCCGGAAAGGACAGCACGTTGGTCGCCTTGTCCTTGCCGCGCCATTCGGCGTTGATGTCCTGGATCGAGGCGTCGTCGGTAAAGACCAGCGACACCTCGGGCGGCATCGTCGGAAAGGGCTGCTTTTCGCTGTCGCGGAGATAGATCGCCGCTGCCCCGAGCACGTGGCCGCAAAAAGCCAGCAGCGTCTCCTCCTCGGGCCAGCCGATGTTCTCGATGCTGATCTGGATGTCGAGCTCGGCCATCAGTCGGGCCGGCTGACGTCTTCGGCTTCGACGGCATAGGTGGAATCATAGGCTCTGACGATGCGCCCGACCAGCGGATGACGCACGACGTCGGTATCCTTGAAGCGCACGATCGAGATGCCCTCGACGCCGTTCAGCAGTTGCAGGGCCTCGACGAGGCCGGATTTGACGCCGCGCGGCAGGTCGATCTGGCTCGGGTCGCCGGTGACGATCATCCGGGCATTCTCGCCGAGGCGCGTCAGGAACATCTTCATCTGCATCGATGTGGTGTTCTGCGCTTCGTCGAGGATGATCGCGGCATTGGCGAGCGTGCGGCCGCGCATGAAGGCGAGCGGCGCGATTTCGATGACGCCGGCGGTGATCGCCCGGTCGACCTTGTCGGCCGGGATCATGTCGTAGAGCGCGTCATAGAGCGGGCGAAGATAGGGATCGACCTTTTCCTTCATGTCGCCCGGCAGGAAGCCGAGGCGCTCGCCGGCCTCGACGGCCGGACGCGACAGGATGATCTTTTCGACGGCGCCGCGTTCCAGCAGCTGGGCGGCATGGGCGACGGCGAGATAGGTCTTGCCGGTGCCGGCCGGTCCGACGCCGAAGACCAGTTCGGAGCGTTCCAGCGCCCTGATATAGGCGTCCTGGGTCGGCGTGCGGGCGATGATCGTCTTCTTGCGGGTGGAAACCTGCGCCATCGTCAGCTTGGCCTTGCGCTCCATCGTCGGCAGGCTGAGCTGGTCGTCGGCGGCGACCGCCATGCGGATTGCGCCCTCGACGTCGGATCGTTCCACGCTGCCGCCTTTCTGAAGCTTTTCATAGAGATAATCGAGCGTGCGCCGTGCCTGGTTTGTGGTCACGACATCGCCCGATATGACGACGGAATTGCCGCGCGCCCGCGCATCGATGTTGAGCCGCTCCTCGAGCAGCTTGAGGTTCTGGTCGAATTGACCGAAGAGCTCGCTTGCGAACCGATTGTTCTCGAACGTCAGGACGAAGTGATTGGTGTCGCTCGGCGTGCGGGGGTGGCGCGGTGAAGAAGAAACCAATTCTTGTCCGTTCAAGCGGTCGGGCTCCTTGGGTTAGACCGCAGCCTCTGCGCGTTCGGCAAACAGGCTGTTCGTTCCGGTTCCGGTGATTCGCACTTTGATAATGTCACCGATTTGCGATGCTTTTGCATCAACATTCACAGACTGAAGCCAGGGAGAACGTCCGATCAGCTGGCCGGGCATGCGACCGGGCTTTTCGAGCAGCAGATCGATCTCTTTGCCGATGCAGAATTCGGCAAATTCCTGCTGCTGCTTCAGGAGAAGCGCTTGCAGGCGTTCCAGCCGTTCTGCCTTGATTTCTTCCGGCACCTGGTCCTTCAGTTCCGCGCCGGGCGTGCCCGGCCGTGTCGAGTATTTGAACGAGAAGGCCTGCGCATAGCGCACCGTCTTCACAAGTTCTAATGTATCCTCAAAATCTTCGTCTGTCTCCCCCGGAAAGCCGGTAATGAAATCGCCGGATAGGGCAATGTCGGGTCGCACCGTGCGGATGCGTTCGATCAGCGAGAGATATTCGGCCGCCGTGTGGCGCCGGTTCATCGCTTTCAGGATGCGATCGGAACCCGATTGCACCGGCAGATGCAGATAGGGCATCAATGCTCTGAGGTCGCGATGCGCCTCGATCAGCCGGTCGTCCATGTCGCGCGGATGGCTGGTTGTATAACGCAGGCGGGCGAGGCCGGGGATTTCGGCGAGGCGGTAGAGTAGGTCGCCGAGGCTCCATGCCTCCCCCTGCGGCCCGGCGCCGTGCCAGGAATTGACGTTCTGCCCGAGCAGGGTGATTTCGCGCACGCCGGCTTCGACGAGCTTTTCGGCTTCCTCGACGATCTGAGTGACCGGCCGCGACACTTCCGAGCCGCGCGTGTAGGGCACGACGCAGAAGGTGCAGAACTTGTCGCAGCCCTCCTGCACCGTCAGGAAGGCGGTGACGCCGCGGGCGCGGATCTTCCGGCTTTCGGCGATGGGCAGATGCTCAAACTTGTCCTCGATCGCATATTCGGTGTCGACAACGCGCTGGCCCTGTTTGGCCCGACGCAAAGCTTCCGGCAGGCGGTGATAGGTCTGCGGACCAATGACGACGTCGACGGCCGGCGCCCGGCGCAGGATCTCCTCGCCTTCGGCCTGGGCGACGCAGCCGGCAACGCCGATCATCATCTCCCGGCCGTCTGCCGCCTTCTTTTTCTTCATCTCGCGCAGCCGACCGAGCGCGGAATAGACCTTCTCGGCCGCCTTCTCTCTTATATGGCAGGTGTTGAGAAGGACGAGGTCAGCCTGTTCCATGTCTTCCGTCGGCTCGTAACCGTCGCGGGCGAGCGCATCACTCATGCGCATGGAATCATAGACGTTCATCTGGCAGCCATAGGTCTTGATGAAGACCTTGCGGCTGTTGGAGCCGTCGCGGAGCATCGGCTCCGGGGCCTGGAGAAGGGCGCTGTCCTGTGTCATGCCGCGCTATTTAGTGGGTTTTGCCGCCCGAGAAAATCGAAATCTTGTTTTCGCAGCTTGCTAGGAGATTTCCCTCCCGCGCAGGCGGCTGTTGAGCAGGTTGCGAATGCGCGAAGCAATGGTCGCGCTGACCTCCTTGCGATTGCTGTCGGCGCGGTAATCCACCGCCTCGCCGAAGGAAACCTCGGCGTCGATGGCGCCGCAGCGCACGATGTCGAGGAGGTGCGGTAAAAGCTCGATATCCCCCGGCCAGGCGGCGAGCGGCCGGTGATAGCGCCCCATGGCGATACCGTGCACCCTTGTATAGGCGACGGCCACCGGCTGAACCACGACGGTTCCGGTCGGCGAGGCGGGCACGGCCATCGCGGCGGCGCCGAACAGCGAGGATTTCACCTCCAGCAGCCGGTTGCCGTCAGAGGTCGTGCCCTCGGGGAAGAGCACGATGATTTCGCCGTCGGCCATGCGCCCGGCGATCTCATTGGCCTGATGGCCGGTTTTGCGCCTCTCCTCGCGCACGACGAAGACGCTTTTCTGCAGCTTGGCGAGCGTGCCGAAGATGGGCCACTCGGCCACCTCGATCTTGGCGATGAAGGCGACGTCGGCAACCGCCGACATCACCATGATATCCATCCAGGACGAATGGTTGGAACAGAGCATCAGCGGCCGGCGATCTTCCAGCCTGCCGGTGACGCGCACACGAATGCCGAGACAATAGCAGATGATGCGGTGCCAGACTCGCGGCAGCCGGCGGCGCAGCCGCCAGTCGAAATTGAGCGCCAGCAGTTGCAGCGGTATGAGCACGATGCTGACGGCGAGGATAACGACCGCAGCCAGAGCAATGCGCAGCCAGGCGATCAAATGTGCTGCTCCCGGGCACCCATTGCTTCAGAGATCGTCCTTCTTCAACGGAATGCCGTAGAGCTCCAGGCGGTGGTCGACCAGCTTGAAGCCATGCTCGCGGGCGATGCGCTCCTGCAGCGCCTCGATCTCCGGCGAGCGAAATTCGATAACCGTACCGGTTTTCAGGTCGATGAGGTGGTCGTGATGCTCTTCCGGCACTGTTTCGTAGCGCGAGCGCCCGTCGCGGAAGTCGTGGCGGGCGATGATGCCGGCATCCTCGAACAGTTTGACGGTGCGATAGACGGTCGAGATCGAGATTTTCGCATCGACTTTCACCGAGCGGCGGTAGAGCTCTTCGACGTCGGGATGGTCTGCCGAATCTTCCAGGATACGTGCGATCACGCGGCGCTGCTCGGTCATGCGCATGCCGCGTTCGGCGCAAAGCTCCTCAAGGGTCTTGGCTACATCAGGCATGGCCCGCCTTCAAAACTATCCACGTTTCGACAACGCCCGCACGGTCGTCGCGCCAGCCTGTCTTCTCTGCCAGGGAACTATCGAAGAACGCGCTTCATGACAAGCGCCGTGGAAAGGGCGCCGTTTTCCTGCTTGTAATAGCCCTGGCGCTCGCCGACCTTCTCGAAACCGAGCTTGCGGTAAAGGCCGAGGGCGGCCGTATTACCGTTATCGACCTCGAGAAACATGCTCTCGCCGCCGCGCGCCCGCGCTTCCCGCATCGCGGCCTGCATCAGCCGCCAACCGAGCCCGGCCCGGGCTGCCTTCGCCTGCACGGCAATCGTCAGGATTTCCGCTTCGCCGGCGACCTGGCGGGCAAGGATGAAGCCGGGAAGCGGCTTTTTCAGGATGGCATTGGTCTGGCGCGCGACGAAGCCGAACACCGTCTCCTGCGACAGCAGGCTATGGAACTCGCCGTCGCCCCAAGGCCGCGCGAACCGCTCGCCATGCAGCACGGCAACATCACGGCAATCCTCGCGCTCCATGGCGATGATTTCGAATTCGGGCTTCAGCGTCAGATAGGCTTCCAGCATCGTCATACTCGTCGGGCGATCGCATATCCGGACTGCGGTTTGGCATCCGGTCCACGCAGATAAAGGGGCTTCGGCTTTCCGGCATCGGGGGAGGCGGCAGCACCGAGGCGCGCCACAATGGAAATCGGGAATCTGTTGGCGTGGTCGCCGCCGGCGCCCGCCTTCAAGAGCGGCGTCGCCGAACCGGTAATCTCGCCGTCGAAGCCGGCGGCGAAAGCCTGGGCCTCGGCGACGCTTGCCGCCCGCGGCGCATCGAGGGCCGAACCGTCGGCTGAAAAGGATTGGAGGTAGATCTCGTCGCGCTTGGCGTCCATTGCCGCCAGCACCGCGCGGCCGGGCGTCTTCTCGCGCTGGGCTGATGCCATGACCTCGAGCGTGGTGACGCCGACGGCAGGCACATTGAGGGAAAGCGCAAAACCCCGGGCTGCGGCAACGCCGACGCGGATGCCGGTAAACGAGCCGGGGCCGACGGTGACTGCAAGCCGGTCGATGTCGGACAGTGCCAGCCCGGCCTGATCGAGTGCGCGATCGACGATACCGATCAGATGTTCAGCATGCCCCTTGCCGATCATGTCCGATGCCTCCCCCAGCATCGTATTCCTACCGCTGTCATAAACAGCGGCAGCGCAGTCTACACCTGCCGTGTCGAGCGCCAGAACAATCATGCCATCAATTTCCGAAAAATCTATTGTCGCTCGATCATAATTTCATCCGGCCGAACGGGAGATGAACGGCCGGACGAACCTACGTTTTTAAGCGGCAATCACTTCCTGCACTTCGGGGACGAAATGGCGCAGCAGGTTCTGGACGCCGTGCTTCAGCGTCGCCGTCGAAGACGGGCAGCCGGAGCAGGAACCCTTCATGTTCAGATAGACCTTGCCGTCCTTGAAGCCGCGGAAGGTGATGTCGCCGCCGTCCTGGGCAACGGCCGGGCGCACGCGGGTCTCCAGCAGCTCCTTGATGGTTAGCACGATCGATTCATCGCCTTCGTCGAAGAATTCGTCGCCGGCATCGGCGTCTTCGGAAAGGATGGAGGCGTCGCCCATGACCGGCTTGCCGGACATGAAATGCTCCATGATCGAGCCTAATATAGCCGGCTTAAGATGCTGCCATTCGGCATCGTCCTTGGAGACGGAAATGAAATCATAGCCGAAATAGACACCGGTCACCCCAGGGATTTCGAACAGCCGGGCGGCAAGCGGCGAGGCCTGAGCTTCTTCGGCGCTGCGGAACTCGGCCGTACCGTTTTCCATCACCACCTTGCCCGGCAAGAACTTTTGCGTGGCGGGATTGGGGGTGGCTTCGGTCTGAATGAACATCTGGGTCTCCATGCGGCTGCCCATGGCTTCGCCGTCTTTAGAACTCTTCAAAAGAAGATAAGCCGATTGCCGGTTCCATTCAAGAGATTTTTACTCAAGAATTTCTCAGCAGAGGGCGTCGATTTCCTCATTGGTCAGCGTATCCGGCAGCACCGTGACCGGGATCGGAAACGCCGCCGCGCGGCCGGCGATCGATGAGACCAGCGGTCCCGGACCTTCCTTCGCCGAACCGGCGGCTAGGACCAGGATCGCCACATCGCGGTCGTCCTCAATCACCGCGTTGATCTGTTCGGCCGCACCGCCTTCGCGGATGACGATCTCCGGCTCGATGCCGATCGTCTCGCGCACGATCTGGGCGATCTTGGCGACCACCGCCTCGGCCTCTTCACGCGCTTCCGCCCGCATGATCGCCTCGACGCCCAGCCATTGCTGGAAATCGCCATCGGGGATGACGTAGAGCAGCACCAGCCCGCCATTGGAATTCTTCGCGCGCCGGCCGGCATAATGAACGGCGCGCTGGCATTCGGGTGTACCGTCGATCACCGCCATGAATTTGCGGCGATGACCTTCGAGCCGTGAGAGTCGCTTCGATACCATGGGACGGACTCTGACACCCGAAGCGAAAAAATTGCAAGCTCAGTTTTTGCTCCTCTTCGCCCAGCAGGGAGAAGAGGAGATCGGCCTCAATATAGGAAGCCGATGACGTCGCGTACCTGTTTCATCGTCACCTCGGCTCGCTCCCTTGCGCGCTCGCCGCCCTTGCGCAGGATGGCGTCGATATGGCTGGTGTCGTCCATAAGCCGGCGCATCTCGCCGGTGATCGGCGCGAGCACGTTGATTGCCAGATCGACCAGCGCCGGCTTGAAGACGGAGAACTGCTGGCCGCCGAATTCGGCAAGCACTTGCGACTTCGACTTGTCGGCGAGCGCGGCGTAGATCGCCACCAGATTGTCGGCTTCCGGCCGGCCCTGCAGCCCGTCGGTCTCGCTCGGCAAACCATCAGGATCGGTCTTTGCCTTGCGGATCTTCTTCGAGATCGCATCTTCGTCGTCCATCAGATTAATGCGCGACAGGTCGGAAGGGTCGGATTTCGACATTTTCTTGGTGCCGTCGCGCAGCGACATGACGCGCGGCGCCGGCCCGCCGATCAGCGGTTCCACCATCGGGAAATAGGCATGCACCGGCTCGTCGCCGACGGTGATGTCGACGCCGTAGCCGGTCCTGCCGATATGCTCGGCATAATCGAGGTTGAACTTCATGGCGATATCGCGGGCGAGTTCCAGATGCTGCTTCTGGTCCTCACCGACCGGCACATGGGTGGCACGATAGACGAGGATGTCGGCGGCCATCAGGCTCGGATAGGCGTAAAGGCCGAGCGAGGCCTGCTCGCGGTCCTTGCCGGCCTTGTCCTTGAACTGCGTCATGCGGTTCATCCAGCCGATGCGGGCGACGCAGTTGAAGATCCAGGCGAGTTCGGCATGCTGCGGCACGGCCGATTGATTGAAGACGATATGTTTTTCCGGATCGATGCCGGCGGCGATGAAGGCGGCGGCGATCGAGCGCGTCTGGCTCGGCATGTCCTCGTGGACGAGCTGAGCGGTGAGCGCATGCATGTCGACGACGCAATAGATGCAGTCATTGCCTTCCTGCAGCGCCACGAAGCGGCGGATCGCGCCGAGATAGTTGCCGAGATGCAGATTGCCGGTCGGCTGCACGCCGGAGAATACGAGTTTCTTGAATTCGCTCATGTCGTCCTCAAAAGGCTGGTGGAGGGCCTACAGCGCGCGCGTCTTTCAGACGCGCAAAGTGGGCTTTTCGCCTATGTTGCTAACGCCGCGGCTTATGCACGGGCAACCCGTCGCAATCAAGGGGTTCAGCCTGCGGCATGCTGGATCAGATCGAAGCTGTTGCCGTAAGGATCGGCAAAGACCGCGACCGTGCCGTAAACCTCATGCCGTGGCTCCTCCAGAAAGCGCACGCCGGCTGCAAGCATCGCGGCATGATCGCGAGCGAAATCGTCGGTCTTCAGGAAGAAGCCGACCCGGCCGCCCGTCTGGTTGCCGATTGCTGCCCGCTGTACTTCGTTTGCTGCCTGCGCCAGCAGAAAGGCGGCGCCGTCTCCGCCTCGTGGCTTCACCACCACCCAGCGTTTCCCCGCCGGCTGCTTCTCGTCCTCAAGGCAATCGAAGCCGAGGGCGCCGCAATAGAAGGCCTTGGCGCGGTCGTAATCGTCGACGACGAGGGTGACCAGGAAAAGAGACTGGATCGTCATGCGACCTCCTGCGTTTGGATGTTTTTTTCATTTTGAGGCAGGCGCTGCCCCGGTTTTAAGCCGAACTGATCAGATGGTTTAGTTATAATTGAGTATAAAATTTCACAGAAAAGCTTTCATTGAACTGAAAATCCTCAACCGCGCGCAGTGTCGGCGGAAGGCCGCCGTTCCAACCGCCCGGAGGGATCATGCAGAACCTCGCTTCGCTCGCCATGGCAGGCCTTTTCGCCCTACAATCAGCAACCAGCGCCGTCGGTCAAGACAACAAAAGGCCGGCCATTCATCTGACGAAACACGAGGCGCGTCTCGCCTATACGGTCCAGACCGTCAGTGTCCGTGCCGGGTGTTTTCCAAATCGTCTTCGGGCGATCCTGTCGCATATCGCTGCAAAAACCGGCCGCCGACCGGTAATCACCTCCGGTCACAGGCCGCATCCCCGCCGTCATGGCTCCCTGCATGGCAAATGCCTTGCGGCCGATTTCAGGATGCCGGGCCTGTCGGAGCGCACCATCATCGCCGCCGCAAAAAGCGCACCCGGCATCGGCGGCATCGGCAGCTATTGCAACGGCATCATTCATGTCGACGTCGGGCCGCAAAGGCGATGGGTCGATTGTTAGAGCTTATGCATCTTCCGCCGCCGCCGGCTTGCGGTTCAGATTGCGCCGGATCATGCCGAGATTTGCCCCGCCGATCAGGAAGGCGATGGCGAAATAGACCAGCATGGAAATCGCGATCAGCAGCCCCAGCGTGCCGATCTTTGTGAGAAGCGGCGCGCCTGATGCAAGCCAGGACGCGAAATGTTGCTTGAGGAAGACGATCGCTGCGCCCATGACGGCGGCAGCGACGATCAACAGGGCGGCGCGTTTTGCCAGCGCCCATTCCCATGTCAGGTGGCCGCGGCGCAGCAGCGTGGTGAACAGCAGCACGGTGCTGATCCAGCCGGCGGTGGCTTCGGCGACCGCGATGCCGGGTGCGCCCATATAGGGGAAGAGTGTCAGCGCCGTGGCGCAGTTGGTCGCAACGGCGATCGCCGAGAAACGCATCGGCGTCTTGGTGTCCTCGCGGGCATAGAACCCGGGCTGCAGCGCCTTGATCAGCACGAAGGCCGGCAGGCCGATGCCGTAGATCGCCAGGATCGAGCCGACGACGGCGGTGTTTTCCTGATGGAAGGCGCCGCGCTCATAGAGCACGCGGATGATCTCGTCGGACAGGATCCACAGCGCGAAGGCGGCGGGAATGGTCAGGAACAGCACGAATTCGATCGAGCGATTCTGCAGGTTGCCGGCCTCGCGCAGCGCCCCGCCCTTCAGCGCCCGGGCGAGCTCCGGCAGCAGCACCACGCCGACGGCGACGCCGACGACGCCGAGCGGCAGCTGGTAGATGCGGTCGGCATATTGCAGCGCCGCGATCGCGCCGTCGCGCGAGGAGGCGATCGCCTGGCCTATCAGCTGGTTGATCTGGGTGATGCCCCCGGTGACCGCGGCCGGGACGGCCAGGATCAGCAGCCGCTTGACGTTCGGGGTCATTTTCGGGAAGCGGAAGCCGATACTCATGCCGGCGGCAAGCACGCCGACATAGACGACGGCGAGCTGCAGCACGCCGGCGGCAAGAACGCCCCAGGAGAGATACCAGGCGGTCGCCAGCGGATCGGCGCCGGTATAGAGCGCATAGAACAGCGCCCCGATCATCACCACGTTGAGGAAGACGGGAGCGATGGCGGCGGCGAAGAAATGATGCAGCGAATTCAGCATGCCGCTCATCATCGCCGTCAGCGACATGCACATGAGATAGGGAAACATCACGGCCGCCATGCGGATCGTGATCGAGAACTTCTCTGGATCGTCGGCAAAGCCCGGCGCGATGACGAAGCGCACGAGCAGCGGCATGCAGAGCTCCATCACGATGGTGATGAGGAGCAGCACCGAAAACAGGACGCCGAAGACTTCCTCCGAAAAGCGCTTGGCGCCGTCCGTGCCGTTCGCCTCGATCTCCTTGGCAAAGAGCGGCACGAAGGCGGCGTTGAAGGCGCCCTCGGCAAACAGCCGGCGGAAAAGGTTCGGGAAGCGGAAGGCGGCGTAGAAGACGTCGGCCATCGGTCCGGTGCCGAGCGCCGCCGCCATCAGGGTTTCGCGGGCGAAGCCGAAGATGCGGCTGCCGAGCGTGGCGCCGCCGACGGTCGCGAATTTCTTGACGAGACTCATGCTGGGGAATCGGCTTTCTTTTCGGCTGTGGTCGAAGTCCGGGCGGTGGCGGCGGGCGCGATGATGCCGGAAGGCATGCGCTCGCGCAGTTCGTCCTCCTCCTCGGCCATCACGGCCTTCATCCGGGCGGTGATGTTGGCGCGCTTGCTGTCGCCCGAGATTTTCTGTCCCACAAGATCGGTGACGTAGAAGGTGTCGATCACCTTCTCGCCGAAGGTGGTGATGCGGGCCGACTGGATGTCGAGCGACAGATCGGAGAGCACGGCGGTGATCTCCGACAACAGGCCCGGCCGGTCGAGGCATTCGACCTCGATGACGGTGAACTTGTTCGACAGGCTGTTGGTGATGTTGACCGACGGCGGAATGACGAAGGCCTTGTTCTTCTTGCGGTTGCGCGCCCGCGTGGCGATGACCTCGGGCAGGCGCTTGCGCCCCGACAGCACGTCCTCGATCATCCGTCCGATCGTGCCGGCACGGCGCAGCTCGTCGGCATCGTCGGCAAATTCACGGCTGACATGGATCGTGTCGAGCGCCCGTCCGTCCGAGGTCGTGAAGATCTGCGCGTCGACGATGTTGGCACCGGCCGCCGCACACGCCCCGGCAATGACGGCGAGCAGGCGCGGATGGTCGGGCGACAGCACGGTGATCTCGGTGATGGCGTGGAAACTGTCGGTGCGCACCATGGTGGCGAGCGCCTGGCCCGCCTTGTCGGCCTGGCGGATGAACTGGGCGTGGCGGAGCTGGTCTTCCAACGGTACCGAAAGCAGATAGGGCTGGTAATGCAGCTTGGTATAGGCGTTGCGATCCTTCTGGCTCCAGTCGGAGAGCGCACCGCGCAGCGCCTCGGCGGCGGCATTCGCCCGCTCCTTGCGGGAGACCTCCGAGAAGCCGCCGGCCAAGAGCAGCTCGGTTTCATAATAGAGCGTACGCAGAAGCTGGCCCTTCCAGCCGTTCCAGACGCCGGGGCCGACGGCGCGAATATCGCAGACCGTCAGGATCAGCAGCATCTTCAGCCGGTCGAGCGACTGCACGCGATCGGCGAAATCCGTGATGGTCTTGCGGTCGGTGAGGTCGCGGGTCTGCGCCACCATCGACATGGTCAGATGTTCCTCGATCAGCCAGACGACGATTTCCGTCTGCTTCTGCGACAGGCCGAAGCGGGCGCAGAGCTTGCGGGCGACGCGGGCGCCGGCGATCGAATGATCCTCCAGCCGGCCCTTGGCGATATCGTGGAGAAGAACGGCCAGGTAGAGCGCCTCGCGGTCCTCGATATTCGAAATCAGCTTGTTGGCGAGCGGGTGCAGATCCTCCGAACGCGACTTGTCGATCTCGGAGAGAACGTCGACGGTGCGGATCAGATGTTCGTCGACCGTATAGTGGTGATACATGTTGAACTGCATCATCGCGACGATTTTGCCGAAATCGGGAATGAAACGGCCGAGTACGCCGGCCTCGTTCATCCGCCGGAGGATCAGCGCCGGGTCGTGTTTCGATGTCAGGATCGACATGAACAGGCGGTTCGCCTCGTCGTTTTCCCGTAAGCTGTTGTCGATCAGGGCAAGCGAACGGGTGACGCGTTTCAGCGCATCGGGATGAAATTCCAGGCCGTTGATGTCGGCGACATGGAAGAGCCGCAGGATGCTGACCGGATCGCGCTTGAACACCTCCGCGTCGGCGAGTGCGATGCGGCCGCGGTCTTCGACGAATTCGACGCTGCCGGCGATCTTGCGGGTGCGATGGGTGAAACGGCTGATGACGCCGGTGAGGCCGGGGATCGACTTCGCCTGCTGGTCTTCGAGTGCGGCGCATAGGATGCGGGTCAAATCGCCGACATCCTTTGCAACGAGGAAATAATGTTTCATGAAGCGCTCGACGGCCGAAAGGCCGGGGCGGGTGTGATAGCCGAAGGCTTCGGCAATCTCGCGCTGGATGTCGAAGGACAGCCGCTCCTCGGCCTTGCCGGTCAGGAAGTGCATATGGCAGCGCACCGCCCAGAGGAAATCATCGGCCTTCTCGAGCAGGCGGTATTCGTGTTTTGACAGGACGCCGAGCTTGACCAGCTCCGCCTGGTCGCGCACGAGATAATAATATTTCGAGATCCAGAACAGCGTGTGCAGGTCGCGAAGCCCGCCTTTGCCTTCCTTGACGTTCGGTTCGACGAGATAACGCGTGTCGCCGGCCTTGCGGTGTCGTTCGTCGCGCTCGGCAAGCTTGGCGGCGATGAACTCAGGGCCGGTGCCGGTGACGATTTCCTTGTCGAAGCGGGTCTCGAGCTCGGTTTCCAGCTGCTGCAGCCCGCAGATAAAGCGCATCTCCAGAATGGCGGTGCGGATCGTCATGTCGGATTTGGAAAGCGCGATGCATTCCTCCACCGTGCGGGTGGCGTGGCCGACCTTGAAGCCCATGTCCCAGAGCACGTAGAGCATGAATTCGACCGCCTTGTGCGTCTCTTCCGCCGGCCGCGGCAGGAAAAGGAAGAGCAGGTCGATATCGGAGCCGGGCGCCAGCGTATCGCGGCCATAGCCGCCGACGGCGGTGACGGCGAACTTGTCCTTCTGCTGCGGAAAGACATGGGCGGTGGCGAAATTGTAGAGGACGGTGATGATCTGGTCCTGCAGCCAGGAAATCCGGTAGGCGCAATTCAAGCCGCTGCCGTCGGCGGCAAGGGCCGCGCGCGCCTTCTGCCGGCCTTCGGTGCTCGCCTTTTTCAGCACGGCGAGGAGATCGGTGCGCATGACATCGGGCCGATTGCGGTTGGCTTCGGCAACGGCGTCGCACTGCTTCCGCAGCAGCTCGGTGTCAAGGATCGTGGAGAAATCGAGGTCGCGCATTGCTTTCGCCGGAGTGGCGTCCTGTTCATGCCGGGCTGCCGGTTCGCGGCCTGCCGCTGGTTTCGTCTGCATGCGCTATAGCCTCTTTATCAGGCGATTGACACAGGTCCTCATACTGCAAGACCCTTTAAATTTGGCGAAATGGTGTTGGCCCTGCGGCAGGGTCGGGACGCTTTGACGCAAGCAGTGGCTTTCGGCAAAAGCCTCAGTCGGCCGCCTGCGCTCTCAGCGCATAGAGCACTTGGCGTGTCTCGCTCAGGATCTCCTCGAGCGTCTGCCTGTCGCATTCGCGATAACCCGCCTTGGCGATCGCGGTTGCGAGCTCCGAGATCATAGCGCAACTGCGGGTGATTTTCAGCAGGCCAATCGGGGAGGTCCAGCCGCGCGCATTGCGGTCCCGGTCGGCGCGCCGCATCGTGTCGAGCATGGAGCAGATCAGCGAGAGGCGCTCGGTTTCGCGAACCAGCTTTTCCATGAACATCGGCCGCGCTCCTATTTCAGCTTCTTCTTGAGATCGTAAAGCGCATCCATCGCCTCGCGCGGCGTCATGTCGTCGAGGCTCATCGCCTTCAACGCCTCCTCGACCTTGGACGGACCGCGGGCCGCGTCCTCGCGGCGCACGGCCACCTGGAAGAGCGGCAGGTCGTCGATCAACTGGCTCGCCGGGTTCTTGCGGTCGGCATCCTCGAGGCGGGTGAGCACGTCGCGGGCCCGCGCCACGACCGAGGCCGGAAGTCCCGCGAGGCGGGCGACCTGAATGCCGTAGGAGCGGTCGGCCGCACCCGGCCCGACCTCATGCAGGAAGATGACGTCGCCGTCCCATTCCTTGACGCGCATCGTGGCGTTCGATAGCCGGCCAAGCTTCTCCGACAGCACGGTCAGCTCGTGGAAATGCGTGGCGAACAGGCCGCGGCAGCGATTGGCCTCGTGCAGGTGCTCGACGGCCGCCCAGGCGATCGACAAGCCGTCGAATGTCGCGGTGCCGCGGCCGATCTCGTCGAGGATGACGAGCGAGCGGTCGCTCGCCTGATTGAGGATCGCAGCCGTCTCGACCATCTCGACCATGAAGGTCGAGCGCCCGCGCGCCAGGTCGTCGGAGGCGCCGACGCGCGAGAACAGCCGGTCGACGATGCCGATATGGGCCGATGTCGCCGGCACGAAAGAGCCCATCTGCGCCAGGATCGCGATCAGCGCGTTCTGGCGCAGAAAGGTCGATTTACCGCCCATATTCGGGCCGGTCAGCAGCCAGATGGCGCCATCCTTGGCGCCATCCTTCGGCGAAAGATCGCAATGGTTGGCGACGAACGGGCCGCCCGCCTGCCGCCGCAGCGCCTGCTCGACAACAGGATGACGGCCGCCTTCGATGGCAAACATCTTCGAGCCGTCGACCTGCGGCCGGCAATAGGCCTGCTCTTCGGCGAGCAGCGCCAAGCCGGCGGCGACGTCGATCACGGCAAGTGCGCGGGCGCCCGACTTGACCGCCTCGGCTTCAGCCACGACGGCGGCCGTCATCTTGTCGAAGGCTTCGAGTTCGATCGAAAGCGCCCGGTCGGCAGCATTGGCGATGCGGCTTTCGAGATCGGCAAGTTCGGTCGTGGTGAAGCGCATCGCGCTCGCCATCGTCTGGCGGTGGATGAAGCGGGCCTTGGCTTCCGCCGTATCGGTCATCGGGGCGGCATTGCCAGCGGTGACCTCGATGAAATAGCCGAGAATATTATTGTGCTTGATCTTCAGCGACCGGATGCCGGTTTCCTCGGCATATTGCAGCTGCAGCCCGGCGATGACGCGGCGCGACTGGTCGCGCAGCGCCCGGACCTCGTCGAGTTCGCCGCTGGCGCCGTCGCGCAGGAAACCGCCGTCGCGCTTCAGCAGCGGCAGTTCATCGGCGAGCGTCTCGGCAAGCAGCGTTTCCAGGCTCGCGGGAAGCGCTTGCAGCCCGGACAATGCCTCGCCGAGTTCTTCCGGCAGCATGGCGTTGGCGAGCAGATCCGCGAGGCCGCTTGCGGCCTGCAGGCCCTGGCGGATGGCCGCGAGATCGCGCGGACCGCCGCGGTCGAGCGCCAGCCGGGAGAGCGCTCGCGGCATGTCGGGCACATGTTTCAGCGTATCGCGCAGCCTGCCGCAGAGCGACGGTTCGTCGAGCAAAAAGCCGATCGAATCGAGCCTGGCATTGATGCGGGCGGGATCGGTGAGCGGCGACATCAGCCGTTCGGCCAGAAGCCTGGCGCCGCCGCCGGTGATGGTGCGGTCGATCGCCTTCAGCAGCGAACCGTTGCGATCGCCCGACAGGGTGCGGGCAAGCTCGAGATTGGCGCGGGTGGCCGGGTCGATGAAAAGCGTCGAGGCGGCACTTTCCCGCTCGGGCTGCCCAAGCGGCGGACGCTCGGCGATCTGCGTCTTCTCGACATAGGCGACGGCGGCTGCGGCCGCCGCAAGCTCGGCGCGCGAGAAGCTGCCGAAGCCGTCCAGCGTCGAAACCCCGAAATAGCGGGCGATCCGGCCTTCGGCGCTGGCACTGTCGAACAGAACCGCCGGCTGCGGCACCGCCGTTCGGCCGAGCACGTCAAAGACGGGTTTCAGTTCGGCATCGTGGAAGATCGTATCGGGCAGGATGAGCTCGCGCGGATCGATGCGCAGGATGTCGGCGAGCAGGCGCGAACTTTCCGTCTCCGCCAGCCGGAAGACGCCGGTGGAAATATCGATCCAGGCAAGCGCCAGCGCCGGTTCGGCCCCACCGCGAATGCGGGCGAGCGACATCAGATAGTTGGATTCCGAGGGCGATAGCAGCTTTTCCTCAGTGATCGTGCCCGGCGTGACCAAGCGAACGACATCGCGCTTGACGACGGATTTGCCGCCGCGTTTCTTTGCTTCGGCCGGATCCTCGACCTGCTCACAGACGGCGACGCGGAAACCGAGGGAAATCAGCTTCTGCAGATAATCGTCAGCGGCATGCACCGGCACGCCGCACATCGGTATATCCTGGCCCATATGCTGGCCGCGCTTCGTCAGCGTGATGCCGAGCGCGCGCGAAGCCTCCAGCGCATCCTCGAAGAACAGCTCGTAGAAGTCGCCCATGCGATAGAAGAGCAGCGAACCCGGATTGTTCGCCTTGATCTCGATATATTGCTCCATCATCGGCGTCGCCGACGCACGGCTTTCCGCCGTGGCAAGCTCGGCAGCCGAAAAGGCTTCATTTCCAGTGTCTATTCGTGCGTTCACGGAGGTGCAGTTTTTCCCAAAAAAACAGGTGCCAACCCTATCCGCGCGCCGCTATAGATGACAACAGCATTTGAGGAAGAGCAAAGCGTCGCCCACAGGACGTTGGAGGATTTATGCCCGATATCGATAAGAAGGACCGGCCGGCGACATCAGTAACCGACCAGGAGGCGCTTGACTTTCATGCGATGGGCCGGCCCGGCAAGCTGGAGATCAACCCGACCAAGCCGATGGCAACGCAGCGCGATCTGTCGCTGGCCTATTCCCCGGGTGTCGCCGTGCCCGTCAAGGCAATCGCCGCTGATCCGCAGACGGCCTACGACTACACTGCGCGCGGCAACATGGTCGCGGTCATTTCCAACGGCACGGCGATCCTCGGCCTCGGCAATCTCGGCGCGCTTGCCTCGAAGCCCGTGATGGAAGGCAAGGCGGTCCTCTTCAAACGCTTCGCCGATGTCGATTCCATCGACCTCGAGATCGATACGGAAAATGTCGACGAGTTCATCAACTGCGTGCGCTTCCTCGGCCCCTCCTTCGGCGGTATCAACCTCGAGGATATCAAGGCGCCGGATTGCTTCGTCATCGAAAGCCGGCTGCGCGAGCTGATGGACATCCCGGTCTTCCACGACGACCAGCACGGAACGGCGATCATCGCCGCCGCCGGCCTCATCAACGCGCTGGAGCTGACCGGCCGCGACCTGAAGACGACGAAGCTCGTCTGCAATGGTGCGGGAGCGGCGGCGATTGCCTGCGTCGAACTCATCAAGGCGATGGGTTTTGCGCCTGACAATATTATCCTCTGCGACACCAAGGGCGTCATCTACCAGGGCCGCACCGAGGGCATGAACCAGTGGAAATCGGCGCATGCGGCAAAGACCGACGCGCGCACGCTGGAAGAGGCGATGAAGGGAGCGGACGTCATCTTCGGCCTGTCGCAGAAGGGCGCCTTCTCGGCCGACATGATCCGCTCGATGGCCGATCGGCCGATCATCTTCGCCATGGCCAATCCCGATCCCGAAATCACCCCGGAAGAGGTGGCCCGCATCCGCGACGACGCCATCATGGCGACCGGCCGCTCGGACTATCCGAACCAGGTCAACAACGTCCTCGGCTTCCCCTATATCTTCCGCGGCGCGCTCGACGTCCGTGCCTCGACGATCAACGACGCGATGAAGATCGCCGCCGTCAAGGCGCTGGCAAATCTTGCCCGCGAGGACGTGCCCGATGATGTGGTCGCCGCCTACCAGGGCAACCGGCCGCGTTTCGGCGCGCAATATATCATCCCGGTTCCGTTTGATCCGCGGCTGATCTCGGCAATCCCCGTCGCGGTCGCTGAGGCCGCGATCGAGACCGGCGTCGCCCGCAAGGTCATCACCGATATGGCCGGTTATGCCCGCGAGCTCTCGGCACGCCGCGATCCGATCGCTTCGACGCTCGCCAGCCTCTACGAGCGTGTCCGCCGCCGGCCGAAGCGAATCGTCTTTGCCGAAGCCGAGGAAGAGCAGGTCCTGCGCGCAGCACTGTCCTATGCCAACCAGCAGCTCGGCACCGCGCTCCTGCTCGGCCGCGAGGACCTGATCCGGGCGACGGCGGAGCGCGCCGGCATCGATCTCAACCGCCCCGGCCTGGAGATCGTCAATGCCCGTATCTCCACCCGCGTCGACGCCTATATCGACTACCTCTATGCCAGGCTGCAGCGGCACGGTTATCTCCACCGCGATGCCCAGCGCCTGATCCACAACGACCGCAACCATTTCGCCGCCACCATGGTGGCGCTCGGCGACGCCGACGGCATGGTGACAGGCATCACCCGCAACTATTCGACCGCGCTCGAGGATGTGCGCCGCTGCATCGACGAGAAGCCCGGCCACCGCGTCATCGGCGTGTCGCTGGCGCTCTGCCGCGGCCGCACCGTCTTTGTTGCCGATACGGCGGTGCACGACATGCCGACGGCCGAGCAACTTGCCGATATCGCCGAAGAGGCCGCCGGTCTGGCGCGGCGCATGGGTTATCCGCCGCGTGTCGCCATGCTCGCCTATTCCACCTTCGGCCATCCCTCCGGCGAACGCTCCGAGCGGGTGCGCGAGGCGGTGAAGATCCTCGACAAGCGCCGCGTCGATTTCGAATTCGACGGCGAGATGGCCGCCGATGTCGCGCTGAACCGAAAGGTGATGGAGCAATATCCCTTCTGCCGGCTCTCCGGTCCGGCCAACGTGCTGGTCATGCCGGCCTTCCACTCGGCCTCGATCTCGACCAAGATGCTGCAGGAACTCGGCGGCTCGACGGTCATCGGCCCGATCCTCGTCGGCCTCGACAAGGCCGTGCAGATCACCTCGATGGGCGCCAAGGACAGCGACATCGTCAACATGGCGGCGATCGCTGCCTACGGGGCGGGTTCGTAAACTCGCCTCAGCCTCCCATTAGGCGGCATTTAGCGCCCGGCCGGCAGCACGTCGGCCGGGCGCGCCTTTTTGTGGCTTGCTCGCCGAGGATATGGTTGAAAGGGTTCATCCGATAAGTCATACTTTTGAAACAGCGCGCGCGGCATAAATTCGATATTTCATCAGCCGTTTGGATTCCCATGCCGGAAAACGCTTCCCCGAATTTCACCGCCCTATTTCAGGGGACCACGTTCGACGATATGGTCGAGGCTCTGACCAAGGGGTTCGGTTCGTTCGACGCGTGGCGAAATGGTCGCGAGAAAGCGCTCGACTGGAGGGTGGGGTTTTGGGGTGATGAGCGGGTGTCGCTGGTCAGCAACCAGGATTCCGGCGGCTGGGGTGCAAGAACGGCAGATGGAACGCCGGAAACGCTGGCAATCGTCGTTCCGCGAACGGGTGGTCTCGACGTAGCCTTTGGTCGGACTGTGGCCGAAGCGACACCCGAGCGGGTGTTGTTGATGAACAATCTTGAGCCGGAACGGGTTTCCGTGAGGGCAGCGCCTCACCGGTCAGACACACTCAGTCTGAGTTGGCCGATCTTAGCTCAGACCGTCGCCGCCGTATTGGAGACCCCGCTGATCGGGTCATTGGATTTGTCGCCGGTCGTTGATCGCTCCACCGCGGCGGGGCAGTTGATCGGCAGTCTCGCCCAGACGATGATCATCGGCATGCGCAACGACGGCCCGCTCCTTCACTCGCCAATTGCCATGTCGAACCTGACCCAGGCATTTGCCGATCTGGTCGTGCGCTTGGTTCCTCATCGGCTCTCGCATCTTCTGGACAAGAAAATCCATCTGATCGCACCGCGGCATGTCCGCCGCGCAATGGAATTCATGCATGCGAACATCGCGCAGCCGTTGACGATGCAGAATGTTGCGGAGGCGGCGGGCATTTCCACTCGCGCTCTCGAAGTCGGTTTTCGGGCTTTCAAGGCAACCACACCGTCCGCATACCTCCGGACGATCCGTTTGCAGGCGGTCCGGGAGGATCTGCGCGATCCTTCAAACCGGCAGCCATTGCGGGACATCTGTTTGAAGTGGGGATTCTTCCACTTTGGCCGTTTTGCGGCGATCTATCGGGCGGCCTATGGAGAGAACCCGTCGGATACGAGAAGGCGATCCGATCTATGAGGGCGCCGATCGGAGAGCCTGGCGGGTTTGCGCCAGGGCAGCATGCTGCAAGCCGATCAGGAAATATTTAGCTTGCGAAGCGGCCGGCGTCGGCGCCGTAATAGTTCAGGTAGCGGTCGGAAATGCTGGAGATCGGCAGCACGATCAGCACGTCTGTCGTGTTGAAGGCATGATCGACGACGGCGCTGGAGCCGACCATCGCGCCGAGGCGCAGATACCCCTTGATGAGCGGCGGCAGGGCCATCAGCGCCCGTTTCGGATTGACCGCCTCGACCGGCATCAGGTCCATGTTGCGGGCGAGATGCGGCAATGCGCCGACGGCCCATTCGTCCTTCGCCAGCACAGTGTGATAGAGGAAGGACAGCGCCAGCGCGTGGCTTTCGAGATAGACGCCGGGGAATGAGGCGCAGCCGAACATGGCGCTCATGCCATGCTTCAGCGCATAGGCCCAGTTGCCCTGCCACAGTAGCTCGACGGTGCGCTTGGTGCGGTATTCCGGCAGCACGCAGGAACGGCCGAGCTCCATGAAGCGCTTGTCCGGATGCTTGGCGAGAAGCCCCTCGATCTCAAATTCGGAAGCCGAGTAAAAACCGCCATTGGCCATGGCGACATCCTGGCGCAGCAGCCGATAGGTACCGACGATCTGGTCTTCAGAGTCGCCCTCTATCGCACGGTCGAGAACAAGAAGATGATCACAGACAGCATCATAGGCGTCGACATCACGCTGGCGGCGCATGGCGTCCAGCGGCAGCTGCGCTTTCATTTCGTCGACGAAGACACGGTAGCGCACCGCCTGGGCGGCGTCGATCTCGCGTGTCGTGCGGGCAAGGCGCGTTTCCAGATTGCCTATGCGGCCAAGGATATCGCCGTCCTTCTGGGCAGCAGCCGTCGACGGCCGTGCAGCCTCCGCGGTGACGTCACGATTGAGGATGTCGATGGAGGACATGGCGATTCTCCGGTTGCCGGCTTATCGACGCCATAAAACACTTCTGTACGACAGGAAAGTGACATATTGCATTTCCCGAGGCAAGGCGCGTGGTGGCCGCACAGGCTCTATCGCGCCTCTGCCCGACGGGCCGAAAGTGCGGCGACGGCCTGTACTTCGGTCAGCAGCCGCAGCGGGTCGACCGGCTTCACCATGACGCGGTTGGCGCCGTTGAGCAAGACCTGGCGGCGGGATTCGTCGCTCTTGTCGGCGGTCAGCACGATCACCGGCACGGGCGCAAGATCGAGCCGCCGTTCGTGGCCGCGCAGCCGTCCCAGCATGTCGATGCCGTTGCCGCCCGGCATCGACAGATCGCTGATGATGATGTCGGGGCGGGCGTCCGCCTCACCGAGGGCGCAATCGAGCAGCGTCTCGAAATCTTCGACATGGCGCACCTTGTGCCCACCTTTTTCCAGGACGACGCGCACTAGCATGGCGTTGATCGGATCGTCCTCGCCGAGCAGGATGCTGAGCCCGCTCGCAGCCACCCTCGTCTCCGCCACCGAAAGCCCGAAGCCCGGCTGATTGTCGTTCAGCGCGTCGCGCTTTTCCATGCCCCGCATGCGCCCGCGCAACACATCGATCAGCGACTGCTCGCGCAGCGGCCGGATGAGCCAGGCGTCGAACAGGTCGAGCGGATGGGCGCTGCGCTCTTCCGGGTTGACCAGCAGAACCTTGCGCAGGCCGAGGGCGGCGATTTCGGCGCGATCGGCAAGATGAGCGGAAAATTCCGCCGACATGCGATGATCGACGATAATATCGGTCGGGCCGCGGCCGCCATTGGCCATTCCGAGCAGCTTTTCCCGCGCCGTCTCGCCGTCACCGACGAGATGGCAGATGCCGCCGAGCGTGGTGATGGTCTCGGCAATGGCGGTGCGCGCCGCACCTGCCGGCGCCAAAAGCACGACGCTGTTGCCGGCAAGCAGCGTGTTTCGCCGCTCGGACCTTTCGCCGCCGACATCGACGGGAAAGCGGATGGTGAATTCGCTGCCCAGGCCCTTTTCGCTGGCAACCGTCAATGCGCCGCCGAATTCGCGCATGATGCGGGCCGAGATCGCCAGGCCGAGCCCGGTGCCGCCGCTCTTGTCGGCGACGGTGCCGCCCTGCTCGAACTCGCCGAAGACGCGCGCCTGCTCCTCCGCCGTCATGCCGGGACCGCTATCGGCGACGGTGATCAACAGGTTGCCGGCGTCAAGCGAGACACGGATGAAGACGCCGCCAACCTGGGTGAACTTTACGGCGTTGCCAATGACGTTGAACAGAACCTGGCGCAGCCGGGCCGGATCGAAGCTCATCTGCTCCGGCACGTCCGATGACACGGTGGCGCCGATCTCGATACCCTTTTCATGCGCCCGGTGGGCAAGCATCTCGACGACGCTCTCGAGAAGCTTGCGCAGCGATTCGGAGCGCGGGTGCAGTTCGAAACGGCCGACCTCGATGGTGGAGAAATCCAGCAGGTCTTCGACGAGTTGTGTCAGCGCGTGGCCGGATTGGCGGATATTCGCCAGATAATTCTGCTGCTCCTGTGTCAGCCGCGTCTCGGCGAGCAGATGCGTCATGCCGAGGATGCCGGAAAGCGGCGTGCGCACCTCGTGACTGACGGTGGCAAGCAGCCTGGACTTGGCGGCGCTGTTATACTCGGCCTTCTGGCGGGCTTCCTCGCGGCCCTGCGCGATCAGCCTCTCTTCGGTGACGTCGCGGGCAACGCTCTGCAGCAGCAGGCGGCCGCTCGCAGGATCGCGGGTGACGACGTCGCGCCAGACGAAAATCCGCTGGCCTTCCGGTGTCGAGATTTCGACATCGTAGCAATGCGGGATCGGACCGGGGCGGAAGGCGAGGCCGATCTCCTCGCAGCTGCGTCCCTCCGGATGCAGTCGACCGGTCAGACGGCGAAACGTATCGTTGGCGGAGATGATGCGCCGGTCCATTGTACGGCCGAGGGTGATGTCGCCGAGCACGTCGTGCACGTCGGCGAAGAGCTTTGCGCCGTCGTTGCGCTCCGGCAGGGATTGGCGGCCGGGCTTGTTTGCCCCGTGCCGGCGGATCGTCAGGAGGAGGTATCCGGCAATCACCGCAAGACCGAGAACGACAAGCCCGCCTGGAAGCAGCAGCGGATCGCCGGCATGGGCAAGCAGCATGAGGATCGTTGCGGCAAGCAGGCCGGCGCCGCTCAGCCAGTAGAACAGCAGGCGCCGTGTCGGCGCTGGCGCTCGGGCCTGATTGGCTTCCTGAGGTGCCGCTGTACGTGGTCGCGGGGAGGACTGCCCCATCCGCTCCTGATGCGGCTTGGCGGCGGGTCCGCCGAAGGCGGCGGACAATCTTTCCTGCAACTGTCCCAGGTTCTGCATGCTATATGGCTAACATGAGGCCCGTTCCGAATGCCTTCAGGAATTCGATAAGATTTTAGCGGCCGACCTTTTTCGGCAGCAGCAGCTCGTCGAGAATGACGCAGGCCGCACCGATGGTGATGAAACTGTCGGCGAGATTGAAGACCGCGAAGGACCAGCTTTCGGTGTAAAAGAGGATGTAGTCGATCACATGCCCGTAGGCGAAGCGGTCGATCAGATTGCCGATCGCGCCGGCGATGATCAGCGCGTAACCGAGATGGGCGAGCCAGCGGTCCTTGGCGGTGCGATACCACAGCCAGATGACGAAGGCGACGATGATGAGCCGCATGCCGACGATGAACCAGCCGTCCATGCCCGACAACATCGAAAAGGCGACGCCGAGATTATAGGTGCGGTAGAGCGCCAGCATCGGGATGACGGGCACTACCTCCTGCAGCGGCAGGTAGTGGTCAACGGCGATCTTGACGATCTGGTCGATCAGAACGGCGGCGACGATGAAGAAGAAGATCGGCGCCGGACGCGAAAACAGCGCGGGGCGCACATAGGTCTGTTCAGTCATTTGCCCTCGGCAAGTGAGAGGAGATGGCGGCGCGCCTCGAAAAGCATGACGGCGGTGGCAACGGCGAGGTTCAGGGAATCGGCGCGGCCCTGCTGCGGAATGCGGGCAAGCGCGTCGGCCTCTTTGGCGAGCTGCTCGGGCAGGCCGGATTGCTCATTGCCCATCAGGAGCACGATGGGCTTTTTCCGGTAGTCGATCGTGCGGTAATCGACCGAGCCGGCAAGATGGGTCGCGACGACGGAAACGCCGGCCGATTTCCGCCAGGCGAGGAATTCCTCCGGCGTTGCACGTGCGACAGGCACGGCGAAGACCGAGCCCATGGTGGCGCGCACGGTCTCGAGGGAGAAGGGATCGGTTGCCTCTCCGACCAGAATGACCCCGGAAGCCCCGGCCGCATCCGCTGTGCGGATGATGGTGCCGAGATTGCCGGGATCGCGCACGCGGTCGAGCGCCACCCAGGTTTCGCCCTCCCTGGGTCGGATGTCTTTGAGCGGCTTCCAGCGCTGGTCGAAGATGCCGACGACCATCTGCGGATTGTCGCGGCGGGTGATCGAGCCGATCACCTTTTCGCTGACTTCGAGCACCAGCCCGCCCGAGGCGACGGTCTTGGCCGCCATCTGCTCGACCAGCGGCTTGCCCTTGGCGGCCTTGGCGTAGACCAGCGTGCGGATCGTCCAGCCGAGTTCGATCGCATCGATGACGAGCTTCAGCCCTTCGGCGAGGAAAGTCCCGCTTTCCTCCCGCGACTTCTTGTTCGTCAGCGCCTTGATGTCCTTGATGATGGGATTGGCGAGCGAGGTGACTTCCTTCACCTGGCCGACCCTGCGCGGTCCCTGATCGTGGAAGTCCTTGCTCATTTCGGCACCCAGCGGGAAAAGAGGGAGGTGGAAAGTGCGCGGCCCGGCGTTTTGCCGTCGAGGCCGGCCTCGCGGATCACCAGCTCGCCGGATTCGACCGCGCCGCCCGCACCCCGCATCGTCTCGCGCATCAGCTCGTGGATCGAAAAGAAGCTGGCGCGGATCGAATAGGCCGTCAGCACAAGGCCGGCCGCCTGCGGCGACAGGATCGCGCGGCAGACATCGAGCATCAGCGGCAGATGCTCGAAGAGATGCCAGACTTCGCCATTCGGGCCGCGGCCGAATTTCGGCGGATCGGTAAGGATGATGTCGTACTGGCTGCCGCGGCGCTCCTCGCGCAGGATGAATTTCATCGCATCCTCGCAGATCCAGCGGATCGGCAGCTTTTCCATGCGTCCGAGCGCCTGGTTTTCGCGTGCCCAGCCGATCGCCTTTTTCGAAGCGTCGACATGGGTAACCTCGGCGCCGGCTGCGGCGGCGACCAGCGAGGCGACACCGGTATAACCGAAGAGGTTCAATACCTTCAGCGGCCGGCCGGCCTTTTCGACCTGATCCTTCATCCAGCTCCAGTGGACGATCTGCTCGGGGAAAACGCCGACATGGCGGAAGGAGGTGAAGCGGCCGAGGAAATCGACGCCGAGCAGGTTGAGCGGCCAGGTCTCGCCGAGTGCGGCTTTCGGGAAGCGCCAGCGGCCGGTGCCTTCCTCGTCAGTATCGCCGGTAAAGACGGCATCGACCTTTTCCCAGACATGAGAGGGCAGCGAAGGCTGCCACAGCGCCTGGGCCTCCGGCCGGATGATGCGATAGGGGCCGTATTGCTCGAGCTTCTGGCCATCGCCGCTGTCGATCAGGTGGAAATCGCCGGCGCCGAGCGAGTCGAGAATGACAGGTACGCGCTCGGCCGGACGTTCGCCGCTGCGCGCCGTCAACGGACGCTCGACGGCGGCAGGCACGGCAGCTTCGCGCACCGTCTCGCGGCTGGCCGCAGGCCGCGCAACCGGCTTCGGCGGCCGTCCGCCCCGGTCGTCCCTGCGGCTTTCGCCGGAAGGACCGGAGGTTTTCTTCTGGCCCGGCCGGCGTTCTCTTTGTTTCAACGTGCTCTTCCGCGTCTCTATCGGGGTATGTTGACGGGGCTGCGTCCTCTGCCGCACCCTTTGAATTATGCAGTAGCCTAGAAAACCGTGCCGGATCAACTGCGTGTCGGCGCGGGCGTCTATTTCAAGCCGTCTGAGGCGCGCGTAGTCAAAATATCAGCATAGCTTTGACTGGACGTGCATGCGCGGAAGGGCAGCGGACACGGACTGCGGCTCAGGATGAGGAGCCTTAGAGAATGCCGCGCCGCCTATTGCCTGCTCGGGATTGGCAGATAACATTCCTCTGCGCCTTGGCAAAAGGCCTTCCCACTGGGATAAGATAGGCGAATCGGAGATAGGGCTGTCGAATGGATTTCACCGGCGAAGAACGCATCGCCGCGCCGCGGGACGTCGTCTGGGCGGCGCTCAACGATCCTGAGATCATGCGCGGCTGCATTCCGGGCTGCCAAAATATCGAGCGGCTGTCGCCGGAAAACTTCGAGGCGACGATCAAGGTCAAGTTCAGCCTGCTGTCGGCTACTTTCCATGGGCTGCTGACGCTTTCCAATGTCGATGCGCCGAGAAGTTATACGCTGTCCGCCGAAGGCAAGGGTGGTCTTGCCGGCTTCGCCAGGGGAGCCGCCGATGTCGTGCTCGAAGAGCGGGGCGCGGAGACGATCCTGCATTACCGGGGCAGGGCCGAACTCGGCGGCAAGCTCGCCCAACTCGGCGCGCGCCTGCTCGATTCGACCTCGCAAAGGCTGGCCGAAGGTTTCTTCTCCGATTTCAATGCCGCCGTCGTTGCAAAAATGGTGGCCGATTGAGTGCCGTTCGCTGTGAACTTGGCGCCGGCAGGAGCTTGGTTTAAGGGCTCATCATGACGTGGACCATCAGGCCGCCGCGGGCAGAAGACCAGGACATGCTCGCGGATATCTATCTGTCCGTTCGGCGCCAGACATTCGTCTGGGTCGATCCCGGCAAATTCCATCGCGAGGATTTTGCCGCCCATACCAGTGGCGAAACGATCCTCGTCTGCGAGCATGCCGATGGCAGACTTGCCGGCTTCCTGTCGCTCTGGCCGGAAGACGATTTCATCCACATGCTTTACATAAGAGCGGAATTCCAGGGTCTCGGTGCCGGCAAGGCGCTGCTGCAGGCGCTGCCGGAATGGCCGCAACATAAATACCGGCTGAAATGCCTGGTGAACAACCGGCGAGCGAAGGCCTTCTACCTCTCGCACGGTTTCCAAGTGACCGGCAACGGCGCGTCGCCGGAGGGGGATTATGAGGAGCTGAGCTTCTTGCCGGTTTGACGCGCCGGCAACAACATTACCGCGACGGCAGCTGGCCGGCGATATCTTCGGCGCGCGTCCGGTGGCGGTCGGCCTCTCCCTGCCAACGAATGGCTTCCTTGGCCTCTGTGCGGGCCCGTTTGCGGTGTTTGCCCTGGGTGAACCAGGTGGCGGCAGAGCCGATCAGCATGCCCGCGATCAGCGCGATGAACAGGAAGACGAAGAAGGGCGCCGAAACCGCAAGCACCGGATCGTCAGGCCGGAACGGATTGAAGGCGAGGGTGACGCTCTGCCGGTTGGCGACGCAGAAGACGATGAGAATGACGCCGAGCGGCAGCAGAATCAAGAGGTTGACGATCTTCTTGGCCATTTGAGGTCTCCATGCGCGGCGTTTTGTATCTACGCATCGGCCCGAAAATCGCTTCCGATTTTCGGGCCGATGCGTCAGCAGAATAGGAAAACCGCCGTCGAGTTCAAGTGCGGTTTCGCCGCAGACAGCCTGCGCTGCTCAATCCTCTTCGTCGGCCTGGCCGGGATTGAGCCGCTCGCGCAGCTCCTTGCCGGTCTTGAAAAAGGGAACCCACTTCTCCTCGACGAAGACGGTATCGCCGGTGCGCGGGTTGCGCCCGGAGCGGGAGGGGCGGTTCTTGACCGAAAACGCGCCGAAGCCGCGCAATTCGACGCGGTTGCCCGCGGCCAGTGCATCGGTGATCTCGTCGAGAACCGCGTTGACGATGTTTTCGACGTCGCGGTGATAGAGATGCGGGTTGCGTGCCGCAACAATCTGCACCAATTCGGATTTGATCACAGTCGCCCCCTTAAATTATTGATTTCTTATCAATCGTGGCCAACCTGCCAAACTGAAAGCAGCCCGTCAAGAAGCAACTTTGGGGGTAGGATTCCATTAATATCCTGGCCTTTGACGAGATCATCATAACCGAGGATCGTAATCAACCGCGAAACAGCCCCAGCGAGCAGAAAGGGCGTGTTGCTCTTCTTGTCCCAGTCCACCATCGGCAGATCGGCATCGACGCCGCGGGACTTGAGATAGGCGCGGATTTCGGGCTCGCCGCCGATCGTATCGATGAGCTTCGCCTGGAGTGCCTGCCGGCCGGTAAAGATCGTGCCGTCGGCGAGCTTCAGCGCCTCCTCTCGCGGCAGCTTGCGCCGGTCGGCGACCAGGTCGACGAACCAGTTGTAGCTGTCGATCACCATGTTGCGGATCATCGCCTTGGCTTCCTCGCTCGCCTCGTGGAAGGGCGAGGGCTCGGCCTTCAGCGGCGAGGATTTGATCTCCTGCAGCGACACGCCGATCTTGTCGAGCAGCGGCTGGATCTGCGGATATTGAAAGATGACGCCAATCGAGCCGGTGATCGAGCTGTCGCCGGCAATGATCGTATCGCCGGCAGTGGCGACCATATAGCCGGCCGAGGCGGCAAGTGTGCGTACGTCCGAGACGACGGGCTTCTTGGCCGATATGGCACGGATCGCCTTGAAGATTTTTTCGCCGCCATAGGTCGTGCCGCCGGGCGAGGAGATCGAAATTACCGCTGCCTTGACCTGATCGCTGGTCTCGACCTTCTTCAATCGCTCCAGAAGCTCGTCGTCATCGACGATCAGTCCGGAGATCGTCACATGGGCGATATGCGGGCGCTCGGTTCCGGCACCGCCGAAGGCGAAGCCGTAGAAGGCCAGACCAAGCGCCACGACGAGGGCCACCGCGACGATGCGCCAGAAGCCGAGCTTGCGGCGCAGCCGCCGGCGATCGGCGATGATCGAACTGTCCATGAGGTACCTCCAGCGCTGGCCCGGCGTCGGCATGGCGCCGGTCGTCGGTGAAATAGATGGCAGCGGCGCGTACGAATGCCACTTTTTAATGTTTTTCCATTTTGTTGCTTGTTGCAGAAAAAATTCCATATTGGCAAGCCAATGTAATAATGCGAAACGAACTGTGATTGGCGGCCGGCTTTGTTACGAAGGCGCGGCGATCACCGCACATGGAACGAGACCTATGCTCGATACCCTGAAGAACAACGGACAGGCCGCCTATGCGGGCTCCGGCAGGAGCGCCTATGGCGACGCGTTGTTCCATTCCGCCCGGGTGCGGCGGCTGAAGATCCTGCTGCCGGTGGCGGCCCTCATCGTCGCCGCTGGCCTCACGGCGGTGGCGCTGGTCAGCATCTACCTGCCCGAAAACGTCAAGTTCGAAGGCGCCAAGATCGAGAACGGCAAGGTCGTGATGGAAAAGCCGGCGATCGCCGGCCGCAATTCCGACGGCATCAACTATTCGATGCTCGCCGAACGGGCGCTGCAGGATATCCGCAATCCCGATTTCATCACGCTGGAGACCATCAAGGCCGCCGTGCCGATGAATGACGGCCTGATCGCCCGCGTCGTCGCCTCGACCGCCGATTACAACCGCGCCACCGACAATCTGCATATGACGGCTCCCTTCACCCTGGTGCTGAGCAGCGGCCTCAACGCGCAATTCCAGTCCGCCCGGCTCGATATCAAGGGCGGCAACATGCGCAGCGACGACCCCGTCACCATCACCAAGGATAATGCCTCCATTGTTGCGAAGACGCTTGAGATAACAGATAAGGGGCGGGTAATCACATTCGAGGGGAATGTTCGCATGAATGTCGATCCATCCACCATCCATAAACAGGGCACCTAACCAGCCGGGACATCATGACAAAAGATTGTCGCATTTCAGCTTGCAAGACTGGCTTAGCATTCATTGCCGGCGCATTTGCCCTTATTCTGACGGCCGCGGGCGCGGGCGCACAGTCGACGACCATGTCGGGCATGAAGCTTTCCAACGACCAGCCGATCCAGATCGAAAGCGATAAGCTGGAGATCCACGACCAGGAGCACACGGCCCTTTTCACCGGCAATGTCAAGGTCGTCCAGGGCACAACAACGCTGCAGTCCGGAAAGATGACCGTCTATTACAAGGACAAGGCGGCAAAGCCGGGCGCCGACGCGGCGGCGCAACCCGAAGCCAAACCGGAGCAGTCGGCCTCGCTGGCATCGGGAAGCGCCGATATCGACAAGATCCTGGTGACGGACAAGGTCTACCTGGTCTCGGGCACGCAGACGGCGACGGCCGATGACGGCAGTTTTGACATGGCCGCGCAGACGTTCATCCTCACGGCGGACCAGGGAAACAAGGTTATTCTTTCGGATGGGCCGAACGTCTTCACCGGCTGTAAGCTGACCGTTCACATGCAAACCGGCCGGGCGGAGCTTGAAAGCTGCGGCGGGCGTGTCCAGATTCAGCTCGATCCGAAATCGCAGCCGAACTCGCAGAAGCAGAACTGAACCGGCCTCCCACGTGAAATTATCATCGCTATCCACCATGTTCGGCCAGCCCGAGCCACAAGCTGCGGGTGCCGCCGACAAGAGTCGCTATCAGGGAACGCTGATCGCCCGCGGTCTGACGAAGACCTATGCGACGCGTCGCGTCGTCAACGGCGTTTCGCTGGTGGTGCGCCGTGGCGAGGCCGTCGGCCTTCTCGGTCCGAACGGTGCGGGCAAGACGACCTGTTTCTACATGATTACCGGCCTTGTGCCGGTGGATGAAGGCACGATCGAAATCGACGGCAACGACGTCACGACCATGCCGATGTACCGCCGCTCCCGCCTCGGCGTCGGTTATCTGCCGCAGGAAGCCTCGATCTTTCGTGGGCTGACGGTGGAAGAAAACATCCGCGCCGTCCTCGAAGTGCATGTCAAGGACAAGGCCGAGCGCGAGCAGAAGCTGAACGAGCTGCTGGAGGAATTTCATATCCAGAAGCTCAGAAAGAGTGCTGCCGTCGCTCTTTCCGGCGGCGAGCGCCGTCGTCTCGAAATCGCCCGTGCGCTGGCGACCGACCCGACCTTCATGCTGCTCGACGAGCCCTTTGCCGGTGTCGACCCGATCTCGGTCGCCGACATCCAGAACCTCGTCCATCACCTGACGGCGCGCGGCATCGGTGTTCTCATCACCGACCACAATGTGCGCGAGACCCTCGGTCTCATCGACCGCGCCTATATCATTCATGCCGGCGAAGTGCTGACCCATGGCCGGGCGAACGATATCGTCAATAATCCGGAAGTGCGCCGGCTCTATCTCGGCGACAAATTCAGCCTCTGACGCTGGATCAGGCTGATTTTGGGCTAAAACGGCCTGAAATCGGCATCCGTCATGCTCTCGCCGGCGCGGAAATTCACCTTGCCACTTAGTTCCGCTTGACCAAATGAGATAAAAAAGCAATTTTTGGGCCAACTGGATTTCCGTGGCCCGAGGCGTTAACTGGACGCGGTTTCCCGGAGGAATTGAGGGGAGTTTCGCGTCCGTCATGGCACTGTCCGCCAATCTTTTCCTGCGCCAGAGCCAGTCCCTGGTGATGACGCCGCAACTGATGCAATCCATCCAGTTGCTGCAGATGACGCATTTCGAGCTCAATCAGTTCATCGCCCAGGAAGTGGAAAAGAACCCGCTGCTCGAATTCCCTTCTAACGACGGCGAAGCGGGTGACGAACGGGGTGCCGGCGAGGACGAGCCGTTCGGCCAGCCGCCGGAAGATGCCGGCTCTGACGACGGCGCCGACAATCGCGCTGAGGCGCTCTCCAGCGACTGGTACGACAATGGCGGCAGCGAGAGCACCGGCCGGCTGAACGACGAGCTCGACGCCAACTATACCAATGTCTTTCCCGATGACGGCGGCCCGCAGCGCCTCGATGCGCCCGAGCTTGTCGGCCAGTGGAAGTCGATGCCGGGCAGCACCGAGGGCGCCGATTATGATCTCGACGATTTCGTCGCCGGCCAGCTGTCGCTGCGCGACCATCTCGCTCAGCAGATCCCCTTCGTCCTGCCTGACATGACCGAGCGGTTGATCGCGCAGAATTTCATCGATCAACTCGACGATGCCGGCTATCTCCAGACCGATCTCGTCGAGACCGGCGAGCGGCTCGGCACGAGCGTCGAACAGGTCGAACACGTGCTTGCCGCCCTCCAGACGCTCGATCCGCCGGGTGTTTTCGCCCGCAGCCTGGCCGAATGCCTGGCGATCCAGCTCAGGCAGAAGGACCGCTACGACCCTGCCATGCAGGCGCTCGTCGACAATCTCGAACTGCTGGCGCGGCGCGATTTCGCCACGCTGAAGCGGCTCTGCGGCGTTGACGAGGAAGACCTTCTCGACATGCTCGGTGAAATCCGCCAGCTTAATCCGAAGCCCGGCAGCGGCTTTGAGGCGGGTGTTTCCGAAGCGATCATGCCCGATGTCGTCGTCAGGCCCTCCGCGGACGGCGGCTGGTTGGTCGAGCTCAATCCGGATACGCTGCCGCGCGTGCTGGTCAACCAGTCCTATTTTTCGCGCGTGACCAGGAACGGTGAGGATCATGCCTTCCTTTCCGAGTGCCTGCAGAGCGCCAACTGGCTGACGCGCAGCCTCGATCAGCGGGCAAAGACGATCATGAAGGTGGCAAGCGAGATCGTCCGCCAGCAGGATGCCTTCCTGCTCAACGGCGTCGACCACCTGCGGCCGCTGAACCTGAAGACGGTGGCAGAGGCGATCAAGATGCACGAATCCACCGTCAGCCGCGTCACCTCGAACAAATACATGCTGACGCCGCGCGGCCTCTTCGAGCTCAAATATTTCTTCACAGTGTCGATCAGCGCCGTCGAAGGCGGCGACAGCCATTCGGCCGAGGCTGTGCGTCACAAGATCCGCGCCCTCATCATGCAGGAGAGCCCGGACGCGGTGCTCTCCGATGACGATATCGTCGACATGCTGAAGAAGGGCGGCATCGATCTCGCCCGCCGCACGGTGGCGAAATACCGGGAAGCGATGAACATCGCCTCCTCGGTCCAACGCCGCCGCGAGAAGCGGGCGCTGGCCAAGGTTGCGGGCTTCTGACGCGGGTCTCATCCAAGTGCCGGGCTCGGTCGGAACCGCATCGCCAGCCGTCCGAATTTGGTGGACTCGCTGCACGGCGTTGATTCTACTGGTATCAGACGTTTCTCAGCGTTTAGACAATTCAATTGTCACTCTAAGAGATCGCCGCCCGCCACCAACCGGGTCGAGCCGCGGCCTCGACCCCGGTGGGTTAGGGTGAGGGGCAGCCGTCGACGCCAGCCGGCCAGCAGTGATCACCGCCATAATGTTACCCGTAAGGCGGCACAGCTTAAGCGCGAAGCGTTGAAAGCCACTAAGCGGTGATCGGCGTGGGGCGCCTGTCGGCAAGGAATCCTCCGCACGTTTCCCGCGCATCGGCGCAGGCGATTTTCCGCCCTATTGACTTTTTGGTAAGCTCTGGTTAGAAGCCCGCCGCAATCGACGCCGTGAGCGCCTTTTGAAGTTATCCCCATCATCCCAAGGGCACCGAGGGCCCGCAGGCCCACGCCGATCTTGCTTGAGATTGCGCGAAGTGCTTGGATGAACCTGAGGCTTGGCGTAAACTGATACCCGCAAACGACCATAAGAAGGGAAACTCCATGAGTGTGCGTGTATCCGGGAAACATATGGAAATTGGTGAATCGTTCCGTCAAAAGATCGAGGACCAAATTGGTATGGCCATCACGAAATACTTCGACGGGGGGTATTCCGGCCAGGTGACCGTGGAAAAGGCGAGTTCTCGTTTCTCGGCAGACTGCAAGCTTCATCTCGACAGCGGGGTGGTGCTGCATGCCGCCGGCGAAGCAACCGATCCGCAGCTTGCCTTCGACGCCGCTTCCGAGCGCATCGAGAAGCGTCTGCGCCGCTACAAGCGCAAGCTGAAGGACCATCATGCCGGAAACCACCTGAATGGTTTTGCAGAAGTCTCCTACACGGTCATGGACTCCGTTCCTGATCACGAGGATGAAATTCCCGACGATTTCGCCCCGGCGATCGTCGCTGAAAGCACGAAGCAGCTGAAGACCATGTCGGTCGCCACCGCCGTGATGGCGCTCGACATGACCGACGAGCCGCTTCTCCTGTTCCGCAGCCCCGGCAAGGAACATCTGAACATTGTTTACCGTCGCCACGACGGGAATATTGGCTGGATCGATTCGGCCAATATCAAAGGCTGAGATCAGGGCGGTAAGCGGCGGTATCGCCGCCGCTTCCCCGCACATCTGATCCCGGCGACAGAAGGAAAAAGAAATGGCATTGGCAGATTTGCTCCATCAGGATGCGATCATTCCCGCCCTCAGAGTAAATTCCAAGAAACAGTTGCTTCAGGAATTGGCGGCAAGAGCCGCAAGGATCGCCGGGCTCTCCGAACGGGAGATCTTCGACGTCATCCTGCAGCGTGAACGCCTGGGCTCGACCGGCGTCGGCAACGGTATCGCCATTCCCCACGGCAAGCTGGTGAACATTCATTCGATCGTCGGCATCTTCGCCCGGCTGGAGCAGCCGGTCGATTTCGAGGCGCTGGACGACCAGCCGGTCGATCTCGTCTTCCTGCTGCTGGCGCCGGAAGGCGCCGGCGCCGATCATCTCAAGGCGCTGTCGCGCATCGCCCGCGTCCTGCGTGATCACGATCTCGTGGCAAAGCTGCGCGCCACCGATTCCGCCTCGGCGATCTACGCCTTCCTCAACGAAGAGCAGACCTCGAACGCGGCCTGAACTGCGTCTATTCCTGACAAAAAAGGCGCCTGATTTCGCAGGCGCCTTTTTTCATTATAGACGGAACGGAACGATCAGAACTCTTCCCAATTGTCCTGCGCCAAGGCGGCGGAGCCGTGCGATGGCGCGGCCGGTCGGCGGGCTGCCGGGGCTGCGGTCCTGGGCGAAGCGGCTGAGGTTGCCGGCGCGCGCATCTGCTGGGCGACGGCGGTGAGCTGAGCGGCGTTGCCCGAACCGGAGACCCGGAAGCGTGTGGCGAGCGCTTTCAGCGTCTGTGCCTCGTCGTTGAGCGCTACGCTGGCGGCGGTTGCTTCCTCGACCATCGCCGCGTTCTGCTGCGTCACCTGGTCCATCTGGTTCATGGCCTGGTTGATTTCCTTCAGCCCCACGGCCTGTTCGCTGGCGGAGGCCGAGATCTGCCGGATGAGGTCGTTGATGCCCATCACCTGTTCGGCGATCTTGTGCAGCGTGCCGCCGGCGCGCCCGACGAGATCGACGCCTTCCTTGACCTGGACGGCCGAGGTGTTGATCAGCGTCTTGATCTCCTTGGCGGCGTTGGCCGAGCGCTGGGCGAGTTCGCGCACTTCCTGGGCGACCACGGCAAAACCCTTGCCGGCCTCACCGGCCCGCGCCGCTTCGACGCCGGCATTCAGCGCCAGCAGATTGGTCTGAAAGGCGATCTCGTCGATGACGCCGATGATCCGCGATACCTCCGTCGAAGACTGTTCGATCCCCTGCATCGAGGCGATCGCCTTCTGCACCACTTCGCCGGACCTTTCGGCGTCCTGGCAGGCGAGGCTGACGTTGTCGGCCGCCGTTCGGGCATTATCGGCGCTGGAATCGACCTGCGCGGTGAGCTCGTTGAGCGCGGCCGCCGTCTCCTCCAGGCTTGCCGCCTGCTGTTCGGTGCGCTTGGCGAGGTCGGACGCGCTGTTGCTGATCTCGCCGGTGCCGGAGCCGATATTGGCGACGCTGAGGCTCATGGTGTTGATGGTCTCTTCGAGGCTAGCAAGCGCCGCGTTGAAATCCTGCTTCAGCTTGCCGTATTCGCCGGGGAAGTCCTCGGTGATGCGGTGGCCGAGATTGCCCCGCGACAGCTCGGAAAGGCCGGCGCCGACGATCGAGACGATACGGCGCTGCAGCGACACCGATTCCTGGCGTTCCGATTCCGAGCGGCCGCGCTCGGCCTCCGCCGCCTGCCGCTCTCTGGCAGCCTCGTCTTCGAGGCGCCTTGTATCGGCGAGCGCAAAGCGGAAGCCTTCGAGCGCCTTGGCGACCGAACCAACCTCGTCGCTCCGATCCTGAGCTGCGACCGGCTCCTCATATTGGCCGTCGCTCAGCGCCTTGACGCTGGCCACCAGCCCGCCGAGCGGCCGCTGAACGAGGGAACGGACGGCGAAATAGAGCGCAAGCATAACCGCGCCGAGCACGATCAGGCCGTTGATGATCATCATGTAGGTCTGGTCGTTAACCGGCGCGTTTATCGCGGTGTGCGGGACATCGGCGAGCACGACCCAGGTGGCGTTGACGCCGGGAACGGCGAAGGGATAGACGACGCGGTCGAAGGGATCGAGGCCGTCATAGGCGAGGTTCCTGACGAGGCCGGGCTGCTTGTTCGACAGCGCCGCCTTGACGACGTCGGCGCCTTCGCCGTCATATTGCTTGGTCATCAGGTCAGGGGTCGGGGCGACGATCCAGTTGCCGGCCTGCGACAGCAGCGTCACGCGGCCGGAGTCGAAAGGATGCAGCGCCTGCAGCTTGTCGGTAAGCGACTTCAGCGAAATGTCGACGCCGGCGAGACCGATCATCTTGCCGCCCGCCGTGACGGGATAGGCGATCGAGGTCAGCAGCGTCGGGACATCGGTTCCCTCGGCAAGGTAAGGCGTGGTGATCGCGCCCTTGCCGCTGTCGGCGGCGAGCTTCCACCATTCGGCGGTATAATCATTGTCGAAGGTCGAGTACTGGACGCCGCCATCCTTGGTCTTCGACCAGTAAGGCGTGAAGGCGCCGTTCTTGTTCGTGCCTTCGTCATTATTGTTGGCGATTTCGGTGGTCTTGCCGTCGAGCGCGCCGAGCTGCTCGCAGAACCAGCTGCCGAAGGCGAAGGCGTTCTGCTCGAGATTGGCCTTCAGCACATTGATCATGCCCTTGCGGTCGAGCGACTTGCCCTCATGGCCGCGGCCGATCACGCCCGACATAGTGCGCGCGGCACTGGCGAGTTCGCCGACATTGGCGGCGATTTCGTTGGCGATCGATTTCGCCTCGAGGTTGGCCTGATCCATCGTCAGCGTCTGGACGCGATCCCGTGTCTGGCCGATGAGAAAAAAGTTCGAGACGATGAGAACAAGCGCGATGGCGATGCCGGTGATGACGAGAAGTTTCGCCGCAAGCGATTTCATGCGAAAAATAAACATGGGTGTCCTCGGGCAAGGATACGCCGAACGGGCATTCTCCGGCGCAGGAGCGAAGGCATCGCCCGTCATGGAGCAGCCGCCTGCAGCGGCGCGCGTCTTTCAAGACACCACGGGACGCTGCAGCACTTTGAACTGGCGGCCGGCTGCAAAAACGAAGGGCGCCGGCGACCATGAGGAAGATCGCCGGAAATACCTTAAATTTGAATGAAACTCGACTGGTCGAGGCAAGGAAAGCCGCAGAAATTCCCTTAAAACTAACGGGGTTTCTCGGCGGCTTCGCAAAGAGACTGAAACTATATTCTGTCCGCGACGTCCTTGCTTGACGGGATCGAAGGCTGCGCCCCCGCCTTGAGGCATGCGAGCGAGCCGGCGACGGCCGCGCGGCGTAGCGCCGAGGCAAAATCGAGGCCTTCGTCGAGGCTGGCGGTGAAATAGCCGCAGAAGGTATCTCCCGCACCGACGGTATCGACAGGTTCGATTTTCAGGCCTTGCGCCCTGGAAATAACGCCGTCGCGAATGGCGATGACACCATCACCGCCGAGTGTGACGATCAACGTCTGGCCGGTCTCCTGGTGCAGGCGGTGAAGGGCCGCCTCGCGTGCCTCGGCGTCCATGCCGTCCTGTCCGGCGAGCCGCTCGAACTCGGTTTCGTTGGCGATGACGATATCGGCCAGGCGCCCGAGACGCGGCGCATCGGCAATCAGCGGCGCCAGGTTGAGGATGCTGGTGACGCCCTTGGCGCGGGCAGCCGAGAGTGCACGTTCAACGGCATCGACCGGCACTTCGAGCTGCAGCATGAGGATATCGCCTTCGCTCATCCTGCCGACCGCGGTCTCGGCATCGGCAGCCGTCACCCGGCCGTTGGCGCCGGGGACCACGGCGATCATGTTCTCGCCATCGCCGCCGACGAGGATCAGCGCCGTGCCGGTGGGGCCGTCGACATGTTTGACGAGGGAGAGGTCGGTTCCGGCGTCATCGAGCAGGGCGAGCGCGTCGGCGGCAAAGCCATCCTTGCCGACGGCGCCGACCATATGCACATAGCGGCCGGCGCGCCGCGCCGCCAGCGCCTGATTGGCGCCCTTGCCGCCGGCGGCCGTGGCAAAGCTATTGCCGGCCACCGTCTCGCCGGGCTTCGGCAGGCGGCCTGTCGTGGCGATGAGATCCATGTTGATGGACCCGAAAACTGTGATCATGAGGATGTCCCGTCCTTTGGAACATGCCGGCGACGTCATGCTCCAACTCTTGTCTGAAATGCGCGGCAGACACTGCCCGAAGCGGTCACTCCTCGTCAACCACCCGAAGCTTGAGAAGACCGGTGCGGCTTTCCACCGATTTGGCCGGGGCTTCGTCGTCGCGGGCCGGCCTGATATCGCCGCCCGCCTCGAATTCCAGCGCTTCGATCTTGGCGCCGCGCCTGGTCAGCTTGTCGGCCGAGGTGACCACCATGTCGATATCCTTCTGCGCCATGGCGAAATGGCCCTGCAGCTTGCGCACCCGCTCGTCGAGACGGCCGAGATCGTCCATCAGGGCCGCGACCTCGCCCTGGATCAGATGCGCCTGCGCCCGCATGCGCTGGTCCTTCAGCACGGCCTGGATGACCTGGATCGACAGCATCAGCAGCGACGGCGAGACGATGACGATGCGCGCCCGGTGCGCCTTCTGCACGACCGGCTCGAAATTTTCGTGGAGTTCGGCAAAGATCGATTCGGACGGCACGAAGAGAAAGGCCGTATCCTGGGTTTCTCCCTGGATCAGGTATTTCTCGGCAATATCCCTTATATGGATTTCCATGTCGCGGCGGAACTGCTGACCGGCGAGCTTGCCGGCCTCGGGGCTGCCGGCGTCGCGAATGGCGTTCCAGGCTTCGAGCGGGAATTTCGCGTCGATGACGAGCGGCGGCGCGCCGTTCGGCATGCGGATCGTGCAATCCGGCCGCGAGCCGTTCGACAGCGTCTGCTGGAAGGCATAGGCGCCCATCGGCAGGCCGTCGGCGACGATCGTTTCCATCCGCGACTGGCCGAAGGCGCCGCGCGTCTGCTTGTTGGAAAGAATGGCCTGCAGCCCGACCACATCCTTGGCAAGCGTCTGGATATTGTTCTGGGCGGCATCGATGACGGCCAGCCGCTCCTGCAGCCGCTGCAGGTTCTCATGCGTCGATTTGGTCTGCTCGGTGATCGTCGAGCTCATGCGCTGCGACATGCCATCGAGGCGTTGGTTGATCGACTGATTGAGTTCGCTTTGCCGCGCGCCGAAGACCTCGGCCATGGCGGTGATGCGGCCCTGCATCTCCGCCTGGATCTTCAAAAGCTCGGCCATGCGCATCGCACTCTCCCTGGCGCGCAGATCCGCCTCCTCCGCCTGTTCGCGGCGAAGGCCGGCGGCGCGCAGAAAAAGCACGATCACCAGCAGGATGAGGGCTGCAAGAACGCCGCCGGCCAGCGCCAGCATGGCCGGGCTGATGGAGGCGACGGAAGCTGCGAGCGATTCGGAAGTGACGGTCATGGCGCAACCATAACAGAAGATGCGGCAAGATATAGATCAAAACGTGAACGCAACCGGCGATCCTCAATATCTTCCGAGGCCGCGCGTCTTGTTCGCAAAGCCGAAAATCGCGGCCGAGGTGGAGAACCTGATCGCGCTGCGCAGCGCTTCCGGGCAAGGCCGGACGGCCGTTCGGTCATTGCTGCCCGCCGGGCGGCGTGAGACAAATATGGCGGAATTCCGGGCGGGGATGCAAAAAACAGCAATCCCCGCCTGCCGGATAATTCCATAGTGGGAAAAGATGGGTTATGGGAACGCCCATGACCATCAAGCCACTCATCATTCTTCCCGATCCCATTCTCCGCCAGCTGTCCCAGCCGATCGAGCGGGTGGACGCCGACCTGCAGCGCCTTGCCGACGACATGCTGGAAACCATGTACGACGCGCCGGGCATCGGTCTTGCCGCCATCCAGATCGGCGTGCCGCGCCGCATGCTCGTCATCGATGTGTCGCGCGAGGGCGAGGAAAAGCAGCCGCAGGTCTTCATCAATCCCGAGATCGTCAAATCCTCCGACGAACGCTCGGTCTATGAGGAAGGCTGCCTGTCGATTCCCGATTATTATGCCGAGGTCGAACGCCCGGCTGTCGTCTCGGTCAAATATCTCGACCGCAATGGCAAGGAACAGACGGTGGAAGCCGACGGCCTGCTCGCCACCTGCCTGCAGCACGAGATCGACCATCTGAACGGCGTGCTGTTCATCGATTATATTTCGCGGCTGAAGCGAGAGATGGTGATCAAGAAGTTCACCAAGGCGGCGAAATCCAAGACGCTCTGAGCGTTGCGTTGAAAATGATTCGACAAAGCATTATGATATCGTTGATATCATAATGGAGGTGCCGAATGGGTGACCTGCTTATTCGCGATGTTCCAGACGCAATGAAGCGGCAACTTCAGGAAAGCGCGCAGCGTAATGGCCGCAGCCTTTCGGAAGAGGCGATCGAAATCATCCGCCGGCAGATTGCGGTCGGGCGTTCGGGGGCTTCCGCCGGGCAGCGCCTGCGCTCGCTGATGAGCGATGAAAAGTTAAGCGATGAGGAAGTGGAAGCTATCGCCGCATCTCGTCACGAACACGACCGCGAACCGCCGCGCTTCGACACATGATCGTCCTCGATACGAATGTGATTTCCGAGTTGCAGGGGAGGACCCATAGCGAGCGGATATTGAGCTGGCTTGATGGTTACGACGTCGAGATGCTTTTCCTGACGACGATCGCCGTCGCTGAAATGCGCTATGGTCTTGAACTTCTTAATGACGGCAGGCGGAAGGCAACATTGATATCCGACTTCAACAGGATCGAGTCGGAATTTGCCGGCCGCGTGCTCGGTTTTTCCCTGAGCGCGGCCAATCGTTACGGCCTCCTGGCCGCGCAGCGCAGGAAGGCGGGACGGCCGATGGAGACCAAGGACGCGATGATCGCCGCCATCTGCCTTGCAAACGGCGCCACGCTCGCCACCCGCAACACCAGAGATTTCGAGGGGCTTGATCTCAAGCTCGTAGACCCGTTTGAAGACGGTTGATCCTCAATTGGCGAGATAGAATGTCTCTTAGCATCATTTTCATGGGAACCCCGGAGTTTTCGGTTCCGACCCTGCGCCTGCTCGTCGACGCCGGCCACAGGATCGTCGCCGTCTATACGCAGCCGCCGCGGCCGGGCGGGCGGCGCGGGCTCGATCTCCAGAAATCGCCGGTGCATCAGGCGGCCGAGCTGCTTGGTCTCCCGGTCTTCACGCCGGTCAATTTTAGGGATGCGGAGGAGCGCGAGAGGTTTGCCGCGTTCAAGGCCGATGTCGCCGTCGTCGTCGCCTACGGGCTGCTGCTGCCCGAGGCGGTTTTGAACGGCACTCGCGACGGCTGCTATAACGGCCATGCCTCGCTACTGCCGCGCTGGCGGGGTGCTGCGCCGATCCAGCGGGCGATTATGGCCGGCGATGCAAAGACCGGCATGATGGTGATGAAAATGGACAAGGGTCTCGATACCGGCGCCGTCGCCCTGACCCGTGAAGTCGAGATCGGCCCGAACATGACGGCTGGCGAATTGCACGACCGGCTGATGCAGGTCGGCGCCAAGGCGATGGCGGAAGCCATGGTGAAGCTTGAAATGAACGACCTGCCGCTGACGCCGCAGCCGCAAGACGGCGTGCTTTACGCCGCCAAGATCGACAAGGCCGAGACGCGCATCGACTTCGCAAGAGATGCCAGGGATGTGCACAATCATATCCGTGGCCTGGCGCCATCCCCCGGCGCCTGGTTCGAGCTTGAGATCGGCGGCAGGCCGGAACGGGTAAAGGTGCTGGGCTCGGAGCTGGCTGAGGGGCAGGGCGCCGCCGGTGAGCTGCTGACGGACGATCTCGTCGTTGCCTGTGCTTCCGGCGCGGTGCGGCTGACCAGGCTGCAAAAGGCAGGCGGCAAGCCGCTCGCCGCGGCCGATTTCCTCCGGGGCACGCCGCTTGGCGCAGGCACGAGGCTCTCCTGATGCCGCGTTACCGCATGACCGTCGAATATGACGGCGGCCCCTATGTCGGCTGGCAGCGGCAGGAGAACGGTCCGTCGGTGCAAGGTGCGCTCGAAGCCGCGGTGCTGTCGTTGACCGGCGAGACCGTTTCGGTCCGGGGCGCCGGCCGCACCGATTCCGGCGTCCACGCCATGGGACAGGTGATTCATGTCGATCTTTCCAAGGAATGGTCGCCCTATCAGCTGCAGAATGCGCTGAATGCGCATCTGAGGCTTGCCGGCGAGCGCGTCTCCATTCTCGACGTCGAGGCGGTTCCCGAATTCTTCGATGCTCGCTTCTCGGCGCTCCGTCGCCATTATCTCTACCGTATCGTCAGCCGCCGGGCGCCGCTGGCGCTCGAAGCCGGCAAGGCCTGGTGGGTGCCGAAGACACTCGACCATGAGGTCATGCATGCCGCCGCCCAGCGACTGGTCGGCCGGCACGATTTCTCCACCTTCCGCTCCGCCCACTGCCAGGCAAACAGCCCGGTGCGCACCCTCGACCGGCTCGACGTGACGCGCAGCGGCGCGCTGATCGAGATCCGCGCCACCGCGCAGAGCTTCCTCCACAACCAGATCCGTTCCTTCGCCGGCACGTTGAAGCTCGCCGGCGAAGGCAAGTGGACGCCCGACGATGTCGAGGCGGCGCTCGAAGCGCGCAACCGCAAGGCCTGCGGCCCGGTGGCGCCGCCCGACGGGCTTTATTTCCTGCAGGTGGATTATCCCGAGGTGATCACCGACCGCCGCAGGCCGCTCACTGACACCGATGACGGTGACGATCTATCGTAGAGCCTCCTCGTCCCGGCTCATGCGGGATAGATGCCGAGGAAGTGCTGCAGATATTCCGAAAGGATCATCGACGGCACCAGCAGCACCAGCGTCAGCGCGCCGACCATCAGCGCGTGATCATGGCAGATCATCCGGAGGATTCGTGCCAGCGCGAAGACCTGCGCCAGCATGAAGGCGAGCAGCAGCAGCGAGACGAGGCCGACGGTGCCGGGCAGGAAGAACACCAGCGCCAGCAGCAGGCCGTTGATATAGGAGAGCGGCACGCCGAGCCAGTTGACGCTGACGACGACGGGGGCGAAGCGCTCGCCCATGCGGAAGGCCAGCAGCAGCAGCCCGGCAAAGACCAGCGGCACGAACCAGTTGGCGACCTCGACGAGGCCGAGCCTGATAAAGAAGGCAAAATCGACGTCGGCTTCCGGCGGCATCGACCGCAGGAAGGCCTGTCGCCACCACAGCCAGGAAATACCCATCGGCGGCAGGCACCAGGCCATCGCCCAGAACGATCGGTTGACGCCGCGCTCCGACAGATCGAGGAAGCGGAAGCCGCGCGGATCCATCCGGATCAGCAGCCACAGGCCGGCCAGATAATACTGGACTTCCTTAAGACCCGGCATGGGCGAACCAGCGGTCGATGAAGGTCTCGTAGATCGCCGTCAGCGTCTCCAGATCGGCAACGGCGACACGCTCGTCGACCATGTGCATCGTCTGACCGACCAGGCCGAACTCGACAACCGGGCAATAGTCCTTGATGAAGCGGGCATCGGACGTGCCGCCGGTGGTCGAAAGCGCCGGCGACCGGCCGGTGACGCTTTCGACGGCCGAAGACAGCGAGGCGATCAAAGCATTGTTGCGGGTGAGAAAGACGTGGCTCGGCCGGTCGGCCCAGACGATATCATATTTCACCGGCTCCCGGCCCGGACGCAGTTGACCGTCGCCGGCGGCGGCATCGAGCCGCCGCAGGATTTCCGCACGCAGCGTGTCGACCGTCCAGCTGTCGTTGAAGCGGATGTTGAAGCTTGCCGATGCCTTTGCCGGAATGACGTTGGTGGCAGGATTGCCGACATCGACCGTCGTCACTTCGAGGTTCGACGGCTGGAAATCGTCGGTGCCGCCGTCGAAGGGCGGATCCATCAGCGCCTGCGTCAGCTGGACGATGCCGCGCACCGGATTGTCGGCGAGGTGGGGATAGGCGGCGTGGCCCTGCACTCCGTGCACGGTGATCCTGCCCGACAGCGACCCGCGCCGGCCGATCTTGATCATGTCGCCGAGCCGGTCGGGATTTGTGGGTTCACCGACCAGGCAGGCGTCCCAGTGCTCGCCGCGCTCAGCCGCCCATTGCAGCAGCTTGACCGTGCCGTTGATCGCCGGACCTTCTTCGTCGCCGGTAATCAGCAAGGAGATCGAGCCGGCCGGCTCGCCGTTCTTTTCGATATGGCGGGCGACGGCTGCGACGAAGCAGGCGATGCCGCCCTTCATGTCGACGGCGCCGCGGCCGAAGAGCTCGCCCTTTGATATCTCGGCGGCAAACGGCGGATGTGTCCAGGCGCCCTCGTCGCCGACCGGCACGACGTCGGTGTGGCCGGCAAACATCAGGTGCGGGCCGTCGCGGCCGAGGCGGGCATAGAGGTTCTCGATATCGGCTGTGCCCTCTTCGCGTGCCGTCACCTTGTCGACCGTAAAGCCGAGCGGCGTGAGCATGGCGTCGAGCGCCGCGAGCGCGCCGCCTTCGGCGGGCGTCACGGACGGGCAGCGAATCAACGTCTGGAGATTGGCGACGGGGTCGGTAGCGGTCATGGCGTCGAACTATCCGGCGGGAATGGCAAAGACATGGCAAGGCGGAGCCGCCTCGCGTAAAAGAAGCCGTCTGTTTACCGGATCAATGTGCCGGTGTCATCAATCTCTGAGCAGCTCGTTGATGCCGGTCTTGGAGCGGGTCTGTTCGTCGACGCGCTTGACGATGACGGCGCAGTAGAGATGCGGCGCCGGCTGGCCGTTTGCCATCGTCGCATTGGCCGAAGCCATCGAACCGGCGACGACGACCGAATAGGGCGGCACTTCGCCGTACATCACCTCGCCGGTGGCGCGGTCGACGATCTTGGTCGATTTGCCGATGTAAACGCCCATGCCGAGCACCGAGCCTTCACGGATGATGCAGCCCTCGACCACTTCGGACCGGGCGCCGATGAAGCAATTGTCCTCGATGATCGTCGGGCCGGCCTGCATCGGCTCCAGCACGCCGCCAATGCCGACGCCGCCGGACAGATGCACATGTTTGCCGATCTGTGCGCAGGAGCCGACCGTCGCCCAGGTGTCGACCATCGTGCCTTCGCCGACATAAGCGCCGAGATTGACGAAGGACGGCATCAGGATGGCGTTGGGCGCTATATAGGCCGAGCGGCGCACGACGCAGTTGGGAACGGCGCGGAAGCCCGCGGCGCGGAACTGGTTCTCGCCCCAGTTTTCGAACTTCGAGGGAACCTTGTCCCACCAGGTGGAATTGCCCGAGCCGCCCTTGACCACCTCCATGTCATTGAGGCGGAAGGACAGGAGCACCGCCTTCTTCAGCCACTGATTGACCGTCCAGCTGCCGTCGGTGCCGCGTTCGGCCACGCGGACCTTGCCGCCGTCAAGCAGATCGAGCGCCGCGTCCACCGCATCGCGGACCTCGCCCTTCGTCGACATGTTCACATTGTCGCGATTGTCGAAGGCGGTTTCGATGGTTTTTTCGAGGGATGCGAGGTCGGTGGCGCTCATGAGAATTCCTTAAACTTCGATCTCTATCGTGGAGACGCCGAAGTCTCCTGAAATGCGATCGGTGTGGGTATATCCTGCTCTATAGCATGCACCCGTAGAACGGAATGATTTTTCCGACAAGATCATATCTGGTTTCAAGGCGTTATAGCGACATATCCGGCAGTTGATGCTGCCAATACTGAAAGGCATTTGGACATGGCGAAGGGACGAAACGGCGGTTCTAGGCGCAAGGATGGCGTATGGGACCCGCTAAAAAGCAGTTCGACCGACAGGCAGCGGGCGCAAGCCGTGCCGAAGACGCCGCAGACGATGTCGCCGGCCTATCGTCTTGCCTATGTCGACGAGGATTTCCTCTGCCGCGAGGAGCTGCGGCCGATCCGCCTGCAGCTGGAACTGCTGAAGACCGAGATGATGCTGACGGAACGCGGCATCCGCTCGACCGTCGTCATGTTCGGCGGCGCCCGCATTCCTGCCCCCGGCCAGAGCGCCTGGGCGGCGCGCAACGACATCCAGCGCGCCAATCTGGAGGCGGCGTCGATCTATTATGACGAAGCCCGCAAATTCGCCCGGCTCTGCTCGAAATATTCGGCGAGCTTCGATTTCCAGGAATATGTCATCGTCACCGGCGGCGGTCCCGGCGTCATGGAAGCGGGCAATCGCGGCGCGGCCGACGAGGGCGCACCGTCGATCGGCCTCAACATCGTGCTGCCGCATGAGCAGGCGCCGAACGCCTATGTGACGCCGGAGCTCAGCTTCAACTTCCACTATTTCGCCATTCGCAAGATGCATTTCATGGTGCGCGCCAAGGCGATCGCGGTCTTTCCCGGCGGCTTCGGAACGCTCGACGAATTCTTCGAATGCCTGACGCTGATCCAGACCGGCCGCATGGAGCGCCTGCCGCTGATCCTGTTCGGCGAGGCCTTCTGGCGAAGCATCATCAATTTCGAGGCATTGGCCGAATTCGGCACGATCGCGCCTGATGACGTCAAGCTGATCAGCTTCGTCGACACGGCCGACGCCGCATGGAAGATCGTTCAGGATTTCTACGAGCACTGATGCATGTCGCCGGGAAGTGTGCAGCGGTTCCGGGATTACGACATGCATAAAATGAAAAAGCTATAGCGCGTCGCATGGTTTCATCCGACGCTTTGACATGGCTCTTTCCCCACCGGAGCGGGGAAAGAGGGCAATGGTTTAGCCTTACAGAAGCGGCCGGTCGGGCATATCGTCGATCGAGATGACGCCGTCCTTGTTGCGGTCCATGCGGGTGAACAGCTTATCGAAGGCGGCGACCGCTTCCTGTTTGGAAATCTGGCCGTTCTCGTCGGTGTCGGCCCGGCGCATCATCATCGAGGCGCGCATGAAATTGCCGCCATGGCGCATCCAGTGATGGCCGTCATGCCCGCCGGGGTTTGGCCGCCCGGGCTCGCCGTCAGACATGTCGGACGCAGTCTTCGCGTCCCTTTCGTCGCCGGCCTCCTGCTTGTGCTGATCTTTCATCGCCTGCAGCTGCGTCTGCCGGTACTGGCGGATTTCGCCGGGGGTCAGCGAGCCGTCATTGTTGGTGTCGATCGCGGCGAAGATCTTGTCGAGGCCGCTGGTCGCTTCCTCCTTGGAGACCTTGCCGTCCTTGTTCGCGTCGAACTCCTTGAGCATGCGGACATAGGTGATTTCGAGGAAGGCGTCGCGGCCCGGACCGTCCATGCCGGCATGATGCGGGCGCGGCCCGTTGCCCGGTGCGGCAAAGCTTGTCCCGGCGGCTGCGCCGAAAACGAGGACGGAGGAGAGCGCTGCCAGTATCAGCTTGTTGCGGTACATCGTGTTTCCCTTTCGTAAGGTGTCCCCTCACGAAAGACGCTATGGCAGCGGGCCGGAAAGACCCAGTTAAACATCGGTAAGCTGGGTGAAACTTTGGTAAGGTGACGTCAACCGGATCTGGTCACCTTGCCGAGAAATGCAGCAAGGTCATCGGTGACGAAATCGATGTGATCCTCTTCGCCGCTCGTCTTCTCCCACCATTCGACGACCGTCTCTTCCAGATTGCGCGGCACGAGCAGCACGGTCTGCATGCCGAGCGCCTTCGGCACCGTCAGATTGCGCGGCAGATCCTCGAACATCGCCGCCTTGCCCGTGTCGACGCGCTTCAGCGCCGCAAACTTGTCATAGGTCGCCTGCGCCGGCTTGGGCACGTAATCGGCGGCGACGATGTCGAAGATATCGTCGAAATGCTCGAGAATGCCGAGCGCTCCTGCCGTCATCTCGGCGTGCTTGACGCTGCCGTTGGTGAAGATGAATTTACGTCCCGGCAGCGCCTTGATGGCCTGCCCGAGTTCCGGCTGCGGCATCAGCGCCGAATAGTCGATTGCATGCGCCTTTTCGAGAAAGTCGTTCGGATCGATGCCGTGATGGATCATCAGACCCTGCAGCGTCGTGCCGTGCTCGAGATAATATTGCTTCTGCAGCTTGCGCGCCTCTTCTCGCTCCATCTGTAAGAGCGCGGCGACATAGGCGGTCATGTTCCTGTCGATCTGCGCGAAGAGATTGACATGATGCGGATAGAGCGTGTTGTCGAGGTCGAAAACCCAATCCGTAACGTGGTCGAAATCGGCTTTTTCGGGGGTGCGGTCGATCTTTGTCATGGCGGTCTTATGGCATGGCTGCCGTGGGAAACCAAAGGGCTTTTGCTCGAGTTTCCGCTTTCCCGTCGCCTTCTTGAAAATGCCGCCAGATTTTCACAACTTTAAAGAGATTCTGGCTGAATATCGCCATTGATCGCTGGTGACTTTCTGCCTGCGTCAGACAGGGGACCCGCAAGGGTAAAGTCGCATGAAGATCGTTCTGATCAATCCGCCGCATACCGCGATCGGCAGCCGTGTTCCCGATGATCACCTTCCACCGCTCGGCCTTCTCTCGGTCGCAGGTCCCCTGATCGATGACGGTCATGATGTCGGCCTCATCGATGCGGAATTCGGACCGCTGACCATTGCGGAAATCACCGACCGGATCACGGCGAACGGCCCTGATCTCGTGCTGATCGGCCATTCCGGCTCGACTTCGGCCCATCCTACTGCCCGCGCAATCGCGGAAGCGGTCAAGCGCTGCGATCCCGCCATCCGCATTGTCTATGGCGGCGTGTTTCCCACCTACCATTGGCGAGAGGTGCTGGCCGAGACCGAGGCATTCGACATTGTCGTGCGAGGGGAGGGCGAGGAAACGATGCGGCGCCTCGCCGATGCCCTGGCCGCCAACCGTCCGCTTAATTCCATTGCCGGCGTCGCCTATCGCGACGGCCACGGCGAAGTCCAGGCAACCCAACCGGCGCAGGCGATCGCCGATCTCGATGCCTATCGCATCGGCTGGGAACTGATCGATCATGCCCGCTACAGCTATTGGGGTGGCAAGCGGGCGGTCGTTATGCAGTTCTCGCGCGGCTGCCCGCATCTTTGCAACTATTGCGGCCAGCGCGGCTTCTGGACCCGCTGGCGTCACCGCTCGCCTGAACTGTTTGCCCGCGAGATCGCCAGGCTTTATCGCGAACAGGGTGTCGAACTCATCAACCTCGCCGACGAGAACCCGACCTCGTCGCGCAAGGCCTGGCTGGCTTTCCTCGAAGCGATGATCGCCGAGAATGTGCCGGTGCAGATCGTCGGCTCGACGCGGGCGGATGACATCGTCCGCGACGCCGATATTCTGCACCTCTATCGCAAGGCCGGTGTCGTGCGCTGGCTGCTCGGCATGGAAAATACCGACGAGGCAACCCTGGCGCTGATCAAGAAGGGCGGAGCCAAGGCGACCGACAGGGAGGCAATCCGCCTTCTGCGTCGGCACGACATCCTCTCGATGGCGACCTGGGTCGTCGGTTTCGAAGAAGAGAAGCTCAGCGATCTCTGGCGCGGCTTCCGGCAATTGCTCTCCTACGATCCCGACCAGATCCAGGCGCTCTATGTCACCCCGCATCGCTGGACCCCTTTCTTCCGTATCGCCCGCGACCGGCAGGTGATCGAGGCCGATATCCGCAAATGGGATTACAAACATCAGGTCTTGAAGATGCGGTACCTCCACCCCTTCGTGCTGATCGCCTGCGTCAAGCTCATCGAGGTTGCGGTCCAGGCGCGGCCAAAGGCGCTGATGCGCATCCTCTTTCATCGCGACCGCGAGCAGCGCCATTCCATGCGCTGGTACACGCAGATGGGGCGCCGCGTCTGGTTTCATGAGGTTCTCGAATTTCTTTTCCGCCGCCGCCACCTAAAGAATGGCCCAACGCTCGAGAATTTCTGGGGCGCGCCGCAGGATGCCGAGGAGGAGTCGATGCTGCGCCCGCAGCGGCATATCAAAAGCCTCGACGCGGCGGAATAAAATAGACGCCTGATTTTCGGCGGACGCGACAGGCGCGGGATGCTAGAAAGCGGATATGCTTTTCGAACGCCCCGATGACGATATCCTCTATGACGCCCTGATCGCGCGTAGCGCCGATTACGAGGGTCAGGCCTATGTCTGCGTGAAGACGACAGGCGTCTTCTGCCGTCTGACCTGCCCGGCGCGCAAGCCGAAGCGGGAAAACACCCTGTTCTTCGAGACGATCGCCGCCTGCATGCATTCCGGCTTTCGTCCCTGCCGGCGCTGCAGGCCGCTGGAGCAGCCGGGGCGGGAGCCGATCGTCGATGCCATGCTGGCCCGGCTCGAGGCCGAGCCGGAGGTTCGCTGGAGCGAAGACGAACTCGTGCGCCGCGGCCATGATCCCTCAACCGTGCGCCGCGCCTTCAAGCGAGCACTCGGCATGACCTTCCACGATATCGTCCGTTACATCAGGCTCGGCGAGGCGGCCCGGCAGCTCGCCGCCGGCGCGCGTGTCATCGATGCGCAGATCGACGCCGGATATGAATCGCCAAGCGGCTTTCGCTCGGCTTTCCAGCGGCTCGTCGGCAAGGCGCCGGCACTGTCGCAGAACCGCGAACTGCTCTTTGCCGATTGGTTCGACACCCCGCTCGGGCCGATGATCGCGGTTGCCGACAAGACACATCTGCATCTTCTCGAATTTCACGATCGCAAGGCGCTGCCGGCCGAGCTCGAAGCGCTGCAGAAACGCGTCCGCTCCTCGGTCGCGATCGGCCGCACCCCTGTCATCGATCAGATCGGAGCGGAGATCCGGGATTATTTCGAGGGGCGGCTCAGCCTCTTCAGGACGCCGTTGGCGCTCGGCGGCACGCCCTTCGAAAAACATGTCTGGGCAAAGCTGATGGAAATCCCTGTCGGCAAAACGCGCACCTATGGCGATCTTGCAAGGGAGATGGAAAGGCCGGAGGTGGTGCGCGCCGTCGGCCGCGCCAATGGTGCCAACCAGCTGGCCATCATCGTGCCCTGCCATCGTGTCCTCGGCGCAGACGGGTCGCTGACAGGCTACGGCGGCGGGCTTTGGCGCAAGCAATGGCTGCTGCGCCATGAAGAAAAGATCAGCACGCAAGCAAAGACGGAGGAGACAGCATGAACCAGACTGAAAAGGCCAAGGCATTCCACGCGCTTCACCAGAAGGGCAATCCGATCGTGCTCTACAATATCTGGGATGCCGGCACGGCGAAGGCTGTGGCGGAGGCCGGCGCCAAGGCGCTCGCGACCGGAAGCTGGTCGGTCGCCGCGGCCCACGGTTTTGCCGACGGCGAGAAGCTGCCGATGTCGGCGCTTGTCGAGACGACAAAATCCATCGCGGATTTCGTCGACCTGCCGCTTTCGGTCGATTTCGAAGGCGCCAATTCGGCGGAGCCCGAGGGGGCGGCGGCCAACGTCGCCAGGCTGGTCGAGGCCGGCGCCGTCGGCATTAATTTCGAAGACCGGGTGGTTGCCGGCGAGGGGCTCTACCCCGTCGAGAGCCAGGCGGCCCGCATCCGCGCCATTCGCGCCATGGCCGACGGCAAGGACATCCCCTTCTTCATCAACGCCCGTACCGACCTCTTCCTGGCCGAGAGCGATCTTGCAAAACATGCCGGTCTGGTGGACGAGGCGATCGAGCGCGGCAGGGCCTATGCGGCCGCCGGCGGCAACGGCTTCTTCGTGCCCGGGCTGATCGATCCCGGTCTGATCGAAAAGATCTGCGCGGCATCGTCGCTGCCGGTCAATGTCATGATGCGGGCGGGCGCCCCCGATGTGAAAACCCTGGCACGGCTCGGCGTCGGCCGCATCAGCTATGGGCCGGGGCCTTACCGGTCGATGATGGATAAGCTGAAACAGGAAGCGGCGGCGATTTACAGCCTGCTCTGAGATCTTTGCGGGCCGCATCCGCATGAAAGGCTGCGGCCCGAAAACGACATCCCGCTCAGGACCGGAAGCGCAGATTGCTCCGCGTCAACTGGTCGACGGAGGTGCAGCCCATCAGCTTCATGCCGCGTTCGATCTCGGTGCGCATCGTCTCCAGCGCCCGTTCGACGCCGGGCCGTCCGGCCGCCGCAAGCGGGAAGAGATAGTAGCGGCCGAGGCCGACGGCCTTTGCCCCCAGCGACAGGGCCTTGAGAACATGCGTGCCTCGCTGCACGCCGCCATCCATCATCACGTCGATCCGGTCGCCGACGGCATCGACGATCTCTGCGAGCTGATCGAAGGCACTGCGCGAGCCGTCGAGCTGGCGCCCGCCATGATTGGACAGCACGATGCCGGTACAGCCGATTTCGACGGCGCGTTTGGCGTCTTCGACCGACATAATGCCCTTCAGGCAGAAATGCCCGCCCCAGGCCCGCACCATCTCGGCCACGTCGTCCCACGACATGGAGGGGTCGAGCATTTCGGTGAAATAGCGGCTGATCGACAGCGCCCCGCCATCCATCTTGACGTGGTTTTCGAGCTGCGGCAGCCGGAAGCGTTCATGCGTCAGCCAGTCGATCGCCCAGGAGGGTTTGATCGCAAACTGCGTCATGCCGGCGAGATTGAGCTTGAAGGGGATGGCAAAACCCGTGCGCTTGTCGCGCTCGCGGTTGCCGCCGGTAATACTGTCGACCGTCAGCATCATTGCCTGCACGCCGGCATTTTTCGCCCGCGCCATCATCTCGTGGTTGAGACCGCGGTCCTTGTGGAAGTAGAACTGATAGACCTGCGGTCCGGCGCTGATCTGCCGGGCTTCCTCCAGGCTGATCGTGCCGAGCGAGGAGACGCCGAACATCGTGCCGTGTTTGGCCGCCGCCGCCGCGACCGCCCGCTCCCCCTGATGGTGAAACAGCCGCTGCAGCGCCGTCGGCGAGCAATAGACCGGCATCGCCAGCTTCTGCCCCATGACGGTCACCGACATGTCGATGTCGGCCACCCCGCGCAAAACGTTGGGCACCAGATCGCAAGCATCGAAGGCCGCCGTGTTGCGCCGATAGGTCACCTCATCATCGGCCGCACCGTCGATATAATCGAAGATCGGCCCGGGAAGCCGCCGTTTGGCCATGCGCCGGAAATCATGAAAATTATAGCAGTCTGTAAGGCGCATCTTTTTGCTCAACCCAGTTAGTTTTCGGCGGCAACCTAAAGCACGATTCGAAAAGCTTGCCAAGGCTAGATCGTGCAATTTGCGACTTGTCGGATGCGATATCGCGGCTTGGAGGGTTCAGCGCGGCATTCTCCAACGCACCTCTCGCGTAGCCCGCAGGGCGAAGCCTCGAAGGACACGCCGCAGCGCCGCTCCTTGCATGCATCAAACGCCAGCGCACCCGCCCCGCCCTTCGAGGTCCCTTCGGGACACCTCAGGGTGAGGCTCTCTTGAATGCCGGCGCTATTCGGTCAGGGAACGATCAGTGTACCGATGCCGTGCTCGGTGAAGATCTCGAGCAGGACGGAGTGGGCGGTCTTGCCGTTCAGGATGACGACGCCCTGGACGCCGGCCTTGATCGCGTCGATGCAGGTCTCGACCTTCGGGATCATGCCGCCGGAGATCGTGCCGTCGGCGATCAGCGCATGCGCTTCGGCGACGGAAAGCTCCTTGATCAGCTGGCCGTTCTTGTCGAGCACGCCGGGCACGTCGGTCAGGAACAGCAGGCGGGTGGCGTTCAGCGCCCCGGCAATGGCGCCGGCGAAAGTGTCGGCGTTGATATTATAGGTCGCGCCGTCGCGGCCGGGGGCGACCGGGGCGATGACCGGGATCATTTCCGAGCGGGCCAGCAGATCGAGCAGCGTGCGGTCGACCTCGACCACCTCGCCGACAAAACCGAGGTCGAGCACGCGCTCGATGTTGGAATCCGGGTCCTTGATGGTCTTGCGCGCCTTTTCGGCGAAGACCATGTTGCCGTCCTTGCCGCACAGGCCGATTGCCCATTCGCCGGTCTGGTTGATCAGCGCGACGATCTCCTTGTTGATCGAGCCGGCGAGCACCATCTCGACGATCTCGACCGTCTTCTGGTCGGTGACGCGCAGCCCGCCTTCGAATTTCGATTCGATGCCCATCTTGTTCAGCATGGCGCCGATCTGCGGGCCGCCGCCGTGAACGACGATCGGGTTGACGCCGGACTGCTTCAGAAGCGCGATATCACTGGCAAAGGCCTTGCCGAGTTCGGGGTTGCCCATGGCGTGACCGCCGTATTTCACCACGATCGTCTTGTTTTCATAACGCTGCATGAAGGGCAGCGCCTGGGCGAGAAGACGTGCCTGGATTTCGCTTTCGGACTCGTTCATGGGAACCCCGCAGGAATTGATCCGCGGCCTTTTATCGCAAGTTTCCGGCAGAGGGAATAATCCAGAACGCAATAGTTTTTCGTATGTGGCACGGAGATCAAGGGTTCGCCTCGGCCGTACGGCAAAAGCACGATATGAGGAACGGCATGCAAGGCGATGAGATCAAGGACCTGATCGGCCGCGTCGCGCTCGGCGACCGCACGGCATTCGCTGCCCTCTACAACCAGACCGCACCGAAACTTTTGGCAATCTGCCTGCGTATCTTGAAGGACCGCGGGCAAGCCGAGGAAGCGCTGCAGGACGTCTATATCAGCATCTGGCAGCGCGCCCGCAGCTTTAGAGCCTTTCCTGATTAGATTGAAGCATTCTGCCGGAGCAGGTTTTCGTCAGGGCAGAGGCGATTGGCGACGGGCATACCCCAAGGTACGTCCGAGCCGATCGCCTCTGATCCTGGCTAGAGATGCCCGGCCCACCGGCCGCACCGCTTCGCCGGCGAAGCGATAAGTGCGTCCGGCGATTCCCAAGTCTTGCAGATTTGCCAGGCAAATCTGCGGGAGGGTTGGCTGAAACGGGCCGGCTGATCGACCGGCCGCCTTGGCCGTAGCGCTGGGCTACGACGCGCGCCGGCCGGTCGACCATCCGACTCCGTTTGAGCCAACAGAATGCTTCAATCTAACCAGGAAAGGCTCTAAGGCCGCCTCGGGCTCATCCTCGGCGTGGCTTTCGGCAATTGCCCGTAACCGGTCGATCGATCTGCTGCGCGCCCGCAAGCCCGTCGCCGACGAACTCGACAGCGCTTACGATCTTGCCGATTCCGCGCCCGACCCGGAAAGGCAGACAGTGACGAAGGATGAAGGAAGGCGGATTGACACCTGCATGGAAGAGTTGGAAGCTGATCGTGCGGTCGCCGTGAAACGGGCTTATGTCGAAGGGCTGAGCTATCAGGAACTGGCCGATCAGTTTGGCGTTCCGCTGAACACGATGCGGACCTGGCTCAGGCGCAGCCTCTTGAAACTGAGAGAGTGCATGGAACGATGACATCGCCCGATAAAAGCAAGGGAGACCGCTCCCGAGACGAAGTTCTCGCCGGCGAGTATGTGTTGGGCGTCCTGTCACTGCAGGACCGCCGGGTGGTGGAAGAGCGCATGCGCCACGATCGCCCATTTGCTGCGATCGTCAGCCGTTGGGAAGCCAATCTCTCCGCCTTCAACGACGAATATGACGGCGTTGCGCCGAGCCGGGAAACCTTCAAGCAGATTGAGTCCCGGCTGTTCGGCGATGCCGGCAAACCCGCCTCCTTCTCGCAAGGACTGTGGAACTCGGCGGTCTTCTGGCGCTCGCTGGCCTTCGCCTGCATCGTCGTCGCCGTCAGCGCCGTCATCTTCGCCTCCGGCGTTGTGCCGCAGCCCGAGGGGCCGGCACCGTTGGTAGCCGAGCTTTCCGGTGAAAACAACGCGATCAATCTCCGCGCCTCCTACGAGCTGCAAAGCGGCCGGCTGAAGATCGTGCCGGTCGCTGCCGGCAAGCCGGAGGAGAAATCGCTGGAACTCTGGCTCGTGCCGGGCGGCGGCTTGGCAAAATCGCTCGGCGTCTTTCAGCCGGGCGAAAGCGGTGAGCTCGTCATTCCCGCCGAACTGCGCAACCATGTCACGGATGGCGCAAGCCTTGCCGTCAGCCTCGAACCCTTCGGCGGCTCGCCGACCGGACAGGCGACCGGCCCGATCGTCGCAAGCGGCAAGGTGCACCGGCCGTAATCAGGCGCCGGCCGTGAAATCATTTTCTCCTGTCTGAAACTCTTCGGCGCGGACCTCCGTAGTTCGAAATATCCGGCGACGCTCAGGCATAAAGCCCCGCGGATGATGTCCGGTGAGGAGAAAATCATGATCAAGTCCCTGTTGCGCGGTTTCGCGCTCGCCACCGTCCTTTCTGCTGTCGCCTTTGCCGCCGCCAAGAACCCAATGGTTGGCGGCGCGGCGATGTTCGACAGCAAGAACATCATCGAAAACGCCGTGAATTCCAAGGATCACACGACACTGGTTGCTGCCGTCAAGGCAGCCGGCCTCGTCGGCACACTCGAGGGCAAAGGCCCCTTCACCCTCTTTGCGCCGACCAACGAAGCTTTCGCCGCCCTGCCGAAAGGCACCGTCGAGACGCTGCTGAAGCCGGAAAACAAGGCGACGCTGACCAAGGTCCTGACCTGCCACGTCGTGGCCGCCGATGCGATGGCCGAGACCGTCGCCAAGATGATCAAGGCTGACGGCGGCGCACACGCCATCAAGACCGTCGGCGGCTGCGTGATCAAAGCCCGGGAAAATATGGGCAAGATCACCCTGACCGACGAGAACGGCGATGTCGCGCATGTGACGATCGCCGACGTCAAACAGTCGAACGGCGTCATCCACGTCGTCGACAAGGTGCTGCTGCCGAAGATGTAAGTGTGTATCGGCGGAAGGCGCGCTCTTCGGGCGCGCCCCAACCAACTGCGAATGGTGCCCAGCGTCTAGCGTTTCCGTGAATAGGGCGCCGGCGCCACTGACACAGCTATTGGGCCGCTTCGATCCTTGGGAAAACGAGCGAGACACTCATGCCAGTGCCGGGGGAAGAGCTTACTTCGATCTCGGCGCGGGCGTTCTGTTTCAGGGATTGGATGATCATTGCGCTCAGTTTTCCGGGGTTCGGCCAGGCTGCATCCTGAGGAAGGCCGACCCCATTATCGGCGACGGTGATCCTGCATCCGGTGTCGCTGACGACACAGCGCAGAGTGATCTCTCCGCTATCCCGCCCTACGAAGGCATGCTTGAACGTATTGGTCAGCAGCTCGTTAATGACGAGTCCGGCAGGCATCGCCACGTTCACAGAAACCGGCCAGGTGTCCACCTTCATGTCGAGCCGGATGCCTTCTACAGCGTGGGCGGCCATAACCGACGCGGCGATCTGGCTCACATAGCTGCCGAGATCGATCATCGCGCCCTTCTCGTCGTCCGACAGTGCGCGATAGAGGAGAGCCAAGGCTTCAATCCGCCCCGCAAGACGTGCAAACCGCTCGCTTTCCTCATTCTTTTGAGCATTACGCGCTTCCATTCGGATCAGCGCCGTTATCATCTGCAGATTGTTCTTCACGCGATGTTGAAGTTCTCGAAGAAGGACATCCTTCTCGGCCAGCAGCTCGCTGAAGCTCTGGCCACCCGTCACCTCATTGCGGGCAGCAAAGGCGACCAGACGAAACAGCGGGATGTCATCATCGTTGACGATCGTGTTCGACCACACGTCGATCATCACATTGCTTTCGGGTTCTGCTACGAGCGAGAAGGCGCCAATATATTCCTCCGCCGTGGTCACAGCGGCTGTAAGCGTTGCCTCGCCGGAGACTGCAGTGCAATTCACCTCGATGTCCGACCAGCGCTTTCCCTCCACCTGTGTGGCGGTGAGCGCTGTCAGCCGTTCGAATTCGAGGTTGACGTAGATTAGCTTCTCACAGGTGCCGAGCTCGGAAACCGCCACCGCAAACGGAACATGATCGAGAAAGTGTCGAAACCGGTCGTCGTCGAGGGCTTCCGCAAGATGGGGCAGGTTGCCGACGCCGTCTGGCGAAAGGGCTTCGTCTTTGCTGTCAGTCATGAATGATTTCTCGCGGACGCCGCTGCTCTTCAACAGCATGAGATCAAGCGTTGCTCCAAAAACTGCGATGGCACAAGCATAATCGAGGTCGGACGTCTAAACAGCTGGCGTTCAAATGCGGCAACTGTCAGGCACTTCAATCCTCTGCAAAGCTGCCGTGAAAGCGACATGACTGGCCGGCAGGCACCGTTGGCCGCAAGGTCATGCGTCAGCGTCAGTCGCGAGCTTACGCGCGGTCATAAGTGAACGAGGTCAGCAGCGTGGTGACAAAATTGCTGGCTCTTTCTTTGACCAGAACTTCCGTCCACTCGTCCGTCCCGCGCAGCCGCAAATCCGTATAGATACTGTCCACCGCTGCCTCTTCTATGCGCTTGATATGGGACTTGAACGACGCCTCGCCGCCGCCATGATACATGTCTCGGATGACCATGCGCAAAATTTCCTGGATGGCGATTTGCCATGCTGTATTGATCGACTGAAGTTCCTTCGTATCCTCTGCCATTGCGGCGTCCTTGTATGAGTGAACTGTCAGCACGGCTCTGCCCGTCCTGTTGCGGCCTCTTGAACCCGCGAATACTTCCTCTTGAAAGTTGCGTCGGATGGAGCGATGCCGTGCGGTTCGTGCGCGAGAACCGGCGCAGCTCGGCATGTCTCCGGGCAACCGCATAGGGCTCGGCCGCGATCTTTTGCCGGTGATCAGAAGGCTTTGGCGCGTTTCGTAAGGAGAGCAGACATTGCCGAGGCGCGATCGTCACGTTGCTTCGCAAGCCGTGCTTCACGCAACCGCAGCGTCTTTGCCTGCTGCGACTGGGCGTGGGATTCCAGCTCTTCCATCGCCTTATTGTTCGCGAAAAACTGGGACTGGATGTTGCCGAAGGCGATCTCCGCCCGCTGGCGCGATTTGCTGTATGTTTCTGCCATTTCTTCTCCGATATTGAAGGGCTCGACTGCGAGCGAAAACAAAAAGGCCAGGCAGATTGCCCGGCCTTGAATGAACCGATGCTTCCGGCAGTGCCAGTACATCCGTGGTCAAAGGGAAGCAGATACCGATTTAAGCCTTCTGGAGATTGCAAGCGGACATTTTGCCCGACTTTTGGTCTCGCTCGAGATCGAAGCCGATCTTCTGGCCCTCGACGAGTTCGCGCATTCCGGCGCGCTCGACGGCGGAGATATGAACGAAGGCGTCAGCGCCGCCGTTGTCCGGCTGGATGAAGCCGAAGCCCTTGGTGGAGTTGAACCATTTAACTGTGCCAGTGGTCATGATGAACCCTTTCATAGCAATATTGAGAAACCGCAAGGCGTTAAGGCGATGCGGATGGTGGTAACGATTTTTGAAAGGAAGTTCGTTCAGGCCGCGGTGCTAATCGCGCGATAACCAAGCCAGCAAGCAAAATTCGGTAAGCACTATGTAGGCCACCCAATCCGGCTCGTCAACCTTTAGTTTTCCGTTTGACCGGTAAAATAAACTTTTAGCTGTTTTGGGGTAAGTACAATAGAGGTCGGGTCATTATTTCCAGTTTGCGATGCCGACCGTTTGCGCGATCGCCTGGCGCAGATCGTCGAGCCCGTCGCCCTTCTCGGACGAGGTGGAGAGCACGAAAGGATAGGCAGCCGGGCGCTTGCGGATTTTGTCCGCCGTTTCGGCGAGCAGCTTTGGCACGGCCGGCGCCTTGATCTTGTCGGTCTTGGTTAGCACGACCTGATAGGAGACGGCGGCCTTGTCGAGCAGAGTGAGAACGTCCTCGTCATTCTTCTTGATGCCGTGGCGGCTGTCGATCAGCACGTAGACGCGCTTCAGTGTCGCGCGGCCGCGCAGATAATCGAAGACGAGCTTCGTCCACTTGTCGACCTGCTCCTTCGGCGCCTGCGCATAACCATAGCCCGGCATGTCGACGATCGCCATCGGCGGCAGGTCGCCGCCTTCACCGGAATAGCCGTCCGGGACGAAATAGTTGAGCTCCTGCGTGCGCCCCGGCGTGTTCGAGGTGCGCGCCAGGCCCTTCTGGCCGACCAGTGCATTGATCAGCGACGATTTGCCGACATTGGAGCGGCCGGCAAAGGCCACTTCCGACGGCCCCTCCGGCGGCAGGAAGGTGAGCGACGGGACGCCGCGGATGAAGATCCAGGGGTGGCCGAAGAGCGGCTTTTCGGTTTCGGGCATGCGGGCTCGGCAATCCTAGGGTTCGGTCTTCTGTCGGCTTCGTGGTTTTGCGGGCGGATGTCAAGCTTTCTGGCGGTCCGCGCCTCGTTTCAAGGGCCGGCCGGAAATGAAAAGCCCCGCCGGAGCGGGGCTTGCGAGCATCATTTCGATGGCGCCGGTTTTCGCCGGAACATGCCCTTCAGATTGTCGAAGAGTTCGATCTTGACGCCATGGCGCTTCATGATCAGTCCCTGCTGCGCCACCGAGAGCGTGTTGTTCCAGGCCCAGTAGATGACCAGGCCGGCCGGGAAGCTTGCCAGCATGAACATGAACACCAGCGGCATCCAGTTGAAGATCATCGCCTGCGTCGGATCGGGCGGCGTCGGGTTCATGCGCATCTGCACGAACATTGTGATGCCCATGATCAGCGGCCAGACGCCGAGATGCAGCAACGCCGGCCCCTCGAAGGGCAGCAGGCCGAAGAGATTGACGATCGTCGTCGGATCGGGCGCCGAAAGGTCCTTGATCCAGCCGAAGAAGGGCGCATGCCGCATCTCGATAGTGATGTAGATCACCTTGTAGAGCGAGAAGAAGATCGGGATCTGCAGCGCCACCGGCCAGCAGCCGGCGATCGGATTGATCTTCTCTTCCTTATAAAGCTGCATCATCGCCTGCTGCAGCCCCATCCGGTCGTCGCCGAATTTCGTCTTCAGCTCCTCCATCTTCGGCTGCACGCGCTTCATGTTCGCCATCGAGGCATATTGCTTGCTGGCGAGCGGGAAGAACAACAGCTTCACGACGATGGTCGTGCACAGGATCGCCACACCGAAATTGCCGAAGAAGCGATAGAAGAAGTCCATCATCTTGAACATCGGCTTGGTGATGAAATAGAACCAGCCCCAGTCGATCAGCCGGTCGAATTTCGGGATCGAATAGCTGGCCTCGTAGCCGTCGATAACGGGAACTTCCTTGGCGCCGGCAAAGACCAGGTTCTTGAGCTCGATCGATTGGCCCGGCGCGACGGTGAAGGCATCGTCCTTGTAGTCGGCCTGGTAGCGTGGCTGGCCATCGGCAAAATGCGAGAAGCGCGCTTCATAGGCTGACGTCTGCGGCGGAACGATCGTCGCCGCCCAATATTTGTCGGTGATGCCAAGCCAGCCGCCGGTGGATTTCGCCGGCATGACGGCTTCCTTCTCGACGGCGGAGTATTTTGTTTCGACGAGGCCGTCATCGCCGATGACGCCGATGAAGCCTTCGTGCAGGACGTAGACGGAGGGCGTCGTCGGTTTGTTGTAACGCGTCACGCGGCCGTAGGAGGAGAGCGAGGCGGGCGCCTGGCCGGTATTTTCGATCTTGTCGGCCACGGTGAACATATAGCGGTCGTCGACGGAAATCGTCCGGGTGAAGGTCAGGCCCTTGTCATTTGTATAGGAGAGCGTCACCGGCGTTTTTTCAGTGAGCTTGGCGCCTTCCGGTGCCGTCCAGAGCGTCGTGGGACCGGGGACGGCGCCCGTCGCGTCGCTGCCGATATAGCCAAGCTCGGTGAAGTAGCCGTCCTTGGTGTCTGCCGGGCTGAACAGGGTGATGATCGGGCTCGAGTCGTCGACGGTCTCGTGATAGCCCTTGAGCTTCAGGTCGTCGAGCCGCGCGCCGGCAAGGTTGATCGAGCCGGAAAGGGCAGGAGTATCGATGACAACGCGCGGGTTCTTTGCCAGCGCCTGCTCGAGGGTCGCCGTCGCGGCCGCCTGGCCGGAAGGTGCCGAACCGCTTGTCTGGGCCGGGGCCTGGCCGCCTGCGGGCTGCTGCACCTGCTCTGTCTGCTGCTGCGCCTTCTGGGCTTCCTGCGCCTTGCGCTGGGCCTCGATGCGCGGATTCATATAGAGAAACTGCCAGCCGAGGACGATCAGCACCGAGAGAGCGATCGCAATGAAGTAATTGCGGTTGTTTTCCATCATACGTTCCTGGGGCGTCCGTCTCCGGAGCGCCGGTGTTTCGGCCTGGTTTCCACGCGAAGCTTCAGCTCCGCGGCCAATTCCTGGAAGGACGCGTCAAGCACGTCCCTGCGCGCGACAACCACATAGTCGTGTCCGGGCCGCATTGCAAATCCCGCATGAAGCCGCACCGCCTCTTTCAGGCGGCGGCGCATGCGGTTCCGTTCGACCGCGTTGCCATGTTTTTTGGTGACTGTGAATCCGACGCGGGCCTGGCTGTCGGGTTCCTTCCGGTCGAGGACTTCGAGAAGGAAGAGAGCTCCGCGGCGTTTTTCGCCCTCGCGCACGGCAAGAAACTGCGGGCGGCTCTTCAGCCGCCCGACAGTGTATTTCTTCTCACTGGTCGTCAATTCGCCCGCCATCTCTTACCGGGCAACCCGGCCTTAAGCCGAAAGACGCTTGCGGCCCTGCGCGCGGCGGGCAGCGATGACCTTGCGGCCACCCTTCGTGGACATGCGCGCACGGAAGCCGTGGCGACGCTTGCGAACAAGCTTGGATGGTTGGTAGGTACGCTTCATTTATTTAAACACCGCGGAGTGCGGCCCTTCTTGAATTTGCATGATGCAAGGAGCGTTGTTTTTCGAACGGGCGGCCCATGAAAGGCTTGAATGACCGGACGTGCGGCGGCTTATACGGATGAAGCCCGGCAAAGTCAATTATAGCCGATAATTTCACTTGCGCGGGCGCCGCCGACTGCGGTTTTCGCATTGTGGTGTTAATAAATCCGCGACGCTCCGAAAGGTTGTACTTCGCCCCAAAATCAACAAAAAAACCCTATGTTTCAATGATTTGAAGCCGAAGGGGATGGCTGGATCGGCAATAATTCCTGCGCATAATCGTAAATACTGGAAATCTAACTTTAATCAATTTCGCCGATATTCAGCGTATCGGCTGGGGGAACTGCTTTCCAAGCTGTGGTGTAGCTAGGAGGCATTGCATTGAAGATCCGCGGGAAAATTAATCTGCTGGTTTGCGTGATGGGCGCGGTGGCGCTTCTGATCGGCGCAACGGCATTATCCGCCATGCGTGAATACAGCCGCAATCTCACGGCTTACGAGCACGCCGCCGCCCGCGCCTATGCTGGCGAACGCCTCAACCGTTTCGTCACGGCCGTCGTCATGGAATCGCGCGGTATTTACGCGGCCAAGTCGATCAAGGATACGCCGAACTTCGCCAAGGGCTTGATGGCCGGCCTCGACGAGATCGACAAGGTCATCGCCGGCTGGGCGCCGCTGGTGCCCGAGGACGAAAAGGACAGTTTCGCCAAGCTGGTCGCACGCGCCGCCGAATTCCGCACCTTCCGCACGGAAACGGCACGGCTGGGCACCGAGGTCGGCCCCGAGGCCGCCAGCGCCCAGGGCAACAACGAGGCGAATCGCGCCAACCGCAAGGCATTCCAGGCCGAGATCGACGTGGTCGTCGCCACCGACAAGGCAGCGCTTCAGGCCGTCAGTGATGAGATCGAGAGCTTCCGCTCCTGGGTCCTGATGCTCGTCCTCGGCATCACCGGCATCGGCATCGCGGTCGGCGTTGGCATGGGCTTCTATATCGGCACCAGCCATCTCAGCCGTCCGATCAAGCGCGTCACCCATGCGATCAAGGAAGTCGCCGACGGCAATTTCGACGCCGAGGTTCCCTTTGCCGGCCGCAAGGACGAAATCGGCGAGATGGCCGCCGCCGTCGCGGTGTTCAAGGAGAACGGCCTGGCCATCAAGCGTCTGAACGCCCAGGAAGCGGCAATGCGTGCCAAGAGCGACGATCTGCAGTCGAGCATGTCCGTCGTCGTCGCCGCGGCTGCGGCCGGCGATTTCAGCCACCGCATCGACAAGGATTATCAGGACGCGAACCTCAACCGGTTCGCCGGCAACATCAACACGCTGCTGTCGAGCGTCGATGCCGGCATCGGCGAGACCCGCCGCGTCATCGCAAGCCTTGCCGAAGGCGACCTCACCCAGACGATGAACGGCAACTTCCAGGGCGCCTTCGCCGAGCTGCAGCAGAATGTCAACAACAGCTTCGTAACGCTACAGGCGACGATGCGCGAAGTGCGCCAGACGACGGAAGCGATGAACGGCAACACCGCCGAGCTGCGCAATGCCAGCGATGACCTGTCGAAGCGCACCGAGCAGCAGGCGGCCGCACTCGAACAGACATCCGCCGCGCTCGACGAAATCACCGCCGTTGTCCAGAATTCCACCGAGCGGGCGCATGAAGCCACCGTCATGGTGTCGGAAGCCAAGGAAAATGCCGGCCGCTCCGGCGTCGTCGTGCGCAATGCTGTCGAGGCAATGGGCCGCATCGAACAGGCCTCGCGCGAGATCAGCCAGATCATCAACGTCATCGACGAGATCGCCTTCCAGACCAATCTATTGGCACTGAATGCCGGAGTTGAAGCGGCCCGCGCCGGTGAGGCCGGCAAGGGGTTTGCCGTGGTCGCCCAAGAAGTGCGCGAACTTGCCCAGCGCTCGGCAACGGCCGCCAAGGACATCAAGGCGCTGATTACCAAGTCGGGCGACGAGGTGCAGGTCGGGGTGAAGCTCGTCCAGGCGACCGGCGAGGCGCTTTCCGAAATCGGCACCCGCGTCATCGCCATCAACGATCATATCCATTCGATCGCCACCGCCGCGGTCGAGCAGTCGACCGGCCTCAAGGAGGTCAACACCGCCGTCAACCAGATGGATCAGGTGACGCAGCAGAACGCGGCGATGGTGGAGGAAACCTCCGCCGCCACCCACAGGCTTTCGGCCGAAGCCAACGGGCTGGTGCACCTCATCGCCCGCTTCAAGCTGTCGGATGGGGCAGCACCCGTGGCGCTTGTCCGCAACGAGCCGCACCGGCAGCCGGTCGCCTCCCCCGCCCGCCGGGCGATCGCCAAGGTCGCCCGCGCCTTCGGCGGCGGCAGTGCCGCCCCTGCCGAACAGAGCTGGGAAGAGTTCTGATCTCCACCGGATCACGCATCGTCGAGCGCCGCCTTCGGGCGGCGTTTGTTTTTCTGCCCGGTTCGTGCCGGCAAAGACCCCGCCCCAAACCCCTCCCCACAAGGGGGAGGGGCTTAACTCGTCGCACCGGCGCTTCCCACTTCATCTTCTCATCCGCGGAAAGGCTGATATTTGCTGCGCGGGCGCCGCAAATTAGTCCCTCCCCCTTGTGGGGAGGGGTTGGGGAGGGGACTTCCTCCTCCCGGCCGGGCGTTTCTTTGTGACGACGTGACGCTGATCGCAAAGATTTGAAAGCGGAGCCTGTTGGTCTAATATAAGGCTCCAGAGCATGATGCCGAAAAGTGTAAGCGGTTTTCGGACGACATCATGCTCTAACTAGCGATAGGGCGGCCGCATGCCGCTAATCGGGCGAGACTCAAATGCCGGTTCGAAACCAGGGCAACTATCCTTCGGCAGACATCCCGGCGGCCGGCGAGGCCGCCAAGGGGCGGTGCCCGTCTGCCGGCATGTTCGGCGGATTGTCCGGCAAGCTGCTCTGGCTCACCGTCGTCTTCATCATGCTCGCCGAAATCCTGATCTTCTTTCCCTCGGTTGCCAGCATGCGCATGCGCTGGCTGCAGGACAGGCTGAACACGGCCGCCGCCGCGGCCATCGTCATCGATGGGCTGCAGCCGATCGAGCTGCCGCGTGCGCTGCAGAAGGAGACGCTCGAGGCGACCGGCACCAAGGCGATCGTGCTGCGCAAGGAAGGCACCTCACGGCTCCTGGCGACGACAGACATGCCGGCCTCGGTCGACGAATCCTATGATCTGACCGACGTGCCGCCGCTGACGTCGATCCGCGACGCGCTCGACACCCTGATCTTCGGCGGCAGCCGCATTATCCGTGTCTATGGTCCTGTCGGCGAAACCAAGGTCGGCGTCGAGGTGGTGATGAAGGACCGGCCGTTGCGCACGGCGATGTTTGCCTATTCACGCAACGTGCTGCTGCTGTCGGTGCTGATCTCGCTGTTCACGGCGACGCTGATCTTTTTTGCGATCAACCGCCTCCTTATCGGCCCGATCCGCCGGCTGACCGGCAGCATGCAGCAATTCTCCTCCGATCCCGAAAACCCCGCCCATATCTATATCGGCGACGGCGGCCGCGACGAGCTGGCGGTGGCCGGCCGCAATCTCACCTCGATGCAGATGGAGCTGCAGAAGACGCTGAAACAGCAGAAGAACCTGGCGGCCCTCGGGCTTGCCGTTTCCAAGATCAATCACGACATGCGCAATATCCTGGCTTCCGCGCAGCTCATGTCGGACCGGCTGGTTGATGTCGATGATCCGATGGTCAAGAGCTTCGCGCCGAAGCTGCTGCGCACCATCGACCGGGCGGTCGGTTATACGACCGAGGTGCTGTCCTACGGCAAGGCGAGCGAATCCGCCCCGCGCCGCCGCCACGTCCGGCTGCTGGAGCTGACCCAGGACGTCAAGGACATGCTGGCGATCGACCCGCAAAGCGGCATCGAATTCATCGAGCAGTTCGCTGCCGATCTCGAGGTCGATGCCGATGCCGAACAGCTTTTCCGGGTCATTCACAACCTCGCACGCAACGCCCTGCAGGCGCTGACCGCGCCGGGCGAGGGCGGCCCGGGCGCCGTCAGGCGCATCACCGTCTCCGCCCTGCGCGTCGGCAGCGTCGTCAGCATCACGGTGGACGATACCGGCCCCGGCATGCCGCTGAAGGCGCGCCAGAACCTCTTTGCCGCCTTCCGTGGCTCGGCCCGTTCCGGCGGCACCGGCCTCGGTCTCACCATTGCCCGCGAGCTGGTGCTCGCCCATGGCGGCACCATCGCGCTTGTGGAAAAACCGACGGTCGGCACCCAGTTCCGCATCGAAATCCCCGATCGCCCGGTTTCGCTGGACGATTACCGCAACCGGACGCACAGCGAGAAGTGAGGGAATTTCGCTGCCGCGGCTGCAAACAGGCAAACGCGCGATTTTTTCAGAAATGCTCTTGCATTGTCCGAAAGGACCCTTTAGAGGATCGCCCACGCAAGCGGCACCGCCGCTTCCGCCACGCACCCGTAGCTCAGCTGGATAGAGCACCAGACTACGAATCTGGGGGTCAGGAGTTCGAATCTCTTCGGGTGCGCCATTTCCATTCATTGTCGCTTGCCACGCTAATTTGCCTTTTTGGCCACTATGTTGCCTTTCCGGCTAAGCGTCGGGGCTCCATCGGGGTTCAAGCCCTTCTCCGGGATCGCGGTGCAACCGCTATTGGAACTACTCCTCGTCCGACGGAACCCTGCAACTGTCCTCGATGATCGAGAGATGCGCCGAGCAGAAGTCGAGATAAGCCCGAACAATCGTGGATGGATGCCGTTGGCGCCTGTAGACGAGGTGCAAAGCAGTGTCCGGGAAAGGATGCTTGGGCAGCAATTCTAGGAGCTCGCCCTTTTCTAGAGGTTCCGCGGCGAGGAACGAGGGCAATTCCGTCGCAATGTCCCCCGCAACGGCCCTTGCCCTCAAGTGAAGATAGTCGTTCACCGTGAAAGTGGCTGAGACTTGGTTCGCATGACCGCCAAGCATCCAGACGGGGCGGGCGTCGAGGGCGGACCCCCATGCGGCGCAGGGATATCGGCTGAGATCGGCCGGCTGGTTCAATCTGCCATGCCGTTCGACCAGCCTGGGACTGGCGACAAGGACATGCCGGAACGTGAGCATATGTCGGGCGACAACCGTATCGTCGGCGATCGCGCCAACCCGTAGCGCGACATCGACCCCGTCCGACAAGAGATCAACACGTCTTTCCGTCGAATAGACGCTGATCTGAATGTCCGGATGGGCGCGTTGGAACAGGCCTAGCAGCTCCCACCAGGGCTCGAAGGATTGCGGTAGCGACAGGCGAAGGCGTCCGACCAGTCGCGCCTGCGCACTCACGATCAAGCGCTCGGCCTCCTGCAGCGCCTCTATCCCGCCGCTGGCGTGCTCGAACAATCGCGATCCGGCTTCCGTCACTCGACAGCCACGGGCGGTGCGCTCCAGAAGCTGCACCTTCAGGTGACTCTCGAGTTCCGCGATTTTGCGACTCAACGTTGGAAGCGGAACTCCCATTCGCGCGGCGGCAGCAGAAAGACTGCCCGTCTGCGTGACCGCGATGAACATGCTGACAGCGTTGTAATCCATAAGGTGCCTATTGCTGATGAGAGGCTGCTTGTCAAATCGCGGGCTACTGTTTTGTAAATGAGCATCTTACTTTTCGCCCTCACCTAGAGCGGCCGAATGCTCGCCGCTGGCCATTTTGGAGATAGGGGTAAGATGTCAGGCTCATTGAAACGCAAAGTAGGAGTCGTCATGGCTATCGCAACAACACTCGGGATGACGGCTCCGGCTTTCGCTGCCGACGATTTCTCAGGTCGAGACAGACTGAGGGCGCACTCGCAGGAATTTCGCAAACGCGTCGAGAAAGTTTCCGAGGGCGTCTACGCCGCGATCGGCTACTCCGCCAGCAATGTCACCTTGATTCAGGCCGAAGGTGGCTCGATCATTGTCGATACTTCGGCCAATCCGGTCGATGCCAAGGCGATCGTTGAAGCCTTCGGTGATCGGATGACCCACCCTGTGCATGCGATCATCTATACCCACAATCATCCCGACCACACAGGGGGTGCAACAGTATTCGCAGGCGGTGACAAGCCTCGAATCTATAGCCACAAGCTTCTGGTCACGGCCAAGCCGGACATAGGTCGAGGACGTCGTGACGGTGGCGATGCGTTTGGTATCGCTCTGCCTGACGATCAGTTCGTCAACGCCGGCACGCAGTTGGAATACGGCAGGGTGACGCCTCATACCCGCGAGGGGTTTTTGCCGCCCACCCAGACCTTCGACGGCGAGGAAGAAAGCCTGACGATCGCGGGCGTGCCGATGCAACTGATCCTCACGCCTGGCGAGGCCGACGAGAACGTCTCTGTCTGGCTGCCGGATCGTAAGGTCTTGATCGCGGGCGACGTGTTTTTGAAGACCTTTCCCAACATAGCGCCGCTGAGAGGTCTTCCGACGCGTCCCGTGGAAAAATGGATCGCCAGCCTGGACAAGCTGATTGCGCTCAACGCTGACTTCATCGTGCCTGGCCATATGGGCACGATCAGCGGCGCAGACGAAGCGAAGGACGCGCTCACGTCCTACCGGGACGGTATCAAGTTCGTCTACGACAAGACGATGGAAGGAATTAGCAAGGGCAAGACCCCCGACGAGTTGGTTCAGGAGATAAACCTGCCCGCCGAGTTGCGGCAACATCCATACCTGCAGGAATATTACGGTACTGTCGCCTGGGCGGTGCGCGGAATCTATTCGCAGAACGCCGGCTGGTTTGACGGCAACCCGACACATATCTTCCCGCTGACCGACAAGGAACGGGCAGAAAAGCTGGTGGCGATGGCTGGCGGGCCAGCGAAGATGATTGAGCATGCTGAGGCGTCGCTTTCGGACGGTGAATTCCAGTGGGCGGCGGAACAGGCTGATTATGTTCTTGCCCTTGAGCCACAGAACGTCGCTGCAATGACGATCAAGATCCGGGCGCTCCGGGAGCTCGGCGAACGTCAGATGAATGCGACCGCCCGCAACTACTACCTGACGGTGGCGCAGAGCTTGGAGAACGACGCTCAAGACAACCGATCCAAGTAGACTCCGTTCAAGAGCTGCGCTGGTTGGATCACAGCTGGGGGCATACGTGTGTCCCCTAATCGCTTTCAATTGGCCGGACGACTGCACTCGATCTTGAGCGCGATAGAGGGAAATGTCTTGGCAATAAGGGCAACTTGCTGCAGGCGGCAAAGCTGCGTCGCGATTCTCAATGGATTACCCTATCTCCAGAAGCAAAATAGCGTGGCAATTGACAATCAGAAGTTCCGCATGGCTCCTGAACGGCAAGGTCATCCGACGCTTCTCCCAGCCTGTGCGCAGAAACTTTTGCCGCCGGCTACGATGAAGCTCTTCCGGTCGCAGCAGAGTTGCTGTGCCCGGTGACCGAAGTGGGTGGAGGGAGTTTGCCGTGACGATCTCAGAATTATTGACGGTCTCCAACCGACATCAATTCCCTTTGCCGGATTTTCAGAACGGCGATGAAATCAGGTTCCCCGGCGCTTTGGTGTCGGCATTGCTTGATCGGTTTACAAAACCAGGAGACGCCGTCTTCGATCCCTTTGTCGGCTTGGGAACGACGTTCTTTGTCTGCGAGCAGAGGGGCAGGCTCCCTTATGGGATAGAAGCCGACCGGCAGCGATATGAATGGGTCAGGGAACGCATCACGGCAAAGCATCATCTCATCTGCGGTGATAGCGCGGAGCTGGCAGCCTTCGATCTTCCCGAGATGGATTTTTGCATCACATCGCCGCCATACATGCCCCATTGGCATAAATGGAACCCGCTCTATAACGGCGATCCCGATTATGACGGCTATGATGTCTATCTGAAAAGAATGCAGGAAATATACGGTCGGATCTGCCAACGCATGAAGACGAACGCCTATCTTGTCGTTCAAGCCGACAATCTGACCAACGAACAGTTCTCCCCACTTGTCTGGGATCTGGGAAGAGCTTTGTCAGAGGTTATGACGCTCGAAGGGGAGTTTATGGTGAATTGGTCTGAAGCAGTGGAAAGCGGCAACCGATTCACCCAGTGCCTCGTGTTCAGGAATACGGGCGGATAACAAACTTGCCGCAACGGTCGCTCCATCCGCCCCAAGGCAGCGAAGCGAAAACTATTGAGCGGTCGGGAAGTCTCTCTCAAAGGCTTCCCTTTCTTTCTTCCCGTAGGCGGATGAGTAATAGCCGCTGCAGATCAGATAAGAGCACTCATCCGGGTCGCCCATTTCCCATCCCGGCAGGCAGGTGACCACGCGCTGGAATTTTTCGTTGCAAAGGCCGTGGTTTGCCAAGAGCCGCGGCTCGTTTCCGAAATACGCGCTTATGGCTTTCTGGCGAGTCCATGCAGGAACGACTTTCCAATCAGCGTCGCCGCCCTCAGCGCTAACATTGCCGGTTGCACAGAGCGACCAGTTGGAAATCACGATCGGCTGATCGCAGGCAAAAGTCTGGGCGGCGCTTCCCAACAAGATCGAAACCAATGCCAGCAGCCGCTGGCCATAGATCATCGCGCCCTTCTCCCTCATGTCTAACTTTCGCATCCTGGCCTCCACCGCGCGCAATTAACCTGTCACCATTCTTCAGATGACATTCACAATTGAGCTAAGATTATTTTCCTAGTTCATGAAACGTTCTTACGCTAGATTGCCGGCCGTTGCAACCATGGAATGTTGAATGTCGAAGAATATTGTAACGATTGCCGATGTCTCCGCTTGGGCCGATCTTTCCCTCCGCAGGCGTGAAAAGAGGAGTTCCTCTGTCGTCTCTCGCAAGGGCGTGCCGGCAGCCGAGGTGATGGTCTGATGGCGGAATTCAACCCTCGTGACAGGAGCCGCACCAGTGCCGGCAAGACGCGGTCGCTCGTGCGCAAATTTACCAAGCCGCCGAGCGGGAGTGATGATGGCAGCCTTCGCTGGCAATGGTTGACGATCCAGCTGCTGGAATCGCCGGCGTTCACCTCACTGAGCGCCAATGCCAGCCGCGCCTTCTTCCGCATCATCATCGAGCACACCGCACACGCCGCCCTGGCAAATGGCAGGCTTGTCGTCACCCATCCGCAGTTCGTTTCCTACGGCGTCACCGGCGAATATGTGGCCGATGCCCTCGACGAGCTGGACTATAAGGGCCTTATCAAGGTCCGCCGCGGCCGGGCGGGCAGCGGTGTGGCGCATCCGAACCTCTTCACCCTGACCTTTGTCGGTGACCATGAAGGCGCTCCGCCCACGAACGATTGGCGGCGATGCACGGCGGAGAGATGCCGGAATTGGTCGGAGGTCGACCGCAAGCTTGCCGCCGACAAACGCGGGCGGGTCGGCCGAAAGAAAAAAGCGCCACTTCGGGATCCCGAAATTCCCCCGCTTCGGGATCCCGAAATTCGCCGCGCCTCGTGAGCGGTCGGGGCGAGGGAAGAGGCAATGATTTCAATGCCCCTACCAATTTCGGGATTCCGCAATGCTATATAGATTCTGGTGGGGAATTCCTGATGAGCCCGCAAGATCAAACCGGAAGCTAGCAGAGCGGTTGCCTGCTGCCGGCATGCCTAGATGTGAGCTTTCGGGAGGTTGTCCATTCAAAGCGGATTTAGGAGACTGGAGCTATCACACCTCGAGTCGGAAGGATCGCCGCGAATGAACATTCATAAGAATGCCCGACTGACGCCGTTGCGCCGGGAACAAATGGCGCTTGCTGTTATCGAAGGGCATCTGACCCAGGCTCAGGCAGCACAGGCCTATGGCGTCGCGGCCAAGATCGTCGCCCGTTGGGTCGAGCGTTTCAAGGCCGGTGGTCGAGAGGCGATGCTCGATCGTTCCTCCCGACCTCATGCCATGCCCCGGCAGACCAGTCAGGCGCTGGCGGAGCGCATCATCACGCTTCGCCGCCAGCGCCTGACTGGCAAGCACATCGCGATCGAAACCGGTGTATCTGCAGCGACGGTGAGCCGGGTTCTCAAGCGCGCAGGCCACTCCCGCCTCAAGGATATCGAGCCGGCCGAGCCTGTGCGTCGTTATGAACGCCAGGCTCCCGGCGAGATGATTCATATCGACATCAAGAAGCTCGGCCGGTTTCATGAGGTCGGCCACCGCATCACCGGCGATCGCACTCGCCAGAGTTCGCGCAGAGGCAAGAGTTGGGGCGCCGGTTGGGAATGCGTTCATGTGGCCATCGACGATGCCTCTCGCATCGCTTTCTCACAGATATTGCCGGACGAGACGAAAGAAAGCGCCGTGGCCTTCTTGAAGGCGGCATTGGCCTATTATGCCAGCCTCGGGATCGCGGTCGAGCGCGTCATGACCGACAATGGTCCCTGCTACACATCAAAGCCATTCGGCCAAGCTTGTCGCGACAACGGCCTCAAGCACGTTCGCACCAGACCATATACGCCTAAAACCAACGGAAAGGCCGAACGCTTCATCCAGACCGCCCTCAGAGAGTGGGCCTACGCCGTCGCCTATCCCAACTCGGACATGCGCGCCGCCGAACTGCCACGATGGCTTCATCGCTACAATTGGCACAGGCCTCACGGAAGTCTAAACTCAAAACCACCAATCACTAGGCTCGCTCTTACCCAGGACAACCTGTTGAGGCTCCACACCTAGAGCCTTTCCTGGTTAGATTGAAGCATTCTGCCGGAGCAGGTTTTCGTCGGGGCAGAGGCGATTGGCGACGGGCATACCCCAAGGTATGTCCGAGCCGATCACCTCTGCCCCGACGGAAAGATGCCCGGCCCTTCGGGTTGGCTGAAACGGGCCGGCTGATCGACCGGCCGGCTTGGCCGTAGAACTGGGCTACGACGCGCCCCGACCGGTCGACCATCCGACTCCGTTTGAGCCAACAGAATGCTTCAATCTAACCAGGAAATGCTCTAGCTTCGCGCAACCTTGCTGGTGTATCCGCGAGCGTGACGATGTTTGACGCGCTTTCGGCCGGAGGAATGCATGGCGATGGGAATTTTTCGGGCTCTGGCCGCGGCGGCGATGTTGGCGGTTCTTGCCGGCTGCATCGATTATGCCAACGACCCGGTGCTGCTGGCCGTCGGCGTGCCGGTCAATCCGCCGGCCGTTGCACGCGGCATCTGCATGACCGACGGCAATGCCATGTATGAAGAGGCGAAGCGCCAGTATGAGCTGCGCGCCCAGCTGACCGGATATGCGAAGGCCGATGCGCTAGAAGCCGAAACGACGGCACGTGCCGCCGCCCACCGGCAATATGTCGCCTGCCTCTCCGGCCAAGGCTACCGCACATTATACGCGAATTGAGAACAGAGAATTCATATTTCCTTGCCAGCGCCGTCGGTGCGCTTCGCCCGATTGCGACTTTTCACAAATTCTCGCGGTAAGGTCACGCCGGATCGCTTGCAATCACGAGTTTTGGAAGCTGCGCGTGATGGCGGAACTCCACTTGCCGCAAAGGCATTTTCTCGAGGTAAATCCACAAAGGAGGGTTTATCATGAAGATATTCAGCCTTGTCCCTTTGACCGCCGCCCTCGGCACCCTTGTCGCCCTCGCGGCAATCCCGCCGGCTGAGGCCGCGCCTGTTCCCACGCTTCGGCCGCCCCTCATCTCGGAGGCGAAAGCAGTGCAATATAAGGCACATGCCGGCACCTGGCACGGCTATCGGGGCTTTGTCGCGGAACGTCCCGGCACCCGTCGCCATGCCGATGGCTATTGGTATCCGCTGGCTGCCTTCGGCGTCGAACCCGGCACGACAGGCTCGATCATCCGCCAGCCGGTGAACAGGCCGGCGGCTCCGACAATGTGCAACCCTACGTTTTCGGGATCGATTGGTCCCGGCAGCATGCCCTGCGACAACGGCTATTGAGCCGGCAAAGGGAAGAGGCGGCGATGAGCCGCCTTTTTCTATCTTGGGGCGCCGCTCACATGTTCGTGACCCCTGTTGCGGTGCGGTAGTATGTGACAGATCCGCTTCCTAACTCCTCGGCGTAAATTCCCTCAAATCCTCCCAAGGAGACGATCATGATCACGACCTTCAAGAGCGGTCTGGCCGCCGCGGCCCTCGGCGCAATGCTCGGCCTTTCCTCGTTCTCGGCCGAAGCGGCTCCCCTCCAGTCGAGTGCGACGGAGCAGGGCGCGGTCAAGCAGCCGGTTGCCCAGGAAGAAACCCAGATGCAGCACGACAGGCGCACCACCGGTTCGATCGGCGAGCGCGGTCCAAATACTATGGCTTCACCCTATATGATGAACCCGAAGAAGCCGCTCAACATGGATTGCAAACTCGGCTTCAACCCGACCAGCAGCTCCAGTTGCAACTATTGACGCCTCGCGACCGGTGAGGGGCGGCTTCCGGGCCGCCCCTTTTCCATCCGGGTGGTGGCCGAAACGGCCATGGATGCAGAAACATGCCGGACGCCGCTGGAAAAAATCGTCGCAAACGCCGGCTTGCACAGGCGATTGACGTCTCTGCCTTGGAATTGCCATGCTGGCCGCGATGGTCGCATTGATACTCAATTGAATTTCAGACAGGTGGAACAGTCATGACCGCAAAGGCTGCATGCTCCGACTTCCTGCATTTTTTCCGCTCCTGGGTCAGCAATCCGCTTCGGGTGGCCGCCATCGCGCCGTCGGGCGATTCGCTGGCCAGGATCATGACCAGCGAAATTGCCGCACTTGATGGGCCGATCATCGAGCTCGGCCCGGGCACCGGCGTGTTCACCCGGGCGCTGCTCGCCCGCGGCGTCAGCGAGGCGGATCTCACCCTGATCGAGTATGGGCCTGAATTTATCAACGCGCTGCAGGCGCGTTTCCCGGCCGCGCGCGTCTTGCAGATGGATGCCGCCCACCTTGCCCACGCCGATATTTTCAAGGACGAACCGGTCGGCGCCGTCATCAGCGGTCTGCCGCTTCTGTCGATGTCGCCGCGCAAGATCGCCTCGATCCTTGCCGGCGCCTTCACCTATATGCGGCCGGGCGGGGCGGTCTATCAGTTCACCTATGGCCCGCGCTGTCCGGTGCCGCGGCCGATCCTCGACCGGCTCGGCCTCAAGGCCGTGCGCATCGGCGGCACGGTGCGCAACCTGCCGCCGGCCTCCGTCTACCGGATTTCCCGCCGCAAGCCGCTGGAGCTTTCCCGCGAGCGCCTGCGATACCGCGATAGCGACACCGAAATGGAACTCGCCGCCTTTTCCGGCGAAACGGGCGCCTGAACGGCAGTCGTTAACATAGGGGCGCCGGCATGGCTTTGACGCCATGTTTCCGGCGTCCTCCCTGTTATGTCAGTGGCACCATCCTATATCTCAAGCGTCGCGGCGCCCGCATTGCCGATGCGGCGGCGGCGGGCAGCTCACCACTATCTTGCCAGCGCCAAGGGCAGGGCGGACAGTCGCGCTTCGAAAGCCGCTTCCAGCTGATGCCACCGGGGGCTCGGCAGGGTTCCGCCGTCCCGCAGACTTCAAACCATTTTCATTGACCAAGAGAGGAAAGATCATGGCCAGTTACAACGCAGCCAAGTCAGGCACCTTCAGGATCGGCGGGGAGATCGAGGTCAATCGTCTCGGTTTCGGCGCCATGCGCGTCACCGGCAAGGGCATCTGGGGTGAGCCCGAAGATCACGCCGAATCCATCCGCACGCTGAAGCGCCTGCCGGAGCTTGGCGTCAATTTCATCGATACGGCCGATTCCTACGGTCCCGATGTCTCCGAATGGCTGATCAAGGAGGCGCTGCATCCCTATGGCGGCAAGTCCGTCGTCGCCACCAAGGGCGGTCTGACCCGACACGGCCCCGACATTTGGCTGCCGGTGGGCCGTCCCGAATATCTGATCCAGCAGGCGCATAAAAGCCTGCGCAATCTCGGGGTCGAGCGCATCGATCTCTGGCAGCTTCACCGCATCGATCCGAAATTGCCAGCCAGGGAACAGTTCGATGCGATCAAATCGCTGCTCGACGCCGGCCTCATCCGCCATGCCGGCTTGAGCGAGGTCTCCGTCGCCGATATCGAGGCTGCCTCGAAGCACTTCAAGGTCGCCACCGTCCAGAACCGCTATAATCTCGTCGATCGCACCAGCGAGGACGTGCTCGATTATTGCGCCAAGCACGATATCGGCTTCATCCCCTGGTATCCGCTCGCCGCTGGCGATCTCGCCAAGCCCGGTTCGCTGCTCGATACGATCGCCAGGAAGCATAATGCGGCCCCCAGCCAGATCGCGCTCGCCTGGGTGCTGAAGCGCAGTCCTGTCATGCTGCCGATCCCCGGCACGTCCAAGGTCAAGCATCTGGAAGAAAATGTCGCGGCCGTCGACATCACGCTGTCGGATGAGGAGTTTTCGGCACTGGATGCCGAAGGCCGGAAGCTATTCAATGCGGCGTGAGGGGACGACGGCAGCCGATGAGAGTGCGCTTGGCTTGCCCCTCACCCTAACCCTCTCCCCGTTTTACGGGGAGAGGGGACGTGCCCTGCGAGAGGTTGGTGGGGAACGGAGAGGTCGCGGCATATCCCCTTCTCCCCGCGAGCGGGGAGAAGGTGGCGGCAGCCGGATGAGGGGCGCCCGTCGGCGATCAACGAGGCCACATTTTCCGGCAATATTTTGACCACCTGGTCAAACATGCCGCAAAATGAGGCGTTGATCTGTCATTTCGAGGGCAAGCATTGCACTGGATGCATTGCTGCATTGCGGTATTTTCGCTATTCCCGATCAAATGAATGGGCTATCACTATCTTCGTAAGCAGCGCACTCCTCCTCCCAGCGCTCTTACATCGGACTGACAACACTCCTCCTCCCAGCGCTCTTACATCGGACTGACAACACTCCTCCTCCCAGTTGTCAGTCAGGATCAAGAGCCTGGCGCACCTCCTCCCGCGCCAGGCTCTTTTCTTTTTCCCCCAAAGTTTTCCCGCGGTTTGACTCGGCAGGCGTCGACGGACTATTTGAACGGGCGCCCCTGTCCGGTGCGCGCACCGGTTGGAGTTTGATCATGATCGGCAGATGGCGCGTCCCGCATGCGGCCCAGACAGGTCTTCTGCTTGCAGCGCTGGTGCTCGCCGGCTGCGGCGGCAGGCCGGTCGGCGTCATGCAGGCGGCCGGCACGGTGCCGCCGGGCACCTCGAAGGTCGATCTGCTCGTGGCGACGACGCGGGCTGCCGATGACAATCCCGCCGTGCTGTTCTCCGGCGAACGCGGCACCGGGCTCACGGTCAATGCCGTCGATGTCTCCATTCCGCCGGATGCCAATCGCAAGGTCGGCCAGGTGCAATGGCCGAGGCGGCTGCCGGCCGATCCCTTACGCGATTTCGTCACCGTGTCCGTGGATCCGCTCGAAGGCGAGCGGGCGGGCGAGACCTGGCTGAAGACCCATATGCCGAAAAGCCGCCGCGTGCTGGTCTTCGTGCACGGTTTCAACAATCGTTATGAGGATGCCGTCTACCGCTTCGCCCAGATCGTCCATGATTCACATGCCGACGTGGCACCTGTCGTCTTCACCTGGCCCTCGCGCGCCAGCATCTTCGATTACAATTACGACAAGGAAAGCACCAATTATTCCCGCGATGCACTGGAAGAACTGCTGACGCGAACCGCCGCCAATCCCGCCGTCAGCGACATCACCATCATGGCGCATTCGATGGGCACCTGGCTCACCGTCGAAGCACTCAGGCAGATGGCGATCCGCAACGGCCACGTCGCCGGCAAGATCAACAATGTCATCCTCGCCTCGCCGGATCTCGATGTCGACGTCTTCGGCCGCCAGTTCGCAAGCCTCGGCAAGGACAGGCCGCATTTCACCATCTTCGTCTCGCAGGACGACCGGGCGCTCGCCTTGTCGCGGCGCATCTCCGGCAATATCGATCGCCTCGGCCAGATCGATCCCTCGGCCGAGCCCTATCGCAGCAAGCTCGAAGCGGCCGGCATCACCGTGCTCGATCTCACCAAGCTCAAGGGCGGCGACAGGCTGAACCACGGCAAATTCGCCGAAAGCCCCGAAGTGGTGAAGCTGATCGGCGACCGGCTGATCGCCGGCCAGACAATCACCGATTCCAATGTCGGCCTCGGCGAGGCCGTCGGCGCCGTGGCGATGGGCGCTGCCCAGACCGCCGGAAGTGCCGTCGGCGTCGCTGTCAGCACGCCGATCGCCATCTTCGATCCGCGCACCCGGCGCAATTACGACGCTCAGCTAAAACGTCTCGGCCAGTCGGTGGACAATACCGTCGGTTCGGTCGGCGACAGCGTCGGCGCCGGCCTGCCCGCCACCCAGTAAAAATTTCATAGGCAATCAACGTCGTTCTGATATATCAGGCTGGCGAAGCGGCGGTCTTGTCAGCCGTGCGGTTGGGTTGATGGCATGGCTGAAGAGACGAAGAAGAAGGTTGTTGTCGTCGGCGCGGGGGTGATCGGCGCCTCCATTGCTTTCGACTTGCAGCGACGGGGCCTTCAAGTGACGCTGGTCGACAAAGGCGCGCCGGGACGCGGCACCTCCTTCGGCAATATGGCGAGCATCGCGCTCGATTTTGCCGCTGGGTCCGGCCCTTCGACCTGGAAGAAAATGCCCGGCTGGCTACTCGATCCCGAAGGCCCGGTCTGGTTGCGGCCCTCCTATGCAGCAAAAATGCTGCCCTGGTTCCTGCGTTTCCTTGCCGCCGGCCGCCCGTCGCGCCTCAGGGAAATCGAAGATGCCGGCATGAGCCTGTCGCAGCGCGCGCTCGGCGATTTCAGGGCGATGCTGCAGGCGATCGGCGCCTCCGAGCTGATGACGGAGGAGGGGTGTCTGGCGATCTACGAGACCGAGGCGGAATTTGCCGCCGACCGCAGCCACCTCGCCATGATGCAGCGCTACGGCCTCGAATTCGAAGTCTTGAGCACCGGCGCCATCCAATATTATGAGCCGGCTCTTTCGCCCGTCATTGCCAAGGCCGTGCTGCTGCCCGACAACAAGTCGATCCGCGATCCCTATAGACTGGTGGTCAAACTGGCCGAGGCGGCCAAAGCCGCGGGCGCGGCCTTTGTCTCCGGCGCCGTCAGGAACATCGAGCGCAAGGGCGATGGCGCCGTCGTCGTCCTCTTGGAAAATGGCGGCCGCATCGAGGCCGATTCTGTCGTGCTCGCCGCCGGCGTCCACACGCGATTCCTGGCCAAAAAACTGGGCGAGCCGATCCCGCTCGAAACCGAGCGTGGCTATCACACCCAGATCATGAAGCCGGGCATATCGATGCGCTATTCGGTGATCTGGCCGGCGCGTGCCTTCATGGTGACGCCGACGGCCGGCGGCATCCGTGTCGGCGGCAATGTCGAACTCGCCGGTCTCGACGCCGCGCCGGACTTCCGCCGCCCGCGCGTGCTGGTGCGCCACGCCCAGCGGGCGCTGCCCGGCCTGAAACTCGAAGAGGCGACGGACTGGATGGGCCATCGCCCGGCGCTGCCCGATACGATCCCAATCATTTCGCCGTCGTCGAAAATGCCGGGTGTTTTTTATGCGACCGGCCACGGCCATCTCGGCCTGACCTATGCCCCGACGACAGCGCGGCTGATCAGCGATATGGTGACCGGCATTGAGCCGCCGGTCGACATGCGCCCGTTCCGCATCGACCGATACTGATGAGAGCCGTGACCTCAGAACCGGAGTTTTCGATATGAGATGGAAGCGCACGATCCAGTTGCTGGACGTCCATGCCGAAGGCGAGATCGGCCGTGTCGCGATCGGCGGCGTGCCGAAGATCCCCGGCGATACCATCGCCGCCCAACTGCATTGGCTGAACACCGATCCGAAGGGCGACGAGCTTCGCCGCTTCCTCTGCCTCGAGCCGCGCGGCGCCCCGATCGGCTCAGTCAACCTGCTGCTGCCGGCGCGTCATCCGGAAGCGGACGCCGCCTTCATCATCCTGCAGCCCGACCAGGCGCATGCGAGCTCCGGCTCGAACTCGATCTGCGTGACGACGGCGCTGCTCGAAGCCGGCATCGTCGAGATGCAGGAGCCGGAGACCATCGTGACGCTGGAAACCGCCGCCGGCCTCGTCAAGGCGACGGCGACCTGCCGCGACGGGCGCTGCGAAAAGGTCAAGCTCACCATGGTGCCGTCCTTCGTGCATGAGCTCGACGTCGAGATCGACACGCCGCATTGGGGCAGGATCAAAGCCGATCTCTGCTATGGCGGCATCTTTTATGCGCTGGTCGATGTCGGCCAGATCAATCTCACGATCGAGAAGGCCAATGCCGCCGGCCTCGTCCAGGCCGGCATGATCCTCAAGGAGCTGATCAACCGCGACATCAAGGTCGTCCATCCCCAAATCCCGGCAATTTCAGGCGTCGCCTATGTGATGTTCCGCGATACCGAGGCCGACGGCACGGTGCGCACCTGCACCACCATGTGGCCGGGACGGGCCGACCGCTCGCCCTGCGGCACCGGCAATTCCGCCAATCTCGCCGCGCTCCATGCCCGCGGCAGGGCGAAGGCCGGCGACGTCTTCACCTCGAAATCGATCATCGGCTCCGAGTTCGAGGTCGGCCTGCAGGCGGTGACCGAGGTCGCCGGCCGCCAAGCCGTCATCCCCACCATCACCGGCCGCGGCTTCACCTTCGGCCTCACCCAGGTGGCCCTCGACCCCTTCGACCCGCATCCCTCAGGCTTCGCACTGACGGATGTCTGGGGGCCGTCGGCGGGGGAGATTTGAATTGCTCTGCCGCCTGCCGGAGCGTAATGACCTTGCCTGCGACTTGCTCGCAAAAGGGCCTTTAACGTTCCGCTTCTTGCAACAGCCCGCTGAGGCGGGTCGCCCACGGCTGGTTGCCATCCCGGAACGGTCCAAGCGCATCGCCGGCAGGTTCGGGAATGCCTTTGGCGGCAGCGGCAAAGCGGCGAGCCTGCTCAAAATGTCCCGTGGCCATATGGCAGCAGGCCTGGAGGCGCATGAGCGCCGGCCAGTCGGGCCGCGCCTTTAGGGCCGTATGTCCCACCGCGAGCGCGCCCTCGACATCGTCCGAAAAGAGCCGCGCGAGCATCAGCAGGCTGAACCAGACCCCATTCTGCGGATCATGCGGATTGAGTTCGAGGCCGCGAGACAAAGGCTTGCGTGCGCCGGCCGCATCACCGGAAAAGAGCCGGGCCATGCCGAGGACGAGATGCCCGAGGGCGAAGCTCGAGCCGAGCTCGATCGACCGTTCCGCGGCGAGGATCGCCTGGTCGGCTCGACCCGTATAGGCCGACACGATCGCCAGCGCATAATGTGAGTAGGGGTTTCGCGCGTCGAGATAGATCGCCCGCAGGGCGGCAGTTAACCCTTCCTGGCCATCCGCGGCGGGATCGTCCGTCCAGCCGTAGGCGATGAGGCCGGCATTGACCCGCGCCCGCCAGATCTGCGCCTCCGGAAGCATGGGGTCGAGCTCGGCGGCCTCGCGGAAAAATCGTCTTGCCAGAAGGTGGGTTGGCTGTGAGACCTTGTGGAAATTGAATGTGCCTTGGCGGACAAGGTCCCAGGCCGTGATGTTGCCGGTGTGGGGAGCGACCGCAAGCCCGTGGCGCAACAGCAGCTCCGGTTCGACCGCCGCGGCGATCCGCTCGGCGATGGCGTCTTGTACCGCAAATATCTCGGCCAGCTGAAGGTCGTAATGCTCGGACCAGACCGTCGCGCCCTTGGCCGCGTCGGCGAGGTGCACCGATATCCGGATCCGATCGCCGGTGTACCGGATAGCCCCATCCACCAGAAAATTGATACCGAGTTCGAGCCCGACGGTGCGCGGATCCCTGGAGCCATTCCATCTTGCGAAACTCGCTCCGCGTGACGCGACGCGCAGCCATCTAAACCGGGTGAGCGCGATGATCAGGTCGTCGGCGATACCGTCGGCCAGATATTGTTTCTCAGCATCGCCGCCCAGATTTTCAAACGGCAGGACTGCAATACCGGGGTTGGGTTCGGCTTGCGCATGCCACCCGCTATCGGCTCCGTCGGTCAAGCTCTCCACCCGGCCGGAAAACCTGTAGCCGAGCCGTGGGACGGTGACGATCCATTCGCCGCCGTCCGATGCGGGGCCGAGCAGCTTGCGAAGCGCGGCAATCTGAACGGAAAGATTGCTTTCCTCGACGGCCAATCCCGGCCAGACGGCATCCATCAGAGCCGATTTGGCGACGACGCCCCCTTGTGCCGCAAGCAGAACGGCAAGCAGCGAAGCGCCGCGGGCGCCGATGGCGACAGGCCGATCGTCACGAAGCAAGCATCCGTTCTCGGCAATGAACTCGAAATGGCCGAATGCAAGGTGCTGGGTGTTCATGGCCGGCTATGATACGCCGATTTCGCAGCTTTTCGGAATTTTTCGGCATCGCTTCAGGACTTGCGCCGGCTGAGCGCGCAGAGTCTGTTTCATCGCCGCCACGAAAATGGTGAGAGCCATGAAGAACGAAGCAGCCCAGCCGAAAAATCCTTCTGCAGTAACCGCAAAAGTCATCAGCGGCGGCGACAGCCATATTGCCAAGCAGGGATCTGTCTACCGATCGGGCGTCTCGGCTGAGAGCGTCGGATCGACCATGCTTTGGCTCGGGAGGATTTCGCTGCCCGCAGGCAGGCGAACCAGCGCCCATCGCCATGAGGGACACGAGACCGCCCTTCTCATGACCGCAGGCCAGGAGATCGAGATCTGGTCGGGGCCGAAGCTCGAACGCTGCGAAACGGTACGCCCCGGCGACTACCTGTTCATTCCGGCCGGTGTTCCGCACGTGGCCGTCAATCGCAGCACGGAAGACGCCGAATTCCTCGGTGCCCGCAACGATCCCGCGGCGAACGAGAGCGTCATTCTCATGCCGGAGCTTGACGGCATCGTGCCCTAAGCGGGTCGCGATCCTTGGATTTGGCCGCCACGCCCTAAAGCCCCGGTTTTTCGCATATCGCCATCGCAAAACCACTGGCCGCTTTGGCGCGATCTAATCACATGGGAGGTGCATCATGGCCATCATCGAACAACGTCTGGCCGAAATGGGTCTGCAATTGCCCGAACCTTTGAAGGTTCGCGACGGCCTGAAATTGCCCTTTGCCTGGGTTCGGGTGCGCGGCACCCGCGCTTATATTTCGGGTCATGTCGCCTGCAACCCGGATGGGACTTTGGCAAAACCGCTGGGCAAGGTCGGAGCCGAAGTTTCGCCGGAGCAGGGTTACGCATCGGCGCGGCTCGTCGCCTTGGCCCATCTCGCCAGCCTCAAACGCGCCGTCGGAGACCTCGATCGGGTGACGGCGTGGCTGCGCGTTTTCGCCATGGTGAATGTTGCGCCTGATTTCAATGAGACGCCGCTGGTCACAAACGGCTATTCCGATCTGATACTGGAACTCTACGGTCCCGACGCCGGCGCCCACGCACGCTCGTCCATCGGCATGGCCATCCCGTTGAATGCGCCGGTAAACTGCGAAGCGGAAGTCGAAATCGACGGTTGATCTCTACCGGGCGAGGGGCATCGATTGTCGCTCCTGCCCTCGTCAGGCGAACGCATGGTTTCGTCAAAGACGCTGCAGAATCCTGCTGTCGACCTGATGTGCGGTGATCTCCTCAATCGGCGCAGGTCTGCCCAGCAGATATCCCTGGCCGAAGTCACAGCCGAGATCCTGAAGCCGCTGAAGTTGGCTCTCCTCTTCGATGCCTTCGGCCGTTATCCTCACGCCCAGTCCGGTGCCGAGAGCGACGATGGCCTTGATCACCTTGTCCTGCTTGTCATTGGTCTCGAACGAAGCGACGAAACTCCTGTCGATCTTGATCTTGTCGAACGGGTAGCTGGACAGCTGCGAGAGGCTGGAAAAGCCCGTTCCGAAATCGTCGAGAGCAATCCTGACCCCCGCATTCACCAGATCGTCGAGGACAATCCTTGCCGTGACCGCGTCCTGGATGATGGCGCTCTCCGTCACCTCAAGCTCGACCCGGTGCGCGGGCAGGCCGACATCGCCCAATATCTTGAGAATTCTAAGGCCCAGCAACCGGTCGCTCAGCTGGATCGGAGAAAGATTGAAGGACAGGACAAGCTCGCTTGGCCAGGAAAGCGCATCGGTGCAGGCGCTGCGAAGCAGCTGGTCCGTCAATTCGACGATCAGGCCGGCTTCCTCCGCCACTGGAATGAATTCGCTCGGCGGGATGAATTCGCCGGACGCCGTTTTCCAGCGCGCCAGCGCCTCAAAGCCGATGATCTTGTTTGCCTTCAGATCCACGAGCGGCTGATAATAGGGAACGATCTCGCCCTTCCGGATGGCCGCGCGCAGATCGCCTTCTATCCTGACCCGCTTCGCCAGCTCGTCTTGCATCGAAGGCACGAAGGGCTTCACCAGATTGCGGCCCTGCTTTTTGGCGACATACATCGCGCAATCAGAATGCCGGATGACCTGACCGAGCTCATCGCCGTCCTCGGGATAAACTGCGAAGCCGACACTGGCGCCGAGGTCGACGGCGACACCATTGAATGTGAACGGCTTGCCGATGGCGCTGACGATGCGGTTCCCCAAAGCGACGAGATCGGGATGTCCGCTGCGGCGCGCCAGGACCACAAACTCGTCTCCGCCGAGGCGGAAAACGTGCTCACGGGGAAAGAGCGAGGAGAGCCGCTGAGCAACGGTCTTCAGCACCGCATCACCGTGATCGTGGCCGAGGAGATCGTTGACCTTCTTGAAGCCGTCGAGATCGATGCTGAACACGGCATAGGTTTCTTCTGCCCTTTGATCGATCATCGCCTGCGCGCATACGGACTCCAGAAATCTGCGGTTCGGCAGCTCGGTCAACGTGTCATGACAGGCAATCCAGTCGACATGTTTTTCGGCCTGCAGCCTGCGATGAACCTCCCTCGAGAGATCCCGGATCCTCAGCGCGGAATAGACGACTCCCAAAAACCCGGAGACATTCAAGGCAAGCAGCGCATGGTCCAGGGGATAGCCGTGATACCGTTCGATGAACCCATCCAGCCTCTCGTGCCAATCGAAGAACCAGGACAGGCAGAAAAGAAGCAGGAAGATCGAGAGCCAGCCCAATATCTCCATCTGGGGTCTGCTCGATTGGATGCGAGGCATATGAACGGGCTCCTGTTTTGTAAAGAGCCATCATGGCCAGTTCGCAGGACCGCATCGTCCTTGCGGTATCGAGACCGCCACAAATCATTCGGGCGGAATTGAAAGGCCGGCTTGCGGTCGCGGTCAAGCGCGCAGTCAAGTTCGAAAGACTATTGTGAGCGTCGAAGGTTAACGGTGAGTTGCCCTGACCAGGGGTGCCGGGGTTTCGCTGCGCACAACGGATAGCTTCGCCGCAAATCGGATGAAGCGTCGGATCGGAAATAATCGCTTGACAACTTTAATGATGAGAATCATTAATCATCTATGATGATAAACGTCATTAAAAATCTCATGACGGGACTAGGTCGTCGTCTACGACATGGGTCCACGCCGATTTGAGCCTTTGGCTGACGCCGCAACAGGAGAAGGCCCCGTGCAGGCATTCGTCGTTGATAAATACAAGAAGAAAGGCGCTCTGCGTCTGGCCAACCTGCCGGAACCGGAATTGCTGGACAATGACGTCCTCGTGCGGATTCAGGCCACCGCCGTGAACCAGCTCGACTCCAAGGTGCGGGACGGGGAGTTCAAGCTTATTCTTCCCTATCGTCCGCCCTTCGTCCTCGGGCATGACCTCGCCGGAACGGTTGTCAAAGTCGGATCCAGGGTGAGGCGGTTGAAGGTGGGTGACGAAGTCTATGCACGGCCTCGCGATCATCGGGTCGGGACATTCGCCGAATTCATTGCCATCGATGAAGCCGATGCGGCGCTGAAGCCGAGCAACCTCAGCATGAGCCAAGCGGCGTCCATCCCGCTCGTCGGGTTGACCGCCTGGCAGGCGCTCGTCGAGGTAGGTAAGATAAAGCCCGGCCAGAAGGTCTTCATTCAGGCCGGCTCCGGCGGTGTCGGGACGTTCGCCATTCAGCTCGCCAAACATCTCGGCGCGACGGTTGCGACGACGACGAGCGCAAAAAATGCCGAGCTGGCGAGAAGTCTCGGGGCGGATGTGGTCATCGACTACAAGACGCAGGACTTCGAAAAGATCTTGTCGGGCTACGATCTGGTGCTGAACAGCCAGGATCCGAAGACGCTCGAAAAGTCGCTGGGCGTGCTGAAGCCGGGTGGCCGGCTCATTTCCATCTCCGGTCCGCCCGAACCGGCATTCGCCAGGGAGCTCGGCCTGAACCTGTTCCTGAAACTGGTGCTGCGGCTGCTCAGCCGCGGCGTTCGCAAAAAGGCCAAGCGTCTCGGCGTCGCTTATTCATTCCTGTTCATGCGCGCCGAGGGGCGGCAGCTGGTTGAGATTGCCAACCTGATCGAACAAGGCGTGATCCGGCCGGTCGTCGACAAGGTGTTCCCGTTTGAAAAGACCGGAGATGCGCTGGCCTATGTCGAGACCGGGCGCGCCAAGGGCAAGGTGGTCATCGAGGTCGCTGATTGAGGTCGGTCGCGCCGGCCTATGCGTGCCCTTATCGTTCCCGCATCCGATTCTCAATGGCGTCGCGGCAATCCGCCCGGCAGGCGTCGAGCAGCTCGTCCGCCAGCGGGGAATCGTCCGGACAGGCCCTCGAAAGCACGATTGCGCCAACCGCTTGAGCGAGGATGGCGATAGCTTGCGCCCGCCCGCCGGCGCCGGAAGCGTGACGTTGCGCAATGCCACCCTCCACCGCGCGCACCAGCTTATCTATTCCGTCAGCGAAAACGGCCTTGGTTTCCTTAGGCTGTCGAGCGGCATCGCAACTCAGTGCCGCGGCCGTGCACCCCTGGCCGCGCCCATCCCGGTGTTCGCGTGCAAGATAAAGCTCCATGACATCGAGGACGTCGTGACCGGCGTAGCGCTGCAAGGTCTCGCTCAAACCGTTCTCGGTCGATTCCGCGATCAACTCCTCCTTGGAGCGGAAGTGATTGTAGAAGCCGCCATGGGTGAGCCCTGCGCGCTCCATCAATTCCGCCACGCCGACGCCATCGAAACCGCGCTCGCGAAACAGCTCTGACGCCGTTGCGATAATCCGGTCGTAGTTTTCCTGCTTCTTTTCCTTCGTGATCCGCACGTCACGATCCTTTCGACGGCCAATTTAATCTATGATGTCAGCCGTCATTATAGCTCGAATTATTGATTATGCATATCATTAATATTGGCGGTCAACAAAGGCAGCTCTTGCGGCGGCGATGCGCCTGCACGCAGGCGGCACCACGTCTCCTCACAGGCGCGGTGCCGTCTGTAGCAAACTTCGGCTTATGCGGGCCCGTCGCCGTCAAGCCGGATCACGCGTTCCTCGCTCCTGTCGGCTAAACTGTCAGGACGCTACTTGGCATTCTCGCCGCCGACATCAGGGGTTGGGCAACCTGATCCAGCAACTGTCCCGCATTCTGCTCTTCGCCCAGCGACAGTGTGAGCAGTTGAGCGACCGCCGGCTGCGTAAGTTGAAGGGCCAGATTGCGAGCGGTGGTGTAGGCGGCAATCTCGTAGTGCTCGACGCGCAACGCCGCTCCGATCAAAGCCAGATCAGCGGGAGCGTCTTCCTTTTTCTTGCCTTCCGCCATCACCTCCTCGCCTTCCTCTACTAGGCCGGCCATGCCCTTGCATGGTTTGGCGCGAGGCGACGTGCCGACAATGCGCAGACATTCGTTCAGGCGCTCGATCTGCCCCTCCGTCTCGACAAGATGGTTGCGCAGCAAGGTCTGGAGCTGCTGAGTGCGGGCGGCTTTCTGCATCTTGGGAAGCGCCTTCAACAGCTGCTTTTCCGCATGCAGGAGGTCACGGAGCTCATCCACAAGGACTTCCTGGATCGCTTCTGCTCCGTTCGGAGGGGCGCTTCGAGCGTGGATTGCCGTTCCCCCGTTTTCCACTCCCGGGAGATCATGGAAGGCCGGCGCCTCGACAAACTCCCACGGTTTTCCTTCATTCCAGGGGCCGCGGGTGTCGACCTCACCCAAATCCCCTTCACCGGTGGAATCGTTGAAGAACTGATCGACCAGTCCTGCAGTCGGCGCAATCCTGCCGACGCTCAGCGGCGGCTTGCCCATGCTTTCGAGGGCCAGGGCGAAAGCACGCATGTGGGTGATCTCTCTGGTCATCAGGAACTGCAGCGCATCCTTGGTCCCCGGATCGCGGCAGAAGTCGATCAGGCGTTCGTAGACGATCTTGGCACGTGCCTCCGCGGCTATATTGCTTCGCAGATCCACGTCCAATTCACCCGTTATTTTGAGATAATCGGCAGTCCAGGGGTTTCCCATCGAATTGAAAAGGTTCACCCCACCGCCGCCTGCAATGGCGATCAGCGGGTCGGCTTCCGCCTCTTCTCTGACGGACTTCAGCGGCTTGAGGTGCATCCTCGCAAGAGTCCCGACGATCTCGAGGTGACTGAGTTCTTCGGTTCCGATGTCCATCAGGAGGTCCTTCCGTCCGGGATCCTCGCAATTCAAACCTTGAATAGAGTATTGCATGGCGGCGGCAAGTTCGCCGTTTGCGCCACCGAACTGCTCAAGCAGCATATTGCCGAATTTCGGATCAGGTTCGTCAACCCGAACGGTATACATGAGCTTCTGTACATGGTGATACATTGGGGTCCTCCTGGTTCGATGCCGACTAACCGCCTTATCCCAGGAATGTTCCCGGTCTGTGGCTGCTGCTGCCGCATCTGATTGGCGTTCAACATCAGCCCCGCCGGTGCCTCCATGACTCGTTAAATTCCGAACTAACGCTAGATCAATCCAAGGTACGCGTGATGCCGGCGATCACCGGTCGCGCATTGTCGGGAACTGATCTTCTTGCGGGATGTTCGAGAGGATTCGAAATGACACGTCCGAGGAAGCAAGTGTTGGATCATGGTCAGCTACTCAAGCGCCAGAAAGTCCTCGCCGACTTCGGGGAATTCGCACTTCGCTCAGATGATCTGGATGCCATCCTATTCGAGGCCTGCCGTCTGGTTAGCGATGCGGTCGAAACGCAGCGCTCCAAGGTATTGGAAATTCACGAAGGTGGAAAAAAGCTGCGAGTGCGAGCGGCCATCGGATGGCAGCCCGACATCGTCGGCCTCGAGTTGGACATGGACGACTATTCGTCCGAAACCTATTCGATCCGGACCGGCGAGCCCGTTATCACTCAGGACGTCACCAGGGAAGAGCGGTTCAGAATTCCCATGTTTATGAAAGAGGCCGGTGTCGCCGCGCTCGCCAACGTGCCGATCTTCTTGCCGGCCAACCGTGCTTACGGGCTGTTGCAGGTTGACGACGTCGAGCCGAGGGATTTCGGGGAAGAAGACACTCAATTCCTTCGTACCTACGCCACGATCCTCGGACCCGTGATCGACAGGCTCCACAAGGTCCAGGCCCTTCAGGCGACAACGGAACGTTTCTCTATCGTCGTGGAGAAGGCCCGCGACTATGCGATTTTTGTCGCAGACGCGCAGGATCGGATCGTCGACTGGCATAAGGGCGCTGAGAAGGTCTTCGGGTGGACGGCCGAGGAGGCCGCGGGAATGTCGTGCAGCGAATTATTTACGCCTGAAGATCGGACGCGGGGGGAGGATCGCAACGAGATCGAGACGGCCAGACGCGAGGGTTCGGCGCCCGACGTGAGATGGCATTTGCGCAAGGACGGCTCGCGGGTTTTCGTCGACGGCTCGACCGTTTGCCTGCGAAACCCGGACGGCTCGGTGAGGGGCTTCCTCAAGGTCGGCCAGGACGTCACGGAGCGGCGGCGAACCGAACAGCGGCTTTATGAAAGCGAAGCCTTGCAGCGCTCGCTTATAGCAGGCGTTCCCCAACTGGTCTGGCGAGCGCGATCGCTCGGCCATCGCATCTGGTCAAGCCCGCAATGGGAGAGGTTCACTGGACAGCGCAACGAAGACAGCGCTGGAATGGGCTGGCTGGACGTCATCCATCCCGAAGACCGCGACCTTGTGATGGCGGCCTGGAGGGACGCGGAAGCCAAGGGCGGGCTCGACTGCGAAAATCGTATTCGCCGCGCTTCGGACGGTGAATATATCTGGCACCACAGCCGCTCGCTTCCGGCAACCGGCCTGGAATTCGAGTGGCTGGGGACCTGCACCGATGTGCAGCAACTGAAGGAACTCCAGGGCAGGCAGGAGGTCATGCTGGCGGAGCTCCAGCATCGAACCCGCAACATCGTTGCCGTTATACGCTCGCTGTCGCTGAAGACGATCGAGTCAAGTATGACGCTGGACGACTTCGCCGAGGCATTCAGTCGTAGGCTTGCTGCCGTCGCCAGAGTGCAGAGTCTTCTCTCCCGGCTGGGCGAAGACCAACGGGTTACCTTTGACGAACTGCTTGAGGCCGAATTGGCCGCTCATGTCGGCGGTAAAGAAAAAATAATGCTCGATGGACCGCGCGGAATACGGCTGCGATCGCGGGCGATTCAAACATTCGCGCTGGCGCTGCACGAACTGGCGACCAACGCCGTCAAATATGGGGCTCTGGCGTCTCCACGGGGCTGCCTGACGATCCGGTGGCGCCTCAAGAATGAAGGCGGCGGGGCGCCGGCCCTGTTTCTGGAGTGGGTGGAAACCGGAGTTGAAAACATGCCGTCTGACGACGCTCCACCGCGGGGCTCCGGCTACGGTCGCGAACTGATTGAGCGGGCACTCCCGTATCAGCTCAAGGCGAATACTACTTATGAAATAGGCGCAGATGGCGTTCGCTGCACCATTCTGGCCCCCATAGCCATAGATGGGGGAAAGGAATGAAAGACATGACGACGATGAACTCCCTTGCCAGCCTCGCCATTCTCGTGGTCGAGGACGACTATTTCATCGCCGACGAACTTGTGCGCTCCCTTGCTCGTGCCGGTGCCCAGGTGGTCGGCCCGGTCGCTTCCGTGGGCGACGCCCTTGCACTTCTCGACGCTACCGCTCATCTGGACTTCGCCATGCTCGATCTCAATCTGGACGGGGAGTCGGCTATTCCGATCGCAGACAGGCTGGTGGCACGGAACATTTCCTTCGCCTTCGTCACCGGGTACGGTTCCGGTGGAATTCCCCCGAGGTTCAAGACAATCCAACGGCTAGAGAAGCCTGTGGAGATGGCGTGGGTCGTCAAGGTGATAACCAGAGACTTTTAGCGGGCATCGGGCCGGCCGGAAATGCTCTAGTAGACGAACGGATTCACCTCGGCCGCCTGGCCGCCCTCCTTCGGGTAGATCACGCCCTTGCGCAGGATGATGTTGGCATAGAGCCTGGGCTCGCTGGTCTGGATCAGCGCATGGGCGGCCCGCACCCGGCCGTAGAAACCCTGGCCGACGAGCGGCACCACCTGCCGATGGGGCTCGTGACGGGCGCAGCAGTCGATCATCTCCTCATGCACGGGATCGAGCTTGTCGCGCTCGGCCTTGACGGTCGAGCGGAAGATCGCCTCCGGCACGAAATCGTCGATCGGCAGCACGCTGAGCACGGCATTGAGCACCGGAATGAGATGATGGCCGTCGAGCCGGATCAGCCGGCGGGCATGTTCGACGCCGGGATAGTTGCCGTCGACAATGGCGATCTCGTCGCCGTGGCCCATGGCGCGCAGCGTGAAAAGCAATTCCGGGCTCAGAAGCGGATCAAGTCCCTTCAGCATGGTCTATCTCCTTGAAGAGTACGTTCTGGTCTGTGAGGTAGCGCGCAAAGATCGGCAGGCTGGCGCCGCCGATGGCGCGCGCCTGCGCGCCGACCGCGCCCTCGATGATCTCGGGCATGACGACGCCCTGCAGGTCGAGCTTGGCGGCTTCGTCGATCGTCGCCTGCACGACGCGGCTGCGCACCCAATGAGGAAAGCCGCCGTCGATGACGGCAGCGCTGAAATCGACGATCGAGGCGGCCGCAACGATTGCCTGCGCCAGCGCCTTGGCGGTGTCCTGAATCCAGATTTCCATCGGCTGGCCGAAATCCACCCAATCGTCGGCGGAATACCAGAGCGGCTCGGGATCGATGCCGCGCTCGCGCAGCATGTTTTCCAAAACGAAGATCGAGGCGATTTCGAGCAGCTGCTTGGTTTCGCCGTTCCTGTCGCGCACGGGCAACGGCCCGATCGCGCCCGCCGTGCCGGTACGGCCGGAAAAGATCGCCGAATTCAGCACGATGCCGCCGCCGATGAAGGAGCCGATGAAGAAATAGACGAAATCGGGATAGGAGGGGCCGACGCCGAAGACGAGCTCGGCGCCGCAGGCGCTGGTCGCATCGTTCTGCAGGAAAACCGGGTGGGAAACGCGCGCGGCGATATCGGCCTGCAGGTCGACGTCGCGCCAGACCTCCATGGCGCCGGGCGGCGCTCCGACTTCTTCGGCCCAGTTCCACAGCTCGAAGGGGGCGGCGATGCCGAGGCCGGCGATACGGCTGCGCTGCTTGTCGTCGAGCCGGCTCTCGATCTCCTGAATGCCTGACGTGACGAAGGCGAGGATTTCGTGCGGCAGCGGATAGGCATAGGTCCGGTGCAACTGCATGCGGATGCGGCCGACGAAATCCATCAGCACCAGATCGGCGCTGCGCCGGCCCATTTTCAGGCCGAAGGAATAGACCGCGTCGGGATTGAGATGCATCGGGATCGACGGTTGGCCGACGCGGCCGCGCACCGGTGCGCCGCGAGACAACAGCCCTTCCTTTTCCAGGACCCGCATGATCACCGACACCGTCTGCGCCGACAGCCCGCTGCGGCGTGCAATGTCGGCCTTCGACAGCGCGCCGTAAAGGCGCACCAGCGACAGCACGAGCCGTTCATTATAGGCCCGCACCCTGACCTGGTTCGCACCTCCGGCCGGATTTAGAATTGGCGGCGGGACCGGTGTGTGTTCCCGTCCATCCAAAGACGACATGGCCGCTCCTCCCAATTGTTGGCCTATGCCCTAATTCAATCGAGCATGCCACATCGAATTAATAATTCAATTGGATTTATTTATTGACAAGCCGATTTCTTTCGCTCTTAATTGCCAGCGTCAAGGGCACGGGCGGCTTCGGAAGCGACAAGCGACCGAAGCGAAGTGTCACATCTCGAAAATTCCGGCCCGCACGGGCGGCGCCGGCAAACTCTGGGAGGAGTTCATGAAGAAATCAGTTCTCGCTTTCGGCGCGCTCGCGCTCGGCGTCGCTTTTTCCGCACCTGCCATGGCGGCTGATGTTTCCGCCTGCCTCATCACCAAGACCGACACCAATCCCTTCTTCGTCAAGATGAAGGAAGGTGCGACGGCCAAGGCCAAGGAACTCGGCGTTTCGCTGAAGTCCTATGCCGGCAAGGTCGACGGTGATAGCGAAAGCCAGGTTGCGGCGATCGAAAGCTGCATCGCCGACGGCGCCAAAGGCATTCTGCTCACCGCCTCGGACACCAAGGGCATCGTCTCTTCGGTCAAGAAGGCGCGTGATGCCGGCGTGCTGGTCATCGCGCTCGACACGCCGCTCGAGCCGGCCGATGCCGCCGACGCCACCTTCGCCACCGACAACCTGCTCGCCGGCAAGCTGATCGGCCAGTGGGCCAAGGAAACGCTCGGCGACAAGGCCAAGGACGCCAAGGTCGGCTTCCTCGACCTGACGCCGTCGCAGCCGACGGTCGACGTCCTGCGCGACCAGGGCTTCATGATGGGCTTCGGGATCGACCCGAAGAACCCGGACAAGATCGGCGACGAAGACGACAAGCGCATCGTCGGCCATGACGTGACCAACGGCAACGAGGAAGGCGGCCGCAAGGCCATGGAAAACCTTCTGCAGAAGGATCCTAGCATCAACGTCATCCACACGATCAACGAGCCGGCCGCTGTCGGTGCCTATCAGGCGCTGAAGGCTGTCGGCATGGAAAAGAACGTGCTGATCGTCTCGGTCGACGGCGGCTGCCCCGGCGTCAAGTCGGTCAAGGAAGGCGTCATCGGCGCCACCTCGCAGCAATATCCGCTGCTGATGGCGTCGCTTGGCATCGAGGCGATCAAGAAGTTCGCCGATAGCGGTGAGAAGCCGAAGCCGACGGAAGGCAAGTCCTTCTTCGACACCGGCGTCTCGCTCGTCACCGACAAGCCGGTTCCCGGCGTCAAGTCGATCGATACCAAGGAAGGCACCGACAAGTGCTGGGGCTGAGCCCGATCTATTGAAAGAGAAAGTGGCCGGGGCTTGATCCCCGGCCGTTTTGGACGGACGATGTGCCGTCACCCCACCGGCTAAGCAACGAACGGATGACAATGGGTGGCGGCCTCCGCGCGGGTTCGGCGCGCGGATGCGGAGGAGGAACCATGACCGGAGCACAGGAATTCGAACGCGTTCTCGACGGCAGCGACAAGAACGTCGCCTCCTTCGAGCACCAGGGCGTCCCGCTGATCAAGCGTGCGCAGCATTTTCTGCACTCGACGCCGGCCGCCGTGCCGCTCATCGTGCTGGTGCTGGCGATCATCATCTTCGGGATAACGCTCGGCGGACGGTTTTTCTCGTCCTACACCCTGACACTGATCCTGCAGCAGATCGCCATCGTCGGCATTCTCGGCGCCGCCCAGACGCTGGTCATCCTGACGGCCGGCATCGATCTTTCGATCGGCGTCATCATGGTGATCTCGGCGGTTATCATGGGCAATGTCGCCATCACCTACGGCATACCGACGCCTATCGCGGTCGCAGCCGGCATGCTTGTCGGCGGTCTCTGCGGCTTGCTGAACGGCTTCCTTGTCGCCTTCATGAAGCTGCCGCCCTTCATCGTCACGCTCGGCACCTGGAACATCGTCATGGCGACGAATTTCATCTATTCCGCCAATGAGACGATCCGCGACGCCGATGTCGACGCCCAGGCTCCGCTGCTGCATCTTTTCGCCGCAAGCTTCAGGCTCGGCACCGCCGTGCTTACCCTCGGCGTCATCGCCATGGTGCTGCTCGTCCTGCTGCTCTGGTATGTGCTCAACCACACCGCCTGGGGCCGGCATGTCTATGCGGTAGGCGACGATCCGGAAGCGGCCAAGCTCTCCGGCATCCAGACCAAGAAGGTGCTGCTCACCGTCTACACCATATCGGGCGTCATCGCCGCCTTCGCCGCCTGGGTTTCGATCGGCCGCAATGGCTCGATCTCGCCGTCCTCGGCGGTCACCGATTATAACCTCCAGGCGATCACCGCGACCGTGATCGGAGGCATCTCCCTCTTCGGCGGACGCGGCTCCATTCTCGGCACCCTGTTCGGCGCCATGATCGTCGGCGTCGTGTCGATGGGCCTCAACATGCTCGGCGCCGACCCGCAATGGAAAGTCCTGCTGACGGGCGTGCTGATCATCGCCGCCGTCGCCATCGATCAGTGGATCAGAAAGGTTTCGGTGTGGCCATGGCTGTCGAACCCATTCTCACCGCCCGCGGTCTCGTCAAGCGTTATGGACGCGTGACCGCGCTCGACAATGCCGATTTCGACCTCTATCCGGGCGAGATCCTCGCCGTCATCGGCGATAACGGCGCCGGCAAGTCCTCGCTCATCAAGGCGATCTCCGGCGCTGTCACCCCCGACGAGGGAGTGATCACGCTGGAAGGCCGGCAGGTGCATTTCCGCTCGCCGATGGAAGCGCGAGAGGCCGGCATCGAGACCGTCTATCAGAACCTCGCTTTGTCGCCGGCGTTGTCGATTGCCGACAACATGTTCCTCGGCCGCGAGATCCGCAAAAAGGGCCCGCTCGGCTCGCTGTTCCGCATGCTCGACCGGCCGGCGATGGAAAAGCTGGCGCGCAACAAGCTCTCCGAACTCGGCCTGATGACCATCCAGAACATCAACCAGGCGGTGGAGACGCTGTCGGGCGGCCAGCGCCAGGGTGTCGCCGTCGCCCGCGCCGCCGCCTTCGGCTCGAAGGTCATCATCATGGATGAGCCGACCGCGGCTCTCGGCGTCAAGGAAAGCCGCAAGGTGCTGGAGCTGATCCTCGATGTGCGCGCCCGCGGCCTGCCGATCGTGCTGATCTCGCACAACATGCCGCATGTCTTCGAGGTGGCCGACCGGATCCATATCCACCGCCTCGGCCGGCGCCTGACGGTGATCAATCCGAAGGAATACACCATGTCGGATGCCGTCGCCTTCATGACCGGCGCCAAGACGGTGCCGACGGAGCCGGTTGCGGCATGAGTGTACGCATCGACGAAATCGCCGGCGAGGTTCTTAGCCGCGCCGGCGACGCCAGACGTTTCCTGATCGGCATCGCCGGGCCGCCGGGTTCGGGCAAGTCGACTATGGCCGACAATCTGGCAGCGGCGCTGAAGGCAAAGGGCGAAAGCGCCGCGGTCCTGCCGATGGACGGCTTCCACATGGACAATGCCATCCTGATCGAACGCGGCCTGCTGGCGCGCAAGGGCATTCCCGAGACCTTCGACGTCCGCGGCTTCCTCGATATCATCGCCGCCGTCAAGCGGGCCGACCAGGAGGTGCTGGCGCCGGTCTTCGACCGTTCGCGCGAGCTCGCCATCGCATCGGCCCGGCCGATCGATCCGAACGATCGCTTCATCATCGTCGAGGGCAATTATCTGCTGTTCACGCAGGGCAAATGGGCCGAACTCGACGGCGTCTTCGATTTCACCATCATGCTGGCGCCGCCGATCGAGGTGCTCGAGGAGCGCCTCTGGGCCCGCTGGCGCGGTTATAATCTGAGCGAAGAGGCGGCCAGCGCCAAGGTCTACGGCAACGACCTGCCGAACGGAAGGCTGATCCTGGAACACCGCCGCCCGGCCGATGTGACGCTGGAGATCGCGCTGACGTAATGCCGCGGCGCATGAATCGATTTCAATGCGGCCCGCTTTAGTGCTATCGAGGCCGCAGACGCATCGCTTCGGAGGTCTGCCATGCAATCGATCACCATCCGCCGTCCCGACGACTGGCACCTGCATCTGCGCGACGGCGCCATGCTGGAAGGCGTGATCGCCGATACGAGCCGCACCTTCGCCCGCGCCATCATCATGCCCAATCTGGTGCCGCCTGTCGTCACCACGGTGGATGCGACGGCCTATCGCGATCGCATCCTGAAAGCCCTGCCGGCCGGCCACCGTTTCCAGCCGCTGATGACGCTTTATCTCACTGAACATACCAGCGCTGACGATGTCGAGGCGGGGGCGGAAAGCGGCCTCATTACCGCCGTCAAGCTTTATCCCGCCGGTGCCACCACCAATTCGCACGGCGGCGTGCGCGACATGGAAAAGGCGATGCCGGTGCTGGAGCGCATGGCGAAGATTGGCCTGCCGCTCTGCGTCCATGGCGAAGTGACCACCCCCGAAGTCGATATTTTCGACCGCGAGGCCGTCTTCATCGATACTGTGCTCGATCCGCTGCGCCGACGCCTGCCGGAGCTGAAGGTGACGATGGAGCATGTGACGACCGCGGACGGCATCGAATACATCAAGGCGGCCAAGGCCAATCTCGCCGGCTCGATCACCACCCACCATCTGATCATCAACCGCAACGCCATCCTCGTCGGTGGCATCAAGCCGCATTATTACTGCCTGCCGGTCGCCAAGCGCGAAAACCACCGGCTGGCGCTGCGCGCCGCCGCCGTGAGCGGTAATCCCCGCTTTTTCCTCGGCACGGATTCGGCCCCGCATGTCGACCCCTTGAAGGAATGCGCCTGCGGCTGCGCCGGCATCTATACCTCGATCAACACGATGAGCTGCCTTGCCCATGTCTTCGAAGAGGAAGGCGCCCTGGACAAACTCGAAGCCTTCGCCTCGCTGAACGGGCCGGCCTGGTATGGGCTTTCGCCGAACGAGGAACGCATCACCCTGTCAAAGCAGGCCGATCCGGTCGTTTTTCCCGCTAAGATAGAAACAGGCGCGGGCCCTGTTACCGTGTTCGACCCGATGTTTCCCTTGCATTGGCAGGCCGCGGCTTCGGCGTAGGTCGTCCCGAATTCAATTTTAAATCGAAAATTTATCATTATCTCCGGCGCGACGTTAAACGCGTAACATTTGCATTGTGCGGTGCATCATTTGTTAACGGATGCATAAGACAGTCCTCGTCGCGGACCCGATGAGTTGCCCATATCCCGACGCGGCAACAGCTGCGGAGACTGAAGAGCATGACGCTTGACTATAACTCCCTCCTGCTGGCGCTCGGTGTCTCCGCGGCGTGTCTTGCCGTGACCCTGATGGGCAGCTGGCTGGTCCGCCGGGCCGAAACCGTGTTGCTGACCGCCACCATCGGCCTCGTCTTCGTGGTCAGCGGAATCTTCGTCTACAGCGCCTATGTGAATAGGCCGCAGATATGGCTCGGCGTCGCCAGCTTCGTGCTGTTCCATGCCGGTTTCGCCACCATCTGGGGCGCCGGCAAGCAGTTCCTCACCGGTCGGCTGCCGATCCCGGCCCTTGCCATCCGCGCCCTGGCCGCGATGATCTTTTCGGTCGTGCCGATGCTGGCAGGTTATGACGGCCTGGCCTTCATCGCCGATAATCTTGCGATCGCCCTTCTGCTTTTCGCCACCGCCCGGCAATATTGGCTCGCCCGCGCCGAGGCGCCGGCGCCGATCCTCGGCATCGCCGCACTCTATACGCTGACGGCGATCTCCTTCGTGCTCTGTGCCGGCGTGCTGATTGCCGACGGCAAGCTGGTGCTCGGCGCAGCACCCAACAATTGGGCCGAAGATCTGAGCCTCGCCGTCTGCATCGCCGGCATGACCGGGATCGGCGCCCTGTCGCTGGCGCTGCATCAGTGGCGGCTTGCCGCCCGCCATCGTCTTGAGGCGATCACCGATCCGCTGACCGGCCTGCTCAACCGCCGCGCCGTCTTCGACCAGTATGGCACGCGCCCCATGGGTTCGACCGCCGCCGTCATCGTCTTCGATATCGACCATTTCAAATCCGTCAACGACCGTTATGGCCATGCCGCCGGAGACCGCGTGATCACCGTCTTCGCCGACGAACTGACCGCCCACTGCCGCCCCGGCGACACCGCTGCCAGGCTCGGCGGCGAAGAATTTGCGCTGGTGCTGAAGGAGATCATGCCCGGCCGGGCTGAACTGACGGCTGAGCGAATCCGCCGGGCCTTCGAGGCGCGCGAAATCCCGATCGACGGCGACGTGCTGAAATGCACGGTCAGCGTCGGAGTGGCGCCCGGCCGCTCTACGCCGCTCGATTTCGATGCCATGCTGAGCGCCGCTGACAAGGCGCTTTACGCCGCCAAGCGCGGCGGCCGCAATCGCGTCGAGCTTGCCGGCCACCTGCAGGCGGTGCCCCTCGAGGTATCGCGCACGGCGTCTTGATCCCGGACTGCGCGTCTCTTAGTATCGGCCTCGGCCAGATGCGGCCAGCCGCCCCGCGACGCCGACGTTTTGACAATGGCGTTATGGTGAATGCATCCCGATACCAACCTTCACATCCCTTGCCGTTTGGCGATCGATGGCGAACGGGTCAGCAGACGCGGGCACTGATCTTCCTGTTTGCCGCCAACGGAAGGATGACATCATGCGCGATTTTCGCGATGCCAAGCTCATGGCAAAGACTTTGCGGCAGGCCCTTGCCGACCGCGACATTTCCCTCACTCACAGCGAGACCCTCGAAATCGTCGCCCGGCAGTTCGGGCTCGACCAATGGAATATCCTCTCGGCGAAGATCGAGGCGGCCGGGGCCTCGCCTTCGGCTATCGGCATAGAGCCGCCGACGCCGATCTTCCGCATCTTCTCGGTCGAGAAAGCCATGGAGTTCTATTGCGGCTTCCTGGGTTTCCACCTCGATTGGGAGCACCGCTTCGGCGAAAACTTCCCGCTCTATTGCCAGGTCTCGCGTGACGGCATGGCGCTGCATCTGAGCGAACATTCCGGCGACGCCAGCCCCGGCGCCAAGGCCTTCGTCCGCGTGGCCAATGTCCGCGCCTACCACGCCGAACTCGCCGGCAAGGACTACCGCTACATGAAACCCGGCGTGGAGGAAGCGCCCTGGGGACTGGAGATGACCGTCACCGACCCCTTCAGCAACCGCATCGCCTTTTGCGAGCAGAGATAGGCGGAGCACTGACAAGGTCCGCGCGGTCTCCCACCAAGTCAGTTTAAGCGGATGGCTTCGTGACACGGCGTATGCGCTGTGAATGGGTTTCTCCTGCCCACCCCACCTCCGTCATGCTCGGCCTTGAGCAGCCTTGAGCCGAGCATCCACCGCATCCATCAGCAGCAGTCACATGGATCCCAGGCTCAGGGCCTGGGATGACGGAGAGTGTGGTTGGCATTCTCGCCAAACGCGGCCGTCAGCGTACAGAGACACACAAAAACGGGTGATTGCCGGCGCTTGCATCCGGGTGCTTTAAACCTACAGTTACAACAAGATATCGAGCCCGCGCTGAAGGGCTGATCGCCCGAGGTCACTTGTGACGGCGATTTTTCAACTCACAATAACTCCCAGCCGGCGGGCAGGAACAAAATGAAATATGTTTCAGTCTTGGTTTCAGCGCTTCTGTCGATCTTTTTCGGATGGCTGTTCTATGAAAGATATTGGAGGTTTCGAGATTGCATATCTCAAGCATTATCCAGTTGCCTCACGCCAGACGGTGGCAACCTGACGCAAGGCGGCTCCCTGTGGGGCGGTTTTGCAGGGTTGTTCCTGCTGCTCGCCATGATCTCGGCCTGGCGTATTTTCCGACGCCGGGACGCCGGTAAATAAACGGACGAAGGCGGGTGCGAAACCGCGGCAACCGCCAACGTCCCTAATCCTGAGGTGCGGAAGCCGGAGGCTGTAGCCTCGAAAGACAAGCCGCAACGCTGCTCCTGCATGCCTCCAACGCCGGCGCACCCGCCTCGCCCTTAGAGGCCCCTTTGGGGCCCCTCAGGATGAGGCTCTCTTGGCTGCCGGCGCCTGCTTCTCAAACCAGCATCAGCGCCCGCACGAAGGCGACTGAGGCAAGCAGCGAGGCGATCGTCCTGACATGGTTCCACCATGTCCAGTCCCTGAGATAGGTCGCCCAGAGCTCGGCCGCTTGCGGCTCTTTGCCGCTCACCTTCTCCAGCGCATCGTTCATCGGCACGTTGAAGACGATGGTCGAGACGAAAGAAGCGAGGAGATAGAGGGCGGCGCCTGCCAGCATCAGCGCCGACGCCCCGCCGCGCCAGTTGATCACCGCCATCACTGATATGACAAGGCAGAGGCTCGCCGTCGGCACGAAGAGCGCCATGAACGGCGAGCGGACGATCGTCACATTGATGGAGTTCATCGCCGCAATGCCCTGTTCTGCCGGGAGCCTGGAAAAGGCGGTCATGATGAAGGTCGAGAAGGCGAAGAAGATGCCGGCGACGAGACCGCTGCCGATTGCGGCGGCCACGAGGGAGATGATGAGAATGATCTGCACGGTCAGACGCTCCATATTCCGGTTGCCGCGGTCCGGCGGGCATATTCGCTGAAATCGGTGGCGGGGCGGTCAAGAATTTCGGCGACACCGCCCGCGGTGCCGGAGTTGCGCCCATCGAGCACCTGGCCGAAGAGCTCCTCCAGAAGATCGATCAGGCCCTGCGGCAGGCCGGCAGCCGCAAGCCCGCCGGTGAAATCCGCCATCGACACCTGCTCATATTCGATCGGCCGCCCAGTGGCTGCGGCGATTTCGGCGACCGCCTGGCGGAATGTCAGCGCTCGCGGGCCGGTCAGTTCGTAAATCTTGTTGCGGTGGCCGGGATCGGTCAAAGCGGCGACCGCCGCATCGGCAATGTCGTCGGCATTGATGAAAGGTTCCCCGATCTCGCCCGCCGGCAATTGCAGCCGGCCGCCAATGATCTGCTCGACAAAGGCGCCCTCGCTGAAATTCTGGCAGAACCAGGAGGCGCGCAGGATGGTGGCGTTGATGCCGGAAGCTTTCAGCGCCGCCTCGCTCCGCTGCGCGCCTTCTTCTCCGCGGCCAGAAAGCAGCACGATATGTTCGAGGCTGCATTCCACAGCGACCTTCGCGAGCGCTTCGATCGCTTCAGCCGCCCAGGCGACGGCAAGGTCCGGCTGGAATGCGACATAGGCGCTCGATGCGCCGTCAAGCGCGCCGCGCCAAGTCGACCTGTCCTCCCAGTCGAAGGGCCGTGCGCTTGAGCGTGATGCCGCGCGAATGGTGAGGCCGCGCTCTTCCAGGCGCTTGATGATGCGGCCGCCGGTCTTTCCCGATCCACCGACGAGGACGATTTCGGAAGTCTGCATGTCAAAACTCCTCCCAAATTTTGAAAACAAGAGAAACTCTCGTATTTGCAAAATGAGATAATCTCTCTTATTTTGTTTGTCAATGTGGAAAAGGAGAGAGCATGTCGGAACAGCCGGTCGCAACGCGCAAACGCCAGCAGGAGTCTACCGGCCAGCTGCGCCGCATTCCCAGCCAGCAGCGCGGCCGCGAGCGCTTCGAAAAGATCCTCACGGTGGCCGCCGAGCTGATCGAAAGCCATGGCAGCGACGGCTTGAAGATGAGCCAGATCGTCGAGAAGGCAGGCCTCTCCTTCGGCGCCCTCTACCAATATTTCCCCGACAAGAGCTCGATCATCCGGACATTGGCCGAGCGCTTCAACGAAGAGGGCAGGCGGTGTGTGGAGGAGGAACTGGCGAAGGTGAGGGACGTTTCGGCCGTCCAAGGCGCGCTCGCCAACATCGTCGACCAATACTACGCCTTCTTTCGCCGAGAGCCCGTTATGCGTGACATCTGGCATGCGACCCATACCGACAAGCTGCTGCAGCAGATCGATGCCGAGGACATGGAATTTCATGCTCGGACCTTTCTCGTCGTGCTCGTCCGCCTGTGGCCGCAGCGTGAATCCGGGGAGCTTCTGGCGATCGCGCGGCTGACGATGCAGCTTCTCGCTGCCGCAGTGCGCTATGCCGTTTCGTTGGAAGAGGAAGAGGGCGCCCAGGCGATCGCTCTGTTCAAGAAGATGCAGATCGCCGATATCGGCCGCCTGCTGAAGTGAATAGGTAAGCCTGCGTCTGGAAACCGAGGGCTCTTGCTGCTATTGCCGGAGACGCAAAGCCGAAGGAGAGCCGCATGATCCAGACCACATTTCCCGACCGCGCCCTGATGGCCGAACTGGTGGCCAAGATGCTCTGGGAGATCAAGGCGGTGCATTTCAATGCCGCTCAGCCTTACAAGCTCTCCTCCGGCATGGCGAGCCCGGTCTATATCGATTGCCGCAAGCTGCTCTCCTACCCGCGCATCCGTTCGACGGTCATGGATTTCGCCGCCAGCACGCTGATGCGCGACGCCGGGTTCGAGCAGTTCGACTGCATCGCCGGCGGCGAAACCGCCGGCATTCCCTTTGCCGCCCTGCTTGCCGACCGCCTCGGTCTGCCGATGGTCTATGTCCGCAAGCAGCCGAAGGGCCATGGCCGCAATGCCCAGATCGAAGGCAATATGCCGGAAGGGTCGCGCGTGCTGGTCATCGAGGACCTGACGACGGCCGGCGGCAGCATGTTCAAGTTCATCGATGCGGTGCGCGCCGCCGGCGGCATCGTCGATCACGGTATCGCGCTGTTCTTCTACGACATTTTCGGTCAACAGCGCTTTACCGAGGGCAAGGTGAAGCTGCATCATATCGCCACCTGGCGCAATGTTCTGGCCGTCGCCAGGGCGCAGAAGCTGTTCGACGACAAGACGCTCGAAGAAGTCGAGGCCTTCCTCGATGCGCCGCTCGCCTGGTCGGGAAGGAATGGTGGCGTCAGTGAGCTTTCGCTCTAGCCTTTTGACAAAAGCTCGCTTAATCGATTGAAGAACGCGTAAGTCCTGTTGGGAGGAATCCGATGATTTTGTGTTGCGGCGAAGCCTTGATCGACATGCTGCCGAGGGACACCACCCTTGGCGAAAAGGGCTTTGCCCCCTATGCCGGCGGCGCGATCTTCAACACCGCGATCGCCCTCGGCCGCCTCGGCATACCGACGGCCTTCTTCACCGGCATTGCCGATGACATGATGGGCGAAATCCTGCTTGCGACGCTGAAGGCCGCCAATGTCGACTACAGCCCCTGCGCCATCACGCAGCGCCCCTCGACGATCGCCTTCGTCAAACTGGTCAACGGCCAGGCGACCTATGCCTTCTACGACGAGGGTACGGCCGGCCGGATGATCACCGAGGCCGACTTGCCCGTCCTCGGCGATGATTGCGAAGCGCTGCATTTCGGCGCGATCAGCCTGATCCCGAGCCCCTGCGGTGAAACCTATGAAGCGCTTCTCGACCGTGAAGCCGAAAGGCGCGTGATCTCGCTCGATCCGAACATCCGCCCCGGCTTCATCAAGGACAAGCCGGCGCATATGGCCCGCATCAGGCGCATGGCGGCCAAATCCGATATCATCAAATTCTCCGACGAGGATCTCGACTGGTTCGGCCTTGAAGGCGACCATGACGCGCTCGCCGCCCATTGGCTCGCCCACGGCGCAAAACTCGTCGTTATCACCAAGGGCGCCGAAGGCGCTTCCGGCTATACCAGGGAGCGCAAGGTGACGGTGCCGAGCCAACGCGTTGCGGTCGTCGATACGGTCGGCGCCGGCGATACTTTTGATGCCGGCGTGCTGGCCTCGCTGAAGAGGGATAACCTGCTGACCAAGGCGCAGGTCGCTTCCCTCGACGAACAGGCGGTGCGCAACGCCCTGACGCTCGGCGCCAAAGCCGCCGCCGTCACCGTCTCCCGCGCCGGCGCCAACCCGCCCTGGGCGCATGAGATCGGGCTTTAAGTCCCTTCTCCCCGAGGGGGAGAAGGGGATATGCCGCAACGTCTTGACGCCGTTTCTCGTGCCGACCTGCACTGTTTTGCCGGAGGATTCACACTTCGCGCGGTCGCGCCTCTTGAGCCCCGCTCCGGTCGGAGCTCGGAACAGCCACCAAGTCCCGCAGGAAATCTTTGCACCAGAGCGAGACGTCGTGCGAGAGCAGATGTTCCATCATCCTGCTCCAACGGTCGCGGCGCTCCTCGAGCGACATGGCGAGCCCACGCGCAATAGCATTGGCGGTGCCTTCGATATCGTAGGGATTGACCAGCAGCGCCCCCTTCAGCTCCCGTGCGGCGCCGGCGAAGCGTGACAGCACCAAGACTCCAGGGCGATCCGGATCCTGGGCGGCGACATATTCCTTGGCGACGAGGTTCATGCCGTCGCGCAACGGCGTGACCAGCCCGATCGTCGCCAGCCGGAAAAGCCCGGCGAGTACATTGCGGCTGATCGATCGGTTGACATAGCGGATCGGCACCCAGTCGACCGTTCCGATGGCGCCGTTGACGCGGCCGGCCTGTTCCGCGACCATCTTCTGCATATGCTCGTATTCGGGAACTTCCGATCGCGATTTCGGCGTGACCTGCAGAAAGGTCACCTTGTTCTGATAGGCCGGATTGCCGGTGATGAAGCGCTCGAAGGCTTCCAGCCGCTGAATGATGCCCTTGGAATAATCGAGACGATCGACGCCGATGATCATGTCGCGGCCTTCGATGCTGCGCCGGGTCTTCTGGACCATGACGTTGTTGGCCGCTTTTTCGGCGAATTCTGCAAATGCCGCGGTCTCGATGCCGATCGGATAGGCGCCGGCCTTGAATATCCGCCCGTGCGAATCGAACAAGCCGTTGCCGAGGTCGTCGCCAATGCCCTCTCTTCTGAGATAACCGGCGAAATTCTGGAGGTCGTAATCGGTCTGGAAGCCGACGAGGTCGTAATGCGAGAGCCCGCGCATGATTTCCTCGTGGACCGGCATGGTGACGAGAATGTCGGCCGGCGGCCAGGGAATGTGCAGAAAGAAGCCGATCCGGTTCTTCAGTCCCATCTGGCGCAGTTCGGCGGCTAGTGGAATGAGGTGATAATCGTGAACCCAGATAATGTCATCAGGCTCGATCAACGGCGCCAGCCGGTGCGCAAAGAAGCGGTTGACGCGGAAATAACCGGCCATTTCCTTCCGGCCATATTCGGCGAGATCCAGGCGGTAGTGGCAGATCGGCCAGAGAACGCGGTTGGCAAAGCCGCGATAGTATTCCTCGACGTCGGTGTCGGTGAGGTCGGTCAGGGCATAGGTGATGTTGCCCTTCTGCTGTTGCGACAGCGCGCCCGGTTCCCTGTCGCCGCTCGACTCTCCCGACCATCCCATCCAGATGCCGCCGCGCTCCTGCAGGGCCGCCTGCAGCGCCACGGCCAGGCCACCGGCAGCGGAGCCGCCATCCTTGCTCGGCACGGGTACACGATTGGAAACGACGATAAGACGGCTCATGAGCTTCCTTCAGTTAAGATGGGACATGAAAACGCAATGTGATGAGCATCCTGGAGAACCGCTTGAATGTGGCGGGGAGGCTGGGCGGGCAGCGACTTCGAATGAGCCATCCGGACGAGGGGCGGAGGCCGGCGGGAACAATGGAACGGAGCGTCGTTCCGGGCTTGGTAGGCCATGTCGTCGGAAATACCCATTGCACAGAATTTGCTTGAATCTAGGGCGATTCCGAAAGAATGGAAGAATTCTTTCTACAATTTTCCTTTAGAAGAACATTTCATCCGGTTCCGCACGCCGAACCCGTCGCGCCGCAGCGGCGCGCCCCTGCCGATGTCAGTTTTGGCAATGATGATGTTGACGCCAATCACGGCGCCGGCTGGTCGACAGGCGCGCCGATCGAAGCCTGCCGGCGCGCCCTCCATCCACATACAGGGCGCGCCCTCGAGCGCCTACTTCGCCAGCTTCGCCAGCGCCGCAACCAGCCCTTGCGTCGAGGAATCATGACCTGCCGCGCTCTCCTTGCCCTCGACGACAGGCAGCAGGCCTGTCGCCAGTTCCTTGCCGAGCTCGACGCCCCACTGGTCGAAGGAGTTGATGCGGAACAGCACGCCTTCGACGAAGACGCGATGTTCGTAAAGCGCGATCAGCCGGCCGAGCGAATAAGGCGTCAGCTTGTCGTAAACGAAGGTGATCGACGGACGGTTGCCCTCAAAGACCCGGTGCGGGGCGATGAAATCGGCCTTCTTATCGTCCATGCCCTTGTCGGTCAGCTGCTTCTTGGCTTCCGCGAAGGTGCGGCCCTTCATCAGCGCTTCCGACTGGGCGAGGACGTTGGAGATCAGCAGCTGGTGCTGGTGGCGCAGCTCCGGCTCGAAGGCATTGGCGGCGATCATGAATTCGGCCGGGATGACGCTCGTGCCCTGGTGGATCAGCTGGTAGAAGGCATGCTGGCCGTTGGTGCCGGGCTCGCCCCAAACGACCGGCCCGGAATTGCCCTCGACCGGCGTGCCGTCGATGGTCACGCCCTTGCCGTTCGATTCCATGTCGAGCTGCTGCAGGTAGGCCGGGAAGCGCGACAGACGCTGATCGTAGGGCAGGATGGCGCGGGTGGGATAACCCAGCACGTTGCGGTGGTAGAAGCCGATCAAACCGAGCAGCATCGGCAGGTTTTCGGTAATGGGTGCCTTACGGAAGTGGTTGTCGACGGCATGTGCGCCGTCGAGGAATTTGCCGAAATTCTCCGGCCCGATCGCGATCATCAGCGGCAGGCCGATTGCCGACCAGATCGAGTAGCGGCCGCCGACCCAGTCCCAGAAGCCGAAGACGCGGGCGCTGTCGATGCCGAAAGCAGCGACCTTGTCGAGCGCCGTCGAGACGGCGGCGAAGTGGTGCTGCACGGCCGCTTCGCCGAGCGCCTTGGCGATGAAATGGCGCGCCGTCTGCGCATTGGTCATCGTCTCCACGGTGGTGAAGGTCTTCGAGGCGACGATGAACAGCGTCGTCTCCGGCTGAACCAGCTTCAGGATATCGGCGATATGAGCGCCGTCGATATTGGAGACGAAATGGGCGCGCGGGCCGTCATGGAAGGGGGCAAGCGCCAGCGTCGCCATGACGGGGCCGAGATCGGAGCCGCCGATGCCGATATTGACGACATCGGTGATCGCCTTGCCGGTCGCGCCCTTCAGAGCGCCGGAGCGGATCTCGTCGGCAAACTTGCCCATGGCGGCGAGCACCGCGTTGACATCGGGCATGACGTCCTTGCCGTCGACCAGAACCGGCGTGTTGGAGCGGTTGCGCAGCGCCGTATGCAGCACGGCGCGCTCCTCGGTGAAGTTGATCGCCTTACCAGAGAACATTTCCTCGCGCTTCTTCTCGACACCGCCTTCTTCGGCGAGCTTGACCAGCAGCTTCAGGATCTCGTCATTCACCGACGTCTTGGAAAAGTCCATCAGGAGGTCGTCGAGCGCGACGGAGAATCGCGAAAAGCGCTTGGGATCGGCGGCGAAGGCGGCACGGATATCGGTCGCCTGGGTAGCGGCCGCAGTGCTTTTCAGCTGTTCGACGATGGCGTTCATGGGGGACTCCTTTGGAGGCGGAAAGGTTGCGGAAACTATTCGCTTTATCGCCCGCAAATCAAGTTCAGCCATCGCTCCCGAAACAAAAAAGCCACCCGCGGCAAGCGGATGGCGTTAAATTTCATGAGCTTGTCAAATTCAGTCGCGCAGATCCTTGCGCAGGATCTTGCCGACCGGCGACTTCGGCAGCTCGGTGCGGAATTCGATGAAGCGCGGGCGTTTGTAGTTGGTGAGATTGGCGATGCAATGGGCTTTCACCTCCGCCTCTGTCAGGTTCGGGTCCTTCCTGACCACGAAGAGTTTGACCGCTTCGCCCGAATGCCCGTCCGGCACGCCGATCGCGGCGGCTTCGAGGATGCCGGCATGCATGGCGGCAACCTCCTCGATCTCGTTCGGATAGACGTTGAAGCCGGAAACGAGGATCATGTCCTTCTTGCGATCGACGATCTTGGTATAGCCGCGTTCGTCCATGAAGCCCATGTCGCCCGTGCGGAAATAGCCGTCGGCCGTCATCACCCGCGCCGTTTCCTCCGGCTTCTGCCAATAGCCGGCCATCACCTGCGGTCCGCGGATGCAGATTTCGCCGATCTCGCCGAGTGGCAGCGGACGGCCCTCCTCGTCGCGGATGTCGAGTTCTGTGGAAGGAATAGGCAGGCCGATCGAGCCGGTAAACTCGATCGAATCGAAGCGGTTGGCCGTGGCGACCGGCGATGTTTCCGAAAGACCGTAACCTTCCGTGATCGCCGTGCCTGTCGTCTTCAGCCAGCGTTCGGCGACCGGGCGCTGGACTGCCATGCCGCCGCCGAGCGACATGATCAGCGAGGAGAAGTCGAGCTTGGCGAAATCGGCATTGTTCAGCAGTGCGTTGAACAGCGTGTTGAGGCCAGGGAAGATATGGATATCAGACTTTTCGAACTCCTTGACGAGGCCGGGAATGTCGCGCGGATTGGCGATCAGGATGTTGTGGGCGCCGAGCGACATGCCCATCAGCGAATTCACCGTCAGCGCGAAGATGTGATAGAGCGGCAGGGCGCAGAGGAAATTCAGCACTTCGGGCTGCTTCTTGCGCTGGAAGGCCGAGCGCAGCCAGAGCGACAGCTGCAGCTTGTTGGCGAGCAGGTTCTGATGCGTCAGCACCGCGCCCTTGGCAATGCCTGTCGTGCCGCCGGTATATTGCAGGAAGGCGACGTCGCCGCCGGTAAGCGCCACCGGTTGGAGGCTCTTTTTTGCGCCTTCGCGCAGCACCTGGCTGAAGCTCTTATGCTGCGGGATCGACCAGGAGGGAACGAGCTTCTTCACCTTGCGCACGACGAAGTTGACGATCAGCCCCTTGGCCCCGAGCATTTCGCCGAGCGACGTGACGACGACATGGCGCAGGTCGGTCTTGTTCAGGACCTGCTCGACCGTGCGGGCGAAATTCTCCAGCACGAAGATCGCCTTGGCGCCGGAATCGCGCAGCTGGTGTTCGAGTTCGCGCGGCGTGTAGAGCGGGTTGACGTTGACGACCACCAAGCCGGCGCGCAGGATCGCATAGGTCGCGACCGGGTTCTGCAAGACGTTCGGCATCATCACCGCGACCCGGTCGCCCTTCTCGAGCCCGATGCTCTGCAGCCAGGCGGCGACCTTGCGCGTCTGGTCGTCCAGCTCGCGGTAGCTCATCGCCTTGCCCATGCTGGAAAAAACCGTCCGATCGGCGTAACGGGCGCAGGACTTTTCCAAGAGTTCGACAAGCGAGGCATGTTCCATCGGCGGCAGTTCGGCCGGAACCATATCCGGATAGGTGGCAAGCCAGGGCTTGTCGGCTTTTGCTCCGTTCGGATGGACGGAAATGCTGCTCATCGTGTCTCTCTCCCTTGCGGCGCCGCGCCGGTGCCGAGCCGCTATCGGCTGGCCCGCGATTGACCGGAAGCATCCTCCATCTTCCTGTCCGGCAGCTTATGTCATTGCCTGAACGGTTCAAGCTCAATGACGCTATACTAACCTTGACGTAAACGTCAACATACGCGGATAGCTCGACCTGGAACTTTGAGTCCGCCGTGACGTTGATTCTGCATACTCACCATGAGGAAACACCAAAGGAGGTGCACAATGTTGAACGAGGAAACCGACGCCACCCGCCGCGACCCGAATGTGAAGGATACGCCTTCGCTGATCGCCAGCGACCGCGTCGAAGGCACCCGCGTCTATGGCGCCGACGGCAGGCATATCGGCTCGATCGAACGCCTGATCATCGGCAAGCTCGATGGCCGCGTCGCCTATGCGGTGCTGAGCTTCGGCGGCTTCCTGGGCATCGGCGACGATCACTATCCGCTTCCCTGGGAAAAGCTGAACTACGACACACAGCTGGACGGCTATCGCATCGACCTGACCAAGGAGCAGATCGAAGGCGCACCGAGCTATTCGGACGATGACGACACCTGGTACAACGATAATGGCCGCAGGGTATACGACTACTATGGCGTGCCGCCTTACTGGATGTAATCTCGTCCGATAGGCCGAACTGGAAGGGCCCCGTGCGATGCGGGGCCTTTTGGTGTGTGGTAGACGTGCCTTACAAAGGTGGCGAGGAACTGGGGAGATCGCGGCATGTCCTCTTCTCCCCTCGGGGAGAAGAGGGAGTCGCGACGTTGCGGCCGCCTTAATCACCGACCTGCCACAAGATCACTAGCCGACCGGGCCCAAAAATCATCCTGTTCTAGAGAAACCGCCCGTGGCGCTGCAGCACTTCGATCTTGTAGCCGTCGGGGTCGCTGACGAAAAAGAACAGGCCGAAGAGCCTGCCGTCGCGATTGAGCTCCACCAGCTCGCCCGGTTTCAGCCCGAGTTTCAGCATGCGCTCACGCTCCACCGCCACTTCGTCGACGGAGACGGCGAGATGGCCATAGGCATTGCCGAGATTATAGGGCTCGGTCCGGCCCTTGTTGACCGTCAGCTCCAGTTCGAAGCCGGTTTCGGCATTGTTGAGATAGATCAGCGTGAAGGTTTCGAAATCGACACGGTCGGCGACCGAAAGGCCGAAGGCTTTGCTGTAGAATTCGACCGAACGCGCCTCGTCGAGAACACGGATCATGGAGTGGATCATCTTCGCCAATTCTGCCTCCCATTTTTTCGGTCACGGTAGCGGTCCCCTTACGCCGCGCGCAAGCCGATTCTTCGCGTGATCGCCGCTTCGACGAGGCCCATGGCGTCATAGATCAGCACTGCCATCAGGCCGACGATCAGCCCGCCCTGCAGGATGAAGGCGGTATTGTCCGATATCAGCCCGGCGATGATCACCTCGCCGAGACCCTTTGCCGCCACCGTCGAGCCGATCGTCGCCGTGCCGATATTGATGACGGTCGCGACCTTCAGCCCTTCGAGGATCAGCGGCAGGGCAAGCGGCAGCTCGACGCGCAACAGCCGCTGCGTGGCGCTCATGCCCATGCCATCGGCGGCGTCGAGAACCTGCGGCGACACCTGCTTCAGACCGGCGACGGTGTTTTCGAAGATCGGCAGCAGGCCGTAGAGAAAAAGCGCGATCAGCGTCGGCATGGCGCCGAAGCCGGTGGCGGGAACGGCAAGCGCCAGCACCGCGACCGGCGGAAAGGTCTGGCCGGCATTGGCGATGGCGCGCGACAGCGGCAGAAAGTCCGCCCCGCTTTCGCGGGTGACGAAGATGCCGCCGAGAACGGCGAGCACGGCGCTGCAGGCGATCGATCCGATCACCAGCTGCAGGTGCCCGAGCGCAAGCGAGGCGAGGCTGTTTTGCGTATAGACGGCCGGCGCATTGTTGCTGGTCAGCGGCACGAGCAGGAAGGAGAGCCACTCCGTCCTGAACAACAGGATCAAGAGCAGGGCGAGCGCCGCCAGGCGGAAGAGATTGGCGACGAGGAGTTTCATGCCTTGCGGCCCAGTTCGAGCAGCCGGCTCATCGAGATCGATCCGACAGGCGCTTTCTCGCCATCCTGCACCGCCGCCTCGTCGACCCCCTGCCAAATCATTTCGGCGAGCGCGTCGCGGAGACTGAGCGACTGCGGCAGAGCATAGGCAAGCCCGATTTTGGCCGGCTCCATGCTCTCCTTCAGCGGCAGCAGCGACATCAGCTTCAGCGCCCGGTCGGAGGTGCCGGTCAGTTGCTGGACGAAGGGATCGGCGGGTTCGGTGAGGATCTTTTCCGGGGTCGAGCATTGCAGCAATTTGCCTTGGCTCATCACCGCGATCTGATTGCCGAGATGGAAGGCCTCGTCCATATCGTGGGTGACGAGAATGATAGTGGTGCCAAACTGCTTCTGGATCGCCAGGAGGTCGTCCTGCGCCTTGCCGCGGATGACGGGATCGAGGGCGCCGAAAGGCTCGTCCATCAACAGCAGTTCCGGTTCGGCCGCCAGCGCCCGGGCGACGCCGACGCGCTGCTGCTGGCCGCCGGAAAGCTGATGCGGATATTTGTCGGCGAAATCAGCCGGATCGAGGTTGAACAGTCCGAGCAGCTCTTCGACGCGCGCTGCGATGCGCGTCGAATCCCATTCGAGCAGCTGCGGCACGGTGGCGATATTCTGCGCCACGGTCCGATGCGGAAAGAGCCCGTGCCCTTGGATGGCATAACCGATCCGGCGGCGAAGCTCGGTCACCTCAACGTCCATCACATTCTGGCCGCCGACGAAGATCTCGCCTTCGGTGATCGGCACCAGCCGGTTGATCATCCGCATCAGCGTCGATTTGCCGGAGCCGGACGTGCCGACGATGACGGTGATTTCGCCCTTCTCGACCTGCATCGAGACATTGTCGACGACGGTGGCGGCGCCATAGCGCTTGGTGACGTTCCTGATCTCGATCATGCTCATGCGGCAGGCCCCCGGATGCTGTCGATGACCGCATCGAGGATGACGGCCGATGAGAAGGCGAGGAAGACGGTCGGAACGGCGCCGAGCAGGACGAGGTCCATCGCCGTCTGACCGAGCCCCTGGAAGATGAAGATGCCGAAGCCGCCGCCGCCGATCAGTGCGGCAATCGTCACCATGCCGATCGCCTGCACCAGCACGATGCGAATGCCGGTGAGAATAACCGGAAAGGCGAGCGGCATGTCGATACCAACAAGGATCTGCCGGCGCGTCAGCCCCATGCCGGCCGCAGCGTCGCGCACCGAAGGGTCGACGCCCTGGAGGCCGACGACGGTGTTGGCGACGATCGGCAGCAGCGAATAGAGCACCAGCGCGATCAAGGCCGGCGCCGTGCCGATGCCGCGAATGCCGATAGCGGCGGCCAGGGGCACATGCGTGGCGAGATAACCGAGCGGCAGCATCAGCAGGCCGAAGAGCGCGAGACTCGGGATCGTCTGAATGAGGCTCAAACCCTGCAGCACCACCGCCCGCAGCCTCGGCACCCAGAAGCAGAGGATGCCGAGCGGCAGGCCGAGAATGATGGCGATGGCAAGCGAGCCGAGCGCCAGCAGCAGATGCGAGATCGCTTCCGTCTCGAATTGCGGCGCCCGCGTCGAAAATTCCTTCATAATCGACAGGCTGTCGAGCAGGCCGGAGGAAAGCGAGATGAACAGCAGCGCCGTATAGGCGGCCAGCGCCGCCACCCGCATCCACGGCGCAAGCCTTATCTTCACCAGCGCATCAGAGATGACGAGGCCGATCACGGCGAACAGCACCCAGAAGCCGCCGCCGGGCGTCATGCGCGCCACGGTGCTGCCGGGCGGCGTCGCCGCGCTCGAGACGAGACCGATCGCAACGACCAGCGCCGCAAGGCAGAGTGTCGCGATGACAAGACGCGCCAAGGCGTTGCGGAGAAACAGCGTCGCCACGGCCGTGAGAATAAGGAGGGCGGTCAGGATGACGACGGAAGGCTGGGGAAGCAGCTGGGTGAGCAGCATCGGTTTGCCGGCGGCGATGCGGTTCGCCTTGACGTAGATGAAGGGCATCAGTGCGGTGGCCGCAATGCCGCCGGCCACCAGAACCACGCCGAGCCGATCCAGCCTGCGGACCGCTGAGGTTTCGTCCATCGATCCAACCTTATGGGGAAAAGACGCTCCGCCCGCTGCCGGGCGGAGCGGGCGATGATTACTTCAGGAAGCCCTTTTCCTTGAGATAGGCCTCGGCGACGGACTTTGCCGGCTCGCCGTCGACCTGGATCTTGGCATTGAGCTTGCGCAGCTCGTCGGCGCTCAGGCTCTTGAAGATCGGCGAGAGGATTTCCTCGATCTTCGGATTGGCCTTCAGAACCTCTTCGCGGATGATCGGGGTGGGCGCATAGACCTGCTGCACACCCTTGTCGTCTTCGAGAACCGTCAATTCGGCTGCTTCGATCGCGCCGTCGGTGCCGTAGACCATGGCGGTGTTGACGCCGTTCGTCTGGTCGGCCGCCGCCTTGATCGTCGCCGCGGTGTCGCCGCCGGAGAGAACGACCATCTGATCGGGCTTCAGCTGGAAGCCGTAGGTCGTCTGGAAGGCGGGAAGCGCGCCGGCCGAATTGACGAATTCGGAAGACGCCGCAAGCTTGGCGGTGCCGCCGCCGGCAACCCATTTGCCGAATTCGGACATGGTCTTCAGCTTGTTCGGCTCAGCGACATCGTTGCGCACGGCGAGCGCCCAGGTGTTGTTGGCCGGTGACGGCGTCAACCAGACGATCTTGTTGGCGTCGTAATCGAGCTTCTTCGCTAGCTCATATCCCTGGTCGTTGTTCTTCCAGGCAGCGTCGTCGGCCTTGTTGAAGAAGAAGCCGGCATTACCGGTATATTCCGGATAAATATCGATTTCGCCTGCGGTGATCGCCTTGCGCACCACGGGTGTGGCGCCGAGGGCGATGCGGTCCTGCGTCTTGATGCCGTTTGCTTCGAGCGCCAGTGCGATGACGTTGCCGAGCAGCGTGCCTTCCGTGTCGATCTTCGACGAGACGACGACGTCTGCGGCCTGAACCGCACCCGCCGCAAAGGCAGAGAGCGAGACGGCAAGTGCGAGTTTCTTCAGCATGAAATATCCCCTGTTTTAACACCGTTGACGTGGCGCAAGCCCCCCGGCGGGAGGCGTATGCGCAGGAAATCCGCCGGCGAAGGCGACAAGGCCGCCATGATGCCGGAATTGCGTGCGTCATGGAAATAGCGTGCACGCTCGAAAAATCGATGCAAGCCCCCTCCAGTATTTGCGCTCGCGCCCGAGATTATGGCGGCGAACGCGGCTCGGTGCGCGGAAAGCCATTCCCTTTTCCAGGGTCGGCGCGATTTGTTTTTGTTCCCTTGCGTGTTTCCGCGATGCTTCCGGTGCTCTTCTGCGGATAACCACCGCCCGGATTTTTATGACGGCGACGATAGCCCGGCTCTGTCGAGGCAGGGATATCTTTTTTCGCGAACACATCATATCGTCCAGTTTTTAAAGCGCTTTCCGGAGCCAGCCTTTGCATCTCGGCGCCTTGTTCATCATCCGCCACGTCCTGACCTCGGCGTCGGTCCGCGAAACCGCGCGTCGTTTCCAGTTGTCGCCCTCCAGCGTGTCTGCGGCGATCCGCAGTGCCGAGACCGAGCTGGCGATGAAGCTGACGGAACGCGCCTCCGGCGAGTTGGTGACGCTGATCGCAAGCGGCGGCGTGCTCGAAGGCCTGGAGCCGATCACGACAGCGATCGGCGAACTCTGCCAATTCGCCGGCCAGGTCGGCGCCGGCGGGATCGATGAGGCCTGGGCCGCCCGCATTCCCGTCAAGATCGTCGCGATCGAGCGGTTCCTTGAGGTCGCCGACCAGGGCAGCATCAACCGCGCTGCCCGCCGCCTTCATCTCGGTCAGCCGCAGCTTTCGCTCCAGCTTGCCAATCTTGAGAAATTCCTCGGCCGCCGCCTGTTCGAGCGGCAGGCGCAGGGCTCGGCGCTGACGGAGGAGGGCAGGCGGGCTTACCAGATCTTCATGGCGATCAGCCAGGCATGGAACGATCTGAAATCGGCGGCCGACGAGCGCTACCGACGCACCGCCCGGTCGCTGCGCATCGGCTCGATCATCCCGACCGGATCGGAAAGCTGGGTAGCGCGCTGCCTCGGCCTGCTGGTCTCCGAATGGAATGCGCGGCGCAGCAACAATGCGATTTCGCTGGTCTCGATGACCGCCGACGATCTGCGCGAGGCGCTGAAGAGCGGGCGCATCGATGTGGCGATCCTGGATTCGGTCTTCGGCCTTGAAAGCTTCCGGCATCGCGAACTGCTGCAGACCGACATGGTGGTGATCGCCCCGCCGCACAGTACGCAAACCTCGGTCGCCGATCTCGTCGCCGCCCATGCCATCTGCATGCCGAGCCCGCGCACCGGCCTCGGCCACGCGGCCATGGCCTTCAGCGACGAGCGCGCGCCGAACCGGCGTTTCCGCAGCCGTGATATCACCGCGGCGGATTCGCTGCCCGTGATCGTCGACCTTGTCGCCAATCACGGCTATGTTTCCTTCCTCGGCCGCGTCAGCGCCATGCCGATCGCCGACAAGGTGCGCATCGTCGATCTCGACGAGCATCTGCCGATGTCCTATCACGTCGCCTTCAACCACCGCAAAGCCGCCGCCGATGCCTGTGCCGTCATCATCGCGGCGGCGGCAAGCATAACGTCGGAAGCCGTCGCGAAAACCGACGCAGTCAGGGAGAGCGCAGCATGACGATCCTGCTGGAAGTCTGCGTCGACAGCGCCGAGGGCCTTGCCGCCGCGATCGAAGGCGGCGCCGGCCGTATCGAACTCTGCTCGGCGCTGGAACTCGGCGGCCTGACGCCGTTGCCGAGCCTGATGCGGATCGCCGCCCGCGCGCCTATTCCCGTTTACGCGATGATCCGCCCGCATGCCGGTCCCTTCATTTTCGGCGGCGCCGACGAGGAGGCGATGCTGCTCGATATCGACGCCGTGCGCGCCGCCGGCCTTGCCGGCGTCGTCATCGGCGCCAACCGGCCGGATGGCAGGCTCGACATGCCGCTGATCCACCGCCTGAAGGCGCATGCATCAGGCCTCGGCTCGACGCTGCACCGGGCTTTCGATCTGGTGCCGGATGCCGATGAGGCGCTGGAGCAGGCGATCGAACTCGGCTGCGAACGCATCCTCACCTCGGGCTGCGCGCTGAAGGCGGTTGACGGGATCGAAACGCTGACACGCCTGTCGGCAAAGGCGGCCGGCCGCATATCCATCATGCCCGGCAGCGGCATCCGTCCGGCCAATGTCGGCGCGATCTTGCAGGCAACCGGCGCCCGCGAGGTGCATGGGTCATGCAACTCGCCAATCGACAGCGTCGATCCACGTGCGGTTGCCTTCGGCTTCGAGGCGAAGAGCAGCAACGGGACGGATGTCGCAGTGGTTAGGGAGATGTGCAGAGTGATCGAGGCGGTGGGTTAGCGGTTCCGCAATCTCGGACGGAAAGCGTTTTGCGTTTTTGAAACGCGAATGCAGTGCTTGCGGTATGGGTCCTCGGGTCAAGCCCGAGGACGACGGAGAGTGGGGAACGCGTACGGCAAGGACCGCAAGTGCGTGTGGTTTTATTGGAACTGGCGTCTTTGTTTGAGCGATCCGCACGCAAAACCGCCCCGCATTTTGCTGGAATTCCTCCGAACGTTCCGCCTCTTGCCGCACGGGTTTCCCCACCCTCGGTCATACTCGGGCTCGACCCGAGTATCCACGCCGAGCACTCCACGCGCATTTTAGGCGTTGTCTCCTACCCGCCAACCCGGATCACCGCCTTGATCAGCCCGCTCTTTTCATGCGCCCAGCGGGCGAGATCGCGCGGCGCATCGGCAAGCGTTGTGCGATGGGTGATCAATTTATCCACCGGCACCAATCCCTTGGCGATGGACTCCGCCACATGCTCGAAATCGGCGCGGGTGGCGTTGCGGCTCCCGATCAGCATCATTTCCCGCTTGTGGAACTCGGGATCGGAAAAGCGGATATCGTCCTTGACGACGCTGACCAGCACCAATGCGCCGCCATGGGCGACGAAGGAGAAGGCTTTCTCCATCGAGGGCCCGTAACCGGTCGCGTCGAAGACGACGTCGAAACCGTCGCCATTGGTTTTTTCCCGTACGGCATCCGCCGTGCCTTCATTGGCGACGATGCCGGAGGTGAAGCCGAAGCGTTCGGCCGCCATCTGCAGCCGCTCGGCGCTGGTATCGAGCAGCGTCACGGCATGACCGGCAATGCGCGAAAAGATCGCCGCGCCGAGGCCGATCGGGCCGGCGCCGATGACAAGTGCGCGCGCGCCGGCGCCGGCCAGCGAGCGGCGCACCGCATGGGCGCCGATTGCCAGAAATTCCGTCGTCGCCGCCGCCTCCAGGCTAAGGCCCTTGGCAGGATAGAGATTGCCTGCGGGAACCGAGATCTCCTCGCAGAAGGCGCCATCCGTATGGACGCCGAGCACCTTGATATTGGTGCAGCAGTTCGGCTTGGCCTGGCGGCAGGCGACGCATTGGCCGCAGGAGAGATAGGGGTTGACGATGACGGGCGCGCCGGAGGCAAGCGTTACGCCGTCGCCGGCTTCGATGACCGTCGCCGAGATCTCGTGCCCCATCACCCGCGGGTATTCGAGGAAAGGGTGTTTGCCCTCGAAGATATGATAATCCGTGCCGCAGATGCCGACATGGCTGACGGCAAGGCGCACCCAGCCGGGCGCCGGTGCGGCGGGAGATGGCCGCTCGACGGTCTCGAGCACGCCGGGCTCGCGGCAAACTACTGCTTTCATGACGGGTCTCGCATTCTTCGTTCTTTACTCTGTGTCATACCGCCGCTGTTCTGTTCGTGTGGGTAGCTGCCCCTCACCCTAACCCTCTCCCCGTAAACGGGGCGAGGGGACTTGCCCTGCACGACGTCAATGGGCACGGAGAGGTTGGCGCCGTTTGCCCTTCTCTCCGCGTGCGGGGGTCCGAAGGACGGGTCGAGACCTGTGGCTCGACCCCGGTCGGTAGCGGCAGCCGGCCTGTTCGACCGGCTTCCCTAGGCCTCTCAACTGCTCTTGCGGCGACGCAGCTGATCGAAGAACACGATCACGATGATCAGGAGACCGGTGATGATGCGCTGCCAGAACGAGTTGACGTTCAGAAGATTGGCGCCGTTGTTGATGGTGGCGAGGATGAAGGCGCCGATCAGCGGGCCGTGCACCGAGCCGACCGCACCGAACAGGCTGGTGCCGCCGATGACGGAGGAGGCGATCGCCTGCAGTTCCCAGCCGTCGGCCTGCGTCGCATTGCCGATCGCGATGCGCGAGGCGAGCAGCACGCCGACGAAGGCGGCGAAGCCGGCCGAAAGGATATAGGCAAGATAGATCATGCCCTTGACGTTGACGCCGGATAGACGGGCGGCTTCGGCGTTGGAGCCGACCGCGAAGAGATAGCGGCCCCAGCGGCTCAGATGCAGGAAGACGAAGGAGGGCACCGCCACCAGGATGACCATCCAGAACAGACTTGGGATGCCGAGGAAATCGGCGCGGGCGAAATTGCTGAAACTCTCATCGGTGATGCTGATCGTCGAACCGTTGGTGATCAGCAGGCCGATGCCGCGCAGCGACGTCAGGGTTGCCAGCGTGATGATGAAGGGCGGCAGGCCCATATGGACGATGCCGAAGCCGTGGAAGGCGCCGATCGCGACGCCCATGGCGAGGGTCAGCAGGATCGCTGCCCAGAGCGGCACGCCAGCCTGCAACAGCCAGGCGATGATGACGGTGCAGAAGCCGACGATCGCGCCGACCGAAAGGTCGATGCCGGCGGTGATGATGACGAAGGTCTGGCCGAGCGCCAGGATCGCCGTCATCGCGCCTTGGCGCAGCAGGTTGGAAATGTTGAGCGGCGTCCAGAAGCTGGCGGTGACGAAGCCGAGCACGATCCAGAGGAAGATCAGCAGGCCGATCAGGGTCAGGCCGAACAGGATGTTCATTTTCCGGCGTGGCGGCGGCGCGACAATTTCGGTGGGGGTGGCAGTCATGAATTTTCTCCCTCTTAGAGAATTTCCGTTTTTCCGAATGACCGAAATTCTCTATCTCTTTGTTCTCACGCAATTTCCGAACGCAAAACCGCAGCGCGCTTTTGCTGGAATTGCTTGTGCTCAGACGCCGATCGCTTCGCTGAGCACTTGTTCATGCGTCGCCGCGTGGAAATCATGGCTGGCGACGAGCCGGCCGCCGCGGAAGACGTGCAGGCGGTCGGCCAGTTCGTAAACCTCCGGCAGGTAGGAGGAAATCAGGATGATGCCGGCCCCCTCCTTCAGAAGCTTGGCGAACAGCCGGTAGATTTCCGCCTTGGTACCGACGTCGACGCCGACGGTCGGCTCGTCGAAGATGAACAGCCTTGCGCCATGGCTCAGCCACTTGCCGATGACGATCTTCTGCTGGTTGCCGCCGGACATGCTGGAGGCTGGCACGCGCCGGCTCGGCGTCTTGATGCTGAGATCGCGGATCTGCCTGTCGGCATTCGCCGATTCGCGCGCATGACTGATCACCGGCCCCTGGCTGAGGCGCCCGAAGACCGGCAGGTTGATGTTGAGGCCGATCGGCAGGTTGAGGCAAAGCCCCTGGTCGCGACGGCTTTCCGGCGCCAGTGCAATGCCGAGCTCCATCGCCGTGCGTTCGGTGCGGATATCGACACGTTTGCCCATCCAGTGGATTTCGCCGGAGCTGATCGGCTGGCGACCGTAAAGGCCGAGCGCAAATTCGCTGCGGCCGGCGCCGATCAACCCGTAGAGACCGACGATCTGACCGGCCTTTACACTGAGCGACACGTCCTCGAAACCCGGACCCGAAAGACCCTTGACCTCAACGATCGTCTCGCCGAAGCTGATCTCTTCCTTGTGGTAGATCTGCTCGATCGAGCGGTTGATCATCAAAGCGATCAGCTCGGCATCGTTGGTCTCGCCGATCAGCCGCGTGCCGACATGCGTGCCGTCGCGCAGCACCGAGACGCGGTCGGCCAGTTCGAAGACTTCCTCCATGCGGTGGCTGATATAGACGATTGTGACGCCTTCGCCCTGCAGCCGGCGGATCAGCTTGAACAGCTGCGCCGATTCCTGGCGCGTCAGATAGGCCGTCGGTTCGTCGAAGATCAGGAACTGCGTGCCGCGCATCGCCGCCCGCGCCGTTGCCACCAGCTGCTGCTGGCCGATCGTCAGCGAGCTTAACAGCGCGCCGGCCGGCAGACCGAAGCCGAGATCGTCGAGCACGGCCTGCGCCATCTTTTCCATCTGCTTCTTGCGCATCAGGCCGTAACGGTTGACCTCGTCGCCGAGGAAGAGGTTGGCGGCGACCGTCAGGTGCGGGCAGAGCACGACTTCCTGGTGCACGGCGTTGATGCCGCGGGCGATCGCCTCGTTCGGCGTCGACAACCCCACCGGATGGCCGCACCACAGCACCTCGCCGGCCGTGCGGGTGATGACGCCGGTGAGCAATTTGATGAGGGTGGATTTGCCGGCGCCGTTTTCGCCGACGATGGCGTGGATCTCTCCGGCCAGGAAGGTCAGCGTCGCCGGCTTCAGCGCCTGCACATGACCGTAATTCTTCTGCAGGCCCTTGAGTTCGAGGATAGGCGTTCCGGCGGGAATGCGGGTGGCTTCTTTCAGCGTGGCGCTGTCATCATGGCGATGACTGACCTCTTCCAGTCCGATCATGGACCTCTCCTCCTCTTGTCGCGTCTGCTCTCCATCCCCTGGTAACCATACCACGGATGGAAAAAGCCGCGCCGGTTTTTGAGCCGGCGCGGCCGTCTTGCCTGCTTACTTGATCTTCGGGTTCAGCAGCGCGTCGATCTTCGGATCGGCCATATTCGCCTTGGTGACGAGGTTGGCGCCGGTATCGACATTCTCAGGAACCTTCTCGCCCTTGGAGACGGCAAGCGCGGTCTTGATGCCGTCATAGCCCATGCGATAGGGGTCCTGGACGACGAGGCCGGCGATCGCGCCGTCCTTGAGGAAGCCGACCGTCTTGTCGTCGCTGTCGAAGCCGATGACCTTGATCTTGTCGCCGAGCTTGTTTTCGGCGATCGCCTGGCCAACGCCCTGCGCCAGGATGAGGTTCGAGGCGAAGACGCCGACGAGGTTCGGGTTGGCCGTGATCAAGTCGGTCATCATGTTGAGGCCGGTGGTTGCTTGGCCGTCGCCATACTTGTCGGCTATGACCTTGAGACCGGGATATTTGGTCTTCACCTGATCCAGGAAGCCTTCGCGGCGCTGCTCCAGCGAGCCGACGCCGGGAAGGTTGGTGAGGATGACGATTTCGCCTTCTTCCTTGCCCGTCATCTCCTTGATGGCGGCGGCAAGACCGTCGGCGGCGATGCGGCCGCCCTGCACGTTGTCGGTCGTGAGGAACGACTTGAACGCCTTGGAGTCGGCGCCCGAGTCGATGCCGATGATCGGAACCGACTTGGCGGCTTCGTCGATCGGCTTGCCGAGCGCCTTGAATTCCGTTGGCGAGATGACGATGGCGGCCGGCTTGCCGGCGACGGCGTTCTCCAGAATGCTGATCTGCCCGTTGATGTCGGATTCTGCCTGGGCGCCGAGTTCCGGCACGTTGACTCCGAGATCCTTGCCGGCCTTGCGGGCGCCGGCCAGAACGATCTGCCAGTAGAAGGACGTCGTGTCCTTGACGATGATTGGGATCGTCACGTCGGCGGCAAAGGTCGTGACCGGCATCGCCGTGGCGATGACGGCGGCGCCAGCCAGCGCGGTGAAGGCGCGGCGTGACAGAAGGGATTTCACAATGCTCATAAGGGTTCTCCTCTCAGGATGCGTTCTCCTCCAATAAACCGGACCGCTGAACGCTGGCGGAGGGTTTTTATCGATAAAAAACATTTGCAGGCAGAAGCTAGCCGAGGCGCAATCAAATTGCAAGGGCGTCAACTGCGCTTTTTTGCTTTGGAAATCTCCTTCCAAGCTACTGATTTTATTTCAATACCACGATAACCTAATATAGCTATCGGCCGAACTCAACCTCGTGTGGATGTTACGACGCCCTTTTTCAAAATCAGGTTGCCATACAGCCGGAATTCCGTCGTCGCGACGATATAGGCGGCTTTGCGCGCCATCGCATAGAAGGCGAAGCGCTCCACCGGGACGATGGAAAAATCGCCGGCGCGCCGTGAGACGATCTGCTGGAATTCGGCGCAGACCTCGGGCACGGCCTGGGGATCGCCGACCACCTCCATCCGCCATGCCGTTTCCGGCACGAACGTGTCGAGCGGCATATGGGTCAGGATGGCCTCGGCCATGTCGGTGGCGCTGACGCCGTCGGCGCGGATGACCGGCGGACCCATCGAGCCCGAGGGAAAATTGGCGTCCGATATGACGATGTCGTCGCCGTGCCCCATGGTCTTCAGCGCATGGAGCAGATCGGGACCGAGCACTGGATGAATTCCTTTCAGCATGTCTTCTCCCTCAGACCCGGACCGCTTCGGCGCCAAGCGGCGGCGCGATGAGCGTATAGGGATCGAATTCGGCGTAGATGCTATCGGGTAGCGGCGGCTCCACGGTCTCCATGTTGCGCGTCAGGCTCGAAGCCTTCGCCGTGCCGATCAGCACCGAGGCGACGATCGGATCGCGCAGCGGAAACTGCATCGCGGCAGCCGCGAGCGGCACGCCATGACGTTTGGCGATCGCCTCCATGGCGCCGACCTTGGCGAGCACCTCGTCGCTTGCCGGCATATAGTCGAAATGTGAACCCGGCACCGGCCCGGTAGCGAGGATGCCGGAGTTGAAGACGCCGCCGACGACGAGCGAGGTCCCCTTCTGCCGGCAGAGCGGGAGCAATTCGGCGACCGCCGAGCGGTCGAGCAGCGTATAGCGGCCGGCAAGCAGGATGCAGTCGAGATCGGCATGGCGCATGACGTCGAGGCAGACGGGAACTTCGTTGACGCCGAGGCCGAAGGCGGAAATCGCGCCCGAGGATTTCAACTCTTCGAGCGCTTTCACACCGGAATCGAGAAGCTGCTTCTGATAGACCGCATTCTTCGCCGCGCCATGCGTATAGCCGCCAATATCGTGCACGTAGAGAATATCAATGCGGTTGAGCCCGAGGCGCGCATAGCTGAACTCCACCGAACGCATGATGCCGTCATAGGAATAGTCGTAATCGGCATCGAAGGACAGCGGATTGACGTAGCTATAGTCGGGAACAGTCCCCGTCGGCACCGGCCTGAGCAGCCGGCCGACCTTGGTCGAGAGCACGTAGGACCGATCGGGCTGGTCGCGCAGGAAATCGCCGACGCGCCTTTCGGCGAGGCCGAGACCGTACCAGGGCGCCACGTCGAAATAGCGGATGCCGCTGTCCCAGGCGGCCTGCAGCGTTTCCATCGCCTGCTCGCGCGGGCAGGCGCGATAGAGGCCACCGAGGGGGGCTGCGCCGTAGCTGATCTCAGTCACATCAAGCCCGGTCTTGCCGATCCGTCTCGTCTTCATCATGCCTCCTCGCCAAGCCTTGCGATTGTCTATTTCAGATCAGAGCGTTGCGCCGAGATGCCAGGGCACGAATTCGTTGTCGCCGTAGCCGAAGAGTTCGCTCTTCGTCCTTTTGCCGGAAGCCGTATCGATGATCAGGTCGAAAATCTCGCGGCCCTTGCCGCTGATCGTCGCATCGCCGGTGGCGATCGTGCCGCAGTCGATGTCCATGTCCTCTTCCATCGCCGCATAAAGCGCCGAATTGCTGGAAAGCTTCAGCGACGGCGCCGGCCGGCAGCCGAAGCAGCTGCCGCGGCCGGTGGTGAAGGCGATCATATTCGCCCCGCCGGCCACCTGGCCGGTTGCCGAGACCGGGTCGTAGCCGGGTGTGTCCATGAAGACGAGGCCGGGCGCGGTGACCCGCTCGGCATAACCATAGACCGCCGTCAGCGGTGAGCGCCCGCCCTTGGCGACGGCGCCGAGCGATTTTTCCAGGATGGTGGTGAGGCCGCCGCGCTTGTTGCCGGGCGAGGGGTTGTTGTCGAGCGAGGCGCCATGCAGCGCCACGTAATTCTCCCACCAGGCGATCTTTTCGTCGAGCTTGCTCGCCACCTCGTCGCTGACGGCGCGGCTGCGCAGCAGGTGCTCCGCACCATAGATTTCCGAGGTTTCAGACAGGATCGCCGTGCCGCCGGCCGCGGCCAGCAGATCGGCCGCCACACCGAGCGCCGGATTGGCAGTGATGCCGGAAAAGCCGTCCGAACCGCCGCATTGCAGGCCGATTATGATCTCGCCGATCAGGATCGGCACGCGCTTTTCCCTGCCGACATCGGCGGCGATTTCGCGCAGCACGCCCATGGCGCGCTCGACCGCGCGGCGCGAGCCGCCGGCGTCCTGGATGTTGAAATGCCGCTTCGAGGCGCCCGCACCGCTCTGGCCATACAGCGTCAGCTGGTTGACCTCGCAGCCGAGGCCGATCATCAGCACGCCGCCGAAATTCACATGCCTGGTATAGCCGGCCAGTGTCCGATGCAGCACGTTCATGCCGTCGCCGGTCGAGCTCATGCCGCAGCCCTGGTCGTGCACGATCGGCACGAAACCGTCGATACCGTCATAATGCGGCAGGATCGTGCGGTTCGCCTCGTCGGCGATCGCCCGACAGACGGTGGTGGAACAGTTCACGCTGGCAATGATGCCGATATAGTTGCGGGTCGCCGCGCGCCCGTCGGCCCGGCGATAGCCCATGAAGGTGCGCGCCTTGTCTTCGGCGGTCGCCGCTTCCGGCGCCGAATTGGCGGTGGCCGCCAGCCGGTCGTTCTCGAAATGCAGATTGTGGCTGTGCACATGGTCGCCGGCCTTGACCTCGGCCGTGGTGCGGCCGATCGCCTGCCCGTATTTCACCACGGGAGATCCGAGCGGAATATCGGCAATCGCCACCTTGTGGCCGGGATCGATCTTCTGGCGGGCCTGAACGCCGGCAACCGTCGAACCCGGCGCGATGGCCGCCGTTGCGACCGCGACATTGTCGCCGGCCGACAGGATGATCCAAGGCTGCTTGTCCAATCTCTTCTCCCTAGAGCACGATGGCCAATAGTGTGAGCTGTTTTCGGGAGCGCCTGCCGCACGGCAAATGCGCATTGATTTTGTTTTTTATCTACAATAAACATTTTCAAGTCAACGGGAATATTGATCCTGTGGACGAGGGAGGCGATGCGCCGCAGGCGGCCGGAAATAAGCTAAAGGTCGTTTGGATGAGCCCCGGTCCGATCCCGTCCTGCTTTTGAGCCGGGATGGCGGTTGCGACACGCGGGCGGAAAGCGGGGGTCTGATGGCAAGGCAGAACACGGTCTTCAAGGAAGCCTACAACAGGTATGCCGCGGCCCTGCGCACGGATACCGCACTCCCGTCGGAGCCGGAGATCGCCGCCCAGCTCGGCGTCAGCCGCTCCACCGCGCGTGCCATCCTAACGCGTCTGAGCGAGGAAGGCATCATCCGCTGGAACAAGCGCCAGAAGATCGTGCTCCGCCAGCCGACCGACGGCGACCTCTTTCCTTCCGAAGAAACGGATTCCTTGCACGACATCATCGAGCGCAGCTTCATGCAGCGCATCCTTGCCGATGATGCCGCGCCCGGCATGCAGATCAACGAATTGGAGCTTGCCCGCGAGATCGGCACCGGCACCACGAGCGTGCGCGAATTCCTGATCCGCTTCTCCCGCTTCGGCCTTATCGAAAAGCGACCGAACAGCCACTGGACGCTGAAGGGCTTCACCCGCGAGTTCGCGCTTGAACTCGCCGATGTGCGCGAGATGTTCGAGCTGCATTCGGCCGCCGAATTCGGCCGGCTTCCCCGTGACAATCAGGCCTGGACCGATCTTGCCGCCATCCGCGACGAACACCACGCCATGCTCGCCGACATCAACCAGCGCTTCAAGGATTTCTCCGTCCTTGACGAACGTTTCCACCTCTTGATCCATCGCGCCTCGAAGAACCGCTTCATCGCCGATTTCTACGATGCGATCGCCATCGTCTTCCACTATCACTAACAGTGGAACAAGACTGCCGCCCGCGAGCGCAACGAGCGCGCTATCCACGAACATCTGGATTATATCGCCGCCCTCGAATCCGGCGACCAGGCGGCGATCGAGAAAGCCTGCCGCGCGCATCTGCACTCCGCCCGCCAGACCCTGCTGCAATCCCTGCCGCAGATCGCGACGGAGAGCGCGTGAGGTAAGAGAAGGGCGACAAAAGTCGTGCCTGCAGCCCCCTCATCCGACCCTTCGGGCCACCTTCTCCCCGAGGGGAGAAGAGGGAGCAAGGCGCGCCGAACTGCCCAAATGAACCGGCCGGCTTAAAGGCACTTCGTCCGATTGCGTCGATGGCAAAGCGGCATTCTCCCCTCTTCTCCCCAGCGGGGAGAAGGTGGCCCGAAGGGTCGGATGAGGGGGCTGCACGCACGACACCAACGACGTCTGACCTCCCCAGGCCGTGAATCCCGTTGGCACTTGCACATGCAAAAATCTGCGCCTCGTCCTCTTTAGAGCTGCGATGCCGCGCCCGGCGTCGGCCCTCATGAAACCTTTCGAATTGTAAGCCGTTGTCAGGCTTATGACCGACGCAAAACTCAACCCGAAATCGGTCGACGGCACCGATGAGCACGGTGCCGAGAAGTCGCGCCCCGAGAAGGCATCGACTGTCGAGGCCGCGCCGCCGCCAGCCATCGAACCCAGTCCGGAGCTCACGCCCGAGGAGGCCGAGCAGGCGCGCAAGCGATATTTGTTGAAACGTTTCTGGATCAGCGCCCGCCATTTCTGGAGCCGCGGCGGCGACAGGCTCGCCTGGCCGTGCTCGATCGGTCTGCTGGTGATGATCTGCATGAATGTCGGCTTCCAATATGGGATCAATCGCTGGAACCGCGGGATCTTCGACGCCATCGAGCGGCACGATGCCGCCACCGTCTATTACCTCAGCGCCGTTTTCGTGCCGCTGGTGCTCGGAAGCGTCGCCCTTGTCACCGCGCAAGTCTATGTCCGCATGATGATCCAGCGCCGCTGGCGCTCCTGGCTGACCTCGGCGGTGATCGCGCGCTGGCTCGCCAACGGCCGCTATTATCAGCTGAACCTGATCGGCGGCGATCACAAGAATCCCGAAGCGCGCATCTCGGAGGATCTGCGCATTGCCACCGAAGCGCCGGTCGATTTCATCGCCGGCGTCATTTCCGCATTTCTGGCGGCCTCGACGTTTATCGTCGTCCTGTGGACGATCGGCGGAGCGCTCGAGCTGCCGGTCGCAGGGGCGACCATCACCATTCCCGGCTTTCTCGTCGTCACTGCGGTTCTCTATGCCGTGATTACCTCAACCGTGATCGCCATCATCGGCCGCCACTTCGTCCAGGTCTCGGAGGTCAAGAACCAGGTGGAGGCCGAGCTCCGCTACACGCTGACCCGCGTGCGAGAAAATGGCGAGAGCATTGCCTTGCTCGGCGGCGAGGAGGAGGAGCGCAGCGATCTCGACAAGACATTTTCCAATGTGCTCAGGCAATGGGCGCTGCTTGCGCGCCAGCACATGCGAACGACATTCGTGTCGCACGGATCGATGCTGATTGCGCCCGTCGTGCCGCTGCTGCTGTGCGCGCCAAAATTTCTCGCAGGCGGCATGACCCTCGGTGAGGTCATGCAGGCGGCTTCCGCCTTCGCCATCGTTCAGCACGCCTTCGGCTGGCTGGTCGACAACTATCCGCGTCTTGCCGACTGGAACGCCTGTGCGCGGCGCATCGCCTCGCTGATGACGTCGCTCGACGGCCTCGAGCGCGCCGAACAGAACGATGCGCTGAGGCGCATCAAGCACAGCCAGACCCAAGGCAATGCGATCCTCAATCTGAACGATCTCTCCGTCTCGCTCGACGACGGCACCGCCGTGGTCAAGGAGACCCATGTCGAGATCGCCCCGGGCGAGCGGGTGCTGGTCGCCGGAGAATCCGGCTCGGGCAAGAGCACGCTGGTGCGCGCCATCGCCGGTCTCTGGCCCTGGGGCCACGGCAGCGTCGATTTCCACGCCGACCGCCGCTTGTTCATGTTGCCGCAGCGGCCCTATATCCCGTCCGGCACGCTTCGCCGCGCCGTCGCCTATCCCCGCGCCGCTGACAGCTGGACGCCGGAGGAGATCACCGCGGCGCTGACCAAGGTTGGACTGGATTATCTCAACGAGAAGATCGAGGAAGTCGCGCCATGGGATCAGATCCTGTCGGGCGGCGAAAAGCAGCGGCTCGCCTTTGCCCGGCTGCTGCTGCACCACCCCGATATCATCGTGCTCGATGAAGCCACCTCGGCGCTCGACGAGAAGAGCCAGGACAGCATGATGGAAATGTTGATCGAAGAAATGCCAACGGTGACCATCATCAGCGTCGCCCATCGCGCCGAGCTTGAAGCCTTCCACAGCCGCAAGATCACCCTGGAACGGCGCGAGGGCGGCGCCAAGCTCGTCAGCGATATCGATCTCGGCCCGCGCAAGGGAAGGCGCAACCTGATCTTGCGCGTTTTGGACAGCCGCCGCTCGGCGCTGCCGTGAAGAACGCAGCGGTCAATGCGAGGCCGCTTCGCTGGCCACCGCCGGCTCTTCGCGTTTGCGGCCAGGGCCGACCGGGATCAGCCAGGTGGTGAAGAAGGTCAGCACCGCGACGACGACCACGCCCCAGAAGCTCCAGTGCAGGGCCGCATCGAAGACGCTGCGGATATCAGGGTCGGCGGCGAGCGCCGAGAGCCCGGTCGGCTGGTTCAGCGCATCGTGCAGGGCCGCCGCCGTCTCGCCGCTCGCATGGTGGTTGATGCCGGCATTGAGGATGGCGCCGAGCACGGTGGCGCCGAGCGTATTGCCGAGGCTGCGGGCGAAGATGATCGAGGCGGTGGCGCTGCCGCGCATCGACCATTCGACGCTGTCCTGCACCAGCACGATGCTGGTCAGGCTGATCAGGCCCATGCCGACGCCCATGAAGAAGGAGCCGGCGCCGGCCAGAACCGGCGAGCTTTCCGGCGTCAGGAACAGCAGGAAACAGGCGCCGAACGGAAACATTAGGCTGCCGACGCGCAGCGTCCGGCGAATGCCGAACGCCTTGTAGAAGCGGCCGGAGAGCATCACCGCGAGCGGCCAGCCGACGATCAGCATGGTGAGCGTGAAGCCGGCGACGATCGGCGAGCGGCCGAGCACGCCCTGCACGTAGATCGGCAGGATGGTGGAAAGCCCGATCAGCGCCATGCCGGCAAGTAGCGTCGCCGCATTGCTGGTGGCGATCAGCCGGCGGCTCCAGAGCGCGATCGAAATGATCGGCTCCGGCGCCCGCTTCTCCTGGGCGAGGAAGAGCAGCCCGGCGACGACGAAGACCGCAAAAAGTGTGAGCAGGATCCAGGCGCTGGCAGCCGTTTCCGTCAGCATGACGAGCAGCGCAACGATCGCGATCGAAAACAGCACCGACCCGAGATAATCGATCCGCGCCTGCTTGTGCGCGACGTCCTCCTTCAGGAAGATCATGAAGGCGATGATCGAGACGATGCCGATCGGCAGGTTGATCCAGAAGATCCAGGCCCAGGAGATATTGTCGACGATGATGCCGCCGGCAAGCGGCCCGACGACTGCCGAGGTCGCCCAGACGGTCGCCATCGCGCCTTGCACCCGGCCGCGTTCCTCGAGTTTGAAGAGATCGCCGATGATCGTCATCGTCACCGGCTGGATGGCGCCGGCACCAAGCCCCTGCAGCAGCCGGAACAGCACCAGCGACATCATCGACCAGGCAAAGCCGCAGAGCGCCGAGCCGACGAGGAAGATGATAATGCCGGCGATCAGCACCGGCTTGCGCCCGAAAATATCCGAAAGCTTGCCGTAGATGACTGTTGTCGTCGACTGCGCCAGCAGGAAGGCCGAAAACACCCAGCTGTAATAGGAAAATCCGCCGAGCTGGCCGACGATGCGCGGCATCGCGGTCGCCACGATCGTCGCCTCGATGGCAACCATGAAGGTTGCGACCATGATGGTCGCGACGACAAGCACGCGGTTCGAGCGATGCGCAGCATTCGACATGACGATCCTCTTCGGGTGCTCCGCGGAATGCCGGAAATAATGGCATGCTGGCTGGGGTGTGGGGCGATGCGCCAAGCGCGGAGGGATGCAGTCGTTCTACGACCTGAAGGCCAGCCGGTAAAGCAATTCCCGCGGCAGCCATCGTTTTCGCGCGATGTCAGCCGAAATGAAGGTCCGGCGCGATCGCGGCCGGGCTCTCATTCTATCGGAGGAGGACGCTCGCCCTTCCTCACTGCTGGCATGCCTCGCTGAGTGAGTTGGTACCGGCGGTACAGCCCGGCACCTGCTGAAGATCCGGATTGACGCCGCCGGGATTGATCGTGCTGCGATCGCGGTTGAGATCGACGCCGCCAGAGCCGGTGGTGCCGCCGGTGGTGCTGCCGGTCGTACCGGGATCGGTGCCGACAGAGCCGGCGCCGGCCGAACCCGTACCGACGGATCCGGTCCCGGCCGAACCCGGGGCCGAGCTCCCCGAGCCGCCGATAACAGGCGCCACCGAAAGCCGCCCACTGGAATTCGCGCCCCCGGTCGTCTGCGCCAGCGCCGAGCCGGCAAGACTGATGGAAAGAAGCGATATCGCGATGAGTTTGCAGGACATGGTTTGCTCCATCCTTGTTGTCTCAAGGGGAGAACCAGTTCGGGAGCGGCAGGTTCCTGCCGGAATCCGTCATTCGTCGTCCAGCATTTTAAACTTTCGCGCCGCCTGAGGGCAGAGCATCGTGAACTGCTTGATTAACGGCGGCATGCCTGAGGCGCACGACACATCTGCATCCTCGGGTAATGGGAAAGTCACGCGCAGCGGTTCTCCGCCAGAAGGAACGAAGGACAGCGTGCCCTTGCGGCAATCGGCCGTGGAACGATAGGTGTCTTTACCATCTTCTTTCATATACATCGCCACGCACTGCTCAACAGTCAGTTTCCCGCCATGCGCGACCGTCTCGCCTCCCGGGTCTCGTTCGCAGTATTCCTGGAAGTTGGCCTGATTGACGTTCCCTTCCATGACCGCATTTCTCGAATCCGTGCCGGTCCTGCTGACCAGCGTTCCGTCCCATCCAGCACATGAAGCGAGAGGGAAATCTTCGGAATGCGCGGGGAAAATGGAAAAGGGGAAAAGCATGACGCTCAGAAGCGATATTCGCATAAATCCTCCTACTTGCCGGCCCTCGCGAGCTCGATCGACATCATTCGCTCATGCGAATAGGGGTCTGATAAACGTGAATGAAGAAGTCCACCAGCGGTTGAAGCTTTGCCTATCGAGCGGCCATCGTCAACACGTGCAATTATGCTTATAATTTCCCCTCGGCTTTCAGAGGAGCTATGTTGATGGAGGTCGAAAATGATGAAGGCGAAGTCAGCGATTACGGCGAAAGCTTGATGCACCAGACTGCTCAGCGCCGAGAGCGTCGCAGAAAAGTCCGTACAAATGTCGCCTCGGCTGAGCACGACGGAGCAGCGTATGAAGAAGGCAACTGGCACTTCATCGCCGATCAAATTGAGGTCACGTCGGCAGGATGGGCGCGCGAATGCCGGATTGGCGGTGGAACGAAGCCGATTTTGTCGCCAGATTTCCCCGGCGACCCGCAAGCGTCGAAATGCTTCGATCTCGAAACTATATGCGTTTGACTTGAAGATTTTGGTGCCGCTTACGTGACTCGAACACGTGACCCCATCATTACGAATGATGTGCTCTACCGACTGAGCTAAAGCGGCATTTGGCGGCCGAAGCGTGCGACCTGCGATTTGCATGGCGCTGATACAGGCATTGTCCGAAGATTTCAAGCACCCTGTTCTGCCTTTGGCAAAAAAGAGGGTAGGGTGTCGAAGATCCGGTTCAGAGCGCCAGCCGGGCGCGGGCGGCCTTATATTCAGCCTCCAGCCGGTCGACGAGTTTGGCCACCGGCTCGACGGCCTTGACGGCGCCGATGCCCTGGCCGCTGCCCCAGATGTCTTTCCAGGCCTTGGCGCCGCCGGTTGCCTGCTCGAAATCCATCTTAGAAGCGTCGGCGACCGGCAGGTTGTCGGGATCCATGCCGGCGGCGACGATCGACGGCTTGAGGTAGTTGCCGTGCACGCCGGTGAAATAGTTGGAATAGACGATATCGGCGGCCGCACCCTCGACAATCGCCTGCTTGTAGGCGTCTGCGGCGCGCGCCTCTTGCGTCGCGATGAAGGGCGAGCCGATATAGGCCATATCGGCGCCCATCGCCTCGGCGGCTAGGATGGCGCCGCCGGTCGAAATCGCGCCGGCAAGCAGCAGCGGCCCGTGGAACCATTCGCGGATTTCCTGGATCAGGGCAAAAGGCGACAGCGTGCCGGCATGGCCGCCGGCGCCCGATGCCACCGCGATCAGTCCGTCGGCCCCCTTGCGGATCGCCGAATGGGCGTGGCGGTTATTGATAATGTCGTGCAGCACGATCCCGCCATAGGAATGCACGGCGGCATTGACCTCCGGCACGGCGCCGAGCGAGGAGATGACAACAGGCACCTTGTATTTGACGCAGAGCGAGAGATCATGCTCCAGCCGCTTGTTCGACATGTGGACGATCTGGTTGACGGCAAAGGGTGCGGCCGGCCGTTCCGGATGGGTGGCGTCATGGCGGGCAAGCTCCTCGGTGATCTCGGCCAACCATTCGTCGAGCTGGCTTTCCGGCCGGGCGTTCAGCGCCGGAAAGGCGCCGACGACGCCTGCCTTGCATTGCGCCAAAGTGAGCGCCGGATGCGAGATGATGAAGAGCGGCGAGCCGATCACCGGCAGTCTGAGTTTGTCCTTGAGGATCGGGGGCAGGGCCATGGTTTTACCGCTCGCATTGACGTTTACGAAAACGTCAATCTCATAACAGAGAAGAAAAGCCGATAAAAGAGCGACTGCCATGCCTTCGTCGATTTCCGCCCGATATATCAGGCCGTAGAACGGATAGGGAAGGCCCGCACGCCCGTGAAAAGCTGGCGAATATAGCATGAGATCAACGGTGGGCGGGCCTGCAAGGCTTGCGGTTTGCCGCACTTGCCGCTACCGAATTTTGATGGAGAACGGCGGGGATTGCGGTCCAACGCCGGGTTCAAAGTGAAGGACGTGATGTGAGCGGATTAGAAACGGCCATCAGAACAGCGCTCGAAAATGCCGATCGCGACAATCCGGAAGTTCGAGCGAGGATCTACCAGTCGGCCCGCCAGGCGCTGGAAGCCGGCTTGCGCAAGCAGGACATTACCGATGCCGAGGCCGTCGCCCATCACCGCCACCGCCTTGAAAGCACCATTCATGCCATCGAAGGCGAGGAGCGCGAGCGGCTCCACCCCCGCCAACGGCCGCCCGAAGTGCCGGTGCCGCCGGTCGTCGAAATGCCGCCGCCGCCGGTTCATCGCGGCGACGTGACCGATATCGGCAGCCTGATCGACAGTCCGGTGGCCGCGGGCGAGGCCCGGTCTCCCGAGGTGGTGATGCACCGCAGCGACGAGTCGCGCCTCGACAATGTTCATGCCGGCGATGCCGATCATCTGGCGGCCGCCCCGGCCGGCGAGGAGCGGCTGACCCGCGGCGAACGTGCGACCAGCATGGATTTCCGCCCGGAGCGGGCGGCGGGCCGCCGCAAGCCGCGCAAGTTCTTTTCCCGGCTTCTCGTCTGGTGCGTGCTCTTGGCCTTCGTCGGCATCGGCGCCTGGTGGGCCTATACGTCGGGCCTGCTGTTGACGGCGGCCGAACGCGACACCAGCGTCGCCAATCCGCCAGCAAGCACCCAGCCGGAGGATTTCACCGGCAATGACGACAGCGCCGGCAATGCCGCCCCCCACACCGATCAGCCGGTGACCATCGATCCGCAGAACAGTTTCTCGGCCGACTGGATTCCGGTGTTCAAGCCTGACGAGGCCGACAAGATCAAAAGCGGTCCGCGGGCCCGCATCGAAAACATCACCGAGAATGACGGCCCCGCCGTGCGCCTGATTTCCGAGAGCGGTGCGGCTGACGGCAACATCTCCGTCAGCGTTCCGGCCTCGGTGCTGCAGCAGCTTGCCGGCAAGTCCTCGACCATCGCGCTGACGCTGCAATCGACCACCGACGAGCCGACGCAGGTGACGGTCGAATGCAATTTCCAGTCGCTCGGCAATTGCGCCCGCCATCGCTTCAGCGTCACCCGCGAAAAATCCGATGCGCTGCTGCAGGTGAAGTTCGACCGCTCGCTCGCCCCGAATTCGCCGGGCACGTTGACGATCAACAGCGATCTCGACGGCAAGGCGCGCGGCATCAACCTCTTCGCGATCCGGATCCTGCCGGGGCAGTGACGCGGCTTTAAGGTAGGCGCTGGCCTACTTTAAAAAGCCGGGGCCGGAGCCGATGATCTCCTTGTCGACCTCCCCCAGCGCCTTCTTGTCCTTGCCATCGTAGTCGATCCTATTCAGCATATGGCGGATCAGTTCCAGACGCGCCCGCCGCTTGTCGTTGGCGCGGATCACCGTCCAGGGCGCGAAATCCGTATCGGTTTCCTTCAGCATCCGGTCGCGTTTGTCGCTGTAATCGTCCCAATTCGTCAGCGCCGCAATATCCATCGAGGACAGTTTCCAGACCTTCAGCGGATCGTGGCGGCGGTCGTGGAAACGCTTGAGCTGCATCTCCCGGCCGATGTCGAGATAAAATTTGAAGAAGAAGATGCCCTCATGGGCGATGATCTTTTCGAGCTGCGGCGCCTGCTTGAGAAAACCTTCATACTGCTGCGGCGTGCAGAAGCCCATGACCGGCTCGACGCCGGCGCGGTTGTACCAGGAGCGGTCGAACAGTACGAATTCCCCTGCGGTCGGGAACTGCGCGACGTAGCGCTGGAAATACCATTGCCCCTGTTCGCGCTCTGTCGGTCTGGTCAAGGCCACGACGCGCGCAAGACGTGGGTTCATATTCTCCGAAGAGGCCGAGATCGCGCCGCCCTTACCGGCCGCGTCGCGTCCCTCGAACAGCGCCATCACCCGCTTGCCCGTCGCCTGCAGCCAGAATTGCACCTTGACAAGTTCCACCTGCAGCTTTTCCAGCTGCTCTGAATAATCCTCTTCCTTGAGCTTTTTCTTGTAGGGAAATTCGCCGGATTCCAGCGCCTGTTCCTCCACCCAGTCCGGCAGAACGGGATCGTCGACATCGAAGATGCGTTTCGTTCCCCGGATATTCAGCTCCACGGCCCTGCTTTTGGCAGCCTCGCCCATATGCTCCTCCTTCGCTGGTCGTCTTCTCGACGCAGGCGAACATATTCATCGTTGGAAATCAAATCTTTCGCTTGCCGCTGGTGATTTTTCGCGAGGCTTTGGCTGCCGTCCTTCACTTGAGCGGCGCCAGCCGAAAACTTCTGTCATGAATTGCCGCTATCAGGCAGAGTTCCAATATAAAGAAAAACGAATCGACCGCCGCGAGGCCCACTTGCCAGACGAAATCCCGTGGAAAAAAAGCCTGTTGGCGCGCATCCGGCGCGAACGGCCGGTGCTGCTTGCGGCCATCCTCAGCGCCTTGATTGCTCTTGCCGCCGGCATGAACAAGTGGGTCGTGCTCGTGCTCCTGCTCGTCATGATCTTGACCGCGCTGTTCAACGAGGCGCCGGTGCTCAAGGCGGAGCCGGCCGAGCCGGAGGAGGCGGAGCCGGAAGCGCCTCCGAGCCGCCTGCCTGACATTTCCGCCACGCTTGCCGGCCTCGATATCCCGGTCATGGTGCTGTCGGACGATGCCTCGGTGCTCTTCCAGAACCGCGCCGCCGAAAAGGCCTTCGGCGAGGTGACGCTCGGCGCCCATATATCGGCCCGGCTGCGTTCGCCCGGCGTGCTCGACATGGTGCGCGAAACCATCGCCACCAATGCGCCGAACCAGATCGAGCATGCCGAGCGGCTGCCATCCGAGCGGGTCTATATCGTCCGCAGTGCGCCTGTCGAATTCCAGGCCGACGGCCAGCGCGAGCGGTTTTTCATCCTCTCCTTCCGCGATATATCGGAGGTCCGGCGCATCGACCGCATGCGCTCCGATTTCGTCGCCAATGCCAGCCATGAGCTGCGCACGCCGCTCGCCTCGCTGCGCGGCTTTATCGAGACCATTCAGGGGCCGGCGAAGAACGATCAGAAGGCGCAGGCGCAGTTCCTAGGCATCATGTTCGATCAGACGACACGCATGAGCCGGCTGGTCGACGACCTCTTGTCGCTGTCGCGGCTGGAGCTGAAATCGCATATCGCGCCGGACGAGAAGGTCGACCTGGTGCCGCTGCTCGGCCATGTCCGCGACTCGCTGGTGCCGCTGGCGAGAGACGTCGGCGTCGAGATCAACCTGCATCTGCCCGACGGCAAGGTCGAGGTGCTGGGAGACCGCGACGAACTCGTCCAGGTCTTCGAAAACCTGATGGAAAATGCCTGCAAATACGGCCAGGAAGGCAAAGTCGTCGACGTCCGGCTGAAGAATGGCGCCGGCGGGCCCGTCGAGGTCAGCATCATCGACAAGGGGCCGGGCATCCCGGCCGAACACGTGCCGCGTCTGACCGAACGCTTCTACCGCGTCAGCATCGAGGACAGCCGCTCGAAAAAAGGCACCGGCCTCGGCCTCGCCATCGTCAAACACATCCTCACCCGCCATCGGGCGCGCCTGATCGTCAAATCTGAAGTCGGCAAGGGCACTGATTTCACCGTGCGGTTCTGAGGCTAGAGATTGCCCTCACCCTAACGCTCACCCTGTTCTGACGGGGAGAGGGGACGTGCCATACGAGACGGCTGAGTTAAGTCCCCTCTCCCCGTAAAACGGGAGAGGGTTAGGGTGAGGGGCAAATCACGGTACTGTCAGGTATCGTCCCGGTCCAAAGTGTCGACCATCAACCCGGTCGTTCACACACGGAACGACTTCGAGACACAAGCCAAAACCGCCATCGGCCTTCCCGGTTCACCCCACCTGACGACCCGGTATCGGATGCGTCTACAGTTTTTACAACGAAAGGTAGATTGAAGGTTTCGACTTTGCCGATTATCGACAGTCATCCTTAGTGCTTTTGAGAATTACGTCTACTTTCAACGCCTTAGCCTGTCACAAATGTTTCACGGATTTGACATAAAAGGACGGGGCTTACAGCGCTAAGAGAGTCCCGCCGATGAAAAAAGGCACTGCGAGGGCCTCTCATAGGCCGCACTCACACAAGCCCAATGCCGGGAGATTCAAATGAACACCTTCAAGCTCACCGTTGCCGCACTTGCTGCAACTGCTGCTTTCGCTGGCGCCGCCGTTGCCCGCGACCAGATTCAGGTTGCTGGTTCGTCCACCGTCCTGCCTTACGCCAAGATCGTTGCCGAGTCCTTCGGCGAGACCTTCACCAAGTTCAAGACGCCGGTCGTCGAATCCGGCGGCACGGGCGCCGGTCTGAAGGAATTCTGCAAGGGCGTCGGCGAAGACACCATCGACATTGCCAACGCTTCGCGTCCGATCAACAAGAACGAAGCCGAAGCCTGCAAGGCTGCCGGCGTGACGGATATCCAGGAAGTCAAGATCGGTTATGACGGCATCGTCTTCGCAACCGACTCCGGCAACCCTGATGTCGCCTACGTTCCGGCCGACATCTACAAGGCCCTCGCTGCCCAGGTCGTCGTCGACGGCAAGCTCGTCGCCAACCCCTACAAGAAGTGGTCGGAAGTCAACCCGAAGCTCCCGGCCGTTGAAATCGCCGCCTACATCCCGGGCGAAAAGCACGGCACGCGCGAAGTCTTCGAACAGAACGTCCTCGCCGCCGGCTGCAAGGCTTCCGGCGCCCTCGACGTCATCGCCAAGGAGATCTCCGACAAGGCTGCCCAGGGCAAGGCTTGCGTCGCAGTCCGCAAGGACGGCGCTGCCGTTGACATCGACGGCGACTATCCGGAAACCCTGGCACGCATCGCCGCCAACAAGACCGGCGTCGGCGTATTCGGCCTTTCCTTCTATGAAAACAACGCCGACAAGCTGAAGGTCGCTACCGTCAACGGCATCGTTCCGTCCACCGAGACGATCGCCAACGGCACCTATCCGGTTTCCCGCCCGCTGTTCTTCTACGTCAAGAAGGCGCATCTCGGCGCCGTTCCGGGCCTGAAGGAATACGTCAACTTCTTCGTATCCGACCAGATGATCGGCCCCGACGGCCCGCTGGCTGAATACGGTCTGGTTGCCGCTCCGGATGCAGAGCGGGAAGCGATCCGCAAGGCTGTCGAAGCCGGCAAGTCCATGTAATAACTTTGCCGGCGCGGTGCTCTCTGAGCCCGCGCCGGTATTGCTTTCTGCCCCTGCGCCCCGGCATGTCCGGTGCAGGGTTGAATTCCTTCTCCATGATTGGAAGCCGAAGGCAGGCTGATGAAGCCGCCGGCTTTTTGGGGGCCATGGGCCTGGGGACGTAACGAATGAGCACATCCGTCATACTTCTGTGCCTTGTGGTGATCGGCGCCGCCGCCTATCTGGTCGCGCGCAGCCGTGCCTCAGCACTTGCCGGGGGCAGATCCTCCGCACTGCATTCACGGCCGGCCTATTACGGCGCCTATGCGGCGATCTGGGCCGTTCTTCCGGCCCTCGTCGTTCTCTGCGTGTGGCTCTCCGTCAGCCCCGGCATCATCCAATCCTCGGTTCGCGGCGCTTTCCCTGACGATGTCAAGGCTCAAGCCGCGGTCGAGCAGGATCTGAGCTATTCGATGGTGGCGACGGTCGCCCGCGGCCTGACGATGCTGACATCTGACGAAGTTGCCGCGGTCGCAAACGATCCGGCCGCGCTGCAGGCCAAGCTCAGCGAGAAAGGCGTGCCGCTCGCCGGCCAGCCGCAGCCTTATATGGTCGAGGCCGCCAAGACGCTCAACGCCATGAGCCTGACGAGCCGCATGGCCATGACCGCGATCGTCTTCGTTCTGGCCGTCGCCGGCGCCTTCTACGCGCTGCGCGCCATCGCGCCCCGCTTCCGCGCCCGCAACCGCGTCGAGCGCGTCATGCTCTGGGCTCTGCTGCTCGCTTCCTCGATCGCCATCCTGACGACGGTCGGCATCGTGCTGTCAATGCTGTCGGAAGCCACGCGTTTCTTTGCCGTCGTTCCCGCCGGCGAATTCTTCTTCGGCACGGTCTGGGATCCGCGCTTTGCCGGCGCCGGCAGCTCGTCCTTCGGCCAGTTCGGTCTGATCCCGCTGCTGCTCGGCACGCTCTATATCGGCCTGGTCGCCATGCTGGTCGCCGTGCCGGTCGGGCTCTTCGCCGCCATCTACATGGCCGAATACGCCTCGCCGAAAGTGCGCGGCGTCGCCAAGCCGCTTCTCGAAGTGCTGGCCGGCATTCCGACGATCGTCTACGGCTTCTTCGCGCTCGTCACCGTCGGTCCGTTCCTGCGCGATTTCTCCGCGCAGATCAGCGGCCTGCTCTCCGGCAACTATGCGAGCTTTATCCAGGCGCAGAGCGTTCTGACGGCCGGCATCGTCATGGGCATCATGCTGATCCCCTACGTGTCCTCGCTGTCGGACGACATCATCACCGCTGTGCCGCGGGCGCTGCGTGACGGTTCGCTCGGTCTCGGCGCCACGCGCTCCGAAACCATCAAGAAGGTGGTCTTGCCGGCGGCCCTTCCCGGCATCGTCGGCGCATTGCTGATGACCGCCTCGCGCGCCATCGGCGAAACCATGATCGTCGTCCTGGCCGCCGGTGTCGCCGCCCGCATCCAGATCAATCCTTTCGAGCCGATGACGACGGTGACGGTCAAGATCGTCAACCAGCTGACCGGTGACCTCGAGTTCACCTCGCCGCAGACGCTGGTTGCCTTTGCCCTTGGCATCACGCTGTTCTGCATCACGCTTTGCCTCAACATCTACGCGCTCTACATCGTGCGCAAATACCGGGAGCAGTACGAATGACGGATATTGTTTCTCCCACATCAGGCGTCACGGTATCCAAGGCGCCAGCCCGCCGCGATATCGGCATCAAACGCCGCTACGCCGCCGAGCGCCGGTTCCAGGCCTATGGCATCGCCGCCATCACCTTCGGTCTCGTCTTCCTGTTCATCCTGCTCTGGACGGTGATCGGCAAAGGCTACACTGCCTTCCAGCAGACAGCGATCACCCTGCCGATCGAATTCTCCGAGAAGACGATCGATCCTGATAACAAGCGTGCGAGCGATCCTTCGGTGCTGGTCGCCGCCAATTACCCGGTTCTGCTGCGCGACGCGATCGTCAAGCAGCTGAACATCAATGCGTCGAGCAAGCCTGACGTGCGCGAGGCGACCGCCATGCTCTCCAAGAGCGCGCCGATCCAGCTGCGCGATATGGTCGTCGCCGATCCCTCGCTCATCGGCAAGACGGTCAATGTCTCGCTGCTCGCCGACGCCAATATCGACAGCGCCAACAAGGGCCAGATCGATCTCTCCGTCGATGAGAAGAACCGCAAGGTCAACGACAAGCAGGTGACCTGGATGAACCAGCTGAAGGCGAGCGGCGCTCTCCACAAGCAGTTCAACACCGGCCTGTTCGTCAACGGCAATTCCAGCCGTCCGGAAGCTGCCGGCCTCGGCGTCGCCCTCATCGGCTCGCTCTACCTGATGCTGATCGTGCTGGTGCTCTCGCTGCCGATCGGCGTTGCCGCCTCGATCTATCTCGAGGAGTTCGCGCCGAAGAACAAGCTGACGGACCTGATCGAGGTCAACATAAACAACCTCGCCGCGGTTCCCTCGATCGTCTACGGTCTGCTCGGCCTTTCCGTCTTCATCAACTTCATCGGCCTGCCGCGCTCGGCCTCGCTGGTCGGCGGCCTGGTCCTGACGCTGATGACCTTGCCGACGATCATCATCGCCACCCGCGCGGCACTGCGCGCCGTGCCGCCGTCGATCCGCGCCGCAGCGCTCGGCCTCGGCGCCTCGAAGATGCAGATGGTGTTCCACCATGTCCTGCCGCTTGCCATGCCCGGCATCCTGACAGGCACGATCATCGGCCTGGCGCATGCGCTCGGCGAAACCGCGCCGCTGCTTTTGATCGGCATGGTCGCCTTCGTCGCCAACGCGCCGGCCACGCCGCTCGAGCCCTCGACGGCCCTGCCGGTGCAGGTCTATATGTGGGCGAACGAGGCCGAACGTGCCTTCGTTGAGCGTACTTCGGGTGCCATCATCGTCCTGCTCCTGTTCCTGATCGTCATGAACATGGGTGCCATCCTCTTGCGTCGTCGCTTCGAGCGCCGCTGGTAAACGGAGTTAAACATCATGAACATGTTGACGGAAGCTGCAGTTGAAAAGGCGCTGGATCAGAAGATGAGCAACGTCCCGTATAAAATGATCGGCCAGGATGTCTCGGTTTACTACGGCGAGAAGCGCGCGCTTTTCGATGTGAACCTCAACATCCGCGAAAACACCGTAACCGCGCTGATCGGCCCTTCGGGATGCGGCAAGTCGACCTTCCTGCGAAGCCTCAACCGCATGAACGACACGATCGAGGGCTGCCGCGTCGCCGGCAAGATCACCCTAGACGGCGAAGATATCTATGATCCCGACATCGACGTCGTCGAGCTGCGCGCCCGTGTCGGCATGGTCTTCCAGAAGCCGAACCCGTTCCCGAAGTCGATCTATGAAAACGTCTCCTACGGCCCGCGCATCCATGGGCTGGCCAAGTCGAAGGCCGATCTCGATCAGATCGTCGAGTCCAGCCTGCAGCGCGCCGGCCTCTGGAACGAGGTCAAGGACCGTGTGCACGAGTCCGGCACCGGCCTCTCCGGCGGTCAGCAGCAGCGCCTGTGCATCGCGCGTGCCGTCGCCGTCAGTCCTGAAGTCATCCTGATGGACGAGCCCTGCTCGGCGCTCGACCCGATCGCCACCGCCAAGGTCGAGGAATTGATCCACGAGCTGCGCGAGAACTATACGATCGTCATCGTCACCCACTCGATGCAGCAGGCGGCGCGCGTGTCGCAGCGCACCGCCATGTTCCACCTCGGCAACCTTGTCGAGGAGAACGACACCGACAAGATGTTCACCAACCCGGACGATCCACGCACCCAGGACTACATCATGGGTCGCTTCGGCTGATTGCGGCAATCCGAAGCCTTCCCGTTATTCGAGGACAAAGCCCCATGGCATCAACACATATTTATTCTGCCTATGATGATGATCTGAAGTTCCTGTCCAGGCGGATTTCCGAAATGGGCGGCCTGGCCGAGCAGATGGTCGCCGAATCCGTTCGCGCCCTGGTCAACGGCGACACCGCGCTGGCGCAGAAGGTCATTTCCGACGACGTGATCCTCGATCACACCGAACGCGAAATCGGCGACAAGGCGATCGTCACCATCGCCCGTCGTCAGCCGATGGCCTCGGACCTGCGCGAAATCATGGGTTCGATCCGCATCGCCGCCGATCTCGAACGTGTCGGCGACCTCGGCAAGAACACCGCCAAGCGCGTCATCGCCGTGCAGAGCACCGGCGTTCCGCGCAAGCTCGCCCGCGGTCTTGAGCACCTGTCCGAGCTGGCCCTTGTCCAGCTCAAGGAAGTGCTCGACGTCTATACGACGCGCGCCGCCGACAAGGCGACCGCCATTCGCGAGCGCGACAACGAGATCGACGCGATGTACACCTCGCTGTTCCGCGAACTCCTGACCTATATGATGGAAGATCCGCGCAACATCACCAGCTGCACGCATCTTCTCTTCTGCGCCAAGAACATCGAGCGCATCGGCGATCACGCCACCAATATCGCTGAAACGATCTACTACATGGCGACCGGCGCTCAGCCGGAAGGCGACCGTCCGAAGGACGACAGCGCCAACACCGTCGGTGCCGCCACGGAATAACCGTGCCGGACCCAGCCTATTGCGTGCGCGCCCGTCCGGGCGCGCAAAGAGGTTGCAGCCAATTTTTGATTTTGCGCGGGATCCCTTGCTTAAATCACCCCCGGTTTAAGGATCGTGCGCGAGGAGACGGACACGCATGATCCCGAGAGTAGCAGTTGTTGAAGACGAAGAGGCCCTCAGCGTGCTTCTCCGCTATAATCTCGAAGCGGAAGGCTTCGAAGTCGATACCATCCTGCGCGGCGACGAGGCCGAAATCAGGCTTCAGGAGCGAACGCCCGATCTTCTCATCCTCGACTGGATGTTGCCCGGCGTCTCCGGTATCGAACTCTGCCGGCGCCTGCGCATGCGGCCGGAAACCGAACGGCTGCCGATCATCATGCTGACGGCGCGCGGCGAGGAGAGCGAGCGCGTCCGCGGGCTGTCCACCGGCGCCGACGATTATGTCGTCAAACCGTTCTCGACCCCCGAGCTCGTCGCCCGCGTCAAGGCGATGCTGCGCCGCGCCCGCCCGGAGGTGCTGTCCTCGGTGCTGAAATGCGGCGATATCGAGCTCGACCGCGAAACTCACCGCGTCCATCGCAAGAGCCGCGAAGTCCGCCTCGGCCCGACCGAATTCCGCCTCTTGGAATTCCTGATGTCGTCGCCGGGCCGCGTCTTCTCCCGCTCGCAACTGCTCGACGGCGTCTGGGGCCACGATATCTATGTCGACGAACGCACCGTCGACGTCCATGTCGGCCGCCTGCGCAAGGCGTTGAACTTCTCCAACATGCAGGACGTCATCCGCACCGTCCGCGGCGCCGGTTATTCGATGGAAGCCTGAGGGGTTTCTGACAAAGTCGAGCAAGCTCCGCCCCTCACCCTAGCCCTCTCCCCGTAAACGGGGCGAGGGGACGTGCCCCACGAGAGCTTGGTGAGAAACCGAGAGGGTGCGGCATATCCCTTCGCCCCGCAGGCGGGGAGAAGGTGCCGGCAGGCGGATGAGGGGCAGCCACACCCAACACACTCAAACAAAAAACGGGCCTTCCAGCCCGTTTTTGCATCTCAACAATGTCGCCCGCTCAGCTGACCCGCGCTGCCGCCCGGCGGCGTTCGTTGACCGGCTGATAGGCGAGCTTCTGGTGATAGCTGCAATAGGGTGAATTGTCCGGGGATTCGCAGCCGCAGAAGTGGAAGTCGTCCTTCAGAGGATCGCCGACCGGCCATTTGCAGGTGCGTTCGGTCAGCTCCGTCAGGCCGAGGCGGCGGGAAATCGGCACGACCACGTTGCCTTTCGGCACGTATTCCATTTCCTCGATCGTTTCGATCTCGATCTCTTCCTTCAGCATCGTTGCGCCCTGCTGCCGGGTCACGGTGCGGGTGGTGATCCGGGAGGCGTAGTTCGGCGCGCGCGGCGCAGATGTCTGGCGCTTCGGCGTGCGCGCCGCAGTGGCAGTGCCGCCCGCCTTGGCGCGGCCGGGAAGGCTCAGCCGGTGCACCTTGCCGATAACGGCGTTTCGGCTCACGCCGCCAAGTTGTGCCGCGATCTGGCTGGCGCTCAGCCCTTCGGACCACAGCTTCTTGAGTTTCTCGACCCGCTCGTCTGTCCAGTTCATGCCCTGTCTCCACCTTTTGCGTTGGTGATGGCAGAATCCCTCACCGTTGTCCCGGAAGCCTCCGAAACAAGAAACGCTTGATCAATTTTGGTGACTAGTTCCGCCGCATGCAGTCTAGTAATTGAACTTTAACCTAGTGTGAGGCTGACTCCGTGACAAGAGTCGCGGGAATCCGGATGAATCGAATTCGTAGTTTTCCCCAACTTGCTGCCCCTGCGTGTCATTTCTGCAATAATGCCTGTTGAAGGCTGAAAATGCCGCTGTACAAGCTTGCTGCATGCGCTAAGGGCGCAGTTTTGTTGACATTGCAGCGCGAAAAGGAAATAGTACCGATCGCCGCCGAAAGGCGGCATTTTTGATTTTTCGGGCCCAGTTTTCTTAGCCGGAGTCCGTGCTTGACAACACACTGATCGGGAGACCGCGCCATGGCCGAAGCCGCGCCGCTTTATGACACCTATTCTCGTGCCCCGCTGCGGTTCGAGCGAGGCGAGGGCGTATGGCTGATCACCGAAAGCGGCGAGCGTTATCTCGATTTCGGCGCCGGCGTCGCCGTCACCTCGGTCGGCCACGGCAATCCGCATGTGGTCGCCGCCTTGAAGGAGCAGGCCGACAAGGTCTGGCACCTCTCCAACATCTATGAGATCCCCGGCCAGGAGCGCTTGGCCAAACGGCTGACGGACGCCACCTTTGCCGACAAGGTGTTCTTCACCAATTCCGGTGCCGAGGCGCTCGAATGCGCGATCAAGACGGCGCGCCGCTATCAGTTTTCCAAGGGCCATCCCGAGCGCTTCCATATCATCACCTTCGAAGGCGCCTTCCATGGGCGCACGCTTGCGACGATCGCCGCCGGCGGCCAGGAGAAATATCTCGAAGGCTTCGGCCCCAAGACGCCGGGCTTCGATCAGGTGCCGTTCGGCGACATCGAAGCGGTACGCGCCGCGATCACCGATGCGACGGCGGCAATCCTCATAGAGCCGGTGCAGGGCGAGGGCGGCGTGCGCCCCGCCACGGCTGAGTTCATGAAGGCGCTGCGCCGGATCTGCGACGAGAAAGGCCTGCTGCTGATCCTTGACGAGGTCCAGACCGGGGTTGGCCGCACCGGCAAGCTCTTCGCCCATGAGTGGTCGGGCATCACACCCGACATCATGGCTGTCGCCAAGGGCATCGGCGGCGGTTTCCCGCTCGGCGCCTGCCTTGCCACTGCTGAGGCCGCCTCCGGCATGAAGGCCGGCACCCATGGTTCGACCTATGGCGGCAATCCGCTGGCCATGGCCGTCGGCGGCGCCGTGCTCGACGTCATCCTCGCCGACGGCTTCCTGGAACATGTGCGCGACGTCGCCTTGGTCTTCCGTCAGGGGCTGGCCTCGCTGAAGGACCGTTATCCCGATGTGATCGAGGATATCAGGGGCGAGGGCCTGCTGCTCGGCGTCAAGGCGGCCGTACCCTCGGCCGAGCTGCTGCAGGCGATCCGCGCGGCGCATCTGCTCGGTGTGCCGGCAGGTGACAACGTCATCCGCCTTCTTCCGCCGCTCGTCGTCACCGCCGAGGAAGCCCGCGAGGGTCTCGCCCGCCTCGAGAGCGCCGCCGAGAGCATCCGCGCCTCCAAGGTCAAGAAGACGGCTTGAAGGGATTGCCGCCTTCGGGCGCACGACAGGTAAGAACATGGCTCCTAAACATTTCCTCGATCTTTCGGCCGTCACATCGGCCGACCTCAGAACCATCATGAACGATGCGCTTGCCCGCAAGCAGGCCTTCAAGGCAGGCCAGGGTGACAAGCCGCTCGCCGGCAAGATGCTGGCGATGATCTTCGAAAAGCCGTCGACGCGCACCCGCGTCTCCTTCGACGTCGGCATGCGACAGCTCGGCGGCGAAACGCTGTTTTTGTCAGGCACCGAAATGCAGCTCGGCCGCGCCGAGACAATCGGCGACACCGCCAAGGTGCTGTCGCGTTATGTTGATGCGATCATGATCCGCACCACCGAGCACTCGCGCCTGCTGGAGCTTGCCGAGCATGCGACCGTGCCCGTGATCAACGCGCTGACGGATGATACCCATCCCTGCCAGATCATGGCCGACATCATGACCTTCGAGGAGCATCGTGGCCCGATCAAGGGCAAGACCATCGCCTGGACAGGCGACGGCAACAACGTGCTGCATTCGCTGGTCGAGGGGGCGGCGCGTTTCGGCTACCGCATGAACATGGCCGTACCCCTTGGTTCGGAGCCCAAGGATCACTATCTGAACTGGGCCCGCAATGAGGGCGCCGAAATCATGCTCTGTCATGATGCCGACCGTGCGGTCGAAGGCGTCGATTGCGTGGTGACCGATACCTGGGTCTCCATGAATCAGGAACATCGGGCCCGGGGTCACAACGTCTTTCAGCCTTATCAGGTCAATGCGGCCTTGATGGCCAAGGCCGGCAGCGATGCATTGTTCATGCATTGCCTGCCCGCCCATCGCGGCGAGGAAGTGACGGATGAGGTGATCGACGGCCCCCAATCCGTGGTCTTCGATGAAGCGGAAAACCGTCTTCATGCGCAGAAGTCGATTCTTGCTTGGTGCCTGGGCGCGATCTGAACCATAATCGGACGCCGCGTGTGAAAACGCGCGGCCGCGCGAGCGAAGGGCACCCTTGCTCTTCGCTTGAAAACTAGGAGTGAAAGCCATGGCAGAAGCTGCAGCCGCCCTCGGCCAGTTCGATTTCGCCGGCGATGACCATGTCGTCCCTTTCCAGGTGGAGGGTCTGGATGTGCGCGGCCGCGCCGTCCAGCTCGGCCCGATGCTCGATGCGATTCTCGAGCGCCATCATTATCCCGCCCCCGTCGCCCGGCTGCTTGCCGAAGTCGTCGTGCTGACGGTGCTGCTCGGCACCTCGCTGAAATTCGACGGCAAGTTCACCGTGCAGACCAAGGGCGATGGCCCGGTCGATCTTCTCGTCGCCGATTTCTCGACGCCGGAAAATGTGCGTGCCTATGCCCGTTTCGATCAAGCGCTGCTTGCCAAGGCGGTTGAAGCGGGCGAGACCGAGCCGGAACAGCTGCTCGGCAAGGGGGTGCTCGCCTTCACCATCGACCAGGGCAAGTTCGCGCAGCCCTACCAGGGCATTGTCGCGCTCGATGGCACCTCGCTCGAGGAAATCGCCGGTGTCTATTTCCGTCAGTCGGAGCAGATCCCGACGCGCGTGCGCCTGGCTGCTGCAGAGCTCTTCGACCGTGACGATGCCGGCAAGCCGCGCCATCGCTGGCGGGCCGGCGGCCTCGTCGCCCAGTTCCTGCCGGAGGCGCCCGAGCGCATGCGCCACCCGGATCTCCACGGCGGCGACGGCGATAACGGCGACCGCCCGCATGGCGAAGACGATGCCTGGGTCGAAGCCCGTTCGCTGGTCGAAACCATCGACGCCGACGAATTGACCGACCCGCTTGTCGGCACCGAACGGCTCTTGTTCCGGCTGTTCCACGAGCGCGGCGTGCGCGTCTACGAACCGCGCGCCGTCTTCGACCGCTGCAGCTGTTCGCGCGACAAGATCAAGGGCGTGCTGAAGGGATTTTCGGCCGAGGAGATCGAGGAAAGCCAGGAAAACGGCGAGATCGCCGTGACCTGCGAATTCTGCTCGACCACCTACCGTTTCGAGCCGACCGAGCTTCAGCCGGCGGAGTAGTTGACACCACTGCTGTCCGGTTGCGCGCATGACTGCCCCTCACCCTAACCCTCTCCCCGTAAAAACGGGGCGAGGGGACGTGCCCTGCGAGAGCGAGGAGGGGAACGGAGAGCTTGCGGCATGCTCCCTTCGCCCCGTTTACGGGGAGAAGGTGGCGGCAGCCGGATGAGGGGCTGGTGTCGGCAATCTCCTGGGTCGAGGTGTCGTGCCGCCTGTGGCGTTACACGTCAGTTCAGCACGCGCAGCAGCCCTGGTGAATCCAGCGAGAAGGCGGGGATGTCGACGTCGAACAGCTCGCCTTCGTCCGTTTCCATCTGATAATGGCCGAACATCAGCCCGGAGGGCGTATCGAGCGGGCAGCCGGAGGAATATTCGTAGGTGTCGCCGGGTCTGAGCCGCGGCTGTTCGCCGACGACGCCGGGGCCGGTCACCTCGTCCACCTGGCCGTTCTGGTCGGTGATGTTCCAGTAGCGGTTGATGAGGCGAACGGCGACGCCGGAATTGTTGCTGATGACAATCCGGTAACCCCAGACGTAGCGATCGTCTTCCGGATCGGATTGCTCCTCCAGATAGAATGGTTCGACGACGACTTCGATATCTCTTGTGAGGGCGCGATACATGCCTTGCACCTTAGTCAAGATATGTTACCCGTATCTTATAAGAAGGCCCTGTCCGTCAAGAAACGGAACGTTGATCGGCGATGAAACAGCCGTGATCGCATGGTTTTCGATCGTTAAGCCTAATTGTCAGTATTAATTTTACTTGGTCAGCGCCGGCGCACCGATGCCGCGGCCGGGACGGCCGAACCCGGAGGCTCGGCCGTCAATGCTGTCGATCAGGCCGAAACCTTGGCAAGCGCCTTGGCGAAATCCTCGATCAGGTCGTCCGTATCCTCGATGCCGGCCGAAAGGCGAACCGTGCCCGGCGAGATGCCGAGTTCGGCGCGGGCCTCTTCCGACAGGTTCTTGTGGGTCGTCGTCGCCGGATGGGTGATCAGGCTCTTGCTGTCGCCGAGATTATTGGAGATCTTGATGATATCGAGCGCGTTCTGCAGCGCGAAGGCCGCCTCCTTGCCGCCCTTCAGCTCGAAGGCGACAAGCGTCGAACCGCCCTTCATCTGCTTGGCGATGATGTCGGCCTGCGGATGATCGGCGCGGCCGGGATAGATCACCTTGGCGACCTTGTTCTGCTCGGCCAGGAAATCGGCGATCTTCGCGGCATTCTGCGTCTGCTGTTTGACGCGCAGCGGCAGCGTCTCGATGCCCTTCAGAAGCGTCCAGGCGTTGAACGGCGACATGGCCGGGCCGGTATGGCGGAAATAGTCGTGCAGGTTCTCGTCGATCCAGGCCTTGTCGGCCAGCACGACGCCGCCGAGGCAGCGGCCCTGGCCGTCGATATGCTTGGTGGCGGAATAGACGACGATATGGGCGCCGAGCTCCAAGGGCTTCTGGAAGAGCGGCGTGGCGAAGACGTTGTCGACGACGACCTTGGCGCCGACCTGGTTGGCGAGTTTTGCCACACCGGCGATATCGATGATCTCGAGCGTCGGGTTGGTCGGGCTTTCCAGGAAGAACACCTTGGTGTTCGGCCGGATCGCCTCTTCCCAGTTCTTCAAATCGCGGCCGTCGACCAGCGTGCATTCGATGCCGTATTTTGGCGCCAATGTTTCCACCACCCAGCGGCAGGAGCCGAAAAGGGCGCGCGCGGCAACGATATGGTCGCCCGCCTTGACCTGGCAGAGGATCGCCGCACTGACGGCCGCCATGCCGGAGGCGGTGGCGCGGGCGTCTTCGGCGCCTTCGAGCATGCACATGCGCTTTTCGAACATGTCGTTGGTGGGGCTGCCGTAGCGGGCGTAGATATAACCGTCCGTCTCGCCCTTGAAGCGGGCTTCGGCGGCCTCCGACGTCTCGTAGACGAAGCCCTGCGTGAGATAGATTGCCTCGGACGTTTCGCCATATTGCGAACGCAGCGTGCCGCCATGGACGAGTTGGGTTGCCGGGCGCCAGGTCTTGCTCATGCCATCACCTTCACATAACAAAAAAACCGGCCGCAAAAGCAGACCGGTTTCATAACCCGGTCTTTTTAGCCACTTGTTTAACGTGGCTGCAAGCCGACCGGCCAAATCACCACGGGATAATTCTGCAATACTGCTGTTAGCTGCTTGCGTCAATTCCCCGTATTTGGTTTTGTCGGCGCAAAAGATGGATGGGGCATGATGGCTCGCGAAACTGGAATTCTGGCGGACCGCGCGATAGCAGCGCTGTTTGAATCGGGGCGTCTTAACTCCGAGCGGGAGCTGGACCGTGATCAGATCCAGCCGGCAAGCCTGGACCTGCGCTTGGGATCCAAGGCCTTTCGCGTGCGCGCCTCCTTCATGCCCGGCCCCTCGCATCTTGTGTCGGATAAGCTCGATCGCCTCAGCCTGCACGTGATCGACCTGTCTCAGGGCGCAGTCCTTGAAACCGGCTGCGTTTACATCGTACCGCTGATGGAGAGCTTGGCGCTGCCGGCCGACATGTCGGCCTCGGCCAATCCGAAAAGCTCGACCGGCCGTCTCGATATCTTCACCCGCGTCATCACCGATTACGCCCAGGAGTTCGACAAGATCCCGGCGGGCTATTCCGGCCCGCTCTATCTCGAAATCAGCCCGCGCACCTTCCCGATCGTCGTGCGCCGTGGCTCGCGTCTGTCGCAGATCCGCTTCCGCGTCGGCCAGTCCCTGCTCGGCGAGCCGGAACTGTTGAAACTGCATGAAAGCGAGACGCTTGTCGCCAGCAAGCAGCCGAACGTATCGGGCGGCGGCATCGCGCTTTCGATTGATCTCAGCGGCGACAAGGACGGCCTGATCGGCTATCGCGGCAAGCACCACACCGCCGTCGTCGATGTCGACGAGAAGGATCAGCACGACATCTTCGATTTCTGGGAGCCGCTCTATAGCCGCGGCCGCAACGAGCTGATCCTCGATCCCGATGAATTCTATATCCTCGTCTCGCGCGAGGCCGTGCATGTGCCACCGGATTATGCCGCCGAGATGACCCCGTTCGATCCGCTGGTCGGCGAATTCCGCGTCCACTACGCCGGCTTCTTCGATCCGGGCTTCGGCCATGCCCCGGCCGGCGGCCGCGGCAGCCGCGCCGTGCTCGAAGTGCGCAGCCACGAAGTGCCGTTCATCCTCGAAGACGGCCAGATCGTCGGCCGCCTCATCTACGAACACATGCAGGAAAAACCGGCAAGCCTCTACGGCTCCGGCCTCGGCTCCAACTACCAGGCCCAGGGCCTCAAACTCTCGAAACACTTCCGCATCTGACAGTCAGCATTCTGTGCGACTTGACAGCGGCCCCCATCTGTTGGAAATCTCAACCCGTCGCGGGTGTAGCTCAATGGTAGAGCAGCAGCTTCCCAAGCTGAATACGAGGGTTCGATTCCCTTCACCCGCTCCAGCTCCTCATCACAACCGAAATCTCATTCTTCGTCCGTGTCGCCCGCGATGCGCTTGACTGCATCGGCGGCGGCATCCAGCAGTCGCTCCGACATGGCCTGATCGGTCATGATGCGAGAGATGGTTACGGCGCCGACCATGAGGGACAGCACGACCATGGCTTTGTCATAAGGTTTCGCGCGATCCGATGCCGGGATCAATTCGTCGAGAACCTGAAGGTGAGCTTCGATGCCGTTCTGAAATGGAGCCCGCACCTCCTCGCTCTGACGCGCCGCGTCGGAACCGAGCGCGGCCAGGGGGCAACCATCGCCTTTCTCTTCCTGGTGCCCGGTTGAGAGATACATGCCGACAACCGCGCCGAAGGGATCGGCGCTTCCGGCGGCAACCCTCGACCACCGGCGAATTGCACTCTCCATCGCTCGCCCGGACGCCAGCGCTGCGAGATCGTCTTTCGATTGGAACTGTTTGTAAAATCCGCCTTGAGTGAGGCCGGCACCTTTCATCAGATCTTTCAGCCCGATGCCGTCGAAACCATGCTCCCGGAAGAGCCGGCTTGCGACATTGATCACTGTTTCGCGGTTGGCCTCGGCTTGGGCACGACTGACTCTCATTTCGATCTCCAATTAGATTTCGTTTGACATCTATACCCCTTTTAGAGTTAGGTCGCAATCTAAATGATCTGCTGCGCCGGTCAATAAGGGTTAATGAGATGAATCGCAAAATATTACTCGCCGCTTTCGGTCTTGTGGCTGCTGCCGGCGCCACCGCTTTCGTGCTTTTCGAGGAGCCCTCCACGGCCAGTGCAAAAGCCGCCGATCCCCGCACGGCACCGCCCTTCGTCAAGCTGGTGGAGGCAAAAAATCCGGAGGCGGCCGAACGCACCTTCACCGGCACCATCGCCGCCCGGGTGCAGAGCAATCTCGGCTTCCGTGTGCCCGGCAAGATCGTGCAGCGTTATGTGGACGTTGGCGTGCAGGTCAAGGCCGGTCAGCCGCTGATGCGCATCGACGAGACCGATCTGCGTCTCGCATTGACGGCGAAACGAAACGCGGTCGCCGCAGCCCAAGCAGTGCTGGTCCAGGCGCAAGCCGACGAGCGGCGCTATGCCGCCTTGGTGAAAAACGGATTGGCCGCGACGCCGCAGCGCTATGAACAGGCAAAGGCAGCCCTCGACACCGCGACCGCGCAGCTTGCCGCGGCAGAAGCGGACGCGAAAGTCGCGGAGAACGAGACGGCCTATTCCGTCCTTGTTGCCGATACCGATGGGACGGTTGTCGAAACGCTCGGCGAGCCGGGGCAGGTGGTGACGGCAGGACAAACCGTCGTCCGGCTCGCGCAGGCCGGTCCGCGTGAAGCGCTGGTCTGGCTTCCGGAATTCCTGCGGCCTGAGATCGGTCAGACCGCCGATGCCAGCATCTACGGAAACGAAGGCCGGCGGGACAAGGCGCGGCTGCGGCAGATCTCCGACGCCGCCGACCCTCAAACCCGCACCTATGAAGCCCGCTGGGTTCTGGATGGCGCGGCAGCGTCGGCCCCGCTGGGCGCGACGGTGACGATCAGGATCTCCAACAGCAGCGACCAATCGCAGGCCGCGGTGCCTGTCGGCGCGGTTTTGGACGACGGCAGCCGAACCGGCGTGTGGGTCTTCGATGAGAAATCTTCGACCGTCCACTTCAGGCAGGTGAACATAGAGCAAATAGGCGAGGAGGTCGCGGTGGTTTCCAGCGTCAAAGCAGGCGAGCCGGTCGTCGCTCTCGGCGCCCATCTGCTGCAGGACGGCGCCAGCGTGCGCACCAAGGTAGAACAGGCAGAGGCGGCAAAACAATGAACTTCAATCTCTCCGCACTCGCCGTCCGCGAACGGGCCGTTACGCTGTTCTTCATCATTCTGCTGGCCGCCGCCGGCGCCTATGCCTTCGTCAAGCTTGGGCGCGCGGAGGACCCCTCATTCACCATTAAAACCTTGACCGTGACGACCGTGTGGCCGGGTGCCACGGCGCGCGAGATGCAGGATCTGGTCGCCGAACCGCTCGAGAAGCGCCTCCAGGAACTCACCTGGTACGATCGTGTCGAGACGACAACCCGGCCGGGATACGCCTTTCTGACTGTGACGCTGAAGGACAGTACGCCGTCCACTGCGGTCGAAGAGGAATTCTATCAGGCCCGAAAGAAGCTTGGGGATGAGGCCCGCAATCTGCCTCAGGGCGTCTTCGGACCTTTCGTCAACGACGAGTATTCCGATGTCAGCTTCGGTCTTTATGCGCTGAAGGCCAAGGGCATGCCGATGCGTGAGCTTGTGCGCCAGGCCGAGGTGATCCGCCAGGATCTTCTGCATGTGCCTGGAGTCAAGAAGATCAACATCCTCGGCGAGCGGCCCGAACAGATCTTTGTCGAATTTTCCTATGCCAAGCTGGCGACCCTCGGCATTTCGGCGCAAGACGTCGCGGCCGCTTTGCAGCGGCGAAACACCGTGACGCCGGCGGGGTCGATCGACACCCGCGGCCCGCAGGTCTTCATTCGCTTCGATGGCGCCTATGACAGCATCCAGGCGATATCAGACACGCCGATCGTCGCGGCCGGACGCACGTTGAAACTCTCGGATTTTGCCGAAGTGCGGCGCGGTTACGAAGATCCGGCTACCTATCTCATCCGCCATGACGGCGAGCCCGCCATCATGCTCGGCGCGGTGATGCAGCAGGGCTGGAACGGTCTGGAACTAGGCAAGGCGCTGGAGGAAAGATCCGCCGCGATCGCCAAGACCTTGCCGCTCGGCATGACGCTCGCAAAGGTCAGCGACCAGGCCGTCAATATCCAGGAAGCGGTCGGCGAGTTCATGCTGAAATTCGCCATGGCGCTCGGCGTCGTCTTGTTCGTCAGCCTCGTCAGCCTTGGTTGGCGGGTCGGGATCGTCGTGGCTCTGGCCGTTCCGCTGACCCTTGCCGTCGTCTTCCTCATCATGCTGGAGACCGGCCGGTTCTTCGATCGCATCACGCTTGGTGCGCTGATCCTCGCGCTCGGCCTTCTGGTCGACGACGCCATCATCGCCATCGAGGTGATGGTGGTGAAGATGGAAGAGGGGATGGATCGCATCGAGGCGGCGGCTTACGCCTGGAGCCATACGGCGGCCCCGATGCTGTCGGGCACGCTGGTGACGATCATCGGATTAATGCCGGTCGGCTTTGCCCGGTCGACCGCCGGCGAATATGCCGGCAACATCTTCTGGGTCGTCGGCTTTGCGCTGATCGTATCCTGGGTCGTCGCGGTGATCTTCACGCCTTATCTCGGCGTCAAGATGCTGCCGGCGATCAAGCCGGTCGAAGGCGGCCATCACGCCATCTACGACACGCCGAATTACCGGCGCCTGCGGCGGGTGATCGAGTTTACCGTGCGCCACAAGTTCGTCACTTGTGCGGTGGTCGGTATCGCCATGGGGATCTCCGTCGTCGGAATGGGAGCGGTGAAACAGCAGTTCTTCCCGACGTCGGATCGTCCGGAGGTTTTGGTTGAAGTGCGCATGCCTGAAGGGACCAGTATCGAGACGACGGCCGCCACGGTCGGGAAGCTCGAAGACTGGCTGCAGCAGCAGCCGGAGGCAAAGACAATCACGAGCTATACCGGTCAGGGCGCTCCCCGTTTCTTCTTTGCCATGGCGCCCGAGCTGCCGGACCCGTCCTTCGCCAAGATCGTCGTGCTGACGCCTGACGCTCACACACGCGAGGCTTTGAAGCTTCGCCTGCGTGCGGCCATCTCGGATGGCCTCGCTCCCGAAGCCTATGTCCGCGTTACCCAGCTGGTCTTCGGTCCCTATACGCCGTTTCCGGTCGAATTCCGCATCATGGGTCCTGATACCGACCAATTGTACCGGATCTCCGAAAAGGCCCTGGAGATCATGAAGAGCGTGCCGGATGTGCGCCAGGCAAACCGCGATTGGGGCAACCGCACACCGGTGCTGCGCTTCGTTCCCGACCAGGAACGGCTGGGCCTGATCGGCCTTTCGCCGGCGGAGGCCGCCCAGCAGATGCAACTGCTGCTGAGCGGGATCCCGATTACCGAGGTTCGCGAGAATATCCGCAACGTGCCTGTCATTGCGCGCAGTGCCGGCGACAACCGGCTCGATCCCTCGCGATTGGCGGACTTCTCGCTGATGAGCCGGGATGGTCGCCAGGTTCCGCTCGATCAGATCGGTCATTCCGAAATCCGGTTTGAAGAACCGATCCTGAAACGGCGCGACCGCACGCCCGTTGTCACGATCCGTTCCGATATCGACGAGGCGACGCAGCCGCCTGAGGTGTCCCAGCAGGTCATGAAGGCGCTTCAGCCGCTGATCGCCACCCTTCCTGTGGGCTATCGTATCGAGATGGGCGGGAACATCGAGGAGTCGCTCAAGGCCAACGCCGCCCTCGTCAAGATCTTCCCGGCGATGATTGCCGCCATGTTGATCGTTATCGTGCTGCAGGTCCGCAGCCTGTCGACGATGACCATGGTCATGCTGACAGGGCCGCTCGGTCTTGCCGGGGCGGTTCCGGTCCTGCTGCTCTTCAATCAGCCCTTCGGCTTCAACGCCATTCTCGGATTGATCGGACTGGCCGGAATCCTGATGCGCAATACCCTGATCCTCACCGAACAGATCAAGGAGAACAAGGCAGCCGGTCTCGACGATTATCACGCCGTCATCGAGGCGACGGTGCAGCGGACGCGTCCCGTTATTCTGACAGCCCTTGCGGCCGTGCTTGCCTTCATTCCTCTTACCCACTCGGTGTTCTGGGGGTCGATGGCCTACACACTGATCGGTGGAACGGCGGTCGGCACGGTGATGATCCTGCTCTTCCTTCCGGCTCTCTACGCCACATGGTTCCGCATCAAACCGACGAAAAATGAAAGCCATGAAAATACGCCGAAGGAGGTGGAACTACCAACAGCCATGGCTGCCGAGTGATTTCCGGAGGCGGCGATGATTTTTGCGGATCCGAGCGGAAGTGACCTTGAGCAGTCGAGGGCGCGGATTCTTGAGGTGGCGGAAAAGCATTTTCGGCGGATCGGCTATCATAAGACGTCGGTCGCCGACATCGCCGCGGAGGTCGGAATGAGCCGTGCGAATGTTTATCGCTTCTTTCCCTCGAGGACGGCGATCAACAGTTCCGTCTGCGGACTGGTGGTCAAAGAGGTTGCGGAAATCGCTCTCGCGATTGCGCGAACGGATCAGCCGGCGAGCAAAAAGCTGGTTGATCTTTTGACCGCCATTCACCGGCACAGCACGAGAATATTGGTGGAGGACAGACCAATGCACGAGCTGCTTGTCGCCGCCATGGATGGAAGTTGGGCAACCCTCAACGCACATAATGAGCAGATCCTGGCAATCCTCAAAGCGCTTGTCCGCGAGGGTGTGCAAGCCGGCGAGTTCGAGGTCGAAGACGCCGACGAAGCCGCGCGCGGCATCATCACCGCCTTCCTGCCGTTCTTCCATCCGGTTCTGGTCGAGCAGCGCGTTCAGGAGGGAAAGGCCACCGCAGTCAGCCTCCACGCGCAAATCCGCTTCATCATGAAGGCACTCGGCGCGTCGGACCGCGACACATCCCCGAAAGCGATAACCGCCTAATTCAGCGCTGCGACCTTTTTCTCTCCGACAAAGCCAGGGGCGGTCTGACGGCACGGATGGACGCAGCGCCATGCCTCCACGCGGTTGAAAGGCGCGATCATCGAAAAAACGCCGTGATGCAAAAAGGGCTTGATTTTATATTTCGAATGACATCTAAACCACGAATAGATGTCGATCGAAATCTTACGTGCTTAAATGCCAGGTTCTGAGAAGCTGTTGGCAACAAGGCTGAAAGGTTCCGACCCTTCTATGAAGCACGTAATCACCACTCGCGCCGAACCGAGGAGCATGCATGTCCAAAAATAGAGTTGTCGTCATCACCGGAGCATCCTCAGGGATCGGCGAAGCGTCAGCCCGCCTTCTTGCGCAAAACGGCTTCCAGGTCTTTGGAGGCGTCCGTAACCCGCAGCGCGCCAATGCCATTCCCGGCGTGCGCTATGGGACTGTCGATGTGACCGATGACGCCTCGGTCGCCAATTTTGTTGAATGGGTTTTGTCCGAAGCGGGCAAGATCGACATCCTGATCAACAATGCCGGCGTTTCGCTGGTCGGCCCTGTCGAAAACACGTCGCCCTCCGAAGCTCAAGCGGTATTCGATACCAACGTTTTCGGGCCTTTGCGCATGATCCGCGCTGCTTTGCCCTCTATGCGCGCCGCCCGGAGCGGGCTCATCATCAATATCAGTTCGGTCCTGGGCTTCCTGCCTGCACCGTTCATGGGAATATATGCCAGCAGCAAGCATGCGCTCGAAGGACTGTCGGAGTCGCTGGACCACGAGATTCGCGAGTTCAACGTGCGCGTGGTGCTGCTTGAACCGACCTTCACAAACACCAGGCTCGATGTAAACGCGGCACAAACCGCAGCACCCCTGGGTGCTTACGCAACACAGGCCGATGCGACCATCAAGGCGGTACAGGCCCAGATCAAAACCGCGCCGTCTGCGCTTGCAGTCGCAGAGAAAATCCTGGCCGCAATCAACGGTCCATACCGAATGCGCCAACCGGCCGGAGGCCAAGCAACGCTGCTCAGCCGGCTACGCAGGTTCATGCCGGCAAGCGCAGTCGACAGCAGCCTGCGAAAGACATTCGGCTTCGGCAAACGAAGCGCCTCCTGAATTTCGCTTGAACTTTCAGACGTCGTCGATTTCAACGGTATCATCAGGGTTCCCGCGGGGTCGCCGACGTCATCTATCTCTTGAACCAAGGCCGCAATTGAGCGCTCGACCTCCGGCAAGGCCATCCCCCTCAGACCTAATCTCCAAAGAACCGGATCGGCTTGTATCGCCGATGCGCGATGATCAGGCTTCTGTCGGGCTGGATGATGTAGGTTTCTTCCACCTGCCGGCCGTACTGGTCGATGAAATCATGCGGAAAGGCCGAACCAGCAGGCGATTTGGTGAGCTTGCTGCGCGGTTGACCATTGTAGGTGATGCTTCCGGGGATGGGTTCGAGGCCCGGTCCGTTGTAGCTGACGGCGCTGCATCCCGCGAGAACGAGTGTGCCGACGAGGCCAATGATTGCAGGTTTCATATCCATCCCTCCGTGAATGACATCACTCTACGCCTTAGCGAAGAGCGCGCACCACACAAATGCCCATGCCGCTCTTCAATCCTTCGCGAAGCGTCGCCGGGGCGCCGGATCGAGCGGTCGGCTGCCAGCTATTGAGATTAGGGCGAAAATCTCGCTCCACCAGGCGTGTGGCAACGCATCTATTGCCGAAACCGAAGCCGCCTGCTAGATCGGCTTGGTCGAAAAAGGCAGGATCGGTTGAGGTAAGCCCGGTCCCTTCCGTCAGAGCGTCAAAACGCCCTGACGAAGCTCTGCTCCGTGCCTCAGGGTGCGAGAACCCGCGACGTGATCCGCATGCAAATGCGGGATCCCGGCGGCGTGCGGAGACGGCAAACGGCAGTCCCGGGATTTTTTTGAACGGAGACTGTCAATGCGCCTGAACCATCTCGATTTTCACGTACCCGATATCGCCGAGACGGCGGATTTCTTCATCCGCCATTTCGGCCTGGAGCTGAAGGATATGCGCGGCAACAACGGCCTGGCGATCCTGGAGGATGACGCCGGCCTCGAAATTGTCTTCAGCCATGCCATCGCCAAGTTCGGCACCGCCGATCAGGTCGAACTGCAGCGCCAGACCTATCATATCGGCTTCATCCTGCCCGAAAGGGCTGACGTCGATGCCGTCCATGCCGGGCTTGCCGCCGCCGGTGCGGCACTCTCCGGCCCGCCGGCCGCCATGCGCGGCGGCTGGCTGTTTTATTGCACGGCACCGGGCAATATCCTCGTCGAGGTTGGTTGGCGGCCGGGTTAGAGTGAGCGGGAGTCCGGTAAACGCGGGGCCGAGGAATAGCCGCAACCTCGCGATTCCCTCTTCTCCCCGAGGGGAGAAGAGACTTGTGGCTGCCCCTCAGTTCCTCGAGCACCGCTCGCAAGCAAGTCCTCCTCGAGGGTGAGGGGCAAATCATAGGGCGCGAACCGCACAGCCGTGTTTCAGAACTCCGTCCAGTCCGCCTCCTGGCTTTTCGGCGTGCTGCCGCCGCCGAAGGCGTTGGCGAGCGTCTGGCCGAGGGCGCGGGCCGGTGAGGCGGTCGGGCGGGCGGTGCCTTCCCGGGCGACGCGGATCGCGGCGGACTTAGCCACCGGGCCCGCGGGCGCGCGCGGGGCTGCGGCCGGCGGCCGGGTAGAGGTGATCGGGGCGGCGACGGCGAAGCTGCCGGTGCCGGTCAGCCGGAACTGGCCGAGCAGAGTGTTGAGTGCCGTCGCCTCCGTGGCGAGGCTATGGCTGGCGGCGGTCGACTGCTCGACCATCGCCGCATTCTGTTGCGTGCCCTGGTCCATGGTGTTGACGGCGGTGTTGATCTCCTGCAACCCGATCGACTGCTCGCGCGAGGCTTCGGCAATCGCGTGGACGTGCTGGTTGATTTCCTGCACTTCAGTGACGATCGCATCGAGCGCCTTGCCGGTTTCGCCGACCAGCGACACACCGGTCTGCACATGCGCGCCGGAATTGGTGATCAGGTCCTTGATCTCCTTGGCCGCCTTGGCTGAGCGCTGCGCGAGCTCGCGCACTTCCTGCGCCACCACCGCAAAGCCCTTGCCGGCCTCACCGGCACGCGCCGCCTCGACACCGGCATTGAGCGCCAGCAGATTGGTCTGGAAGGCGATGTCGTCGATGACGCCGATGATGTTGCCGATCGCGACCGAGGACTGTTCGATCTGCTGCATCGCGGAGACGGCCTTGCGGACGATCTCACCGGATTTTTCGGCGCCGAGGCGCGTGCGGGTGACGAGCTGGCTTGCCTCCTCGGCGCGTCTGGCGGCGTCGCGCACCGTCGTGGTGATCTCTTCCAGTGCCGCTGCGGTTTCTTCGACCGAGGCCGACTGCTGTTCCGTCCGCCGGGAAAGCTCGTCTGCGGAAGACCGGATCTCGTTGGCGCCGGCGCCGATTGCCCGCGCATTGGCGCCGACCGCCTGCAGGGTCTCGTTGAGCTTCTCGACCGAGTGGTTGAAATCCTGGCGCAGCGCGTCGAGATGGGCGACGAAAGGCTCGTCGATATGCGAGGCGAGATCGCCGGCGGCAAGGCGGCGCAGGCCTTCGCCGAGGGCTGTGACGGCGCGCTCGAGTTCGGACGCTTCGCGCGCCTTCTGCGCCTCGCGTTCGCGGCGCTCGCCGTCGCTGACGCTGCGGTCTGCCTCGGCGCGGACCTCGAGCTGACGGCGCTCGATGGCGTTGTCGCGGAAGATCGAAACGGCCTTGGCCATCTGGCCGATTTCATCGCCGCGGTCGAGGCCGCCGATCTCGCTGTCGGTGTCGCCCTCGGCAAGGCGCGCCATGCGCAGCCGCAGCTGCGCCATCGGGCCTGCAATGCCCGACTGTGCGACCGCGACGCTGATGCCGATCGCGGCGAGAACGGCAATGCCGATCAGGAGGAGGCAGAAGGTGATCCGGCCGTTGACGGAAGCCGAGAGCGCGTCGCCGCCGTCATTGAGCAGCGCCATCATCGCATCATTGTTGGCGATCATCTTCGGCGTCAGCGTATCGAGCTTGGCATTGATTAGCGTGACGTTCGCCTGCGCGCCGGCGCTGTCCTTGGCTTTGCTCTGTTCGATGATCTTGTTCGCCAGGGCTTCGATGTCATCGATGCCTGCCTGCAGTTCGTCGATCGCCGCCTTGCGGCTCGGCACCAGCGCCAGCGCCTGTTTCAGCCGGTCGCGTGCCTGCGGCAGCTTGCTCGGCGTGGCGAGCGCCGTCTCGAAAGCCGGCGTATCGGGCTTCATCGCGGCCAGCAGGGAGACCTGCAGCACCGAGGCCACCACCGAGGCGCTGGCGCGTGCGCTCTGCGTCGAGGCCAGCGCCTCATGATCGATGAAGGCGCTGTAAGCGGCGTCCGCACGGCGAAAATCGGCGATGATATAGATCAGCCCGGCCATGGTGATCAGCCCGATGAGCGTCACGACCGCTATGATTTTCGTGCGGATTTTCAGATGCTTCAGCATGGAAATGTTACCCGATTGGCCGGGCGTGCCGCACCGGCGCTTTGAAATTAATTGTTACAAACAGAGCGCTGACGCCTGCATCATGCGATCGGCCGGCGGGTCCGATAACGTCGCCACAAATAAAGGGCACTATTCTTTAATTCCCCCCTAATGCCGGTGGGGAGAATGCCCGTAATTTTGAGGAACGAGCTTTACGCCGCAACCCCAGAGAGCCTGATCCTGAGGTGCCCGCAGCGGCCGCTAAGGAGAGCCCGGCGTTCCGGCGTCGGATACACGTATATTCCCCACCGGGCGTGACTCTGTTACATCACTCCAACCCCGCAACCCGAGACTGGATCACGATGACCGAATCCAAGCTGGCATCCCTGACGCTGAAGGGGTTTTTTGCGTTCGGGCTATTGCTCGTCTCAAGCCTTGCCGCCCCTGCCCAGCAGGCAGCGCCCTCGCTGCCGCTGCTCTTCGATGCGCGTGAGCGTCTTGCCAGACCCGATCTCTCCTCACTGGTTCGCCTGCGCTTTTTGACCTCGGTCGATTTCCCCCCCTTCAATTTCACCGACCAGAACGGCAAGCTTTCCGGTTTCAACGTCGATCTCGCCCGTGAAATTTGCAGCGAACTGGAAATATCGGACAAGTGCCAGATCCAGGCGCTCCCCTTTGCCGATCTTAAGGATGCGCTAGCAGCCTCGCAGGGCGATGCTGTCATTGCCGGTCTTGCGGTGACGCCGGAACTGCGCCGGCAATTCGTCTTCTCCCGGCCCTATCTGATGCTGCCGGCGCGTTTCGTGCGCAAGCTTTCAGTACCGGTGGAGGGCAAGACGGCGGCCGCTCTTGCCGGGCGCCCGGTCGGTGTCGTCAAGGGAACGGTGCACGAGGCGATGCTCGCTGCCTTTTTCCCGGCGCTGAAGGCCCAGACCTTCGACACCAAGGACGCCCTGCTTGCCGCCCTCAAGGACGGCAAGGTCGATGCCGCCTTCGCTGATGCGCTGCAGCTTTCCTTCTGGGTCTCTTCGCCGGCCTCGGACAAATGCTGCGCGCTGTTTGATGGCCCCTATCTCTCCGAGCATTTCCTCGGCGAGGGCATGACGATCATGCTGCGGCAGAAGGACAGCGTGCTGACTTCGGCCATCGATCATGCGCTTGCCGCGCTGTCGCGCAACGGCCGCCTCCAGGAAATCTATTTGCGCTATTTCCCCTATGGGCTCTACTGACAGGCAGGTCGCCTGAAGAGCTTCAGGCCTATCCCTTGCGGAAACGGGCGATGGCGCTGCGCTCGATCGCCGCGCAGGTGAGCTTGTCGAGGCCGAGCCGGTCGCGCAACAGGCTGAGCAGCCGCAGTTCCTCGGCCTTGACCGAGAGATCGGCGGAGGCCACTTCGACGGCAAGCGCATAGGCTGTGTCGTAGAGTTTTGTCGGGAGCGTGTCGCGGACGGTTTCGAGAACGACGTCGAGGCCCTCAGGCCCGGCAAGCAGCGAGGCGCAATCGCGCGCTATCGGAATCAGCCTGTCGTCATCGAAATCCTTGAAAACCGGCAGGAATCCGATCAACTGGCCCATCCTCGTCATCTCACGGTCGTTCATCGTGCTGTCGACGGCGGACGCCATCACCATCACGTAGATCAGTGCGTCATGGGCGGAAAGCGGCTTGTTCATCGGTGATTCCTTTTTCAAATCAGCCGAGATTAGGAATTGGCGATGGCCATTACAAGGGACCGGCGGCATCTCGCGTCCTGCGGCGGCCCGTCATTTGCGACGCGGGTCGTCGCCATAAATGCCTTTCTGCGCTTGCTTCGCCTTCTCGGCGATAGCGTCGAGCGGCGAGCCGGCCGCGGCTTCCGCCCAACCGTTTTCGGCGAGCCATGTGCCGAGATCCTGCGTACCGAGCCGGCAGGCGGCGGTCGCCATCCCCTTCCATTCCGCCGTCTCGAGGTCGCAGGTGAGGCTGCGGTTGCGCAAGAGCTGGCGCAGTGCCGTCTTCGCCATCATGCCGCAGGGCCATTGCCGGCTTGCCGGGCCGCATATCCTGTCGGCCGGTGTCGGGACGATGCCGGCAAGCTGAAGCCGGCGCTCGCCAAAGGAAAGCATGCCGGCATTTTCGGCCACAGGCCGCGCCAGCTCGATCGGCTTCTTGGCGGCCGGCCCCACCGCTTGCCCGCCGGCCAGTTCAGAGGGGCGCGGCGGATCGGCAGGCTTCGCCGCCACGGGTCCGGCCGGGGCGGGTGAGGGAGCGGCCGGTTGCGCCGCGCGCGCGATGATTTCGGCATCCGCGTCCGAGATCGGCGCCGATCGGCCTGTCGCCTCGGGGGTGATTTCCGCCGCCGTGTCGGTTGCCGGCGCCTCTGCGATAGTCGTATCCTCGCCGCCCGTGCCGCCGCCGAGCCTTGCTTCTGCTGATATCAGCAGGCCGGCCACGACCGCCATTCCTGCGAGACCGGTGAAGACGGCGGCAGGCCGCATGGAATATCTTCCTATTGGCTGGCCCAGATAATACGGGCGATCCACTCGACGTCGGACAGATCGAGCGTCCGGTTCGCATGTTCGGAATTGAGCGACATCAGCTCGATCGACCTTGGGCTCTGGCGCAGCAGTACCTTGGCCATCACCTCGCCCTCGCGGGTGCGCACGACGACGCGATCGTTGCGGCGCACCTGCGCGCCGGGCTCGACGATCAGCACGTCGCCGTCGCGATAGAGCGGCATCATGCTCTCACCCTGCACCTCCAGTGCATAGACGCCCGATTTCTGCGACGGCGCAGCCGGAAACTCGACCACGTCCCAGCCTTGCCCGGCCGGAAAGCCGCCATCGTCGAAGAAGCCGCCGGCGCCGGCCTGCGCGAAGCCGAGCAGCGGAATGGCGCCACCGTGCGGCTGAAACCTGCTGTCCGGCTGCCGGGCACGCTCGCCGGTCCGTTCTCCCGAAGCGTCGCCCGGTGGCAGGAGGGCGAGAAACTGCTCCATGGTCGCCCCTGTCGCGTCGAGCACCTTGGCGATCGATTCGGTCGAGGGCCAGCGCAACCGCCCGTCGGCCGAAAGCCGTTTCGACTTGTTGAAGGAGGTCGGATCGAGGCCGGCGCGGCGCGCAAGGCCGGATGGCGTCAGGTCATGCCGTTCGGCAAGCCTGTCGATCGCCTCCCAGATCTGCTCGTGTGACAGCATGTGCGCCCGTTTCCGTGCAGCCTATCCGGGCCGCGCTTCAGCCGGCCGGAAGTGTAACCGACCGGGCGGCGCGCGTAAAGGTAAAGGAGGAATAAAATCCTGCTATCGGCGGTTTCGGGCGCCCTCAGGCGACCATCGCCATATTGATCTTGCCGAGCTGAATGACGGCCTGGGTGCGGCTGTCGACATCGAGTTTCAACAGGATTGCCGAGACATGCGCCTTGATCGTCGCCTCGGAGACGCCGAGTTCATAGGCGATCTGCTTGTTCAAGAGCCCTTCGGCGAGCATGGTCAGCACCCGGCTCTGCTGCGGCGTCAGCGTGTGCAGGCGGTGGATCAGGTCGGCGACATCGGGGTCCTGCTCCTGGCCGTCGCGATAGCTTTCCGGTGTGGCGATATCGCCGGCAAGCACCGTCTGGATGCCGCGGCGAATGTCTTCGATGCCGGAGGATTTCGAAATGAAGCCGGAGGCGCCGAGTTCCAGCGCCCGGCGGATCGTCGTTGCGTCGTCGCTTGCCGAGACGATGATGATCGGCAGGCTGGCGAATTCGGCGCGCAATGCCATCAGGCCGGAAAAGCCGCTGACGCCGGGCATGGCCAGGTCGAGCAGCATCAGATCGGCGTCCGGATGGGCGCCGGCCGCGGTCCGCGCGGCGGCAAAATCGCCGGCTTCGACGATCGACTGGCGACCTTCCATGCCGATGACGGCCTGGCGCAACGCATCGCGGAAAAGCGGATGGTCGTCCGCAATGATGATGGTCTGTTCCTGCATCGAAAACTCCCTCCCAAGAGCCCGATCATGCTGCATGCGACGCCGTCCCCACTGCGATCCATGCATACCTTGCTGATAGATTATATCAGATCAGGTCTTCTGCGGAAGGGGATTGGCCTTTTCCTCGGCCTGGAACTCCTTCACCATCCCCATGAAACTCTTCATCATCTTCTCCATGATGCTGATCGAGCGCTCGACTTCGGCATCGCTCGGCAGCGCCCGCTCGATGAGGCCTCGCTGTTCCAGCTTGGTCACCCGCTCCGAAAGCCGGTCGAGTTCGTCCTCATAGGCCGCCCGCTCGTCGGCTGCCATGCGGCAGACGAGAGCGCCGTCCTTGTCCTGGCAGATCGACATGGCGCCGGTCTGGCGGTCGAGCCGGACGAAATGATCGCCGCTCTTTTCCAGCTGGAAGCGGCTCGCATCGGCCTCGGCCGCCACGGCTGCCAGCGGCAGGAGAACAGCGCCAAGTGTGAGAACCAAAATCTTCATCGTCTCATCCTCCGGATTTGCTTGTGCGGGTCCTGTTTTTTAGGCGCCGGGGCGTGGACATTGCCGCCTCTTTCCGGCAAAGCGCTGGTGATCGAGGACCAGCAATCGCGAGGCCATGATGACCCTGACACCGACCCTTTACAAGATCGTGACGGAACCGCTCTGGCAGCAAGCCAGACAAAGCGGTGTTTTTCATGGCGCCGGCATCGATCTCAAGGACGGCTTCATCCATTTCTCGACGGCTGACCAGGTCAAGCAGACCGCTGCCCTGCATTTCGCCGGCCAGTCCGACCTGATGCTGGTTGCCGTCGATGGCGGCGGCCTCGGTGACAAGCTGATCTTCGAACCTTCGCGTGGCGGCGATCTGTTCCCGCATCTCTATGCCGAGCTGCCGCTTGCGGCCGTGCTGTGGGAGGTGCGGCTGCCGCTCGACGAGACCGGCGCGCATATTTTCCCGGAGCTGCAGCCATGATCGATCCCTTCAAGCGTCTCGCCCGCAAGGGCCTCTTCCTGTTCGATCCGGAAACGGCGCACGGCATGTCGATCGCGGCGCTGAAATCCGGCCTCGTGCCCGCCTGCCAGATCACCGCCGATCCGCGCCTTCGCCAGACCGTCGCCGGCCTCACCTTCGAAAACCCGCTCGGCATGGCGGCAGGCTATGACAAGAATGCCGAAGTGCCGGAGGCGCTGCTGAGGCTCGGCTTCGGCTTTACCGAGATCGGCACGGTGACGCCGAAGCCGCAAGCCGGCAATCCGCGCCCGCGCATCTTCCGCTTGGTCGAGGATGAAGCCGTGATCAACCGTCTCGGTTTCAACAATGACGGCCATGACGCCGCCTTTACGCGCCTCGCCGCGCTGACGGGCAAGGGCATCGTCGGCGTCAATATCGGCGCCAACAAGGACAGCGAGGACCGCATTACCGATTACGTCGCCGGCATCCGCCGCTTCTATTCGGTCGCGCGCTATTTCACCGCCAACATCTCCTCACCGAATACGCCCGGCCTCCGCGACCTGCAGGCGCGCGAAAGCCTTGCGGCGCTGCTGTCATCAGTGCTTGCGGCGCGCGACGAGATGGCGGAGAAATCCGGCCGGAAGGTTCCGGTCTTTCTCAAGATCGCCCCCGATCTGACCGAGGAGGGCATGGACGACATCGCCGCCGAGGCGCTGGCGCATCCGCTGGACGGGCTGATCGTCTCCAACACCACGCTGTCGCGCGAGGGCCTCAAGGATCAGCGCCACGCCAAGGAGACGGGCGGCCTCTCCGGCGTGCCGCTGTTCGAAAAGTCGACCGCCGTGCTTGCCGGGATGCGCAAGCGCGTCGGCCCTGATCTGCCGATCATCGGCGTCGGCGGCGTTTCCTCGGCCGAAACGGCGCTGGAGAAAATCAGGGCGGGCGCCGACCTCGTCCAGCTCTATTCCTGCATGGTCTATGAAGGCCCCGGCCTGCCGGGCGATATCATCCGCGGCCTCTCCGGGCTCCTGGATCGCGAAAAAGCCGGCTCGATTCGCGACTTGCGCGACACCAGGCTCGATTACTGGGCGGCCCGAAAAGTTTGATCGGCCCGCGGCTTCACCAGCATCACCAGGAAGAAGCCGCGCAACAGCAGGAAGGCATTCATACCAAGCCACAGGCCGTGATTGCCGAAGAGCGGCACGAAGAGGGCGAGCATGGCGAGGTAGCCGGCAAAGGACATCAGCATCCGGTTGCGCATGTCGGCCGACCATGTCGCGCCGATGAAGACCCCATCCATCAAAAAGGCGAGCGCCCCGGTCAGTCCAGTCACCGCCGCCCAGGGCAGATAGGTCGCTGCCGCCTGCCGCACCTCGGGTGAGGTCGTCAGCACCGAGATCAGCCAGGGACCGGCGAGGAAGAAGAAGGCGGAAACGATCGCCGCCAGGCCGAAGGACCAGAGGATCGTAAGCTTCAGCCCGCGGTCGAAGGCCGGCCGGTAACGCGCGCCGACCGCCCGGCCGGTAATCTGCTCGGCGGCATTGGCAAGTCCGTCGAGGTAGTAGCCCGACAGCAGGAAAAAATTCATCAGCACGGCATTGGCGGCAAGTGTTACCGCGCCGAAGCCGGTGCCGATCCGCGTCATGATCGCGAAGGCGCCGATCAGCACGAAGGTGCGGATCAGGATGTCGCGGTTGAGCGCAAAAAGCTCGGCCAGCCGATGCCGGGAAAAGACCTCGGGCCATGCCGGCCGCTCCGATTTGGCAAAGCCGCCGAGCACGATGAACAGCCCGGCAAGCGCGCCGGCCACCTCGCCGGCCAAGGTTCCCCAGGCGACGCCGGCCACGCCCCAATCGAGCGACAGGCCGAGATAGATCGACAGCAGGATATTGATGCCGTTGATCAGCGCCTGCAGCAGCAGCCCGACACCGCCCCGTCCGCGCCCGAGCACGAAGCCGAGAATGGCGTAATTGGCGAGTGCGGCTGGCGCTGCCAGGATGCGGATCGAGAAATAGGTGGCGGTCGCCTCGGCGATCGCGCCTTCCGCGCCCATCAGCCGCAGACCCGCCACCTTGAGCAGCGGTGAAAGACAGAGCAGCGCCAGCCCGCAGCCGAGCGCCGAGATCAGTGCCCTGGCAAAGACCGCCTGCTGTTCGTGCTGGTCCCGCCGGCCATAGGCCTGCGCCGTCAGCCCGGTCGTTGATGCCCGCAGGAAATTGAAACTGCCCAGGATGAGATCGAAGAGCATTGCACCGATCGCCAGCCCCGCCAGCGCTTCCGGATCGCCCATATGGCCGACGACGGCCGTGCTCGTCAGCCCGAGCATCGGCGTCGTCAGGAAGCCGAGCGTCATCGGAATGGCGATCGAGAGCACCAGCCGGTGCGTGACCTCGAAGGCAAGGGAATGACTGCTGCTGCGCGTATCCATGCTTGCCCCATGTCGAGGCCGAATCGCCTCAGCTTGACAGCACCATCGCCCAATAGGGCAGGTTCCTGGAAGATGAATTGTGCGCGACGGCGACGCCGAGGCCGCCATAGTGCCCCAACATGTTTTCCAGATGATGCGGCGAGTTGATCCAGGCGGTCACCACTTCATCGACGCTCTGCTGGCCGGAAGCGATATTCTCCGCCGCCGGCAGCTGCACGCCGCTCGCCTTGACGCGGGCGCCGAAGCTGTCGGTCATGCCGATGAGATGCGCCATCTTGCCGGCGCTTGCCATGCGTTTGGCCTGGAAGAGGGCGGCCGTCTGCGCCGCCGGGTCGGGGCTAAGCGCCGGCAGCCCGTTCTTGGCCCGCAGCTGGTTGACGAGCGGCAGCACGCTTGCCGTCTCGTCCTCGCCGTCGGAGGGCGTGCCGGCAAGGCGCGGCGCGGTGGTGCAGCCGGCGATTCCGGCGGCCAACGCAAGTCCGGAAAGACGCAGCAGGCCGCGGCGGGAAAGATTGATGGAGGTCATGTTACCGGTGGTAGCTGAAAAGCCGAAGGATGAGGAAGAGCGGAATGACGATCGTCGCCCCGAGGAGGAGATAGTCGCCGACGCGCCCGAGTGCTGAAAAACCCCGATGCCAGATTTCCAGGATGAAGTCGCGGAAGCCATAAATGATGTTCCACGGCGTCAGGCCGAAGATGGTCATGACGAAACCAACGATCAGCGACACGACGATGAGTTTTATCAATGTGCGACCGAGGGAATCGCCGAGGAACCTGTTCACCTGATCGGACATGCGCCATCTCCTGTTTGCCCTTGGAATAAGGTTGCGGCGCGCCGCCCGCAAGCCCTTTCCAGAATTGGCCGCTTCGCCTGTGAAATAGGACTTGAGTTTTTTTGTGGCCGCCGCCAGATGCGGGCAGACGTATGTCATACAAACTGTGCAGCGGTTTGCGGTAATGACATGCGCAAGAGCCAACAGGTCTATTCATGCAGCCCCACCAGCTTTCTTCAGGCGATGTCATCGCCGACCGCCGCGCCGATTATGCCCGGATGCTCGAAGAGGGCGGCGAGCCGGAGGCGGCGGCCGAGTTGATGGAGCAGGCGCTCGAACTCGCACCGGCCTGGGCTGCCGGCTGGTATCGCCTCGCCACCTATCGCGAAAAGGCGGGCAGGGCGGAAGCCGCGATCGGAGCCTATCGCCGCACGCTTGCCCTCGATCCCGAAGATATTTTTGGCGCGGCCCTCAAGCTGGCCGTTCTCGGCGAAGGAGCTGCGCCCGACCGGCCGCCGAGCCGCTATATCGAGCGGCTGTTCGATGATTATGCCGAGCGTTTCGAAACCTCGCTGGTCGAAAAACTCGATTATAGCGTGCCGCAGAAGCTCGCAGCCCTCGTTTCTGCCACCGGCAGGCATTACACCTGTGCCGTCGATCTCGGCTGCGGCACCGGCCTGCTCGGCCCCGAAATCCATGGCCGCGTCGACCGTCTCGAAGGTTTCGACCTCTCGCAGAACATGCTGGCCAAGGCGGCCGAGAAGGCGGTCTACGATCACCTCGCCCAGGCCGACCTGTCGCTTGCATCAGATCTTTCCGGCCTCTTTGCCGAGGGGCCACGTGGCCGCGCCGACCTGGTGACGGCAGCCGACGTGCTGATGTATCTCGGCAATCTCGAAAGCGTCTTTGCCATCATCGACGATCTCGCCGCATCAGGCGCCGATCTCGCCTTTTCCGTCGAGGATGCGGGGGATGGCGGCGGCTTCCATCTCGCGCCGTCGCTGCGTTATGCCCATTCGGAAGCCTATGTGAGGATGCTGCTTGCCCGCCACGGCTTCGAAATCCTCGACATCGCCAAGACGGTCATTCGCAAAGATGGCGGCAATCCGGTTGCCGGCATTCTGTTCCTTACGCGCAAGCCGGCCTGAGCGAATGTTTCTTGCGATTTTCGAATAGGACAGTATTGCTTACCTATTCCGCTTGCTCGGACCCCGGAAAGCCTGATATTGCAGGGTATCCGAAGAGAGCGCGGCGATCAGACGCCGAGCGCTCCGGCTCATTTTCATAAGCAATAACCCACTGCGTCCGGATTTCTCCGGACGTGCTCGCGAACACGTCTGCTGTTGGAGACTGGCGACATGACACAGCTCATCAATGCCCTCGGCCTCTGGAATACGAGTGCTGCGCGTCACTCGCCGATCGAAGACGTGCAGGGCATATTCTCCGGCAGTCTCGTCGCAGCCCTCGGCCTATACGTACTTGCCAGCGCCGGCCTTCTCACCGGCAGCACGGCCGGCGTCGCCTTCCTTCTGCATTACGCTTTCGGCGTCAATTTCGGCCTCGCCTTCTTCCTGCTCAACCTGCCGTTCTTCTATCTCTCGTGGAAACGTCTCGGCATGGCCTTCACGCTGAAGACCTTCATCGCCATCGGCCTGACCTCGGCAATCGCCGATCTGCAGTCGCGTCTCTTTTCCATTTCGAGCATCCATCCGGCCTGGGCGGCTCTTCTCGGCGGTCTGCTGCTCGGCTTCGGCGCGCTGGCGCTCTATCGCCATCGCGCCAGCCTCGGCGGCGTCGGCATACTCGGCGTCTATCTGCAGGAGCGTTTCGGCATCCGCGCCGGCCTCGTCCAGCTGGCCATCGACATGTGCGTGCTGGCCGCCGCCTTCTTCGTCACCACGCCGCCGGTGGTCTTCTATTCCGTCCTCGGCGCCCTCGTCCTCAACCTCTTCGTCGCCATCAATCACCGCGCCGACCGCTACATCGCACTCTGACATTACAAATCGGTAACCCATTCTGAACAAAACGTAACTTGCCTGCGACCGGTCCCGGCGCGACATTTCTCCCCGCGCCGGATTTGATGAGGTGAGTTATGTCAGATTTGGAAAAACTTGTGAGACGCCGCATGCAGGAAGAATACGCCAAGGGCGCTTCCGCAGAGGAAATTACGAAAGTCGTCCGCGATCTGCTCAACAGCATCGACCTCTCGGGCACAGCGCCTGACGCCGTTGCCGCACGGGCCACGATCGATCGCGAATAACGGAATTTTCAACCGACCCGAAATTTCGGGTCGGTTGTTGGGATGCCATCATTCCCCGCGCGGCGCCGCCACCTCTGCATGGGTCGCCTATTTCAGCTGCGGCAAAGTTGCCCGTAGGACAGATGATGGGGCTGAGAAGCCCACGTCAAAATCGCAGCTCCGCCCGTATTCCTCGCTATTCTTGCTCCACAAACTACCCACACTCTGTCATCCTCGGGCTTGACCCGAGGATCCACGCCGCCGCCACCAGCGGGGCCATGGATCCCAGGCTCAAGGCCTGGGATGACGGAGGTTGGGGGCGTGTTTTGCCAAACTCGCCGTCGACGAAGCGGATGAAACGTCACACTTCCTGGTTCAACGCGCTGCCGGGTGTCCCATCCGCCTGCCGGCACGTTTGCCTGGGGCCTTAACCCCTCCTTCGGACTGAGGTGAGACGAGGATATGCCGCGACCTCTCCCCACTCACCTCTACGCATTGGCCTCAAGCCGCCTTTGTCACCGCATCGAGCGGATGCTGCGAGTGGAAGCCGACAGCGAGCCGGTTCCAGATATTGATCGCGCCGATCGCAACGGTGATCTTTGTCATCTCCTCCTCGGAGAAATACGCCTTCAGCGTCTCGTAGTCGGCATCCGGGGCGCCGGTTTTGGCGATGTTGGTGACGGCGTCGACCCAGCCGAGCAGGGCGCGTTCGCGCGCGTCATAGACCGGCGATTCCCGCCAGACGCACATCAGGTTGATCCACTGTTCGCTGAGCCCGTCGTGGCGGGCTTCCTTCACATGCATGTCGACGCAATAGGCGCAGCCGTTGATCTGCGAGGCGCGCAGCTTGATCAGGTGGATGAAGCGGCGCTCTAGGCCAGAGGTCTGGACATATTGTTCGAGTGCGGCGACCGCCTTGTAGGCATCGGGGGCGGCTTTGGCGAAGTGGAAACGCGGTTGCATGTCTTTCTCCTTTGATAGGGCTCAGCGAGCCGTCTTGCGTTCGTGGATTTCGAGGAAGGCGCAGCCTCGGGCTGCGATCGATCCGTCGTCGAGGGCATTCAATTCGATGCCGAGATCGGCAATGCTGGTCTTGGCGAGTTCGGCCCGGTAGACCCGCTCGGCCCGGAGCATCGCCGCGCTGATGTTGCAGGGCTTGGCGAAGAAGCGGTCGGAGACCGGGTTCGGGCCGCGCTGGCGGATTTCGGCGCAGCGGAAAGCCGGCGCCGGCCCCTCGACGGCGAGCAGGATATCGAGCAGCGAAATCTCTTCCGGCGCCTTCGCCAGCCTATATCCACCCCGCGGGCCCGGCACGGTATCGAGGATGCCGGCGCCCGACAGCGCCTGCAGATGCTTCAACAGATAGCTCGTCGACACGCCGTGGAATTCCGCCAGGGCCGCGGCCGAGAGCACGCCGCCTTCGGAGAGGCCGGAAAGCATCGCAACGCTGTGAATGGCCTGCTCGACGCCATCGCCCATCTTCATCGAAACAATCTCCAAATCGTGGATAAAAGATATCCATGATTATCTCGACTGTCAACTGGCGGCTGCTTGCCTTTCTCCTTGCGCCGGATAGAAGGAGAAAAACCGCAGGGGAACATCATGGCATCCAATGCCTTCGCAGGCCTTCTGAATTCCAGCGCCGACCGTCACTCACTTTTTGACGACGCGCAGGGCATCGTCGCCGGCAGCATGCTCGCGGTGCTCGGCGTCACGCTTCTTTCCGGCGCGGGACTGCTTGCCGGCGGCACCGCGGGCCTTGCCTTCCTCGCCCATTATGCGACCGGAATAAGCTTCGGCCTCTGCTTCTTTGCGGTAAACCTGCCCTTCTATTATCTCGCCTTCCGTCGCCTGGGCCCCGCCTTCACCATCAAGACTTTCGTTGCGATCGCGCTGACCTCGGTCCTGTCCGAATTCGCGCCCGGCTTCATCGGCGTGGCGCATGTCCATCCGGTCGCCGGAGCGCTCTTCGGAGGCCTCGTCATCGCCGCCGGCATGCTGGCGCTTTTCCGCCACCGCGCCAGTCTCGGCGGCATCGGCATCCTCGCCCTCTACATCCAGGATCGCTTCGGCTGGCGCGCCGGCCTCGTCCAGCTCGGCTTCGACGGCATCGTGCTGGCGCTCTCCTTCTTCGTCGCCAGCCCCTTCATCATCGCCTGTTCGGTGCTCGGCGCGGTCGTGCTCAACCTCACCCTCGCCATCAATCATCGCAAGGACCGCTATATCGCGATGTGAGCGGTCGGCCGCTCTTCTTTTTCGCCGGTGTTTCACTACCTTCAGGATGTGGACCAGATCGATTCCGAAGCCCGAGCCCTGCTTCCTGCCGCCTTTACCCGCTGGTTTGCGGAAAAGGGCTGGCGTCCGCGCGCCCATCAGCTGGAATTGCTTGCCCGCGCCGAGGCCGGCGAAAGCACCCTGCTGATTGCGCCGACCGGCGCCGGCAAGACGCTTGCCGGTTTTCTGCCGTCGCTCACCGACCTTACCCGTCGCGGCAAGATTCCACCCGGGTCCGCCTTCACCGGCATCCACACGCTCTATGTCTCGCCGCTGAAGGCGCTGGCGATCGATATCGAGCGTAATCTGATGAAGCCGGTCGCGGAGATGGGCCTGCCGGTCACCGTCGAAAACCGCACCGGCGATACGCCGAACGCCAAGCGCCAGCGCCAAAAACTCAGCCCCCCAGACATTCTGCTGACGACGCCCGAGCAGGTCGCCCTGCTTCTCGCCAACCGCGAGGCCGAGCGCTTCTTCAAGGACCTGAAATATGTGGTGCTCGACGAGCTGCATTCGCTCGTCACCTCCAAGCGCGGCCATATGCTGTCGCTCGGCCTTGCCCGTCTGCGCCGCCTTGCCCCAGGCCTCAAGACCATCGGCCTGTCGGCGACCGTCGCCGAGCCGATGGACCTGCAGAAATGGCTGGTCGCCCAGGAAGAGGGCAGGGAGCATCACGCCGGCCTCGTCGTCGTCGAAGGCGGCGCCAAACCCGACATTTCGATCCTGTCGACCGACGAGCGCATTCCCTGGGCCGGCCATTCCGCCAAATATGCCATTCCCGATGTCTACCGGCAGCTCCTCGATCACCAGACGACGCTGCTGTTCGTCAATACCCGCAGCCAGGCCGAAATGCTCTTCCAGGAGCTTTGGACGATCAATGACGACAACCTGCCGATCGCCCTTCACCACGGCTCGCTCGATGTCGCCCAGCGCCGCAAGGTCGAGGCGGCGATGGCCGAAAACCGGCTGCGTGCCGTCGTCGCCACCTCGACGCTCGATCTCGGCATTGACTGGGGCGATGTCGATCTGGTGATCCATGTCGGCGCGCCGAAGGGCGCCTCGCGCCTTGCCCAGCGCATCGGCCGCGCCAATCACCGCATGGACGAGCCGTCGAAGGCGATCCTCGTGCCGGCCAACCGTTTCGAGGTGATGGAGTGCCAGGCGGCACTCGACGCCAATTATATCGGCGCCCAGGATACGCCGCCGGTCGGCCGCGGTGCGCTCGACGTGCTCGCCCAGCACGTGCTCGGCATGGCCTGCGCCGAACCCTTCGACATGCTGGAACTCTATGACGAGATCACCAGCGCCTCGCCCTATGCCGATCTCAGCTGGGAAAATTTCGAACGCGTCGTCGATTTCGTCGCGACCGGCGGTTATGCACTCAGGACCTACGAGCGTTACGCCCGCATCCGCAAGAGCAAGGAGGGCCGCTGGCGCGTCTCCAACCCTGCTGTCGCCCAGCAATATCGCCTCAACCTCGGCACCATCGTCGAAAGCCCGATGCTGAACATCCGCATGGTCAAGCGCGGCGAGGGCGGCCGGATCGGCCGCGGCGGCGCCACGCTCGGCAAGGTCGAGGAATATTTCCTCGAGCAATTGTCGCCCGGCGATACCTTCGTCTTCTCCGGCAAGGTGCTGCGCTTCGAGGGCATCCGCGAAAACGAATGCCTGGCGTCGCAGGCCTTTTCGCTCGATCCGAAGATCCCGTCTTACAATGGCGGCAAGTTTCCGCTGTCGACCTATCTTGCCGAGCAGGTGCGGGCGATGATCGCCGACCCCGACCGCTGGCGCCATCTGCCCGATCAGGTGCGCGACTGGCTGTCGCTGCAGACGGACAAATCGATGCTGCCGAAGCGCGACGAGTTCCTGATCGAAACCTTCCCGCGCGGCAGCCGCGGCTACATGGTCGCCTATCCCTTCGAGGGCCGCCTCGCGCACCAGACGCTCGGCATGCTGCTGACGCGCCGGCTGGACCGGGCGGGCGCCAAGCCGCTCGGCTTCGTCGCCACCGATTATTCGCTCGCCGTCTGGGCGCTGGAGGATATGGGCCTGATGATCGGCAACGGCCGGCTCAGCCTTTCCGACCTGTTCGACGCGGACATGCTGGGTGACGATCTCGAAGCCTGGCTCAACGAATCCTTCCTGCTGAAGCGCACCTTCCGCAATTGCGCCGTGATTGCAGGCTTGATCGAGCGCCGCCATCCTGGCAAGGAAAAGAGCGGCCGCCAGATCACCGTCTCCGCCGATCTGATCTATGACGTGCTGCGCAGCCACGAGCCGGATCACATCCTCCTGCAGGCGACGCGGCAGGATGCGGCGACCGGACTTTTGGATATAGGCCGACTTGGCGATATGCTGATGCGAATCAGGGGCCATATCACCCACCGCCCGCTCGATCATATTTCCCCGCTCGCCGTGCCGGTGATGCTGGAGATCGGACGCGAAGCGGTGCCGGGCGAGGCCCATGACGCATTGCTCGCTGAAGCGGCGGACGATCTGATCGCCGAAGCGCTGGCGTAAGGATTGGACCTGACAGAATTGGGCCTGACGAGGGAAAAGACGACCGTGATGAACCGCCTGGCGCTGGCGCGCGACATATCGGCACTGGCCGCAGTACCGGCCGTCGAGACGTCGATCCACGGCATTGCCGCCGTCTGCGATCCGCTCGGCGCCCTCTATTTGCCCGATGCCGGCCTGCTCGTCGTCTCCGACCTGCATCTGGAAAAAGGCGCGGCCTTCGCCCGCCGCGGCATGATGCTGCCGCCCTATGATACGCTGGCGACCCTGACCGTACTGGCCGCCGTCATCTCGCGTTACGATCCAAGGCTCGTCGTCTCGCTCGGCGACAATTTCCACGATCGCATCGGCTCCGCGCATCTGCCGGAAAATTTCCGCGCGCTGATCGTCGGCATGGCGCGTGGCCGCGAATGGATCTGGATCAACGGCAACCACGATCCCGACGGCGTCGTCGATCTGCCCGGCGCCTGCGCCGACGAGATCCATTATGCCGGCCTGACCTTCCGCCACGAGCCGAAAAACGGCCTGCAGAGCGGCGAAATCGCCGGTCACCTGCACCCGTCGGCGACCGTGCGCCGGCGCGAGCGATCAATCCGACGCCCCTGTTTCGCCACCGACGGCGCCCGCCTGCTGATGCCCGCCTTCGGCGTCATGAGCGGGGGCTTGGATCTCGGCCACCAGGCGATGAAAGGCCTGTTCGACACATCGTCGCTGGTGGCGCATCTTTTGGGGCGCGATCGGATTTATTCTGTCAGGTATGGGAATTTGCGGGGGTAGCGATTGCTATTCGGATAGGGCCTGCCGTGGCCGCCCCTCAGACTATTATTAATCACACCCCCGCAACTGCTGCTGATAGGTTCCAGCCATCCGCGCGAACTTCTGCGCCGTCTGCTGCAATTGCCCGTTCGAGCGCCAGTCGCCGCGCTTGTATCCCGTCGGCCCGGAATAATAGGCGAGGTAGAGATTATAGGCATCGTTCAGCGGAATGCCGGTCTCCACGCTGTTTTGATAGTGGTACCAGCCGATGAAATCGATGGCGTCGGTGAAGTTCGTGCGCCGCGCCGCCCAGTTCCCGGTCTGCGACTGATAGTGATCCCACGTTCCGTCGAGCGCCTGCGAATAGCCGTAGGCGGTCGATGGCCGGGTCCAGGGAATGAAGCCGAAGAGCTTGGTACGCGGTGGCCGCGCATAAGGCTGGAAACCCGATTCGGTGTACATCGTCGCCATCAGGATCGGCACGGGCACGCCGTATTTCTTTTCTGTCCGCTCGGCCGCTCTCTGCCAGCTGGAAAAAAGCCCCTCGCGCTGGTCGAACACGGCGCAGATGTTTCTCGTCTGCTTCGGCGCCGTCGCGCAGCCGGCAAGTAGCGCGAGACCCACGGCGGTCAGAACGATACGAGTACGCATAACAGAACCTCTCGTTTCAGAGAGATTACTAACTCGTAAATGTTAAGAACCGGTTTTTAGTCGAATACGAAGCTTTTTGGAAAGGGCTGCCGTCGTCGACCGGGGCCGAGCCACGATCTAAGACCCCTCCCCAACCCCTCCCCACAAGGGGGAGGGGCTTGAATGCCGCGCCGACCTTATTCCCTTCACCGTCTCATCCGCAGAAGCGTTGATGTTTGTCGTGGGACGGTGCCGCGCATAGCCCCTCCCCCTTGTGGGGAGGGGTTGGGGAGGGGTTTCGCCCAGGCATCGCACAGCCATGGCCCGCAGCCTGCTACACCTTCACCTGCTCATAGCGCAGGATCACTGCGCCGCCTTGCGTCGTCGCGGAATCGATGAGCTTCAGCGGCAGCTGGGCCTCGGAGCGCTTGAAAAGCGGATTGCCGCCGCCGAGGATGACGGGTACCACGCAGACCCTGATTTCATCGATAAGGCCAGCTTTCAACAGGCTGTCGGCAAGCTCGGCGCTGCCGAAGATGAAGATCGTCTTGCCGTCCTCTTGCTTCAGCCGCGTCAATTCGGGGATCGGATCGCTGGCGACGCGGGCATTGTTCCAGCCGGGCTCGGTCATCGTCCGCGACACGGCGATCTTGGCGATGCCGTTCATATAGGCCTTGATCTTGTCTTCGCCTTGCGCCGTCGGCCAGTAGGAGGCCATGCCCTCATAGGTCTTGCGGCCGAAAACCAGGAGATCGCCTTCTTCGCCGAACTGCTCGGCCAGGCGCTGCAGCTCCGGCCCCCAGGCGAGATTGTGGAAGTCGATATCCCACGGCTTCGTGCCTTCGAAATACCCGTCGAGGGTCATCAGGTTCCAGACGATAAGCTTTCTCATGGCATCCTCCTTCTCGATTGTCGGATGTAAACCGGTTGCGAATAAAAACTGGTTCAAACCTTACGTGGCCGATAGCAAAATGCAAGCGGTTTTTACGAGGAGGAGCGGATGAGGTGCGCCGGGGCCAGCCGGCGCTCGACCGGTGGCCGCTATAACAGGACATTCGCGGGCGTACGGTGCCTTGCGGCGGCTCAGTCCCGGCGGAAGATGAGGCTGGCGCCCCAGCCGGTGACGACGGCGAGCAGCACGGCAACGCAGCCGTAGAGGATCGGCTGGTCATGTGCCGCATCGGTGATCGTCTGCTCGATGCCCGTCTTGATGACGCGCAGCGGCAGCGATTTCTCGGTGACGAGATTGCCGCTCTTGAAGAGATAAGCGCGCACCGTATGCACGCCGTTTGGAATATTTGCCGGCAGGCGCAGGCTCGCCTTGAACAGGTTCGAGGAAACGAACCGCACGCCGCTCGGGTTGCGGTCGTAAAGCGCGCCTCCCTGCTGCAGCCGCAGGAAAGCCTGGCGGAACTCGCCGAGATTGCTGCCGTCGCCGACGAAGCCGACCGGCGTCAGCGGAATGTGATCGATGCCGATCCCCTGATCGGTCAGCTCGAGCGGCGTCGTCAGATCGTCGATCATGCGCGAACTCGACATCGAATAGGAATGCGGCACCGCCTCGAAGGTCATCGAGCGCCTGTTCACCCAGATGCCGAAGACACGCTCCTTCTTGCGCACCGTCGCATCCTCGCGCGGGCCTTCCAGCAACACGACCACGTCATACTGGCCGATGGCGAGCAGCAGCTGGTCGGTGTTCGAGAGCGCCCCGAAGATCGTCAGATCCGCCCCGTGGAAATCCGAGGTGATGGCGATTTCGCTGGTCGACGTGCCGATCTCAAGGCCTTCTCGCACCGCTTCGGTTGATTGTCCCGGCAGCCATTGCGCGCCGGCCACCGCCGGCAGCAGGCAAAGAAGCGCGAGGAGGGCGACAAGCAGGCGCATCAGTTATCCCCCATCACCACCGAATAGACATCGGTCGGCGTTACCACCAACGCGATCGCCAGACGCAGGCCGACGGCCAGCACTAGCAGCCCGAGCAGGGCGCGCAACTGCTCGCCGCGCAGCTTCTGACCGACGCGAACGCCGTATTGCGCGCCGATGACGCCCGCCACCATCAGGATGAAGGCGAGCACGATGTCGACAGAGAAATTCGTCGCCGCCTGCACGATCGTCGTATAGGCGGTGACGAAGATGATCTGGTAGAGCGAGGTGCCGACCACGACATTGGTCGGAATGCGCAGGAGGTAGATCATCGCCGGCACCATGATGAAGCCGCCGCCGACGCCCATGATCGAGGTGAGGATGCCGATCGCAAAGCCGAGCGCGACGATCGGAATGACGCTGAGATAGATCTTCGATTTCTTGAAGCGCACCTTGAGCGGCAGCTTGTGCACCCAATGCTGGTGGCCCGGCTTGCGTGGCGCCGGCGGTTCGTTGCGAGCAGCCCGCCGCATGGCATTGATGCTTTCGAGCAGCATCAGCCCACCGACGGTCCCCAGGAAGATGACGTACATCAGCGAGATTATGAGATCGAGCTGGCCCACGCGGCGCAAAAGCGAAAAGATCCAGATACCGACCGTGGCGCCTGTAAGACCGCCGATCAGAAGCACAGTGCCGAGTTTCACATCGAGCGTGCCGCGCCGGAAATGGGTGATCGCCCCCGAAATCGACGACGCTACAACCTGGTTCGCGCCGGTGGCGACGGCGACGACAGGCGGGATATTGTAAAAGATCAGCAGTGGGGTGATGAGAAAGCCGCCACCAACGCCGAACATTCCGGAAAGGAACCCGACGGCCGCCCCCATGCCGAGAATGATGAAGATGTTCACCGACAATTCTGCGATGGGCAGATAGATTGTCACAACCGACCCCGAATGATGACCGCTCCTGCCGGGCGGTTTCCGTCACGTCCCCGTTCGAATGCGCACCTTACCGCGAAATCGTTGCCAGAGGCTTTCGATCAGCTCTGAGATGGAGATCGGTGGCAGAGATTCGCCGGATGCGCGAACGGATATTCCCGCATATTCCGGCTTTTTTCAGATTGCATGACGGGCGGGAGCAAAAAGCGGCGAAAGCCTTGCGGCATAGTGCCGCCAGGCTGGGATTTGCTGACGGAGTTGGCAGACTCCTTTCGGTTCGCGCCGCAATGGTTGCCCCTCACCCTAACCCTCTCCCCGTAAAAACGGGGCGAGGGGACGTGCCTTGCGAGATGCCAGTGAGGGAGGGAGAGGTCGCGGCAAATCCCCTTCTCCCCGCATGCGGGGAGAAGGTGCCGGCAGGTGGATGAGGGGCCGGTCTCGCCGATCTCCGGCGCGCCGCGCCTCAAATCGCCTTGGCCACCTGCTTGTTGCGCTCGAGCAGCGCCTTGACCGTCGCGTCGGTCACCTTGCCGTCCGGCTGCTGGCCGATCGACTTCTGGAAGTTCTTGATCGCGGTCACGGTCTTCGCGCCCATTTCGCCGTCGGGCACGCCGGCGTCGAAGCCGTTATTGTTGAGGATGGCCTGGATGTTGCGGATCGCCTTCTTCATGTCGACCGAGGCTGTCTTGGCGCCGGTGCCCGCCCATTCGTCGGGAATGTCGATGCCGTTGGCGCGGTGGTCGAGCGGCTCCGGCTTCCAGAGATCGGCCTTGGTGCGGGCACGCTCGAGCTGGTCCGGCTTCATCGCGTTGGCGACCTCGTCGCGCTTCTGGGCCGCATCCTTGTCGCCGGCCTTGGCGGCGATCGCGAACCACTTGTAGGATTCTTCGAGGTCGGCAGGAACGCCGTTGCCCCTCGCGCAGAGGATCGCCAGGTTGAACTGGCTGTCGGTGATGCCGAGGTTGGCGGCCTTGATGAACCAGGAGGCGGCCGTCGCATAATCCTGCTGGCCGAGCGCGCCGGAGGCGTAGAGGACGGCGAGGTTGTGCATGGCGCTGGCATTGCCCTGGTTGGCCGCCTGTTCGTAGAAGGACCTTGCCTTGGCAATGTCGCGTTCGACGCCGTTGCCCTTTTCGTACATGCTGCCGAGCCGGTACTGCGCCGGCGCAAAACCCTTGTCGGCCGAAAGCTGGTACCAGGTCGCCGCCTGCTTCTGATCGACCGTCACGCCGTTGCGGCCGTCCGAATAGCGCGCGCCGATCTCGAACAGCGCCAGCGCATCGCCGCCCTGCGCCGCATCGGCAAGCGATTTCGGCTGCACGGTGTCGGGAATGGTGATGGCGGCCTGCGGTGCTGCGGCCGGCGTATTCGGAAGGAAGCCCGATGTCTCCTGCGTCGGGCTGGACGAAGCGGCGGGCGCAAAAGTTGCAGCTCCTTCGCCGTCGAGCGGTGCAGCGTCGGTCAGATGATCGCCGGCGGTGGGTGAGGTTGATTCCGGCTGCGCCTGTTCGCCGGCCGGGGGAGCCGTTTCGGCTGCGGGAGCGGTCGTAGCGGCAACGCCGGCGTCCGTCTGGGCGGGTGTCGCTTCAGGCAGGGCCGGCTGCGGGTTTTCCGTCGCTCCGGTCAGCGCCGAGACCTCCGCCGGCGCCTGCGGCGCGGGTTCGCCGCTCGTCAGCGTCCGGGCCAGCGGAAAGGCCATGATGGCGAGCAGCACGGCGCCGATCGCCAGCAGGATCGGCCGGCGGTAGCGCGAAAAGGCGCTGATCTTGCCGGTTTTGCCCGTCTGGTCGGTCTTGCCCAGCTTGTCGGCCTTGGCAGTGGCGCTCTTTTTTTCGGCCTTGGGAGCTGCCTGCTTTGGGTTGGCGTCCACTTCCATCGCGGCTGCCTGCGCCGCACGGCGGGCCGCGGCGATGTAATCGGCGCGATCGGTTTCGCCGGCAGGTTTGCCGCGCGCGGCACTCTGGCTGGCGCGCACCCGTTCAAGGATCTTCTTGACGTCAGGCGCGCCCGAACCCGGCTCGAGCAGTTCATTCGCCGCATCCGTCGGCACCACGTCGGCAGGATCGATCGACGGCGCGGGGTCGATCACCGCGCGTTCGCCGGCCTTGGTCTCGGATTTCTTGCCTGGGCGGAGCCGCTTGCCCAAGCTGGCGAGCAGGCCGGCCTTTGCCGGTGCCGGCGTTGCGGCCTCCGGCACTCTGGTCGCGGCTTCGATGGCGATCGCGCTCGTCGCGCTCATGGCCGCGGCCTGGGCCGGGACGGCAGCTTCGGCTGCGACCTCAGCCGGGCGGATGACCGGAGAGGCCATCGCTGTCGGGGCAGCTCTCGGCGTCTGGGCGGCCTCGGCCACCATCAGCGCGTAAGGGTCGACATCGAAATCGACGTCGGCGACCGGCATCGGGGCGACCGGCCGTCCGCGCTCTTCCATCCCGTCGAGGCGGTCGGCGATATGCACCAGCGTCTCATGCAGCGCCTTGAAAGTCTTGTGCGTGCGCTCCTCGCTGTCACGGCTGATATCCTCGAGGTGGCGCAGATCCTCGGCCAGCGCCGCCAGCGCCGACATATCGGCGGCCGGCACGCCGCCCTGCAGCGCGCCATTGCGCGAATAGGCCTCGACGACGGCTTCCGCCGCCTGACGCGCCGCTTCGATAATATATTCGTCGCTCGTCGCCATATAATCTTCGATCGCGCCCATGCGCCGGTCGAGATCGGCGGGGATCGCAGCGCTTTCGCGCGGCTCGCTCATCAGCGCCGAAAGATTGGCGATCTGGTCCTCGAGGTTCTTCAGCGCCCGAGGATCTGTCGGCGGTGCTGCGGTGCTCTCCTCCAGCCGGGCGGCAATATCGCTCAGGCGCCCTTCCAGACGCCGGAAGGCGCCGTCGTCGATCGCCGCGGCCGGCGCCGGCTGCGGATGGGCCATCTCGTCGATTCGCCGGGCGAGATAATCGAGCCGCTGCGCCAGCACGTCGTTGACGGCGCCGTTCTCGAGCGCGTCGATCTTGCGGGAGATGTCGGACAGCGGTCCCGTGAGGTCGGGCTGCGCGGCCGTCTGCTGCGTGCGCTCCAGCAGATAGGAAAGATGTTCCAGCCGCTCGTCGAGCCGCGACGTCGCTTCGGCGTTGGTCAGATCCTCGACACGTTCCGTCAGCGCCTCCAGCCGCATCGCCAGCTCATCGGCCGGCGTCGCCCGGTTGGCGGCATCATGGCTCATCACGTCGATCTGGTCGGCGAGTGCCGAAAGCCGGCTTTCCAGCCGCTGCATCAGCGTCGGATCGCTGTTGGCGGCCGCACGTCCGCTGGCCGCGATCGCCCGGCTGATCTCGTCGAGCCGCATGTCCATGGCGGCGAACTGTTCGGCCATGACCCGGTCATGCGGCTGGATCATATTGCCGAACTGCTCCATCGCCGTGGCGATGGCGATGAGCTTATCTTCCAGCGCGCGAACCGCCGGGCTTTCGCCCATGCCGCCGATATGGCGCTTGATGTCGTCGAGCCGGTAGGCGAGCGAAACCAGCTCTTCCTGCAGCCCCTCGGTATCGAGGGCGGCAAGCCGGTTCTCGAAGCCGTCCCAGCGGCTTTCCATGTGACGCAGCGATTCCTCGCGCGCCAGCCCGTCCATCAGCGATCGCAGATCCTCGAAATCTTCACGCAGGCCGGCCGCTTCCGCGCCGGCCGAGCGTCCGGTCAGCTGGGTGATGCTCTGGGCGAGGCGGTTCATGTCGGCGCGGATGTCGTCGGCGAAGCGGCCGTCGCCGGCACTTGTTTTGATCTCGCGCAGTTCCGTGCGCAGCGCATTCATCTCGCGGGTAACGCCTTCGGAAATGTCGCGCTTCAGGTCTTGGCGCAGGTTGACGAGCGCCTGGGCGATCTCCGTCATCGTATCGTCGCCGGCGCGGAAGGCGGGTGCCGGCTGAGACGCTGTGGCGCGTGGCGCGGGTTCGCGCAGCTGCGGAGCCGGTTCGCGCCCGTAAGGCCGCTCACGACCGGCTTCCAGCGCGCGCTGGCGCTGGCGGATTTCAGCGAGCGGATCTGGCCTCGGCTCGATCGGCGCTCTGGCCGGGCGCGGCGAATTGGAGCTGGCGTAAACGTCGCGCTCGGCCGTTGCCGTGCGCGGTCGGGGTTCGCGCCCGCTTCCCATTAGCCCTTCGATGCGCGCCTCCAGCCCTTCGATCGTGCGGTTCAGCGCATCGAGCGAGGTCCTGTCGGACTGCCGGGAAGGATTTGATCGCGATCCGTTCATCTTCTTGCTCGCTTCGACTGCTCGACCTCTCGTCAGAGCTCGATCCGTGGCTTTTCCGTCTGTGGCCAGCGTCTTCACGCGGACCGGAGCGCATCATCCGAAAGAAGATCGTCGATTAGACTTTCCTCAGGCTGAACGATGTAGCGGCATCCTTTAGAAACGCGAGACGGGGAAAAGGAATGCGGGTCGCTACTGCTCAACCCGCACCTTTCACGAAACGTGGTAAACAAGCCGTTAATATCGATGAGAATTTTTTAACGTTTGCAGTCCAACGGCCGCTTTTGGCAGCAATTGCGGCTGAATTCGTCAAACCGGAAACGCATGACACGGCGGGATCTCAGTGCGCCGCATCGATCGAATAGGCGCTGATGCGGGAGAGATGAATGAAGGAAAGGCCGGTCTCCTCGGCCCAGTCGTTGAAGGCCTTCTGGATCAGCGGCTGGTCCTTCTTCGCCGTCCCGGAGGTAGACAGCGGCACGCCGGCCGATCTGAGGCAGGCAAGCACATCCATCGTCGCAACGAAGCTGTCGCGGCCGATGCCCCGCAGGAAATATTGCCCGGTCATGCCGCCGAGCCGGCTGCCGCGTTTGCTCAACAGGTCGAGGAGACCGACCTGGTCTTCCCGCGGCCAGTCGGCGAGGAAGACGCCGGCGCTGCCATATTCCTTCGCCAGCTCCCTGATGAAAGCGGCATTGGCGCGAACGGACATGATCTTCGCGCCGTTGCGGATGATCCGCTCGTCCGAGGTCAGTTCATGCCAATAATCATCGGGCGCGATATTCAGCATTGCCGGATCGAAACCGGAAAACGCCGCCTCGAAGCCCGGCCACTTCGCATCGATCACCTTCTGGACGAAGCCGCTGTAGAAGATGCGCCGGGTCATGTCGGCGAGAATACGATCGTCGGGCATGGCGCGCAGCCGGTCGTGATCCGGCCGATGCTTTTCCAGCAAGGCCTGCAGCGCGGCCGCTCCGCCTTTCCGCTCTTCCGCACGCTGCCTTATCGCCTCGAAACTGATCATGCCGGCCGCCCCTTACGCAATTGCCGTTGGAAAGACGCCTCCGCTTATACGCCGTTCCACAATGGGCAAGGAAGGGGAGATGACGTCTCGTGCTTCCGGGCACTTCGTCGCCCGCAGATTCGTGGTCCGCGAATTTTTTCGAGAAAGATCGCAAAGCTGCAGAATTTGACGTTTACGCAAACGTCAATATTTTGTAAGACAGTGCCCGAGGCCGGTGCGACCCGGTCAGTCGAATGGAGGAATTCGCGAAATGCCAGTCTACAAGGCCCCGGTGAACGATACGCTCTTCGTCCTGAATGATGTGCTGGGCCTCGAACGCTACAACAATCTGCCGGGTTTTGCCGATGCCACGCCTGACATGATCGAGGCGATCCTCGGCGAGGCGGGGAAAGTTGCCGAGGAGGCGCTCTTCCCGGTGAATTATTCCGGCGATCAGGAAGGCTGCCATCGCCACGACGATGCCAGCGTCTCGACACCAAAAGGCTTCAAGGAGGCTTATAGGGCCTATCGCGAAGGCGGCTGGATCGGCCTTGCCGTGCCTGAGGAATTCGGCGGGCAGGGGCTTCCCTATACGCTGCATTGCGCCGTCGGCGAATATACGTCCGCAGCCAACATGTCGCTGATGATGTACCCCGGCCTGACGCAGGGCGCGATCGCCGCGATCCTCGTCCACGGCACGCAGGAGCAGAAGGACACCTACTTGCCGAAGATGGTCGACGGTTCCTGGTCGGGCACCATGAACCTGACAGAGCCGCATTGCGGCACCGATCTCGGCATGCTGCGCACCAAGGCGGTGCCGCAGCCTGACGGCAGCTACAAAATATCAGGCCAGAAGATCTTCATCTCCGCCGGCGAACACGACCTGACCGACAATATCGTCCACCTGGTGCTCGCCCGCATCGAAGGCGCGCCCGAGGGCACCAAGGGCATCTCGCTGTTCATCGTTCCGAAATTTCTGGTCGGCCAGGACGGCGCGCTCGGTGCCCGCAATACCGTCTCCTGCGGCGCGATCGAGCACAAGATGGGCATTCACGGCAACGCCACTTGCGTGATGAATTACGACGAGGCGACCGGTTTCCTGATCGGCGCCGAAAACCGCGGCCTCAACGCCATGTTCGTGATGATGAACGAGGCCCGCCTGATGGTCGGTCTGCAGGGCATCGCCATTTCCGAGGTCGCCTATCAGAACGCCGCCGCCTATGCCCGCGACCGCATCCAGGGCCGCTCGCTGTCCGGCGTCAAGGCGCCGGACAAGAAGGCAGATCCGATCATCGTCCATCCCGATATCCGCCGGACGCTGATGACCATCCGCGCCTTCAACGAGGCCGGCCGCGCCTTCCTGCTCTGGACCGCGCTGAAATCCGATATCGCCCACCGCGCCACCGACGAGAAGGAGCGCCAGACGGCCGACGATATTCTCGGCCTCGTCACGCCGATCCTCAAGGGCGTGATGACCGACCGCGGCTTCGACCATGCCGTCATGGCCCAGCAGGTCTTCGGCGGTCACGGTTATATCGAAGAACACGGCATGAGCCAGTATGTGCGGGATGCCCGCATCGCCATGATCTATGAAGGCGCCAACGGCATTCAGGCGCTCGATCTCGTCGGCCGCAAGCTCGCCTTGAACGGCGGTCGCGCCGCCATGGCCCTGTTCAAGGAGATCGGTGATTTCTGCGAAGAGAACCGCAGCGACGAAAAGCTCTCCTTCTTCACCAAGCATCTGAAGAAGGGCTTGAACGACGTCCAGGGCGCGACCATGTGGTTCATGCAGAACGCCATGGCCAAGCCCGACAATGCCGGCGCCGGCTCGACCGACTATATGCATCTCTTCGGCCTCGTCGTCCTCGGCTATATGTGGGCGAAGATGGCGAAAGCCGCCGAGGACGGCCTTGCGTCAGGTGATGGAACCCGTGAGGATTTCCTGAAGAACAAGCTGGTGACCGCCCGCTTCTTCATGGAACGCATTATGCCGGAAACCGCGCTGCGCAAAGCCCGCATCGAAGCCGGCGCCGATGCGATGATGGAACTCGCCGCCGAAGCGTTTTAATTGAGGTTCCTTCTCCCCAGCGGGGAGAAGATGTCCGAAGGACAGATGAGGGGGTGAGCGACGAAGGAGCGAACGGCCGCGCGCAAGCAAGGCCGAGTTTGCCGCGAGCGCCCCCTCATCCGACCTTCTCCCCGAGGGGGGAAGGGGGAGTTGAAATTCACCGGCGCCGCCGCGCCGTCAGGGAGATGAGGAATGACCGAGGTTTTCATTTACGATCACGTCCGCACGCCGCGCGGCCGCGGCAAGAAGGACGGCGCCCTGCATGAGGTGCCCTCCGTCCGCCTCGCGGCCAAGAGCCTGGAAGCGATCCGCGACCGCAACGGGCTCGATACCACAACCGTCGACGACATCATCATGGGCTGCGTCGATCCGGTGATGGATGCCGGCGCCGTCATCCCCAAGGCCGCCGCCTTCGAAGCCGGTTATTCCACCAGGGCGCCCGGTATGCAGATCTCCCGTTTCTGCGCCTCCGGCCTCGATGCCGTCAATTTCGGCGCTGGCAAGATTGCCCAAGGCGCCGATGACATCGTCATCGCGGGCGGCGTCGAAAGCATGTCGCGTGTCGGCCTCGGCATGTCGGGCGGCGCCTGGTTCATGGACCCCTCGGTGAATTTCCCGGCCTATTTCATGCCGCAGGGCGTATCGGCCGATCTCATCGCCACCAAATACGGTTTCAGCAGGACCGATGTCGACGCCTACGCCGTCGAGAGCCAGAGGCGCGCTGGACATGCCTGGGAGCAGGGTTGGTTCGACAAGTCGGTCGTCCCGGTCAAGGATCAGAATGGCCTGACGATCCTCGATAAGGACGAGCATATGCGCCCCGGCACCGATATGCAGGCGCTCGCATCCCTCAATCCGTCCTTCCAGATGCCCGGCGAGATGGGCGGCTTCGAGGCCGTCGGCATCCAGGCGCATCCTGAGATCGAGCGCATCAACTATGTTCATCACGCCGGCAATTCCTCCGGCATCGTCGATGGCGCGGGCGTCGTCCTGCTCGGCTCGAAGGTGGGTGGCGAGAGCATGGGACTGAAGCCGCGCGCCCGCATCAAGGCCTTCGCCAATATCGGCTCCGATCCGGCCCTGATGCTGACCGGCCCTGTCGACGTCACCGAGAAACTGTTGAAGCGGACCGGCATGAGCCTTGCCGATATCGACCTCTTCGAGCTCAACGAGGCCTTCGCCGCCGTGGTGCTGCGCTACATGCAGGCCTTCGACATCGACCACGCCAAGATCAACGTCAATGGCGGCGCCATTGCCATGGGCCACCCGCTCGGCGCCACCGGCGCGATGATCCTCGGCACGGTGCTCGACGAACTCGAACGCCGCGATCTCAATACCGCGCTGGTGACGCTCTGCATCGGCGCCGGCATGGGCACGGCGACGGTTATCGAACGCGTTTGATCGGATCTGAACCCTCCCTTGTCGGGGAGGGGCTTCACCGCAAGAGAGTTCAGGGAGAGGAATTCCCAAGATGAGCAGCTACAACAATTTCACGCTCGAAACCGACGCCGATGGCATCGCTCTCGTCACCTGGGACATGCCCGGCAAATCGATGAACGTCTTCACCGCCGAGGTGATGGAAGAGCTCAACGCCATCATCGACGCCACGACGGCCGACGCCGGCGTCAAGGGCGTCGTCTTCACCTCGGGCAAGTCCTCCTTCTCCGGCGGCGCCGACCTGTCGATGATCAAGTCGATGTTCGGCTCCTATCAGAAGGAGAAGGCGAAGAGCCCGGAAACGGCCGTTCAGACGCTTTTCGGTCTCGTCGGCCGTATGTCCGGCCTGTTCCGCAAGCTCGAAACGTCGGGCAAGCCCTGGGTATCCGCCATTAACGGCACCTGCATGGGCGGCGCTTTCGAACTGTCGCTCGCCTGCCACGGCCGCGTCGCCTCCAATGCCAAGAGCGTCAAGATCGCGTTGCCCGAGGTCAAGGTCGGCATTTTCCCCGGCGCCGGCGGCACCCAGCGTGTGCCGCGGCTTGCCAATGCTCAGGATGCGTTGCAGATGATGACGACGGGCCAATCGCTGACCGGCTCCCGCGCCAAGGCGATGAACCTCGTGCATCAGGTGGTCGAGCCGGATCAACTGATCCCGGCCGCCAAGCAGATGATCAAGGACGGGCTGAAGCCGGTTGCCCCGTGGGACGAGAAGGGCTTCAAGCTGCCGGGCGGCGGCATCTGGACGCCGGCCTCCGCCCAGCTCTGGCCGGCCGCACCGGCAATCCTGCGCCGCGAAACCTCCGGCAATTACCCCGCCGCGCTCGCCATCCTGAAATGCGTTTATGAAGGCCTGCAGGTGCCGTTCGACACGGGTCTCAAGATCGAGCAGCGTTATTTCACCGAGGTGCTGCAGACCCGCGAAGCCTTCTCGATGATCCGCTCGCTGTTCATCTCCATGCAGGAGCTCGGCAAGGGCGCCCGCCGTCCCGCCGGCATTCCGAAGACCGAACTCAAACATGTCGGCGTCGTCGGCGCCGGTTTCATGGGCGCCTCGATTGCCTATGTCACCGCCGCCGCCGGTCTCCCGGTGACGCTGATCGACCGCGACATGGAGGCTGCCGCCAAGGGCAAGGCCGTCTGCGAAGGCCTCGTCAAGGATTCCGTCGGTAAGGGACGCTTTACGCAGGACGAGGCGGCGGCGCTTCTCTCCCGCATCACGCCTGCCGCCGACTATGCCGGTCTCGCCACCGCCGATCTCGTCATCGAGGCGGTGTTCGAAGATCGCGAAGTGAAGAAATCGGTCATCGAGGCGGTTGAAGCCGTACTGCCGGAAGGCGCGATCTTCGCCTCCAATACCTCGACCCTGCCGATCACGGGTCTTGCGAAGAACTCGAAGCGCCCGGCCGATTTCATCGGCATCCACTTCTTCTCGCCTGTCGAAAAGATGATGCTGACCGAGGTCATCCTCGGCAAGGAGACCGGCGACAAGGCGCTCGCCGTCGCGCTCGACTATGTCGCGGCGATCAAGAAGACGCCGATCGTCGTCAACGACACCCGCGGTTTCTTCGTCAATCGCTGCGTGCTGCGCTACATGTCGGAAAGCTACGACATGCTGATCGAAGGCGTGCCGCCTGCGATGATCGAGAACGCGGCCAAGATGGCCGGCATGCCGGTCGGTCCCCTGGCGCTCAACGATGAGGTCGCCATCGACCTGTCGCTGAAGATCCTCAAGGCCACCATCGCCGATCTCGGCGAGAAGGCGATCGACCCCAGGCATATGGAGCTCATCTCCCGCATGGTCGAAAAGGAGGGCCGCTTCGGCCGCAAGAACTCCAAGGGTTTCTACGACTATCCGCCGAAACCGGCGAAGAAGTCGCTTTGGCCCGAGCTCAAGGACTTCTATCCGCAGAAACAGGCGGATGAGGTCGATGTCGCCGTCCTCAAACAGCGTTTCCTCGTCACCATCGCGCTCGAAGCCGCCCGCACGGTCGAGGAAGGTATCGTCACCGATCCGCGCGAAGCCGACGTCGGCTCGATCCTCGGCTTCGGCTTCGCGCCCTATACCGGCGGGGCGCTGAGCTATATCGACGGCATGGGTGTGAAGGCTTTCGTCGAGTTGGCGGAAAAGTTAGCCGAGGCTTACGGCAGCCACTTCAAGCCGACGCCGCTGCTGAAGGACATGGCCGCCAAGGGCGAGACCTTTTATGGGCGGTTCGATCCCTATGCGGGGGCGAAGGCAGCGGCGTAAGCGCGATCCGCGGCCTTGGTATTAACGGGAGTATCTTTACCGTTGTGCCGTGGCCGCCCCCCTCTGCCCTGCCGGGCATCTCCCCCACAGGTGGGGAGATCGCAAGTGGCTAAACCTTCCCGCCTCTCTACCGTTTCGCCCGGCGGACACCAGTTGTTTGGGGAAGCCGGTGCGCCCAGCCAATCTCCCCACCTGTGGGGGAGATGCCCGGCAGGGCAGAGGGGGGCTTACACGGCACGACGTTAGTGAACACCCCGCCAAGCCGAATTCGACTTTCCCTTGCCGACGCCTTGCCGCGGACACAATTTGCAATTACATGTCTCCGCATCGATCTTGCTAGATGAACTTTGAAACGGCGCTTGCGTCGTTCCTGGCGACCTTCCTCCAAAATCGGTTTTCATCGCCGCTTGGGCTTTGCCCGGGCTGCAATCTTCTATGAGCGATTCGAAAAGGATATCGTCATGAGCACAGGTACAGTAAAGTGGTTCAACGCAACCAAGGGCTTCGGCTTCATTCAGCCGGATGACGGCGCAGCCGACGTTTTCGTCCACATCTCCGCCGTCGAGCGTGCCGGCATGCGCGATCTCAAGGATGGCCAGAAGCTGTCTTACGAGCTCGTCCGCGACAACAAGTCCGGCAAGATGTCGGCAGACCGCCTCCAGGCGGCCTAAATCTTGACGCGTCCTCTTGGACGCGTGGAGCTTTGAATATCATCTCCGGATCGTGACCACGGATGTACTGGCACGGTTCGTTGAGATGGCAGGGAAGGTCGGGTTAGCCCGGCCTTTTTGCGTTTCTGGCCGGCAGGCCAGAGGGGGCGCTCAGGGTGCGACCTCAACCTCCGGACGCCCCGTCACTCTCCAGCATCGCCATCACCCGCGCCATGACAGCCCGCGCCGCGTCGAGCTCGGCCGACGTAAACGCGGCGCCGAGCCCATCCGCCCATCCGGCCTGCGCCACCTCGATCACCCCCAGCCGCTCGGCCCCTTCGTCCGTTAGCCGCACCAGCTTCGCCCGCTGGTGCTCCGGATTGTCGGCATAGGCGATCAGCCCTTCGCCCGCCAGCACGTCGGCAAGCCGCTGCACACCCTGGCGGGCGAGGCCGAGCGCGCGCGCGATTTGCGCCACCGACATGTCGCCGCGCCGCGCCGCCGCCAACACCTGCCAGCGCGCGCTCGTCTGTCCCGCGGGCTTTGCCAGCCGGTCGCCGGCCGCGATCAGATGGCCGGCAAGACGAAGGGCCGTGATCGCGAAAGCGGAAAAGGCGTCCCCTTCCACGGTTCGCTCCGGTCGCTTTTGTTTGACAACATGTTGTCTATTCTGTATCTCATCCATCGTGACAACATATTGTCATAGTTCTGCGCCCGCTGCAACGCCGAAGGAGGAGATCACCATGAAGAAGACCTACAGAGGAAGCTGCCATTGCGGCAAAGTGCACTACGAGGTGGACATGGACTTCGAAGCGGGCACCGGCCGCTGCAATTGTTCGATCTGCGCCAAGCGGCGCTATTGGGGCGCCAACGTCAAGCCGGAGGACTTCCGGCTGATGTGCGACGAGGAGGAGATGTCAGACTACCAGTTCAACACGATGAGCGGCCATCACCGCTTTTGCCGCACCTGCGGCGTGTCCGCCTTCGGCGACGGTTATGTCGAAGCGATCGGCGGCGCCTATGTCTCGATCAACATCGCCTGCCTCGACGATATCACCCCTGAGGAACTGGCGGCCTTATCAGTCCGTTATGCCGACGGCAGGCACGATGCCTGGTGGAACGAACCGGCGGTGACGAGTTACCTCTGAAGCAATTCAGCAGCCGATGTCGGATCGTCCTCCTCCCGTTCGTCCTCTGTCCACAACGGAAAGGAGAACGACCGTGAAAGACGAAGCCAGGATCAACGAAGAGGCGATCATCGCCATGCTGATGATGCGGGCCAAGGCGCTGGGCGAAAAGAACGCCGCGGAGGCGCTTTCCTATGAGGCCGAGGATTCCGTCGAATTTTCGCTGGCGCCGCCGCTGGTCTACTACGGCCAGGACGAGGCGGGTCTGCAGGCGTGGTTCGACACGTGGGAAGGCCCGATCGGCGGCGAGGTACGCGATGCCAAGTTGACGGTCGGCGGGGGTGTCGCGTTCTGGAGCGGCCTCATGCATATGACCGGGACCAAGACCGATGGCGCCGAGGTCGATCTCTGGTTCCGCCAGACCCTCGGCATCGTCAAGCAAGACGGGCATTGGATCGTCGCTCACCAGCATGCCTCCGTGCCCTTTGCCATGGATGGCAGCGGTCGTGCATTGCTCGATCTCAAGCCGTGACGTGGGCCTTGTATGTCAGGCCATCATCCTGCGGCCACTACGGACAGCGATGATCCCGATGCCCATCAAAAGCAGGATGGCCGTCGCATAGATATCCGTCGTCAGGCCATAACCTGCCGATTTCGCCAGGAAGCCGGCAAGGATCGCCGGCAGGCTGAAGGCGAGATAACTCTGGACGTAGAAGGCGGCAAGCAGGCCTGCCCGTTCCTCCGCCTTGGCGAGCGGCATGATGGTGCCGATCGAGCCGAGGAAATTGGTGCCGAAGCCGGCGCCGGTGAAGACGGTGCCGACGAGAAGCAGCGGCACATTGGCAAGATGCACGCCGGCAACGACCGTCAGGATGCCGAGCGTTTTGGCCGACACGCCGAAACCGAGATTGGCCGATGCCGTCTTGCCGCGCCTGAGATAGACGGCGATTGCTCCGCTCACCATCAGCGCGGTCACGACAGCCCCGCCCGTCAGCGGCGCGCGGCTGCCGGTCGTGCTGGCGACCAGCGACGGTACCAGCGAGAGGTAGAAGCCGGCAAGCGTCCAGTTGGCGATGTTGATCGGCGTCACCAGCGACAGCGGCCGCTTCACCTGCGGCGGAATGACGACCCGCGGCATCAGCGAGCCGAGCGCGCCGGGTCGCCTGCCGCCCGTCTCCCGGGTCAGCCAGATGCCGCCCGCCTGCAGGGTGAAGGCGATGATCAGCAGCGCATAGGTGAGATGCATCGGGAACGGGCCATATTGGATCAAGGCGCTGGTGCCGACCGCGCCGACCGCCATGCCGCAAAGCGGCGCGATCGAATTGACGATCTGCCCCTTTGCCCGATCGACATCGACAAGCGCCGCTCCGAGCGAAGCGCCGGCAATGCCGGTCGCCACACCCTGAACGGTCCGTGCCGCGATCAGCCAGCCGGGGCCGTTGGCGACGACGAACAGCCCCATGGCAAGGATTTCGAGTAAGAGGGCTGAGAAGATCACCGGCTTCCTGCCCAGATGGTCGGAGATCGAACCGGCGATCAGGAGCGCCGCCAGCAGGGCGAAAGCGTAGACCGCGAAGATCACCGTAATCACCACCGGCGAGAGCGAGAAATTCTCCTGATAGATGCGGTAGAGCGGCGTCGGCGCCGCTGAAGCGCCGAAGAAGGTGGCGAGCGTCAGTGCGTGAAAGCCGATCGAGGGGGCTGGCGCATTCTCTGTGGATTTGACTGAGGCGAGCATATATAAGCCCCTTAAAGCTAAGCCGTTGCGTTAGCTCCATTTAAGGCGCTTGCGGCATAAAGGCAAATTCTTTGCGTTAATGCATCTTTCAAAGATTTTGAACCATAGAACTGAGAAGGCGTAAGTCGGGGTGCGGGCATGGCATTGAAAGAAAATCTCCGGCCGGGTGGCAGAAGTGCCCGGGTTCAGGCATCGGTTCACAAAGCCGTCCGCGAGCTGCTGGCCGAGATGAACCGCGCCGAGGTGACGATCCCGCTGATCGCTGCCAGGGCGGGGGTGACCCCGTCGACCATCTACCGCCGCTGGGGCGACCTGCAGGAGCTGCTGGCCGATGTCGCCGTCGAGCGGTTGCGGCCGGATATGCAGCCGGTCAATGCCGGCAGCGGCAGGGCCGACCTCGAAGCCTGGGCCGAGCAATATGCCGAGGAAATGTCCTCCGGGCCAGGCCGTGAGATGATCCGCGATGTGCTGGCGGCGCAGGCCGGCGCCAATGCCTGCAAATGCGCCGAATATATGCGCCAGCAGATCGTCGTCATTGCCGACCGGGCGAAGGCGCGCGGCGAGGCCTTTCCCGATGTCGACCGTGTCATGGATGAGGTCGTGGCGCCGATCATGTACCGCATCCTGTTCGGCGACGTGCCGGATGCCGCGCGTGTGCGCTCTCTCGTCGCACGCCTCATGACCACGACGGACTGAATCTCTTACTCTGCGGCTGCGCGTTTGAGGCCGGATATTTGAGTGATATACGCGCGCAGCGCCGCCGGACGTACCGGTTTGTGCTGAACGGCGATGTCGTGCCGCTCGGCCTCGCCGCGCACCTCAAGCGTGCGGTCGGCGGTGATCAGCAAAGCCGGGAGATCCGTGCCGAACTGCCGGCGCAGGTGCAGGATCGCGGCAATGCCGGTGCCGTCGTCGAGATGATAGTCGGCAATGACGAGATCCGGCGGCCCGCCATCGCCATCGCTTGATATGACGTCTGCGAGGCAATCGAGCGCCCTGACCTCGCAGCCCCAGCCGCTGAGCAGCAGCCGCATGCCTTCAAGGATCTTCGGCTCGTTGTCGATGCACAGGACCTTGAGCCCCTTCAGCGGCTGCCCGCCGCGTTCGGCAGGGGCGACGGCTGCCGCGGCTTCGGCCGGGCGCGAAGCGTCGAGCGGCATGGCGATGCGGAACTCGGTGCCTTTGCCATGCATCGAATGCAGCTCGACCCGATGATTGAGCACTCGGGCGATGCGGTCGACGATCGAAAGGCCGAGACCGAGGCCGGAGGCGGTCTTTGCACCTTCGTCCAGGCGCGCGAATTCCTTGAAGACGGTGCGGAATTTCGACGGCGGAATGCCGATGCCGGAATCGATCACCTGGATGATCACCTGGTTGCCGCGTCGCCGCGCCCCGACCAGCACCTTGCCGGTGATCGTGTATTTGATGGCGTTGGAAACGAGGTTCTGGACGAGGCGACGCAGGAGATTGGGATCGGAGCGCACTCTGAGCGATGTCGGCATAACCACCAGCTTCAGCTGTTTTTCCCGCGCGATCGGCGCAAAATCCGTCTCGATGCGCTCCAACAGGTCTGACAGCGCGACGGAGGCGAGCCGCGGCCGCATGGCGCCGGTATCGAGCCGGGAGATATCGAGCACCGCGCCGAGAATGGTCTCGACCGATTCCAGCGCCGAATCGATGTTGCGCACGATCGGGCTGGTGTCGGATTGCGCCATGCGTTCGACCAATGCGGAGGAATAGAGCCTGGCGGCGTTGAGCGGCTGCAGGATGTCGTGGCCGGCGGCGGCGAAAAAACGGGTCTTGCCTATATTCGCTTCGTCGGCGGCGGCCCGCGCTTCGGCGAGTTCGCGGTTGACGCGGGTGAGCTCCGCCGTGCGTTCGGCGACGCGCTGCTCCAGCGTCTCGTTCGCCTGCTTCAGCGCCTGGTCGGCGCTGACGCGCTGGGTGATGTCGGTGAAGGTGGCGACGATGCCCTTGTCGGGCATGGCGTTGGAGCGCACCTCGATGATCCGCTCGCCGCCGCCGAGCACCAGCGCGAAGGGTTTGTCGAGCGTCAGGAAATGCCGCACCGTCTGCTGCAGGTCGCCGGGCGCGATGTCGCCGCGCTGGCTGAGAATGGTGACGATGTCGGAGAGGGGAAAACCGACCTGGCCGGCATTCTCCGGCAGATCGAGCAATTGCCGGAAGCGGCGGTTCCAGATCGTCAGCCGGTTGGAACTGTCGAAGACGGCAATGCCCTGGTCCATCTGCGAAAGCGCGGTCTGCAGCATGTCCTGGTTATATTGCAGCGCCTCGCTCGCCTGGTCGAGCAGCCAGGCGGTGTCGGACGAGGCGTCCTCGATCTTCTGCAGGATCAAGGACAGCACCAGCCGCGCCGAGGAGGAACCGATGGCGCTGCCGAGCAGCTGTTCGCTGAAATGGATGAGCGCCATATCGGCCGGCTGTTCGTCCTCCAGCTTGCGGCCGGAGCTTTGTTCGTAAGTGGTGAACGAGCGCTGCATGCGCTCTTCGCCGAGATAGCGCGAGATCGCCACCTTGAGGTCGCCGACGCTGATGCGGGTCTTCCAGCCGCGCGTGGCAAATTGCGAGCGCGAATGCCGCTTGACGAAGATGCCGGCCTGAATGCGTTCCAGCGGCCTGGCATTGCGGGTGAGCGATCCGACGATGACGAAGGCGGTGTTGACGAGCAGGCTCATGACCGTCGCATTGACCAGCGGATCGGCATCGGGCGCAGTAAACAGAGTCGCGCCGGGGAAGATGAAGCCGAGCACGGCGCTTGCCACATGCGAATAATCGGGACCGCCGAGCGACGGCAGGAACAGCAGGTAGATCCAGATGACGAAGCCGGACGTCAGCCCGAGGATGGCGCCGCGCGCATTTGCCCGCCGCCAGATCAGCCCGCCGAACAGCGCTGGGGCGATCTGCGCGATCGCCGCAAAGGAGAGAAGCCCGATCGAGGCGAGGCCGGCCGTGCTGTCGGTCGAGCGGTAATAGGCATAACCGAACAGCAGCACGGCGAAGATGGCGCTGCGGCGGATGTTGAGCAGCGTCTTGGCGAAATCGTCGCGCTGGCCGGCGCGGCCGGCGAGCTTGCGCCTCAGGAAGATCGGCATGATGATGTCGTTCGATACCATGATCGACAGTGCCACGGAATCGACGATGACCATTGCCGTCGCGGCGGAGAAGCCGCCGATGAAGGTGATCAGTGTTACCACGGGCATCTGGCCGGCGAGCGGCAGCGACAGCATGTAGAAATCGGCATTGCCGCCGCCGCCGAAGGTCAGCAATCCGCCGATCGCCACCGGCAGCACGAAAAGATTGATCGCGATGAGATAGAAGGGAAACAGAAAGCCCGCGAGTTTCAGCTGCTTTGCCGTTCGGTTTTCCACGACCGTCACGTGAAATTGCCGCGGCAGCATGATGATCGCAAAGGCCGACAGCAGGATCAGGGTGATCCAGCGGCTGATCGGCGTATGATAATTCAGCGCCGACATCACCAGGCTGTTTTCCACGGTCTTCTGCCAGAGATCGGCCGGACCGTCGAAAAGAAACCAGATGACGCAGATGCCGGCCGTCAGGAAGGCGACCAGCTTGACCACCGATTCCATCGAAACCGCGAGGATCAGTCCGTCCTGATGTTCGGTCGCATCGGTATGGCGCGTGCCGAACATAATGGCGAAGCAGGCAAGCACCAGCGTCGCCAGCAGTGGCAGGTCGAGAAAATAGAGATTGCCGCTGCCGATGCCGTAATCGGACGGGTTGACCATGGCGCTGACGGTGCTCGAGATCGCCTTCAGCTGCAGCGCGATATAGGGAATGGTGCCGATCAGCGAGATCAGCGCGACGATCGTGGCGACCGTCGGGTTCTTGCCGTAGCGCGCGGCGACGAAATCGGCGACCGAGGTGAGTTTTTCGGCCTTGGCGAGCTCGATGATGCGGCGAAGCAGCGGCATGCCGAGCGTGAAGACCAGAATGGGGCCGATATAGATGCCGGCAAATTCCAACCCTCGCTGCGCCGCAAGCCCGACGCTGCCGAAATAGGTCCAGGAGGTGCAATAGATCGCCAGGCTCAGCGCATAGACGACCGGCCATCCGCCTTCCGGCGCACCCGGGCCGCGGTCCTTGCGGTCGCCATAGCTCGCCACGGCGAAAAGCAGCAGCAGATAGCCGAAGGCAGACGCGAATATGACCCAGCCTGGAAGCATTGACCCTCCGCCGGCGAAAAGCCGCCGGCACCTGCCGCAATACAGGTCAGCTTAAGTCATTTCAGGAGCCTTGAAAATTCCCGCCCATCTACACCTTAAGTCAAAGGCTGCACGCGGGACATGGCCGGATTATTGCGATTTGCAATTGATTAATTGCGATGAAGATGTAGCTAATGAAAACAACTGCATACCTCTGAAATGGATCGAAGGGAGACGGATCGGATGCTCAATGAGTTCAAGGCCTTTATCGCCCGCGGCAATGTCATGGATCTTGCAGTCGGCGTCATCATCGGCGGCGCCTTCGGCGGCATCGTCAAATCTTTGGTCGATGACCTTATCATGCCGATCGTCGGCGCCATTATGGGCGGCTTCGATTTTTCGAATTACTTCCTGCCACTGTCCTCGGCCGTCAACGCGCCCACACTTGCCGCCGCCCGCGCCCAGGGCGCGGTATTCGCCTATGGCAGCTTCCTCACCGTTCTCATCAATTTCCTGATTCTGGCCTGGATCATCTTCCTGATGGTCAAGGGCGTCAATTATCTGCGCATGCAGGTCGAGCGCCAGGAAAAGGCCGCACCGGAAGAGCTGCCCCCACCGCCGGCGGATGTTCAACTGCTGACGGAGATCCGCGATCTCCTCGCCACGCGCCCGACGGCTGATCGGGGCTGAAGTCGGCGGCTCCGTCCCAAACCCACTGCTGTCCGTTCGTGTCGATAGCTGCCCCTCACCCTAGCCCTCTCCCCGTAAAAACGGGGAGAGGGGACGTGCCTTGCTAGAGGTCGGTGGGGACTGGAGAGATTGCGGCAGATCCCCTTCTCCCCGTCAGAAGGGGGAGAAGGTGCCGGCAGGCGGATGAGGGGCAGGCGTCAATCTCCCAGCGGGATTTTTTCCGTCGGCCCAGCCCGGCCATTCATCACGAAAATCGATATAGCATCACTGGATATCATGGGATTTGCCGGCGCAAATCTTCTATGAAGGCGGAAACCGGAGATATGCATGTCGATCGTGAAAAGCCTGAGCCCGCGCGCCATGGCGGCGCCCGAAAGCGGGATCGTCGAAGTCGTCAATTATGCCCGCGGCCGGCAAGGCCTGCTGCCGCTCTGGGTGGGGGAAGGCGACCTGCCGACGCCTGATTTCATCAGCAGGGCGGCGATGGAGGCGCTTGCTTCAGGCGAAACCTTCTATACTTGGCAGCGCGGCATTCCCGAGCTTCGCCGGGCGCTGTCGGATTATTATTTCAGACATTTCGGAATCCGGCTTCCGGTCGAGCATTTCTATGTCACCGGCTCCGGCATGCAGGCGATCCAGATCGCCGTGCAGGCGCTGACCTCGCCGGGCGACGAATTCGTCTATCTCACCCCGGCCTGGCCGAATATCGCCGCCGCGCTCGAAATCGCCGGCGCGCGCGCCGTCGGCGTCGAACTGCAGTTCACGGGCGGCAGATGGGGGCTCGATCTCGACCGCCTCGCAGCCGCGATCACGCCGAAGACTCGGGGTCTGTTCATCAACACGCCGTCAAACCCGACCGGCTGGACCGCAACCCAAAAGGATCTCGACGAAATCCTCGCCCTTGCCCGCAAACACGATCTCTGGATCATGGCGGATGAGATCTACGCCCTCTATTATTTTGCCGGTGGCCGGGCGCCCTCCTTCCTCGACATCATGGAAGAGGGCGACAAGATCGTCTTCGTCAATTCCTTCTCGAAGAACTGGTCGATGACCGGCTGGCGCGTCGGCTGGATCGTCGCTCCGCCCGAGATGGGACAGGTGCTCGAAAACCTCATCCAATATTCGACATCGGGTGTGGCGCAGTTCATGCAGAAGGGCGCCGTCGCGGCGCTCGATCAGGGCGACGATTTCGTGCGCGCCAACATCGCCAAGGCCGCCCGTTCCCGCGACATCCTCTGCGATGCGCTGATTGCCACCAACCGCGTCGAGACGCTGAAGCCGGACGGCGCACTCTATGCCTTCCTGAAGATCGACGGGGTTACCGACAGCCGCAGGGCCGCGATCGACATCGTCGACAAGACGGGCGTCGGTCTCGCCCCCGGAACCGCTTTCGGCGCCGGCGGCGAGCTGTTCCTGCGCGCCTGTTTCCTGCGCGACCCCGGCCAGATAGCGGTCGCTGCCGAGCGGCTCTGCGATTATATCGTCAAACTCTGAGAGGGCCGCCGAGAGCGCGCGCCGGGCCGATTTTGCGTCGGAACGGCCGGATCGCTAAAACTTGAGCAAAGCCCGAAATCGGCCTCTAACCACGACTCCAAACATAAGCGTTGAAAGGGTCCCGAACGGCCCTGCGATAAGAAAATTGGAAAGAAAAACCGGCGCCTGATGCCCCTGCTTCTAAAAAGCGAAAGCAGGGGTGTGGGACATGGCGGTTTTGGTGACGGGTGGGGCCGGTTATATCGGCAGTCACATGGTTTGGGCGCTCATCGATGCGGGCGAGGATGTGGTGGTGCTCGACTGCCTCTCCACCGGCTTTCGCTGGGCCGTGGCGCCGGCGGCGCGTTTCTACCTCGGCGACATTGCCGATCCCGACATCCTGAAGAAGATCTTCATCGAAAACGACATCGAGGCGATCATCCATTTCGCCGGCTCCGCCGTCGTCCCGGTCTCGGTCGCCGATCCGCTTTCCTACTACGACAACAACTCCGGCAAGACCCGGGCGCTTCTCTCCGCCGCGATCAAGGCCGGCATCCGCAATTTCGTCTTTTCGTCGACAGCGGCCGTCTACGGTCAGCAACAGAACGACCTGCCGGTGAAAGAGAATGCCTCCCTCAATCCGGAAAATCCCTATGGCCAGTCGAAGCTGATGACCGAATTCATGCTGCGCGATGCCGCCGCCGCCTATGATTTCAACTATGTCGCGCTCCGCTATTTCAACGTCGCCGGCGCCGACCCCGATCGCCGCACCGGCCAGTCGACCGCAGGGGCCACGCATCTGATCAAGGTCGCCTGCGAGGCAGCACTCGGCAAACGCGACAGTGTCCATGTCTATGGCATCGACTATCCCACTCATGACGGAACCGGCGTGCGCGACTACATCCATGTCACCGATCTTGCCGACGCGCATCTGAAAGCGCTGCAGCATCTGCGCAGGGACAAAGGCTCGCTGGTTGCCAATTGCGGTTATGGCAGCGGCTATTCGGTGCTCGACGTCTTGAACATGGTCACCCGCCTGCACGGGCATTCTTTCAAAATCCATATGGCGCCGCGTCGCCCCGGCGATTCGGCCAGCGTCGTCGCCGACGCTTCGCTCGCCCGCCAGGTGCTCGACTGGAAGCCCCGCCACGATTCGCTCGAGACCATCGTTCAGAGCTCGCTCGATTGGGAACTCTTCCTGTCGAACAGAAATGTCGACGACCTGCACAGCATCCACCGGGCGCTTGCCGCCGCATCCTTCTGAACCGTGCTCGACGGCAGCCTGTTTACGGGCTTGCCGGAAATGCTCTGGAGCGATGCCGCATCGTCGTCTATGCATGGTTCAAAAGCGGAGGTGAACCATGCAGGACAGCGAAGTCATCATTGAGCGGCGAGGCGCTGCCGGCATCATCCGGCTCAACCGGCCGCGGGCGCTGAACAGCCTGACGCTGGCGATGATCCGGACGATCGCCGAAGCGCTTGACGGCTTTGCCCGCGATGCCGACGTGGCGATTGTCGTGGCGACGGGGGAAGGCGAACGCGGCTTCTGCGCCGGCGGCGATATCCGCGCCCTGCACGAGAGCGCCCAGGCCGGCGACGGCCTCGCCGGAACCTTCTGGCGCGAAGAATTCCGACTCAACCATTTGATTTCCGTCTATCCCAAACCCTATGTGGCGCTGATGGACGGCATCACCATGGGCGGCGGCGTCGGCCTATCGTCGCACGGCCGCCACCGCATCGTTACCGAGCGCACCCGGCTGGCGATGCCAGAAACCGGTATCGGCTATGTCCCCGATGTCGGCGCCACCTGGCTTCTGCCGCAGGCACCCGGTGAAGCCGGGACATGGCTCGGTCTGACGGGCCTCGATATCGGCGCGGCCGACGCGATCCACGCCGGGCTTGCCGATGTTCAAATCGCTTCCTCGCGACTAGGCGAGGTGATCGATGCGCTGTCCACACTACCATGCGGTAGTTCGTCGATTGATGTCGATACCGCCTTGCAGGCGTTTGCGGAACCTCAGGGTGAAAGCCGGCTGCGGCAGAACGCAGCGGTGATCGACCGTGCGTTTTGTTTCGACAGCGTCGAGGAGATACTCGCGGCGCTCGGCCGGGAGGCGGGAGAGTTCGCCGACGAGACGCGCCGCGTACTGCTGGCGCGTTCGCCGACCAGCCTGAAGCTCGCTCTGCATCTGCTGAGAGCCGGCCGCCGCAGCGCGTCGCTGGCCGAATGCCTCGGCCGTGAACTCGGCGCCTGCCTGCAGATGTTGCACAACCCGGATTTCTTCGAGGGCATCCGCGCCGCCGTCATCGACAAGGACCGCAATCCAAAATGGTCGCCCGCGTCAGTCGAGGCTGTGGAACCGGCAATCCTGGAGCGTTTCCTGAAACCGGCCGACCCGCCGCTTTCGCTCTGACACCGCACCTCTGAGTACTAAGTGCAGGCACAGTTCGGCGGGCGATAACCGATGCTTCTTCACGCCAGCCTGTACACTACCAAACCTTCGCGACGGCCCGCTGAAGCTATAGGCTGGCCTATCCTAAGGCGTAGCCTTTCCTCTCCCTTGACCTGATCGACCGTCAGCACGCCCCGACATAGTGTCCGCGACGTGACCCCTAACCGACATCTCGATCACGCAAAACAGGAGCGCATCATGTCGCCGGCAGAAGCAAAACCCCGTACGACCGGTCAGCAGGAGCCTGGCAGGCCGAAGCCCGAAGAGTTGGTTCCGTCGCGCTATGCGGTGCGGATCGGTGAAATTGAAGTGCTGATTATCAGCGATGGCGTGTTGCCGCTCCCGACTGCGATGCTGGGACACAACGCCGACGCGGCTGACCGGGCAGTCTGGCTGGACGATATGTTCCTGCCGCGAGACGCTTTCGACTGGGCGTTGAACGTGGTTCTTGTGCGCAGCAGCGGGCAGACCATTCTCATCGACGCCGGGCTAGGCTTGGATCCGGACTTGAACTTGCCGCGCGCCGGGCAGTTGATCAAGCGATTGGAAGCCGCTGGCATCGATCTGACATCGGTGACCGACGTGGTACTTACCCACTTGCATATGGATCACATCGGCGGGCTGCTGGTCGATGGCGTGAAGGACCAGTTGCGTGCTGATCTCAGGATCCACGTGGCGGCCGCAGAGGCCAAGTTCTGGGAGGCGCCCGATTTCAGCCACGTGTCCATGCCGCCGGGCTTTCCGGATGCGCTTCGGGCAACGGCAAAGCGGTTTCTCGGCGAGTACGGCAGCCATCTCAAGCTGTTCGATGAGCGGTCCGAGGTGGCGCCGGGTGTTGTCGTCCAACGCACCGGCGGCCATACCCCTGGCCACAGCGTGGTTCGCCTGGCATCCGGCGGCGACCGCCTGACATTCGCCGGCGATGCCGTGTTCGCGGTCGGGTTCGAGCACCCCGACTGGTACAATGGTTTCGAACACGATCCCGAGGAGGCCGCTCGCGTTCGCATCGATCTTCTCAGGGAGCTGGCAGCGAACGGCGAACAGCTGGTGGCCACCCACCTGCCGTTCCCGTCGGTCGGCCGGGTGGCGGTCGACGGTGACGTCTTCCGTTGGGTGCCGGTGTTCTGGGACTACTGAGCGCCTGCCAGGTCAGAGCTGAAGCAAAGCGCGTCGCATGGATCGGATCCGCTGCGGCGCGTTCAGAGCATGATGCCGAAAAGTGTGAGCGGTTTTCGGGCGACATCATGCTCTAACTCTTTAATTCAGAACAGGATTCGGATTTTCGGCCGACCGGGCCTAAAATCATCCTGTTCTAGCGCCACATGCCGCGCATCCGGGCGCCGACATCGATGCGCACCTGCCGCGCCTGCGCTTGCGCGGCGGCGTCCGATTTCACCTGCGGCCAGTTGCAGGCCTCGAAGAATTGCAGCAGGGTCGCCGGAATGAAGCGGCTGCGCGAGGCATAGACGTGACGGTCGCCCTGGGCGTTCTGCCCATAGGTGAAGAAACGCTGCGGCACGACGAGGTCGAGACCGTCGCGGGCGCGGGTCATCGCCACATAGAGCAGCCGGCGCTCCTCCTCGATTTCGGCGGTGGCGCCGACGGCAAGATCGCTCGGAATGCAGCCGTCGACCACGTTGAGCATGAAAACCCTCGTCCATTCCTGGCCCTTGGCCGAATGGATGGTCGACAGAATGAGATAATCCTCGTCGAGCAGCGGCACGCCGGCCTGGTCGCTGGTCGCATCCGGCGGATCGAGGGTGAGCTCGGTGAGGAAACGCTCACGCGAGGCATAACCGCCAGCAATCTGCTCGAGCTGTAACAGATCGGCCTGCCGCGTTGCCGCGTCCTCATGCAGACGCTCCAGATGCGGCGCGTACCATTGCCGCGCCAGCTCGATTTCCGCCGGCCAGCCGGCCCTGCCGGATTTCATCTCCTGCAGCATGGAAACGAAAGCCGCCCAGTCCTCGCCGGAGCGCGGCGGCGCCGGCATGGCGGCGAGCGCCGACAGCGGGCTTGCATCCTCGGCCATCAGGTCGAGCGCCTTCTGCGCCGTCGACGGGCCGACGCCCGGCAGGATTTGCATCAGGCGGAAGCCGGCCACCCGGTCGCGCGGGTTCTGGGCGAAGCGAAGGGCGGCCAGCATGTCCTTGACATGGGCGCTGTCGAGAAATTTCAGCCCGCCGAACTTGACGAAGGGAATGTTGCGCCGGGTCAGCTCAACCTCCAGCGGCCCGCTGTGATGCGAGGCGCGGAACAGCACCGCCTGCTGCTTGAGCTTGAGGCCCTCTTCGCGATTGTCGAGCACCTTGTCGGCGACATAACGCGCCTGCTCGGCCTCGTCGCGCACGGTGACGAGGCGCGGCCGCTCGGCCGATTGCCGCTCGGTCCAGAGATTCTTGGTGAAGCGCTCCGAGGCGAGATCGATGACGGCGTTGGCGGCTGTCAGGATCGGCTGCGTCGAGCGATAGTTGCGGTCGAGCGTGACGATATTGGCGGGCGGGCTGAAGGCGGCGGGAAAATCGAGAATGTTGCGCACCGTCGCTGCGCGGAAGGAATAGATCGACTGCGCATCGTCGCCGACGACGGTCAGTCCCCGACCGCCGGGCTTCAGCGCCATCAGGATCGAGGCCTGCAGCCGGTTGGTGTCCTGATATTCGTCGACCAGCACATGGTCGAAACGGCTGCCGATATCCTCGGCAATCACGTTCTCGCCGACCATCTGCGCCCAATAGAGCAGGAGGTCGTCGTAATCGAGCACGTTCTGGGCCTGCTTGGCCTCGACATAGCAGGCGAAAAGCTCGCGCAGCTGTTTTTCCCACGCCGCGCACCAGGGAAAGGCGTCGCGCAGCACCTGGTCGAGCGCCGTCTCCGAATTCACCGCCCTGGAATAAATGGCAAGGCAGGTGCCCTTGGCCGGAAAGCGGCTTTCCGTCTTGGAGAAGCCGAGATCGTGCCGGATGAGGTTCATAAGGTCGGCGCTGTCTTCGCGGTCATGAATGGTGAAATCGGCGTCGAGGCCGATCTGCTGGGCATATTCGCGCAGCAGCCTAGCGCCGATACCGTGGAAGGTGCCGGACCAATGAAGCGCATCGGTCATGACGCCGGCCTTCGAACCGAGCACGTCGCGGCAGATGCGCTCGACGCGCCGCGCCATCTCGGCGGCGGCCCGGCGCGAAAAGGTCATCAGCAGGATGCGGCGGGGATCGGCGCCCTTGACGATCAGATGGGCGACCCTATGCGCCAAGGTATTCGTCTTGCCGGAACCGGCGCCGGCGATGACCAGCAACGGCCCGGCAATATGGCTGCCGTCGGTGAGCGTGCCGTGCTCGACGGCCATGCGCTGCTGGGGATTGAGTTTCTCGAGATACATCCAGCCGTCCGGTCGGGCTCCGGCAGAATCACTGCAAGAGGATTAGATGTTCCTTGAATGTTCGCGATTGCCGGCGATGTCAAGTCGGGAACCGGGCAATCCTCAATCGGGGAAATCCGGCCCCACTTCGCGACGCACCAGCTTCAGGCTGCGGTCCGGCTGAAGAATATAGGTCTCCTCCACGCGCTGGCCACTCTCATTGTAGAACTGGTTGTAAACGGCGCTGCCGACCGGCGACTTGGTCAGCTTGGTTCGCGGTTGGCCGCCATAGGTGATGCTGCCGGGGATGGGGTCGAGCGCCGGGCTGTCGGCCGAGGAGCAGCCGGCCAGCAGGGCGCCGGCGAAAAAGGCGGGCAGTAGCGCTTTCATCGTCGTCATTCCTCTCGGACTGCCGCCAGATATGGAACGGCGGCGCCCTCCGCCAAGGGTGCAGCACCGCACAGTGAGAATATCACTTGCACATCCCAGGGCCTGGCAACGGAACCAAAACGCCCTCCCACGTGTTGAAATGCCGGATCTGAAACGCTGGAGACCATCATGCAGACGCTTCCTCGCCTCTGGGCGTCCACTCTGATCATCGGCTGCGGTGTCTTTGCCGGCTCGGCCTATGCCTCGCTCGAAACCGGCACGGATTATTCCGCGCTTCCGAAGGACCAGATCGCGCTCAACGAATATACTGAAACGACCGCCTGCACGCCTGTAGAGCCGCACTATCTGCCGTCCTTCATCCGCACGGGCGACGGCACGATCATCGGTGTCGGGTATATCGAGGTGGAAAATGCGGGTGACGCGGCCTGCTGAAAATCCGATCTGCTCTGAAGCATGATGCCGAAAAGTGTCGGCGGTTGTCGGACGACATCCATGCCTGGCCCTTCGAACGAGGCTCGCCTGCGTTTTGGGTGACGAGCCTCTGACCATCATCATGATGGCTGGGTGTTTTCTATCGAAACAGCTGTCTCAGGCGCAACGCCTTTTGCGCCCAAACCCGGCAACGGCTCGATCCAGGGTTAAGTAAAAATTATACAATGTATCGTTCCGGCACGCCTTGCCGAACAAATCAAAAAACAGCCGGGCGTTCCTCGCCGTGTTAATGCAGCAGCTTCAGCTTCGCCTCTTCGGCAGCCGCCAGGAATTCGGCTCTTGCCTCTTCCACGCTCTTCCGTCCGTCGAGTGCTGCCCGACAGGTGCTGCGCGCCTTGATATAATGCAGTCCGCGCGCGCTCGGCCAGAGATCCGCCAGGCATTTCAGCGCATCGAACGGCCCGTTGACGGTTCTGAGGTCAGCGCCTTCGAAACCGACCTTGACCGGGTCGTGCCATTTTTCAGTTGCCATCGATGCTCCTCCAGGGTTTCGACAGAACTACGGTGCAGCGCCCGCCTATCCTCAGGCGAGACACGGCCATGATAGCCATTCTAGCGAGATTTTTGCGGTCAACAATGGTGAATCGTTTGTTGCTGGTGAAACGGAAATGCCACCTGGCGACACGCGATCGTAGGATTCGAAGGGGGGACGCCCGTACGCGAAGGAGAGGCCTTCAATAAACCATAAGGTGCAGGCCCGTATCGCTGATCCGTGCTCCGCAAGCTAAGAGTTCAATATATGGTTAGGCGGAAATCTGATCCAGACTGCTATTTTCTATGGCGCGCTGGCAATGCCGCCTCTTGCCCACGGCGCGGAGATATCGGCTGAAGAAGCCTTCCTCGTCAATATTTCCATCGAAACTGTCCCGCGAATGCAGCGGGAATATCTGCGGGTCAACCTTCAGCGGCTGGGGCTATTAGATTCACACATTGTCGAAAGCTGATAAGAGGAGGTCTACGCCGCGTTTGGCGGCCTGGAACTGCTGCCATCCGTCGAGCATGACAATTGGCCCAGGCTTGCCATAGTAGCCGGTCCAGCCGCCGAGGCGGGCGCAGACCCAGGCGGCGTAGGCCAGCGACCCTTTGGGATGCGGGTTCTTCTGTCTGGCGGTGTTGCCCTCCAGCTTGGCGCAGAAGGCTTCCAGCAGCGGTCGGTCGCTTGGCGCGAAGGCGTCTTCGATGGGGCGCAAGGTGCCGCCGGGCGGGGCGCCGTCGCGGGCATGCACCAGTTGCTGCACGATGACGGCGGCGACGAAGGCGGCCGTCACCAGATTGCTCAACGCCCCCTCGTCCTCGATGCGCAGGCCTTCGATATCGAAGCCCTGCGTCTTCAGGGTGCGGAACAATTGCTCGATCGTCCAGCGGCGGCGATAAAGGGCGATGACCGCCGCCGCCTGGTCGGCATCCGACACCGCGTAGGTCGTCAGCAGCCGCCAATGGATCGGCGTCTCGCCCGGTGGCGGCGTGCTCTCGCGCACATCCAGCAGATAAAGGCGCACCCCACCCGGGGTCTTCTTGTAGATGCCGTTCTTCGGGTGCGGCAATGTCACCGCGCTGAAGCGGATCGCCAATTGCGTGTCGCGCTCCTTGCGGCCCGGCTTGGCCGGCAGGGTGAAGGCAAGGTTTGCAGCAACCGGCAAGGCATCGGCCATGGCAAACAGCGACGGCTGGTCCTTGCCGAGGCTGCGGTCTTTGGCGGCGCGCACGACAAGGTCGACATTGGCAGGCCTTCGGGTGAAGGCCTCATAGATATCGCTTTCGCGGTCGGCAATGACGGTGATGTGGCGCGCGGCTTCGCAAACCTTTGCCGCCCGGTCGGCGCCCTCCAGCCAGCGATAGCTCTCCTTCTCCTCGATCGCACGCGCCCGCTGGGTGCCGCGCTTGCCCTGGTCGCGGCTTAGAAACTGTCCATGGATCGCCCCGACGATCGCGCCATCGTCGGCGTCGACCCCGATCATCGCATGCAGATAAAGACCGCCACCGCCGCTGGAACGGACCACCGTCGTATCCTGAATGGCCAGGATGTGCCGATCCGCGCAGCGGCCGGCCGTGCGCAAGGCCGCTTCATCGATCATCGCCTGCGGATCGACCGCTCCATTGCGCAAGAACCGGGTCAAGCGGATCTCTCCGGCCCGATTGCCGCCGAGCTTGCGCACCCGCATTCCCTGGCCGGCCGTCGCAATAAGGCGCTCCAGCAAGAACGCCCCCCTTTTTCCAGGCGACGGTCGCCAAACCGCCCCAGGCTCAAATCATCCATCGCTCAATTCTCCTGCTTGCAGCAAGAGAATCAGAACGCCATTCCATAGGCAATTCTAAATGTGTGAATGCCATAGGCGGCTGGGGAAGAGGGAGACGATAGATATCGCCTCCCATGTGGCATCAGAGAGTGTTGATCGATAGTATGTAGAGGGCATATTTGACGGGGTTAACGGACTGCCCCACGAACCAATTCCAGGTCAAGACGTTGTGGTAACTGGCGAATTGGTCGAACGGTGGCAGTTATCCCCGTTCCGACCCTATTATCTCGAAGCGACCGAAATCCCCGATTGTACGGGCATGCTGTCCGCTTCCTGCGGATGGCTGCCCCTCACCCTAACCCTCTCCCCGTAAACGGGGCGAGGGGACGTGCCCTGCTAGGGGCCAGCGAGGGACGGAGACGTTGCGGCATATCCCCTTCGCCCCGTTTACGGGGAGAAGGTGGCGGCAGCTGGATGAGGGGCGGCCGGGCACACGAGATATGATGTTATTGCCTGAAAGAAAACTGGTGCTGCCGAGTGGGATTGAACCACCGACCTCACCCTTACCAAGGGTGTGCTCTACCACTGAGCTACGGCAGCAGGACCAGGACCCGTGCGAGCCGGGCGGCTCAATCGCGGGAACGGGGCGGCTATTGCCACAGCTTGACGACAAGCGCAAGCCGCAAATTCCAACTTCGCGTGGATTGCGGTGTAGGGGACTTTTGGATCGGCGCGAATTCGGCTAATCCTGTGACATGAACGACAAGACCGAAACTGGCCACCAGAGCCGCAAAGAGGCAATCGAGGCACAGGCGAAACTGCGCCGCGAGCGCGCCGCCGAAAAGCTCAGGGAAAATCTCAGCCGACGCAAACAGCAGGTGCGCGCCCGCCGTTCCGGCCAGGCCGACGAAACAAATGGGCTGCCCGCCGCAAAAATGGACGAATCGTAATGTTCCGTCCGGCACGAATTGAAGCCTCTTAAGAAATCCCCTAAACACCCCACTCCTCTTTCAAGCCAGAACTTTCAGGAAGTAAGCGCACATGGATCGTATCAGAATCGTCGGCGGTAATGAGCTGAATGGCATCATTCAGATTTCCGGCGCCAAGAATGCCGCACTGCCGCTGATGATCGCCTCGCTTCTGACCAGCGACACGCTGACGCTGGAAAACGTGCCGCATCTGGCCGATGTCGAACTTCTGATGCGCATCCTCGGTAATCATGGCGTCGACGTCGCCGTCAACGGCCGCCGCGAGCGCCAGGAGGATTCCTACGCCCGCACGATCCATTTCACCTGCCGCACCATCGTCGATACCACCGCTTCCTATGAACTGGTCTCGAAAATGCGCGCCTCTTTCTGGGTTATCGGCCCGCTCTTGGCGCGCGAAGGCCATTGCCGGGTGTCGCTGCCGGGCGGCTGCGCCATCGGCACACGCCCCGTCGATCTCTTCATCGAAGGCCTGACGGCGCTCGGCGCGACCATGGAGATCGATGCCGGTTACATCAACGCCAAGGCGCCGGATGGCGGCCTGATCGGCGCGCGCTACACCTTCCCGAAGGTTTCCGTCGGCGCCACCCATGTGATGATGATGGCGGCGACCCTTGCCCGCGGCACCACTGTTATCGGCAATGCCGCCCGCGAGCCTGAAGTCGTCGATCTCGCCAACTGCCTGAACGCCATGGGTGCCAAGATCTCCGGCGCAGGCACCGCGACCATCACCATCGAAGGTGTCACCTCGCTCTCCGGCGCCCGCCACCGCGTCCTGCCGGATCGCATCGAGACCGGCACCTATGCGATGGCCGTTGCCATGGCCGGCGGCGACGTCGTGCTCGAAAATACCGATGTGTCGCTGCTTGAAACCGCGCTGGAAACGCTGCGCCGCGCCGGCGCGGATATTTCCGCGACCAACAACGGCATGCGCATCAAGCGCAACGGAGCCGGCATCAAGCCGGTCGATATCGTCACCGATCCCTTCCCGGGTTTCCCGACCGACCTGCAGGCGCAGTTCATGGCGCTGATGACCCGCTCGTCCGGTATCTCGCACGTCACCGAGACCATCTTCGAAAACCGCTTCATGCACGTGCAGGAGCTTGCCCGGCTCGGCGCCAGGATCACGCTGTCAGGCCAGACGGCGAAGATCGAAGGTGTCCAGCGCCTGCGCGGCGCGCCTGTTATGGCGACCGATCTGCGCGCTTCCGTTTCGCTCGTCATCGCCGGCCTTGCTGCCGAGGGCGAAACCACGGTCTCCCGCGTCTATCATCTCGATCGCGGTTTCGAGCGGCTCGAGGAGAAGTTGACCCGCTGCGGCGCCGTCGTCCAGCGCATCAGCGAGTAACAGAGACCTTCATTCCGGTTGCGAAATCGGTCGCAGCATCTTATTTCCCTTGTCTAACGCATCGCCATTCCGGCGGTGCCTGTTAAAAACAACAGCATGATGTCGTCCGAAAAGCGCTCACGCTTTTCGGCATCATGCTCTGGGGATTGAGCCTGAATGACCGACCTGAAGCTTGTTGCGCTCGATGACGAGGACCTCGCGATCATTTCCGCGCATATGCAGGATAGCGTCTTCAAGGTCGGTGACATCGACTGGTCGCCGCGCGGTGCCCAGTTCGCGCTTGCCGCCAATCGCTTCGTCTGGGAAAGTGCCGTGCGCAAGCGCAGAGGGTTCGAGCGCCGCCGCGCTGCCTTGGTCTTCAAGCGGGTCCTGGCCGTGCGTTCGCTCGGCATCGACCGTGGCGAGCGAGATGAAGTGCTGTCGCTGCTGGCGCTGCGCTTCGAGAAGAAGGGCGAGGGGCCGGATGGCACGGTCGAGCTGGCGCTGTCGGGCAACGCCTCGATTGCGCTCGATGTCGAATGCATCGAGGTGCAGATGGCCGATATCGGCGGTGCATGGCAGGCGGCTTCCAAGCCGCGCCATCCCTGACGCGCAAGACGTTTGAATGTTGCGGTTTCGAGTTGAGAAGGAATATCGGCCTTGGCAATCTGGCTGGATCAGGCATCGGAAGGTTTCGAGCAGCATTTCGCCGCTTTCCTGACGACGAAGCGCGAAGTCTCCGAGGATGTGAACGCCGTTGCGCGCGGCATTATCGATGACGTCAGGGCCCGTGGCGATGTGGCGCTTGCCGAATATTCGCTGAAATTCGACGGCATCGATTTCGCCACCGTGCCGATGCGCGTCACGCCCGAAGAGATCGATGCCGCCGTCGAGGCGGTGCCGTCGGAAGTGCTGGGGGCGCTGAAGCTCGCAGCACTCCGCATTGAATCCCATCATCGCCGGCAGCTGCCGAAGGACGATATCTACGAGGACGATCTCGGCGTCCGTCTCGGCTCGCGCTGGACGGCGATCGAGGCGGTCGGGCTCTACGTCCCGGGCGGCACCGCGAGCTATCCGAGTTCGGTACTGATGAATGCCGTGCCGGCCAAGGTCGCCGGCGTCGACCGTATCGTCATCGCCGTTCCGGCCACCGGTGGCGCCGTCAATCCGGCGGTGCTGGCCGCCGCCAGGCTTGCCGGCGTGACCGAGATCTACCGCGTCGGCGGCGCCCAGGCGATCGCCGCTCTCGCCTACGGCACCGAGACGATCGCGCCGGTCGCCAAGATCACCGGGCCCGGCAACGCCTATGTCGCCGCCGCCAAGCGCCACGTCTTCGGCACCGTCGGCATCGATATGATCGCCGGCCCCTCCGAGGTGCTGGTCATTGCCGACAAGGACAACAATCCCGATTGGATCGCCGCCGATCTTTTGGCGCAGGCCGAGCACGATGCCAGCGCCCAGGCGATCCTGATCACCGATGATGTCGAATTCGGTAAGGCGGTGGAGCAGGCGGTCGAACGCCAGCTGCAGACGCTGAACCGCGCGGATACGGCAGCCGCCAGCTGGCGCGACTTCGGCGCGGTCATCCTCGTGGCCGATCTGAAACAGGCCATTCCGCTCGCCAATCGCATCGCTGCCGAACATCTCGAGCTTGCCGTCGCCGATCCGGACCGGCTGCTCGACGGCATCCGCAATGCCGGCGCGATCTTCATCGGCGCCCATACGCCCGAAGTGATCGGCGATTATGTCGGCGGGTCGAACCATGTGCTGCCGACGGCGCGTTCGGCGCGCTTCTCCTCCGGTCTTTCGGTGCTCGATTTCGTCAAGCGCACCTCGATCCTGCGCCTTGGGCCGGGTGAGCTGCGCACCCTCGGCCCGGCGGCGATCGCGCTGGCGGTCTCCGAAGGCCTCGATGCCCATGCGCGATCGGTCGCGATCCGCCTCAACCTCGAAAGGTGAGGGCATGGCGGCGGGCGATTTCCGGCTTTGCGACGTCGTCCTCGACGATACGATCGGCCGTTCGACGCCCGATGTCGAGCATGAGCGTGCCGTCGCCATCTTCGATCTGATCGAGGAAAACAGTTTTGCGCCGATCGGCCATGCCGGCGGACCCTACCGGCTGAACATCTCGCTGGTCGATTCGAAGCTGGTCTTCGCCATCACCACGGAAGAGGGCGGCAATGTCGCCACCCATATCCTGTCGCTCACGCCTTTCCGGCGGATCGTCAAGGATTACTTCATGATCTGCGAGAGCTATTATGAAGCCATCCGTTCGGCGACGCCGAGCCGCATCGAGGCGATCGATATGGGCCGGCGCGGCATCCACAACGAGGGGTCGCAGACGCTGAGGGACAGGCTGGCCGGCAAGATCGAAGTGGATTTCGACACCGCCCGGCGGCTGTTTACCCTGGTCTGCGTGCTCTACTGGCGCGGATGACGGAGATGGAGCTCGCCGCCGACGTTGGGGAGGGAAAGAGGCCGGGCGCCATCCTCTTCATGTGCGGGATGAACGCCATCCGCTCGCCGATGGCGGAAATCATTGCCCGTAGCATTCTGCCCTCCAATACCTATATAAGGTCGGCCGGCGTTCGCGCCGGCGAGCGCGATCCCTTCGTCGATGTCGTGCTCGAGGAGATCGGGCTTTCCCTCGGGCGCCGCCAGCCGCAGACGCTTGATGAGCTCGAGGACGATTATTTCGATCTGATCATCACGCTGTCGCCGCAGGCCCATCACGCCGCACTCGAGCTGACGCGGTCGAATGCAATCGACGTCGTCTACTGGCCGACCATGGACCCGACGGTTGTCACAGGAACGCGCGAGCAGATTCTCGAGAGCTATCGCGAGGTCCGCAATCACCTAGCCGGTCTCATCGAAAGCCGGCTGCTGAAACGAAATGGCATTGCTGCGCAATCGGCGTGAAAACAAATGACGGAAAGCCCGATCAACAAGGTTCACAAACCCGCCTTGATTGTGTAGTTTCCGCCCAAATTTAAAGGCGCGCGCTGCGCTGCCTCTTCAACCCACAGGAAGAAAACCACTATATGCCGAAAGAAGAAGTCCTCGAATTCCCGGGAATCGTCACCGAACTTCTGCCGAATGCGACGTTTCGCGTGAAGCTCGAAAACGAACACGAGATCATCGCCCATACGGCCGGCCGCATGCGCAAGAACCGCATCCGCGTTCTCGCCGGCGACAAGGTGCTTGTGGAAATGACGCCCTACGATCTGACCAAGGGCCGCATCACCTACCGTTTCAAGTAAGCTTGCCCGAGGTCCTGCAAGCGGTTTTCTCCCGTCTGCCGATGGTCGAGGTTCCATGGCGCTGAAATACAAGCTCATTCTCGCCTCGGGCTCTCCCCGTCGCGTCGACCTGCTAAACCAGGCAGGCATCGAACCTTCGCGCCTGATGCCGATGGATATCGACGAGACGCCGAAGAAGTCGGAGCATCCGCGTTCGCTCGCCCGCAGGCTTTCGGCCGAGAAGGCGGAAGCGGCGCTCGCTGCCATCAAGGGCGATATCACCTGGAAGGGCAGTTATATCCTCTCCGCCGATACGGTGGTTGCCGTCGGCCGGCGCATTCTCGGCAAGGCCGAGTTCGCCGACGAGGCGCTGAGCTCGCTCCATCTTCTGTCGGGACGCAACCATCTCGTCTATACCGGCGTTTGTCTGGTGACGCCGGATCGCAAGATCCGCCAGAAAATCGTCGAGACAAAGGTGCGCTTCAAGCGGCTGTCCGGCTTTGAGATCGAGAACTACCTGGCCTCCGGCCAATGGCGCGGCAAGGCAGGCGCCTACGGCATCCAAGGCCTTGCCGGCACCTTCGTGCAGAAGATGGTGGGCTCCTACACCAATGTCGTCGGCCTGCCGCTTTATGAAACCATTGTGCTTCTGACCGGCGAAGGCTTCGATGTGCATAGCCGGTGGCCCGAGGCCTGAGCCCGCGGCCGACGCCAGAGAACGGACCGATCATGCCCGAAGACAGGAAAGCCGCCAAGGTCGAACCGCTGCGCAAGACGCGCCCTTGCCCCGAATGCGGCAAGCCTTCGAATCGCGAACATTATCCCTTCTGCTCCAACCGCTGCCGCGAGGTCGATCTCTCACGCTGGCTGACCGGCTCCTATGCCATTCCCGTTGCCGATGACGAGACGAAGGCCGACTATCCCGACGAGGAAAACTAGAGGCTCCACTGGCGAAGCTCTTATTTTTCCTGATGAATCGGCAAATCCAGCGTGACCGTCAAAAAAGAGTCATTTGACGCTTGCCATGAGCGAACAAGATGCTATAACCCCGCTCGCTTCCGGGGCGAACCAAGGCCCCACGGTTCTTTTTCAAGAAGGCACCATCGGAAGCAGGTTAGCCCAGGTAGCTCAGTTGGTAGAGCAGCGGATTGAAAATCCGCGTGTCACTGGTTCGATTCCGGTCCTGGGCACCATCAAAAATCTAAAACAAAGCTTTATTGAGTTTCCTGGTCCTCGTTGGCCTGCGACAAGCCTTTCTGCAGTACCGGAGTCCTGATAAGCGAAATGCCCCGCCAGGACGGGGCATTCGTATCAGTGGTGCCGCGCTATTGAGGAGGCGCGGCAGGTAGAAGGATGACAGAGTTCGGAAAAACGTCAATTTACCTGAACTCATTAGCCCCGCCTCCGCACAGCATCGCCCAGCTTCTCAGGGCTCGAGAGATGAACTTAGTTTGGCATCCACCCCTGCCAGCCGAACCAGGTGGCGTCTTGATCGCCGGCTCTCGTAAGAGGGCTCGACAAGCGGAATGCTCTTTAGGTCGAATTTCGATCTAAACTGGAGATCTGAATTTTTAATGTCTAGCCAGCGCAGTCCCTTTTGGAGGATACGCTGGATCACGAAAAAGGGGTCGCTTTGGAGTATCGACCAAAGAACCATGGCTGACAACCATGAGCTCTTGGCTTGGCGAAATTGCCAGTACGCATATTTCCGAGTGGCGTTCATCGCACTTCGCGCAGCGTAGTGGGGCAGATGAGGATTTGCGGCGAGCGAACGCCTGACAACTTCCAGAGCGCCCTGACCCATCTGCAGGTGATTTGATGACATGTTGCCCGGATACTGGCGGTAGCCAACCAGCCGTTCCGGAATGACTTCGACAAGATAGCGCGCGGCCAACCTAAGTTCGAAATCGAGGTCTTCACAGCCGCCAATTCCTGCTGCTGCATATGAGGTATCAAACCCGCCAATTTCGAGCGCAACATCGCGACGAACAAGAAGCGCGCTCCCATTGCCAACGTATTTGAAAGTGAGATGCCGGGCGTAGATATATCCTCTTGCAACATCGGGGCGGTAGGAGCAAACGATCTCATCGTCTCGATTGATTATATGGTGCAACACATAAACAGCGGCCCACTCACGGGATAATCTGTGGAGCGCATTTACCTGCTTCTCGATTTTGGTCGAATGCCAGAGATCGTCCGCGTCAAGAAACGCCACATATGGCCCTGATGATGCCCTGATGCCGGTATTTCTTGCCGCCGCGACACCGCGGGTTGCTGTGGACAGGAGACGAATTCGCGAATCCACCCTGGCCATTTTCTCGACCAATCTTGCCGTATCGTCGGTAGAGCCATCATTGACGACGATGATCTCAAGATTCGCATAAGTCTGTTGCACTGCGGATCGAAGTGTACGTTCGATGTACGGTGAAGCGTTGAAAGCGGGAACGACCACCGACACTAGCGGCCGGGTCAAATGGACAGTTTCCCTACGATCCTCAACTGAACAAGAAACCATACAAGATGATCTTCAGGTTGTTGCCGTGTGTAGAAGGGTGCGGCGGTGCCGGCCAGCGCTCGATGAGGTGCTCCGAAAGGCACTGATCCCTTTTGGCGATACTGCATACGAACTCGCCCCCTATGATACAACGATCGTAACATGTGGACATAATCCCGGAAAGGTAGACAAATGAGGTATATCCGGCGCACGCGGCCTTCAGCGGGGCGGCCGTGGCGCGAACTCCACAAGTACTGGACGGCCATCGATCGGGATAAGCCGACCAATCCTGTTATCACCGCCTCGGCCGCGGTCGTCCCAAAGCGCGTACCCGCCCCGGTCGAGGCGGGCCGGTTATGCCATCGAATGGAACCAACACCGGGCATTGCCGTTGTAAGCAGGAGTCCCACCATGAGCAACGTCCGTCAGGCGCCAACGAGATGGTGATGGTACTCCGAGGAGAACGCGCATGGATCTCACAACTCTTCTCATCATCGTTGTAATACTTCTGTTGCTTGGCGGTGGCGGCTGGTACGGCCGAGGACGCTGGTATTAAACGACGGTCTACACGCACCACTGGGTTGACGAGCGCTCCGGCTGGACGGCGCTGTCGCCACAGCGAAGCTTTGCGTGGTCCATCGATCCCATTGTCGATCCGCAATGAGCAGTCCAATCACGTAGGTTGGCTTCGGCGCGCTGACGGTTTATGCATAAGCGGCTGGAGCAACGGAACAATCGCGACCCGGTCTGGTTTAAGCTAGGTCCGTATTCCCAGCGGAGGCGACGATGTGGGCAGTTCTGATCGGTGCCGCTCTGATAATCGGCGGCCTTCTTTTTCTCTTACAGCCGGCGCTCCGTCGAAAACCGAGTGATCCTCACCTGATGCCACAAGGCGGGGCGACGCTGGAGCCGCGGCGTCAAGGCCTGAGGTTCCTTGGCTTATCGCGGAATTGGCCGGCGCTTGCGATTATCGCGGTCGGCGCGCTTCTTCTGGTTTTCGGGAGCTACTAGGCCCGCGCCGTTGGCTGAGTGTATACGCCTGTGAAGTATCTTCTCAGCGGATTGCTGACCGTGTTAAGTGTCGCTTATGGGCATCAAGAACTACTTGATCGAAGGCAGCTCGGGCACTGGAAAAACGTCTGTCGCTACTGAGCTGGAGCGGCGTGGTTTTCATGTCGTCCATGGTGATCGGGTCCTGGCCTATGTTGGGGACCCCGAGACCGGCGAGGCGCTTGAGGGACCGCCGCAAGGTGTGGACCGCGTCGTTTGGGGTTACGCGCATTGGATCTGGCCTGTTGAAAAGGTCCTGGCCATCACCGCTGACACCACTCATCCTGCCACGTTCTTCTGTGGCGGCTCCCGCAATTTCCATAAGTTCCTGGACGTGTTCGACAAGGTTTTTGTGCTCGACATAGATGTCGAGACGTTGAACAGACGACTGGACGGGCGGCCAGATGAGCCAGGTTTCGCGCCGGACGAGCGTGCGGTGGTTCTGCAGTACCATAGGAGCAGCAAACACTTTCCCGCCGGGATCGGTATCGACACAACCGGAACGGTCCCGAGCGTCGTCGACGATATCCTTGCCCAACTGAGTTGAAGCCTGATGGTATTGCGATGGGGTGGGGAAGCACCCGGGGCCCATCGCGGCCCAGGATGGGCAAGGCCACCAGGGCGATTGGCGCCGGGTCGCCGATACGCCGCGCGTATAAGGCGCTTACGCCGACGTCTTGAGGAGGCCTGCCGCCAAAGCACCGAAGGTTTCGACGGCTTTCGGCAGCACATCCTGCGGCTCGTCACTGGCAGCTATCCAGAGCGCGGCATTGAGCGCCGCGCCGTTGAGCAGCCGGGCGGCTGCTTCCGCGTCCACCGGCTTGAGGGTTCCCTGTGCGATCAAGCGCTCGATCGCCTGCCTGGTAGCCTGAAGACAGTTGCTTTGGCTCGGCCATTGTGAGGGATCACCCAACACGGCAGGTCCGTCGAGCAGAACGATGCGCTGGACCTCCGGATCGAGCGCCATCTCAATATAGGCGGCACCTTCGGCAAGCAGGCCCTGCCAATCGTCGCCCGCACGGGCGCCGATCTCCTGGGCGCGCGAGGCCATTTCCGTGTCGATCTGGTCGACAACCGCGGCCAGCAGCCCGCGCTTGTCTCCGAAGTTGTGGTAGAGCGCCCCCCTCGTCAGCCCGACTTCGGCCGTCAGCTCGTCCATCGAGGCGGCCGCATAGCCCTTCTCGGCAAAGGCCTTTCGCCCTGCGGCAATCAGCTTCCGACGATTTTCCTCCATCGTCTCAACTCGTCGTTTTGCCATTTCAACTCCAATTCTCAGATACGCGTCGTATGTGAAGCTTGACATGCGCAACGTATCTAACTAAGTCATATACGCACCGTATATCAGATGGCGCTGCGACATGTGAAGCTTCTGCAGTGACACGGCTGCGCCCACGTTCCAATCAAGATGACAAAGCGAGAGTGACAATGACCAAACGCGAAGCAATCTTTCCCGCCGACAGACATGCTCTCTACGAGGAACACGGCTATTCGGCCGCAATCCGATCCGGCGATCTTCTGTTCGTCTCCGGCCAGGTCGGCAGCCGTTCCGATGGTACGCCTGAACCAGACTTCAAACGCCAGGTCGAACTGGCTTTCGAAAATCTCAAGGCGGTGCTGGATGCCGCGGGTTGCACGTTGGACGATATAGTTGACGTCACGACGTTCCACACCGACCCCGAAAACCAGTTTGAAACCATCATGGCCGTCAAGCAGAAGGTTTTCAGCGAGCCGCCCTATCCGAACTGGACGGCGGTTGGCGTGAATTGGCTGGCCGGCTTCGATTTCGAGATCAAGGTCATCGCCCGCATCCCTTCGAATGCATGATCTACCGAACGAAGAGTTCGGGGATCATCATGCGGGCGCGATCGCGCAGATCTGCCGCTTCTTGCTCATCGATAAAGCGGTAAGGCCATCGCAACCTAGTGGTGACGGGCCCCCAGTTGCCGATCGCCGCGAGCAGTTTGTCGAGGGCTGCGTTTGAATAGCCACGGTCACGGCGAAACGGGACGATGTGAGCGTCCATAAAGGCGCAGATGCGCTTCTCGATATCAAGCGCGGCGCCGAGGTCGGTGTGCATCAGTTCCGTCCAGGCTTGGGCACCGTGAGGACTGAGGCAGGCGACGTTGGAAAACGCACCGGCAGCAACGCCGCGCTTCATGCCGGTGGCGAGATGGTGGCCGGGAATGAACAGAGAAAATTCGCCAAAATATGCGCGCGCCTGTGCATACCAGGCGTCGTCGCCATCGGCGATCTTCATCCCGACCACCGACGGGCAGGGGCCGCACACGTCACTGAGCTCGGCTGGCGACAGGACACGTTTCGCATGCGGGGGATTGTATAGGACGAGCGGAATCCCGTCGGCGGCCTCCGACGCCCGTGCAGGAAGTCGACGGCTTCGAGATTGGTGAGCGGCCACCAGTCGGGCAGGATCACCTGGATTGCCAACGGCTTGTGTGCAGTAGCGCGGCGCAGGCGATGGAGCATGATGATCGGATCGGGCTGGCAGGCGCCGATGACGAAGGGCATTGCGGCGGCCCGGCAACGCGATGCCAGAACGTCTTGAATTCGCTCGTATTCCATTTCGGTCTGGTTATGAAATTCACCCGCCGTGCCATTCGAATAGATGCCGTCGACCTTGGCGGCGATCAGCATGTCGATTTCCTCACCGAGCTTTTCGAAATCGATGCTGTCGTCCTCGGCGATCGGCAGGAGCAGGCTTGCCCAGTTGCCTGCTATAGGGTGGCGGCGGTTTTTTATCGTCATCTCGCTTCCCTTCAGTCGAGATCATCGCGAATGCAGGCCTTGAAATGCCCGGGCGTCATTTCGCGCAGCGCCGGCACGGCCTCGCCGCAGGCCGGCAGGGCGTTCGGACAGCGCGTGCGAAAGACGCAACCGCTCGGCGGATCGGCGGGGCTCGGGATATCGCCCTTCAGGATCTGGCGGTCGCGCGGCGCCTCGGGATCGGGCGAGGGGATCGCCGAGAGCAGTGCCCGCGTGTAGGGATGCAGCGGCCTGGCATAGAGCGCAGCGCTTGGCGCGATTTCCATGATCCGGCCGAGATAGAGGACGATCACCCGGTCGCAGATATATTCGACCACGGCGAGATCGTGACTGATGAACAGCATGGTCAGGCCAAGTCGCTGCTGCAGGTCACGCAGAAGATTGATCACCTGCGCCTGGATCGAGACATCGAGTGCGGAGACCGGCTCGTCGGCGACGATGAATTCCGGCGCGAGCGTCAGCGCCCGGGCGATGCCGATCCGCTGCCGCTGGCCGCCCGAGAACTCGTGGGCGTAACGATTGACGGCGTCCGGCGGCAGATCGACCTGTTCGAGCGCGGCGCGGGCGCGTTCCAATCTCTCTTTTGCCGTGCCACGGCCCTGGATCTTCAGTCCCTCGGTCAGAATTTCGCCGATCGTCATACGCGGCGAAAGGCTCGCGAACGGATCCTGAAAAATATACTGCATCCGCGGCCGCAGGTGCCGCATTGCCGATGATGACAGGCTGGTGAGTTCGGTGCCGTCGAAGCGGACGCTGCCGGCGGAGGGTTCGATGAGCCGAAGCACCGATCGCCCGATCGTGGTCTTGCCGCTGCCGGATTCGCCGACCAGCCCGACCACCTCGCCCCTGCCGATGTCGAAGGAAATCGCCTGCAGAATGGTCAGCTTGGTCCCTCGGGACGTATAATCCTTTCCGAGGTCGCGGACGGAGAGAAGGGGCTCGCTCATCGGATCTCCTGCCAGCGAATGCAGCGGCTCTTGTGCCGCGGATTGACATCGGCCAGCGGCGGCACCGCCGCGCGACAGGCGTCGACGGCAAATTGGCAGCGCGGCGCGAAGGCGCAACCCGCCGGCATGTTCATCAGGCTCGGCACGACGCCCGGAATGGCCGCCAGCCTTTCGCCCGCCTGCTTCATCCGGCTGGCATCACCGAGTTTCGGCATCGAGGCCAGCAGCCCGATCGTATAGGGATGTCGCGGATTGCGGAAAACCTCGGCCACCGGCCCTGTCTCGACGATCCGTCCGGCATACATCACCGCCACCCGATGGGCGATTTCGGCGACGACGCCGAGATTATGAGTGACGAAGAGCATGGCCATGCCGCGTTCGCGTTGCAGCTTCTGCAGGAGGGCAAGGATCTGCGCCTGGATGGTGACGTCGAGCGCCGTCGTCGGCTCGTCAGCGATCAGCAGCGTCGGGTCGCAGGCAAGGGCCATGGCGATCGTGGCGCGCTGGCGCATGCCGCCGGATAATTCGTGCGGATATTGACCGGCACGGCGCCTGGCATCGGGAATGCCGACGCTGTCGAGAAGCGCGACGGCCGCATCCATGGCGGCTTTCCGCTTCGCCCCGCGATGAACGCGGATCGGCTCCGAGATCTGGTCGCCGATGGTGTAGACCGGATTGAGGCTCGACATCGGCTCCTGGAAGACCATGCCGATATCGTTGCCGCGAATGGCGCGCAGTTCCTGCTCGGCGAGGCAGACAAGGTTGCTGACCGTACCATCCTTGCGCTTAAGATCGATGCTGCCGGCCGCGATCGCACCGATATTGCGGGTTAGAAGCCGCATGACCGAAAGGCTGGTGACCGATTTGCCCGAGCCGGACTCGCCGACAAGCGCCAGCGTCTCGCCGGCGGCCACACTCAGATCGATGCCGTTGACCGCCGTCACCTCGCCCGAGCGGATGCGGAAGACGGTCCGCAGCCCCTTGATGTCGAGAATGGTGTCGGCGGTCTGTGGCATGGCATCCATCAGGCAAGCAGGCCGGTGGCGCGGAGGATTTGGTCGATCCTTGCCGTTTCGGCTTCGTTGAGGGCCGCACGCGGGCGCGGCATCAGCGCCGTATCGATGATGCCGAGGCTCTTCATCGCCGCCTTGAAGGCACCGATACCGGCAGCGCCGCCGCTGACCCGGCCCGCTCCGACCCAGACGATTTCGAAGAGCCGGCAGAGCCGCTCCTGTTCCTTGCGGGCCGCGACCCAGTCGCCGCGCTGAGCGGCATTCCAGAGCCTGACATAACCGTGCGGATCGACATTGGCGATGCCGGGCACCACGCCATGGGCGCCCATCTGCAGCGCCGTGTCGACGACGATCTCGGAACCGGTCATCAGGAAGACGTCCTTGTTGTCGGCGAGATCGAGCAGCACGTAACGGAAACTGCCGTCATCGCCGCTCGAATCCTTGATGCCGATGATGGTTCCCTCCTTCGCCAGCGTCACGCTGGTCTGGCGCTGCAGTTTCACATGCACGCAGACGGGAATGTCATAGGCGATCAGCGGCACGTCGACCGCATCGCGGATATAGCGGAAGTGATCGATCGTCTCGGCCTGGCTGGTCACAGTATAGAACGGCGCCGTGACGACCACCGCGTCGGCGCCGGCCGATTTGGCGATCCTGGCATGGTTGATGACCCGGTCGGTCGTCGGATCGATGACCCCGACGATCAGCGGTACCCGGCCGTTGATGACCTTGGCCGAATGCTCGATGATCTCCTGCCGGGTTTGTTCGTCGTGGAAGATCACCTCGCTGGTCGAGCCGAGCACGAACAGGCCGTGGCAGCCGGCCTCGATCAGATTTTCCAGCACCCGCGTATAGGACGGGTAATCGACGGTGTAATCCTTGTTCAACGGGGTTACGACGGGAGGAACGACACCCTTGAATTTGCTCATTTTCGCTTTCTTTCGATCGTCAGTTTAATTCGGCGCGAGGGTCGAAGGCATCGCGAAGACCGTCGCCAATGAAGTTGATTGCAAGGACGGCAAGCACCAGAAAGCCGCCGGGAAACAGCCACTGCCAGGGATATTGTTCGAGCACGGCAGTGGAGCGGGCGGCATTCAGCATGTTGCCCCAGCTTGCCGCCGGCGGCGCAATGCCGAGTCCGAGGAAGGAAAGGCCGGCCTCGAGCAGGATGGCATTGGCGATCTGCAGCGTCGCGAAGACGACCAGGATGTCGATCGAGTTCGGCAGGCCGTGGCGGAAGAGCAGGTGCGGCAGACCCGCTCCCATGCCCCTTGCCGCCGTCACGAAGTCACGCTCGCGAAGTTCCAGCAGCCGCGCGCGCACCATGCGCGCCAGCAGCGGCCAGGAGAGCAGCGAGATGACGAAGACCGTTGGCCAGATGCCGGTGCCGGCGATCGAGGCGAGCACCAGCAGGAAGATGACCGGCGGCAGCGTCATGACAAGATCGACGAAACGCATGGTGACGGCATCCGCAAAGCGGCCGGCAAGCGCCGAGACCGCGCCGACCAGGAAGCCGATGACGGCGGAAATGACGGTCGAGGTGAGGGCCACCAAAAGCGAGATCCGGCCGCCGTCCATGACGCGGGCAAAAATGTCGCGGCCGACGCCATCGGTGCCGAACCAGTGTCTCGGTCCCGGCTGCGCATTCATCGCCAGCAGATCGATGTCGTTGGGTTTGAAGCTCCACCACAGCGGATAGGAAAGGATCGCCACGATCACCAGCGCGATCATGCACAGGCCGGCGAAGGCGGCCCGGTTGAGCAGGAAGCGATTGAGGGAGCGTGCGATCGGGCCCGGACTACGGGCAGGGTTTGGTGCCGGCATCGCTCAGCCCACCTTGATCCGCGGATCGACCAGCGCATAGGCGAGATCGGTCAGAAGGTTGACGGCGATGACGCAGGCGCCGATCACGAGCGTCGAACCCATGATGACAGGATAGTCGCGGCCTTCCACCGCATCGACCATCAGCAGGCCCATGCCGGGCCAGTTGAAAACGCTTTCGATGAAGATCGCGCCGCCGATCGCAAGGCCGATGGTCGAGCCGATCAGGGTGATGACGGGAAGCAGCGCATTGCGCAGCGCATGCTTGGTAATGACCCAGAATTCGAAGACGCCCTTGGCGCGCGCCGTGCGTACATAGTCCTGGTTCAGGACCTCGAGCATGGAAGCGCGCATGTAGCGCATGATCAGCGCCGTCTGCGCCACGGCCAGCAATGTCGCGGGCAGGACGAGGTGATGGAGGAGGTCGGCGACGGAAAATTCCCGACCGGGCGTCAGCATGCCGCCGGAGGGCATCCAGCGGAAATAGACCGAAAACAGATAGAGGCCGACCAGGGCGCTCAGAAAGGGCGGGCTGGATATGCCGGTGACCGCAAAGACCGACAAGGACAGGTCGGCGATGGAATTGCGGCGAACCGCGCTGACGATACCGGTCGCGATGCCAGCGACGATCGCGATCGCGATGGCCGATTCCATCAGCAGAACCGTCGGGCCCACCCGCGAGAGCACGAGGCCGAGCACAGGCTGATCGGGCCGTTTGATCGAATAGCCGAGATTTCCCGTCAGCGCTTGCCCCAGCCAGGCGATATACTGCACCGGCAGCGGCTGATCGAGCCCGAGTGTGACGCGCAGTTCCGCAAGATCCGACGCGGACATCGGCACATTCGGGTCGATATAGGCGTCGATCGGATCGCCGGGGGTAAGGCGCAGCATGACGAAGATCAGCATGCTCAAGGCAAAGAGCATGCCGACGCCGATCAGCAGGCGCCGGAGACTGTATCGCAGCATTGAAATTCGTTCCTGTGCGGGGCGGACAGGTTCGCCGACCTGGCCGCCCTTGGCTTCCTCAGGATGCGCTACGCCCTATTCGGCGATCGCCCATTTTTCCGGATGCGCCTGGTAAGGGCCGCCGCCTGGGGCGGGCGTCCAGATGAAGTTCTTGAGCTTGGAGGAGGCGACGCCATAACGTTTCGCCACCCACAAGACCCCAGGGCAATTCCTTGTTCATCACCTTGCAGACCTCCTGGTAGCGGGCCTCGCGCTTTGCGGCATCCGTCTCGCCGAGAGCTGCGTCGAGAGCGGCGGTCAGCACCGGCATGCGCACGCGGGCGACGTTCGGGCCGGCCGGCGGGATCTGCTTCTCGTTGAGGCCGACATTGATGCTGCCCGGGTCGGGGCCGTTCTGCAGGCCGGCATAAACCATCTGGAACTGCGCGACGTCGGGCGTCGGGTTGAGCACGATGCTGTTATAGGTCGGCGTGTCGACGGCGCGCGGCGTGACGTTGATGCCGACCTGGGCCAGCATTGCCTGGACCGCAGCCATGACATTGGCGGCAAGCGGCGTAGTGTAATAGGTCAGAAGCGTTATCGGCTTGTCGCCGTTGATCTGATCCCAGCCGGCTTCCTTCAGCAACTGCTTGGCCTTTTCCGGGTCGTAGGCATAGGCCTCGATGCCCTTCGGCACCACCTGGTCGGCGATATAGGCGCAGTTTGCCGGTTTGGCGGCGCCGCCGTAAAGGCTCTGGATGATCGCGTCGCGATTGATCGCATACATCACCGCCTGACGCACCCGGACATCCTTCCAGATCGGTGCGTCATGGTTGAAGCCGAGATAATTGACGACGAAGGAGTTGCCTTCGATGACGCGGAAATCCTTGTTGTTGCTGAAGGCGGTCAAATCGTTCGAATCAACATAGGTGAACTGGATCTCGCCGGCGCGCAGTGCGGCGATCGCCGCAGCCGGATTGGCGAAATAGCGATTGATGATCTTTTCCAGCGACGGTTTGCCGCCCCGGTAGTCGGTGTTGGCGGCAAGTTCGACATATTGATCGGTGACATATTTGCTGAACTTGAACGGCCCGGTGCCGATCGGCGCAGTCGACCACCAGCTGTTCTTGGCGAGCTGGTCCGCCGGGATCTGCGACAGCGCGTGCTCCGGCAGCATCATCACCTTCGTCAGCGTGTCCATCAGGCTTGCCGATGGAGCCGACAGTTTGATGACCAGCGTCTTGTCGTCCTTGGCCTCGGCCGAGGAAACGGCGTTCAGGCGAGCCGCCAGAACCGAGCCGGTCTTGGCGTTCTTGGCAAGCTCGATGGTGAACTTGGCATCCTTTGCGGTGAAGGGTTTGCCGTCATGCCATTTCGCGTCGGCGAGCCTGAACGTGTAGGTCATCTGGTCGGGACTGACCTCATAGGATGAGGCGAGCTGGCCGACGACTTTCTCGAGCTTCTCGTCATAGGTCACCAGCGGCTCGAAATAGACGTTGAGCCAGGTGAAGCCACCCGTCGCGGCGAGAGGGTTGAAATTGCCCTGGAAACCGCCGGGTCCGACATCGAAGCCGCCCGACAGCGTGGCGGCCTGGGCCGGGCCAGTGACGGCCGGAATGGCGGTCGTCGCCATCATCGCAGCAAGCGCGATGGTCGACGATAGTCTGAACAGTCGTCTCATTGTGTTCCTCCCACATTGACACTTTTCTTGTTGGCGGCGATCACTCGGGAAATTCCGTCGTAATGGCGGTCCAGGCGTTTCTGCGCTTCCGCGACGTCCTTCGCCTCGATGGCATCGACGATCGCCGCGTGATCCCTCCAGGTCGCGACAGGATCGACATTGTCGAGGTTTACGAAGTCTGATGCCTTGTAGAAGGCGAGCCAGAACACATCGATGAGCCTGGCAAGGGTCTCGTTGTTCTGGCAGCGGAACAGCAGGGTATGAAAAAGCTGGTCTTCGTCGGCAAAGGATTGACCACGCTCGGCATGAACCCGCATGCGGTCCACCGTGGCGCGCAGCTCGGCAATATCGTCGTCGCCGATCATCTCGACCGTCTTGCCGATCAGGCCGACTTCCAGGGTCCGGCGGATCTCGATCACTTCCTCGATCTGGCGCAGCGCGCCGCCGAGGCCATAGGCGAGATTGTCGAGCAGCGGCTCGAATGAGAAGGCCTTGACGAAGATGCCGATGCCGCGACGCGATTCCAGCACACCCACGGATTCCAGTGCCTTGATGCCCTCACGCAGGGAATTGCGGCTGACGCCGAGCTGGTTCGCCAGCTCGGATTCGGCCGGAAGCAGCGTGCCGGGCTTCAATCCGTTGTCGCTGATATAGGCCCGCAGGCTTTCCTGCACGGAAACGTGGAGCAGAGGCGCACGGGTGAGGGGCTTCATGGATTTCAGCGACATTCCGTTCTCATTCGGTCTGCAATGATGTAAAAACATATCCACTTGTAGGATATCCGTCAACCGACTTTGATCCCGACATCGCCGCGGACTATTAGGGTCTTCGGACACTTCGTCTTCGCGATCGGCACCAATGAGGAGGCCGTGCGGCTGTCGGGACACCAGCCGAAACGCTACAAGATTGCGGTATTCAAGATTTCAGGCCTGACCGCCGGCATTGCCGCCGGTTGATGCGGATGCTCGAGACCCGGTGACCGGTTGCAAGCTCTAGCCTCTGAATCGCAAGACGCCCTGCGAAGTGAAGCAGGCCGTCAAACTCCTGCCACATGCCCTGCATTAATTCGGCGCGATGGCGTATTTCTTAAATCGGAATTGATTTAAGGATAGGCCATGCAGCAACTCAATGGGTTCCCGCATTCCTTGCGCCTCTGAGAAGATGCGCCGTGCCCAGGTAATCGCGCCGATGGAGATCCGATGCCCGCAATCCTGCGAAAGAAATCTCATGGCGTCTCCACGCGGGAGCAGGTCATCGACGGTGCTGAGGATATCGGCGTCTCCTATCAGGTGTTTTCCGATACGGTGGTCGAAGACGTCGTCGTCAAGAACTCGCCGCGCGGCTTCAAATTTCACAACGGCAAGAACCTCGTCGTCAGGCGCTGCGAAACGGACAATGTCAGGGGCGACGGCATCTATCTGACGAAGACGTCGAACGTGCTTCTGGAAAACAACCGCATGGGCGCCGCGCCGGGCGAGGGCGCCGATTGCTGCCAGTTCGCCTATCAAAACAGCGACGACAATATCAGTTCCGATATCGTGATCCGCGGCAACCTCTTCCTGCAATCGCCGACGAGCAGTTCGAACAAGGGCGCGCTGGTCTGTGATAAAACCCGGAGATACCGCGTCGAGTACAACTTCATCGGCGGCAAGAATTTTTCCTTTTCGTCGATCGGCGATAATGCCGTGGTGCGCAGCAACATCATGCGCGACGGCAGGATGAACGATTATTCCTTCGGTTACGGCATCGGCGACAAGGCCGATCATGCCGGTCATCACCTCTATGACAACTGGATCGAGAACAACAATCGCGGCATCAGCCTGAGCGGCTTTTCCGACCAGGAGCGGGCATTCCGCAAGGACATCGATATCCATGACAACATCATCAGCGCATGCGACGTCGCCTTTTTCGCCAATCGTCCGTGGTCGGGCAGCCTCCGGCGCAACATATTCATGCGGTGCCGGCAGGACATCCTATTGAAAGGAACGGGCCAAGCCACGGCCGGTGAGATTGACGGCAATTATCATAATGACGGCAGCTTTCTGAACGTTACGCCGCCGCCGCTTCGCTTCAATGCCGACGGCAAAGCCTCCGTCGCCTCGGGTGAATGGACATCCGAACCCGATGAAATCGTCATCCAGTGGCGCGACAAGGGCATCGACATATCAGGCGCCAACCGGCCTTCCATTGCCGTCGAGCCCGGCATGGAATTGTCGTGCGTGCTGCTGGCGCGCAAGGGCCGCAATTGGATGCTGGCGATCGCCGAGACAGCCTATGACGAATTCACGCCGCGCGCATGGCAGGAAAAAAAGCTGCCCTGGCAGAAGCGGTATTTCTCGATCTGAACGGCGCCGCGCGCAACCGCTGATCACCCGGCCCGGAACCAAAGACCGGCTTTGCCGTTGATTGCCATGTCCCACCGTGTCGGGGAGACAGGACCGTCATGGCACGTCAGACATTCTGGAAGGGTTATCTCAAGCTCTCGCTCGTCACCGCCTCCGTCTCGCTGACGCCGGCGACGACCGAAAGCAACAAGGTGCATTTCCACGTCCTCAATCGCCAGACGAAAAACCGCGTCGAAAGCCGCTATGTCGACAGCGTGACCCATAAGCCGGTCGCCGACAGGGACCAGGTGAAGGGTTATCCCCGCGGCGAGGGCGACTATGTTCTTCTCGAAGACGAAGAGATCGAGGAAGTCGGGCTTGAAAGCACCCGCACCATCGAGATCGACAGTTTCGTGCCGCGCGGCTCGATCGACTGGATCTGGTACGACAAGCCGCATTTCCTGGCGCCCGCCGACAAGGTCGGGGTGGAAGCCTTCTGCGTCATCCGCGAGGCGATGAAGGCGAACGACGTCGTCGGCATTGCCCGTCTGGTCCTCTATCGCCGCGAGCGTGCCGTGCTGCTGGAGCCGCAAGGCAAGGGCATTATTCTCTGGACCCTGCGTTATGGCGACGAAGTGCGCGAACCCTTTGCCGAGATCGACGATAAAGCAAAGATCGACAGCAAGCTTTTGACGCTGATGAAGCAGCTGGTAAAGGAAGAGACCAGGGATTGGAGCCCGACCATGGTGCAGGATCCGATCCAGAAGCGCCTGAAATCGATGATCCGCGGCAAGCAGAAGAACCTGAAGAAGGCCGCACCGGCCAAGAAACCGGCGCCGGTGAAATCGACTGGCAAAGTCATCAACATCATGGATGCGCTGAAAAAGAGCCTGGCGGAAGAAGGGGAAAGGAAGCCGCGTTAGAGGACATCTGCGAAGCGTCTTTAAAGCTGGAGCGGTTCTTGCGCTTCGCCTGACAGGATTCGAGAGCCATCTCAGCCTGCCTTCTTTTTCTGGCTGTCGCTGCGGGCCGGCGCCTTCTTCTTTGCCGGCGTTTTCTTAGCCGCACCCTCACCGGTCATCTTGGCGCTCTCGCGCAGCGCCTCCATCAGGTCGACGACCTTGCGTTCCGGCGCCGGCTTCTTCTTCGGCGGCTCCCGGCCCTCGATCTTTGCCTTCACCAGTTCGACGAGAGCAGCTTCGTAACGGTCCTCGTAGGCGCTCGGATCGAAACTGCCGTGCTTGGTCTCGATGATATGGCCGGCGAGTTCAAGCATCTCCTTGTCGAACTTGATGTCGGGAATGTCCTTGAAGACAGTGTCGGCCGAGCGCACCTCATAGTCGAAGTTGAGCATGGTCGCGACGATGTGGCTGTCATGAGGCCGGATCAGCAGCGTCCGGTTGCGCTTGAAGAGCACGGCTTCGGCAAGCGCTGCCACCTTGCCGTCGCGCATGCCCCGGACGATCAGCGACAGCGCTTCTTCGTCATGTTCGTCGACGGGGGCGAGATAATAGGGACGGTCGAAATAGAGCTTGTCGATACCGTCATAGGCAATGAAAGCCTTGACGTTGAGCACCTTGTCGCTTTCCGGCATGATCTCGGCGATCTCGTCGCCTTCAATGACGATGTAATCGCCATTCTCCATCTGGTAGCCCTTGACCTGATCGTCCCGCTCGACCGGCTTGCCGGTCTCGCTGTCGACGAATTGCCGTTCAACCCGATGGCCGGTCCTGCGGTTGATGATGTTGAAGGAAACGCGGTCGGAGGAGGAAATGGCGGTATAGAGCCCGACGGCGCAAGCAAGGTCGCCTACCTTCAGATGACCTTTCCAGCTTGCTCGCGCGGCCATTCCCCTTCCCCCTTTGCAAATCAGAGCCGGCCGTTGCTTTTGTCTGTTTCGAGCTCCTGAAACGCCCAGCCGCCGTCGGGTGAGGGATAAGCCAGCAACGCGTCGCCGTCGCCGATTTTCTGACGTGAAGCAGCATCCTTGGCGTGGACGATCGCTTCTTCGGCCGTCGCATAGGTTTCCGACAGAGTCTCGCCGAGCTTGTAAGCCCAGCCATTGTCGTGCGGTACAACCTGATAAGTGATATCGGCCATTTCGGATCTCCTCTTCTTAAATTCGTGATGTCGGCGAAAACCAGGCACGCTTCGCCATCACGCTCTAGTTGTGGAGCCTCAACAGGTTGTCCTGGGTAAGAGCGAGCCTAGTGATTGGTGGTTTTGAGTTTAGACTTCCGTGAGGCCTGTGCCAATTGTAGCGATGAAGCCATCGTGGCAGTTCGGCGGCGCGCATGTCCGAGTTGGGATAGGCGACGGCGTAGGCCCACTCTCTGAGGGCGGTCTGGATGAAGCGTTCGGCCTTTCCGTTGGTTTTAGGCGTATATGGTCTGGTGCGAACGTGCTTGAGGCCGTTGTCGCGACAAGCTTGGCCGAATGGCTTTGATGTGTAGCAGGGACCATTGTCGGTCATGACGCGCTCGACCGCGATCCCGAGGCTGGCATAATAGGCCAATGCCGCCTTCAAGAAGGCCACGGCGCTTTCTTTCGTCTCGTCCGGCAATATCTGTGAGAAAGCGATGCGAGAGGCATCGTCGATGGCCACATGAACGCATTCCCAACCGGCGCCCCAACTCTTGCCTCTGCGCGAACTCTGGCGAGTGCGATCGCCGGTGATGCGGTGGCCGACCTCATGAAACCGGCCGAGCTTCTTGATGTCGATATGAATCATCTCGCCGGGAGCCTGGCGTTCATAACGACGCACAGGCTCGGCCGGCTCGATATCCTTGAGGCGGGAGTGGCCTGCGCGCTTGAGAACCCGGCTCACCGTCGCTGCAGATACACCGGTTTCGATCGCGATGTGCTTGCCAGTCAGGCGCTGGCGGCGAAGCGTGATGATGCGCTCCGCCAGCGCCTGACTGGTCTGCCGGGGCATGGCATGAGGTCGGGAGGAACGATCGAGCATCGCCTCTCGACCACCGGCCTTGAAACGCTCGACCCAACGGGCGACGATCTTGGCCGCGACGCCATAGGCCTGTGCTGCCTGAGCCTGGGTCAGATGCCCTTCGATAACAGCAAGCGCCATTTGTTCCCGGCGCAACGGCGTCAGTCGGGCATTCTTATGAATGTTCATTCGCGGCGATCCTTCCGACTCGAGGTGTGATAGCTCCAGTCTCCTAAATCCGCTTTGAATGGACAACCTCCCGAAAGCTCACATCTAGTTCCGATTTGGTTTACGCCTTTCGTCGAGCGCGATGATTTTTTCCAGGGAGGCGATGTCCTCGCTGGTAACCACGGGAACCGGATCGGCCGCAATCGCCTCCAGCACTTCCTGCGAAATGGCGCCGTTGCGGATCGCCCATTCCAGCGTCTCGCGCGTTTCCCGCTCGGCCTTGAGTTGTGCATAGAGGGCGATGATCAGCCGGTCGCGTGCGTCCATCCGCCGGCCCTGACGATCCATGCTGCGGACATGCGCCATTGCGATGCACCTTTGTCACTGGTTTCGTACAGGTGTAATCAACTGATGACGGATGGAAAGGTTCCGTTGCCGAGCGTCGCCGCGCCGTTGCAGGCCGAAGCGCAACTCGCTATCTCTGTGAGGCTATTGTCAGAGGATTTTTCATGGCCGATCTGAAGCCTCGCCCCCGTCCGACAGGCGCTGCCGCCACCCTCGGCCGCACCGGTTTTCCGCATGTGACTTCCACCACCAAGGGTGAAATCGATATCGTCACTGCGCCGTCGCAGCCGGGCTTCAGCCCGCTCGACCTGCTCTATGCCTCGCTCTCTGCCTGCCTCGTGCTCAGCGCCCGCATTGCCGCCAGCCAGATGGGCGTTCTCGACAGGATCAGCGAGATCGCTGCCGACGTCACTGGCGAAAAGGCGGAAGAAGGGCTTTCACGCGTTGCCAAATTCAACATTGTCTTCTCGATCACGGGCGATATCGACGAGGAGACTCGCCGCAAGATTGTCCATGCGGCTGAAGATGAGATCTGCACGGTCACCAACACCATCCGCGGCAATCCTGAATTTTCGACGACAATATCAGCACCGCATTAATCCTACACAATTATTATAGACAATTGCCGGGCGAGGATTGCGCTAGGAATGTCCGGCTTCTATGTTTGGCCATCGAAGCAAGATCCGGCCACCATGCAGTCCAAGCCCCTGCCGACGTCAAAACAGCCCGTCGTCGCCATCATCGGCGGTGGCGTTTCCGGTGCGGGCGTCGCCTATCATCTCGCCCGGGCGATGGGCGGCGAACATCCCGTGATCGTCGTTTTCGAGCCGCGGGCGGAGCTCGGCCGTGGTCTTGCCTATGACACGGACGATCCGGCCCACCGCATCAATGTCCCGGCCGCCAAGATGAGCCTGCAGCCTGACGACCAGGGTGAATTCCAGGCCTGGATCGAGGCCCGGGACGCAGTCGCCTGCGACCCCGAGGCAAGACGCTCCGACGGCCAGATCTTTCCCCGGCGCCGGCTCTTCGGCGATTATGTCGCCTCCCTGCTGAAGCCGTTTCTGGACGACGGCAGCGTGCGCCATCGCCGCGCGGCGGTGAGCCATGTCGAGCGCCGGGCCGGCCGTTGGTCGATCCGCGACGAGAAAGGCGGCGTGACTGAGGCCGATATGGTCGCGATCGCCACCAGCCATCCGCCGCCGGCCGCTCCCGGCCGGCTTGCGAGCCTTCTTGCCGCCCACCCCCGTTTCGTCCCCGACACGACGAAGCCGGGCGCGCTCGACGTCATCCGTCCCCACGACCGGGTGCTGGTCATCGGCAACGGCCTGACCGCCGCCGATGTCATTGCCTCGCTTGCCGAACGCGGACATCACGGTCCGGTGACGGCGATCTCGCGCCGCGGCCTGCGCTCGCGCGGCCATCCGCCGGTGCCGCAACCGCTCTTCGGCGATTTCCTCTCCGATGCGGCACACTCCGCCGTTTCGCTGTTGGCCGAAATCCGCGCCGCCATCAGCGCCGCGAAAGCGCAGGACATAAGCTGGCATGGGGTGATCGATCAGGTGCGGGCGCAGGGCTATGATCTCTGGCAGGCGCTGCCGGTTGCTGAACGGCGCCGTCTTGCCCGCCATCTGCGTCCCTATTGGGATGTGCATCGTTTCCGCATCGCACCGCAGGTGGAAGCCGTGCTCGATGTGGCGATTGCTGCCGGTCGCCTCGAAATCCTTGCCGGTTCCGTCGCCGATGGGCGCATCGAAGGCGAACTCATCCTTTGCACCCTGCAGCCGCGCCATCGCGGCCAGCCGCTTGAGCGGATCTATGACGCTGTCATCGTCACCACCGGTCCGGCCCATGGTGGCATTCTCGAAACCCAGCCCTGGCTCGCGGCGCTCGCGGCAGACGGCCATTTGTCGCTTGACCCCACCGGTCTCGGCCTTGCCTGCACCGAGCGCTCGGAGGCGATCGGCCCGTCGGGAACGGCGGATCCGTCGCTGTTGATCTCCGGTCCGCTGGCGCGGGGCACATTCGGCGAGTTGATGGGACTGCCGCAGGTGACCGAGCACGCCTTCTTCATTGCGGCCGAAATCGCCGCAAAGCTGCGACTGGCTGACACAAAGACGCATCCGACCTGATTTTCCGTTTCGATGTCGTTCTCCGACTGTCTCAGGCAATCGACTTCTGCTACGCAGTCCGAAGTCAATGGCCCGGCCTTCGGGCAATCAGAAATATCGAGACCATGTCGCAAACCGCTTCCACCCTTTCCGAAGCCTCGCCTTCCAATCGTCTCGCTCTTGCGGCGCTCGTTCTCGGCGGCGCGGCGATCGGCGGCTCGCCGATCTTCGTGCGGCTTTCCGAAGTCGGGCCGATGGCCACCGCCTTCTGGCGCGTGGCGCTGGCGCTGATCCCGATCTTCATCGTCTCGCTCATGAAGAAGGATGCGGGGCCGAAGCCGCAAAACCTTTCCGATTATGGCATGCTGGTTCTTCCCGGCGTCATGCTGGCGCTCGACCTTGCCGCCTGGCACCTTTCGCTCACCATGACCTCGGTCGCCAACGCGACGCTGCTTGCCAATCTCGCGCCCGTTTTCGTCACGCTGATCGCCGTCCTGGTTTTCAGGGCGAGAACCAGCGGCGTCTTCCTGTTGGGGCTGCTTCTGGCACTTGCCGGGGTCGTTATTCTGAAAGGCGGTCCGGCAGGGCTCGGCAATGGCGATTTAACCGGCGACGGCGCCGCGATGATCGCCGCCTTCTTCTATGCCTGTTATATCCTGGCGATCGGCAGGCTGCGCAGCCGGTTCGATACGATCCGCATCATGCTGTGGAGCACGGCATCGGCTGCCGTCTGCATCTTCCCGATAGCCTTTTTCTTCGAAGGTCAGATGCTGCCGGCGACCCTCTACGGCTGGTCGATCCTCTTCGGCCTCGCCTTTATCAGCCATGCCGGCGGGCAGGTGGCGATCACCTATGCGCTGGCCTATCTGCCGCCGGCCTTTTCATCGCTGACGCTGCTGCTGCAGCCGGTCGTGGCCGCGATCCTCGCCTGGGCGCTGCTCAATGAGGCGATCGGCACGATGCAGGCGCTCGGCGCCGCAGTGGTGCTGGCCGGCATCATGGTCGCCCGAACGTCTCGCTCGTCGGCTTGACGGCTTGCTGCTCCAGCGGCGGTGTCTCATCGCCCATTCTCTGGAGCAGCCACTTCTGGATGATCGGCACATCGGCATCACCGAGGTCGTGACCGCCCGGGATGACGTCGGAATCGACGGTGGCGCCCGAACTCTTCAGTCTCTCCTCGAGTTCGCTCGCATATTGGCCGTAGGCATCGGTCTTGCCGCTGATGACGAGCAGGTCCGTGCCCTTCAGATCGGCATGCGGGAAGTCGCTGAGTACAGGCATGGAGCGCAGCAGCACCGCCTTGTGAACGAGGTTCGGGTGCAGGTAGAGCAGCGAGTTCAATAGGTTGGCGCCGTTGGAATAGCCGACATAGACGATCTTCTTGGGGTCGAGCCCGTAAGACTTGACGGCGCCGTCGATGAAGGCCGCAAAGGCCTCCGCCTCGGTCTTGATGTCGTCCTGGTCGAAGGAGAAGGGTGTGATGCGCTTGTACCAGCGCGGAAAACCCTCTTCCGTGGCACGGCCCCGCACGCCCATGAGGGTTGCACGCGGCGCCGCCTTGTTGAGCAGCGGCATCAGCGTCGTCTCATTGCCGCCCGAGCCGTGCAGCAGCACGAAGACGCTGCCGTCTGGATTCGGCGGCGTGTAGAAGCGATGGACGAAGGGCAGCTCGCGATAATTGACGCGCGGCTGGCCGGGCATCGAAAATTGCGGCAGCACCACCTTCAGCTCGTCGAGATTGGTGATCGCGCCGGGCGGCGCAAAAAGCTTCGTTCCGAGTGCGGCTTGCTCCTCGTCGACAGTCATGCCCGGCTTGTCGGTCGCAAGCTCTACCAGCGTACCACCCGGCTCGCGGGCATAGAGTGAACGGAAATATTTGCGGTCATGCATGTTGGTCGGCGACGCATTGGTCGCCTCCAGGGCTTTGCCGACCGATAGCAGCGTCTCCTCGTCCGGGGCGCGGAACGCGAGGTGATCGACGGTGCCGGTGCCGGGCGCCCCGGACCAGAAGCCGCGTGCATCGCGCACGTCGATAATGTCGCCCGATTGCGAAACCAGCCTGTCGATCGTGCCGCGATTGGCCTGGAAGCGGTAACCGAAATGGCTCTCGAGAAAGCCCCGGCTTTCGCCAGGCTTCTCCGTCAGCATGGTCGCGCCGCGCACGCGCTGGACTGCATGTTCGACCGGGATCGAGGCGCCGTCCCAGGCGGCGGGCGATGTGAGGTTCTTGGCGCCGGCGAGCTTGAGGATGATATTGTCGGGATCTTTCAGCCTGAGAACAGGCTCGCCGAATTCGTCGGTCGGTCCCTCAGAGCGCAGGCCGAAGCTCATGGCGCGCGTCAGCCAGTAGCCGATGCTCGCCGGATCGATCGCCAGCGAAATCTCGCTGATCTGGCCGTAGCCTGCCCGGCCGGGGGCGCCGTCTTCCCAGACGAGGAAGGTAAGCAGCGAACCCGGCGTTCCCGCCGCATCGCCATAGAGCAGATGGAGCTGCATCACATCTTCGTAACCGGCCGTCTGCTTGACGAGCCGCATGCCGAGAAAGCCGGCGTAAAAGTCCACGTTTGCCTGCACCTTGCGGGTGATGGCCGTCACGTGATGTATGCCTGATACCATCGAGAGCAGTCCTGATTGAAGCGGCGTCGTCAGGAGCGCGAGTATGAAAGTTGCAAAGATCATACCGTTGCCAATGACCACCGATTAGTTTTGTTCCGCACAAAGCGCAAGCGAATCGCCGCGCTGCAGCAGCTCCAAATGATCGACATCTACGAGGGCCTCTTCCAGTTGCTGCAGGGTCGGCGGCTTGACCATATAGGCGCGCGCGCCGAGGTTTCTGGCCCGCTGCATGTCGGTCTCGTCGCTTGAGGTGCTGAGAATGCAGACGGGAATCCGCTTCAGTCGGGCGTCGGCCGAAAGTGCGTTCAGCACCTCGAAGCCGTCCATGATCGGCATGTTGATGTCGAGCAGCATCAGGTCGATCTGCGGCAGGTCGGCTGTGCCGGCGCGCTCCTCGAGCAGCCGCATCGCCTCGCGTCCGTTGGTGGCGACATGCAGGTTGAAGGTCACCTTCTCCCGCCGCATCAGCTTGATCTTCAGAATCTGAATGTCGGCCGGGCTGTCTTCGACCAGCAGCACTTCGGCAAGCCTGCCGGAACCTTCGCCCGGCTGCTCCGCAGGCTTTGGGCTGGGCGGAGCGGCCGATGCGGCCGGCGGCGCGGGCCGCGCCGCGGCGAGCGGCATTTCGACGATGAAGGTGGCGCCGGACCCCTTCTCCGGTTCGCACCAGATCGAGCCGCCATGCAGCTGCGCGATGCGGCGGCAGATGGCAAGCCCAAGCCCGGTGCCCTCGATGCCGCGGCCGACCAGCCGCTTGAACGGCTGGAAGATCAGCTCGCGGTGCTGGGGATCGATGCCCGGTCCGTTGTCACGCACCGTCAGGCGGCAGGTATGGCCCTCTGCTTCACCTGAGATCGTCACCTCCGGAACCTTTTGATCGCAATAACGGATGGCATTTGACACCAGGTTCTGCAGAAGCTGGGTCAAAAGCGTCGCATCGCCCATGACCTCCGGCAGTGCGCCGCGAATGATCACGGCCCCGCGGCTCTCCATCTGCTGGCGCAGATTGTCTTCCACCTGGTTGAGCACATCCGACAGCGAGACCGGCGTCAGCTCCGGCCCGCCATAGGCTTCGAGCTTGGTGAAGCCTGAGACCTTGACGATCAGGTCTTCCATATGGTCGGCGGCGCTCAGCACGTAATCGAGCAGTTCCCGGTCTTCGGCCGGAAGTGCTGCGGAACCGTGCAGGATGCGGCTGAAGGATTTGATCGTCCTGAGCGGCTCCTTCAGATCATGGGCCATGGCGCGCGTGAAGATCTCGAGCGACTGCCGCTTCTGCTCCAGCTGTGCTTCCAGCATGCCGTGCATGATGGCGTTCTGAATGCAGCGGTGCAGCGTTTCGGGCGAAAGCGAATCCTTGGTGAGATAGTCGCGCGCACCGGCCTTCATCACTTCGACGGCGACGGTCTCGCTGCCCTGGCCGGTCAGCATGATGACATTGGCGACAGGATCGTCCTCCAATATATCGGCCAGCACGCCGAGCCCGTCGCGCCCGGGCAGCGAATAATCGAGCAGGATGCAGTCCGGCCGCTTGCGCCCGTTCAGCGCACGGCCCTCTTCGCCGGTCTCCGCCTCGACGACGGTATAGGCGGTGCTGGAGACGCGGCCCAATATGCGACGATAGACCTCGCGATCGTCGATATTGTCGTCGATGATGAGAATGCAGCAGTCTTCCGCCAAACCGTCAGTCCTCGAGCGGCAGGATGGCGATTTCGAACCAGTATTCCTTCAGTCGCTGGATCGCGGCGAAGAGGCCGTCGAGATCGACCGGCTTCTGCACATAGGTATTGGCGCCGAGCGCATAGCAGCCTTCGATGTCGCGCTCGTCGTCGGAGGTCGTCAGGATGACCACCGGAATCTTGCGCCAGCCGTCATTCGACTTGATCGCCTCCAGCGTCTTGCGGCCGTCAAGGCCGGGCATATTGAGATCGAGCAGGATCAGCCCGGGTTTCGGCACCATCGTTGCGAGCATGTCGAGCGCTTCCTGCCCGGAGGCCGCCCAACGGATCGAGTTGCGCAGGTTGGTGCGCTTGAAGGCGCGCATCGTCGCTTCGAAATCGTCTTCGCTGTCTTCGACGATGAGGATCGGTTGCGTGTCACGCTGCTGCATTCTGCCCCTCGCGCTTTTTTCCCAGGGTGAAATAGAATGTGGTGCCGGCGCCAACTTCGGATTCCAGCCAGATATCGCCGTTGTGCCGCGCGATGATCTTGCGGACGAAGGTGAGGCCTGCTCCGGTCCCGTCGTCGGAATCCTGCGACTTTTCGAGACGTTTGAAAATGCGGAAAATATCCTCATGGAACTCCCGGGGTATGCCTTTGCCGTTATCCCTAACGAAAAACACGTTGCGGGCAACCGTGCCGTCCTCGCCGACATAGCGTTCGAGATAGCCGATCGAGACCAGCGGCGCCGGCTTGTCGTTGTATTTGATCGCGTTGGTGATGAGATTGCGGAATACTTCGGTCAGCCGCGGCGCGTCGCAGACGACGTCCGGCAGCCGGCCTTCGATGACGACCTTGGCATGCCGCTCCTCCAGCAGCAGCTCCATCGTCGCGACCACATCCTTGACGATCAGACCGATATCGGCGCGTTTGACCGCCAGCTGCTGTCGCCCGAGCCGGGAGAAGTAAAGCAGGTCGTTGACGAGTTTTTCCATGCGCTGGCTGAGACGCACCAGACGGTTCAGGCGGCGCACGCCGTCATCGTCGAGCTTGTCCTCGTAGTCTTCGAGGAGAAAGCGGGAATGGTTGTGCAGGCCGCGCAGCGGCTCCTTCAGATCATGCGAGGCGATATAGGCGAATTCATCGAGGTCGTGGTTGCTGCGCTCGAGTTCGGCCGTATAGGCCTCGAGCTGGGCAAGCGTGGTTTTCATCCGCTCTTCCTGCCGGGCGCGCTCGCTGATGTCGCGAACGATGCCGACAAAGGTCTTTGTCTCACCGCTGACGACGACGCTGATCGAGACGTCGATCGGAAAGACGATGCCGTTCTTGCGCCGTCCTGAGACCATGCGCGTCGTGCCGATGATGCGTTCCTCGCCGGTCTGACGGTAATGGCCGAGATAGCCGTCATGCTCGGAATGATAGGGCTCCGGCATCAGCATCTTGATGTTCCGGCCGATCGTCTCCTGCGGCGAATAGCCGAACATGCTTTCGGCCGCCGGATTGAAACTCTTGATCGTTCCGCGTTCGTCGATGACGATGACGGCGTCGGGCGTGCTGCGCACCAATGCGCCGAAGCGGATGCGCTCGGCCTCGAGATTATGGTGGTTGCGCAGGAAATAGAAGACGAGGATCGCGATCAGCCAGAGCGTGGCGGCGGTGATCGTGCGGTTGGCGATCTCCTGCCAGAAGCCCGCTTCGTCGTGCCGGACGGCAAGGAAGCCGAGCATCAGCAGCACGGTGCAGGCAAAGGCGAAGAAGAGCGGCGCATTCCTGTTGCCGAACCAGAGGGCCGTCAACACCAGCGGCACGTAGAGAATGCCGTTGGCAAGGCCAAGCGGCGTATAGAGATCGACAAGAAGGCCGGTGAAGCAGACCGCCGCCGGGATCCAGAGCGGGATCTGCGCCCGGTTTGCCGGCTGCAGCCACCAGGAGCGGGCAAGAAGGCCCGAGCCGAAGAACACCAGGCCGATCGCCGTATGCAGCGCCATCGCCGCATAGGGCCCCCAGCGGTAGCCCTGTTCGGCATCGGTGACATAGCTGGCGAGCGCGATCATGCCGAGCGTGATGACGACGTAGCTGGTCAGCTCCTGGACCACCCGGCTTGTCGACGTCTCGATGTGGAGGGAGAGCAGCAGCGAAACATTGGCGATCAGGAAGACCAATGCCGTGTTGGGGCCCATGCCGCCGCCGATCTCGGCGATGAAGTCTGACGGAACCAAGAGGTGCGAGATCAGCACGTCGACATTGTGGAAACGCCGCCCGAGCGTGGCGATTTCCACGAGCCGGGCCGTCGCGATCGCTGCCGCAAACCCCGCCATCACCGTTGCCGCCATGCGAAAGCGGCGGTCGGCCAGCATCGAGGCGGCAAGCCCGGCGCCGGAAAGCACGAAGCAAAGCGCGGCATTGAAAGCCATCGACGGGAAACCGGGGATTAGCGAGATGACGATGGCGATCTGCAACAACCAGCCAGCCAGCGCGCTGGCGCCGAGTAGCAACATCAGGCAGCCGACAGCAATCGCGAAGGCGCGGTAGCGCCGCCTACGCTGATCCTGCAGGTCCACGTTGCCCTTATCCTGCACCCGTATATCCTCCGCCGGTTCGCGCCATTTTTTCCGAAATCGAGGAATACTCAATAGGCAGGCGAAGCCGCCGCCGCGCTTTTTGCGAAATGATTTTTCGATAAAACAGATCGAATTTTGGTGAAATCGCGATATCGTGCGAGCGAAGGACGGCGAGGTTCATTCGAACAATATCCAAATCATGGTGCTGGATGCCTACCATCGTTTACGTCGACGACAGCAGGGATGATCTCTTCTATCTCGACTATATCCGCAGGAAGCAGCAGATAGATGTCGATCTGTTCTGTTTTTCGACGGCCGAGACCGCGCTGGAAGCGCTGAAGCAGCGGGTGGCGGAAGGCTGGGCTCCACCGGAGCTGCTGGTCGCCGATCTCTATATGCCGCTCGACAGCGGCATCGGCCTGGTGAGCAAGTTGCGCGGCGACGATCGGTTCAGCGCAATGCGGCTTGCGATCTGCAGCGGATCGGATGCCGATGAGGATCGCGCCCGCGCGTTCGAGGCCGGCGCCGATTTTTACCTCGAGAAGCCGCTTGACCTTGCCGAGATCGTTCTCAATCTTGAAGTGTAGGAAACCGCGAAAACCGGTGGTCCTGGCGTTCGTTCGGGCGATATGACAAACCGCAATTGACAAGGCCGAGTGTGCATCCCAAGATGCAACCGAAACGAAGCGGACGGAATTAAAAATAAGCGCTGAGAGAACCGAATGGACCCGCGTTCGCCGCCACGAACTTCAGCCAACCCCTTAGCTAATGGGCCGATCGGCTCTCTCGCGCTTACGTCTGGCACTGCCTTCCCACATTCATGGATGTTGAACGCGTGAAGATTTACGATACCCAGGTAAGAACTACTGCCCCTCAGTATAATCTGCCCGTGCATCACCTGTAGTTGAGATAACTGATGATATCCGCCTTGCGTACCGAAAGTCCCCGTTTCGATATCTCTCATCAACCGTCTCGCAATTTTTGTAGCTCTTCGCCTTTAAGACGTATATCCCAAGATTTAGGGATTGGGGGCATGGCGGGAGGAGAGGAAGATTGGGAATGAGCAATGCCGCGGCAACTCCTTTTCATGCCGGGCCGGAGCTGAGCCGGGCAATCAACCGCACCGATTTTTTCCGTCTGCTAAAAGCGGCGGCGCAGCATTATCACTTCGACAATTTCGCGCTTGCCCGCATTTCCGAAGCTTCGGCTCCTTTCGGCGAACGCGATGTCGTCATCACCAGTGTCCCCGAGCGCCGCGTCGGCCTTTTTATCGCGACGTTGAAGGAGACGCTTGGAACTGTCCGGGCAAAGAGCGCCCAGTTCCTGGCAACTCCGGTGCATGGCAGAAGTGCTGAGCCGGATACCTATCCCTCCGATCGCCTGTTCAACGAGTTCCGCAGCGGCGTCTTCCTTTTCATTCCGCTGTTCACGCCGGAAGGGCGGCGATATTGCCTGGTGCTCAGCGGCGAGCGTGAGGAGCCGGATCAGGGCGAGATCGCCGACCTGCTTCTCGACGCCATGCGCATTTTCGACAAGCTCTACGAGGAAATCCTGACGCAGGAAATGTCCGGACGGCTCACCCAGCGCGAATCGGAAATCGTCAAATGGACGAGCGAAGGTAAAACCTCGGCGGAAATCGCCATCATCCTTGGTCTGTCCGAACACACGGTCAATTCGCATATCACCGCGGCCGCGCGCAAACTCGACGCGGTGAACCGCGTCCACATGGTGGCGATCGCCCTGAGAAACGGTTTGGTTTCGTGACAATGGACTTTGGGACTGGGGAAAATGAGATGACCAGCGAAACGGTCCGAAAGAATGCGGTAAAGGTTCTCTTTGTCGACGATGAATTCATCGAATTCCGCGCGCTCAAGAAGAAGATCGCCGAGCTCTCCGAGCCGCTGGTCGAGGTCGAATATTCGCCGTCGATCGGCGACGCGCTGGAAAAGATCCGCGCGGCGCGCTTCGATCTCATCCTGCTCGACAACCGCCTTCTGCCCAATGCCGATTTCCGCGAAACGGTGCCGGAGCTGCGCGGAATCGGCTATACCGGCCCGATCGGCGTCGTCTCGACCGATATATCCGGCGGCTATTTCCAGGAGTTTCCCGATTACGGCGTCGATTTCCGCATCGGCAAGGACGAAATCGACGCCCAGACGCTGCAGCACATCATCCGCGAATATGTGCACTATGACGTCCCGGATTTCTGGAAGGACGATTACAGCATTTAACGCATGTCGCCCCAGGACTGTGGGCGGTTTGCCGCCTCAAGAAACCGGAAGGCGGATGGTGAAGCGGCTGCCGCTTTCGTCCGAATGTTCGAGGCTGAGATCCCCGCCAAGCGCCTTCAGAAGCTCCTGCGCCGTCGGCAGTCCGAGGCCGGCGCCCGCGACCGCTCCCGCCTTCGGCAATTTCCAGAACGGCTCGAAGATCCGCTCCCGATAGGCGGGGTCGATGCCGGTGCCGTTGTCGGAAACCCGGATCAACCAATTCTCCCCCTTCTGCTCCGCCGTGATCGCCACATGCGGCGGCGATGAACGGCGATAGGTGAGGGCGTTGGAAATGAGCTGCCTCAGCACCAGGCCGAAAAGGGCAGGGTCGGTGCGGATGGAGGGCAGGCCCCGGCAGGCAAGCGTCGCGTCGTGCGCCCCTGTTTCATCGATCAGTTCGGGCCAGACCTGTTCGGCCAGCGCCTGCAGGTTGACGGCTTCGGGCGTCACCTGAGGCGCGCCACCGGCAAGGCTCATCAATGCCTTGGTCAGGCGCTGCGCGGCCTGCGCCTTTTCCATGATCATCCTCAGGCTCTGAAGCTGTTCGTCGTCGAGCGTCTCCTCGAGATCGTCGAGCAGCAACTCGGCATACATGGCGATATGGCGAAGCGGCGATTGCAGGTCGTGCGAGGCGGTTGCGAGAAAACGTTTGATGCGCTCTTCGTTGTCGCCGGCAATATTGGTGTCAAGCGGTCTCGTCGGGTTGGATGACATCTGGCGGTTTCCCCGATCTCTGCTGCGGTGCCGCGCATCTTTTTCCAACGCGCAACGGACGCTGTAATATCTTGAATTGCTGCATAATTTTTTCCTGGCAATAGGCAACAATAAAAACAGGGCGCCGGTTCTGCAACCGGCGCCCCGTTCAAGGATGCGTTAACAGCTGGTTTCAGCCTGCCGATGTGCGCGAGCGGCCCTCTTCCGGCGGGATGATGTCGACGCCCGCATCGGTTGCCGGCGCCTTCGCGTGGCGACGGCGCCAGTCGCCGAGGAAGAGCAGGATGGGTGCGGCAATGAAGATCGACGAGGCGCCGGCAACCAGAATGCCGAATACCATCGGGATCGCGAAGCTCGATACGGCGCTGCCGCCCCAGATTGCCATCGGCACCAGCGCGAGGAAGGCCGTCGCATTGGTGTAAAGGCTTCGCGCCAGGGTCTCGTTGATCGACTTGTCGATGATCTCGCGCAGCGGCATCGACTTGTAGAGCCGCATATTTTCGCGCATGCGGTCATAGACGACGACCTTGTCGTTCACCGAGTAGCCGACCAGCGTCAGGATGGCGGCGATGGCCGTCAGGTTGAAGTCTAGGCCGGTGATCGCGAAGAAGCCGATCGCCTTGGTGACGTCGAGCACCAATGTGACGATGGCGCCGACGGCAAACGGCCATTCGAACCGCACCCAGATATAGATCAGCATCGCCAAGCTGGCGATCACCACCGACAGAATGCCGGCCGAGGCAAGCTCGCCGCTGACCTTCGGACCGATGACGTCGGTGCCTTCGACGGTGGCGGTCGGATCGATCTTGGCGACTTCGGCCTTCAGCTTGGTGACCGCCGCGGTCTGCGCCTCTTCGCCGCCCTCCTGGCGCTGCGCGCGAACGAGAATGCTGTTGTTGCCGCCGAAGGACTGCAGCGTGATTTCGCCGAGGCCGAGACTGTCCAGACCTTCGCGGAACTTCGCCAGATCGGCCGTCCCTTGCGTCTTGACGGACATCTGGATGCCGCCGCGGAAGTCGACGCCGTAGTTGAGGCCGGGATAGATGAAGAGCGCAACGGAGGCGATCGAAAGCAGCGCCGAAACGGTGACGCCGAAGAAGCGCGCCTTCATGAACTGGATGTGCTTGTCGTAAGGGCTGAAGGGGATCAACGGCCGGATGTTCAGCACCTTGAATTTGCGGCGGCGGGTAATCTCGATCATCGCGACGCGAACGAAGGCGACCGAGGTGAACATCGAGATGATCAGGCCGAGCGCCATGGTCACCGCAAAGCCGCGAACCGGCCCGGAACCGAAAAAGAACAGGATGCTCGCCGCGATCAGGGCCGTCATATTGCCGTCGATAATCGTCGAATAGGCACGGTTGAAGCCCGTATCGATGGCGGCAAAGGCGCCTCTGCCCTTGCGGGTCTCTTCACGGATACGCTCATTGATGAGAACGTTCGCGTCGACCGCGAGGCCGATGCCGAGAACGACACCGGCAATGCCCGGCAGCGTCAGTGTTGCGCCGACCAGCGTCAGAGCCGAGAGGGTCAGGATCGTGTGGATCAGCAGCGCCACATTCGCCAGGATGCCCCAGGTGCCGTAAAGAACGAAGATGAAGACTGCGACAAGGACGAAGCCGACAATGCCGGAGTAGAGGCCCATCTTGATGGCATCAGCGCCGAGATCGGCGCCGACGGTGCGCTCCTCGATCACGGTCAGCTTGGCGGGCAGGGCGCCGGCGCGCAGCATGGCGGCAAGCGTCGTGGCGCTGTCGGCCGAGAAGTTGCCGGATATCTGGCCGGAACCGCCGGTGATCGGCTCGCGGATGACGGGCGCGCTCAGCACCTTGTTGTCGAGGACGATGGCGAAGGGATTGCCGACATTCTGCCGGGTGATTTCGGCAAAGCGAGTGGAACCGGCGCTGTCGAAGCGGAAGCTGACGATCGGTTCGCGCGTGTTCGGGTCGAAGCTGACGCGGGCATCCGAGAGACGGTCGCCGGAGATTTCGACACGGTCGAGAACAGCATGGGTCCGGCCTTCGTCGTCCTGCATCATCGTGACGCCGGGGCCGGGCTGGTTGTTCGGCGACAGCATGTGGAACGACATCTTCGCCGTGGAGCCGAGAAGCTGGCGCAGCCGCGTCGGATCCTGCGCGCCGGGCAGCTGCACGAGCACGCGATTGGCGCCGATGCGCTGAATGGTCGGCTCTGAGACGCCGACCTGGTCGACGCGCTGGCGGATGACTTCCAAGCTCTGCTGGACGGCGTTGTCGACATTGGCGGAGATGCCGGCCGGCGAGAAGCCGACGGTGATGGTGGCGCCGTTCGCCGTGACATCAAGATCCGCCTGGCCGGCGCTGAGGCCGGTGCTGATCGGGTTGGCGAGCGTCTTGAGTTCGGTGACCGCCGCATCGCTCTGCGCGGCGTCGGCGAGCGTCACGACGATCTGATTCTGGCTGCGCACGACGGCTTTCGGCTGGATGCCCTTTTCGCGCAGGACGCGGCGGGCATCCTGAAGCAGCGATTGCAGCCGCTCCTTGGTCAGGTCCGCCTCGTCGACTTCCAGAACGAGGTGCGAACCGCCGCGAAGGTCGAGGCCGAGCGACACCTGCTCATGCGGCAGCCATGCGGGGATGCGCTGAAGGACGGACTGCGGCAGGGCGTTCGGCAGGGCGATCAATAGGCCGATCACGATGATCACCGAATAGGTGAACACCAGCCAGGGTGAATTGCGCATGTTGTATTCCTTAGATAATCGAGGGCCGGCGCTCGGGCGCAGGCGGCATGTCGTCAATGCTCGGAAGCGCCGCTCGGCGCCATGTCAGGCGGCGGCCGGCGGTGCGCGCGGCTGATGGGCCCTGAAAACTGAAGCATGAAGCGGAGCTTCGAATGCCGGGAGAGGAACGGCGCTGTTCCAGCCGGCGAAATCGATAGCCGGGGCAGCGGCAAGGGCAGGCGACCCGGCGTCGTAGGCGGCCTGTTTCGGCGCAAGCTTGCGCTCGGCGGCAAGCACCCCGCGCACGGCATCGCGCGCGCTCAGTTGCGGCGGCTGCGGATCGCGGCCGGACGAGGAAAGCGTATTGACGGCGGTGGCCGGCGCAATGATGAGATTGCCGCCGAAAAGCAGGCCGAGATAGGCAAGGGCGGCGAAGAGCAGGGAAGCAGCGATACGGTTCGTCAGACGGCGCTGGTCCAGCTCCATCTCCTCCGTCCCGGCAATGTCACTCCCGTATCGGCTCAAAAGCGCGCCAATCTTTCATTCTCTTTCCGGCGGAGGGTCATCCGTCGGGACAATTGTATCAGGCCCATCACTGTCTTCATAGGCCACACTCTCATGATGCACTTGAGCGAGCCGGTCAACCATGCCCAGTGCGATTTCGCGTTCGCCCATGATGACGGTGTCGGCGCCATATTGCTTCAGCGCATCGACTTCGGCGTCGGAATGGGCGCGGGCGACGATGAGAATGGATGGATTGGCGCTGCGTGCCTGCTCGGCGATGCGGCAGGCTTCGAAGGCGTTCGGGATGGCGATGGCAATGCTGCGCGCCGCCGGCAGATTGGCGAGATCGAGCGTCTCGGTGGCCGCGGCATTGCCCATGAAAGCTTCGATGCCCTGGGCTTGCAGCTCGCCGACGCGCTTGTCGGAATCCTCGATGACGAGGAAGGGCGTGCCCGCCGATTTCAGGTTCTGCCCGACGATTCTGCCGACCCGCCCGTAACCGACGACAACGGCATGACCGTGGAGGCCGCTCGGATGCACCTCGTCATCTTCGGCCGGCGCCGTTTCCTCGGCGGGCGCAATCGCGCGCTCGGCCTGGCTCTCCTCGTGTCTCGCGCCTTCGAGCAGCGGGCGCATGCGGTCGCAGAGGAAGAACAGCAGCGGATTGAGGATGATCGAGATGATGGCGCCGGCCAGGATCAGGTCGCGGCCTTCCTCCGGCAACAGCCCGAGATCGACGCCGAGGGCGGCCAGGATGAAGGAGAACTCGCCGATCTGGCCGAGGCTCGCCGAAATCGTCAGCGCCGTGCCGAGCGGCTTCTTGAAGGCGAGCACGATCAGCAAGGCGGCGACGGATTTGCCGATGACGATGATGAAGATGGTGGCGATGATCGGCAGCGGCCTGTCGATCAGGATGTTCGGATCGAACAGCATGCCGACCGAGACGAAGAAGAGCACGGCGAAGGCATCGCGCAGCGGCAGGCTTTCCTGGGCGGCGCGATGGCTCAGCTCGCTTTCGGCCAGTACCATTCCGGCGAAGAAGGCCCCGAGCGCCAGCGACACGCCAAAAAGCTTGGCCGCGCCGAAGGCGACGCCGAGTGCGATGGCCAGCACGCCAAGCCGGAAGAGCTCGCGCGAGCCGGTATGGGCGATGCGATGCATCATCCAGGGAATGAGCTTACGGCCGAAAACCAGCATCAGCGCCACGAACAGCGCCACCTTCACCAGCGTCATGGCGATCATGCCGCCGATGCCGAGGTCGAGTCCGAACAGGAGGTTCAGTCCGGCCGAGAGCGGCTCGGCGGGAGCGTGACCCTCGCCGCCGATGCCTGCAGCCGCCGGGATCAGCACCAGGGCCAGCACCATGGCGAGGTCTTCGACAATCAGCCAGCCGACGGCGATCCGGCCGCGCTCGGTCTCCACCAGCCGCCGCTCCTGCAGCGCTTTCAACAGCACGACGGTGGAGGCGACCGAAAGCGCCAATCCGAACACCAGGCTGCCGCCGGTCGGCCACCCCATCATGGCGCCAAGCCCCCAACCGAGCAGCGTCGCGAAGGCGATCTGCGCGATCGCGCCGGGCAGCGCGATGCCGCGCACCGACATCAGGTCTTTCAGCGAGAAATGCAGTCCGACGCCGAACATCAGCAGGATAACGCCGATTTCGGCAAGCTCTGGCGCAAGGTTCTGGTCGGCCACGTAACCTGGCGTATGCGGCCCGACCAGCACGCCGGCGATGAGATAACCGACGAGCGGCGGCATGCGCAGCCGATGGGCAAATGCACCGAAGATGAAAGCCAGCACGAGGCCGCCGACGATTGTCGAGATCAAGGGCGTATCGTGCGGCATCATTGTCTCCCGATCTGGAAATCTCGCGCAAACTATGACATATATGGTCTATATCAACCAATATGGGTAACTTGAAATCATGGGTCAAGGCGCAAGGGCGACAATTCTCACGCCCGCTCTCTGCCGCGCGGCGCGCGGCCTGCTCGACTGGACCCAGGCTGATCTGGCCGATAGGGCCGCGGTTTCGCGCAGCACCATCCGCGATTACGAGGGACGCCACCACGACATCCATCGCGCGACGGAGGCGCAGCTGCGCCTCGCCTTCGAAGAGGGCGGCGTCAGGTTCGTCGAAATAGAAGGCGCGGGCACCGGCCTCTGCCTGCCCGATCGGCAGGATTAAACCGGTCTCAAGGCGCCAGGCAGGTGGCCGAGACTTTGTAGATATAGAGCGTCTTGCCCTTGTAGTAGCCTGCGGGCGGCTGCCAGCTCTTCAGCACTTCGGGCGTTTCTGATGCGCAGGCGAGGGGACCGTCGGTCAGGAAAAGCACCTTGCCGGTGGTCTCTGCGGGCAGGGCGAATTCCTGCTCGTAATAGCTCTCCGGAAGGCCTGCCGGCGCCCGCGCATAGATCCGGTAGGATGCGTCGCGCAGCGTATAGAAAAGATCGGCGACCATGTCGCGGTTATCAGTGACGATGATATCGGTGCCGGCCTGATTTGCGAGCGCTGCGGCCTCGCGACTGACCTCGGCGCGGCCGAGATAACGCTTCATCAATTCGTCGCCGTTGGGTAACAACAGCTGCTGCGGAAAGATCGTCGCCAGCGGAAACAGCAGGCTTGCGATGCCGTTGATGGTGAGCGACAGCCTCAGCCCCTTCGGCCACAACCGATAAAGCAGCCAGACGGCGAGGATCGTCCCGGCGACATAGGCGGTCACGGCCCAGTTGGCATAGGCCTTGGCGACCGTCGCCTGCAGGGTGATGAGCACCACCACCGGCATCGACAGCCAGACCAGCATCTTCTCGCGGTCGTCGCTCCGGCCCTTGATCATGCGGTAGACCGCCCAGAGGATCGCGAAGAAGATGATCGGCCCGACGACGCCGAACTGCGCGGAGAAGAATTCAAGCCCGCGACGGAGATTGATGCCGAGGTCGCTCCAGTGGGCGATATCCTGCGTATGGCGAACCGTCGTATTGTCGTGTTGCAGGTTCCACCAGAGGTTCGGCAAGGCAACGACCGCCGCGACCGCGACGGCGATGATGAAATCCCGAATGGCGATGCGCGCCGCCGGAATGAGAAGCAGGGCGAGTGCGCCGCCCGGCACAACGAACAGCACGGCATATTTCGTCAGGAAGGCGAGGCCGACCCCGAGGCCCATGACGAGCGCCAACCCGACTGAGCGCCGCTGCGTCAGGCCGAAATAGGCAAGCAGGGCGAGGGCGATGAAGAACAACAGGATGACATCGGTCGAGAAGAACACCGAGGAAAGCGCCACGCCCGGCAGCGTGATATAGGTGGCGCCCGTCCAGCCTTCGATCTCCGGTCCGACGAAACGTTTTGCCACCTTCATCAGCACCAGTGCCGCCGCCATATGGATCAGCGGTCCGAGCAGCCTGATCGAGTAGGTGGCGTTTGAGCCGGAAAATTCGGTCATCGCCCGGATCACCCAGGCGATCATCGGCGGCTTGGAATAGTAGCCGAGATCGAGATTCTGCGCCCAGAACCAGTACTGCGCCTCGTCGACAAATAGGTCCGTCGCATCGAAATTGAGCGTGACGACGCGCCAGAGCGTGAAGCCGAGAACGATGAGAAGACCAGATCTGGGGGACATGAACTTAAGTGTTCCGCTGACATGAAAGGCGCGAGTGCGATTACACCAAAGGCGCCGGACTGCCAACGGGCAAGGCGTTAGAACACGCGAAGCATGCGGATGTCGCGGTTTGCCGCGAGGGAATCGAGCCGGGCGATGGCTGCGAGCACGCCCATTGCGATCAAGCAGGAACCCAATCCGAGAACAATCATTGCTCTGTCCTTGTCGACGTCATGTCTTGGTTGTCGGCCGGCATATAACACGGAGCTTGCGTGTGCCTTGTAGCAGCCGTGCAACTCTCCCGCAGTATTTCTCGCGAACTGCCTTGAATTGCTTCAAAAGCCGGCGCCTGGACAGGCTTATTAACCTTCAGGCAAGGAATTAACCATAAACATTGGGTTACACGTCGGAATGGGAAGATGCACTCGTTCCCACCAGGCATGACGCCGTCCCGCCGTACCGGTTGATCCGGTATCCAATCTCTTCAGACAGCTCCGAAACATAGCTGATCAGGGGGCTCGATCCGCCGGTTGTCACCGGTGGTGAGGACCGTCCCCCAAGCTTCGTGTTCATTGGATGCTGCGAAAGTTTTTAACCAGGCATTCGCCTGGACAGTGGGTCGGGGACAGGCGTTGAGGCAGGACATGCCATCAGATCAGGCTCGTGGAGCGCAGGCAGGCAGCTTGCGCGACCGCCTGCGCTTTGCCGGTCTCGACGCCGACCAGTGCGAGTTGGTGCGCCGCAACCGGCCGGCCCTCGAAGCGCATCTGAAGGCAGGTCTCAGGGATCTCTTTCACAGGTTCCAGTCATTCCCCGACGCCTCGCGCAATTTCGAGAGCGAGCGCCAGGTCGAACGCCTGCATGATCTGCAGTCCTCGCATTGGGACGTGTTGACGGATGCCCGCTTCGACAGCCTCTATGCCGAGCGCGTCAAGGTTCTCTCCGATACCGAAAACAAGATGGGTCTCGACCCACGCTGGCACGTGGCCGGTCACGGCGTCATTCTGGAGCACGTCCTTTCCGGCCTCGTCGAGGAGATCGCCGGCCGGCCGCTGTTGCCCTCGACCAAGCGCCGCACACGCGAAATCTCCGAGCTAATGACGGCGATCATCCGCATTGTCATGGTCGATGTGGAAATCGCCGTGTCGCTCCGCTTCAATGCGCTGCGCGCCGCCCAGCACCGCGCGCTCGCCGATCAGCGCGCCGATAATGAAGCCGAGATCATCAGGATCTTCGGCGATGTCATTGAAGGCCTGTCCGCCCGCGATCTGACGCGGCGCGCCCCCGTCGACGCCGACAGCGCCTATGCCGGCATCGCCGCAGCGCTGAACGGCGCCTTGGATGGTCTCCAGGCCGAATTCGCCGACATCACCGGGCGCACCGTCAAGGCGGAAGCGGCAACGGCTTCGCTTGCCGACCTGTCGCGGCAGTTCGCCGGCACCGCGTCCGGCCAGGCCGACCGGCTGCAGCTTTCCGCCACTGCTCTTGCCGCCCTTGCCGGCAGCGTGCGTGGCGGCGCCGCCGACAGCCGCGCCGCCGAACAGGCGGCCGCCGCAACGCGCGCTGCCGTCGAGGAAAGCGGCGAGGTCGTCGGCCGCGCGATCAGCGCCATGGCCGATATCGAACAGTCGGCCGAAAAGATCGGCCAGATTATCGGCGCGATCGACGAGATCGCCTTCCAGACCAATCTTCTGGCGCTGAATGCCGGCATCGAGGCGGCTCGTGCCGGTGACTCCGGCCGCGGTTTTGCCGTGGTCGCCCAGGAGGTCCGGGCGCTGGCCCAGCGCTCGGCGGAAGCCGCCCGCGAGATCAAGACGCTGGTGACGACCACCAAGGCGCAGGTCGACGCCGGCGTGCAGATGGTCGGCCGCACGCAGGATTCGATCGGCAGCATCGTGCGCCAGGTCACCGACATCAATGCCGCCATTGCAGGCATCGCCACAAGGACCGGCGAACATGCCGCAAGCCTCGACGGCGTCACCGCGGACGTCAGGGGCCTGGGCGCCGAGGTGGCCGATAGCGCAGGCCTTGCGGAGCGCTCGGCTGATGGCGCCGACGATCTCCACACCGTCATTCTCGAGCTCGGCCGGACGGTTCGCGAATTTCGTATCGCGCGCGAAAACGCCCATGCCGGCCGGCCGACGCCGGTCCGCGTGGCGCCGTCGCGTGCCATCGACGCCTCCGCCCGCCCGGCAATGGCCGAGGACGAATATGAAAATGATGATTTTGGCCTTCCCCAGTCGTTCGCAAGCGTCGGAGGTGGGCGGAATGTTTACTAACCTATCGGATTATCGCCTCAGCTCATCTTTTCGGGCTGGGGACCAGGGGACAAGGACAAGCTGATGGTAGCAAAGAAGAGTGGCAAGACGCTGAATTTGACAGCGGTGCTCGACCTCAACGAGGCCTCCGCCTTGCGTGAAAAGCTCCTTTCGTTCAGGGGCAGCGGTCTTTCGATCGACGCATCCGGCGTTGAGCGGATCGGTGCTCTTTGCGCGCAGGTCCTGATGTCCGCCGAGAAGACCTGGGCACAGGACAAGCAGCCGTTCACCTTCTCCCAGGTGTCCGACGCATTTCAAAAAACCATGCAGCTGGTTGGCGTCAATTTTGACCACCTGCTTGCCAAGGAGATTCGGCAATGAAGAAAAAAGTACTGACCGTGGATGATTCCCGCACCATCCGAAACATGCTGCTCGTGACGCTGAACAATGCCGGCTTCGAGACGATCCAGGCGGAAGACGGCGTCGAGGGGCTCGAGGTCCTCGAAGAGTCCAATCCTGACGTCATCGTCACCGACATCAACATGCCGCGCCTCGACGGTTTCGGCTTCATCGAAGGTGTCCGCCGCAACGAGAAATATCGGGCGATCCCGATCCTGGTCCTGACGACCGAGAGCGACGCGGAAAAAAAGAACCGCGCCCGCCAGGCTGGCGCCACCGGCTGGATCGTCAAGCCTTTCGACCCGGCCAAGCTGATCGATGCCATTGAGCGCGTAACCGCTTAAACCCAGGATTTTCTCCTATGGATATGAACGAAATCAAAGAGATCTTTTTCCAGGAGTGCGAGGAACAGCTCGCCGAGCTGGAATCCGGTCTTCTGAAATTGAATGATGGCGATCGCGATCCCGAAACCGTCAATGCGGTGTTCCGTGCCGTGCATTCGATCAAGGGTGGCGCCGGCGCCTTCGGCCTTGATGATCTGGTCGCTTTCGCCCATGTTTTCGAGACCACTCTCGATTGCGTTCGATCCAACAAGCTTGAGCCGACCCAGGACGTCCTGAAGGTGATGCTGAAGTCGGCCGACGTGCTCGCCGACCTGACCAATGCCGCGCGCGACGGCGGCAGCGTCGATGAGAGCCGCAGCCGCGGCCTCGTCAAGGAGTTGGAAGCGCTGGCCAACGGTGAATTGCCGTCTCCCTCGGCCGCCGCTGAGGCGCCCGCGCCGAAGGCCGCGGCAAAGGCGGCCCCGGCCGCTTCGGCGCCGACCCCCAAACCGACCGATGACAGCGGCTTCCAGCCGATCCCCTTTTCCTTCGACGATTTCGGCGGCGACGAAGCCGGCTCCGACCTGCCGGCCTATGAAGTCACCTTCAAGCCGCGTTACGAACTCTATTCCAAGGGCAATGACGCCACCCTTCTGCTGCGCGATCTCTCGCGTCTCGGCGAGATGACCATCTATTGCAATATGGATGAGCTGCCGGGTCTCGAGGAACTCGATCCGGAAGGCGCCTATTTCTTCTGGAACGTCACGATCAAGACGGACAAGGGCGAAGACGCCATCCGCACTGTCTTCGAATTCGCCGAGTGGGATTGCGAGCTGACGGTGAAGCCGGTCGAGGCAGCCAGGGCCGGCGCAGCCGGCAATGAGGAACTGCCGATGGTGCCAGTTCCCTTCGACCTGTCGATCCTGGACGAGACGGACGGCACGGAACAGGTTTCCGCCACGCGGTCCGAAGATGCGACGGCCGCCATTGCCGCCGCCGAAACCGCATCCAACGTCACGCAGATGGCCGCAGCCGCCGCCCGCGTCGAAAAGAAAGAATCGGCAGCTGCCGCAGCCGCCGCGGCAAGTGCCGCCGCCCAGAACAATGCCGCCGGTGCCGGCCAGACGATCCGCGTCGATCTCGACCGCGTCGACCGTCTCATCAACCTCGTCGGCGAACTGGTCATCAACCAGGCGATGCTGTCGCAGAGCGTCATCGAGAACGACACGACCGGCACCTCCTCGATCAACATGGGCCTCGAGGAGCTGCAGCAGCTCACCCGCGAGATCCAGGACTCGGTCATGGCGATCCGCGCCCAGCCGGTGAAGCCGGTGTTCCAGCGCATGTCGCGTATCGTCCGCGAAATCGCCGACATGACCGGCAAGTCGATCCGCCTGATCACCGAAGGTGAAAACACCGAAGTCGACAAGACGGTTATCGACAAGCTGGCCGAGCCGCTGACCCACATGATCCGCAACGCCGTCGACCACGGCATCGAGACGCCGGAAAAGCGCGCAGCTGCCGGCAAGAACACCGAAGGCACCGTCCGCCTCACCGCCAAGCATCGTTCGGGCCGCATCCTGATCGAGCTTGCCGACGACGGCGCCGGCATCAACCGCGAGAAGGTGCGCCAGAAGGCGATCGACAACGACCTGATCCCGGCCGACGCCAACCTGTCGGACGAGGAAATCGACAACCTGATCTTCCTGCCGGGCTTCTCTACCGCCGACAAGATCTCCGACATCTCGGGCCGCGGCGTCGGCATGGACGTCGTCAAGCGTTCGATCCAGGCACTCGGCGGCCGCATCAACATCACCTCCAAGCCGGGCCACGGCTCGGTCTTCACCATGAGCCTGCCGCTGACGCTCGCCGTCCTCGACGGCATGGTGGTCACCGTCGCCGGCCAGACGCTGGTCGTGCCGCTGACCGCGATCGTCGAAACCCTGCAGCCGGAAGCTGCCGCGATCCACTCCTTCGGTGCCAACCACCGGCTGATCTCGATCCGCAACTCCTTCTGCCCGCTGGTCGATGTCGGCCGCATCCTGAACTTCCGTGCGACCCAGGCCAATCCTGTGGAAGGCGTGGCGCTTCTGGTGGAATCCGAAGGCGGCGGCCAGCGCGCCCTGATGGTCGATGCCATCCAGGGTCAGCGCCAGGTGGTCATCAAGAGCCTGGAAGCCAACTACACCCACGTGCCGGGCATTGCCGCCGCCACCATCCTCGGCGACGGCCGCGTCGCTCTCATCCTCGATGTCGACGCGGTTGTCGGCGCTTCCCGCGGCCAGTCTTTGAAAGCGGAAATGTCGTTGGCAGCGGTAGGATAAGGCAATGTCGTACACCGTAAAAAGTCTGAGCGAAGGGGACCGCGAGCTGATCGCGTTCCGCATCGGCGATCAGGAATTTTGCGTGAACATCATGTCGGTTCGCGAAATCCGGGGCTGGACCCCGGCGACCGCGATGCCGCACTCGCCTGCCTACATACTCGGTGTCATCAACCTGCGAGGCGCGGTGCTGCCGATCATCGATCTTGCCGCCCGCCTCGGCATGAAGCCAGCCGATCCGACCGCCCGTCATGTCATCATCGTCGCCCAGGTCCGCCGCAAGGTCGTCGGCCTCCTGGTCGATGCCGTCTCCGACATTCTGACGGTGACCGACGAGATCGTTCAGCCGACACCCGAAATCTCCTCTGACCTCGAGCGCCAATTTGCCCGAGGCATTCTCGCCATCGACAAGCGCATGATCTGCCTGATCGAACTTGAAGCCCTCTTTTCCGAGACCGAAAGCGAAGCCGCATGAGTGCAATGGGTGCAAAGGATCAGAGGCAGGGAGCCGACGAGGTGCTGGCGAGCGGAGAATATCCGCTGACGCGCCGCGACCTCACGGAAATCGCCGCCATGATCTACTCGGATGCCGGCATCTTCCTCAACGAGACGAAGGCCTCGCTGGTCTATTCGCGTCTGTCGAAGCATATCCGCAATCTCGGCCTTTCCGGCTTCCGGGAATATTGTGAACTCGTCGCTTCGCAGGCGGGTGCGGCGGAGCGCCGCGAAATGCTGTCGCATCTGACGACCAATTTCACCCGCTTCTTCCGCGAAAACCATCATTTCGAGCATCTGCGCGATCATGTGCTGCCGGAGCTTCTGCAGCGGGCGAGAGCCGGCGGCAGGGTGCGCATCTGGTCGGCCGCTTCCTCCGACGGGCAGGAACCCTATTCGATCGCGCTCACCGTGCTGTCGCTGATGCCGAATGTCGCAGACTATGACTTCAAGATCTTGGCGACCGACATCGACCCGAAGATCCTCGCGATCGCCCGCGCCGGCGCCTATGACGAAACCGCGCTCGAAACAGTTTCGCCCGCCATGCGCAAGCAATGGTTCAGCGAAGTCGAGGTGCAGGGCCGCCGGAAATTCCAGGTCGACGACCGCGTCAAGCGGCTGATCACCTACAATGAGCTGAACTTGATGGCGCAATGGCCCTTCAAGGGCAAGTTCGACGTCATCTTCTGCCGCAACGTCGTCATCTATTTCGACGAGCCGACGCAGATGAAGATCTGGCAGCGTTTCGCCGGCCTGCTGCCGGAGGGCGGCCATCTCTATATCGGCCATTCCGAGCGCGTCTCCGGCGAGGCGAAGCACGTCTTCGACAATATCGGCATCACGACCTATCGCTACACGGCCAAGGGTCTCGGGAGGAAGGCATGAGCGCGCCGGCAAGGGTTCTCGTTGTTGACGATTCGCCGACGATGCGCGGCCTGATCACCGCCGTCCTGAGTTCCGATCCGGAGGTCAACGTGATCGGCCAGGCGGGCGACGCGCTGGAAGCGCGCGAGGCGATCAAGCGCCTGAACCCCGACGTCGTGACGCTCGACATCGAGATGCCTAATATGAACGGCCTCGATTTCCTCGAAAAGATCATGACGCTGCGGCCGATGCCCGTCATCATGGTGTCCACGATGACCCATCGCGGCGCCGAGGCGACGCTTGCAGCACTCGAGATCGGAGCATTCGATTGCGTCGGCAAGCCGGCGCCGGGTGAAGCCAGGCCCTTCGGCGACCTCGCCGAGAAGGTCAAGGCCGCCGCCCGCACGCAGCGCCAGTTTTCCCAGCCGGTGGCGGCTGCCACGCCGCCGCCCTCCGTCGCCGATTTCCGCGTCGGCCGCAAGATCGTCGCGATCGGCTCGTCGACCGGCGGCGTCGAGGCGCTGATTACCGTGCTGCAGAAATTCCCGGTCAATTGCCCGCCGACGGTCATCACCCAGCACATGCCGCCGACCTTCACCAGGAGCTTTGCCGAGCGCCTGAACCGCCTCTGCGCGCCGGTGGTGCAGGAAGCGACCGATGGCGCCCGTCTGGAAATCGGCAAGATTTATCTGGCGCCCGGCGGCGAGCGTCATCTCCAGGTCACCGGCGCTTCGGCGCCGTGCTGCCGTCTCGTCGACCGCCCCCCGGTCAATGGCCACCGCCCCTCGGTGGACGTGCTCTTTGATTCGGTTGCGGAACTGGCCGGCCGCAACGCCGTTGGCGTGATTCTGACCGGAATGGGCCGCGATGGCGCCGCCGGATTGTTGAAAATGCGTCACGCCGGCGCCAGAACCCTCGGCCAGAACGAAAAAACCTGTGTCGTTTACGGAATGCCAAGGGTTGCGCACGAACTTGGCGCCGTTGAGCAGCAGCTGCCACTGTCTGCCATCGGTGAGGAAATATTGAAAATGACAGCCGCCCGAAAGGAAGGGACCGAATAAATGTCGATCGCGGAGAAAATCAAAGTTCTGATCGTCGATGATCAGGTAACGAGCCGGTTGCTGCTCAGCGACGCGCTGACACAGCTCGGTTTCAAGCAGATCACGTCGGCCGGCGACGGCGAGCAGGGCATGAAGATCATGACCGAGCAGCCGCATCATCTGGTGATCTCGGACTTCAACATGCCGAAGATGGATGGCATCGGTTTCCTTCAGGCCGTGCGCACCAACCCGAACACCAAGAAGGCGGCCTTCATCATCCTCACCGCCCAGGGCGATCGCGCGCTCGTGCAGAAGGCAGCCCAGCTCGGCGCCAACAACGTGCTCGCCAAGCCGTTCACGATCGAGAAGATGAAGGCGGCCATCGAAGCCGTGTTTGGAGCCCTGAAATGATCACTGAGGGGGCAGCCCGCCGCGTGCACATCATTCAAGGCGAGTATAAGGTTCTGAGCGATCCGAATGCGGTCCTCTCGACCATTCTCGGCTCGTGCGTGGCTGCGTGCCTCAGAGACCCTGTCGCCGGCATCGGCGGCATGAACCACTTTCTGCTCCCCGGTTCGGCGACGTCGCCGACATCAGGCGGGGATGCCACGCGCTACGGCGTGCATCTGATGGAACTGCTGATCAATGGTCTCCTGAAGCAGGGCGCCAGGCGCGACCGGCTGGAGGCAAAGATCTTCGGCGGCGCTAAAACGATCTCGACCTTCTCCAACGTCGGTGAGCAGAACGCGGCCTTCGCCATGCAGTTCCTGAGGGATGAAGGCATTCCGGTGGTCGGCTCCTCCACAGGCGGAGAACATGGGCGCAAGCTCGAATACTGGCCGGTCTCCGGTCGTGCCCGGCAATACCCCCTGACCGGCGCCGAAACCCAGAGAACCGTTGCGCTCGAGCAGCGTCCCGCCGCTCCGCAGAAGCCCGTCGAAACGAGTATCGAATTTTTCTGATGGCGAGGATTTTCATATGACATTTACCCCGGTGATGGAGCCGCCCGCGCCTGTCGAGGCGCTGAGCGACATCCTGATGCGCATCGTCTCCGAACTGCACGACGTCGCCTACCTGATCGAGCGCATCGAGCCGCAGCTTCTCGACCTCGGCGGCGCGGAAATCCTGAATTCGCCGGATGCCATGAAGGTCATGCAGGGTATTGACCTGGCGGTGCAGAAATCGCGCGGCATTGCCGAATTCATCGACACCATCACCGGCGAAATCCCGCTCGGCTGGACCGTCGACGTCGCAACTGCGCTCAGCCTCGTCAAGCTGGCGGAGATGCAGAAGGCGCTGGGCGGCGCCACCCGCCATGGCCATTCCCAGCCGCTGAGCAAGGCGGCCGGCGACCTCGATTTCTTCTAACGCCGCTATCTTTCAGCTTCGCTTCTCCCGCCTTGGGGCCTTGGTTTAACCGGGGTCGTTCTCGCAAAATCGCAGCATGACAGGCGTGAGCCTACCGCTCCCGCGCGCGCTCCACGAAACGCTCGCACAAGTTTCGCCGATTATTCGTCAGATGAGGCAATAAGCCTGCTTTGTCGTTGACGGATCGTGCGAGAACAGAATGAATCTGTTAAATCAATTAGTTCAGATATTTAAGAACTTTGGCGCCCTGGGGCGGACGCGCCTGATGATTCTGGGAGGCGTCGGCGCCGTTTCCATCGCAATCATCCTTGCGGCCGCTCTTTTCGTCAACAAGCCGGCGCAGGAAACGCTTTACGTCGGTCTCGACGCTCCCGATCTCAACCAGATCAGCATGGCGCTTGCCGAAGCCAACATCAATTTCCAGGTCGGCACGGACGGCGCCAGCATCACCGTTCCGGCGGGCATGACGGGCAAGGCCCGGCTGATGCTTGCCGAGCGCGGCCTGCCGAACAGCGCCAATGCTGGTTACGAACTGTTCGACAATGTCGGCTCGCTCGGCCTGACCTCCTTCATGCAGGAGGTGACGCGGGTTCGTGCGCTGGAAGGCGAAATCGCCCGCACCATCCAGTCGATCTCAGGCATAACAGCCGCGCGCGTCCATATCGTCATGCCGGAGGTCGGGAACTTCCGGAAGGCGGAGCAGAAACCGACAGCCTCCGTCATGATTCGCGCGAGCGCGGCCACCGGGCGCGGCGCTGCGAGCTCGATACGCCACCTCGTCGCCTCGGCCGTGCCGGGGCTCGACGTCGATGACGTGACGATTCTCGATTCCGCCGGCCAGCTGCTCGCTTCCGGCGACGAGGCGAGCAACAGCTCGCTGAACCGCTCGCTCAACATCGTCCAGAACGTTCAGCAGGAAGTCGAATCCAACATCGACAAGGCGCTGGCGCCGTTCCTCGGCATGGATAACTTCCGCTCCAGCGTCACCGCCGACCTCAACACCGACGCCCAGCAGATTCAGGAAACGACTTACGATCCGGAATCCAAGGTCGAACGCTCGGTGCGCTCGACCAAGGAAGCCCAGCAGTCGCAGCAGAAGCAGTCCGACAACGCGACGACCGTCGAACAGAACATTCCGCAGGCTGCACCGGACGCCGGCGGCGCGGGCGGCCCGGAATCGCAGGACAAGTCCGACAAGCGCGAAGAGCAGACCAACTACGAAATCAACAGCAAGACGACGGCGACGACGCGCAACAGCTACCAGGTCGAAAAGCTGTCGATCGCCGTGGTGGTCAATAAGGGTCGTATCGCCAAGATGGTCGGCGAGCCTGCCGATCAGGCCAAGATCGACGCCTATATTGCCGAAATGCAGAAGATCGTCGCCTCGGCGGCTGGCATCGATGCCAAGCGTGGCGACGTCGTCACCGTCACGGCCATGGACTTCCTTGAAAATCAGCTGCTCGAAGACGCCACCGGCGGTGTCCGCGTCATGGACATGCTGAGCCGCAATCTTGCCGGCATCATCAATTCGCTCGCCTTCGTCGCTGTGGCCTTCGTGGTGGTCTGGATGGGCCTGCGCCCGCTGGTCCGCAGCGTCAGCGGCAATGGTGCAGGCGCGGCGCTCGGCGACTCCTCACCGGAATCGGCCGGCCTCGAACTCCCAGACTTCGCGCCGGCGGCAGGCGCGTCCGGAGGCGCTCTCATGGACGGCTTCGGATCCGACTTCGGCTTCGACAGCACCGAGGATCTGCTCAGCCTCGGCGACGACGACGGCAACTTCAACCGCCGCGTCAAGGAGGGCCCGGAACGCAAGCTCGCCCGCATGGTCGAGATCAACGAGGAGCGCGCTGCGAAAATCCTCAGGAAATGGGCGATCGACGAAGCAGCATAAGAAAAGGCCGGGCAACCGGCCTTTTTCACGTCCATGCCGATCTTTCCCGTTGGGGGGGCTTGCCGGTCCCCGTAAGGGCCGGTAAGGCCCTTCGGCTAGTGGATAAAGCTGCTGAGCTATCACTCGCGTAAAACGCGAATCAAGTTGCGATGCAGCCAGAATCACCGTAGCCTCGACCATGTCTTGAGAGGCATGATCGGCATTCGAATCAGGGCATGGACGGCGGTGAAAGTAAATCCCTAGAAGTCGGAGATGGTACTTTACATCGGCTGGCTTACCCTTGGGTGATTCGAAATGGATTCCCGCGGGACATGAATTGAATCCTTTACAGAAAAATTGCCGTTGCACCGAGTGTGATCGTTTCTCAGCCGCAGGACGTTGCCAATGGATATGAACATATTTCAGGCGAGCAAAGGCGAGAGGCAGATGATCAATTTCGCAAGCGCAGTGGCGCCGGCTCTGTTGCCGCGCGATGAGCTGATCCAGCGGCTGCACAGTGTCGCCAGCACTGGCAGGTTGCAGTCCGGTCTGCGCGCCCTGACGGAATATGTCGGCGCTTCGCACTATCTGCTGGCGCGTTGTGATCTCATCCAGGAAAGCGGCCTCGATTTCGTCGTCTCCTCCGATTGGCCCTTCGACCTGGTCAAGGACATCGCCAACGATCTCGTCAGCGGCTATGCGCGCTCCACCGAGCTGGAAAAATGCATGCAGGTCTTCCAGCCGAATTTTGCGCTGCTGCCCGAGAGCGCCGCCGTGCCGGAGGGCGCCAGCCGCCAATATTGTTCATTGACCTTCAATGTCGGCCGCTCGCGGCTGGCCTTGATGTTCCTGTTCGGCGAAGGGTTCATCCTGTCGCCGGAGCGGCTGCGGGATGTCGGCCTGCTTGCCGGTTATGTCGCGAGCTTCCTTCGCTGCGGCGGCGCCAGGGTCGACCGCGATTTCGAGCTGACCGACCGCGAGCTGGAATGCCTGTTCTGGATCGCCGAAGGCAAGACCAGCGACGAGATCGCGATGATCCTTGGAATCTCCCGCAACACGATCAACAACTACATCACCAGCGTGATGCGCAAGACGGCGACCAAGACCCGGTCGGAGGCCATTGCCTTCGCGGTCCGCAACAATCTCGTATAGGGGGATCCATGGGGCATCCATCAAGCAGGGTGATGAACGGCGCCGATCCGCTCCGCATGGTGCGGGTGAACAGGATTTCCAGCCGGTCCGATCTTTTTCCGCGGCTGGTCGCGATGCAGAAGCTCGCCGATGCTCAGGGCTTCGCGATCTTCCGCGTCAGCGGCTCAGGCCTGCCGGCAAAGCAGCGCCTCGTCTGCGAGCTCGAGAATTGGGGATCCGCCAATGCCGGTTTCGGCAAGGCCTTCACCGATGCCTATGGCGATATCCTTCTCGATCATCTCGAAAAGTCGCTGCTGCCGCTTTCATGGGCCGGTGCACATGACCGGGCGGCCCCCGGCCCGGCCGACTTCGCGCCGTTCATGACGCGCCTGAGGGATGGCATTCTGCCTTTTTCCGGTCTCGCCTTTCCGGTGCGGCTCGGCGCCGTCGGCAATGGCTTCATCCTGTTTACCGGCGATGATATCGATCCTTCGAGCGACATGATCGTCGAGCTGCACGGCCGCTGCTGCCATATCATGATGGATCTGCTCTCGCTCGACGAACGCCGAACGGCGGCCGCCGAGGCACTGAGCGAACGTGAGATCGCCTGTCTCCAGCTCGCCGGCGACGGTCGCATCAGCGAAGAGATCGCCGAAAAGCTCGGCCTGTCCGTGCATACGGTCAACGCCTATCTTGGCTCGGCGACGATCAAACTCGATTCCGTCAACCGCATCCAGGCGATCGCCAAGGCGATTCGGCTCGGCTACATCAGCTGAAGTCGCGCTTGCCGGCTTGCAGCGGTTCCGGGACAACGACATGCATCAAAGCAAAAGGCTAAAGCGCGCCGCATGAAGCAAATTTGATGCGAGGCGCTGTAATTGATCAAGGGCGATCAGCTGGCGAGCGCGCGCGGCGGTTTCAGGCTGTAACGGGCTTGCCGAAGGCTCCTTTCCAGGAAGACGGTATTCTCGTCGGGGTCGGGAGAGGGATCCTGGAAGGCGATATGATTGATTTCGATGCCGGCATGATCCTCGGCAAGGGTGAGCTGGGCATAGACGGTGACGCCGCGCGGCTTGATTTCCAGGTCGAGAACGACCTCCGGCTTGCCGCCCCATTCCAGCGTATAGTTCCCGCCCAGGCCGAAATTGACCGTGCCCGGATGAAAGAAAAGCTCCGCGGCCGAAGCGACAAGATCGGCCAGATTGCCGTAATACTCGAAGCGCAGCAGTGAAATAAGGTCAGAGGCATCCAGAAGGCGCAGTTCAGTGGCGACCGGGCTGATCGCGTCTGCGAGGATCTTTTCACGCTGGGCAGAGTGAGGGCATTTTTTCATTCGGCTTATCTTACCCGTTTGTTCTTGGCGTCTGCGGCGTAGACTCTGTGTATGAGCTCCGCAACGGCCTTATAGAAGACTGACGGTATGACACTATCGACCGAGACTTGCGCAAACATGGAGCGCGCAAGCGGCGGATCTTCGAACACCGGGATGCCGTTCTGCTCGGCGATCTCCCTGATCTTCAGCGCAATCAGGTCCTGGCCCTTTGCCAGCACCACCGGGGCGTCGTTCTCCTCACGCGCGTAACGCAGCGCCACGGCGTAGTGCGTCGGGTTGGCGATGACGAGCGTTGCGCGGTGCACGTTGGCGATCATGCGCCGGCGCGCGCGGTCGCGCATCAGCGAACGCTGCCGGCCTTTGACGAAGGGATCGCCCTGCGCCTGCTTGTTTTCTTCCTTCACTTCGTGGCGCGTCATCTTGAGTTCGGTGAACCAGTGATGCCGCGTCCAGAAAAGATCGGCGATCGCCACGATCGCGGTGGCGATCAGCATGACGATGATGATCTTGCGCATCGCCGTCATCATCCTGACGAGGATCGTCTGCGGATCGGAGAACATCGCGTCGATCGAGCCGAAATATTCGCTCCTCAGCACGAAGAACAGAATCACTCCGACGACGACGACCTTGAACAGCGACTTTCCGAACTCGACGAGGCCGGGCAGGCTGAAGAGCCGTGACCAGCCCTTGATCGGCGAGATGCGCGAAGCCTGCGGTCGGATGCGTTCCAGCACAGGCGTCGGCAGGTTCTGGAAGATCGACGATGCGATGCCGAAGACCATGAGCAGGATGAAGGCAGGGGCCAGCAGCGCAGCGATTGCCCAGCCGAGCCGCACGAAGAGCGCCAGGACATCCGGCCCCGTTTCGATCTTCCACTGATCGGGCTGCTCGAAGATATCGCGCAGCGTTTCGCTCATGCGCCCGACGCTTTCGGGAAGGAAGAACACCAGGTAGATGAAGGTGGCAAGGATGGTCGCGAAGATCGACAGCTCGCGCGAAAACGGCACATTGCCCTTTTCCGCGGCATCGCTTTGCTTTTTCGCGGTCGGGGCTTCTGTTTTGCTGTCCTTGTCATCGTCTGCCAAGTCGCGGCCCTCCGTCAAAAAAACAGGCCGCCGCGAATGCATGCCACCCAAGGGCAGCGGTTTTGGGATGACGACATGCACCAAAACAAAGAGCTGTAGCGCGTCGCGAAAACCGGGTTTTCTGCGACACGCTAGAGAGCGCGGCCTATCGATGAAGGGTAGTCGTCTGTTGCAGGGCGATCAACAGCCGCCTTTCGGGCGGCCGGATTTGTCAACAGTCTCGGAAGATTAGGCCGCCGCCGAAGCGTCGCCTTCCTTCTCCTTGAGCTCGATCTGGCCTGAATTGGCCAGGCGAATCGCTTCCTGCGCCACGGCGCGCCGGGCAATGGCGACCTCGCGCGGATTGACGCCGGCCATGCCGCTCTGCAGATCCGATTCGATCATGCGGCGCTGGCGCGGGCTGATGGCGGAGAGAACCGATTCGCGGATCTCCGGCGGCGAACCGCGCAGCGAGACGGTGAGCACATCCGTCGAGATGTCGTTGAGCAGCAGGACGCGGCTGCGCTGCGGCATATACATGAGGTCTTCGAACAGGAAGATCTTCGGGCGGACCTTGTTGACAGATTCGCGGCTGATCGATTCGAGCGAGGTGAGCAGCGTGTCGACCTGCGGCTTGTCGAGCTCGTTCATGAGGTCGGCGACCTTCGTCGAGCCGGCTGCGTTGCGTTCTGCCTCGACCTCGGCAAGCAGCGTCACCACCTGGTTCTCGATGATCTGCGCAGCCTTCGGGCTGACGGTTTTCATGTTGACAGTGCGGTTCATGATGTCGGCGCGACGGTTGTCGGGAAGCTGCAGCAGCACCTTGGCGCCGAAGGCGGAGGGCATCATCGAAAGAATATAGGCGACGGTCTGCGGATGTTCGCGCAGCAGGAACTGCGCGACGAATGCCGGCTCCGCCTCGCTGAGGCGATCCCAGATCGAGGTCTCGTAGGCCTGGAAGGCCGTGCGGCGGCCGAGCAGGCTGTCGACCTCGTCCGGCGTCAGGCCTTCTTCCAGAATAGCCTCGATCGCCTTGGCATTGTCCATCAGTCCGGCGCCCTCAGTGAAGAGGTCCTCGAACTCGGAAACAAGCGACAGCAGTTCGTCCGGCGGAATGGCGCGCAGCGACTGGGCAGATGCGATAATGGTCTGCAGCTCGGCCTGGGTAAAATATTTCAACAGCCGGCCGGCGACACCCTTTCCCATGGCGAGAAGGACCGCCGCCGCCTTTTCAGCCTGGGTCAACGGTTTCCCGGCTAGCGCGCCGCCGAAATCGTCAAAGTCCATCATGGTCTAACCTCTCCGTCCCCACAGGGATCAGGCTTTTTTCGTACTCAAAACTTCTATCAGTTTCACGCCGAATCGGGTGTCGTCATTATCAAGCACCGTGATCTCGCCGCGTGCAATCCTGCGGCCGTTCACCATGATCTCGACAGGTTCGCCGATTTTCTTGTCGAGAGCGATCGTCGCTCCTTCGTTGAGATTCATCAGGCCGGAGACCTGCATCCGGCTGGTGCCGAGCATGATCTGGACATCAATCGGAATGTCCATGATCAGTTCGAAGTTCGAAGTCAGCGCGCTGCCGAGCGGCGCCGGCGCCGCCTCGAACGAAGAGCCGCCGCCGAAATCCATGCCGGCAGCCGGGCTGGCATTGCCAGCGCCGAAATCGCCACCGAAATCGTCGCCGCCGAAAGGGGAATCCGAAATCTCGCCGCCAAAGGCGGCCAGTTCCGTTCCTGCTCCGAAGGCATCATTCTCCAGGTCGCCGCCAAACTGCGACAGGTCGCCATCGGCATCCTGCTTCAGCATGCCGCGCAGATCGTCGATCGCCTGGTCGAGATCCGCTTCGCTGCCCGGCACATCCAGGGAGAGGTCACTGTTCTGCTGTGTTTTCTTCGTAGCCATGAAATCACTATTCCAGTTGAAACTTGCCTCAAACTGCCTTTGCAGCCCAAAGGCCAGAGAACCGACTAATTCATTAAATGACGGATGAGTTCGTCATCCGAGTTCATCGTATCCTTGACGCGGACCATGTAGTTTTCGCCTGAGCGGCCGAACTCGCAGATATACAATTCCTTGCTGTTGGCGCTGACTTCGACGCGCACTTCGCCGCTGTCGCGGAAGGGAATGACGTCGCCGACCATCAGCTTCGATATCGTCCGCAGCGTCAGATCCTGCAGCCTGATCCTGGCCTCGAGCGTGACATGCGAGCGGCGGACCTGGTCGCCGAGCTGTTCGGTCCATTCGGGAGAGGCGCCGGCGGCCTGGCGCTTCGGCTTCGGCGGCGTCACCTTGGTTTTCAGCAGCGCCGTCTGCGGAACGATCAGCGAGAATTCCGAAACGATGCCGGCAAGCGTGAGCGACATGTTGATGGCGGCGGCGAATTCGTCCGGCTTGTCTTCCGCCGGCCTCGGGCGCGTGTCATGGGCGTGCGGGGCCGAAAGGCTCGGTTCGAAACCGCCCGGCGCGTTGACAGCCGAGCGCAGCACCTTGGCGATCTTGTCGAAGACCATGACCGCCAGATCGAGTTCGATGATCGAGAGCAGCCGGTCGGCCGGTTCCTCGATCGTATCGGCGGTGGCGCCGAGCAGGTGCTCCATCAGCGTGATGACGAAACCATTGCCGCAGGCAAGCGTGACGTTCTGTGACCAGTTGCGCAACGTCGCATCGACGAGGGTGACGTTGGCGCTGAGGTCATCGATCAGGTGGTTCTTGTAGCCGATCTCGCAGCCGAGATAATTGACCGTCACATCGAGGCCGGTCTCGCTTTTGATGACATCGGGAAAGAACTCGCTGTAGACCTCTCCGAAGGCGCTGCAGATCTTGGACACGCGGCCTCTGTCGCCGAGCCCGCCTGTCAGCTTGGCGAGAAGGGCAGGATCCATTGCCGGTTTGTCATGCGAAGCATCGCTCATGGTCATTTAAGCCGCCTTGTTTTCGCCGCCTGGGTTCATCATTTCCTGTTCGACGGCATCGATCGACGGACGCTCGTAAGCCGAGATCGTCTTGCGGCCGTATTCGAGAGCCACCTGCGGCACCGAACCGTTCATGTAGGCCAGCAGCGTCTGCTTGACGATCACGTAGAGGCGATGCTGCTTGTTGCGGACGACCTTGATCTGGGAGACCAGCGGCGAGCAAAGGCAGTAGGACAACAGAATGCCGAGGAAGGTGCCGACCAGCGCCGAGCCGATCAGGTGGCCGAGCACTTCGGGCGAATCGTTGATGTGGGCCATCGCCTTGATGACGCCGAGAACGGCCGCGACGATACCGATTGCAGGGAAAGAGTCGCCCATGATCTGGATCGCGTGATAGGGCTTCATCTTGTCGTGCATGATGGTGTTGAGCTCTTCATCCATCAGCGCCTCGATTTCGTGGCTGCGCGCGTTGCCGATGATGATCAGGCGGACATAATCGCAGATGAAGGCCGTCAGTTCCTTGTTCTTCAGAACCGTGGGTGCCTGCTGGAAGATCGTCGATTCGGCCGGATTGTCGATATGGGCTTCGATTTCGTTTCGCGACTTGGTGCGCAGGTCGCGCATCAGCGAATAGAGCACGCCGAGCGTGTCGAGATAATTGCGCTCCTTCGGCACGGCGTGCTTGAAGGCTTCGCCGAGCGCCTTGCCGGAATCCTTCACCACCTTCATCGGATTGGCCATGATGAAGCTGCCGAGACCCGCGCCGCCGATGATGACGAATTCGAAGGGCTGGAACAGCGCCTCCACATGGCCGCCCATCGCCATGAAGCTGCCGATGACACAGCCGCAAGTCACTATAAATCCGATAATGATGTTCATCGTCAGCCCAATCTGAACGTTGCTTTTCTTTGAGACCGATAGGGTTTCTGCCTTGCGTGAGGCTGATGAAAAGGCCGCATGCAGGCATTTCAGCGTGCCAGCTTCGCGCAAGCATCTGCCGTCAATCTGAAGGAGACGAATGGGCGTTCGCGCCCGTTTCTGAGATGCCGCCTCAGCGAAATTCCGGCCGAACCAGATCAGACGACGCCCGGCTTTTCGTTCCGTTCATCGCCAATGCTTGGAGCTTTCCGACAATGCAATCCGGTCTTTATGTTTCTCTGTCGTCGCAGATGGCGCTCGAAAAGCGCCTGAACACCATCGCAGACAACATGGCGAACGTGAACACGACCGGTTTTCGCGCCACCGAGGTGAAGTTCGACGAGATGGTGGCGGCCACCAAGAACAAGCTCAACACCAAGGTTGCCTTCGTCTCCCAGGGCAATGATTATCTGAACGAGCAGAACGGCGAGCTGCAGCATACCGGCAACATGCTCGATTTCGCCATCAAGGGCGATGCCTGGTTTGCGCTCGATACGCCGGCCGGCCGCGTGCTGACGAGAGACGGCCGCTTCACGATCAAGGATACCGGCGAGCTCGTCTCGATCCGGGGATATCCGGTTCTCGACGCCGGCGGCGCGCCGATCCAGCTCGATACGAAAGCCGGCGAGCCGGCGGTCGGAACCGACGGCGTCATCTATCAGACCGGCCGGCAGGTCGGATCGCTCGGGCTGTTCGAGGCCGATATCAGCAAAGGTTACCTGCGCTACGAAAACAGCGGCATCATGACCACCGATCAGCCGCGCGCCGTCGTCGACCGCTTCAATGTCGGCGTCGAGCAGGGATATCTGGAAAACTCCAACGTCAACGCCATGCGCGAGATCACCCAGCTGATCGAGGTCAACCGCGCCTTTGAGAGCATCTCGTCGCTGATGCGCGACAGCGAGGATTCGTTCAAGGAAGCCGTCCAGACGCTTGGGGGCAGCCGCTAATGCATGTCGCCCAAAAGTGTGCAGTGGTTTTGGGAGGACGGCATGCATAAGAACAACGACCGAAAATGCATCGCATTTTCGGGTGGGATTGAAGCATGAGCACGCTACTGTCCGAGGACGGCCTTTCCCCGAAGCTGGCGCATCTGGCGGGTCTCGTCGACCAATATGCATCGCCGGAGTTCGCGGTCGCTCATGGCGGTCGTGTGCAGACCATTGCCGCCGGCCACTATACCGTTCGCGGTCTTTCCCGCCATGTTCGTCTCGGCGAGTTCGTGGCGCATAAATCCGCTTCCGGCGTCCATCTCGGCGAGGTCGTTCGTGTCGAGCCGGAGCTGATCTACGTCTGCCCGATCGAACCCGGCGAGCCGATCGGCATCCATGATACCGTCATCCGCAAGGGCGCCTTCCGCATTTCGCCGTCCGACAGCTGGTGCGGGCGCACCGTCAATTCGCTTTGCGAGCCGATTGACGGGCTGGGTCCGATCGTCGAAGGCCTCGATCGCCGCTCGATCTCAAACACCGCGCCGCCGTCGATGACCCGCCAGCGCGTCGGGACCGGCTTCAAGACCGGCGTGCGCGCCATCGATATCTTCTCGCCGCTCTGCCTCGGGCAGCGCCTCGGCATCTTCGCCGGATCGGGGGTCGGCAAGTCGACGCTTCTGTCGATGCTCGCCCGCGCCGACGCCTTCGACAAGGTCGTCATCGCGCTCGTTGGCGAACGCGGCCGCGAGGTGCGCGAATTCATCGAGGATACGCTCGGCAGCAACATGAAGAAGGCGATCGCCGTCGTTGCGACCAGCGACGAAAGCCCGATGCTGCGCAAGATGGCGCCGCTGACGGCGATCACCATTGCCGAGCATTTCCGCGACAAGGGCGAGAACGTCCTCTTCATCGTCGACAGCGTCACCCGCTTCGCCCACGCGATCCGCGAGGTGGCGACCGCCTCCGGCGAGCCGCCGATCGCCCGCGGTTATCCCGCTTCGGTCTTCACCGAACTGCCGCGCCTGCTGGAGCGCGCCGGTCCAGGCCCCGAGGGCGCCGGCACGATTACCGCGATCATCTCGATCCTCGTCGACGGCGACAATCACAACGACCCGATCGCCGATTCGACGCGCGGCATACTCGACGGCCATATCGTCCTGCAGCGCAGCCTCGCCGAAGAGGGGCGTTATCCGCCGATCGATCCGCTCGCATCGATCTCGCGTCTTGCCCGCAAGGCCTGGACGCCGGACCAGGAAAAGCTGGTGTCGCGGCTGAAAGTGTTGATCCACCGCTTCGAGGAGACGCGAGACCTGCGCCTGATCGGCGGTTACCGCCAGGGCGCCGATCCCGATCTCGACATGGCGGTCAAGCAGGTCCCCATCATTTACGACGTCCTGAAACAGACGCCGGGCGATCGTGAGTCGGTCGACGCCTTTGCCGATCTCGCCGGCGCGCTGAAGGCTGCAGCCGGCATGGGCAATCAGGGCGCGCCCATCCAGAGGAGATAGACGTGGCTGAATTCGACGACGAACGCATCGCTTCCCTGAAGCAGCGCAGGAAGGCCGCCTTCCTGGATCGGTTTCTCACCGTCGCCGGCCTGGCGCTTGCCGGCGCTTCGGCCTTCTTCCCCTGGTACGTCTTCTTCAACGCAGAGAAGTTCGGCATCAACGTCGCCGCCAGCAGCAACTCGCGCGAACTGCCGGATTGGCCCGCCCGCAACGTCCTCAGCGTCTCGCCGCTTGCCATGGTCAACAAGAACGAGGCAGCCAAGAAGGTTCCGCCGATCGATCCGCTGACGACGGCAACGGTCTCCAATCTCGGCAAAGCGCGTGACGGCGGCGACTTGCTGGAAGAGCAGCCGTTCCCCGGCAAGTCTTCCTTCCGCCTGCTGCATGTCTCCAACGGCCGGGCGCTGATCGAGGATCCCTCGGGCATGTATGTGGTGCGCATCGGCTCGATCCTGCCCGACGAAAGCCGCCTTGCGACGCTGGAGCAGCGGGACGGCAAGTGGGTGATCATCACCTCCAAGGGTGAGATCTACAAGAACGACTGAACCGCTTCGCAATACCGAAGGCAACAGGGGCTCCGCCGCAGACCGGCAGGAGCCCTTTCCTTATACGGCCCTCGCCGAAGCGCCGCCAAGCCCGATTTCCGGTAAGTCCCACGCAAGATTACCGCACTAGGTTCGGGCTAGTAAAAACGGAGAGTTCTCATGCAACCGATCCAACTTTTCGACTTGGCTTCGCGACAGGCGGAATGGCTGACGATTCGTCAGCAGGTTGTTGCCGGCAATATCGCGAATGCCAATACCCCGAAATTCCGCGCCAAGGACGTCACGCCGTTTGACGCCGTGCTTGATAGGTCCGACATCGCCATGGCGCGCACCAATCCGGCGCATCTGAGCGGCAACGATTTCAGCGACAGCGGCGATATCGACGTCAAGGACGCCGCGCTCGACCAGGAGATCGGCATCCAGGAATCCGGCAACACCGTCGGACTGGCCGAGGAGCTTTCGAAGTCGGGCGACATCAAACGCCAGTACGATCTGAACACCTCGCTGGTCAGCTCCTTCAACCGCATGATGCTGATGACCGTCAGGAAGTAATTGTCATGGATCCGCTTTCCGCCGCTATGAAAATCGCCGGTTCGGGGCTCGAGGCGCAATCGACGCGTCTGCGCATCGTCTCGGAAAACATCGCCAACGCCCGTTCGACCGGCGATACGCCCGGTGCCGACCCCTATCGCCGCAAGACGATCACCTTCGGCCAGCAGATGGATCGCGCAAGCGGCGTAGAGACGGTCGACGTCAAGAAGGTCGGTGTCGACGAAGGCGATTTCAGCACCGAATTCGACCCCAGCAATCCGGCGGCGGATGCCAAGGGTGTCGTCAAGCTGCCGAACGTCAACATCCTGGTCGAGATGGCCGACATGCGCGAAGCCAACCGCTCCTATGACGCAAACTTGCAGACCATCAAGCAGACCCGCGATCTCATCTCCTCCACGATCGATCTCCTGAAGAGCCAATAATAATGATCAGCAGTGTCCAGAATGTCAGCAATCTTTCGATGACCCGTGCGCTCGGCGCCGTCGATACCGAAAATTCCGCCTCGTCATCTGCAACGACCATGCCGGGCACATCAGGTGCGGCCAACGGCATGAGCTTCGCCTCCGTCATGGGCAATATGGCAAGCGACGCCGTCAACAGCCTGAAGGGCGCCGAAAGCATGTCCTTTGCCGGCATCAAGGGCACGGCGACGACGCGTGAAGTCGTCGACTCCATGCTCCAGGCCGAGCAGACGCTGCAGACGGCGATTGCCATCCGCGACAAGGTCGTTTCGGCCTTTCTCGAAGTCACCAAGATGCAGATGTAACTGATTTGAGGACGAACACATGAGAGCGCTCGCCATTGCAGCAACGGGCATGGATGCCCAGCAGACCAATCTGGAAGTCATCGCCAACAACATCGCCAACATCAACACCACAGGTTTCAAGCGCGCCCGCGCCGAGTTCACCGATCTGCTCTATCAGACCGAACGCGCCAAGGGTGTCGCCAACCGCGCCAACCAGGCCGTCGTTCCCGAAGGCGCCAATATAGGTCTCGGCGTTCAGACGTCGGCGGTGCGCAATCTGCATCTCCAGGGTGAACTCACCCAGACCGGCAACGATCTCGACGTTGCGCTGATCGGCAAGGGCTTCTTCCAGATCCAGTCGACCGACGGCACCACGCTCTATACCCGCGCCGGCGCCTTCAACAAGAATGACCAGGGCCAGCTCGTCACGATCGATGGCTATGAAGTTCTCCCCGGCATCACCATTCCACAGGGTTCGACCGAGCTGACCATCAGCCGCTCCGGCGAGGTCTCGGTCAAGCTGCCGGGCGCCACCGATGCGACCGTGCTCGGCCAGCTGACGCTTGCCGACTTCGTCAACGAGGCGGGCCTGCAGCCGATCGGTGACAACCTCTTCCAGGAAACGGCAGCCTCCGGCGAGGCCGTCGTCGGCAATCCCGACGAGGAAGGCTTCGGCTACATGAAGCAGGGTTATCTGGAATCCTCGAACGTCGACCCGGTGAAGGAAATCACCGAGCTGATATCGGCCCAGCGCGCTTACGAAATGAATTCCAAGGTGATCACCACCGCTGATGAAATGGCCTCCATCGTCAGCAAGAACCTGAAGTAAAGGGAAGGGCCGAAACATGATGTTTTGCCGGGCAGGACACATCTCGGGATGGGTGGCGGCAGCCATGATCGCAGTCGCGGGCATCGTCATGCCCGCAGGCGCCGACGCCGGCATGGGTTATGCCGTTGTGCCGACGACAATCATCTACCCCGGCGATACATTGTCGGCCAGCCAGCTTCAGGAGGTCGAGGTCACCAACCCCAACCTTGCCGGCGATTTTGCCAAATCTATTTCCCAGGTCGAAGGCCTGGTCTCCAAGCGCACGCTGCTGCCGGGCCGCACGATCGCGGTTTCGGGTCTGCGCGAACCCTATACGGTCACGCGCGGCTCTTCGATCCGCCTGGTCTTCTCGCTCGGCCCGATGACGATCTCGGCCGCCGGCACGCCGCTCGAAGACGGCGCCACCGGGCAGCTGATCCGCGCCCGCAATATGGATTCCGGCGTCATCGTCAGCGGCACGGTGCTTGCGGACGGCACGGTCCATGTGAGGGCAAAATGAGATTGTTGTTCCGTTTCCTGACCCTTGCCGCGGTTCTCGCCATGAGCCTGGCCGACGTCGCGCCCGCCTGGGCGCTGACCTCGCGCATCAAGGATATCGCCTCGCTTCAGGCCGGCCGTGACAATCAGCTGATCGGTTATGGCCTCATCGTCGGCCTGCAGGGCACCGGCGACGGTTTCCGCTCCTCGCCCTTCACCGAGCAGTCGATGCGGGCGATGCTGCAGAATCTCGGCATCTCGACGCAGGGCGGCCAGTCCAGCGCCAAGAATACCGCCGCCGTGATGGTCACCGCCAACCTGCCGCCTTTCGCAAGCCCCGGCAGCCGTATCGACGTCACTGTGAGCTCGCTCGGCGACGCGACGTCGCTGCGCGGCGGCACGCTCGTCATGACCTCGCTTTCCGGTGCCGACGGCCAGATCTACGCCGTCGCGCAGGGCTCCGTTATCGTCTCCGGCTTTCAGGCGCAGGGCCAGGCGGCGACCGTGACCGAAGGTGTGACCACCGCCGGCCGCGTGCCGGGCGGCGCCATCATCGAACGTGAATTGCCGTCCCGCTTCAAGGATTCCGTCAATCTCGTCCTGCAGCTGCGCAATCCTGACTTCTCGACGGCGATCCGTATTGCCGACATCGTCAACGGTTATGCCTCGGCCCGTTTCGGCGGCCCGGTCGCCGAAGCCAAGGATTCGCAGGAAGTGGTGATCCAGAAGCCGCGCCAGGCCGATCTCACCCGGCTGATGGCCGATGTCGAAAACCTTATCGTCGAAACCGATACGCCGGCCAAGGTTGTAATCAACGAGCGCACCGGAACGATCGTCATCGGCTCGGATGTCCGCGTTTCGCCGGTCGCCGTCAGCTACGGCACGCTGACCGTTCAGGTCACCGAGACGCCGCAGATCATCCAGCCCGAACCCTTCTCGCGCGGCCGGACCGCGGTCCAGCCGCAGACCGATATCGCGGCTGAGCAGACCGGCGGACGCGTCGCCATCATCGACGGTCCCGACCTCAGGACCCTTGTCGCCGGCCTCAACAATATCGGCGTGAAACCGGATGGCATCATCGCCATTCTCCAGGGCATCAAATCGGCAGGCGCCCTGCAGGCGGAGCTTGTGCTGCAATGAAGACGATCCTGAACCCTGACCTGACGGTCCTGCAACTGTTGCGCCGGCTGGCGCTGCCGGCAGCAGGCCTCATCCTTCTGTCGATCCCCGGCGCCTTCGCGCAGCAGCATCCGGAGGGAGACATCACCTCGCAGGATGAGATCAAGCAGTTCTGCACCAATATCGCCGACCCCGCCCGCGACCAACGTTACCTCCTGCAGAAGCAGGAGCTGGAAAGGCTCCGCGCCGACATCGACGCCCGCATGGAGGAGATGGACAAGCGCAAGGCCGAATATCAGGACTGGCTGAAGCGGCGCGACGACTTCCTGAAGCAGGCGGAAGCCGGTCTCACCGAGATCTACAAGAAGATGAAGCCGGATGCGGCCGCACTCCAGCTGCAGGATATGAAGGTCGAGGTGGCCTCCGCCGTGATCATGCGGCTCGGTCCGCGCCAGTCGAGCCTCATCCTCAACGAGATGGACCCGCAGAAAGCCGCCGTCATCGCCAGCGTCATCGCCAGTGCGTCCGATCCCAATACGTCGAAGGATCCTTCATGAACATGCGTTTCCCGGCCGCGATCGCCGCCCTCGCACTCCTTGCAGGCTGCCAGTCCCCGACGGCGGTCAGCGAGATCGGCCGCGCGCCCGCCATGAGCCCGATCGGCAGCGGCCTTGCCTATGGTCAGACGCCGCAGATGGCGCTCTATCCGAAGCAGCCGCGTGCCGTCGCGCAGGGTTATTCGCTGTGGAGCGATTCGCAGGCCGCCCTCTTCAAGGACGCGCGCGCCTTGAACGTCGGCGACATCCTGACCGTCGACATCCAGATCAACGACAAGGCCTCCTTCGACAACGAGACCAACCGCAGCCGCACCAATTCGAGCGGCATGAACTGGGACATCAACGCCCAGATCTTCGGCTGGACGCCTGAATCCAAGACCGACCTGACCTACGGCTCCGACACCAGCACCGACGGCAAGGGCAAGATCGAGCGCACCGACAAGCTCACCCTTCTGGTCGCCGCCGTCGTCACCGGCATTCTCGAAAACGGCAACCTCGTCATTTCGGGATCGCAGGAGGTGCGCCTGAACCAGGAACTGCGCATTCTGAACGTCGCCGGTATCGTGCGTCCGCAGGACGTCAACGCCGAGAACCAGATCTCCTACGACAAGATCGCCGAAGCCCGCATCTCCTATGGCGGCCGCGGCCGCCTGATGGAAGTGCAGCAGCCTCCGCGCGGCCAGCAGGCCGTCGACCTTTTCTCGCCGCTTTGAGGCCGAATGACGATGGCAGACGCAGACATAAGCGCAGGTCAACCGAAGAAGAAATCCGGACCGCTGATGACGATCATCGGCGTCGCCATCCTAACCTTGCTCGGCGCCGGCGGCGGCTGGGCGGTCGGCACGATCGTCGCGCCCGAGATCAAGGTCGCCAAGGAGGCCGAGGAGGCCAAGGACGCCGAAGCCAAGAAGAAGGCCGAGGAAGGCCTGGCGCGGATCTCGACCGAGGCCAATAATGTCGTCCAGCTCGAGCCGATCACCTCGAACCTCGCCTACCCCTCGGAAAACTGGGTGCGGCTGGAAGTCGCGCTGCTGTTCAATGGGCCGCCTGACGTCAAGGTTTCCGAGGATATTCACCAGGATATCCTGGCCTATATCAGGACCGTTTCCCTCCAGCAGATCGAGGGGCCGCGGGGCTTTCAATATCTCAGGGATGACATCCAGGAACGTGTTGACCTTCGTTCGCAAGGGCGGGTATCGAAGGTCATGTTCAGGACATTTGTCATCGAATGATTCGATTTATAATTTTCCTTACCGCCATGATGGCGGTACCGGAACTGGCGGTGGCACAGCAGCTGCCGACGGATTTGTTGAACGTGCCGGTCGATGGCTCCGTCGCCGCCTGGATCATCCGCACCTTCGGCCTGCTGACCATTCTTTCGGTCGCGCCGGGCATCCTGATCATGGTGACGAGCTTCCCGCGCTTCGTCATCGCCTTCTCGATCCTGCGCTCGGGCATGGGCCTCTCCTCGACCCCCTCCAACATGATCCTCCTGTCGCTGTCGCTGTTCATGACCTTCTACGTCATGTCGCCGACCTTCGATCAGGCCTGGCAGAGCGGCGTGCAGCCGCTGCTTGCCAACCAGATCAACGAGACCGAGGCGGTCCAGCGTATCGCCGAACCCTTCCGCACCTTCATGGCGGCCAATACCCGCGACAAGGACCTGGCGCTGTTCGTCGATCTGGCGCGTGAACGCGGCCAGACTATCCAGACATCGGATCCGATCGACTACCGGGTGCTGATCCCCGCCTTCATGATTTCCGAGATCCGCCGCGGCTTCGAAATCGGCTTTCTCGTCGTGCTGCCGTTCCTCGTCATCGACCTCATCGTCGCAACCATCACCATGGCGATGGGCATGATGATGCTGCCGCCGACCTCGATCTCGCTGCCGTTCAAGATTCTCTTTTTCGTGCTGATCGACGGCTGGAATCTGCTCGTCGGCAGTCTGGTGCGTTCGTTTAGTTGATACGCCACCGCTCACTATTGGCCACAAGAAAACCCCGCCGGAGAGATCCGGCGGGGTTTTTCATGCAGGTCGAACCTTACTCGGAAGCGAACGGCTCGGTGCGCGGCGGCAGCGCCGGAATGTCCATGTGCTCGGGGGCGAGATGCTGTTTGGCGCGGTCGGCCATAATTTCGTAGGCCTGCTCCAGATGATTGCAGAAACGTTCGGCGTCGAAGAGCGGCGCGATATAGCGCCTCTCCTTCAGGCGCGCCTTGTATTCGGTGATCCGCCCGGGATTCTGCGCCAGCTCGACGGCAAGATCCTCGTAGGACTGCAGGTCGCCGGCAACGAGCTCGGGCAGATCGATTGCTCTCAGCAGGCTCTCACTCACGCGTGAGGCGAAATTGGTGCCCTTGACGGTCAGAACCGGCAGGCCGCCCCAGAGCTGCTCCGAGGTGGTCGTGTGGCCGTTGACGGGGAAAGTGTCGATGCCGAGGTCGGCCGCCTGCTGGCGGTCTATATGTTGTTCGTAGGGTGCGCGTGGGCAGAAGATGATCCGCTTGGGCGAGATGCCTGCCGTCTGGAAGTGCTTCAACAGGTTCGCCTGGTTGCGCGGCGTATTCGCCATCAGCCAAAGCACGCTGTTCGGCGCCCGTTTGAGAATCCGGCACCAGCTGTTGACGACCTCAGGCGTGATCTTGCGGTTGCCGTTGAAGGAGGCGAAGATGAAGGCGTCTTCCGGCAGGCCGAGCTGCTCGCGGGTGACCGGACGCGGCTTCGGACGATGCATTGGATCGTTCGGCTGATAGCTCTCCGGCAATCGGCAGAATTTTTCATGGTAGAACGGCTTGGCGACTTCGGGCAGGACGGAATGGTCGCCGATGACGTAGTCGAGGTCGATGTTAACTGTGCTGCCGGGAAAACCGAGCCAGCCGACATGCACGGGTGCCAGCGGCAGGTTGAAGGCTGCCGCGCGGCTGCCTGACGTATGGCCCTTCAGATCGACCATAATGTCGATATTATGCTCGCGCACGACTGCCAGCACCGCCTGGTCGGAGAAGCCGTGAATGTCGACGATCCTGCCCCAGCGGCTGCGATCGGTGTCATTGTGCTTCAGATATTCCGGGCCGGTATGGCAGAAGAGCGTCACCTCGAACCGATCCTTGTCGTGCAGCTCGAGGATGCGCTGCAACAGCTTCATCGTCGCGTGGCGATCCCAGAAGTCCGAGGACATGTAGCCGATACGGATCTTGTTGGACCATGTGTGCGGCTGGTTGCGGCGGAAAGCTATCCGTTCCTGGTTGAGCGGCGTGGTGCCGATCGTTGCATACCGGTTGAAATCCTCGTTGCCGCACCAGTGCAGATGATAGAATGGGTTGTCCTTGCGCAGGATCTCGAAATCGCCCTTTGCCAGGGCTCCGTCGATCACCGCCTGATGCTTGCCTGACTCTTCGAAATCATTGAATTCGCGGGCGAAAACAAGGTGGAGAAAGCGGAAGGCGTGATTGCCCGGAAAACGCTTGAAGAGGTTGCGCGCAAGCGTCTGGTTGGTTGCGTCGTTGAGATCGTCGCTGAGCAGCAGGGCCGCCAGGCGCATGTGATCGGGATTCATGCTTTCCGACAGCACCGTCTTGAACGGGCGGATGATATCCCGCTGCTGGCGTTTCAGATAGATCGCGGTGATGATGAAGGCGAGTTCGGCATCTTCCTGCGCCCTGGTGAGATTGCGCATGGCGATCAGCAGCGCTTCGTCCTCGTTGCCGGTCTCGTAATAGAGCTTGGCAGCCTGCTTCTGATATTCGTAGGCGTTCGGTCCTTCGCAATTGCCGGCCAAGCCATAGGCTTTCGCGGCATCGGCTTTGAAGCCGAGCTGCACGAGGTTCTTGGCCAGCAGCGCGTAGGTCTTGGCGTCCTGATGGATATCCATGAGCTGGTTGAGCGTCGCCAGAGACTGTGTGTAGCGGCCCGCCTGATAATCTCTGGATGCCGCAGAGAACGAAACTTTGCTGTTCAAAACCTAACTCCGTGAAGGAAATGTTCTGGCATGGCTGTCGATCGCCCGGCGTAGGCACGAGCCGTCCTCCCCGAAAACGGGTGGATGATCCGATGGTGCTATCCCGGCACCTGCCACGTTGGCATTCGAAGCTTGCTTGAAACCGGTGCGCCTGATGAAGGCGCGTCCTTTCGGGAGGGGAAAACGGTTTCTTTCCCGGTATGTTAGCATGCGAAGAAACAGATTCAGCCGGCATTAACTATGGGATATAAGGAGCGGGCACGGCACCTCGATTTTTAAGAAGTTGGCAAGCATTGGCTGCGAGATTGCCCTGGACATGACGGGTTTGGGCCAAACAAGCAGGCGCCGAGTAGCATGAAGCTGGTCCGTCATCGCCGGTACTACAGTCCGGTATGTCCTCCTTTTTGTATCTAGTTTCCAGGGGACAGATTTATGACAAGCATCAACACCAATTCTTCCGCGCAGGCCGCTCTCCAGACGCTGCGCAGCGTCAACCAGAACCTCAACAGCACGCAGAACCACGTTTCTTCGGGCTACCGCGTTGAAAAGGCTTCTGACAACGCTGCTTACTGGTCGATCGCAACGACCATGCGTTCGGACAACAAGGCTCTCTCGGCCGTTTCCGACGCTCTCGGCATGGGTGCCGCCAAGGTCGACACCGCCTATACCGCAATGGACAGCGCCATCGACGTCGTCGGCGACATCAAGGCCAAGCTGGTTGCCGCCACTGAAAACGGCGTCGACAAGGCCAAGGTCCAGGAAGAAATCAGCCAGCTGCAAGAGCAGCTGAAGAGCATCGCGCAGTCGGCTTCCTTCAACGGCGAAAACTGGGTTGCCGGCGCTGACGGTACCAAGAGCGTCGTTTCCTCCTTCGTCCGCGACGGCTCCAACGCCGTTTCGGTCACGACGACCGACTATGTTCTCGACGACGGCTCCGCCGGCAACGTCCTGTTCGGCATGAGCAACGGCACGGTTGAAACCTCCACGGGCATCCTCGGGACCTCGTCGGGCGCGACCGGCTCGATCTACGCGATGGACATCACCAACTTCACCGCCGGCCAGATCCAGACCGCTCTGACCAATGTTGAAGCGGCTCTGAAGGCCATGACCAGCGCTGGCGCTGCTCTCGGCTCGCTCTCCAAGCGCATCGACAGCCAGGACGACTTCGTCTCCGCCCTCAGCGACTCGATCGACTCCGGTGTCGGCCGTCTCGTCGACGCCAATATGGAAGAAGAATCCTCCAGGCTCAGCGCCCTGCAGACCCAGCAGCAGCTGGCGATCCAGTCGCTATCGATCGCGAATTCCTCTTCGCAGAACATCCTGTCGCTCTTCCGCTAAAAGCGGTCGGCACCAGGTTTCCAAGTTTCGCGGCCGGGTCGTCCCCGGCCGCGAAATGTTTTAATATAAGGTTAATAAAAATCCTTCTAAGTCTCAGATATTTTTACGCTATTTCCATTTCCGATTTAGTTTTCCTTAACCATCTTGCTGTTTTCTAGGCCCATCGAAACGGCGAGTTAACCTTAACGACAATGGTTAACAGGCATGATGCTGATCGCTGTGGGCCGGCCGAAATCCGGAATGTCCCTTCTTAAAATCTGCCAACAAGGGGCAAGCAAACAATGACGAGCATCAACACCAATAACGCTGCAATGGCAGCCCTCCAGACTCTCCGCGGCATCAACCAGGGTCTCCAGACAACCCAGGCTCACGTTTCGTCCGGCTATCGCGTCGGCCAGGCTTCCGACAACGCTGCTTACTGGTCGATCGCAACGACCATGCGTTCGGACAACAAGGCTCTCTCGGCCGTTTCCGACGCTCTCGGCATGGGTGCCGCCAAGGTCGACACCGCCTATACCGCAATGGACAGCGCCATCGACGTCGTCGGCGACATCAAGGCCAAGCTGGTTGCCGCCACTGAAAACGGCGTCGACAAGGCCAAGGTCCAGGAGGAAATCAGCCAGCTGCAGCAGCAGCTCCTGAGCGTCGCTCAGTCGGCTTCCTTCTCCGGTGAAAACTGGGTTGCCGGCGCTGACGGTACCAAGAACGTCGTCGCCTCCTTCGTCCGCGACGGCTCCAACGCCGTTTCGGTCGTGATGACCGACTATGTTCTCGACGACGGCTCCATGGGCAACGTTCTGTTCGGCATGAGCGGCGGTGCGGTCGAAACCTCCACGGGTATCCTCGGCACGTCGAATGGTGCGACCGGTTCCGTCTACGCAATGGACATCACCAACTTCACCCTCGGCCAGATCCAGTCGGCACTGACCAACGTCGAATCGGCTCTGAAGGCCATGACCAGCGCTGGCGCTGCTCTCGGCTCGATCTCCAAGCGCATCGAACTGCAGGAAAACTTCGTCTCCGCTCTCAGCGACTCGATCGACTCCGGTGTCGGCCGTCTCGTTGACGCCAACATGGAAGAAGAATCCTCCAAGCTCAGCGCTCTGCAGACCCAGCAGCAGCTAGCTGTCCAGTCGCTGTCGATCGCGAACTCCTCGTCGCAGACCATCCTGTCGCTGTTCCGCGGCTAATAACCCTCGGAAATATCGGCCCGCCGGTATCCGGCGGGCGCCTCGAAATCAGCCGCGCTTCGATGGAGCGCGGCTTTTTTATTCTCGTTAACGGTTGATTAACCATAATGCTGTTTTCTCAGGCCAACGAGACGGCGAGTTAACCGAACTTAAGAACCGGTTAACAGGCATGAGGCTGATCCCCGTTCCCGGTGGCTTTCCGGAATGTCCCTTTTTCCCACCTGCCGACAAGGGGCAATCATTTCATGACCAGCATTTTGACCAACGTCGCGGCGATGGCCGCTCTTCAGACGCTCCGCGGCATCAACGACAGCCTCGAAAGCACGCAGAACCGCGTATCCTCGGGTTACCGCGTCGAAAAGGCCGCCGACAACGCCGCCTACTGGTCGATTGCAACGACCATGCGTTCGGACAACAAGGCACTTTCCGCCGTTTCTGACGCTCTCGGCCTCGGCGCCGCCAAGGTCGACACCGCTTATTCCGCCATGGACAGCGCCATCGACGTAATCAGCGAAATCAAGGCGAAGATCGTCGCGGCAACCGAAAAGGGCGTCGACAAGACCAAGGTCCAGGAAGAAATCGGGCAGTTGCAGCAGCAGCTCCTGAGCATCGCGCAGTCGGCTTCCTTCTCCGGCGAAAACTGGGTCGCCGGCGCTGACGGCACCAAGAGCGTGGTTTCCACCTTCGTGCGCGACGGCAACGGCAATGTCTCGGTCAAGACGACGGACTACGTCCTGGACACGAGCTCCGCGGGCAACGTTCTCTTCGGCATGACCTCGACCGGCACGATCGACACGGCCGCCGGCATTATCGGCACATCATACGGCACGATCGGCTCGATCTACTCGATGGACATCAGCACCTTCGGCTCGGTTGAGATCTCCATGGCCTTGACGTCGATCGAGGCCGGCCTCGAAGCCATGACCAAGGCTGCCTCGCAGCTCGGTTCGATCTCCACGCGCATCGAACTGCAGGAAAACTTCGTTGGAGCACTGAGCGACTCGATCGACTCGGGCGTCGGCCGCCTCGTCGATGCCGACATGGAGGAGGAATCGAGCAAGCTGACGGCGTTGCAGACACAGCAGCAATTGGCGATCCAGTCGCTGTCGATCGCCAACTCCAGCGCGCAGAACATCCTTACCTTGTTCCGCAGCTAAATCGGCCGCTGAAGCTGGACCGAATCTTGCGCCGCCGTCCGGCGCTACGCCGAAAACCATCTGGACCGCGCCCGAAACGGCGCGGTTCTTTCTTGTATATCAATATGTTATTCGGACTCATGCTTCGCTGATTTGCGCTTTGCGCTGCGCTCTTGCCGAACAGGTTGATATCGAGTTAACCTCACCTTGAGTTGATTTGCTTTTGCGACACCGGTGGAAATTTCGCCGGAGGCATGACGCCACTTCAGTCGCCGCCGGCAACCCGGCCTGCCCTTTCATCTTATTCCGAGACCCTGTCGATGACCGTAAAGATTACCAGCGCGGCCGCGGTGAATGCACTTGCAGTGCTGCGCAGCATCAACAAAGAAGCCAGTCAGACCCAGCAGCAAGTGTCTTCCGGATATCGGATCGAGACGGCCGCCGATGATGCCTCTTACTGGTCGGTCGCGACCGTCATGCGCTCGGACAGCACCAATCTCGGCACGATCGGCGACGCGCTCGGTCTCGGCGCCGCCAAGGTGGATGCGACCTACACGGCGATGACTTCGGCGATTGATCTCGTCACCCAGATCCGCGCCAAGCTCGTTGCGGCAAGAGAGCCTGGGACCGACAAGGACAAAATCAACGCCGAGATCAGCGAATACAAGGAACAGCTGAGGACCGTCGTCGAATCGACGTCCTTTGCAGGGGAAAACTGGTTGCTGAACAGTGACAAGGCAGCGCCGCCGACATGGTCGGTCATCTCAGGCTTCGTGCGCGCCCCGACCGGCGAATACCAGGCTCAGAGCATCGACTTCCCCTCATCGCAGACCATCCTCATCGACAAGAACAACGCGAGCGGCGGCCTGTTCACCAAGGCAATCGATGCCCAGGCGATCAACAACAGCGGCACGGGACCGCGGAACTATTACCTGCTGGACGCCGATTCGACGACGCCGGCGACGGGCACGGAAGTCGCGATCGGCAAGAACACCACCGACGCCCAGCTCGCCGACATGCTTGATGTGACCGACTCTCTGCTTTCCTCGCTGACGACGACATCCGCCTCGATCGGCGTGATGAAGGCGCGTATCGACGATCAGATCGATTACACCGCCGATCTGTCCGATTCGATCGACAAGAGTGTCGGCGCGCTCGTCGATACCGATATGGATGAGGCTTCGATCCGGCAGAAGGCGATCGAAACCCAGAAGCAGATGGCCGTCGAAGCGATCTCGATCCTGAACACGGCTGCCAGCAAGATCCTCATTCTGCTGGAATAGAGTTGCGCGCGATCGCGGGTGGCGGCGGCGCCATTCATCCTCGCGCAAGTTTGACTTCCTAGTTTCCGGCATGAAGGCATCGTCCGAAATCATGCCGGCGCAAGGTCAAGCCTTGTTCGCCGCGAAGGACATGTCGCGCGCAAGGTCATTTTGAACGGGGGCAGCATGCCGCATGTCTCCCGGATGCTGGATGGTTTCTATGAGCATTTCGCTTTCTCGGTATTTGAAGGATTTCGGCGAACCGAAACCGTCAGCGCCGATCATCGACATCGACGATTTCCCCGGCGATGTTTTTGCCGAGACGCCGAGCGAGCCGCCGGTCGACGTCGAGGCGGAGCGTCGCGATGCCTATGCGCAAGGCCATGCCGCGGCGACCGCTGATTTGACCGAGAAATATGAAAGCGAAGCGCGCGCTCTGGCCGAGGCTCATGCGCGCGAGCTCGAAGAACTGAAGCTCCGCTATGAAGTCGAGGCGGCCGCGGTCATCGCCTCGCGCGTCCGTGATATCGCCGAAGAGGTTGCGCAACTGGTCAGTGCCGGCGCGGCTGCGGCCATTGCGCCCGTCATGACGGAAGCGCTTGCGGCCAAGGCCGCCGAAAACCTCGCCGCATTGCTGCGCGACGCCATTCTCGAGGGCGCGGCCGGGCCGATCGTCGTCAGGGGGCCGACCCGGCTCTTCGACATATTGAAGGCCGAGCTCGGCGAACAGGCCACGGCGGTTCGCCACTTGGAGAGCGACGATATCGATCTTGCCGTCGAAATCGATGACTCCGTCATCGTCACCCGTATGTCCGCCTGGGCGGCCAGCTTGAAGAAAGTTCTCGAATGAGCGAAGGCGAAAACCATCACCACGGCAGGAACGAGATCATCATCGTTAAGCGGCATGGCGGCGGTGATCACGATGGTGCCCATGGCGGTGCGTGGAAAATTGCCTATGCCGATTTCATGACGGCAATGATGGCGTTCTTCCTGGTCATGTGGCTGGTCAACGCCGCCAACGAGGAAACCAAGGCCGCCGTTGCGACCTACTTCAATCCGATCAAGCTCGCCGACGAAAAGCCGACGGAGAAGGGCCTGAAGAAGCCTGTCGACCATGCCGAGGGCGAGGAGAAGAACGAAAAGTCCAAACAGAAGGAAGACAATCCGACCGAGGGCAAGTCCGCCGCGGACGGTGACGACCAGACGTCGACTTCAGGCGACCAGACCAATTATTCCGAAGCAGACTTCTTCGAAAATCCTTATTCGGTTCTTGCTGAGATCGCACAGGAAGTTGGTCAGCAGGCCAATGTCAGCGCCAAGGGCGATGGCGGCGCGGCCGATTCCGGCCCGGCGACCGGCGCCGATGGCGGCGAAGCCTATCGCGATCCCTTCGATCCGGATTTCTGGACGAAGCAGGTCGAAGTGACAACGGCCGGAAAAACGCTGCCGCCCGGCAAGAGCGAGCAGCAGGCGGCCGAGAGCGAGACAACCGAGGTCGCCAAGGCTGAGGATATGAAGCCGGTGCCTCTGGCGACCGACCAGCAGCCCGCCAAAGACGCCAAGGAGAGCAAGGACACCAAGGGCGCCGCCGAGACCAAGGAGGCCAAGGCGGACGGCAAGGTGCCTGACGAGAAGAAGGCGGAAGCTCAGAAGGACGCCGATCATCAGAAGGATGCCGACAAGAGCGCGGCCGAGACCGAACAGCAGAAGAAGGAAGCGGATGCGCTTCAGCAGCAGATCGCCCAACAGATCGGCGGCGTTGCCGGCAAACTTGCCGAAGGCCTGACGGTGACGGCGGCCGAAGGCGGCCTGCTGGTCAGCATCTCCGACCAGAACGACGACTCGATGTTCAATATCGGTTCCGCGGTTCCGCGCCAGGAGATGGTGCTCGCCATGGAAAGGATCGGTACCATTCTGAAGGGGAGGGGCGGCGCCGTCGCCATCCGTGGCCACACCGACGGGCGTCAGTACAAGGGCGCGCAGAACGAGAACTGGCGGCTGTCGATGGACCGCGCCCAGAGTGCCTACTACATGCTCGTGCGCGGCGGGCTGGACGAGAAGCGCATCTCGCAGGTCTCCGGCTTCGCCGATCGTCGGTTGAAGTTGCCTGCCGACCCGTTCAACGCGGCCAATCGCCGGATCGAGATCCTGGTGCAGGCGGATTAAGGATATTCGGATGGCGCGTCGGCAGCATCGCTACTTCGGATTTATGGCCCTTGGGCTGGCGATGCTTTCGCCGGCCGCAGGCCATGCGCAGGATCCGGACGATCTCTCGCCGTACAAGATGCTGCGGTCGCTGCAGTTCGTGCAGGATTCCGTCGTCGCCGGCGATCATTCGGCCGGCGAGATGCAGCGCTTCATGCTGGGTACGATCGACGAGCGGCTGCGCACGGCCGATACGTCGATCTATGACGACGACCGCAATGTCGATGCTGCGCTGATCTATACGATGAGCGGCGGCAATCCCCAGACACTCGATTATCTGATTGCCCATGACGTCAACGGCTATTTCGACAACCGCGTCACCGAGGTGCTGCGCAAATATCTGAGCGGCAAAGGGCTCCTTGTCGCCAAGACGCTGGAGGAAACCGCCAGGGAATATCGCGACAAGAAGATCGGTCCTTACCTGGCGCTGATCGGCGGCAATGTGCTGGTCGCCACGAAGCCGGCAGATGCGCTGGAACTCTACGACCAGGCGCGTCTTGCCGCGCCGGGCACGATCGTCGAGGAGGCGGCCCTGCGCCGTTCCGTCGCCATCTGCGTCGACAAGGGAATGCTCGACCAGGGGCTAGCCTACTCGCAGCGCTATGCCCGCCGCTTCCTGCACTCGCCCTATGCCAGCCAGTTTGCCGATCTTTTCGTCAAGCTCGTCGTCGCCCATGATCGCGACGTGAAACCGCAGGATGTCGTCGACATCCTGTCCTTCATGGATGCGCCGCGCCAGCGTGAGGTCTATCTGCGCATCGCCCGTGCTGCAGCGATATCGGGCAAGCCGGAGCTGGCGCGCATGGCGGTCGAACGCGTGCAGTCGCTTGGCGCAGGCACCGACAATGCCTTCGGCCCGCTCGCCGATTTTTATGGAGGCATGGCCGGCCTTCCCACGCAGGATATCGATCAGGCGGCGAAGAATGTCAGCGGCATCGACGGCAAAGCGCTGTCGCCGCGGGATCAGGCGCTGCAGGCGGCGGCGCGATCCGTCGCCGAGCAGATCCTGCGCGCGCCGGACCCGGCAAGCCTGACGCAAGCATCCGACCCTAATACTTCTCGTCAAGAAATCACTTCTGACAAGGCTGCGGCAATCGCCATGCAACCGGGAGCGCCAGGCGCGCATCCCGAGCCTGTTCCGGGAGGTGTGGCATCGGCTGGCCAGAGCCAGGATACCGACCCCTCATTCAACGCATTTGTGACGACCAGCCGATCCAAGCTCGACGAGATCGATGGTCTTCTGGCGCAGGAAGGCAACGAACAATGATGGATTTGAGCGTCTCGGGCGGAGCCTCTGGTGCGGAGGCGGCTGCGGCAGCGAAATCCGCCAAAACGGCTGGAAAGGGTGACGCCGCCGGTCAGAAGGGCGACTTCTCCGATGTGCTCGCCAAGGCGAGCGGCAGCGCCGCCAACGAGGCACCCGACGATGCGCAGCCGGACCAGGGCGCGGTTGCCGATGGCGACGCGGCAAAGGTGGCGCGGACGATCCGCAGCCGCGCCAAACCGTTGATCGATCTGAGTGACGCCGCCCTGAAGGCGCAGGCCGAGGTGCAGCCAGAAGCGATCGCCAATGGCGAAAAGACAGTCGTAAAGCCTGCAAAGGATCAGCGCAAATTGCCGGCCGATCTCGGCAAGCTCGATGCCAAGGATCCGTCCGCCGACGAGGCTGGGCAGGTGGCCAAGGGCGTCAAGCACGTCAAGAGCGACCTCTCGAAAGCGGATGCGGATGCCGACAGCGAGGATGATGACGGCGGCATTTCCGATGTACTCGGCCTGCTGAAGCAGGAGCCCGCCGCCGAGACGGTCGTCTTGCCGGCCGCAGCCGCGGCGCATCTGGCCGCCGCCAAGGCCGGCGAGGCCGGGCCTGTCGACAAGAAGACCGCGGCTGACGCCAAAACGAGCGGCCACGCATCCGACGCCCTGGCCGCCGTCAGCGGCAATGTCGAAGACGTCAAGGCGGATGAGATCGGGGTTCCGGGTGCGGAGAACGCCGAAGCCGCTGACGGCAGAACCTTCCGGCTCAGCCGCGCCGACGGGCGTGGCCTATCGATGGATGTTCACATCGGTGCGGATCAGGCTGGACCGAAGGACGGCGCGAAGAAGGCCGATGTCGAAAACGTCTCGGTCCTCGAATCGCGCCGCTATATCGGCCTGGCGCAGAATACCAATTCCGCCGCCGTCACCGCAGCCCTTTCCGGCGATTCCGAATGGGCGCGAGCCATGGAGCCGAGTTCGGCCCTCTCCAACGCGGCTGAATGGACGAGCACCGGCAAGGTGGTCAACACGCTGAAGATCCAGATGAACCCGATTGATCTTGGCCTGGTGACGGCGACCATGCGGCTGTCCGGCGACGCCCTGAACGTCGACCTCAAGGTCGATACCGGCGCAGCCTATCGGCAGCTGAAGGAAGATCACGGCAAGATCCTGGAAGCGCTGCGCAGCCAGGGCTATGCGGTCGACAACATCACCATCAGCATGTCCCCCGTCGAGCGTACCGACGCCGGCAACCAGGCCAGCGGCCAGGGGCAGGCCTCCCAGCAGCAGTCGCTCGCCCAGCAAGGGCAGGGCGGGGCGGCGCGCGAGCGCTACAATCAGACGGGCCAGCAGACGGATGGAGGCTTCAATGGCGCAGGCGAGACCGGTATTGAAGACGTTTCTGCTGGCGGGGCTCGCAGCAGCGGCGCTGGCGGCGTTTACCTCTGAGGCGTCCGCCTCTACCGGCGCCTGCGAACGCGAAATCCAGTCGGCTGCCGCCAAATACGGCATCCCGGAAGGCATCCTCTATTCGGTCGGTCTGACAGAGACCGGCCGCAAGGGCTCGCTCTATCCCTATGCCATGAACGTCGAAGGCAAGGCGATCTTCCCGCCATCCGAGCAGGACGCGATGAGGCAGTTCGATGTCGCCCGCAGGAGCGGCGCCAAGCTCATCGACATCGGATGCATGCAGATCAACCACTATTATCACAGCGAGAATTTCGCTTCCGCGGAGGATATGTTCGATCCGCACCGCAACGTCGAATATGCGGCGAGGTTTCTTCGCAACCTGCATGACCGTCACGAGACCTGGACGATGGCGGTAGCAAGATACCATGCGGGACCGAACAACGACCCCGCGCAGAAGCAATATGTCTGCCGCGTCATCGCCAATCTGGTGGCCACTGGCTATGGCAAATGGACTCCTAATGCGAGTAACTTTTGCCGGAATTAAATCAACCATAGATAGAAGACACGCATTGTGACGGAAATGTGTCATAATATGGCAGGATTCCGGCACGAATTGCATGCGCAAGCCATAATTAACGGGTCGTTAACTTTTCCACGAAATTTTTGTGTGCATAATTCCGATCTGCCACTAGATATAGACCAAATCGCCATGCGGATCTTAATCAATTATTAGTTTCTGCCATTAACTTTAACGAGTTGTCGCCGATTCGTGCGATTCGTACCCATAGATCATCGGAGTGCCACACTGATTCGGAGGCGGACGAATGATCGTAGTGGTTGATGAGCGTGAGCTCGTGAAAGACGGATATACATCTCTGTTTGGCCGGGAGGGCATTCCCTCTACCGGTTTTGATCCATCGGAATTTGGCGACTGGGTTCAGACCGCCGCCGATTCGGATATTGCGGCCGTCGAGGCCTTCCTGATCGGTCAAGGCCAGCGCAGCCTGGAGCTGCCGAGGGCGATCCGGGATCGATCGATGGCGCCGGTGATCGCCGTCAGCGACCAGCCCTCGCTGGAAAACACGCTGGCGCTTTTCGATTGCGGCGTCGACGACGTCGTGCGCAAGCCGGTGCATCCGCGCGAAATCCTCGCCAGGGCGGCTGCGATCCGGCGCCGGCTGAAGGCGATCGCCAATTACACCGATATCGGCGGCATCCGCGTCTTCTCGGATGGTCGTGACCCCGAGATCAACGGCGAAGTCTTCGCGCTGCCCCGGCGCGAGCGCCGCATCCTCGAATATTTGATCGCCAATCGCGGTCGCCGGGTCACCAAGACCCAAATCTTCAACGCCATCTACGGCATCTTCGACGAAGAGGTCGAGGAGAATGTCGTCGAAAGCCACATCTCGAAGCTGCGCAAGAAGCTGCGCAAGAAGCTCGGCGTCGATCCAGTCGATTCCAAGCGCTTCCTTGGTTACTGCATTGATTGGGCTTGATTTTTTAGCCGGACGGAAACTGCCGACTGAAGTTGAATATTTGGCCTCGCTGTCCGCATAACAGACAGCTTCACGCAAGGCCCGCCAAATACTCTTGAGCTTAACAGGTAAAACGAGGTTTTCAGATGAGCATTTTCGGCAGCATGAAGACGGCAGTATCGGGGATGAACGCGCAGGCGAACCGCCTCAGCACCGTCGCCGACAACATCGCCAACGTGAACACCACCGGTTACAAGGCCGTTTCGACGAGCTTCTCGTCGCTGGTCCTGCCCTCCTCGGGCGGCAACTACAATTCCGGTGGCGTGCAGACCTCGGTCCGCCAGGCTGTCTCCGATCAGGGCGACATCTCCTACACCACCTCCACCACCGACCTTGCGATTTCCGGCGACGGCTTCTTCATCGTCCAAGGCCCCGACGGCACACCGGTGCTGACTCGCGCCGGCGATTTCCAGAAGGATGACGAAGGCAATCTCGTCAACGCCGCCGGTTTCCAGCTGATGGGCTATTCCTACGATTCCGGCGCTCCCGCCGTCGTCGTCAACGGTTTCGATGGCCTCGTTCCCGTCAATGTCAACCAGGAAGGCCTGACCGCCATCGCTTCGACATCTGGTGTCTTCAAAGGCAACCTCGATTCGAATGCCAAGGTGGCTCCGGTCGCTCCTGCGACGCTGCCTAGCGCCAACCTGGCCACGACGACAGCCGATACCAAGAAGTTTTCGATGGTCGCCTACGACCGCCTGGGCAACAAGGTGATGTATGACTTTTACTTCACCAAGACCGCAGTCGTCACTCCGCCGCCGGCACCTCCCGGTGTTGCCAGCACCTGGGAAGTCTCGATCTATCGCAATGCCGATGCGGCGGTTGGCGGAACGACGTCGTTTCCTTACTCTACCGCCGTCGGTGATGTTGGTAACGGCTCACTAACCTTCGACGCAAACGGCAAAATGATTTCGTCCGGCGCAATTCCGATCACCGATCCTGTAACCGGTCTGACGATTAATATGGATCTCTCCGGTTTCACTCAGCTCGGCGCCGACTTTGCCGGCACCGGCACTCCCAATGGCCAGGCTGCAAGCCCCGTCAAGGACGTGACCATCGACGGCGACGGCATCGTCTACGCCAAGTACGAGGACGGCAGCACCAAGCCGCTCTATCGTATCCCGCTGGCCAATGTCGCAAGCCCGGACAAGCTGACGCTGATGAGCGGCAACGTCTACAGCGCCAACGGCCAGTCGGGCGTCACCGTCACCGGCTTCCCGCAGACCAACGGCCTCGGCACGATCAAGTCAGGCGCTCTCGAAGGTTCCAACGTCGACCTCGCCGGCGAACTGACCGAGATGATCGAATCGCAGCGCAGCTATACCGCCAATTCGAAAGTGTTCCAGACGGGTTCCGACATCATGGACGTACTCGTCAACCTCAAGAGATAAGTAAGGTAACGGATAAGCCATGTCGCTCACGTCCGCACTTAATACCGCGCAGAGCATATTCAACAATACCGGCACGCAGAGCAGTGTCGTATCGAACAATATCTCCAATGCCGGAAACAAGGATTACGTGCGCCGGCAGGCAATGCTTACCACGTCCCTGAACGGCGCTCAGGTTGTGCAGATCAACCGGGCACAGGAAGACGCCCTGCTGCGCCAGTACCTCAAGACGTCCTCTCAGGACAGCGCCCAGCAGACTTTGCTGGGCGGTCTCGAGGACCTCAAATCGATCATGGGTGGCAACGACTACGAAACGTCGCCATCCACCTATCTCGGCGTTTTCCAGGAAAAACTTCAGGCCTTCCGCACCACGCCTGGCAGCACGGTCGCTGCCCAGGGCGCCATTACTGCCGCCCAGGACGTCGCCAACTCGCTGAACAATGCCTCGCAATCCGTCCAGGATGTTCGCGCCAACGCCGATAAGGAAATCGCCACCGCGGTCGATAAGCTGAACACGCTGCTCAGCCAGTTCGAAAAGGCCAACAATGCGGTCAAGACTGCCACTGCCTCCGGCACGGACGCATCCGGCGCCCTCGATGAGCGCGAGAAGGTCCTGAAGCAGATTTCTGAGATCGTCGGCGTCAGCGCGACGACGCGCGACAACAACGACATGGTGTTGAGCACGCCTGACGGGACGATCCTCTTCGAGACGGTCCCGCGCAAGGTGACTTTCAAGTCCCAGGATGTCTATACCGCCTCCATTGTCGGCAATTCGGTCTATATCGACGGCGTTGCGCTGCCGCTCGGCAAGGGTTCGACCACGACGGGGCAGGGGAGCCTCCAGTCGCTTCTCCAGATCCGCGACGAGATCGCCCCGAACTTCCAGAAGCAGCTCGACGAAATCGCCCGCGGCCTTGTCTCGCTCTTCAAGGAGCAGAATACCGCTGCGCCCCCGGCCTATGTGCCCGGCCTTTTCACCTGGAGCGGCGGCACGGTCGATACCGGCGCCACCGCAGTTGCCGGCATGGCCTCGACCATCAGTGTCAGCAGCCGGGTGATCACCTCGCAGGGCGGCGACCCGATGCGCCTGCGCGATGGCGGCGTCAACGCCTCCGGCGCCGTCCTGAACACGTCAGGCGTCAGCGGTTACACGGCTGAACTCGACCGTCTTTATACCGCGATGAGCGCCGACATCGATTTCGATCCGGCGGCCGGAGCGCCGGTCGGTTTCGACGCGACGACGGGCATTGATTCGAATGTCAGCATCATGGAATACGCTACGAATTCCCTTGGCTGGCTCGAGCAGTATCGCAGCAACGCCACGACGGCTGCGGAAAACACCTCGGCGGCCCTGTCGCGCTCCAACGAAGCCTATTCCAACGAAACCGGCGTCAACCTCGACGAGGAACTGACGCTGCTTCTCGATATCGAACAGTCCTACAAAGCGGCGACCAAAATCCTTAACGCTGTAGACGAAATGTTGAAGTCATTGCTGGATATCGCGAGTTAAGCCATGAAGAGCTCATTTATTTCAAGTACCGCCATTCAGAATGCGATGCGCTTGACGATCCGTCAGGCGCAGAACCAGATGACGAAGGCGACGATGGAAGCAACGACGGGAGTCTATGCGGATATCGGTGTCTCGCTCGGCGGCAATGCTGCCAGAAGCGTCGACTTCACCCGCGAGACCGACAGGATCGACTCGATCAAAGCAAGCAATTCGCTTGTCAGCGCCCGCATGGAATCCTCGCAGCTCGGCCTGTCCAAGATGAAGGACGTCGGCGACGGCCTCGTTTCGAAGCTGACGGCACTCCAGGGCAGCAAGGACCCCGGCAGCATCACCGTCGCCATCCAGTCGGCAACCAGCGCGCTCTCCACCATGATGGACACGGCCAATACCATGGTGAACGGCGAATATCTGTTCTCCGGCATCAATACCGACGTGCAGCCGCTGACCGACAAGACGACCGCCACGAGTGCGGCCATCGTCACGGCGCTGAACAGCTATGCCGCTGCTCTTGTCCCACCTAAGGCCGTCAGCGATCTCACCGGCGCCGAAATGCAGACCTTCATCACGACGACGGTCGAGCCGATGTTCAGCCAGGCCAATTGGACCAATGCGGCGACCGGATGGTCGCAGGCATCGAGCCAGAACATGACGAGCCGCATCAGCAACTCGGAAGTGATCGAATCCTCGACCAACGCCAATTCCGAAGGCATGCGTTATTTTGCGCTCGCCTCGGTCATGACCTCCGCGCTGCTCGGCCAGAACCTCAGCACGGATGCAATGACGACTGTCTCCAAGCAGGCAATCAGCTACACGGCCAAGGCGACCAGTGGGCTGGTGACGCAGGCAAGCCAGCTCGGTCTTTCCCAGGAGCGTGTCAAGAAGTCCAACGACGCTCTCGACGCCCAGTCGAACATCATCAAGAACAAGCTGGTCGATCTCCAGGGCGTCGATCCGTACGAAGCCTCGACCCTCGTCAAGACTTTGGAAACACAGCTTGAAACCGCTTACACGATCGTTTCGAAGATCCAGCAGTTGAGTCTCGTAAACTACCTTTGATGAGCAAAGGCGCGCATTATAAAGAAGGATGCATGAATGTATCAGTTCTCGTATGCCGAAGTCATGCAGGACTCGGTGGCCGACGCGAAAGAGCGGGAATGGCAGGTTCTTGACCGGTCCATAGAACTGCTGGCGTTGGCGCGCGACAAGGAAAAATACGGTCGGGAAGCCATTGAAGCCCTGTTTTATACGCGTCGGGTGTGGATCAGCTTCATCGAGGATCTGAAGCATCCTGATAACCAGCTGGATGTTCAGCTCAGGGCCAATCTCATCTCGATCGCAATCTGGATTTTGAAGGAATGCGACAGGATCAGAAAACGTCTGTCTAATAACTACCAGGGCATCATCGACGTTACCACCATCATCAGGGATGGACTTAAATGAAAAGTACACTACGCATTTCTCTGAAAGCCGGAGAAAGAATCTTCATCAACGGCGCCGTCCTACGTGTCGACCGCAAGGTCGCGCTGGAATTCCTGAACGATGTGACGTTCCTTCTCGAAAATCACGTCCTCCAGCCGGAAGGTGCGACGACGCCCCTGCGCCAGCTCTACTTCATCGCGCAGATGATCCTCATCAACCCCGAGGGCAAGGACCAGTCGACGGCGATGTTCCGCAAGTCGATCACCATGCTGCTCACCTGCTTCAAGAATGAAGAGATCCTCGCCGAACTGAAGCGCGTCGATGCGCTCGTCTCGACCGGCCGCGCCTTCGATGCGTTGAAGGCAATCCGCGGTCTCTATGCGATCGAAGACAATATTATGAACAACCACGAAATGCCGCCGACGATGGTCGAGCAGATTCGCAGGGAGATCGCACCATGGCGGTAGATGCAACATCGAGTGTGAGCACTTCGACGACCAGCTCGACGAGTTCGGCCCAGAAAAAAGCGACGCTGAATTACGACAATTTCCTGCAGCTGCTCATCGCGCAGATGAAGAACCAGGATCCGACCGATCCGATGGATGCCAGCGAGCAGATGTCGCAGCTGGCAAGCTTCTCGCAGGTCGAGCAGACGATCCAGACGAACACCAAGCTCGATACGCTTCTGTCAAGCTCGAGCCTCACCCAGGCGAGCAGCTACGTCGGCAAATACATGGAAAGCGCCGACGGCACCGTCAAAGGCACCGTCGAATCCGTCAAGGTTTATTCCGACGGCATCATTGCGACGACCACGGATGGCGGTAAGATACTCGTACAGGCGGGAATCACCGTTGCTGACAAGGCGCCGACCACGACGACCACGACCAGCGACAGCAGCGATACCTGATACCGCGGCGCCGACGCGTCGGGTGATACAAATCAACAGTGGCCCGGCCATGGCGGGCTGCTTCGAGGCGATATGAGGTTGCCTTCAGATGAATGAAGCTGATGCATTGGATCTGTTCCAGGCCGCGATCTGGACCGTCCTGATTGCCGCCGGTCCCGCCGTTATCGCCGCGATGGTGGTGGGTTTGGTCATTGCCCTGATCCAGGCATTGACGCAGGTGCAGGAAGCGACGCTGACCTTCGTGCCGAAGATCGTCGCAGTGCTGATCACCGTCGGGGTCACAGCACCCTTCGTTGGCTCGCAGATCTCGATTTTCACCAATCTGGTCTTCTCGCGCATCCAGTCAGGCTTCTGAGCCACCTTCGCGCAAGCTTCGCCATTTAACTGTCGGTCCGAATTGGGCGGACCGAGTCCGCTTCCTCTCATGAAGAGACGGATCTGTTATGGCGCAACCACCTGCACTCCCCCTTCCGAAAGTCGCCCCGAGCCTGCGCGATGTCGGTTTTGCCCTGGGCATTATCGGCATCATCTGCATTCTCTTCCTGCCGATCCCGCCATTCCTGATCGACATGGGGCTGGCCTTCTCGATCGCCTTCTCGGTGCTGATCCTGATGGTCGCGCTGTGGATCCAGAAGCCGCTTGATTTCTCGTCCTTCCCGACCATTCTGCTGATCGCGACGATGACGCGGCTGGCGCTGAACATCGCCACGACGCGCGTCATCCTGTCCCACGGCAATGAAGGCCACGACGCGGCCGGCGGCGTCATTGCTGGTTTCGCAAGCCTGGTGATGTCCGGCGACTTCGTCATCGGTCTGATCGTCTTCCTGATCCTCATCACCATCAACTTCATCGTCATCACCAAGGGCGCGACGCGTATCGCCGAAGTCGGCGCACGCTTCACGCTCGATGCCATCCCCGGCAAGCAGATGTCGATCGACGCCGATCTTTCGGCCGGCATCATCGATGAAAGGGAAGCCCAGCGCCGGCGCAGAGAGCTCGAAGAGGAAAGCTCCTTCTTCGGTGCGATGGACGGTGCCTCGAAATTCGTGCGCGGCGATGCCGTCGCCGGCCTCATCATCACCGCCATCAACGTCTTCGGCGGCATCATCATCGGTTATTTCCGCCATGGCATGCCGATCGGCGAAGCCGCTGACGTCTTCGTCAAGCTCTCCGTCGGCGACGGCCTCGTCTCGCAGATGCCGGCCCTCATCGTCTCGCTCGCGGCCGGCCTGCTCGTCTCGCGCGGCGGCACCACCGGCTCTACCGACCAGGCGGTCGTCAACCAGCTGAGCGGCTATCCCCGTGCGCTCTCGGTCTCGGCGGTGCTGATGTTCGTCCTGGCGCTGATGCCGGGCCTGCCGTTTGTCCCCTTCGTGATCCTCGGTAGTCTTCTCGCCTTCGGCGCCTGGTTCATCCCGCGTCAGGTCGAGGTTGAAAACAAGCTTCGCCGCGAGCAGGAGGAAAAGAAGGTCGTCCAGAACAAGGAACTGGAAAAGGATTCGGTGAAGTCGGTGCTGCGCACCTCGGAAATCGAGCTCGCACTCGGCAAGATGGTCTCCACACGCTTGCTAGGCGCCCACCAGGAGCTCGCTTTCCGCGTCGGCAAGATGCGCAAGAAGTTCGCCACGCAATACGGTTTCGTCGTGCCCGAGATCAAGGTCACCGACGATATCGCAATCGCCGAGAAGTCCTACCAGATTCGCATCCACGGCACGACGGTCGCTTCAAATCTCTTGCGCGTCGGCGAAGTCCTGGTCGTCACCGGCGCCGGCCGCCGCCCGAGCATTCCCGGCGACGAAATTCGCGAACCCGCTTTCGGCATGCCGGCCGTCTCGATTCTCGAAAACTTCGCCGACGACCTGAAGCGCGAAGGCTTCCAGCCGATCGACAACGTCTCCGTCGTGCTGACCCATATGAGCGAGGTCATTCGCAACAACCTGCCGCAGCTTCTGTCCTATAAGGACGTCAAGGTGCTGATCGATCGCCTCGACCCGGAATACAAGAAGCTCGCCGACGAGATCTGCTCGTCGCATATGTCCTATTCCGGCCTGCAGGCGGTGCTCAAGCTCCTGCTTGCCGAACGCGTCTCGATCCGCAACCTGCACCTCATTCTCGAAGCCGTGGCCGAGCTTGCCCCGCATGTCAGGAAGACCGAGCAGATCGTCGAGCACGTCCGCATCCGCATGGCCCAGCAGCTCTGCGGCGATCTAGCCGACAACGGCGTGCTGCGTGTGCTGAGACTGGGCAGCAAGTGGGATCTCGCTTTCCACCAGGCGCTGAAGCGCGACGCCAAGGGCGAGGTGATCGAGTTCGACATCGATCCGAGAAGCCTGGAAGAGTTCAGCGAGCAGGCGAGCAAAGTTATCCGTGAGTTCATGGATCGCGGCCTGCCATTCGCCCTTGTCACCTCGCCGGAAACGCGCTCCTATGTGCGCATGATCATCGAACGGCTGTTCGCCACGCTGCCGGTCCTGTCGCATGTCGAACTGGCCAAGGGCATCGAGATAAAGATTTTGGGCTCGATTTCATGATAACAGACCCGCAAGGGACCGTTCTCGCGCTGTTTCTGGTTTTCTGCCGGATCGGCGGCTGTGTGCTGGCTCTTCCGGGATTTTCCTCGGCGCGCGTGCCCGAGCAGCTGCGCGTCTTCATTGCCGGCGCGCTGTCGATCGCCGTCTTGCCACTGCTCTGGGACACGGTTTATCCGGCTGTCCACACGGGAGCCGGAACCTATATCGGCCTGATTTTCAGCGAATCACTGATTGGCGTGATGTATGGAATGCTGGCGAGAATCTATACGCTCGGCATGCAGTTCGCCGCGACGATCATTGCCATGATGGTCGGTTATACCCAGCCGGGCTCCGCCGACGTCATCGAAGACTCGCCGGAGACCAGCCTTTCCGCCTTCATCACCTTTGCCGGCATCATGATTCTCTTCATCATGGATTTCCATCACATCGTCTTCCGAGCGCTGATCGATTCCTACACGACCATGCCCTTCGGCGGATTGACGCAGATGCGCGCGACGCTGATCTCCTTCACCGACACGCTGGAGCAGACCACCTACATCATGCTGCGGCTGTCCAGCCCCTTTCTGATCTACGGCATGATCTTCAACGTCTCGATCGGCTTCATCAACAAGCTGGCGCCGCAGATCCCGGTCTATTTCATTTCCACGCCCTATCTGCTGATGGGCGGGCTCTTCCTGTTTTATGTCTCGGTCGCGGCGCTGGTCAGCCAGTTCGGTCAGGCCTTCAGTTCGATCTATATCGGACGATGAGGCTGATATGATCGAGAAGAGCCGCTCTCAAAAACTCAAGCGTCTGCTGTCGGTGCAGCGGCATATCGAGAGGATGGCGGAGAACGACCTGGCCGAAACCAGCCGTCAGCGCATCGAGGTCAATGCGGCGATGGACGATGTCATCGTTGCTCTCGGTTCGATGGACCCGGTTCACCACGCCTTCTCGCAGAATTATGCCGACCGATTCGGCAGGCTGACGATCAAGGATCAGCAGCTGACCGGCATGCAGCAGATCCACGAGATGCGGCTGACGCGCGAACGCGCCAAGGCCGATCGCCTGGAAGAGGGCATGAAAGAGGCCCTCGATGTCGAGCGCCGCGAGGCCGACGACAATGCCGTCTACGATGTCATCGACCAGCAATTCGCAACGCCAGCCTCCAGCAAGCTTCAAAAACCATAATCGTTACGATCTTAATTTAGAGGATTGTAACGTGGCTATTTCGCCCCCCAGTGATCTGGTCCTGGACGTTGTCAAAGCCGCCGACCCAATGGAGGTTCAGGCGGCCCAGGAAAAATTGAAGGCAAATCGCGCGGCCTTTGCCGCAACGAGCCTCGCCGAGAACGGCAAGGGCTTCTCCAATACGGTCGACGTTCTCGATCATATCGGCCAGAAGAGCGGCCTCGCCAACATCCAGAACCGCACCAAGGCCGAGGAGGTTCCGGAAAGCTACCGGAAGTTCGAGGCCATGGTGCTGCAGAACTTCGTCAAGTCGATGCTGCCGAGCGAAAGTGAAGACGTCTACGGCAAGGGCGCGACCGGCGATATCTGGAAGGGCATGATGGCCGAGCAGCTCGGCAACACCATGGCCAAGGGCGACGGCATCGGCATTGCCAAGCAGATGTACAGCGAACAGTTGCGCCGGCAGGAAGGCAAGATCGTCAATGCTTCGACCGATGATCGTGACCGCAACACCGCGCTTAGCATGATCGACGACTTCCAGCGCAAGACCTTTGGCACGCCGACGGCGGACGCCAAGGCCGATAGAACAGGATGATTTTAGGCCCGTTAGCCTGAAATCTGAATCCTGTTCTAAATCAAATAGTTAGAGGATGATGTCGTCCGAAAACCGCGCACACTTTTCGGCATCATGCTCTAAGCGACGCATAATCGAGGGTACAATGGAAATAATTTCGAACGAATACAGGATCAAATCCGTCCTCGGACGCCTCGAAATGATCATCGACAATGAGAATACCCGGATCGGCAACGACCCGCAGTTCGATCTCAAGGTCTCCAATGCGCATAAGAGCCGCTGCCTCTACGAGCTGTCGATGCTTTTCCGCGATACCGATCCGGCCGAGCTTGCCGCTGCCCATCTCGATCAACTGCACGGCCTGAAGAAGAAGCTGGTGCTCAACGCGAGACGAGTCGAAGCGCATCTCGAAGCGGTTCGCGCTGTCGCCGACCTCCTGAAGAATGCCGTTCAGGACGCCGACGCCGACGGCACCTATTCCCAGGAACAATTCGCCGCGCGTGGGAACTGATGATCAAGCTCGTCCTCACCGGTATCTGGGTTTGCGCCATCACCTTGGCCTCGGTTTACTTTTCGGTGTACATGGCGACGGCGCCAGTACCCGCTGCAACGGATTCCAAGCAGAGCGCGCTCGAACTGGTGAAGGGTGAAACGATTACGGTGCCCGTCATCGGCGACGGTGCGATCACCGGTTATTTCCTCGGCCGCGTTTCCTTCATGATGAACAAGGACATGCTGAAGGGCGTGACCTTGCCGCTGACCGAGATGACGACGGACCAACTTTTCAGCCTGCTCGTCGGCAACAAGATGGTCGATCTCGCTCATATCAAGTCCTTCGACCCGAATGCCTTCCGCGAGGAGATCAAGAAGGGCATGAACGAGCGCCTCGGCGGCGAATATGTCGCCGAAGTGATGCTGGAGCAGCTCGATTATCTCTCCAAGGAAGAGGTCAAGCAAAACGCGGCCGGCGAGCCGAAGAAGCTCGGCACTCCGGTCAAGATCATCGAAGCCGCCCCGGCTGAGGATGGCCCGGCCCCGGCTGCCCATTAATATCCCAGATCAGATGCATGAACGGCGCCTTCGGGCGCCGTTTGTCGTTGGGCCCGATGTGGTTAATAAACTACTTATGAGAGCATCAAAATCCAAGGAATTTTCCTAAGGGTTGTTTGAAAGCCTCCTGTTATATCAGCTGTCACAGCTTGGTATGCGCCGTTTTCCGTGATCGGGGCGACGCCGTCCATGCATGACGCGACCGGTCCTTTCGAGACCTCCGGGGTGCGGAAAAATGGGCTTGGTTTCCGGGATTTCGGGCGCATGACGCACCCTCGGCAGGAGGTAGGAATGAATTTGATTGCAAACTTCGCGGTGCTCGCGTCGCGGCGGACGATCTTCGATCTGCCGGTCTGCGATCTCGGCTGGGACGATGCCCTCGTTTTTATCAACGAGCTGGCTTCCATTCCCGTCGGCCAGACCGTGGTTTGCTTCGTCAACGCCCATAATATGCTGACGGCGTTGCGCGACGACGAATACTACCGGATCATGTCGCACAATCTGGTGCTGCCGGATGGCATCGGCCTCAACATCGCATCGCAGATTGCCCATGGCTCGCCGTTTCCCGCCAATCTGAACGGCACCGATTTCGTGCCGGCCTTCCTGACCTTCATGGAGGCTCCGCGCCGTATCGGCCTGATCGGCGGCGCGCCTTCGGTCGTCGAAGCAGCGGCAGAAAATTTCCGCAGGCACACACCCTGGCATGAATTTATCGTCATTTCCGATGGTTTTTTCGACAAGGTCGACTCCACTGATGTCACCCAGGAGATCGAGCGCCAGAAGCTCGACATTCTGATCGTCGGCATGGGGACGCCGCTGCAGGAGAAATGGGTCCACGACAACATTCGCGCCGACCATGCGCGGCTGGTGTTGACGGTAGGCGCGCTCTTCGACTTCGTATCCGGAGCCGTTCCGCGAGCGCCGAAGACGGTGCGGATGATGCGTCTCGAATGGGCCTATCGGCTGATACAGGAGCCTGCGCGCCTCTGGCGGCGCTACATCATCGGCATTCCGGTTTTCCTTTTCCACGTCCTGCGCTACCGCTTCCGCCGCCGCGAAAGAATTCTCAGCCAGCCGGAAGAGCAGCGCAGCGTCTCGCAGCCGATTGTGGATCGCAGGAAGGCGAGTTGAACAGGCCCGGCTCGGTTCCCGGACCTGTGAAGACGTCATCGGTTCAAATCTGAGACGTCGGGCCGCAATTTTTGCCAGTCGCGGTTAACCATTTCTTTGCCATGAATATTTAGAGTAGCTTAATCATCTGCATCGCATGCGGATGATTGAACTCGGCCATCATGTGCATGAGATGTGGCGCAAATGTACGATATCAGGGCGAGAAACAGCTTCCAGGATCGCGCAACCGCGGGGCCGCGCACCTTTGACGTCCCCTATCGCCGGCGGTCGAAGGGGGCCGATATCGCGCTGCCCGAGGCCGAATTGCTGCGCGCGATCGGCCGCGCGCTGGAAGAGCAGCGCGCAATGGCGGCGCGTCCAGAGCCGCTGGTCGATCGCATCGAAACCATTCTCGGCAACCGCCTTCGGGCTGCCAACGACATCGGCCGTCCTCTTGCGCCGGAGCCGGCCGGCCATGAGGAGCCCATCGCTGCGGCCGAAGGGGCCGCACTCCCGCCCGCGCCGCTTGCCGCGATCAGTGAGGAACTCACCGGATTCCAGCCTGCAGCGCCGCGCCGCCGCGCCGGCCGCTTCGGCCTTGTCATGACGGTCGTCGCCGCCACGATCCTCGGCGCGGGCCTGCCGGCGTTGATGCCGGTCTCGCCCGCCCTCTACCGCGCCGAGACGACACTTTCGGTAAAGACGGATGCGGCAAGCCGCGCTGCCTTCACCCAGGCTGCCGCCAAAGGCCTGCTGTCGGCGCGGGTGATGGCATCGACGGTCGCTGCTCTGAAACTCGATCACGACCCGGAATTTGCCGGCTCCAATCCCAATGCGCTCGGCGTTGCGCTCGATCTGCTCTCGGGCACCGGTGCTGCCGCCGATCCGGCCTCGCGTGCCGAGACGGCGCTGAAACATGCGGTCGAGATCGTGCCCGATGCCGCCGCCGGTACGATCCTCGTCAGGGTGACAACCGGCGACAGCGCCAAATCCATGCGTATCGCAGCCCAGCTTGGCGAAGCGGTGTCCGCAGTGAGCGGTCCCGGCCGGAGCGCCGAAACCGACACCGCGCTGCGCAAGGCCTATGACGAGGCGAAGGCAGAGCTTGCCGCCTTCACGGCCAAAAGCGGCGAGGGCAACGTCAAGGTGGCGATCGACCTTCGCCGCCAGATCGACGAGCTCGATGCCGATCTGAAGCAGGCCGACCAGAATATCATTGCCGCCAAGGCGCAGGCCGACCGGCTGAAGGCGGCAAAACTCGCCGGCGTGCTGGATGGTTCGCTCCCTTCCGATATGCTCTCGCCGGCGCTGCAGGATTGGCGCGACAAATATGCCGTCGCCAGGACGACGCTGGCGCAGCTTTCGGCCGAGCTTGGCCCGCGCCATCCGCGTCTGCTGCAGCAGCAGGCCGAAACGGATGGACTGAAGGAGAACATGGGCAAGGAGCTTGCTCGTCTGGCCCAGCTCGCCAATGCCGCCGCCAAGGCTGCGGTCGATGCGCGCAAGGACCTGAACGATCGCCGCAACACGCTGATTGCCCAGAGCCGGGACACCGGCGTCGATCTGTCCCGGCTGACCGAGCTGCGCGAAAAGGCGAATGCCGCGCGCTCGCGCCTGGAAGAAGCGGCGCCGACACCGGGAAGCGATGATGGCCATTTGACCGTCCTGAAACCGCCGCTTGCGGCGGCGGTGCCGGGAACGAATGGTCTGATCGGCCGCGTGCTGGCCGGGGCCGCGACAGGCCTTGCGCTCGGTCTTGGGCTGGCCCTTCTGCTGTTCTGGCGCAAATCCGCCGCGGCTTCCGCAAGCGAGGAAATGCCGGCGCCGCCTTCGCTCGCCTCTCCGCCGGCGCCCGCGCCGGCCCTGGCGGCGGCCGACGAGATGGAGGAGCTGCGCTCCGAGATCTCCGGCCTGCGCGACCGGCTTCGACTTCACGTGATGGAAGCACGGCAGCCGCTGCGCTGAACCCGACATTTCCTTGCAAGTTTGATATTGCCTTGCCGCTTTCCGACAGGATAGGGCGTTAGCGGGCATTTGACGCTCGTCAACTATCAATAGATTGGCGCGAAACAGGGCGGAGAGACGCGTGGCGACAGTAATCGACGGCAAGAACGTAGCTGCATCAGTCATTCAGACGGTCAAGAGTGCGACGGCGGCGCTGGAAAAGAGCAGCGGCGTCACCACCGGCCTGGCCGTCATCATCGTCGGCGACGACCCGGCAAGCCACGCCTATGTCGGCTCCAAGGGCCGCATGGCCAAGGAATGCGGCTTCAAGTCCGTCCAGCACACGTTGCCAGCCGAGACCAGGCAGGAGGAGCTGGCAGCTCTCGTCGCCACCCTCAACGCCGATCCGTCGATCCACGGCATCCTGGTGCAGCTGCCCTTGCCGAAGCCGCTCGACAGCGAGCCGATCATCCAGTCGATCCTGCCGGAAAAGGATGTCGATGGCTTGAGCGTCGTCAACGCCGGCAAGCTTGCCACCGGCGACCTGAAGACCGGACTGGTCTCCTGCACGCCGGCCGGCGCCATGGTCTTCGTCCGCCGCACCCATGGCGAGGATCTTTCCGGCCTCAATGCCGTCGTCATCGGCCGCTCCAACCTGTTCGGCAAGCCGATGGCGCAATTGCTGCTCAACGCCAATGCGACTGTGACGATGGCCCATTCGAGAACGAAGAACCTCGCCGAGGTCTGCCGCAACGCCGATATTCTGGTGGCCGCCGTCGGTCGTCCGGAAATGGTCAAAGCCGATTGGGTCAAGCCGGGTGCGACGGTGATCGACGTCGGCATCAACCGGGTGCCGGCGCCCGACAAGGGCGAGGGCAAGACCCGGCTCGTCGGTGACGTCGCTTTCCGTGAAGTCTCCGAGGTCGCCAGCACCATCACTCCGGTTCCCGGCGGTGTCGGGCCGATGACTATCGCCATGCTGATGGCCAATACGGTCATCGCCGCCCATCGCGCCGCAGGGCAGACGCCGCCGCAGTTTTGATCAGGGCTGCTGCGGGGCAGGGCCGGTCGAGGCCCTGACGATCAGCTCGGTCCTCCAGAGCTCCTGCTCGGGGAAGGGGGCGGCGTGTTTCACCGTGCCGATCAGCCGCTGGGCGATTCGAACGCCGGCGGCGCGCAGCGAGGAGCGCGTCGTCGTCAGCGGCACGGAGAAGCTTTCCGGCTTCAACAGCGGCAGCACGTCGTCATGGGCGATCAGCGAAATATCCTCGCCGAGGCGCAGGCCCGCCTGGTTGACGGCGCGGATTGCGCCCAGCGCCATGACCGTGCTGGAACAGAGGATCGCCGTTGGCCGCTGCGGCAGCTGCAGGAAACGTTCCATCGCCAGCATGCCCTGTTCGTCCGTCATCAGCGCGTGGGTCATGCAATCCTCTTCGAGCGTGAGGCTACGTTCGGCGAGGGCTGAGATGACGCCGTTCCTTCTGCGGATGGCGAAATCGAGGTGTGTCGGGCCGTTCATCAAGGCAAAGCGCGTATGACCGAGCTGCAGCAGCAGCCGTGTGGCGTCGTAGAAGGCGCCTTCATTATCGATGTCGAGATAGGGATAATCCGGCTCCGCGCCGAAGGATCGGCCATGCACGACATAGGGCATGGAGAGCGATTTCAGCATGGCGAGCCGCGGGTCGTGGCCGCGCATATAAGCGATGAACAGAGCATCGACATTGCCGCTGATTGCAAGCCGCCGGAGCGCGGCCACCTCGTCATCGGGATCGGCCGGCATGATGACGAAATGGAAATCGTGGCGAACGGCCTCCTCGCCGAGCCCGGCCAGGAATTCGCCGAAATGCACGTCTGACTGGTGGCCGGGCGCCGTCGGCATGACGAGGCCGATCGAGCCTGCCTTGCCGGTCGCAAGCCGCTGGGCAGCCTTGTTCGGCCGGTATCCGGTTTCCTTGACGGCCTGGAGCACGCGCTCTCTGGTCGCTTCATTGACCTCGGGATAACCGTTGAGTGCCCGGCTCACCGTCGTCTGCGACAGCCCGAGCAATTCCGATAGCTGTTTGAGATTCACCTGTTATGCTTCCCTCCCGGCCTGCCGTCGGCCGCTCCAAAAAGGCCTGCCGCCTCCCAATGGCATCCAAAGCGCTTTCAATTATGTAGCATCTCGCGCGCTTGACTCAAGAAAAATCGCTCCATATCCCCCGATAGGTGCTTACGGGCTGCGATATCCCGCCGCTTTAGGGCAGGTTTTCGCGAATTGACTTGACTCCATTCCACTGGAAGTGAAATGAGTTGGGTGTCAAAGCGCTTTGAAATTTCCGTTTGCGAGAAATTCGGCGCGGGTTGGGATTGTGATGGGAGGTTGATCACATGAAAAAGTCATTTCTGATGGGCGTTGCCGTTGCGGCGCTATTTGCCGGTGCTGCGTCCGCGGCCGATCTGAAATTTGCCCCGGGACAGGATTCCAAGTTCAACTGGAAAAGCTATGACGAATTCAAGGCCGCGCATGCCGATCTGAAGGGTCAGCCGCTGACGATCTTCGGGCCGTGGCGCGGCGAAGACGAGGCGTTCTTCATGAGCGTTCTTGCCTATTTCACCGAGGCGACCGGCATCGAGGCGAAATATTCCTCGTCCGAAAACTACGAACAACAGATCGTCATCGACACGCAGGCTGGCTCGCCGCCGAACATCGCCATTCTGCCGCAGCCGGGCCTCCTCGCCGACCTCGCCGGCAAGGGCTTCCTGACGCCGCTCGGCGACGACAACTCCAAGTGGATCAAGGACAATTACGGCGCCGGCGACAGCTGGGTCGGGTACGGCACCTATAAGGGTAAGGACGGCAAGGAAGCCTTCTACGCCTTCCCTTATAAGGCCGATGTGAAGTCGCTCGTCTGGTATGTTCCGGAGAACTTTGAGGAAGCCGGCTACAAGATCCCGACGACCATGGAAGAGCTGCATGCCCTGACCGACCAGATCGTCAAGGACGGCGGCGTTCCCTGGTGCATCGGTCTCGGTTCCGGCGGCGCCACCGGCTGGCCGGCGACGGACTGGGTCGAGGACATCATGCTGCGCATGCAGCCGCCGGAAGCTTATGACAAGTGGACGACCAACGAGCTGAAGTTCACCGATCCGGCCGTCGTTGCCGCGATCGACGAATTCGGCAAGTTCGCCAAGAACGAGAAATACGTCAATGGCGGCGTCGCGGCCGTGGCCTCGACCGACTTCCGCGACAGCCCGAAGGGCCTCTTCTCCGTTCCGCCGAAGTGCTACATGCACCATCAGGCCTCGTTCATTCCGTCCTTCTTCCCTGAGGGCACGAAGCTCGGCCAGGATGCCGACTTCTTCTACATGCCGACTTATGCTTCGCATCCCGAACTCGGCAAGCCGGTTCTCGGCGCCGGCACGCTTGTTTCGATCGCCAAGGACTCGAAGACGGCCCGCGCTTTCATCGACTTCCTGAAGACCCCGATCGCGCATGAGGTCTGGATGGCGCAGTCGAGCTTCCTGACGCCTTATAAGGGCGTCAGCACCGAGGCCTATGCCAATCCGCAGATGAAGAAGGAAGGCGAGATTCTGACGTCTGCCACCACCTTCCGCTTCGACGGTTCCGACCTGATGCCCGGCAAGATCGGCGCCGGCGCCTTCTGGACCGGGATGGTCGATTTCGTCGGCGGCAAGTCCGCCGAGGAAGCTGCCGGCGAAATCCAGAGCGCCTGGGACGGCATCAAGTAATCTTCCAACATCATGCCGCCGGCTTGCCGGCGGCATGACCTGCCTGACTGGCCGGGCTCATGAGCAGCCCGGCCAGTCAAGATATATTGTGATTGGGCAATATTGACCGGCACTGACCGGTCAGAATGACAGCCGGTCTGAATTAAGATCAGGGGAAGCAGGGGAGGGACGAAATGCTGTCGCAGATAGTGTCCGCTTTGGGCGTCGTGGTGTTCGCCGTTTTTGCGTGCTCGGCCTATTTCTATTTTTCCAACAAACTCCTGGATCTCGCCCTGCCGGTCAAGGATGGCGACATCCGCGCCGCCTCGCGCAATCTCAACCGCCGCGCCCTCATCCGGCCGTGGCTGTTCATCGGCCCGGCGCTCTTCCTGCTCTTCGTCTACCTCGTCTATCCCGTCGTTGCGACCTTCATTCTCTCCTTCTATGACCGCACCGGCCTGCAGTTCGTCGGCCTCGCCAACTATAAATGGGCGATCGGCGACCGCGAATTCCGCCAGTCGATCTTCAACAACATCCTCTGGCTCGCCGTCGTGCCGGCCGCCTGCACCTTCTTCGGCCTGGTCATCGCTGTCATGACCGACCGCATCTGGTGGGGCAATATCGCTAAAAGCATCGTCTTCATGCCGATGGCGATCTCCTTCGTCGGCGCCTCGGTCATCTGGAAGTTCATCTATGAATATCGCGGCGGCAACGACGTCCAGATCGGTCTGTTGAACGCCATCGTCCAGTTGTTCGGCGGCACGCCGGAGGTGTGGATCTCGGTTCCCTTCTGGAACAACTTCTTCCTGATGGTCATCCTGATCTGGATCCAGACCGGTTTTGCCATGGTCATCCTGTCGGCGGCACTGCGCGGCATTCCCGAGGAGACGATCGAGGCCGCCGTCATCGACGGCGCCAACGGCTGGCAGATCTTCTGGCGCATCATGGTGCCGCAGGTCTGGGGCACCATCGCCGTCGTCTGGACGACGATCACCATCCTCGTCCTCAAGGTCTTCGATATCGTCCTGACCATGACCAACGGCCAGTGGCAGACGATGGTCCTGGCGAACCTGATGTTCGACTGGATGTTCCGCGGCGGCGGCGATTCCGGCCGAAGTGCTGTCATCGCCATCATCATCATGCTCGCCGTCACGCCGATCATGGTCTGGAACGTGCGCCGCGCCAACCGCGAACTGAAGGGCCATTGAGATGACCGCTGTCGGAAGTTACTTCAAGATCGGCCCCGCCCGTCTCTTCGTCCACCTTGCAGTTCTCTTGATCGTCATCATCTGGCTAATCCCGACGCTCGGCATCTTCGTCAGCGCCCTGCGCGACAAGGACCAGATCGTTGTGTCCGGCTGGTGGACGGCCTTCGTCGGCTCGACGCAGACGGTCGCCGTGCGCCTTGGCACCCCTGACCAGCAAAAGCAGGAAGGCGCTACCTACGTCATTTCAGGCAATGTGCTGGAAGGGCAAACCGGCCGCTCGGTAAGGGCCTTCGGCAACCGTGTGCAGCAGCCGGCGGCCTTCGAGGCCGGCCAGACGGCCGATCTCGGCGACGGCGAAAGCCTGCTGATCAACAGCGACGGCAGCTACCGCTACATGAAGAACGCCGCCTTCTCGCCCGATGAGCGGCCGCGGCGTATCTATGTCTCCGTCTCGGCGCCGCCGGAATTCACCTTGCAGAACTACAATACGGTTCTGACCGGCGAGGGCATCGGCCAGTCCTTCATCAATTCGCTGACTGTGACGATCCCGGCGACGATCATCCCGATCCTGATTGCCGCTTTCGCCGCCTATGCCTTGAGCTGGATGGACTTTCCTGGCCGCGCGCTGCTGATCGCCCTCGTCGTCGGTCTCATTGTGGTGCCGCTGCAGATGTCGCTGATCCCGCTGCTGCGCCTTTATAACGAAGTGGGCAACATGCTCGGCCAGCCGTCGAAGACCTATCCCGGCATCTGGCTTGCCCACACCGCCTTCGGCATGCCGCTCGCCATCTTTCTGCTGCGGGCCTATATTGCCGGCCTGCCGAAGGAGATCATCGAATCCGCCCGTGTCGACGGTGCGAGCGACTTCGAGATCTTTACCCGCATCGTTTTGCCTCTGTCCTTCCCGGCACTCGCCTCCTTCGCCATCTTCCAGTTCCTGTGGGTGTGGAACGACCTGCTCGTCGCCATGGTCTTTCTCGGCACCGACAAGGACCACATCGTGCTGACCGGCAGCCTGAACGCGTTGCTCGGCTCGCGCGGCGGCAATTGGGAGATTTTGACGGCGTCGGCCTTCGTCACCATCGTGGTGCCGCTGCTCGTCTTCTTCGGGCTGCAGCGCTATCTGGTGCGTGGTCTGCTGGCGGGCTCGGTCAAGGGCGGCTGACCATTTTCGAACGTGACTTCAAACAGGATATTCCATGAACGTGGCTCCCCAATCGATCTCGACCCCAGATAAGGACTGGTGGCGCGGCGCGGTGATATATCAGATCTACCCGCGCTCCTACCAGGATTCGAACGGCGACGGCATCGGCGACCTGAAAGGCATCACCGCCCGCCTGCCGCATGTGGCAAGCCTCGGCGTCGATGCCATCTGGATCTCGCCCTTCTTCACCTCGCCGATGCGCGATTTCGGTTACGATGTTTCCGATTATGAGAACGTCGATTCGATCTTCGGCACGCTGGTGGACTTCGACACTATGATCGCCGAGGCCCATCGCCTCGGCATCCGCGTGATGATCGATCTGGTCATCTCGCATAGCTCCGACCAGCATCCCTGGTTCGTGCAGAGCCGCTCCAGCAAAACCAACGCCAAGGCCGACTGGTATGTCTGGGCCGACGCCAAGCCGGACGGCACGCCGCCGAACAACTGGCTGTCGATCTTCGGTGGCTCGGCATGGGCGTGGGATCCGACACGCATGCAATATTACCTGCACAATTTCCTGACCTCACAGCCGGACATGAACCTGCATAATCCCGAGGTGCAGGACCGTCTGCTCGATGTCGTGCGCTTCTGGCTCAATCGCGGCGTCGACGGCTTCCGCCTCGACACCATCAACTTCTATTTCCACGACCCGTTGTTGCGCGACAATCCGGCATTGGCGCCTGAGCGCCGCAACGCCTCGACGGCGCCGGCGGTCAATCCCTATAACTTCCAGGAGCATGTCTACGACAAGAACCGGCCGGAGAACCTCGCCTTCCTGAAGCGCTTCCGCGCCGTTCTCGAGGAATATCCGGCAATCGCCGCCGTCGGCGAGGTCGGTGATAGCCAGCGCGGCCTCGAAATCGTCGGAGAATATACCTCCGGCAACGACAAGATGCACATGTGCTACGCCTTCGAGTTCCTGGCGCCCGATCCGCTGACGCCGGAGCGCGTCGAAGAGGTGATGGAGGATTTCGAAGCCGCCGCCCCCGATGGCTGGGCCTGCTGGGCCTTTTCCAATCACGACGTCATGCGCCATGTCAGCCGCTGGGGCGGGCTGGTCGCCGATCACGACGCCTTCGCCAAGCTCTATGCTTCGCTGCTGATGACGCTGCGCGGTTCCGTCTGCCTCTATCAGGGCGAGGAACTGGCGCTGACCGAAGCCGATCTCGCGTATCAGGACCTGCAGGATCCCTATGGCATCCAGTTCTGGCCGGAGTTCAAAGGCCGTGACGGCTGCCGCACGCCGATGGTCTGGGATAGCCACGTTGCCCAGGGCGGTTTTTCGACAGTCAAACCCTGGCTGCCGGTGCCGGTCGAACATATTCTGCGCGCCGTCAACGTCCAACAGGGCGACGACACGTCCGTGCTCGAGCACTATCGACGCTTCATCGCCTTCCGCAAGCTGCACCCGGCCTTTGCCAAGGGCGAGATCGAATTCGAGGAGACTGAGGGCGATACCCTGGTCTTCACCCGCGAATACGGCAATGAAAAGCTGCTCTGCATCTTCAACATGAGCCCGTCCGAAACAGGCGTTACCCTGCCTGCCGGGGAATGGCAGGCGTTGACGGGGCACGGCTTTATCAGCAACAACTATGGCGACAAGATCGATATTCCGGCTTGGGGGGCGTATTTCGCCCGTCTCGCTTAAGGATCAGGAGGGGAGTGAGACATGACTGGACTGACGCTGAAGGATATCCGCAAATCCTACGGTTCCGTGGACGTTCTCCACGGCATCGACCTCGATATCAAGCAGGGCGAATTCATCGTCTTCGTCGGTCCGTCCGGCTGCGGCAAGTCCACGCTTCTGCGCATGATCGCCGGTCTCGAGGCGATTACCGGCGGCGAGATGTATATTGACGGCCAGCTCGTCAATGACGTGCCGCCGTCTAAGCGCGGCATCGCCATGGTCTTCCAGTCCTACGCGCTCTATCCGCATATGACCGTCTATGACAACATGGCCTTCGGCATGAAGATCGCCGGCGAAAGCAGGCAGGAAATTGACCGCCGCGTCCGGGCGGCAGCCGAAAGCCTCCAGCTGAGCAATTATCTCGAGCGCTTGCCGAAGGCGCTTTCGGGCGGCCAGCGTCAGCGCGTGGCGATCGGCCGGGCCATCTGCCGCGATCCGAAGGTCTTCCTGTTCGACGAGCCGCTGTCGAACCTCGACGCCGCGCTGCGCGTCGCCACCCGCATCGAGATCGCCCGCCTCAACGAGCAGATGGCCGATACGACGATGATCTACGTCACCCATGACCAGGTCGAGGCGATGACGCTCGCCGACCGCATCGTCGTTCTTTCCGCCGGCAATATTGAACAGGTCGGCGCGCCGCTGGAACTCTACGAGCGCCCGGCAAACCTCTTCGTCGCCAAATTCATCGGCTCGCCGGCCATGAACATTATTCCGGCGACGATATCAGCCACCGGCAGCCAGACGACCGTGACGCTCACCGGCGGCATGTCGGTAACGCTTGATGTCGCCACCGACGTATCCGAGAAGGGCAAGCAGGCGAGCTTCGGCGTTCGTCCGGAGGATCTGAGGATCGCCGACGGCGCCGATTACGTCTTCGAGGGCGAAGTGTCGATCGTCGAAGCGCTTGGCGAAGTGACGCTGCTCTATATCGAGGGCTTGGTTCCCGGCGAGCCGATCGTCGTCAAGCTCCCGGGCATTTACGATGTCCATAAGGGCCAGAGGATGCGCTTTGCCGCCGACCGGCAGAAGTTGCATCTCTTTGACGCAAGCGGCCATACCTACCGGAAATGAGCGAGCCATTTTTGGGGTAATATTCCCCGGAATTATACTTGGCGGAGCGGATTCTCACTTTCTGTTAAAGATCGGCTGCTACCTTTTCCCAGTCAATTTATGAGGGGGATAAGCAAGTGGCCGCTTCCAATCCGTCACAGCCAAGGTCTCATTTCCTGAGCAAGGAAGAATCCTTCATGTACGACCGCGAGGCGCGGTTCAAAATGGAGGACACGATGAATGCCGCGCGCATCGAATATACGGAAAAGGGCGTCATGCACGCGGCTTCGCGCCGTTGCGACATCGTCCGGATTTCGATGAGCAGCGCGACGCTCGCGATTCTCACCCAGTTCAACCTGCCGAAGCAGTTCTATCTGGACATTCCGGATGCCCGCATCACCAAGGTCGGCTGCCTGCTGATGAAGGTCAACGCCAACAATACGATCGAAGTCCGCTTCCTGCGCCTGCTGACGCAGAAGGAGCTGAACAAGATCTTCGTCTACAGCACGCACCCGGCGCACAAGGACTATGTTCTCGATATCCGCGCCTGACGGATAGATCGGGACTGCCAATAGCAAAAACCCGCGGGACGCTTCGCGCGCTCCGCGGGTTTTTGCTTATTTGCGTTGGTTGCGTTCAGTGGAAGAGAACACTCGCACCCTGGTCCGAAGCGCCGACGGCGCGGCGGAAGGGCGCGAAGAGCTCGCGGCCCATGCCGAATTCATTGTCGGAGAGATCGACGCTCACCGGCTCGCGCTCGGCCATGTCGGCGGCATCGACGAGCACTTCGAGCGTGCCCTTGATCGCGTCCAGGCGAATGATATCGCCGTTCTTGATGCGGGCGATCGGGCCGCCGTCGACGGCTTCCGGCGTCACGTGGATGGCCGCCGGCACCTTGCCGGAGGCGCCCGACATGCGTCCGTCGGTCAGGAGCGCCACGCGAAAACCGCGGTCCTGTAGCACGCCGAGCGGCGGCGTCAGCTTGTGCAGTTCCGGCATGCCGTTGGCCTTCGGGCCCTGGAAGCGCACGACGGCGACGAAATCGCGATTGAGCCTGCCTTCCTTGAAGGCATCCTGCAGTTCCTGCTGGCTGTGGAAGACGATCGCCGGCGCCTCGATGATATGGCGCTCCGGCTTGACGGCGGAGATCTTGATGACTGCCTTGCCGAGATTGCCGCGCAGCATCTTCAGGCCGCCATTGGCCTGGAACGGCGTTTCGATGCTGGAGAGCACCTTCGGATCATGGCTCTTTTCCGGTGACGGCTCGCGCAGCACGGTGCTGTTTTCGCCGAGACGGGCATCGACCGTATAGGCCTGGAGGCCTTGGCCGAAGACGGTGCGCACGTCGTCATGCACCAGGCCGTGCTTCAGGAGTTCCTTGATCAGGAAACCCATGCCGCCGGCGGCCTGGAAATGGTTCACGTCGGCAAGCCCGTTCGGATAGACGCGAGCAAGCAGCGGCACGATTTCCGAAAGCTCGGCGATGTCCTGCCAGGTGAGCTGGATGCCGGCCGCCCGCGCCATGGCGACGAGGTGCAGTGTGTGGTTGGTCGAGCCGCCGGTCGCATGCAGGCCGACGACGCCGTTGACGACCGACCGTTCGTCGATCATCTCGCCGGCCGGGGTAAATTCGTTGCCGAGCGCGGTGATCGCCAGCGCCCGCTTGGCGGCTTCGCGCGTCAGCGCTTCACGCAGCGGCGTGCCGGGATTGATGAAGGAGGAGCCAGGCATATGGAAGCCCATGATCTCCATCAGCATCTGGTTGGAATTGGCGGTGCCGTAGAAGGTGCAGGTGCCGGGGCCGTGATAGGATTTCGATTCCGCCTCGAGGAGCTCGGCGCGGCCGACCTTGCCCTCGGCAAAGAGCTGGCGCACGCGCGACTTCTCGTCGTTCGGCAGGCCAGTTGTCATTGGCCCGGCAGGAACGAAGATCGACGGCAGATGTCCGAAGGAGAGCGCGGCGATGACGAGGCCCGGCACGATCTTGTCGCAGACGCCGAGGAAGAGGGCGGCATCGAACATATTGTGCGACAGGCCGACGCCCGCCGACATGGCGATCAGGTCGCGCGAGAAGAGCGACAGCTCCATGCCCGGCTGTCCCTGGGTGACGCCGTCGCACATGGCAGGCACGCCGCCGGCCACCTGGGCGACGCCGCCCGCCTCGGCCGCCGCCTCACGGATGATGGCGGGATAGGTCTCGAACGGCTGGTGGGCCGAGAGCATGTCGTTATAGGCGGTGATGATGCCGAGATTGGGGATACGGTCACCGGCGAGCGCGTCCTTCTCGGCGGGGGAACAGACCGCAAAGCCGTGGGCGAGGTTGGCGCAGCCGAGCACCGAACGTTGCACGCCCTTGGATGCGGCGGCGCGCAGGCGTTCCAGATAGCGCTCGCGGTTTGGCTTGGAGCGTTCGACGATGCGATCGGTGATCGCAGATATGCGTGCGTGAGCGGACATGGAAAATCCCTGCCTTGTTCGTTGTTCTATCTGTTTCGCGGCTCTCGCCTGAATCTCGCCGGATCCGAGCTCGATCAGGGAGCCCAGTAGATCTCGACCGGGGAAGTGGCCCGGCGCAGAACGGCGCGGATCGGCATGTCTGCCTCGTCACCGCTGCCTTCCGCCTTGGCGAGAACGTCTTTTTTGCCTTCGCCCTCGATATGGAGAACCAGGAGTGCGGCATCCTGAAGACTGGAGAAGGTGAAGGTCAGCCGCGGCTCGCCGGCTCCTTCCGCCTCCATGGTGATGACGCCGCGCGGCGTCGAGGCATCGAGCGCCTCGGCAAGATTGCTGCCGCCGGGAAAGAACGACGCCGTGTGGCCGTCGCCGCCCATGCCGAGGATGACCACATCGAAGGGGATGCCGATCTCGGCGCTTTTTTCCGTCGCCAGCCTTGCCGCCTCCTCGACCGAGGCTGCCGGCTGGTACAGCGGCACGAACCGCGCCGCCGTCGCCTTGTTCTGCAAGAGGTTGGCATCGACCAGCAGATGGTTCGAGCGCGGATTGTCGGCCGGCACGAAACGTTCGTCGACCAGCGTGATCGTCACCTTGTCCCAGGCGATGTCGCGTGTCGAAAGCGCCTGGAAGAAGGCCTTCGGCGTCGAGCCACCGGAAACGGCGATGGAGGCGGCGCCGCGGGCGGCGATCGCCGCCGAGAGCCTGTCGGCGACCTTGTCGGCGAGGCTGCCTGCGAGGTCTGCGGCACTGGCGAAGGAATGCAGGGTCGATGCCATCGATGTCGTCCTAGATATCGTCATGCCAGGTGCGGCCGTCGCGCTCGATCAGCGCGATGGCCTGGCTCGGGCCCCAGGTGCCGGCCGTATAGCCCTGCACCTGCTGGCCGGTGGTTTCCCAACCTTTCAGTATCGGGTCGACCCATCTCCATGCTGCCTCGACTTCGTCGCGGCGCATGAACAATGTCTGGTTGGAGCGGATCACGTCCATCAGCAGGCGTTCATAGGCGTCGGGATTGCGAACGTTGAAGGCCTGGGCGAAGCTCATGTCGAGCGAAACGTTGCGCAGGCGCATGCCGCCCGGACCCGGGTCCTTGATCATCAGCGACTGCTTGACGCCCTCGTCCGGCTGCAGGCGGATGATCAGCTGGTTCTGGCTGATGCGGCCGGCGGCCTGATCGAAGATCGCATGCGGGATCGACTTGAAGGTGATGACGATCTCGGACATGCGCCCGGTAAGCCGCTTGCCGGTTCTGATGTAGAAGGGAACGCTGGCCCAGCGCCAATTGTTGATCTCGGCCTTGATGGCGACGAAGGTCTCGGTGTTGGAGACGCCGCCTTCGAGCTCTTCGAGATAGCCCTTGACCGGGCCGCTGCCCGAGGCGCCGGCGCGATACTGGCCGCGCACCGTCGCCTGCTCGACATTCGAGGCATCGAGCGGCTTCAGCGCCCGCAGCACCTTCAGCTTCTCGTCGCGAACGGCTTCCGAATCCATCGACGAGGGCACTTCCATCGCCGTCAGGCAGAGCAGCTGCAGAATGTGGTTCTGCACCATGTCGCGCAGCGCGCCCGCCGTATCGTAATAGCCTGCGCGGCCCTCGAGGCCGACCGATTCGGCCACAGTGATCTGCACGTGATCGATGTAGTTGGCATTCCACAGCGGCTCGTAGAGCGCATTGGCAAAGCGCAGCGCCATCAGGTTCTGCACCGTTTCCTTGCCGAGATAGTGGTCGATGCGGAAGATCTGCTCTTCCTTGAAGGCCCGGCCGATCATGTCGTTGAGCTGCAGCGCCGAGGCGAGGTCGCGGCCGATCGGCTTTTCGACGACGATGCGGGTCGATTTGGTAATCAGCTTATGGTCGGAGATCTTCTGCGAAATGTCGCCGAAGATGCCGGGTGCGACCGCCAAATAGAAGGCGCGCACCCGATCCTTGCTTTCGTCGAGCAGCTTCTTCAGCTGATCCCAGCCGCTGTCGGAGCGGGCATCCACCGAGACGTAATAGAGGCGGGCGCAGAACTTCTCGACTTCATTCTCGTCATATTCGCCCTTCTTCAGGTGTTCCTGCAGCGCGTCGCGGGCGAATTTGCGGTATTCCTCGTGCGTCAGCGGGCTGCGCGAAGCGCCGATCACCCTGGTCGGTTCGCCGAACTGGCCTTCGATCTGGCGGTGATAGAGGGCCGGCAGCAACTTGCGTTCGGCAAGGTCGCCGCTGCCGCCGAAGACGACGTAATCAAAAGGCTCAACGGGAATGATCTGGCTGCTCATGAGCTTGGTCTCTCAATCAGGCTGGTTGGCGGCCCTTTTAATCTAATCGATTTAAAAAAGCCAGTGTGCAGTGCAATGAATCTGTCAGGCACCGGTTTTAAAGCGAATTTCCATGAGAGGAAATCCGCAATCGGACTAAAACTTGTCGCGAAGCGCAAACCACGACAAGGCGAGGAAAAGCAGCGGCGCTCGCATACGGGCTCCACCGGGAAAGGCCGGAATATCGAGCGATTTGAACAGATCCAGATCGCCGGATTTGCCAACAACCATTTCCGCATAGAGCTTGCCACAGTAGTTTGACAGCATGACGCCATGGCCGGAATAACCGCCGATCGAGGTGACGCCGGGCATCACCTCGCGCACGAAGAGCTGGCGTGGCATGGTGATGCCGACGCTGCCGCCCCAGGCATGGGTGATTTCGATGTCTTTCAGGGCGGGATAGATTTCGCCGATCTGTCGGCGGATATGCTGCGAAATGTCTCGCGGATTGTCGGCCGTATAGGCCTCGCGTCCGCCGAACAGCAGACGGCCTTCGAATCGGCGGAAATAACGCACGACGAAGCGCGAATCGGCGACGGCCTCGCCGCCCGGCAGCACTTCGGGATGTTTATCGAGCGGGGCGGTGGCGCCGATGAAGGAGCGGATCGGCATGACATGGCTTGCCGTCACCGGTTCGAGGCCGTCGATATGCCCGTCGCAGGCAATCAGCGCCCGATCGGCGGTGATCGTGCCCCTTTCGGTTTCGACCGTCACCTTGCCGCCGCCCTGGCGGATCGCCTTTGCCGGCGTCATCTCGAAGATGGCAGCCCCCGCATCGGCGGCCACCCGCGCCAGCCCGACGAGCAGTTTCAGCGGATGGATGTGGCCGGTGCCGACATCGCGCACACCGCAATAAAAACGCTTCGAGCCGAGCCGCTCCTGTGTCTCTTTCTTGTCCATAAAGCTGATGTGCGGATAGTCGTACCGCCGCGCGGCGATTTCGGCATTCTCGCGATAGTCGCGTTCATAGCTTGCCTTGTGCGCGACGTTGAGCTGGCCGGGCACATAATCGATCTCGATCCGATGGTCCCGAGCGAAATCGAGAAGATGGTGCTTGGCCGCCTCGGCAACGTTAAACAGCGCCTTCGAGCGTTCATAGCCGATCTTTTCCTCCAGCTCTTCCGGCCACCATCGCTGGCCGGTACCGAGCTGTCCGCCATTGCGCCCGGACGCCCCGTCGCCGAAGCGCCAGGCCTCGATCAGCACCACAGAAACGCCTGACTTGGCCAAGTGATAGGCGGCCTGCAGGCCGGTATAGCCACCGCCGATGATGGCGACGTCGCATGTTCTCGAGCCGTCGAGAGCGGCATAGGTCGGCCGCTCGCCGACGGAGGCCTGATACCAGGATAGCCCGGGCGCGATCGGGCTTTGCCACATCTCATCAGATGCCATCCTATCCCTCACACGTTGAGCAGAAGGAATTCCCGCTCCCAGGGGCTGATCACCTGCATGAAGGTCTCGAACTCGCCGCGCTTGACGCCGGCATAAAGGCCGATGAACTGCTTGCCGAACACCTCTTCGAAGGCGGGCTCATCCTCCATCAGCGCCACCGCTTCCAAGAGGCCGCGCGGCAGGTCGATCGAGCCCTCATTGGCAGAATCCTCCGTCGGCGCCGTCGGCTCGATCTGCTTCATGATGCCGAGCAGGCCGGAAGCGAGCGAGGCGGCGAGCGCCAGATAGGGATTGGCGTCCGAACTCGGCAGTCGGTTTTCCACCCGCCGTGCCTGCGGATCGGACACCGGGACACGGAAGGCGGTGGTCCGGTTGTCGTAGCCCCAGGCATTGTTGACAGGGCAGGACATGTCCGGCTGCAGGCGCCGGTAGGAATTCACGTAAGGGGCAAGCATCGCCAGCGCGCTCGGCACGAATTTCTGCATACCGCCGATGAAGTGGAAGAATTCCTTCGATGCCGATCCATCCGCATTGGAGAAGACGTTCCGGCCCGTCTCGATATTGACCACCGACTGGTGGATATGCATTGCCGACCCCGGCTGGCCCTGCATCGGCTTGGCCATGAAGGTCGCATAGATGTCGTGTTTTAAGGCCGCCTCGCGGATCGTGCGCTTGAACAGGAACACCTGGTCGGCAAGCTCGATCGGATTGCCGTGGCGCAGGTTGATTTCGAGCTGGGCCGGTCCCTCTTCATGGATCAGCGTGTCGATCTCCAGCCCCTGTTTCTCCGAGAAATGGTAGATGTCGTCGATCAATTCGTCGAATTCGTTGATGCCGGCGATCGAATAACCCTGGCCGCCGAGGATCGAGCGGCCGGAGCGGCCCTTCGGCGGATGCAGCGGATAGTCGGGGTCGTCATTCTTGGCGACCAGGTAGAATTCGATCTCGGGCGCAACGATCGGCTTCCAGCCGCGGTCGTGATAAAGGCTCATGATCCGCTTCAGCACGTTGCGCGGCGTATAGGGCACTTCGCCGCCGTCCGAATCGACGATGTCGCAGATCACCTGCGCCGTCGGGTCACTCTCCCAGGGCACGACCGAAAGCGTCGAAAGATCGGGCATCAGCTTCAGGTCGCTGTCGCGCGGCTCGTAGCGGAAGCTCTCCGTCTCTTCCGGGTACTCGCCGGAAATCGTGTGCCGGTAGATCGCGGAAGGCAGCGCCAGCGAGGTGTTGGAGGTGAATTTCGAACTCGGCATCATCTTGCCGCGCGGCACGCCGGCAAGGTCGGGCGTGATGCATTCGATGTCTTCGATGCCCCTGGCTCTCAGCCACTGCGCCGCTTCCTTCCAGTTCGCAACGCCGCGCAGGGATCCGGGTTCCGGGGGAGTTTTCGTCGAGGCGGGTACGGTTCTGGCAGGCTTCAGCGTCGTCTTTTTTGGGGACATGACACACCGGTTTGGTTGATCTTGGCGCCATCATAGCCGGACTTTGCCAATTGGCGAGAGGTCGAGAACGTTGACTTTCGCTCTTCGATGGAAAAGAAGACGCCGGATTTGATTAAGGAAACGGGTTTGCAGCGCAAAAGCGACGTCATCGTCATCGGCGCCGGGGCGGCGGGCATGATGGCGGCCATCCGCGCGGGAAAACGCGGTCGCTCGGTCTTGGTTCTCGACCATGCGCGAGCGCCCGGCGAGAAGATCCGCATCTCCGGCGGCGGCCGCTGCAATTTCACCAATATCCATGCCGGGCCGAAGAATTTTCTGTCCGCCAATCCGCATTTCTGCAAGTCGGCGCTTGCCCGTTTCACGCCTGCCGATTTCATCGCCATGGTCGAGCGGCACGGCATTGCCTGGCATGAAAAGACGCTCGGCCAGCTTTTCTGCGACGACAGCGCCAAGGACATCATCCGCATGCTCTTGGACGAGATGCGCGCCGTCGGCGCGGTGCTGCAGCTCGGCACCGATATATCGGCCGTCGAAAGGCTGGAGACGGGTTTCCGCGTCTCGACCGGCGACGGGGTTTACGAAGCCGCATCTGTGATCGTCGCCACCGGCGGCAAATCGATCCCGAAGATGGGAGCCACCGGCTTTGCCTATCGCCTTGCCGAGCAGTTCGGCCTGGCCGTGCTCGAAACCCGCCCGGCCCTGGTGCCGCTGACGCTCGATCCGGGCCTGCTCGCAAGCATTGCGCCGCTTGCCGGCATTTCCGCTCCGGCCGAAATCCGCCATGGCAAGACAGCCTTCCGCGAAGCACTGCTGTTTACCCATCGCGGCTTGAGCGGACCTGCCATCCTGCAGATCTCCTCCTATTGGCGCGAAGGCGACGAGATCGTCCTTGCCATCGAACCGGATATCGACATCGCCGCGCAGCTGAAGAGGGCAAAGCAGCTGAACGGCCGCCAGTCGGCCCAGACCGCGCTTGGCGAGATCCTGCCGAAGCGGCTGGCGCAGTTTCTCGTCGAGCGCGAAAAGATCTCAGGCAATATGGCCGACCTAGCCGACAAGGCGCTGCTGCGTCTTGCCGCGAGCGCCCAGAACTTTGCGGTCAAGCCTTCCGGTTCTGAAGGCTATCGCACCGCCGAAGTGACGCTCGGGGGCATCGATACGGCTGCGCTCGACTCACGCAGCATGGAGGCCAAGGCCGTGCCCGGCCTCTATTTCATCGGCGAATGCGTCGACGTCACCGGCTGGCTCGGCGGCTATAATTTCCAATGGGCCTGGGCCTCGGGATTTGCCGCGGGCGAATGCGCCTGAAGCTTTCGCTGCCTGCATATCGGCGGAACTGCTGCCGCATATATTAGCAATACGATTCAAGACTTCTTAAGAGAGGTGCGCCATCCTGTCTCAATTGGCGGTTTGCAAAGCTCTTCCTAGATTAAGCTTTACCCGCAAGCCGTTTTGTTGGATTGTTGTGTCAGAAGAGTGAGGTTCGAGCATGACCAGAAACGCACGACGCGCCCGCGCCATCGCAATCACCCAGGCAAAGCCTGACATCAGGATGGCCGTCCTGCGATATTTGATGCTCGCAGCCGGCGCCACAGCCGCCAGCCTGGCGCTGTTGCTCGCGCACCTCCTCTGACCTGTCCTCGCATCTGAAAGTAACCTTGGCGCCTTCCGATCGCGGCATCGCGGTCCTGTGGCGCCTAAATTGCAACTATTTCACCGTCTTGGCGGAACCCGCCGTCACCGCTTATCCGAAAATTAATACCTAAGCTGACACAATTGCCCGCGTTATTTGGGCATCTCCAACTTGCTTGGGCATGAACCGGCAATGACTGCCGCCTGGCTTCCGGGTCCCCCGATGTAAAAAGAATAGCTCGATGTGCACTCGGCTGGCGCGCCTGATGGCTGCCCGCGGGAGGAGTTGTGTATGAAAGGCCCGGAACGCCATGTTGATTGACAAGATTCTTTCCCGCTTCAGGATCAAGACGAAGGTTCTGATCTTCGTTCTGCCCTTCGTTGTGACCATTTCGGCGGTGGGCCTGACGGGCCTTTATGCTTCCGGACTTCTGCAGGGCCGCATGGAAATCTCCAACAGCGTGCTGCAGTCGCTGAGCGGGTTCAAGGATCTCTACGGTTCGATGGACGATTTCCTGCGCATTACCAGTCAGCAGGCGCGCGACAAGCTGCTCACCGATCTGAAGACTCAGCAGGGCGTGCTCGACCAGACGCTGAACCAGGTGGGCGAAGAGGCTGCCGGCCGCGACAGCCTTGCGGAAGCCTCGAGCCGTACCAAGGATATATCGGGCGTCGTCGACAAGCTCTGGGCCCTGCATGAGCAGGAAGTCGCGCTGCACGAGCAGATCGACGCAGCGCAGAAGAGCCTGATCAGCACCCGCTTCACGGTCTCCTACCAGGCCGAGGAATTGCAGACCGCGCTCCAGCGCGATGAGAGTGCTGCCACCGTCACTCTTCGCACCGCCGACCGCCTGCTGAAGGGCGGCGATTTCCTCGGCACAGTCGCCAGCGGCTTCAGCAAGCCGCAGACGCCGCAGGACAAGATCGCCTTCATCAACGAGCAGATGCCGGAGATCATCAAGGCCCAGCGTCTGATCGCCATTTCGGTCCCAACCAACCAGAAGAACGTCATCGACGCCCTGGCGGCGACGATCGACAGCATCAAGGCGATTGCCCAGATGCCCGCGCCGACCGACGAGAACGTCGCCGAACTCGGCCGTCTCGTCTCCCGCTTCCGCCAGACCTCGACCTATACGCAGCTCACCGCGACGCAGAAGATGCGCGAGGCAACCCAGCGCTTCGCCGAGCTCGAGGGCCGCATCGCCCAGACCAACTCCGTCCTTCAGGACACGCGGCGCCTGGAAAATTCCGTCTATGCGCTGCAGATCGTGCTGTCCGACTTCCTCTCCAATTCGAGCAAGGATAATCTCGTGCGCCTGCAGCAGCAGGCCGGCACGCTCGGCAAGGACATGCAGGTTCTGACCACCAGCGCCAAGGGCATGGGCTTTGCCGAAGGCATCTCCGGCGCGATCCAGCCGGCGCTGGACGCCATTTCCGGCGGTGGCTCGAAGATCGTCGATACGATCGGTGAGCGCGTCTCGGCCTATGCCGCCGCCCGCCAGGAACTCGACCAGATCTGGACGAAGCTGACCGATTTCGCCGAGCTGCAGAAACAGACGGCCGGCACCGAGCGCACCCAGGCAAACAGCATCTCGGTGCTCACCACCGGTCTCGGCATCTTGCTGTCGATCCTCGGCGGCATCGCCCTGGTGCTGACGCTGCAGCGCCCGATCAGCCAGATCACGGCCGCCATGCGCCGCATCGCCGAAGGGTCGCTGGATACCAGGATTTCAGGCGAGCAGCGCTACGACGAAATCGGCGACATGGCCCGCGCGCTCGGCATCTTCAAGGAGAATGCCATCTCGAAGATCCGCATCGAGGAGCAGAGCGACGAGGAACGCGCCGCCGCCGAACACGAGCGCCAGCGCAACGACGCCGAAAAGCGCGAGATGGACCGGCAGATCGAATTTGCCGTCAACGCGCTTGCCGCCGGCCTCGAACGCATGTCGCAGGGCGATATCTCGACGACGATCGAAACGCCCTTCATCGGCCGCCTCGAACAGTTGCGTCAGGACTTCAACGGTTCGATGCTGCGCCTGCAGGCAACGATGAGCCAGATCCGCGACAATGTCGAACTGATCCAGGGCAACGGCAACCAGATGGCCCAGTCGGCCGAGGATCTCTCCAAGCGCACCGAACAACAGGCGGCTTCGCTCGAAGAGACGGCGGCTGCCGTCGATCAGATCACCGTCACGGTGCGCTCGTCGGCCGAACGCGCCAAGGATGCCGACCAGATCGTCCGGCAGGCCAAGCGCAGCGCCGACGATTCCGCCGTCGTCGTCAGCAATGCGATCGACGCAATGGGCCGCATCGAGGATGCCGCGCGCCAGATCGAGCAGATCATCGGCGTCATCGACGAGATCGCCTTCCAGACCAACTTGCTGGCGCTCAACGCCGGCATCGAGGCGGCGCGCGCAGGCGAGGCCGGCAAGGGTTTCGCCGTCGTCGCCATGGAAGTCCGGGAACTCGCCCAGCGCTCCGCCGCCGCGGCGCAGGAGATCAAGGGACTGATTAACAAGTCGACCAACGAGGTCAGCTCCGGCTCACAATTCGTGCAGGAGACCGGCACGGTGCTCGCCAAGATCAGCGCCCAAATCGTCACGATCAGCCAGCATGTCGAGATGATCGCCCGCGCCAGCCACGACCAGTCCAACGCGTTGCAGAGCGTCAACTCGACCGTCAACCAGATGGACCAGATGACGCAGAAGAACGCCGCCATGGTCGAGGAGACGACCGCCGCCAGCCGCGAACTGGCCGACGAGGCCGATGCGCTGCGCCGCCTCATCCAGCAGTTCAAGATCGACGGCGGGGTGGGTGAAGCGCGGGTCTACCGCGCCGCCTGATCAGCGCTTGATTTCCATTGTTTCGACGGCCCCGGTTTTCCGGGGCCGTTTGCGTATTGGTAAGGCACGATCGGCCGCCTTGGCAGGCCGATCGGAATGTCCGAAAACGGGGCGGTTATTATCCCGGCCAATTCAGATTTACGGAAAATTTTCCTTAACGCTTTTCCTCTAATTTAGCCCTTGTTGTGTCGCCGGGGGTTTTGATGCCGCGCCTTTTCTCTACATCCATCGTCCGCCAGATCGTTGCGATCACGCTGTTTCTGCTGGCGATCAGCACGGCGGCGATTGTCGGCGTGACCTATTACAATCTGAGTGGCCATGTGATGGATGGCGCCGTCTCCGACGCCAGGGACGCCGCCCGCGCCATGGCCGTCCTCTACGGCGCGGCCGATCAGGCCGCCAAGGTCGAGGTCAAGGACAACAAGCTCTCTGCCGTCACCGAAGAGGCCATTCCGGCCCTTGCCGATCATTCGCTGGTCGACCGCACCGCTCAGTCGATTGCCGGCGTTGCGACGATCTTCCAGAAGCAGGGCGGCGACTACGTCCGCATATCCACCAACGTCAAGAAGGAAAACGGCGACCGCGCCGTCGGCACCAAGCTTGCAGCCGAGCACCCGGCTCAGAAGGTCCTGGCGCGGGGCGAAGCCTATTTCGGCCCGGCCCAACTGTTCGGCCGCGAATTCATGACCGGTTACTTCCCGATCAAGAACGCATCGAATGCCAATGTCGGCATTCTCTTCATCGGCATTCCGATGGAATTCTATTATCAGCGCATGAATGAGCTGCTGATCCTGGTTCTCGGCATCGGCGCCGTCGTCATGCTCATCGTCGGTGTTCTCGCCTTCTATGCGATCCGCTGGTCGGTTAAGCCTTTGCAGACGCTGACCGCGAGCGTCCACTCAATCTCCTCGGGCAATCTCGAAGGGGCGATCCCCTGTCTCGAGAAGAAGAACGAGTTCGGCGAGATCGGCCGCGCCCTCTCGCTCTTCCGCGACAGCGCCCGCGCCCGCCGCGACCTGGAAACCGAGGCGGCCGAACAGCGCGCGCTCAGCGATGCCGAGCGCGCCAGGAACGATGCCGACAAGCGTTCGCTCGACGGCCAGATCGACTTTGCCGTCAACCAGCTTGCCGCCGGCCTTGGGCGTCTATCGCAGGGTGATGTCTCGCAAACGATCGGCACGCCTTTCGTCGGCCGGCTGGAGCAGCTGCGCGTCGATTTCAACGCCTCGCTGCTGCGGCTGCAGGATACGCTCTCCGGCATCCGCGACAGTGCCTCGACGATCCAGCGCAACAGCGGCGCCGTCTCGGCTTCCGCCGATGAGCTTTCGAAACGCACCGAAGCGCAGGCGGCAAACCTCGAGGAGACCGCCGCCGCAGTCGAAGAGATCACCGTCACGGTTCGCTCTTCCGCCGAGCGCGCCCGTGAAGCCAACAGCGTCGTCGCCGCGACCAAGAAGACGGCCGACAATTCCGGCGCCGTCGTCGGCGATGCCGTCGCTGCCATGGGGCGCATCGAAGAGGCTTCGCAGCGGATTGAACAGATCATCGAAGTGATCGACGATATCGCCTTCCAGACCAATCTTCTGGCGCTCAATGCCGGCATCGAGGCGGCGCGGGCCGGCGAGGCCGGCAAGGGTTTTGCCGTCGTCGCCCAGGAGGTTCGTGAGCTTGCCCAGCGTTCGGCCGATGCGGCGCGCGAGATCAAGTCGCTGATCGAGACATCCAGCCGCGAAGTGACGGCCGGCTCCGAGCTGGTCCAGAAGACCGGCAGCGTTCTTGCCTCGATCAGCCAGGAAATCATCGCGATCAGCGGCCATGTCGAGACCATCGCCACCGCCAGCCGCGACCAGTCAGCGGCGCTGCAGGAGGTCAACGGTTCGGTAAACGCCATGGACCAGATGACCCAGAAGAACGCCTCGATGGTTGCCGAGACGACGCAGGCAAGCCGCCTGCTCGCCGGCGAAGCCGATACGCTGATGACACTGATCGAGCGTTTCCGCATCGGCGCAGAACCGGCGGCCGCTCACCTCGGCGCAAGGAAAGTTGCCTGAGGAACGCGGCCGTGACGGCCGCAGGATTGCGCCGCAACGCTGCGGCGCCTTCCGTTCGATGCGACCCCCCTTAACATCAGGTCGAGCGAGGTAATCCAGGCGGCGAAGCGAACGATGCTGCTGTCTCCGAACTCGGCATAGAACCGCTCTTCATCCGCCTTGGAACCGCTTGGCTTGCAGGAATGCCGGTATCCGTGGACGCCGGCGATGGTGATCATGTCGAACATGGCGATGTCCTTTCTGTTAGACATCACGTCATTTAGGCCTCAAAATTCTCTTCATAAACAGAGAAAATCCCGCTATGTTTTTCATCAATGAAAAACGCGAATTGGGATTCCTATCAGCTTTTCCTGCAGGTCGCCCGGCTCGGCGGCCTGACGGGAGCAAGCGCTGCCAGCGGGCTCAGTCCCGCGACCGTTGGCCGGCGCATGCTCGATCTCGAGCAGGAGGTCGGCCGCGCCTTGTTTTCGCGCAGCCAGACCGGTTATCGGCTGACGCAGGATGGCCAGGCGCTGCTCGATCATCTTCAGGAAATGGAAGCTGCTGCCCGCAAGGTGGAGGCCTGGCGCCAATCCGGTGAGGGCGGCACGACGGTCAGGATCACCGCCGGCACCTGGCTCGCCTGGCTGCTGACCGAAAATTTCGCCGCAATCCGCATGCCGGGCGATGCCTTCGCGATTTCGCTGTCCATCGGCGAGGCGCGGGCGAGCCTTGCCTATCGTGAGAGCGATATCGGCATTCGCGCCTTCGAGCCGGAGGAGGCCAACCTGGCCGCCCGCCTGCTCGGGGAGGTGGCCTATGCCGTCTATGCCAGACGCAACGCCGCCGAGACCGACGAGCGCTGGATCGCCGTCGGCGAGGAGGAGGCGATCTCGGCCTATCTGCGCTGGCCGCACGCCCATGCCGCATCCGGGATCGTTGCCACCGTCAATCGGCCGCGTTCGCTGCCGGATCTGGTGCGTGCCGGCGCCGGCAAGACCGTGCTTCCCTGTTTCGTCGGCGATCTCCACCCGGAATTGCAGCGCCAGGGCGGCGAGTTGCCGGAATTGCGCCACCGCCAATGGATCGTCATGAATGCCGAGGACCGTCATCGCCCCGAAATCCGCACGGTTGCCGACCGAATGACCAAGCTCATCCGAAGTTATGCCGATCTCTTCGCCGGAAAACGGCCGAGCCGCGGCTGATCGTCAAGGCATTTTATGTTTACGGCAAAGCGCCCGCACACTCATCGAATGCGCGGGCGCTTTGGTTGAAAGTCGGGCCGCGTCGGCCGTCCCGGTCAATGCCGGTTGGTGACGACGACCGGAATGAGCAGGTCGCCCCAGTTGCCGTCGCCGCCGTGATGACGGGCCGAGCGTACCAGTTCGACCGAGACGCCGGCCTCGACGGCTTTCATGACCGACTGGTTCAGCCGGTGCAGGTCGTTGGCGAGCATGCGGATCGTCGTCTGCTGATCCTCGCTCATGCTGGTCGTCTGCTCTTCGGCCCGTTCCCGGACGCGTGAAATGGATGCCATGGTCTTGCCCTCCTCTTCGGGTTATTCCGCAGCCGGTTTGAACTGCGCATGTTCGGTTGAATTGTGCATGGCGGTGGTCGACGACCGGCCGCCGGTGATGGCGAGCGACACGGCGTCGAAATAGCCGGTGCCGACCTCGCGCTGATGTTTGGTGGCGGTATAGCCGTAGTCCTCTGCGGCGAATTCCGCCTCCTGCAGCTCGGAATAAGCCGACATCTGTCGCTGCCGGTAGCCGCGCGCCAGTTCGTACATGCCGTAGTTCAACTGGTGGAAGCCGGCGAGCGTGATGAACTGGAACTTGTAGCCCATCGCCCCGAGTTCGCGCTGGAACTTGGCGATCGTCGCCTCGTCGAGGTTCTTCTTCCAATTGAACGAAGGCGAGCAATTATAGGCGAGCAGCTTGCCGGGATGGACCTTGTGCACGCCCTCGGCAAAGCTGCGCGCCTGCTCGAGATCCGGCTTGGAGGTCTCGCACCAGATCAGATCGCAATGCGGCGCGTAGGCGACTGCCCGGGCGATGCACGGCTCGATGCCGCTTCTGACCTGGTAGAAGCCTTCGACCGTGCGCCCGGCATCGTAATCGACGAAGGGCTGGTCGCGCTCGTCGATATCCGAGGTCAAGAGCTTTGCCGCTTCCGCGTCGGTGCGGGCGATCACCAGCGTTGCCACGCCCATGACGTCGGCGGCAAGCCGGGCGGCGTCGAGATTGCGGATATGGGCGGCCGTCGGGATCAGCACCTTGCCGCCGAGATGGCCGCATTTCTTCTCCGAGGCGAGCTGGTCCTCGAAATGCACGCCGGCAGCACCTGCCTCGATATAGGCCTTCGTGATCTCGAAGGCGTTGAGCGGTCCGCCGAAGCCGGCTTCCGCATCGGCAACGATCGGCGCGAACCAGGTGTCGACGGAAAGCCCGTTGCCTTCCGAGGTCTCGATCTGATCGGCGCGCTGCAGCGTGCGGTTGATGCGCTTGGCAAGCTCGGGCCCGGCATTGGCGGGATAGAGCGATTGATCGGGATACATCGCCGATGCCGTATTGGCGTCGGCCGCCACCTGCCAGCCAGAGAGATAGATCGCCTTCAGCCCGGCCCGTACCATCTGCATCGCCTGGTTGCCGGAAAGGGCACCGAGCGCATTGACGAAATCCTCCTGGCGCAGCAGCCGCCACAACCGGTCCGCCCCCATTTCGGCCAGCGTGTGGGTCAGCGCCACCGAGCCTCTGAGCCGCTGCACGTCATCGGCCGAATAGGGCCTTTCGATGCCATCGAAGCGGCCCGCCGGCGCATTGGGAACAAGTTTGTAAAAATCGGTCATGCTGATCTCCTCACTACAAAACCTTTATCAGGGGTATTGATGACAAGATTGACAACATCGTGCGGGATGGCCAGAAAAACCTTTGATTTCCTGGCCAGAAAGAGGTTAAGATGACGAGGATTGACAGAGTGGCGCTGTGAATTTGTAAAATTTTGTAAACGTTGGCGCCGCTTGCTTGTCAAAGGGTGTGACAATGGCGGAACGGAAGATATTCGCAGGCCCGAAATTGCGGCGCATCCGCAATGCGTTGGCGCTGACGCAGACCGCCATGGCCGAGGCGCTCGAAATATCACCCTCTTACCTGAACCTGATCGAGCGCAACCAAAGGCCGTTGACGGTGCAGCTGCTCTTGAAGCTCGCGGCCGTCTACAGGGTCGATCTGGAGGAGTTGCGCGGGCAGACCGGCGGCAGCCTCGGTCAGCTCAAGGAGGTCTTCGCCGACCCGCTGCTTTCGGGTGAACTGCCCGGCGACCAGGAACTGGTGGAAGTGGCCGAGGCCGCACCCAATGCCGCGGCCGGCATGATCAAGCTCTATCGCGCCTATCGCGAACAGGCCGCCCGGCTCTCGGACCTGACGGCGCTGATGGCCGCTGAGGGACATGCACCCGTTGCCGCCGGCCGGTTGCCGCTCGACGAGCTGCGCGAGGCGCTGGAGCGCAGATCGGCCTATTTCGAACGGATCGAGACGGCGGCGGAAGCCTTTGCCGCGACGCTTCCCGGTGGCGCCGATCTTGCCGCCGGGCTGAAGGACTGGCTGCGCGCCGAGCGCGGCATTGCGGTGCGCGTCCTGCCGGTGCACGTCATGCCGGATCTGCGCCGCCGTTTCGATCGTCATTCGATGCGGCTGTTCATTTCCGAGCGGCTGTCGCCGGCCGACCGTGCGCATGAGATCGCAATCGAGGCGGCCAACCTGGCTTTGCTGCCGGCCATCGATGCCGAGCTCGACGATCTCTCGCTCTCCTCTGCCGAGGCGCGCCGCATTGGCCGTTTCGAGCTGGCCCGCATCGCGGCCCTAGCGCTCGCCATGCCCTATGAGGCCTTTCTGTCGGCGGCCAAGGCGACGCGCTATGACATCGATATTCTTCGTGCCCGCTTCGGCGTGTCCTTCGGCCATGCCGCCACGCGTCTGACCATGCTGCAGCGTCCTGGGGCGGCGGCCATCCCCTTCTTCCTGATGGAGATCGATGCCGCCGGCCACCGGCTGCGGCGAGGCGGCGCCCAGGGCTTTCCGCAGGCCCGTTTCGGCGGCGGCTGTCCGAAGCTCAATATCCACGCCGCCTTCCTGCAGCCGGGCCAGATTCTTGCCGAGACGGTGGTTATGCCGGATGGAGCATCCTTCCTGACGGTTGCCCGCACGCTCGAGGGGCCGAGCGTCGAATTCGGCGAAAGGGTCAGGCGCACGGCGATGCTGATCGGCTGTGACGCCGCCCTTGCAGACAGCCTGGCCTACGGGCAGATGACGGCGGTCGATCCGGTCGCGATCGGCCCGGCCTGTCGCCTCTGCGAGCGGCGCGGCTGCCTTTCCCGCGCCGAGCCGCCGGTGACGAGACCGCTCGGGCTCGACGAGATGGTGGCGGGGCTCAGCGCCTTCGACTTCCAGTGATTGTGAAATCGTCGACAGCGCAGTTTTTGCGCTTGTGGGCTTAGAAATTCCTTCTTAGTCTGCGGGCAAACCAGAGGGAAAAGACGTCCGGGAATGCGGACGCTTTGAACAAACAGGAGAAGTCATGAGGTCAACCATCGCAAATGTGACGGCCGCCGCCATTGCCGCGCTCTTTGCCGCCGCTCCGGCCTTCGCCCAGGAGCGCGTGGTCAATGTCTACAACTGGTCGGATTATATCGACGACAGCATCCTGACCGACTTCACCAAGGAAACCGGCATCAAAGTCGTCTACGACACCTTCGATTCGAACGAGACCGTCGAAACCAAGCTGCTTGCCGGCGGCACCGGTTATGACGTCGTCGTTCCCACCGCCGACTTCCTGCAGCGCCAGATCCAGGCCGGCGTCTTCCAGAAGCTCGACAAGTCGAAGCTGCCGAACCTGTCCAACATGTGGGACGTGATCCTGCAGCGCACCGCTGCCTACGATCCGGGCAACGAATATGCGGTCGATTACATGTGGGGGACCGACGGTATCGGCTACAACGTCAAGAAGGTCGCGGAAATCCTCGGGCCCGACGTCAAACCCGGCCTCGAAGTGATCTTCGATCCGAAGGTCGCCGAAAAGTTCAAGGACTGCGGCATCTACGTGCTCGACACGCCGAAGGACGTCATGACCACGGCGCTGCGCTATCTCGGCCTCGATCCGAACTCCACCAAGGCCGAAGATTTCAAGAAGGTCGAGGAACTGCTGACGGCGGTCCGCCCCCATATCCGCAAGTTCCATTCGTCCGAATATATCAATGCCCTTGCCAACGGCGATATCTGCATCGCCTTCGGCTATTCCGGCGACATGCTGCAGGCCCGCGACCGCGCCGCCGAAGCCAAGAATGGCGTCGAGGTCAACTATTCGATCCCCGCACAGGGCGCCCAGATGTGGTTCGATATGATGGCGATCCCCGCCGATGCCAAGCATGTGGCCGAAGCGCATGAGTTCCTGAACTACATGATGAGGCCCGAGGTGATCGCCAAGGCGAGCGACCACACTTTCTATGCGAACGGCAACAAGGCTTCGCAGCAGTTCATCAGCAAGGAAGTGCTGGAGGATCCGGCTGTCTATCCGACCGAAGAGGTGATGAAGAACCTGTTCACCGTCAAGCCGTGGGACCCGAAGACCCAGCGCACGGCGACGCGGATCTGGACGAAGGTCGTCACCGGCCAGTAAGTCAATGCCAGGCCCGGACGGCAACGTCCGGGCCTTTCAATTGGCGGCCGAATACGCATATTTTTCGGGGAATAATATGAAATCCTTAGGCAATATCCGCCGCGCTTTCGCGCCCTGGACCGATCCGTCCGCAAAACCTTTCATTGCCTTCAAGAATGTCACCAAGCGCTTCGGCGATTTCACCGCCGTCAATGATCTGTCGCTTGATATCTATCACCGCGAGTTCTTCGCACTGCTCGGCGCGTCCGGCTGCGGCAAGTCGACGCTTCTGCGCATGCTCGCCGGCTTCGAACAGCCGACATCGGGCGAAATCGTTCTCGATGGCACCGACCTCGCCGGCACGCCGCCCTACAAGCGGCCGGTCAATATGATGTTTCAATCCTACGCGCTTTTCCCGCATATGACCGTCGAGAAGAACATCGCCTTCGGCTTGAAGCAGGACGGCATGCCGAAGGACGAAATGGCCGAGCGCGTCGCGCAGATGCTGAAGCTCGTCAAGCTCGAGCAGTTTGCGTCGCGCAAGCCGAACCAGCTCTCCGGCGGCCAGCGCCAGCGCGTGGCGCTCGCCCGTTCGCTCGCCAAGCGCCCGAAAGTGCTGCTGCTCGACGAACCGCTCGGCGCGCTCGACAAGAAGCTGCGCGAGGAAACCCAGTTCGAGCTGATGGACCTGCAGCAGAGCCTCGGCCTCACCTTCGTCGTCGTCACCCACGACCAGGAAGAGGCGATGACCATGGCCGACCGCATCGCCGTCATGAGCCACGGCAAGGTGGTGCAGGTGGCTACGCCGGCCGAAATCTACGAGGCGCCGAATTCCCGCTTCGTCGCCGATTTCATCGGGGACGTGAACATCTTCGACGGCAAGGTGACGACATCGGGGAACGGCGCAACCGAGATATCAGTCGACAGCGGATTCACCATCCGCATCACCGCGCCCGACGCTCCGGCGATCGGCAGCACGGCCGGGTTTGCCATCCGCCCCGAGAAGATCCGCGTCAGCCGCGCGGCGCCGGCGAACGCCGCGGTCAACGCGGCCAAGGGCGAGATCTGGGATATCGGCTATCTCGGCGACATGACCGTCTTCCATATCAAGCTGGCGAGCGGCCAGTTCGTCAGAGCCTCTTTGCTCAATGCACAGCGCTCCGTCGAAGACCCCTTCACCTATGATCAGGACGTCTGGGTCTCCTTCGATGAGGATGCCGGCGTGCTGCTGAAGGATTGAGATCATGGGAACGCTGGCCTCACGCTTCTATAACCGCCTCGTCATCGTCATTCCCTATGCCTGGCTGCTGCTCTTCTTTCTGGCGCCATTCTTCATCGTCTTCCGCATCTCACTGTCGACGACGGCGATTGCCATACCGCCCTATGAGCCGGTCTTCTCCCTTGCCGATGGCTGGGCCGGCTTCTGGAGCAAGGTCGCGACCTTCTCCTTCGACAATTACGGTTATCTCACCGACGATCCGCTCTACTTCAACGCCTATCTGTCGAGCGTCATCATCGCTGGCATCTCGACCTTGCTGATGTTGTTGATCGCCTATCCGATCGCCTATGGCATGGCGCAGGCGCCGCGCACCATCCGCCCGACGCTGCTGATGCTCGTCATCCTGCCGTTCTGGACGAGCTTCCTGATCCGCGTCTATGCCTGGATTGCCATTCTGAAGCCCGAAGGCCTGCTGAACCAGCTTCTCCTGTCGCTGCATGTCATCGACACCCCGCTGATCATTCTCAACACCCCGACGGCCGTCTATATCGGCATCGTCTATTCCTACCTGCCCTTCATGGTGCTGCCGCTCTATTCGGCGCTCGAAAAGATGGACGGCACGCTGATCGAAGTGGCCCAGGATCTCGGCTGCACGCCGATCCGGGCCTTCTGGCGCGTCACTTTCCCGCTGTCGATCCCAGGCGTGGTGGCGGGCTGCATGCTGGTCTTCATCCCAGCCGTCGGCGAATTCGTCATCCCCGATCTTCTCGGCGGTTCGCAGACGCTGATGATCGGCAAGACGCTCTGGAACGAGTTCAATGCCAATCGCGACTGGCCGGTTTCCTCGGCGGTCGCAACCATCCTGCTGATGATCCTGGTGATCCCGATCGTCTTCTTCCAGAATGCACAGGCCAAGGCCGAAGAGCGGGGGAGATAGACCATGCTGCGATGGACCCGTTTCAACATCATCTCCGTCGTGCTCGGCTTTGCCTTCCTCTATCTGCCGATCGTGCTGCTGGTAATCTTTTCCTTCAACGAGTCGAAGCTCGTTACCGTCTGGGGCGGCTTCTCCACCAAATGGTACGTCTCGCTGCTGTCGAACCAGGCTTTGCTCGATGCCGCCTGGGTGACGATCCGCGTCGGTCTGCTGTCGGCCACCTTCGCCACCATCCTCGGCACCATGGCGGCGCTGACGCTGGTGCGTTACACCCGCTTTCGCGGCCGCATGCTGTTCTCCGGCATGGTCTATGCGCCGCTCGTCATGCCCGAGGTCATCACCGGCCTGTCGCTGCTGCTGCTTTTCGTGGCGATCGGCTTCGACCGCGGCTTCTGGACGATCACACTGGCGCACACGACGCTGACCATGTGCTTCGTCGCCGTCGTCGTGCAGTCACGGCTTTTAAGCTTCGATCAGTCGATCGAGGAAGCGGCGCAGGATCTGGGGGCGCCGCCGGTGCGCACCTTCTTCGAAATTACCCTGCCGATCATCTCGCCGGCAGTGTTTTCCGGGTGGATCCTGGCGTTCACGCTGTCGCTGGATGATCTCGTGATCGCAAGCTTCACCTCAGGCCCGGGCGCAACCACGCTGCCGATGAAGATCTACAGTCAGGTGCGCCTGGGGGTGACGCCGGAGATCAATGCGATCTGCACCATCCTGATCGGCATCGTCGCGGTCGGCGTCATCTGCGCCTCGATCATTACCAAGCGCCGCGAAATCCAGCGGGACCGGGACGAGCGGGCGGCTGCCGCCGCGGCCTGATTTACTGCGCGTGAGGGCTGTTGCCGAAAAGCGGGACCGGCGAAATGACAGGGTTTGGCCAGGAGCCACCGATGAAGAACGGCAGAAGCGGCAGCTCGGCCGCCTTTGCCGGATCGGTTGCCTCCAGCGATCCGGAAAGCGCCAGCCCGTTCGACTGATAGGTGATGACACCGGAGAGCGTCAGCGTCTGTGCTGGCCCGGTGATATGAGCGTCGTGGATCTCGGCCGAACCATTGGCGAAATCGGCCTGAAGGTCCAGCCGGCCGAAGGCAAAGGCGCCGCCTGCCGCCGCACTTAGCGGGAAGAACTGCTTTTCGGCCGCCTGGCTCCGCAGTGCTGCGGCGTCGATGCCGGGGAGCGTGCCCTCTTTCGTCCAGAAGTGCAGCCTGCCGGTAACGTCGGCAAGGCCGGTCGTCCAGATCGCCTTCGGCGACTGCAGGTCGAGATCGAGGGATCCCGTCGCAAGCGGCAGCGGCCCTTTGAGCTGCAGGCGCTCGGCAAGGGCTGCGAAGTCGGCGTCGCGGATCGACAGCTGCAATTTGCCGCCGCCGTCGAAATCACGCTGCGTCGCCTCCAGATGGGCGGTCATCTCACCGCCTTCGAAGGCGCTGTCGCCGATATCGAATTTCGCCTCGCCACCGGTCACGATCATGCTGGCGCCGACGTCGGAAAGCTCGAAGAGGCCCATCTGCGCGCGTCGCGCCGAAAGCCTGACGTCGATGTCGAGCAGTTGCAGCGGTTCGCGCATGCCCGAGATTTCCTCCGCCTCGCCGGCGGCAAGTCTCAGCGCAAAGGCGTCGAGGAATGGCTTGAGGTTCATCTGGTCGAAGGCAAGCGTGCCGCCGATCTTCGGACGTTTGCCGGGTTGGGTCGAAAGATCCATGACGCCGGTGGCGCTTGCCTCGTTCAGCGACAGGCTGAGGTCGTTGAAACGCAGGCCGCTGCCCGACGACACAATGTCGGATTCCAGCGACGCGCTCTTCAGTGTCCCGATGCCGGGGATCGACCTGCCCGACCATGTGAGAAGCGCCGGCACATCGGGAATGCTGGCGGCGATATTGCCGGAAAGGGCTGAAAGGCTGGCGATGCTGGCAATCCCCCGGAAACGCGCGGTCAGCAGGTTTGACGTCAGCGATGTCCGCATCTCGGCGCTCTTGCCGGCAAAGGCGAGCAGCGGCTGGCGCGAGGCGAAATCGACCTTCAGGTCCTCGCCGTCGCTGCGGGCGATGACGACAGCCGAGATCGCGTCCGAGAGCCGCGGCCAGGCAATATCGGCCGTGATGCTGTCGAAACGGTAGGTCTTGGCGCTCATGATGTCGGTGACGGCAAGCGTGCCGTCTTCGACGGTCACCGCGCCGATCTCGGCGTCGAGAGCGGGATCGAGCACCTCCGCTCCGTTTTCGTAACGCACGCCGTTGATCGCACGGGCAAGCAGGCCGGCATAACTCCAGTCGATCAGCCCCTTTTCGTCACGCGTCAACGCCAGGTTCGGCCGCACCAGATGGAATTCGTGGAAACTGGTTCGGCCTCTCAGCGCATCGATGAGGCTGAAATCGGCCGAGAGGCTTTCAATGCTGCCGAGCAGCTTGTCGCCGCTTTCGCGCGGCTGGCGGATAGTGACCTCGTTCAGTATGATGCGTGGCGTCGGCCAGAATTCGAGAACCGGATCACCTTTGATCTCGGCCTGATAGCCCGTCCATTTCGACAGCGCGTCCTCGATGCCGGAGCGCACGAAACCGGTCGTGATGAGATAGGGCGCGGCCACCCTCAGCGCCACGAAAAGCCCAAGCGCAATCAGCAGCAGCACGGTCGAAACACGCGCAAAAGTCGGCAGCCAGCGCGAAACGGGTCCGATCTTCCTGCGCCACCTGCGATGTCTTGACGTACCCATGATCTCCGCCGGTCATTCAGCCGGTTAAGCCGTTAAGCGCTGATTTCGCCGGATATAGGAAATATCGGGCAGATGCAAATCCCTCCAGCGGCGCGTGTGCGCGGGTATTTTGGTTCGACGCTGAGATGGGATGCGCTTTCCGCCCTGTTCGCCGGGCGTCGGATGCGCTCGGGTTCCGCCCTTTATAATGCAATGCAGCATGATATAAAGGCGAGATTGGGGAGGAGGATTGAATGCAGGACAACAGACCACTTTGGGTGCCATCGGACGAAGCCGTCGCAAAAAGCCCGATCCATGACTTCATGGAGCGCTGCAATAGAGACTTCGGGCTATCGCTTTCAGGCTTTGAGGACCTGCATGCATGGTCTGTCGCCGAGCGGGAGAAATTCTGGTCGACCGTCTGGGATTTCTGCGGCGTGAAGGGAAAACGCGGCCCCGAAGTGCTGATCGACGGCGACAGCATGCTCGGCGCCCGCTTCTTTCCCGAGGCGACGCTGAACTTCGCCGAAAACCTGCTGCCCGGCCGCGGTGAGGGCGATGCCATCCTCTTCCGCGGCGAGGATAAGGCCAGCGATCGCTGGTCGTGGGATCGGCTGCGCGCGCTGGTCTCGAGGCTGCAGCAGGCCCTCAAGGCGCAGGGTATCGGCGAAGGCGACCGCATCGCCGCGATGATGCCGAACATGCCGGAGACCGTCGCCGCCATGCTGGCGGCCGCCTCGATCGGTGCCATCTGGTCGTCCTGCTCCCCCGATTTCGGCGAACAGGGCGTGCTCGACCGTTTCGGCCAGATCGGCCCGAAGCTCTTCATCGCCTGCGATGCCTATTGGTATTCGGGTAAGCTGCAGGATGTCGGCGTCAAGGTCGCCGCGGTGGCGAAAAGCTTGGGCGTGCCGACGATCGTCGTCCACTATGCCGGCGATGCCGAGGCGGTGGCGCGCGTAACGCCTGGCGCTTCGACGCTGGAGACCTTCATTGCGCCCTATGAGGCGAGCGAAATCGAATTCACCCAACTCGCCTTCGCCCATCCGCTCTACATCCTCTTTTCCTCCGGCACGACGGGCGTGCCGAAATGCATCGTCCATTCGGCCGGCGGCACGCTGTTGCAGCACCTGAAGGAGCAGCGGCTGCATTGCGGCCTCGAGGCCGGCGAGAAGCTCTTCTATTTCACCACCTGCGGCTGGATGATGTGGAACTGGCTGGTCAGCGGTCTTGCCAGCGGCGCCACGCTGTGCCTGTTCGACGGATCGCCATTTGCGCCCGACGGCAATGTGCTGTTCGACTATGCCGAGGCCGAGAAATTCGCAATCTTCGGCACGTCGGCGAAATATATCGATGCGGTGCGCAAAAGCGGCCTGACGCCGCGCCAAAGCCACGATCTCTCCAGCCTGCGGCTGATGACCTCGACCGGCTCGCCGTTGTCGCCCGAAGGATTCACCTTCGTCTATGAGGGCATCAAGGCAGATGTGCAGCTCGCCTCGATCTCCGGCGGCACCGATATCGTCTCCTGTTTCGTGCTCGGCAATCCGCTGCAACCGGTCTGGCGCGGCGAGATCCAGGGGCCGGGCCTCGGCCTTGCCGTCGACGTCTGGAATGATGACGGCAAGCCGGTGCGCGGCGAGAAGGGCGAACTCGTCTGCACCAAGGCCTTCCCCTCGATGCCTATCATGTTCTGGAACGATCCCGACGGCGCCAAATATCGCGCCGCCTATTTCGACCGGTTCGACAATGTCTGGTGCCACGGCGATTTCGCCGAATGGACGGGGCATGGCGGCTTGATCATCCACGGCCGCTCGGATGCGACGCTCAATCCCGGCGGCGTGCGCATCGGCACGGCCGAGATCTACAACCAGGTCGAGCAGATGGCGGAGGTGGTCGAGGCGCTGTGCATCGGGCAGGAATGGGACGACGACGTGCGCGTCATCCTTTTCGTTCGCCTGGCAGCGGGCGTGACGCTGACCGAGGATCTGGTCAAGGCGATCAAGACACGGATACGCACCGGCGCCTCGCCTCGCCATGTTCCGGCGAAGATCATCGCGGTTGCCGATATTCCCCGCACCAAGTCAGGCAAGATCGTCGAGCTTGCCGTGCGCGAGGTCGTGCATGGCCGGCCGGTGAAAAATCAGGAAGCGCTCGCCAATCCCGAGGCGCTACAGCTCTTTGCGGGCTTGAGCGAACTCAAGGATTGATAAGGAATGGTAAACCACAAGCTTTCACCATTCAGCAATCCCCTGTCATGGAAACCTTTCGTTAAGAAAGGTTAGGCAAAGGTTGGAGCAACTTGGGGCCGCACATGAACGAGGTGGCCCAAAGCTTTCCGGCTTTCGAAACATGACGTTGATCGACTGAGCTCTTGTTGAACAGCACCAAATTTAAAGGCAGCCTCTGGCTGCCCTTTTTTTTCGCTGCGCCAGAGATTGAGGATCAGCCAGCCAGCACGCGCTGCGACGGGAAGGTGATTTCGACGAGCGTGCCTTCGTTCGGCGCCGAATTGATCGAGAATGTCGCCCGGTTGGCATCGACCATCGCCTTGGTCAGCGGCAGGCCGAGCCCGGTGCCGTCGCCGCGATGACGCGCCTGAGTCGAGGAGACCTGCCGGAACGGCTTCATCGCATGGTCGAGCTCGGCGCGCGTCATGCCGATGCCGGTATCGCGGACCCGCAACACCACGCTGCCATTCGCCTCATAGGAGGTGGAGACGACGATCTGCCCGCCCGAGGGGGTGAAGCGGATGGCGTTCGACAGGATGTTGAGCGCGATCTGCTTGATCGAGCGCAGATCGGCCACGACATCGGGCACCGCGTGCGACAGCGCTGTGCGGATGATAACGCGCTGGCCGTTTGCCTGCGGCTGCACCAGGGCCACCGCCTCCGAGACCGCTTCGTTGAGGCCGACGGCGGCAAAATCGAGATCCATCTCGCCCGCCTCGATCTTCGAAATGTCGAGCAGGTCGTTGACGATATCGAGGACATGCCGGCCGGAGCGGCCGATATCATTGGCATATTCGATATAACGGGGATGGCCGATCGGACCGAAGCGCTCGCCGGCCATCATATCGGAAAAGCCGATAATGGCGTTGAGCGGCGTGCGGATTTCGTGGCTGACGCGGGCGAGGAAATCGGTCTTGTGGGCATTGGCGGTTTCGGCCGCCCCCTTGGCGTTGCGCAACTCGTCCTCGGTGCGTTTCCACTGGGTGATATCGCGGATGACGGCGCAATAGCCGTTCGAGGAGGTAAGCCGGCCCATCGTCATAAACAGCGGCACGAAGCCGCCGGCGGCTTCGCGGCCGATCACTTCGCGCCCGTCATTCAGGACACTGGCGACGCCATGGCCGGAGAGGCCGTTCAGATAGTCGAGAACGGCTTTCTGGCTCTCATGGGCAAACAGCATGACGAAGGGTTTGCCGCGCGTCTCCTGCTCATCGTAATTGAAGAGCGCGCTCGCCGACCGGTTCATCGAGCGGATGTCGCCCTCTGTGCCGATGACGACGACGCCATCGGTCGCCGTTTCCAGGATCGAGCGCAATTCCTCCACTTCGACCTGAAGCTTGGCGACCTTCTCGACCATCCGTTCCGGGCGCGCTTCCGACCGGCCCGCTTCGGCGCGGGCGTCTTCCTTGCGTTCCACCGGCATCAGCGCCAGCATCAGGGCGTTGGCATCTTCCCATCGCACCGATTGTAGCCGCGCGGTCACCGGCGTCAGCGTGTCGTCGGCCTTGACCAGCATCATGGTGCCGGAGCCGGTCGCGTTCTCCTCCAGGTCGCGGCGCTGCAGCAGGGCCTCGATGCCGCCCACCTCGCGCAGCGCATCGAGGGACGCGTAGCCCGTCAGCCGCATGAATTCGGGGTTGGCATGGAGCAGCGCATCGCCGACATGGATGAGCACCGCGACGGGCAGCTGATCGACCGTTCCGGCCGACAGCCCGTCAGTCATCTTGACCCGCGGCGGAATAAAGCTCGTGAGAACCTCGATCTGGCTCACTGTCTCCTCGAGCCCTTCCGTCACCTGGTCCTCTTCTATGGCGGCGGGCTCTTCAGCCTCTTCTCGCAGCACTTCGGCCGCGCTCTCGAAAATTGCTTCCTGCGGCGCCATTTCCTCGGCCGAAGCGATGTCGGCCGCATCGCCGACGGGCGTTTCGTCCGTGAAGGTTTCCGGGTTCGAGCTTTCTTCGTAAGCCGCCGTTTCCGTGGCGCCGGCGTCGCTCGGCGCTGGAGCGGCAGGATCTTCGCTGCGGGCGCCGAAGGCTTCCAGGCGCTTGGCGATCTCGCGGAAATTCGCCTGTTCGGCGGCCGTCAACGCGGCGCCCGTGCTGTGAAGCTGAACGACCTTGTCGGTGAAACGGCGGTTGGGTGTTTCGACGATGCGAAGCGCCGGCGGTTCGTCTGCGGCATTTTCCTGGGCTGATGTCTCGAGGGTCGTCTCTTCGCCGGACACTGCTTCCGCGGCCGTCTCTTCGGCCTGCGGCGCGGCTGCTGCCCGCGTCTCATTCCTGGTCTCAATCCCGTTCTCGTCCGCCGCAGTCGGTTCCGCTGCGGCCTCCCCGGATGTGGCTTCCATGTCAGGCGCCGGGTCGGCGACAGGCTCGGCGATCGGGCCGAGGCTTGCCGCATCATGGCCGACGCCATCCGGGCCGAGCGTCAGGCCAAGCGCCAGCGGATCCTCCTGCGCGTCGGAGAGCCTGACGACGCCGAAGCCGCGGAAACCGTCGAAGTCACGGTTGCGGGTATAGGTCGGCAGTGCCGCGAGATCGACCGGAACGACGAGGCTAGTGCCTTCGACCGGCCAGAGGATCGTCTTGCCCGACCACGTGTCGCGGCGCGCGAGCGCCTCGGACAGCTTACCGTCCGGGTCGAGATTGAAGAGAGCGGCGATATCGCTGAAGGCGGAGCCGATGATGGCGGATGCATGCGGACCGACGGCCTCGGCAAATTCATGGCTGACCTCGTTGAAGCGGCCTTCCGCATCGATCTTCCAGACGAAGCGCGTGGCGCGGCTGTTCGGCCGGAAGACGAAACCAGGCTCCGGTGCGGGTGCCGGGGCAGGGGACGCGTCGGCAACCAGCGGCGCTGCGATGACCGGCTCTTGGTGCATGGTCGCCGGCGCCTCTTCGGCGGGCATCTGACCGGCTTCGGCAGATTCCGCCGTCCCGTTCGTTTCCGCGACCTCGTCAGCGGACTGGGCCGTATCGCCGTCGACGAGGCCGTCAGGTTCGTCGGCCTCATCCGCACTGCTGTCAATCGCGCCGTCATCGTTTTCCGGCGCCGCGTCTTCAGCCGGATGCATCCCCGCATTCATTTCGGCGGGGGCGGCCGCTTCTGCCGGCTGTTCGCTTTCGCCGGCGATCTCCTCAAGGGTCTCTTCGACTTCTTCGATGTCAGACACCGCGTCGATGATCTCGGTGAAGCCGGTTGCTGCGACCGGCTCTTCCGGGGCAGGTTCGGTCGGCGGCGCGCTTGCTTCCGCAACCGGCGCGTCAGCCGCCGGTGCATCGACGGCGTCAAGCACGGGTGCATTAACCGCATCGAGCACGGGCGCATCGACCGGGTCGAGATGACCGATCGCGGTTTCCACGGCAAACAGCAGATTGAGCGCCGGATCGTCGCTGAGTTTGCCGACCGCGGCCGGGAGGTAACCCCGGCCGGTGGCGACGGGGCGTTTCACCAGCCGGTCTGGATGGGCACCGGCAAGGTTGATCAGCGTCTTGGCGGTCTCGGCCGATATGGCGAGCGAGGCAAAGCCCGGCGAGGCGGCGATGACCTCGCCATTGGCGCCGATGACGGCCATATGCGTGTCGGGATCGTCGAGCCCCTGCAGCATCTGGGCGGCCGAGGCGTCTGATGCAAGCGGCCTTGCCGAGACCGGCACCGAAAACAAAATGGCCTTTTCGCCCTGGGAAAGCCGGATCAGTTCGGCCGCCGCCTGCACCTGCGCGCGCTGGAAGCCTTTGGCGACACGGATTATCAGGCTTCTGTTGTCGCCGATATCGGCGAGCTGGCGCGCCGCCGTTTCCAGCTGGCGAAACGTGATATCGGTGCGATCGACACCTTGATCGAGCAGGTCGTAGACCGCCGAATGCCCGAAAAGCTCGGCACCCGCGCCGTTCGCCCAGAGCAGCCGCGCTAGATCGGCCGAAAACAGCACCATCGCCTCGCCGCGTGAAAAGCGTTCCCGCACCCGCGCATGCACGGCGATATCGATGAACGGATATTGGACTGCGGGCATGATCGAACCTTGTCGCTGTAGGCCTTCCAAATTAACGGCTTATTAATAACTGCAGGTCGCATGCCGGTCCAGAACAGCGGGGCAGTTTCGGCCCACAGGGTTAACGGCTTGTGCGCTGCACAATAATTGTTGCAATGCACAATGGAATGCCCTATATAGACGTCATTCGATGATCACAGGCAGCGACCGCCTCAACCCAAAGGAATGCGACATGGCTACCATAAAGACCGATGACGTTTTTTCAATCGCTTCTTTCGACCCGTCCAAGCTCACGGAATCCTTCCGCGAATTCGCTGAAAAGGGCGCACAGCAGTCGAAAGACGCCTACGCCAAGCTGAAGACCGCCGGCGAAGAAGCCGGCAAGACGCTCGAAGCCACCGTCCAGACGGCCCAGGCCGGCACCGTCGAGATCGGCCTCAAGGCAATCGACGTTCTGCGCGTCAACGCCGAGAGCTCGCTCTCGCACATGGAAGCACTCCTCGGCGTCAAGTCCGCAGCCGAGTTTTTCGAACTGCAGACCTCGTTCCTGCGCAAGCAGGCCGAACTCGCCGTCGAACAGGCGAAGTCGATGCAGGAAACCACCAAGCAGGTGGCCGAAAAGCTCGCAAAGCCTTCCAAGGACGCCGCCGAAAAGGCCATGGCCTCCTTCAAGGTTGCCTGATCGGTCTTTGCTGATTGGAAACAAAAGGGCTGGACCTCGCGTCCAGCCTTTTTGTATATTGACGAGGAATGGGGCTTGAATTCATCGCCAAGTCCTCGTATGTGACCCCCATCGCGCCCGGCGCGGTTTATGCGGTTGTAGCTCAGTTGGTTAGAGCGCAGGTTTGTGGCACCTGAGGTCGGAGGTTCGAGACCCCCCAACCGTACCATCTCCCCACGTCAGGTCGCTTTCGATAAAGCCATCCCAGCCAACGTCGTTTCTAACGAAGTTGTCGCAGCAGATGCTGAGGTATTCTGCAAATCGCAAGCTTGGAAGCTAATTGCCCGGCGCCCTCAAGAGTCGACGCTCCGACCGCGAGTGGCTGCTTATTTGCCACATCAAATCGAACATTTGCAAAGGCACAACCGCCCATATGGTGCGATAGTGCCATCTGAGCTACATGTGCAGCACACAGCAGCACCAAGGTCCGCAATTACGACGATCCGCCACTCGATCCGGAAGAATCTCCCCACGCCAGCATGTCGCGGAGGATGCGAACAGCGAAGCCTACCTCGACTCGAGAGAGGCGGGGATAGCGTTCGAAGCATCGAAACATGCGGAGCCGATATCGCAGAGCCTGAGACTTACTAAATTTCAGCACATGAACGTAACGTCAATTTAAGTGCCCTCATGCCAGCAATTGCGGAAGTTCGGACGGGCAGAGCGCAGGATCCTGGAACATGTCTTGTAGCCCTTGAAAGAGGTTGCGGAGGAAGCATTCATTAGCGCTAGTTGCCAAGATCAAAACATTCCTAAATGGAAATAAAGCTTTTAGTTGAAGTTTCCCTCGTTTTGGAGCACAGGGAAGCGGGCATTAGGCGCGGCCGAATGGAATAGGCAAATGGGGATTTTATGACGGACCTAATTACTCCGACGAAGAGCGTCATCTTGACTGGGGATCAGAAGGTAGACGGGCTCTTCAGCGGCACTGCCTGGGACGGAACGATAACCTATGCGTTTCCCACGACCTCATCATCGTATGCCGATGGCGCCGAATTATACTACGAAAAATACTATTCATTCTCTCCTATTTCGTCGCAGCAGCAGTCTCTCGCCTTGTACTTTATGGAGCAATCCTACGGGAGTGCGGCAAATGACGGCTTCTCCGTCGAGGGGTTCACAAACGCTAACTTTGAGGCCGGAAGCGCGAATACCGCAACGGTGCGGTTCGCTCAAACGTCGGATCCCTTGCTGGATACGGCAGGGGCCTATTTGCCAGCCTCAGACGGGCGAGGTGGCGATATCTGGTTCGGGACGGGATATGCTGGCACCGAAGCTGATTATCGCTTCCCGAGGTTCGGCAACTATGCGGGCCAAACCTTGGCGCACGAGCTGGGTCACGCGCTCGGACTGAAACATGCTCACGAAGGGGGAACGGTCGTTCCAAGCGCCTACGACTCCCTCGAATACACGATCATGACCTACCACACATTTATTGGAGACGATGAGAGTGGGGCTAAGTATGAGCAAAATGGCGCGCCACAAACCTTCATGATGCTCGACATAGCCGCCCTGCAGGAAATGTATGGTGCGGACTATACGACGAACAGTGGCGATACCGTCTACACGTGGAATCCGAACCAGGGCATCACCTATGTCAATGGGGTGGCAGCCATCACGCCCGCTGCCAACAGGGTTTTCGCAACAATCTGGGACGGCGGCGGTACCGATACCTATGATCTGAGCGCTTATACCACCGCCCTCAAGATCGACTTGCATGCAGGGGGGTACTCGGTCTTTTCCCAGGGTCAGTTGGCAGATCTGGGGGGTGGTCCGAATGGTGGCTATGCCCGCGGCAACATTTTCAACGCCCTTCTTTATCACGACAATGTCGCGTCGTTGATTGAAAACGTTAAGGCCGGCTCCGGCAACGATACGATTGTAGGCAACGAGGCGGACAATACACTCTGGGGCAATGCCGGAAACGATACCCTTACTGGCGACTCCGGCAATGACACCCTCGATGGCGGTGCCGGAATCGACAAGATGTCGGGCGGGGTGGGCAACGACGTCTACATCACCGACAATTCCACCGATGCTGTAATTGAGAATGTCGATGAGGGGACGGACACGGTCCGGACGACGGGTTCTTATACACTCAGCACCAACGTAGAGAACCTAGTCTACATTGGCACCTTTGGGTTCTCCGGCACTGGCAATGCGGCGGCCAATGTGATCACTGGCGGGACAGGTAATGATTGGCTTGACGGGAAGGCCGGCACCGACACGCTAATCGGCGGTGCGGGCAACGATACCTATACGGTCGATGTTCTCGGCGATGTCGTGGTCGAGGCGGTCGACAGCGGCACTGACACGATCCGGACCGATCTTACGGCCTATTCGCTGGCGGACAATGCTAATGTCGAGGAGCTATACTTCACAGGTAGCGGCAATTCTACCGGTGTCGGAAATAGCCTCGACAATATGATCACCGGCGGGACAGGCGATGATACACTCTCTGGCGGAGCAGGCAACGATACCCTGAGTGGTGGCTGGGGAAATGACTCGCTTGCCGGGGGGGTCGGCAACGATATTTATGTCGTTTACGGTGACAGCGACACCATCATTGAAAACGCTGACGAGGGCATCGATACGGTGAAGGCGTATCTGGCGAGCTTCACGCTGAGCGCGAACGTCGAGAACCTCACTAACGTTGCCTGGACCGCCTTTACCGGCACAGGCAACAACCTCAATAACACGATCACCGGGGGCGCGCTGATCGATATCTTGTCGGGCGGTGCCGGTGATGACACGCTGGACGGCGGGGCTGGCGCCGACAGGCTGATCGGGGGTACGGGCAACGACACTTACATCGTTGACAATGCTTTCGACGTCGTCTCCGAAAACGCCAGTGAGGGGATCGATACGGTTCGCACGACACTGGCAAGCTATGTGCTCGGCAGCAATGTTGACAATCTCACCTATACCGGCATGGCAGCCTTTACCGGGACAGGCAATAGCCTCGCTAACACGATCAAGGGCGGGGCAGGTGCCAACACCTTGGACGGAAAGGCCGGAGCAGACATACTGATCGGCGGTGTGGGCGACGACACCTATATCGTCGACAACGTTGCCGACGTCGTGACTGAAAGGCCGAATGAAGGAGCCGATCTGACCAAGACGACGCTTTCTTCCTATGCTTTGACCAATAATGTTGAAAATCTAACCTTTGTTGGCACCGGCGATTTTGTTGGCACCGGAAACAGACTTGCCAACACGATCAACGGCGGCGCCGGCAACGACACGCTTGACGGCGGCGCCGGCAACGACAGGCTGGTGGGCGGCGCCGGCAACGACATCTATGTGGTCGACAGTGCGAGCGACGTGATCAACGAGGCGGTCAGCGCCGGCACCGACGAAATCCGCACGACGCTTGCAGCCTACTCGATCGCCGCATTGGTCAATGTCGAGAACCTCACCTACACGGGGTCTGCCAACTTCACCGGCACCGGCAATGGGCTCGCCAACGCGATCACCGGCGGCGTCGGCAATGACACGCTTGATGGCGGGGCAGGTGCGGACAGCTTGATCGGCGGTGAGGGCGGCGACACCTACATCGTCGACAATGCCGGCGACCTCGTCACCGAAGCAGCCGATGAGGGGACCGACACGGTTCGCACGGCATTGGCAAGCTATACGCTTGGCAGCGATGTCGAGAACCTTACCTATACCGGCGCGACAGCCTTCGCCGGGACAGGCAATGACCTCGCCAACGCGATCCGGGGTGGTGCAGGCGCCGATATCCTGGACGGGAAGGCAGGCGCGGACAGCTTGATCGGCGGAGCGGGTAACGACACCTACATCGTCGATGAGCTGGCTGACGTCGTCACTGAGGCCATCAATCAAGGCACCGATCTGATCAAGACGGCGCTTTCTGTCTATACGCTGACCAACATTGCCAACGTCGAGAACCTGACCTTTGCCGGGACCGGCGACTTTGCCGGGACTGGCAATGGTCTCGCCAACATCATCACCGGCGGTGCCGGCAACGACACCCTGGACGGTGGCGCCGGCAACGACATGCTGATCGGCGGCGCCGGCAACGACATCTATATCGTTGACATCGTTTTCGACGGCGTCGTCGAGGCGGCCAATGCCGGTACTGACGAGATCCGCACCTCGCTGTCGGCCGGCTCGATCGCCGCCTTGGTCAATGTCGAGAACCTCACCTATACGGGATCCGCCAGCTTCACCGGCACCGGCAATGCGCTTGACAACACGATCACCGGCGGTGCGGGCAATGATGTGCTGAATGGTGGAATTGGCGCCGACAGCTTGATCGGCGGGGCGGGTGGCGACGCCTATATCGTCGACAATGCCGGCGACCTTGTCAGCGAAGCGGCCGATGCGGGGATTGACACGATTTGGACGACATTGGCCGCCTACACACTGGGGGCCGATGTCGAGAATCTCACCTATTTCGGTAAGGCAGCCTTTGCCGGAACAGGCAATGATCTTGACAACATGATCACGGGTGGCGCTGCCGCTGATACGCTTTCCGGCGGTGTCGGCAACGACACGCTGAATGGCGGGGGCGGAGCCGATCGTTTGATCGGCGGGGCAGGCGACGACACCTATATCGTCGATCATGCCGGCGACATCGTCACTGAAGCTGCCGATGAGGGGGTCGACACGGTTCGCACGACAATGGCAAGCTATACGCTTGGCAGCGATGTCGAACATCTCACCTACATCGGCACGGCAGCCTTTGTCGGGATGGGCAATAGCCTTGACAATACGATCACGGGTGGCGCTGCCGCCGATACGCTTTCCAGCGGTGCCGGCAATGATACGCTGAATGGCGGCGCCGGAGCCGATCGTTTGATCGGCGGGACGGGCGACGACACCTATGTCGTCGACAATGCCGGCGACATCGTCACCGAAGCCGCCGACGCCGGGACCGACACGGTTCGCACGGCACTGGCAGGCTATACGCTCGGCAACAATGTCGAGAACCTGACCTATACGGGATCCGCCAGCTTCAGCGGCGCCGGCAATGCGCTCGCCAACACGATCACCGGCGGCGCCGGCAACGATATGCTGAACGGTGGGGCAGGTGCGGATACGTTGATCGGCGGTGCGGGCAGCGACACCTATATCGTCGACAATGCTAGCGATACCGTCACCGAAGCCGCCAATGAGGGAACTGACACGGTTCGCACGGCGCTGGCGAACTATACATTGGGGGCCAATGTCGAGAACCTCACCTTTGCCGGCACAGTAACTTTCGCTGGTACCGGCAACAATCTCGACAATACGATCACGGGTGGCGCTGCCGCCGATACGCTTTCCGGCGGCGTCGGCAATGACACGCTTGATGGCGGGGCAGGTGCGGACAGCTTGATCGGCGGTGAGGGCGGCGACACCTACATCGTCGACAATGCCGGCGACCTCGTCACCGAAGCAGCCGATGAGGGGACCGACACGGTTCGCACGGCATTGGCAAGCTATACGCTTGGCAGCGATGTCGAGAACCTTACCTATACCGGCGCGACAGCCTTCGCCGGGACAGGCAATGACCTCGCCAACGCGATCCGGGGTGGTGCAGGCGCCGATATCCTGGACGGGAAGGCAGGCGCGGACAGCTTGATCGGCGGAGCGGGTAACGACACCTACATCGTCGATGAGCTGGCTGACGTCGTCACTGAGGCCATCAATCAAGGCACCGATCTGATCAAGACGGCGCTTTCTGTCTATACGCTGACCAACATTGCCAACGTCGAGAACCTGACCTTTGCCGGGACCGGCGACTTTGCCGGGACTGGCAATGGTCTCGCCAACATCATCACCGGCGGTGCCGGCAACGACACCCTGGACGGTGGCGCCGGCAACGACATGCTGATCGGCGGCGCCGGCAACGACATCTATATCGTTGACATCGTTTTCGACGGCGTCGTCGAGGCGGCCAATGCCGGTACTGACGAGATCCGCACCTCGCTGTCGGCCGGCTCGATCGCCGCCTTGGTCAATGTCGAGAACCTCACCTATACGGGATCCGCCAGCTTCACCGGCACCGGCAATGCGCTTGACAACACGATCACCGGCGGTGCGGGCAATGATGTGCTGAATGGTGGAATTGGCGCCGACAGCTTGATCGGCGGGGCGGGTGGCGACGCCTATATCGTCGACAATGCCGGCGACCTTGTCAGCGAAGCGGCCGATGCGGGGATTGACACGATTTGGACGACATTGGCCGCCTACACACTGGGGGCCGATGTCGAGAATCTCACCTATTTCGGTAAGGCAGCCTTTGCCGGAACAGGCAATGATCTTGACAACATGATCACGGGTGGCGCTGCCGCTGATACGCTTTCCGGCGGTGTCGGCAACGACACGCTGAATGGCGGGGGCGGAGCCGATCGTTTGATCGGCGGGGCAGGCGACGACACCTATATCGTCGATCATGCCGGCGACATCGTCACTGAAGCTGCCGATGAGGGGGTCGACACGGTTCGCACGACAATGGCAAGCTATACGCTTGGCAGCGATGTCGAACATCTCACCTACATCGGCACGGCAGCCTTTGTCGGGATGGGCAATAGCCTTGACAATACGATCACGGGTGGCGCTGCCGCCGATACGCTTTCCAGCGGTGCCGGCAATGATACGCTGAATGGCGGCGCCGGAGCCGATCGTTTGATCGGCGGGACGGGCGACGACACCTATGTCGTCGACAATGCCGGCGACATCGTCACCGAAGCCGCCGACGCCGGGACCGACACGGTTCGCACGGCACTGGCAGGCTATACGCTCGGCAACAATGTCGAGAACCTGACCTATACGGGATCCGCCAGCTTCAGCGGCGCCGGCAATGCGCTCGCCAACACGATCACCGGCGGCGCCGGCAACGATATGCTGAACGGTGGGGCAGGTGCGGATACGTTGATCGGCGGTGCGGGCCACGACACCTATATCGTCGACCATGCCGGCGACATCGTCACCGAAACCGCCGACGCGGGGACCGACACGGTTCGCACGAACCTGGCCGCCTACACAGTGGAGACGAACGTCGAAAACCTCACCTTTATGGGAACGGGGGCCTTTGCCGGAACAGGGAATGCGCTGAACAACGTTATCGTCGGCGGGAGTGGTTCCAATACGCTGACGGGCGGCGCCGGCAACGATATCCTCACTGGTGGAGCGGCAGCCGACGTCTTTGTTTATTTGGCGAACTGGGGCCATGACACGATCACAAACTTCCTGGCAGCAGGCTCGGCACATGACACGATCTCGATCGATCACGGCATCTTCGCCGACTGGGAAACACTTTTTGCGGCATCCGAGCAGTCCGGCAATGATACAATTATCACGGCCGATTCCGACAACTCCATAACGTTGAAGAATGTTGCTCTTTCAAGCCTGCAGTCGTGGGACTTCTTGTTTGCTTGATTGTTCTTAGAAACTTGCGGCCCGACTTGCCTGAAAGGAGCAGAACCCCTCAGGTTGCACTCTGAAGCGCCGACAGCGCACCGAACACTTTATGAACCCGGTTTCCAAATGACAGTAGTGGCGCCCCATGGTGGCCCCTGCGGAATCGCATTCGTCAGGCAGACCAACCTACTGCGTGCCGTTCCAATTTAACTTGAGCACGCCTGTGTTTGTCCGCAGCTGGCTTGGTCATTCCAGGGCGGTGAGAGCTCAACTTCTAGGTACGTCACTGATTGTCCGCTGAAGCAACTCCAGATGCTCCGAGCACACCGTCTTGACTAATTCAACCAATAACGCGGCTTGCGCTCCAAGCCAACCAAGAGCCTCCTCGCTGATCTCGAAGTGTTTTGAGTAGCGTGCCTTCACATAGGCTTCGTTCAGGGTGTTGAACCACGCGCGCTCGCGATGTTGATCCCGAGGAAACGCCTGGGCCAGACGCCTATCTTGTTCCTCGGCGAGCGAACGAAGGAATTTGATGTTGTGGGATGGTGGACCATAATTCGTCAGCGTCAGAAGGACGCAGGAATAAGCTTGCTCGATCGACTGATGGAGCTCGAAGGCAGCGACACGAAATTGCATTTCTCTGGCATAAAATCCAGAGCCCTTTAGGAACGTTTGAGACAGTGAAAATCGGTCAGCGTAATGCTCCTTTGCCACCCGCAACCGATCTGCCGGCGAGAGCGGCTTCGGTTCCGCAAGTGGCTCATCGTCGAGTTCGTAGAGAACGATCCCCTCCTTGCGAATATCTGAAAAGAAGTATTGTCCCTCTTTGATGTAGGTGTTCACCTCGCGTCTGGAATGGACGATGAAGCTGACCGGCGTCTCGATCGTCTTCTCGTGGATCAGCCGGTCGGCGGCTTTGTACCAATACTCAGCGAACTCGCAGAGCTTACGGTTGTTGACGATGATCAGGAGATCGAAGTCCGATAGATATCCTTTCATCGTAAAAGGCTCGTCTACCCATCCGCCTTTGGCGTAGGAACCGAACAGGATGATCTTCAGGATCCGACCGCGCCTTTTGAACTCCGCCGTACCGTCCTTCAACGCATCCTCGAACTCCTCGTGCAGGATTTGCAGAACGCGGCCGAGCTCACGCTGTTTGCGAAGCGGCATATGATCGAGCGACAATTTCATGAGTAATCCGATAGGCGAAAGATCCTGTACCGTCCACCGGGATTCTTGAGAACAGCCGATGTAAGACTCTTATGTTTCATCCGATTGCCATCCCGCGCGAGGCTTTTGAAAAGCTTCAAGCTGAGCACGAGGATCATTTAACCCACTTATACTATCTTGAATAAGATAGTTAGATTGTCTATTTATCGTAGTCAAGAAGGCCCAGCGCGACAACGATCTGAAATGATCCGGGCGCGTCTCCCGCTCGGGCTGACAAGCTTGATGAGCGACCAACGCCGCTTGTTTGCTGCAACTGCGTGGAAATCAGAGGACAATCATGGCGATCATGTTCATCAAAGCGCGGGTGATCAGCAGGGGAGCCGGGCGCAACATCGTCGCGGCCGCCGCCTATCGCCATCGCACGAGGATGATGGACCAGCAGGCCGGCAGGTCGTTCAGCTATCGGGGCGGGGCTGGCGAGCTCGTGCATGAGGAGCTGGCCCTCCCGGAGCAGACGCCTGCCTGGCTGAGGGCGGCGATTGCCGGTCATTCGGTCGCCGGCGCCAGCGAGGCGCTTTGGAATGCCGTCGATGCCTTCGAGACGCGGGCGGACGCGCAGCTTGCCCGTGAGTTGATCATCGCGCTGCCGGAGGAGCTGACACGAGCCGAGAACGTCGCGCTGGTGCGCGACTTTGTCCGCGACAATCTTACTGCGAAGGGGATGGTCGCCGACTGGGTCTATCACAACAAGGACGGCAACCCGCACATCCATCTGATGACGACGCTGCGGCCGCTGACCGAGGACGGCTTAGGGCCGAAGAAAGTTGCCGTTCTGGGAGAGGATGGCAAGCCGCTACGTGTCGTCACGCCGGACCGCCCGAACGGCAAGATCGTCTATAAGGTCTGGGGCGGCGACAAGGAGATCCTGAAAGCCTGGAAGATCGCCTGGGCGGAAACCGCCAACCGGCACTTGGCGCTTGCCGGCCACGAGATCCGGCTCGACGGCCGGTCTTATGCCGAACAGGGTTTGGACGGCATCGGGCAGAAGCATCTCGGACCGGAGAAGGCGGCGCTGCCAAGGAAGGGCAGGGAGCTCTACTTCGCGCCGGCCGATCTTGCGCGGCGCCAGGAGATGGCCGACCGGCTGCTTGCCGAGCCTGAGTTTCTGTTGACGCAGCTCGTCAACGAACGCTCCACCTTCGACGAGCGCGACATCGCCAAGGCGCTGCATCGTTATATCGACGATCCCTCCGACTTCGCCAATATCCGGGCGCGGCTGATGGCGTCGAATGAGTTGGTCATGCTGAAGCCGCAGGAGATCGACGCAGAGACCGGCAAGGCGATGGAGCTCGCCGTCTTCACCATTCGAGATATGCTGCGCATCAAATATGACATGGCGCAGTCGGCGAAGGTCTTGTCGGAGCGCCGCGGCTTCGCCGTTTCCGAGCGGCATGTAAACGCTGCGATCGAAAGTGTCGAGGCGCGGGATCCGCAACAGCGCTTCCGGCTCGAGCCGGAACAGGTCGATGCTATCCGTCATGTCACCGGCGATGATGGCATCGCTGCTATCGTCGGCCTGGCCGGAGCCGGCAAATCGACGCTGCTTGCCGCTGCACGTCTTGCCTGGGAGAGCGAGAACCGCCGGGTAATCGGTGCCGCCCTTGCCGGCAAGGCTGCAGAAGGTCTCGAAGACAGTTCCGGCATCAAGTCGCGCACACTCGCCTCCTGGGAACTGAACTGGGCGAATGGCCGCGACACGCTGAACCGCGGCGACGTGGTGGTGATCGATGAGGCCGGCATGGTGTCGTCGCAACAGATGGCCCGGGTGCTGAAGATCATCGAACAGGCTGAGGCGAAGGTCGTGCTGGTCGGCGATGCGATGCAGCTGCAGCCGATCCAGGCGGGCGCGGCATTCCGGGCGATCACCGAACGCATCGGATTTGCCGAACTCGCCGGCGTGCGCCGCCAGCGCCAGGAATGGGCACGCGATGCCTCGCGCCTGTTTGCCCGTGGCGAGGTCGAGAAGGGCCTCGATGCTTATGCTCAACACGGTCGCCTGGTCGAGGCGGAGACGCGCGGCGAGATCGTCGAGCGCATCGTTGCCGATTGGACAGAGGCGCGCAGGGAGGCAATCGGTCGGTCTGTTGCCGAGGGCAGGGCCGGCAATCTTCGCGGCGACGAGCTGCTGGTGCTTGCCCACACCAACGCCGACGTCAAGCGCCTGAACGAGGCGCTGCGATCCGTGATGACGGGTGAGGGAGCACTCGGCGAAAGCCGCAGCTTCCGAACCGAGCGGGGCTCACGCGAGTTTGCCGCCGGCGACCGCATCATCTTCCTGGAAAACGCCCGCTTCATCGAGCCGCGCGCCGGGCGTCTCGGCCCGCAATATGTCAAGAACGGCATGCTCGGCACGGTCGTTTCGACAGGCAATGAGAAAGGCGAGGTTCTGCTGTCGGTGCGTCTCGACAATGGCAGCAAGGTCGTCTTCGGCGAGGACAGCTATTCCAATGTCGATCACGGCTATGCCGCGACCATTCACAAGTCGCAAGGCGCGACTGTCGAGCGAGCTTTCGTGCTGGCGACCGGCATGATGGACCGCCACCTGAGCTATGTGTCGATGACGAGGCATCGCGACCGCGCCGATCTCTATGCGGCGAAGGAGGATTTTGCGGCGAAGCCGGAATGGGGACGCAGCGCACGTGTCGATCATGCCGCGGGTGTCACCGGCGAGCTTATCGAAACCGGAGAAACCAAATTCCGGCCCGATAATGAGGATGCCGACGACAGCCCCTATGCCGACCTCAGGACCGACGACGGGGTCGTGCATCGGCTTTGGGGCGTGAGCCTGCCGAAGGCGCTCGAGGATGCCCGCGTCTTGGAAGGCGACACCGTCACGCTCAGAAAGGACGGTATCGAGAGGGTCAAGGTCCAGATTCCCATTGTTGACGAGAAGACAGGCCAGAAGCGCTACGAGGAGAGGGAAGTCGACCGCAACGTCTGGACGGCAAAGCAGATTGAGACCGCCGACGCGCGCCGGGAGCGTATCGAGCGGGAAAGCCATCGGCCGGATGTGTTCAAGCAGCTGGTCGAGCGATTGTCGCGATCCGGCGCCAAGACGACGACGCTCGATTTTGAGAGCGACGCCGGTTACCGCGCACACGCTGAGGACTTCGCCAGGCGCCGGGGGATCGAGCATCTCTCTTTGGCTGCGGCCGAGATGGAGGAAAGCCTGTCGCGGCGCTGGGCGTGGATTGCCGCAAAGCGGGAGCAGGTGGAAAAGCTATGGGAGCGGGCAAGCGTCGCGCTCGGCTTTGCGATCGAGCGGGAACGGCGCGTCGCCTATAATGAAGAGCGGAGCCAGACGATCGCCGAGGCGGCTTCCACCGATGCGCGCTGTCTGATCCCGCCAACCATCTCCTTCGCCAGGAGCATCGACGAGGATGCGCGGCTGGCGCAGCTGTCATCCCCGGCCTGGAAGGAGCGGGAGGCGATCCTGCGGCCGCTGCTCGAGAAGATCTATCGCGACCCCGATGCCGCATTGGTCACGCTGAATGCGCTTGCTTCGGATACCAGCACCGAACCGCGCAGGCTCGCCGATAATCTTGCCGCAGCACCGGATCGGCTTGGCCGGCTGCGTGGCTCCGAGCTGATCGTCGAAGGACGGGCGGCGCGTGACGAGCGCAATGTCGCCATGGCAGCCTTTGAGGACCTGCTTCCCTTGGTTCGCGGCCATGCGACTGAGTTCCGCAGGAACACCGAACGGTTCGAGCTGCGAGAGCAGGCACGGCGCGCCTCCATGTCCTTGTCGGTTCCGGCGCTCTCCGAGCAAGCTATGGCGCGCCTGATGGAGATCGAGGCGGTGCGCACCCAGGGCGGGGACGACGCCTACAAGACGGCCTTCGCACTTGCCGCCGGGGGCCGAGCGGTCGTGCAGGAGATCAAAGCGGTCAGCGATGCCATAACCGCCCGCTTCGGCTGGAGCGCCTTCACCTCGAAAGCAGATGCGATCGCTGAGCGCAACATGGTCGAGCGCATGCCGGGGGACCTCACGGATGAACGACGCGGAGAACTAACGCAACTGTTCGAAGCCGTGCGGCGCTTTGCCGGTGAGCAGCATCTTGCCGAGCGTCGGGATCGCTCGAAGGTCGTCGCCGGCACGAGTGCTGTTGCGGGGATAGAGGCCGCAGCGGGCAAGGACAATGTGGCGTTGCTGCCCATGCTTGCCGCCGTCACTGAGTTCAGGACGCCGGTGGACGAGGAGGCTCGATCGCGCGTTCTCTCCGCCCCCCTCTACCGTCAGGAGCGGGCTGCACTGGCGAACACGGCTAAGACGATCTGGCGCGACCCGGCTGGAGCCGTCGATAAGATCGAAGATCTGCTCGCAAAAGGTTTTGCTGCCGATCGTATCGCTGCTGCGGTGACCAATGATCCGGCCGCCTATGGGGCGTTGCGGGGCTCCGGTCGACTGCTGGACCGGATGCTGGCGTCCGGCCGGGAGCGGAAAGAGGCGGTGCAGGCTGTGCCCGAGGCGTCCGCGCGCCTGCGCTCGCTCGGATCCGCCTATGTCAACATCCTCGATGCCGAACGCCAGGTTATCACAGAAGAGCGCCGGCGCATGGCGGTTGCCATTCCTGGCCTGTCGAAGGCGGCAGAAGAGGTGCTCATGCGGCTGACCGTGGAGGCAAGGAAGAATGATCGTAAGCGGAATGTCTCGACCGTTCCTCTGGATGCAAACATCCGCCGGCAGTTCGCCGACATTAGCGAAGCGCTCCACGAGCGCTTCGGGCGCAATGCCATCATCCGCGGCGACAAGGATCTCGTCAATCATGTGCCGCCGGCGCAGCGCGGTACCTTTGCGGCGATGCGGGAGAGTTTGAAGGTCCTTCAGCAGACTGTCCATCTGCAGCTCAGCGAGCAGATCGTTGCGGAACGGCGTCAGCGCACTCCACACCGCGGGATTGATCTTTGAGCCCCTGACTGGACGGCCATCGTGGTCCGGGCAAGCAGGCGTTCTCCCAGAAATGCTGGGCTGGCTCAGATGCTTCCGGCGTCGCCTATAAGTACGGCGAGATGTGGTTGACCTACGGCCTTGACCAGCATGTGCAACTCCGCCCCCCGCCCACATCGCGCCGGGCATTCGTTCAGTACGGAAAAGTTGCGGCTGGTTTTGCGAGCGAATGGTGGGTCAAAAGGCCAGCCTGACCGGCGAATATCGGCGCGGCGTATTTTCAATGCAGGCCACGGTCCGGGATCGATCCCTGCGCGGAGGGTTGAACGAGCCACGACGGCGCACGGCGATCAGGCTAGATTCCTGAAGAGGAGATATCGCCAAGAGACGGGGAATTTGAACCATAAATGCGCACGTCCTTGCCGTGGCAGGGCCGACTTCCTCAACACATAAGTGACGGGCATCCGCCCGCCGCATGGATTTAATACTCGAATGTTTTGTCGTCCGACTTATATGCCCTTCGAAATTCTTCTTCCCAGGGATCGAAAAATTTCTCACCGTTGGGCAGCGGCGGCTTAGCTGGCCCGTCGTCTTTTTTGTGCTGTTCGTTGGAATCGTTCATGTGTGAGCTTGTAGCCGGAAGAGGCGAATGTGTCGACCTTGTGCAAGGACACGTTTTGCGGACATCGTTAGATTGCGTGATCGGATTCGGCTGTACCTTCTGCGAAATTACCTGTTCGGGCTATAACTCAAACACCAAGCAGCCATTGCCTCAAATCTTCGCGCCACTTGTTCCCCTAGTTCCGAATCTGGCCCATTCTCAGAATCTTCGCGAACCTGATGAGCAGTTTTAGTGAGAACGCCGGCGGCATCCTCACGCGAAATAAGTCCTTTATCCATCAACAAATACAGGGTGTTTATCGCAGCCAACGAATTCGCGCCGAACATGGCGCCATGCCCAGTATCCCACAGATTGCTGGCCAACTGTGCCTCCAAGTTTTGTTATCGAAGCATAAGAGCAGACAGGGGTTCGAAGGTCTAGACGCGGCGAGACCGATCTGATTTTGGATCCTTCTACGCAATGGTGACAATTAATTTGAGCCAAAGCATGATGCTTGGTAGCTTGATGAAGCCGAGGAAACTGGCTGCGAGTTTGTCATAGCGCGTGGCGAGGCGTCGCCATTGTTTGAGCGTGGCGAAGGCCCTAGCGCTGCTTGTAAGCAACGCTGATTCTTGCGATCCCGTCGCGACGGAATGGCCGGTTCACCGCCTCAAGGATGATGTCATGCAGGCTATCGGCATCATAGGTGCGGTCGGCGAGCGCCTGTTTGGCCGGCAGCCACCGAACCGGGTCGTAAGCCGGAGGTATGTCGTTCTGCTGTCCTTGCCCGAAATGAAAAACGAACCGGCAGCTCGAGGGCATCCGCAACAAGATTGATTTTAAGGCTTGACTTCAAAAAGTCAGCTTTGAAACCGAATCTGCTCCTTAAAATCCCAAATCATTAGTTTCTCACCATGACTTAGCCTCAGGTCACTCAGGAACCCGGGGCGGTTCAAAATCGTACTCAACCGTACCATCTTCACTTGGCAGGAATGAAAACCCGACACCAGCCCTTTCCATGGAACCCATGCGTGCCCGCACCGTTCTCCAGACTAACGGGAGAATATGCATGTCGAAAACACTTCTCTACGGCGCGACGAAAATCGATGAGACCAACAGCGCCTACGCGCCGGTCGAGAGCTTGGCTGCCTTCCAGTGGATGAACCGTGTCTTCGTTCTTTTCGCCGACAAGGACAATGCCCGCGCGGCGCGCCAGGAAAACCAGCTGCTTTCGGATCGCGCGGCACTTGAAGAGCGCGATATGGTGATATTGAAGGTCTCGGCCGGCAGGGTGCGGGCGCTGTTCGGCGCTGCCGATGGCCTCGATGGCGAAGCGATCCGCCACGATCTCGAGGGGCCGGAGGCCGGAGAATTCGCCGCGTTCCTGCTCGGCAAGGATGGAACGGTCAAACTCAAGGTCAGCGAGCCGATCACCAATGGCGAGCTCTTCGCCATTATCGACAGCATGCCAATGCGCGCTGCCGAGACGCTGAAGTCGGATAAATAGAACCGACGAACATCGCAAACATAAAAGGGAGGCGGTCATGTCCGTGCCCAACGAACCCATTCCCGATCAGCCGCCGATGCCGGCACCCGGCTGGAAGCCGGTGCCGCCGATCACCGAACCGGAGCCGGACCGACTGCCTGGTGAAGCGCCGGTTCCCAATCCGGATGAGAATGACGAGCCGGCCAAACATGCTTCCGGGAGGTAACTAGTCTAGAGGAAGATCTGCCGTTCGGCGCTGACGAGTTCCTGCAGGAAGTCGACGACACTGCGGACGCGCACGAGGTCGCGCGCCGTTTCGTGATAGGTCGTCCAATAGGCGCGGCGGATCGAAATCTCAGGCAGGATGCGCTGAAGTTCCGGATATTGCCGGGCGATATAATCGTGCAGGATGCCGATGCCAACGCCTGATCGCACCGCCTCCGTCTGGCCGATCGCCGTCGAGATTTCGAAGCTGGCGTCCCAGCTGCGCATCACCTCGCCGGAGAAATTCAGCGAGGCGGTGAAAATCAGATCTTCGACATAGCCGATGCGCGGATGCGCCTTCAGCGCCTCGACATCGCCAGGCCTGCCGTGGCGGGCGAGATAATCGCGCGAGGCATAGAGGCCGAGCGTGTAATCCGTCAGCTTGGACGAAACGAGGCGGCCCTGTTCGGGACGTTCCAGCGTGATGGCGATATCCGCCTCGCGCTGGGAAAGCGAGAAGGAGCGTGGCACCGGCACCAGCTGGATCTTCAGTTCCGGATGGCGCTCGATCAGCCTGCCCATGCGCGGCGCGAGAAACGAGACGCCGAACCCGTCGGGCGCGCCGACGCGCACCGTGCCGGCGATTGCCGTGTCGGTGTGGCCGAGATTGGCCTGCACCGCCAGCATCTCGGTTTCCATACGCTCGGCGGCGTGAAGGAAGATCCCGCCTTCGGCTGTCAACTCGCAGCCGTTCGTGCGGCGGATGAAAAGCCGCGTCTTCAGCGCCTCTTCGAGCGACGTCAGCCGCCGTGAAAGCGTTGCGTGATTGAGTCCCAATCGCTTCGAAGCGGCAAGGATTTGCCCGGTGCGCGCGACGGCAAGGAAGATGCGGACATCGTCCCAGTTCATGGCTTGGCACGCATCGCGATCGGATCGACGTCGATCAGCGTCAGCGAAGTCACCATGCCGGCCGTCTCACGCTTATATTTGAGGAAATGCGATGTCTGCAGATGGGCCTCGTAGGCTTCCTGGTCGGCGTAGACCTCGAGGATGCGGATCTGGTTTGGATTGTCGCGAATGCTAACGGCGCTGAGCGAGAGAACGCCGTCTTCCAGCGCAAGCGATGCTTCGATTTCTTGCGCGAGCAAGGCGCGATAGGTTTCGAGCGTCTCCGGATCGATCTCCAGCTCCGCCATTCTGACGACAGGTTTCCCGCTCATCGCTTGACCTTCCAGGGGTTTGACTTGTCCTCACGCCGTACCAAATTTCACGCAGTAATATGTGGTGATCGGGACTACAATATACGCACAACGGTTCCTTATATCAGCGCATTGATTTGTGCAAATTGAAGTGTGATTGTGGACCATCCCAAAAACAGGAGGAGCATCCATGCGTGAGATCGGTCATTTCATCGGCGGCAAGGAAGTCGCCGGCACCAGCGGCCGCGTGAGCAATGTTTACAATCCGGCAACCGGCGAAGTGCAGGCGACCGTCGCGCTCGCAAGCGTCGAGGAATTGCGCGCCGCCGTCGAAAACGCCAAGGCCGCTCAGCCGAAATGGGCTGCCACCAACCCGCAGCGCCGCGCCCGCGTCTTCTTCAAGTTCGTCGAACTCCTGAACAAGCACATGGACGAGCTGGCCGAAATGCTCTCCAAGGAGCACGGCAAGACGATCGAAGATGCCAAGGGCGATGTCATCCGCGGTCTCGAAGTCTGCGAATTCGTCTGCGGCATTCCGCATCTCGCCAAGGGCGAGTTCACCGAGGGTGCCGGTCCTTCGATCGACATGTATTCGATCCGCCAGCCGGTCGGCATCGGCGCCGGCATCACCCCCTTCAACTTCCCCGGCATGATCCCGATGTGGATGTTCGCGCCGGCGATCGCCTGCGGCAACGCTTTCATCCTGAAGCCGTCCGAGCGTGATCCCTCCCTGCCGATCCGTCTCGCCGAACTGATGATCGAGGCCGGACTGCCGGCCGGCATCCTCAACGTCGTCAACGGCGACAAGGGTGCCGTCGATGCGATCCTCACCGATCCGGATATCGGCGCCGTTTCCTTCGTCGGCTCGACGCCGATCGCCCGCTACGTCTACGGCACGGCAGCGATGAACGGTAAGCGCGCCCAGTGCTTCGGCGGCGCCAAGAATCACATGATTATCATGCCGGACGCCGACATGGATCAGGCCGTCAACGCGCTGATGGGTGCCGGCTATGGCTCGGCCGGCGAACGCTGCATGGCGATCTCGGTTGCCGTCCCCGTCGGCGAAGAAACCGCCAACCGCCTCGTCGAAAAGCTGACACCGAAGATCGAATCGCTGCGCATCGGCCCCTATACCGACGAAAAGGCCGACATGGGCCCGCTCGTCACCAAGGACGCCTATACCCGCGTTCGCGGCCTGATCGACCGCGGCGTCGAGGAAGGCGCCAAGCTCGTCGTCGACGGCCGCGATTTCAAGCTCCAGGGCTATGAAGACGGCTATTTCGTCGGCGGCTGCCTGTTCGATCACGTCACATCCGAGATGGACATCTACAAGACCGAAATCTTCGGGCCTGTTCTCTCCGTCGTTCGCGCCCAGAATTACGAAGAGGCACTGTCGCTGCCGATGAAGCACGAATACGGCAACGGCGTCGCCATCTACACGCGTGACGGCGATGCCGCCCGCGATTTCGCCTCGCGCATCAATATCGGCATGATCGGCATCAACGTTCCGATCCCGGTTCCGCTCGCCTACCACTCCTTCGGCGGCTGGAAGGCCTCGAGCTTCGGCGACCTCAACCAGCACGGCACCGACTCGATCAAGTTCTGGACCAAGACCAAGACCGTCACCGCCCGCTGGCCGTCCGGCATCAAGAGCGGCGCCGAATTCGTCATGCCGACGATGAAGTGATCTGCACGACAGAGCGATCTGCAATTCGGGGGCCTTTCGGCCCCCGTTTTCGATTTAAGGTTGTTGATTTCTCCGGCCTTTGCTTTTCTGTTGCTGCGCCCGACACGTGATTCCGATTATGGTCTGTTGGGCAATGTGCTGGGGAAACAAAGATCATGGATAACAGAGTGTCCGCGGGCGCCGCGGCAAATGCGTTTGAGCGTGCCCGGTTCACGGGAACGGCATCGGAATATTTTGGCATCTGGATCGTCAATGTCCTTTTGACGATCGTAACGCTCGGCATCTATTCAGCCTGGGCGAAAGTGCGGCGCAATCGCTATTTCTACGGCAACACCGTCGTGCTCGGCCGCGCTTTCGAATATCACGCGAGCGGCATGCAGATATTCATCGGTCGCGTGATCGTGTTCGCCTTCATCGTGGTGGCCAACATTCTGGCAGCGATCCATCCGCTGTTCTCGGTCGTGACCACGATCCTTGTGCTCATCGCGCTCCCCTGGCTGATCGTCAGAGGCCTTCGCTTCAATGCCCGCGTGACCAGCTACCGCAACGTGCGATTTGATTTTACCGGCACCGCCGGCGGCGCCTTCGTCTGCGTGATGCTCGGAAGCCTCGTCGCTTTCCTGTCGCTCGGACTGCTTGCCCCCTTCGCCAGCCGGTGGCTCAACCGCTATGTTTTCAACAATCTCCGCTACGGCAATCGGCCTTTCGAGACCGATCCCAAGATCGGCGCGCTCTACCGCGCGCTTCTCATCCCGGCCCTGATGGTCGTGCTGGGCCTGGTCATTCTCGCCGGGTTGGTTGCGATCGCGGTCGTCGGGATGCAGGCGAATGACCCCGGCGCATTCGAACATGACGCCGCTATGTTAATGATAGTGTCGGGAATGTATATTGTCACCTTCGGCCTCCTGATCATCTACGCACTTGCTGGCCTGATCTATCGGGCGGCCGTCCACAACGTCGTCTGGTCCTCGACGCGGATCGACGGCCGGCATCTCTTGCGCAGCGATCTTTCCAGGGCACGTTATGCCTGGATCGCCATATCGAACGTCGTGGTGACGGTGCTCACCCTCGGCCTGATGCGTCCCTGGGCGGCTGTTCGTCTGGCGCGTTATGTCGCCGAGCACACGGCAATTCGCATCGACGGCGAAATCGGCGAGGTCTTTACGCAGTTTCAAGCCAGCGGCGCCGCCGTCGGTGCCGAATATATGAGCATGGAAGGGATCGATTTTGGTTTCTGACGCAGAAATCATCGCGAGAGGGGAATGGTATCCGCCGCATTCGAGCGGCTCCGTTCCCGCCCGCCTGCTGTCGCGCGGGGGGCGCATGCTCGCCGTAACCGAAGAGGATGTCGCTCTTTCGGATAGCGCGGCCGGAGAGGTCTACTTCACATCGCGCGTCGGGTCGATCCCCCGACGTGCCATCTTTGCCGACGGCTCGATCTTCGAGAGTGGCGAGAATGATGCCATCGACGCCTTTCTTGGCGGCGGCGGAAGAAGCGGCTGGGTGCATCGGCTGGAGGAATTTCATCCCCGCATCTTCGTCTTCGCGGTCGCCGTCGTTCTGCTCGCCGTCGCAATTTATCGTTACGCGCTGCCGGCCCTCGTCGAAGTCGCCATCTTCGTGACACCGCCTGTGGTCTCCGAAGCGATGTCCCGTGGCGCTCTCAATACGCTGGATGCGACGGCGCTGTCCCCTAGCCACCTGACGGCCGCCCGGCAGGCCGAAATCGCTGGCCGCTTTAACCAAGTGGCTGCCAGTGCCGAAGGTGGTGCTAACCGCTATGTGCTGAATTTCCGTGATGGCGGTCTGATCGGTCCCAATGCTTTCGCGCTTCCCAATGGCAATATCGTCATTACCGACCAGTTGATCGAACTGGCGGATGGCGATGACGAGATGATAACCGGCGTTCTCGCTCACGAGCTCGGTCATGTCGAATACAAGCACAGCCTCCGGCAGCTCTATCGCGCCGCAGGTGTGGCCGGCCTCGTCATGCTGATTGCCGGCGATGTCGGCTCCGGTGTCGAGGATATCCTGACACAGGGCGGCGGCCTGCTTGCATTGTCATATTCACGCAGTGCCGAGGCCGAAGCCGACCGGCGCTCGGTGGAACTGATGCGCAAGGCCGGCATGGATCCCATAGCGATCGCTCGTTTTTTCGATCTCCTGGAAACGAAACTAGGCGATCATTCCGGAACCAGCATGCTCTCGACCCATCCAGGCACGCCCGAACGCAAGCAGGCCATCCTCGACTATAATGAGACCCTGCAGCGGAATTGACGTCGCGGCATTTGGCCTCATAAGCTGAATGCGAATTTCATATTTTGGAATTGTTCAAAACTACCAAACCGCCTATATAGGTCTGAATAGCACGAGTCAGGAGAATGGCATGCGGTTGACGAAGCAGACCAACTATGCGGTGCGCATGTTGATGTATTGTGCTGCCAACGACGGGCAGCTGAGCCGGATTCCGGAAATCGCCAAGGCTTACGGCGTTTCCGAGCTGTTTCTTTTCAAGATTCTCCAGCCGCTGAACAAGGCGGGCCTTGTCGAAACCGTGCGCGGTCGCAATGGCGGAGTGCGTCTGGGCAAGCCGGCGGCCGACATCACCCTCTTCGACGTCGTGAGGGTGACGGAAGACAGTTTCGCCATGGCTGAGTGCTTCGAGGATGACGGCGTTGTCGAATGCCCGCTGGTCGACAGCTGCGGCCTGAATTCGGCGCTGCGCAAGGCGCTCAACGCCTTCTTCGCCGTGCTTTCGGGCTATTCGATCGACGACCTCGTCAAGGCGCGTCCGCAAATCAATTTTCTTCTCGGGATCACCGGCGAGCAGCCCTATCGCAAACCCGAAATCATTGCGCCCGCCGCCTGAATTTGAAGAGCAGGACAGAATTGTTAAAACCGCGGTTGCTCCGGCAATTGCGGTTTTTGCTTTTCTGAAATTGACGTGGGGATTGCCGTCGGTGCCGCGTTTAAGAGGGCAATTATCCAAAATGCGACGAAATTGCGGTGATTTTTATCCGAATATTTCCGATTGATGCCGGTTTTCGACGGAAAATTTCTAAAATTGTCCAGATGGAAAAATTTTCTCCGTAGCCCGTTGCTTTCAGTAGATAAATATCGTTCCATCAACCTTCGATCGGGATGCCATTCTACGATCTCCAGACATCAAATAAGAACAACCGGGAAACAATATTATGAAAAAGATCTCTGTCCTGTTGGCAGCGACGGCCCTGATGTCAGTCATGGCGACGTCAGCCTGGTCCAAGACCCTTGTTTATTGCTCCGAGGGTTCGCCGGAAGGCTTCGACCCGAGCCTCTATACGGCAGGCACGACCTTCGACGCGTCTTCGCGCACGGTCTACAGCCGCCTGGTCGAATTCAAGCACGGCGGCACCGAGATCGAACCCGGCCTGGCCGACAGCTGGAGCGTTTCGGCTGACGGCAAGGAATACACCTTCAAGCTTCATCCCGGTGTCAAGTTCCAGACCACCGACTTCTTCACCCCGACGCGCGATTTCAATGCCGACGACGTCGTATTTTCCTTCGAGCGTCAGCTGAAGTCCGACAACCCCTGGAACAAGTATGTCGAGGGCGGCTCCTACGAATACGCGGCCGGCATGGGCTTTCCCGAACTGATCAAGTCGGTCGAAAAGGTGGATGACCTCACGGTCAAGTTCACGCTCAACCATCCTGAAGCGCCGTTCCTGGCCGACCTCGCCATGGACTTCGCCTCGATCGTCTCCAAGGAATATGCCGACAAGCTTGCCGCCGACGGCAAGATGGCGCAGCTGAACCAGCAGCCGCTCGGCACCGGCCCCTTCACCTTCGTTGCCTACCAGCCGGATGCCGTCATCCGCTACAAGGCGAACGAAACCTATTTCAAGGGCAAGGAAAAGATCGACGATCTGGTTTTCGCCATCACCTCTGATGCGGCCGTCCGCGCTCAGAAGCTGAAGGCCGGCGAATGCCACCTCATTCCTTATCCGAATGCCGCCGACGTTCCCGAACTGAAGAAGGATGAAAATCTGGTCGTTCAGGAGCAGGCCGGTCTCAATGTCAGCTACCTCGCCTACAACACCCAGATGCCGCCGTTCGACAAGCCGGAAGTTCGCCGCGCGTTGAACATGGCGATCAACAAGCAGGCGATCGTCGACGCCGTTTTCCAGGGTGCGGCCACCGTTGCCAAGAACCCGATCCCGCCGACGATGTGGTCTTATAATGACGCCGTTGAGGACGACAAGTATGATCCGGACGCCGCCAAGAAGGCGCTCGCCGATGCCGGCGTCAAGGATCTCAGCATGAAGGTCTGGGCGATGCCGGTGTCGCGTCCCTACATGCTGAACGCGCGCCGTGCCGCCGAATTGATCCAGGCCGACTTCGCCAAGATCGGCGTCAAGGTCGAGATCGTCACCCATGAATGGGCCGAATATCTGAAGCTGTCTTCCGACGTGAAGCGCGACGGCGCCGTCATCCTCGGCTGGACCGGCGATAACGGCGACCCTGACAACTTCATGGATACGCTGCTCGGTTGTGATGCCGTCGGCGGCAACAATCGCGCCCAGTGGTGCAACAAGGAATATGACGACCTGATGACCAAGGCCAAGCTGACCGCCGATGTCGGCGAGCGTACCAAGGCCTATGAGCAGGCCCAGCTGATCTTCAAGAAGGAAGCCCCCTGGGCGACCCTCGATCACTCGCTCGTCTTCGTTCCGATGAGCAAGAAGGTCTCCGGCTTCCATATGGACCCGCTCGGCATTCACCGCTTCGACGGCGTCGACGTATCCGAATAACAAGAATAATGTAAGAATGCCCGGCAGAGCTGGGCGCAGCCGGCGGTCAGGAACCCCCTGACCGCCGGAAACTATTGGACATCTGCCATGTTGCGTTTTTTCATCGGCCGCCTTGCGGTGCTGATCCCGACATTCCTCGGCGTTTCCCTGATTGCCTTCTCGTTCATCCGCCTGCTCCCCGGCGATCCCGTCATGCTGCTCTCGGGTGAGCGTGTCATGGCTCCGGAGCGGCACGCCCAGATCATGCACGACCTCGGCTTCGACCGGCCCATGTATGTGCAATATTTCGATTATCTCGGAAATGTGCTGCAGGGCGATCTCGGTACCTCGATCGTCACCAAGCGACCAGTGCTCGGCGAATTCCTGACGCTGTTTCCGGCGACGCTGGAGCTTTCCTTCTGCGCCATCATCCTCGCCGTCTGTCTTGGCGTGCCCGCCGGCATCTTTGCCGCCGTCAAGCGAGGCACGTGGTTCGATCAAAGCGTGATGGGCATCGCCCTGGTCGGCTATTCCATGCCGATATTCTGGTGGGGCCTGCTGCTGATCATCTTCTTCTCCGGCTATCTCGGCTGGACGCCGGTGTCCGGCCGCATTTCGCTGATGTATTTCTTCAAGCCGGTGACCGGCTTCATGCTGATCGACAGCCTGCTGTCGGGTCAGAAGGGGGCGTTTGCCTCGGCCGTCAGCTATCTCATCCTGCCGACCATCGTGCTCGCAACCATCCCGCTTGCCGTCATCGCGCGCCAGACGCGCTCGGCGATGCTCGAGGTTCTCGGCGAGGACTACGTCCGCACGGCGCGCTCGAAAGGCCTGAAGCCGCTGCGCGTCGTCGGCGTGCACGCGCTGCGTAATGCGATGATCCCTGTTATCACCACCATCGGCTTGCAGATCGGCGTTCTTCTTGCCGGCGCCATCCTCACCGAGACGATCTTCTCGTGGCCGGGCATCGGCAAATGGATGGTCGATTCGGTGTTCAAACGCGATTACGCCGTGGTTCAGGGCGGCCTTCTGCTGATCGCCGGCGTCATCATGCTGGTCAATCTGATTGTTGATGTCCTTTACGGCTTCATCAATCCGCGCATTCGTTACTAGGAGCGGTCCATGAGCACGGTCACCGTCAAAACCGGCCAGCCATCCGCTCTTGCGGAATTCTGGCATTACTTCTCCCGCAACAAGGGCGCCGTCATCGGCCTCGCGATTTTCATCCTCATTCTGGTCGTTGCTGTCTTCGCGCCGGTCTTTGCGCCGCATGCGCCGAACGAGCAGAACCGTGAGGCGCTGCTGGCCGTGCCCGCCTGGATGGAGGCTGGCAGCATCTCCTTCCCGCTCGGAACCGATGCCGTCGGCCGCGATATCCTCTCGCGCCTGATTTACGGCGCGCGCTTCTCGCTCTTCATCGGCGTCGTCGTCGTCACGCTTTCAGTCATCTGCGGCGTTCTGATCGGCCTTGTGGCCGGCTATTTCCGCGGCAAGATCGATACGGCGATCATGCGGCTGATGGATATCATCCTGGCCTTCCCGTCGTTGCTGCTCGCTCTCGTGCTGGTGGCGGTGCTCGGCCCGGGTCTTACCAATGCGATGATTGCGATTTCGCTGGTCAACCAGCCGCATTTCGTGCGGCTGACGCGCGCCTCGGTTATTTCGGAGCGCGAGAAGGAATATGTCATCGCCTCGCGTGTCGCCGGTGCCGGCACGCTGCGCCTGATGTTCAAGACGATCCTGCCGAACTGTCTCGGGCCGCTGATCGTGCAGGCGACGCTCGCCTTTTCGGCGGCGATTCTCGATGCCGCGGCTCTCGGCTTCCTCGGCATGGGCGCTCAGCCGCCGACACCCGAATGGGGCACGATGCTTGCCGAATCGCGTGAGTTCATCTCGCGTGCCTGGTGGGTGGTGACATTCCCGGGCCTTGCTATCCTCATCACCGTTCTCGCCATCAACCTGATGGGCGACGGCCTGCGCGATGCGCTTGACCCCAAGCTGAAGAGGTCGTGATGCCACTTCTCGAAATCGAAAATCTAACCGTCGAATTCCAGACCTCTTCCGGTCTCTTCCGCGCCGTCGACGGCGTCTCGCTTGCCTGCGACAAGGGTGAGATCCTCTCGGTCGTCGGTGAATCCGGCTCGGGCAAATCCGTCGCCATGCTGGCGCTGATGGGGCTTCTGCCCTGGACGGCCAGGATTACCGCCGATCGCATGCAGTTCGACGGCCAGGATCTGCGCGGCATTTCCGGCCGCCAGCGCCGCAGGATCGTCGGCAAGGACATGGCGATGATCTTCCAGGAGCCGATGTCGAGCCTTAACCCGTGCTTCACGGTCGGCTTCCAGCTGGGCGAGACATTGCGTGTCCACATGGGCCTCAACCGGAAGGAGCGCCGCGAACGCTCGATCGAGCTGCTGAACCTCGTCGGCATTCCGGCGCCGGAAGATCGGCTGTCGAACTTCCCGCACCAGATGTCGGGCGGCATGAGCCAGCGCGTGATGATCGCCATGGCGCTCGCGTGCAATCCGAAGCTCCTGATCGCCGACGAGCCGACGACGGCTCTCGACGTGACCATCCAGGCGCAGATCCTCGATCTGCTGGTGCGCCTGCAGAAGGAGCAGGGCATGGCGCTGGTGCTGATCACCCACGATATGGGTGTCGTTGCCGAAACCGCCGAACGCGTGCAGGTGCAATATGCCGGCCAGAAGGTCGAGGAGCAACCGGTGAAGGCGCTGTTCCGCGATCCGCACCACCCCTATACCGCAGCCCTGCTCGCCGCCCTGCCGGAACGGGCCAAAGTCGGCCAGCGCCTTCCCTCGATCGCCGGCGTCGTGCCCGGCCAGCATGGCCGCCCGACAGGCTGTCTTTTCGCGCCGCGCTGCGGCTACGCCACGGTCGAATGCGATCGCGGCGTCGTGCGCCAGGGGCCGGAGTTCGGACTGGCATTGTGCAATTATCCTTTGAAGGACGGCAAGCCGCTCGGGCATCCCGGCGTCATGGTCAATGAAACTGCAGGAGACCTGGTATGACGGGCGCTGTTCTCGAGGGCAGGGATCTCGCCCGCTTCTACACCGTCAATCGCGGTCTTTTCAAAGCCGACGCCACCGTCAAGGCGCTGAACGGCGTCAGTTTCAGCCTCCATTCCGGCAAGACGCTCGCCGTCGTCGGCGAATCCGGCTGCGGCAAGTCGACGCTCGCCCGCTTGGTCACCATGATCGAGGATCCGACGGCCGGGGAACTGCTAATCGACGGCAAACCTGCGCGCATCGGCGACCGCAGCCTACGCAGCCAGGTGCAGATCGTCTTTCAGAACCCCTACGGCTCGCTCAACCCGCGCCAGAAGGTCGGCGCGATCCTCGAAGAGCCGCTGAAGATCAACACCGATCTCAATGCCGCCGCCCGCCGCCGCAAGGTGGAGGAGATGATGGCCCGTGTCGGCCTGCGTCCGGAACACCATGGCCGTTATCCCCATATGTTCTCCGGCGGCCAGCGCCAGCGCATCGCCATCGCCCGCGCCCTGATGCTGCGGCCGAAGGTGCTGGTGCTCGACGAACCGGTTTCGGCCCTCGACCTGTCGATCCAGGCGCAGGTATTGAACCTGTTGATGGACCTGCAGAAGGAGATGGGCCTTGCCTATCTCTTCATCTCGCACGGCCTCTCCGTCGTCCACCACATCGCCGACGAGGTGATGGTAATGTATCTCGGCCGTCCCGTCGAAACCGGTCCCGCCGCCGAGGTCTTCGCCCGGCCGCGCCATCCCTATACGGCAGCCTTGCTGTCGGCGACGCCGATCGCCGACCCCGAGCGCGCCAAGAACCGCATCCGGCTCCAAGGCGAGCTGCCGTCGCCGCTGAAGCCCCCGTCCGGTTGTCACTTCAACCCGCGCTGCTGGAAAGCGCAGGACTATTGCCGTCAGGTTTCTCCCGAACTAAGTGGAGAGGGTGAGCAAAAATATGCCTGTCACTTCCCCCTCGATTGAGCGGGAAGCCGGAGCCTCGGAGGGATCATGCCGGAAGAGCGGTTGAACGAGCCCCATGCGATCATCGTCATGGGGGTCAGCGGCTGCGGCAAGTCCTCCGTCGGTGAGAAGCTGGCGGCAGCCCTGCACCTAGCCTTCATCGAAGGCGATGCGCTGCATCCGGCCGCCAATGTCGAGAAGATGTCGAAGGGCGTTCCGCTGACCGACGAGGACAGGATGCCCTGGCTCGATCGCATCGGCGAAGACATCCGGGCCTCGCTGGAAAAAAGCGAGGGCATCATCGTCTCCTGCTCGGCGCTGAAGCGCATCTATCGCGACAGGCTGCGGGCTGCGGCCGGCGGCAACCTGTTTTTCGTTTACCTCGAAGGCTCCAAGGCGCTGCTGACCAAACGGATGGGCGAGCGCAAGGGCCATTTCATGCCGGTCTCGCTGCTCGAAAGCCAGCTGGCGACGCTGGAGGTGCCGACAGGCGAGCAAGGCGTCGTCACCGTCGATATTGACGACACGGTGGAAGGCATCGCGGCGACGGCCCTGAACGGGCTTGCCGCTCTCGGCGTCACGGGTTGAAACGCTGCGGCGAATAGGCCGCAATATCGATGAACGGTTTTTCGCCGGTGATCAGCTCCGCCAGCACGCGCCCGGTCACCGGCCCGAGCGTCAGCCCGTGATGGGCATGGCCGAAAGCGAACCACAGGCCTTGATGGCGCGGCGCTTTGCCTATGATCGGCATCATGTCGGGTGTGCAGGGACGCGCACCCATCCACGGTTCGGGATCGAGCCTGTCGCCGAGCGGGAAGATCGTGCGGGCGACGACCTCGGCCCTGTCGAGCTGGACCGGCGTCTTCGGCGCGTCGAGCGTTGCGAACTCCGCTCCCGTCGTCAGCCGGATGCCGCGCCGCATCGGCGCCAGGAGATAGCCACGTTCCGCATCGAGCATCCAGTTGTTGAGCACGGCAGCGCCCTTGGCGGCATAATGCATGTGATAGCCGCGCTTGACGCCGAGCGGGAAGGAATAGCCGAGCCTGCGTGTTGCGACGGCCGCCCAGGGGCCGAGCGCGATCACCGCATCCTCGGCTTCGAGCGCGCCCTCTGCCGTCATCATCTTCCAGCCGGAGCCGAATTGGCCGAATGAGGCGGCGTCACCGGTGACGAAGCGGCCGCCGAGGCTTTCGAAATAGCGGCGATAGGCTGAGGTCAGCGCATGTGGGTCGAGCACCGACCAGGGATCGCGCCAGCGAATGCCGCCGGCAAAATCGCCTGTCATGTCGGGCTCCACGCGGGCGATATCGGCCGGGGTCAAGCTATCATAGTCCACCCCGAATTCATTCTGCCAGAGTGCTGCCTCCGCCAGGGCCTGGTCGCGCTTGGCCTCAGTCCGGAAAAGCTTTATCCAGCCATCCCTGCGGATCAGCGCTTCGGCGTTTGACGCCTCGATCAGATCCTTGTGTTCGGCAATCGAATGTTCGATCAGCGGCGCATAGGCCCGGGTGATGATCGCATGGCGCCGGGCATTCGAATTCCACCAGTAACGGGCGAGAAAGGCAAGCTGGCTCGGCAGCGTGCTGAGGTGATAATGCGCATCGATGCGGTTATTCAGCGCATAGCGCATGAGAAGACCGAGCTGCTGGGGAAAGCCGTAGGGCGCGACACCTTCGCGCTGGATCAGGCCGGCATTGCCGAAGGAGGTTTCGCTGCCCGGATCTTTGCGATCGATCAGCGTCACCTGCCGGCCGCGCCGCTGAAGGTGGATGGCCGTGGACACCCCCACGATGCCGGCGCCGAGCACGATTGCGGTTTTGATCATTCCCCTGCATTCCGCTTTGTTATCAGCGTGAAAATGCCCCCGCTGATATTGCTGCGCAAACGAAAAATCGCATTCATTTCACAATCATTACGCTTTTCAGTGCGGCATTTTCGGCCTTCATGCGGACAAGGAGGGCGCAAGCGTTGAGAAGTGAAAAGCCGATCGCGTAAAGCGGCAGCCCGAAGACGAGAGGAAGGGCGACGATCTCGCCGACGACGATTGCGTAGTTCGGATGCCGCAGGAAGCGATAGGGACCTGACGTCACGAGCGGCGCGCCGGGCAGGATAATGATCCGCGTCGTCCAGCGGTCCTTCAGTGTCGCCAGCACCCAGAGCCGCAGTGCCTGCAGCACCATGAACACCGCAAGCCAGAAGAGATCGACCGGCCTGCCCGGCGCCAGCAGCCAGAGGCCGATGATCCACCCGGCATGCAGCGCCACCATGGCGGGGTAGTGCTCCGGCGCCACTTCCCTGCCGCCTCTGGCGAGAAGGGCGGCAGTGTTGCGCCGGGCAAGCACGAGCTCGCCAAGCCGCTGCAGCGTCACGAAGGTAAGCAGCGCGATTGACGGCCACATCATGCCGGCCTCCGGAGCGTCACGCAGCTCGCCGAAAAGCCCGGTCCCATGGCGATCATCGCCGAGCGGTCCGGCAATCCGGCGCGGATCGCCCGCTCCAGCACGAAGAGAATGGTCGGCGACGACATATTGCCGTAGTCGGCAAGCACGCCGCGCTCGTGATCGAGAGCGCCCGGCGTCAGCGACAGCGCGCTCTCCATCGCGGCCAGCACTTTCGTGCCACCGGGATGGCAGATGAAGCGGTCGATATCGCATGGTGCCAGCCCGTTCCGTGCCAGAATGGCCTTCACCGCCGGGCCGAGCTCCTGCTCGGCAAAGGGCGGCAGGGCTTGCGCCAGCACGATGCCGAAGCCGCCGTCGTCGATCTTCCAGCCCATGATATCGAGCGTGTCGGGAAAGAGATGCTCGCCGGTCGATTCCACTTCCGCCAGCCCGCCGTCGCCCAATCGCAACACGCAGGCGGCGGCGCCGTCGCCGAAAAGCGCCGTCGCGATGATGTTCGGCCGCGTCAGCTCGTCGAGGCGGAAGGCGAGCGTACAGAGCTCGATCGAGACGAAGAGCACGACGGCGCCCGGCCGGCTTCGCGCCAGCCGGGCGGCGATGGCAAAGCCCGACACGCCGGCCGCACAGCCGAGCCCGAACACCGGCACTCGCTCGATATCGGCCCTGAAACCCATCCGGCGGGCCATCTGCGCATCAAGGCTCGGTGTGGTAAAACCGGTGGAGGAGACCGTCACCACACAGTCGACATCGCCGGCCTCAAGCCCGGCCTGCTGAAGTGCTGAGCTCGCGGTCTCGACGAAGAGCCCGCCTGCCACCTCCGCATAGGCCTGCATCCGGTCCTGCCAGCCATGCGCTTCGTCGAACCAGGCAAGCGGGCGCGCGGCATGGCGCTTTTGGATACCGGCGCTGTCGAAGACGCGGGCAAGATGGCGAAAGTCATCAAAACGGTCGGCAAACAGCCGGGCGGAGGCTTCGAGCGCTTGCTTCTGGAAAATGACATGTTCGGGTGCGGCGACGGCGAGGCTGACGAGTTTTACAGTATCGGTCACGGACTTCTCCTTGTCGTTCCCGGCGCAACGCTGAGAACACCCGGTCCCGATGATTTATTCGGCTTCGGTGGCTTCACGAAGCCGTTATGGAGAAAATAGGAGGCCGGCGAATAAAGTCCGGGGCAGCGGTGTTTTCTCCTCGCAACGTCACTTTCGAGGAGTTTCCCATGACGATCATGACAGCCCGTTTTGCTTCCATCCTTCTCAGCGGCTGCCTTGCCGCTTCCCTCTTCTCCGGCCCTGTCTTTGCGGTCGGCGATGACAACAGCACGATGCCGACCTGCAGGAAGGGCGAGATCTACGACCAGAAGACCAAGAAATGCGTCAAGCAGCAGAGCGCCAACGTCTCGGACGAGAACCGCACCGACTATGCCTATTCGCTGGCCAAAGCCGGCCGTTATGAGGAGGCGCTTGCCATGCTCGACACGGTCAAGGACCAGAACAGCGCCGAAGTGCTGAATTATCGCGGTTATGCCACCCGTAAGCTCGGCCGCACCGACGACGGCATCTCCTATTACCTCCAATCGGTGAAGCTGGACCCGCAATATGCCAAGGTGCGCGAATATCTCGGCGAAGCCTATGTCATCAAGGGCCGGCTCGATCTCGCCAAGGAGCAGTTGAGGACCATCAAGGCGATCTGCGGCACGACCTGCGAGGAATATCAGGACCTGAATGCAGCCATCCTCGATCCGTCGAAGATCTGATTGCCGGTATGGGCGGGAAGACGGAACCAGAAAGGCATGTGAGAATGTCGGTCGCGCGCGCCTCATTTCCTGCCTATAGTCGCGCAAGAACGGAATCGCCGGTTCATCCGGCGGTCCCGAAAAACGCAGGATCGTCGGAGGCGGCCATCGCCAGCGCAGCGGATATCAGGAGCGGCCTGACGGAAAATCTGGCAAGGCTCTGGCGTTATGGTCTTGTTCTCTCGCATCAGCGCGATGTCGCCGACGACCTGGTGCAGGCGACCTGCCTTCGCGCGCTGGAGCGCGCCGATCAATTCGTCCCCGGTACCCGGCTGGACCGCTGGCTGTTTTCGATCCTGCATTCGATCTGGCTGAACGAGATCCGCTCGCGCCGGGTGCGCCAGGGCCAGGGCTTCGTCGACGCCGGGGACGCGCTGATCTTCGACGGCGCCCACGACACCGAAACCCATGTGATGGCGGGCCAGGTGCTGAAACGGGTGAGTGCGCTGCCCGAGGCGCAGCGAACGGTGGTTTTCCTCGCCTATGTCGAAGGACTTTCCTATCGCGAGGTTGCAGGCATACTGGATATCCCGATCGGCACCGTGATGAGCCGGCTGGCGGCAGCCCGCGCCAAGCTCGCCAGTGACGAGCGGGAAGGGGGACGGCAATGAACACGAAACACACCACTCCCTCCGATGAGGACCTGACCGCCTTCATCGATGGCGAACTGACGGCCGAACAGGCGGCCCGCATTGAGGCCATTGTGAAGGAAGACGAGCGCGTTGCCGAACGGCTGGAGTTCCTGGCGCGCGCCAGCCTCCCGTTCGAGCAGGCTTTCGCGCCGCTGCTCCAGGAAGCGCCGCGCGAAAAGCTGGAGGGAATGCTCGACGCCATCCCTGCGCGGGAGGATGCAAAAGCTGTCTCGGCGCCTGCTGCCAGCCGCCGCCGCTTCCTCGCCGCGCTCGCCGCTGCGCTCGTCGCCGGCATCGCCATCGATCGCGCCGTCCTTGGCCTCGGCAGAGGCTTTTCGGCAAAGGACGAAAGCAGCGAATGGCGCGCCGTGGTCGCCGAGTATATTTCGCTCTATACCGCGGAAACGCTTGCCGGCCCGTCGCCCGCCTGGGAGTCTCAGGCCGCCCAGCTCGCCCCCCTCGACGAAAAACTCGGCCTGTCGCTCTCTCCGGAAGCCGTCTCGCTTCCGGGCATCGATTTCAAACGCGCCCTGCTGCTGCAATATGACGGCAAGCCGCTCGCCCAGATCGCTTATCTCGATCCTGATACCGGGCCGATGGCGCTTTGCATCGTCCGTTCCGATGCCGGCCCCACAGCGCCGGACCTCGAAAGCCGCAAAGGCATGCACGTCGTTTACTGGTCGACCGGGAGGCACGCCTTCATGCTGATCGGCCATGCGGCGGCCGACAGGATGGCGGCGATTGCGGACGGGGTGCGCGGGAGGGTGCAGTTTTGAGGACGAAGCAAGGGATTGAACTGCACCATTTTTTCCGGCAATTGAGGTGATCAAAATTTCGCTCTGCCCCTCGTCGCTGGTGGGATCGAGCCCTGTGATGAAACTTAATTTGGCTGGTCGGCAGAAAAAATCACCAACACAAGCACCTCGCACCGGCCCGTGCCATTGCTTGCGGCTTTGAGCAATTTTTGACAATCGGCGATTGTGCGCATGGGGGTGCTTGTACAGGCGCCTCTCCACTCGGCAATACGGGATGAAATCATGAATTTAAACGTCAAACGGCTTTTGTTTTTCTGCGTATTACCATTGGCCGCTTTTTGTCTTGTTGTCGGATGGATTTACAGTGGAGCACCGGGGTTTCCCGCACCCAGTTTGAAGCGGATAGCTGTCGCTCGTTGGCAACCGCGCGACTCCGCTGGAGAATTCGTGTATCAAGATAAGCTTTGGCTGTTAGGTGGCTGGAAAACAACGCCGACAGAGCTGCTTAGGGATGTCTGGAACTCGACGGATGGCGTCAAGTGGGATCTAGTCCAGCCGGAGCTACCTTTCCATTATACCGACTTGCCAATGACGATCGTGTTCAAGGATCGAATGTGGGTAATGGGTGGGACCACACTCTCGGATCCAGATCATCCTGCCACCAATTCCGTGTGGAACTCCGATGACGGGATTCACTGGAACAACGTGCAAGCAGCGGCTTCATGGAGCCCAAGAACAGCTACGCCAATTGTGATGCTAAATGGCAAGTTGTGGATTCTCGGGGGGCTTGAGTGGGTTGATGGCAAGCAGACCCTTAAGAACGACGTGTGGAACTCCAGCGATGGTATCAATTGGACTAAAGTGACAGAACACGCAGCATGGCAGCCACGCGCGTATCACGCAGCCGTCGCTTATCACGGAAAACTATGGGTTCTTGGCGGCGGATCATATCATCCAGACTACATCGCCTTCAACGACGTTTGGAACTCTGAAGATGGTATCAATTGGAAAAAAGTATCCAATGCACCGTGGAGCGGACGGATCTGGTTCTCGGCATCAGAGTACCAAGACCGCATTTGGGTCATTGGTGGCTGGAGCAAAGACACGCTTAACGTCGGCGGAATTTGGTTCACGGACAACGGCATTGATTGGACGCGATTGCCTTTATCTGACAGCTGGCGACCAAGGCATGAACAATCGACTTATGTTGTGGGCGATAAGATAATCATCGCTGCTGGGCATGCCGACCCAATCACAAATGAGGTGTGGGAGCTGAAAGTTCCTCCGTTATGGTTGAAATTCGATCGCCTCGTCCGTCAGGTGCTGCCTTTTGTGAACGGGCGGACGGATGGCAGCGCAGACTAGCCCCGACAGTGGTGGTTAAAGACCAACCTGATGCATCAAACCCTCGCAGATCCGCGGTCGACGTCGTATCTACCGTGGGTAGTCGATGGGAATCAACTGGAGCTGCTTCTCGGCGCGATGAATATGATCTCAACAACTCCGAAAATCATTGCTTGAGTTGGCTCGCTACGTGTATTCGGAAAACCAGAGAAATTCGATCGAATTTTGAGCCGCCCAGTTCGATCGATCGAGTTCAAGAAGTTGCTGCCGCAGAGCCTGGAATTGGTCTGTAAGGCAATTCCAGAAGGTAGAGGCATGAATGTTCTCGCAGAACCGAATGATAAGCGGCTAACAATTAAGATGGATCGACTGTCGCGGGTTGAGTTGTTCACTTACCCTCTCATTATTTGTATCCATGCCTATGCCTTAGTGGTCTTCGGGGCGACGTATTGGATCGATTCACGCGACTATATATCATTGGCCACTGCCATGTCTTCGCCTAGCGGGTTGCAGCTGTTTTACCAAGCAACAGGTCAATGGATATTTAGCCATCTCGGGCCCGGCGTGCCGGGAGCCTGGCTGTTGCTCAGCGAGTTGCCGGTCTCCTGGCAATGGCCGGCGCTCGCGATATTCCAGCACATGGTGGCGGCAGGGGCGCTAATTTTCGCATTTCGGACGGTTTATCGCCTTTGGCCATCGCCCGTGCACATGATTTTCGTCCTATTACTCCTGCTACTGCCAGCGTATCAGGCATTTCATAATTCACTTCTGACCGAATCGTGCACTTCATCTTTCGTTCTGATTGGTTTTTCGTGTTGTTTAAGGATAGCGCGGAGGAATCGGTCTGTCAGTAGTTGTGTTGTTGGGGCGCTTATAGTGATCGCGTGCGTGACCCAGTTTAGAAGTTACTGGGGAGCTATAGTCGCGTTAATGTTATTCTACGCACTTATTTCCCGGGCATTTCTTATTTCTAGATGGATGGTTGTCCTTTTCGCTGTGTCGGCTAGCTCGGTCCTAGCGTTTCCGGCATACAGATATCTGCAGGACGGGCAATTTTTTCTTCCAGCTGGCGGTATCAACCTTCTAATATCGGCGTCGCAGGCTAATCCACACCCCTCGTCGACAGTGAATACGCTCCTTAACGCGGCAGGGTTTCCGGATACTTTGACGCATAGCGGTATCACAATGTCCGACGCGCTATTAATCGCTGAAAAGTGGAGAGCTGAAGGACACTCCAACAGCGAGATCAACGAAAAGGCAGAGGAACTCGCCAGTGCGCTACGCTCGGACGGGGCGAGGGTTCAATTGAACCGGCTTCTGTATGCGATGGCGTCAATCGGAGCGATCCTGCCGTCTGCGATAGTTCCGCAAACACATGAAGTCTTTCCGGGATACTCTCCCAGGAATTTTCTCGATCATCTTTACGGCTATTATCGTTGGCAAAGCTGGGCATCATCGCAGGACTATCGGTCTACATTCGACCGTTTTTTTGGGCCGCAAGCAGCCTCAGATGCGGCGGTTTTTCCGTTTGCGGTTTTATCAAACGCTAAGATCTATGCAGCGTTCAATCCGTATATTTCGATCTTCCGAGAGAGGCTGCGTGATCCAATTGGTTTAGGTGTTGTTCCGCCCGACCTTTGGCTCCTGTTTGCGTTGCTGGCTGCTGCATTTTTGACGGTACAAGCGAAGGAAGTAACAATATTGCTACTCTGTTCGTTGGCGCCAGCCTTTGCTGTCGCGTATGCGTTTCCGGTTGGAAATCCACGCTATTCAGTACCATTGCTTCCATTATACTTTTTCGTCACGTCGATTGGGGCGGCTCACCTCATCGCACGGTTGCGACTTTCGAGAGTTCATCAAAAGAGAGCCGCAAAAATATCATCCCATGTAAACTAGCGCTTTCAATTCCAATCCGTGTCAGCGTTGCAGACATCACCTGTATTGAGACCACCTCCATCGTTGAGATCGAATGCCGATCCTGGGCGAAAATGGCAAACTCCAGTATGCCTCCCCGGAGGGGTGAGTGAGTTTGGAAAACTAAGAGGAGGTGCGTTTACTGCCATTGATGAAGATTGACTTTTGTGGCGAGAACACCCAATGAGGCCTAATCATTCCTGTCCGCGCGAGTCCCACATGGCAATTGTGCGGTCGCCGATAAAACCGGGTGCCTCCGGTCATTCCACGGGTGCACAAGCAAATATGAGAAGTCTTCCAAAAAAAATCATTGCTGGCCATACCGGTATGGTGGGTTCGACCGTTGAACGAGGCTTGATCGCGGAAGGGTGTCCGGCTAGCTCAGGCAACTGCTTGGGCTCTCAAGATTTTTGCAAAAGATGGGCCGGGAAATGGTTATGCATGACTTAGCGCAAGCGCAAAAACCCGCTTTGCATAAACGGCATGACTTCGATGTAAATGTGAACCGCCGAATGATTTTGGGCGGCGGATACTGTCGCGCGGGGAGAAGCTCTTGATAAAATTCGCTGTTGTTGGGTGCGGACGCATTGCTAAAAGACATTCCGAACTGTTGGGCTTGTCACAGATAACCGGGGCGTCGCTAGTCGCAGTTTGTGACGTAGTGGAAGAAAGGGCAAAGGAGTTCGGAGAAAGGTTCGGTGTTCCTCACTATCAGTCCATCGACGAAATGCTCCAGAACACTGACGCCGATGTCGTATCGATATTGACGCCAAGTGGCATGCATGCAGAGCACGTCATAACTGCTGCAAAATATAAACGGCACATCGTGGTTGAAAAGCCAATGGCGCTGACTTTGGCCGATGCTGAAGCGATGATCAAGGCGTGTGATGACAACAACATTCGCCTTTTTGTCGTCAAACAAAACCGGTTTAACGTCCCGGTCCTGAAAGCGCGCGAAGCTCTTGATGCGGGCCGCTTCGGAAAGCTCGTGCTCGGGACGGTTAGGGTACGATGGTGCCGCGATCAGAGTTACTATGATCAGGATAACTGGCGCGGTACCTGGCAATATGACGGCGGAGTTCTTGCCAATCAGGCAAGTCATCATATCGACATGTTAACTTGGTTCATGGGTGATGTCGAAAGTGTTCACGCGCGCGCGGCGACAGCGTTGGTGGATATCGAGGCGGAAGACACTGCCGTAGCCACACTGAAGTTCCGCAACGGTGCTCTCGGCATTATAGAAGCCACCGCAGCAACGCGACCCAAGGACATTGAAGGATCGATTTCGATACTTGGTGCTGGGGGCTCTGTTGAGATTGCGGGCTTTGCGGTGAACAAGATCCGCACCTGGCAGTTCGGCGACCATGACTTAGGCGATGAGCAAGTTATGGAGAGGTACTCTGTTAATCCTCCGAACGTTTATGGTTTTGGTCATCAGGCTTATTACGAACATGTCGTCGATTGCCTAGTGAACGATACAAAAGCCATCGTGGATGGTCATGAGGGACGTCAAAGTCTCGAGCTGATCTCCGCACTTTACGAATCAATCGCTTCCAATCAGGAAGTGAAATTGCCTTTGGAAGTGAAACATTCGAAACTGGGACGATCTTCGCAGTGACCGACGGCTCCCCCACGCTCTGGAAGGCGCAGGTCAGAGACGTCGTTTGCGGCGCTCGGGTAAAAATAGTTGAGCCCGCCAATGTCTATGAATGCGAACTTGCGGATGATTGTTTCGTCGGTCCGTTCGTCGAAATCCAGAAGGGCGTGAAGATCGGGCCGCGCACAAAGATACAGTCACACAGTTTCATATGCGAACTTGTGGAGATTGGTGAGGATTGTTTCATCGGACACGGGGTTGTTTTTGTGAACGACCTTTTTTCGGGAGGTGGGCCTGCGCGGGGGAATCGCGCGCTCTGGAAGGAGACCCGGATCGGCAACCGAGTTTCGATCGGCTCAAACGCTACGGTTCTGGCAGTTCGGATATGCGACGATGTCGTTATCGGCGCAGGCGCGGTTGTAACCCGGGATATCACCATTTCTGGCACCTATGCCGGCAACCCCGCCCGGCCTTTACCTCGTTCGGCAAGGAATGAGGTTTAGGTTTGTCCCAGAAGGTCGTCGTTGGCGGACAACGTCGGTACATGCCCCAGGCTTTGCAGCTTCTCGCCGTCAGCCCCCGTGGGAAGGGTGTTGGCCTCAGCCTTTCGCGAAGGGTTGTTTCAGCGTTGAGCCGATGCTTGGCTGAATTTTATTTTTAGTTGGCGCATATGGGCGCCGGCGCACACGGAAATCATCGCAATTTACCGAGAGCAGGTTTCATGAAAGTTCCTTTCGCTGATCTTCATCTCCAATATCTCTCGCTAAAGGAGGAGATCGATGCTGCAATTGCTTCAGTCATCCGCTCTTCCTCGTTTATCAGGGGACCATTCGTTCAGAAGTTCGAGGACGAATTTGCCGCCGCCGTCGGCGCCCCTTATTGCATCTCATGTGCGAATGGAACGGATTCGCTCTTCATCGCCATGCGCGCGCTAGGCGTCAAACCCGGGGATGAAGTTATTACGACCGCCCATTCGTGGATTTCAACTACCGAGACCATTTCACAGGCCGGCGGCAATGTTGTCTTCTGCGACACCGACGCTTCGACATACACCATCGATCCTGTTCAAATCGAAGCGAAGATCACGCCTAGAACGGTTGGCATCATCCCGGTTCATCTCTATGGCCAACCGGCCGATATGACTGCGATCATGGCTATCGCTCGGAAGCACGGTCTCTGGGTCATAGAGGATTGTGCTCAATCCCATCTGGCTGAGATTGATGGGCAGGTCGTCGGGAGTTTCGGGGATGTCGCTTCCTATTCTTTCTACCCCGGAAAGAACCTTGGTGCGATGGGCGACGCAGGCGCCATTACCTGCAAGGACAAATCACTTGCCGATCGGATGGCAATGTTTGCGCGGCATGGCGGGCTTTCAAAGGGCGACCACCAGATCGAGGGCATAAATAGCCGCCTCGACGGACTGCAGGCCGCGATCCTGTCGGTGAAGCTGCCGCGTCTGCCTGAATGGACTGCAAAGCGGCAGGAATGGGCGAGACGCTATGTGCGCGCCCTCGAAGATATTGGTGGGCTGGAACTGTCTGAAACGGCAGCTGGGCGAAATCACGTCTATCATCTGTTTGTGATCAAGCACGAGCGGCGCGATGCCCTGGCCGCCTACCTCAATCACGCCGGCATCCAAACCGTGGTCAACTATCCGATATCGCTGCCGTTCCTGCCGGCTTACGAACGCCTTGGGCATCGGCCGGAAGATTTTCCCAACGCGTTTGGAAATCAATCCAAGATTCTTTCAATTCCGATTTTCCCTGAAATGACAGAAGCTCAACTCTTGTACGTCGCAGATATGATCAGGGGCTTCGCCGAGTGAGTGACGAACGCCCGGAGAGCCATGGAAGGCGCAGCAATCTTCTTGGAAACTCAGGCTGGAATTTTGCGGGTTTCCTTTTTACGCTGATTGCTAATCTTGCCACGGTGCCGTTCGTCGTGCGCTGGATTGGACTGCAGGCACTGGGAAGCGCAGGCATAGTGATCGCTATCGCAGCTCCCGTGACGCTGATCGGCACGGTGCTCGGGCAGGCCGTTGTCAGGGAAATTTCCGCGCGGATTGGACGTGGCGAGGAGCATGCCGCCGCCCGTATTGCTATCGTCGGATTGAAAATCTGCCTTATCGCTTCGGCGGTGGCTTGGCTGGGGATCGTGCTTGCCGGTCCATGGATCATGACCGGCATCGTCGGTGCGTCTCTTCCATTACAGAATCTCACCGTCTCCTTCCTCATTGTCGCAACCGGCACCGTGGCGCAGCAGTTCTCGTTTGTCCTGCAAGGTATTTGCGTGGGAAAGCAAAATTTTCGATTGGTGGCCAAAGCATCAGCGTGGAGTTCATTCGCAACCATCATCGTGACCTTGGGATGCACGTGGTCATTTCCAGTGCTGAATGGCTATTTGCTCGGATTTGCTGGAAGTCTTGTATTGTCGGCTGCAGGATGGATATGGGTTACATCCTCGGAATTCCGTGAGAGCGGCAGATTGATCTCGTCGTCTCCCGACGAACTGAAATCATTGCTTCATTTTGGAAAATGGCAAAGCCTTTCGCAGCTTGCCGGAATCTTTGGCAATCAGATTGACCGCTACGTTCTGGCTTCGCTCGCGCCGTCTGCCGTTGTCGGCCAATATAACGTGTGCAATCGCCTCCAGGAGGCCGCTTACATCGCGGTCATACGTATCTGCGAAGTCCTGTTTCCTCGATTTGGCAACATGTCGAACAGCCGCGAAGAGGAGCGGCATGATTTCTTCATGCTCGCCTCATGGGGCAATTCGGCTTTCGGAGCCATCGTACTCTCGCCAATCGCGGTTCTCTCCAGGCCGCTGTTGACGGTTTGGGTCGGCGAAGAAACCGCTGCAGGCGGCACGCATCTGCTCCAGATACTCATTCTCGGCGGCATCGTCGGGTGCGGGTCGAATGTATTCCAGTATTACGCCATGGGAATGGGCAGAAACGCGCCGGCTGCATATACTTCGCTTGCCTATTCGGTGATGACGGTTGTTTTTTCTTTTGTTTCCATTTGGTTTTACGGTCCATACGCTGCCGGAGCAGGCTTGCTTGCTGCGAGCCTTGTAAGAGTGCCTCTCGCGCTTTTGGTGACTCGCAATTGCTTCTTTCGCACTTTCAGCGCGGAGCAAATGTTCGCCTGTACAGTTGCTCCTATCTTGGTTGGCATCTGCATAGTTGTCGGATCTCTAGGCCTGAATTTCACCTGGATCAATGGCTGGTTGTCCCTCGCTTTCGCGTATGTCTGTTCTGTCTGCGTTGTCTCCGCCGCGATCGCAGCCGTGGCGATGACGACGAAAACCGGGAGCATTATCTTGTCCCGTATCTATGGGTCCGTTAGAACGGCTTTGTCCGAGAGACGCCTGATTGGATGGAATAACCATCTTGTGAAACGCAAGAGAGGGTTTTGAGTGATCACTGTGGTAGACTATGGCGTCGGGAATATCGGCGCAATTACCAATATGGCGGAGTATCTGGGGATCGATGCTCGGCCAAGCGGTGATCCCAAAGAGATCGAAAGTGCTGCGAAGCTCATTCTTCCAGGGGTCGGTGCGTTTGACAAAGCAATGGCCACGTTGAGAAACAGAAAATTAGTCGATCCACTGAATCACGCTGTGCGCGATCGGAGGGTTCCTGTTCTCGGCATATGTCTCGGTATGCAGCTGTTGGCGCGATCCAGCGAGGAAGGCTCGGAACCGGGACTCGGCTGGATAAATGCGGATGTGAAGCGCATCAGGCTGCCGGCAACATCATCCCTTAAAGTTCCTCATATCGGCTGGCTTGAGATAAGGCCGTGCCGAGAAAGCGCTCTGTTCGACAGGTCCAACCGGAGGGAGCGCTTTTATTTCGACCACAGCTATTTTGTCGATTGCGATGATCCGAACGACGTTACCGCCGTCATCGACTACGGCGAGGAGCTATGTTGCGCAATGAGTTCGAACAATGTCAGCGGCGTGCAATTTCATCCTGAAAAAAGCCACCGCTTCGGGATGCGGGTTCTTGAAGCATTCGGAAAGCTTTGATGAGAAAAAGGCTTATACCCGTCCTGCTGGTCGATCAGAAGCGTCGGCTGGTGAAAACGATAGAGTTTGGTGAGCGCACCTACGTCGGCGATCCCTTCAATGTTGTGCGCCTGTTCAACGAAAAGGAAGTCGACGAGATCTGCATTCTCGATATCGACGCCACGCGTACGGGGCGAGGTCCTGACCTCGGCTTCGTTCGCGAACTCGCAACCGAATGTTTCATGCCTTTGGCATATGGCGGCGGCATCACCCAGCTTAAGCAGTGCGAGGAACTTAACCGCTCCGGCGTCGAGAAGTTTGTACTCGGTCAAGGCGCGCGCAATTCGCAACTGGTGGGAGCGATCGCTGCCGATATGGGCAGCCAGGCTCTGGTTGCCTGTGTCGACGTTGAGGGTCGCGGTGCGGCGGCGAGCTGCTACGCTTCAAGCGGTGCGAGGCAAGAGCCGATAGAATTCTGCCTGAGGCTGCAGGATGCCGGCGTTGGCGAAATAATTCTTCAGTCGAAAACTCTCGACGGCACGCGCAACGGGTATGATCTTGAGTTGATCCAGTCGATTAGCCGAAAGCTGAGCATTCCGGTCGTTGCCTTGGGTGGCGCCGGAAACGTCGCCCACATGGAGGAAGGCCTTCATGCCGGCGCTTCCGCCGCGGCCTCGGGGAGCGCCTTCACCTTTATCGGCCGGCTAAGGGCAGTCCTTATAAGCTACCCTGCACCAGAAATTTTGGAGGAGACGGAGCAAGGTGCTCATGGATAACGCGTCGCGAGTTTGTTCATTTTGCGCCATGGACAATTCCAACCCGTCGATCGTGTTTGACGCAAACGGCCAATGTAACTGCTGTCGGGATGCGCTGAATCGCAAGCCGCACGAGTGGTGGACTGGCCCGGAAGGCGATATTCGAATGCGGCGATTGATCGCCACATTGAAGGAAGAAGGCGCAGGTAAGCCATACGACGCAATGGTCGGGCTTAGCGGTGGAATTGACAGCGCGTTTCTTGCGCATCTCGCCGCCCGAAAGCATGGTCTCCGTCTCCTGGCGGTCCATGTTGACGGCGGTTGGAATTCCGAGCCCGCCGTCCACAATATTGAAATTCTTGTCCGAAAACTCGATCTCGACCTTCACACGTATGTAATCGAGTGGCAGGAGATGCGCGATCTGCAGATTGCGTTTATGAAGGCTTCTGTCCTCAATCAGGACATCCCGCAAGATCATGCATTCTTTTCCACCCTCTATAGGACAGCAGCTAAATTCGGCATTCGTCACTTCCTCAGCGGCGTAAACTTCGCGTCAGAATCGGTGATACCCCGCGGCTTTGGCTATCCGTCGATTGACGGAACGCATGCGAGCGCGATTCAAAAACGCTTCGGCTCCTTGAAGCTCACGACCTATCCCTTCATGAGCCCTCTTGAGTATATTTGGCTTACCCGCGTCCGCCGGCAACTCACTATTCACCGTCCGCTCAACTACATCGACTACAATAAGGAAGAGGCGCGCACTGAGCTTCAGCGCGAATATGGGTGGCGTGACTACGGTGGCAAACACAGTGAATCCAGATTCACAAAATTCTACCAGGATATCTATCTTCCGAGAAAATTTAACTTTGACAAAAGACGGCTTCACCTTTCAAGTTTGATTGTTGCCGGACAAATGACACGGGAGGAGGCGCTGCGCGAAATTTCAAAGCCCATCATCTCCGTTCAGGATGCCCGCAGGGAAACAAAGTTCGTGGCCAAAAAACTGGGATTGAAGCCGGAAGAGCTCCAATCGTATATCGAGGCCCCGCCAGTACCGCACAGCAATTATCCGAACGGCATGTGGCTTCATAAAGCGCTTTTGCGCCTGCGTAACATGACACGGACACTCCTGCCGACACGTAACGCAGCCGCAGAGGCAGCAGATGTCGACTAGCCTCGTCTTTGCCATGGCTGTTACATGGTCGGTGGCGTTCTACGTCTGGAGGGTGGGGATCAATCTGACGCTTTCGTCAGTTTTTTTAGGTCTCATGCTGGCGCTTCATGGGCCCATGTATCTCTATTACACTCGAATATGGGGTATCCAGACTAAGTTTTTTGAGACAATCATGTCTTCCGCTCCCTACTACGATGCTATAGGCGCACTGGATCTCTCTCTTGCCCTTTCATTTATTTGCATCACTATCGGTATAGCAGGAGCGGATTTCGCGTTCGGCGTTAACCATCAACAGATCCAGGCGGCACTGCATTCCTGGCGCACTCAGCCTGTCCGGATAGCCAGCGGGGTCGCTCAACGACTTAAAATAATCTCGACCATTGGCTTCTTTATCATTCTCGCCTTTATTATTGTTGAAAACAAAATCCCCCAAATTATTGTCTACTTCATTTCCGATGCAAGCGAAGTCGCGAAGATTGCGATGCGGCGCGAGTCGGGTGGAAGCCGCTTTTATCTTTTCAATCTCCTCGTCTCCAACCTATTTCCCTTCTCTGCTTTTTGCTGTTTTATAGCTTTAAGACAGCGGTCAATGAAACTGCCAGCGATCGCGTGGGCTTTTATCGTTGCCGTCATGGTGGCTAAGGCCTCGACTTTGAGCAAGGCGCCATTGGCGATATTTGTACTGCAGTTGATAGTCGTGGAGCATCTTCGCAAATCTTTGGATCTGCCATTGGGGATGGCGATTAAATTTATTTCCCTTTGTGTTCTTTTGTTTGGTGCGATGGTACTTGTTGCCATTCGTGAATTGCATGGTGTCGGTGACGCGCTCGATTTTCTATTTTATCGGATATTCATGATCGCAAACGAAAGTTTGCTTGAGTATTATGCCGCAATTCCAAGCGTTCTCCCCTATAGTTGGGGTAGTAAGTTCAGTTGGCTGGTAGGCTCTCTGACCGGTCAACCCAGTCAACCAACCTATGTACTGGTCGGCGCCGTCCATCGCGGCATGGAAGGTTCCACCTCGACAGCGATGTTTATCGCTGATGCCTGGGCCGACTTCTCTTGGGTGGGTGTGTTTCTATTTTCGCTATTCGCCGGTTTTCTTATCCGCTTGCTAGATATCCAGCTAATAGTGAAACGAGGGAAGACCGTCGCAACGATTGCGGGGCTGGCTCTCGGCCACTATGGAATATTCGTGATGCTTTCGACCGCACTTCAAACTGCGATGATGACCGGCGGTTTGTTTTTGATTGTTCCATTCGTGCTGGCGCTGTCCAGCTCGCTGAAGTGGGTGTCAGATAAGAACGACGGTGGACAAGAGCATCTTGTCCAGCTCGGACGGGTATAGAATCCAATATGCGCGTTTTTCAAAATTCCGGGGTATATGCTGCTTATATGCGGCGGCTTGATATACTCGCAGTCGATGCGAGAAGTTTTTCAGACAGATTGTCTCATTTTCTGGATGATCGCTATGGCGCTTGCCACATACTGAACCCGGTGATGGAGGCCTCTCCAGACACCTTCTTTACGAACGGCGATGACGAGATACTTCAACGATACTGGGCGGTAGAAAACGGTTTGCCCGCCACCTCCGACATGGAGCAGATCTTGCTGAGCCAGATCGAACATCACCGCACCGAGATTTTTTATAATTCGGATCCGATGCGATACGGGAACGATTTCGTCCGCAAACTTCCTGGCTGCGTGCGGAAGTCAATCATGTGGCGAGCGGCGCCTTCCGGCAATACCGACTTCGGCGCCTACGATTTGATCGTCTGCAACTTTCCTACCATATTGGAAGGTTATCGGCAGCTTGGCTGGCGCGCGGAATATTTTGCACCAGCCCATGATCCGGCAATGGATAGCTATGCCGAAAATCGAGACCGGCCAATCGATGTGCTTTTTGTCGGAGGCTATAGCCGTCACCATCGTCGGCGTGCAGAGATACTGCAAGCTGTGTCGGCTATTCGAAGGGATTTTAAAGTTTGTTACCACCTTGATCGGTCGCGATTGACTAGGCTTGCTGAGAGCCCGATTGGCTGGCTTCTGCCGCTTGGGAAGCACAGACGTCCGAAGAATATTCGCGCAGTGTCCCGTACCCCTCTTTTCGGACGCGAGCGTTATGAAGCGATTTCGCAGGCGAAAATTGTTCTAAACGGCGCCGTGGATATGGCGGGAACGGACAGGGGAAATATGCGATGCTGGGAGGCGCTAGGATGCGGTGCGCTGATGGTCTCGGACTCCGGTGTTTATCCCGAGGGGATGGTCAATAATATCAGCATGGTAACATATGAAGATGCGGAATCCGCGGCGCGGACAATTGTAAATCTGCTTCGGGAACCGGGGCGCCTCCAGGCGTTAGCCAACGAGGGAACCCGTACTGTACGAACCGTGTACAACAAGCGTGCCCAATGGCTTAACTTCCAACGGCTGGCTGCAAGCGCATGAAGCTTAGCCTGACCACGATCGCAAACATGGCGGCGGGATGGTTGGCCCGCAAGCGGAGCAAATTTCTCGTCGGGAGTGGTAGCAATGTCCGTTGGCTGGCGTTGCGTTCCATTCGCGGAGGCAATGTGAAGGTCGGCGAGAACTGTATCATCAATTGCAATATCAGCTTCGATGATCCCCGCGGCCGCATCAGCATTGGTGATCGCTGCTATATTGGTGCCAGTCACCTGGTATGCCATTCCGGAATTACGATTGGAAACGATGTCATCATCTCATGGGGAGTGACAATCGTCGATCATGATTCTCATTCTCTCGACTGGGAATTGCGCAAGAACGATGTGGCCGATTGGGGCTTGGGAAAGAAGGATTGGACGGGGGTTTCCATCAAGCCAGTGTTTATTCAGGACAAGGTGTGGATTGGTTTTGGCGTGAGTATCCTGAAGGGGGTGACAGTCGGCGACGGGGCAGTTATTGGAGCCCATGCTGTTGTCACGCGCGATGTCCCCCCTTACACCGTCGTCGCCGGTAACCCCGCTCGCATAATTCGGAATCTCAAGCGGACGCAAAAAGAGACAGAAGGTCAACCATGACGGCAACAAAGTTGGACACCTGGGAAGCAGCCGTCCAGTGGCTTCGGCAACAGCCTGACCAGCAAAAGCTGGTGCTCGATGCCTATTACGACGATCCGATTCTGCAGGCGGCCGAGCGGTATTGGCGGAGCGGCGAATGGGGTGCCATTCGCGAATTTCTCCCGCGGGCGCCAGGAACTGCAGTCGATATCGGCGCCGGTCGTGGTATTGCCAGCTATGCTCTGGCGAAGGAAGGTTTTGAGGTAACGGCCCTGGAGCCCGACGCGAGCGACCTCGTGGGGGCTGGTGCAATTCGTGCCCTCTTCAATGAAGTTCATCTTCCCATTTCGATCGCCGAGGAGTTTTCCGAAAAGCTCCCATTCTCCGACAATGCCTTCGATGTGGTCTTTGCTAGAGCCGTTCTGCATCACACCTCCGATCTGTCAGCCGCGTGTCGCGAATTCTTTCGAGTGCTCAAGCCCGGCGGGCGCTTCATCGCAGTTCGCGAACATGTGATATCGAGCGAACGCGATTTGCCGATCTTTCTCGATCGCCATCCCCTGCACAAACTCTATGGAGGGGAAAACGCCTTTCTTCTGAAGGAGTATCAAAACTCTATTGTTTCGGCCGGTTTCAAGATGGAAAAGCTCCTTATGCCGCTGGAGAGCGAGATCAACTTCGCCCCCTACACTCCGGCGGAGTTGAAGGCGCAGATTGCCATGCGATTGCCGTTCTTCGCCAGAGCCGTTCCAGCGCTTTTGAATTCTCGGTCGGTCTGGACGATCTTCTCGCATATCGCAGCAAAGTTCGATCGGCGGCCGGGTCGGCTATATTCGTTCATCGCCACGCGGCCCCAATAAAGAAAAAGAATGGCTCGTATATTAATCACAGGCGCTCACGGATTTATCGGAAGATATCTGGCAAAGTCACTTGCACTTGCCGGGAACTCCGTATTCGGCCTTGGGCACGGTACCTGGTCACCGCTTCACGCCCAGCGCTGGGGGCTAGTCTCTTGGCATAACGGCGAGGTCGATATCCCCAATCTTCGGTTGATTCAACAGCAGTTTGGGACGGTGGACATTGTGTACCATCTTGCGGGGGGCTCGTCGGTCGGAGCAGCAATCGCAAATCCTCGCGAAGATTTCCACCGCACGGTCAGCTCGAGCATTGAACTCCTTGAATGGATGAGATTGGAGGCCCCTAAAAGCAGCTTAGTGGCGGTTTCTAGCGCTGCTGTTTACGGGGCAGGGCACACAGGTCAGATAGCTGAAACGGCGAAACCCAACCCCTTCTCTCCCTACGGTCATCACAAGCATATAATGGAATCTCTCTGCATCTCCTATTGTGAGAGTTACGAGTTAAAGGTCGTGATCGGTCGGCTGTTTTCAGTCTATGGGGAGGGATTACGCAAGCAATTGCTCTGGGACGTTTGCTCCCAGCTCGAGGTTCACCCTGAGCGACTCCTTCTCGGTGGCAGTGGCAACGAGCTTAGAGACTGGACGGCGGTGACCGATGTCGCGCGCGCGCTGTCGCTGATCCACACCGAGGCGAGCCCCTCGCCAAAAGTTATCAATATCGGCACCGGCCGCGGCACAAATGTTCGCGCGATCGTTGAAGGTATTGCCAAAGCATGGGCGGTCGATACTAATTGGGAAGCTAGGATTGAATTTTCGGGTAAAGCACGAGCTGGCGACCCTCAAAGCCTGATAGCCCAATCCGAGCAGCTCGCGGCCCTCGGGTTCGAGTGGCAAAAGGATTTGATGGAAGGCATCTCAGACTATGTCAGGTGGTTTCGATCGGAATCCGGTGTGAGATCATGACCCGTATTGCCTTTACGATGATCGGCGGGAAAGACTGGACCGGCGGTTATAACTATCTGATAAATCTTGCCAGGCTGCTGTCCGCTGATCAGAGCAGAGCTCTTACGCCTGTTATGTTCTTTGGAACCGACGTCGATGAAGAAGATATAACTCCATTTGCGGCTCTCAATTGCGTTGAGGTGGTCCGTAGCCCGCTCTTTAACAGATCCAGGAGCTTTAGATCTCTGCTCACCGGTCTTGTCACCGGCGCCGACTGGCGTGTGCGTAAGCTGTTTAGAACTCACCAGATAGATGTCGTATTTGAGGTGGCACAATTTTTTGGTTTCAATCTCGGCATCCCCGCTATTGCCTGGATCCCAGATTTCCAGCACCGCTTCCTCCCCCATCTCTTCAGTAAGCTTGGCTACTGGAAACGCGATATAGGGTTTAGAATTCAGGTCCTGGGAAAACGCGAGATCATGTTGAGTAGCGAAGACTCGCGCGTCTCGTGCGAAGTTTTCTATCCGTCCTCCCGGGGGCGCACACACGTCGTCAGGTTTGCGGTGCCGCCCAAGGTCGTGATTGTTCCTGCGGCTGCTCGTGCTCTTGCCGACAAATATGGACTGCCTGAGCGATATGTCTTCCTTCCCAACCAGTTCTGGCAGCACAAGAACCATCTTCTTGTCGTGGAAGCATTGACGATCCTCCGTGACCGCGGTCAAGACGTTACTATCGTGGCATGTGGCAGCCAGTCTGATCCGCGTGACCCCTATTATTTTCCGCGTGTGAAGGCTGCTATCGACACTTCCGGTCTCTCCTCAAACTTCATTCTTCTCGGTCTTATCCCATATGGCGATCTTGCTCCACTCGCAACCGCTAGTATGGCCTTGCTGAATCCATCTCTCTTCGAAGGATGGAGCACGACAGTCGAAGAGGCTCTGTCGTGGGGCGTGCCGTTGATTTTGTCGGATTTGGACGTCAACAGGGAACAGGCGGGCGAAGTGGCCGTATTTTTCGATCGCCATGACGCGCAGGCGCTTGCAGACGCACTTGCTTCGGCAAATCTGTCTTCGCCTGATATTCTGTTCGACCGGGCGGCGAAGGCACAGGCCATCGCTAATGAACGCGTCAACCGCTTCATCACTGATTTCCATGCGCTTGTTCAACGGGCTGCCACCAAACGCCGGTAACAAACCACGGACGAAGGCCGGGGGCCTCGCCTCTACCCACCAGCTATGAAAGTAAGTGTGAATGCGCGAACCGAAAATTTCAATCATCACCGTTGTCTTCAACAACGAAGCCACGATCGCTGAGACGATCGAATCCGTTCGCGCTCAAAACTATCCAAATATGGAGTATATCGTCGTCGACGGACTCTCAAAGGACCGCACGCTTGATCGGATCAACGAACGTCGCGAGGTTATTACGCGCCTAGTTTCCGAAGAGGACTTCGGCATCTATGATGCCATGAATAAAGGAATAAGTCTTGCGACCGGCGATGTTATCGGCTTCATCAATGGCGACGACTTTTACATGCCGGGCGCTCTAGCAAAGGTCGCGGAGGCGTTCCGGGATCCGGCCTTGGAAGCATGTTACGGGGATCTCTGCTATGTTCGGCAAGATGATACCTCAACGATCGTGCGCGACTGGCGCTCTTCGCCTTTTGTACCTCGGGCTTTCGAAAAGGGCTGGTGCCCGCCTCATCCAACCTTCTTTGTTCGGCGCGAGGTCTACAAGCGCCTTGGGTCGTTTGACCTCTGTTATAGGATTGCTGCTGATGTAGAATTAATGATGCGCTTTCTAGAACGCCACCGTATCAAGTCGAAATACCTGCCCGGCATTATGGTGAAGATGCGAATGGGCGGCACGACAAATCGCAGCTGGAAGAATATCCTGCAGCAAAACAAAGAAATTCTACTTGCGCTTGAAACTCACGGGTTGAGAGCCAGCCCAGTAAATTTCTTCTCTAAGAAGCTTGTATCGCGGGGCATGCAGGTAATTCGTGCGGCCTTGCTCAAGGTGCGCTAACGCATTAGCCGTTCGACCGGCTACGGCGATTTCGCTGAATGAGGTATGCGCTTTTAAGGAGGTTGATTAGAAGTCCGATAACGAACCCGACAAAGAGACCTGCAGTCAGAATAGTTATCTTGGTCGGAGAGGCGGCATTTGCGGGAGCGTAGATTGGGGAAAGCAGAGTTGCAGATTTGCTCAATTCAAGTTTACCCGTCAAGTCGGCAATGTCCTTACGCAATGCGATCGCATCGTCGCGTGTCGCGAGATATATTGCCTGCTGCCATCCGGAATCCTGCGCCTCCTTCAGGAGCTTCGAATTTTCCACGAGTTGATCCTGCAGTGACCTGATTTTAGATTTCAGATGTTCCGAGCCGGTGGACGCAACCAACGTCTGCTGTTCTTGAACCCCCCGCACGATCGCGGCGACGCACTGCCGCGCCAATTCAGCGGCTGGGGCGGTAAAGGAAATTTCGATGACGTCACTGGGAACTGATGGTGCCGTCACCCTCACGTTTTGCGAAATCTGTTCGGCGGTTACCGGGCCGCCGTCGGAGCACGCGGAGACGGTCTGCTGATCGAAAGCTGATGGAGATCGCAGACGAAAAGTAACATGTTCACGAGGCTCCACAAGAGCGACGGCATCAGGGTCGAGCTGTGTCGGAGCTGATGCGCTTGCAAGCACCAGTTGTGCGGAAGCTTGATAGTAAGGTTGGCTACGCCAGAGGAAAATGCCTGCTAGTGCAACTCCAATGAAGCAGCACACAATAATGATGGCCATGCCACGTCTTAGAAAGGAAACAATAGAGAATAGATTAATTTCCTCGTCAAATGATCTTTGTTCCATGACCGCAGCTTTCAGAATTCGTCATAGGCTCAAATTTAGCAAAGAATTTCATAACAGCTCGGAGCCTAATGACGCTTCAATCCTATCGGACCTTCAATGTCAATCATCAAAAGACCGCAACCTGGGCCTATCACGATGCCCCCGTTAACCGCACGGCTATGCAGATCTTCGCCTGCCTCGTCGCGGTGATTTTACGGACGCTGCAGCCACGTTCACGCCGCCGTATTGGTTTCTACGCCGACCAAAGCCAGATCCGAGACCTCGCCCGTCGACGAGTAGCCGGAAACGAGCTCAGCTAAGGTCGCACGGGCAGCGATCATATCGTTCCGATCCAATGCCGCATTGAGCGAGCTGAGCTTCTTGGAAAGCTCCGGCCAGAACAGGAAATCCTCGCGTGCCTTCATAATCCGGGGATGTTCGGTTGTCTCAGGGTTATCCCCGATCAACAATTCTTCATAAAGCTTCTCTCCGGGCCTCAGGCCGGTAACGGAAAGCTCGATGTCCCCTTCGGGATTATCCTCGTCGCGGACGGTCAATCCCGAAAGCTCGACCATCTTGCGGGCGAGGTCTGCGATGCGGACGGGCTCGCCCATGTCGAGCAGGAAAACATCCCCGCCCTCGGCCATGGCGCCCGCCTGAATGACCAGTTGCGAGGCCTCCGAAATGGTCATGAAGTAGCGGGTTATTTTCGGGTGCGTCAGGGTAACCGGCCCGCCTTCCTTGATCTGCTGCCGGAACAGCGGCACGACGGATCCGGAGGAACCGAGCACGTTTCCGAAGCGGACCATGGAGAAATTCGTGCGCACTCTGTCAACGGCCGGTTCTGCGGCAAGCGCTTGCAGAACCATCTCCGCCAGCCTCTTGCTGGCGCCCATCACATTCGTCGGACGCACGGCTTTGTCGGTGCTGATCAGCACAAAATTCAAGACGCCGCATTTGTTCGCCGCGCGCGCGGTGATCAGCGTCCCCATGACGTTGTTCTTGATGCCCTCCACGGCATTATGTTCGACGAGAGGCACATGCTTGTAAGCGGCGGCATGATAGAGCGTCTGAGGCCGCCAGCTCTGCATAATATGTTCCATGCGGTCATGGTCGCGGACGGAACAAAGGATCGGAACGATCTGCAGGCTTTCCTGCTGGTAAAGTTCGGCCAGCTTTAGCAATTCGGCGTGAATATTATAAAGCGAAAACTCGTTCTGATCGATGAGGATAAGGGTCGAAGGCGCATTGCGCAGAATCTGGCGACAGAGTTCACCGCCGATGGAACCGCCGGCGCCTGTCACCATCACCACCTTTTTGCGCATTGCCTTGTCGAGCAAATCCTGCCGCGGCGCCACCGCCTCCCTGCCCAGCAGGTCTTCGATCTCCAGCTCACGAATGTCGGAAACCGCGATACGGCCCTGAGCAAGCGCCGTGAGATCCGGCAATGTCCGAACATTCACCCTGGCCTTGCGGATATGCTCCAGGATTTCGCTGCGACGCTGCCGGGATGCGGACGGGAGAGCAAGAAGCACATTGTGCACGCCGAGCGCTTCGGCAAGCACCGGAAGATCCGAGGGATCATAGATCGGCAAGCCGCCCATGACGCCGCCCTTGAGGCGTGGATCATCATCCAGATAGCCGACGACATTAAGCTCGGCACTGTTCGTCAGGGCAGCTGCCAGTTGCCGCCCGGCCTTGCCTGCCCCGTAGATCAGCACCTTGGCAAGCATATTCTGGTGAAGGATACGCTGGTAGGCATCTCCGAGCCAATAGCGGATACCCAGCCGCGACAGCCCGATCCCGATCAACAGCAGGAAGGGCTGGAGAATGCCGACGGTTCTCGGAACGCCCGGGACGCTGAGAGCGGTAAAAATCGTCATGAAGGCGAAGCCGTAGATGGCAATCGCCTTCAGAACGGTAATGAACGCGGCCAGATTGGCATAACGGAAAATCGCCCGATACATGCCCATGACGATGAAGATGGGCAGCGCCATGCACAGCGAAACGAACACCGGCAGCCACTGCACGCCGGTCAAAACCGTCAATTCATTGAGCCGGAAGCAATAGGCCAACCAGATGGTCAGAACACAAAAGCTGGAATCCACCAGCAAAGCCAGAGCGCGTTTTGCAACCCGCGGCATCGCCAGCAAAGGGGCGACGAGCGCTTGCATCGGCACCAACAACCATCCGGAGCGCGATGTCTCAGAGGGAGAATTTTCAGGCATTGCTTACCAGCGTCTCGCAGATCAACAGACAACCACCTTCTTGTCGCTTTCTGCAACGAGCGCAACTGAAATAATCGGAAATCAAGGTCTTCCGCACCGACTTGTCTATCAGAAGTAGGTAGCTTAGTGCCTATTGCCTTACCTGCCGCTGATGCTGGATTCAGGCTGGCGGAGCGCGAGGGAAAGAGTTTAGTCTCATTGTCGCAGTCTCGCGTCAACCGAGGAGATCGACGATGTTGATTTCTCCGGCCTGGCCGCAGTTACATGGGGGTTGCACTCGTTCGGTCATTTCCATAAACACATCCCGAAGATTGCATCGAAAGACGACGTGAAAAATGACGAAAACTGCGCTTATTACTGGGGTAACTGGTCAGGATGGTGCCTATTTGGCCGAATTGCTTTTGAGCAAGGGCTATACGGTGCATGGCATCAAGCGGCGATCCTCGTCTTTCAACACCGGCCGGATCGAGCACATCTATCAGGATCCGCATGAGGCTCATCCGCGCTTCATCCTCCACTATGGCGATATGATCGACTCGACCAATCTCCTGCGGATCGTGCAGCAGACGCAGCCTGACGAAATCTACAACCTTGCCGCACAGAGCCATGTTGGCGTCAGCTTTGAAACGCCTGAATATACGGCAGACGCCGATGGCATTGGGACCCTGAGGCTTCTTGAGGCGATCCGCATCCTCGGTCTTGAGCACAAGACCCGATTCTACCAGGCGTCGACATCGGAGCTTTACGGCCTTGTTCAGCAAGTGCCGCAGAGCGAGAAGACGCCGTTTTATCCGCGCTCCCCCTATGCCGCTGCCAAGCTCTATGCCTATTGGATCGTCGTGAATTATCGCGAGGCTTACGGTATGCATGCGTCGAACGGCATTCTGTTCAACCATGAAAGCCCGCTTCGCGGCGAAACCTTCGTTACCCGCAAGATCACGATGGCGGTGGCTGCCATCCATGTCGGTCTTCAGGATAAGCTCTTCCTGGGTAATCTCGACGCCAAGCGCGACTGGGGTCACGCGCGTGAATATGTCGAAGGCATGTGGCTGATGCTGCAGCAGGACAAGCCGGAGGACTACGTCTTGGCGACGGGTGAGACGACCAGCGTGCGCCAGTTTGTCGAATGGGCCTTTGCCGATGTCGGCATCACCCTGGAATGGAAGGGGTCCGGCGTCGACGAGAAGGGCTATGATGCCGCCTCCGGTCGATGCCTTGTCGAAATCGATCCCCGGTATTTTCGCCCGACTGAAGTCGACCTTTTGCTGGGTGATCCGACCAAGGCGCGTCAGAAACTCGGCTGGCACCATAAAACGCCGGTTCGCGACCTCGCTGCCGAAATGGTGCGTGAAGATATCAAGCACTGGAAGACTCAAAACTTCAGGAAAGAGCGCTGAGTGTCCGACTTGTCCAACAAGAAAATCTGGGTGGCCGGCCATCGGGGCATGGTGGGCAGCGCCCTTATGCGCAGGCTCCACTCAGAAAATTGCACTGTCGTTACGGCAACGCGGCAGGAGCTCGATCTGAAGCGGCAGGACGAGGTCGAAAGATTCGTCCAGACGAACAGACCGGATGCGATCATCCTCGCGGCCGCGAAGGTTGGCGGGATTCTTGCGAACGACACCCTTCCGGCCGATTTTCTCTACGATAACCTGATCATCGAGGCTAATATCTTCGAAGCCGCACACAGCTGCGGCGTCGACAGGCTTCTGTTCCTGGGTTCAAGTTGCATTTACCCCAAATTTGCGCCGCAGCCGATTTCTGAAGACGCGCTTCTGACCGGCCCGCTCGAGCCGACCAACGAATGGTATGCAATCGCCAAGATCGCCGGGATCAAGCTGGCCGAAGCCTACCGCAAGCAGCACGGGCGCGATTATATTTCTGCCATGCCCACCAATCTTTATGGTCCGGGCGACAATTTCGATCTGCAGTCCAGTCACGTTCTGCCGGCGCTGATTCACAAAGCCCACCTCGCAAAGGCGACGGGGGCTTCCGAAATTACCATCTGGGGAACCGGAACGCCCCGGCGGGAATTTCTTCACGTCGACGATTGTGCGGATGCGCTCGTTTTCCTGTTGAAGAATTATTCGGGCGCTGAGCACGTCAATGTCGGATCGGGAGAGGATATCGAAATCCTCGAACTCGCCCAGCTGGTTTGCCGCGTTGTCGGTTATGAAGGAAAAATCACCCACGACCTCTCCAAGCCGGACGGTACACCGCGCAAGCTCATGAGCAACGACAAGCTGAAGAACATGGGCTGGAAGCCGCGCATCTCGCTGGGGGAGGGGGTTCGCGCCGTGTATGAATGGTTTCTGCAGGTCGAAGGCAACGGCGCCGCGGTGCGCCAGTAGCGATCCAGCCGTTTAGACTCTCATCGATAACGATTGCGTCGCCTATCCGTCGGCTCGGCGACGTCGGCGTGCCGTCAGCATCGGACGCGGCGCTGGTCTGACGTTTTCCACTGAGCGGAGCTGTTGATCGAAGCGCACGATCACGGCCCGGAATCGCGGCAACTGTTCGCTGCTTTGACAAGCAGCAGGTCAGGCATCCACATCGACGGCTGTCGTCTCATCAATTAGGGAGAATTGGCTGGGGAACCTGGATTCGAACCAAGATCGACGGAGTCAGAGTCCGCTGTTCTACCATTGAACTATTCCCCAGCAAGGGCGAACCGGCGGGCGGTTCGGCTGGTGTGCGGCGCTTATAAACAAAAGCCCGCCGATTGCAAATACCTGTTTTGAAAAAAATCGGTCGTCTCGGCCAGGGCCGAAACTATTCCGCAAATCCCTTTGCCAAAAAAGAATTTGGTGATTTTGGCGGGCGCTGATATTCTTGCGGCAACGCAAAAATCGAACGAGCGCCTGCTGCATACCTCAGGGAGTTGCGCGGCGCGGTGGAAAATCAACGTGGAAGACCCCGAAGGCGGCGTGAAGCCGCAATTTGACGGGGCGTCGGCGGCAGGGCGCAAGGACGGCAAGAAGTCCAGGCGCCGCAAGGGCAAGCGTGGCGGTCAATCCCGCAATGCGGCCCATCCCGCTTCGCATGAGCTTGCCGGCGGTGCCGGACAGCCGGCGCGCCCGATGGAAGATGCAGCCGGCAATCCGGCCCGCAAGCGAAAGCGCCGCCGTCGTGGCGGCCATGGCGCCTTGCAGGAGGGCGCACCTCAATCTCAGCCGATGGAACAGACGGGCGTCGCAGCCAATGCCGCCCGGGACGGCGGCGATTCGCCGTCGAGCCGGCGCAATCGCCGCAAGCATCGCGGCAAGCGTGGCCTGCAGGGGCGGCCGCTGACATCGGCAAAGCCTTCCCATATTCAGCCGCAGGAAAACCGGGTTGAAGAGACGGCGCGTGCCGCCGTCCCGCGCGACATCCAGAACGGCGCCGGCGCCGGCCGCAAGGGCCGCCCGGAGAGCCACGCGCGCCAGTCGGATCGCCAGCCCGGCGAATATGCCTGGCCGGAAGAGCTTTATGCGGCGCTCGATCTCGGCACCAACAATTGCCGTCTGCTCATTGCCCAGCCGACCCGTCCGGGCCAGTTCCGCGTCGTCGATGCCTTTTCCCGTATCGTGCGCCTCGGCGAGGGCCTTGCGGCGAGCGGCCGTCTGTCTGACGAGGCGATGGAAAGGGCGATCGAGGCGCTGAGGGTCTGCGCCTCCAAGCTCAGGAGCCGGGAGATCCGCCGCATGCGGCTGATCGCCACCGAAGCCTGCCGCCAAGCGGTCAATGGCGAGGAATTCCTCGGCCGCGTCGTTGCCGAAACCGGCCTCGAGCTCGAAATCATCGATCGGGAAACCGAAGCGCGGCTTGCCGTCTCCGGCTGCTCTTCGCTGGTCGGCCGCGAGACACGTTCCGTCGTGCTCTTCGATATCGGCGGCGGTTCGTCGGAGATCGCCGTCATCCGCATCGGCGACAATCGCTTCAGCCGGCTTGCCAATCACATCACCCATTGGACGTCACTGCCGGTCGGCGTCGTGACGCTGTCGGAGCGTCACGGCGGGCGCGATGTCACGCCGGAGCTTTTCGAAGGCATGGTGCGCGAGGTCGAAGGCATGCTCGGGAGCTTCGATTGCCCCGAGATCGAAATTGTCCAGACCGGAGATTTCCACCTGATCGGCACGTCGGGCACGGTGACGACGCTTGCCGGCGTCCATCTCGACCTGCCGCGTTATGACCGGCGCAAGGTCGACGGCATCTGGCTGTCGGACGACGAGGTCTCCGCCATGCAGGCAAAACTTCTCTCCTGGGATTTCGACAGCCGCGCGGCCAATCCCTGCATCGGACCGGACCGGGCCGATCTGGTGCTCGCCGGCTGCGCCATCCTCGAGGCGATCCGCCGCCGCTGGCCGAGCCCGCGCATGCGCGTTGCCGATCGCGGCTTGAGGGAAGGCCTGCTCACCGACATGATGGCTGATGACGGCGTGTGGCGGCGCAATCGCAATCGCCGCGGCCAGCGTGCGAAATGAGGGGAAGGGCATGACCAAGGCACCGATCGCGGGAAATCGCACCGGCCGCAAGCTCGGCCAGCGCGTCAAGAACAAGAAGATGAAGGCCTCCTCCCGCCAGTGGCTGCAGCGCCACATCAACGATCCCTATGTGCAGCGCGCCCAGCTCGAGGGCTATCGCGCCCGCGCCGCCTTCAAGCTGTTGGAGATCGACGAGAAATACCACATCCTGCGCGGCGCCAAGCGGATCATCGATCTCGGTGCGGCGCCCGGCAGCTGGTCGCAGATCGCCGCCAAGGTCACCGGCTCGACCGATGAGGATGTCCGCGTGGCCGCGATCGATTTCCTGGAAATGGCCCAGCTTCCCGGCGTCAAGATCCTGCAGCTCGATTTCCTTGATCCGAGTGCGCCGGAAAAGCTGATGGAGGCCGTCGGCGGCACGCCCGATCTCGTCATCTCCGATATGGCGGCGCCGACCACCGGCCATCACCGCACCGACCACCTGCGCACGATGCATCTGTGTGAAGTCGCGGCCCATTTCGCCATCGAGGTGCTGGGGGAGGGCGGGCATTTCCTCACCAAGACCTTCCAGGGCGGCACCGAGCGCGATCTGCTCACCCTGCTGAAGCAGAATTTCCGCCAGGTCGTCCACGTCAAGCCGAACTCGTCGCGCGCCGAATCGGTTGAGATGTTTTTGCTGGCCAAGGGCTTCAAAGGCCGCAAGGCGGAAGGTCAAGCAGAGGAAGCTTGATCTCCGGCCGATCCAGGCCGATGATGACGATCCCATGCTACTTTACGTCACGCTCGGAACCAACGACCTTGATCGCGCAGGGCATTTTTATGATGCCGTTCTGCCTGTGCTCGGCTATCGCCGCCAGCATTATTCGCAGGAGGAGATCGGCTATTCCGCCGACGGCGATACGCGCTGCCGCTTCTGGGTGGTGACGCCCTTCAATCGCCGCCGGGCGAGCGCGGGCAATGGCGCCATGGTCGCGTTCACGGCCGAAACGCGGGCAGCCGTCGATGCCTTCCATGCGGCGGCAATCGCAGCAGGTGCTGCCGATGAAGGCGGGCCGGGTCTGCGCCCCTACCATGCCCATTTTTATGCCGCCTATGTCCGCGATCTCGACGGCAACAAGCTCTCTGCCGTCTGCGAGAGCCCTGAATAGAAAGCTTATTTCACGGCTTGCTGCTCGGCCTCGATCGCAGATGCCGCCACACGCTTTGAGCGGTGGCCGGAAACGAGCGCGCCGGCATTGCGGTCCATGCGGATGAAGGGGATGGTCGCAATCACTGTCAGTCCAGCGATGATGTAGAAGGCGAGGTGGAAATCGGCGACCTGCAGCTCTTCGCCTCTAATATAGATCGAGCTTTCCAGGATCGCGGCTGCGAGCGCGACGCCGAGCGCCAGGCTGATCTGCTGCATCACCGAGCTCATCGAGGTCGCCTGGCTCGCTTGCGCATCGTCGATATCGGCAAAGGCAAGCGCATTGACGCCGGTGAACATGAAGGAGCGGGAGAAGCCGCCGATGAGCAGCACGCCGATGATGACGAGATGCGGCGTTGCCGGCGTGAACAGGCCGGTGATGACGGTGACGACAGTCGTCACCAGGGCAGCGCCGATCAGCGTCGTGCGGAAGCCGGTCGCCGCGAAAACCCGCTTTGCCATGAACTTGGTGGTGATCGCGCCGATCGCCCCGGCGAAGGTGATGAGGCCCGATTGGAACGGCGTCAGCCCGAAGCCGAGTTGCAGCATCAGCGGCGTGAGGAACGGCATGGCGCCGACGCAGATGCGAAAGAGGTTGCCCCCGGTGGTCGAGGCCCGGAACGTCGGATTCTTGAAAAGGTTGAGGTTGAGGATCGGCGCCGGGTGGCGCTTTGCATGGCGGATATAGAGGACGCCGCAGGCAAGCCCGATCAAGGTCGCACTGATGCCGATGATCGGCGGCAGGGCCGGCAGGCTGACCACCGACAGGCCGAAGACGACGCCCGCGGCCGAAAGCGAGGTCAGCACGAAACCGGCGAAATCGAGTTTCGGCGGCGCTGTCGCCTCCACCTCCGGCAGGAAGATCGTCGCCAGCCAGATGCCGATGATGCCGACCGGCACGTTGATCAGGAAGATCCAGTGCCAGCTGAAATAGGTGGTGATGAAGCCGCCGAGCGGCGGGCCGGTGAGCGGGCCGACAAGCGCCGGGATGGTGAGCAACGCCATGGCCGAGACGAGATCGCTTCGCTGTGTCGTGCGCACCAGCACGAGACGGCCGACCGGCGTCATCATCGCGCCGCCCATGCCCTGCAGGAAGCGGGCAAAGACGAATTCGACGAGGTTGGAGGAGATGGCGCAGAAGATCGAGCCGATGACGAAGACTGATATGGCGAGGCGAAAGATCTTCTTGGCGCCGAACCTGTCGGCCATCCAGCCGCTGACCGGAATGAACACCGCAAGCGCCACCATATAGGAGGTCAGCGCCAGCTTCAGCGTGATCGGCCCGACATGGAGGTCTGCGGCGATCGCCGGCAGCGCCGTCGAGATCACGGTTGAATCCATCTGTTCCATGAAGAGAGCGACGGCGAGGATCAGCGGGACGATGCGGTTCATAGGCGGGAGCCTTGAGGGCGCGAGATCAGGGCGGGAAAGGCCAGTGTTGTTTAGTCCTGCCTGGCGGGCCTGCCAATCCCTCAATCGATTTCGCCGACACGTTTGGTTCACGTCTGCGTGAGACGGCTTGTCCGACAAGGTCCGCTATCAAGATTGACCTATGTCTACGCTGCCGGGGCAAGAAATCCGGCGGGTATCATCGGCCGCGCAGCGACAAAGCACGCGTCATGGGGGATGGATATATGGCAATTTCAACGCAAATGACACGGCGCACGCTTTTTGCCGCAAGCCTCGGCCTGCTGGCGGCGCCGACAATTTTGAGAGAGAAGGCCGAAGCGGCCGTCACTGGAGCAAGCAGACGTATCGATATAACGCCTTTACCCGAAATCAATCAGTTCAAGCTCGGTTCCTATAAGTTCACCGTCGTCAGGGACGGAATCAACATTTCCGAAAAGCCTTACGAGACCTACGGCACCAATCAGGATCCCGAAACCGTCCAGGCGCTGCTGACTGCAAACTTCCTGCCGGCCGACAAGCTCCTGAACGGCTATGCGCCTGTTCTTATCGACACCGGTTCCGATCTCATTCTCGTCGACACCGGCTTTGGCGCGGGTGGCCGCGCCCGCGGACTTGGGAAGCTCGCCGAGGGCCTGAAGGTGGCGGGATATTCACCCGAGGACGTGACCCTGGTGGCTCTGACCCATCTGCACGGCGATCACATCGGCGGGCTGATGGAAGACGGCGCGCCCGCCTTCAAGAATGCCCGCTATGTCATCGGTGAGGCCGAATATGATTTCTGGTCGAACACCGCGCGCGAGGGCACACCGGCCGAGGGCGGCCACAAGGTGGTGCTCGCCAATGTGGCGCCGCTTGCCGAAAAAGCCACCTTCCTCAAGGACGGCGCCAGCGTCGCGCCGGGCATGACCGCGATGCTGGCAGCCGGCCACAGCCCTGGGCACATGGTGTTCCACGTCGAATCGGAAGGAAAGCGCCTGGTACTGACCGGCGATACGGCCAACCACTACATCCTGTCGCTGCTGCGGCCGGATTGGGAGGTGCGCTTCGACATGGACAAGGCGCAGGCGGCCGCCGCCCGCCGCAAGGTTTTCGACATGATCGCCGCCGAGAAGATCGCCTTCCTCGGCTATCACATGCCGTTCCCGGCGGTCGGTTTCGCCGAGAGGCAGGACGGCGGCTATCGCTTCGTGCCGAAGACCTATCAGTTCGATATCTGATCGCAAACGGTTCCGTTTTCCCGGAATTGCTCTTCGTGCATGGCACCCATGACGAGCCCGGCGAATATGCCGGGCTTTTTGCTATTTCCTTCCTGTCATAGACGTGTTACCAGCCCTCGCCAACTTCCAAGCAACTCATGCACACCGCCGGGGCGGACGATTCGTTTCCGGGACGGGTTGCATTTCTCTTAACTGAAGGAATTTGGCCATGGCCCGCATCATAGAAACGGCAACCGGCGCGGACGCGCTCACCTTCGACGACGTGCTGCTGCAGCCCGGCCATTCCGAGGTTATGCCCGGCCAGACGAACATCGCGACCCGCATCGCCCGCGACTTCGACCTCAACATCCCGATCCTCTCATCGGCCATGGATACCGTCACCGAAAGCCGGCTGGCGATCGCCATGGCCCAGGCCGGCGGCCTCGGCGTCATCCACCGTAACCTGACGCCGGTCGAGCAGGCGGAAGAAGTCCGCCAGGTGAAGAAGTTCGAAAGCGGCATGGTCGTCAATCCGGTCACCATCGGGCCGGACGCAAAGCTTGCCGAGGCGCTCGGCCTGATGAAGTCGCACGGCATCTCCGGCATCCCGGTCGTTGAGAAGTCAGGCCGCCTCGTCGGCATCCTCACCAACCGCGACGTTCGCTTCGCCTCCGATCCGGAGCAGAAGATCCACGAGCTGATGACCAAGGACAATCTGGTCACCGTCAAGGAAAACGTCGATCAGCAGGAGGCCAAGCGCCTGCTTCACTCGCACCGCATCGAAAAGCTGCTGGTCGTCGATACCGAAGGCCGCTGTGTCGGTCTGATCACCGTCAAGGATATCGAGAAGTCGCAGCTGAACCCGAACGCCTCCAAGGATGCGCAGGGCCGGCTTCGCGCCGCCGCCGCCATCAGCGTCGGCGATGACGGCTTCGAGCGCGCCGAGCGGCTGATCGAGGCCGGCGTTGACCTCTTGGTCGTCGATACCGCCCATGGCCACTCGCAGCGCGTGCTGGATGCCGTCACCCGGGTCAAGAAACTGTCCAACTCGATCAGGATCATGGCCGGCAACGTCGCCACTTATGACGGCACCAGAGCGCTGATCGATGCGGGCGCCGATGCCGTCAAGGTCGGTATCGGCCCGGGTTCGATCTGCACGACCCGCATCGTCGCCGGCGTTGGCGTTCCGCAGCTCGCCGCCATCATGTCGGCCGTGCAGGCCGCACAGGATCAGGATGTGCCCGTCATCGCCGATGGCGGCATCAAATTCTCCGGCGATCTTGCCAAGGCGATCGCCGCCGGCGCTTCCGCCGTTATGATCGGCTCGCTGCTCGCCGGCACCGATGAGAGCCCGGGCGAGGTCTATCTCTACCAGGGCCGTTCCTTCAAGGCCTATCGCGGTATGGGCTCCGTCGGGGCCATGGCCCGCGGCTCGGCCGACCGCTATTTCCAGGCTGAGGTGCGCGACACGCTGAAACTCGTGCCTGAGGGCATCGAGGGCCAGGTTCCCTATAAGGGCCCAGTCTCGGCCGTCGTCCACCAGCTCGCCGGCGGCCTCAAGGCGGCCATGGGTTATGTCGGCGGCAAGGACCTGAAGGATTTCCAGGAGCGGGCGACCTTCGTGCGCATCTCCGGCGCCGGTCTTCGCGAAAGCCATGCGCATGACGTGACGATCACCCGGGAAAGCCCGAACTATCCGGGCGCCGGTCTCTGATCATGAAGACGGGCAGCGGGATTCCGCTCTGGATCATCGCGCTGCTCGCCGCTCTTTGCCTGGCCGTGCTCGCCTGGACGACCTTCGGCTTCGTCGTCCCCTTCAAGCATGAAACCGGCCAGGCGGTGCTCGATACCTATTTCGCCGGTTACGACGAGTCGGCCGTCTTCCACATGCAGACGCTGCTCGACGAGAACGAGACGGCGGCGAGACTGCTCAGCGCCATGTATTTCGGGCCGGAGCTGGTCTTTCCGGCATTGTTGACGGCGCTGCTGTTCCTCGCCTTCCTCAGGCTCGGGCCCGTCGGCGCCTGGTTCGGGCGATCGCTGCATCCGCTCGTCGGCCGCGCGGTCTACCTGCTGCCGTTCCTCTACGGCCTTGCCGACTACGGCGAGAATATCTCAAGCATGATCGCCTTCGGCGACGGTGGATCTGCAAGTCTGGCAGCAGAGCTGCTGCCTTGGATGACGCGGCTGAAATTCGCAAGCCTCGCCATTTGCTTCATCCTCCTCGCCCGGCTTGCCATCCACCGCTGGCTGTCGCCGCGCCAGGACTGAGACGCGGCCTCAGCCGCTGGCATCCTGCTCCCCTTTCGGCTACTCCTCGCAACGAATGCGGAAACGGAAAGGACTTGAGGGAGCATATGACCGGCTATCAAATCTTCTGGCCACTGCTTGCCCATGTGGCCCTGGTCTATGGTCTTTATGCGCTTCTTGGACAGCGGCGCGCGAACATGGTCCGCGCCGGCAAGATCGCGAAGTCGGATTATCGCGAAAATCGTGACGAGCCGGCCGAAAGCCTCGCCGTCAAGAATTGCCTCGCCAATCAGTTCGAACTGCCTGTGCTCTTCTACGCCTGCTGCATTCTTCTCTATGTCACCGAGGCCGACAATCTTGTCGCCGTCGCGCTCGCCTGGCTCTTCGTCGCCCTACGCTACGCCCATGCCGCCATCCACGTCACCAGCAATGATCTGCGCTACCGCAGCCCGATCTTCGCCGCCGGTTACCTCGCGCTCGCCGCCATGTGGGTCTGGCTGGCCGGGTGGATGGCAATGGGATAACGCGCGGCGACCCACGGCAGAACTCCCTGAACTGGAATCGATCCAGCAAAATCGTGCATAAATTCAAAATGTTGCAGCATCATTGGCGCGTCTGAGAGACACGCGCGCTGTCGTCGAAGAATAATCTCAGGAACATGGTTACCAATATTTAAATTGATTCGTCTATTTCTGCGCGAGCGAGTGATGGCGGGGACGATTTGCGAGCGAAGATGGACGAGAGGACAGGCGGGGCGGCGATCCATCGCATGGCCATGCTGCGACTTGCGGGATCGGCTAGCACTGCGGCGCTGACGCTGATGCTGGCGGCGGAGCCGGGATGGGCGCAGCAGGTCATTACCGGCAACGACACGGAGATCGTCGACGGCAACGACCCGGGCGGCACCGGCTCGGGCACGCAGCCGAGTCCCTGGACCATCAATACCGATCTCGTCATTGGCGATCAGAATGGCGACGATGCGACCCTCATCATCCGCAACGGCGGCGCGGTCAGCAATGATACCGGCGTGCTCGGCGTCGATCCCGGCGCCAGCGGCACGGTGACGGTCACGGGAGCAGGCTCGAGCTGGAGCAATTCCGACGACCTTTATATCGGCCATCAGGGCACCGGCGCGCTGACCATCGAAGACGGCGCTGTGGTCGACAACCAGTTCGGCCATATCGGCTATTTCTCCGGCGCGAGCGGCACGGTAACGGTCACCGGTACAGGTTCGACCTGGACGAACGTCCAGGATCTCACTATCGGCGACAGCGGCACCGGCACTCTGATCATTTCGAATGGCGGGACAGTCAACAGTTCATCCGGCTATATCAGCAACGATTCCAGCGCCATTGGCGAGGTTATCGTTACAGGCGCAAACTCGCTCTGGAGCAATTCCATTGAGGTCTCGGTCGGCGCGGCCGGCGCGGGAACGCTGACCATTTCCAATGGCGGCTTGGTCACCGGCAGCTTCGGTTATGTCGGCTTCAGTTCGAACGGCAGCGGCTTGGTCAGCGTGACCGGTGCCGGATCGAGCTGGATCAGTTCCGGCGCGCTCGTCGTTGGCCAATTCGGTTCAGGCAGCGTGAGCATCGACGATGCCGGCATGGTATCGGCGTCCGAGGTCGTTATCGCGGATGATTCCGGGGCTACCGGCACTGTCGAACTTGCCGGAAGCGCCGGGAGCGGGCGCGGCATCCTGGAAACCGGCTATGTCGAGAGAGGCGGTGGCAGTGCCAGCCTCATCTTCGACGGCGGCATTCTGCGGGCTACGGGCAACGAGGCGAATTTCCTGCGCGGCTTCAGCGCCGGGGAAGTGACGCTCGACGCCGGCGGCGCCTTTGTCGACACCAACGGCTTCGCTGTCGGCATAACCACGGATTTGCAGGGCGTCGGCGGCCTGACCAAGCAGGGCACCGGCACGCTGACGCTGTCCGGCATCAACGCCTATACCGGCGTGACGACGGTCGAGGCCGGCACTCTGGTCGCAGGCGGCGCCGGCGCCTTCGTGCAGAACGGCGCCTATGCGGTGAATGGCGGCATACTCGATCTCGGCGGCTTCGACCTGACCATGGGTGAGCTTTCGGGAAGCGGCGGGGAGATCGCGCTCGGCGGCGCCGACCTCACGCTCGATCAGGCGAGCGACAGTATCTATGGCGGCACTCTCTCCGGCAGCGGCGACTTCACTTTGGCCGGCAGCGGCACCCTGCGCCTGACCGGCGACAATTCCGCCTTTACCGGGATGACCACGGTTTCGGACGGCCACCTGATCGTCAATGGCAGCCTTGGCGGCATCCTGACGATGACGGGCGGCAGACTGGGCGGCTCGGGTGATATCGGCGCACTGACCGCCGGGGCGGGCGTCACCATCGCGCCGGGCAATTCGATCGGAACCTTAAACGTCGGCGGCAATCTCACTTTCGATCCGGGCGCTACTTATGAGGTCGAGGTCGATCCCGCCGGCACCGCCAGCGATTTGATCTCGGTTACCGGCACCGCCTTTCTCAACGGCGCGACCGTTTCCCATATCGGAATGAATGGCGACTACAGGCCGTTCTCCACCTATACGATCCTGACCGCGAGCGGCGGGGTGAGCGGAACCTTTGGCGCCGTCACCTCCAATTATGCCTTTCTGGCCGCCGACCTCTCCTATGATTTGAACAATGTCTACCTGGAAATTGCCCGCAATGATGTGAGCTTCGCCGACATGGCTGCGACGCGCAACCAGATTGCCACGGCGGCGGCTGCCGAGAACCTCGGCTCCGGCAACGACATCTACGATGCGATCGTCACCTTGCCCGACGACCGGTCGCAAGTTCAGGCTAGCTTCGACGCGCTTTCCGGCGAAATCCATGCGTCGATCAAGACGGCGTTGATCACCCAGAGCCTGTTTGTTCGCGCGGCCGCCAACGACCGTCTGCGCTCCGCTTTCGGCGATCCCGTCGCCGCCATGGTTCCGATACAAGCCTTCTGGCCCGGCGCTCCGGCAGTGACCGCCCCCGAGACTGCGGACGGGCCGGTTTTCTGGAGCATGGCCTTTGGCGGTCTGAGCGAGGCATTCACCGATGGCAATGCCGCCACATTCCGCCATCAGACGGGCGGCTTTCTCGCCGGTGTCGACAGCAGTTTCGACGAGGTCAGGTTCGGCCTGATGGCCGGCTACAGCAATTCCAGCTTCGATCCCCGTCACCGTGCTTCGTCGGGTTCGAGCGACGATTATCATCTCGGCCTCTATGCGGGCACACATTGGGGCGGTCTCGCCTTCCGCTCCGGCCTCTCCCATACCTGGCATGACATCGACACCAGCCGCCGTGTCGCGATCGGCAGCTTCGAGGACAGGCTCGACGCGAACTATGGGGCCGGCACGCTGCAGGGCTTTGCGGAGCTCGCCTACCGGTTCGAGAGGGCGGCGGCCTCTTTCGAGCCCTTCGTCAATCTCGCCCATGTGGGCATTCGAACGGCTGGCTTTTCCGAAGAGGGCGGAGCGGCCGCACTCGACGTCTCCGGCCGCACGACCAACACCACGATCACCACGCTCGGCCTGCGTGCCGAAACCGAGATCCGCCTGGGAGAGACGAGTGCCGTCCTGCACGGCATGTCTGGCTGGCGCCATGCCGTCGGCGATATCGTCCCCTTGTCGACGCAGGCTTTTGCTGGAGGCGATGCCTTCACCGTCGCCGGCGTGCCGCTGGCTGAGAACGCCTTCGTTCTCGACGCCGGCCTTGACGTCGCCCTGAACGAAGGTGCTGCGCTCGGGATCGCCTATTCCGGCCAGATCGCGGAAGACGCCCAGCAGCATGGGGTTAAGGCGACGCTGTCTGTGAAGTTCTAAAACTTCTCGACGGTCATTCCCTCGCAACGAAGGGTCGCGACATCAGCGTTTTTCCCGTCGACGAGAATTTCGCAACTATTTCAAGGATTCTCCAGTCAGGCGCAACCGGTGGGAACAGTTGAATTCCCGATTTTCACACGCGTTTGCAGGTCGTTAAAATGCGAGCCTTTCTGTTTACGCCTGATGAAGGCCTGCATGTCATATCCGCTCGACGCGCTGGTGGCAGAAGCCTCCGCGCGCAACAATAAGAATGGGAACGACATGGGCGTGGAAAGCATGGATCGCATCGGCTTGCGAAGGAAGCCGAAGCAGGAGCGCAGCATTCAGAGGCTGGATCTTATTCTCGCCGCCGCTGCCAGGATCATCGCCGAGAAGGGCGTCAGCGCCATGCGGATGACCGAACTCGCGATCGCCGCCAAAGTGCCGATCGGCTCTGTTTACCAGTATTTCCCGGAGAAAGCGGCGATCGTCAAAGCACTGTTCGATCAGCACGCTTCGGCGATCCAGACGAAGACGGCGGCGATGTTCTCCGACGTTCAGTCGCTCGACCAGGCGCTCGATCTCGTCTGCGATATCATCGATTGGTATTACGATTCCTACCATGACGATCCCGTCTATCTCGGCGTCTGGATGGGTACGGAAACCGATCAGGATCTGCTTCGGCTGAATATAGAGCACAGCGGCCGCGTCGCCGGCATTTTTCATGACGCCGTGCGCAGGCTGGCTCCCGATCTTTGCGACGAGGAAATGTTCGCCCGCACTTACCTTTTCAGCCATCTGATCGGCGCTGTCATCCGACTTGCCGCCATCAGCGAAGAGACCGTAGCGCGGCGCATGCTCGGTGAGTGGAAACGCGTCATCCGCGCCTCCCTTTTCACCGAGGCCGCGCCGCGCGCGGCCTGAGAGCCTCTACCAGCTCGGCACCATATTGGCCGCCCTCAGGCGCGGCTGCAGCCGAGCCTGTGCGGATTTGACCTCGGCTTCGAGATTGTCGTCGATCACTGCCGGCGTGATGTTGTCGAGGCAGGCGGTGATATGCGCGGTGATCGCATTCATGAGCGAGATCGAGACGCCGGGCCGCTTCATGATGCCGATCTGCACCGGCGGCAGAGCGGGAAAGCCGTCCGCTTGGCTCAACACTTTCATGCCGGTCCGCAACGCCGATTCCGGCATCACCGAGACAGCCATGCCGGCAAGCACGGCCGCGGCGACAACGGTGCAGGACCAGCTGGTGAACAGGATCTGGTGCTCGCGCCCCACCGCATCGAGCGCCGAGCAGGCGAGCTGACGCCACTGGCAATCGCGCCGGCCTACGGCAAGCGGCACGGGCGCGTCGTCGCGAATGGGGTGGTTGGCCGAGCCTACCCAGCAGAGCGGCTCGGTTCTAACGACATCGGACATGCGCTCGCGCGGATTATGGGTGACGAGCGCAATGTCGAGCTCGCCCTTGTGCATGCGCTCGGCAAGGTCCACCGATGGCTCACAGACGATATAAAGCTCGACGTTCGGATGGGTCTTGGCGAAGCGACCGATGATCTCCGGCATATAGCGGTCGGCGTAATCGTCGGGCGTGCCGATGCGCAGCGTCCCCTCCAGCCTGTTGTCGTCGAAGGCGGCGATCGCCTCATTGTTGAGGCGGATGATGCGCCGGGCGTAATTGAGCAGCTTCTCGCCCTCGACCGTCAGTCGGTTGCCGCGCCCATCCTTGATGAAGAGCTGCTTGCCGATGCGCTCTTCGAGACGGCGCATCTGCATGGAGACGGCCGATTGAGTCTTGTAGACCTTGTCGGCCGCCTTGGTGAAGCTGCCGGAATCGACGATGGCGATGAAAGTCTGCAACTGGTCGAGATCAAGAGGCGCGGACATGGTGTCACCCATAAAGATAGCTGATGATAATCATTAGAAACATTCGTTGGACTGATCAATAGGTCTTTGGCATCTTCGGGATGCAAATCAAGCAAAGTGAAGGACAGACACCCTGCCTGTCCAAGCAAATTCAGCCTTATCCCCTCCCGCACGACCTCGCGAGAGAGGTGGTTGTTGCGTGCCCTAGAGAAAGGAGAGTTCGATGCTTATGACAAACCGGACAACAGAACTCGACTGCAGCAAGCTTACTCCGACGCTTTACCAGCGTCTGGTGGCAGGCCTCGCTCCGCTGGTCTCCCTCTTTCGCGGGTTTCGCAATCGAATGGAGGTCAACGGGCTGCATGATCTGAACGACAGTCAGCTGAGGGATATCGGCCTCACCAGGGCCGACCTGACCTCCGCCTTCCTGGCCTCGACGTTTTTCGAGGACCCGTCGGAACATCTGACGCGTTCGGCGCGCAATCGCTGGCGCCTGCAGCTCTTCCGCCCTCACGAGGACTAGGAGCGTCGAGTTTCCCCGCAGGGTGACAGCCAATAGCCCTGCCGCTTGACCCGGTGATCGGCTTTTCCCAAGCCATCACCGGGTTTTTTTATGCCTTGGGTTCAGGGGGCTTCGGCCGGTAGGTTTCGAAGATCGCTTCGAGATTTCGCTGGTAGCTCTTCTGCACCTCAAGCCCGCTATCGAACATGGTGTTCAGCATGTTGCTATAGCTCTCGATATTGGCTTTTGCCTCCTCCTTTGGCGCCTCCGGCGCCTTGGTCGCCGGTTGTTTGGCCGCCGGCTGTTTGGCTGGCGGCTGCTGGCCGAGCCCGGTCATCATTTCCTGAAAGGCCTTGGCGAAGGGATTGTCGAGGAAGGGGTTCGGCTGAGGCGCCGGTTCCTGCTTCGGCATCGAAAACATCAGCTGCATCGCCTGGGTGAAAGGATTGTCGAAGATGTTGGGTTCCGGGGCCTTCGGTTTCGGCGCAAAGCCGGTGCTCTCGAGCCATTTCTGAATGGTCTCGCCCATCGCCGTGTTGACGAAGGGGTTGACCGGCGAGGCCATCTGGCCGGTCGTCTGCTTGAACAGCCCGCCCATCAGCGTATCGGCCAAAACGGGCAGCATCTGCTTGTAGATATCCTGGCCGATCCCGGTCATCTGCGCCGCTTGGGCAGCGACCGCCCGCGAAACCTCTTTGGAGCCGAAGAGCTGGGCGAGGATGTTGTTGCCGTCTGAAATGCCCTCCGGCGTGAAAGCCCGGCTCATATCCTCGAAATATCGTGCATAATTGCCGGAGGCGACGGCCTGCATCAGCCCGACAAAATCGTAAGGATTGCTGGTGCTGCGCTTCAGGCCGGCGGAAAAGGCCGGCATCAGCGCCGCCATCGCCTTGGTCGCCTGTTCCTGCGCCAGGTTGAACTGCCGGGCGACTGCTTCCATCGCCGCACCGTTTTGTGCCTGCATCATCATGTCGAAGAGTGGCAGCATGGAGGTCCCTTTCCCCGAGTCGTGACGCGTGTAACGCCAATATATCCGGAAAAGGTAATGTGCAAACCGCTTTTTGCCATAAGACCTTAAAGCCGTTCCAGCAAAGAACCGGAGCGAGTTTTCCAAGTTGGAGAAGCCCGGAGATGCGGACGAAGCTGCTAATGATGGTATGCCGCTTACCGCCTCGCAAGCATTGGCAAAATCAAGCCCCACCGCGTCTCTTGAGGTGATCCGGACGGCTCGAAACCCAGTTTCCTGTAAACGGCAATCGCCCGTTCATTGGCAGGGTGAGGATCGGTCGCTATAACGGGTACACCCGCATCGAAGAGAGCCCCCATTCTCGCCCCGATAAATGCTGATCCGTGCCCAACGCCGATCATTTCGGGGTCTCCTATATATTGATCGATTCCCCGCGATCCCGTGGGAAGCTTGGCGAAATGGTGATCTTCCCAGCCGTGGACGGTATAGTCCTGCATGAACGCAAAGGGGCGTCCGGCGGTTGAAACAATCCAACGCGCGACCCTGGGATCAGCCAAGTCTTCTGCATCGTACGGCTCATCTGAGTCCCACCATGCGCGGACATGCGGGTTCGATTGCCATGCTGCAAGCAACGGGAGATCATCCAACGTCGCTCTGCGAAAACTGTATTGGGTGGCGGCCGTCATTTGACAAGCTTAGCACGCTGCCAGCCGGTAGACATAGGCCCCTCCAAGACGATCAAGCTGCGGCGCCTACCGACAGCATTGAGACCTGCTACGGCAAGCGCGCTGCCAACTGCCTCGCTTTCGTCAAGCTGGCGGCCATACGGCTCTGGCTGGCGTTGGTGAGTCCACGTCCTAGTACTGATAGTCCTCGAAGACCGGTTCGACTGAGCCGTTCCAGCGGCCGTGATAGAGCGATAGCAAATCCTCGGCGAGCGTCGCCTTCTTGGCGAGCACCTCGTCGAGTGGCGCCAGGAAGATGCTTTCGTCCTGGCCTTCGCGGTTGAGCTTGCCGCGTGTCTTGAGGCCGGTCCTCGATATGCCGACCACCTCGCGCGCCACGTCGAGAAGCGCATGGCCGCGAAACTCAGCCTTCAGCCCTTCGGCGGGGACGGCGTCGCGGAGCGCGGCGATCTCGGCAAAGCTCCAACTCCTGGTCAGTTCGTCGGCCGCCTGAAGGGCCGCATCATCATAGAGCAGGCCGACCCAGAAGGCCGGCAATGCACAGATGCGCCGCCAGGGACCGCCATCGGCGCCGCGCATTTCGAGGAAACGCTTCAGCCGCACGTCGGGGAAGAGCGTCGAAAGATGGTTCGTCCAGTCGCCCATCGTCGGCGCCGGGTCAGCGACCGCGCCCTTCAACGCGCCGTTCATGAACTGGCGGAAGGTGACATGGGTGCAATCGTGATAGCGCCCGTCGCGGACGATAAAATACATCGGCACGTCGAGCGCCCATTCGGCATAGTCGCGGAAGCCGAAATCGTCGCGGAACGTGAAATCGAGCAGGCCCGAGCGCCGGTTGTCGGTGTCGCGCCAGATATCGCCGCGCCAGGAGAGCAGTCCGTTCGGCTTGCCCTCGGTGAAGGGCGAGGATGCAAAGAGCGCGGTCGCCAAGGATTGCAGCTTCATCGAGACGCGCATCTTCTGGCGCATGTCGGCTTCCGAGGAGAAATCGAGATTCACCTGGATCGTGCAGGTGCGGTACATCATGTCGAGACCCTTGCTGCCGACCTTCGGCATGTAGCGGGTCATGATCTCGTAGCGCGATTTCGGCATGTGCGGCGTTTGCGCATAGGTCCATTTCGGACTGCCGCCGATGCCGAGAAAGCGGATGCCCATCGGTTCGGCGATTTCGCGCAGCGTCGCCAGGTGCTGGTTCGATTCCCTGCAGGTTTCGTGGAGCGTCTCCAGCGGCGCGCCAGAGAGTTCGAACTGGCCGCCGGGCTCGATCGAGATGGCGCCCATGCCGCTCTGTTCGGCCAGGCCAATGATGTTGCCGCCGTCCATGATCGGCTCCCAGCCGCTTTTTTCCTGCAGGCCGGTGAGCAGGGCCGAAATGCTGGCATCGCCGAAATAGGGAACCGGGCTGTTGTCGGCGCGGAAAAAGGCGAATTTCTCGTGTTCGGTGCCGATCCGGAAGCGCTCCCGCGGCTTGTTGCCCGCGGCGATGTAATCGGTCAGATCCTGAACCGAAGAGAGCGGTGTCTGGTCGGTAGTGTCGCGGGCCATGCGGGTACCTGTATTCGAAAAAAGCGCCCAGGGGGCAGGGCAGCTGGAAGGCTGATTAGGACCCAAGTCAGGTCTGTTGCAAGTGAAATTCTTTCAACGACGCATCAAAAAAATAGCAGCGATTTCCATGTCCACCCGTTTTCGCCGTCAGCTCCAGTCGCCGATCGCCGCCTGCACCACGGCGAGGGCGGCAACGGCTGCCGTATCGGCCCGCAGGATGCGCGGTCCGAGCGGAATGGCGGTGACGAAATCGAGGCTTCGAAGCCGCGCCCGTTCCTCTTCGGAAAAGCCGCCCTCCGGTCCGACGAGCAGCGCGAGATGCTTTTCCCGGATCGCCGAGAGCACCGGCAGCGGGTTCTGCCCGGCATCGCCCTCGTCGCAGTAGATGATGCGGCGCTCTTTCGGCCAGCGGTCGAGCAGGTCGGAGAGCTTCACCGGTTCGGCCACCTCGGGAATGCCGAGAACGCCGCATTGCTCGGCCGCCTCGACGACATTGGCGCGCAGCTTGTCGAGGTTGGTGATCTTGCCCTGCACATGCTGGGTCATGACCGGCTGCAGCAGCCCGGCGCCCATTTCCACCGCCTTCTGCACCAGATAATCCATGCGGCCGACCTTCAGCGGCGCAAACAGATAATGCAGGTCGCTGGGAGAGGGCTGCGGCCGCGTCTCTTCGATTGCCGTCAGCAGGATGCGTTTGCGCGTGGGGAAGGTGAGGCTGGCTTTCCACTCGCCGTCACGGCCGTTGAAAAGCAGAATCTCGGCATCCGCCTCCATCCTCAGTACATTGGCGAGATAGTTGAACTGCTCGGCGCTCGCCTCCACGACGGCGCCGGCAGAAAGCGGCGCGTCGACGAAAAGACGTTGCATGCGGAAATTGGCGCGCATTCGAAAGCTCGGGTATTGAGCATGTCTCGCAAAAGTGTGCAGGGTTTTGCGTCGAAGACATGCTGGAAAACAAAGACCTAAAGCGCAGCACGCGAATTTGAACGCGACGCGCTTTAGACGAAGAGCGCGAACATAGCCCAATAAATCACGGCCGCAAGCGCTCCGGAGACCGGCACGGTGACGATCCAGGCGGCGACGATCGTCATGAAGTGCGAGCGGCGCACGAGATAGCGCCGGCGCCTCTCATGGATGTTCGGCTCCTCCGGCTCGTCGATATCGAAGCTCTCTGCCTTGCGCCTGATATAGGCGATGCGGCGCTTCGAGTAGCGGGTATACCATTCGCGGAAGAAGCCGACACCGAAAACGGCGCCGACGGCGATATGCGTGGTGCTGACCGGCAGGCCGAGCCAGGAGGCGACGATGACGGTGAGGGCGGTCGACAGCGCGACGCAATAGGCCCGCATCGGATTGAGCCTGGTGATCTCCTCGCCGACCAGGCGAATGAGGCGCGGCCCGAACAGCAGCAGGCCGACGGAGATGCCGAAGGCGCCGATCAGCATCACCCAGAGCGGCGGATGGCCGAGGCCGTCGCCGCCGCCGATGCCGACCGAATGGACGATCGCCGAAAGCGGCCCGACAGCGTTCGAAACGTCGTTGGCGCCATGCGCGAAGGAAAGCAGCGCCGCAGAACCGATCAGCGGCAACCGGAACAGCACCCGCAGCGAGCTGTTGCGGTTTTCGAGATCCCGCGCCTGGGCGAGCACGAGCGGCCGGGCGGCAAGCCAGCTGACCAGCCCAATGCCGATGCCGATGAGGATTATGGTGAAGGACGGGAACTTGCCGGCGGGAGAGAGCTGCAACACCATATAGGCCATGAAGCCGCCGGCCATCACCGCGACCAGCACCGGCACCCAGCGCTGAGCCGCGGCGATCTTGTCGTCGCGATAGATGATCAGGGTCTTGACGAGGTATAGCAGGCCGGCCGCGATCAGCCCGCCGATCAGCGGCGAGGTGATCCAGCTCGAAGTGATCTCCAGCATCACCCGCCAGTTCACCGGCTCGGGGCCTACGGCCGAGATGCCGGCGCCGATCACCGCTCCGACGATTGCGTGGGTAGTGGAAACGGGCGCGTTCATCCAGGTTGCGAGGTTGATCCAGAGGGCGGCCGCCGTCAGCGCCGCCATCATGATCCAGCCGAGATGCGCCGGCGGCACCTGGGCGGCGTCGACGATATCGGAGGAAATGGTCTTGACGACCTCGCCGCCGGCGATCGTGGCGCCTAGGACTTCGAAAATCGCGGCGATGACGAGTGCCTGGCCCATCGTCATCGCGCGTGCACCGACGGCCGCACCGACATTGTTGGTCACGTCGTTGGCGCCGATATTCATCGCCATGTAGCCGGCAAGAGCCGCCGCCGCCACGACGAGCACCGCTCCAGGGCGGTCGAACACATAGACCCCGGCAAAGATCATCGTCAGGCCGACGAAGATCAGCCCGAGGCCGGGCGCCACCAGCCGCCGCAAGACGTGCTTTGCCACATCCTCGGCATGGGTGATCTTGGCGAGGTCCTTGTCGAGCGTGCGTTTCGTGAGAACGGCGGGACGGGGCGGCATGCTTTTTTTCCAACTATGAATCTGCTTTTACGCTGCCTTTTTAGCAGCGCAAGATGGCAGGATTCATTCCGCCGGAAGTTGCTTTGCCGCCTTGACCGAAAGCCTGTCGGTCAGCTTTCGCTTGAAGGCGAGGAACAGGTGGCGAAGCTCCGGTTCGAGCACGCGTCCGGCTGCTTCGTCGAACGAAACCCATTCGATGGTGCGTTCACCCTTTTCCTTGAAATTTTTCGCCATGGCGGTGACTTCCAGCGGATAGACTTGCACCTTGCAAGATACACGCACCCCATCCCGGAGCACCTTGGGGTAGGTGTAGGCGCCAAGCGTTTCCATTTCGACCGAGCCCTTGACGCCGGCTTCTTCCATGGCCTCCTGTGCTGCGACTTCGTGCGCACATTTGCCGTTCATCGGCCAGCCCTTGGGAATGACCCAACGGCCGGTATCGCGGCTCGTCATCAGGAGAACCTCCAGCTTATCACCGTTCCTCACCCGATAGCAGAGCGCACCATATTGCTGTCGCGGCGGGCGCCGGAACATCAGTTGCACATCGGCTGCCAGTCGGGCGAGAAGGGTCAATTGTCAGGTCACCTTTGTCGTTGATGTTAGGAATCGCTCATATACTTTGTATCACGGAAAGCTTGCGCAAGCCAAAATTTGCGGCGCGTTCCGAACGCGATTTGTTTCTCCCTGTTTCATAGGGAAATCGAGCTGGGGCAGGCTCGAAAAAACCGTCACCTCCTGTCTCGAACGCGTCGCGTTGCACAGGTGTACAATATGATTCCGCCGTACCTCCAAATCAATGGCGGGGCCGTTTGTTCCACCGGTATTTCAGATTTGGAGAACCGTGCCTCGCCTTGGCGCTGGTGGCGCGGCCGACATAGACCAACGTGCAAACGCCCGTCTTGATCCTTCGCTTTGACGGAGGCGCTATCAGCGCTCCCAATAGGGAACCGGCCCGTAAAGCTCGGTGAGATAGTCGATGAACAGCCGCACCTTGGCGGGCAGGAATTGCCGGCTGGGATAGACGGCCGACAGCGTGACATTGGGCGAGCCCTCATAGGCCGGCAGCACCTGCACCAGACGGCCGGCCTTGAGCTCTTCGCCGATATCCCAGGTAGAGCGCAGCGCGATGCCGAGTCCAGATATGACAGCCTCGCGGATCACTTCGCTGGAGTTGGTGACCAGCATGCCTTCCGGCCGCAGGCTGAGCGCCCCATTCGGCCCGTTCAGCCGCCAGTTGTCGCCATTGTGTGCCGGCAGGCAGCGATGGTGTTTCAGATCGTCGATATCACGCGGCTCGCCATGTGCCGAGAGATAATCCGGCGAGGCGCAGAGCAGCCGGCGAACCGGCGCCAGCCGCCGGGCGACGAGGCTGGAATCGGTGAGTTCGGCGATACGGATCGCCAGATCAAAGCCGCCACCGACGATGTCGCTGAATTCGTCGGTCAGAACCAGGTTGATCGCCAGCTCCGGATGCGCCTGCATGAAGGCCTTCAGGTGCGGCGCGATATGCATGCGGCCGAAGGAGGTCGGTGCCGAGATCTTCAGCGTCCCGTGCATCTGCGCCGCGCGGCCGGAAATATAAAATTCGGCCTCTTCCAGCCCGGCTAGGATGCCGAGAACGCGGTCGTAGAAACCCTGGCCGGCCTCCGTCAGCGAGATCTGCCGCGTCGTGCGCTGCAAAAGCCGGGTGCCGAGCCGGTCCTCCAGCCGCTTGATGCGCTTGGAAACGACGGCGGGGGAAAAGCCGAGCATGCGCCCGGCAAGCGACATGCTTCCCGTCGAAACGACCTTGGCAAAGATTTCGAGATCGCCCAGATTGGTCATAAGCTTTTGTGACTTTCCCCTTTTGGCATAAGTGCTTAGCATTTGCGCCAGTTTCGGGAAAGTGCTAAGCCGATCTGCCCGCGGCAGGGAGGTTCGCGGCCGGCTTCCGCTGTCGTCTTCCCGTGTCATTCCCGTAGCCACGGCTAAGGAGAACGCCATGTCCGACGCCATTTCGTTTCTCGCCCCGCGCGCCGATGTGCTTGCGCGCCGAGCTCAAATCGTCGCCGATCTCACCGATCTGCTGCCGCCGGAATGCCTGGTTCATGAGGAGCGCGAACTGGTGCCCTTCGAGACCGATGCCTTCGTGTCCTATCGCCGCTTGCCGCTCGCCGTCGCCCTGCCGCGCACCACGGCCGAGGTTGCAGCCGTCATGCGTTATTGCCACCGCTACGGTGTTCCGGTCGTGCCGCGCGGCGCCGGCACCTCGCTTTCCGGCGGCGCCATTCCGCAGGAGGATGCCGTCGTGCTCGGCCTGTCGAAGATGAACCGCATCCTCGAGGTCGATCTGCCCAACCGCGTCGCGGTGGTGCAGGCCGGCGTGACCAATCTCAATATCTCCGAGTCCGTGTCGGCGGACGGGTTCTTCTACGCGCCCGACCCGAGTTCGCAGCTTGCCTGCACCATCGGCGGCAATATCGGCATGAATTCCGGCGGCGCCCACTGTCTGAAATATGGTGTCACCACCAACAATCTGCTCGGCGTTCGGATGGTGCTGGTCGACGGCACGGTGATCGAGCTCGGCGGCAAGGCGCTGGATGCGGCGGGTTACGATCTGCTCGGTCTCGTCTGCGGCCATGAAGGCCAGCTCGGCATCGTCACCGAGGCGACGGTGCGGCTGATCGCCAAGCCGGAAGGCGCGCGCCCGGTGCTCTTCGGCTTCGAAGCTTCAGAAGAGGCCGGTGCCTGCGTTGCCGATATCATTGCCGCCGGCATCATCCCCGTCGCGATCGAATTCATGGACAAGCCGGCGATCGAGATCTGCGAGGCCTTCGCCCATGCCGGCTATCCCCTCGACGTCGGCGCGCTCTTGATCGTCGAGGTCGAGGGATCGGAGGCGGAGATGGACGCCGTGCTGAAGGACGTGGTCGACATCGCCCGCAGGCACGGCGTCAAGACCGTGCGCGAATGCCAGTCGGCCACCGAAGCGGCGCTGATCTGGAAGGGCCGCAAATCTGCCTTCGGCGCCACCGGCCGCATCGCCGACTATATCTGCATGGACGGCACCGTGCCGCTCAGCCAGCTGTCGCACGTCTTGAAGAAGACCGCCGAGATCGTCGATCATTACGGCCTGCGTGTCGCCAACGTCTTCCATGCCGGCGACGGCAACATGCATCCGCTGATCCTTTTCAACGCCAACGATCCGCAGGATGCCGCCCGTGCCGAAGCCGCCGGCAACGATATCCTCAAGCTCTGCGTCGATGCCGGCGGCTGCCTCACCGGCGAGCACGGCGTCGGCATCGAAAAGCGTGACCTGATGCGGCATCAGTATTCGGAGGCCGATCTGGCCCAGCAGATGGCGGTGCGCGCCGCCTTCGATCCCGGCTGGCTGCTCAACCCGTCTAAGGTCTTTCCGCTGGAAGGACGCCCCGCCGCATGATCGATCTGATGCCGACGAGCGAGGAACAGGCGGCGGCGATCGTCCGCGCCCATGCAGAGATGAACCGGCCACTCGCGATCTGCGGCGGCGATACGCGCTCGGGTTTCGGCAATGCCGTTGCAGCCGAAGATCGGTTGCGATCGACCAGGCTTGCCGGCATCATCGCCTACAATCCCGGCGAGATGGTCATGACAGCCCGTTCGGGTACGCCGCTTGCCGAGGTCGAGGCGGCGCTGTCCGAAAATAGCCAGATGCTTGCCTTCGAGCCGATGGATCATCGCCCCATTATGGCGAGGTCCGGCGAGCCGACCATCGGCGGCGTCTTTGCCGCCAATGTCTCCGGCCCGCGCCGCCTCATTGCGGGCGCTGCCCGCGACAGTTTGCTCGGCGTGCGCTTCGTCAACGGCAGCGGCGAGATCATCAAGGCCGGCGGTCGGGTGATGAAGAATGTCACCGGCCTCGACCTCGTCAAGCTGATCGCCGGCTCGCACGGTACGCTGGGTTTTTTGACCGAAGTCACCTTTCGCGTGCCGCCGCGCCCGAAGACGGAGCGGACGGTGGTTCTCTCAGGCCTCAACGACGCCGAGGCGGCAAAGGCCATGGCCGCGGCAATGGCGCTGCCGGTCGAAGTCTCGGGTGCGGCGCATCTGCCCTTGACGGTGACCTGGAAATTCCTCGCCGGCAAATTGCCCGAGGGCGAGGCGACGGTTCTGCGTATCGAAGGTTTGGCCGGATCGGTCGATGCGCGTATCGAAAAGCTCGCGGCGGCGATGTCGGCTTTTGCAACGGTGGCGCGGCTGGATGAGCCGGAGAGCCGCCGGCTCTGGCGGGAAATCCGCGATGTGATGCCCTATGCCGACGGCACGGGGCGGCCGGTCTGGCGCGTCTCGGTCGCCCCCGGCACCGGCCATCAGCTGGTCGCAGCGCTCCGTCTCGAAGCCGGCGTCGATGCCTTTTATGATTGGCAAGGCGGCCTCGTCTGGATGCGCATGGAGGCGGAGCCGGAGGCTGAGCTGGTCCGCCGCTTCATCAAGGCGCTGGGCGGCGGCCACGCGACGCTGATCCGCGCCTCCGCTGCGGCGAGGGCGGCGACCGCCGCCTTTCATCCGGAGCCCGAGGCGGTGGCGATGCTGGCGCGGCGGGTGAAGGAAAAGTTCGATCCGGCGGGGATTTTCAATCCGGGGAAGATGGGGTGAGAAGATGCTTGTTGCCGACTGTGCACGCTCGATGGATTGCACAAGGGTGCCTCTTGCTCCCCATTCGCCCCAGCGGGGAGAAGGTGGCCCAAAGGGTCGGATGAGGGGGCCACACGGCATGCAGTCTGTCGTCTTCTCGTTTTTGTCCCGAGTGCGGCCCCCTCATCCGCCCTTCGGGCACCTTCTCCCCGCTGGGGCGAAGGGGGCACCGGAGGCCGCGTAAATGCAGACCAACTTCACCCCCGCCCAGCTCCTCGACCCCGATGTCGCCGGATCGGAAAAAATCCTGCGCAAATGCGTCCATTGCGGCTTCTGTACCGCCACCTGTCCCACCTATGTGACGCTCGGCAACGAGCTCGACAGCCCGCGCGGACGCATCTATCTCATCAAGGACATGCTGGAAAACGGCCGTCCCGCCGATGCCGAGGTCGTCACCCATATCGATCGCTGTCTCTCCTGCCTTGCCTGCGTCACCACCTGTCCTTCCGGTGTCGACTATATGCATCTGGTCGATCACGCCCGCGCCCATATCGAAAAGACCTACAGGCGCCCGTTCATGAACCGGCTGACGCGCGCCATTCTGGCCGCCGTGCTGCCCTATCCCGGCCGGTTCCGCCTGGCGCTCCGTCTCGCCCGTCTCGGCCGCCCTTTCGCTGGCCTGATGCGCGGCGCGGCACTCAAACCCTTTGCCGCCATGCTGGCGCTGGCGCCGCGGCGCCTGCCCGCCGCCTCGCATCTTTCAAATCCCGGCACGTATAGACCCGAGGCGGAGCGGCGCGGCCGTGTGGCGATCCTGACCGGCTGCGCCCAGCCGGTGCTTGATCCCGCCATCAACGCGGCGGCGATCCGGCTCCTGACGCGGCTCGGTATCGAGGTTGTGGCGCCTGAAGGCGAGGTCTGCTGCGGCTCGCTGGTCCACCACATGGGCCGCGCCGAACAGGCGCTCGAAAGTGCGCGGATCAACGTCGACATATGGACGCGCGAAATCGAGACGCAGGGGCTCGATGCGATCATCATCACCGCTTCAGGCTGCGGCACGACGATCAAGGATTACGGCCACATGCTGCGCCTCGATCCCGCCTATGCGGCAAAGGCGGCCAGGGTCTCGGGGCTGGCGAAGGATATCACCGAATATCTGGCAACGATCGAGCTGCCGGCCCATATGCCGAGGGGCATTACAGTCGCCTATCATTCCGCCTGTTCGATGCAGCACGGTCAGCGCATCACCCTTGCGCCGAAATCCTTGCTGAAAGCGGCGGGCTTTACGGTGCGTGATCCGGCCGAAGGCCATCTCTGCTGCGGCTCGGCCGGCACCTACAACATCATGCAGCCGGAGATCTCGGCTGCGCTGAAGGCGCGCAAGGTCAGGAATATTGAAGCGACCAAGGCCGAGATCATCGCCACCGGCAATATCGGCTGCATCACCCAGATCGCCACCGGCACCGCGATCCCGATCCTCCATACGGTCGAGCTGCTCGATTGGGCCTATGGCGGCGCTATGCCGGAAAAATTAACAGGTTTGCCGTTAGGCTGAAGAGAATGCAGCGGACCCATCCGGGCCGCTCCCGGGAGGTTGGGCGATGTGGCGGGGAATGATTGTATTTGCGGGACTGCTTGCTGGGGCAGGTGCGGCCCATGCCGACAGCCGTCTATTCTGTTCCGCCGATGATGCGCAAGCGCGCTTCACTCTTGAAAGCGGCTTTGCAAGCGACGCCGGTCACCGGCTCAACCATTTCCGCGGCGCGCTTATTGTCAAGGATCCCGCCCAAGTCCCGACCTTTTCGAAACGTGTGTTCGAATCCCAGCATCTGAGCAATCACTGGTCGCGCGATGGCGAGCTGCTGCTGGAAGTCTTCGATGAGGGCGGTGACGATACCGAAGGGGCAACGCTCGATCTGGTGGTGGTCGCCGGCCAACGCGGCAAGCCGGCAGCGAATTTCAGCGGCACCTATTCGCTGACGATCGAAGGCGGCAGCAAACCTTATGCCGCCGAGGGCAAGGTCAGCTGCGGCACGAAATAGAGCAATTTCAGGAAAAGTGTAAGCGGTTTTCCGTCCGAAATTGCGCCCAAACAAAAAGTTAGAGCGGTCCTGCGTTCATGAAAATCAGGACCGCTCTAACGCCGCAGCAGAAATTCAATTCATTACCAGTGGAACGAGACGCCGACATTGACGGCGTTGGTGAAGATGTTGGTCTTCAGTCGGTCGCCGCTGTCGATCGGAACGTCGATGCGCGAATAGGTGCCCTTGTATTCGACGAAGGTCGACCAGCGCTCGGTTACCTTGAAGTCGACGCCGGCCTGCGCCTGCAGCGTCACGCCGCCGAATTCGTAAGCCCAGGTCTTGCCCTCGGGGCGAATCACTTCGACATGCGGAATGTTCACGCCGATACCGGCGCCGAGATAGGGCGTCCAGCGGCGGGCCGGATCCTGGAAGCGATAGAGCCCGTTCACGGTGAGCAGGTTCAGGCCGTCGGTGAATTCGAAATGCGACCAGCCGGCCTTGGCGAGCGTGTCGTCGTCGGCATAAACCTTGTCATGGGTAAAATCGAGCGAGATACCCCAGTTCGGCTTGTTGAAATCCTCGAGCCACCAGGTGACGCGAGCGCCGTAATAGGGCGGCGCGCCGAAGGATTTGCCTTCCCAGCCGGCGGTGAAACTCGTGCCGTCCGAGACGTCGACGCCGCTGTGCGGCGCGGTCTGGTAACCGCCGTAAATGGAGAATTGTAGATCTTCCGCCGAGGCGGAAGCTGCCGAACAGAATGTGAAAAACGCGATGCCCGCAAGCAGGGAGGCGGAAGAACGCAGCGCATATGTCATTGAATAGCCCCGATATTGCAAATATGTCGACTCTTAGGCACCTCTGCCAGCTTTCCGCCGCAAAGTCCAAGAGAAATAAAAGGCGCTTCTAAAAAGCGCCTTCGTTTTTTATCAGGTGTTGCTCAGCCGCCGAACATGGTGCGCAGCACGTCGATGCCCCTGTCCTCGAACGCCACCTTGCCCTGCTTATTGCCGGGGCCGATGACGATCACCTTGGTGCCGACGGCGGCGCGATCATAAAGATGCATCACGTCCGCGTTCATCATACGGATGCAGCCGGAAGACATGTTGAGGCCGATCGTCCAGGGCTGGTTGGTGCCGTGGATGCGGAAGATGGTGTCGCGGCCGCCCTGATAGAGATACATGGCGCGGGCGCCGAGCGGATTGTCCTCGCCGCCTTCCTGGTAAGCAGGGATGATGTGGCCTTTGGCGGCTTCGCGGCGGCGCATTTCGGCCGGCGGCGTCCATGCCGGCCATTCGGCCTTGCGGCCGATCTTGACGATACCCGACCAGCCGAAACCGTCACGGCCGACGCCGATACCATAGCGAGTGGCCCGGTTGTTGCCTTCAACGAGATAGAGATATTTGTTGTTGGTATCGATGATGACGGTGCCGGCTGCTTCCGTCGTCACCAGGCGCACTTTCTTGCGCTTGAACTGCGGCTTCACATATTTCGGCATCTGCGCAACGCGCACGACCTGAGCCGGGCGCTGTGCGTTGTCGGAGCCGGCCGGGGCTGCGAAGGCGGACGTGGACATCAAGGACAGAACAAGTCCGGCCGCGGCCAGACCTGGCATCAATTTGATCATGATCGATTCCCCTCAAGCAAATTCGCCCGAAGCTACATGAACTTCTGCCCAATTCAAGATCGGCCCGGCCGGATAAAGCAATTTCGGCGAAAGAAGCCGCCTGTTCTTGCGGCTTCCAAGATAATGTATGTGCCGTTACATGACGATGACGCGGGTTCCGACGCTGACGCGGTCATAAAGATCGACGACGTCTTCATTGCGCAACCGGATGCAGCCGGAGGAAACGGCGCTGCCAATCGACCAGGGCGCGTTGGTGCCGTGGATGCGGTAAAGCGTCGAGCCGAGATACATGGCGCGGGCGCCGAGCGGATTTTCCGGGCCGCCGTCCATGCGCGCCGGCAGGTAGTGACCCTTGGCGGCTTCGCGGCTGATCATCTGGGCAGGCGGCGTCCAGTCCGGCCATTCCTGCTTGCGGGTGATCTTATGGGCGCCGGCCCATTCGAAACCGGGCTTGCCGACGCCGACGCCGTAGCGCCGCGCCTTACCGCCTTCCATCACCAGGTAGAGAAAGCGGTTGTTGGTATCGATGACGATCGTGCCGGGCTTTTCCTGGGTGTCGTAGTCGACCGTCTGCGGCAGGAATTGCGGCTCGATCGGATGGCGGATCGCCGGGATGCCGGGATTGATCACCGAGACGGTCTGCGGTGCCGGCCGCGGCGCCTGACGAATGACGCGGCGCTGGAAAAGGCCGCGCTGCTGCGGCTGGACGACCGGCCGCTGGTAGACCACGGGGCGAACCTTGCCGCCGAGCTGGTTGATCCACGGCGCCGTCAGGTCGGGGCTGAGCACGACAGGCGGGCGGGTGGCGTAGCGGTCGTCGGCAAGGGCGGCCGTGGTGAAGGCGCCGAAGAGGGCTGCGGCAAGAACAAGCTGTTTCATCATCGGACGGACTCTCTACAAATGGCCGAAAATGGTTTGGCGGGACATGTCCGCCCGATGAGACGCTGCCACCTGATCCGCCAGCGAATGGTAAAGATCGATTCCTGAAAAGCCGACCGATCGCATAAACTTTTCGTCAGGGTTACCGTTCGGTTTGGAAAGACGGTTGGCAAATGGTAAAGCCGGAATCAAGACCGGAAAACGAAACGGCCCCCGGCAGAATGAAGGATCATGAGCGCGACTGGCATCATCATCGGCGAGGACGGCAAGAGCCGCTGCCACTGGCACGCCAATCTGCCCGATTATCTCAAATATCATGACGAGGAATGGGGCCGTCCTGTTACGAACGACATTCGCCTCTTCGAGAAGATCTGCCTCGAAGGCTTCCAGTCCGGCCTTTCCTGGCTGACCATCCTGCGCAAGCGGGACAATTTCCGTGCTGCCTTTGCCGGCTTCGATTTCGACAAGGTGGCGCTATTCGGCGAGGCGGACATCGATCGCTGCCTAGCCGATGCCGGCATCATCCGTCATCGCGGCAAGATTGTCTCGGCCGTTAACAATGCCAAGCGCGCCATTGCGCTACGAGACGAATTCGGCTCGCTCGCCCATTATTTCTGGCGCTACGAGCCCGGCCACAACGAGCGGCCGGCGGTAGTCGACCGCGAGCATATCGTCGCCAATCCGACGACGCCGACCTCAGTGGTCATCTCAAAGGATCTGAAGAAGCGTGGCTGGACCTTTGTCGGCCCGACCACAGTTTATGCTTTCATGCAGGCAATGGGTCTCGTCAATGATCATCTCGAGGGCTGTTACTGCCGCCCCGAGGTGGAGGCGATGCGCGCCGCCCTGGTTCGACCATGAAAGATCTGTCCGTGAAAACAACGATTGCTGCCCTCGTCCTGTTCTTTCTGCCGATATCAGCCATGGCGCAGACGCCGCAGCTCGATCCCGGCGAGAAGCTGGAGAAGCTGCAATTCCCGGCGGTCACCATGCAGCTCAAGGGCTGGACGAAATTCGGCAACAGCCATGTCTACACGCTGCCGGTACGCGCCGGCCAGCACATCAAGATCAGCTTCGCCACCAAGAGCAAGTTCGCCTTCCTGGCGATTTTCGACCTGTCGAAGCCCGATGACGAGGCCTTCTTCGGCACCGACGAGGACGGCATGGATTTTCAGACGACGGTCAAGGAAAACACCACCTGGCTGCTGCGTCCCTATTATTCCAAGGTCTCGCCGCGCCGCGGCCTTGGCGCGCCCTTCAGCATCCTGATCGAGCCTTTGGCTGCCGCCCCGCCGCAGCCGAAACCGCCGGCCGAGCCCGAGCCGCCGTCGCTGTTTCCGAAGGCGCCGCCCAAGCCGCAATAGGGCAGGGCCCGGCTATGCTAGCCGGTCGATCAGCTCGCGCAACTCGCCGAGATGGCCGATCTTGCGGAAACGCGGCGCTTCCGTCGGTTCGTCCACATGTTCCAGCACCCAGGTGAGTTCATGCGGCACGAAGACGCCGTAGCTGCCGGCGGCGATCGCCGGCACGATATCCGACTTCAGTGAATTGCCGACCATCATCGCCCGCTCCGGTCCGTCGCCGACCTTGGCGAAGATGCGCCGATAGGTGACGGCTGTCTTGTCGGAAACGATCTCGACGGCATCGAAGAAGTCGCCGAGGCCGGATTGGGCAAGCTTGCGCTCCTGGTCGAAGAGATCGCCCTTGGTGATCATCACGAGCAGATATTTGCCGGCAAGCGCCTCCAGCGTGTCGCGCGCATGCGGCATGGTCTCGACCGGATGGGAAAGCAGGTCGCGGCCGGTATCGAGGATCTTGGCGATGACGCTCGAGGGAACCTTGCCCTCGGTGATTTCGATCGCCGTCTCGATCATCGAGAGCGTAAAGCCCTTGATGCCGAAGCCGTAATGGCGAAGGTTGCGCTTCTCGGCCTCCAGCAGCCGCTCCGAAATCTTCGGCCCTTCGGCGAAATCGGCAAGAAGCTCGGTAAATTGGGCTTCCGTCAGTCGGTAATATTGTTCGTTCTGCCAAAGCGTGTCGTCGGCATCGAAGCCGATCGTTGTCAGTCCTCGCGTCGTCACATGCGCACCTCTTGAACTATGGCAGGCAATTTATCGGCCGCCTGTGTCGAGACAAGGGCTGCAGCCAGAGAAGGGCGTTCGCTTCCGATGCGGCAGGCTGCCGCGTTGAAAAGCGCTGCCGTCGCACTACATCGAATTGGCCTCACCCTGCAGCCAGCCACGGCTGTGCCTGTCGCGCGCAGGCCAATAATCAAAAAATGAAGTTCTGAAGTTCGCAAGCCCCCTTGCGGCAGACACAAAGGATTTTTTCGACCATGCGTTACAATCAACTCGGAAATACCGGACTTTTTGTCTCGGAAATCTGCTTGGGCACGATGACCTTCGGCGAGGCCCAACAGGGCAGCATGTGGGGCGCCATCGCCGATGTCGACCAGAAGGCCGCCGACCGGATTGTCGAGCGCTCGCTGGCGTCAGGGGTCAATTTCATCGACACGGCTGACGTCTATTCATCCGGCGAATCCGAAAGGCTGCTCGGCCAGGCGCTGAAGAACCTCGACGTACCGCGCAAGGATGTCGTCATCGCCACCAAGGTCTACGGCGTCATGGGCGACAAGCCGAACGACCGAGGCGCCTCGCGCGGCCATATCATGGATTCCGTCGAGGCGAGCCTCAAGCGGCTGCAGACGGATCACATCGATCTCTATCAGATCCATGCGACCGATACGGTGACGCCGATCGAGGAGACGCTGCGTGCGCTCGACGATCTCGTTTCCCGCGGCCTCGTGCGCTATATCGGGGTCTCCAACTGGCAGGCCTGGCGCATTTCCAAGGCGCTCGGCCTCTCCGAACGCCGCGGCTTTGCCCGCTTCGAGACCGTGCAGGCCTATTATTCCATCGCCGGCCGCGATCTCGAGCGTGACATCGTGCCGATGATGCAGGAGGAAAAACTTGGCCTGATGGTCTGGTCGCCGCTGGCTGGCGGTCTCTTGTCCGGCAAATATGGCCCCGGCGCGCCAGGCAACGGCGAAGGCCGTCGCGCTAGCTTCGATTTCCCGCCGGTTGACAGGGACAGGGCCTGGGCCTGCGTCGCCGTCATGCGCGAGATCGCCGAAAAGCACGGCGCCGGCGTCGCCACCGTCGCGCTCGCCTATATTCTCGCCAAGCCTTTCGTCACCTCAGTCATCATCGGCGCCAAGCGTGTCGATCAGCTCGACCAGAATCTCGCCGCCGTCAAGCTGAAGCTCGACGACGACGATATGAAAAGGCTCGACGAGGTGAGCGCTCTTGCCCCCGAATATCCGGGCTGGATGCTGTCGCGACAAGGCGCCGGCCGCCGCCCGGCCGATTTCGAGCCGAAGGACTGAGATCGCCGGTGCAGCGCCACTGCTGTCCGGGCCCGGAAACCTGCCCCTCAGCCTAACCCTTGCCGGGGTCGAGCCACTGGTCTCGACCCCGGTTGGTGGCGGCAGCCGGTTGAGGGGCTGCTGGTCGAGCACCGGTCATATCTAGATCACCAGGCCGCAATGACCTTGTGCTCGATCCGGTAATCCCGGCTCTCCTCGCCGAGCGGCGCGACCGGCCATGTCCAGGTGGCTTTCGCCGGCGGCGGCGGAACGCCGTGCAGCAGGTCGGCCTGCTCATGCGTCTTGCCGTTGCGGTCGATGATGGCATAGCCGATGTCGGTCACCAGGCAATGGCGGCAGGCTAGACCCGAAAGGCCTGCCAGATGCGCCGAGATCAGCCTTTCCACTGTATCGGCAGGCATTCCGGCCGCCTCGGCTTCGTAGCGCCGTTTCACGCCGCGGCCGATCTGCGACAGGAGATTGGCCGAAACCACGAAATCGAGATAGGGCACCGTGCGCAGGAAGCCGAGCGGTTCCGGCTCAACGCCTGCGGCGAGCGCGTCATAGCCGGAAAGATCGCGTTCGATCAGCCGGATATTGCGATGGGCCTTGGCCGATAGCCGCACCGAGGCGAGATGGACGAGATCGACCAGAACGACCGTGTCGAACGCTCGCGCCAGTTCCTCGATCGGCACGTCGCGCAGCAGGCCGGAGCCGAGCACGACGGCGGTCCGCTTCTGCCTGAGATCGGCCGCCGCCGAACGGATCGCATTGCGGCTCATCTCTTCATGTTCGGCCCAGTCGCGAGCGCAACGCCCGGCCCGCGACCAGAGATTGACGGAATAACGGACGAACTTTCGATGCCGCTTGCCGGTCAGCGGCCATGTCGCGGCATAGAGAAGCGCTTCAGCGATCATGATGCATATCCCCGCGTTTCGGATGGCTACCCTCGTTCCATCGATTCTGGCAGCGACATCAAGACCCCTGCGCCCTTGCCGCTCCCCGCCCAATCCGCTAGGACACCGCCACTGTCACAGTCAGCGGAATTCCCGGAAATGAACGACAAGCAGAAGAAACCGCAAAAGCTCAAGGCCCGCCTGCCGCGCGGCTTCGTCGACCGGACGGCCGGCGATATCCGCGCCGTCAACGAGATGACGGCAAAGATCCGGGAAGTCTATGAGCATTACGGTTTCGACCCCGTGGAAACGCCGCTGTTCGAATATACCGATGCGCTCGGCAAGTTCCTGCCCGACAGCGACCGGCCGAACGAGGGCGTCTTCTCGCTGCAGGACGACGACGAGCAGTGGATGTCGCTGCGTTACGACCTGACGGCGCCGCTCGCCCGCCATGTCGCCGAGAATTTCAACGAGATCCAGCTGCCCTATCGCACCTATCGCGCCGGTTACGTCTTCCGCAACGAGAAGCCGGGCCCGGGCCGCTTCCGCCAATTCATGCAGTTCGATGCCGATACCGTCGGCGCGCCGGGCGTCCAGGCCGACGCGGAAATGTGCATGATGATGGCCGATACGCTTGAAGCCCTCGGCATCAAGCGCGGCGACTACGTCATCCGCGTCAACAACCGCAAGGTCCTGGACGGTGTGCTCGAGGCGATCGGCCTCGGCGGCGACGACAAGGCCGGCCAGCGGCTGAACGTCCTGCGCGCCATCGACAAGCTCGACAAGTTCGGCCCGGAAGGTGTGGCACTGCTGCTCGGCCCCGGTCGCAAGGATGAATCCGGCGACTTCACCAAGGGCGCCGGCCTCGACCAGGCGCAGATCGACAAGGTGCTGTTCTTCGTCGGCATCAAGGACTATGCCGAAAGTGCTGCGCGCCTCGGCGAGCTGGTTGCCGGAACCTCGAAGGGCGGCGAAGGTGTCGAGGAGCTGAATTTCATCGGCGCGCTGGTCAAGAGCGCCGGCTACCAGTCCGACCGTATCAAAATCGATCCCTCCGTCGTTCGCGGTCTCGAATACTACACTGGCCCGGTCTATGAGGCCGAACTGAGCTTCGACGTCACCAACGAAAAGGGCGAAAAGGTCGTCTTCGGTTCGGTCGGCGGCGGCGGTCGTTATGATGGCCTCGTCTCCCGCTTCATGGGCCAGCCGGTTCCGGCGACGGGCTTTTCGATCGGCGTCTCCAGGCTGATGACGGCGCTGAAGAACCTCGGCAAGCTCGGCGCCAGCGAAGTGATCGAGCCGGTGCTGGTGACCGTCATGGACGGCGATGTCGAGGCGATGGGGCGTTATCAGAGGATGACGCAGCAGCTGCGCGCCGCCGGCATCCGCGCCGAGATGTTCCAGGGCAACTGGAAGAAATTCGGCAACCAGCTGAAATATGCCGATCGCCGCGGCTGCCCCGTCGCCATCATCCAGGGCGGCGACGAACGCGCAACCGGCGTCGTGCAGATCAAGGATCTGATCGAGGGCAAGCGGCTGTCCGGCGAGATCGAGGACAATGCCAGCTGGCGCGAAGCCCGCGTGGCGCAGGAAACGGTGTCAGAGGCCGACCTTGTCGCCAAGGTGAAGGAGATCCTTGCCGCGCAGGCGGAGGATCGGAAGAGGGCGGGCGATGCGCAATAAACCCCTCCCCAACCCCTCCCCACAGGGGGGAGGGGCTTTACTTGGCGCCGGTGTGCCCAACTCAACATTTGCTTCATCGGAGGTCCTCTCGATTTCGTTCGACGACCGCCGCGAGTTAGTCCCTCCCCCTTGTGGGGAGGGGTTGGGGAGGGGACTTTTCCCAGGAGCGACACCATGCCCCTGATCAACCTCCCCGAATTCGCGAGCGACCTGCTTTCCGAATTTGACGCCCGCAAGGCCGAGCGCATCGATACGCCGGTCATTCAGCCGGCCGAGCCGTTCCTCGACATTGCCGGCGAGGATCTGCGTCGCCGCATCTTCATGACCGAGAGCGAAACCGGCGCCAGTCTCTGCCTGCGTCCCGAATTCACCATCCCCGTCTGTCTGCGCCACATCGAAACGGCGACCGGCACGCCGAAGCGTTACGCCTATCTCGGCGAGGTCTTCCGCCAGCGCCGCGACGGCGCCAATGAATTTTATCAGGCCGGCATCGAGGATCTCGGCGATATCAACATACCAAGCGCCGATGCCCGCGCCATCGGCGATGCCACCGGCATTCTTGCCCGCCTGCTGCCGGGCCGGCGCCTGTCGGTGACATTAGGCGACCAGGCGGTTTTTGAGGCGGTCGTTCAGGCGCTCGGCCTGCCGCTCGGCTGGCAGAAGCGGCTGATCCATGCCTTCGGCAACATGACACAGCTGGAGGCGCTGCTGGCCGGCCTCGTCAGCCCGCAATTCGTTACCGGGCTGGACGACGATATCGCAAGGCTTATCGCATCAGGCGACGAACAGGCACTGATCGCCCATCTCGAGCAGGAAATGCAGGCGACGGGCTATTCGACCAATGCCAGCCGCTCGCCGCTGGAGATCGCCCGGCGGCTCAAGGAAAAGCTTATCCTGTCCGAAACGCGTCTCGACGATGCGGCCTTCCATGTGCTGGAAGAGTTCCTGTCGCTGCAGGTGCCGCTCGTCAATGCGTCGGCGGCGCTGGCCGGTTTTGCCGATGCCGCCGGCTTGAAGCTCGGCAATGCGCTCTCCCGTTTCAATGGTCGCGTCGGCGCCCTTGGCGATGCCGGCGTCGATCTGTCCTGCCTCGACTATCGCGCCGCTTTCGGGCGGCCGCTCGATTACTACACCGGTCTCGTCTTTGAGGTGACGGTAGAGGGATCGACGTCGGTTCTGGCAGGCGGCGGCCGCTTCGATAAACTCCTGACCTTCCTCGGCGCGACGGACCGCATTCCGGCCGTCGGCTTCTCCTTCTGGCTCGACCGCATCGAAACCGAAAGGGCAGCCGCATGACCATCACCATCGCGCTTCCCTCCAAGGGCCGGATGAAGGACGATGCCTCGGCGATCTTCGAGCGGGCCGGCATGACGATTACGGCTGTCGGCAACGACCGCTCCTATCGCGGCCGTGTCGAAGGCTGGGACAATGTCGAAGTGGCCTTCCTTTCGGCCTCCGAAATCTCCCGCGAACTCGGCAACGGCACCGTCGATTTCGGTGTCACCGGCGAGGATCTGATGCGGGAGGGTTTTGCCGAGATCGACAAGCGCGTCGAATTCTGCGCCCGCCTCGGCTTCGGTCACGCCGATGTCGTCGTTGCGGTGCCGGAGATCTGGCTGGATGTCGAGACCATGGCCGATCTCGGCGATGTCGCGGCCGATTTCCGCGCCCGCCATGGCCGGCGCCTGGCGATTGCCACTAAATACTGGCGGCTGACCCAGCAGTTCTTCTCGAGCCAGCACGGCATCCAGCTTTACCGCATCGTCGAAAGCCTCGGCGCCACCGAAGGGGCGCCTGCCTCCGGCTCGGCCGATATCATCGTCGATATCACCTCCACCGGCTCGACGCTGCGCGCCAACCACCTGAAGGTGCTCCAGGACGGCGTCATACTGCATTCGCAGGCCTGCCTGGTGCGCGCCCGCAAGGATAGCCATGCAGATGACCCGGTCGTGCAGGCGATCGTCGACGCGGTGCGCGCCGCGCTCTGATCTCCGCCGTCAATGCATAAGAGAACCCGCCGTCAATTCAATGACGGCGGGTTTTGCATGCTTGGGAGGATTCGTTCTATCAGGCAGGCGCATAGGCGCCGCGGCGGGCGTCAATCGAATAGGCACCGGCACCGACGGTGGCGAGCAATATATACGCGCCGGCAAGCGTGATGTTCTTCATGACCATGATCTGGTTGAGAATATTCACGAGTTCCGCGCCACTTGCGTAGGGCAGATGGAAGGCAACGGCCGTGAAGACACAGAAGCCCGCGAGCAGCCAGCCGGCAATGCGGACCTGGAAGCCTGTGAGAACCGCAAGGCCGGCGAGCAGTTCGAAAAGGCCTGCGACATAGGCCAGGAGAGTTGCTGCCGGCAGGCCGGCACCGGCGATCATGCCAGCAGTACCGGCAGGATCGCTTAGCTTCATGAAGCCGGAAAGGACGAACATGAAAGACAGAAGAATGCGGGCAATCAGGATAAAGGCGTTCGACATGGATGTTGCTCCGTTGAATGGCTTCTCAAGATCTTGGTGCCCCCGGGCACGCTGTGGATCTCTGATATCCCTATCTCGCCTATTTCCTTCGTTATGCAAAGATAGACGGAAGGGGACACTTCGTTCAATAATATGAAACGACGACCTCGCTTGCTTTTCGAGAGCCTCGTCTCCTATGGTCGGCGCCCAACATGGAGACTCCGATGGCAGATCTTTCCGCATTTCCGATCACGACCCGCTGGCCGGCGAAAAATCCCGACATCATCCAGCTCTATTCGCTGCAGACGCCGAACGGCGTGAAAGTGTCCGTCGCCCTCGAAGAGCTCGGTCTCGCCTATGAGCCGCATTATGTTTCCTTCGACGCCAACGAACAGAAGTCACCGGAATTCGAATCTCTCAATCCGAACGGCCGCATTCCGGCGATCATCGATCCGAAGGGGCCTGGGGGAAAGCCGATCGGCCTTTTCGAATCCGGCGCCATCCTGCTTTATCTCGCGGAAAAGACCGGCAAGCTCATCCCTGAGGATGGCGCCGGTCGCTACGAATGCATTCAGTGGGTGTTTTTCCAGATGGCCGGCATCGGCCCGATGTTCGGTCAGTTCGGCCATTTCTACAAATCCGCCGCCGATAAGGTCGCCAACAATTCCTATCCGGTGGAGCGCTATCGCGATGAATCCAAACGGCTGCTCGGCGTGCTCGAAGGCCGGTTGAAGGGCCGTCAGTGGATCATGGGCGATCAGTATACGATCGCCGATATCACCACCTTCACCTGGGTCCGCGGCGCCGACATCTTCTATGGCGGCCGCGAGGTCCTCGACTATGCGAGTTTCCCCGCCGTTTCGGATTGGCTGGAACGCTGCATCGCCCGTCCAGCAAGCGCCCGGGGCCTCAATATCCCGGTCAAGCCGGAGTAGTTGACGGCAAGAGATCGCCGCCTGCCCCTCATCCGCCTGCCGGCACCTTCTCCCCGCACGCGGGGCGAAGGGGATATGCCGCTACCTCTCCGTACCTACTTACCTCGCGCAGGGCGCGTCCCCTCTCCCCGTTTTTACGGGGAGAGGGTTAGGGTGAGGGGCAGCCATTCCCGCCGGATACTATTGCCGGTTAGTGATCTGCCTTGCGCCTTCGAGCTTGAAACGCGGAAAGACGAAGACGCCAGCCAGGCTGCCGCTGTATTTCTCCTCGAGCCCGTTTGACTCGCCCATGCAGAATAGCGGCTGGCGCAAGCCGTTCGGCATGATGATCGTCGTCGAAAAGCAGAAGGAGGAGCAGTGTGTTGCCGCCTGTTCGAACAGTTCCAGCACGTGACTGCGATCTCCGGAATCGTAGCATCGTATCAGGTTCAGCAATCCGCATTCCTCTGCGGAGAGGCCGTGCAGCATGGCGCTCCACTTGCCGAGACGAAGCACGCCGCTCGACAGATCGCAGGTCCAGCTTTCGGATACGGAATACTGCGCCAGCATCTCGTGCTGTTGATCGTTGTCGTTCATCGAGCCGGGTAGCAACGGCACGGCTGCATTGGCTTTGGCAATCTTAAACACGCGCGTTCCCTCGTTCGCATGCGGCTTCTCCGCCGCACGCTCGGCAAACACAAGAAACAGGTTTATGCAGCAGCGGGCATAATGCCCGCGCCCATACCGGCGATCATTGCCGCGGCCATCCGGACCTCCGAACCGGAGCCCTTCGAACCGACTGTTGTGGCATCGCCGTCCGCGCTCGTCTGACAGCGAAAATGATCGCCGGGCGCACTTCAATTGCAGCGCGGATTTATAGGAGCTTTTGCACAAACGGCAACGGCTTTTTAAGGGGTGTTCGGATCGAGATCCTGTCGGCCTATAGGCACTTTTGGACAGAACAGAGCCCAAATTTCAGCGCTTTTCCCACGTTTCACCCCACTTGGCGGGAGATATATCGCCGTAAGGCGGCGACCGCGCGCATCTTGCGTGGAGAGAAAAACAAGCAGCGGCGCAAGCCTCGGGAAAGCTTGGCCGTCCGGCAAATGCGCTGCACGACACAAAATAGCGCGCAACGGATCGAATCGCTCGAAGGAAGTTCGTGGCAAAAGAAAAAGGGCGACCCGAGGGCCGCCCTTCCTGTTCCGGATGCCGGAATGAGTGCAGGCTTTCGCCTATCACATCATGTCCATACCGCCAGTTCAGCGCGCTCGATGCGCTGAACCATCTTAGATGATGGGCGGATTCATGGACGATGCTGTGAAAGGCCGTTGGCCTATCACATCATGTCCATACCGCCCATGCCGCCCATGCCGCCCGGCATAGCCGGAGCGTCCTTCTTCGGCAGCTCGGCGATCATGGCTTCGGTAGTGATCAGCAGCGATGCAACGGAAGCGGCATCCTGCAGGGCGGTGCGAACGACCTTGACCGGGTCGATGATGCCCATGCCGATCATGTCGCCATATTCGCCGGTCTGGGCGTTGTAACCCCAGTTGTCCTGATCCTTGTCGAGGATCTTGCCGACAACGATCGAGGCTTCGTCGCCTGCGTTCTCAGCGATCTGGCGGGCCGGAGCCTGCAGCGCGCGGCGAACGATGTTGACGCCGGCTTCCTGGTCGTCGTTGATGCCCTTGGAGGTGATCTTGACGGAGGAGCGCAGCAGGGCAACGCCGCCGCCCGGTACGATGCCTTCCTGAACGGCAGCGCGCGTCGCGTTGAGGGCGTCGTCGATGCGGTCCTTCTTTTCCTTGACTTCGACTTCGGTCGAACCGCCGACGCGGATGACGGCAACGCCGCCGGCGAGCTTGGCAAGGCGTTCCTGCAGCTTCTCGCGATCGTAGTCGGAGGTGGTCTCTTCGATCTGCGCCTTGATCTGGGCAACACGGCCTTCGATGTCGGACTTGGCACCCGAACCATCGACGATCGTGGTGTTTTCCTTGGAGATCGAAACCTTCTTGGCGCGGCCGAGCATGTCGAGCGTGACGGATTCGAGCTTGATGCCGAGATCTTCGGAGATGACAGTGCCGCCCGTCAGGATGGCGATGTCTTCGAGCATGGCCTTGCGGCGGTCGCCGAAGCCAGGGGCCTTGACGGCAGCGATCTTCAGGCCGCCGCGCAGCTTGTTGACGACGAGCGTTGCAAGGGCTTCGCCTTCGACATCTTCAGCAATGATGAGGAGCGGCTTGCCGGTCTGGACGACGGCTTCGAGAACCGGGAGCATCGACTGCAGGTTCGAGAGCTTCTTCTCGTGGAGGAGAATGAAGACGTCTTCGAGGTCGGCAACCATCTTTTCCGGGTTGGTGACGAAGTAGGGGCTGAGGTAGCCGCGGTCGAACTGCATGCCTTCGACGACTTCGAGTTCGGTTTCGGCGGTCTTGGCTTCTTCAACCGTGATGACGCCTTCGTTGCCGACCTTCTGCATGGCTTCGGCAATGTCGAGGCCAACCTGGCGCTCGCCGTTTGCCGAGATCGTGCCGACCTGGGCGACTTCTTCCGACGTGTTGATCTTCTTGGCCTTGGCCTGGAGATCCTTGACGACTTCGGCGACGGCGAGATCGATGCCGCGCTTCAGGTCCATCGGGTTCATGCCGGCGGCAACGGCCTTGGCGCCTTCGCGAACGATCGCCTGGGCAAGAACGGTTGCAGTCGTGGTGCCGTCGCCGGCGATGTCGTTGGTCTTCGAAGCAACTTCGCGGACCATCTGGGCGCCCATGTTTTCGAACTTGTCTTCGAGTTCGATTTCCTTGGCGACGGAAACGCCGTCCTTGGTGATGCGCGGCGCGCCGAAGGACTTGTCGATGATGACGTTACGACCCTTCGGGCCGAGCGTGACCTTGACTGCATCGGCGAGAATGTCGACGCCGCGCAGCATCTTTTCGCGCGCGGTGCGGCCAAACTTGATTTCTTTAGCTGCCATGTTTGTGACTCCTGAATTCGATTTGTTCGGGCAAAAGCCCGTCAGTCATTTCGGGAAAGCGGATCGGCCAATCAGCCGATGATGCCCATGATGTCGGCTTCCTTCATGATCAGAAGGTCTTCGCCGTTGATCTTGACTTCGGTGCCGGACCACTTGCCGAACAGCACGCGGTCGCCAGCCTTGACGTCGAGTGCGACGACCTTGCCGGACTCGTCACGAGCGCCGGAACCGACGGCGACGATTTCGCCTTCCTGCGGCTTTTCCTTGGCGGTGTCAGGAATGATGATCCCGCCCTTGGTCTTCTCTTCGGACTCGACGCGACGAACGACGACGCGGTCGTGAAGCGGACGGAAATTGGTGCTTGCCATTGTCTAATCCCTCGATCGAATGACATTCGCGGGCCGGAGTGGCCCACATGGATAGGTGTTAGCACTCCCTTGCGGTGAGTGCTAGCGACGTGCATTTAGGGATGGCTCCGAAAGGAGTCAATGATAGCAATCACGAATTTTTGTGCCGGAATTGTGAAGAGGCCGGAGAAATGCCGGAGATTTCGGCCGAACTCTCTGTCGCGGCCGAGCCTTGCCGATCACGCGCCGGATTGTCGCGACTGAGCTTTGTGGTGGCTGATGGCGAAGAAAATGCCTTGCCATCGTCCTGCGCCTTTGCAATGTCACCGGTGACTGCAGCAACTCGGGATATTGGAATGGCCAAGCGGATAGAAACCTTCTCTGAGATCACGGATCGCTATGATGTGGTGCTCTGTGATGTCTGGGGCGTCGTTCACAACGGCGTCGATCCGTTCCCCAAGGCTGCCGCGGCCCTTCAGGCCGCCCGCGAGAGAGGCCTCGCCGTCGTCCTCATCACCAATTCGCCGCGCCTTTCCTGGCAGGTCGTCGAGCAGTTGCTTCATATCGGCGTGCCTGACATCGCCTTCGACAGGATCGTCACCTCGGGCGACGTCACGCGCGGGCTGATTTCCGAGGGACCGAAGACGGTCTTTCTGCTCGGCCCCGAGCGTGACAAAGCGCTTCTCGAAGGCATCGGCGTCGAGCGGGTGCCGGCAGGCGAAGCGCGATCGCTCGTCTGCACCGGCTTTTTCGACGATGAGACCGAGAAGCCGGAAGATTACACCGACATGCTTCTGGATTTTCAGGCGCGCGAAGTGCCGATGATCTGCGCCAATCCCGACCTCGTCGTCGAGCGCGGCCACCGCATCATTCCCTGCGCCGGCGCCATGGCCGCCTATTACGAGCAGCTCGGCGGCAAAACCCGCATCGCCGGTAAGCCGCACCGGCCGATCTACGAGGCGACGCTGGCCGCTGCCCGCGAACTTCGCGGCGATGTCCCCACTGAGCGCGTGCTGGCGATCGGCGACGGCATGCCGACCGATGTCCGCGGCGCCTTGAATTTTGGCCTCGACCTTCTCTACATCAGCGGCGGGATCCACGCCAAGGAATACACCTTGAACGGCGAAACCGACGAGGCAATCCTCAACGCCTACCTCGAACGGGAAAACGCCGCGCCGAAGTGGTGGATGCCGCGCCTTGCATGAAGAGAAGCCAGCCGATGACCGTCTTCCACCGCAATGAAACCCGCGATCCCTTGCCCGCCCATCTCAAGGGCGGGGTGATCGCCATCGGCAATTTCGACGGTGTGCATCGCGGTCATCAGTCGGTGCTGAACCGCGCGCTTGAGATCGCCAGGGCGCGCGGCGTCCCCGCTCTAGTGCTGACCTTCGAGCCGCATCCGCGCACCGTCTTCCGGCCGCAGACGCCGGTGTTCCGCCTCACACCCGCGCCGCTCAAGGCCCGCATCCTGGAAACGCTGGGGTTCAACGCCGTCATCGAATATCCCTTCGACTACGAATTCTCGCAGCGCTCGGCCGATGATTTCATCCATTCGATCCTGAAGGATTGGCTCGGCGCCTCCGAAGTCGTCACCGGCTTCGATTTCCACTTCGGCCGCGGCCGCGAAGGCGGTCCGGCCTTCCTGATGAATGCCGGCCAGACCTACGGCTTCGGCGTCACTCTGATCGATGCCTTCCGCGACGAAAACGCCGATGTCGTCTCGTCGAGCCATATCCGCGCGTTGCTGAAGGATGGCAATGTCAGCGAAGTCGCCGGCATGCTCGGTTACCGCTATACCGTCGAGGCGGAGGTGATCGACGGCGAAAAACTCGGCCGGCAGCTTGGCTTTCCCACCGCCAACATGCGCCTGCCGCCGGAGGCCGAGCTTGCCGCCGGCATCTACGCCGTCCGCTTCCGCCGCCAGGACGGAACGCTCCACGACGCGGTCGCAAGCTACGGCCGCCGCCCGACGGTGACGGAAAATGGCGCGCCGCTGCTCGAAACCTTTCTTTTCGATTTCAGCGGCGATCTCTACGGCCAGCTCTGCGCCGTCTCCTTCTTCGGCTATATTAGACCGGAGCTGAAATTCGACGGCCTCGATCCGCTCGTCGCTCAGATCAGGCGCGACGAAGAGGAGGCGAGGGCGCTGCTGGCGGGTGTCAAGCCGCTCGGAGACCTCGACCGGAAGCTTTGCTTTTCCTGAGCCACGGTAAAATGTGCTTGTCTTCGATTATTTCCGGCTCAATGGAAATTGATCCGGATCGTTTGTCCACGGATCGAAAACTGCCGCGCCGGAGAAGCGCGTATCCTTTACGTTCCGCGTCACCAGATAGAGATTGTGCTCGATGGCGGTGGCGGCCAGCATCGTGTCGATGACCGGCGGCGTATGTCCGGTTCGCAGTTTTGTGCGCCCTGAAATAGCACCCCAATGCCTGACGCCCGCGTCGCTCAGCGAGAGAGTACGCTGTGAGAACCGCTCCTGCAGAGCGTCGCGCGCCGCTATATAGCGATAGCGGTTCCGGTCGTCTTCAGGCAGGTTTTCGATGCATTTGTCATATTCTGCGAGGGTGAGCACGCTGATGAACATCTGGTTCTCGTCCTGCGCGGCAGCCCAGGACTTCACGGAGGGCGCGCCGTTCGGATTGATCAGCGCCGCAATGACGTTGGTGTCGAGCAGCCATCCGATCACAGTTCGACGTCCCGCCCGTAATCGGGCTCCCGCTCCAGATCGAGCTCTTTCAGAGCGAGGCTCTCCATGAAGTCGACCAGGGGCTTTTTAGGCTCGGCCTTCGTCAACCGTTCGAGTTCTTCGACGCTGATGATGACGACGCTGTCTTTGCCGCGCACTGTGACGCGCTGTGGCCCTTCGCTGCGGGCACGGCGCACGACTTCGCTGAAGCGTGCTTTGGCGTCCTCGAGCTTCCAGCTTTGCTTAATGACTTTTCTCATGTGCCAACGCCCGCAATCGAATCTGGTCAGATAGTCAGATTATATCGCAGGCTGCCGGCGGTTTCCAGCCGGTCTGTTCTTCTGGAGACTAATAGGTTGGCAGTTGCAGTTAGTGATGCCGATTGCTTGGCTGCGAATTCTTCTCTTCCTTTTCCCGGCAAAAACGCCTATGAACCGGCCCGATGAGAAAATTTCGGCTGGCGATCACGATACGAATTATCGGCCCGGCCTTCCGCGCGCGCTAAGCGGCCGGGAGGTCCGGGTTTTCGGCGCTTGGATACAAGCGCTTCCGTCACCAGCTTTTTCACGCCGTTGCGCCCCCTTCCTGGGCCGCCAGAAACGATTGTCCCGATATGACCGACACAGCCGAAAAAATCGATTACTCGAAGACCCTCTATTTGCCCGAAACCGATTTCCCGATGCGCGCCGGCCTGCCGCAGAAGGAGCCGGAGCTCGTCAAGCGCTGGCAGGAGATGGATCTCTACAAGAAACTGCGGGCGTCTGCCGCCGGCCGCGAAAAATTCGTCCTGCATGACGGCCCGCCCTATGCCAACGGCAACATCCATATCGGCCACGCGCTGAACAAGATCCTCAAGGACGTCATCAACCGTTCGTTCCAGATGCGAGGCTTTGACGCCAACTACGTGCCCGGCTGGGATTGCCACGGCCTGCCGATCGAATGGAAGATCGAGGAGGAGAACTATCGCGCCAAGGGCAAGGCCAAGCCGGATCTCAAGGAGCCGGCGGCGATGATCGAGTTCCGCCGCGAGTGCCGCGCCTATGCCGAAAAATGGATCAAGGTCCAGGGCGACGAGTTCCAGCGTCTTGGCATCGTCGGCGATTTCGACAACCCGTATCTGACGATGAATTTTGACGCGGAAAGCCGCATCGCCGGCGAGCTGTTGAAGATCGCCGCAAGCGGCCAGCTCTATCGCGGCTCCAAGCCGATCATGTGGTCGGTGGTGGAACGCACCGCGCTTGCCGAAGCCGAAGTCGAGTACCACGACTATGAGAGTGACACGATCTGGGTGAAGTTCCCGGTCGGGAAAGGTTCCGATGGCGTGAAGGATGCCTCCGTCGTCATCTGGACCACCACGCCCTGGACGATCCCCGGCAACCGGGCGATCGCCTATTCCTCGCGAGTTGCCTACGGCCTCTATGAAGTCACGGCTGCCGAGAATGATTTTGGCCCGCGCCCGGGCGAGAAGCTGATCTTCGCTGACAAGCTGGCTGAGGAATCCTTCGCCAAGGCGAAGCTTCAGTACAAGCGTCTTGGTGACGTTACGGCTGGCGACCTTGCCGGGATCACTTGCGCCCATCCGCTCAACGGTCTCGGCGGCGGCTATGAATTTGCCGTTCCGCTGCTCGAGGGCGACCATGTCACCGACGATGCCGGTACCGGCTTCGTGCATACGGCGCCCAGCCACGGCCGCGAAGACTTCGACGTCTGGATGGCGCATGCCCGCGAGATCGAGGCGCGCGGCATCGAGACCAAGATCCCGTTCCCGGTCGACGACGGCGGCTTCTACACATCGGATGCGCCGGGCCTCGAAGGCGGACGTGTCATCGACGACAACGGCAAGAAGGGCGATGCCAACGACCGCGTCATCAAGGCGCTGATCGAGCGTAGCGCGCTCTTTGCCCGTGGCCGCCTGAAGCACCAGTATCCGCATTCCTGGCGCTCCAAGAAGCCGGTCATCTTCCGCAACACGCCGCAGTGGTTCGTCTATATGGACAAGACGCTGCCGGATGGAACGACGCTGCGCAGCCGTGCGCTCACCGCGATCGACGATACCCGTTTCGTGCCGGCTGCCGGCCAGAACCGCCTGCGCGCCATGATCGAGCAGCGGCCGGACTGGGTGCTTTCCCGTCAGCGCGCCTGGGGCGTGCCGATCTGCGTCTTCGTCGACGAGCATGGCGCCGTGCTGCAGGATGAGGCCGTCAACGCCCGCATCCTTGAGTCTTTCGACGCCGAGGGCGCCGACGCTTGGTTTGCCGAAGGCGCCAAGGAACGCTTCCTCGGCAACGAGCATGACCCGGCCAAGTGGTCGCAGGTCATGGATATCCTCGATGTCTGGTTCGATTCGGGATCGACGCACACCTTCACGCTGGAAGACCGCCCCGACCTGAAATGGCCGGCCGATCTCTATCTCGAGGGCTCCGACCAGCATCGCGGCTGGTTCCATTCCTCGCTCCTGGAATCGGCTGCCACCCGCGGCCGCGCGCCTTACGACGCCGTCCTTACCCATGGTTTCACCATGGACGAGAAGGGCGAGAAGATGTCGAAGTCGAAGGGCAACGTCACCGCTCCGCAGGAGGTGATGAAGGACGCCGGCGCCGACATCCTGCGCCTCTGGGTGATGACCTCGGACTATGCCGACGACCTGCGCGTCGGCAAGACGATCATTCAGACCAATGTCGACGCCTATCGCAAGCTGCGCAACACCATCCGCTGGATGCTCGGCACGCTGGCGCACGACAAGGGCGAGGAGATCGCGCTTGCCGATCTGCCGGAGCTGGAGCAGCTGATGCTGCATCGGCTGGCCGAGCTCGATCAGCTGGTGCGCGAAAACTACGACGCGTTCGATTTCAAGAAGATCGCCCGCGCGTTGATCGATTTCGCCAATGTCGAGCTTTCGGCCTTCTATTTCGATGTCCGCAAGGATGCGCTTTATTGCGACGCGCCGTCGAGCCTGCGCCGGCGCGCCAGCCTGCACGTCATCCGCCAGATCTTCGATTGCATGGTGACCTGGCTCGCCCCGATGCTGCCCTTCACCACTGAGGAGGCCTGGCTGTCGCGCAATCCGTCCGCCGTTTCCGTGCATCTGGAGCAGTTCGCTCCTGTTGCAAAGGAATGGCGCAACGATGCCCTGGCCGAGAAGTGGAAGAAGATCCGCGCCGTGCGTTCGGTGGTGACCGGCGCGCTGGAAATCGAGCGCAAGGACAAGCGCATCGGCTCCTCGCTGGAAGCGGCTCCCGTCGTCCACATCGCCGATGCCGAGCTTCGCAAGGCGATCGAGGGTCAGGACTTCAGTGAAGTCTGCATCACCTCGGGCATCACAATCAAGGCGGACGCCGGTCCGGCGGAAGCCTTCCGCCTTGCCGAAGTGCCTGATGTCGCGGTCGTGCCGAAGCTCGCCGAGGGTGTCAAATGCGCGCGTTCCTGGCGCATCACCACCGATGTCGGCTCCGATCCTGATTATCCCGACGTCTCGGCGCGTGACGCTGCGGCATTGCGCGAACTCGGCATCCGCGCCTGAAGATATTTGCCGGGTGAATTGCCTTTGTGGCGTTCATCCGGTAAAAGCTGCCTGAAAATGGCCGGATTTTTGCGTCAGGGGGACGGTTGTCCGGTTGGGCAACGATTGCACCGGTGGCTGGAAGGGTTTTCATGTTCGCAACGCATTGGTTCCGTATGGGCGCCTGCCTGTCTGTTGTGGTGGCGGGATGCTCCCTGGTTTCCAGCTGCGCCAGCAGCCCGACCTACGGCACCGACAAGACCGCCATGGAGCAGTTGACTGACGATCTCGGCCAGTCCGTGTCTTTGACCGGGCCGGATCCGAAGAACAAAGGCGTCAAGTACACGCCGCGCCCGACGCTGGTGCTGCCGGCTGAGGGGCAGAGGGAGACCCTCGTTCAACCGCAGCAGACGGTTGCGAACAAGGACAATCCGCAATGGCTTGAATCGCCGGAGGAAACCCGCGCCCGCCTCGTTTCCGAGGCGGACGCGAACTCCGACAATCCGAACTACCGGTCACCGCTCGCCAGCTCGGCCATCGAAGGCGGCCGGCGCACGACGGAAGCCCAGACCCAGGCCTATCGCGAGGCCCGCGCCCTGCAGAAGGGCTCCTACGTCGATCAGCGCCGCTATATTTCCGATCCGCCGCCCGGCTACCGCACCGTCGACGACCCGGCAAAGCTCGACGATGTCGGCGAGCCCGAGCTCAAGAAGCAGAAAAAGCGCAAGAAGGACGCGGCGATCGCCAACAGCGGCAAGCAGTGGTGGAACTTCCTGCAATAGCGGCCTGTCCCAGGGTTTAGCGCCGTCCCAGGTCTTCGGCGAGAGCAGCCCCTCATCCGGCTGCCGCCACCTTCTCCCCGCGCGCGGGGCGAAGGGACCATGCCGCAACCTCTCCGTTCCCCACCCCCTCGCCGGGCACGTCCCCTCGCCCCGCAAGCGGGGGTCCGCAGGACGGGTCGAGACCAGTGGCTCGACCCCGGTAAGGGTTAGGGTGAGGGGCAGCCATTCGCACCAACCGGACGGTCGCGGCACGCGGCCGAAGATGACCGCGTCGCGCCCTGGAGAGCTACGGCGCCTCTCTCTTTTGCGAAAAGAACTTCCGCAATATCTCGGCCGACTGGACCTCGTTGAGGCCGGAATAGACCTCCGGGGCGTGGTGGCAGGTCGGCTGCGCATAGAATCGCACGCCATTGTCGACGGCGCCGCCCTTCGGGTCCTCGGCGCCGTAATAGAGCCTGCGGACACGCGCAAACGAGATGGCTGCCGCGCACATGGTGCAAGGCTCCAGCGTCACATAGAGATCGGCGCCGGCAAGCCGTTCCTGCCCGAGCGCTTCGCAAGCGAGCCGGATTGCGGCGATTTCGGCATGGGCGGTGACGTCATTGAGTTCGCGCGTTCGGTTTCCCGAGCGTGAAACCGCAATATCGTCGATGACGACGACGGCGCCGATCGGTACCTCGCCGCGTTCACCGGCGGCGCGCGCCTCTTCGAGCGCCATCTCCATGAAACGATTTGTCTTCACGATCGCAAGAATTTCCACTTAACCGCAGATGCGTGACCTGATAGACAGGCCCAAAAGGCAGGCAAACAACAAATGACATCCAAAGACAAGCCAAAACGCCCGGGCGCAAAGCCCTTTTCACGCGACGCCAGGACCAAGGCCGGTCCGAAAGCGGGTGGCGCGAAGCCGGCAAAGGCTGCAGCCGCGCGCCCGACTGCGCCCGAAACCGAGAGCGAGGCCAAGGCCGAACGCATTTCCAAAGTGATGGCGCGCGCCGGCGTCGCCTCTCGCCGCGACATCGAACGCATGATCATGGAAGGCCGGGTGACGCTGAACGGCAGGGTTCTCGAAACTCCCGTCGTCAACGTCACGCTTGCCGACCGCATCGAGGTCGACGGTGTGCCGATCCGCGGCATCGAGCGCACCAGGCTGTGGCTCTATCATAAGCCGGCCGGGCTGGTGACCACCAATGCCGATCCGGAAGGCCGCGCGACCGTCTTCGACAACCTGCCGGAAGAACTGCCGCGCGTCATGTCGATCGGCCGTCTCGATATCAACACCGAAGGCCTGCTGCTGCTGACCAATGATGGTGGTCTTGCCCGCGCGCTCGAGCTGCCGGCGACCGGCTGGTTGCGCCGCTACCGCGTCCGCGCCCATGGCGAGATCGATCAGGAGGCGCTCGACAAGCTGAAGGACGGTATTGCCGTCGACGGCGTGCTCTATGGCTCGATCGAGGCGACGCTCGACCGCACGCAAGGCTCGAATGTCTGGATCACCATGGGCCTGCGCGAAGGCAAGAACCGCGAAATCAAGAACGTGATGGGCGCGCTCGGCCTCGACGTCAACCGCCTGATCCGCATTTCCTATGGTCCGTTCCAGCTCGGCGACTTGCCGGAAGGCCATGTCATCGAAGTACGTGGCCGCACGCTGCGCGATCAGCTCGGCCCGCGCCTGATCGAGGAAGCCAAGGCGAATTTCGATGCACCGATCTACAATGCGCCGGCCGTTGCCGCCGAGGAAGAGGCGCAAGCCCCAGTACCGGAAAAACGCGAGCGGCCGCGCCGCGATGAGGACAAGCGCGAACGAGCGCTGAGCCGCCTCGACACCAAGCGCGACGATCGCCGCGGCGGCGGACGCAGAGATGACGACCGCCGCGATGGCGGCCGCTTCGACGACGACAAGCCGAAGCGTCCCCAGCCGCTCGGCCAGCGCCGCAGCGCCAATGTCTGGATGGCGCCTGGCGCCCGGCCGCTCGGCGAAAAGGCGGCCGCGAAAGCCGCTAAGAACGCGCAGACCGCGCGCCGGCGCGGCGAAGAGCGGCCGGCAAAGGGCACCGGTTCCCACCATATCGAGGATCGTCCGCGCACACAGATCAATCGCGTGCGCGAAGAGGACGGCGAATGGATCCGCTCGAGCGAGCAGCCTCACCGCAAGGATGAGGGCGAAGGCTCCGGCCGCAAGCGCTCTTTCGGGGATCGCCCGGCGCGCGAGGATCGCGGCTTTGGCGACCGCCCGGCGCGCGGTGAACGCCGCCCGCGCGACGCGGGTGACGAACGTCCGCGTGCCAGAAGCTCTGCCGGCGAAAGCCGGCCGGAACGTCCGCGTGGCGACCGGCCTTTCGGCGATCGTCCGTCGCGTGGTGACCGGCCCTTCGGCGACAAGCCGCGCGGTGACCGCAAGCCGCGTGCGGATGGCGACGAGCGTCCTCGTGCCGCCAGAGCCTCCACCGGCGAAGCCCGTTCGGAGCGTCCGCGCGGCGACCGGCCTTTCGGCGATCGTCCTTCGCGTGGCGACCGCCCCTTCGGCGACAAGCCGCGTGGCGACCGCAGACCGCGCGAGGACGGTGATGAGCGCCCGCGGGCAGCCAGAAGTTTTGCCGGTGAGGGCCGCTCAGAGCGTCCGCGCGGCGAAAGATCGTTCGGCGATAAGCCTTCGGGGGACAAGCCCCGTGGCAAGAGCTTTGGCGCCAAGCCGGGTGGATCTAAGAGTTTCTCCGGCAAGCCGAAGGGCAAGCCAGGCAGTGACAGGCCGGGCGGCGACAGGCCTGCGGGCGGCCCGTCCAGAGGTGGTGCAAAAGGAAAGGGCATGACGCGCGGTGCGGATCGTCGGCGGTGAGTTTCGCGGACGGCCTCTCGCCGTGCCAAAGTCCAACGATATCCGGCCGACTGCCGACCGGACACGCGAGAGCCTGTTCAATATATTGAGCCATGCCTATCCGGAATGCGTCGACGGCACCCGGATCCTCGACCTTTTCGCCGGCACCGGCGCCGTCGGCCTCGAAGCCGTGTCGCGCGGCTGTCGCCATGCGCTCTTCGTCGAAAACAGCGTCGAGGGCAGGGCGCTGCTTTGGGAAAACATCGATGCGCTCGGCCTGCACGGCCGCACGCGCATCCTGCGCCGCGATGCCACCGATCTCGGCAGCGTCGGCAATCTCGAAGCCTTCGACGTGCTGTTTGCCGATCCGCCCTATGGCAAGGGTCTCGGGGAGAAGGCGATGGCGGCGGCGGCGCAAGGCGGCTGGCTCAGGCCAGGCGCGATCGCGGTGCTCGAAGAACGCGCCGATATTGTCGTTTCCGTGCATCCTTCCTATGTCTTCCTCGAAAACCGCATCTTTGGCGATACGAGGGTGCATTTCTTCCGGTATCAGCCGCAATAAGCGGGGGCGGGGCGTGCAGCAGGCAGAGATCATCAGCCCGAAACTGCCGGCGATCAGCGATCTTCCGACGGTCGCTGTCGCTTTCGGCGGCGGCGGCGCGCGGGGACTTGCCCATATCCATATCATCGAGACGCTCGACGAACTCGGCATTCGCCCGGTGGCGATATCGGGCTCGTCGATGGGCGCGATCATGGGGGCCGGCATGGCCGCCGGCATGTCGGGAGCCGAAATCCGCGAACATGCGCTGACGACCGTCGGCAACAAGACGGCCGTCGTCGCCCGCATCTGGGGGCTGAGGCCGGCGACGGTGCGTGATGCGGTGGCCAAGGGCATCCGCATCGGCCAGTTCAATCTGGAGCGGATCTTGAAAGCCTTTCTGCCGGCCGAGTTGCCGGCCCGCTTTGAGGATCTGCTGGTGCCGATGAAAGTCATCACCACGGATTATTACGGACAGAACGAAGTCATCATCGAAGAGGGCGAGCTGTTTCCGGCACTCGCCGCCTCGTCCGCCATACCCGCCGTCTTCATGCCAGTGCGCCTGCGCGGCCGGGTGATGATCGACGGCGGCATCAGCAATCCGGTGCCCTATGAACCGCTGATGGATCTTGCCGACATCGTCGTCGGCATCGATGTCGTCGGCGCGCCGGAAGGCGACGGCACCCATATTCCGAACCGCATGGAAAGCATCTTCGGCTCGGGCCAGCTGATGATGCAGACGGCGATAACGCTGAAGCTGAAGCTCCGCGCGCCGCACATCTTCCTGCGCCCAGCCGTCGGCCGCACCGGCGTTATGGATTTCTTGAAGGCGCGCGACGTGCTCGCCATGTCCGTCGGCGTCAAGGACGACCTGAAATTCGCCCTCGACCGGGAAATCGAAGCGCGGCTGAAGCGCTAGAACACAGTATTATTGGGCATGGCCCTCATGGCCGCCGCCGGCGCCGTTCGATGCCTCGTTCATCATCATGACCGTGCCTTCGAAGCTTGAGAACAGCGCCAGCGCGGAGGGATCGAGGCCGGCTTCGGCATCTTTCAGTTTCGCAGCCAGCTCAGTGGCATCATTTGCCGAGAGCCCGATCTTCTCCAGCGTCCCCGCATCCTTCAGGCTGTCGCCGCTGCTGAGATAGATGCTCCAGCCATGATGCGTCTTTTTCAAGAGGGCGCGTCCACCGCGCCCGTCCTGTCGCCAGCCGGCGATCGCCCAATCGGCCTCGACGACGACCGGGGCGATGTCCAATGGCTTATCAGGCGTTTCGAACAGCAGCTTCAGCCTTGCCGGGATCGCCTGCAGTGGATCGTCATCCGCTGATGCCATGGATGCGAAGAGCATGCAGGCAAGAAGTGCAATGATCGTCTTCATCGAATGGTCTCCCTCAAGCGAGAGCGCGTTTCAACACGGGTACGAAGCGCACGACGATCTGGTCGAAGGCGATCATGGCAACAATGGCGAGCCCGCTCATCGGGAAGGCGACTGCGAAGATGGTGGTAATCACCCACAGGCCGTAATAGACCGAGCGCTTCGGCGGCATGGGCGGCACGCCGAGTCGGCCGGCCGGGCGCCGTTTCCACCACATGATGACACCAGTCACGCAGCTGAGCACGATTGCCAGGCAGGTTGCGAGCATCAGCGACTGGTTGAAACGCCCCCATTCCTGTCCCTGGTGGACATTGATGCCCCATTCGATCATCTTTCCGAGGAACGGATATTGGTTGAAGCCGATATCGATCAGCGGTTTGCCGGAATACTGGTCGATATGGATGGTGCGTTCGTCGGCGAGATCGTCGGGAAAGAGCGAGGCGGTATAGACACCGGTCTCGTCGGAGGGGATCGCCATGTCGAAGCCCGGCGCCATGCCCAGGCGCCTGGCGATCTCCACGGCTTTGTCGAGACCGATTGGCTTGGCCGATTGCGCTCTGGCAATATCGGAAAGCGGAACCGGCGCCTTCTCGATGATCCAGCCGCTTTTCGGCAGGATGTCCTCGGTGACCTTCAGCGATTTCGGCACGTCATCCCAGAGCTGGACGGGATAGCCGAGGCCGTGTTCGGTCAGCCAGGCATTGGCGTTCGCGCCCCAGTAGCCCGACCACGGCATGCCTGTGATCGCCAGGAAGAAGATCAGCACACCGGCGAAGGCGCCCGTCACCGCATGCAGGTCGCGCCAGAAAACCCGGCGGCCCGGCGTTCCCCGCACACTGACGACACCACCCGTCTGGCGGCGCGGCCACCAGAGATAGATGCCGGTGACGACGAGCACCATGGCAAAGCCGCCGGTGATCTCAATCAGCCGGTTCGTTGTACCGCCGAAAAAGGCCAGGCTGTAGATGCGCTTGACGACATAATTGAACTCGTCGGTCGATCCGACCACATCGAGCACCTTGCCGTCATAGGGGTTGACGAAGACCAGCGTGGCGCCGGCATCGCTCGCGACGGTGACGATGGCCGATCGCTCGGGTCCGGCCGGGTCCTTGTAGGAGGTCGCCGTCGAGCCCGGCACGGCGGCGGCGGCGATCTCAGCAACCTGCTCCGCCGGCAGCGCCTGGCCGGCCGGCTGGACGATGTAGCGGTAGCCGAAGACGCTGTTGTTGATCTCCTCCTTAAAGAGATAGAGCGATCCGGTCACAGCCAGATTGAGCATGAAGGGGATGACGAGAAGCCCGGCAAAGAAATGCCAGCGCCAGATAGCGCGGTAGAGCGAAACGCCGCTGGCGGCGTCCTCCGCCGGTCCAGCGGCAGTAATGGTCGACATGAGGATGGATCCTATCCGCGGCTGACTGCGGGACGCAACTCGGCCGGCGTTGAAAGGCGTCACGGCGCCTGCCGCAACACGAGGTTCAGGCGAGGATAGGATCGGAAGGGGGAGCGCGCGGACCGCTATTGGGCGGGAAAAGCCGGCGAGGGAAGCTTTCGGCTCGGATCGGCAGTTCGACCGCGACCGCAAAGGGTATCGGAGCACCGGCGACATCGGCCGGCGCCGGCAGCAGGATCGAGGCGCCGATCCGGCAGGCCTCGCAACCATGCGTATGGCTCTTGTCGTGCCGGCCTTGATCGGACTTGTCGCTGACGGTGACGCAAAGCGTCGGCAGCGTTCCATCGGGAAGCACATATTGGGCGATTTCAGCCGGACCGGCCTCGCCGGCGGCTACGATGGGAGCCTGATGAGCGAGCCCGACAAACACCAGCGCGACGGCGCACAGGATGCGCAGTGCCCAGTGTTCCATCTGTCTCGCCCGTCTGATCAAGTCTGCCTCTTGGATTGCTCCGATCGCCCGGTTGATAGACGCCGGCGAGCGGATATTCAATGCGTCAATTTAACAAACCGGCCAGCGGCGATCAGGCCTCCGCCGTCGCATCCGCGGTGCCCGCCAGCGGATCATCCTCGAAGGGATCGGCGGCGCGTTTCGGCTTGACCAGCGGTTCGGGGCGAACCGGGTGGGAAAACAGCATGTCGCGCCCGGCTTGCAGCCCCTCCGAAACCTGCAGGGCGAGCCGCGCCTCGTCGCGTTTGCGGATATCCTCGCCGATCTCATAGGCGTCGACCTCGGGAACGCCGAGCGCTTCCAGCGTCCGCCGTCCGAAGAGCAGGCCGGATTCCAGCGTTTCGCGCAGCTCGTAATCGACGCCCTTGTTGCGCAGTTCGATCGAATGGATGCGGTCGTAGGAACGCACATAGAGCCTGGTGTGCGGATAATCCGCCTGCACCAGCTCAACCACCTTGTCGGTGACCTCCTTCTTCTGCGTGCAGACGAGCACGATCTTTGCCCGGTCGATGCCGGCGGAGCGCAGCACGTCCTTGCGGGTGCCGTCGCCGAAATAGATGCGGAAGCCGAAGGAGGAGGCCTGGCGGATGCGGTCCGCCGAAAACTCGATGACGGTGACGCTGCGCCCGCCGGCCAGCAGGATCTGCGCGGCAATCTGGCCGAAACGCGAGAAGCCGACCATCAGCACGTCGGCGCCGGCGCCCTCGAAGTCCTCGTCCAGCTCCTCATGTTCGTCGCCGTTGAGCAGCCGCTTCGACAGCGCCGCCCCGATCGGCGTCAGCGCCATGGAGAGCGTGACGATCGCCACCAGCAGCGATGCCGTGCTCGTCGACATCAGCCCGGCCGCGCCCGCCGTTGTGAACAACACGAAGCCGAATTCGCCGCCCTGCGGCAGCAGGAAGGCAATGCGGATTGCGTCATCGTGCGGCGAGCCGGAGATACGGCAGAGCCCATAGATGATGGTCGCCTTGACGGCCATGACGATCGGCACGGCGACGATGACGAAGAGTGCGTTGTCGAAGAGAACGTCGAGCTCCAGCGACAGGCCGACGGCGATGAAGAAGATGGCGAGCAGTACGCCGCGGAACGGCTCGATATCGGCCTCCAGCTCGTGCCGGTAGGAGGATTCGGCCAGCATCACGCCGGAGAGAAAGGCGCCCATTGCCATCGATAGTCCGGCAAGCTGCATCAGGCTCGCCGATCCCATGACGACGAAGAGGGCGGCGGCGATCATTGCCTCGCGGGCGCCGGTGCGGGCGATGACCTGGAAGAGCGGCGTCAGCAGGTAGCGTCCGGCAACCACCATTGCCGCCACGGCGCCGACGGCGACGGCAAAATCGGTGAGCGGCGCATTGCTGCCCTTGCCGCCGCCGTCGAGCACGGAGATCAGCGCCAAGAGCGGCACGATCGCCAGGTCCTGGAATAAGAGCATCGAGAAGGAGCGCTGCCCGTATCTCGTATTGACGTCGCCGTCGCCCTCGAGGATCTGCATGGCGAAGGCCGTCGATGACAGCGCCAGGCCGAAGCCGGCGACAATGCTGCCGCGCCAGTCGACAACGCCGGAGGTCCAGGCGAGCGCGGTCAGCGCCAGTCCCGTCACCACCACCTGGCCCGTGCCGAGGCCGAAAATGTCGCGCCGCATCTGCCAGAGGCGGCTGGGCTTCAACTCCAGCCCGATAATGAACAGCAGGAAGACGACACCGAGCTCGGCGACACCGAGGATCTGTTCGCCGTCGGTAATGCCGTGGAAAACAGGACCGATGACGATACCGGCGGCGAGATAGCCGAGGACGGTGCCTAGCCCGAGCTTCTTGAAGATCGGCGCGGCGACCACCGCGCCGCCGAGCAGCAGGATCGTTTCGGAAAAGAGGGCGTTGGGCGCTGACATGCTGACAATTCTTTCGGGTGGCGGGGGCACGCAGGCAGTCCCGATAAAGAATCGGCGGCGGCGGCCTTGATGCTTGGGAGAGTGCACAATAAATGGAAGCCGAAGGAAAGGCCAAATCATGTCCTCTGAAATCGATTCCTCGACACTTCTTTCCCGCGCAAGTCAATTGATCGATCTGGCAAGGAAGGCAGGGGCCGACGCCGCCGACGCCGTCGTTGTTCGCTCGCGTTCGCAATCGGTCAGCGTCCGTCTTGGCAAGGTTGAGGGAACGGAATCCTCCGAAAGCGACGATTTTTCGCTGCGGGTCTTCATCGGCAAGCGTGTCGCCAGCGTTTCGGCCAATCCCGGCTTCGATCTGCAGGCGCTTGCCGAACGTGCCGTCGCCATGGCCAAAGTCTCGCCGGAAGACCCCTTCGCCTGCCTCGCCGATGAGGCGAGCCTTGCGAAATCCTATCCCGACCTGCAATTGTTCGACGCCACCGAGGTCTCCTCCGAGATGCTGCGCGAGGCCGCTCTTGCCGCCGAGACGGCGGCCCTTGCGGTCAAGGGTGTGACCAATTCCTCCGGCGCCGGCGCATCCGGCGGCATGGGCGGCCTTGTTCTGGCCACCTCGCACGGTTTTGCGGGCAGCTACATGGGCTCCCGTTTCGGCCATTCCGTCAGCGTCATCGCTGGCGAAGGCACCGGCATGGAACGCGACTATGATTTCGACAGCCGCCTCTATTACGCCGAGCTCGACGATCCCGCCGAAATCGGCCGTCGTGCCGGTGAACGGGTGGTGAAGCGTATCAATCCGCGCCAGGTTCCGACCGGCAAGAACGTCACCGTCATCTTCGACCCGCGTGTCGCCCGCGGTTTCGTCGGCCATATTGCCGGCGCGATCAATGGCGCCGCCGTCGCCCGCAAGACCAGCTTCCTGCGCGACAGGATGGGTCAGCAGGTGCTGAAGTCGGGCTTGTCGATCACCGACGATCCGCTGATCGTGCGCGGCCCCGCCTCGCGGCCCTTCGACGGCGAGGGCGTGTCCGGCGAGCGGCTGGTGATGATCGAGGACGGTGTCCTGAAGCACTGGTTTCTTTCGACCTCGACAGGCCGCGAGCTCGGACTTCAAACCAATGGCCGCGGCGTGCGCGGCGGCACCGCCGTTTCGCCGTCCTCCACCAACCTTGCGCTGGAACCCGGCGACATCTCGCCGGAGGAACTGATCCGCAGCGTCGGCAACGGCTTTTACGTCACCGAACTGATCGGCCACGGCGTCAACATGCTCACCGGCGAATATAGCCGCGGCGCCACCGGCTTCTGGATCGAAAACGGCGAGCTCGCTTTCCCGGTATCGGAGGTGACGATCGCCTCGAACCTCAAGGACATGTTCATGCGCCTGACGCCGGCCAACGACATCGACCGCAAGTTCGGCGTCGCCGCGCCCACCTTCGCCATCGAAGGCATGACTCTCGCAGGTCAGTGAGAAACGAGCAGAAGGAAGTGATTGACGCGATGAGCGATAGCGAAGAGCTCCGCTGGCAGGGCGATCTCGCCCTGATCGCCGATGCTGCCAAGGAGGCCGGTGCGGTCGCCTTCGGTTTCTTCAACCAGTCTCCCGAGGTCTGGTGGAAGAACGATGACCGCTCTCCCGTCAGCGCCGCCGATTTCGCCGCCAACAAGACGCTGGAATCGATCCTGCGCAAGGCCCGGCCGGATTATGGCTGGCTGTCTGAGGAAACCGAGGACGATGCCGACCGCCTCGCCCGCGAGACGGTGTTCATCATCGATCCGATCGACGGCACACGCGCCTTCCTCGGCGGCCAGAAGGTCTGGTGCGTCAGCGTCGCGGTCGTCCATCGCGGCCGGCCGGTCGCCGGCGTGCTCTACGCCCCGGCGCTCGAAGAGCTTTATGAAGCCGTCGAGGGCGGTGTGGCGCTGAAGAACGGCGTGCCCTTCACCGTTTCGGCCGCCGGGCCGGAGGAGATGAGCCGGCTGGCGATCGGCGAAGATCTGTTGAAGACCTTTCCGCCGGCCTTCCGCGAGCGGGTCAGGCGCGAGAAATACATTCCCTCGCTTGCCTATCGCATTGCCATGGTGGCGGACGGACGGCTCGACGGCACGTTCGTCAAGGGCAATTCACACGATTGGGACCTTGCCGCCGCCGATCTGATGCTGGCCTGCGCCGGCGGCCGCCTCGTCGACCTCGACGGCGAACCGATCGTCTACAATCGCGCTGAAGTCACCCACAAGGTGCTGTGTGCGGCACCGGCGCCTCGCATCGATGAGTTCCTCGCGGCCTTTGCGGGGCGACGAGACAGTTGACGTTTCCGTCAAAATCCCGCAGATGGGGTGGCGGAGGAGAATAGGCAGAAAGAGAACAAGAATGACTGACTCCGGTGACAAGAAGCAGCTTTTGCATCTCGTTTTTGGCGGCGAACTGGAAAGCCTCGACGAGGTCCAGTTCCGTGATCTGAAGGATCTCGATATCGTCGGCATCTTTCCCGATTATGCCACGGCGCTGACGGCCTGGAAGGCGAAGGCGCAGCAGACGGTCGACAATGCGCATATGCGCTATTTCATCGTCCACATGCATCGTTTGCTCGATCCGCAGGAAAAGGCCGGAGGCCACTGACCTCGGCCGCCGATTCCGCGCCAAGTGCCGGCGGCCGCCATGGTCCCGGGCTTGCAGCATCGGGCGCCGTCGACCCGGATCGTTTGACGCATTCTGAACAAATTGATCGGTCATTTCGGCCGCAACGATAATTGGGGAATGGGTTTGATGTCGATCGTCTTGGATCGGAGGCTGGCGCAATGAGCTCCCGGATGGCGCGGCTCGGTCTGAGCACATACCGTCTGGCGGGAACTGTGGCCTCTCCAGTCGTCGGTCTTTATCTCACCTACCGTACCGCCAAGGGCAAGGAAGACCGCGCGCGCCGCCTGGAGCGTTTCGGCTATCCGAGCGCCAACCGGCCGCAAGGGCCGCTCGTCTGGTTCCACGCCGCAAGTGTGGGCGAAACCAACGCCGTCATCCCATTGATCCGCGAGATCCGCCGCCGCGACATCCACGTCATTCTGACGACCGGCACCATCACCTCCGCGAAACTTGCTGCCGAGCGCCTCGGCCATGAGGCGATCCATCAATATGTGCCGCTCGATCTGAAGCCATCGGTCAGCCGCTTCCTCGATTACTGGCAGCCGGATTGCGCCATCATCGCCGAATCCGAAATCTGGCCGGCAACGGTGCTGGAGCTTGGCCGCCGCCGCATCCCGCAGATCCTGGTCAACGCCCGCATGTCGGACCGCTCCTTTGCCCGCTGGCGCCGCCGCCCATCGATTGCCGAAGCCCTGTTCGAAAATCTCGCCCTCGTCATCGCCCAGTCGGATGTCGATGCCGAACGTTTCCGCGATCTCGGCGTCGTCCCGGTCATCACCTCGGGCAATCTGAAGGTCGATACCGACGCCCCACCCTATGACAGCGCTGTCCTTGCCCGCTACAAGAAGCAGATCGGCGATCGCAAGACCTGGGCGGCTATTTCGACCTTCGACGGCGAGGAGAACGCGGCCGGCATCGTTCATCGCGCCCTGAAGGAGCGCGACCGGCAGCTGACGATCATCGTGCCGCGCCATCCCGAACGCAGCGACGAGATCGAGGCGGCTCTGGTCAAGCAGGGTCTCAAGGTCGCCCGCCGCACCCGCGACGACGTCCTGTCCACTGATATCGATGTTTTCCTCGGCGACACGATCGGCGAAATGGGTCTTTATCTTCGTTTGACGGAGATTGCCTTCGTCGGCCGTTCGCTGTTTGCCGAAGGTGGCCAAAACCCGCTGGAGCCGGCCATGCTCGGCTGCGCCATCCTCTCCGGCGGCAATGTGCAGAATTTTCGCGAGGCCTATCAGAGACTTGCCCGCAGCGGCAGCGCCCGCATGGTGCGCGATACCGAAATGCTGGCCAAGGGCGTGCATTACCTTTTGATCAACGACGAAGCCCGCCGCTCGATGATCGAAGCCGGCATTGCCACCGTGCACGAGATGCGCGGCGCGCTGACGGCGACGGTGAAGGGGCTGGAACCCTATATCAATCCGCTGACGGTCAAGGCGCGCCTGTTGCCCAAAGCCGTCGCCCAGCTCTGAGGAGGCGCGATGTCGGGCCCGGCGCGTATTAAAGGCATCCTCTTCGACAAGGACGGCACGCTGCTCGATTATGACGAGAGCTGGTTGCCGGTCAATCGCGAGCTTGCCCGCATCGCCGCCGAGGGCGATCCGTTTCTCGCAGACCGGTTGCTCTTGGCCTGCGGCATGGATCCTCAGACCGGCCATATCGTTCCCGACAGCCTGCTCGCCGCCGGCAATACCCGTCAGATCGCTGAGGGGCTCGTCGCTGCCGGCTCGATGGTCGAAGTCGGCGAACTGACGGTCCGTCTCGACGATCTCTTTTCCGGCGCCGCCGAATTTTCAGTGCCGGTGACCGATCTTGCCGGCTTCTTCGCCAGGCTGCACCAGCGCGGCTTCAAGCTCGGCGTCGCCTCCAGCGACAATGAACGCTCCATCCGCCAGACCGCCGAACGTTTCGGTTTTGCCCCTTATGTCGATTACATCGCCGGTTATGACAGCGGCTTCGGCGTCAAGCCGGAACCCGGCATGGTGCTCGGCTTCTGCGCCGCGACCGGTCTTTTGCCGGAAGAGGTCGCGATCGTCGGCGACAACAATCATGATCTGCACATGGGCCTGAATGCCGGCACCGGGCTCAGGATCGCGGTGCTGACCGGCACCGGCTCGCGGGCTTCGCTTGCCGCCGCTGCCGATCATGTGCTCGACGATATCACCGCCATCGAGACATTGCTGCCGGACCTGCAGCCGGCCTAAACCGCATCGCGATCTTTGCAAGGACTTGCATTTTCACCGGTTTTGGCTTCTCAATCCGGCCGGTCGAAAAGCAAGGGGCCGGTTCTGAGACCGGGCAGGGGAGCGGGACGGCAAGATGATATCCGAAGCGCCGCCGTTCTGGTGGAGGAAAGCCGATTGGCGGGCCTGGATGCTGGCGCCGCTTTCCTTTCTCTACGGCCGTGTCGCCGGCCACCGAATGGCCCATGCGCGCCGCGCCTCCGTTTCCGTTCCCGTCATCTGCGTCGGCAATTTCACCGTCGGCGGCGCCGGCAAGACGCCGACGGCGCTGACGATCGCCCGCGCCGCCAAGGCGAAGGGGCTGAAACCCGGCTTCCTCAGCCGAGGTTACGGCGGCTCGCTCGACGTGACGACGGTGGTCGATCCCCATCATCACCGGGCCGTCGCCGTCGGCGACGAGCCGCTGCTGCTTGCCCAAGAGGCGCTGACGGTGATTTCCCGGCGCCGCGTCGACGGCGCGAGACGTCTGGTAGCGGAAGGCGCCGACCTCATCATCATGGATGACGGGTTCCAGAGCGCCCGGCTGGCGATCGATTATGCTCTGCTCGTCATCGACGCGACGCGCGGCCTCGGCAACGGCCATATCGTGCCGGCCGGCCCGGTGCGCGCGCCGATCGGCCAGCAACTGCGGTCGGCGACGGCTCTGCTGAAGGTCGGCGGCGGCCATGCGGCCGACAGGATCGTTCGCATGGCGGCTCGCGCGGCAAAGCCCTATTTTACCGCATCGCTCAAGGTGCGCGGCGACGATAGGCTCGCCGGCATCAGGGTGCTGGCATTCGCCGGCATCGCCGATCCCGCCAAATTCTTCCGCACCGTCGAATCGCGCGGCGCTGAAATCGCCGTCGCCAAGACCTTCGGCGACCACGAGCACCTGACCGAGGACGAGATCGGCGATATCCTGACGACCGCCGAGCACCAGGATCTTCTGATCGTCACCACCTCGAAGGATTTCGTCCGCCTCTCCGGCCACCACGGCAAGGCGGAAGAGCTGGCGCAAAAGTGCCGGGTGATCGAGGTCGACATGATCTTCGATGATCATCTCGCTCCAAGCCTCATCATCGACCGGGCGATCGTCGCCTGCCGCGAACGCCGCCTGCGGGAGATGAAGGCCGCAAACGCGTAAAGCGCGTCGCGTCAAATATGATTCATGCGACGCGCTTAAGCCCTTTATTTTGATGCATGTCGTTATCCCGGAACCGCTGCACACGTCCGGGCGACATGCATTAAACCGGGATTGGGCGGATAGCGGCCTGTCCGTCCCCTGCGTGCGGAAGCGGCAGGCCGCCGTCGAAGGGCGCTAGTTCAGCGGCAAAAACAGTTCCGCGACCGCCTCATGCTCCGCCACTTCAGGGAAGAAGCGCAGCCGCTGGCAATAGATCGGGAAGTCGCGCGCTTCTTCGCCGCTGGCCGGCAGCCATTCGCGATAGAGGTAGAGCGCGGCGGGTTCCAGATTGTCGGTGTTGCCGACGACGCGCAGCACCTCGCATCGTCCGCCGGGAATCTCGCCGGCTTTGATCTCACCGCTGCCCGCCTCGATTGGTTTGTCGATCCCGACACAAAGGTCCACGCTATAGTCGGCGGGCGACGCGGGACGCCGCTCGGAGCGCCAGATATTGAAGGTCGGATTTGTCTTGGGGTGCAGACCTGCCCCCTGGCGCCAGGCGATGAAGCGCTGGATGGTGGCGCCGAGCGTTGCGGGATCGCCCCGATGCTCCATGATCGCCACCGGCGTGGGAGGCACATCGCGAATCGTCACGTCGTCAATGGTAAAGTCTTCTGCATGAGCTTGCTCCTGGCGTTGTCGAGAGGCCCAAAGGCCACAAGCCACGGCTCCCAGTCGGGAGACTTCCGGAAAGACGAAGGCGATTGCCCGAACCGTTGCCGAAAAGCGCGGGCAAAGGCATCAGGACCGTCGTAACCGGCTTCCATCGCTATATCGGTGACGCTTTGGGCATCCCTGTAGGCTAGCTGGTATGAAGCGCGCTTCATCCTGGCGAGCTGGATATAGCGATGCACGGATAGACCGAAGGTCGCCGTGAACTGCCGATGGAAATGATATTTCGAGTAGGCTGCGACATTGCTCAGCGCATAGAGGTCCAGATCATCGTCCAGATGCCGGTCTATGTGATCCAGCACCCGCTGCATGCGGGCATGGTAGTTTTGAAGCGCCGCCTTCATCGTCCCGTCCTCCGTGGCGGCACCAGCTAAACGTTGGTGGACATGACGCGCTCGACCGATCTTGCGGTTTTGTCACGGGTCGCAGATTAGCCAAAGCCGTTTAGGGTCACTAAAGGAGGAACGGCGAGAATTGCTCTAACGTCGCTGGTTCGGCAGCACGCCGGCGCGTTTGTCAGCTTCGATCGCCGAGATCACGTCGGAATAGGGCTCCTGGCGGGCGACGCTCCAATAGCGCAGCTCGTCGAGCGGAATATGTTTTCCCGTCATCGCACAGACGACGTAGGAGCCGGGCGAGACAATCTGGAAATCGCCGTCGAGATAGCGGATCTTCGCCTCGCGGTTTCCGTGCCCTTCGAACAAATTCATGCGCTCCGTTCCCTGCAGTCTGTCATGTGTCTGCCATACTCCCGCGACGGCGGCTTTGCCAGCTTTTTTAGCTTCTGCCGAAAAGCCGCTCGATATCGCTGAGTTTCAATTCGATATAGGTCGGCCGACCGTGATTGCACTGGCCGGAACCCGGCGTCACTTCCATTTCTCTCAGCAGCGCGTTCATTTCCTCCGACCGCAGCCGCCGTCCGGAGCGCACCGATCCATGGCAGGCCATGGTCGCCGCCACATATTCGAGCTTGGCCGATAGGCCCGACGCCGTGTCCCACTCGGCGATCTCGTCGGCAAGCTGGCGGACGAGGCCATGGGCGTCGACCTCGCCGAGCATCGCCGGCGTCTCGCGCACGGCAATCGCCCCGGGGCCGAAACGCTCGATCGCCAGGCCGAGTTCGGAAAGCTCGCCCGCATGCTGCATCAGCCGGTCGCAATCCTCCTCCGGAATGTCGATGATCTCAGGGATGAGCAGCACCTGCGAGGCCAGCCGCTTCGAATGCAGCGCCTTGCGCATCGCCTCGAAGACCAGCCGCTCATGCGCTGCATGCTGATCGACGATGACCAGCCCGTCCTCGGTCTGGGCGACGATATAGTTGGCGTGGATTTGCGCCCGTGCCGCGCCGAGCGGATAGCGCCCGGTTGTTTCGGGAGAGGCCGGTTCGGGTGCACCCGGCTGGGGCGAAGGCGGCGGCTCGGCTCGCGCCGTCGGCGCCGACAATCCGCCGAAAGAGGCCTGCGTCCGCTCGGCGAAACCGCCTGCCGGCTGGTAGGGCCGGAAGGGCGAGGTCTCGGCCGACCATGGCGCCTGCGGCCGCTGCGCATTGGGCTGGAAGCCGGGGCGAAAGGCCCGCAGCATGTCGCTCGCCCCTGTTGTCGCCGCCCGGCTGCCATCGCGCGCCAGGGCCTCGCGGATGGCGCCGACGATCAGGCCGCGCACCAGGCCCGGGTCGCGGAAGCGCACGTCGGATTTTGCCGGATGCACGTTGACGTCGACGAGAGCCGGATCAAGGGTGATCGACAGCACCGCCACCGGATAGCGTCCTGATGGAATCGTCTCGGCATAGGCGCCGCGGATCGCCGAGAGGATCAGCTTGTCCTGCACCGGCCGGCCGTTGACGAAGGCATATTGATGAGCGGAGTTGCCGCGGTTGAAGGTCGGCACGCCGGCAAAGCCGGTGAGCGCGATGTCCTCGCGCATGGCGTCGAGGGGAATGGCGTTGTCTCGGAAGTCCTTGCCGAGCACCTGCGCCATGCGCGCCAGATGGTCGTCGCCGGTCGCCGCAAATTCCAGCGTCGTGCGGTCCGAACCAGACAGGACGAAGCGCACGGCAGGAAAAGCAATCGCCATGCGCTTGACGATCTCGGTAATGGCGCCCGCCTCCGCCTTTTCGCTCTTCAGGAATTTGAGCCTGGCGGGCGTGGCGAAAAACAGGTCGCGCACTTCGACGATCGTGCCGGGATTGGCGGCGGCCGGCCTGATATGAACGATCTTGCCGCCGGCAACGGCGATCTCGTGGCCGCCGGCGCTGTCACGCCTGCGGCTGGCGATGCTGAGCCTGGCGACGGAACCGATCGACGGCAGCGCCTCGCCGCGGAAACCGAGCGTGCGGATATCCTCGAGTGTCTCTGAGATCTTCGAGGTGCAGTGGCGCCGGACCGCCAGTTCCAGATCGGCCGCCTCCATGCCGGAGCCGTTGTCGCTGACCCGCAGCAGCGCCTTGCCGCCGCCCGATGTGGCGATCTCGATGCGCGTCGCCCCGGCGTCGAGCGCATTTTCGATCAGTTCCTTGGCAGCGCTCGCCGGCCGTTCGATGACCTCGCCGGCGGCGATCTGGTTGATGAGCGTTTCGGAAAGCTGTCTGATGGCCATGGGCTATTTTCGAGGATTCGCGGGCAGGAGGGAAGGGGATTCCGTTGGCTTTACAGAAGCGTGATCGGCGGCTCCCCCATTTCGACGGCCGGTAATGTTAAGCCGGTTTTAACAGAAAAATGGCATTTTTATTCATATACCTCCGGAAGCTGCGAAAATCGATCAGATGTGGGACGCAACAGAATGAGTGCCGGCTTCGATAAGGCGGACACGGCATCGGGAATCGACGGGACTCCCGCCGAGGCCGATCTGCAGACGGCGCTTTTCGATGTCGTGTGCGACAGCCTTTCGGCAGCGTTCATCATCTACGACAAGAACGATCATCTGATCTTCGCAAGCCGCCAGATCCTCGAATTCTTCCCATTGCCGGCCGAGATGCTGAAGCCGGGCACGCGGCTGCGCGATTTCCTGGGTGCGGTCTACGATACCGGCGTTCGTCAGCAATATGACGTGAGGCAGGGCGGCTCGCTCAGCCGCGAGGACTGGCTGTCGCAGAGGATCGCCTCGCATTGGCGCGAACGCTTCGAATCCGTCGAGCGCCACGGCGCCGACAGCTGGGTCCGTTTCGTCAAGCGCAGGCTGCCCGGTGGTTACGGCGTCACCATCGTTTCCGACATCTCCGAGGACAAGAAACGCGAGGAGCAGTGGCGCTCGGACCTGGAGAGGGTGCAGCTCACGGAAGACATTCTCGACAATCTGCCGTTCCCGCTGTTCGTCAAGGATCGCAACCTTACCTATGTCGCGGTGAACCTCGCCTTCTGCGAGAAATACCAGACCACCGCCGACGAGGTGCTCGGCCGCAAGAGCGGCGATCTCTTTTCGCCGGAGATCGCAAAACGCTTCGAAGAAAGCGACCGTCACGTGCTGGAGACCGGCGAAATGTCGATCTCCCGCCAGCGGCAGATCTCCCGTGACGGCATCGAGCGCGACATCGTCAGCCGCAAGCACCGCATCGGCAAGCCCGGCCGCTATTTCCTGGTGTCGACGACGCAGGACCTGCCGCGCGACGGCGCCGATCTCGAGGAGTTCGACCGGGCCTCGGCGATCACCACCTCCGCCAACCAGAGCTATCGCCGCGCCTATGTGCCGCTGCAGAGCGCGGTGGAGCGCCGCGAGCCGGCGGCGATGGAAGCGATCGTTCCGGAGAATTTCTCCGGCCGCAAGATCCTCGTCGTCACCGCCGACCTCGCCGCCGAGACCGCCGCGCTGCGCACGCTGTCGAAATACGGTTTCGAATCCTGCACGGTGCGCGGAGAGGATGAAGAGGAGCAGTTCCTGGAAATTGCCACCTCTTCCGGCATCTCGCTCGACCTGCTGATCATCGACAACCAGATGGGTATGCGCTGCCTCGAGCTTGCCGAGCAATATGGTATTCCCTCGCTCGTCATGGACGGCTTCCAGATCGCCAACGAACTCACCTTCCAGATCGCCCGCCATTTCAACCGCAACAGCCGCAACAACGGCGCCGGCGCAGATGTGGACTGGGAAATCAGCATTTCCGACGATACGGTCGGCCTGCAGGTTCTCGTTGCCGAAGACAATGATATCAACCAGATCGTATTTTCGCAGATCCTTGAAGGCCTCGGTCACCGCCATATGATTGCTGCGACCGGCGACGAGGTCGTGCGCCTCTGGGCCGAACACAGGCCGCAGGTGGTGCTGATGGACATATCCCTGCCGGGCTTCAACGGCTTCGAGGCCGCGCGGCTCATCCGGCAGATGGAAGAAGCCGGCGCTGCCGCAGCCCGCACCCCGATCATCGGCGTGCTCACCCAGGCCTTCGAACGCGATCGGGCCGAATGCGCTAAATCGGGCATGGATGACGTCATCATGAAACCGGTCAGTCCTGACATGCTCGAGACGATATTTCAGAAATACCTGGTGGAAGAGGGCGCGCGAGTTCGAACGCGCGCCTGATGTTTTAAAGATATGGCCGTCGTTTCGCGACGGGGTCCGCTCTCGCCGATAGCGTCAACCCCTGAGAATTCGGGGCGGTCAGGCTGCGAAGGCGGCTGATTTACTAGCGAATTGTTAAGAAATGCCGGTCATTCTTTGCTCGGCTGCGGAGGAAAGCTCGGGTTTGCATGATGAAATCGGCGGAAATGGCTTCCCTGACCGTGAGTCACGGTGAGCTCCAGGCGATGGCTTATACCGATCCGCTGACCGGGTTGGGTAACCGCAACCGCATGCGCGAGAAGGTTCTGCAGATTTCCGCCGAGCGCGCCAGCGATCCGGCTCCCTTCACCATCGGCATTGCCAATCTCGACAGCTTCAAACCGATCAACGATCTTTTCGGCTCCTCGGCCGGTGATGAAATCCTTTGCCAGGTCGCCCATCGCCTGAAGGCCTGCATTCCGGACGGCGCGCTGGTCACCCGTCACGACGGCGACGAATTCGCCTTCGTGCTGCCATTGATTTTCGAGCGGGCGAGTGCGGAGAAGTTCGGCCAGATGATCCGCGAGGTGCTGTCGGCGCCCTATGATCTCGGCGACCGCAACGTCCGTCTCTCCGCCTCCTTCGGCTTTTCCATCTATCCTTTTGCCGGAGAGGACTGCGAGGAACTGCTGAAGAGCGCCGAAACGGCGCTCTATCGCTCCAAGCGCCGCGGCCGCGGCCAGATCACCGTCTATTCGCGTGAGATCGCCCAGGAGATGAAGCGCGCCACACAGCTGGAGCAGGCGCTCAGAAACGCCATCATCTCCGATGCGATCGACGTGCATTTCCAGCCGATCGTTTCGCTCGCCAACAATCAGGTGGTCGGCTTCGAGGCGCTTGCCCGCTGGAACGATCCCGATCTCGGCTTCGTTTCGCCCGGCGTCTTCGTGCCGCTCGCCGAAGAGCGCGGTTTCATTGATGCCCTGTCGGAAACGCTGCTGCGCAAGGCGGCGGAAGCAGCACTTTCCTGGCCGCGCGAACTCTTCCTGTCGTTCAATCTTTCTTCGGCGCAGCTGATGGATCCCGGCACGAGCGGCAGCATCCTGTCGATCCTCGGCCGCGTCGGCTTCGATCCGCATCGCCTGGAATTGGAAATCACCGAGACGGCGGTGATGGGTTCGGCCGATACCGCTCACCGCATCATCGCCGATCTGCGCGCCGCCGGCGTGCGCATCTCGCTCGACGATTTCGGCACCGGCCAGTCGAGCCTCGGGCGCCTGCGCGACTTCATCTTCGACAAGATCAAGATCGACCGTGCCTTTGTCTCACGCATCAATTCCGACCGCGCCTCCGAACACATCATCAAGGCGATCCTTGCCATGTGCGATGGCCTGGAACTGGAAGTCGTGGCCGAGGGCATAGAGGATTACGCCGAGGCGGTGAAACTGCGCACGCTCGGCTGCGGCATGGGCCAGGGCTATCATTTCGGCCGCCCGGCCGATGGCATCGCCACGCTGCGCTTCCTGCACGAGAACTACTATGACGCGGCGATCGCCGAGCGCGTCAGCGCATAAGCAATTCCAGCAAAAGTGCGCCTCGGTTTTGCGTCCGGGATCGCGTGCAAACAAAGCAATTCCAGCAAAAGTGCGCCGCGGTTTTGCGTCCGAAATTGCGTGCAAAACAAACCAATTCCAGCAAAAGTGTGCCGCAAGGGGAACTCAGATCAGCAGACAAAGCAATGGCGCCCCTAGGAGCGCCATCACCTACGCTATACTACCACGCGCGGTTTACTTAGGCGTGGTCGAGCCGGTTGCCGTCGTATCGGTACCAGGTGCGACCGGAGCCTTCTCTGCAGACTGCATTGCCAGCGTCTTGAACTCAGGCGCAGCCTTCAGCGATTCAGCGGTTTCGCTGGTCGTCAGCTTGACGCTGCCGTCCTGGGTGTTCTGAGCTATGGTGATCGTTTCTATCGGAACGGCGACATCCTTTTCGCCGATGCCGAGGAAGCCACCGACGCCTACGATTGCGGCGACAATGCCGCCGTCCTTTTTCATGATCAGGTCGTTGACGCTGCCGATGCTTTCATTGTTGGCATTATAGACCGACTGGCCGATATAGGTATTGGCGCTGATCTGGTCCGGAGCCTGCTCCGTCAGATAGGTGCCCTGAGCCATATCCGTGCTCGGGGTTGCGGCGGGAGCCTGTGCAGCATCGCCTGCGGGTTTGGTCACGTCAGGTGTCACCGGCTTCGGTGCAGCCGGATCAGCCGGCGCTGCTTCGGTCGGAGCGGCGGGATCTGCAGGCTGCGGCGCGGTCTGCGAGAATGCCGCCGGTGCGAAAGCCGTGGCAAACAGCGCGCCAGCGGCAACGGTCGTCAAAAGTTTGCTTGTCATTTCGAACCTACTTTCATTTCTCTAGAGTGATCGCTGACCCGGCAATGCATCATCCTTGCCGCGCCGGTTCGTAGGGAAAATGAGCGGTGCGCGTATTGGTTCCGGTTGAAAACACGGAAAATTTCACCATTCTCACGGAACTTTTATCGGCGACTGGGGGCGAAACGAAAAGGCGCCCCGCTTGGGGGCGCCTCGGGATCGCGGCCATGGAAACCGGCGTTCAGAGCACGTATAGAGGATCAAACACGCCCTTGACCGTGATGCCGAGTTCCAGCAGCGCGCCGGCGGAAGGCTGAGCCGAGCGGGCATCCTCGTCGAGCCCCTCCCAGGCGGTCGTCACCGCCAACCGGTTGGCATCGACGCCGATGAAGGCCGGGCAGGAGGGCTGGACGGCGGGAACCTTGTAGCGCGAGATGCGCAATCCATCGGGATTGTAGCGGTCGACGACGCCCGCACCCCAGCGGGCATTCCAGATATAGCCGTCGGAATCGACCACCGAGCCGTCGATGTCGCCGGGCTCGTTCATGCTGTCGACGAGCACGATCGGCTCGCCCGCCGGCAGGCCGGTATGCGGATCGACCATGACGCGCATCAGCCGGTTGATCCGGGAATCCGTATAATAGCCGATCGTGCCGTCGGGCGAGAAGCAGATCGAATTCGGAATGCTGATGCCGTTGAAGATCTTCGTCACCTTGCCGCTTGCGACGTGATAGATGGCGCCGGCCTGGTTTTCCGCCCGCTTGCTCATTGTGCCGATCCAGAGCGCGCCGGAGGGATGGGTGCGGCCGTCATTGGAGCGGTTTTCCGGCCGGTCATTTTCGAGCGCTGCGTAGAAGGTGAGGTTGCCGCTTGCCACATCGCGTACGAAAAGCCCTTCCTCCGTCGCGATCAACTGCCGTCCGGCATCGATGCGGGCCAGCACGCTTGCCATCGCAGGCAGCGGATGCACCTTTTTCTCCCCCGTCGCCAGTCTGAGTTCGTGCAGCTCCTTGCCGAGGATGTTGAACCACCAGACCGTATTGCTGTCTGGATCATAGGTCGGCCCTTCGCCGAGGACGGAATTGGTGTTGCAAAGGGTCTTGCCTTCGAACTCGTAAATGTCGGTCATCCGCTCACGCTCCCATGGCTGCATCATAGGCGTAAATGGTTGCTTTCGCACGCTCGGCAACCTCTGCCGCGCTCATTCCCGGCTTGTAGAGGCTAGTGCCGAGGCCGAAGGCGAAGATGCCGGCTTTGGTGTAATCGGCGAAATTCTTGTCCGATACGCCGCCGACGGCAGCAATCGTCAGTTCCGGCGGCAGGATCGCCCGGATCGCCGTGATTCCGGAAGGACCGAGCACGCTCGCCGGAAAGAATTTGAGCCCGGTGGCGCCGGCCCGCGCCGCAGCCAGCGCCTCGGTCGGCGTGAAGACGCCCGGCATCGTCACCATGCCATGGTCGCGCGCCCGGATGATGACCTCGGGTTCGACATTCGGCGTCACCAGCAGCTTGCCGCCGGCCGCGTTCAGGCTGTCGACCGCCTCGACCGTCAGCACCGTGCCGGCGCCGATCAGCACCTCCGCTGGCGCCATCTTGGCGGCGATCTCGATCGATTTGAACGGCTCCGGCGAATTGAGCGGGATTTCGATCGCCGTCAGGCCGTTGTCGATCAAGGCGCCGACGACGCTTTCGGTCTCGTCGGGCCGGATGCCGCGCAGGATGGCGATCAGCGGGCGCTTCATGTCGGGGAAGGGGATACGGTTCATCGTGTCAGCTTTCTCAATTCGGCCAGATGGCTTCGGCGGCGGCCGATAGCCCGCGGCGCACAGCCTCGTCCGCATCGATAGCGGTGAAGGCAAGGGAGAGGGTTTTGAAGGCCTGTTCGTAAAGCGCCTGCAGGCGTCCGGAGGCGACGAGGGTGATGCCTGAGTTGGCGGCATCCTGCAGCGCACCGGCGATTTCGAGGCCGATCAGCGTGCCGGAGAGCCGGGCTTGCGCGGCAGCAGCGGAGATCCCGTGCAGGAGCTGGCCGGAGCGCGCGGTAAAGAGCAGGTTGGAGGCAAGGGCCGGCCGGGCGAAAGCGGCCGAGACCGCCGCTTCGAAGGCCGCCGCATCGGCCGGCTGCTCCTGCGCCCCCGCAACGGCATGCGACAGGATCGTGTGTTTGCTGATCGCGTCGAAGAGTTCGCCGGTCATGAAGGTGGAAAAGCCGGTGACGGTAGCATCCGTCACATGCACCCACTTCGAATGCGTGCCGGGCATGCAGACCGCCTGGGCGCCGACGCTCGTGCCGCCGAGCGCGCCGAGAAGCTGGGTTTCTTCGCCGCGCATGACATCCGGCGTCGCCGCCTGCCGCTGGGCGAGGCCCGGCAGGATGCGGATGTCGCGGCTTTCGCCGGCCACGCGGACGGCGGCAGTCAAGATCGAGGCGAGCGGTGCAGGCACGTCGATATAGCCGGCCTCGACCCAGCCCTGCCTTGCGCCGGCCATGCCGCAGACCACCACCGGCAGGTTTTCCGGCGCTTCGATGGCGGCAAGATGGCTTGATAGCACGGTGGAAAAGCCGGTCTTTGCCGCGCTGGTCATGCCTTCGCCGCTGCGGCGTTCGGCAAGCACGCTGCCGTCCCGGGCCATCAGCCACAGCCGGAAGCTGCTGGTGCCCCAGTCCACCGCGACATAAGACGGATTTGTCATTACAGAATGCCTCCATCGACAATCAGGGACTGGGCGGTCATTCCGGCCGCGCAGTCGGATGCAAGAAACAGGCAGGGACCGACGATCGCATCGGCTTTGAGCGCGACTTTCAGGCATTGCTGCTCGACCGAGCGAGCGATGCTCTCTTCGGTCAGCCACAACTGCATCTGCCGTTCGGTGACGACCATACCCGGCAGGATGCAGTTGACCCGGATATTCTCCGGGCCGAGCCGGCCTGCCATGCTCTTCGTCAGGCCTACGACCGCAGCCTTCGCCGCCGCATAGGCGGGAAAACCGCCCATGTTGAGCTTGAAGGCGATCGACGACATATTGACGATCGCCCCGCCGCCGGCCGCCCGCATCGATGGCGCCGCCGCCTGCGAGGTAAAGAACACATGCCGCAGATTGACCGCCTGGTTGTTGTCCCAATAGGCCTCGGTGACCGCATCGAATTCATGGCGATCGTCCCAGGCGGCATTGTTGACGAGCACGCGGATCGGCCCGGACGCGGCAACGACGCTGTCGACCGTGCGCCGGATCGCGTCGATGTCGCGCAGATCGGCATGGTAGAAGGTGACAGGATGCGCGGTGTGACCCGACAGCTGCTCGGCAAGCGCGTGGCCGGCGGCCTCGGCGATGTCGATGAAGGAAACCTTGGCGCCCTGGCGCGCGAAACCTTCGACGATTGCAGCGCCGATGCCCGAGCCGCCGCCGGTCACGAGCACGGTTCGGTCTCTGAACTCCGGAAATTGGGCTGCTGTCGCGGCCATCGTCTTCTCCCGACGAGGTGAACTGTTCCATTATTTGGAACTGAATTTGACTATATGGAATTATCGGTTTATGCTGGCCCTTCTGTCAAGGGCGGATGAGACGATGAATGCTTACGGCGGCGGCATAGCGCAGGCACGCGAGACCGGCACACTCGGCAAGCTGATGGTGCTGCTCGATCTCGTCACCCATGCCGATGCGCCGTTGCGGTTCACCGACATCCTGTCGCTCGCCGGCCAGCCGCGCGGCACCCTGCATCGCCAGCTCAGCCACCTGGTGGAGGAGGGGCTGCTCGAACTCGACGGTGACGGCCGCTATGCGCCGGGCCTGCGCCTGCTCGATTTCGCCGCCCGCAGCTGGGCGCGCAACGAATTCCGCCTGATTGCCGAACCGCACCTTGCCGATCTGCAGCAGGCGACCGGGGAGACCGTGCATCTCGGCGTTCTCAGAGGGCAGTCGATCATCTACCTCGACAAGGTCGAAGGCCGTCAGCCGGTGCGCATGTATTCGCAGATCGGCAATGCTTCGCCCTGTTACTGCACCGGCGTCGGCAAGGTGGCGCTATCGCTGCTTCCGGCCGAAAGCCTGGTCGATCTCCTTGCCGGCGTGAATTTCACCCGCTTTACCGCCGCCACCCATGCTTCGCCGGCAAGTCTGCTCGCCGAAATCCATGAGATCGCCGATCAGGGCTATGCTTTCGACCGTGAGGAGCATGAGGCCGGCATCCGTTGCGTCGCCGCACCCATCTGGTCGGAAGATCGGACCTTTCTCGGCGGCGTTTCGATCACCGGCCCGGCCTATCGCCTGTCGATGGAACTTCTCGCCCAATGGGCCGTTCCGGTTCGGCAGGCAGCCGGGAGGATCATGGAAGGCATGCGCATCCGCCTCGGCCCGCGTCGCTAGATGCGGCGATGATCAGCGGTCGGTGATTGCGGGTATAAGACAAAAGACTGAAACGGAAAAAATTGAGATTTGCCGGCGAATCACGACAACTGGAAATAGTCCGCGAAGTCGACAACAATTGTCGGCCGAACACTTGATGTCGCGGTCGACAGCACTTGATACAGAAGCAATCGTCATTCCCTGATGCAAGCAACCGGGCCGCGGCGCCGAAGATGAAGAAATGTGATGGAACCTTTGTCGCAAACATCCGCGGAAGAAGACGATTACATCAAGGAAATTGCCGGCCTGAAGACCCAGTTCGACATTTTCCGGTTTTTGAAACGCGTGACCGAAGCCTATCGCTGCCGCGCCTTCATGGTGCTCAATCTGCCGCCGATCACCTCCCTCGATCTTCAGGGCAGCACCGTCCTCACCAGCTGGCCGGCCGAGCTTCTGGCGCTTTATGACCAGGAGGGCTTGATGGTGGACAGCCCGGTTCTGCGGCGGCTGAGAACATCGGCGCGGCCCTTCTTCTACGACATGTCGCGACAGAGCTGGCCACGCGACGACGGCAAGTCCGCTCTGGTCGTTGGGCTATTCGAACGTTTCAGGATGATGCGTTGCGCCTATTTCCCGACGCATGAGGCCTCCGGCCTGCGCGGAGCCGTCTCCTTTGCCGGCGATCGCGAACCCTTCAGCCCGGCCGAGATGCGCGAGCTTTGTTATATCGCCATCCATGTCTTCGACAGGCTTGCCGAGATTCGCAATCTCGATACCCGCGTGACCGATGCGCTGACCGACCGCGAGATCGATTGCCTGAACTGGACGGCGGCCGGCAAGACCAGCGCCGAGATCGCCGAAATCCTGTCGCTGTCCGAGCATACGGTCAATCATTACCTCAACCGCGCCACCAAGAAGCTCGACACCGTCAACCGCACCCAGGCCGTCGCCAAGGCGCTGCGGATCGGCCTGATCAAATAAGTTGCAAAGCTGGCGAACGGCTCCTGCCTGCCGCTTAGCGCGTAGGCAGATCGGAGCGCCGTTTCGCCGCTTTTCCTAGCTTTTCCATCTGGCACGCTTTCTGCATCTCTTCTGCTAGAGGTCCAGAGGGGACTTTGCTGACCAGCGCCAGGAAATGGCGCGGCCGACACACCACCGCCAGACGCCGATGCCGCTTCTCTCCCGGCCTTCGGCGTCGGCGGCGGTTGTTGCCTTTCGGCACCGCTTCTTGCGCAGCTGCTCACGATTTCGTCTTGCTGGTCACTTTTTTCTGGCATTTTTTTCGGCTTGCGCTAGTTCGCCCCGCATTGCGCCGGTTCTCGGGGAGAGAGACCGTTGCGGCCATCAGGGCGAAAGCCCGGCGGACTTGATGGCCGCAACGGATTTCGAATCCCGGCCGGCGTTTTTCAAAGCCGGCAAATCGATTTTCCTCCCGATGATTTTGTTTGGCGAAGACGTGCGCCTCCACTATCTCTACCGCATGATTTAGCCTTGGCCGGAATCGACCAAGGCTAAATCATGCGGCAAGGTGCCATGGCGTCCTTTCTCGTCCTGAAAGACACGCCGTGGTCTGCAAGAAGAAGCAGTGAGGGTGGAATGACCGACGTCACCAAGGAACAGGTTCTCGAAACGCTGAAGACCGTGCGCGGACCGGACCTCGAGCACGATATCGTTGCGCTCGGCATGGTCTCCGATGTGTTCATTTCCGACGGCAAGGTCTATTTCTCCATCACCGTCCCGGCCGAGCGCGCCAAGGAGCTGGAGCCGATGCGGCTCGCCGCCGAGCGCGTCATCAAGGAAATGCCCGGCGTCAAGGGTGCGCTCGTCACGCTGACGGCGGACAGGAAGGCGACGGCCGCAGCACCTGCTGCCCGCCCGGCGCCGAACCCGCCGCACGGCCATGGCGGTCATGATCATGGGACCCACGATCATCAGCATCACGCCCATGCGCCCCAGCCACAGCCGCCGCGGGCCGGCAAGATCGGCGTGCCCGGCATCGGCGCCATCATCGCCGTCGCCTCCGGCAAGGGCGGGGTCGGCAAATCAACCACCGCCGTCAACCTGGCGCTCGGCCTGCTCGCCAACGGCCTTCGCGTCGGCATTCTCGATGCCGATATCTACGGCCCTTCGATGCCGCGGCTCCTGAAGATATCCGGCCGCCCGACGCAGATCGACGGCCGCATCATCAATCCGATGGAGAATTACGGCCTCAAGGTCATGTCGATGGGCTTCCTCGTCGACGAGGAGACGGCGATGATCTGGCGCGGGCCCATGGTTCAGTCGGCGCTGTTGCAGATGCTGCGCGAAGTCGCCTGGGGCGAGCTCGACGTCCTCGTCGTCGACATGCCGCCCGGCACCGGCGATGCGCAGTTGACCATGGCCCAGCAGGTGCCGCTTGCCGGCGCCGTCATCGTTTCCACGCCGCAGGATCTCGCTTTGATCGATGCCCGCAAGGGCCTCAACATGTTCCGCAAGGTCGAGGTGCCGGTGCTCGGCATCGTCGAGAACATGAGCTATTTCATCGCGCCCGATACCGGCACCCGTTACGACATCTTCGGTCACGGCGGCGCCCGCAAGGAGGCCGAGCGCATCGGCGTGCCCTTCCTCGGCGAAGTGCCTCTGACGATGAATATCCGTGAAACCTCCGACGCCGGCACCCCGCTCGTCGCCTCCGACCCGAACGGCGTCGTCGCCGGCATCTATCGCGGCATCGCCGCCAAGGTCTGGGAGCAGCTCGCCGGCCAGTCCCGGCGACCGGCTCCGGCGATCGTCTTCGAATAGCGTTGGCCTCTCCGAACCGCACAGCGGCGCTGGCGTAAGGATATACCGGAAGGCCAAGCGCCGAATCACCGCCTGCGATCACCCCGATTGTGGGGGAAACGTGGTGAAAAGCCGCGCTTCACGGAAGATGTCTTGATTATTTCACGGCTTTGCTGCATATGCCGCGGCGCCATGATGGCGTTGTTGCAGATGCTCAATGTCGGCCGCCCTTCGTTTCGAAGGTTCTGGCCCGCCTGCAAGATCGAAGGATTGGTAACTGCGATGCGGTGGAGCACAATGCGCATGGTGGCCTTGAAGGCCGGATGCAGCCGGAGTTTTATGAACTTTCTTGATCCGCTTCCGTTTGGACCTGGGACGAGCGACCGTCGCGCCGCCGCGATGGCGGCGGCATGGAAAGGCTTCCGATGAAAATGGCGATGGCCACCAAGCGTCGTGAGCATCGGAGACACTGCCGGTGATCACCGCTTACTGCTCCAATTGCAAATCGGTCGAGATCCGCGATCTCTCGCAGCCGGCATCCTTTCCCGAGGATGTCGTCTGGATCGACATGGTCGAGCCGAGCCGCGAGGAGGAGCTTTATGTCGAAAAGGTTCTCGGCATCGAAGTTCCGACCCGCGAGGATCTCAAGGATATCGAACCTTCGGCTCGCCTCTACATCGAAAACGACGCCGTCTTCATGACCGCTTCGCTCGTCTGGAAGGCGGAAACCGACGCGCCGACGCTGACCGATGTCGCCTTCATTCTGGCCGGAAACCGTCTGGTCACCATCCGTTACGCCCATCCAAAATCCTTCGCGCTGTTCATCGCCGCCCTTCACCGGCTGCCGGAAAACTGGCGCAGTGGTGCTGCCCTTCTCGCCAAGCTCTTGGAGACGATCGTCGACCGCACCGCCGAAATCCTCGAAACCTCCGTCTCGCGCATCGACATTTTGTCGACGCATGTCTTCGGCCGGGCGAAAAAGGTGCGCAAGCCTTCGAACTACCTCGAGCAAAAATTGCGCGATATCGCCGGTCATCACCGCATGATCAGCAAGCTGCGCGATAGTCTCGGCTCGCTTTCCCGGCTTCTGACGTTCTTTCACACGATCCCGGCGATCCAGCAGGACCACGAGGCGAAGGAGCTCTGCCGCACCATCTCGCGCGATATCCAGTCGCTGTCGGAGCATGCCGCCTTTGTCGCCGCCAACATCACCTTCCTGCTCGACGCCTCGCTCGGCCTGATCAACATCGAACAGAACTCGATCATCAAGATCTTCTCGATCGCCTCGGTCGTGTTCCTGCCGCCCACATTGGTCGCATCCGTCTATGGCATGAACTTTCAGGTCATGCCGGAGCTGGCTTGGACGGCGGGTTACCCCTTCTCACTGGCTTTGATGGTGATATCAGCCGTGATCCCCTTTTTCTTCTTTCGCTGGAAAGGCTGGCTCTGAGAAGCCTGTTGAAATTTCATGTCCGAAGAGAGCCATCCGCACGAACGCCAGATGACGCCGCGCAAGCTTTTTTATCTCGCGCTCGGTTCGGTCGGCGTCGTCTACGGCGATATCGGCACCAGCCCGCTCTATGCTTTTCGCGAGGCGCTGAAGCCTGTCGCCCATGACGGTGTCACCCGCTTCGAGGTGATCAGCCTGATCTCGCTGATGATCTGGGCGCTGACGATCATCGTCACCATCAAATATGTGCTCTTCCTGCTACGCGCCGATAACGAAGGGGAGGGCGGCACGCTGTCGCTGCTTGCCCTTCTGATGAAGACCGCCAACGGCCATACCGCCATACTGATGCTGCTCGGCCTGATGGGGGCTGCCCTCTTTCTCGGCGATGCGATGATCACGCCGGCGCTGTCGGTGCTGTCGGCGGTCGAGGGCCTGAAGCTCGTCACACCAAGGCTGTCGGAATATATCGTGCCGATTTCGGTGGTGATCCTGGCGCTGCTCTTCGTCGTGCAATCGCGCGGCACCGGCGCGGTGGCGAAATTCTTCGGCCCGATCACCGCCGTCTGGTTCCTGGTCATGGCGGCCGCCGGCATTTCCCATATCTCCGATGATTACGGCATCCTTGCCGCCTTCAATCCCTATTATGCCGTCGCCTTCCTGCTGCATGAGGGCTTTTACGGAATCGTCGTGCTCGGCGCCGTCTTCCTGACGGTAACGGGTGCGGAGGCGCTGTATGCCGATCTCGGCCATTTCGGCCGCCGCCCGATCCAGTGGGCCTGGTTCCTGCTGGTGTTCCCGGCACTGACGCTGAACTATCTCGGGCAAGGCGCTCTCGTTCTCGGCAATCCGATGACGATGTCCGATCCCTTCTATCTGATGTATCCCAAGTGGGCGCTGCTGCCGGTCGTCATCCTGGCGACCGCCGCGACGATCATCGCCAGTCAGGCGGTTATCACCGGCGCGTTCTCGATGGTGCGCCAGGGCATCAACCTCGGCTTCCTGCCGCGCATGGAAATCCTCTTCACCTCGGAAACCAATACCGGGCAGATCTTCGTGCCGTCGGTCAATGCCGTGCTGTTCTTCGGTGTCATCTTCCTGGTATTAGGCTTCAAGACCTCGGACGCGCTGGCGACCGCCTACGGCATTTCCGTCACCGGCGCCATGGTCGTCACCTCGATCATGGCCTTCGAATTCGTCCGCGCCCGCTGGAACTGGTCGTTTGCCCTCGCGGTGGCCGCGCTTGCGCCGCTGGTCGTGCTCGAATTGATCTTCCTTGGCGCCAACCTTCTGAAGATCCACGATGGCGGCTATATCCCGATCCTGATCGCCACCGCCTTTACCATCGTCATGTGGACATGGCGCCGCGGCACCGCGATCCTCTTGGAAAAGACCCGCCATACCGATATTCCGCTCGCCTCATTCGTCAGTTCCATCGAGCGCAAGAGCGAGCATTCGCCGGCCCAGGTTCCGGGCACTGCGATCTTCCTGACCAGCGATCCGGAATCGGCCCCGGCCGCCCTCTTGCACAATCTCAAGCACAATCACGTGCTGCACGACCGCAACGTCATCCTGACGATCCGCACCGTCAACAAGCCGCGCGTGCCGAGCCACGACCGTTACAAGGTCGAGCCGATCTCCGAGCGGTTCTCCCGCGTCGAGCTGCTGTTCGGCTTCATGGAATCGCAGAATGTCTCGCAGGCCCTGGCGACGCTGCGCAAGACCGGGTTGAAGTTCGACATCATGTCGACCTCCTTCTATCTCGGCCGCCGCAAGCTGGTGCCGGACGCCAAGTCCGGCATGCCCTATTGGCAGGACCGGCTCTACATCGCGCTTGCCAACGCCGCCACCAACCCTTCGGACTACTTCCGCCTGCCGGCAAACCGCGTGGTCGAACTGGGATCGCACGTTATTATTTGACGGGTGCGGGCGACAGCCCTGACGCGGGTCTCCCCGCTGTCTTGCACTTCCGTCACCTCGTCCTCCGTCATGCTCGGCCTTGAGCCGAGCATCCACACGGCACCCACCATAAGCCGCGGCATGGATCCTCGGCTCAAGGCCGAGGATGACGGAGCTTGGGGATGCGTCCCGTCAAACCAGCCAAATCGGAATATCCAAAACCGCCGATGGTCACATTCCGGCACGACCCGTTAACCGGACGTCAAGGTTAATGCGAGATTTTCGATGGAATGTTCCCGCGTTCCATGCCCGGAGTTCGTGTTGCGTCGAAAGAGTCCCTCCCGTAGCAAGCTGCTTCCCGAGAACTGGGTGTCACCTGTCATCTTCGGTCTTGCCGGCTGGCTGATCTTCCCGAGCGTCGCCTCCCACGCCGACCTCGCCACCATGCTCGCCGGTCTCGATCGTGACGGCGAGAGCTGGCGTATGGTTCTGACCAATTCTCCGGCCGGCTCCATTCATCAGGCTGAACTCGCCTTTGCCGATCCTGATGTGACGGGTTCGATCGCGTCGGGCGCCGGCATGGTGCTGCCGGATGGCCGCAAGGTCGCTTTCTCTGCCCCGGACAAGGGCGCTGCCAAGGACAAGGGCGCGGCCAAGGGCCACGAGGACACGCCGGACGAGGATCGCGTCAATCGCGGCATGAAGAAGGGCCGCATCGTCGCCGTCGAAAAGATGCAGCCGCCGAAGGATTTTTCCGCCGGCTCCATTCTCGAGCGCACCAGGATGCTGTTCACCCCGAGCTTCGACCTCAAGGACCGATCGGCCTTCGTCAAGCCGAAGATCCAGGGCAAGGAAATCGAGATCGCCACTTCTTTCTATAAGAAGCAGGCGGTGGTGACCGACAACGGCGTGCCGGCGGTGCTGGCAAACCTCGTCACCAGCAACAAGGCCGACGTGCTGGCGACGGCCTATGCGCCGGCAACACCCGACTATGCCAGCCAGTCGCCCTTCGATTCGATCCTGACCGATCAGGACAGCGGCCGCTTCGTCCCCGAGATCGGCCCGCGTGATCACGCCTGGGCCGCTAGCGTGCTGCCGCCGAGCGTCTTTTCCGCCCGCGAGCAGCAATGTCTTGCCTCCGGCATCTATTTCGAGGCGCGCGGAGAATCGGTGAAGGGGCAGGCGGCCGTTGCTCAGGTCATTCTCAATCGCGTCCGCAATCCTGCCTATCCGAAGACCATCTGCGGCGTCGTCTATCAGAACGAGGATTGGCGCAACCGCTGCCAGTTTTCCTTCGCCTGCGACGCCATCAAGGACAGGGTGAACTCGGAATATCACTGGCGGATGGCCCGCGATGTGGCGATGGCGGTGACAGCAGGCAAAATCTGGCTGCCGCAGGTGGGCTCGGCGACTCATTACCACGCCGTCTACGTCCGGCCGAAATGGGCAAAGACCATGGAAAAGGTCGGCCGCATCGGTCTCCACGTCTTCTACCGCACCTATGGCGGCGGCTGGAGCTGAGATAAATCGTCCGGGTCCGGCCGATTTCCGGCCCCGAAAAGCGGATTCTTTCCGTCGAATTTGTGCGATCGACCCGCGATCGCTTTATCTCATTGATTCCATGTGACTATTTTCTCGCTGGACAGAAGCTGTCTACGCCTTGACTATACTAATCCCTAAAACTATGTTGCGCGCGACTTCAGAACGGGCCGGAAGGGTCTCAACCTTCGCGTCCGGGGTCCGAATGACCGGGGTAGCGGGAGTGCGGGCGACGGGCAGGCGAGGATAGATCCATGGCGGACGACCGCGAAGAAAGTCTTGAGAAGCGCCGTGCGCAACTGGAAGCGAAACTCGCGACCAAGCGCGTCGAGGCGAAAATGGACGAGGCGAACGAAGCCCGCGCCGAGGTAAGCCGCAAAGGTTATGCCCAGGCGATGAAGCTTTCCAGCGAGTTCATTGCCGCCATCATCGTCGGTGCCGTTCTTGGCTATGTCTTCGACCGTTTTGTTGGCACGGCGCCTTGGGGAATGATTGTTCTTCTGCTTCTCGGATTCTGTGCCGGCGTTCTGAACGTGCTGCGTTCTGCGGGGGTGGTGGCCCATCCCCTGGACGACAAGGACGACAAGAAATAAGGACCGGTCCCGGTCCAGTGCAATGACCCCGCGTCCTGCGGGCCAAAGAGAGAGAACAAGCGGTGTCTAACGATCCGACTCATCAGTTCCTGATCCAGAAGATTGTCCCGATCGAAATCGGCGGAATTGATTTTTCGTTCACCAACGCATCGCTGTTCATGGCCGCTTCGGCTGCCGTTGCCGCAGGCTTTCTCTATTTCGCGACCTCGAACCGCGCCATCGTGCCGGGCCGTTCGCAGTCGGTCGCGGAAATGTCCTATGAATTCATCGCCAATATGCTGAAAGAAGGCGCAGGCAAGCAGGGAATGAAGTTCTTCCCGCTGGTCTTCTCGCTCTTCATGTTCGTCCTGACGGCGAACCTGCTCGGCATGTTCCCCTATTTCTTCACGGTGACGAGCCAGATCATCGTCACCTTCGCGCTGGCGCTCCTCGTCATCGGCACGGTCCTGGTCTACGGTTTCTATAAGCACGGCTTTCACTTCCTGAACGTCTTCGTGCCCTCGGGCGTGCCCGGCCTTCTGCTGCCGCTGGTCGTCCTGATCGAAATCATTTCCTTCCTGTCCCGTCCGATTTCGCTCTCCGTTCGTCTATTTGCAAACATGCTCGCCGGTCACATCACGCTGAAGGTGTTCGCAGGCTTCGTTGCCTCGCTTGGAGCCCTCGGTGCAGTCGGTATCGGCGGAGCCGTTCTTCCCCTCATCATGACCGTCGCCCTGACCGGTCTCGAGTTCCTCGTTGCCTTCCTCCAGGCTTACGTCTTTGCGGTGCTGACTTGCATGTACCTCAACGACGCGATCCATCCGGGCGGGCACTAAGGATAACGACATCGACGTCAAAGGGCGTCAGTCATTCGCCGCAACAACCATTTCAAAGGAGTTCAACATGGAAGCGGAAGCAGCAAAGTTCATCGGTGCAGGTCTGGCTTGCTTTGGTATGGCCGGTACGGCTCTCGGCCTCGGCAACATCTTCGGCAACTACCTCTCCGGCGCTCTGCGCAATCCGTCTGCCGCTGACAGCCAGTTCGGCCGTCTGGTATTCGGCTTCGCCGTTACGGAAGCTCTGGGCATCTTCTCGCTGCTCGTCGCTCTCCTCCTCCTCTTCGCCGTCTGATTTCGGCGGATAGATGGATCACGGCCTGCGACCGCAAGCCGTGATCCTTTGCATTTGCAGTCCACCTGGAGGTGAGCATGTTTTTTGTGACCCCGGCTTACGCTGAAGAAGCACCGGCGGCAGCGACCGGCACGGATGCGCATGGCGCTCCGGCCGCAGGCGAGGTCCATACCGAGACCGGCGTAGCCGAAGGCGAACACGCCCGTGGCCCGTTCCCGCCCTTCGATTCGACGACCTTCTCGTCCCAGCTGTTGTGGCTGGTGATTACGTTCGGCGTCTTCTACCTCCTTATGCAAAAGGTCATCGCGCCGCGCATCGGGGCCATCCTCGATCAGCGCCACACGCGCATCTCCCAGGACCTGGAAGAAGCAGGCCGGCTGAAGGCGGAAGCCGATGCCGCCGTCCAGACCTATGAAGGCGAATTGGCCGCAGCACGCGCCAAGTCGAATGCGATCGGCTCCGCCGCGCGCGACGCCGCCAAGGCCAAGGCCGAAGAGGAACGCCGCACTGTCGAGGCGAGCCTGTCGGAAAAGATCAAGGCTGCCGAAGTCCGCATCGCCGACATCAAGGCGAAGGCTTTCGCCGATGTTGGCACCATTGCCGAGGAAACGGCGGCTGCCGTCGTCGAACAGCTGATTGGCGGCAATGCTGCCCAAGCTGATGTCGCCGCTGCCGTCGCGGCCGCCAAGAAGGAGGCTTGATCGATGGAATTTCACCTTGACGCGACTTTCTTCGCCTTTGTCGGCCTCGTCCTTTTCCTGGCACTGGTTGTCTACCTGAAGGTTCCCGGAATGATGGCGCGCTCGCTCGACGACCGCGCCGACCAGATCCGCAACGAGCTGGCCGAAGCCAAGCGTCTGCGCGAGGAGGCCCAGCACCTGCTCGCCGAATACCAGCGCAAGCGCAAGGAAGCGGAAGCCGAGGCGGCGCACATCGTTGCTGCCGCTGAGCGCGAAGCTGAGATGCTGACTGCCGAAGCGAAGAAGAAGACGGAAGAATTCGTCGCCAATCGCACGGCGCTCTCCGAGCAGAAGATACTGCAGGCCGAGGCCGAAGCGATGAAGGCGGTCCGTTCCGCCGCCGTCGATCTGGCGATCGCGGCCGCTGAAACGGTGCTCGCCAAGAAGGCGGATGGCAAGGTCCAGTCCGAACTCTTCGGCAATGCCGTCGGCCAGGTCAAGACGCGGCTCAACTGAGCGGTATCGAATGGAATGAGGAAAAGGCCGGGCATGTCCCGGCCTTTTCTTGTTATGACGCTTCTCTCGGAGCCATCCCGGGTGTGTGATGCTGTTGTTTTGATTGGCGCGTATGGCTGCCCCTCACCCTAACCCTCTCCCCGTTTTACGGGGAGAGGGGACGTGCCACACGAGAGGCGAGCGGGGGACGGAGCGCGTGCGGCATATCCCCTTCGCCCCGCGCGCGGGGAGAAGGTGCCGGCAGGCGGATGAGGGGCAGCCCTCGACAATTCACGGCGTTCTATTTGAGCCGACCTATTCCGGTATCAACTCATCCGTCTCGGGTCCGTCCTCGCCCTTGCGCAACGGCCGGAAGCTCATTCGGTGCAGGGAGCAGGGGCCGTGTTTCTCGATGCCGGCGCGGTGCTGCGCCGTGCCGTAGCCGACATGCGCGGCGAAGCCGTAATCCGGAAAGACATTGTGGGCGCGCGCCATCATCCGGTCGCGCGTCACCTTGGCGACGATCGAGGCGGCGGCGATCGAGACCGAGCGGGCATCGCCCTTGACCACGGCCTGCCCGGGGCAATCGAGGCCGGGCGGCACGTCGAGCCCGTCCGTCAGCACGTAGCTCGCCGGAACGGCGAGGCTGCAGATGGCGCGGCGCATAGCGTCGAGGCTTGCCTTGCGGATATCCGTCTCGTCGATTCGCGTCGAGCTGGAAGAGGCGATCGAGACGGTCGCGGTCGCGAGAATCTGCACGAACAATTCCTCGCGCCGCTGCGCCGAAAGCTGCTTGGAATCGTTGAGGCCCTCGGGGATGCGCTTCGGGTCGAGGATGACGGCGGCGGCGACGACCGGTCCGGCGAGCGGCCCGCGGCCGGCCTCGTCGGCGCCGGCGACCGGCCAGTGGCCGGCCTTGCGGGCTTTGAGTTCCAGGCGGAAATCCGGCACGAGCGGAGCCGTGTCGAAAAGCAGGGGAGAATCGGGTGGCGTGCGAGGTCTCATGCGGCTGAACCTCGCACGCCAACCCGATTTCCCGCAAGTCCCCGGATCAGGGCGGCGGGCCGGGGACGGTCCGGCGGATGGTGGCGGTCAGGGCCATCCGCGGGAATTGCGCTCGGGGCTCGAAAACAGGGCGGTTTTTCGAGGCCGATGCGCAAATTCTTTAAATCAGAGCAGCGACAGCTGTACGCCGCTGCCACCTGGCGGCACGAACAGGTCGTCGCGCAGCGGCAGACCGCGTCGCGTCAGGCCGAAACGCCTCGCCGCCATTTCGAAGCGCCGGGCGATCTGCCACGCATAGGGACCGGCGCCCTTCATGCGCTTGCCGAATTCTGCATCGTAATCCTTGCCGCCGCGCATTGAGCGCACCAGCGACATCACATGTCGGTAGCGATCGGGATAATGCTGCAGCAGCCAGTCGCGGAACAGCGGACTAACCTCGAGCGGCAGCCTCAGGATGACATAGCTCGCCTCGACGGCGCCGGCCGCCTTGGCCGATTCGAGGATGCGCTCCAACTCGTGATCATTGAGCGCCGGGATCAGCGGGGCGGCCATCACGGCCGTTTGGATACCCGCTTCCGACAGCGTGTGAATGGTCTCCAGCCGACGCGGCGGCGTGGCGGCGCGCGGCTCCATCGTCCGGGCAAGCTTACGGTCGAGCGTGGTCACGGAGATGCCGACGCGCACCAGGTTCTTCGCCGCCATCTCCTGCAGAATGTCGAGATCCCGCAGGATCATTGCTGACTTGGTGACGATCGAAACCGGATGGTTCGCCTTGTTCAAAACCTCGAGAATGCCGCGCATGATGCGCCATTCCTTCTCGACCGGCTGATAGGGGTCGGTATTGGTGCCGATCGCGATCGCCCGCACCTTGTAGCCCGGCTTGGCGAGCTCCCGCTCCAGCAGCTTTGCCGCATCCGGCTTGGCGAACAGCTTGGTTTCGAAATCGAGCCCCGCCGAAAGTCCCATATAGGCGTGTGTCGGCCGGGCGAAACAATAGATGCAGCCATGCTCACAGCCGCGATAGGGATTGATCGAACGATCGAAAGCGACGTCGGGCGATTCGTTGCGGGTGATGGCCGCGCGCGGCTTTTCGATCTGGACCTCGGTCTTGAACGGCGGCAGCTCTTCCAGCGTCTGCCAGCCGTCGTCAAAGGTCTCGCGCTGCAGCGCCTCGAAGCGACCGGTCGGGTTCAGCCCGGCGCCGCGCCCGCGGCGCCGGTCGACCTCGACCCTCAGCCCGGAGGATACGATCATCGCATCGGCAATATCTGCCGTATTGGCAGGCGCGAATGCGGCCTGCCCTGCCAAGGACTGCTCTCTCATCGGATTCTCCCGCGGCGGGAAGCGATCGCCTCCGCCCGTTTTGCTGATTAAATTCCTATCGGCAAAATGAGAACAATGCAAGAACAAAATACGGAAAACCCCGCTGGCAAAAAATTGTGCGACGCATTATGACTAGACAATGTTGACGGTTGTTCTCGAGTGTCAGGATCAGGAATCCGAGCTGGCCCAGACCTTATCGGTCTTGGTGGCAGGTGCAGTGGAGGGGCTCGTCGGTGATGTTGTCGTGCTCGATCACGGCTCACGCGACGGCACCTCGCGGGTCGCCGACGCCGCCGGCTGCCGGTTTCATTCGCAGTGGGATATCAGGGACATCGTCGCTTCCGCCCGCGGCGACTGGCTGCTTTTCGTCGAGCCGGGTGCACGCCCGCAGGCCGGCTGGATCGACGAGATTGCCGAATATATCGCGCTCAACAAGTTGCCGGCCCGCTTCACCGCCTCGCGCGGTTACCGGCGCCCGTTTTTCGAGCGCGTCGGCCGCGCCGCGCCGCCGCTGGAGCTTGGTCTGCTGATGCCGAAAAGCCAGGCGCTTTCCGCCGCCAGGAGCGGCATGCGCCTTGCCGACTTCGTCAAGGGTCAAAAGCCGCGCAAGCTCGCGTGTGAATTGATTCCTTCCTGGGTGGCGCGCGCTGCGCGTTAGCATACCAGAAGCTGCCCCTCACCCTAACCCTCTCCCCGTAAAAACGGGGCGAGGGGACGTGCCCTGCGAGACGTCAGCGGGGAACGGAGAGGTTGCGACATGTCCCCTTCGCCCCGTTTACGGGGAGAAGGTGCCGGCAGGCGGATGAGGGGCCAGTCTAGGAACGACGGCGGCGATCGCACTCTCCCACCGATCGCGCAGAAGATAGCGCCCAATAAGTTTTCGCGCTATAATCCTCCCATGGCGCCGCCGAAGCGCCTCGCTTCGCAACGGATGGCCATGGAATGCCGGTGGACGGCGGAACAGGTCAGCGAAAATCTCCTCTTCTGCCGGGTTCCCGGCGAGAGGAGGTGCGTCGTGGTACGCGGTATGGTTTACGGCCTGGCGGCCGTCATATTGCCGACATTGATAATCGCGCATCCACATTCGGCAGCGTCGCAGACGATGCTCAGTTGCGCAGGCCGATCCGACGTCGTCAAATTCCTTGATAGGAATTTTACTGAAAAGCTCACCGCAGTCGGATTGATAAACCAGAACTCCGTTCTTGAGGTTTATGCCGCCAAAAGCGGAACCTGGACGCTCGTCGTCACCGATGTCCACGGCATAAGCTGCATCCTGCTGTCAGGGGACAGCTGGGATTCGATGCCCGCCTTGCCTGGCCTTGCCACATAAAAGCCGTCCGCTCTTTTGCCGGCAGTCTACTTCGTTGCGCCGCGTTTCAGGTGCTCGTCGAGCCGCGGCATGATTTCGACGAAGTTGCAGGGCGTGCTGCGGTAGTCGAGCTGCCCCTTCAGAATACCGTCCCAGGCATCCCGGCAGGCGCCGGGCGAGCCCGGCAGGGCGAAGATGAAGGTGGCATTGGCGACACCCGCCGTGGCGCGCGACTGGATCGTCGCCGTGCCGATTTTCTCGTAGGAAATGCGGTGAAAGACCGCGGAAAAGCCGTCCATACGCTTTTCGAACAAGGGCTCCAGCGCCTCGGGCGTCACATCGCGACCGGTAAAACCGGTGCCGCCTGAGGTGATGACGACATCGATGTCGTCCCGTTCGGTCCAGGCCTTGACCTGCGCGGCGATTTTGTCCCGGTCGTCAGGCACGATCGCCCGGTCGACCAGCCGGTGCCCCGCTTCGGTGATCCGCGCCGCCAGCGTGTCGCCGGATTTGTCGGTTTCCGGCGTGCGGCTATCCGAGACCGTGAGGACAGCGATGCCGACGGCGATAAACGGCCGCTTTTCGTCCAGACCTGCCATTACATGCCTCCCGAAACCGTTTCCGTCGCCTGGACATACCAGTCGGGCCGATCGCCGTGAAGAGCTGCAGCCGCCTCTTGCGCAGCCGCCATTGTCGAAAAGATCCCGAAACAGGTGGCGCCGGAGCCGGACATGCGGGTGATGAGCGCGCCCTGGGCCTGCAGCATCTGCGAGATCACGGTAATCTCCGGCACCAGTTCGCGCGCCGGCGGTTCCAGATCGTTGCGGGCCGCGCCGATCGCCGTAAGCCAGCCGTCAGTCCCGGACAGACCGCGGGCGAGATGCAGAGCCGGATTGTTCTTGCCCGCCAGCCGGCGGAAGACCTCGGGCGTCGATACGCCCTTCAGGGGATTGGCGAGCACCATGGCAAAGGCCGGCAGATCAGGCACGACTTCGATTCTTTCGCCGATCCCACGGGCAATCAGCGGTCGGCTCTCAAGGCACATCGGCACATCGGCGCCGAGCTTCAGCGCAAGGCTGGCAAGGGTCTCCACCGGCAAGTCCATGCCCCAGAGCCGCATCAGCCCGCGCAACGTCGCGGCCGCATCGGCCGAGCCGCCGCCGATGCCGGAAGCGATCGGCAGGTTCTTTTGAAGGTGAATATGCACAGGAAAGGCGAGGGCACCGAGCTGCTCGCGCAGGAGATCGCGTGTCCGCAGCACCAGGTTGGTGCCGTCGCCGGCAAGCGTCTCGCCGAAAGGGCCCGACAGCGTGAAAGCGTCGGCCTGCGCAGGCAGAAAGCCCAGCCGGTCGCCGCAATCGGCGAAAGTCACCAGCATGTCGAGCAGATGATAGCCATCTGCTCGCTGGCCGGTCACATGCAAAGCGAGATTGATCTTCGCGCGCGCCATTTCGGTGACGCCGAAAGCCTCGGCCAGGCCCTCTTCAGGCATGCTCCGCGCCCGTCAGGATTTCTTGTCGACCGGCGGCGGGGTGACGGGCGCCGGATCCGGCTGCTTCTTGTCGGCCGCCTTGGCATCGTCGCTCGCAGGAGGCAGGCCGTTGGCGACCTTGTCCTTGATCTTCGGAATTTCGGCGGCTTCCGGCTCGGAGGCTAGCGCCCGGTTCCACTGATAGACGGCCTCGAGCTTGCGGCCGACGCGCCAGTAGGCGTCGCCGAGATGGTCGTTGATCGTCGCGTCGCCGGCCTTGATCTGTGCGGCCCGCTCCAGCTCGTCGACGGCATCGTCGAAGCGGTTGAGGCGGAAATAGGCCCAGCCGAGCGAATCGATGATGTAGCCATCGTCGGGGCGAAGCTCGACGGCCTTCTTGATCATGCCGAGGCCTTCGTCGAGGTTCCGGTTCATGTCGATCCAGGAATAGCCGAGATAGTTCAGCACCTGCGGCTGATCGGGATTGAGCTCCAGCGCCTTGCGGAAATTCGGCTCCGCCTGGTCCCACTTCTTCAGCCGCTCATAGGCGATGCCGCGCTGGAAGAAAACGCTCCAGTTGGCGCGGCCGGGAATCGGGCCGATCACTTGGACGGCCTTGTCGTAATTGGCGGCCATCGCCTCGTAGTCCTTGGCGTCGGAGAGCACGCTGCCATAGGCGAGGTAGCTGCGGATGTCCTTCGGGTCGGAGGCGATCAGCGCCTGCAGGTGCTTGCGCGCCTCGTCCACCTTGCCGCCCTGGGCAAGGGCAAGGCCGAGCTGAAGCTCGGAGATGCGCCGCATCGGTGAATTCTCCGGCACCTTCTTGTAGAGCGCGATGGCGCGGTCCATCTGGTTCTGTTTCTCGGCGATGCCGCCGAGCAGCACCAGCGTATCGGCGCTGTTCGGGTCGAGCGCTTTGGCCGTCTGCAGGTAGAGCGAAACGATATCCTCGGCGCCGTCGCGATTCAGCGCGCCGCCGACCGAGAACAGCACGCCGGCGGCCCCTTCTGCGGCGGTCTTGACCTGCTGTTCCTGCTTCTCGCCCTTCTCGATACTGTCGCGCAGCGCGTTCAGCGGCGCGTAATTCGGCAGCAGGTTGTCGCCGACGGAAACGGCGTCGAGCGCCTTCTGCTTGTTGCCCTGTGTTGCTTCGAGGCGGGCAAGCGCCATGACAGCCCGCATGAAGGTATCGGGCGCGGTCGCACCGCCCTCCTTGTCGAGCACGGCGTCGTTCAGATGCTTTCGGGCGGATTTCACGTCGCCGGTGGCAATGGCGATCGCGCCGGCATTGTAATTCTGGAAGATGCGGAACCAGTCCGGCCCCTTCATCTTCTCGACCATGGTGAGTGCTTCCTTGCCGCGGCCGGCGCCGACGCGAGCCCAGGCGAGCAACAGATCGTTCATCATCCGGTCGAGATCGTTCGGACCCTTGTATTTCAGGATAGCTTCGGCGCTCTTGTAGTCATCGCGGCGCACGGCATCCATGCCGCGCACGATCGTGGTAATGCGCTCGACCGAGGGATCGCCCTTCAGGTCGTTGGCATATTTGACGCCTTCCTTGATGTCGCCGTTGAGCAGCAGTGAGATCATCAGCCGCTGGCGAATCTCCGGATTGCCGGGCTCGATCGCAAGCGCCTTCTTGTAGAGTGCGATCGCCGTTTCATAATCGTGATCGACATCGGCCGTGCGTGCGGCGAGGAAGGCACCGGAGAAGGTGGTGACGCTATCGGCATTGAAGGTCTCGGTGTTGCCGGCATCGCCCGCCGTCTTGGCCGCATCCTCGGCATTCGCGCCGGCGACGACGCCGAGCGAAAGAACAGCCGCCAATGCTGCGCTCGTAAGAAGACGGATGGCAATTCTCTGCCGCATAAGGAAACCTTTCTTCGAGAGCGTCCGGCCATAAGGCCGGCCGCAAATCAGTTGCGATCACTGATTCATAACAGGATGGCTTTTTTGAAGCGGCGCCGCAAGAAAATCAGGCTGCGATCGAGGATGTGTGATCAGTTGACGCGCTCGATGCAGAAGTCGATCACTTCCATCAGGGCAGATTTCCACATCGTATCGGGAAGCGGCGCCAGCGCGTCGCGGGCGATCGTGCCGTAATGGACCGCCCGACCGATCGTGTCGCTGAGCGTGCCATATTTGGTGATCAGCCCCAGCGCTTTTTCGAGGTTGGCGTCTGTGCTGTTGCCGGCCTCGATCGCATCGCGCCAGAAGGCGCGTTCGTCCTGCGTGCCGCGGCGATAGGCAAGGATGACCGGCAGCGTGATTTTGCCTTCGCGGAAATCGTCACCGACATTCTTGCCGAGATCGGCGGCCTTGCCGCCGTAATCGAGCGCGTCGTCGACGAGCTGGAAGGCGAGCCCGAGATTCATGCCGTAGGATTTCAGTGCGTTGCGACCGGACCGGCCGGCTTCGGCGACGATTGGCCCGACCTCGGCGGCGGCGGCAAACAGGGCGGCCGTTTTGGCGCGAATGACGGAGAGGTAATCGTCCTCGGTCGTCTCCATGTTCTTGGCGACGGAAAGCTGCAGCACCTCGCCTTCGGCGATCACGCAAGCGGCGGAAGACAAGACGTCGAGCGCGTCGAGCGAGCCGACTTCGACCATCATGCGGAACGCCTGGCCGAGCAGGAAATCGCCGACCAGCACGCTTGCCTGGTTGCCCCAAATCATCCGTGCCGTCGATCTGCCGCGGCGCAGGTCGCTTTCGTCGACGACGTCGTCATGCAGCAGTGTCGCCGTGTGCATGAACTCGACCGAAGTCGCGAGCTTGACGTGATTTTCGCCGCGGTAGTCGAACAGCGAGGCGGCGGCAAGAGTCAGCATCGGCCGCAGCCGCTTGCCGCCGGACGAGATCAGATGGTTGGCCACTTCGGGGATCATCTGCACGTCGGAGCCGGCCTTGGCCAGAATGAGCTGGTTCACCCGCTCCATATCGGCCCTGGTAAGATCGACCAACGGCTTTATGGATGCCAGTTTGTTTTTGCTTTCTTCAAGCGGTATGACCACGCCCAACGACCCGGACTCCTGTTCATTCATTGCAGCTGACAATAGAAAGGGGCGATGGACGCGGCAAGAGGTGAATTGTCGCGCAGGGCGAAATTGGAAGGAAAATGACGGCAAATGCATGAGCTTATCCGCGCCAACGACCCCGTTCTGCTCTCCTATGCCGAGAGCTTGATGAAGGATGCCGGCATTCATTGCTTCATCGCCGATCAGGGCATGAGCGTGCTGGAAGGCTCGCTCGGCATGCTGCCGCGCCGCCTGCTGGTGGATGAGGAGATGGCCGATCAGGCCCGCCGCATCCTCATCGATGCCGGTCTCGGCGGCGAATTGCGCGACAGGAAGTGAGCGGGGATGACCGGCGAGCCTGCCCAAACAATCGATGCCTTCCATCGCGGCGCCTTCCACCTGGTGCAACCGCAGGGCAGGGGGCACCGCGCCGGCATGGATGCGATGCTGCTGGCCGCACTCGTCGCCGATAACCGTCCTATCCGGGTTGCCGATCTCGGCGCCGGCGCCGGTGCGGCCGGCCTTGCCGTCGCCTCGCGGCTTGCCGAGGCCGAGGTGGTGCTGTTCGAGCGGTCGGCTGAGATGGCCGATTATGCCCGCCGCAGCGTGCTCCTGCCCGGCAACGCCCATCTCGCCGGCCGCGTCAGCGTCGTCGAGGCCGATGTGACGCTGACCGCCAAGGCGCGCAATGATGCCGGCCTCACCGATGAGAGTTTCCACCACGTCATCATGAACCCGCCCTTCAACGACGCCGGCGACCGGCGCACGCCGGATGCGCTGAAGGCCGAAGCCCATGCGATGACCGACGGCCTGTTCGAAAGCTGGATCCGCACGGCCGGCGCCATCATGATTCCCGGCGGACAATTGTCGCTGATCGCCAGGCCCGAATCGATCGCCGAGATCGTCGACGCCTGCGGCCGGCGTTTCGGCGGCATCGAAATCACCGCCATCCATCCGCGCGAACGTGAAAACGCCGTGCGTATCCTGGTGACCGCGATCAAGGGGTCGCGGGCGCGGCTGTCGCTGCGCGCACCGCTCATCATGCACGAAGAGGGGAGCCACAAGTTCTCCCCTCTCGTCGATGATTTCAACAATGGCCGGGCGGCCTATGCCAGGCTTCGATCTTCATCAGCCAGAGCATGATGCCGAAATGTGTGAGCGGTTTTCGGACGACATCATGCTCTAACTCTTTAATTTAGAACAGGAGTCAGATTTTAGGCCGACCGGGCCTAAAATCATCCTGTTCTAGCCGGTGACGAAGTCGAGCAACAGCTTGACGTTCAGCCCGGCGATCACGATCGCGATCACATAGGAGATGCCGCTCAGCCAGCGCGGCGCCACCAGTTCGCCCATCTTGGCCTTGCTGGCGGTGAACATCACGAGCGGGAAGACGGCGAAGGAAAGCTGCAGGCTGAGCACCACCTGGGTGAGGATCAGAAGCTCCGCCGTGCCCTGGTCGCCGTACCATATGGTGACGACCGCCGCCGGCACGATGGCGATGGCGCGGGTGATCAGCCGGCGTACCCAGGGTTTCAGCCGGATCTTGAGGAAACCTTCCATGACGATCTGGCCGGCAAGGGTCGCCGTCACCGTCGAGTTGAGGCCGCAGCAGAGCAGCGCGACGCCGAACAGCGTCGGCGCGATCGCGAGACCGAGCAGCGGCGACAACAGCGAATGCGCTTCGCCGAGCTCGACGACGTCGGTCCTGCCATGCGCATTGAAGGCGGCTGCAGCCAGGATCAGGATCGAGGCGTTGATCAGCAGCGCGAAACAGAGCGCGACCGTCGAGTCGATCGTCGCATAGGTCAGCGCCTCCTTCTTTTCGGGAACCGTATGGCCATAGGCCCGCGTCTGCACGATGCCGGAATGAAGATAGAGATTGTGCGGCATGACGGTCGCACCGAGAATGCCGAGCGCCAGATAAAGCATCTCCGGATTGGTGACGATCTCGGTGGTCGGAAAGAAGCCGGTGATGACGGCGCCCCATTGCGGGTCCGCGAGCAGGATCTGCACGCCGAAGCAGAGCGCGATGACACCGAGCAGCGCGATGATGAAGGCCTCGACCCAGCGGAAACCGAGTTTCTGCAGGAAGAGGATCACGAAGACGTCGAGCGCGGTAATGAGAACGCCGAGCTCGAGCGGAATGCCCATCAGCAGGTTGAGGCCGATCGCCGTGCCGATCACCTCGGCGATGTCGGTGGCGATGATGGCAATTTCGGCAAAGGCCCAGAGCGGCACCGAAACCCATTTCGGATAGGCGTCGCGGCAGGCCTGCGCCAGGTCGCGGCCCGAGGCGATCGCCAGGCGGGCGCAGAGCGATTGCAGCACGATCGCCATCAGGTTGGAAAGCAGTGCGACGGTCAGCAGCGCATAGCCGAATTTCGAGCCGCCGGCGAGCGAAGTCGCCCAGTTGCCGGGGTCCATATAGCCGACCGCGACCATATAGCCCGGCCCGGCAAAGGCCGCAGCCCTGCGCCACCTCGAGCTGTGTCGCCCGGTTCCGACGCTACGGTAGACATCCGACAGCGACGCCTCGCCGCGTTCGTGCCGCCAGCCTTTTACATTGGAATTGAGGGCATCCATGCGATTTCCAAACCTGTTTTATCGTGAGGGCACTATGACGAATTGGAATGATAATGCAAGTCATTCGCAACAAGAAAGCCAATCCGGTGTTTTTCAGGAACGCGGCCATTGCGTTTGTCGTTCCAACGCATACATGGATGCGATCGCGAAATGACGATCGTGCGACCCGAAGCGAAGGATGAGAGATGGCCGGATTGTTGAGAAAGCTGCTGCCGAAACGGTTCCGCAAGGATGGCCTCACCATCCCGGTCGTCCGGCTGCAGGGGGCGATCATCAGCGGCGGCGGCCAGTTCCGGCCGACCCTCAATCTCGCCAATGTCGCGCCGGTGCTGGAAAAGGCCTTCGCCATGAAGGGGGCGCCGGCGGTTGCCATAGCAATCAATTCGCCGGGCGGCTCGCCCGTCCAGTCGCGGCTGATCTTCACCCGCATCCGCGAGCTCGCCCGCGAGAAGCAGAAGAAGGTTCTGGTCTTCGTCGAGGATGTCGCCGCCTCCGGCGGCTACATGATCGCGCTGGCCGGCGACGAGATCATCGCCGACGCCACCTCGATCGTCGGCTCGATCGGCGTCGTCTCCGGCGGTTTCGGCTTCCCTGAACTCTTGAAGAAGATCGGCGTCGAGCGCCGCGTTTATACGGCGGGCGAAAACAAGGTGATCCTCGATCCGTTCCAGCCGGAAAAGGAAAAGGACATCGAATATCTGAAGAGCCTGCAGCTCGAAATCCATCAGGTCTTCATCTCGATGGTGCGCGAGCGCCGCGCCGGCAAGCTGACGGACGATGCGACGGTGTTTTCCGGCCTGTTCTGGAGCGGCACCCGCGGCCTCGAACTCGGCCTCATCGACGGCCTCGGCGACATGCGCCAGGAGCTGAAGCGGCGCTACGGCCAGAAGACGAAGCTGGAGCTCGTCACCGCCGGCCGCGGCCTGCTCGGCCGCCGCATTCCCGGCATATCGCCGGTCTCGTTCGAAGGTGCTGCATCCGGCCTCGCGACAGGGCTTGTCGAAGCGGCCGAAGAGAGAGCATTGTGGAGCCGCTTCGGGCTTTAGGAGGAGCAGGAGAGGGACATGGCGCAGCTTATCACCATCCTGGTGCTGGTCTTTTCGGCCTGGTGGCTCTACCGCCGCTTCGTCTCCGATGCCCGCAGGCTCGCTGAAAAGTCACGCCGCGCCGAAAAGGAGCGCCAGACCGGCGCGATCGGCACGCTGGTCAAGGATCCCGTGACCGGGGAATATCGGCTGAAACAGGATGAAGAGTAAGGTTCGGTTCTCCCGCCCCTCATCCGCCTGCCGGCACCTTCTCCCCGCTTGCGGGGCGAAGGGGACAAGCCGCGACCTCTCCGTCCCCACCGACCTCTCGCGGGGCACGTCCCCTCTCCCCGTCAGAACGGGGAGAGGGTTAGGGTGAGGGGCAGGCTCTCTCCATACGGGCCGGCCCACTCTTGCAAAACCCTTGACCCCTGCCGCCCTCCATGGCACCTGTCGCGCCGATAATCCCCAAGCAATCGGTGCCGTCGATGTCAGCTATCCCAGACCATATGAACCCGAAGCGTTCCTTCCAGGCGCTGATCCTGACCCTGCATAATTACTGGGCGGACAAGGGTTGCGCGGTGCTGCAGCCCTACGACATGGAAGTCGGCGCCGGCACCTTCCACCCGGCCACGACGCTGCGCGCCCTCGGGCCGAAGCCGTGGAAGGCGGCTTACGTCCAGCCCTCCCGCCGCCCGTCCGACGGCCGCTATGGCGAAAACCCGAACCGCCTGCAGCATTATTACCAGTACCAGGTCATCCTGAAGCCGAACCCGCCGAACCTGCAGGAACTCTACCTCGGCTCGCTGGCGGCGATCGGCCTCGACCCGCTGCTGCACGACATCCGCTTCGTCGAGGATGATTGGGAAAGCCCGACGCTCGGCGCCTGGGGTCTCGGCTGGGAATGCTGGTGCGACGGCATGGAGGTCTCGCAGTTCACCTATTTCCAGCAGGTCTGCGGCATCGAATGCGCGCCGGTCGCCGGTGAGCTGACCTATGGTCTCGAGCGCCTGGCAATGTATGTCCAGGGCGTCGATAATGTCTATGACCTGAATTTCAACGGCCGAGAGGGCGATGAGAAGATCAGTTATGGCGACGTCTTCCTGCAGGCCGAGCAGGAATATTCGCGGCACAATTTCGAATTCGCCAATACCGAAATGCTGCATCGTCACTTTGTCGATGCCGAGAAGGAATGCCGGGCGCTGCTCGATGCCGGCGCGCCCGACGACAGCGCCAACCAGCGCCTGCACAAATGCGTCTTTCCGGCCTACGACCAGTGCATCAAGGCCAGCCACGTCTTCAACCTGCTCGATGCCCGCGGCGTCATCTCGGTGACCGAGCGCCAGAGCTATATCCTGCGGGTGCGCACCCTCGCCAAAGCCTGCGGCGAAGCCTTCCTGCTGACCGATGCCGGCGGCGTCAACCTGTCGAAAGAGGCGGCGTGACGCAAAAGCCTGCCAGCCGTATCGTCCACATCAACGGCTGGCCAGGCACCGGCAAGCTGACGGTCGGTCGCTTGCTGGCGAAAGGGCTTGGCGCGCGGCTCATCGATAATCACATGCTGCTAAATCCAGCAGAGGCTCTTTTCGCTCGCGGCAACCCTCTGCATGCATCACTGCGCGAGCAGATTCGCCGAGCGGTTTTCGACCACGCTGCGCGTGCCGATCCGGCTGAAAGCTTCGTCTTTACCGATGCCCTTTCGGACGACGCGGATGATAGTGCGATGTTCTCCTGGTATCTCGATCTGGCTGCCGCCAGAGGCGCGGATCTGGTCGCGGTTCTCCTCGATTGCGCGCCGGAGGAGAATGCCAGGCGCCTCATCTCGCCGGGCCGGTCCGAGGCGCTCAAGCTGACGGATACGGCGAAGCTGCAACGGCTCCGGGCAAACTATAAACTGTTGCGCGGGCTGGCTGAACACACAGTCGAAATTGATACGACGGAGCTTTCACCGGAAGGGACGGCGGGCCGGATTCTCGCGCATATCGGTGTTTGACGCCGGCGGCGCCAATCTCACGAGCGAGGCCCGAAGGCCAAGCTCGAAGCAGCGGCAGATCCGCAATAACATCCTCGATGTGAATCGTTATATCAGCGGCGAGATAAACGGCCCCGCAATGTCGGTCGAATGCTACGAGCACTATCTGCCGTTCGCAGTCGCGCTCAACGTCGAGCAGCGCTGGACCGAGCGCTTCAATCTCTGGCGAGAGAGCCAGAAGATGAATGCCTATGCTCCGGATTGGCTGATAACCTCTTAGTCAGCAGGGTATCCATCAAAGTCTCGTCCAAACCGGCTGGAGAATTGTTTCGCCAAGATGACTTTCCACGGCCGAATCACTAACGTGCGATCATCGAATCGGGAGCCATCTGCATGTATGTCATACTCGCTATTGTCGTTGTGATCGCGCTTTACATCGTCTTCATCTACAACGGCCTGGTTCGCTCCCGGCAGATGGCGCAAGAGGCCTGGTCGGGCATCGATGTGCAACTGAAGCGCCGCGCCGATCTGATCCCGAACCTGATCGAGACGGTCAAGGGTTATGCCGCCCACGAAAAGTCGACGCTCGAGGAGGTGGTTTCGCTCCGCAACAAGGCGCAGGCCGTGCCATCAGGCGATGTCGCCGGCAGGGCGCAGGTGGAAGGGCTGCTCGGCCAGGCGCTCGGGCGCGTCATCGCGCTCGCCGAGGCCTATCCGGACCTCAAGGCCAACCAGAATTTTGCCGAGCTGCAGGATTCGCTGGAAACCATGGAAGGCGAGCTGCAGATGTCGCGGCGTTATTACAATGGTGCGGCCCGCGATCTGAACGTCAAGGTCGAAAGCTTCCCCTCCAATCTCGTCGCCGGCCAGTTCGGTTTTGCCAAGCGGGAATATTTCGAAATCACCAATGAGGCCGATCGTGCCGTCCCCAGCGTGAAATTCTGACGGTCCGGCATTTTGCCTTTGCCAGAAAGCGATTAAGAGCAAGGGCAGATTGCGGCCGGCAATGGCCGCTCCATGGAAGAAACAACATGACACGCACAGCCAAACTCACGATCATCCCGCCTGCCGGGCCGCTTTCGGGCCGCGCCATGCCGCCGGGTTCGAAGTCGATCACCAATCGCGCACTGCTGCTCGCCGGCCTTGCCAAGGGCACGAGCCGGCTGACCGGCGCGCTGAAGAGCGACGACACGCGTTATATGGCCGATGCGCTGCGGGCCATGGGCGTTGCGATCGACGAGCCCGACGACACCACCTTCGTCGTCACCGGCAGCGGCAGGCTCGCGCCGCCGAAGGCGCCGCTCTTCCTCGGCAATGCCGGCACCGCGACACGCTTCCTGACGGCCGCCGCCGCCCTGGTCGACGGCACCGTCATCGTCGATGGCGACGAACACATGCGCAAGCGCCCGATCGGCCCGCTGGTCGAGGCGATGCGCACGCTCGGCATCGATGTGAGCGCCGAAACCGGCTGCCCGCCGGTCACCGTCCGGGGCACCGGCCGCTTCGAGGCCGACCGCATCCTGATCGATGGCGGGCTGTCCAGCCAATATGTTTCGGCGCTGCTGATGATGGCGGCCGGCGGCGACCGTCCGGTCGACATCGAACTGGTGGGCGAGGACATCGGCGCGCTTGGCTATATCGATCTCACCACGGCGGCGATGCAGGCCTTCGGCGCCAAGGTCGAAAAGACCAGCCCTGTCACCTGGCGCGTCGAGCCGACCGGCTACCGCGCCGCCGATTTCGTCATCGAGCCGGATGCGTCCGCTGCGACCTATCTCTGGGCGGCTGAAGTTCTGAGCGACGGCAAGATCGATCTCGGCGTGCCGAACGATGCCTTCACCCAGCCGGATGCCAAGGCCTACGAGACGATCGCCAGGTTCCCGCACCTGCCGGCTGTAATCGATGGTTCGCAAATGCAGGATGCCGTTCCGACGATTGCCGTGCTTGCCGCCTTCAACGAGACGCCGGTCCGCTTCGTCGGCATCGCCAATCTGCGCGTCAAGGAATGCGACCGTATCCGCGCCCTGTCTACGGGGCTCAACAATATTCGCGAAGGCCTGGCCGTTGAGGAGGGTGACGATCTGGTCGTCCATTCCGATCCTGCTCTCGCCGGTCAGACGCTGCCGGCCGAGATCGACACTTTCGCCGATCACCGTATTGCGATGAGCTTTGCGCTCGCCGGCCTCAAGATCGATGGCATCACCATTCTCGATCCCGATTGTGTCGGCAAGACCTTCCCCGCCTATTGGCGCACGCTCGCCGCACTCGGCGTGGCATATCGGGACAAGGATTGACGGAAAGCGCAGCCGAGGCTGCCGGCCGGGGGGATGGGAATGGGGCGTCGGTTTTTCGGTATTTGTTTGGCGCTCATCTTGTTGGTGGCCGCCCCGGCGGCCTTTGCCACGGAGCTGATCGACAGTTTCGTTTCCGACATTGCGCTCGAAAGAAGCGGTGCGATGACGGTGACGGAAACTGTCACCGTCAATGCCGAGGGCTATCGGATCAAGCACGGCATCTTCCGTGACTTCCCGCTCTATTTCACCAACGCCGGCGGCCGTCGCCGCAGCGTCGACTTCGATGTCGTCTCGGTTAAGCGTGACGGTAAGGATGAGCCCTGGCACACGGAAAAGATAACAGGTGGCATCCGCATCTATACGGGCATGGCCGAGTTGACCGTGAGCCCGGGCCTTCACCGCTACGTCTTCACCTACAGGACCAATCGCCAGATCCGTTATTTCGACGATCATGACGAACTCTACTGGAATGTCACCGGCAATGGCTGGCTCTTCCCGATCCGCTCGGTCACCGCGACGGTGAAGCTGCCGCCAGGTGTCGCAGCCACCGGGACGACTTTTTTCACCGGCCCGAAGGGCGCCACGGAAAAGAATGCCCGCGTCAGCCAAACCGCAGCCGGCCTCGTTTTTTCCACCACCGCGCCGCTCAATCCCAGTGACGGCCTGACTTTCGCGATCCGCATGCCGAAAGGGTCGATCGATCCGCCGAGCAAGGATATGGAGAGCACATGGTGGCTGAAGGATAACCGCGATTATTTCATCGGCTTCGGCGGCCTGACCCTGGTTTTCGCCTATTATGCGAGATCATGGCTGAAGGTCGGCCGCGATCCCGCCCGCGGTGTCGTCGTGCCGCGCTGGGATGCGCCGGAGGGCATCTCGCCGGCCTTGGTCAACTATATCGACAACAAGGGCTTCTCCGGTGGGGGCTGGACCGCGCTTGCCGCAACCGCCCTCGATCTGGCTGTCCGCGGTTACGTCAAGCTCGAAGATCTCAAGAACTCGATCACCATACGCAGCACCGGCAGACCGCTCGACAGGCAAAAATTGCAGGCCGGCGAGACCGAGCTCCTGAAAGCCGCCGGCGCCGCAGGCAGGACTCTGACGATCGACAAGGCCAATGGCGAACATGTGAAATCGGTGGGTCAAGCCTTCCGCTCGGCGATCGAGAAAGAGCACCGCGGCAAATATTACAATTCCAACATCGGCTACACTATCGGCGGCATCGCGCTCAGTGCCGTCTTCCTGGCGGCGCCGTTCATTATCGGGTCGCTGGAGCCCGATACGGTCGTGCTGATGCTGATTCCGGTCGCCATCTCGGCCTTCATTGCCGTCTTCGTCGCCAGGTTCACCCGGCCGCTTTATCGCGGCAGGTCGCTGTTCGGCAGGATCGTCGCACTCGTGGTGACATCAATTATTGTTTTCGCCGGGGTCAGCATCCTTCTGCTCAGCGTACTCTCCTTTGCCTCGTCGCTCGTGGAGTTGCACGAGACTCCGATGCTCTTTGCGATCGGCGGCATCGTGCTGCTCAACATCCTCTATTTCTTCATTATGGGCGCGCCGACCCCGCTCGGCGCCAGGATGATGGACGGCATTGACGGCCTGCGGCAATATCTGACGCTTGCCGAGAAGGACCGCATGAACATGGCGGGCGCGCCTGAAATGTCGCCGCAGCATTTCGAGACGCTGCTGCCCTACGCCGTGGCTTTGGGCGTCGAAAAACCGTGGTCGCGCACTTTTGAGACCTGGCTTGCGGCCGCTGCCGCCGGCGCGGCCGCGGCCTATGATCCGTCCTGGTACTCCGGCGATTTCGACAGCGGCAGCTTCTCCGACCACGTCGGCGGCTTCTCCTCGTCGATGGCCTCGACCATTGCTTCGACGATACCCTCGCCGCCGTCGAGTTCATCCTCCGGTTTTTCCAGTGGCGGCTTCTCCGGCGGCGGCTTCTCCGGCGGCGGCTTCTCCGGCGGCGGTGGCGGAGGCGGGGGTGGCGGCGGCTGGTAAGCTTTCTCGCTTGACCTTTCCGCCCTTGGCCCTTAACCGCCTGACGGAACAGGAAAGGGGTCGCGCATGAAGGTTCTGTTGATCGGATCGGGCGGACGCGAGCACGCGCTCGCCTGGAAGCTGGCGCAATCGCCGTTGATGAGCGAGTTCTACGCCGCCCCCGGCAATCCCGGCATCGGCGAACACGCTGTCCTCGTGCCGGTCGATGTCGAGGATCATGAAGCTGTGGCTGCCTTCTGCAGGGAGAAGGCGATCGATTTCGTCGTCGTCGGGCCAGAAGCGCCGCTCGTTGCCGGCCTCGCCGACCGGCTGCGCGCCGATGGACTGGCGGTCTTCGGTCCCTCCGCCGCCGCCGCCCAGCTCGAAGGCTCCAAGGGCTTCACCAAGGATATTTGCGCCCGCTACGGCATCCCCACCGGAGCCTATCAGCGCTTCAACAATGCGCCGAAGGCCAAAGCCTATATCCGCGCTCAGGGCGCGCCGATCGTCGTCAAGGCAGACGGTCTGGCCGCCGGCAAGGGTGTGACTGTTGCGATGACCCTGGACGAGGCATTTGCTGCCGTCGACGACTGTTTCGAGGGCGCTTTTGGTGCTGCCGGCGCCGAAGTCGTCGTCGAAGCCTATCTCGATGGCGAGGAGGCAAGCTTCTTCTGCCTCTGCGACGGCAAGAACGCTCTGCCGCTTGCTACCGCCCAGGATCACAAGCGGGTGGGCGAGGGCGATACCGGCATCAATACCGGCGGCATGGGCGCCTATTCGCCGGCACCCGTGATGACCACCGAAATGGTCGAGCGCACCATGAAGGAGATCATCGAGCCGACGATGCGCGGCATGGCCGAGAGTGGTCATCCCTTCTCCGGCGTGTTCTTTGCCGGATTGATGATCACCGACAAGGGACCGGAGCTCATCGAATACAATGTCCGTTTCGGTGATCCGGAATGCCAGGTGCTGATGATGCGGCTGAAGAGCGATCTGCTGCCGCTGCTGCTCGCCACCGCCAACGGCACGCTTGATCAGGTCAGAGCCGAATGGAGCAACGATCCGGCCCTGACCGTGGTCATGGCCTCGAAGGGCTATCCCGGCGCTTACGAGAAGAACACGCCGATCCTGGCGCTGCCCGAGGCAGCCGACGGCGAGAAAGTGTTTCATGCCGGCACGGGCCTGAAGGACGGTGCACTGGTGGCAACCGGCGGCCGCGTGCTGAACGTCACCGCGACCGGCGGCACGGTCGCCGAAGCGAGCACACGCGCCTACGCCCTGCTCGACAAGGTCCGCTGGGATAACGGCTTCTGCCGCCGCGACATCGGCTGGCGGGCGATCGAGCGGGAAAAGGCCTGATATCACGTATAAACCGGCGCCTTCGTTAAATTTTTACCCTTTCCCCTGACGGGATGGAAACAAAGCTGCGTTATACCGCTGTCATAGTGAGACGGAGCAGCCTTCATGCGTCAGATTTTCCTCGGTGCGGCAATCCTGCTGATGGCGGGTTCGGCAATGGCCTCCTCGATCGAGGTGATCGGCCAGGCTGCGCCGCGCGCTGCCGAGGGCAGCATCGTCACCGAAAGCTGCGCCGACTGCCCGCCGCTGCAGGCGGAGGTTACCAAAAAGGATTACACGGTGCCGGAGCTTAAGCCCGGCGCCGTGCAGGCGACCGAGATTCGCGATGTCGGCGGCGAAAAGAAGATCTATCGCACCGAAAGCTGGATGGGCGGCTCGCCCGTGGTATTCGTCAGCAAGGCGACCCCGGAAGCGATGATGGCCGCCGCGCCGCCGGCTCCGCCTGCCGAAGGCGTCGATATGAATGCGACGACTGCGGCCGTCATCGGCGGCGACGCCAAGCCTGTTGCCGCCGGCATGGCGGAACAACCGGCCCTCAACGTTTCCGATTTCAAGCTGCGTTTCTGAAACAATTCCCGTTTTGCGTCCGGCTTGAAGACAAAGTTCCCTGCCCCGCCTGATCAAGGTTTCGATCGTTTGGGGTTCCACCACCGGTGGACCGAATGCACCCTCGATGAGCAGCGAGGGTGCATTCATGTTTTGACGGCAGGTAAAATCGAATGCAATTTTACCCCTGGATTTTTAGGGAAAACCCTATCGAGAACAGCTAAATTAAAGATTTCTTATGGGGTGAGCATTAATGGTTACTTACCCGGTCGCAGCATGTTGTTTTTAGCAGCGGTAGACGCGTCGTCTTGTTTGGCGCGCTCGCACAGGCGGTAGAAGACCGCACCGGAATGAATCCCACCATTCCCGTTGCGAGGCGTCATGAAAAATCTGAAAATATCCAAACAGCTCATAGTGCTGGTCGCCGGACTGATGATCGCCTTCGCGGTCGCCACGTCGCTGCAGATCCGCTCCTCGGTCGATGCGATATACAAGGAGCGTTACGACATGCTCCGCGCCGAGGTTCAGTCGGCGATCTCCATTCTCAAGCTCTACCATGCCAAGGTGACGGCAGGCGAGATGACTCTGGAAGACGCCCAGAAGCAGGCCTACACCACCGTCAACGGCATGAAATACGACCCGGACGGCTATTTTTTCGGTTATAGCTACGACGTCAAGATGATGTTCCACTACGACGCCGCGAAAGTCGGGCAGAACCTGAAGGGCCAGCCGGACAGCAAGGGCAAGCTCTATCGCGAAGAGTTGGTGAAGCTCGGGCAGCAAGGCGGCGGTCTCGTCGAATTTTATTCCACCAGCAAACCGGGCCAGCCCGCCGGTGATTTCCGCAAGACGGCCTATGGACAGGCCTTCGAACCCTGGAAGGTCGTCGTCGTCACCGGCGTCTACATGGATGATCTCGATGCTCAGATAAACAGCACGATCCTGACCGCATTGACCGGCAGTATCGTTCTGTTCTTTCTTGCCATGACGGCCGCCTACATCGTCATCCGCGGCATTTCCGGCCCCCTCAACAACGTCCATGCCGCCCTGAAGGCAGTGGCCGAGGAGGACGTTTCCATCGCCATTCCGCACACCGCCATGAACAATGAAGTCGGCATGATGGCCAAGGCGACGTTGTCGCTGCAGGAAAAGATCAGGGAGCGCCATCAGATGTCGGATCGCGAGGCGGCCCAGCAGCTGGCGCTCGAAAACGAGCGCGAAAACAACCTTCGCCAGCAGCAGGACGAGGCGGCCCTCCAGGCCCGCGTGGTGACGACGATCGGCCAGGCTCTGGAACTGATCGCCCGCGGCGATCTCACCGTCCGCTGCGCCGAACTTGGCCAGAAATACGCCGCCCTTCGCGACAATTTCAACGATGCGCTGTCGCATCTCGAAGCCGCCATGGCCAAGGTCAGCGCCAAGGGCGTGGATATCGGCACGAGCAAGGAAGAGATCCGCCGCGCCTCCAACGAGCTGTCGCAGCGCACCGAGCGCCAGGCCGCCAGCCTGGAAGAGACGTCTGCCGCCCTCGACGAGCTCACCGTCGCCGTCCGCCAGACGGCCGATGGCGCTCATGAGGCAAGCAAGCGCGTCCACGCCGTCAGCACCGAGGCCACCCATAGCGATGCGATCGTCGGCCAGGCGATCGAGGCGATGAGCGGGATTGAGAAGTCATCGTCGGAGATCACCAAGATTATTGGCGTCATCGACGAGATCGCCTTCCAGACCAACCTGCTGGCGCTGAATGCCGGCGTCGAGGCCGCTCGTGCCGGTGAAAGCGGCAAGGGGTTTGCGGTCGTAGCCCAGGAAGTGCGCGAGCTCGCCCAGCGCTCGGCCGCCGCGGCAAAGGAGATCAAGGACCAGATCGCCCGCTCCTCCAGCCAGGTCGACCATGGCGTCCGGCTGGTCGGCGAGGCAGGCGCGGCGCTGAAACGCATCTCCGACCAGGTCAAGGCGGCCAACGAGATTGTGGCCAAGATCGCCCACAGCGCCTCCGAACAGGACACGACGCTGCGCTCGATCTCCTCGTCGATGAACCAGCTCGACGCCGCCACCCAGCAGAATGCCGCCATGGCCGAAGAGACCACGGCCTCGGCCGAGACGCTCGCCAGCGACACCGACGAACTGATCGACCTGATTCGCGGCTTCCGGGTCAATGACCAAAGCGCTGCCCCGACAATGCATCAGGGCCGCCGCGCCGCCTGAACCGCGCGCGGGCGACCGGGTTTTTTCATCAGCAAAGCCTTAGCGGCCGTCGGGTTTCCGGCGGCCGTGCCTTTTTGGATGATCACTCGGAAACGAGCTCGACCAGTCGCTCGATTTCGCGATCGGAAAAGACCTCGATACCGGCCGCCTTCAGCGCGGCGGCCGTCACGCCATTGCCGGCCTGCTTACGGCCGGAAAAACTGCCGTCATAGATGAAGTCCGAGCCACAGGACGGGCTGCCGTCGATGAGCAGGGCATAGCGGCAGCCGGTTTGCCGTGCGAGCGCCACGGCATTTTCCGCCGCCTGCAGAAACTCTGCCGTCACATCGCCGCCGGTCAGCTCGACGACCCGAGCTGTGCCGGCCAGCACCTCTTCGCCCGTTGCCGCGCCGGCGATCTCCGCCGGCGGCCGCGGCACCGGCATGCCCGCCGACATTTCCGGACAGATCGTCACCAGCCGCCCCTCGGCGCGCCAGCGCTCGATCGCGGGATGAAGCAACGGCTTCGCCCGCCCGTCATAGCGGACGGCGTGGCCCATAAGACAGGCGCTGACGAGAATCCTGTTTTGCATGCCTGTTTGATAACGCCACGGCGGAGATAATGCCAGTGTCGGGGTGGGCGGGTTGTTCAATAGGTAGCGAACCGTATCCGCCCCTCATCCGCCTGCCGGCACCTTCTCCCCGCCTGCGGGGAGAAGGGACTAGCGGCTACCTTTCTGTTCCTCGTTCACCTTCCGTAGGGCACGTCCCCTCTCCCCGCAGGCGGGGGTCCGAAGGACGGGTCGAGACCCGCGGCTCGACCCGGCACGGGTTAGGGTGAGGGGCAGATATTTTGCGAGACCGCACTGCATCGACACTGGAAGAAGCCGAATATCACCCCGAAATCTTCGAGAAATCCGCAACCGTTCCCGTCGCTTCTCGGATCAGCCGGAGCAAAGCGAGGCGGTTGGCGCGGATGGCGGCGTCCTCGTCGTTGACCAGCACCTCTTCGAAGAAGCGGTCGACCGGGCCGCGCAGCTTGGACAGAGCTTCCATCGCCGAGCGGAAATCTTCCCCGGCCACGGCATCCGCCGCATCCTTCGAGGCAGCTGATATGGCGGCGAACAGTTCCTTCTCGGCGTCGAGCTTCAGGAGAGCCGGCGATACGCCGTCGGCAATGACCGTGCCCTTCTTTTCCTCGGCGGCGAGCAGTTGCGTCGCGCGCTTGGTGCCTGCAAGCAGGTTCTTGCCGTCTTCCGAGGTGATGAAGGCCGTCAGCGCTTCGACGCGGCGCGCCACCATCAAGAGGTCGTCGGCATCTGAAGTCAGCACGGCGTCGATGAGATCGTGGCGGGCGCCCTGATCGCGGAGATAGACCTTGAGGCGGTCGTGGAAGAAGGAGAGCAGGTCGCCATCCCTTGTCGTCGCCAGCAGCGGCAGGCGAACCCTTCGCTCCAGCAGGATCCTGACGACGCCGAGGGCTGCCCGCCGCAGCGCAAACGGGTCCTTGGAGCCGGTCGGCTTTTCGTCGATCGCCCAGAAGCCGGTCAGCGTGTCGAGCTTGTCGGCAAGCGCCAGCGTGATCGCCACCTTGTCTTCCGGCACCCGGTCGGACGGGCCTTGCGGCTTGTAGTGATCCTCGATCGCCGCCGCGACGGAGGCGTTTTCGCCCTGCAGCACCGCATATTTGCGGCCCATCAGGCCCTGCAGTTCGGGGAATTCGCCGACGGCTTCGGTGCGCAGATCGGCCTTGGCGAGTACGGCGGCGCGATCGGTGAGCGCCGCATCGGCGCCGGTGACGGCAGCCAATTCCTTGGCCAGCGCCCGGATGCGGGCGACACGCGCGCCCTGCGTGCCGAGCTTGGCATGGAAGGTCACGTCGAGAGCGTCGAGCTTGGCCATGCGCTGGTCGAGCGGCTTCTTCAGGTCGAGGCCGAACTTTGCCGCCGAAGCTGCGAGCGTTTCGAGATCCGGCAGGTTGCCCTGGTCGCGCTTCCAGAAATGCAGCGCGTCCGAAAGCCGGGCCCGCACCACCTTGCCGTTGCCGTGGACGATTTCCTTGCCGCCGTCATGCGCCTGGATGTTGGAGACGAGGATGAACCGGTTCGACAGCGTCTCCTCGCCCTGCTTGCGCGTGACGAAGCACTTCTGATTGGTCTTGATCGTCAGCCGGATGATTTCCGAGGGGATGGAGAGGTAATCCTCTTCGAAGGAGCCCATCAGCACCTGCGGCCATTCGACGAGGCCGGAGACTTCCTCCAGCAAGCCTTCATCCTCCACCAGCTCCAGCCCGTTGGCAAAGGCGATATCGCGTGCGTCGTGCAGGATGATGTCCTTGCGCCGCTCGGCATCGAGGATGACCTTGGCCTTCTCCAGGCTCGCCGCGTAATCGTCGAAGCGCCGGACGGTGATCGCCTCGGGCGTATGGAAGCGGTGGCCGTAGGTGATGTTGGAGGCGGTGATGCCGTCGATCTCGAAGGGGATGACGGTGGTTTCCTCATGTTCGGGGCCGAAGGTGCAGACGATCGATTGCAGCGGCCGCACCCAGCGCAACGCGCCGGACTTGGAGGAGGCCTTGCCCCAGCGCATCGACTTCGGCCAGGGAAAATCACGGATGATGCCGGGCATCACCTCGGCGACGATCTCTTCCGCCGCGCGGCCGGGCTTGGAGATGACCGCGACGTAGAAATCGCCCTTCTTCGGATCGCTGACCACCTGCGCCTCGGAGACCGAGGAAAGGCCGGCGCCGCGCAGAAAACCCTCGATCGCCTTCTCATTGGCGTCGGTGCGCGGCCCCTTGCGCTCTTCGCGCACGTCGGCCGAGCGCGCCGTCAGGCCATGAATGTCGAGCGCCAGCCGCCGCGGTGTCCAATATTCGCGCGCGCCCTCATAGGACAGACCCGCTTCGACAAGCGCATCGGTGACGAGCTTCTTCAGGTCGCCGGCAGCCTTGCGCTGCATGCGGGCCGGGATCTCTTCGGAGCGGAGTTCGAGAAGAAGGTTTGGCATGTCACACTTTTCCTTGCGCCCGCGGGCAGGGCGATCCAAAACGTTGCTTCTGCTATCAAAGAATGCCGCATCTGCACAACCGCAAAAACGGAAGAGAGCGACGGGGCAGGGGCGACCCTTCAGGCGTGTTGCCGTGTAGCCCCTCATCTGCCTGCCGGCATCTTCTCCCCGCTGGGGAGAAGGGATATGCCGCACCGCTTTTCCTCCATCGCAAAGCAGCGGCAAGCATAAGCCGCTGCCGCACCTCCCCTTCTACCCATCGGGGAGAAGGTGCCCGGCAGGGCGGATGAGGGGGCCACGCAGCAACACGTCTGCCGATCCCCCAATCACTCAACTTGCGCTGTGGAAACCACAGTCGGGCATTGCCTTGCCGCTTTTCGCCGCTATGGTCCCGCAACTTTCGTCGACACAGGGAATCCCATGGCCGCTGACCTCCGTTTTCTCGCAGCCCGCATTTCGGCCGAAATCAACGCCCGGCCGGATCAGGCCAAGGCCGCCATCGAGCTGCTCGACGAGGGCGCCACCGTGCCCTTCATCGCCCGCTACCGCAAGGAAGTGACCGGCGGGCTCGACGACACGCAGTTGCGCAATCTCGCCGAGCGGCTGGTCTATCTGCGCGAGCTTGAAGCCCGGCGCGCCGCGATCGTCGAATCGATCAACGGCCAGGGCAAGATGACCGACGAGCTGATGGCCAAAGTGGCCGGCGCCGACACCAAGGCCGAGCTCGAGGATCTCTATCTGCCCTATAAGCCGAAGCGCCGCACCCGCGCCGAAATCGCCCGCGAACGCGGCCTCGGCCCGCTTGCCGAAGTGATCCTTGCCGACCGCAGCCGGGAGCCGGCGGCGCTCGCCGAGGGCTTCGTCACCGCTGACGTGCCCGATGTGAAGACGGCGCTCGAAGGGGCGCGCGACATCATCGCCGAAGGCATTGCCGAAAATGCCGATCTGCTCGGCAGGCTGCGCGCCCATATGCGCCAGGCCTCGCTGCTGAAGGCCAAGGTCGCGGACGGCAAGCAGGCGACGGGCGAAAAATTTTCCGACTATTTCGACCATTCCGAACGCTGGGCGACCGCGCCCGGCCACCGCGCGCTCGCCATGCTGCGCGGCTGGAATGAGGAAGTGCTGACACTGACGATCGAAGCCGATGCCGAGACCGCCTCGCCGAACAAGCCGGTCGAACGCATGATCGCTGCCGCCTACGAAATCAGCGCGACCCGTCCCGGCGACCGCTGGCTGATGGAGGTCGCCAGCTGGACCTGGCGCGTCAAGCTTTCCATGTCGCTGTCGCTCGATCTGATGCGGGAGCTGCGCGAGCGGGCAGAAGAGGAGGCGATCCATGTCTTCGCCCGCAATCTCAAAGACCTGCTGCTCGCCGCCCCCGCCGGCTCGCGCGCCACGATGGGTCTCGATCCGGGCATCCGCACCGGCGTCAAGGTTGCCGTCGTCGACGGCACCGGCAAGGTGGTGGCGACCTCGACCGTCTATCCCTTCCAGCCGAGGAACGACGTGCGCGGCGCCCAGGTCGAACTCGCCTCGCTGATCCACAAGCACAATGTCGAACTGATCTCGATCGGCAATGGCACCGGCAGCCGCGAAACGGAAAAGCTGGTGGCCGACATGCTGGCCGAACTGCCGGCGCCGAAGCCGACCAAGGTCATCGTCTCGGAAGCCGGCGCCTCGGTCTATTCCGCCTCGGCGACCGCAGCGGCCGAGTTTCCCGATCTCGACGTGTCGCTGCGCGGCGCCGTCTCCATTGCCCGGCGTCTGCAGGATCCTCTGGCCGAACTCGTCAAGATCGAGCCGAAGTCGATCGGCGTCGGCCAGTATCAGCACGATGTCGACCAGCAGAAGCTGTCGCGTTCGCTCGATGCCGTGGTCGAAGACGCGGTGAACGCCGTCGGCGTCGATCTCAACACCGCCTCGGCGCCGCTGCTCGCCCGCGTTTCCGGCCTCGGGCCCTCGATCGCCGACGCCATCGTCCGCCACCGCGACAGTGAGGGCCGTTTCGAGACGCGAAAGGATCTGCTGAAGGTCGCCCGGCTCGGCGGCCGCACCTTCGAGCAATGCGCCGGTTTCCTGCGCATCCCGAACGGCAAGGAGCCGCTCGATGCCTCCTCGGTGCATCCGGAGGCCTATGGCGTCGCCAAGAAGATCGTCGCCGCCTGCGGCCGTGATCTCAGGGCGCTGATGGGCGACAGCGCCGCGCTGAAAGCGATCGATCCGCGCCAGTTCATCGACGAGAAATTCGGCCTGCCGACGGTGCGCGACATTATCGCCGAACTGGAAAAGCCCGGCCGCGACCCGCGTCCGAGCTTCAAGACCGCCACCTTTGCCGAGGGCGTCAACGAAATTTCCGACCTCAAGCCCGGCATGGTGCTCGAGGGAACGGTGACCAATGTCGCCGCCTTCGGCGCCTTCGTCGATATCGGCGTGCACCAGGATGGCCTCGTGCACGTGTCCCAGCTCGCCGACCGCTTCGTCAAGGATCCCCATGAGGTCGTCAAGGCCGGCGATGTCGTCAAGGTGCGGGTCGTCGAGGTCGACGCCAAGCGCAAGCGCATCGCTCTGTCGATGAAACGAGATGATGGTTCCGCAGCGCCGCCGCCGCGTGGTGATTCTCGCGGAAACCAGGGCTCGCGGCCTCAGAACGAGCGCCGGCCTGCTGCGCCGAAACAGGAGAGCCAGGGTGCCTTCGGCGCCGCACTGGCCGAAGCGATGAAGCGAAAATAAGGGTTTAGCCGGCATATCGGCAAAAATGCAACAATTTGGCAGCGTTCTGAACGGAGTGCTAGATCCGGAGCTTGTAAGGCGAAAGAGATCGCTTAAGTTGATGTGACTATCCTGTCACATCTGCGAGGCGTCCATGGCGTCGGCATTTCTATCGATCGTGCAGCAAATCATCCGCAAGGGTTCGTTAAAGCTTACCCTTGCCAATGGCGAGACCCATGATATCGGCGACGGCACGGGTGAGACCGTTGTCGCCCGCCTTGCCGACCAGGAGGCGGAGGACGCCATCCGGCGCGACCCGACGATGAAGCTCGGCGAAATGTACATGCAGGGCCGGTTCATTCTCGAACAGGGCAACATCTACGATTTCCTGTCGCTGGTGAAACAGAACACCACCAACGAGATCTTCGATTTCAAGATGGCAGCACTGCTCGTCGGCCGCATTGCCTGGCAGCAGTTGAAGAGCCGCCTGCCGGTCAATCGCAACAAGCACAACGTCGCCCATCACTACGACCTGTCGGCCAAGCTCTTCGATCTTTTTCTCGACGAGGACTGGCAATATTCCTGTGCCTATTTCGAACCGCCGGGCATCAGTCTCGACGAGGCGCAGCTCGCCAAGAAACGCCATATCGCCGCCAAGCTCCTGCTTGCGCCGAACCAGCGCATTCTGGAGATCGGCTCCGGCTGGGGCGGCATGGGCATGTATCTGACCGAGGCGACGGAGGGCGCCGAGTTTACCGGCATTACGCTCAGCGAAGAACAGCTCAAGGTCTCCCGTACGCGCGCCGAAAAACGCGGCCTTGCCGACCGCGTGCGTTTCGAGCTGCAGGACTATCGCAGCATGACCGGCCAAAAGTTCGACCGCATCGTCTCGGTCGGCATGTTCGAACATGTCGGCATCGGCAATTACGCCAATTTCTTCCGCAAGGTCTCTGATCTCCTCGATTACAATGGCGTCATGGTGCTGCATTCGATCGGCCGTCCGAAGCCGAGTTTCGGCACCAATGCCTTCATCGAGAAGTATATTTTCCCCGGCGGCTATATCCCGTCGGTCGGCGAAGTCGTGCCGCCGCTCGAAAAGGCCGGGCTGCTGGTCAAGGATATTGAGATCCTGCCGATGCATTATGCCTACACGCTGCGCCATTGGCGCGAGCGTTTCGTGGCGCGCAAGGCCGAAGCGGTGGCGCTTTACGATGAGCAGTTCTTCCGCATGTGGGAATTTTATCTCGCCGGTTCCGAGATGGGCTTCCGCTGGGACGAGCTCTTCATCCTGCAGATCCAGATCGCCAAGAACCAGTTCGCCGTTCCCGACAATCGCAATTACATCGCCGAGAACGAAGCCAGGCTGAAGGAATTCGAGGCGCGGCGCCCGCCGCTGGAAAAGGTGACATTCTGAGCGGTGGCAGCCGGACGCTATGAAAGGACATGCGGATGAGCAGTGCGTTTCCCGAGATCTATCTGGTCCGCCACGGTGAGACCGAGTGGAGCCGGTCGGGGCGTCACACCGGACGCAGCGACATTCCGCTGACTGAGGTGGGCGAGGCCGCCGCGCGCAAGCTTGCCGAGCGGCTCTCGGGCCTATCCTTCGCTGCCGTCTGGTCGAGCCCCTCCGTGCGCGCCCGCAAGACCTGTGCGCTCGCCGGCTTTGGATCGGGCGCGGTGATCCGCGACGATCTCGCCGAATGGGACTACGGCGCCTATGAAGGCATCACCACCAAGGAAATCCTGGCCGGCCGCCCCGGCTGGCAGCTCTTTCGCGATGGCTGCCCGAACGGCGAAACACCCGCCGATGTCGGCGCCCGCGCCGACGCCGTCGTCGAGGCGCTTCGCCAAGTGAGTGCGAACATCCTGATCTTCTCGAGCTCGCATTTCCTGCGCGTGCTCGCCGCCCGCTGGCTCGGCCTGCCGCCTGAAGGCGGTGCAAATTTCGTGCTTGATACTGCTTCTATCAGCGTGCTCGGTTTTGAGCACGATCTGACAGAGCCGGTCATTCGCCGGTGGAACCAGAGATAGACCGGCTGCGGAGCGAGACTGCGGTGAGGTCGGTTCAGGATGACCAAATCGTCGTTGGCGCCGTGCCTGCGGCCCCCTCATCCGACCCTTCGGGCCACCTTCTCCCCGAGGGGAGAAGAGGGAGCGAGCGGCACCGCCGTCACTCCTAGCTAAGGTCCTGGGGAACGAGACGTTGCCGCGATTCCCTTCTCCCCTCGGGGAGAAGATGCCGGCAGGCAGATGAGGGGGCCGCACGGCACAGCTTTCAATAGCAGCCTTTGCTTGCCGTGGTTAACATTGGCGTAACGACCTCACGATAAGTGTAGCCACCGCCGCCCTCCGCGGCTTTGTTTTTGCGTTTTCTGGAGTGTGGACGTGTTTCATCGATCAGTCGTATCGATCTCTTTCCTTATTGCCTTTTCATCCATCGCTCCCGCGGCCGCGCAGGACAGCGGCAAGCATTTCTGGTCGGGCGACTGGTACCTGAACGTCGGCGTCGCCGGCTTTTCCGCCCCGAAATTCGAAGGCGCGTCGCGCAACGAGTTCAAGTTCAGCCCGCTGATCTCGGTGGGCCGCCAGGGCGCCGGCCCGCGCTTTTCCTCGCGCAACGACAATCCCTCCTTCGCCCTGATCGACAAGGGCGCCGTCCGCGCCGGCATCGTCGGCAGGTTCGTGCCGTCGCGCGATGACGGCGATGGCCATGAGCTCAAGGGCTTGAGGAAGGTCAAGTGGGGTGCCGAGGCCGGCGGCTTCGTCGAGGTCTATCCGACCGATTTCCTGCGCGCCCGCGCCGAGGTCCGCCAGGGCATCCGCTCCCATGACGGCGTCGTCGCCGATCTTGCCGTCGATGCCTTTACCGATATTGCACCCGACCTGCAGCTGTCGGGCGGTCCGCGCGCGACATTTGCGACAAGCGGCTATTACGACGCCTATTACGGTGTCAGCGCCAAGCACGCCGCGGCAAGCGGCCTCGATCCCTACAAACCCTCCTCGGGCATTCAATCCTATGGCGCCGGCACGGCGCTGACATGGAAGGCGACGGAAAACCTGTCGGCAAGCTCCTTCCTTGAGTACAAGCGGCTGGCCGGTCCCGCCGCCGACAGCAGCCTGGTGCGCGAGCGCGGCTCGAAGAACCAGCTCCTGATCGGCGTTTCGGCGACCTACAAGTTCAATTTTTCGCTGCAGTGATTGCCGCCGCCCGCGCGTCTCTTCAGGTGCGCGAGCGCTGTAGGATCTTGAATCGCCGCAAAATTAATCCCTGAACTCGAGTCCGATCCCAAAGAGCATGCACGTGGCAGGCGGCGATCGCTTCTTGACCGGATCGCCGGCCGGTCGCTAGATGGCGGCATGCAAGATACTGGCGACTTCAACGACCGCGTTTCCGACGCGCCTTCCGACAACTGGGTCTACCGGATCCTGCCGCCATGGCTCTGGCCCTATGCGCAGCTCGCCCGCTGGGACCGCCCCATCGGCTGGCAGTTGCTGATGTGGCCGTGTTTCTGGTCGGCGACCCTTGCCGCCAATGCGGCGATCGACGAGGGGCTCTATTCCGGCAGCCTGCTGGTCTCCCACCTTATCCTCTATTTCATCGGCGCCGTCGCCATGCGCGGCGCCGGCTGCACCTACAACGATCTGGTCGATCACGAGATCGACATGCAGGTGGCGCGCACCCGTTCGCGCCCGCTGCCTTCCGGCCGCGTCACACGCGCCCACGCGAAAATCTTCATCGGCCTGCAGGCGCTGGTCGGGCTTTTCGTGCTCTTGCAGTTCAACTGGTTCACCGTCTTCCTGGGTCTGCTCTCGCTCGGCATCGTTGCGCTTTATCCCTACGCCAAACGTTTCACCGACTGGCCGCAATTCTACCTCGGCCTTGCCTTTTCCTGGGGCGCGCTGATGGGCTGGGCCGGCATTTTGGGCGAGATTTCCTTCGCCTCCGTCCTGCTTTATGCCGCCTCCGTCGCCTGGACGATCGGTTACGACACGATCTATGCCCATCAGGACAAGGAGGATGACGAGCTGATCGGCGTCCGCTCCACCGCCCGGCTGTTCGGCGATAGGACGAGGGCGTGGCTGATCGGCCTTTACGGGCTGACGCTGGTGCTGATGTTTGTCGCCTTCGCGCTTGCCGGCGCCAATCTCATCGCTTTCTTGGCGCTGCTCGGCGCGGCCGGCATGTTCGCCTGGCAGATCGTCCGGCTCGATATCGAGGATGCCGCCCAATGCCTGGCGCTCTTCAAGTCGAACAACCGCGTCGGCCTGATCATCTTCTTCGGCCTGTTCATCTCGCTGCTCTTCGCCATTCCCTGAATGGAACGGCGAGTGAAACGACAAAACCCGGCGCGGGCGCCGGGTCTTAATGTTTGCGAAAACCAAGCGTCGCGATGCCGCTCAATTGCGGGCGATGATTTCCTTGCCTTCGATCCGCATGGCGACGCCGAGCTGGCCGGTGGTGCGGCGCACCAGGAAGCGCGGACGACGATTGGCGAAGTAGGAATGGCGACGGCGCGGCTTCAGATCGCCGGTGCGCAGGGCGCCGATGTGGTCTTCGAGCGGCCGCGCGACGCCGTCGGCCTCGACCATCAGCATCGGAATGCGGAAGGCCTCGGACCAGCTGCGCCAGTCGGCGGCGATATCGCTGAGATCATGGGCAACCAGCAGCGGAATGCAGAGCTCCGGGTCGGCATGGTGGAGTTCGAGCGTGACGGTCACCTCGCCGTCGCCATGGTCGATGGCGCGGGCGGCGACACCCTTGAAGACACGCTTCGGCAGGGCAATCGAGAGCGGCAGGCCGCTGGAGGGAAGGACTTTGCGCAGGACCGCGCCGCGTTCGTCTATGGTGATGCTGACGTCATCCGAACAATCATGGATGGCGTAGCTGACCTGCTGCGGGAAGCGGGACGGATCGAGACGCAGCGTCGTGCCAGCCCAAGCGGGCTTCAAAACGGGATTGTTCATTTCATTCTACCCTTGTCTTACCTGAGAGCCGGTTTGCGGTCTTCTCCTCGGGACTTTTCGTCCTCTATGGCCGACAATAGGCGGGCGCCCTTCCGTACAGCTTAAAAATTGCGGTTAAGAAAACTTTGCCTCCCCTGATGGTTATCAAAACCGAATCCGGCAGGGTTTCCGGAAGGTGAACGCTGTGCCGTCCCGAAATGACGCAACCCAGAGGTAAGTCTCGGGTAAGTTTTGCGTGGCAAAATGGGCTTACCGGCAGTTCGTCGTTCTTTTAGAGATTTTGCCAAAAGGGCGCTTTTGATGATTACGGCTTCCCTCGCTTATTCGATCCTGTCGAAGGATATGACGTCGAGCCTCAACAAGGTCGCGTCGCAGGCGACGGTCAAGAAGGATGCGCAGTACTACGCCGACCATATCAACAAGGTCACCTCGGTCGACGACTTTCTCGGCGATTACAAGCTCTACAGCTATGCGATGAAGGCCTATGGTCTCGAGGATATGACTTACGCCAAGGCGTTCATGAAGAAGGTGTTGGAGAGCGATCTGACCGATCCCAACAGCTACGCCAACAAGCTCTCCGATGCGCGCTACCGCGAATTCGCCGCCGCCTTCAATTTCAACGCACCCGAGAAGGACGTGCAGACGGACGCCCAGGAGGACGAGCTCATCGGCCTCTACAAGCAGTCCTTTGTTGATGCCGACAAGGCGTCGGCCGCCGAGAGCACCTATTACAGCAACAATATCGACAGCGTGCAGACCGTCGACGATCTGGTCAACAACACAAGGCTGCGCACCTATGTGCTGAAGACCTTCAAAATCGATCCGACCTATGCGTCGAAGGATTTTCTGCGCCAGGTGCTGACGAGCGATCTCAGCGACCCCGCAAGCGTCGTCAATACGCAAGGCGGCGACAAGTACAAGGCGCTTGCCGCCCAGTTCAGCTTCAATGCCGACGGCACCGTCACCGGCACCGCCCAGACCGCGGCGCAGAAGGCCTCCGTCATCGAGACCTACACACTGAATTCCCAGTCCGTCATCATCGACAATTCGGTCGGTTCGGACGTTGTCTATGTCAGCAAGACGGCGGCCGAATACAACAAGGCCTATTATACCGCCAAGATCGGCACGATCACCAATGTCGACGATCTGGTCGCCGACAGCCGCCTGACCTCGTACATCAAGACCGCCTACAGCATGGGCGCCGATTTCACCGCTGCGGCACTGCGCACGGTCCTGACCGATCCCGGATATGCCCAGCTGATGGGCTTTACCAACGTCTACAACGCCTTCAACTTCAAGGCGGATGGTTCGACCTCGAACACGGCACGTGTGCGGACGATCGAGCAGGCGAACAAGCTGTCGTCGGCGGCGTCGCAGACCGCCAACTACTATAAGGTGACCTCGCAATCGAGCGGCATCACCAATGTCGACGACCTGCTCGCCGACGCAAACATGGCGCGCTACATCAAGGATGCCTATGGTCTCGGCACCGATTTCAGCAATGCCGATCTGAAGAACATCCTGACCGACCCGGCCTATGCCGCCGCGCAGGGCCATGCCGATATCAATGCCGATTTCAACTTCCAGGCGGATGGCTCGATCAACGGTTCGGTGATCCAGACAGAGACGCAGCGGAAATCGACGACCGACAAGTCGGCGGCGAATGCCGCCCACTTCAACGCCATGATCGACAATGTCACCAATGTCGACGACCTCATGTCCGATCCCGTTGCGGTCAGCTATCTCAGAACAAGCATGCAGATCGCCGACAGTGTTTCCGATGCGACGCTGAGGACTTTCCTCGTCGATCCGGCGGCGGCCAGCGCCCAGGGCTATAGCGACGTTCACGATCTCTTCAATTTCAAGACGGACGGGTCTGTCGCCACCCTTTATGCCTCGCAGACCGCCACCCAAAGCGCCAACACGACAAGCAAGGCCGACAATGCGGCCGTCTATTACCAGTCGACCATCGCCGGAATCTCGAACGTCGATCAGTTGCTGGCGGACCAGAAGCTCAACAACTTCGTGCGCAATGCCTACGGCATCCCGTCTACCGTCACGGACGTCGATCTTCGCAACATCCTGACCGATCAGAGCGGCACCGGCACCTATGCCGACGTTGCCGCCGCCTTCAACTTCAAGGCCGACGGATCGCTCGAGGATGGCTTGGCTGCGCAGACGTCCAGCCAGATCACCAACACGAAAATTGCCGCCGGAGCGCGCACCGACGATTATTCTTCCCGGATGGCGACGATCGCCAATGTCGACGAGCTCATCGCCGATCCCGCCATCACCAATTTCCTGAAGAGCACCTACAATCTGCCGTTCAACATCTCGGACGCCGACCTGAAGAGCATCCTGACCGATGCGACGGCTGCCGCAGCCGCCGGCCATGCCGACCTCAACGCCGATTTCAATTTCGCCGCCGATGGATCGCTGCCGGCCGTCAGCTCGGTGCAGACGGCCGATCAGGCGCAGACCACCAATGACAACTATATGGCGCGCTATGACGACGAGCGCGACGAGGCGATCGAGGAGGTCGCCGACAACTACTCGAGCATGATGGCCGACAGCACGAGCCTGCTCGATACTGCCGAGATCAAGAGCGTCAACGACTTCCTGCGCACCAATGCCGCGGCCGATTTCAAGAAGAGCAACGACAATCTGCCGGACCCCTATCATGTGGCGCTGCAGGCCTTCGGCCTGACCGACCAGGACGTGCCGCGCTCGATGATGCGCAAGATTCTGACGAGCGATGCTTATGACCCGGATGGCTATATCGCCTCACTGAAGGACGAACGCATCACCAATCTCGCCCGCGCCTTCAATTTTGGACCGGACGGCAAGGCGGCGTCACCCTTCCAGGCGCTTCCCGACGCGACCCTGGCCAAATACGCCACCGACTACAAGGCGCATATGACCATGCTGCTGAAGGCCGGCCCGGTAAAGGACAAGGCGTCGAAGGACGCGACCGCCGAAGTCGATTATTTTGCCAAGGGCATGGCCAAGGTGAAGTCGCTCGACGATTTCCTCGACGACAGCCGCCTGACCGATCTGGTGCTGAAGGCGAACAACCTCGACCCGAAGGATTACGACAAGGCGACGCTGAAGAAGATCTTCACCTCCGACCCCGACGACAAGAAGAGCTACCTGAACAGCAAAGCCGATGCGCGCTTCCAGGACATCGTCGCCGCCTTCAACTTCGACAAGGACGGCAATCTGACCCGCGCCAAGATCGGCACGATCCAGAACAAGGCGGCCGAGGAGAACACCCAGGAGCTCTATGTCAGGCAGACGCTGGAAGCCCAGCAAGGCGAAACCAACGACGGTGTGCGCCTGGCGCTCTATTTCAGCCGCAAGGCCCCGAGCATCACTTCGATCTATTCAATCCTCGGCGACAAGGCGCTCTATCAGGTGATCACGACGGCCTACAGCCTGCCGGCTCAGATATCGAGCATGGACGTCACCAAGCAGGCCGATCTGATCAACCGCTTCGTCAAGCTCGAGGATCTCCAGGATCCGAAGAAGGTCGACAAGCTGCTGCGCCGCTTCACCGCGATGTACGATGTTCAGAACAGCGCCCAGCAATCGCCGGCGCTGCAGATCCTGACCGGCGGCGGCTGATAACTGGCTTAAGAGGGAATTTCCCGCGCTTCGCTATCGATAGCTGCCCCTCACCCTAACCCTCTCCCCGTTCTGACGGGGAGAGGGGACGTGCCCCTGCGAGACGTTGGCGATGGACGGAGAGGTTGCGGCATATTCCCTTCGCCCCGCAGGCGGGGAGAAGGTGCCGGCAGGCGGATGAGGGGCCGGTCTCGCCACCCTCAAACGTCGAGGCTGACGACCTTTCCCGGATTCATGACACCAGCCGGATCGAAAGCGCGTTTGATGCGGCGCATCAGCTCGATTTCGATCGCCGGGCGGATCGCCGCCAGTTCGTCGCGCTTCAGTTGGCCGATGCCGTGTTCGGCCGAGATCGAGCCGCCATGGGCGAGCACCAGCCCGTGCACGATGTGGTTCATTTCGCGCCAGCGGGCGATGAAGGCGGCTTTGTCGGCGCCGATCGGCTGGGAAATATTGTAATGGATATTGCCATCGCCCATATGGCCGAAGGCGCAGATGCGGGCTCCGGGCATGGCCGCAATGACCGCCTCTTCGGCCTCGGCGATGAAATGCGGGATCCTCGACACCGGCACGGACACGTCGTGCTTGATCGATCCGCCTTCCGGCTTCTGAGCATCCGACATGCTCTCGCGCATGTGCCAGATGGCTTTCTGCTGGGCGACGGATGAGGCGATCGCCGCATCGAGCACCAGACCGGCCTCAAAACCCTGTTCGAGCACGCCGTTCATCATCCGCTCCGCCGTCTCGGCCGAATCCGACGTCGAAATATCGATCAGCACGTACCAGGGATAGGCCGCTTCCAGCGGATCGCGCACCCCGTCGATATGGCGCGTGGTGATCTCGACCCCGAAACGCGGCATCAGCTCGAAGCCGGTGAGCGAGGTGCCGCAGAGACTGGCGGCAAGGTTGAAGAGACCGAGCGCGTCTTCGACCGAATTAAGGCCGGCGAATGCCACCTGATGGCCGAGCGGCTGGGGAAACAGCTTCAGCACCGCCCCGGTGATGATGCCGAGCGTGCCCTCGGCGCCGATGAAGAGATCACGGAGGTCGTAGCCGGTATTGTCCTTCTTCAGCCGACGCAGGCCATCCCAGATCTCGCCGGTCGGCAGCACCACTTCGAGGCCGAGACAGAGCTGGCGCATATTGCCGTAAGCAAGCACCGCCGTGCCGCCGGCATTGGTGGAGAGATTGCCGCCGATGCGGCAGGAGCCTTCCGAGCCGAGCGACAGCGGAAACAGCCGCCCATGCGCCTCGGCCGCCTTCTGCACATCGGCCAGAATGGCGCCGCCGTCGGCGACCAGCACGTTGGCTACCGGATCGACGTCGCGAATCCTGTTCATGCGCTCCAGCGACAGGATGATATCGGACTGGCCCGCGCGCGGCGTCTGGCCGCCGACGAGGCCGGTATTGCCGGTCTGCGGCACGATTGCGGTTCCGGTCTCGGTGGCGAGTTTCATGATTACAGAGACCTCCTCGACCGAGCCGGGCTTTAAGAGGAGAGGGGAGGAGCCGTGATAGAGCCCGCGGTTTTCGATGAGATGCGGCGCCAGGTCGGCCTCGCCACGCAGCGCGTATTTGTCGCCGACGATGGCGGCGAAGCGGTCGAGAAGATCGGTTGAAATGCCGGGGTTGCTCATCGGGTCGATCCTCTGTCGCTTCTATCAGCTTTGTCAGTCGCGCGGGGAGCGGCAGCCCTTTGCAGGCGGTCGTTGATCGCTTCGCCCAGGCCGTCGTCGGGAATGGGCGAAAAGGCGATGCTCGAAACGCCGCTGGCATCGGCCCGCTTCATGTAGTCGAAAAGGTTGGCCGCCGCTTCCGCAAGGTCGCCGCGCGGGCTGAGGTCGAGAACGATGCGTGCGTCGCGCGCGCCCGCGACCGCCGCACCGCCGAAGGCGATCAGCGCCTCGCCGGGTTCCACGGCGCTCGCATTGAGACGCACGCTGGCGCCCGGCGCATAATGCGAGGCGAGCATGCCCGGCGCCTCGATGGCCGCCGATGCCTTTTTGGCGCGCAGCAGCGGCCTGCCGGCGACATGCTCGATCTCGCGCGCCGCAAGGCCGCCGGGCCGAAGCAGCCTAACCCGGTCGCCTTCCACCTTGACGATCGTCGATTCGACGCCGACCGTGCTCGGGCCCGCATCGAGGATCAACGGAATCTTCGCGCCGAGATCGGCCTCGACATGGGCGGCACTCGTCGCGCTGATGGCGCCCGAGGTATTGGCGCTCGGGGCTGCGAGCGGCCGCCCGAAAGCGCCGATCAGGGCGCCGGCGAAACCCTTCGGCACGCGCACGCCGACGCTGTCGAGACCGGCAGTCGCCAGCGAATGGATCGGGCTTTCGGCCTTGAGCGGCAGCACGAGCGTCAGCGGACCGGGCCAGAAGGCTTCGGCGAGCGCCCGCGACAGCGGATCGAACTCGGCATGATGTTCGGCCATGGCAAGGTCGGCCATGTGACAGATCAGCGGATTGAAGCGCGGCCGGCCCTTCGTCTCGTAGATGCGGGTGATGGCGGCGGGGTTGGTGGCGTCGGCGGCAAGGCCGTAGACGGTCTCCGTCGGCATGGCGATGGCGAAGCCGTCGGCAAGAGCCGCTGAGGCCGCTTCGAGCGCCGCCTGCCTGTCTGCCTTGATGTCGATGATGCGTGCCATGTGCTGCCCGGATTGATCCCGGCAGGTCATTAGGCTTTCCGCCGCCGCCGATCAATCGCTGTTATAGCTGCCGGATGATTTCGCGCAGCTGTTCGTTGCGGGCGCCGAGCAACAGGACGTTGCGGATCGCCGCCTGTGGGTCGTGGGTGCGGAAGAGCAACCCATTGCCGCGCACCGACCGGTCGATGGTCATCTTTTCCGAGGAATCCTCGCCCGGCTTCATCGCGACGGCGAAATACATGCGGGAATAGCCGACGTCGATCCGCTGGAAGAAATTGTCGTTGTCGCCGATGTCGGAGTAGAAGTTGGCGATATAGAAGGCCCAGCTGACGTCTTCATAATGGGCAAACTTCGTGCGCGCGGCGGTGACATGGCAATAGCCGAGATGTGGGCTGTCCTCCAGCGTCCGGTGGAAGACCATCTTCGGAAACTGGATCGAGTGGTGAAAGCCGTTGATGTGCTGATGCGTTTTTTCGCCGGCCACCTGCAGCTTGCGGCCGGTCTTTGCCGCGACCTCGTCATGGGTAAGGTAGCGCTTTTCCTCCGCCAGCCAGTGCCGCCGTTCGCGAGGGATGCGGCCGGTGCGCAGGAATTCGGAATGGGCGGCAATCGGCTGCCGCTCCCGCAATCTGCTGGTGTCCTTCGCATCGAAATAGCGGAGTCTGGCCATGGTTCGCGTTCTTCGGTCGGTCTGATTCATCGCAAGGATAGGGTCCTATGCTTAAGGCGGTGTTAACGCGGTTCCGGCTGCGCCACGGCTGCCGGCAGATGCAAGAGGATGTCGCAAATGCGACGGTGATCGGCATCCGGCAGCCGAGCTCTTTGCAAAACGGGGCTTTACGCCATGTCGCAATTGACGATAATTGCCTGGAGAGTCGGCGATGCGATTGATCGGGGCGGGCCGCCACAGCCTTGCCGCATCCTGTCGTCAATTTCGAAGCCGATGTCGCATTACAACCAAGCAGCGGCCGGGCTCGGTGATTAAATGACGCCATGAACAATTCTCCAAAAGGAGAAGGAAGCGGGCGCGCTTCCGCGGTTTTTCCGCTGAACGGTACCGGATGCACGAGGATATGAAGATGGATATTCGCAGCAACGTTTTGCGTCAGCTCAAGAACCGCCGTGAGGGCTTCAGCCTCGAGCAGCCGTTCTATATCGACGAGGATTATTTCCAGCTCGACATGGAGATGATCTATTATCGCGACTGGCTGTTCATGGGCCATGATTGCGAGCTGCCGAAGCCGGGAGCCTATTTCACCGTCCAGATCGGCCGCTATCCCGTCGTCATCGTGCGCGGTCGCGACAATGTCATCCGAGCCTTCCACAATAGCTGTCGCCATCGCGGCTCGCGCGTCTGCACCAAGGAGCATGGCTCCTCCGTGCGTCTCGTCTGCCCCTATCATCAGTGGACCTATGATCTCGACGGCAAGCTCGCCTTCGCCCGCCACATGGGCGATGATTTCGACAAGACCGGCTTCAACCTGAAGCCCGTCCATTGTGAAAGCGTGGCCGGCTATATCTTCATCTGCCTTGCCGACACCGCCCCGGATTTCCAGACCGTGCGCGACAAGATCGAGCCCTACATGGCGCCGCATCGCATCGGCGAGACCAAGGTCGCCTTCCAGAGCACGATCATCGAGAAGGGCAACTGGAAGCTCGTCTGGGAAAACAACCGCGAATGCTATCACTGCGCCGCCAATCACCCGGAACTCTGCCGCACCTATCCGGAAGCGCCGAGCGTTACCGGCACCGATGGCGGCGCCGACGACCCGGAGATCGCCGGCCATTGGTCGCGCTGCGAGGCCGCCGGCCTGCCGAGCAAGTTCCAGATTTCACCGGACGGTCAGTTCCGCACCGCCCGCATGCCATTGATCGAGGATGCCGAGAGCTACACGATGTCCGGCAAGCCGGCCGTCAAGCGCCGGATCGCCGACGATATCTCGATCAGCCATATCGGCACCATGCTGCTCTTCCACTATCCGACGACCTGGAACCACTTGCTCGGCGACCATGCCATCTCCTTCCGCGTGCTGCCGCTCAGCGCCAATGAGACGGCGGTGACGACCAAGTGGCTCGTCCATAAGGACGCGGTCGAAGGCGTGGATTACAATCTCGAGGAACTGACGCATGTCTGGACCGAGACCAACGATCAGGATCGCCGCATCGTCGAAGAGAATGCCTTCGGCATCCACTCGCCCGCCTACGAGCCCGGCCCCTATTCTTCCCTGCACGAGGGCGGCGTCATGCAGTTCCTCGAATGGTATTCGAACTTCATGGTGAACCGCCTGCAGGGCGACCAGGCGAAGATCTCCGCCGTCGCCTGATGTATGTCGCCTGCAATTAAGGCCGGTTCAGGTCCGCCGATCGAAAACAAAAGCAGCCGGTCCTCGGCTGCTTTCGGAACCATTCAGCCACGAACGCGTTGCGTGGCAGGCGGTGATCGCCGTTGAATGGGAGAGAAGAATGATCGGGCTGAAAAGCAAAATCGCGACTGCAATTCTCACTGCCGCCGTCGTGCTGACGGGCTTTGCCCCGTCGCAGGCAATCCAGATGCCCACCACCCCGAAGGTGGAGAAATCCTCCGCCGTCGAGGAGGTCCAATACCGCCGCTACTATCGCCGCGACTATTACCGGCCCGGCTATCGCCCCGGCGCCTATTACCGCCCCGGCTATTACGGCGGCTATCGCGGCTATAGTTACTATCGTCCGGGTTATCGCCGTTATAATGGCTACTGGTACCCGCTCGCCGCCTTCGGCGCCGGCGCGGTCATCGGTGGCGCCATTGCGGCGCAGCCGCGCTACGTCGCGCCGGCACCCCGGATGGGCTCAAGCCACGTCGCCTGGTGCGCCAACCGCTATCGCTCATATCGCGCCTACGACAACACCTTCCAGCCCTATAACGGCCCGCGCCAGCAGTGCTATTCACCGTATTGATGTAGGCACGACAAGCGCAGGGCTGGGCAATACGAGCGCCGACGGTGAACCCATTTCATCGTCGGCTGTGAAGCTCAGTGAACGACAGTTATTACCGAAATTCCAGCTTCGTCGGCAGCACGGATAAGCGCTGCTCGCGCGGCCTGAGCCGGAATCTCCCCGTGTATTGCGTCCCGGCAAGCCATAATTGCCGTGAGGTATTCTTCTCCATCGTCGATTGGCCAGCCAACGGTCAGCATCTCGGCGGCCTGCACGAGAGTTGCAACAAGCTTGTATTTTTCCGGCCCACTCACAACGAGCATCAGAGGGGCAAACTCTCCGGATGTGCACCATTTCATGACATTAGGTCTCCCCACGGTAAATATATTAGTAACCGTGCAAGAACCGTTCCGGGCGAGGTGGCGGCCTGAACCAGCCGATCATTCGAGCGTCGATCGATGGGATGGCCCGCCAGCAGGGCGGGCTATTCGCCTTAATTGATGGCCCCGAAAGCTGCCCCTCACCCTAACCCTCTCCCCGTAAAGACGGGGCGAGGGGACGTGCCTTACGAGACGCTGGAGAGGGACGGAGAGGTTGCGGCTATCCCCCTTCGCCCCGCAAGCGGGGAGAAGGTGCCGGCAGGCGGATGAGGGGCGCGGCCAACCGCACCTCTCACATTCAAAGAATATTCACCCGCCTCAGCAGCCACCAGGCAAGCGCGACGGAGCCGACTATGAGGATGACGGCGTATTCCGTGCCGTAATCGCCGACGGAGAAGGGCAGGTTGGCGGTGTTCATGCCGAAAAAGCCGGTCACCAGCGTCGGCGGCAGCAGGAAGGCCGTCATGATCGACAGCAGGTAGAGGTGGCGGTTGGTTTCGGAGGATTGTTTCGAATCGATTTCTTCGTGCAGCAGGCGCGCCCGGTCCTGCAGCGCGTAGATATCGTGGTCGACCGTTTCCAGCCGGCTCGTCAGCCGCCGCGCCACGTCGTCGAAGCCGAAGGGCATCTCGTCGTCGTCGGCCGCCGCCGCCCGGCGCATCAGCGCCAGCACCGTGCGCAGGTGCCGGTGCAGCCTGACCACGGTTCGCCGCACCGGCGCCAGCCGCCGGCGCTCGTCGCGCGGGGCGTTGTCGTAGACGATATCCTCGATCTGGTTCAGTTCTTCGGTGAGTTCGATAACGATGGCGATCAGCGTGCGCTGAAATTCGATCACCAGCAGTTCGAAGAGATCGACCGGCAGCGCAATTTTGCCCGGGTTCTTCTCGATCAGCGCGCGCGCGCTCGACGCTGCGCAGCGGCTGCAGCCGGGTGGTGATGATGAAGCGGTCCGACATGGCGAAATGCAGCCAGCCGAGATTGTTGGTGTCCTGGGCGAAATCACGCTGGCAGTCGACGAGCGTGCCGTAGAGCATCTGCTCGTCGACGGTCAGCGCCGCATGCGTGTCATGCGTCGTCAGCGCCGATTTGGCGTCCTCGGTCAGCCCGTCGAGCGTCTCGAGCAAGGCCGGCACCCGGGCGTCCACGAGGTTGAGATGCAGCCAGTAGAAACAGTTGTCGGCGGTCAGATCCGCCACCGTCGCGCTGTTGTTCAGCCGTACCGCCGTCTTGTCATCCGGCGAGAAACGATAGGCCCAGACGAAACCGGGTATGTTGACGGGCAATGTATCCATTGTTCGCCGGTCCTTTGCGAAGGCGATGTCATTCTAAAGCGCGTCGCATCAAATTTGATTCATGCGACGCGCTTTAGCCCTTTGTTTTGATGCATGTCGTTGTCCCGGAACCGCTGCACACTTCCGGGCGACATGTATTAGAAATTCTCCATGACGTCCATTTGTGCAACTGTGCAAGAGCAAACCGCCATGTCGGGTAAACTATCGCACGGCGGCCTGGGAAATCGAAATTGACGTTTACGTAAAAATCAATTAGCCCTTGCCTCGGAGGGGCTTTGCGCGAGGTGCAGGCCGGTCCCATGGAGGAGAAAGCATGTATAAGGCGCCCGTCGAGGAAATCGCGTTCACGTTAAAGCATGTAGCGGGCATGGGCGAGGCGCTGTCGAACGGTCTTTTCGGCGATCTCGGCGAAGATTTGGTCGACGCCATCCTCTCCGAGGCGGGACGTTTTGCCACAGAGGAGGTGGCGCCGCTCGCCGAGATCGGCGACCGCCAGGGTGCCCGCCTCGTCGACGGCGAAGTCCGGCTGCCGGATGGCTGGCGCGAGCTCTACCGCAACTGGATTGCCGGCGGCTGGAACGGCCTGACGGCGCCGGAAGCCTTCGGCGGCCAGGCACTGCCTGATATGCTGAATGTCGCGGCGCTGGAAATGTGGAATTCTGGCTCCATGGCCTTTGCGCTCGCCCCGACGCTGACGATGGGCGCCATCGAGGCGGTCAGCGCCCATGGCAGCGCTGCACTGAAAGACAAATATCTGGCAAAGATGGTGTCCGGCGAATGGACCGGCACGATGAACCTGACGGAGCCGCACGCCGGCTCCGATCTCGGCGTGCTGAAAGCCCGCGCCGAGCGGCGCGACGACGGCAGCTATCGCATCTCTGGCCAGAAGATCTTCATCACATGGGGCGAGCACGACGCGGCCGACAATATCATCCACCTGGTGCTGGCCCGGCTGCCGGATGCGCCAGCCGGGACACGCGGCATCTCGCTCTTTCTCGTGCCGAAATTCCTGGTGAACGACGACGGTTCGCTCGGGCCCCGCAACGATCTCTTCTGCCACTCGCTGGAACACAAGCTCGGCATCCACGGTTCGCCGACCTGCACGATGATCTATGGCGACGGCCGGTTCGGCGGCGAAAAGGGTGCGATCGGCTGGCTCATCGGCGAGGAGAACAAGGGGCTCGCCTGCATGTTCACGATGATGAACAATGCGCGTCTCGCCGTCGGCATGCAGGGCGTGGCGATCTCGGAGGCGGCCACCCAGAAGGCGCTCGCCTATGCCAGGGAGCGCACGCAGGGCAGGGCGCCAGATTCGACCGGCGCCGGCATGAGCCCGATCGTCGAACATCCCGACGTGGCCCGTATGCTGCTCACGATGAAGGCGCTGACCCAAGGTTCGCGCACCATCTCCTATGCCTGCGCCCATGCGCTCGACATGTCGCGCCGGGCAGGCGATAACCGCCACTGGCAGGAGCGCGCCGCGCTTCTGACGCCGATCGCCAAGTCGTTTTCAACCGATGCCGGCGTCGAGGTCGCCTCGCTCGGCATCCAGGTGCATGGCGGCATGGGCTTCATCGAGGAGACGGGTGCCGCGCGTTATCTCCGTGATGCCCGCATTGCGCCGATCTACGAGGGCACCAATGGCATCCAGGCGATCGACCTCGTCACCCGCAAGCTGCCGCTCTCCGGCGGCGATCAGGTCACGGGGTTCATCGCTGAATTGAAGGCGATCGCCAAGGCTGTCGGCCGTTCCAATCTCGATGGTTTCGGCGAGACTGCCGCGAGACTCGCCGTCGCCATCGCGGATCTCGACGCGGCGACCGCCTGGCTGCTGAAGGCGCTTGCCGACGGGAGGGCTGCCGAGGCGCTTGCCGGCGCCAGCCCCTATCAGCGCCTGTTCGGCCTTGTGCTCACCGGCTGTTACCTCGCCAAGGGTGCTCTGGCCGAAAGCGGTGACGGCAAAGGCGAGAGCCGTATCGCGCTCTGCCGCTTTGCCGCCGAAAACCTGCTTGCCGAGACCGCGGCCTTGCGCGACCGGGTCGTCAACGGCGCGGCGAGCCTCGCCGCCGCCCGCATCCTGCTTGCCTGACCAGGCCCCATGAGTTCTGAGGAGATCCTATGACCGACCACATCATCGTCGAGCAGCCTTCCGCCCATCCCGGCGTTCAGCTGATCCGCTTCAACCGGCCGGAAAAGAAGAACGCCTTCACACGCGCGATGTATCGCACCATGGCCGATGCGCTAACCGCCGCCAACGCGGACGCGAATATCAAAGTGACGGTCTTTCTCGGCACCGAAGGCAGCTTCTCGGCCGGCAACGACATCGGCGATTTTCTTGCCACTGCCATGGGCGGCAGCATGGGAGACGAGCTGATCGATTTCCTCTACGCGCTCGCCAGATCCGAAAAGCCGCTGGTGTCAGGGGTCGACGGTCTGGCGATCGGCATCGGCACCACCCTCAACCTGCATTGCGACCTGACGATCGCCTCCGACCGCAGCCAGTTCCGCACGCCCTTCGTCGATCTGGCGCTGGTGCCGGAAGCGGCTTCCAGCCTGATTGCGCCGCGCATCATGGGTCACCAGCGCGCCTTTGCCATGCTGGCCGCCGGCGAGGCCTTCAGCGCCGAAGAAGCCCGCGAGGCCGGCCTCATCTGGAAGGTGACGACGCCGGTCGAGGTGGAGAATGCCGCCCTTGCCGCGGCCACGAAACTCGCCGCCAAGCCGCCGGAAGCCTTGAAAATCGCCCGCGATCTCATTTGCGGCTCCAGGGAAGAGGTCATCGCTCGCATCGATGTCGAGGCCCGCCATTTCGCCACGCGGCTGAAAAGCGCCGAAGCGCGCGCGGCCTTCGAAGCCTTCATGCGCCGCTGAGGGCTGCCGAAAACCTATGGAATGCCGACCTCCTATCAGGCCGGCGGCACATCGAATACTTCGCCTGCCCTGAGCGGTCGGAATCGGTGCGAGGGGATATCGTGCTCTCTCATCGCCTCTCGCAACGCCTTTGTCGGCGCGTCGACCGCTTCATTCGTCAGTTGGAACGTTGCGAAGTGATGCCCCGCCACATAGGCCGCATTTGCGAGCTTCATCCCGATCACCGCTTCCTCAGGATTCTGGTGCTGCCCTTTCATGAACCATCGCGGCTCATAGGCGCCGAAGGGTAGAATCGCCAGGCGAAAACCGCCGTGTTTCCGCTGTGCCGCCTTGTAATTGATGCCGCGGTGAAAGCCCGTATCGCCGACGTGATAGATCTTTCCGGCGGGAGTCGACAAAACGAACGCGGCCCAGAGCGCCATCCGGCGATCGGCGCCGCCTCGGGCGGACCAATGATGGGCAGGCTCCGCATCGATGCTTATTCCGGCGTGAGAGATGCGCTCGCCCCAATCCATCGATGTCGTCTGCAGATCGGGCACGGCGCGGCGAATGATCGTGTCATTGCCGAGCGGCGTCACGACAAGCGGCCTATGCCTAGCGTGCAAGCGTTTCAGCGTCGCAATATCGAGATGATCATAATGATTGTGCGATACCAGCACGAGATCGATCGGCGGCAAATCATCGAACGCGATGCCCGGTTCGACGACGCGTCTGGGTCCGGCAAAGGTGAAGGGGCTGACCCGCTCCGACCACACCGGATCGGTGAGAATATTGAGCCCGGCGACCTGCACCAGCAGGGTTGCATGCCCAACCATGGTCACCCGCAGGCCTTCGCCGTCCACGCTTGGATCCGGTTTTGCCGCCGCAAATGGACTTGGGACCGACCGCGGCCAGCGCTCACGGCCGCCGCCGAATTGCTACCGCAAGAGCTCGCGGAAACCAAGCGGCTCGATGCCTCCGGGATTGAAGAAGTACGTGCCGTCGAAGTGGTCGGACACCGGGCCCGCATAGTAGGGATTGCGTCTTTTGGTCTTGCGCATTCGGAATCGGTTTCCTTGGCCGAGGATAGGATGACTTTAAGCCTGTCGGCTTGAATCTGAATCCTATCCTCGATGAATGAGTCAGGCTGAGGCCGGAAACTCGTTGACCTTACGCAGCAGGCTGTCGACCAGCCGCTCCGGCAGGTAGCGGCGAAGCGAGCGGACCTGACGCGACTGCTTGCCGGCGGAATAGCGCAGCTTCGGCTTCTTTGCCATTGCGGCTTTCACCACCATGTCGGCGACGACCTGGGGGGCATCGCCCGTCTCCACCCATTTGCGCATCAGCGCTTCGCTGCGGGCGCGTTCCGAAGCATAGACCGGAAGAGGTTGGTCTGCTCGCGTCAGGTTTTCCTCGAAGGATGTTCTGGTGACGCCGGGTTGGACGAGAACAACACGAATGCCGAAGTTGCGCACTTCATGATCGAGCGATTCCGAATAGCCCTCGAGCGCATGTTTGGTCGAGGCATAGAAGGCGTTGTACGGAGCCGGGATGAGGCCGAGGATCGAGCTCATGTTGATGATCCGGCCGCTCTTTTGCTTCCTCATGACCGGCAGTACCGCATTGGCGACGCGCGCCACGCCGAAGACGTTGACGTCGAAAAGCCGCTGGGCCTGGGCGATGGAGGATTCTTCGGCGCCGCCGATGAGGCCGATGCCGGCATTATTGACGACGAGATCAAGCCGGCCGGTTTGCCGGACGACCTCCGCAACAGCCGCCTGCACCGAGGCTTCCTCGGCCACATCACAGATCAGCATCGTTATGCCGGGCCTGTTGGCGGCCGGTTTGCGGCTGGTCCCGAACACGCGGTAGCCGGCCTTCACCAGCGACTCCGCGGTTGCAAGGCCGATGCCTGAGGATGCACCGGTGACCAGTGCAACGCTTCTGTTTCTGTCGGTCATATTGTCAGCTTTCAAAAGAGTGGATCATCGTTGGCCGATCTGTTACTATCTTTTCGATATCGTGTCACTATCGAAAAGATACCTAATGAAAAATAATTCGATTCCGCAATGCCCGGTCGCCCGCGGCCTTCAATCCGTCGGGGATGCGTGGAGCATTCTCGTTTTGCGCGACGCCCATTCGGGCCTCACCCGTTTCGACCAGTTCAGGAAGAGCCTCGGCATCGTGCCGACCATGCTGACCAAGCGTCTCAAGGCGCTGACGGAGGACGGTCTGCTGGAGAAGCGCCTCTATTCCGAACGGCCGCCCCGCGAAGAATATGTCCTCACGGAAGCCGGTCGCGATTTTCTGCCTGTGCTGATGATGATCGGGGCTTGGGCGCACCGCCATTGCGATGGCGAACTCGCCCGCTATGTCGATGTCGAGTCAGGATCGGAGATCGAGCCGATCGCAATCGATGCCGTCACGGGTGCAAAGCTCGGAACGCGGCCAATGCGCATGAGTTTGCAGCGGGAAAGCGAGCCCGGCGATCGATAACGGCCTACTTCTCCAGCGTCGCCACCACCTCGACATGCGAGGTCCAGAGGAACTGGTCGATCGGTGTCACCCCGGTGATGCGGTAGCCGCCCTCGACGAGGATCTGAAGGTCGCGCGCCAGCGTCAGCGGATTGCAGCTGACGGCTGCGATCTTCTTCACGCCTGAGCGGGCAAGTTCCTTGCACTGAAACTCCGCGCCGGCGCGTGGCGGGTCGAAGACGACCATGTCAAAGGGCTTGAACTCCTGCGTCATCAACGGGCGGCGGAAGAGATCGCGTTTTTCGACGCTCACCGGCTTCAGCCCCTGCGTCTTGCGGGCGGCCTGGTCGAGTGCGGCGAGCGCCGTTGCCTCGGCTTCGACCGCATGCACCCGGCCGATGCGGGCCAGCCTGAGCGAAAACGTGCCGGTGCCGGCAAAGAGATCGGCGATCCGCTTGGCCTTGCCGGCATGGGCAAGCACCAGCTCCGCCATTGCCTCCTCCGCCGGCTTGGTCGCCTGGGCGAAGCCGCCGGGCGGCGGCGAAACCTCGACGCCGCCGAAATCGATAAGCGGCTTGGCCGGCTCGACGAGGATTTCGCCGTTCACGGTCACACGGGCGATGCCGCGCAGGCCGAGCACGGTCTCGATCGCCTTGCGCCGCTGCGGGTCGGAGAGTTTCTTGATGTCGTCGGCCGCTATATCGAGGCCGGAAAGCGTCTCGAGCACCGCCACCCGGAAGGGTTCGGCGCTGGTCGCGAGCGCGGCGGCAATCGCCTTGATCGCCGGCAGCCGGGCGACGATCCCTGCCGACGAGATCGGACATTCCTCGATGGCGACGATATGATGGCTTTCGGCCTGGTTGAAGCCGATCAACATATCCTTCTCGGTCTTGCGGGCCGCAAACACCACGCGCCGGCGTTCGCCCGGCCGGGCCGGAACGATCTCGCCGACATCAGGCGTCAGCCCCTTGGATTTGAGTGCATCGACCACCAGCTGCCGCTTGAAGGCGCGGTAGGGGGCATCCGCCAGATGCTGCAGCGTGCAGCCGCCGCAGGTGCCGTTGACGCCGTCGGGACCGAAATGCCGGCAAGGCGGCTCCTGCCGGTCGGGCGAGGGCGTCGTGATCGACATGATCGTGCCCTGGCTTTTGACGCGGGCGATCGCCACCGTTTCCCCGGGAAGGGAAAAGGGCACATAGACCGGGCCGGCGGCGCTGCCGGCAATGCCGTCGCCCTGGGCGCCGAGCTTCTCGATGGTGACGGTTTCGGTGCTCACGGTTTCAATCCTGCCAGAAGGAATTCCTGATTGCCGTCGCCGCCGGCAATCGGGGAGGGGATGAGGCCGAGGCTGCTCCAGCCCATATCCTCGGTGAACCAGCGCTCCAGTTCCGCAGCGACGGCGGGCGCAGACGAGGGGTCCTTCAACAGTCCGCCCTTGCCGATCGCCTCGCGCCCCGCTTCGAACTGCGGCTTGACCAGCAGCACGGCGATGGCGCCCGGCGAGGCGATATCAAGAGCCGGCGCCAGCGCCAGCTTCAGTGAGATGAACGAGACATCGGAGACGATGAAGCTTGCGGGGTGGCCGACATCCTCGGCCGTCAGGTTGCGGGCGTTGAGGCCTTCCCGGTTCGTCACCCGCGGGTCGCCTGAGATGCGCGGATGCATCTGCCCATGGCCGACATCGATCGCCGTGACATGCGCCGCACCCCGCTGCAGCAGCACCTCGGTGAAGCCGCCTGTGGACGCGCCGATATCGAGACAGTGATGGCCGGCGGGATCGAGCCGGAAATGCTCGAGGGCGCTAGCAAGCTTCAATGCGGCGCGCGAGACGTAATCCTGCGCCGGATCGTTAATGGCAATATCGGCGTCGGCGCCGAAGAGCGCGCCGGCCTTCGTCACCACCTGGCCGGCGATCCGGACGGTGCCGCGCTGTACGGCGTCGCGCGCCCGCGAGCGGCTGGCAAAGAGGCCGCGGGAGACGAGCAACTGGTCGAGGCGTTGGCTGTTTTGATCGGACATCGGCTGTGAATGACCGGCAAAGCCGCCGGTTGCAAGCATTTTGTTCCAGGATCGCCATGACCGTCGGAGCTTTCGGACGCCGGAGGCAGATAATCGTCGGGCTCGCCGTTGCTGCAGCGCGTATTTAAGCAAATTTAAAGTCTGCCCGCATAGGGTCGGCTCGATTGCAGCGGTTCGTCCGAACCTCTCTGGCGCCATGAAGGCGCAGGGCGTCATTACGCCGATCATGTTTCCTATTGAAAAGTCTTGGCGGTTGCGCATTGGCGCGACCTGTCTCTCGCCGCGTCGACTGTCGTCAGGAGAAATTCACCGATGTCCGCTAAAAACATATCCTTGAACGGGAAGCTTGCGGCCACGTTCGCAGCCCTCATCCTCATCTTCATGTCCGTCTCCGCCTTCGTCTATTCCAAGGCGACTGCGTCGGCGGCCGCGTCCGCCGAGCAGGAAAAATCAGTGCTGCTCGTCAACCAGATCGACGATGCACTGCAGGCGATGCTCGAGCAGGCGGTCAACCTGCGCGGCTTCATCCTCTTCCGCAGCGACAGCACCTATGGCGACCTCTTCGCCAATCGCGAGCGCATGCTGAAGGCGATCGCCGCTGCCAAGCAGACCGCGGCCGCCGAGCCGCAGTTGGTCGAGATGATCGACGGCATGCAGAAGGCCGCCGACCTCTATTTCCATGAACTTGCCGAACCGCAGACCAAGGCGCGCAAGGAAACCGACATGCCGATCGAAGAGGTTGTCAAGATCGGTGTCAACGCCGCCAAGGGTCAGCTCGACGGTTTCCGCCAGGCGTCCGCCAAGATCAAGGCCACCGCCCGCGAAAAGTCGAATGCGCTCGCCGCCATCCGCGCCGATGCCAACAGCGATCTGACGATGACGCTGATTGCCGGCGGCATTGTCGCCTCGCTTGCCGCCGCCGCACTCGCCTGGTTGATGTCGCGCACCATCGTTCGCCCGGTCGTCGGCATGACCGCGGCCATGGATCGCCTCGCTGGCGGCCAGAACGATATCGAGGTGCCGGCTGTCGAGCGCGGCGACGAAATCGGCCGCATGGCCCAGTCCGTCCTGGTCTTCAAGCAGGCGGCGATCGAAAAGCTGCGTCTTGCCGGCGAGACCGACCGCATGCGCGGTGACGCCGAGCGCCAGCGCCAGGCAAGCGACGAGCAGAAGGCGCGCGAGGAAGGCGAGCTGCGCTACGCCGTCGATGCCTTGGCCGGCGGCCTTGCCGGCCTTGCCGTCGGCGATGTCGCCGCCCGCATCCAGACGCCGTTCGCGCCGCAATATGACAGCCTGCGCAACGACTTCAACAATGCCGTCGAAAAGCTGCAGGCCGCACTCCAGTCGGTCGGCCGCAACGCCTCGGCGATCAATGCCGGCGCCGGCGAGATCCGCTCGGCCGCCGACGATCTTGCCCACCGAACCGAGCAGCAGGCCGCCGCCGTCGAAGAGACAGCCGCGGCCTTGGAAGAAGTAACGACGACGGTGCGCGACAGCGCCAAACGCGCCGAGGATGTCGGCAATCTTGTCGAGCGCACCCGCCTCGGCGCCGAAAAATCCGGCGACGTCGTCCGCAGGGCGGTCTCCGCCATGCAGCAGATCGAAAAATCCTCGGGCGAGATCTCCAACATCATCGGCGTCATCGACGACATCGCCTTCCAGACCAACCTCTTGGCGCTGAACGCCGGCGTCGAGGCGGCGCGTGCCGGTGAGGCCGGCAAGGGTTTTGCCGTCGTCGCCCAGGAGGTGCGCGAGCTCGCCCAGCGTTCCGCCAAGGCGGCCAAGGAGATCAAGGACCTGATCACCACGTCAGGCACGCATGTCCAGACCGGTGTGTCGCTGGTCGGCGAAACCGGCAAGGCGCTGGAAGCGATCGTCGCCGAGGTGCAGGAGATCAACCGCAACGTCAACGCGATCGTTACCGCCACGCGCGAACAGTCGATCGGGCTGCAGGAGATCAACACCGCCGTCAACAACATGGATCAGGGCACGCAGCAGAATGCAGCCATGGTCGAACAGCAGACCGCGGCAAGCCATGCGCTCGCCAGCGAGGCAAGCGCCCTGGATGAACTGCTGCGCCAGTTCAAGCTCGGCACCCAGCTGGCCGCGCCGGCCCAGAAGACCGCCGCCGCCACGCCTGCCTCCCGCCCGGTCGCTTCTCCCGCGCGCGCACTTGCCGGCAAGGTCACCAAGGCCTTCGGCGGAAGACAGGCGAGTGCCGCGGTTGCGGTGCAGGAAGACTGGACGGAGTTCTGAGGGCGCTCAGAATGGGACGTTAGATGAAGAGGGCGGTGCAGTGATGCGCCGCCCTTTTTTCGTTGGTGGACGAACCGGTATGATCAGCTCGAGAAGCGTAGTGTCATCCGCTCTGTCGACGGCGAGTTTGGCTGGGGCATCTCCTCACTCTCCGTCATCCTCGGCCTTGAGCCGAGGATCCATGCCACCCACGCTGGTGGATGCGGTGTGGATGCTCGGCTCAAGGCCGAGCATGACGGAGGGTGGGGTGGCTGCTGGAGCAAGTACAGCGATGGACGGCGGAAACCCGCGGCCCCCTCATCCGCCTGCCGGCACCTTTTGCCCGAGGGGAGAAGAGATATGCCGCAACGTCTCGATTCCCTCTTCTCCCCTCGGGGGTCCGAAGGACGGGCCGAGACGAGTGGCTCGGCCCAGGCATAGGTGCCCGTAGGGCGGATGAGGGGGCCACACGGCGCACCCTCACAAAGTCACTTACCCCGCCACCCCAACCGCAACCCCGCGGCCCAGCGCCCGGAACACGGTCGAGACGATTCCTGCACGATCCAACCCGGCATGCGCGTTCATCGCTTCCGGCTTGGCTTGTTCCATCCAGATATCAGGCATGACCAGCGAGCGGATTTTCAGGCCGTTGTCGAGCAGGCCCTCGCTTGAGAGATATTGCATTACCTGGCTGCCGAAGCCGCCGACGGAGCCTTCCTCGACGGTGATCAGCATCTCGTGGTGGCGGGCAAGCTGGCGGATCAGATCGTGGTCGAGAGGCTTGGCGAAACGCGCATCGGCGACCGTGGTCGACAGGCCGGCGGCCTCGAGATCCTCGGCGGCAAGCAGGCAGTCGGCAAGCCGGGTGCCGAAGGAAAGCAGCGCCACCTTGGTGCCTTCCTTGACGATGCGGCCCTTGCCGATCTGCAGGATTTCGCCGCGCGCCGGCATGTCGACGCCGACACCTTCGCCACGGGGATAACGGAACGAGATCGGTCCGGCGTCATAGGCGACGGCGGTGCGCACCATGTGCTTGAGTTCGGCCTCGTCGGCAGCCGCCATCACCACGAAGCCGGGCAGGGTGGTGAGGAAGGCGGTGTCGAAGGAGCCGGCATGGGTCGGCCCGTCGGCGCCAACGAAGCCGGCGCGGTCGATCGGAAAACGCACCGGCAGCCCCTGGATCGCCACGTCGTGCACGACCTGGTCGTAGGCGCGCTGCAGGAAGGTGGAATAGAGCGCGGCGAACGGCTTGTAGCCTTCGGCCGCAAGGCCGGCGGCGAAGGTCACCGCATGCTGCTCGGCGATGCCGACGTCGAAGCAGCGGGACGGAAAGGCTTCGGCGAGCTTGTCGAGGCCGGTGCCGTTCGGCATGGCGGCGGTGATGCCGACGATCTTGTCGTCGAGGGCGGCTTCCTGCACCAGCGCCTCGGCAAAGACGCTCGTATAGCTCGGCGCATTCGGCTTCACCCTTGCCTGGGCGCCGGTGATGACGTCGAACTTATTGACGCCGTGATATTTGTCGGCGGCAGCTTCGGCCGGCGGATAACCCTTGCCCTTCTGCGTGACGACATGGATCAGCACTGGGCCGCGGGCATTGTCGCGCACATTGCGCAGCACCGGCAGCAAGTGATCGAAGGAATGCCCGTCGATCGGCCCGATATGATAGAAGCCCATCTCCTCGAACATGGTGCCGCCGGTGACGTAGCCGCGCGCATGCTCGACGGCGCGGGTGATGGCGCGGTCGATGTTCTTTCCGAGATAGGCGGTCAGCTTCTTGCCGAAATCACGGAAGCCCATATAGGTGCGCCCCGAGGCGAGGCGGGCGAGATAGGCGCTCATCGCGCCTGTCGGCGGCGCGATCGACATGTCGTTGTCGTTGAGGATGACGATGAGCCGCGCATCGAGCGCGCCGGCATTGTTCAGCGCCTCATAGGCCATGCCGGCCGACATCGCCCCGTCGCCGATGACGGCGATGACGCGGCGATCGGTCTTGTCGAGATCGGCGGCGATCGCCATGCCGAGGCCGGCGGAGATCGAGGTCGAGGAATGCGCCGCGCCGAACGGATCATATTCGCTCTCCGCCCGGCGGGTGAAGCCGGACAGCCCGTTTTCCTGGCGCAGCGTCCGGATGCGGTCACGCCGGCCGGTGAGTATCTTGTGCGGATAACATTGATGGCCCACATCGAAGATCAGCCGGTCGTCAGGCGTGTCGAAGACGCTGTGGATGGCGATCGTCAGCTCGACCACGCCGAGACCGGCGCCGAGATGACCGCCGGTGCGCGACACCGCATCGATCATTTCGTCGCGAACCTCGCGGGCGAGCTGCGGCAGGTCGCGATCCTCGAGCTTGCGCAGGTCGGCAGGGTAAGTGACCTGGTCGAGCAGAGGGGTCTTCGGCGGATGTGTCACGGGCGGGCGCTCTTTCTTACTTTTCCTTGTACCGCTTTATTCGATTAGAACGAGGCAAAACAAGTGATTTCAGGAACCGAAGGTTTTCACCTTAGAGCATGGCGGAAAAATGTGTGAGCGGTTTCGGGAGATATCACATTCTATTTCCGTGAGTTGCATTCGCCTGTTCTTGGCCGCGTCGCGCCCTGGTTTTCCGCCGCCGATCGAACGCGCAACCCGCAGCGAGCGGCTTGAATATGACACGGAATGGTAGCACTGTTGCCGCGCTGGGCTGGGGGATCAGGTCATGGGAACGATTGTTGCAGCGCATGCCTATGTGAACAACGAGGTCGCCTATGTGGCCTGGGATATCGACGCCAAGATCGACGGATGCCTTGGCTTCGAGGTCGTCCGCGTCTATCTGGACGAGCAGGGAAACGTGGCAAGAAGATCCGATGGCAGCGAGGATCGTGTGACCTGCGCCGCCTGGGTCGCCTTCAAGGGGCAGCGCAATCCGCATTGGCTGCCTCAGACGACGTCGCTCTGGCCGGTGCAGAAGCTTTCCTGGCGCGATCTGACGCTGCGCAAGCGGCGCAACGAGATGCGGCGGCGGCCGGCCGAGGTGCGGGTGCGCTACGAGATCCGCCCGCTCGGCGATCTGAAGCCGGGCATGTTGGCGGCCCCCGACCCGACGCCGGCGCTTGTCGAGATCAACAAGCGGGACGACAACGGCAGGCCGATCAAGAAGGCTGACGGCACCTTCGAGAAAATCGCAGTCAAGGCCTATGACGGGCCGCCGCGGCCACTCGGTTATCTCGGGCCGGCTGTCGCCTCCAACCCGGTCCATGTGACGCGCAAGCGCGGCCAGTTCGAATCCACCTTCACCAACGGCATCCTCGCCGCCCAGTGGCTGCGCAACGTCCTGCTGGAAGACGGTGTGAAACAGCCGAACGAGCTGATCGACATGATCTCCAATCCGGCGAACGGCATCCGCAAATATCTCGCCGGCGATGTCATTCCGATGCTCAGGGAATACTTGAATGCGCCCGGCCGGTACCTTGTCGCGCTCTACGAGCTCGAGGACAAGGAGCTGCTCGACCTGCTGCTTGCCAACAAGGACAAGCTGCGCATCATTCTGGCCAATACGGGAAAGGTCGGAGACGAGTGGGATGTGCGCAATGCTCACGCACGCCAGGCGCTGATCGATGCGGGCGTCGAAATTCACCACCGAATGTTCAACAATTCGAGCCAGATCGGCCATAACAAATTTGTCGTGCACATCCCGTCGGACGGGACTGACCGCAGCGTCTTCACCGGCAGCACCAACTGGACGGCCACGGGACTTGCCGGCCAATCCAACAACGCCTTGATCGTCCGCAACGATGCGGTTGCCGCGGCCTATGTCGCTTACTGGGAGCGGATGCTAGAGGACAATACGACGCTGGAAGCACCCGTCGAATTCGACGACGGCATGCCCGACAACCAGCAGAGCAAGGCGTTCCGGCGCTCGAACGAGGCGCCGTCCATTGTGCCCACCGGCAATGGCGCTTCGGTCGAAACGTGGTTCTCGCCGAACATGCAAAGCCGCAGAAAGGGCAAGGAGACGCCGCCGGATCTTCGCGAGGTCTACCGGCTGATGCGCCGTGCCGAGCACGCGGTGCTGTTTCTGGCCTTCTATCCCGGCCAGTCGGGCCGGGATTGCATCGTCGGCGAGGCGATCGATATCGGCCTCAAGGATCAGAAGCTGATCGTCACCGGCGCCGTGTCCAGCGCTCAGGCCATGCCTAATTACGTCGCCGGCAAGAAGAACGATCCCGACGACGAGGACGACGATACCGAGTCCATCTCGCCTCATACCTTCGACGAGGCCAATGTCTCCATTGTCCGCGCCTCGCGCATCGACGACCGCCAGCTGCTGGCGGATTTCGGCGCCGAGGAACTGACGGCCAAGAAGGTCGGCGCCATCATTCACGACAAGGTGCTGGTGATCGATCCCCTGTCGGACGATTGCGCCGTCGTGCTCGGCAGCCACAATCTCGGCTTCAAGGCCTCCTACGCCAATGACGAGAACATGCTGATCGTCAAGGGCGACCGGGCGCTGGCCGAGGCCTATGCCGTCCATATTCTCGATGTCTATGATCACTACCGCTTCCGTGCCGTCGAGGCGGAGCTGAAGCGTCAGGGCAAGAAGGGCTGGTCGGGCTTTCTCAATGTCGATGACAGCTGGCAGGACCGCTACGTCAACCGCACCAAGGGTGCGCTGATGCGCTATTTCGCGGCGGGTTGAATTGTCTGCCGCCGTCAGCCTTCCGGCAGCGGCACGAATTCCTCCTCGTCGCCGGGAACGATATCGAAGCGGCCGGTGCGCCATTCCTCCTTGGCCTTTTCGATCCGTTCCTTCGAGGAAGAGACGAAATTCCACCAGATATAGCGCTTCGAGTTCAGCGCCGCGCCGCCGAAGAGCATCAGATGGCAGCCGTCGCTGCCGGCTTCGAGCGTGATCGGATCGCCCGGCCGGAAGACCAGCAGCTGATCGGCGGCGAAACGGTCGCCCGATATGACGACCTCGCCGGAGAGCACATAGACGGCGCGCTCCTCATGGCCCGCGCCGAAGGGAAAGCGCACGCCGGGTTGCAGGTTGAGATCGACATAGAGCGTGTCGGAGAAGGTGCCGACCGGCGATGTCATGCCTTCGAACGAGCCGATGACGACCCGCCCGCGCACGCCTGATGTTTCGATCAGCGGCATCTCTGTCTTTTGCGTATGGGCGAAGGAAGGATCGATCTCCTCCTTGTCGTCGGGCAGCGCCAGCCAGGTCTGCAGCCCCGACATCAGCAGCGGATGGCCGCGCAGATTGTCGGGCGTGCGCTCGGAATGCACGATGCCGCGGCCCGCCGTCATCAGGTTGATGTCGCCGGGGCGAATAACCTTTTCGGTACCGAGGCTGTCGCGATGGCGGATCTCACCGTCGAAGAGATAGGTGACGGTCGACAGGCCGATATGCGGATGCGGCTTGACGTCGAGCGCCTCGTTCGGCTTCAGGATCGCCGGCCCCATGCGGTCGAAGAAGATGAACGGCCCGACCAGCCGCCGCTGCCTTGTCGGCAGCGCGCGCCGCACCTGAAAGCCGCCGATATCACTGGTGCGCGGAATGATCAGATTCTCGATCGCATCACAGGCGAAGGCGTCGCCGGGCAGGGGATCTTTGCCTGGAAAGAAGGACATGACGGGTCTCCGCTTTTAAAGGATGTCGGCCACAGATAGCGCCTCACACCTCGCGCGTCCAATCGAGATAGGCTTGCGCTCAGATGGCAGTGAAGCCGTTATCGACGAAGAGGTGGGCGCCGTTGACGAAATTCGACTCGTCGCTGGCGAGATAAAGGGCGGCGCGCGCCACATCCTCCGGCTCGCCGATCCGGCCCTGCTGCGCGGCGATGGCGGCATCCGAGACATCGACGCCGAGCGCCTGCAGGTCGGCCACCTCGCGCAACCCGTGCGGCGTGCGGATGAAGCCGGGGCAGACGGCATTACAGCGGATGTTGCGGTCGCGGAATTCCACCGCAATCGCCCGGGCAAACATATGCACGGCGCCCTTGGTCGTGTCGTAGAGCACCTCCATCGGCGTGGCGGCGACCGCCGAGATCGACGAGGTACAGACGATCGATCCACCGCCCGCGGCAATCATCTTCGGCAGCACGGCCTTGGTCATCAGGAACATCGAGCGCACATTGACGGCGTGCAGCCAGTCCCATTCCTGAAGCGTCGTTTCCAGGAAGGGCTTGATGACGATCGTGCCGGCATGGTTGAAGAGCACGGTCACCGCGCCGTAGCGTTCCTCGACGCCGGCGACGGCGGCATTGACAGCGGCTTCATCCGAAACATCGGCCGTCCAGCAATCGGCCTCGCCGCCGGCATTGCGGATCGCCTTGACGGTCTCATCAGCCGCTTCGCCGTTGCGGTCGATGATCGCGACACGCGCGCCTTCGGCTGCAAACAGCTTGGAGGCGGCACCGCCCATGCCGGTGGCGCCGCCCGAGATGATGGCGACCTTGCCCTTCAATCTATCCGTCATTTGTCTATCCCCTCATGGTTCTGGAGGGGATCATAGATCGGACGCAAGCCGATCGCCAAGCGGCTTCGAAAGGCTGCTCCGATCGTTCAGGCGCCGTCCAGCGGCTCGACGCCCTGCGGCTTGCCGGCGCGGTCGAGCCGGATCTTCTCGATGCGGTTTTCGGCGGCCGAAAGCAGCGTCTCGCAATGTTTCTTCAGTGCTTCGCCGCGCTCGTAGATCTCGATCGATTCATCCAGCGCCACGTCGCCGCGTTCCAGCCGGGCGACGATGCTTTCGAGTTCGGCGACCGCCTTTTCGAAGGAAAGGCCCGATACCTCAGGCTTGGCGCTGTCAGTCATTCTCAACCCTTCATCATTCGCAGAATATGCATGCCCGCCGATTCGGCGAGACCTTCGAGATCATAGCCGCCTTCGAGCAGGCTGACGACCCGGTTCTTCGCGTGCCGGTCGGCCAGTTCCAGGACGCGGCCGGTCGCCCAGTCGAAGTCCTCGCCCGTCAGGTTGATCTGCGCTAAGGGATCGCGGTGATGGGCGTCGAAACCGGCCGAGATGATGATCAGATCCGGCCGGAAATCGTCAAGCGCCGGCAGCACGCGCGATTTGAACGCCTCGCGGAAATGGTCGCTGCCGACATTCGGCGACAGCGGCGCGTTGACGATGGTATTGTGCTTGCCCTTCTCCTCTTTGGCGCCGCTGCCGGGATAAAGCGGCATCTGATGTGTCGAGCAGAACAGCACGGAAGCATCGTCCCAGAAGATGTCCTGGGTGCCGTTGCCGTGGTGGACGTCCCAGTCGACGATGGCGACACGCTCGGCGCCATGCCTTTTCTGCGCGTGGCGGGCGGCGATCGCCGCATTGTTGAAGAAGCAGAAGCCCATCGCCGTCGTCTTCTCGGCATGGTGCCCGGGCGGGCGGGCGGCGACGAAAACATTGTCGGCGGCACCGGAAAAAACGTCGTCCACCGCCGCCATCGCGCCGCCGATCCCGGTCAGCGCCGCCTGCAGGCTCTTGACGCTGGCATAGGTATCGGCCTCCAGCTGGTTGATCCGATCGTCCTCCTCGGGGATCTCCCGCATGACGGCCATCAGGTGCTCTTCCGGATGCGCCAGCAGCACCGCATCCTCGCTCGCCTGCGGCGCCTGTCGGCGCTGCAGCCGCTCGAAATTCGGATGTTCCAGCGCCACATTGATGGCGCGGATCCGATCCGATCGCTCCGGATGGCCGGAAGGCGTCACATGTTCCAGGAAGATCGGGTGTTCATAAAGACGGGTGCTCATGGAGACACTCTATCGGCCGCTTGTGTCATGTTCCACAGCAGATGGGGCATCGCAGGACGATTTCAACAAGCGCTCCGCCGCATCATCTCGCCGGCGGCGACATTATAAATTCGTGTCATCTCAGCCGTTTACTTCGAAAAACCACGTGCTACTGTCGTTAACGGGGAATTTTGCAGGCAGAGTTGTTGATGAGTCAGTCGAAACGCCCGGGTGTGACGGAAATACATGTGCCGTTTCGCGATGTCGATATGACCGGCCGGATGTTCCTGGCCTCCTATATTTCCTATGCCGAGTCCGTCATTGCGAGCTTCTGGTTGGCGCGGCCTGAAGTCGAGGACGAGCCGGTCTATAGCGCCAGCAAGTTTACCTGCATTCTCCACCGCCCGCTGCATTACGACGAGCCGGCGATTTTCACCGCCGCCGTCGACAAGATCGGCGTGCGCTCGATCGGCTTCCTCGTTTCGATCGACACCGGCGAGGAGCGCGCCGCCGAGGTCGAGATCATCTGGCAGGCCCGCAGCCGCGAAGATCAGCAGCCGGTCTCGCTGCCGGAGGAAACACGCGACTGGCTCTATCGGTTCTTGGATTAGGCAATTCTATCTCGCTGCCATGCTTGCGACCAGATCGCTGAACCTTTCTCCCTGAATGCCGACATGGGTTCGCAGCAGGCGGCGGGCTTCGTCTCCGTCTCCTGTAAAAATCGCATCGACGATGGCGCAATGTTCCGAGAAGGATGTCGACAGGCGGTTACGCACCCGCAACTGCAGACGGCGATAGGGCCGCAGGCGGCGATGCAATTGCGCACATTGCTCCTGCAGGAAATCGCTGCGGCTCGCGGCGTAGATCGCCTTATGAAACTCCTCATTGTCATAATAATAGGCATCGCTGTCACCGGCAGCGGCTGATTTCTCGCAGCGGCCGTGGGTGGCGGTGATCGCTTCGCGTGACGCCTTGTCCAGCCGGCGTGCGGCGAGCGATCCGGCCAGGCCCTCGAGCTCGGCCATGACCTCGAACATTTCGTAAATGCGGTGCGGCCCCGGATCGATCACGATGGCGCCGCGGCGCGGACGGATTTCGATCAGGCCGATCGCGTCGAGCTGCATCAACGCCTCGCGCACCGGCGTCCGCGACACGCCGAACCGATTGGCTAGCACGGTTTCATCCAGCCGTTCGCCGGGGGCGAATTCGTAGGAAAGTATCGCATTTTCAATCTCATCCCGGAGCCACCGGCCGACATTCTCGGACATTTCTCGCGCTTCCTTCATACATAATTGCAGATCTTGTATACACAAACGTTGACGTCGTGTACGAAGAATGGCAATGTACATACTACAGACGAAGCCCGGCGATGGGAAGCAGCTGGTCCAACGGCGCGCACACCGCCATCAGAAGAGAGGAGAATGGCATGGCCGAGGCGTCTTTCTTCACCGACATGCTGCAAAGCATCACGGATCACGGACGCCAGCTGCTGTTTTCCGGCTCGCGCAATACGCAGGCCGCCGCCAAGGCCGATCTTGAGACCCTTTGTGAAATGTTGCTGTCGAGCCGCGGTGAAGCCTCCGGCATGGCCCTTGCAGCCGAGATCCTCGATCGCTGGGGCGCGCTCGACAGCGAGGGTGCGCAGAAATTCTTCCATATGCTTCAGCAAAAATTCGGCCCCGACACCGCCAGGCTCGATCAGGCGATTGAAGATTACCGCACGGACAAAAGCTCAGCCGCGGTCATCGCGCTCCACCAGGCAGCAGAGCCGCGGCGCCAGGAGTTGCTGCGCCGATTGAATCACGCGCCGAACGGCACTGCCACGCTCGTCCGCATGCGTCAGCAGCTGCTTGCTTCCAAGGACCGATCCGAAGCCTATCACGCGCTGGATTCCGACTTCACGCATCTGTTCGGTTCCTGGTTCAATCGCGGCTTTCTGACGCTGCGGCCGATCGACTGGACGACGCCGGCCTATATTCTCGAAAAGATCATCCGATACGAAGCCGTGCACGAGATCGCCGGCTGGGAGGAGTTGCGCCGTCGTCTGGCGCCGGCCGACCGTCGATGCTTTGCCTTTTTCCATCCCCGTTTGGCGGATGAGCCGCTGGTCTTCGTCGAGGTGGCGCTCACCCGCTCCGTGCCGAAGGCGATCGCGGATGTGCTCGACGAGGGGAGGGAGCAGATCAATGCCGACGAGGCGACGACGGCCGTCTTCTATTCGATCTCCAACTGCCAGGATGGCTTGCGCGGCATCTCCTTCGGCAATTTCCTGATCAAGCAGGTCGTCGAAGATCTGCGCAAGGATCTGCCGGGCCTCAAGAATTTCGTGACGCTGTCGCCCGTTCCGGGCTTTGCCCGCTGGCTTGCCAAGGTGCGCGTGACCGGCGATCGGTCCCTATCCCAAGCGGCCCTGGAAACGCTGACCCTGCTCGACGATCCGAACTGGCCGGGCAGCGAGAGCAGCGCCGCCGAAGTGGAGCGCGTGCTGCTGCCGCTTGCGGCGCGCTACTTCCTGACCGAACGCACACCGGAGGGCCGCCCCGTCGATCCCGTCGCCCGCTTCCATCTCGGAAACGGCGCCCGGCTTGAAAGGGTGAATTTTCTCGGCGACCGCTCGCCCAAGGCTCTGCAGCAGGCGCACGGTCTGATGGTTAACTATTTCTACAAGCTCGATGACATCGTGGCCAACCACGAGGCCCTGGCGCAACGCGGCGAAGTGATTGCCTCGCCTGCGGTCAAAAGCTTGCTCAGCCAGAACGACGAGGGCCGCCGCGGCGGCACTGGCCAGCAAGGTTCTCGAGCCTTCGCGCAACTGATGAATTCCACGCTTAGAGGAGGGCGAAAGTGAGCAACCATCTTTTCGACGCCATGCGGGCCGCCGCACCCGATAACGCACCGTTCATCCGGATCGATAGCACCCGCATATGGACCTATGAGGAGGCCTTCGCCCTTTCCGGCCGCATTGCCGGCGCGATGGACACGCTCGGCATTCGCCCCGGCGACCGGGTTGCGGTGCAGGTGGAGAAAAGCGCCGAGGCATTGATCCTCTACCTCGCCTGCGTTCGAAGCGGCGCGGTCTACCTGCCGCTCAACACCGCCTATACGCTGGCCGAGCTCGATTACTTCATCGGCGATGCCGAGCCGCGTCTGGTGGTGGTTGCCTCGGCCGCTCGGGAAGGCGTGGAGACGATCGCCAAGCGTCACGGGGCGATCGTCGAAACGCTCGACACCGACGGCAGCGGCTCGTTGCTGGATCTTGCGCGCGACGAGCCGGCCGACTTTGTCGACGCTTCGTGCGCCGCCGACGATCTCGCCGCGATCCTCTACACCTCGGGAACGACGGGGCGCTCCAAGGGGGCGATGCTCACCCATGGCAACCTGCTCTCGAACGCCCTGACCTTGCGGGACTATTGGCGCGTTACATCAGACGACCGGCTGATCCACGCCTTGCCGATCTTCCATACGCATGGGCTGTTCGTCGCCACCAACGTCACGCTGCTCGCCGGCGCCTCGATGTTCCTGCTGTCGAAATTCGACGCCGACGAGGTCATTTCACTGATGCCGCAGGCAACAATGCTGATGGGCGTGCCGACCTTCTATGTGCGCCTCCTGCAAAGCCCGCGCTTCGGCAAGGAGGCGGCAGCCAACATCCGCCTGTTTATATCAGGCTCGGCGCCGCTGCTTGCAGAAACACATACCGAGTTCCAGGCCCGGACCGGTCACGCGATTCTCGAGCGTTACGGCATGACGGAAACCAACATGAACACCTCCAACCCTTATGAGGGCAAACGCATCGCCGGAACGGTCGGCTTTCCGCTGCCCGACGTGACGGTTCGCGTCACCGATCCCGCCACCGGACAAGTGCTGCCGCCGGAGGAGATCGGCATGATCGAGATCAAGGGGCCGAACGTCTTCAAGGGCTACTGGCGCATGCCGGAAAAAACCGCGGCCGAATTCACCGGCGATGGGTTCTTCATCAGCGGCGACCTCGGCAAGATCGACCACGACGGCTATGTCCATATCGTCGGCCGCGGCAAGGACCTGGTGATCTCCGGTGGCTACAACATCTATCCGAAAGAGGTCGAAAGCGAGATCGACCAGATCGAGGGCGTGGTCGAGAGCGCCGTCATCGGCGTGCCGCATCCCGATTTCGGAGAAGGCGTAACCGCCGTCGTGGTGCGCAAGCCGGGCGCCGTGCTGGATGAAAAGACCATTGTCGGCGCCCTGCAGGACCGTCTCGCCCGCTACAAACAGCCAAAACGCATCATCTTCGCCGAGGACCTGCCGCGCAACACGATGGGCAAGGTCCAGAAGAACATCCTGCGGCAGCAATACGCCGATCTTTATACCGGGACGTAAGACGGCCGCCCTCTGGGAGGAGGGTCGGCGGCATCCGCATCAATTGCAAACAGCAACCACGGCGCTGGAGGCGTCGGAGGGAGGGGAATCATGGGTATTGAAATACTGGCCATAGGCCTGCTCGTCGCCATGTTCATCGTTGCGACGATCCAGCCGATCAACATGGGCGCGCTCGCCTTTGCCGGCGCCTTCGTGCTCGGCTCCATGACCATCGGCATGAAAACCACCGATATTTTCGCCGGCTTTCCGAGTGACTTGTTCCTGACGCTCGTCGCCGTTACCTACCTCTTCGCCATCGCGCAGATCAACGGCACCATCGACTGGCTGGTCGAGTGCGCCGTCCGGCTGGTGCGTGGACGCATAGGCCTGATCCCCTGGGTAATGTTCCTCGTCGCCGCCGTCATTACCGGTTTCGGCGCGCTTGGACCGGCTGCCGTCGCCATCCTCGCGCCGGTCGCGCTGAGCTTTGCCATCCAATACCGCATTCACCCGGTCATGATGGGCCTGATGGTGATCCACGGTGCGCAAGCGGGCGGCTTTTCGCCGATCAGCATCTATGGCGGCATCACCAACCAGATCGTTGCCAAGGCCGGCCTGCCCTTCGCGCCGACGTCCCTTTTTCTCTCCAGCTTTTTCTTCAACCTGGCGATTGCGGTGCTGGTCTTCTTCGTTTTCGGCGGCGCAAAGGTCATGAAGCAAGTTCCCGCAGCATCCCTTGGCCCCTTGCCCGAACTGCATCCCGAGGGCGTGTCGGCATCGATCAGAGGTCACGGCGGCACGCCGGCAAAACCGATCCGCGAACATGCCTACGGCACGGCGGCCGATACTGCTGCGGCGCTGCGTCTGAACAATGAGCGGATTACCACGCTGGTCGGCCTGATCGCGCTCGGCATCGGCGCGCTGGTTTTCAAGTTCAACGTCGGCCTCGTCGCCATGACCGTCGCCGTCGCCCTGGCGCTGCTGTCGCCGAAAACCCAGAAGGCGGCAATCGACAAGGTCAGCTGGTCGACCGTGCTGCTGATATCGGGCATCATCACCTATGTCGGCGTCATGGAGAAGGCCGGTACGGTCGATTACGTGGCAAACGGCATATCCAGCCTCGGTATGCCGCTGCTGGTGGCGCTCCTGCTTTGCTTTACCGGCGCCATCGTTTCGGCCTTCGCATCCTCGACCGCGCTGCTCGGCGCCATCATCCCGCTTGCCGTCCCGTTCCTCATGCAGGGGCATGTCAGCGCCATCGGCGTGGTCGCGGCCATCGCGATCTCGACGACGATCGTCGATACCAGCCCATTCTCCACCAATGGTGCGCTTGTCGTCGCCAATGCGCCGGATGAAAGGCGCGAGCAGGTCCTCAAGCAGTTGCTGGTCTACAGCGCGCTGATTGCCATCATCGGCCCGATCGTTGCCTGGCTGGTCTTCGTCGTGCCGGGACTGGTTTGACGACGGGCCGGCGAACCATTGCTTTCCGCCGTGGGCCATCGCCCGCGGCGGTCAAGGCATTCACGCTGTGAGCAGGCGTTCCGGAGTTCCACTCATTCCCTGCCGAAAGCGTTGATCGGAAATCTAACTCCGCCGAAGCTATAACATGCTTGAGTTGTAGTATTGATCGTCTCGCGGAATAGAGAAGATGTCGACTATTAATGTTTGAATTTCGTTGCATTTGGAGAGCCGACACTATTCAATATTTGGAGATGCTTATTTCCGTGATGTTGAAAATTGATCATGGTTCAATCGACCGACGTCTCATCTCTGCTGACGGATATGATTTATGGAAGTCTGTTCGGAGAGTGCAGCTGGCAGGATTTCCTCGATCGCCTTGCACAGACGTCGCCGGGCGGCAAGGCGGCGCTTCACTATCATGATCTGACCGCGTCCGTCGCCCATGTTCCCTTCATGTCGGGATTTTCGCAGTCCGAGATCGATCAGTTCGTGAGCCACTTCGCCTCGGTCAACCCCTGGATTCCGAGACTGGATCGCGTGCCGGTCGGCCAGGGCCTGTGCGGCGACGAGATCGTTCCACGCGAGGAGCTGGTCAGGTCGGAGTTTTACAATGACTGGCTGAAGCGGCAGACCGGATGCGAGACGAGCGTCGGCGTCTCGATCATTCGCGAGGAAAACCGCACGTTCATCCTGTCGGCCTGCACATCTTCCGCTGACCCCGATCTCAACAGCGAGGCGGCCAAGCTTTACACGCAGCTCGCGCCGCATCTGAGAAGAGCTTTCGACTTCATTCGCAAGCGCGATCTTTTCGCACCGCACGAACAGGTGACGCAGACCCTGTTCGACAGCATCGGCGTCGGATTGATCTATGTCTCGGAGCAACGCAAAGCCCGTCGCTGGAATAAAAGCGCAGAGGCCCTGCTGGCCGCCGGCTTGCCTGTGCGGATCGGCGCCGACGGCACGCTCGCACTTCAATGCGAGAAGACGGCTGCGGTTCTCGAATTCCTGACCTCCAGAAACGGCGTGCAGACCCAGCCGCACGCGGCGATCGTCAAGGGCGGGAACCAGGACAAGTACCGCATCACCCTCGTCCGGCTGCACTCCGATGCGTTCACAGAGTTTCTGGAGGGGCCGACCGTGGCGGTGATCGTCGAGCCGATCGTGGCGACGCCGCTCAACGAGCGGCGCGATTTGCTGATGCAGCTTTATAAGCTGACGGCAACGGAAATCAGGATCGCGACGAGCATCGCATCGGGTCATTCGCCAAGGGAAGTGGCGATGGCCGACGACATCAGCTACGAGACCGTCAGAACTCACCTGAGAAACATCTATGCCAAGCTCGGGGTCAATTCCCGTGTCGGCCTGGTGTCGCTGCTGATGCGGTGAATTCGGGAGGCGCAAGCCCGGTCTTCATGCGCGTGCGGGGTCGCCTGGCTCAAAATTCCGAACCGCTGCTGTTGTTGCGCGCAATGCACGGGAGGAGCAATCGGCCTAAACGCGGATCACGGTGCTTGTTCGAAACGGCCCTTGGTGATAGGAAAAGTGCATGGACAACACCGTGATCACCACTTTCGTGATGATGATGCCGCGCTCATAGCGTGGCGGGTTTCGTGCGTCCATAATGCACCAGCGACCGCCCTCGAGGCGGTCTTTTCATGGGTCGATCCGTCTCGCCGGCAACAAAGCCTTTGAAAGGAAACGCCGATGAACGAGATCTACATCACCACCTCGATCCCCTACGTCAATGCTGCGCCGCATGTGGGCTTTGCCCTGGAGCTCGTCCAGGCCGATGCCTACGCCCGTCATTTCAGGCTTCTCGGCCACGACGTCAGGTTCCAATGCGGAACCGACGACAACAGCCTGAAGAATGTCAGGTCGGCGGAAGCCGCGGGACAACAGGTGAAAGACTTCGTCAATGCGAATGCAGATCGGTTCGAGCGCCTGGGCCGCCAGCTCGATATCTCCAACGAGGAATTCGTCCGGACCTCCCGCGATCCGAGGCATGCCGCCTGCGTGCACGCCTTGTGGAGGGCATGCGCCGGAAATGGCGACCTCTACCGCAAGGCCTATGAAGGCCTCTATTGCGTCGGTTGCGAGCAGTTCTACGAGCTGTCGGAACTTGATGACGGACGCTGCCCGGAGCACGGCATTGCCCTTGAGATCATCCGTGAGGAGAACTGGTTCTTCCGTCTCTCCCGATATGGCGACCGGCTTATCGAGCTCGTCCAGAGCGGCGAGCTTCTGATCGTCCCGGCCCATCGGCGCAACGAAGTCCTCGCCCTGCTGCGGCGTGGCCTGACCGACATCAGCGTGTCGCGCAGCGCCGAACGAGCGCGAGGCTGGGGCGTTCCGGTTCCCGATGAAGATGAGGTCGTCTACGTCTGGTTCGACGCTTTGGCGAACTACCTTACAGGCCTTGGCCACGGGTCCGATCAAGCCCTGTTGCAGCGCTATTGGAAGGGCGGCCAACGCGTCCACGTCGTCGGCAAGGGCATTTCCAAGTTCCACGCCATCTACTGGCCGGCCATCCTGCTATCGGCCGGCCTGCCGCCGCCGTCGTCGATCCTGGTGCATGGCTATGTCACGGTGGACGGCAGGAAGATCGGCAAGTCGGCCGGCAACGGCATCAATCCCGAACGCATCATCCAGGCCTACGGAACGCCGGACGCGCTTCGATATTACCTGCTCCGTCATATACGCTCTGGAGACGATGGCGACTTTTCGGCCGAGCGTCTCGAAGCCGCATGGTCAGGAGAGCTCGCAGGACAGCTCGGAAATCTCGCCAATCGCGTCCTTACCCTTCTCTCGGCATCGTTCGACGGGATCGTGCCACCCGTGCCGGACAGCGACTTCGTTCAGCAGGCCATCCGCCTTCCGGAAAAGGTGGCTCAGGCTTTCGATGCCTACGAGCTTCATGTCTGCCTCGCTGATATTTTCGAGTTTGTCGGCGAGGCGAACCGGCGGTTTACAAAACAGGCGCCATGGGCGGATGCAAAAGTCCTGGCTGGCGATCCTCCTGCGGAAGACCGGAAGGCGGCCTCTGCTCGTCTTGGCGCCTGCCTAGCCGAACAGGTCTACGGCCTAGCGATCGTCGCCCGCTGTCTCCTGCCGTTCCTGCCGCACTCGGCCGCAGCGCTGCATTCCAGACTGGGAATACCGTCGCCTTGCCTCTATCGGGACCCGTTGATCGTGAATGGGGTCAAAGCCGCCCCGCAAACCGTGCTCTTTCCCCGGGGTACGACGGCGTGACGGCCACAGTCCCAGACAGAATACTCTGCGCTGTAACTTCGGCAGCGCAGAGCGAGGGCCCCAAGGTGACAAGGAGAAGGTATTCCAGCATGTCACAAAACTTTCATATTGGAGCGATTGCGAAAATCGAAAAATAATCTACTATTTTTATCAGGAAACAGGATTTCCTGAAGCAAACGAGAGGATACTGATTGGTCACATTTTTCACGAATGTCTTCCTCATGGCCTATTTCGCCCTGATTTGCGCCCTGCTCGTTGCGAGTGGCAAGCGCAGGTCGAAAAGCTCCGGCGATGGCGGGGGAGGCTGGTTCCAAGCCTCGGACGACGGCGGCTGTGACGGCGGCGGCGACGGAGGTGGAGGAGACTAGATCAAACTGAAATCGATAGAATGCCCGACCGCCTCAAGGCGGTTTTTTGTTGCCTGTGTTCCAGGCCCTACCTTGCTCGCAGCAAGGCTTTCTCCCGCAATCCATCAGCATCGAGACGCAGAGCCTGCGCCGCAGCAAGCGGTCTTGGCTTGCCGCAAACGCAAATGGCCGCCTTCGGGTGAAGACGGCCACTGCATGTATTTGCGATCGAGGCGCCTTACGCGCGCGCCGGCAGCAGGGGATAGCCGACCATGACGGCGCGGCCGAGCAGGGCGGCGACGAAAGCCTTGACCACGTCGCCCGGAATGAAGGCCATCGACCCGACGAAGGCCTTGGTGAAGCCGAGGCCGGCGACGGTCGCGAGATAGGCGACGCCGAAGGCATAGAGCACGACGATGCCGCCGGCCATGGCGGCGAGGAAGAAGCTCACCGTCTGCACCAGGCCGGATTGGCCGTGATTGACCAGGCGCTCGCTGAGATAACCGGTGACGAAGGCGCCGAAGATCCAGCCGACGAGGAAGCCGGCCGTAGGCGAGGCGAAGATGGCAAGCCCGCCGCGGCCGCCGGAAAGCACCGGCAGGCCGATGGCGACGAGGAGCAGCACGATCAGCACGGCAATCGCGCCGCGCCGGGCGCCGAGCACGACACCGGCCATCATGACGCCGAGCGATTGGGCGGTGATCGGCACGGGAATGAAGCCGAGCGAGATCGGCGGCAGCAGGCCAAGCGCCACGATGATCGCGGCAAAGAGGGCGGTAAGAACGAGATCGCGGGTGCTCATCATGAATTCCGTGGTTAAAATTGGTTAACTTCCATGCCGCCGAATGCCGCGCGCGTCAATCGCCGCGGCGATATTATCTGCATCTCGGAGCGTCAGAATGATCAGCGGCGCCAGCAGGCTCGTCGGCCGGACCTTCAGCCCGCGTGCCCTGTGCGCCTCGCGGATCGCTTGATAACGCTCGACAATCTCCGGCACGAAGCGCAGCACCAGCCCAAGCGCCAGGCCGATGTCGTCCGCCTGCACGAGGCCGGTGCGCTCGAGCGGGCGGGCAAGCGCCGTCACCTCGTCGATGAACTCCGTGATCGAAGTCGTCGCCGTCACGGTGGCGGCCAGCAGCATCAGCGCCGTCAGCCGCAACAGCGGCACGAGAGCCTGCTGCCACGGATTGAAGATCAGGTTGAACAGCGCCACGACGGCGATCGTCAGGAAGACCGGCCGCAGCCGCCTGAGCGCCTCGCCGAGCGGCAGGCCGACCATGCGGTAGACGACCGCCGTTATCAGCGCGGCGATCGAAAGCAGAACGAGGTTGTCGGTGATAAACAGCACGATGCCGAAGGTCGTCAGCGACAAGAGTTTCAGCCGCGGTGAAAGCCGGTGCATCACGCTGTTGCCTTCGACATAGAGCGACTGCATCAGGCGGCGATCTCCCTGTAGCGGGCGATCGCCTCGGTCGCCGGCGCATCGGCGGCAAGCCGCCCTTCGTGAAACAAGAGCACCCGCTCGAACCCGGCGATCAGTTCGAGATCATGGGTGATGACAATGGCGCTTTCCGGCAGGCCGGCGATGATGTTCTCGACCAGCGCCCGGTTTTTGAGGTCGAGCTGATTTGTGGGTTCGTCGAGGATGAGAATGCCAGGCCCCGTCGCCAGCACCGAGCACAGCGCGGCCACCTGCAACTCGCCGCCGGAAAGCTCATGCGCCCGGCGATCGGCGAGTGCCTCGGCGCCGAAGCGAGCGAGCACACCCTCGACCTTGGCCTCGATCTCCGCCTTGGTGAAGCCGCGCCGCTTCAGCCCGAAGGCGATGTCGTCGCGGACGATCGGCAGGATGATCTGGTTCTGCGGCGATTGGAAGATGAAGCCGACATCGGCGGACGCCGCCTTTTCGTCAGCCGTGTCGCGGCCGTTGACGATGACGCGCCCGACCGTCGGCTTGGTCAGCCCGTTGATCAGCCGCGCGAAGGTGGTCTTGCCCGACCCGTTGAGCCCGATGACGCCGATGCGTTTGCCGCTGACGCCAAGCGTTAGTGGTTCCAGCGCTACCCGCGTTCCGAAACTGACCCCGGCGCCTTCGAATTGTATGTCCAACTCAGTTCCTCGCATCCATGCGATCGTGCTGCCGCACCAGCCCCTCATCCGCCTGCCGGCACCCTGCCTGGGTCGAGCCACGCGTCTCGACCCGTCCTTTCGGACCCCCGCTCGCGGGGAGAAGGGATATGCCGCACCGTCTCCCTCTATCTCGACGCTGCGTTTGGCACGTCCCCTCTCCCCGCGAGCGGGGAGAGGGTTAGGGTGAGGGGCAGCCATTCGCGCCAACCTGACAGCAGCGCTTCTATACGGGTAATCCAGGGTGATGAAGAGCAAATCTCGATATCGGGTGGCTAGGAAGATTTTCCGCGGTATGATGCATCCATGACGAATCTGCTCTCCAATGCCGACGCCCGCCGGGTCTTCCTCGCCAAGCAGGGCCTCAGCGCCCCGCCGAACCGCGCCTTGACCAAGCAGGGCCTGCTGCAGCTCATCCATGAGCTGGGTTTCGTCCAGGTGGACAGCATCCAGACGGTGGAGCGGGCGCATCACCAGATCCTGTTTTCCCGCAACCAGACCTACAGGCGCGAGCACCTGACGGCGCTGCTCGAAAAGGAACGTGCGCTATTCGAGCACTGGACGCACGACGCCTCGATCCTGCCGAGCGCCTTCTTCGTCTATTGGAAGCACAAGTTCCGCCACCAGGAAAAGGTCTTGATCGAGCGCTGGCGCAAATGGCGCGGCGAGGGTTTCGAGGCGGCCTTCGAGGAGACCTATGAGCGTGTGCGTCGCGATGGGGCGATGCTGGCGCGCGACGTCAAGGCCGACGGCCATGTCTCCGGCGGCTGGTGGAACTGGCATCCGAACAAGACGGCGCTCGAATATTTCTGGCACACCGGCAAGCTCGCCATCGCCGGCCGCTCGAACTTCCAGAAGATCTATGATCTCACGGAGCGGGTCATTCCGGCGGAATTCCGCGAGCAGGAGGTCGGCCGCGAAGACTTCGTCGACTGGGCCTGCCGCAGCGCGCTCACCCGCCTCGGCTTTGCCACCCATGGCGAAATATCGGCCTTCTGGAACCTTGTCTCGCCCGATGAAGCCAAGGCCTGGGTGTCAGCCCATCGAGACGAACTCATCGAAGTGCTGATCGAACCGGCGCTCGGCGGCAAACCGCGCGCCTCCTGGGCTTTTGCCGATTTCCTCTCGACGCTCGACAGCTACCCCGCGGCCCCGCCGCGCATCCGCGTGCTCAGCCCCTTCGACCCGATGATCCGCGACCGCAACCGCACCGAACGCCTGTTCGGCTTCTTCTACCGCATCGAGGTTTTCGTGCCCGAGCCGAAGCGCGAATATGGCTATTACGTTTTCCCGCTGCTCGAAGGCGACCGACTGATCGGCCGCATCGACATGAAGGCGGACCGGAAGAAATCGACGCTCGATGTCAGGCGGCTCTGGCTGGAACCTGGCGTGAAGGCTTCGGCGGGGTGGCTCGAGAAGCTGGAAGCGGAGTTGGAGCGGGTGGCGCGGTTTGCCGGCGTGGAGAAGGTGGTGTGGTTGGATGGGTGGAGAGGGTAAGTGAATTAGCCGCTGCCCGTTACAGCGCCCTCGCAAGCGCGGCCGTAATAAGTGCCGGCGGAATGTAACGCCAGCAGCGGTATGTCTCTGTACGCCGACGGAGAGTTTGGCAACAACGCCAACCACACTCTCCGTCATCCCAGGCCTTGAGCCTGGGATCCATGCCACGACTGCCGGTGGATGCGGCGTGGATGCTCGGCTCAAGGCCGAGCATGACGGAGAGTGGGGTAGGCAGGAGAAAACCCATTCACCGCAGACGTTTTTCAACGCCATCCGCTAGCGAAAACGGACAGCCGCTCACGGCCTAAACTGATCTTGATGAGGGAGTCGCGAGGCCTCCCCTCAGCAAATCTCCGTCTTGCTGATCTTGATCCCGAAACCTTCGAGGCCGACATAGTGACGCTCGCGGCTGGTCAGCAGCTTGATCGAGCTGACGCCGAGGTCCTTGAGGATCTGGGCGCCGAGGCCGATTTCAAGCCATTCGCTTTCGCGGCTCTGCGCTTCGGCATGGGCTTCGCGGCCCTGGTTGCGGGCCTTGCGGCCGTTGTCGTAGTGGCCGACGCCGACGGAGCCCTCGCGGAGATAAACGATCACGCCGCGCCCCTCCGCTGCGATCTTCTCCATGTAGAAATCGACCGGGCTCTTCCTGCCGAACAGGTCTTCCGCCACATTTTCCGGATGCAGGCGCACCGGGATATCGATGCCGTCGCGGATGTCGCCGAAGACGACGGCGAGATGCTGCATCGGGTCCCAGGGCAGGGCATAGGTATGGGCACTGGCCTTGCCGAAGGCCGTGTCGATGTCGAAGCTCGCGCCATGCTCGACCAACGTTTCCTTGCGCTGGCGATAGGCGATGAGGTCGGCGACGGAGAGGAGCTTCAGGCCGTGCTTTTCGGCGAAATCGACCACCTGCGGCCCGCGCGTGACGGTGCCGTCATCGTTGACGAGTTCGGAGATGACGCCGATCGGCGGCAGGCCGGCGAGCCGGCAGAGGTCGACAGCCGCCTCCGTATGGCCGGAGCGCATCAGCACGCCGCCCTCGCGCGAAACCAGCGGGAAGATATGGCCGGGACGGACGAAATCGGCGGCCCCGACATTCGGATTGGCGAGGTTGCGCACCGTCAGCGTCCGGTCGTCGGCGGAAATGCCGGTCGTCGTGCCATGCTTGAAATCGACCGAGACGGTGAAGGCGGTCGTGTGGGCCGAATCGTTTTCCGCCACCATGGCGTTGAGGTTGAGGCGTTTGGCCTCTTCCTTCGGCATCGGCGCGCAGACGATGCCGGAGGTGTGGCGCACGATGAAGGCCATCTTTTCCGGCGTGGTGTGCACGGCGGCGACGATCAGGTCGCCCTCGTTCTCGCGGTCATCGTCGTCCATGACGACGACGATTTCGCCGGCCTCGAAGGCCCTGATGGCGTCGACGACGCGTTTCTGATCGTAAGACATGGACGCTCCTATTTCAGACGGCCGGTCTGGCCGCGGTCGCGAAGATAATGATCGGCGATGGCGCAGGCGACCATCGCCTCGCCGATCGGCACGGCGCGAATGCCGACGCAGGGGTCGTGCCGGCCCTTGGTGCGGACATCCACATTCTTGCCGTCGGCGTCGATCGACTGGCGTTCGGTCAGGATCGAGGAGGTCGGCTTGACGGCGAAACGCGCGACAACAGGCTGCCCGGTCGAGATCCCTCCGAGAATACCGCCGGCATTGTTGGAAAGAAAGATCGGCGTGCCGTCATTGCCCATGCGCATCTCGTCGGCATTGTCTTCGCCCGATGTTTCGGCGGCGGCAAAGCCATTGCCGATCTCCACGCCTTTGACGGCGTTGATCGACATCAGCAGCGAGGCGATGTCCTGGTCGAGCTTGGCATAGATCGGCGCGCCGAGGCCGGCGGGCACGCCCTCGGCGATCACTTCGATGACGGCGCCGATCGAGGAGCCGGCCTTGCGGATGCCTTCGAGATACTCCTCCCAGACCGGCACGATCGCCGCATCGGGGGAAAAGAACGGGTTCTGGCCGACCTGGTCCCAGTCCCAGTTGCGCCGGTCGATCTTGTGCTTGCCGATCTGCACCAGCGCGCCCCGCACGGTCACACCGGGCACGACGAGGCGGGCGATGCCGCCGGCCGCCACGCGCGCGGCGGTTTCGCGCGCCGAGGAGCGGCCGCCGCCGCGATAATCGCGGATGCCGTATTTGAGGTCATAGGTATAGTCGGCATGGCCGGGGCGGTATTGCCGGGCGATCTCGCCATAATCCTTCGAACGCTGGTCGGTGTTTTCGATCAGCATCGAGATCGGCGTGCCTGTCGTCGTCATCGTCTCGCCGTCGGCATCCAGCATCACGCCTGACAGCACCTTCACCAGGTCGTCCTCGCGCCGCTGCGTGACGAAGCGGGATTGGCCCGGCTTGCGCTTGTCGAGCCAGACCTGGAGATCGGCGAGCTTGAAGCGCAGCCCCGGAGGGCAGCCGTCGACGACGCAGCCGAGCGCCGGACCATGACTTTCACCCCAGGTGGTTACGCGGAAAAGGTGACCGAATGTATTGTGCGACATGTGTTCCCACGGCGGCGCCAGGCCGGTCGCCGCCGGCCGCGCCATTGCTTGAAAAGGCGCGACACTCATAGGCCAAAAAGCTGCTGAGGCAAAAGCCTTTCTTTGCGTCAATTCGGCCGCTGCCGAAATCCTGTTCCGTGCTGCAACAGGGATGGCCGCCACGACGCCGGCCGCCATGATAAACGCGGCGTCTTGATTATATTTAAAATCCTATTCATCAATGAGGCGGGAAAAGCCATTCTTACGGGCAATTTTCGCCATATTCAGGAGCTTATCTGTGGCCAGTCTTCTCGTGCAGCGTTTCAAAAGGATTGTTGCCATGCGTTTCGTCGTCGCCACGCTTTTGGCCACAGCAAGTTTCCTGTCGCCGATGAGCGGCTTTGCCGAGAGCGCCGACGTCGAGGCGACGATCAAGAAGGTCGACACGGCCAATCTCGTGCTGACGCTCGACGACGGCAAGACCTATCAGGCGCCTGAGGAATTCAACTTCGACGGCCTCGAAGCCGGCGTCAAAGTGATCGTCTTCTATACCGAAGTCGACGGCAAGCGCGTCATCAACGATCTCGACATCGTCAAGTAAGAGGTTTCTGGCGAATGATCCGGCGAGGTTCGCGCCGATCGCGGCCCATCACCCTAACCCTCTCCCCGTAAACGGGGCGAGGGGACTTGCCCGAGAGGTCGAGGGGAGCGAGAGAGTGCGGCATGTCCCTTCGCCCCGCGCGCGGGGAGAAGGTGGCGGCAGCCGGATGAGGGGCACATATCGGCGATCTCTTGGGCTAGAGCGTTTCAGGTTTTCACGGAAGCATATCCGGCATTGGCGAAGTAGTTGCTGCATTCGCTGGGCTCGATGGTTGTGACGAGGTGTCCGATGTGGCGCCAGGTGTCATCGATGGTTCGCTTCTGAGCCAGGCGCATCCAGTGCTTGATTTTGGCGAAAGCCTGTTCGATCGGGTTAAGGTCGGGGGAGTATGGCGGCAGGTACCAGAGCCGAGCACCAGCGTTGCGGATCATCTGACGGATGGCGACCGACTTGTGGGAGCCGAGATTATCCATCACGACGATATCGCCGGGTTTGAGCACCGGTACGAGTTGCTGTTCGACATAAGCACGAAAGCACTCACCGTTGATCGGTCCATCGAAGACACAAGGCGCGGTGAGCCGATCGCAGCGCAACGCGCCGAGGAAAGTCAGGGTGCGCCAATGTCCGTGCGGGGCGAAGCTGCGCAGCCGTTTGCCCTTCGGCCCCCAGCCTCGAAGCGGCGCCATGTTGGTCTTGATCCAGGTTTCATCGATGAAGACCAGCCGGCTTGGATCAAGGCCAGCCTGCCAGGATCGCCAGCGCTGTCGCCGTCGCGCGACGTCAGCGCGCGCCTGCTCAAGGGCGAACAGTGTTTTTTTTGAACCGTAGTCCCTCGCGCCGCAGAAACTGCCATACGGTGTCGTGGGATACCTTCACCCCTCGCGCGGCCAGTTCTTCCTTCAACCTGTTCAGTGACACATGCGGCGTCTGGTTGATCCGCTCGGCGATAAACGCTCGGTACGGCTCAAGAACCCGCTTGCGGTGGCCGCCCATCTTCCCAGGCGCGACAGATCCGCTCGAACGGTAGCGCTGAGACCACTTCACCGCTGAAGACACGGCAATACCGAACCGCACCGCCACCGACCGGCAGCTCTCGCCGGCTTCGATTGCATCAACAACACGCTTGCGAAGATCATTTGAAAGAGGTCGAGTCATCCGATGCTGGCCTCCACTCCAGCCAGCATCTTGAATCACAAAACAGCCAAAAACGGAATCCCTTCCGATTCAACTAAATCCAGATACGCTCTAACAACTTGCTCGTAACGCAATCCGACCTACTGAGCGAAAGGTGGCTGGTGACGACCTACAGCCAGACGATCGTCCGCTCGTTCGTGTCGATCCTGACGATCTGGTCCTGCGGAATGCCGCCTTCGGCCGCACTGCTCTTCGGCAGGTCGGCGATCATCTGGAAAAGCGTGCGGATGACGCCGCCATGGGTGACGCAGACGGTCGGGCGATCGACGGAGCGCAGCCATGCGCCGGTGCGCCAGGAGAGAATCTCATAGCTTTCCGCATCGTCGCCGGGCGGGATGAAATCCCATTTCGAGGCATTGCGTTCGGCCACCCGCTCCGCCTGCGTCGCCTTCAGCTCCTTGAGCGTCGAACCCTCCCAATCGCCGAAGGAAATCTCCACCAGCCGCGGATCGGTGCGATAGGCAAGCGGCGGCAGGCCCATGGCGGTGCGCATGATCTCCATGGTCGCGCGCGTCCGCCCAAGCGGGCTGGCGACGAAATCGAATTCGCCGACCGTATCGCCGAGAATCTCCGCCAAAGCAATGCCGTTCCGCCGGGCCTGTTCCAGGCCGATGGCGTTCATCGGAATGTCCTTCTGGCCCTGCAGGCGGCGCTCGGCATTCCAGTCCGTCTGACCGTGTCTGATCACATAGATAAGCACGGTCAAGACTCCGGCGGCATTTAGTCCTTGACGACCGAAATGTCCGGCGCGTCGACCGCCTTCATGCCGATGACATGATAGCCGCTGTCGGCATGGTGCACTTCACCGGTGACCGAGCGCGACAGGTCGGACAGCAGATAGAGGCCGACATCGCCGACTTCTTCGATGGTGACGGTGCGCCGCAACGGGGCGTTATATTCGTTCCACTTCAGAATGTAGCGGAAATCGCCGATGCCGGAGGCGGCAAGTGTCTTGATTGGTCCGGCCGAAACGGCGTTGACGCGGATGTTCTGCGGCCCGAGGTCGACGGCGAGATATTTGACGCTGGCTTCGAGCGCGGCCTTGGCGACACCCATGACGTTATAGTTCGGCATCACCTTCTCGGCGCCGTAATAGGTCAGCGTCAGCATCGAGCCGCCTTCCGTCATCAGCTTCTCGGCGCGGCGTGCGACCGAGGTGAAGGAATAGACGGAGATCTGCATCGTCTTGTTGAAATTGTCGGGCGATGTGTCGATGTAGCGGCCGGTCAGCTCGTCCTTGTCGGAAAAGCCGATCGCATGCACGAGGAAATCGATCTTGCCCCAGAGCTTTTCGACATTCTCGAAGACCGCGTCGATGGTGGCTTCGTCGGCGACGTCGCAGTGGCCGACCAGCGTCGCTTCGATTTCGGCGGCGAGCGGCTCGACACGCTTCTTCAGCGCATCGCCCTGATAGGTGAGCGCAACTTCTCCGCCCTGCGCATGAATGGCCTTGGCAATACCCCACGCAATCGAACGATTGTTGGCGACACCCATGATGACGCCGCGTTTGCCTGCCATGAGGCCGGATGCTTGAGCCATATTTCGCTCCCTAGGATTCTGATCGATCCTGCCTATGGCATAGGCCGTTAATCGGTTCAAGCTTGGCCTGGATCATCAACTGTTAGGGATCGTAACAAAGGGTGCGAAAGTCATAAAAATTTCATAGAAACAGACCTTCGCGCATGCTGCGCATGAGGTCGGTGATCTTGTCGTCTGGTTTTTCCCACAGGATAATGCGCAATTCGACGACGAGATCGCCTCTGCTGCCGTCTTCCCGCGGCAATCCCTGAGCAGGAATCCGGATCGTCTTGTCCGAGCCCGACCAGGCGGGAACGGTGATATCAAGCGGCCCGGCCGGCCCGTCGATGCGCGCTTCGGTGCCGAGCACGGCATTTTCGATGCTGAGCGGCAGCACGGCGTGCAGGTCGAAACCGTCGACGGTGAAGCGCGGATCGGGGGCGATGCGGATATTGACGACGGCGTCGCCGCGCTGCATGCCCGGCAGCTTGAAGCCCTGTCCCTTGAGCCGGATCTCGTGACCATCCGTCGTGCCCGCGGGCAATGCGAAGCCGATCTCGCGGCCCTCGGGCAGCGATGCGGTGATCCAGCCGCTCTTCAGCACGTCGTCGATCGTCACCGTCGCCGTCGTCACCTCGTCGGGCGCTTTTTCGAGGCCGGTATCCTTGGCGCCGGTGAAACGGCGCACCAGCGATGTCAGAATGCTGAGCGGCAGCGGCAGGTTGGCGCCGGCATTATTGGCCGCCTCGCCGGTTTCCTCATCGGCTTCGGCGGCGTCGCCCTCGGCGCGCTTGCCCGCTTCGGCCTGTGTCTGGCCCTGCGTCTGCTGATTGTGAGTCTGCTGATACTGGGTTTGCTGATTCTGGGCATGCTGCGCGCGACCCTGCGCCTGGCCGCCCGCCGCAGCGCGGGCCTGAGCGCCGAAAATGCGTTCCACCATCTCCTCGGCGCCTTCGCCGGCGGCCGCCTGCTGCCTGGAGCCTTCGGCCGCGGTCTTCTGGGCAGCCCGGGCAAGCTCTTCCATCACCCGCTCGGCATTGGCCTGCGCCGCCCTGGCGCGGGCCGCGGCCTCGCGTGCGGCCTGGCGCTGCTGCATGATCGTCTGTTCCTGCTTCTTGGCTTCCGCCATGCGCACGGCATTGTCGAACAGGCTGCGTTTGCGCGGATCCCTCAGCGTTTCATAGGCGCGGCCGATCTCGGCAAACCGGGCCGTCGCTGTCGGATCATCCTGGTTGTGATCGGGATGGGCAGCCTTGGCCATGTTGCGCCAGGCCGCCTTGATCTCGTCCGCCGCCGCGTCGCGCTTGACGCCCAGAATTTTGTAAGGATCGCGCATGTCAAAACCGCCGGTGTTGCGATGCGGGCGCCTGTCCTTGCCCGGCATTCCCGCCCAATATCAAAGTCCAATATTAACGCTGTGAGGCGCCACCGGCCGCGAAGGCAGGCAGAGCCACTCTCAACGCCGATCGTGCGGCCGAGTTGCTAATCACTTCTTATTTCTGTGGAGGGATTGGGAGTGTTTTGCCGGAAATGGTTAGCTCTTTGCTAAGCATTCGGCGGAAAGCCGGCAGGCGTTAACCTGTCGGCGCGCCGGATTAGTGTCAGCTTTTCCCGCCGGATTAGCGTCAGCTTTCCGGCTGGAAGCTCAGGAGTTGCCAGTTGCCGCCGCCGACGAGGCAGGTCTTGCCGTAGAATTTGGCAATGCCGACATAGGAATGCCGGGTGGTGCGGAACTGCCGGCAGACCTGGCCGGATTCGTTATTCTCGACGATCGTATCGATGACGCCGGCGCTGCCGGTCGATGCGTTCGCCCAGGGAAGCGGCTGGCCTTCGAGCCTGTTCACATCTGCCGAAGTTACGGCGTTGCGCACCGTCATCTCGTCCGAAAGCGTGTCGGTGCTCGGCGGCGTCTGCGGCACCGTGCCTGTCGCCACCGACCGGTCGACCTTGGCTTCGCTCAAGAAATCCATGCCGCCGCCAACGCAGCCGGAAAGCGACAGCATTGCGGCGCCGATGACCAGGAAGGCGCTGGCGCGTTGCCGCAGGCCCTTTGTATGGCGATATGACTTTGCTATGACTTCCACCCTGCATCCTGTCCAGTCATCAAAAGCTGGGCGAGTTTTGAATAATCCGGGGCATTTGAACCAATATGTCGGCAAACGAGTTAACAAGCGGTGACTTTACCGAAAGTGGCGAGCCCTTCAAGCTCTTTGCCGAATGGCTGAAGGAGGCGGAGGCCTCGGAGCCGAACGATCCGAATGCCGTGGCGCTGGCGACGGTCGACGAGGATGGTCTTCCCAATGTCCGCATGGTTCTCCTGAAGGGATTCGATGACGACGGTTTCGTCTTCTACACCAATTTCGAGAGCCGGAAAGGTCACGAAATCTTGGGTCAGAAGAAAGCCGCCATGTGTTTCCACTGGAAAAGCCTGCGCCGGCAGGTCAGACTGCGCGGCCCGGTCGAGATCGTCAGCGACGCCGAGGCCGACGCCTATTTCCAAACACGGGCGCGCGGTAGCCGCATCGGCGCCTGGGCTTCCAAACAATCCCGCCCGCTCGAAAGCCGATTCGCGCTCGAGAAGGCGGTGGCCGAATATACCGCCCGCTATGCCATCGGCGATATTCCGCGGCCCTCCCACTGGTCTGGCTTCCGCATTCGGCCGACCTCGATCGAATTCTGGAAGGATCAGGCATTCCGCCTGCATGACCGCATCGAATTCCGCCGCCCGTCACCGGTCGGGGCGTGGGAAAAGGTGCGGATGTATCCTTGAGAACCCTACCTGCCCATGAGCTTCAGCGGTATGCCGGAGGCAAGCGCCGAGACGTAGCGCCGCTTCTGGTAGAAGCCGTTCAGCGACATGCGCGGCAGATAGGCGGTGCTGGCGGCTGCCGGCAGCCCCGGCTGCGTGGTAACGGCGACCGAAAAGCCGAGATCGCCGGCAATCCGCGCCTCGCGGGCGGTGGCAGCCTGCGGCGTGCCGTAGGGATAGGCGATCGTATCGGGGCGGATGCCGGTCAGCCCCTCGACATAATCGGCCGAAACCTGCATCTCTATCCGCGCTTCGGCTGCCGGCAGCCGGGCAAGGGCGCGGTGGCTGATCGTGTGTGCCCCAAGTGCGGCGAGCGGACGTCTGGCAAGCCATTGCAGCTCACCGGGTCCCATGACCAGCTCACGCACGATTTCCGTCGGCTCGATGCCGTTTTCCCGCGCCAGGCTGTCGATGGCGGCAACGGCGCGTGCCTCGTCCGTACGGTGGATGTAAGCGGCAAAGCGGTCGAAGGCGTTCCACTGCTGCTGCGGACGGTCGAGCGCCAGCCGCTCCCGGCCGCCGCCGAAGTCGAAACGGATCTCGTTTCGGCTACGCAGCAGCACGGCGAGCGTCTCCCACCAGATGCTGTGGGAGCCTTCGGCAAAACCCTGGCTGACGAAAACCGTGAACGGCGCCTGGTGCCGTTCGAATACCGGCAGCGCATGCTCCAGATTGTTGCGGTAACCGTCGTCGAGCGTGAAGGCCGCAAACGGCCTGCCGCCCTCCGGCTCCGCCAACAGCGCCGGCACCCGATCGAGCGGCACGAAACGATAGCCCTCCCGCGTCAGCCGGCGCAGCGCCGCATCGAGAAAGGCAGGGGTGATTTCCAGATGCGCGTTCGGCTCGAAGGCCTGGCTCACATGCGGGCGGACATGATGCAGCGTGAAGACGACGCCGCGCCCGCGCGCCTCGCGCATCAGCCCGGCAGAGGCGATCAGCCATGACGCCTCGAGCCCGGCGCCGATCGCCACGCGTTTTGCCAGCCGCTTCAATTGTCCCGTCATGCCCCGCCCATCGCCTTTTACGGCAAACTAGCAAGAGCGGCTTAAGCCTTGCTGAATCCCGTTTGCGCACAGCTTCTTTCGTTTTTTGTTAACCAAGACGATGAAAAGACTAGAAAAATGTTAGGCGTTGCCGCAAAGTCGCGACAAACTTGCGGCTTCTGTCACATTACGACACAGGGCCGGCCATCGAGAGCCAGCGCATCAGGGGGAATTCCATGAGAAAGCTATTGGCGGCTGTTTTGACCGTGACGCTGGCCGTTTCGGCACCGTTTGCGGCTCTTGCCGGTAGCGCCTCGCTGATCCTCGATGCCCGCACCGGCAAGGTCCTTGCCGCCGAAAACGCCGATACGCTGAACCATCCGGCCTCTCTGACGAAGATGATGACGCTTTATCTCACCTTCGAGGCCTTGAAGCGTGGCAAGATCGCCTGGGATACGCCGATCAGAATGTCGAAATACGCGGCCGCGCGGCCGCCGACCAAGCTCGGTGTCAAAGCGGGCGGCACCATCACGGTGCGCGAGGCGGTCTATGGCATGATCGTCAAATCCGCTAATGACGCCGCCGCCGCCATGGCCGAGACGCTCGGCGGCTCGGAGAGCGGTTTTGCCCGGATGATGACGGCAAAAGCCCGCCAGCTCGGCATGAGCCGCACCGTCTTCCTCAACGCATCCGGCCTGCCGAACAGCAGCCAGGTGACGACGGCGCGCGACATGTCGATGCTCGGCGTGGCGCTGATGAAGAATTATCCGAATGAATACCGCCTGTTTTCGATGGCAAGCTTCAATTTCCGCGGCAAGACCGTGCGCGGTCACAATAACCTCATGTACCGCTACCAGGGCATGGACGGCATCAAGACGGGCTATACCAACGCCTCCGGCTTCAATCTCGTCAGCGCCGTCAGGGACGGCAACCGCCGCGTCGTCGGCGTCGTGCTCGGCGGCCGCACCGCCCGCAGCCGCGACGCCAAGATGGCGGCGCTGCTCGACCGCTATCTCGGTCGCGCCTCGTCTTCCGGCGGCGCCAGGCTGATGGCGAGTGTCGGCGCCAAGGAGGCCGTCGAAGTCGCTTCCGCCGCCGATGCGTCCGACGTTCCGGTGCCGCTCAACGCGCCGCGCCCTGCCGACGACCTCGCGTCGAAGAGCCTGGCCTATGCCGATGACGCCGTCGTGCCGTTGGACCGTCCGGTCGCGATGGACGAGATCCTGAACGCCGGCAAGACATCGAAGACCTCGGCGAAAAAGGCCGATGGCGACTGGCAGATCCAGATCTCGGCCGCCCCGAGCGCCGATGCGGCGCGTGCCCTTCTCGCCCAGGCGCAGTCGGAAGGCGGCGCGCCGCTCGTTTCAGCCTCGCCCTATACCGAGGCGGTTGGGGAGGGCGCCAACCGGATCTACCGTGCCCGCTTCGTCGGCTTCGCCAGCAGGGATGCCGCCGTCTCGGCTTGCGATGCGCTGAAGCAGCGCTCCTATGACTGCATGCTGCTGCCGGACCACGGCTGATCGCCGCCCGGCACTCAAGTTAATCCACTCTGGACAAGCATCGGGAATCAGCGTCTCCTCCATAAACAAAAGGAGAACGCTGATGTTGCGTCGTCTTGCCGACCAGTTCGAAATCTCATCCGCCGCCCATGTCGCTGCAAACGGTATCGAACGCGATGCCGATTGGTTTCTCTTGAAGCTGCAGGAAGAAATGGGCGAGTTGACACAGGCCTGGAACCGGCTGACCGGCCGGGGTCGTGCCAAGGGCCGTTCGCCCGAGGAAATGCGGCGCGATCTGGCCGACGAGACCGCCGACCTCCTCGGCCACCTGCTGCTGTTTGCCCGCAGCAACGATATCGATCTTGCCGCGGCGATCGAACGCAAGTGGCTGTTTCAGCCGGCGGAGCTGCCGAAGAGCTAAGGCATATCGGCTGCGTGAATCAGCCGAGCTTGTAGCGATAGAACTTGTTGTCCACCGCCATCAGCGGGAAGGCGCGGGGCAGGGCGCTCCTGGCAATCTCGGTAAAACCGTTCTTCTCGTAGAAGCGATGGGCAGCGACGAACTTGTCGGTCGTGCCGAGGAAGATATCGGTGAGGCCGGCGTCCCTGGCATGGGCGAACATGCGATCGAGGAGCAGCGCCGCCACGCCGTGTTCGCGGCCGCGCACCTCGGCGGCGACGAACATCTTGCGCAGCGCCGCTTGGTTGTGGCCGATATCCTTCAAGCCCAGCGTGCCGACGATCGCGCCGTCCTTGACGGCGACCCAGAACTGCCCTTTGCCGGATTGGTAGAAATCCGGGATGACCCTCAGGTCCGGCTGCGCATCGGCGGTGATGTCGATGCCGAATTCCTCGCGCTGGATCGGCAGGATCACCGACAGCACGTCGTCGGCGTCGCCTTCGGCAAAAGGTCTGATTTCGATCTCCGCCATCAGCTCCTCCCGCCTCAGGTCTGCGTGCCGCCGACCGTGATCTGATCCATGCGCAGATGCGGCTGGCCGACGCCGACCGGAACCCATTGGCCGGCCTTGCCGCAATTGCCGATGCCGGTGTCGAGCTTCATGTCGTTGCCGATCATCGTGACCCTCTTCATCGCATCAGGGCCGTTGCCGATCAGCATCGCGCCCTTGATCGGCGCGCCGACCTTTCCGTTCTCGATCAGATAGGCCTCGGTGCATCCGAAGACGAACTTGCCGGAGGTGATATCCACTTGGCCGCCGCCGAAGGAGACGGCATAAATGCCCTTCTTCACCGAGGCGATGATTTCATCCGGCGTCTTGTCGCCGCCGAGCATGTAGGTGTTGGTCATACGCGGCATCGGCACATGCGCATAACCCTGGCGGCGGCCGTTGCCGGTGGGCGCCATGCCCATCAGCCGGGCGTTCTGCCGGTCCTGCATATAGCCGACGAGCTTGCCGTTCTCGATCAACACGTTGTAGCCGGAGGGCGTGCCCTCGTCGTCGATGGTGATCGAGCCGCGGCGGTTGTCGATCGTGCCGTCGTCGACAACGGTAACGCCGGGTGCTGCCACCATCTGGCCGAGAAGGCCGGCAAAGGCGGACGTCTTCTTGCGGTTGAAATCGCCTTCCAGCCCATGACCGACCGCCTCGTGCAGCATCACGCCCGGCCAGCCGGAGCCGAGAACGACGTCCATCGTGCCCGCCGGCGCATCGATCGCCTCGAGGTTGACGAGCGCCTGGCGCAGCGCCTCGTCGGCGCCGAACTTCCAGCTTCCCGTCGCGATGAAATCGCCGAAGCCGATGCGGCCGCCCTGGCCATAGGAGCCGCTTTCCTGCCGGTCGCCATCGCCGACCACGACCGAGATGTTGATGCGCGTCATCGGACGGATGTCCTGGACGCGATGACCGTCGGCGCGCAGGATGTCGACCATCTGCCAGCTTGCCGCCACCGAAGCCGTTACCTGTCTCACCTTGTCGTTCTTGTTCCTGAGATAGGCGTCGATCTCGGTCAGCACCTTCACCTTTTCCTCGAAGCTCGGTGAGCCGATCGGATTTTCGTCGGCATAGAGTTTGCGGTTCGTGCGCTGGGGTGCCGCTGCATAGCTGCCGGCATAACCGCGCGTGACCGCACTGACGGCATCGGCCGCCCGTTTCAGCGCCGTGACGGAAAGATCGCCCGCATGCGCATAACCCACCGCTTCGCCGGCAACGGCACGAAGGCCGAAACCCTGCTCGGTATTGAAGCTGCCGCCCTTCAGTCGGCCATTGTCGAAGGTCAGCGCTTCGGCCTGCGCATGCTCGATGAAGAGCTCGCCGTCATCGGCGCCGGCGAGCGCCTCGGCGACAAGGCCCCGCATCGTGGCTTCGTCGGCATCGAAAAGCGTCAGGAGATCGGTGGTCATGGTCTGGCTCCAATGGGCATGCGGGAATGCGCTTACTCACCTAGATAGGGCTCTACCTGATAAAGAGTGAAGCCCTGCGGCGGAATTATTCTTTGTTGGGAGAAGGTACTCGGTCTTGTGCGACACTGGCCCGTTCAGCGGATGCTGCCCCTCACCCTAACCCTCTCCCCGTGAGCGGGGAGAGGGGACGTGCCCTGCGAAACGTGGGCGGGGAACCGAGAGGTTGCGGCGATGCCCCTTCGCCCCGCGAGCGGGGAGAAGGTGCCGGCAGGCGGATGAGGGGCGGACCAGGAGACGGAAATTGCCCTTACGGCAGCGCGTCAAAACCCTCGGCAAAACCCTTGAGGTCGACGGGGATGCCGATGCCTTCTTCGGGGGTCTGGAAGACGATGAAGGTTGCCTGGGCGCCGCTGCGGAAGGTCTTCAGCAACTCGTCCTCGAGCACGACTTCGGCATAACAGCCATCGGCGAAGCAGCGCACGAAATAGGCGCGGCCGATATCCTTGCCGTCGACATTGAGGCCGAGGCCGTTCGGCAGCAGCACCCCGAGCGGTGCAAGCACGCGCAGGATCTTCGACTTGCGGTCGGCCGTCTTCAGGACGACGACGGAAAGCCCGACTTCCGGCCTGTCTTCGGCGATGACGTTCTGCATCAGAGCGCATTGTTCGGCCGAAGCGCCGGCCGGCTTGTCGCAGACAACGGACCAGGCGCCATGATTGGATTTCACCGTGCCCGGCGCCTGCGGCTGCGTCTGGCCGGGCGTCACCGGTTCGACTTTCGGGCTGGCGGCGTTCGGCTGCTGCGGGGCAGGCGCCGGGGCGGCCGGTGCTGGTGCGGTGGGCGGGGCTGGGGAGGGAGCGGGTTGCTGTGCGAAAACGGGCGTCGCCGCGGCAGCCGCGATGCTGACAGTCACGACGAGCGACTGCGCGAGGGAACGGAAACCCATGAAAACCTCTGGATATCGAATCATTGCGGCTATTGTTGAAGCTGCCCACCGGAAATGAAAAGCCCCACCCCGTGAAAACCGGGGGACTGCGGCAGAAATTGGACCTTTCGGCAAGAATGTGCGGCGGCCGGATTGGCCGGAAAGGTGTTTTTTCATATGCTGATGAAAAACTTGTGATGTTTTGCCCTTCGGGCCTGCCTATGCTTTAAGCAAAAATGCCGCATAGACAATTGCTCTGGCCTGTTGCGGCAAATGCCAAACTGTGGTTTGAAGCGCTGAAGATGGCAAGGATTCTGCATTGGTTTTGCAGGTCAAGCGCTCGAGGGAGATAATAAGGTGATGAAGAAGGCTTATGCAGCTCTGACCGCGCTGGTCTGTCTGCTTTTTGCTTCCGGCACATATGCCGACCAGCCGACGCCGTGGCAGGCGACGCTGCAGCCGGCTGCGACCCCGATCATGCGGGAAATCCAGTGGTTCGAACAATATACCCTGTGGTTTATCGTTCCGATCACGCTCTTCGTTCTGATCCTGCTCATTCTCGTCTGCGTCAAGTTCCGCGCCAGCGCAAATCCGGTGCCCTCGAGAACGAGCCACAACACGCTCATCGAGGTCATCTGGACCGTGGGGCCGGTCCTGGTGCTGCTGCTTCTCGCCATTCCTTCCTTCAACCTGCTGACGGCGCAGCTGACGCTGCCGGAAAATCCTGACGTCACGGTCAAGGCGACCGCCACCCAGTGGCAGTGGAATTATGAATATGAGGGCTCGGGCGAAACGCCGCTGGCCTTCGATTCCTATCTCCTGAAGGATCAGGACCGTGCCGCCGCAGGCAAGGAAGACAAGTCGGTCTATCCCCGGCTTCTCGCCGTCGACAACGAGCTGGTGCTGCCGGTCAACAAGACCGTCCGCGTTCTCGTCACTGCCGCGCCGACCGACGTCATCCACGCCTTCGCGATGCCCTCCTTCGGTGTCAAGATCGACGCCGTTCCCGGCCGCCTGAACGAGACCTGGTTCAAGGCCGAGCGCGAAGGCCTGTTCTACGGTCAGTGTTCCGAGCTTTGCGGCAAGGACCATGCGTTCATGCCGATCGCCATCCGCGTCGTCTCCGAGGACAAGTACAAGCAGTGGCTGACCACGGCCGCCAGCGACCTGCCCGGCGCCTATAAGACACTCATGGCCGCAACCGATGGTCCCGCAAAGACCGTCGACGTCGCCGAAGCACAGTAATTAAAGGGGATCGGGACAATGGCTGGACCTTCCGCTCACGACGATCATTCTCACGGTCATGCCCATGATGACCACGCCCATGATCATGACCACGATCACGGGCACACGCCGAGCTTTGTCAATCGCTGGCTGTTTTCGACCAACCACAAGGACATCGGCACGCTCTACCTGATCTTCGCGATCATTGCCGGCATCATCGGCGGCGCTCTGTCGGTGGCCATGCGCATGGAGCTGCAGGAGCCGGGCATCCAGATCTTCCACGGCCTGGCCTCGATGGTCTACGGCTATGAGGGCGATGCCGCAATCGACGGCGCCAAGCAGATGTTCAACATGTTCACGACCGCGCACGCGCTGATCATGATCTTCTTCATGGTCATGCCGGCGATGATCGGCGGTTTCGCCAACTGGATGGTGCCGATCATGATCGGCGCCCCCGACATGGCCTTCCCGCGCCTCAACAACATCTCCTTCTGGCTGATCGTACCGGCCTTTATCCTGCTGCTGCTTTCGATGTTCGTTGAAGGTCCCGCAGGCGCTTATGGCGCCGGCGGCGGTTGGACGATGTATCCGCCGCTGTCGACCAGCGGCATGCCGGGGCCGGCAGTCGACCTTGCGATCTTCGCGCTCCATATTGCCGGCGCCTCGTCGATCCTCGGTGCGATCAACTTCATCACCACCATCCTCAACATGCGCGCGCCCGGCATGACCCTGCACAAGATGCCGCTGTTCGCGTGGTCGGTGCTGATCACTGCCTTCCTGCTCCTCTTGTCGCTGCCGGTTCTGGCGGGTGGCATCACCATGATGCTCACCGACCGCAATTTCGGCACGGCCTTCTTTTCTCCGGAAGGCGGCGGCGATCCGATCCTCTACCAGCACCTGTTCTGGTTCTTCGGTCACCCCGAGGTCTACATCCTCATCCTGCCGGGCTTCGGCATGGTCAGCCACATCATCTCGACCTTCTCGAAGAAGCCGATCTTCGGTTACCTCGGCATGGCCTACGCCATGGTCGCGATCGGCGCCGTCGGCTTCGTCGTCTGGGCCCACCACATGTACACGGTCGGCCTGTCGCTCGACGCGCAGCGCTACTTCGTCTTCGCCACGATGGTCATCGCCGTTCCGACGGGCGTGAAGATCTTCTCCTGGATCGCGACGATGTGGGGCGGCTCGATCTCGTTCCGCACGCCGATGCTCTGGGCGATCGGCTTCATCTTCCTGTTCACGGTCGGCGGCGTCACCGGTGTCCAGCTCGCCAATGCCGGTCTCGACCGGTCGCTGCATGACACCTATTACGTCGTGGCGCACTTCCACTACGTTCTGTCGCTCGGCGCCGTCTTCGCGATCTTCGCCGGCTGGTATTACTGGTTCCCGAAGATGACCGGCTACCTCTACAGCGAATTCCTGGGCAAGCTGCACTTCTGGATCATGTTCATCGGCGTCAACCTGGTGTTCTTCCCGCAGCACTTCCTCGGCCTCGCCGGCATGCCGCGCCGCTACATCGACTATCCCGATGCCTATGCCGGCTGGAACTACGTCTCCTCCGTCGGCTCCTACATCTCGGCCTTCGGCGTGGTGGTCTTCCTCTTCTGCGTCTTCGAGGCCCTCGCCAAGAAGCGCGTGGCGGGCGACAATCCGTGGGGCGAAGGCGCGACGACGCTCGAATGGCAGCTGCCTTCGCCGCCGCCCTACCACCAGTGGGAACAGCTGCCGCGCATCAAGTAAACTGTGCGGATAACAGGACGCCGCATCTCGATACGGCGTCCTGACATTGAGACATTCAGGACGGAATGATGACGGTCATCGACAATCACGAGGCGCTTGCAGAGGACGGCGAATTGTCGGAAGCCAGCGCACGCGATTACTTCGAACTCTTGAAGCCACGGGTGATGTCGCTCGTGGTCTTCACTGCTTTTGCCGGCCTGGTGCTGGCGCCGGGCCATATCAATCCGGTCCTCGGCCTGATCGCCATCCTCTGCATCGCCGTCGGCGCCGGCGCCTCCGGTGCGCTCAACATGTGGTACGACGCCGATATCGACGCCGTCATGAGCCGCACCGCCAAGCGTCCTATCCCGGCCGGCCGCATCGCGCCCTCCGAGGCGCTGGCCTTCGGCCTGGTGCTGTCGGGCTTTTCGGTCGTCATTCTCGGCCTTGCCGTCAACTGGCTGTCGGCCGGCATCCTCGCCTTCACCATCTTCTTCTACGCCGTCATCTACACCATGTGGCTGAAGCGCTCGACGCCGCAGAACATCGTCATCGGCGGTGCCGCCGGCGCCTTTCCGCCGATGATCGGCTGGGCCTGCGTGACGAACACGGTGACGATCGAGAGCACGGTGCTCTTCCTGATCATCTTCCTATGGACGCCGGCGCATTTCTGGGCGCTTGCCCTCTTCAAGATGCGCGATTACGAGGCTGTCGGCGTGCCGATGCTGCCGAATGTTTCCGGCGAGCGGGTCACCAAACATCAAATCGTCGCTTATGCGGTGCTGACGGCCGTCTGTGCGGTCCTGCCGTCCTTCCTCGGTTTTGCCAGCTACGGTTACGGCCTCGTCGCCGCCGCCCTCGGGGCGATCTTCGTCTACTGTTCCATCGCGGTCTGGCGCATGCCGGACGGCGATCTGAAGATGATCCCGGCAAAGAAGCTCTTCGCCTTCTCGATCTTCTATCTGTTCGCCGTCTTCTCCGCCCTGATGATCGACCGGCTGGCCGCCATGCTGGTTTCGCAAGCGGGAGGCTTGTTCTGATGGATCTCGTCAAGCTCACCGAAAAGCAGATGAAGTCGCGCCGCAACCGCAACATCGCCCTCGGGCTGGTGCTCGCCGGTCTCGTCGTTCTCTTCTACGTGATGGCGATCGTGAAGATGGGTGGGGGAGCAGCCGGATGAGCGACAAGGCCGCCGCACCGAGGAAGCAGGGGCGCAACAACGGCGCCGTCGTCATGATGTGCCTGAGCTTCGTCTTCGGCATGGGGGCGATGAGCTATGCCGCCGTGCCGCTCTACCGTCTCTTCTGCCAGGTGACGGGCTATAACGGCACGACCCAGCGCGTCGAGCAGATGTCGAGCGTCGTCCTCGACCGCAAGATGCGGGTGACCTTCGACGCCAATGTTGCGCCGGGCCTGCAATGGAATTTCAAGCCGGTCGAGCGCGAGGTCAATCCGAAGATCGGCGAAACCATCCAGGTCAATTTCGTCGCCGAGAATCGCTCGAACGAGATCCAGCGCGGCCAGGCGGTGTTCAACGTCACGCCGGGCGAAGCGGGCGCCTATTTCAACAAGGTGCAATGTTTCTGCTTTACCGACACGGACCTGAAGCCGGGCGAGAAGCTGGAAATGCCGGTCGTGTTCTACATCGACCCTGATATCGTCAAGGCGGTGGAATCGAAGGATATCCACACGGTGACGTTGTCATATACGTTCTATCCGAAAGAGGGTCCGAAGCCTGTCGCTTCGAATGAGGGTGGAGCGGTGAAGATAGAAAAGAAACTTTGATCAAGGCTCGTTTCCGGCTATGCCGGGAGCGAAGTGAGGAAGACATCCGGGGATAGCTACATGGCCGATGCGCACCAGAAGAATCACGACTACCACATCATCGATCCGAGCCCGTGGCCGATTCTCGCCTCGTTCGGCGCCTTCATCATGGCGATCGGCGGCGTCTGCTACATGCGCTACCTGAACGGCGGCTCGTTCAAGGTTGCCGGCGCCGAGCTCGCCAATCCCTGGCTCTTCTATATCGGCCTCGTGCTGGTTCTCTACGTCATGTACGGCTGGTGGGCCGATACGGTGAAGGAAGCCCATGAGGGCGCCCATACCCGCGTCGTCTCGCTGCACCTGCGCTACGGCATGATCATGTTCATCGCTTCCGAAGTGATGTTCTTCGTCGCCTGGTTCTGGGCCTATTTCGACGCCAGCCTCTATCCGAACGAGGCAATCCAGGCCTCGCGGCTCGCCTATACCGGCGGCGTCTGGCCGCCGAAGGGCATCGAGGTCCTCGATCCCTGGCACCTGCCGATCTACAACACCGTCATCCTGCTGCTGTCCGGCACGACGGTCACCTGGGCGCACCATGCGCTGCTGCACAATGACCGCAAGGGCTTGATCCAGGGCCTGACGCTGACCGTGCTGCTCGGCATATTCTTCTCCACCGTCCAGGCCTATGAATATGCTCATGCGCCTTTCGCCTTCAAGAATTCGATCTACGGCGCGACCTTCTTCATGGCGACCGGTTTCCACGGTTTCCACGTCCTCGTCGGCACCATTTTCCTGCTGGTCTGCCTGCTGCGCGCGCTGCGCGGCGACTTCACCCCGAAACAGCATTTCGGCTTCGAGGCGGCCGCCTGGTACTGGCACTTCGTCGACGTCGTCTGGCTGTTCCTGTTCTTCTGCATCTACGTCTGGGGCGGCTGGGGCGCACCCGTCGCAGCCGGTTGATCGGGAAGATATTGAAACGAAAGGCGGGCCTGGTGCCCGCCTTTTTTGTATGGTTCGCTCCATCCTCCGTCATTGCGCGGCTGCCCGGTTCGGAACAATGGCTGCCCCTCACCCTAACCCTCTCCCCGTAAACGGGGCGAGGGGACGTGCCCTGCGAGAGGTTAGTGGGGAACGGAGAGGTCGCGGCTATCCTCCTTCGCCCCGTTTACGGGGAGAAGGTGCCGGCAGGCGGATGAGGGGGCCGTCCCCGCGATCTCCTGGGACAAGACGGAGCGCGTGCATGGATGCCGAGCATGACGAACAGTGAGGCGTACGATTGGCAGGAGGCGGACACTCATCCATTCTTTGTCATCGATAGAGCATTGGCATGATCCGGGAGAGGTCTTGAGTGCTCCATCTGCAAAATTCCTGAATTCATAGAGGAGTAGGCAATTTGCAGATCCCCGATCGTTTTCATGTTGTCGAGACGGATGGATGGCTGGTGAACCACCGGGTGAATTCCGCTCTTCCCGGTTATCTCATGATCAGTTCCAAGCTGGACACCAACGATCTTTCCGATCTGTCCGAAGCCGCATTAACGGAGCTTGGTCCATTGCTGGCGAAAGCTCAGGACGTACTGAAGCGGAAACTGGGAGCGCAACGCATTTATATCGGCCGGTTTGGACACTCTCCCGGCTATCCCATCCATTTTCATGTGATCCCGATCTATGCTTGGGTGGAGGAACTGTTCTGGAAAGACAGCCGCTATCGCGTGCTTCAGAATTTTGCGGACGGGCCGGGAGAAACCCCGACAGACGGCGCTGAGCTGACGCTGTTTGTCTGGCGCGAGTTTTGCGAGCGCGCGCTGCCGCCCCAGGTTGAAGGCCGATCCGTCACGCAGACCATTGAATTGCTGCGGGAAGCAATGCGAGCTTGATCGCCAAACGCCGCTTACACCTGCTGGCATCCTATCGCCATCAGCGCCCGCCAGCGATTCTCTCGAAGGCTGAAGGTTCGGGGCTGCCGAGATCGAGCCGGTGGCGGATCGCCTCGGCGCATTCCAGAGCGGTCAGCACCGACGTATCGACCTCGATGTCGTAAATGCCGGGCCGGTGCACTTCGTCCTGCCATCGCTGCACCGGTTCGGGGATCGGCACGTCGTCGGTGGCGCGCAGATACAGTGTCTCGCGGCCCTCCTCTGCAACCTCCCGCCGCTGCATGATCGTCTCGATCGGACAGCGCACGCCGACGAACAGCACGGAAAATCCTTCAAGGCGCCGGGCGCAATCGCCGAGAATGCCGAGCGGCTGTGAGTAGCTGTCGTGATGGCCGAGATCGGCGACGACGTTGAGGCCGAGCCCGGCATGGATGGCGATCGATTCATAGAGGGCGGCATAGAGGAATGGTATCAGCTCTTCCAACTCCGGCCGCTCGCCGCCGGGTCTGAGGCCGATGCCGGGCAAATAGCGCCGTGGCGTCATGGCATTGTAGCTGTCGACGCCGAGGTTGATCCACGGTCCCTCGAATTCCTCCTGGATTGCCCGGGCGATGCTGGATTTGCCGCTCCGCGGGGCACCGTTCAGGATGATGATCTGCCCTGCATGGCTGTCATGGGTCATCGTTCTTCTTCTTCTTCTGTTTGGCGCGAATCGGTGAGGCGAAACCGCGCAGGCCTTTCCATTCGGGATGCGAATACATTATGGGAGAGTTAAGGCAGCATTGAACAAGCCGCGACCGCGAAGGCAACTGCGGGAAGGAATGGCATGAACGAGGACAGCGCTCATTTTCCCCCCGTCGATCCTGTTAAAACAGGTATCAAGGGCTGCTGCCCGCGCTGCGGTCAAGGCCAGCTGTTCGATGGCCTGCTCGGGGTAAAGCCGCATTGCGCCTGCTGCGGCCTCGATTATTCCTTCGCCGATTCCGGCGACGGTCCTGCTGTCTTCGTCATCCTGATCGTCGGCTTTGTCATCATCGGCATGGTGCTCTGGCTGCAGGTGAATTACGGCCCACCGATCTGGGTGCATATCCTGCTGTTCGGGCCGCTGACGATCATCCTGTCGCTGCTGACGCTGCGCTGGTTCAAGGGCATCCTGATCGCCATGCAATACCGCCACAATGCCCGCGAGGGACGCCTGAGTGACTGATATGGACCGCGCCGCCCCGCGCCGCCGGCTGCCTGTGATAACAGGCGTGCTGGTGCTGATTGCGCTCGCCATCCTGATCTCGCTCGGCACCTGGCAGGTGGAGCGTCTCCACTGGAAAGAGGGCCTGCTCGCCGATATCGCCGCGCGCCAGGCTGCCGCGCCCGTGCCGCTCGCCGATATCGAGGCAATCGCGGCATCCGGCGGCGACATCGAATACCGCAAGGTCACCGCTACCGGCCGCTATATCAACAACAAGGAGCGGCATTTCTTCGCCACCTGGCGCGGCCAGACCGGCTTTTACGTCTACACCCCGCTCGAGCTTGCCGACGGCCGGGTCCTCTTCGTCAATCGCGGCTTCGTTCCCTATGAGAACAAGGAACCGGAAATGCGCATGCAGGGCCAGTTGACGGATCAGCAGACCGTCACCGGCCTGGCGCGGGCAAAACTTCCCGGCAAGCCCTCCTCGCTGGTGCCGGACAATGACGTCGCCAAGAACATCTTCTACTGGAAGGACCTCGACGTCATGGCCGACAGCGTCGGGCTGGAGAAGGGGCGTGTCATCCCCTTTTTCGTCGATGCCGATTCAGCGCCCAATCCGGCCGGCCTGCCGATCGGCGGCGTCACCCAGGTCGATCTGCCGAACGACCATCTGCAATATGCCTTCACCTGGTATGGCCTGGCCGCCGTGCTCGTCGTCGTGGTGGCGATCTCCTGGTTCCGCAAGCCGGGCAACAAACACTCGCAATAGTATCGCTTCAATTCTCGACTATATTGGGCTAGACGTCGATTACGACCTCGCGGGACGTCGCTGTTGAAGCTGGACCTGGCCACGTTCTCCCTCATTCCTGTGACAGGTACAGGAATATGAATTCTTGACGGAAAAGACATGAATATTGCGGCGAAACCTCCCCTGACGATCAGGCTCTGCGGGCCGCGCGGCTTCTGCGCCGGCGTCGACCGCGCCATCCAGATCGTCGTGCTGGCGCTGAAATCCTATGGCGCTCCGGTCTATGTGCGCCACGAGATCGTCCACAATCGTTATGTCGTCGAGGGGCTGGAGGCCAAGGGCGCCGTCTTCGTCGAGGAACTGGACGAGATCCCGGCCGAGCATCGCGCCCAGCCGGTGGTCTTCTCCGCCCATGGCGTGCCGAAATCCGTGCCGGAGGATGCGGTTAGCCGAAACCTCTTCTATCTCGACGCCACCTGTCCGCTGGTTTCCAAGGTCCACAAGCAGGCGATGCGCCACAACCGCCTCGGCCGCCATGTCGTCCTGATCGGCCATGCCGGTCATCCTGAGGTGATCGGCACGATGGGACAGCTGCCGGAGGGCTCTGTCTCGCTGATCGAGACGATCGAGGATGCCGACGCCTACGCGCCCGCCGACCCGGACAATCTCGGCTATGTCACCCAGACGACGCTGTCGGTCGACGATACGGCCGGCGTCATCGCCCGCCTGCAGGAGCGTTTTCCCAAGCTCACAGCGCCGGCGGCCGATTCGATCTGTTATGCGACGACCAATCGCCAGGAAGTGGTGAAGCAGGCGGCCCCCGGCTGCGATCTCTTCATCATCGTCGGCGCGCCGAATTCCTCCAATTCCAAGCGTTTGGTCGAAGTGGCGCTGAGGGCAGGGGCGAAGAAATCGATCCTGGTGCAACGCGCCGCCGAACTCGACTGGGACGAGATCGGTGCGATCTCGACGCTCGGCCTTTCCGCCGGCGCTTCCGCGCCCGAGGTCATCGTCAACGAGATCATCGAGGCGTTCCGCGCCCGCTTCGACGCCCGTGTCGAACTGGCCGAAACGGTGCAGGAAACCGAGAATTTCCTGGTCAATCGCGAGCTGCGCAGCATCGAGCTGACGGCGGCCGACATGGCCTTCGTCAACGGCTAAGCCGAACCGCGGTCCGGCCCATCCACCATCCATAACGCGAAGACGAGACCTCACTTGGCAGTCTATACCGATATCGCCGAAGACGATCTGAAGTGGTTCCTGACCGAATATGATGCGGGAAGCCTGCTCTCCTACAAGGGCATCGCCGAAGGTGTGGAAAATTCCAACTTCCTGCTGCACACCTCCAAGGAGCCGCTGATCCTGACGCTTTACGAGAAGCGAGTGGAAAAGGCCGATCTGCCGTTCTTCCTCGGCCTGATGCAGCATCTTGCCGCCCGCGGCCTGTCCTGCCCGCTGCCGCTGCCGCGCCGCGACGGCGCGCTGCTCGGCTCACTCTCCGGCCGCCCGGCGGCGCTGATCTCCTTCCTCGAAGGCATGTGGCTGAGAAAGCCGGAGGCAAAGCATTGCCGCGAAGTCGGCCGGGCGCTCGCCCAAATGCATGTGGCGGGCGAGGGTTTCGAGCTGAAGCGGCCGAACGCGCTGTCGATCGACGGCTGGCGCACACTCTGGGAAAAATCCGCGGCGCGCGCCGACGAGGTCGAGCCCGGGCTGCAGGATGAAATCCGCAGCGAACTCGATTTCCTCGCCGCCGCCTGGCCAGCCGACCTGCCGGCCGGCGTCATCCATGCCGATCTTTTCCCCGACAACGTCTTCTTCCTCGGTGATGAGCTCTCGGGCCTGATCGATTTCTATTTCGCCTGCAACGACCTGCTCGCCTATGACGTCTCGATCTGCCTGAATGCCTGGTGCTTCGAGAAGGACTGCGCCTACAACATCACCAAGGGCACGGCGATGCTCGAGGGTTACCAGAGCGTGCGCCCCTTGAGCAGCGAAGAGATCGCCGCCTTGCCGGTGCTGTCGCGCGGTTCGGCGCTGCGCTTCTTCCTGACCCGGCTCTACGATTGGCTGACAACGCCGGAGGGCGCCATGGTCACCAAAAAGGACCCGCTCGAATATCTGCGCAAACTGCGCTTCCACCGCCAGATCGGCTCGGCCGCCGAATACGGGTTGAGCCTATGAAACACGTCGATATCTTCACCGACGGCGCATGCTCCGGCAATCCCGGTCCCGGCGGCTGGGGCGCGGTGCTGCGTTACGGCGACGTCGAAAAGGAGCTTTGCGGCGGCGAAGCAGACACGACCAACAACCGCATGGAACTCATGGCGGCGATCTCTGCCCTGCAGGCGCTGAAAACCCCTTGCGAGGTCGACCTTTATACCGACAGCGCCTATGTCAAGGACGGCATCTCCAAGTGGATTTTCGGCTGGAAGAAAAACGGCTGGAAGACATCGGACAAGAAGCCGGTGAAGAACGCCGAACTCTGGCAGGCGCTGGAAGAAGCCCGCAACCGCCACAAGGTGACGCTGCACTGGGTCAAGGGCCACGCCGGCCACCCGGAAAACGAACGTGCGGATGAACTTGCCCGCCGGGGCATGGAGCCGTTCAAGAAGGGTAAGGCGGTTTCGGTTTAGGGTGTGGCGGCGATTAGGGGGCTTACACCTGTGCCTGAAGGCTGCCCCTCACCCTAACCCTCTCCCCGTAAAAACGGGGCGAGGGGACGTGCCATACGAGACCTTGGCGAGGGACGGAGAGGTCGCGGCATATCCCCTTCTCCGCGCCCGCGGGGGTCCGAAGGACGGGTCGAGACCCGTGGCTCGACCCCAGTGGGGCCGGCAGGCGGATGAGGGTTGTTCTGTTCAGGAGGTGGATGTGTCATCTATTCCCACGACCATCGAATTGAGCTCAACGATAGATCGTATGGAGAACGTGTATCGTCGGCAGGACGAGGCAAGAGCACTTTTCGATGTCTATGAAAAGCTCTGTCAGCGTTTCGAACAGGATTTGGCGGACGAGCGCGATCTGTTACTTAGCAAGGCGGCAGCGCTGATGATGATTAAGTATTCGGTTGAGCAGACAGGGTCGCACCCGTCGCGCGGTTGAAGCAGGACACGGCGATGCCACGATTCCCCTTCGCCCAGCGGGGAGAAGATGCCGGCAGGCAGATGAGGGGGTGAGCGACGACAGGAGCGAGGCACTGAGCGCGAGCGAAGGGCAATGAATGGTGTGCCGTGCGGCCAGCGAAGTTCGTGCAGCATTTACCCCACCTATTGCCGCGCCACGACGGCGGCCCCCTGGATCAGCCGGTGCAGATATTCGAGCTTGGCCACAACAGGCGAGGAGAGCACGAAGGGATAGGCGTCGGGCTGGCCCATGCTGCGTTGGATGGCGTTGATCGCCAGGCTGAGCGGTACCCAGGCGCTGACCAGCTGCTCGGCGCTTTTTGCCCTGTAAGGGATGAAATCGACCTCGCCTGATATTTCCTCGTGGCCGCGCGGATCGATGGCGATGCCGAAGGCGCGCGCCGTCTCCAGCGTGTCGACAATATGGAGGTAGTGGGCGAAGCACTCGGCGAAATCTTCCCAGGGGTGGGATGCCGCATAGGCGCTGATGAAATTGTCCTGCCATCCCGGAGGCGGGCCGCCGGCATAATGTCTTTGCAGTGCGGCCGCATAGTCCTGCCGTTCGTCGCCGAAGACGGCGCGGAAATCCGCCAGGCCGTCGCGGTCGCGCACCAGCTTGTTCCAGATGAAATGGCCGGCCTCGTGGCGGAAATGGCCAAGCAGCGTGCGATAGGGCTCCTTCATCGAGCTGCGCGCCTGTTCGCGCGTCGCATCGTCGGCTTCCGCGGCGCGGATGGTGATCAGGCCTTCCTCGTGGCCGGTCATCGCAGGCACGACATGGCCGTCATTCTGCAGCGAATCCTCGAGGAAATCGAAGACCAGGCCGCCTTGCGGATCCTCGAGGCGGTCGGGGTGCGGCAGTTTCCAGCGCAGGAGCGAATAGAAGAGGTGCCGCTGCGCCTGGCCGATCCGCCGCCAGCGGCCAATGCCGTCCTCGGTATCGGTGTTCGGCACCAGCCGGTTATGGCGGCAGGCGGAGCAGAAGTCGCTGTCGCCCTCCACCAGCCAGTTGCAGATGTCGAGGCCGGCATTGGCGCAGAAGCGCACCTGCCGCTCGGGATCGGCAACAAGCTGCCAGACCGTCTCGTCGCCCGGCTCCAGCGCATGCATGGCGAGATCGCCGGGCAGAAACCCGAGACGATGGTTGCAGCGCACGCAGTGGCGGTTGTCGAAATGGACCACCTGATCGCAATTGTCGCAGGCGAAAAGCTTCATCGTCTTAATCTCAGCAAAGCAGCGGCGGATTAAAAATGCCCGCCGCGCGAAGGGCGCAGCAGGCATGGTTCATCAAGGATGCGCTTTCTGGTCAGAGCCGGTCGACGGCGCCCTTGAGCTTGCCCTTGACCTTGCCGGTTGCGACCTGCCCCTTGCCCTTGGCTTCCTGGACGGCGCCTTTGGCCTGCATGTCGCGATCATCGGCAGCCTTGCCGACCGCCTGCTTCGTCTTGCCGGCGATTTCGTTGGCCTTGCCTGAGATCTTGTCGCTGGTGCTACCCATGTAATATCTCCTTGTTGGCGTCGGACCTCTCGTCCGCGCGGGAAGGAAACGTCACTTGCAGCTATTCGTTCCAGCGACCGCCAGCCACGGCGCCACAGGCGTCAGGCGTGGCCGGCCTCGGCCGAAAGCATGGCGGCGGTCACGCCCATGCCGGCGAGCGCCCGCTCGTATTTGTCCTCGAGGCTGCGGTCGAAGATCAACTCCTCATTGGCCGGGCAAGTGAGCCAGCCATTGTTGGCGACCTCGTTTTCGAGCTGGCCGGCCCCCCAGGAGGAATAGCCGAGCAGCATCGTCGCGCGCTTCGGCCCGACGCCCTTGGAGATGGCGCGCACGATGTCGAGCGTCGCCGTCAGGCAGATGTCGTCGCTGACCGGGATCGAGGAGTCGCTGGAATAATCGTCCGAATGCAGCACGAAGCCGCGGCCGCTTTCCACCGGGCCGCCTGTCTGGATCGGGAAGTCACGGGCGCGCTGCGGCAGCACGATCGGCTCTTCCTGCTTGATCATGTCGAGATGCAGCAGCACGTCGGTGAAGGTGAGGCTCTGCGGCCGGTTGATGACGAAGCCCATGGCGCCTGCATCCGAATGCGCGCAGATGTAAATCACGGTGCGCGCAAAATTGCGGTCCTCCATGCCGGGCATGGCGATGAGGAACTGGCCATCGAAGAAGCCACGTTCCCGTCTGTTCTTCAGCGTCGATAAGGACATCGTTCCTCCTGCCGCCAGACCGCAAAAAGGCCCCGACAAGAGAAAGATGGGCCAATGTCACCAATCAATCAACTGAAAATGAAGATTATGTGGCCGTCCGCTTCTGGCGACCAAACGACACTTTCTGTAAACCTTTGTTCCATGATGATTATTTGTTTGGCACCCCGCCAGCTTTTCATGGCGGCCATTTCACTGGCCGCGACCGTTGCCCCCTTTTGTTCCGCCCGGGCGGAGATGAGCGCCTGGGCCGAGGCCGAAGGCGGCCGCATGCGCCTCGTGGCGCTGGCGCCCGATGCCGGCGGCAAAATCCGCGCCGGCCTGCAGATCGAACCGAAACCCGGCTGGATCACCTATTGGCGCGAGCCCGGCAACAGCGGCATTCCGCCTCAAGTCACCATCGCACCGGCAAGCGGCGTCACGCTTGAAACCATCGCCTATCCGGTTCCGAAGCATTTCTTCAAAGGCGCCATCGAGGATATCGCCTATGACGCGCCGGTGACACTGCCGCTGTCGCTGATGGCGGCCGGCAAAGGTCCGGTCGCGATCGACGCGACTGTTTTCATCGGCATCTGCAGGGATATCTGCATTCCCTTCCAGGCAAATCTGGCGGTGACGCTCGGTCCCGCCATCCAGTCGCATCCGCAGGAGGAGGCGATCCTTGCGGCCGCCGATGCGGCGCTGCCGAAGCCGCCTTCGGCCGATTTCAAGGTCACGGCGCATGCGGTCTCGCCGGACAGGAAGACGTTGTCGCTGACGCTCAGGCTGCCGGGCGGGGGAAGCGGCGGCGTCCCCGATATCATCGTCACCGGCCCGAGCGGCTATGCCTACACCAAGCAGATCGGCGGCAAACGCGACGGCGCCACCTTCAAGACCGACATTGCAATCGGCAAGCTGCCGAAGGATTATGATCTATCGGGCAAGCGCTGGAGCGTGCTGGTCATCGATGGCGGCAAGGCGATGGAAACCACGCTTGCCTTCGACTGAGCGGCACCTATAGTCGCCTGCGATCTTCTCGCGGCGCCCGCCAAGCCGGCATCCGCCGCAAACCAGAACAAAGGAGAAAACCCATGACCATCGCGATCGGCGACAAGCTTCCTGCCGCCACCTTCAAGGAAAAGACTGCCGACGGCCCGGTCGAAATCACCACCGATCAGCTCTTTGCCGGTAAGCGCGTCGTGCTCTTTGCCGTGCCGGGCGCCTTTACGCCCACCTGCTCGCTGAACCATCTGCCGGGTTATCTCGAAAACCGCGACACCATCCTCGGCAAGGGCGTCGACGACATTGCCGTCCTCGCCGTCAATGACTGGCATGTCATGGGCGCCTGGGCGCAATCCTCCGGCGGCCTCGGCAAGATCCACTTCCTCGCCGATTGGGACGCCGGCTTCACCAAGGCCGTCGGCCTCGAAGCCGATCTCTCCGCCGGCGGCCTCGGCCTTCGCTCCAAGCGCTATTCGATGCTGGTGGAAGATGGCGTCGTGAAGGCCCTCAACGTCGAGGAAAGCCCCGGCCAGGCCATCGTCTCGGGTGCTGCCGCGATGCTGGAACTGCTTTGAGTTTTCATTGCTGACAGTAAAAGGGGCGGCCGGTCGGCCGCCTTTCCGAGTTGTCAATCGTCGAGAAACTCGCTCAGCGCAGCATTGAACGCCGATGCCGACTCGACATTGACGATATGCCGCCCCGGCAATGACAGATGACGACCCTGCCGCACACGAACGGCGATGCTCTCCAAATCGGACGGCGGACATACCGGATCTTCTTTTCCGGAGACGGCAAGCAGGGGGTTGGTGATCCGCGTGATTTCTTCCCGCAAATCCGTGGTTGCCAGAGCCGCGCAACCGCCGATATAGCCCTGGACCGTTGTCGCGGTGAAACGATAGAGAATGTCTCGCACGATGCCAGGTTGGCCAGCGTTGAACGCCGGCGTGAACCAGCGTTCTGCCGTGGCCGCGGTAAGCCCGCCAAGGCCGTTTTCCTGCACGGCCTCCATACGCGCGACCCAGCTTTCGGCGGTGCCGATCCTGGCGGAGGTCGCACACACAACGATCTTGCCCAGACGTTGTCCGGCATGAATGCCCAGCCATTGCCCGGTCAGGCCGCCGATGGACAGGCCGCAGAAATGCGTCCGCTCTATCTCCAGCGCATCGAGCAGCGAAAGGACATCCTTGCCGAAGTCTGACAGCGCATAAGGCGGTGGCGGCGCCGACGAGCGACCGTGGCCGCGGCGGTCATAACGCAGCACGCGGTGGTGCTGTGACAATGCGGCTGCCTGTGCATCCCACATGTGCAGATCGGTTCCAAGCGAATTGCAGAACATGAGCCACGGCTTGCCGGCCGCACTCCTGTCACCGTCGATGCGATAGTGCAGGCGGTGGCTGGCGAGATCGAGATAGGGCATGGCTTGACGACTTTCGGTTTTTAGAAGTGTCTGGAGGTAATTTCCCGACGATCCGGCCGAACCTCCTATCCAGGCGTCGGCGCAGTTGCGACGCGAAGGCGCCGGCGGCCACATCGGGATGGCCGTCGGCGGAAGCATGCGTTCCGCACTCTTATGCGGCAGCCAGCACGACGGCGCCGGCGCGGCGGGCGTTGCTGATCGCGAAGATCAGCATGGCGAGCGCCGAGACCGCCGCGGGGATCGCGAAGATCAGGAAGTTCTGCTGCAGCGGCAGCTGTTGTGCCAGAAGCACGCCGCCGAGGGTCGGGCCGACGATGGCGCCGATACGGCCCACGCCGGACGCCCAGCCCAGCCCCGTCGAACGGACGGAGAGGTTATAGAGCTGCGCGACGCTCGCATAAAGCAGGATCTGCGTGCCGATGGTGGTGGCGCCGGCGATGAAGATCGCCAGGAACAGCAGCCCGGCAGGCAGATTGAAACCAATCAGCGCGATCGACAGGGCCGCCGCCACGAAGAAGCCGACGACGACCTTCGGAAGGCCGAAACGGTCGCCCAGCCAACCGCCGGCGATGGCGCCGACCATGCCGCCGAAGTTGAGTGAGAAGAGGCTGACAAGGCTCGCTCTTTCGGCATAGCCGGCTTCCTGCAGCACTTTCGGCAGCCAGGACGACAGCAGATAGACAAGCAGCAGGCAGCAGAAGAAGGCCACCCAGAGCATGAGCGTGCGCAACGTGCGCTGGTGGCGGAACAGTTCGGCGACCGATGCGGACGCGCCCTTGGTTTCGGTGAAGACCAGCATGTCGTCTTTGCCGAGGCGCGCCGACGGATCGATCTTCGCATAGATCCGTCTGGCTTTCTCCTGCTGGCCCTGGCGGATCAGAAAGCCAAGGGATTCGGGCAGCTTCCAGAGCACCAGCGGCAGCATCAGCAACGGCAGGGCGGCGACGAAGAACATCGGCTGCCAGCCATATTGCGGGATCATGCCGATGCCTAGCCCTGCGGCAACCATGCCGCCGACGGAATAACCGGAGAACATCAGCGCCACGATGGTGCTGCGGAGCCGCTTAGGGGCATATTCGTTCATCAGCGCTACCGCATTGGGCATCAGTCCGCCGCAGCCGAGACCGGCGACGAAGCGAAAGATTTTGAACTGGTCGGGCGAACTGGCAAAACCGGTCAGAAGGGTGGAAAGGGTGAAAAGCACGAAGCTGATCGCAATGCCCTTCTTGCGTCCGATCCTGTCGGCCAGGGAGCCGAAAGCGAGGGCTCCGAACATCATCCCGAACAGCGCCCAGGCCTGCAGCGCACCGGCCTGCGGTTTGGTCAGGCCCCATTCCGCAATCAGCGTCGGCAGCACGGTGCCGGCCACGAAGACGTCATAACCGTCGACGATCAGCAGCAGCGCGCAGAGCGCCACCACCGACCACTGAAATCTTCCGAATGGATTGTTGTCTATCGCTTCATTCACATCGATCGTGCGCATCATGGCTCCTCCCTGAGTTTTAACGCAGTCAGTATTGAGATGTCAGCCGGTATCGCCCCCGGCCACGGGCAGTACGCTGCCGGTGATGTAGGACGCTTCGTCCGAGGCGAGGAACAGGATCGGCGCCACCTGTTCCTCGATGGTCGCGTACCGCTTCATGAGACTGGATTGCTTCACCTGGCAGACGACTTCGGCCATCCAGGCCTTCTCCGCATCCGTATCGCCCGCGCCATTGCGCGGAATCCGACGCGCAGGCGCTTCCGTGCCGCCCGGTGCGGTGGCGACGACGCGGATGTTGCGCTCAGCCAGTTCCATGGCAAGCGACTGGGTAATGGCGTTCACGCCGCCTTTGGCCGCCGAATAAGGCACGCGATGGATGCCGCGCGTTGCATTCGAGGATATGTTGACGATGGTGCCGCCGCCCCGTGCGAAGAGATGCGGCAGGACGGCATGGCAGCAATAGAGCGTCGGCATCAGCGAGCGGCGGATCTCCGCGTCGATCTGCTGCGCTTCGAATTCCGCGAAGGGGCGCATGCGGATGGCGCCGCCGACATTGTTGATCAGGATATCGATGCCGCCGAAGCGTTGCTCGGCGAAGCGCATCGCGGAAACCGCGCCGTCATAGGTCTCCAGATCGGCATTGAAGGCGGCAGTTTCGGCGGCGCCGGCTTCGGCTGCGATCTCCGCCACGAAATCGGCGCGGTCGACGAACAGCACCTTGCCGCCCTCCTTCGCGGCACGGACGGCCACGGCACGGCCGATGCCCTGCGCGGCGCCGGTAACGACCAGCACCTTGCCGTCAAACCGACCGGTAACGCGCGGCGCGCTCATGCTGCCTCCTTCGCCGCCGCATTGGGCGTGAATTTTTCGTATTGGAAGCTGTTGGGCTTCACGCCGTTGGCGTCGAAATGTTTGCGCACCGCATCGACCATCGGCGGGGGACCGCAGAGATAGACGTCGATATCGCCGTCATGAAGCAGCTTGGCCGGCATATGTTGCGTAACCCATCCCTTACGCGGATGGCTCGAGGCCTCCTCGGCCACCACCGTGGTGAAGCTGAAGTTGGGCAGGCGCGCGGCATAGGCCTCGATCTCGTCGACGAGAACCAGATCGAGATCGCGCGTCACGCCGTAGATCAAATGGATTTCCTGCTCCGATCCTGCGCGGGCAAGAACCTCGAGCATCGAGAGGAACGGCGCAAGACCGGTGCCTCCGGCCAAAAACAGAAGCGGCCGCTCGACAATGCGCAGATAAAAGCTGCCCAGGGGCCCGGTCAGATTGAGCCTGTCACCGGGCTGGGCCTTGGCAAGCCAGCTGCTCATCAATCCACCCGGGATTTTCTTGATCAGGAAGCCGATGCGTTGCTCGCCCGGCGCTGTGCTGAACGAATAGGAACGGCTCCGGCCGCTGCCCGGCACGTCGATATTGACATACTGGCCGGGCAGGAAGGAGGGAGCGGCCTCTGCGTCCACATCCAGTTCCAATACGATCGCCGCATCCTTGTGCGGCACGACAGCCGCCACCGTGGCGGTGAATTTCTGTTGCCCGGTCTTGCAGGCGGTTGATGTCGTCGGCACCGCTATGACGCAGTCGGATGAGGGCCTCATCTGGCAGGTCAGCACCAGCCCGGCCTCTGCCTCGTCGGCGGTAAGCGCGTCATCGATAAAATCATCGCCGAGATCGTAGGAGCCGCTTTCGGCGCGACACTTGCAGGTGCCGCAGACGCCGTCGGAACAGTCCATCGGCAGGTTGATCTTGGCGCGATAGGCCGCGTCGAGAACCTTCTCGCCGCTCTTGCACCCGATGAAACGGGTTACGCCGTCTTCAAAATTCAATGCGATCTTGTAGCACATGACTCCTCCTCAAGGTCTCGGCTGCGCGCGCCGGCCTTCAGATGTGGTAGACGTCGATGACCTGGCGGATGTAGTCGTTCTTCAGCACGATTTTCTTCTTTGCGATCAGAAGGTTGTCACCGTGCTTGCGCAGAGTGACGAACATTGTGCCGAAGAACTGGTCGGTGACCTTGTAGCGGTGGTTCAGCGTGTGGAAGTTGTAGCGCACGTCCACTTCCCCGCTCCGATCCGCCAGTACCTCGACATTGGTCACGTTGTGGCTGGTTCGAGGCTCGGGGGTCGACGCGCCAGACCGCTCGGTCTTGATCCGAAACACGCGGTCTTCCAGGCCGTCGCGGTTCGGGTAGTAGATCAGCGAAATCTGCGACTGAGGGTCTTCGGTAATCCGATCGTCGTCATCCCAGGCCGGCATCCAGTAGGTCACGTCGGGTGCATAGCAGGTCAGCCATTCGTCCCACTCGCGATCGTCCAGGAGACGCGCTTCCCGATAAAGGAACGCGCAGATGGCGTCATGGGAAATGCTCATGGGACAACTCCGTTCTTTTCGGCGGACAGTGCCTGGCGCATCACCCTGGCCCAGTATTCGTGCTGGCGAACGAACAGGCCCTCGTCCTCGCTGCGCTCGCCCGACAGCAGCGGTGCGATGCCCATCTGCTTCGCGTTTTCGTCAGGACCATCGATCCAGAGCGGCGCACCCCGCGACAGGTCGTTCCAGAGCGCTGCTGTGCCTGCATATCCGGACTGGCAGGCGCGGAATTCTTCCAGGTCGTCGGCCGTGCCCATGCCGGACACGTTGAAGAAATCCTCGTATTGGCGGATGCGGAGCCGGCGATCGGCCTCGCTTTCGCCCTTCGGCGCGAAGCAGAAGATATTGATTTCGGTCTTGTCGACGCTGATCGGGCGGGTCACGCGGATCTGCGTGCTGAACTGGTCCATCAGGAACACATTCGGGTAGAGGCAGAGGTTGCGGGTCTGGTTGACGATGAAGTTTGCCTTCTCGGCGCCGACGCGGGCTGCGATCTCGTCTTTCTGGTCGTAGATAGGACGCACTTCGGGGTTCATCGTGTTGGTCCACAACAGGATGTGGCCGTTCTCGAAACCATAGACGCCGGCAATCGATTTGCTCCAGCTGTTGGCGTCGACCGCCTTCGTGCCCTCTTCCTTGCGCCGCCCCATTGTTGCGGCGTAGTTCCAGTGCACGGAACTGACGTGATAGCCGTCGCAGCCGTTTTCCATCTGCAGCTTCCAGTTTCCGTCGTAGATGTAGGACGAATTGCCCCGCAGCACTTCAAGCCCGTCCGGCGCCTGGTCGACGATCTGGTCGATGATGACCTTCGTCTCGCCGAGATAGTCCGCGAGCGTCGCGACCTCATCATTCAGGCTGCCGAACAGAAAGCCCCGATAATTCTCGAACCGGGGAACGCGCTTCAGGTCGTGCGAACCGTTCTGCGCGAACTGAGGCGGATACTGGGTGGTCTTCTCGTCCTTGACCTTGAGCAGCTTGCCGGTGTTGGAAAAGGTCCAGCCGTGGAAGGGGCAGGTGAAGCTGCCCTTGTTGCCGTGCTTGCGGCGGCACAGCATCGCGCCGCGGTGGGCGCAGGCGTTGATGACCGCGTGCAGCTCGCCGTTTTTATCGCGAGTGATGACGACCGGCTGACGGCCGATATAGGTCGTGTAATAATCGTTGTGTTCCGGAATCTGACTCTCATGGGCCAGATAAACCCAATTGCCTTCGAAGATATGTTTTATCTCCAGCTCGAAGAGGTCTTCGTCGGTGAAGATGTCCCGGCGGCAACGGAACAGGCCGGCCTCCTTGTCGTCCTGCACGGCAGTGGCAAGCAGATGATCGAGGTCTCTTGCTTTGTCGATGATCGCAGACATGGTTTTTCTCCCGCAAAGTGCGCAATAACCGGCGCAACCTTTGCAACAGTGTCGATGATGACGATGATATGCGGGCTGGCGGCTATTCAGCCGCCCTCCTTGCCGTTTACGCGGCGGCGCGTTTGCGCTGTTCGTTGATCTGGTTGTCGATGCCGTCCACCAGTGCGGTCAGATGGATGTCGAACGTGATCTCGGCGAATGGGCCGCTCAAACCATTGGCCTTGATGCTGGCCTCGTCGCTGCGCTCGATCAGGGCCGGAACCAGGCCGTCTCGCGTCGCATAGGCAAAATCGTCGTTGACCAGCGGATCGCCTTCGATGTTGATCTGGGTCGTCAGCTTGCGATGGCCGTCGGCGCTGATGAAGAGATGGATATGCGCCGGCCGCTGGCCGTGGCGCCCGAGGGCGGAAAGCAGCTGTTCCGTCGGGCTGCCCGGCGGCACGCCATAGCCGTGCGGCACGATGCTCTGGAATTTGTAACAGCCCTGTTCGTCAGTCACGATCGTGCGGCGCATGTTGAACGGCGCCTGCTTGCCGGTCGGGTCGAAATGCGAATAGAAACCGCGGGTGTCGCAATGCCAGACTTCGACAGTCGCACCCGGCTGCGGCTTGCCGTCAGAACCATAGACGGTGCCGTGCATGATCAGTGTGTGACCATTGGCGTCGGTGCCGTCATCGAGACGGGCAAAGCCGTGACAGACCGGTGCGCCGGCCACATAGAGCGGACCCTCGATCGTGCGCGGCGTCGGATTTTCGATGCCCAGCGCCTCATCGATCGCATCGAGGCGTTCGTCTAGGAAATGATCGAGACCGAGACCGGGCGAGATCAGGCCGGCCTGGCCGGCGGCGCCGATCTCATTGAGCCAGGCAATGCCGCTCCAATATTCGTCGGGGGTGATATCGAGATCGTCGATCGCCTTGAACAGGTCGGACATGATCCGATGGACGATCAGTTTGACGCGCGGATTGCCGCCGTCCTTGTCGAGGCCGCTGAGGACACTCAGAAAGTCCTGAATGTCGGGCCTGCCGAAAATCTTCACGCTCATTTTTTCCTCCTCTTGGATTGCTCAGAAAGTCGATGCGGCTTCCGTCCCGCGCCGAACATGGCGCTAGGTGTCGTCCTCGCGGATCGCCGAGGGATGCCGCAGCAGCGGCGTCACTTCGATGTCCATGAACTTGAACAACGGCAGCCCCGACAGGATCTCGTGCAGCTCCGTATTGTCCGTCACGTCGAAGATGCTGTAGTTCGCGTATTCACCGGCAATGCGCCAGATATGTCGCCATTTGCGGCTGCGCTGCAGCTCATGCGAATAGGTCTTTTCCCGAGCGATGATCTCCGCCGCCTCCGCCGAGGGTAGATCATGGGGAATCTTCACATCCATCCTTACATGGAAAAGCATCATCGCCTCCCTTATCCGGCAATGCTGATCGTCTTGCGCACTCTGCCCCGAACAAAGAACGCCATGCGATCCTCGTCCAGTTCGATCCCCAGTCCCGGTCCGTTGGGAATGGTCAGTTCGAAATCGCTGTAATCCAAAGGCGTGGCGAGGATCTCTTCGGTCAGCAGCAGCGGGCCGAAAAACTCCGTGCCCCATTGCAGATCCTTCACGCCGGCCATCAACTGCGCAGCAGCGATCGTGCCGATCGGCCCTTCGAGCATGGTGCCGCCATAGATGCCGATGCCGGCCGTCTCGGCGATGGCGACGACCTTGGCGGCGGCGAACAAGCCGCCTGCCTGCTCGATCTTGATCGAGAACACGTCGGCTGCGTGCGCCGTCACCGCTTCGAGTGCGCTTTCGGGACCGACGAGCACTTCATCGGCCATCATGGCGATCGGCGACCCGCGCGTCAGCCGGGCAAGCGGCGCCACACCGCACACCGGCTGCTCCACCAAGACGCAGCCCGCATCGGTGAGTGCCGCAATCGCATTGCGCGCCTCGCGTTCCCGCCAGGCCATGTTCACGTCCACACGAACCGAGGCCATGTCCGGCAGCGCCTTGCGGATGGCCGCCACGTGGCGGATATCCTCCTTGATCGACTTGACGCCGATCTTCAGCTTGAAGTCCTTGTGGCGGCGCCGGTCGAGCAGCGCCTGCGCCTCTTCGATATCCTTTGCGGTATCGCCGGACGCGAGCGTCCAGGCAACCGGCAGTTTCTCGCGACGCCGGCCGCCGAGCAGCTCCGACATCGACACGCCGAGGCGGCGGGCCTGGCAATCCAGCAACGCGGATTCAACGGCGCATTTGGCAAAGTGATTGCCCTTTACCGCCTTCCGAACGAGATCCATCGTCGCCTGTACGCGCGTCGGGTCGCGGCCGAGAAGCAGCGGCGCGATATATTCGTCGATGGTGAGCTTCATGCCTTCCGGGCTCTCCGGCCCGTAGGCGAGACCGCCGATGGTCGTGCCTTCACCGAGGCCATCGATCCCATCGGAGCAGCGAACACGCACGATCGTCATGCTCTGGCGGCTCATGGTGACCATTGAGAGCGTGTGCGGCCGGATGGTCGGCAGATCGAGTATAGTAGCCTCGATGGAAACGATCCGAATTTCCGCGCGCACTGCACTTCCTCCCTTAATTTGCAGGAAGGCTAGCCCTCGTTTAGGGTAAGGTCCAAGACTATATAGGTCGAACTCTATACCTGGGAGGTATAATAGGAATGGAGCTGCGCCAACTCCGCTATTTCGTGGCGGTCGCCACCGAGCGCAATTTCTCGCGCGCCGCGGAAATTCTCCACATCGCCCAGCCGCCGCTCAGCCGGCAGATCCAACAGCTGGAGGAGGAGCTCGGCGTAAGCCTGATCGATAGGTCCAGGCGGCCGCTGAGCTTGACGGAGGCGGGACGGTTCTTCTTCGACCAGACCTCGCAGATCATCGCTCGGCTCGAGCATATCCGTGATCAGACCCGGAGAATAGGAAAGGATCAGCGCGAACGGTTCGTCATCGGCTGCGTCGGCTCCACCCTCTATGGAGGCATGCCGGACCTCGTCAGGCGCATGCGGCAGCGCTGGCCCGACCTCGATATCGAGATCCGGGAAATGATGTCGACGGAACAGGTGACTGCGCTCAAGGAACGACGCATCGATCTGGGTTTCGGCAGGGTGCGTTTCAACGACAGGGAAGTCGAACGGCTGACGCTCCGAGAGGAGCGGCTTGTCGTCGCCTTTCCGAAGAACCATGCCAAATCCATCGCCAAGGAGCCTATCGCGCTTTCCGAGTTGGAGGGGGAATCCCTGATCATCTATCCCTCGACGCCCCGGCCAAGCTTTGCGGACGAGACGCTGAACCTGCTTGGCGAGATCAACGTCAATCCCGGACATGTCGAGGAGGTTCGCGAAATCCAGACGGCGCTGGGCATGGTCGCTGCGGGCGCCGGCCTCTGCATCATCCCCGCGGCCTCGCAGCGCCAGCGGCCGGACGATGTCTGCTATCGCATGATTGCCGACGAGAGAGCGACCTCACCCATCATCATGAGCTATCGCCGTGACGAAGCCGGCGGTCGGATCGAATCGATAAAGCTGCTTATCCGCGAAATGTATGCCGACAATCCACCCTGGCTCCAACTCTCCAATGTCCATCTGGATGCGCTCGAGAGTTGACGCAGGCCCGCCGGATGTGCCTCGTTCGCTCCCTTGAGGATGCATCGCGCTCAGGCTGACCCCGACCGGCATCCTAAGTGGAGCGCACGCCCGACGGCGAGTTTGCCAGAAACGCACCCCCAGTCTCCGTCATCCCAGGCCTCCGAGCCTGGGATCCACGCCCAGTCCGATCGAGGGCAGAGTGGATCCTCGGGTCAAGCCCGAGGAGGACGGAGGGTGGGGTGGCTTACGGAGCAAGACAGCACGGTATGGCAGAATGCACGCGTGCGGCACGGCCGCAGCATCATGAACCAAATTCGGCTCTGAAGCGTCCGGCTGTCAAATGGCCGCACCTTGCCGTCCCGCAATATCAAACCCGTCAAGAGGCTCCGCCTCAATCCCGCCGCAATCGTTATAACATAACAGTAATGTTATTACATTGTCAGGATGAGCCATGCCCCCGAACCCCGATCGCCCCCCCGTCAGCCTGCTGGGGCAATCGGCCTTCTCAAGGGTGATCGGCATCTCGCTGGTCATTGCAGCGCTCTGGCTGGCCATTCACTGGGCGGTTCTGCTGCCATGACGCGATTGATCCGGCTTGAAGATCTCACGGTCGCCTATGACAGACACCCCGCCGTCCATCATCTCTCCGGCGCCTTTGCGCCAGGCAGCCTGACGGCGATCGCCGGGCCGAACGGGGCGGGCAAGTCGACGCTGCTGAAGGCGATCATGGGCGAGCTGCGTCCCGCCGAGGGCAGGGTCGAGCACCGGCTGGGGCGGGCGGAATTCGGCTATCTCCCGCAGGCGGCCGAGATCGATCGGCGTTTCCCGATCTCGGTCATCGACACCGTCATGCTCGGCGCCTGGAAGAGCAGGGGAGCCTTCGGGCGTGTCGCGCCGGCCGATGTGAAAAGGGCGGGCGAGGCGCTTGCCGCCGTCGGTCTCGAAGGCTTCGGCAGACGCCATGTCGGATCGCTCTCGGCCGGCCAGTTCCAGCGCGTGCTCTTTGCCCGCCTGCTCTTGCAGGATGCCGGCGTCATCCTGCTCGACGAGCCGTTCACGGCAATCGACGCCCGCACGACCAGGGATCTGCTCGATATCGTCGCCCGCTGGCACGGCGAGGGCCGCACCGTCATTGCCGTGCTGCATGATTTCGAGCTCGTCCGGACACATTTCCCTCAGACCCTGCTGCTCGCCCGCGAGCTGGTGGGATGGGGGCCGACCAGCGATGTCATGTCGTCCGCCAATCTCATGAAGGCGCGCGCCATGGCCGAGCGCTGGGATGAGGATGCCGAGGCTTGCAGCCCGGCGGAGGCGCCGGCGGCATGACGGCTTACGATCTCTTCCTGGCGCCCTTCGCCGATTTTGGTTTCATGCGCCGCGCCCTTGTCGCCTGCCTCTGCCTCGGGCTCGGCTCCGGGCCGATCGGCGTCTTCCTGATGCTGCGGCGCATGAGCCTGATGGGCGACGCCATGAGCCACGCCGTGCTGCCGGGGGCGGCGATCGGTTATCTCGTCGCCGGCTCGCTCTCCTTGACGGCGATGGGCCTCGGCGGCCTTGTCGCCGGGCTGTCGGTGGCGCTGCTGTCCGGCGCCGTCAGCCGCATGACCGTGCTGCGCGAGGATGCAAGCTTTGCGAGCTTCTATCTCGCTTCGCTGGCGCTCGGCGTGCTGATCGTCTCGCTGCGCGGCTCGAACATCGATCTGCTGCACGTGCTCTTTGGCACCATCCTGGCGATCGATGCGCCCGCCCTTTATCAGATAGGCGCCATCACCTCGCTGACGCTCGTCATCCTTGCCGCGATCTACCGGCCGCTGGTGGCCGAATGTTTCGACCCGGGTTTCTTGAGGGCCGTCGGCGGGCGCGGGCCGGTCTATCACGTCCTCTTCCTGCTGCTGGTGGTGCTGAACCTCGTCGCCAGCTTCCAGGCGCTCGGCACGCTGATGGCGGTCGGCCTGATGATGCTGCCGGCGGCAATCGCCCAGCTCTGGTCGCGCAGCTTGGCCGTGATGATGCTGATTGCGACCGCCAGTGCGGCCGCCTCCGGCTATCTCGGCCTGATCGCTTCCTACCATCTCGAGCTCGCCTCCGGCCCGACGATCATCATGACTGCGGCGCTGTTTTACGCCTTCTCGATCCTTTTCGCGCCCTCCGGCATCGCCCGGCGCTTCTTTCCCCGCCCGCATCTGAAGGGCTGATTTCAAGGAGACTTCGATGATATCGCGCAGACTGCTTCTCTCCGCCGCCGCACTTCCCGCACTGATGGTGTTCTCGGCCGCACCCGCTTCGGCCGCAACGCTGAAGGTTGTGGCGTCCTTCACCGTGCTTGCCGATGTCGTGAAACAGGTCGGCGGCGACCATGTTCATGTCACGAGCCTCGTCGGACCGAATGGCGATCCCCATGAATTCGAGCCGTCGCCGGCCGATGCGAAGAACTTGAAGGCGGCCGAAGTCACCTTCGTCAGCGGCGAAGGGCTGGAAGGCTGGATGGATCGGCTGATCACCGCCTCGGGCTACAAGGGCAAGCCGGTGACGGTTTCCGAGGGCATCAACACCCGCACCATGGAGGAGGACGGCAAGACCATCACCGATCCGCATGTCTGGAACAGCCCTGTGAACGTCAAGGTCTGGGTCGCCAATATCGAAAAGGCGCTGTCATCAGCCGATCCGGCCGATGCCGCCGCCTTCAAGGCCAATGCCGAGAAATATACCCAGAAGCTGGATGAGCTGAACGCCTACGCCCATTCGAAATTCGACGCGATCGGCGAGGACCGCCGCAAGGTGCTGACCAGCCACGACGCCTTCGGCTATTTCGGCCGCGAATACAAGGTGAGCTTCCTCGCGCCGCTCGGTCTCTCCACCGAGAGCGAGGCCTCGGCCGCCGACGTCGCCAAGCTGATCGAACAGATCAAGAGCGAGCATGTGAAAGCCTATTTCTTCGAAAATTCCAACGATCCGCGGCTGGTCAAGCAGGTCGCCAAGGCAACGGGTGCGGCACCGGGCGGCGAGCTCTATGTCGAATCGCTCTCCGACGCCAAGGGACCGGCGCCGACCTATGAGAAGATGTTCCGCTACAATGTCGACCAGCTCGCCACCGCCATGGCGAAATCGAGCTGAGGGCGGTCGGATGGTGAAAAGCATGATGCCGGGATTCGCTTCGGCGTCATGCTCCCATGTCAAATCGCTTCGCGGCGTCGCTCGACGCCTTTGGCCGCCAGGACGTCATCCACGGCTGCCGACACCAGAAATTCCGAGAGCTGCCCCGCAGCTTCCGCGTCGCTTGAATCGGCGCCGATGCCCACGTCAAAGTCGATGTAACTTTGGAGTTCTGCCGGAAACCGGCCGACAAGCATGACGTCGGGCGCAGCAGCGAGAATTGACGTCACGGGGACGACGGCCAACTCGGCTTCCCCACGGGCGACAGCCGATGCTGTCTGTCCTCCTGGCGCAGCCACCAGCCGGGGCTTTACCTCATCTGCTATTCCCAGCCGATCCAGCAGACTGGAAAAATAGCCGCCGCTGGTTCCGTCACTGGCATAGGCGATGGATCTCGCGTTCTTCAAAGTTTGTTTGAACGCTTCTGTCGATCCGATGTCGAGTGGTCGGCTGCCTGCCTTGGCCGCCACCCCCATCCCGATTCTGCCGAACGCCACCTGGCTTCCCGCCTTGACTTTTCCCGAGGCGGTCAGCGCCTCAACCATATCAGGGTTGATGATGACGAGGTCGAAAGGCTCGCCGGCTTCGATCTGCTTCTTGACCGTGGGATTGACCTCCCACTTGGCCGCAACAGTCAAACCTGTGGCCATCTCGAACCGGGGGATGAGAGCAAGGACGGCGGGTCGGACAGCGATCGCGCCAAAAAGCCGGATTTCCTGATTCATGGCCCAGCCGTCCCAGATGCGCATTTACATATTGAGATCGAAGACCAGAATGCCGGCGAGGCCTCCGTCGGTCGAGGAGACGATGCGCTCGCCGACGACCACATGTTCGGGATGGACGAGATAGGCGTCCCGGGCTTCAGGGCTTTCGAAGGTGACGGCAAAGCCGTCGACGAAGCCGCCATGCAGCCCCTCGGGCGAGACATTCGGCCCGTATTTGATATCCACAATGCCGGGAATCACCTGTTTCAGCGCGACGATCGCGGCAAACAGCGCCTGCTTGTCGTCGATCGTCATGGCGGTCTTCAGCCGCAGGAACACGCAGTGCAGGATCATCAGTGGTCCTCCCGATTGTCGTTGCCGGCAGAATAGCGGCGAAAGCCGGGAGGGCAATCAGATTTATCGTCAACCGGACGTGGCCGGCAGGCGAGGTTACATCTGATCGCTTTCAGCAGGTGCGCGATTGTAGAGCTTGCGGATGAGCTCGCCGGACAAGGCGCGGGCTTCATCCTTCTGCGCCGGCGTCATCGGCCGGCAGGTATTTCTGAGATTGGAGCGGTCGAGCACCGTCGCGGCACCCGAATTGACGATGACGAGGTACCAGCTGCAGGAGGCGACCCTGTCGATGGCGACGGCGCCGTGGCAGCCGGAGTACAGGCAGAAGGCCACGGTCTGCTGGGCGACGTGATCGCCCTTCTGCGCCAGCGCCAGCGATCTCTTGAACTCATCGGTCCATCGCTCGCAATGCGGCTTGCCGGGCACGCAGGCCTTGGTGGCGGGAAAAAGGTCGGTCGCCTGAACCGGCGAGACGAACAGGGTGCTGACCGAAAGGGCGAGCAGAAACTTGAGCATTGAATTGTCCTTATGCAATGGGAAAGGAGGCGCATATCGCCGGTCGTTGGTCAATGACCATTCATGGGAGAGGCGCGCTGCGCAGGCGGAAAACCGGTCAGCCCGTTCGCCTGCGTTCAAGCCCTTTTCGTCAGCGGAAACCGGTCGCGCAGCAGCCGCAGCACCGATTCCGATGGGATCGGCGGCCCGAACAGATAGCTCTGCCCGTAGCTGCAGCCCATCTTGGCGAGCTCGATCGCATCCTCGTTGGATTCGATCCCTTCGGCCACCACCTTCATTTCCAGCTCGCGCGCCATCGCTATGACCGAGCGGAGCACGGTCGCCTTCTTGTCGCTGCCGTCGCGCACCAGCGCCTTGTCGAGCTTGATCGTGTCGAAGGGGAAGCGGGTGAGATAGGCAAGCGAGGAATAGCCGGTGCCGAAATCGTCGAGCGCCAGGCCAATGCCGGCTTCCTTCAGCTTCTGCAGTACCAGGCGGGCCTGCTCCGGATTTTCCATCACCATGGATTCCGTCAGTTCCAGCTTGAGCCGCGAAGGCGCGCAATGGGTTTTGGCGAGGACCGAACGCACGTCGTCATAGAGCTCGTTGTTGAGCAGCTGCACGCTCGACAGATTGATCGACACGAAGATCGGCAATTCGCCGGTCTGGGTCTGCCAGCTCATCAGGTCGTTGGTCGCCTGTTCCAGCGCGAACATGCCGAGCGGGCCGATGAGATCGGAGGCCTCGGCGATCGGGATGAATTCGGAGGGCGGGATATTGCCGCGTTTGGGATGTTCCCAGCGCATCAGCGCCTCGAAGCCGGCGACCTCGACATCCTCCAGCCGGGCGATCGGCTGGTAGACCATCGACAATTCCCTGCGTTCGATGGCGCGGCGCAGATCGGTTTCGAGCTGCAGCCGGTCGGTGCCGAAATCGCGGAAGGCCGGCAGGAACGGTTCGACGCGGTTGCCGCCGCCCCGTTTCGCCCGGTACATGGCAAGCTCGGCGTCGCTGAGCAGACCGCTGGCGCTCTCCTGCCTGTCCACCCAGGATGCGAGCCCGATCGACGCGGTCAGAATGATCTCGCGGTTGGAGAAGTTGATCGGCACCATGATCGCCTTGCTGATCGCATCGGCGAAATCGGCAACCTTGGCCGGATTGTGCTCGGATACCAGGATCAGGCCGAACTGGTCGCCGGCAAGCCGCGCCAGCGTATCCTGCGGCTTCATCAGCCGGCGCAGCCGCCGGGTCAAGGCGATGAGGATGTTGTCGCCGGCCGCAACGCCGAGCGCGTCATTGACCAGCTTGTAGCGGTCGATATCGATCACCATCACGGTGGGCCTGAGCGTGTCGCCGCCCGGCGCCAGCGCCAGCACCGCCTGCAGCCGGTCGAGGAAGACCTGCCGGTTCGGCAGGCCGGTCAGATTGTCGTGCAGCGCATCCTGCAGCAGCCGCTCGACGGAGTTCTTCTGCTCGGTGACGTCGACGATCGTGCCGACGCAGCGGATGATCTCGCCGTTGGAGCCGAGCACCGGCCGGGCGCGGATCAGCAGCCAGTGGAAATGCCCGTCCTCGGCGCGGATGCGGAACTCGTGATTGAGCCGCCCGCGCCGGTGTTCGAGCAGCACGTCGAGCGTGGCGCGAAAGCGGTCGCGGTCGTCAGGGTGCAGCCGCGGCAGCCAGTTGCGCGCCGCCCCGTGCATAGTGCCGGGGGAGAGGCCGAGTTTGACCGAGACATCGGGAATGGTGACGACGCGGTCGCGCGCCACGTCCCAGTCCCACACCATGTCGCCGGAGCCGGTCAGCGCCAGCGATTGCCGTTCGAGATCGGAAAACAGCCCCTGCTGGAAAGCGCCGCCGGCAAAGGCGTGCTGCATCACGGTAAAGCCGATCAAGAGCACGATCAGCACCAGGCCGCCGCCGAGCGCCGGCTGGATGATGTCGTTGTCGAGCCGGCCGGTGACGGTCAGCCACGCCCCGAACAGCCAGACGAGCGTCAGCGCCCAGGCCGGCACCAGCAGAATGGCGCGGTCGTAGCGGTTGAAGCCGAGATAGATGATCAACAGCAGCCCGGTCGCCGCCGTCAGCGCGAAGGACAGCCTGGCGATGCCGGCGGCAATCGACGGATCGTAGATCGCCACGCCGAAGAGCAGCGCCAGGCCGAGCACCCAGGCGAGCGTGGCGTAACCGAGATGCGCATGCCAGCGATTGAGGTTGAGATAGGTGAAGAGGAAGATGACGAAACTCGAGGCGAGCGCCACTTCGGCGCAGGCACGCCATATTCGCTGGTCGGCCGAGGCGACGCTGATCAGTTTGCCGAGAAAACCGAAGTCGACGCAGATATAGCCGAGCACCGCCCAGGCAAGCGCGGCCGTCGCCGGCAGCATCGAGGTGCCCTTGACGACGAAGAGGATGGTGAGAAACACCGCCAGCAGGCCGGCAATGCCGAGCACGATGCCGCGATAGAGGGTGAAGGCGTTGATCGTATCCTTGTAGGCGTTCGGCTCCCAGAGATAGATCTGCGGCAGCTCCGGCGTTGACAGTTCGGCGACGAAGGTGATGACGGCGCCGGGATTCAGCGTGATGCGGAAGACATCGGCCTCGTCGCTCGGCTGCCGGTCCAGCGCAAAACCTTCGCTCGGTGTGATCGCGCTGATGCGCTGCGAGCCGAGATCCGGCCAGAACAGCTTGGAATTGACCAGACGGAAATGCGGCGCGACGATGACGCGCTCCAGCTGTTCCTCCGAGACGTTGGCAAGCGCAAACACCGCCCAGTCGCCCTGGTGATTCTCCGAACTCGCCCGAACCTCGATGCGGCGGCGAATGCCATCGGCGCCGGCCGCCGTCGACACCTGGAAGGCCTCGCCCTGGTTGGCATAGATCTCGGTCGTCGCCGTCAGGTCGAGCGCGGTATCGTCACGGGAAATCTTCACCGGTTCGGCCGCCCGGGCAACACCCGCCGCAAGGGCGAAGGCCGCCAGGAAAAGGGCTGCGATCACCGCGATCACTCGTCCGGACGGTGACTTGGGCAGCATGCGGTCTCTGGTCATCGGCTGTCGGTTATCCTGCCTTTATCCGTATCGGTGGCGAGCCGTGAAAACATCACATGGTCGTGCCACTGACCGTTGATCTTCAAATATCCGCGCAGATAGCCTTCCCGCTGAAACCCGGCCTTTTCAAGCAGACGCATGCTGCGCGCGTTATCTGGAATACAGGCTGCTTCGATACGGTGCAACTCAAGCCCGGTGAAGATGTAAGGAATAACCAATTGCAGAGCGGCGAACATATGCCCCTGGCCGGCATGGCGTTCGCCCATCCAGTAGCCGATCATGCAGCTTTGTGCCGCACCCCGCCTGATATAGCCGATGGTGACGCCGCCGACGAGGGTGCGTTTTTCCTTGAGGAAAATGAACAGCGGGATCGCCTGGCCGGAAGCATATTCCTGCTTGCCGCGGATGACGCGGGCGCGGTAGGAGCCCTCCGTCAACTCGTCGCGCCGCCAGGTCGGTTCCCAGGGTTCAAGGAAGTTGCGGCTTTCCGCCCGCAGCCGGTGCCACTGGTTGAAATCCTGGTAGCGCGGCAGGCGTAGGAGATATTTGTCGTTTTCCAGTTCGACTGCATCCGGCTGCCGCGACAGGAACCGAAACACCGATTTTGGCATCGATCACTCCCGGCAGACGGATGTCGGCTCAGCGGCCTGCCTGCATCGTCCTCGGCGCCGAGACCGAAAGCGAGGCGGTGATGTCTTCCATCGGTGCGAGCTGTTCCAGCGGCCCGATCGCCGACAGCGTCGGCACCGTGTCGTAGAACAGCCGGCCGGCGAGATCGGTAAGCCGCTCGATGGTGATGCCTTCCAGCCGTTCCATCATCTCCGGATTGGAGATCGGTCGGCCGTAGAGCATCATCTGCCTTGCGATCTGGCCGGCGCGGGCGGCCGGGCTCTCCTGGCCCATCAGCAGCTGGGCGCGGATCTGGGCGCGGGCGCGCTCGATTTCCTTCTGGTGGATCTCATTGGCGGATTTGTGCAGTTCGTCGATGATCACGGGCACCAGCTCCGGCAGGTTTTCGCCGCCGGTCGCCGCATGAATGCCGAAGATGCCGGTGTCGGAAAAACCCCAATGGAAGGCATAGACCGAATAACAGAGACCGCGGAATTCGCGCACTTCCTGGAACAGCCGCGAGGACATGCCGCCGCCGAGGATATTGGCGAGGATCTGCGAGCAGTAGAAATCGCGGGCATGGTAGGGCTTGCCTTCGAAGCCGAGCAGGATCTGCGCATCCATCAGATCGCGCGGTTCGCGCACGCTGCCGCCGACATAACGCGCCGCTTCCATGACCGGCGGGGCGGATGGCGACGTTGGCAGGCTGGCGAAACGATCCTCGACCATGCGGAGGAATTCTTGATGATCGACGGCGCCGGTCGCCACCACGAACATGCGGTCGGTCGTATAGTTGCGGCCGAGATAGGCGCGGATCTGCTGCGGCGTGAAGGAAACGACGGTCTGCGGCGTGCCGAGGATCGCCCGGCCGAGCGTCTGGTCGCGATAGGCGGCCTCGGAGAAGCGGTCGAACACCACGTCGTCGGGCGTGTCGTTGGCAGCGTTGATCTCTTGCAGGATCACCTGCTTCTCGCGCTCCAGCTCCTCCTCCTCGAAGGCCGATTCCGTCAGGATGTCGGCGAGGATATCGACGGCGAGCGGCACGTGGTCTTTCAGCACGCGGGCGTAATAGGAGGTCGTCTCGGTCGAGGTGGCGGCGTTGACCTCGCCGCCGACATCCTCGATTTCCTCGGCGATCTCACGGGCCGAGCGGCGGGCCGTGCCCTTGAAGGCCATGTGTTCGAGCAGGTGGGCGATGCCGTGCTCGTCTGCCGTCTCGTTACGCGATCCCGATTTGATCCAGACACCCAGCGCAACGCTTTCAAGGTGCGGCATGGTTTCTGTGACTACTGTCAGCCCGGATTTCAGCCGGGTGCACTCAACTGTCATTGGCTATCTTTCTGCGCCTGCCGTCGTCTTGCCGCGGGCGTGTTTGCCGATAAAGGTTTGAACGGCTTTAAGCTCCGGTTCGATGATCTGGAAGCGCTCCTCCCTGTGCATCAGATCAGCAAGCCACGTCGGAAGCGCCGGGTCAATACCGCTGGCCGATTTTACGGCGGCCGGGAATTTCGCCGGATGCGCGGTCGAAAGCGTCACCATCGGCGTATTCGGCTTCTCCTTCTTGGCGGCGACGAAGACGCCGATCGCCGAATGCGGATCGAGGAGATAGCCGGTTGCCGCATGGGTCTTGCGGATCGTCTCGGCGACTTGCCTCTCGCTGGCGCGGCCGGCGCGGAAGTCGCGGCGGATCGCCTTCAGCGCTTGCGGGCCAATCTCGAAGCCAGTGGATTGCTTGAGGCTTTCCATCGAAGCGCGCACCTTCGAGGCATCGCGCCCATAGGCTTCGAAGAGCAGCCGCTCGAAATTCGAGGAGATCTGGATGTCCATCGACGGCGAAGTCGTCGCCTTGACCGCCTTCATGTCGTAGCGGCCGGTCTTCAGCGTGCGGGTCAGAATGTCGTTTTCGTTGGTGGCGATGACCAGCCGGTCGATCGGCAGGCCCATGCGCTTGGCGCAGTAGCCGGCGAAGATGTCGCCGAAATTGCCGGTAGGCACCGTGAACGAGATCTTCCGGTCCGGCCCGCCGAGCGCCACCGCCGTGGTGAAGTAATAGACGATCTGGGCCATGATGCGCGCCCAGTTGATCGAGTTGACGCCCGACAGGCTGACCTTGTCGCGGAACGCCGCGTCGTTGAACATCGCCTTGACGAGATTCTGGCAGTCGTCAAAATTGCCTTCGACGGCCAGCGCATGCACATTGGCGGCCGTCGAGGTCGTCATCTGCCGCTGCTGCACCGGCGAGACCTTGCCGTGCGGGAAGAGAATGAAGATATCGGTGCGCTCACGCCCGGCGAAAGCGTCTATCGCCGCGCCGCCGGTATCGCCCGAGGTGGCGCCGACGATCGTCGCCCGCTCGCCGCGCTTCTCAAGCGCATAATCCATCAGCCGTGCCAGCAGCTGCATCGCCACGTCCTTGAAGGCGAGCGTCGTGCCGTGGAAGAGCTCCATGACGAAGCTGTTCGGCCCGGTCTGGACGAGCGGCGCGATTGCCGGATGGCGGAAGGTGGCGTAGGCCTCGTCGATCATCGCCCGGAAGGTCGCCGCGGGGATCTCGCCATTGGTGAAGGGCGACAGGATGGTGAAGGCGATCTCCTGATAGCTCTTGCCCCTCAGCGCGCGGATCTCCTTCTTCGAAAACTGCGGCCACTCCCGGGGAACATAGAGGCCGCCATCACGCGCCAATCCCGTCAAAAGGGCGTCGCAAAAGCCGAGGGCAGGGGCCTCGCCGCGGGTCGAGATATAGTCCACGTTGGTCATCCTTGATCTATCGCTGGAAGAAATTCGGCCGGGCAGAGCCGGGGCCTGCTCTGCCGGAAACCGGCAAGCGGCTGCCCTCAGGCCATACCATTGCCGTTATCTTGTTGAAGTTGCCCGCATCCGGCGGCGAAAAGTGCATCAAAACGGCGCGTACCCAATCGATTTTTGTTTGCGCCGCTGATATAGACCATCGCAAACCGTCGTGAAAGGCCTCGCGAAAAAGACTGGGGCCTCCAAGAAACGCTTGTGCAAAGGGTGGAACATAGTGCTCGGCAAGGTCTCGCGTCTTATCATCTCCACGTCTTTCGTTGCCCTGCTTGCCGGCTGCAACTCGCTCGGCATCGGCGGCGACAGCAAGCCGGAGGCGGCGCCGACCCAGCCGAACGGCAATGCTCAGATCATGCCGCTGGCGCCGGCCAACCCCTCCTCGAACAACCCCTCGATCGGCACGGCCAAGACGGCGCAGGGCGCCGTCGCCCCCGTCGTCCAGGGCGCCTGCCCGCAGATTTTCCTGCGTGACCAGGATGCGATCTTCCGCACCTATGCCAAGGGCAAGAAGGACGATCCGCAGCAGATCGTCTTCCAGGCCTCCTTCGGCGACTACACCCGCCAATGCACGCTGAACGACACGGCCCTGACGATGACCGTGGTTGCCCAGCTGCGGCTGATCACCGGCCCGGCCGGCAATCCCGGCCCGGTGACGCTGCCGGTCCGCGTCACCATCCTCGATGGCGAGAACGTGCTCTATTCCGAGGTCACCAAGTTCCCGACCGAGATCCCCGCCGGCTCCCCGGGCACGCAGGTCATCTTCCGCAAGGAAGGCATCCAGATGCCGGTCGGCGCCGGCGCGCTGGTGCGCGTCAACGTCGGTTTCGACACCCAGCCGGCGAAGAGCAAGAAGAGCAGCTGATTATTTCGGGTAAAGTGCGGTCTGGCCGCCGCGTGATCCGGCCGGTTCGAGCAACATCTGGCAGCCTCATCGATCTGTTCCGGGGTCATCGCGCGGACAACGTTTCGCATTTGGCTGCTGATATCGTTTTGACGTGAGACGGAGACGAACGCCGCCCCTGGGATCCACAGCTCCGCACTCGACTTCTTTACTTTCCCTGGGGTTGGATGCCGTGTCTCTTCACGGGGTGGCAGCCGCATGGATCCCAGGGTCAAGCCCTGGGATGACGGAGGAGATGTGGTGCCTGGTGACATCGGCTCAGCAGCCGCGATAGAGCGACGGCAAAAACAGCGCCTCAAAATTGCGCCGGCGGTGCGTCTGGCGACGAAGCCAACCCCACACTCCGTCATCCCAGGGCTTGACCCACTGCTGTCCGGTTTAGCAAAAACGGTTGCAGAGGATTCCGAGACTCGCAGTAGATGTGCCGCTTTACTGTTTTGACTCGTTATTTTCGCGACAAGACGAAAGATGGCGAGACTTGGCATCCGCGTCAGAGAAAGTTCCGAGGCGGAAATTGTGCAAAAAATTCGATTTCAGCCTGCATCACGTACTATAAAATCGATACCTATTTCCCAATAACGGTTTGTTTTATAAGCATTTAAAAAGGGAAATTTAAACCGGACAGCCGTGGGCTTGACCCTGGGATCCACAACCTCGCACTTGGCTCGCTAATTTCCTTGCAGATGGATGCCGTCGCTCTTAACGCAATGCCCGCTGCATAGGCTCCGGATTAAGGCAGAGGACGACGGAGCGAGGGGAGGCCGGAGAGCATCCGGCAGCGGCGGCGGGCGATGGTCGTAGCCTGCCCGCGCAATGACCGCAGGTCCCTACAGCACGCCTTCCCAGGCCGCCAGCGCGGCAACCACGCCCGGCAGGTCGTTCATGCGGGAGATCACCGTCTCGGCGCCGGCATCGGTCAGCTTGTCGGCATGGGCAGGGTAGCTGTGCGAGGCGCCGGTAAAGCCGATGACGCGCATGCCGGCGGCGCGCGCCGCATGCACGCCGTGCACGGAATCTTCGACGACGACGGTCCTGTCGGGCGAGATGCCCATGCGGCTTGCGCCGTGCAGGAAGATGTCGGGCTTCGGCTTGACGCGGTCGGGACCGAGATCCTTGGCGGAGAAGATGTTAGGTGCAAACAGCGGCTTCAGACCCACCTTGGTGAGCATCATGTCGAGCCGCTTCGTGCTCGAATTCGAGCAGATGCAGCGCTTCATCGGCAGCCGGGAGACGGCGAATTCGACGCCCGGTATGGCCTTGACGTCGTTCGCCAGCCTGACGTCGAGCACTTGCTCCGACTTATCAAGCAGCGAGGCCGAAAGCGGGATGCTCGCCTCGCGCTCGATCTGCAGCAGGATGTTGTGCCATGTCATGCCGGCGAAGCGCTCGCCCATTTCCTCGGCGCCGATCGGATATCCGGCTTCCGTCAACAGCGCGGATTCGACCTCCGCGGCGATGATTTCGGAATCGACGAGAACGCCGTCGCAATCGAAGATGATGAGGTCGAAGCCGTCCATATGTTCACGCCTTGCTGAAAGTCTGGTCTTGTCAGGGGATGCTGCGGCTTTACACGATGGCAGGCCAAAGCTCAACCTGATCTCCAGCATGGCTGCGATGCGGCAGGCGACCGGCTCGGTGGAACCACGGTCGCCGGACGCCCATGAAGCGGGCACTTCAGGCCGTTGCAGGCTGCCCCGCCGCTTCGTAACGAGCTCGGCTCAGGCTGACCAGGCCGGCGATCGCCGTGCAGCCGGCTGCAATGGCGACCGCGAAGTCGAGCGCCGCCGACAAGGGCAGCGTTGCGAAAATGATCGACATCGCGACCCCGCCCAAGGTTTGGCCGAGAAGCCGCGCGGTCCCTTGCATGGCGCCCGCGGCACCGCTTCTGGCTTTCGGTGCCGAAAGCAGCAGAATTCGGTTGTTGGGAGTCTGGAACAGTCCGAAGCCGAGGCCGGCGATCACCGTGCCGACGAGAAATCCGATACCTCTCGGGTCGGGCGGTGTGAGACCGGCCACCAGAAGGCCAAGCGCCATAAGCGCGCCGCCGATTCCACAAAGCCATGAGGTCTTGAACCGGTTTGCCAGACGTCCCGAGATCGGCGCGATGATTGCTGTCGCGGCAGGCCAGGGCATCATGTAGAGACCAGCCAGAACCGGCGTCATGTGCAGCCTGTGTTGGAGGTAGAAGGGCAGGGCGATGTAGCTCAGCATCTGTCCGCAGAAGCAGGAGATCGAGGCGATCACCGCCATGCGGAATGCCGGCGCCGCTAACAGGTCGGTCGGAATCAGAGGCAGGTCACTGTTTCGTTCCAGACGCAGCAGGGCGAATAGGCAGGCGAGTGAGGCGGCGATGAGGGCGGCACCGCTGACCGGCGCGGTGGCTATCCGGTCGGCGCCTGAGAAGAACAGGATGAACATCAGCGTATTGGCCAGCAACGCCTTCGCCTTCAGCTTCCGCTTCGCGCCCTCAACGTGGCCGAGCAGGCCGCCGCCGAGGAGAACGATAACGCCGAGCGGTATATTGACCGCAAACAGCCAAGGCCAGGTCGTGACGGAGAGGATGGCGCCGGCAATGCCGGGGCCGGCGGCGGAGGAAATTGCGATGACCATGGCATTGATGCCGATGATCGGACCGAGCATGCGCTGCGGCAAGGCCTGGCGCAGGATCATCATCGCCAGCGCCATGATCGCGCCCGCGCCAAGGCCCTGGGCGAAACGCGCAAGGATCAGCAAGGGCAGGTCGCCCGCCAAGGCGCAGGCTGCGGAAGCCGCGGTGAACAGCGCGACGCCGATCAGGAAGACCCGCCGGGCGCCGTAGATCTCTCCGAGCGCCCCGCATGGAAGAATGGCGACGAGCACGGCCAACTGGTAGGCCGAGACGACCCATACGGTGTTATCCGCTTCCGCCTGCAGCGAGAGTGCAATCGACGGCAAGGCGACATTGGCGATCGCTCCATCCAATACGACGAGAACAACCGCCAGAAGCAGGAGGGCGACCGCCAGATAGCGTCGGGGCGCCGCCAGACCTTCTTGAGAAACCGGTGTGGTGTAGCTGAGAGACATGGGGAAATCCTCGGTGTGCCTGGGATGGTGACTAGTTACTCCCAGCTCACCCATTGCGCCAGACGCAACGGAAGCAATGATCAGTTGCGCGTGGCGCCACGTCTGCTAGGATCGCGCCATGTCTGATCTCGATCTGAACCTTCTGGTGGCGCTGGACGCTTTGCTGGCCGAACGAAGCGTATCGGCTGCCGCGCGCCGGCTTGGCCTCAGCACGTCCGCCATGAGCCGGACACTGTCACGCTTGAGGACTGCGCTCGGTGATCCGATCCTGGTGCCGGCCGGCCGCGGCATGGTTGCGACGCCCCATGCCCTGGCCATTGCCGAAGATGTGCATCTGTTAAAAGACGCTGTGAAAGCGGTGCTGAGCCCGCCGTCGACCGTCGACATTCGGGAGGTGCAGCGCCACTTCACGATCCGCGCCAACGAAGCCTTCGTGCTTCTCTACGCCGCGGATCTGAGCGCCGCAGTGACGAAGGCTGCACCGGGAATAAGGCTTCGTTTTGCGCCGAGATCCGACAAAGACGTTCAGGCATTGCGGGAGGCGGCGATAGATCTGGACATCGGTGTGCTCCCGCGAGACAGCGGCGAGCTGCGTTGCCAGAGCCTTTTCGAGGATCGCTACGTCGGCGTCGCAAGGGTGGGGCATCCGATCTTCGACGCAGACCGGATAACGGCTGAGCGTTATGCTGCCTGCGGCCACGTAGTCTTCTCGACGCAGGCGGACTACGCCGGTCCGGTCGACAGAGCGCTTGCCGAACTGGGCTTGGATCGGGATGTCAGACTGATCGTGCCGAGTTTCCCGGCGGTGATTTCAGTTGCAGCCTCATCCGATCTGATCGGTTCGGTTCCGAAGTCCTATTGCAGATCCGCGGCGACGAGAGAGATCAGAACCTTCGACCTGCCGGTCGCCGTGCCGGGTTTCAACATCGTCCAGGCCTGGCACCCGCGCATGGACGCAGATCCCGCTCATCGCTGGCTGAGGGCGCTTATCTTCGAGACGTTCCACTCGATGAACTGAACACGGGCCGGTCAGGGTCTAGCTCTTCACGAAGACGCAGAATGTCAGCAAGCACTTCGGCTCCGGCCCATCGAGGGCCATGGGCTCGCCTCCGTCCGAGTGAAGCGAGCCCTCCTGACCTACTGCTCCGGCAGGATGATTTTATTGGTGGTGGTACTCTTGACCGGCTTCTCGCCGGGCACATGCGACATGGTGCGGGTCGTGCTTTGCAGCGAGTCGCCATCGGTGCTGGTCTTGGTGCGCGACTTGCTGAACGTTCCCTGGTCGACCGCCTGGGCCTTGGTCTGCGCCTTCAGCTTGTCGCCATTGTCGTTGATATGAGTCTTGCTTTGCGCCTTGCCGTCGGTTGTGGCCGCACTTCCCCCCGATCCGATCGAGGATGTCGTGCCGCCGTCGGTCTGGCAGGCGCCCGCCGTTCCCACAGAGCTGGCGGATGTACCGCCGGCCGAAGCGCTTCCAGCCGTTCCGACGGTGCCGGCCGCATTGCATTCTTCCGCAAGGACGGCCGAACTCGACGCGAGTAGAGCGATCGAGGCGGCCGCGATAAGATTGATATGTCTCATTGCCATCTCCTATTTCGCAGGTTTCGTTATCGAACAGGTGCCATCGGAACGCTTGGTGATGACGGTGCCGTCAGGCCGGGTGATGCTTGCAGTGGAAAAGCTGTCGACGCTTCCGGAGCTGGCCGAGGAGCCGGCAGAGGCGGATGACGAGGACGAGCCGGCCGACCCGCTCCCTGTTGTGGTCGAGGAAGACACCTGCCCATTGCCAGCCGTCACGGTGGTGGAAGTGTTACCCGCCTGTGACTGAACGATCGTGCAGGTCGTTCCGTCGTCGAGCTTGATCTCCTCCGACATGGTTGGGCCGGCGATCAGAGCGAGCGAAGCGGCGAGTGCGATTATGGAAAACCGGGTCATTGGTTTATCTCCCAAGGGTTTGGCCGGCGCCCCAAGGGCGCCGGCCCGGGATCATTTGCAGTCCTCGGTGCCGGCGGCATCCTTCTTGACCTGGCCGGGCGCGCAGCCCTTCTTGCCCTGGTTGTCGTTGGAGCCTGCAGCGCTGCTGCCGGTGCCGACCGTGCTGCCCGTTTTGTCTCCGTCAGCCGACGAGGCGCCGGTGCCGACACTCGAAGCCGAATTCGCATCGCCCGAGCCTGCGGCGGAGCCGCCTGTGCCGACTGAGCTGCTCGATGTGCCGCCACCGGCCGAGGAGCCGCCCGTGCCGAGCGTCGAAGCGGAACCGGAGCCTGATCCCGAGCCCGCGGCCGAGCCGCCGGTACCAACCGAGCTGCTCGATGTGCCGCCGCCAGCCGACGAGCCGCCTGTGCCGACTGTCGAGGATGAACCGGGGGTGCAGTTGGTCGCGCCGGCAGGGCAGGTGCCTCCGGCAGAGCTGCCACCAGTACCGACCGTGCTGCTCGCAGTTCCGCCGCCGGCCGACGAACCGCCGGTGCCGACCGTGCTCGAGGATTGGGCGAAGCCGGAAGCCGCCGTGCCGGCCAGAAGGGCCGCAGCCAATGCCAGATGTGTTACCTTCATCATGGTATATTCCTCCATTTGTCGTTGAGCTGCTGTCGCCTTCCAAGAGAATGGACAGCTGCCTGACAAACTTCGGTTACATCGTGACTGTTCCTATCCTGGGCCCTCAGTCGGATAGGCGCCGGACCTTGGTCTGGTCCCGTCGCCCCGGGTTGCGGAGCTACAAAAAACTTCAGGTCTATGCTTATGCATCGACCGGAAACAGCTTCAGGAACTGCCGGTCGCCTTCCGGCGAGAAGAGGATCGAGCGGCTTTCGGCGGTGCGTCTGGCCCAGCCCTTGTCGAGGAAGCTGGACAACAGCGCCTTGCCGAGGCTGCCGGCCAGATGCGCCCGTCTTTCGCTCCAGTCGAGGCAGGAGCGGCAGAGCGGTCGGCGTGACGATTTGAGGCTGCCGACATCGATGCCGATGCGCTTGAGGTCGCCTTCACCCTTTTCCGTGAGTGCCAGGCCGTCGCCGACCGCTGCGATCGAACCCGACGCAATCAGGCTGTCGAGCATGCGCACGCCGTAATCGCCGGCCAGATGATCGTAGCAGATGCGCGCCTTGCGCAGCGCCGGTTCCTTCGGTCCCGGCCGGTGGCGCAGATGCCCGCGCCCGGCGGCAAAGCCCATCATGCTTTCGATCAGCCGGGCGACGGCCTCGTCGGCCAGCGTGAAATAGCGGTGGCGCCCCTGCTTGCGCTGGGCAAGCAGGCCGCCCGCTTCGAGCTTGGCCAGATGCGTGCTCGCCGTCTGCACGGTGATGCCGCCGACCCCGGCAAGCTCGGTCGCCGTCAGCGCCCGCCCGCCGGTCAGCGCCGCCAGCATGTTGGCGCGGGCGGGATCGCCGATCAGTGCGCCGATCTGCGCAATGTCAGGACCTTCCTTCATAGTTCGATCGTAACCGAAGCATCGCCGTCAGGCAATGTGCGAAAAACGGGGAAGCAAAAAGGAGACCCCGATGATCACCTGCTTCATCCGCTACGAGATCGACCCCTTCAAGAAGGAGGCATTTGCCGAGTATGCCCGCAACTGGGGCCAGGCGATCCCTCGGAACGGCGCCGACCTGATCGGCTATTTCGGCCCGCACGAGGGTTCGGCGACGACCGCTTACGGCGTCTACAACATCGAAAACCTCGCCGCTTACGAAGCCTATCGCGCCAGGCTGGCCGCCGACCCGCTTGGCCGCGACAATTACGAATTCGCCAGGCGCGAAGGCTTTATCCGGAAGGAAGACCGCATCTTCCTCAAAAACGTCTCCGCCCCTCACGCCAAGCTGGTGCTGCCATGATCGCCGTCATCTTCGAAGTCGTGCCCTATATGGGCGAACGCCACAAATATCTCGATCTCGCCGGCGAATTGCGATCGGAGCTCGAAAAGATCGACGGCTTCATCTCGATCGAGCGTTTCGAGAGCCTGACGAACCGCGGCAAGCTGCTGTCGCTCTCCTTCTTCCGCGACGAGGAGGCCGTCAAAAAATGGCGCAACCTCGATGCTCACCGAGCCGCCCAGCAAGCCGGCCGCGGCGGCATCTTCGCCGACTATCGCCTGTGCATCGCCAGCGTCCTGCGCGATTACGGCATGTTCGAACGCGACGAGGCGCCGGCGGATAGCCGCAAGGTGCATGATGCGGCGTGATGGTGTTTCTCGCTGGTTGGGGCACGCGCAGGAGCTCCATATTAAGCGAAATTCCGGCCTGGGAGATCGGCGAGGGCGCCCCTCATCCGGCTGCCGCCACCTTCTCCCCGCGCGCGGGGCGAAGGGGATATGCCGCATCCTCTCGGTCCCTCTCCAGCGTTTCGCAGGGCACGTCCCCTCTCCCCGTCGGAACGGGGAGAGGGTTAGGGTGAGGGGCAATCATTAGTATGAACCGGACAGTGCCATCTCTGCCGACTCGGTCCGACTACTGGCGCAATAAATTCCCGAAATCAGCCACCCCTTCAGCCTTTGGTAACTAAGTTGCGTAACCATAACGGAGAGTTAAGCGTATAGCGTATGAGTGAGTATCAGAATGGCATCAGTTTTTCCGCTTGCCGACCTCAAGGCCTCCGTCAAGTCGGATTCCCGGCCGGACTCCTGGGTTGACACGATCATCAAGGGCGACTGCGTCAGCGCCCTTGAAGCCTTGCCCACCCACTCCGTCGACGTCATCTTCGCCGATCCGCCATACAATCTCCAGCTCGGCGGAACGCTGCACCGTCCCGATCAGTCGCTGGTCGATGCCGTCGATGACGAATGGGATCAGTTTGCCTCCTTCGAGGCCTATGATGCCTTCACCCGCGCCTGGCTGCTCGCCTGCCGCCGCGTCTTGAAGCCGACGGGCTCGATCTGGGTGATCGGCTCCTACCACAATATCTTCCGCGTCGGCGCGACGCTGCAGGATCTGAACTTCTGGATCCTCAACGACATCATCTGGCGCAAGACCAATCCGATGCCGAATTTCAAGGGCCGCCGTTTCCAGAACGCCCATGAGACGATGATCTGGGCAAGCCCCAATGCCAAGGCAAAGGGCTATACCTTCAATTACGATGCGATGAAGGCCGCCAATGACGACGTGCAGATGCGCTCGGACTGGCTGTTCCCGATCTGCAACGGCAATGAGCGGCTGAAGGGCGAGGACGGCAAGAAGGTGCATCCGACCCAGAAGCCGGAAGCGCTGCTCGCCCGCGTCATCATGGCCTCGACAAAGCCGGGCGATATCGTGCTCGATCCCTTCTTCGGCTCGGGCACAACGGGCGCCGTCGCCAAGCGTCTCGGCCGTCACTTCGTCGGCATCGAGCGCGAGCAGGATTATATCGATGCGGCCTCCGCCCGCATCGCCGCCGTCGAGCCGCTGGGGAAGGCGGAACTGACCGTCATGACCGGCAAGAAGGCCGAGGTGCGCGTCGCCTTCAACGTGCTCGTCGAAAGCGGCCTGATCAAACCCGGCCAGGTGCTGACCGACGCCAAACGCCGCTACAGCGCCATTGTTCGCGCCGACGGCACCGTCGCTTCAGGCGGCGAGGCCGGCTCTATTCATCGTCTCGGCGCTAAGGTGCAGGGTCTCGATGCATGCAACGGATGGACCTTCTGGCATTTCGAAGACGGGCAGTCCCTGCGCCCGATCGACGATCTCAGGTCCGTCATCCGCAGTGATCTGGCAAAGGTGGAGTGAGCAACGCCTTCGGCGGATCGAAATACCTTCTTCCGGTTTCCTCCAGTTGCGGAAGAAGGCCAAGGCGCCCGGAGTTCAAGCTCCGGGCGTCTTCTATTTTTGGAAATCCTTGTAATCGGTGACGTCGACGCGGGTGATGCGGCCTTCGGCATTGAAGGTGATCGTCTCCTCGCCCTCGCGGATCAGCGGCTTGCCGGTCTTGCTGTGGGTGGCGCGGAGCGACCAGACGGCCCGGCCGGACAGCGGCGTCAGCGTTTCAACCAGCGAATTCTCCGCCGTCTGATCGGGATAGTCGTCGAAATAGCGCCGGAAGGCGGCCATGATCTCTTCGCGGCAGGCAAGACTGCCGACGCCGTTCGAGACATAGGTCGCGTCCTGGGCGAAATAGCCCTCGATAACAGGGAAATCGAGGGCGTTGATCGCGGCGTGGAAGCGTTCGATTTCCTCGGCCGGGTCGAAAGCCATGGCTCAGACCTTCAATCCGTAGGCGGCAAGATCATTGCGTAGCTTCTCGGCGCCCGAAAACAGCACCGCGTTCCAGCCGAAGGCCTTGGCGCCTTCGACATTGGCCGGCGCATCGTCGATGAAGATCGTCGCCTTCGGATCGAGACCGAAGCTGTTCGTATGCGTTTCGTAGATCGCGATATCCGGCTTGATCAGGCCGATATCGCCGGAAACGGTGACGCCGCGCGGCAGCTTGAGGAAGGGAAAGCGCTCCTGCGCCTCGCGAAACGTGTCGGAGGCGAAATTGGTCAGCATCGTCACGTCCCGTCCGTCGGCGATCAGCCCTTCCAGGATCGCGACGCTGTCGTCATAGGCGTGCGGCACCATCTCGTGCCAATGTTTGCGGAAGGCGCGGATATGCTCTTCGCGAGCCGGATGTTCAGCAATCAGCAGCGCTTCGGCATCCGCCCAGGTGCGGCCGCGGTCCTGCTCGACGTTCCAGTCATGGGTGCAGATATTGGCGAAGAACCAGTTGCGCTCGGTTTCATCAGGAATGAGCCGGCTGAAGGGAAGATGCGGATCGTAGTGAATGAGGACTTTGCCGATGTCGAAAACAATATGCTGTATGTCGGTGGTCATGGTTATGCCCTGGATGTTTTGAACGCGAGAGGAATAGCCGCTGCGATCGCTTTTTTCATGACGGTCGGCAAGGCCTGCGCTTCAAGATTTGTAACCGGCTCCCACCATCCGTCATCCGCTTCCAGCTTCTGAACGATCGCCGCGCGCCAGATCGACAGCCTGAGCTCGAAATGGGTGAAGACATGGATGACGGTGCCGCAGGCCTGCCAGGCGGCGGCGAAGGGCGCGGCCGTGACGGAAGTCTCGCCGTCGAGGCGCGCCGTCCAGGCCGTCGTCGGCACCTCGGTCATGCCGCCGAGCAAGCCGCTTTCAGCGCGCCGCCTGAGCAGGATCTCGCCGTCGCCGGTCACCGCGATGAAGGCGGCACCCTGCCGCACAGGCTTTTCCTTCTTCGCCGTCTTGACCGGAAAGAGTTCGGGATCGCAAAGCTTCAGCGCCTGACACGATCCGCGGAACGGACAGAGCGAACAGGCCGGCCGCTTCGGCGTGCAGATCGTCGCGCCGAGATCCATCATCGCCTGGGCGAAATCGCCGGGCCGGTTCGCAGGCGTCAACAGCGTCACCTTGTCCTTCATCACAGGCTTGGCGCCCGGAAGTGGCGCCTCGATCGCATAGAGCCTGGAAATCACCCGCTCGACATTGCCGTCCATGACGGCCGCCTGCCGGTTGAATGCGATGGCGGCGACGGCGGCTGCCGTATAGTCGCCGATGCCGGGCAGCGATTTGAGACCGGTTTCGGTATCGGGAAAGACGCCGCGATGGTCCTTCGCCACCGCTTCGGCGCATTTCTTCAGGTTGCGGGCGCGGGCGTAATAGCCCAGCCCCGCCCAGGCGGCCATCACCTCGTCGTTCTCGGCGGCGGCAAGGTCGGTCACCTCAGGCCAGCGCTCGAGAAACTTGGCGAAATAGGGTTTGACCGCCTGCACCGTCGTCTGCTGCAGCATCACCTCTGACAGCCAGACGCGATAGGGATCGGGTTTGACGCCGCGTGCCGCCATGCCGGGCGACACCCGCCAGGGCAGGTCGCGGTGATGGCGGTCGTACCAGTCGAGCAGGGGCTTTGCAGAGAGGCTGTCTAGTGTCGTGATCGTCATGATTTGCCGGGATCAGGGGAAGGCCCTATACTTGGCGAAGCAATGCCGGCGGATCAAGCCGGCGATGCGAATTGCCTGCGCGATTGGCAGGGGCGTCCAAGGGTTTCGATGAGTTATCCACGCAAAGATGTAAAGCAGATTTCCGAGCTGGCGAACGGGCTGATCGATCCCGTCCTGGCGCGCCGCGCCGGCATCAACACGGCGCTGCTCGGCTCCTGGAGCGAAATCGCCGGCGAGGATTTCGCCGATTGCACCCGGCCGGAAAAGATCGCCTGGGCCCGCGGCGGCGGCGACGACGGCAGCTTCCGCCCCGGCGTGCTGACCATCGCCTGCGAAGGTGCGCGCGCGCTTTTCCTCACCCATGCCCAGGGCGAGCTCATCCAGCGCATCAACAGCTTCTTCGGCTTCGCCGCCGTCCACCAGATCCGCATCGTCCAGAAGCCGGTCTCCCAGGCCGTGCGCCGCTCCCGCACCCCGCCGCCGCTGAAGGGCGAAGCCGCCCGCAAGCTGGAAGGCATGATGGAAGGGATAGAGGGCGACAAGCTGCGCCAGGCGATCCAGCGTCTTGGCACGGCGGTGATGGGGAAGCGGGGGAGTGGGCGCTGATGAGCAAGATGCCTGAATTGGTCCGAAACGCTGAGACTGGCTGTGATCGGCGTAGGGATGCGAGCGATGAAATCACGCGTCGACAAATCCGGGAGGCTATAGACGATCCGAGCACGGATATCGATGTCGATGCGGTTTTTGAGCGATTGGAGCGATTGCACGCTGAGCGGATGAAGGCTGAGGACTCCGTCGCTTAGCCCGCGCCGCGCATTCATCAGCGGGCTATGGATCCCAGGCTCAAGGCCTGGGATGACGAGATCGAGGAGGGCGACAGGGTGGAGGCGCCAATGCTGGATGCGCTTCACCCGTCGCGGCAAGAGCGATGTGCGCGAGCGTCGCGGAACTGCTGCACATTTCCAGGCGATAAGGCGTTCGCCTCTTGCCAATCTCCTCAACCTCCGTCATCCCAGGCCTTGAGCCTGGGATCCACGCGTCAGGGCTCGGCTGCATGGCTGATCCAGCGGTCCTCGAAAACCACGGACGTCCAAGCGAAGGCCTACTGGCGATGGGAGCTTCTGAGCGCTATACCCAATAGCGGACGGGAGAAAAATCATGCTGGCCTTGCGGTTGCCACCTGATATCGAAACGCGCCTCGATGAGCTTGCCAGGCGTACGGGGCGCAGCAAAAGCTTTTATGCACGTCAAGCCATCATCGAACATCTTGACGATCTAGAGGATATCTATCTCGCCGAAAAACGCCTCGACGAGCTTCGCGAGGGCGAGAGCGATAGTGTGCCGCTGGCCGAGCTGGTCGAGTGCCATGGTATGGAGAATTGACTTTCACCGAGCAGCCGAGGGTGAGCTTGGAAACGTGGGCATGCTCCCATCGGCAACCGCCGCGATGTCTATCGCTAATCAGCAAGCCGACAGCTCGCATTTCGTCTAGCCGTCCCATCACGGTCACAATTCTTTGAAGGAAGTTGGCGAACCGTGGCTTGTGAGTGGCCGCCAGCCGTTATATCGCACAGTCACGCCGTCACTCTCATACCTATGGGGAACCCATGCAGATGTCCGAAATGCAACTGACGAAACGCCGCCTGCTCAGCGGTATCGCCATCGCCGCCGCTGCCGTAGCGCTTGTCGCCTGCAACGACAGCAAGGACGCTGCCGATGCTTCGTCCTCCGGCAAGACCATGGCCGACGGCACCAATGTCGATACCATCGAGACGGCTGCGACGTCGGCGACCGACATGCCTCAGTCCGACGGCGATGTCGACATGGCCGAGGTGCTGAAACCCGGCGCGCTGCCGGAGATGGCGCTGGGCAAGGCCGACGCCCCGGTCAAGATCGTCGAATATATGTCGATGACCTGCCCGCATTGCGCCCATTTCCACAACACCACCTTCGACACGATCAAGCAGAAATACATCGATACCGGCAAGGTTCAGTTCATCATCCGCGAATTCCCCTTCGATCCGCGCGCCGCCGCCGCCTTCATGCTCGCCCGCTGCAGCGCCGCCAATCCGGGGCAGATGAGCACGCCGGAGCAGTATTTCCCGATGGTTTCGATGCTGTTCAAGCAGCAGCAGGTCTGGGCCGCCGCCGATGATGGCCGCGCCGCATTGCTGCAGATGTCGAAGCTCGCCGGATTTACTGAGGATAGCTTCACGAAATGCTTGACGAACCAGAAGCTTCTGGATGAAGTGAACGCCACGCGGGAAAGGGGATCCAAGGATTTCGGCGTCGACGCCACGCCAACCTTCCTCATCAATGGCAAGCGCTATTCTGGAGACATGCCGGTTGACACCATGTCGAAGCTCATCGACAGCCTCATCTGAACCGGACCGTTTGACGAAGACGGGCGACGGCGAAAGCCGTGCGCCCGTTTTTTCTTTTCAGCGCAGTTTGCGGATGAGGGGGCTTCCTGCCGTGGATTTTTCCGCATGAAGTTCAACAAGCTGCGCCTGGTCGGCTTCAAATCCTTCGTCGAGCCGACGGAATTCATCATTGAGCGGGGGCTGACCGGCGTCGTCGGCCCGAACGGCTGCGGCAAGTCGAACCTCGTCGAGGCGCTGCGCTGGGTGATGGGCGAGAATTCCTACAAGAACATGCGCGCCTCCGGCATGGACGACGTGATCTTTTCCGGTTCCGGCAACCGCCCGGCCCGCAACACCGCCGAAGTGGCGCTCTATCTCGACAATGGCGAGCGCACCGCGCCCGCCGCCTTCAACGATGCCGACGAGATCCAGGTCACCCGCCGCATCGAGCGCGAACAGGGCTCGCTCTATCGCATCAACGGCAAGGAAAGCCGCGCCAAGGACGTGCAGCTGCTGTTTGCCGACGCCTCCACCGGCGCCCGATCGCCCTCGATGGTCGGCCAGGGGCGCATCGGCGAGCTGATCCAGGCAAAGCCGCAGGCCCGCCGCCAGCTCCTGGAAGAGGCGGCCGGCATATCGGGCCTGCATTCGCGCCGCCACGAGGCCGAACTGCGCCTGCGCGCCGCCGAAACCAATCTCGAACGTCTCGACGACGTCACCTCGCAGCTCGAAAGCCAGATCGAGAGCCTGAAGCGCCAGGCCCGCCAGGCGAACCGCTTCAAGACACTGTCGGCCGATATCCGCGGCCGCGAGGCGATGCTGCTGCATATTCGCTGGGTGCAGGCGAAGGAGGCCGAAGCCGAGGCCGACAGCGCCCTCAACCAGGCAACCGTCATCGTCGCCGAAAAGGCGCAGATGCAGATGGAGGCGGCGAAGAACCAGGGCATCGCCAGCCTGAAGCTGCCGGAACTGCGCGAGGGCGAGGCGCGCGCCGCCGCCGCGCTGCAGCGTCTGCAGATCGCCCGCAGCCAGCTGGAGGAGGATGCCGGCCGCATTCTGCGCCGCCGCGACGAGCTGACCCGCCGTCTTGCCCAGCTCGCCGAAGACATCCGCCGCGAGGAGCGGCTGGTCGCCGACAATGCCGTCATTCTCGCCAAACTCGACGCCGAAGAGGCCGAGATATCGGAAATTCTCGCCGATTCCGGCCGCTATGCCGAGGAAACCCGCCAGGCCTTCGAGGGCGCGGCGGCAAAGCTTGCCGACAGCGAACGCGTCTTCACCCAGCTGACCGCCGAGCGCGCCGAGGCCGCGGCCGGCCGCAATCAGCTGGAGCGCGCCATCCGCGATCTCGCCGACCGCCGCATGCGTCTCGAACGGCAGATGAACGAAGCAAACCAGGAACTTGCGGCCATCGGCGAGAAGATTGCCGGCCTGCCCGATCCCGAGGAGAAGCGCGCCATCGTCGAAGCCGGCGAAATCGCGCTCGCCGATGCCGAAGCCGCCGTCCAGGGGGTCGAGCTGGCGCTGGCCGCCGCCCGCCAGACCGAAGCGCTGTCTCGCGCCCCGGTCGAGCAGGCTCGCTCTGGCCTCAATGCCATCGAAACCGAGGCCCGCACCATTTCCCGCATGCTCGCCGCCGGTGCGGCCGCCGGCAAGTTTCCGCCGGTCGCCGACGAGCTGAAGGTCGATCGCGGCTTCGAAACCGCGCTGGGGGCTGCGCTCGGCGACGATCTGGAATCGCCGCTCGATGCCGAAGCGCCGGCCCATTGGTCGGAGAATGGCGATGGCGCCGGCGATCCCGCGCTTCCCGCAGGCGCCACACCGCTGCTGACCCATGTCCGCGCCCCCGCCGCGCTCACCCGCCGCTTGCGCCAGATCGGCCTGGTCGACGAGGCCGAAGCGCAAGCGCTGATGGCGGCGCTGAAGCCTGGCCAGCGGCTGGTGACGAGAGAAGGCGCCGTCTATCGCTGGGATGGCCATGTCGCCGGCGCCGACGCTCCGAGCGCTGCCGCCCTGCGCCTTGCTCAGAAAAACCGCCTGGCCGAGCTCGAGGGCGAAGCGGCGATCGCCCGCGACGTGCTCAATGAGGCCGAGGAACGGCAGGCGGCGGCCGCCGAGGCGATCCGGGTGGAAGAACGCAAGCTCACTGAGGCGCGCGACATGAGCCGGCTGTCGGCGCGTCATCTGGCCGAGGCGCGCGATGCGCTGGCCGCGGCCGAGCGTGCCTCCGGCGATCTGATCCGCCGCCGCGATGTCGTCAGCGAGGCTGCCAGCCAGCTCGGCGCGCAGCTGGAGGAGATCGGCATCCAGGAGGAAAATGCCCGCATCGAGCTGGAGGATGCGCCCGATCTGACCGAGATCGACGAACGGCTGCGCTTCCAGCAGGCGGAGGTGGCGACCGATCGCGGCGCGCTCGCCGAAGCCCGCGCCCGCCATGAAAGCCTGGCGAGGGAAAACGAAGCCCGCCAGCGCCGCATCATGGCGATCGCCCAGGAGCGCGAGACCTGGCGCCAGCGGGCGGCAAGCGGCGAGGATCATGTCGCGACACTGCGCGAGCGCGAGGAGGAGGCGCGCGAAGAGGCGGCCGATCTGGAAATGGCCCCTGATGAATTCGACGACAAGCGCCGGGCGCTGCTCAGCGAATTGCAGAAGGCCGAAGAGGCGCGCCGCAATGCCGGCGATCTGCTGGCAGAGGCCGAACGCATCCAGCGCGAGGCCGACCACAAGGCGGCGACCGCGCTGTCGGAACTTGCCGAATGCCGCGAACGCCGCGGCCGCGCCGAGGAGCGCCTGGTTTCGGCCCGCGAAAAGCGTGGGGAAAGCGAAAGCCGCATCCGCGAGGTGTTGAACGTGCCGCCGCACGAGGCGCTGCGGCTCACAGGCCTGCAGCCGATGCAGGCGCTGCCCGATCCGCGCGAGGTCGAGCGCGATCTCGAGCGGCTGAAGATCGAGCGCGAGCGGCTCGGCGCCGTCAACCTGCGCGCCGACGAGGAACAGAAGGAGCTGAGCGAGAAGCTCGAAGCGCTGATCAAGGAGCGCGACGACGTCATCGATGCGATCCGCAAGCTGCGCGGCGCCATCCAGAGCTTGAACCGCGAAGGCCGCGAGAGGCTGATCGCCGCCTTCGACATCGTCAACGGCCAGTTCCAGCGGCTGTTCACCCATCTCTTCGGCGGCGGCACCGCCGAACTGCAGCTGATCGAATCCGACGATCCACTGGAGGCCGGCCTCGAAATCCTGGCGCGCCCCCCCGGCAAGAAGCCGCAGACCATGACGCTGCTCTCAGGCGGCGAGCAGGCGCTGACGGCAATGGCGCTGATCTTCGCCGTCTTCCTCACCAATCCGGCGCCGATCTGCGTGCTCGACGAGGTGGACGCGCCGCTCGACGACCACAATGTCGAGCGCTACTGCAACCTGATGGACGAAATGGCGGCCTCCACCGAAACCCGCTTCGTCATCATCACCCACAATCCGATCACCATGGCCCGCATGAACCGCCTCTTCGGCGTCACCATGGCCGAACAGGGCGTCTCCACCCTCGTCTCCGTCGACCTGCAGACCGCCGAGCGCCTGCGCGAGATCGCCTGAGGTTTGCGTGGCGGCTTTGGATCCCAGGCTCAAGGCCTGGGATGATGGAGGAGAGGTGGTGCCTGGATGGCGGAGGAGAGGTGTTGCCGGGGCGACGGAGGAGAAATGGTACCGACTTGACCGGGGAGGGTGGGGAGGCAAATAGGGCGCGCCGGCGCGATGAAGCTAAGGCAGGCGCGGCGAGGCAAACAGCCATCGCCGGTGCGTCTGGCGAGAACGCCAACCACACTCTCCGTCATCCCAGGGCTTGACCCTGGGATCCACGACCAAGCACGCGGACTTCCATTTCTCTGCGGTGGAACGCCACCGCCGTTCGCCCAATGCCAGCCGCATGGATCCCAGGGTCAAGCCCTGGGATGACGGAGGAGAGGTGGTGCCCGGATGGCGGCGGAGAGGTGGTGCCCGGGTTGGCGCAGGAGAAGTAGTGCCGGGCTGACGGTGCAAGGGTGGCTGGGTTGGCGGTGGAGAAGGTTAGTGCTTAACTTGCGGTGGAGAGGAGGTATCGGTGGACGGAGCAGAGGTGGTGCCGGGACCATAAGCTGCGCCGGACGCAATGAAGCGAGCCGCGAGCGCGGCGAGGCAAACAGCATCGCCGGTGCGTCTGGCGAGAACGCCAACCACACTCTCCGTCATCCCAGGGCTTGACCCTGGGATCCACGACCAAGCACGCGGACTTCTAATTGCTCTGCAGTGGGGCGCCTTCGCGGTCCACCTAGTGCCAGCCGCATGGATCCCAGGGTCAAGCCCTGGGATGACGGAGGAGAGGGTAGTGTGCGGAAGGTTCTGCAAAATTCGCTGAGAAGGGCGGCCATGGCAGGCTGGTGATGTTCAACGTCACCTGATTCCCTGGAAGGAACGCCACCATGACCAAGATTGAAGATAAGACTGCCGTTGGCGCCGTCAAAGATATTTTGCTTTCAAACCCCGACGGGCTGCACGAGGTGATCCGTGCTGTCATGCAGGAGGTCCTTGAAGCCGAGATGGACGAGGCTTTGGGAGCTGCGAAAGGCGAACGCACGCCCGAGCGGCTCGGCTACCGCTCCGGCCACTACGGTCGCACGCTGATGACGCGGGTCGGCAAGTTGGAGCTCCGGGTGCCGCAGGACCGCTCCGGGCACTTCTCCACCGAACTGTTCGAGCGCTACCAGCGCTCGGAGCGGGCGCTGGTGGCGACGCTGTATGTGCAGGGAGTGTCGACGCGCAAGGTCAAGGCGATCACCGAGGAACTGTGCGGTCATTCCTTCTCGGCGTCATCGATCTCAGCAATCAACAAGCGCCTGGACGAAAGCCTGAAGGCCTTTGCCTGCCGCCCGCTTCAAGAGCCCTTTCCCTATCTCATTCTCGACGCTCGCTATGAGAAGGTCAGAGAGGCCGGCGTCGTCAGGAGCCAGGCGGTGCTGATCGCCGTCGGCATCGATTGGGATGGCCGGCGGCAGATCCTCTCCGTCGAGATGGCCGGCCGCGAGAGCCGGTCGGCCTGGAAGGACTTCCTGCTGGGGCTGAAAGCCCGCGGCCTCAAGGGTATCGAGTTCGTCGTCTCTGACGATCATGCCGGTCTCGTCGCGGCGATCGGCGAAGTCATTCCGGAAGCCGCCTGGCAGCGCTGCTACGTGCACTTCCTGCGCAATGCGCTCGACCACCTGCCGCGCAAGCACGGCGACGATTGCCTGCAGGAACTGCGATGGATCTACGACCGGCGTGACATCGACGAGGCGAAGGCCGATCTTGCCGCCTGGCTGGGCAAATGGTCCGGCAAATATCCGCGCCTCACCGGCTGGGTCGAGGAGGCCATCGAGCAGACGTTCACCTTCTTCCGCCTGCCGCGCACTCACCACAAGCATCTCAAGAGCACCAACATGCTCGAGCGCCTCAACGAGGAGATCAGGCGCAGAACCTATGTCGTGCGCATCTTTCCCAACACCGACAGCTGCTTGCGCCTAGTCCGGGCACTAGCCGTCGAAACCCAAAACTGGATGGAGGCCAACCGCTACATCAACATGGACGACCTCAGAGAGCACAAGAAACTCGCTCTCCGCAATGCCGCATGACCAGTCTCATGACTGCCCCATTTTGCTGAACTTGACGCACACAACCGAGGAGAGGTGGTGCCCGGATGACGGCGGAGAGGTGGTGCCTGGGTGGCGGAGGAGAGAGGTACCAGACTGACGGCGGAGGTGGTGCTCCGCTCGACCGAGGAGAGAATATCCGAGTGGACGGAGCAGAGGTGGTGCCAGGAGACACGAGCCGCGCCGGGCGCGATCAACCGAGCGCGGAGCCGCAAGCTGCATCGCCGGTGCGTCTGGCGGCAAAGCCAACCACACTCTCAGTCATCCCAGGGCTTGACCCTGGGATCCACAACCAAGCCACTCGGCTACCGTGGGACTGTTCACCGACCCGGCATGCCCCCCGATCACCCACTCGATGCCGCCTGGAAGACCGCCAGCTGTGCGGCGAAGGCGCGTTGGTAGGCCGGGCGGGCTTCGGCGCGGGCGACATAGGCGGCGAGGTTCGGGTATTCATCCAGGATGTTGGATGATTTCAGCCGCAGCAGCACCGTGACCATCAAGAGGTCGCCGGCGCTGAAGGCGCCATCGAGCCAGTCGGCATCGCCGAGGCGGGCGGAAAGGCTGTCCAGCCGCTTGCGGATGCTCTCCTCGAGTGCGCGCAGGCGCTGCTCGTACCAGGGCTGGTCACGTTCGAGGATTCTGGCGAGGCTGTGATCGAAGACCGGCGGCTCCACGGTGTTGAGCGCGGCAAACATCCATGAAATCGCCCGCGCCCGGGCATTGGTTTCGTCCGGCAGCAGGCCGCCGTGACGCTCGGCGATATGCAGGACGATCGCGCCGGACTCGAACAGGGTGAGATCGCCTTCCTCATAGGTCGGGATCTGCCCGAAAGGCTGCAGCGCCAGATGCGCCGGCTCCGTCATCGCCTTGAAGGAGACGAGACGAACCTCGTAAGGCTGCCCCACTTCCTCGAGCGCCCAGCGAACCCGCATGTCGCGCGCCAGGCCGCGGCCGCGGTCGGGCGAACGTTCAAAGGCGGTAATGGTAATCGTCATCGCTTCCTCCATCGCTGTCCGTCCTGAAGACGTCCGGCCGGACGGGATTCCGACATCTATATTCGGGATAATCCTTGCCGCGGCTCCGCAGAGGGCACAAGGGATCCGCCCTGCCGGCGCCGCGCGTCAGCCTTCTGTCTCGCCGCATTTCGAGAGGATCTCGTCGACGATGACGGCGAGCGGCGCTGTGGCGTCGATGCGCTGCGCATGCTTCGGGACATCCTCGTTCGTCGCATGCAATCGCATGATCAGCGCCCGTTCGGCCGGTCGTCCGCCGTACTCGTCTTCGGGCCTTGCGGCAAGCCGCCGCTTCAGCGTGTCGAGATCGACATCGAGCTCGAAGACGGCGTCGAACCAATCGACGAAACGGGGAAGATTGCGACAGCCACCGCAGAAGAAGGAGATGAGGCTGCGCCGATCGACGATCATGGCTCTGACCTTCCCGACATCCCAGATGTGATGCGCGTGCACCCATGCGCTGCGGTCCGCCACGCGCTCGTCGGCAGGCCCGTCCACCGGTTTCCCGGTCGTCGGATCGCCGCAATAGGCAAGCTCCCGGTCGCCATGGACGACATGGTAACCGCGCCGCTGCAGCTCTTCGGCCACCGCAGTCTTTCCGGCGCCGGAAACGCCTTCGATCAGATAGTTTCTGACGCCCATTTCGTTGATCTCTGAAACAGCCGTCCTCATGCAACGGCGCGATTGACTTAACATGGTTGCCGCCGCTCCGAAACGGCCGGCAGCGCCGGCCGGCACCGGCGGCATCCTGCTCAGGCCGAGATGAAGCCACCCCGATAAAAAGGGAGGCGGCCAACCTTCGTCTCCCCTCAAGCGGCGGAAGATGCAGATCGCCGCCCGTGGCGTGACTCCAGGTCGAAGGCCTGCGACGACCGAGAGTGGGCCAATTCCGTCGCCGTCTATCGAAATCAAGAGGACATCTCTGGTCGGGCCGCATCCGCCGACCGGTAACAAGGATTAGCCCGGCCTTGAGGGCCTCGAGCCAACAAATCGCGCGCATTTTTCGCGCTTTCGGCGATAAACACCAAAAAAGGTCGGCTGTCTTGCGCCCCGTACCCCATTTGGGTGATGCTCTTTTCGCTGACTTGCATTAGAAGTTGTTTCAACGCAACCTGATTACTTCGCTGAAAATGGCGGGCGCTCAGCGTTGCGGATGTCGAAATTTGCGATGCGCTTTCCGGGTAGAGGGCAAGAATCCGGGGAGCTGTTTTGAGCAATGACGGGGGCGTAAGGCGGCTTTCCAAGCATTGCGGAAAACAAGGATCGGAGCGGTTCCAGGAACCGTTCCGGGTTGCGGGACCCCCCGTCCGGTTTTCCTGGCCGGACGGAAACAAGGCTTTGCGGGGCAATGTTGCAGCCCCGCAAAGCTTTTTTTGTGCCTTCTTCATTTCCTTCTCATCGTCTCGACCGCTGACGGCGTGCAAGATTTATTGTGCAACGCAACATTTTGCCGCATTTGTCGATTTTCATTTGAACTCCAAGGGATTAAGCTAGTCCCTAAGTTTGTTGACGGATGTCGCCTTTTACTCGGCGTTGTCGGCAGTCTGAGGGATCACGCTGATCCCTCCGTGGTGTTGGGGGGAAGATGACCAAGTGGGTCTATAGGTTCGGCGACGGACAGGCTGAGGGCGGCGCGCGCGATCACGAAATTCTGGGCGGCAAGGGCGCCAATCTCGCCGAAATGTGCGCGCTCGGTCTGCCGGTTCCACCGGGGCTGACGATCGTCAGCCGGGCCTGCGAGACCTATTACAAGAATGGCGGCCATATCGAGGACGGGCTGAAGGCCGAAATTCGCGCCGGCATAGCGGCGATCGAGGCGATCACCGGCCGGCATTTCGGCTCGGTCAGTCAGCCGCTGCTGCTTTCGGTGCGCTCCGGCGCCCGCGTCTCCATGCCGGGCATGATGGACACCGTGCTCAATCTCGGCCTCAACGACGAGACCGTGCAGGCGCTCGGCCACGATGCCGGCGACGCGCGTTTTGCCTGGGACAGCTACCGCCGCTTCATCCAGATGTATGCCGATGTCGTCATGGGCCTCGGCAACGACGCCTTCGAGGAAATCCTCGAAGACGAGAAGGCGAGGCTCGGCCATGAATTCGATACCGAGATCAGCGCCACCGAATGGCAGCACATCGTCTCCCTCTACAAGCGGCTGATCGAGGAGGAGCTGGAGCAGCACTTCCCGCAGGATCCGGAGGTTCAGCTCTGGGGCGCGGTCGGCGCGGTCTTTTCCAGCTGGAAGAGCGCGCGCGCCGTCACCTACCGCCAGCTCCACAATATTCCCGACGGCTGGGGTACGGCCGTCAACATCCAGGCGATGGTCTTCGGCAATCTCGGCAATGCGTCTGCGACCGGCGTCGCCTTCACCCGCAATCCCTCGACCGGCGAAAAGGCGCTTTACGGCGAATTCCTCGTCAATGCGCAGGGCGAGGATGTCGTTGCCGGCATCCGCACGCCGCAGAGCATCACCGAGGAGGGGCGGATTTCCTCCGGCTCGGAAAAACCCTCGATGGAAAAGCTGATGCCGGAGGCCTTCCACGAACTCAGCCGCATCTGTTCCGAGCTCGAAGTCCATTACCGCGACATGCAGGATATCGAATTCACCATCGAGCGCGGCAAGTTGTGGATGCTGCAGACCCGCGCCGGCAAGCGCTCGACCCGGGCGGCGATGAAGATCGCCGTCGACATGGTCGATGAAGGCGTGATCACCGAGGAGGAGGCGGTGCTGCGCATCGAACCCTCGAGCCTCGACCAGCTCCTGCATCCGACGATCGATCCGCGTGTCACCCGCCAGGTCATCGGCACCGGCCTGCCGGCCTCGCCGGGGGCTGCGACCGGCGCCATCGTTTTCACCGCCGAAGAGGCGGTCGAGGCAGAGGCCGAGGGCCGCAAGGTGATCTTGCTGCGGGTCGAGACCAGCCCGGAAGACATTCACGGCATGCATGCCGCCGAAGGCATCCTGACGACCCGCGGCGGCATGACCAGCCATGCGGCGGTCGTCGCCCGCGGCATGGGCACGCCCTGCGTCGTCGGCGCCGGCACCATGCGCATCGATCAGCGCAACGAGCGGCTGCTCGGCATCGGCGTCACCCTGAAGAAGGGCGACATCATCACCATCGACGGCTCGGCCGGCCAGGTGCTGAAGGGCGAGGTGCCGATGATCCAGCCGGAACTATCCGGCGATTTCGGCCGCATCATGGGCTGGGCCGACCGCGCCCGCCGCATGACGGTGCGCACCAATGCCGATACGCCGGCCGATGCGATGGCCGCCCGCTCCTTCGGCGCCGAGGGCATCGGCCTTTGCCGCACCGAGCACATGTTCTTCGAGGGCGAGCGCATCCATGTCATGCGCGAGATGATCCTGGCCGAAAACGAGAAGGGCAGGCGGCTGGCGCTCGACAAGCTCCTGCCGATGCAGCGCTCGGATTTCACCGGCCTCTTCACCGTCATGCACGGCCTGCCGGTGACGATCCGCCTGCTCGACCCGCCGCTGCACGAATTCCTGCCGAAGACCGATGACGAGGTGGCCGAAGTTGCCTTCGCCATGGGCATGGAGCCACTCGCATTGCGCCAGCGCGTCGATGCACTGCACGAGTTCAACCCGATGCTCGGCCATCGCGGCTGCCGGCTGGCGATCTCCTATCCCGAAATCGTCGAAATGCAGGCCCGCGCCATCTTCGAGGCGGCGGTGGCCGCAGCCCATGAGACGGGCGCTGCCGTCGTGCCCGAGATCATGGTGCCGCTGGTCGGCCTGCGCTCGGAGCTCGATTACGTCAAGGCGCGCATCGATGCCGTCGCCGGCGACGTCATGCGCGAGGCCGGCATGAAGATCGATTATCTCGTCGGCACGATGATCGAGCTGCCGCGCGCAGCCTTGCGCGCCCACGTGATCGCCGAAGCCGCCGAATTCTTCTCCTTCGGCACCAACGACCTGACGCAGACGACGTTCGGCATCTCGCGCGATGACGCCTCCGCCTTCATCCCCACCTATCAGCGCAAGGGCATCATCGAGCACGACCCGTTCATCTCGCTCGATTTCGACGGGGTCGGCGAATTGATCAGCATCGCCGCCGAACGCGGCCGGCGCACCCGCAACGACATGAAGCTCGGCATCTGCGGCGAACATGGCGGCGACCCGGCCTCGATCCGCTTCTGCGAGACGATCGGCCTCGATTATGTCTCCTGCTCGCCGTTCCGCGTGCCGATCGCGAGGCTCGCGGCGGCGCAGGCGGTGATTTCAGCGGCGAGGTAAAGAGCCGTCGGCGGCTGCGGCGGTCAGTAACGATACCGCCAGCGATCGCGGTAGACATAGGGCCCGTTCAGATCCCAGGCCATGCGGTTCATCATCTCGGCACTTTGCGCCCGTGATTCAGCCCGCCGGTCGAGATCGATGCGCTGCAGGCAGGTGGCAAAACCATCCGAGCCGCGGCGGAAGCCATAACTCAGGCACTGCCGCTCATCCGCCGCCCGCCGCTCCTCCGGCGTCATCGTCTGGCAGGCGGACAGGCCGGCGGCCAGGGTGGCAATCGTGATGAGGGGAGCGATGCGCATCGGGGCTATTCCTTGCTTTTCCCTGAGGAAATGCCATTCGGCTGCGGGCGTCAAGCTGTAGGCGCGGGGCGTGCCCCTGGTTTCGCTGGCGGATGGCTGACAGGGATGCCTGTGAATGGGTCTCCTGCCCACCCCACCCATCGGCAGCAGTCGCATGGATCCCAGGGTCAAGCCCTGGGATGACGGAGAGTGTGGTTGGCGTTTCGCCTAACGCGCCAAAGTAGGGAGGCTCCGCACAAGAACGAGCGAGTGTCCGCCCCGCGCTCCGTCACGCTCGGCCCGCGCCGCCAGAGTAGGGGAGACTCCGCACAGAGGAAGCGTGTGCCCACCTCACCCTCCGTCATGCTCGGCCCTGAGCCGAGCATCCACGCCGCATCCATCAGCGGCAGTGGCATGGATCCCAGGCTCAAGGCCTGGGATGACGGAGAGTGTGGTGGGCGGTGTTCGCCAAATGCGCTGCCAGAGGGAGAAGGGAGGCTAAGCCGCCCCAGCCGGATCGCCGATCGGCAGCAGGGCCGGGTCGAGCGGCGGATCCTGCGGGTTCTTCGTATCGGACGGGTCCTGCGCCGGCGTCAGCGGCGGCTTCTGCTGCGTGGGGTCGGGAATGCCGGGTGTCGGCGTCGGGCCGCGCGGCGTGTCGGTCGTCGGTGTCGGGATCGGATCTCTGTTCGGCATGATCGCCTCCTTTTCCAAAATGGGAACGGCATGCCGGATAGATGGTTCCACTTTCGCTGCCCACCTTGCTAGGCATGAAGGGCATTCCTCTGTATGAGGAAGCCTCTCAAGCATGGAAACCAGCATGGCCATTCGCGATCGATTTTCGAAGAAACTGAGCTGCCCGCAATGCGGCAACACAGGCTTTGCCGAGGCCTCGGAGATCGACGATGCCAAGCGCAAGCATCCGGATTTCAAGGTCGATCAGCTGCCGCGCGGTTTTGGCGTGCAGCGCGCTTCCAACCACCAGGAAAGCTTCATGCTGAAATGCGAATGCGGCCGCAAGTTTCCCTTCCGCAGCCTGGCGGAGGCCGCGGCCGAGCGGCGGTAGGTCATCATTTCGAGGCTTCAGATCCGCTCCAGCACTTCGACGAAGGCATCGGCGAAGCGCACCAGATGCGCGGTCTCCGCGTCGGGCGCCTGCATGCGGATTTCGGTGCCGGCATAATCGAGCAGCGCCAGCACGACGCGCATCTCGCTTTCGCCATCGGGAATGCGCAGCACCGCGATGCGCCGGCAATCGGCGACAAGGCCTGCGGCCGGCAGGTCGAACAGAAGCTCGCCGCCCGCCCGGCCTGCCGCCTGGCGCACCGCCTCGCAGAAACCGGCATCGCCGTCGGCATAACCTTCGAGCGAAAGTTCGAGCTCGACGAGCTCCATCGGCAGCATCGGTTCGCTGTGGTCGATCCCGCCAAGCGCAGACGCCTGCGGCCTTGCTGCTATCTCGGGTGAAATCATCCCGCCTCTCCTTGCCTTTAAATCAGGAGATGAAACCGCGGCAGAATGACCTGTTTTCGACATATCAGCAAGGGCTGATCAATCGGGCCGGCCATCGGCTCGACCATGTCAGGAGAATTCCATCGGATATTCCGAGACAACAGTTTCAATTCAGCCGAATCTTGCCCAGATCCGGATCATTTTAGGCCGGGCTGGCCGAAAATCTGAATCCGGATCTAGAGCCTTTCCTGGTTAGATTGAAGCATTCTGTTGGCTCAAACGGAGTCGGATGGTCGACCGGCCGGCGCGCGTCGTAGCCCAGTTCTACGGCCAAGCCGGCCGGTCGATCAGCCGGCCCGTTTCAGCCAACCTGAAAGGCCGGGCATGTTTCCGCCAGGATCAGAGGCGATCGGCTCGGACGTACCAAGGGGTATGCCCATCGCCAATCGCCTCTGCCCTGACGAAAACCTGCTCCGGCAGAATGCTTCAATCTAACCAGGAAAGGCTCTTAATCAAAGAAATAGAGCATGATGTCGTCCGAAAACCGCTTCACACTTTTCGGCATCATGCTCTAAACAGGGATATGGCGATTTGCGTGGTTGAGGGCGCGGCGCTGACGAGCAACCGGTAAGTTTGATGGCCATCCGTTACGACCGTCCCGTTTCCAGCGCCGCCCGCGTTTCGCGGCTGCTCGGGGCGTTTTCCCTGGTTCTGGCGCTGGCGGTGCTGATCGCCCATCGCTTCGGCGGGCTTGCCACCCCCTATCTCGTGCTGCTGCTGTTCACCGCCGCCGGCTTCGCGCTGCTCGCCGCGCTGCTGGCCGCCGTCGGCCTGCGCAGCCTCTGGATGACGGGGGCCGAAGGCGGGCTGGCCGCGCTCGCCGCGCTGATCTATACCGCCTTTCCGCTCGGCATCGGCGCCTTTGCCGCCGAGCGTTACATGACGCTGCCCGCGATCTACGACGTCTCCACCGATCCGATCTCGGCCCCGGACTGGCTGTCGACCCCGAAGGCCGATCAGATCTGGCTGAAGCGCAACCTCGTGACACCGGAGGACCGCGAAAAGCAGCTGGCCGCCTATCCCGAGCTGACCGGCCGGCGTTATGAAGGCGCGCTCGACCGCGTGCTGGAGGCGGTGCGCAAGGTCGCCAAGCAGAGCGGCTTTACCATCGTCAGGAGCACCGGCACGACAGAGCCGGACCGCGACCCGGAAGACGGACCGGCACAACCGGCAGCCGGCGACGAGGCCGTCGCCGATGCGCCCGGCATCATCCCCGTGCCGACGCCGCGCCCCTATGACGACGACGTCGCCAAGCTGATCCGCGGCGCCAACGGCGTCATGCTGCAGGCGACCAACCGCACGCTGATCCTCGGCCTGCGCTTCGATATCCTCATCCGCCTGCGCGAAGAGGCCGAAACCACCTTCGTCGACATCCGCGTCGCCTCCCGCTACGGCCAACACGACCTCGGCTTCAGCGCCGCAATCGCCGGCGATTATCTGAAGGCGCTGGACGCCGAACTGCTGGGGCTTGCGGGTGGGTGAGCCGCGGTGCCGCCAGAGGCGGCAGCAATCGATCCAGTGAATCGATTGCAGCGGCGAACGCCCTGAGCCCAAAGCGAAGGGCCGGGAGAGGGTGCGGCAGGTTCGACATTCTTATACCGCACCAAAGGAGCTGTCATGGGAAGCAAGGGCGATTTTCTGACTGTGTCTGACCAGGACACACTTGATGAAGCCGGTTTCGTCAAGACGCGCTCAGGTAAGATCTATCTAAAATTTGTCGGCGGCTGCCACTTTTTAGACTTCCCCATAGGAACGGTCTTTTCTCTTCATGTCCCGAATGACTTTTTGGAGTTTGATCGGGTTGTTAAATGTGTACTGCAGATCCGGCCCGACGTTAAAAATTCAGTCATCCATACATTTGCCGTTAGAAAGAAGGGAGGTGTGAGTGTCGCTGCAGAGAAAAGGCCGGACGATCTTTATATCTATGTTCCTGAGCAATGTGAGATCGATGTTCAGCTATTGAGCAGTGTGACAATCTCAATTCTCTCCATGGAATACGCGACTGAGCCTCACCCCTTGAACAAGCTCTATGTTGGTTGACCAGGCGACAGGCCTCTCATCTCTCCGAACGCTCAGTGGCATCGGCTGTGGCTGCGGTGGCCAGCCCCGTCCTTCGAGGCTGCGCCCTGCGGGCTACGCACCTCCAGGATGAGGATGGAGAGGGCGCGCCGTGCCGGCCCCCCTCTGCCCTGCCGGGCATCTCCCCCACAGGTGGGGAGATCACAAGTGGCTCAAACTTCGCACTTCGCACCCCTCTACCGTCCCGGCGCGCTGCAACGTCGGTTGTTTGGGGAAGCCAGCGCTCCCAGCCAATCTCCCCACCTGTGGGGGAGATGCCCGGCAGGGCAGAGGGGGGCGGCCACGGCACACCGCAAAGAGGCTGGCAGGCGAAAGGCACAACGACCAGCCCTCATCCTGAGGTGCCCCGCAAGGGGCCTCGAAGGACGAGGGTGGGTGGCTGCGGTGGCCAGCCCCGTCCTTCGAGGCTTCGCCCTGTGGGCTACGCACCTCAGGATGAGGGTGGAGAGAGGGCGCGCCGTGACGCTGGCGAGAGGGCGGCATGCGGCTGGAGATCGCCGTGCCCCTCATCCGGCTGCCGCCACCAACCGGGGTCGAGCCACGGGGCTCGACCCGTCCTGCGGACCCCCGCTTGCGGGGCGAAGGGGACAAGTCGCCACCTCTCCGTTCCCCACTAACCTCTCGCGGGGCACGTCCCCTCGCCCCGTTTACGGGGAGAGGGTTAGGGTGAGGGGCAGCCATCGGCGCATCAAGGGCCAGCATCCCCTCACTCCACCACCAACCACCCCGTATACCGCACCACCAGCCCGGTCAGCCGCCCGCCGATCTCGACGTGAAAGTGAAACCGCCCATCGCGCTCCTCCTCATAAGTCTCCCCGCCCGGCGCCAGAAACAGCGGCAGCGGAATCCCTAAAAACCGCCAGCCGCGCACCACCAGCCGCAGCCTCTGCCCCTCCGGCACCAGAGCGAGCAGCACCCGGAACGGCCCGAACACCTCGGTGAGCAGATGCCGGTCGCGGCCCTTGCCCTCCACCAGGATGCTGCGGAAGCTCTTGTCCCCGAACGTCCGCGTCCAGATCTCCCCGTCGCCCGCGGCGGCAAAGCGTACCGTCACCGGCACATCCTCACCCGCCTTGGGAAAGCCGATCAGCCGCGCCACCACCCTTGCCAGCCAGCCACCACCGCGCTCGATCTGCGCCCGGCCGGAGGCGGTGCGCGCCCCGCCGGCATGGATGGCGGCAACGGCCGGCGGCAGCCGGTCGAAGGCGCTGCCGAGAATCTGCCGGTAGAGCGGCTGGGCTTCCGCCTCGCATTCCCTGCGGATGCCGGTGGTGATCGAAAAACGCCGGAAGGCCGCCTCGAAATCGGCAAGCCGCAATTCACCGGCCGCGGCCCGCGCGCCGGGCGCCGGCCGCGCACCGGCAAGCAGCCGGCGCACCAGCACCTCGACGGCGATCACAGGAATGAACGGCCCGTCATCACCCTCGGCAATCAGATGCCAGCCCGCCGTCAGCCGCTTGCCGGCGGCATCGATGCCGCTGGCGCGCACGAACATGCCGCCGCGATGTTCGCCAAATGCAAAAGCATGGCTGGCGCGCTGCATGAGCCGCGCAAACGGCGTCAGCGACGGCAGCAGCCGCATGCGGACGAGCCGGGCGGAAAGGCCGAGCAGGCGCTGCAGCGGCTGCGGCTCGGTACCGACGCCGGTGAAGCTCGATTGCAGCCCGGCAAAACGCGCCGGCAGCAGCGCCAGATCCGGCGCATCCACCAGCAGGAATGTCCGGCTGCGCAGCGGCACCGCGCCGGGCGGCGCCACCGTCAGCCGCATCGCCTCGATCAGCCCATGCCCGCTCGACGCCTTCCCATCGCTGAGCCGCGACACCTTTTTGCCGGCATAGCTTGCGATCGCGCCGACGACATTGCGGCCGATCTTCACATGCGAGGAGGGGGCAATGCCCGCCGCCACGGCCTCGATCCGGGCAAACAGCGGCGCCATCACATCGAGTGCTGCGAAGGAAAGCGCCGGCAGGCTGCTGAGCCCGGAGAGCGCAAAAACGCCCTTCGCCCTCGCCTCGGCATCGAGCCCGCCGATCGCGGCGACAAAGCCGGTGCTGTCGGCAAGATCGGCATAATCGATATCGAGGCCGATGCAGGCGCGCACCACCTTGTAAGGGTCTTGCCCGAAGCTTTGAAACGGCCCGGAGGCATCGACGACGAGATCCGGCCGCAGCCGCGTCAGCTGTTCGGCGAGATCGCCGTCACGATCAAAGGCCACCGCCTGCAGGCTCGCCCCGAGCGCGCTGCTTCCGAGACCCTCGGATCCATCTTTCGGCGATCTGAGATCGGCAACGAAATCATCGGCCTTTTCAAGCGAGCGCCCGGCGATCAACAGCCTGAGGCGCGGTTCATCGCCAAGCAGCCGCGCCAGCCGGCCGCCAAAGGTGCCGTAGCCGCCGATGATCAGCAGCGAAAGCCGCTCGCCGCTCATGCGATGAAGCGGCTGCGCTGCTCCGCCGTCGGCACCATGCAGCTCTGGCGGCCGGCGATCTTCAGCCGGTTGCGGGCGATGAATTCATAAAGCGCATCGGCAAGGCGGCGCGGCAGCAGCCGGAAGACCTTCGCCAGCGAATAGGGAAAACCGAGGCCGGCCACCATGCGGATCGTGCCGTCCGACTTGAAGAAGGCGCGGCCGCCTTCGATCAGGATATTGGTTTCATAGTCGCGCTCATTCAGCCCATAATGCCGGTAGAGTGCTTCGCCGAGCGGCGTCTGGGCGGCGAGGAAGCGGTATCGCCGCTCACTGTCGTGCTTCAGCACGAATTTCACCCAGCCGGAGCAGAAGACGCATTCGCCATCGAAGACGATCAGCGGCTGGTCATCGGCAAAATCCGGCACATCGGCATCATCGCGATAGCTGTAAGCGGCGCGCGTCATGGTAATCTCCCCATCTCCCGCTTACAACAGCCGGTAGGTGGCGGCAAGAGAAGGCGGCCCATCCGCCGCGATCTCGCCGCGCTCGACGAGGTCCTCGATATGGGCGAGCACGGAAAGCGCGGCCGCCCCATGCAGCTTCGGATCGGTATCGCGATAGATCGCCTTCACCATCTCCGTTATCCCTCGGTCGCCCGCCCTGATGCGCTCGAGGATCGCCCGCTCGCGCTCCAGCCGGTGCGCCTTCAGGCCCCGCAGGAAGGCGTCGGGCTGCGTGACCGGCCCGCCATGGCCGGGCAGCAGCAGGCGGTCCTGGCGCTCTATCAGCCGCTCGAGCGAGGCCATGTAATCGGCCATCGAGCCATCCGGCGGTGCGACGATCGAGGTCGACCAGGCCATGACATGATCGCCGGAGAACAGGATATCGCGGCCTTCGAGCGCGAAGGCGGCATGATTGGCCGTGTGCCCCGGCGTCGGCACCGATGTCAGCGCCCAGCCATCGCCCGATAGGGTCTGACCGTCACCGAGCGCGATATCGGGCACGAAGGCGAGATCCGAGCTTTCGGAAAAGGGATTGATCTCGCCGTCCCTGAGCGGCCGCGCCGGCCGATGCGGCCCCTGGCCCACCGTCACCGCCCCCGTTGCCGCCTGCAGCCGGCGGGCCAGCGGCGAGTGGTCGCGATGGGTGTGGCTGACGAAGATATGCGTCACCTCCCGGCCGGCGAGCGCTGCCATCAGCGCGTGATAATGCGCCTCGTCCTCCGGCCCGGGATCGATGACCGCGACCGAGGAGCCGCCGACGATATAGCTGTTGGTGCCGTAAAAGGTGAAAGGCCCGGGATTCTCCGCCGTGATCCGCGCGACCTGAGGCGCCACCGGCACGGCGCGCCCATAGGCCGGCTCGAAAGCAAGGTCGAATGCGGGGCTTTCCATGAAGGCGATGATCTCGCGGCCGATGACGTCGCCCATTCCTAGCACGGCCCTTGGCACTCTGCAGCGCATAAATCTGCGGCGTACGCAACTTAGTCATTGTGACAGACGGAGAGCTTTGCTAATCAGGCGTCGATTTGAGCCGGCGCTTAGCGCCGAAAGCTCTGGTGGGGCGTAGCCAAGCGGTAAGGCAGCGGTTTTTGGTACCGCCATCCCCTGGTTCGAATCCAGGCGCCCCAGCCAGTTTTTCATCCAAGAAACTGTTCTTGACGAATTGGTTCAAGGAAAAGTTTGCAGCAGATGTTTGGGTGCACGAAGCCGTCCGAAGTAACTTGATCATATAGCGCAGGGGGTTGGCAGTTCGCCTGTGATAACGCCTGCACCGACTAAGCGCCGGCCGTGGAGGAGCGACAGAGCGGTTCCCGACGGCTTCAGAATGATATCGCGCGCCAGTTAGTCCTCCTCAGTTTACCGAAAAGGCCTTGTTCTTCGCAGGGTCGTTAGTCGCCCGGTGTTAAGGACGAAGGCTTATGTGGCGATCAAAGAAAATCGCGCAGTAACGCCGCGTGGATGTTTGGCGTTCACCAAATGGTTGTGGATAATTAACTGTTCTCCCAGAGGAGGGATTGCCAGTTTGTCGGCGACCGCGAAAGTTGGGTGCGGAGGAAAATTATGGCGCAGTTCAGTAAAGTCTTTAAGATCTCAGGAAATCAATCAACTTTTGACTTCGTAGACATCGATCTTAGTAAAGATACTCGTCTCTACCTGGATCCGTACGCAATACAGATACGGGAGGACGAATGGTCCGCGAAGTGTACTGATCACATCCGATCGTTCTTTGTCGAAGTGTTGGCAGCGCTGCGAAAGGAAAACGATCATCGTGTAATTCATCTGCTCAGCCAGCTGCATGAGCCTAACGAGACCTTCCTAGGGCAATCTAGAGGCGCGCCTAGCGGAAGAGGATGGGGCAATGACAAGGCCGCGCTATTGGCAGCAGCTCTTCGCAACAGCCGTGCCTTCAATACCGGCCTAATTAGCGACATTTCGGAGGCAGAATTGTTCATTCGTGGTGTGGGACCGGATATGATTTCCGACCTCACGACGAATATCCTTAGAGGCTTACTCGCAGAGTATACCGCTCAACAATGTGACTTGCATGGTGTCAAACTTCAACCGATAAATGCTCTCGGGCCAATCTGGAACCTGGCTAGACGAGACTGGGAAGCTCAGGCCCTTATGCTTCCCCGGCACCGCCAGCGCCCTATCCTCCTGGTTCCCAAGTTTTCCGTCCGGTTTCGCCTTAGCTTAGATAGCCAAGAATTCTACAACAAGCACATGATTGAGTTTCTGCGATCGGAATATCTACAAGCGGGTGGTGCCCTCGTCGAAACGCTTAAAAACAAGAAGAAGGTGGTATATAAGTACAAGGTCGAAGAGAAGCATCCATTAATCAAGGATGACCTGGCTGCGTTTGTGGTAATGCATCCAGAAATACTTGAGATCTATAAGGCTTTGAAAGGAGCGGCGGGACCACTCGGATCGGAAGACATCGATAAATCTTTTAACGAACGTGAGTATGCACTTCTTTTGGCCAACGCTCTCGCAGGAATTCCTACAGGTAATAAAGATGCAACCAGGTATCATGATCACGCACTCGCAATCTGCACCTTTCTTTTTTATCCCCAGCTCATAACGCCCGTTAAGGAAGCGGAGCTTCATGAGGGCCGCAAGCGGCTTGATATCAGGTTCTCGAACTCCGCCGAGGCCGGATTTTTTCATAAGATGATCGTCAGCAATCAAGCGCGGGCGGTAAGCGTGCCGGTGGAGTGCAAGAACTATCAGAAACAGATTGCAAACCCTGAGTTGGATCAGCTGTCCGGTCGATTCGGCCACCAGCGGGGCTTCTTTGGTTTGTTGCTTTGCCGATCGATGGATGACAGGGAAGCCATTATCAAGCGCTGCCGCGACACCGCAAACGACCAACGGGGATACATGCTTGTGCTGGACGATACGGACGTTATTGCTATGCTCAACTACGTGGCCGAAGGGCGCCGGCGTGAGATTGATAAGCTACTCGATGCGCGGTTCGCTGAGATAACACATTGAAAAGCAAAGTGGTCGAACGACAAGGCACAGCATAGTACATCTGACGCCGACGATTCTATTCTGCCGCTCGACCACCCGCTGCCGCCAATCGAAACAACCAAAATTGCTTTTACTAATAAGAGGCCCCAGCGAGCTTTTTTGGACGCGACCTTTGATTTTTTGAAATATCTAGCGGCGCGGAGGCTGCCTCGAAGAGTTGAAACAAATGTTCAACCCGTTCTCGCTCGAAGCGAAATCCAGAACGCCGATATAAGCGGTCAATTGCGCGGTCGAGGTTCTCATGCGCCTTGCGAAGCAAAGGCGGCATGTTATCGGCATCGTAAAGATCTTCAAGTGTGGCCTTGGGAAAAGCCAGGCGGGCGTTCAAAACTTTTTGCGCTGCCTCCTCAACAATCTTGATTTTGGTGTCCGAAAGTTCCGGCCAAGGAAAAGAGTTATAAACGGCAGGTGCATAACTGTAATCGCTCTTCATTCGACCGGTAACAGTTCGCATCCATGACATATGCATCGCTGAAGTTAGAATACCGAAATAGAGCAGCGGCGCTCCCACAATTATTTGAAGCTTGTTAGATGCGATTACCTCTGGCTGCAGCACTGCCATCGGAATGTAGTCGCGCGTTTCCGATGATACCTCAGGCAGGCCCAAATAGGATGTGTTAGGTTGGCGGTCCTGAGTAAATAGAGTCGGATATTTGGAGAAGGCTCGAACGCTTGCGGTCGGACTTTCCGAGCGACCCTTTCGAACCCGTTCAAGTCGCTCTTGGATGGCGGGCGAGTTTCGGATCTCTTTCGGGTCAGCATCTTTGAGCCATAAACACCAACGCCATTCCCCCGAAATTAGCTCGTCGCCGCCAACATAGGGCCGCAGCCATTTCTTAGCGGTCGGGTCGCGTCTCAGTAATTCATCACGACTCTCTTTGTCGAGGATCAGGTTGCTTTGCAGGGGATAATAACCCCCACCTGGCTTACGCCGCCGCGCTCCATCTGTAGGTTGGCTACCCTTGTGCATCCGCAGTTGGTTCTTCGGCGGCTTTGAGCGGGACGGGACCGCATACTGCGGACCTTCGATCAAATATCCATTTAGTCGGGAAACAGGTGAGGCGTGCGGATTTCCTCGTACATGGTCATACTCGAAAACGGTGCACTTTCGACCATCGTCCCGTGTCATTCCGACTATCACGCAATGAACGGCTGCTCGTCCCCGCGCCTCTGAATTCCATTGGAACGTTCGGTGGGCGAAGTGAATTTTGATTCCTTTACTGAAAATCCAGGGCCACAAGATGCCGCATTGTTCGCCCTGCGTAATCGAGTTTGTTGATACCAAGGCCATTTCGATATTGGAATTGAGACTCGAATACTCAACTGCTTTCCGAAACCAGCAAGTTACGTAATCAAGGCGATTTACCTGGCCTTTTTTCCCCCAGACACGGGCCATGTCCTCTTGCTGGTCTTCAGTCCGCCATTGGTGCCCGCGAAAAGGTGGATTGCCAAAGAGGAAGGAGCATTCTGCGGAAGGCAAAACCTCATTCCAATCCAACTCAAGCGCGTTGCCAACCACAATATGGGGGGAGCTCTTCAGCGGAATACGAGAGTAATAAGGGCCGAATTCCAGACTCAGTCTGTTGTTCATGATGTGGTCCATCATCCAAAGGGCAGTCTCAGCAATCCGGGCAGGAAACTCACCAATTTCGATTCCGAAAAACTGATCGACATTGATGCGAGAGAGGTTGGAGACATCAAGCGGAGCACTGAACTGGCCGCTTGCGTCTCGCTCATAATCGATCAACTCTCGAACCACCTCGATTTCAAGAAGTCTCAGTTCCCGATAAGCAATAATCAGAAAGTTTCCGCAGCCGCATGCCGGGTCAAAAAATTTCATATTCCCCAGGCGCTCTTGGAATCGTTGCAGTTCCGCTTTTCGGCGCGTGTCCTTTCGCGCCTTCAACCGTTCAAAATCCTCCCTCAAGGTGTCCAGGAACAATGGTTGGATTGTTTTGAGGATATTCGTTTCGTTCGTGTAATGTGCTCCTAGTTGCCGCCGCTCATCCCGGTCCATCACCGACTGGAAAAGACTTCCGAAGATTGCCGGGGAAATTTCTGACCAATCAAATCGGCAGGTCGCCATTAGCCGCTCTCGCATTTCGGCGTTGAACGACGGCAGACGAAGGTTTTCACCGAACAGTTGCCCGTTGATGTAGGGAAAAGCGTTAAGATCTTCATCCAACGTTTTTGGGCGGGCTCCACCTTGAGGGGTGTTAAGCGTTTGAAAAAGCTGTGCGATCCAACCGCCAAGGTCAGATCCATCGACATTGGTCCGGCGCTCCACCAAATCCTCGAATATACCTCGGGGTTCGAAGATGCCGGTATCGTCGGCAAAAAGACAAAACACGATCCGGACCAGGAAACGTTCTAGATCATGGCCAGTGTAACCCGAATCTTCCAAAGCATCATGGAGCTCACCGACGAGTTCAGCGGCCTTGATATTGACGGGGTCCTGATCCTTGAATGTCTTTTTCTCAAGCCCATTTATGAAACCAAACTTATGGGTATTCTTTGCTAATTCGTTCAAGGGGAACTTGAGTTCAGCGCCTTCGGGGCTGTCCGCTTCGAGATCGTATAGTTCGAATGTCTGAAAATCGCTGAGCAATATATACCTGGGAAGCTCATCATCTTTTAGGCTGGGAAAGTAATCTAGAGCCTGAGTTTTTGCCTTAGACAGGTCTAGCCCGATACTTTTCTGTTCGACGAGTAGTTTTCCTTTCCAAAATAGATCGATAAAGCCTCGCTTTCGAGTGTCTGCGTGTTTTACAGGTTCCTCGAACGTAGCCACTCGTCGAACGGGAACGCCGAATACATCAAAGAATTCTCGGTAGAAAAGCTGAGTTTGTCCTTTTTCATAGCCGTGTCCGGCCCATTCTCTCGAAAACCTTGCCGCTCGTGATTTTATTTCGTTCGGAGATAATGCCACTCTGCAACCCGCCAAATATTGGACAATTTTATCGCGTATTCAATCTGCTGATGCGATTCTACGCAAGCTGAACATGTCGCTTACCGAATAAATTTCCTCAACGAAATTTTTCTTAAGAGAAGTAACGGGAGCAAACCGCGATTGCTCTGCAACTCGGCGAGATGGCATACATCGCTATTAGCGCCGCCAACTCTACAGCTGACCCAGTTTCTCCGTCAGCCGCACCAGTCATTCCGCCGCTTCGGGCTCCACGCCCTGGCAAACCCTTCCCGGAGCAGAGTTTTCCCAATCTCTTCACCGTTCATTCGATAGATGTTAACGAGCGGCCGGTGGGCCTCTGTTTTGTCCACTGCGCCACTGAGCACGACACGCAATCCCTTTTCAGCCAGTAGCTCTCTCAGGCGGCGCTTTGCGATCAGGGCAAGCTTTCGCTCCTTCAAACACTTAGCGTGCGATCCGATCTCCGGCGTGTCGATGCCCGAAACGAACGGAATACCTCCCCCCAGCAGCCGCATATTTTGCCCGTCGCATTTCACGGTATCGCCATCCACTACGGTCAGCGATACGCAAATAATCAGTTCAGCTATCATTGCACGGTGCTCTTACGCGCGACGTCTGTTAGCGATCCAGTATCGCAGCAGATTTACACGTGACTTGGTCCGAGCTTGCAGGCTGAGGCTGGTTGTCAGCCGCCTGCCGTTCCGGCTCTGATTTGCAGAGAGGAAGGTTCCACAACATCGTGTAACTCTTATTTTCCAAGCAGCGCATAATGTAGCGATCCCTCAAGCCGGCATTTTCATCATACGATCTGGAGATGGCAGGGACATCGACCCTCCCACTACGGTAACAGGACGTGTTGCCTCCGATTGTCGAACAGTTCAAAGTTCCTGGATTGTAGTAGCCGGGGGTGACGCTGGTGGCCATGGATTGAGGTATCTCTTGAAACGAGGCGATTCGGCATTGGTCAAATGCCAGTTGCCTGTCACTCAGGTTCGTTCCTGCTTTGTAAGGCGTGACGGCCATAGACCTAGGAGCAGGACTATCCTGGCAGCCGGCAAGGGCGGCCAACGCGACGGCGGCCACTGCTCTGATTCTCATTGTGAGTCCCTCATTATCCCTCTCTGAGACCTAATCGCGTTCCATTAAAAGTTGCAATATGCAAACGCTACAACTGCTGCCCCTCAGCATATCGGTGCGGCTCATTCATCCCCATCACAGGAGTGGCTTTGGCTCGGCATTGCCAGATTTCCGGCGTCGTCTATCAGCGCCTCCAAAGGCGCCTTACCCCGCTCTCCGAACAGCCGAATTCCCATCAAATCCTCCAGCGTCCCCCTCAACGCATTCTGAAATCCGATATTACCAGCCTCCACCGCCGCCTCCCGGCGCTGCCGGTGATACCAATAACCGCCGCTGACCTTGGCGGTTTCTGCATCGTTTGCCGCAAGCTATGTCGGGGTGAGGTGCCCCATTTTGAGGTCGTCGGTCGCGCCGGCGGCGCCTATCTTGGTCGGCACCCAGCCGGGGTCGAGGCCCAATCCTAGCAAATCGACCCTCGCCGGCAAATTATCTGGACAAGGGCGACAAAGCGAATAGAAATTCCAGTACAATTTGCGGTCAGGCCTGGGGCAAAATTTTGAGCGATATCAAACTCTTTCATTTCGGCGGCGCGCAGGTGAGCGAGTTGCCCGGCAGCGCCATGCAGGTCGAGAAATCTCTGCAAGTTCTGTTCGAGGCTAATCTCGAGGCGCTGCTCGGCATCCGTTTCTTGGCGACCGAGCATTCGACCGGTCACGTACACGGCGGAAGGATCGATACGCTCGGCCTGGACGAGGACAACTCACCGGTCATCATCGAATACAAGCGGTCGGTGAACGAGAACGTCATCAACCAGGGCCTTTTCTACCTCGATTGGCTGCTTGATCACCGCAAGGAATTCCAGTGGTTGGCTATGGAACGCCTTGGCCAGGACGTGGCCAATTCCGTGGATTGGTCTGCTCCGCGACTGCTCTGCATCGCCGGCGACTTCACGCGCTATGACGAGCACGCCGTCAAGCAGATCGCCCGAAACATCGAGCTGATCCGCTACCGGCGGTTCGGTGAGAATCTGCTGATGTTGGAACTAGTGCATGTGCCGAAGACCGGTAAACTCAATGGCCCCAAGGTGGTAGCCGAGGCGAAAAGTCTAAGTTCCCCGCAGCCCACAGCCGATGCCAGTCAGGAAAACGACCCCTATCTCAGTCAACGGATGAGCTACCGGTTATCGCAGTCGTCGGCTGACCTTCGAGATATCTATGACGCTGTTCACCAGTTTCTGATCGGGCTCGGGGATGATGTGCAGGTAAAGGAACTGAAACTCTACACAGCATTTAAGCGGTTGAAGAATTTCGTCTGCATGGAGATCTATCCCCAGGCGCGGACTGTGACGCTTTTTCTAAAGCTCGATCCAAACACCTTGGCGCTTGAAAGCGGCTTTACGCGCGACGTCAGCAATGTTGGCCACTTTGGTACTGGTGATCTGCAGGTAACGCTGAAGTCGATGGCGGATTTTGAGAGGGCGCAGCCGTTACTGGTTCGGGCTTACGAAGGTGGGTGATCAGAGGAGCGCCACCTGTACGGAGCAGACTGCCACGCATGTCTGCTTATTGGAGACCTCATGCGAGGCCCGAAACGTCGTTGGTTGCAGATATGCTTGTTTCGAAGTCGTTTGAAGCGCTGAGGGTAGTTGAATTAGTGGGTGAAGGCACATGGCTGTGAACGAACAGGTGATGGACCTCGTTGCCGTGCTCGATAAGGAAGGGTTTTCGGTGCTGGCAGGAGAGATCTTGATGGAGATCGCGCTTGGCCGCGAAAGTGAGTTTGGGGAAGGCGACGATGCTTCGGCGCGCATTCCGATTCCGGATGACGAACAGTTGCGAGAAGCGGTCAAGCTCCTGAAGCTGCGCTTGACAGAACCTGCGCGCAGATTGGCTGAGGCGGAAAATATCGCGGGAGAATTGAACGGCGGCGGTATCGTGCCGATTATATTCATCGATACCAACGGTGAGCCGGTGGCCAAACCGGCGCCGGTGCTGGAGGGCGTGCAGGCGCGTAGCACCGAGGCGATTGACAAACTGGAGGAAGGGCTTGCCCGCCTCTTAGTCCCGCGAGATGGAGCGGCCTAGTGGCGCTGCCTTCAGCTCAAAAGCGTGAGCTCAGGAACCTTCTTAGGGCATTCCGCGCCGCTCATGGTCCCGCAGCAGTTCCTTCGGGTGCAGGCAAGGCGATGGAAGCCTGGGTCCTCATGCGGCTCGCGAGGACTGCATCAGTTTTATCTCAGTGGAACGTTAGTCTACGGCAGGGAGACGGGACACCTTTAACCCCTGGTGCCCCGTTCGCCTTACCTGCTGGCCCGTCACAAATACCAGGAAATAGCCCCCACGGACCTTCCTTTGTTTTGCTGGAACGAGTAGGCGACCCGTCGTTCAATCTTGAGCTTCGAGGCAGTGTACAGTGGAAAGGTCGAAGCGAGGCGAAACACGAGCTCGACATCTCAGTCATTCCTGCCTCGATATCCCGCACGATCCGAATGAACGGCGGCGGCTATCCGAGAGGACTGCCGATCGTCGCCATCGAGTGCAAGGACAAAACGAACAACGGAAATCTCGACGAGACGCGGCAAACCGTTGCTCGTCTTTATGATCTCGCTCTTGTCACCATGCCCACCACGATCGGCATGCCGTGCAGAATATTCGAAGACAACACCCTCACTTGCTGGGGAAGACGCAGCTCGCGTTACCTCTCCTTCTTCAAGAAGGGCACATTCGGAATCGTGCGCGCGGGAGACTTCCAATCCGGCACTGAAGCACTGGCCAATCATTATTCGATCCAGCGCCTTGGCAAGGCGTACGATCCACTGCCAAAAGGCCTTTCGAAGCTAGAGATGAGCTTCCGAGAAACGCTCTACGCAGTGAAGAGCTTTTAAAGCGCTGGAATGTGACTGCGGTCGTTGCAACCAAAGAGCATCAAACGTGCTCTCATCCCCCACCGCCGCCTGGCGCGGCTGCCGATGATGCCAGTACCCGCCGCTGACCTCGGCGGCGCCATCATTGCCCATCGCAAGCCACGTCTACGTGAGATGCCCCATCTCAAGATTGTCGGCGCGCCGGCACCGCTCATCCTGGTCGGCACGCAGTCGGGATCCACCGCACTAAACACCAAGAAAACCGAGGGCCTGCGCCTTCGAAAGTGCCGGACTGTCATCCGCCGGCAGCCACCAACTCTTGTCCGTCGGTGACCAGCGCGCCCCGATGCCCTTGGCTTCGTCCTTGCGCGCGTACGGGACCGAAAGAAGTACTCGCGCCACGTGCGGCGCTGAATCTGCATGCGCGGCTTTGTTTCCTCCTTTGCCACGTTTTCGGTCGAGGGCCGCCAGTGCTATGTCGATTGCGGGATCGTCAAGCGGTCGTAATCTCGCCTGGGCCGCCCATAGCGGCGCTTCAATTCTTCGCCATGTCTTGTAGGTACCAGCGACTGGTACTATCGCAAGGCCTTCTTTCAGACCTCCCTCAAGATCGTAGACATCCATAAGAACCGACGGATTGCCGAAGTAAGGAGCGGGCTTGGTAAACATTCCGACGCGAATGATGCGCGCAAGGGTCTGGCCCCAGGTGGTCCGACGTATCCAGAACCCTGGACCGCCGTTGGCAACGAACATTTCAAAGATATTCTGGCTATCGCTGTCTCTCCAATCATCTTTGTCCATGCTTGAGCCCTTCTTTGAAATCCCGAATATTTGCCGATATGTACATTGTAAAGAAGAGGCTAACTAGGAAAAGTCCTCGCTTGTGACTGAACTTCAAATAAAAAGCGCGAGTCCAATTGGTGTATACGCCTCACTCACCCTGTGGGAACAATTGCACACCAGTCAACTTCGCCAGCCTCCCCACCAACGCATCCTGAAACCTAATATCACCAATCTCCGCCGCCGCCTCCCGCCGCTGCCGATGATACCAATACCCGCCGCTCACCTTCGCCGCACTATCATCGCTCGTCGCCAGCCACGTCTGCGTGAGATGCCCCATCTCAAGATCATCCGGCGCGCCGGCGCCGCCCATCTTGGTCGGCACCCAGCCGGGGTCGACGGCGTTGCTGAAGACATCCGGCCAGTGGCGGGCGAGGGCGGCGGCGAGGGTGGCGATGTAGAGTTTGCTTTCCGAATAGGCCTGGCTGGCGTTCCATGGACGTCGCTTCCAGTCGATATCGTCAAGGCTGCTGCCGCCGCTGCGGTGCATGCCGCTACTGAGATAGATCAGGCGGTCGGGGCGGGTGATCCAGGCGGTGAGGAGATAGGGGGCGAGCACGTTGACCGCCAGCGTTTTCGCGTGGCCTTCCGGCGTTTCGCCGCGGCTGCGTTCGAGGTAGATGCCGGCATTGTGGATGACGGCGTCCATGCGGCCGATGGCGTTGACCTGTTCGGCGATGGAGCGCGTCTCGGCGGCGCTGGCGAGATCGCCGATGACGAGGCCGAGGGCTGCGGCTGATGTGTCCGCGATGGCGGCGGCGCGCTCGCGGGAGCGGGCGTGGAGGACGACGTCATGGCCTTCGTGCATGAGGGTGCGGGCGGCGGCAAGCCCGAGGCCATCGGTGGAACCGGTGATGAAGATGCGGCTCATGGGGTTTCCTTTCGCGGTGGCGTGGTGGGGGCAGAGTGCTTGGGTGGGGGTGCTTGGGTCAAGCCCGAGGACGACGTGGGGTCGGGGAACGCGATTGGCAAGAGCCGGTTGGTGGGCAAGTCCGTTAGAGTGTGGGTGCGGGGAGGTCGGAGCTTGGCAGGGCGCCCCCACACACTCCGTCATCCCAGGCCTTGAGCCTGGGATCCATGCGGCGAGCGCGGCGTAGGTGGCCGGCGCTGGGAAAGGCAGGGGGCACGCCCTCGTAAATTGTGTACGCCGAGTGCTGCGTGTGGATCCTCGGGTCAAGCCCGAGGATGACGGAGAGTGGGGTGGGCTCGGCGAAAACGGCAGCGTCGTCAGCCTGCGCTACTCCCCTCAACGCGATCCTCACTCTCCCTGCCGCCGCCGCTCCGCCCCGGCCGCGATCGTTTGCACCAGTTCATCCACCTCGCGCGCCAGCCGTTCCAGCGGCAATCCCACGAAGCGCCCCTCCAGGCTGATGCTGACCACGCCGTGGACGGCGCCGAAGAGGGTGCGGGCGCGGATGGCGCGGTCTTCGGGGGGCATGTCGGGTTGCAGTTCGGCGAGCGGTTCGGCGATCACGTCCATCAGGAAGAGGTGTTCGTCGAGGTGCCATTGCGGCGTCGGGCTGGTGTCGGGGGGGAAGTGGTCGAACAGCGCCTTCCAGAGGTTGCGGTGCTCGACGGCGAAGGCGAGGTAGCCCTGGGCGAGGTTGCGCAGGCGGTCGGTCGGGCTTTTGTCGCGGGCTTCGGGCAGGGTCAGCTTCGCTTCCAGCGCCTTCAGCGTAGATGAGTTGACGTGGATGACGAGCTCGGCGAGGTCGGTGAAGACGGTGTAGAGGCCGCCGAGCGCGCAGCCGGCGTCCTGGGTGATGTCGCGGGCGCGCAGATTGGTTAGCCCGTCGCGGGCGATGCGCTCGCGCGCCGCCTCGATCAGCCGGGCCTTCAGATCCTCGCGTTTTTCTTCTCGCCTGCCGGCCATTAACCATTCCACTTCGATTTTTTGAACGACGTTCAAAATTTATCTTGAACGTCGTTCATGATTCTGCCATAACAGCACTCGTGAACAACGTTCATAAACCGGAGGCAAGAAATGTTCAAACTGATTTCCATTCTTTTGCGGGGCAGGGCGCATGATGCCGAGCAGGCCTTTGCCGATCGCCACGCCGTGCCGCTGCTGGCCCAGCAGATCCGCGATGCCGCCCAGGCGATCCAGTCGGCGCGCCGCAGCGTCGCCGTCGCCATCGCCCAGAACGAGCAGGAGAAGGCGCAGCATCAGACGATCCTTTCCCGCATCGCCGATCTGGAGAGCCGTGCCTGCGCGGCGCTGGATAAGGGCAATGAGGGCCTGGCCCGCGAGGCGGCCGAGGCGATCGCCTTTCTCGAAGCCGAGCGCGATGCTTCGGTGGCGGCGCAGGCCCAGTTCACCACCTCGATCGGCAAGCTGAAGGCAATCGTGCGCTCGGCCGAGGCGCGGCTGCAGGAGCTGCAGCGCGGCGAGCGGCTGGCCCGCGCCACCGAGCAGGCGCAGAAGCTCGATGTCGCGGTCGCCGGCCCCGGCCTGGCGACGCTCGACGAGGCCGAAGAGACCCTGGCCCGGCTGCGCCTGCGCCAGGGCCAGAACGAGCTGACGGCGGCCGCACTGAAGGACATGGAAAGCGCCACGCGGCCGGCCGGCATCATCGAAAAGCTCGCCAATGCCGGCTGCGGCGCGCCGCTCACCTCATCGGCCGATGACGTGCTCGCCCGGCTGAAGAGCCGCATCACCCCGGCCGCCTGAATTCATCCATCCAACCATTCACCCCTAAAAATTGAAGGGTCACCAAAATGAACGACAGTTTCCAGAAACATTCCGCCAGCTGGGTCAGCTTCTCCTACATCTCCTTTGGTGCTGCCGCCTTCATGCTGGCGCTCGGCCTTTACATGATGCCGCTCGATCTCTGGGGCAAAGGCTATCTCGCCATGGGCATTTTGATGCTGGTGCAGACCACGGTGAACATCACCAAGACGCTGCGCGACAATGCCGAATCCGAGAAGCTGATCCGCAAGGTCGAGGATGCCCGCACCGAAAAACTGCTCGTCAAATTCAATCGTAGCGATGAAGATTGATCTTCCTTAACCACAGCGCAGAGTTGTTGCCGCATTCAACCAATGGGTAACAACTCTGTGGCCTTTTCATCAGGCCGAAAGAGGGACCAAGCCCGTGCAACACAATCTGATGACATCAAGGAAATTCGCGCCGCTGTTCTGGACCCAGTTCCTCACGGCCTTCAACGATAATTTTCTGAAGAACACGCTGGTGTTCCTCATTCTCTTCAAGATGTCGGCGAGCGAAGGCGCCGCCCTCGTGACGCTTGCCGGCGTCATCCTCATCGTGCCCTTCCTGCTGCTCTCCGCACTCGGCGGCGAGCTTGCCGACAAGCACGACAAGGCGAAGATCGCCGAACTCCTGAAACGCTGCGAGATCGCCATTGCCGCGCTCGCCGTCGTCGGCCTGGCCTTCTCCTCCATCTCGGTGCTGATGGTCGCGCTCTTCGGCTTCGGCGTCGTCTCGGCGCTGTTCGGGCCGATCAAATACGGCATCCTGCCCGATCATCTCGATCGCCGCGACCTGCCGAAGGCCAATGCCTGGATCGAGGGCGGCACCTTCATCGCCATCCTCGCCGGCACGATCATCGCCGCCCTGGCCTTTTCCAGCGGCGACAATGTGCTGCTGTTCGGCTCGATGATGATGGGGCTTTCGCTGCTCTGCTGGCTGGCGAGCCGGATGATCCCGCCGACCGGCTCCAAGGCGCCGGATCTTGAGATCGACCGCAATGTCATCCGCTCCAGCTATACGCTGGTCATGGAAATCCGCGAGGACAAGCGGCTGTGGCGCTCGGCGCTGATGAATTGCTGGTTCTGGCTGGTCGGCGCCTTCGTGCTGTCGATCCTGCCGACCATGGTGACCGAACTGCTCGGCGGCTCCGAGCTCGTCGTTCCCGCCTATCTCACCGTCTTCGCCATCGCCGTTGCCGTCGGTTCGGCCATTGCCGCCTGGATGTCGTCCGGCCGCATCGTGCTGCTGCCGGCCCCCGTCGGCACCGCGCTGCTCGGCCTCTTCAGCCTTGATCTCGCCTGGAACCTCTGGGGCCTGCAATCCACGAGCCATGCGACGACGTTCCTCGATTTCTTCGCCGGTCAAAACACCATCCGCGTCGCCATCGATCTCGCCGGCATGGCGATCGCGGGCGCCTTCATCGCCGTGCCCACCTTCGCCGCGCTGCAGACATGGGCGCATGAGGATCGCCGCGCCCGCGTCATCGGTGCGGCCAACGTGCTCTCGGCGCTGTTCATCACGGTCGGCCTCGGCCTCGTCGCCGTCATCCAGGCGCTCGGCGCCTCCATCCCGCAGATTCTGATCGGCCTCGGCATCCTCAATTTCGCCGTCGCCTGGCTGATGCTGAAGACGCTGCCGACCAATCCCTTCCGCGATTTCATCTCGATCCTGTTCCGCGCCTTCATGCGCCTCGAGGTCGAGGGCCTGGAGAATATCAAGAAGGCCGGCCGCGCGCCAATCATTGCGCTCAACCATGTCAGCCTGCTCGATGGCGCGCTCGCGCTCGCCATCACCGAGGAAGAGCCGACCTTCGCCGTCGATTACAAGATCGCCCAGGCCTGGTGGGTGCGGCCCTTCCTGAAAATGTGCAAATTCCTGCCGCTTGACCCGACCAAGCCGATGGCGACGCGCTCGCTGATCAAGGTGGTGCAGGAGGGCAGCCCGATCGGCATCTTCCCCGAGGGCCGGCTGACGGTGACCGGCACGCTGATGAAGGTTTATGACGGTGCCGCCATGGTCGCCGACAAGACCGGCTCGATGGTCGTGCCGGTCAAGATCGACGGGCTGGAGAAGAGCTATCTCTCCTATCTCAGCGACGGCAAGATCCGCCGCCGGCTGTTCCCCAAGGTCAAGGTCACCATTCTCGAGCCGGTGAAGCTCGAGGTGCCGGCCGAGCTGAAAGGCCGCAAGCGCCGCACGGCGGCAGGTGCTGCCCTCTATCAGGTGATGTCGAACCTGCTGTTTCAGACCGCCGATACCTCGTCGACCGTGCTTACCCGCGTCATTCAGGCCGGCCACGAATTCGGCATGAAAAAGCTCGCCGTCGAGGATCCGGTCACCGGCAGCCTCACCTATGGCAAGCTCTTGACCGGTGCCGCCGTGCTCGGCGCCAAATTCCGCGCCCGCTTCCCGGAGGCAAACCTCGGCGTCATGCTGCCGAATGCCAATGGCGCCGCCGCCACCATTCTCGGCGTCATGAGCGCCGGCAAGGTGCCGGCCATGCTGAACTTCACCGCGGGTGCTGCCAATATCCTCTCCGCCTGCAAGGCCGCCGAGGTGAAACATGTGCTGACCTCGCGCGCCTTCGTCGCCCAGGCGAAACTCGGCGCCGTTGTCGAGGAATTGCAAAAGCAGGTGACGATCGTCTGGCTCGATGATCTCAGAGCCGAAGTCAGCTTCGTCGACAAGATCCGCGGTCTCCTGCGCAAGGGACGGCCGCTGGTGAAACGCCAGCCGGATGATCCGGCCGTCATCCTCTTCACCTCAGGCTCGGAGGGCACGCCGAAGGGCGTGGTGCTGACCCACCGCAACATCCTGTCGAACGCCGCCCAGGCCGCCGCCCGCATCGATTTCCACAGCGGCGACAAGGTGTTCAACATCCTGCCCGTTTTCCATTCCTTCGGGCTGACGGCCGGCACCGTGCTGCCGCTGATCTCGGGCGTGCCGGTCTATTTCTATCCGTCGCCACTGCATTACCGCATCGTGCCGGAGCTGATTTATGCCTCCAACGCCACGATCATCTTCGGCACCGATACCTTCCTCAACGGTTATGCCAGGACCGCGCATCCTTATGATTTCCGTTCGATCCGCTATATCTTCTCCGGCGCCGAGCCGGTGAAGGCCTCGACCCGCAACACCTATATGGAAAAATTCGGCCTGCGCATCCTCGAAGGTTACGGCGTCACCGAGACCGCGCCTGTCATCTCCATCAACACGCCGATGTACAACCGCTCCGGCACGGTCGGCAAAATCCTGCCGGGCATGGAATGGAAGCTCGAACCGGTGCCCGGCATCGACGAGGGTGGCCGCCTGCATGTGCGCGGCGCCAATGTCATGGCCGGTTATCTGCGTGCCGAAAAGCCCGGCGTGCTCGAGCCGCTCGCCGATGGCTGGCACGACACCGGCGACATCGTCACCATCGACGAGGACGGCTTCGTCAAGATCCGCGGCCGCGCCAAACGCTTCGCCAAGATCGGCGGCGAAATGATCTCGCTCGCCGCCGTCGAGACGCTCGCCGCCGAGCTCTGGCCCGGCGCCCTCTCGGTCGTCTCGTCGCTCCCCGACCCCAAAAAGGGCGAGCGCCTGGTGCTGCTCACCGAAGCCGAAACCGCCACCCGCGCCGAATTCCTCGCCTTCGCCAAATCCAAGGGCGCCATGGACATGATGGTCCCGGCCGAGGTCACCATCGGCAAAGTGCCGGTACTCGGCTCCGGCAAGGTCGATTTCGTCGCGGCGCGCAAGCTGGCGGAGAGTGTGGGGCAGAAGGGGGAGGCGGCGTAGGCGTGAGTGGGATGCAGGGGAGGGCACCACCTCTCCTGTATCCCCGGATCACCACCTCCCTCCGTCATCCCAGGGCTTGACCCTGGGATCCATGCGGCTGGCACTGAGTGGACTGAGATGGCGTCCGACTCAGCGAGACAATTGAAGCCGCGCGCTTGGTCGTGGATCCCAGGGTCAAGCCCTGGGATGACGGAGAGTGTGGTGGGCGTCTCGCCAAACGCACCGCCAATGCGGCTTGCGACGCCGCACTCGGCTCAGCTTCATTGGCGCCCGGCGCGGCTGTGAGCCTCGGCACCACCTCTGCTCCGTCTACCCGCTGCCTCTCTCCACCGCCAACCAAGAACCACGCCTCCACCGTCAACCCGGCACTACCTCTCCTGCGCCACCAGGCACCACCTCTCCTCCGTCGACCTGGCACCACGCCTCCTCTTCCATCCCGAGCACCACTTCTCCTCCGTCATCCCAGGGCTTGACCCTGGGATCCATGCGGCCGGCACGACAGGAGCGCAGCCGGCATTACCAGAGCGTCAGATAAAGGTCATCCCACCCGGGATTCATCGCCTCGACCAGATCGAGCTTCCATTGCCGGTTCCAGCGTTTCAACGACTTCTCGCGCTGGATCGCACTGCCGATGTCCCAATGTTCCTCGTACCAGACGAGACGGGTGCAGCCATATTTCCAGGCAAAGCCCGGCGTCAGCCCCTCGCGATGTTCATGGATGCGTCGCTCCAGATCGGATGTCACGCCGATATAAAGCGTGCCGTTTTTCTGGTTCGTGACGATGTAGACATATCCTGCCATGCCGGCAGAGTGCTTGGTTGTGGATCCCAGGGTCAAGCCCTGGGATGACGGAGCGTGTGGCTGGCGTTCTCGCCAGACGCGCCGGCGAGGGAGCTTGCCGTGCTGCTCGCTTGATCGCAGCCGACGCGGCTCGTGGGTCGCGGCAACACCTCTCCACCGTCAATCCAAGCATCACCTCTCCTCCGTCATCCCAGGGCTTGACCCTGGGATCCATGCCGCTGGCACCAGGTGAACAGCGAAGGCGCCCCACTGCAGAAATAGAAGTCCGCGTCCGTGGCCGTGGATCCCAGGGTCAAGCCCTGGGATGACGGAGCGTGTAGTTGGCGTCTCGCCAAACGCACCGGCGGTGAAGCTTGCGGCGCGGCGCTCGTGGTTCGCTCATCGCGCTCGGCGCGGCTTTTGGTCCCGGCACTATCTCTGCTCCGTCGACCCCCGGCACCACCTCTCCACCCCCAACCGGGCACCACACCTCCACCGTCACCCTAGCACTACCTCTCCTCCGTCATCCCAGGGCCTGACCCTGGGATCCATGCGGCAGGCACCGGGCGAACAGCGAAGGCGTTCCATGCGGAGAAATAGAAGTCCGCGTGCTTGGTTGTGGATCCCAGGGTCAAGCCCTGGGATGACGGAGGGTGTGGTTGGCTTTGTTGCCAGACGCACCGGCGATGCAGCTTGCGGCACCACCTCTGCCGCGCCGTCCCGGGCGCCACTTATCCTCCGTCATCCCAGGACCGCCGATCTCCAGGCAGGAAAGCGCGTCGCGTCCCGCTGCCCATACGCGCATCATCAACGATACGGCCCCCAATGACGCGTTTCGCCTCTCCTGCGGCGCATATGAGGTTGTCTCGCCCGAGCAGTCGCTTCACCATGACGGCAACTTCAGCTTCGAAAAACAGACAGGCAGGCCATGACAGATATCGCGCAGATGCAGGAACAGCGATTGAACGCCCTTCGACAGACCGCGTCGGGTGCGCCGAAGCTGCCGTCCAACCCGTTTTTCGGCGTCGGGCCGATCACCGATGCGACGACCGACGAAGTCGATAGCCGCCTGCGGCGCATCGCCTTCGACGGGTGGATCGAGAAGACCTATCGCAAGTTCGACGACAGGGGCAACGATATCGGCGGCTTCACCACCGCCGAGATTTCCCGCAGCATGCATCGTGGCTATCCGGCCGATAAGATCCTCACCGACATGATGCGGGCGATCCATCGCTATTTCGGTTTTCCCAAGACCAACCGCATGGCGGTCGGGCTCGGCGGCGGCCATAGCGGTTTCACCGTCTGCATCCAGCACCTGATGAATGCCAATGACGCCGCCCAGCGCATCTATGTCGATACGCCGCGGCCGGAGAGCGATCCGTCCAAGGCCGCCGGCTTCTTCCGCCAGTCATGGGCGACGCAGCTGATCGAGATGCAACGCTTCGCCGAAAAGGGCTGCGAGAGCCGCATCCATTTCGCCGCCTCAGAGGGGGTGATCCCGACGGCGGCCGAACTTTCGGCCCTCGGCGTCTCGATCTTCGTCGGCGTCGGCCACGAGACGACAGGGGCCAATGCCTATACCAGCGCCGAGATCCACGAACTCCTGAACTGGCTCGACGGCGATCCGGCCAACCGCCATGCGGTGTTCGACGCCACCTCGATGCTCGGCGCCATGCCCTGGGAGCCGGAGCTCGTCAGCGCCGTCATGGCCAAATGCTGCCTGTTCATGCCGTTCCAGAAGGCGATCGGCGGCATATCAGGCTATTTCGTCGCCTCCTTCACGCCGCATGCTCTGGCGCTGATCGAGAAAAACCAGCAGGATCCCGCCTGGGCGATCCCGCGCCAGCTGAAGATCGCGCCGCCGATCGATCCCCGGCAGCCGTTTTCGGCCAAGCGCTCGGTCGATGCCGGCCCGTTCTACGATCCGGCCGAAGACCGCATGCTCGGCGGCGTCATCAACACCTACAGCGCGCTCGCCTTTGCCGAGACCACCTTCGGCCTGCTGCAGTCGGAAGCCCGGGTCGGCTCCGTCGTCGAGCTCAACCGCCGCTCCGCCGCCAACCGCGCCGTGATCGACGAATGGGTCAAGTCGCATCCGCTGCTGTCGCTGACCGTCGCCGATGCCGAGCGCCGCGGTGCGGCGGTGACGCTGCTGAAGGTCGAGGATACTGATATCACCGATGCCGGCATCCACGCCCGCATCATCGCCCGTTCCAAGCAGCTGCTCGGTTATGAGGGCATCACCCATCCGAACGGCGAATATGAGCCCGGCCTCGACGCGGCCCGCTACGTCAATGCCTTCCCCGGCACGCCGGGCGATTACCGCGCCTGGGTCGGCGGCATCCGCGAGCCCGACGATGTCGTGGCGCTGTTGGAAAACCTGCAATATGCCTATCTCAGAGCCAAGATCGTCGTGCTCGAGGAGGAGCTCGCCAAAAACGGCGTGACCTTCGAGGCGCCCACCAAGGCCGACGGCGCCGTGCGCAAGGACGATCCGAACCGCGCCTATACGGTGCTGATCGCCGATCTGGTGGGCTTAAGCTTCGGCGCCGACGGTGAGCCCGACTATAGCGAGGTCAAGGCCTATATCGAGGAGAAGGGCGGCAGCTTCCATCTCGGTCCGCTCGGTGATCGCGCCAGCCTCGAAAAGGGCCGCATCCATTTCTTCTACCAGCCGAATCTCAGCACCGAGGCGGAGATCCTGCCGCAGACCGACAAGGGCCAGTATGACGCGCTGATTGCGGCGGCGACCTTCATCCCGAAGGCTTCCGTCTTCCCGCTCGGCGGCGTGCGCATTGGTGCGGGCACCGGCAATATGGCCTCGGCCTGCTGGGGCGGCGGTAACGGCGAGGGCGGCGACGCGCCCCTGATGAACACGCCCGGCATCAACAGCCGGGCGACCGCCCAGATGGCTTTCAAGGCGATCCTGAAGGTCGTCCCCGACCTGCCGGTCGACAGATTGCACCGGATGGTCGCCGGCGGCGATTTCGATACCGGCCGCCAGCTTAAGGATTTCCCGACGGCAAAGCTCGAGGGCCGCAAGCTCGCCGTCCTCGGCTACGGCAATATCGGCCGTGAAGTCGCCAAGCTCGCCAAGGCCTTCGGCATGAAGGTGGCGATCTATGCCCGCGAGCATCACCGGCGCTGGATCGAGGCCGAAGGCTTCGGCTATGCCGCAAGCCCGGTCGAAGCGGCGAGCGGCGCCGACGTGCTCTCCGTCCATATCGGCCTCGGCCGCCTGGATGCATCGACCGGCACCTATTCCAATGCCGGCACCGTCGATGCCAAGGTGCTCGGCGCCATGAAGGACGGCGCCGTGCTCGTCAATTACGACCGCGGCGAAGTCGTCGATGCTGGCGCCCTCGATACCGCCCTTGCCTCCGGCAAGATCGCCCATGCGGCGATCGACGCCGACCTCTTCAGCGATGCCGCGACCGGCGCGCTCAGCGGGCCGATGCTTCCCTACCTGCCGCTCGAAGAGCGCCACAAGGGCAAGCTCGAACTCTTGCCGCACGCCGCCGCCGACACCGACCACCCCTCGCGGGTCACCGGCGCCAGGCAGGCGGTCGACCAGATCTTCGACGTCATCCGCTTCAAATCCGTCGTCAATCTCAAGGGCGACCTGCCGGAAGGCTACGTCTCCGGCGGCAGCCGCACGCCGGCCGGCATCGGCAAGGTGACGAAGCAGGTCGTCGCCGAAGCCGCCGGCAAGGCGGAACTTCTCGAGGAATTGCGCCAGGTCTCGGAAAAGATCGCCGCCATCACCGGCGCGCTCGCGGCCGTTTCCGACCGAGGGCACCAGGCGCGGATCGTCGAGCGTTACACCGGCCTGCTGGTCGAAAGCGCCGACCGGCAGCGGGCGCTGCTCGATCAGCTCGGCCTCTATGGGCCGGCGGAGGGGTGAGCTTTAGCGGCGGCTCGGCACAACGTCACACATTCGTTCCGTGCCTCTGTGCTCGAGGCCATTGGCCTCCGGGCGCGACGACTCCGGTCTTATGCAGCAACAGCCACCAGCGGCTCGCAAGCGGGTTGCACAGCGCTATTCTATGGTTGGCGGGGAGGGTTGGTCTTCTCCGCCTCGCATTCCGGCAGTCGCACGGGTTTGGCGAGTTTCGCCAGCGCCTCGGGCTTGGCGCATGCCGGGAAGCCGGCGAGCGGCATCGTCTCTATGAAGCGGTTGCGCTCGATTGTGCTGAGGCCGGGTTCGTTGATCATGCTCTCGACGGTCACGTCCGGGTGCTGCTTCAGAGCTTCCATGGCTGAAGCTTTGGCCTCATCGGTTCGCCCGAGTGCCGCAAGTGCGCTGCTGCGGACTACCCAGGCCCACCTTTGGTAGTTGTTGGGCGTCATACGATCCAGCATCGTCACCGCGTCCTGATGCCGCCCGGCCATGAAATAGGCCGGTGCGAAGAAGTTGGATGCCCACATCGGATAGTTCGGGTCGAGCCGCATGACCTTGTCGACCATTTGAGCGCCGCGTTCCGGCTCGTTAAAGCGGGCGGCAAAGCCGCTGTAAAACGTCAAGATCTCGGACGAGCCCGGCGCCAGGCGAAGGGCGGTGTCGAATTCCGACTTGGCACGGCCCATGTCGCCCTTGTCGGCAAGGCTCATGGCAAACACAACGTGGGCTTCAGCATCGCGCGGATCAAGGCGCACCGCGCGTTCGGCCGCATCGGCAGCCGCCTTGCGGTTGCCCTCGTAATCGACGCCAAACACGCCCAATATTTGATGAGCGTGGTAAAGTTCGACCCAGCCCCGTGCCAGCCCCGGGTCCAGCTCGACGGCGCGGCTGAGAAAGGTGACGGCCTCCTCCAAATCGGCCTTGGTGAAATTTTCAATCTTCTCGGTACCGAGAAGATAATAATCATAGGCATTCAGGTTTTCAGGCCTTTTGCGTTTGGCTGCAGCCCGCCCGGCCTCCTGAATCAGTCCCATGCCGCCGCCGAGGCGGTTGGCGACCTGCTCTGCGATTTCGGTCTGAACAGCGAACACGTCCTCAGCGGGCCGGTCCCAATTCTCCGACCAAAGATGGCGGCCGGTTTTGGCATCGATCAACTGCGCCGTGATCCTTACCCGGCCGCTCTGCCGCTGGATCGAGCCTTCCATGACGAAGCCGACATGGAGCGCACTTGCGACCTGGCGGGCATCCACCGGCTTGCCTCTATAGGCTTCCGTCGAATTGCGCGCCACCACCTCGAATTCGGGAAATCGTGCGAGGTCGGTGATGACGTCCTCGGTCAGGCCATCGGCCAGACGCCCGCTCGCTTCGTCGCCGCCGTAATTGTTGAAGGGCAGCACCGCCACCGACGGCTTGCCGCTCAGAGGTTCCGGCTGGAGGAACCACCAGGCGGCCCCGCCGCCTGCCAGAGCCAAGGCGACGATCGCCGCCGCAACCGTTTTGGCCGAGCGCGATCTCATTGCGAGAAACGGGCGATGCGCCCGTTTGCCGTCGAGCCTCAGCCGATACATCCGCACCGGGCGGCTGATGTTCCTGACCTGCTGCTCGCCGGCGAAATCGAGCGGCCAGTCGAGTTTGCCCTGGAGATGATCATATGCCGTGCCCGACACCATGACGCCCCCCGGATCAGCCAAATGCTCCAGCCGCGCGGCGACATTCACCCCATCTCCATAGAGATCGCCATCCACCAGGGCGACGTCGCCGAGATTGATCCCGACGCGGAACACGATACGCTCAGCTTCGGGCAGGTCGGCATTGCGTGCCGCCACGCTCTTCTGAAACTCCGCGGCGCAGGCAACTGCATCAACCACGCTGTCGAAGGCGACGAGCGTGCCGTCGCCCATCAGCTTGATGACGGTGCCATGGCGCTCGGAGATGGCGGGATTGATCAGTTCGGCGCGGATGGCCTTCAGTCGCCTGATGGTGCCGGCCTCATCGGCCTCCATCGCCCGGGAGTAACCGACCATGTCCGCCGCCAGGATCGCGAGCAGCTTCCGATCGAGTGCGAGGGTGCTCATCATCGTTGCCTTGCATGAACATGCAACAGTGTCGGCAGTCTACACCCGAGGAAGCGCCGCAACCAGCATATCGCCAAAACGGCATGTCCGCTTGCGGCGGAAAATGGCCACGAACTGGCTTCGGCCTCGGCAAATCTCGGGTCGAACCGGACAGGACAAGCTCAAAAACGAGGAAAGGGGGATGGCTGAGCTTATTGTGGCTCGAGGCGGCACTCGGGCCGCCTGCTGCTCGAACAGGATGATTTTAGGCCCGGTTGGCCTAAAATCTGAATCCTGTTCTATATTAAAGAGTTAGAGCATGATGTCGTCCGAAAACCGCTCACACTTTTCGGCATCATGCTCTCATCCCATACGAACCGCCCGTTACTTCTGTTCAGGCGCCAGGAACTCCGCGCAATAGGACGGGCCGTTGACACCCGGAATATCGGCGACAGTGCGGATGTCGCGGATCGTATAGTCGGAATTGGTGGTGATTTCGGCCTGGCAGCGCAGATAGGCGGTGCGGGCGGCGGCGATCTGCTTGCCGCGCTTGCCATCGGCGCCTTCAGCATATTTGGCCGGAATGCGCACGGTCTTGTAGCCGCCGCGCCAGGTATAGATGGTGCTCGCACCTTCCTCGCGGTCGCTGATCGGCGGCCCGTAGGCGGCAAAGAAGATGCCGGCCGATTTGCCGACCCAGCGGGCCTCGATCGGATTGCCGGCGGAAGGAATGGTCGTGCATCCGGCAAGCGCAATGGCAAGCCCGGCCGCGGTGATGGTGCGGAGTTTCATCGTGTCGTCCCTGATCTCTGACGCATTGGCCGCGAAGCCGCCGTCGCGGCGGTTTCGCCTGTCCCGCCGAGCCCTTTAGCGCGGAACCCGGCAAAAGAAAATTGCCGCTTTCGCACTTCCGATTAATTTGCCCGGGGTGTGTCTTTTTGCTGCAGCAGCTCCTTCCGGCCTCTGTCATCAACCCGTCAAAAATTCCCTCGGATTTTTGAAATTTGGCGCTTGTGCAAGCAGATAGGCTGTTCTATAGAAGCGCCGCTGGTCACGGAGTGTAGCGCAGTCTGGTAGCGCACCACGTTCGGGACGTGGGGGTCGAGTGTTCGAATCACTCCACTCCGACCAGCTAGAAACCCCGCTCCGGCGGGGTTTTTCGTTTCCGCTGATATTCTCTCGAAATCTCAAGGTAGCGCTTGTGTCCTTCCAGGATCCGAAAATATCGATCCTGACGCACATTGCATGCCGACCAGGCCGATCGGTCTGTGACGGCCCGCGGATTCGACTTGATGGCGAATTCGGCCGCGGGTAGCATTCCCACAACCGGGGGGATGAGAATATTGGGTTTCATAAAGCGCTGGAACGACCGTTGGAAATGGGAAACATCTGTTCTGGGGCAGGCGCTTGCTGAGCATACCCAGAAGTTCTTCAATGAAACGATCCTGTCGGGGCTGCCTCAAGATCGGAAGGATCGCGTGATTGGCGATTTCTACGAGCGGCTCGCCGCCATGGCGCAGTCTCCGGCTGGCTTCCTCGATCTGCGCAAGTCTCTCGCCGGATGGGTCGCCGACTATGCCAAATATCAGGTGCTGTGCCTGACCGAGTCCGAGAAGGCCGTCGCCTCCTACCGCGAAAATCAATATGTCTCCGGCGAGCTGTATCATCACATCCGCGCCGCCGCCGCGGAAAACGACTATCTCGCCCAGATCATACGGTCGGATAGGAATGTTGCCGATCGCGAGCTGATTTCGCTCGCCAACACGGAATGCGCTCGGGCACTTTACTACGCCAACGGCTTCAACATGGTCCGCATCGAGACGGGGGACAGGAGCAAGCCGGATTGGTACAAGCCCTTCGTCGAAGCGATGCTCGTCTACTACGAAGACAATGTCAGGACATCAATCAAGCTTCCGCAGTTGCTGCCCGAAAACAGGTTTGGAGTCCTCTACTCCGGATTCTTCAATCTGGTGTTCAACGGCGAGGAAGATCCGTTCTTCACATGGGCACGGGCGTGCCCGGGTTACTATCTGGCATCAGGCGCGCCATAGGCGCCACCAGCCCGGCCTTTTCCATGGTTATAACTTTCCTGCAGAAAAGTTAAAATGGCGCGCGATTCGCACCGCATCGCACTGCATCAGCGCTGGCCGACTCAGCTTTCTGCGTCGCGCTTTCCGAATCAACCGGAACGAGTCTCAAAGTGATTCGTTGAGTCGCGTTCCGTGTGAGATACTGGGCCATGAGCAGGCGGCGAAGCTTCAAACCGGTGAAGATCACCATCAATGGCAAAACCCGGACGGTCTATAATGTCGTTCAGGCCGGCAATATGCTGCTGAGCGAATGGCCGGAGCAGACGCCGGCGGCCAAGGCTGCCGAGTTGCTTGTGCTTGACGTCTTCAACGATGCCGCCGGGCCCGAGCAGGTGCGCCGCGCCTTTATAACGGCGGCCAAGGCGAGCGACATCAAGTTCAGTTCATGAACGGTTTAGCCGATCACGCCAGCCGGAAAGCGGCCGGAAGATCGACGGGCACATCAAGCGGCTGGAAATGCCGCAGATTTTCGGTGACGACGGTGAGGTCATAGGCCCGCGCCGTCGCCGCAATGATGAGATCGCCGAGGCCGGGATGACAGCCCTTGCTTTCCGCCTCATCTTCCAGAGCGCCGGCGACCCGCGCGACGACGGTATCCATCGGTAATATCCGATCCCCGAATGTGTCGGTGACGACATCAAGCCATTCCGCAAGCCGTTTTGCCCGCTCGATTCCGCCGCGGCGGTGAAGGCTGCGCATTCCCTTCTCGATCTCCGCCACGGATAGAGCCGAGAGGAAGAGAGCCTCGGCTTGTCCCTGATCGTGGAACCATCTCCGCACCGGATCGGACGGCGGCGCCTTGCCCGGCGCGAACTTCGAAATGATATTCGTGTCGAGAAGGTAAGCCGTCACAGATCGATGTCCCTCATTTTTGAGGGGTTTCGCTCCAGTTCGACGCCGCCCGGGAAGGTCAGCAGGAAATCCCCGAAATTCGGCCGCGGTTTGTTCAAGGCCTTCTTCGCAGCCTCGGCCGCTTCGACCGACACCAGCACGGCGGCGGGTTTGCCATGGCGGGTGATCGTCACGAATTCGCCGTTTGCGGCTTCGTCCACCAGGCTGGCGAAACCGGCCTTTGCCTCTGCCACGCTGATTGTCGACATGACGCTCTCCCGATTGATGTGACCATTTATGGTCATAATAGGTTTGCGGACGTTGGAATCAAGGGAAATACCCATCCAGGCGGCCGAAACGATCGCTGCGAGGACGCCGAAGGCGATGCAGGTGAGGGCCTGGATCCGCCAGGAGACGAAGGTGAGCGGCGCCGGGGTGGCGGGCTTTTCCACGCAATGACCGGGCGGGCAGGAGCAGCCGGAAAAGGCCTTGATGATGCAATCGGCCGACATCTCCGTCCTCCCTCAGGCGTAGAGCTGATCGCGGTCGGTGATGCCCATGATCTCGCGGGCATAGCGGTAATGCGTTTCGACGCTGGCGGTGGCGCCGCGCAGCCAGGACGGACCGCGAACCGAATGTTCGGGGCGGCTGAGATAGGCAAAGCCGAGGGCGCCCATGCGCTGGGCTTCGTTCGCCATATAGGCGGCGCAGTCGTCGAGCCCGCGGGCGGCATTCCAGCGGGCGTCCCTGAGGCTCTGCTCGGTCTCGATCTTGCGGAAATGCTGCATTGCTTTGCCCTCTCATGCTGGCTGATGGCAGGTGAGGTCAAGGTATATATAATACCTCTACGCGTCAACAGATAGGGATATAAAAAATACCTCACATGTTGACGGGGTACGAATCATAGGCGTATGGGTGGGTGCAGTGATTGGGCGACCGGGTGCAACTCCCGAGCTGACGAAGCCCAGCGGCGTGGGAAGCGAAAGTCCTTAAGTGCGCTGTCAGAAAATCAGGACGAGGGCGAAGCGAATGGCCCCTCTGGCACGTGTCCCATCCCGGCTCCGGCCTTCAGGACATGGCCAATGCTCCCCCGGCTTCATGGGCTCTGCTCATGGGGTAGGGGGAAGCTTTGGCCGGAACCCTCCCTCACCAGCCTTCAGGAACGGGAAAGAGATGGAAGAGAGAAGGAGGAAAGAGAGATCAGGATACCACGCGCGGGCGGCGGCGGTGACCGAGCTCGGAGGCGCGTCGCGGTCTTTCAGTTTCGATGCTTACGCTCGAAAGCTGGGTGCCAGGCGGGCCGGTGTCGCAAGCGCGCCGCAGGGCTTTGCGCGCGGTGATTTGAAGCGCCGGCGAGACGCCCGATGCGCTTCGATCTTCGCGGCTCCTTCAATGCAGCATCGCCTGCGCGGCGCCGAAAGCGATGAGCAGCACGGGAAGGCTCACGATATAGAACCAAGCTCCGCCGGCGTGTGAGGAAGGGCGTCATCTTGATTCTTTTTCGCAAGAGATTGGCATTTTGCTGGAATTATTAGTTCTATGTCCCGGGATAAATTATGCTTTTCGAGAAAAGCTGGGACCCTCACATCTCGATCACCGAGCGGCGGACGCGGCCGATGATGGTGACGGCGCCCTGGAATTCCGGCGGCGGCACATCCTCGTAGGAGGCGGGCTGGAAAGGCGGATTGTCGTTCGGGCGGTAGCGCTTGTAGGTCGCAGCCCCGGTCTCGTCGGCGACGACATAAAGCGCGTTCGGGGCCAGGCGCTTATCGCGGCGGTTGACGAAAATGATCGAGCCCGGCGGCGAGATCTTGTTCATCGAATTGCCCTCGACCTCGAGCGCGATCCAGTCGCCGTCCGGCAGATCGAGGGCGGCGACCGTCGGGAATTCCGAGAAGTCGGTGATCGGCGCCTGCTCGGTCAGCTGGCCTGCGCTGACCCAGGAGATCTTCGGCACGTCGGCGACGGAGACCGGCCGCTCTTCCGGATCGAGCGCGTCGCCGGTTCCGAACTGCAGCCAGTTGAGATTGACCTTGAAGGCCTTGGCATATTTCTTCGCGTCGGCGATGCCGAAGCCGTTGCGGCCCGACTCATGCGCCTTGTAGACATTGGCGTTCCAGCCGAACCGATCGACGATCGCCTTCGGCCCCGCAAAGCCGGCGTTCTTCCTGGCCATGACCAGACGCTTTGCGCGTTCTTCGCGCTCAAAATGTTCCTGATCTTTCAACATGATATAAATTATACCCTAAAAAAAGGTACATGTAATCCCCTAAGTCGCTTGACGTGCGAGGTATTTTACGTACCCTTATCGCCATGACACAAGCACATATCATCAACAACCGGCCCCGGCTTTCGGGCTTCGCCAATCATCGGGGCGCCCGCTACACCGGCTGCCCGAGCTGCGGCAGGGCGCTGTCGATCGCCGAGGTGATCGAGCGCCATTGCGAAAATTGCGGCCGGCAGACCAATCCGGAAGAGATGCGGCAGACGACGATCTTGCCCTCTTCCTTGCCGATCACCAGATCCGACAGCCTCACTCCTCCCTGACGGCTATCGGTCGCCGGCGTCGCTGCCCTCCCTCGGCGACGCCGGCATCTCCAGGACGCGACTCGTCGCGGCCATAGGGCAACAGCCCTGAGACGACGACCGGAGCCTTGCTCCCGCAACAGAGCCGGCTCCTGTTGTCAGCAGCGAACTCGAAAAATGAAGCACGGCCAAGGCCCTCTTTGCCGGGAGCATCCGGCCGTGTCCGAGGGAAAGAGGATCACGCGATGAGCATCGCCCCAGCCTGTCAGGGCACATACATGAACGCCCTCGAGCTCTTCCGCACCGGCCGCGACTATATCGAAATCTCAGCCATTCTTGGCCTGTCGGTGCCGGCCGTGGAAATGGAGATCCACCGGCTGCGTAGCGCCGAGAAGGGCGACACCGCCCAGGAGGATTACGCCGCCGGCAGGGTCCGGCGGTTTGCCGGCCCCGCCGCCCGGCCGGGCGCTGCAGTCAATTTCGCCGGCGGCCGGCGTCGGCTGCCGGTCTGAGTGGGCGAGCGGAAAGGGATGCGCATGGAAAGGGAAACGATGGACAAGGACATCATGGAGATCCTCAGCCCGGTGCTGGGGCAGGAGCTGGCGGCGGCGATCATCGAGCATCGCAGCCGCACCCTGAAGAAGCCGCTGACGGCTTACGCGGCGAAGATCCAGGTCAAGGAATATCTGAAGACCGGCAATCCGGTCGAGGCCGCCGAGATGCAGATCCTGCGCGGCTGGCGGGCGATCAAATCGGATTGGTATTTCAATGAGAAGGCGAGGGAAGCGGGATCGGGTGATGCAAACAGGGGCAGAAGGACATTGGTCGATGCCGCACGAGATTTCCTCTCCGGTGACGATCATAGCGGGGATGCTTTCGGGCTTTCCGGTCTCCGCCGGCATTGATCCCGACATGCAGATCCGCGCCTATCTCGTCGCCATCGACGGCATTCCGGCCGAGGCGGTCTGGCGCGCCGCCAAGCTGTTCCTCGCCGGAAAGGTGAGGGATCACAACCGCGCCTTCGCCCCCAGTGCCGCGAGCTTTGCCGAACTGGCCCGCCAGCAGCAGGCGGTGATGACAAGGGAAAGCCGGCCGCCGATCGAAGTGCGGCCGGAACCGTCGCAGCCGAAGGTCGCGGCCTACAAGATGCAGCTGCTGAGACAGGCGGCGAACGGCAGCCTGAACGCCAGGCGGCAGCTCGCCAGCATGTTTCCCGACAACCCGGTCATCGCAAGGGCCGCACGAGACGCACAGGAGACGATGGGATGAGAGAGCTGTTCTGGACCGAAGACAAGATCGCCGAGGCGCAGAAATTCTGGCAGGCGGGCTTTTCGGCACGAGAGATCGCTGAGCTGTTCGGCTCGAAGAAGAACACCGTCATCAACATGGCGCACCGCAACCGCGACCGGTTTCCCTCGCGCCAGCTGGCGCCCAGGCCGCCTGACGCTGAGGTGTCCGCGCCGACCCGCCATCCCGACCGGGTGACGCGGGTGACGCTCTCAGGCGCCCATGTGACGATGCCGCGCGTGCCGACCATCGACGGGCCGGCGCCATGAGCGCCGTCACCCCGCGCGAGCTCGAAATCATCGGCTGGATGGCGGCAGGCAAGACCGCCGCCGAGATCGGCGCCATCCTCGGCATCTCGCCGATTACCGTCAACACCCACATTTCAAACGCCAAGGCGAAACTCAGCGTCTTCAAGGAGACCGCCCTGGTCGCCGCAGCGCTCCGAAACGGCATCATTCGATAGGAAGGAATTTCCATGGGCGGCAAGGCCACCAAGGTGAAGACACAGCGGGTAAACAAAGGCGCCGGCCGGCCGCGCAAGGCGAATGTCGAGCGTTTCCCCTGCGGCAAGATCAAGCCCTTCGAGACCGAGAAGGACAATGTCAGTGTCGCGGTCGCCGCCCGCCGCCGCATCCACGGCTTCAGCAGGACGGTTGATGACGAGACGGTCAGGAGCCCCTATGCCGGCTACACGCTCGGCCGCATGTTCCTCGACGGCGTCATCACCGACGAACAACGCCAGGCCGGCGACGACTATGCCGAAGCCATGGCCCGCTACCACAAGACCACGGGCATCCCGGCCCCGAGCCCGAGGGCCCAATCGCTCTTTGCCGTCAAGGGCCATGAAGGTGAGGTGACCGAAAGCCTCGCCGACCGCGCCCGCAAGGCCAGCAACCGGATGATGGCGCTGCAGGCGATCCTGCTTGCCTGCGAGGACGGCCCGCAGGTGAGGAGCACGGTCTATAATGTCGCGGTGATGGACTACGACCATCTGCGCCACATGCCGCCGCAGCAAGTGCTGTGGCTGCGGCGAGGGCTGATCGCGCTGCGGAAATCAAGGGGTGGGTGAAGCTTGTTGCGGCAGAGCTCACCCCCTCCGTCGTCCTCAGATTGGCCCCTCACCCTAGCCCTCTCCCCGTTCTGACGGGGAGAGGGGACGTGCCTTGCAAGAGGCTGGAGAGAGACCGAGAGGTTGCGGCATGTCCCCTTCTCCCCGCGGGCGGGGAGAAGGTGGCGGCAGCCGGATGAGGGGCAGCCCTCGCCGATCTCCAGGCCGGGCTTGTCGACTGCGGCCACGGTTTTCGGGCTCAAGGTCCGGAACGGCGGAGCGCGGGAAGGGCCATCGGCAAGAGGCGCAACGACGCCGCTGCTATTCCCTCAACCACCGCTGGATTTGCCACGGAGCCCACCCCCTCCTCCGTCGTCCTCGGGCTCGACCCGAGGACCCATCGTCGACTGCGGCGATAGATTCCCCAATGCCTGGGATGACAAAGAGTGGGCGCCTCCGCACCCGCGACAGGCCGGGAACCGACGATGCCTTCGATTGTTAGGAAGCGCACAACTGAAACCGTCGGAGGCAGCAGATGAACCCGAAAAGCACGTTGAGCATTGCCGGCCATCCGATTCATCCGATGTTGATCCCGTTCCCGGTCGCCTTCTTCGCCGGAACGCTGGTCACCGACATCATTCACAGCCAATCCGACAATCCGTTCTGGCCGGCGGCGTCGAACTGGATGCTCGCAGCCGGCCTCGTCATGGCGGCACTGGCAGCGCTCGCCGGACTGACCGATTTTTTGGGGGATGCCCGCATCCGCGCCTTGCGGGATGCCTGGCTCCACATGATCGGCAATGTCGTCGTCGTTCTGATCGAAGCCGTCAGCCTTTGGCGCCGGCTCGTCCAGGGCCCGGATTTCATCGTGCCGACCGGGCTGGTTCTGTCTCTGCTCGCCGTTGCGCTTCTTTTGTTCAACGGCTGGAAAGGCTGGGAAATGGTCTACCGCCACCGGGTCGGCGTCAGCGAAGAGACCGACATCCGCTGAGGTGAGGCAGAGGGCATGTGATCGGCCGAGCGGCTGATGGGCAACTTCCTTGCTGCCTTTGCCGCGCTCCCACGCAAACATCTGCGCCGATGCCGCCGCAGCTGCCTTGGCTGCGGCAAGGTCCAGGTGCGGCGGAGAGGGTTGAGGGCCTGGTTTTTAGCGGGGCGGGCCGCACAGAGTATCGAAGTGCATGGCTGTGTTATCAGCACCTCCGCACGGCCCACCATACTTACGATTGGCGGAGCTTCTTGTTCCCGCTCCGACGGAATATTCTGATCAGCCGCATCGATAGTCTCCGCTCTATGCCCCGGGGAATGCAAAGGCGATTTCATATTCGGGATAGGCCATACCCAAGATAACGACGGTGATTTCATTCAGGCTTTCGTTGAAATCTTCGATCGCGACGCCTTTGCACCGGATAGGACCGAACTCTGCTGAATGTGCGGAAAGCTGGGCAACGCCAGCAATATCCTTGTAGTCACCGTCAACTACAAAAGCATGAAAGCTCGGATCGTACTCTGGTGTCGGATCAAACCGTCCCCCTGCAACGCCCATGGACGGGTCGATCGGAGCGAGATTGCAATGCCCGATTACCTTTCCGTTGTTCAGAATGTCGACTCTCATCGCTCTTCCTTATGCCTTCACCGCCGAGAAGAAAAGGAACCGCGGGGTCACGCTGCGGTCGGACGAACTCTTTTCGTTGCCGCTCTACGAGAGTAATTTGCACTCAAACTGTCTCAACTTTGCGGTGGAGAGTGGCGGTGTTTATGGACGGCCGTCGCAAGTTCCTGCTCCTTTTAGTCGTCGCATCGTGTCAGATGGGGTTCGCGCCAAGATCAGGTGCGGCGGACGATATCGTGACGATCGACAGCGGAATGCTGAAGGGTGAGAGGTCGGGCACGGTCGTCAGCTTCAAGGGCATACCCTATGCGGCGCCACCGGTTGGTGATCTCAGATGGCGCAATCCGAGACCCGCGGAGGAATGGAGCGGCATCAGGGATGCCCGCGATTTCGGTCCGTCCTGCATGCAGACCGACGACCTGCCGAAGTCAGAGGATTGTTTGACCCTCAATGTCTGGACCCCCGCCAAGCGGCCGCCGACACCGATGCCGGTGATGGTTTGGATTTCCGGCGACGCTCTTGTCCATGGAAACACCGCTCAGTATCCCGGTGCCCAGCTGGCCGCCCGGAAAGTCGTGTTCGTCAGCATGAACTACCGCATGGGGCGATTGGGTTATTTTGCCCATCCGGCGCTGATGAAGGAATCCCCTGACGAGCCGGTCGGCAACTATGGTTATATGGATCAGCTGGCCGCCCTGAAATGGGTCCGGCAGAATATCGATGCCTTCGGCGGTGATCCGAAGAAAGTGACGATATTCGGACAGTCGGCCGGTGGCGGCTCGGTGATGGCGCATATGATATCGCCATTGTCACTGGGGCTTTTCCGGGGCGCCATTCTGCAATCACCGGGCCTGCCGACGGCGCGTGCTGAGATCACGCCCTTGTCACCTTTGAAGGAAGCAGAAAAAACCGCCTTGGACTATGCGGCTTCTCTCAGAATCCACGGCAGCGATGCCGACGCTCTCACCGCCCTTCGGGCGCTGCCTGCGGAAAAGCTGACCGAGGGTGCATCGGCGCAGGAGGTGCTGGCGGGAATGGCGACAGGCAAGCCCGTCATCGGCATCTCAGGCCCGATGATTGACGGACGGTTTTTGCTCGAAACGCCGGAAGCGGCTTTTGCGGCAAGCCGTCAGGCGCCGGTTCCGGTTATTATCGGGGCCAATGATCGCGGTCTCGGTCTCGGTCAGGCAGCGACGAAAGACGATCTCTTCGCGCTGTTCGGAAGCCGTGCCGCCGAAGCCCGCAGCCTCTACGATCCCAGCGGCCAGCAGAGCCTCGATGAACTGAAGCAGCAGGTTCTGGCCGACAGAACGCTTGTCGAGCCATCCCGCCACCTCGCTGACGAGATCGCCCGCACCGGGCAGCCGACATGGTGGTATCGTTTTTCCTATGTCGCCGAGGCCTTACGCGATGATCCGACATGGAAAGGCGCTCCGCACGGCGCCGAAATTCCCTATATTTTCGACATGCCAAACGCGCTGGTGAAAGACGGAGTGACGCCAGCCGACTGGGCCATGGCCACATTGGCGAGTGCTTACTGGATGGGGTTTGCTGCGAATGGTGACCCCAATGGAGGCTCACGGCCCAAATGGCCCAACCACAACGCCGCCGTCGACAGGGTGGTCGACTTCACCAATCTCGGCGTGAAGGTAGGAGCCGATCCGCTGAAGCTCCGGCTCGACCTCTGGCAAAGCCATTGGGAGGAGAAGAAGTGACGGCCCGATGCACAGGGCGAGGCAGGGATAGTGCCGTCATCCATATCGTCATGCCTTCACCACCGAGAAGAACAGGAACCGCGGCGCAGTCGTCAGGCTCTGATAGGCTTTGGGAAAAAGCGTGGCAGCTTGAGGATCGGGCTTGGGCTCGCTGACGGTATCGATGTGAAAGCCGGCCGATTTCAGTGCGTCGAACATGGCATGCAGCGGCCGATGCCAGAAGCGCATGGCGATCTCCTGTCCGCCGCGCTGCCAGGTCTCGTCGAAACTGTAGGTCTCGAAATAATTGTCGTGGCCGCTCGACGGGTGATCCATGAAGGGGTGGTGGGTGGAAAAGACCAGCCGGCCGCCTTGCGGCAGCAGCCGGTTGAATTCCGCGAGCGGCCTCGACCAGTCCGGCAGATAATGCATGACAAGCGAGGCGAGGATCAGGTCGAATGCCTGATTTTCGAACGGCAAGGCCTCGTTCAGATCCGCCGACAACAGGCGGGCGCGCCCTTCCAGGCGCCGCTCTGCGCTCTCGAGCATGCCGGCGCTGGCATCGATCCCGGTGACGACGGCGCCTCGCTCGACGAGCGCCGCCGCATGCGCCCCGCCGCCGCATCCCGCATCGAGCACCGAAAGCCCGGCGACTTCGCCAACCAGGGACAGGATTGCCGGACGCTCGTAATAGGCATTCCAGGCGTTCGCTTCATTATCGGCGTCATAGGCCGCCGCGAAGGCATCATAATCATTCTCGGCCATATTTGCTTTTCCAGAGATCGTCTGAAGACTCTCTTTGCTAAACTGGCAAGCGGGTAAGGGGCGGACACTGCCATTTTTGCGAGCGCCGCTGCAAAAAGGCAAGTCACCAGGAGATACCAGCTCGCTCGTCCAGGTCGCCAAGCCTGCCGAGACGAGGCCGGTGGTGTGATCAGCGGGCGCGCACCGCTGATCAATCTTGTTGTCAGAACAGATTGCGGCTATCGCTCCTTGGATCACCTTCGACATGGTGTGGCGCGTAAAGGTCAGCACGAGCCTTCCGCCGCCACGGTCTTGCAGGATGCTCCGGATCGGTCCGTATGTCCGCGACGGCAATCCCGGCTTCGCCATTCGTGGGGCACAGCGCAGCCCATTGACCATCCGGGGCAGCTATCCCTGCGGGAGCAACGATGCTCTGCGGCGCATGCGCTGAAAAACTGACCCAGTATGAATTGCTTGCAGCGTGGCCGAGTGCTTCGGCGGCGAAGGCCGATGATGGTCTCTCGCCTGAGGTGGAGAACAGAACGCAATCGACATCATGCCGCTCATACTCGATGAAAATTTCCGGATAGTGCACCTCCATGCCGAGCGAGCAACCGAAGCGAAACCCGTCTACCGCGAATGTCACCGGAATTTTCCCCGGTGAATACATGTAGGAGATCTTCGTATTCGACAGCAGTCGCTCGTCGTAGCGGGTCACCAGTTCGCCGCGCTCGGAAATGACGTAGAGGCTGTTATGCGGCCGGTTCGGCGCGGTAAGCTGGTGCACGGAGCCAAAGACCGTCCATAGTTTTAGCTGGCACGCAAGCTTTCTGGTCGCCTCCACCTCCTCGCGAAGAACGCCCCACTGGCAGCGGGTCCAATCGGACGGACCGATCTCCCGGGGGCCGTTCTCGGACATGATGCGCTTGTTGGGGAAGCAGGTGGCGCCTTCCGGAAAGTGGATGAGGCGAGCGCCTGCCTTATGGGCTTCCTTCATCAGATGGCGCATCTCCGCTCCGGCGGAATGAAGCGCCGAAATGTCACGGGGATCATCGAACACGGAGGTTTGCGCTACAGCCATCCGCATCGAACCGATCGAGGGATTGTCCTCAGGCTTGCGAATGTGTTGGAGAGCGGCGGTGTAGGATTCGCCGGTTTTGGCTGCGCGGGCACGTATACGGCGTTTAAGATTTCCGTTTCGGGTCATCGTGTGGCCTTTCACGTCCCGGACGCAGTTCCCCAGCAACCCGCCCGAAACGATCGGACCAAGACAGCGGCCTGAGACTGAAGTCCCTTTGCCTCCGTTGAAGACCATGCTGGGGAAGGTCCAGGAGGTTAGGCGATAGGCCACGCCGCAGTCAGAATGTCGGCCCGACCCCGATTCGTCAACATGTCGCAATGTCTGGTATCCGCGCGAAGCGATGCGGCCATCAATCCGCCGAAACTGTTCAGACCGCTCCCGTGGCCGACCTCGTCCCTCGAGGCCCTTGCAGGGCACCTCAGGATGAGGTCGGAGAGAGGGCGCGGCCCCCTCTAACCTCCCTCATCCTGAGGCGCGCAGGCCAAAGGCCGGAGCCTCGAAGGACATGCTCCAACGCTGCTCCTTGCACTCATCATCAACGGCGGTGGCCGACCTCGTCCTTCGAGGCCCCTGCGGGGCACCTCAGGATGAGGTCGGAGAGAGGGCGCGGCCCCCTCCAACCTCCCTCATCCTGAGGCGCGCAGGCCAAAGGCCGGAGCCTCGAAGGACACGCTCCTGCGCTGCTCCTTGCACTCATCATCAACGCCGGTGGCCGACCTCGTCCTTCGAGGCCCCTGCGGGGCACCTCAGGATGAGGTCGGAGAGAGGGCGCGCGGCATCCTCCAACCTCCCTCATCCTGGGATGAAGTCGGAGAGAGGGCGCGGCACGCTCCAGCCTCCCTCATCCTGAGGCGCGCAGGCCAGAGGCCGGAGCCTCGAGGGACATGCTCCAACGCCGCTCCTTGCATCAGAATCGAATCAGCTCCGGCGGGGCTGGACGATCTGAAGACGACTACCTTCAGCTGCCGGAGTGGGTCGCTCATGTCAGGAGGGTCGCCGCGAGGCCGCAAGGCAGATGCGCCTTAGGACGCCCTATTCATCCCGGAAGGCTCGCGTGAGCTGGTCGGTGAGCGGTTTGACCAGATAGGATAGCGCGGTACGCTCGCTGGTCTGGATGAAGGCTTCGGCCGGCATGCCCGGCAGCAGCGTCAGGCCATCCAGCTTCTGCAGTTCTTCCGGCGGCACCGCTATGCGCACGAGGTAATAGGAAAGCCCGCTGCGCTGGTCGGTGGTGAGGTCGGCGGCGATGAGGCTTACATGGCCATTCAGCTCCGGCGTGGTGCGCTGGTTGAAGGCCGACATGCGCAGCACCGCCCGCTGGCCGATCTGCAGTTGATCGATGTCCTTCGGCGCGAGCCGCACTTCCAGCGCCAGGCTGTCATTTTCCGGCACGATCAGCATGATCGGATCGGCGGGCGTCAGGACGCCGCCGATCGTATGCGCCTGGAGCGAATGGACGATGCCGGACTGCGGAGCAACGATGTCGGTACGCTTCAGCTCGTCCTCGGCGGCAATCTTGCGCTCGACATATTCGCCGATCTGCGCCTGCGTGTCGCGCAGTTCCCGTCCGACCTCGGCCTTCAGATCCTGATCGACCTGGAGAATCTGCAGGTTCGTCTCGGTGATGCGGCCGGCAGCCTGCGCCTGGGCGGCGATCTGCTCGCCGCGGTCACCGCCGAAGGTGGCGCGCTGGGTCTTGAGGCTGTTGAGCCGCTGGTCCGATACCGCACCCTGCATGCGCAGCGAGGTGAGGGAGGCGATTTCCCTGTCGAGCACCTCGATGCCCTCGCTATAGGCGATCTCCTGCGCCTTCACGCCCTCGATCTCGTGCTGGTACTGAAGAATGCGTTCGCGCAATTGCGCCGTCTTGCTTCGCAGCGCCTCGCGGCGGATGGCGAAGAGCCGTTCTTCTCCGCGCAGGATCGCGACGATTTCGGGATCGTCGCTTCGAGCGAGCAGGCTGTCAGGGAAGACGATCGCCGGCAGGTCGTCGCGTTCGGCTCCGAGCCGCGCGAAGCGCGCCTGGAATTCATCCAGCCGCCGTGTGACGATCGCCAGATTGGCGCGCGTCGCCGTGGCGTCGAGCCTGAGCACTACGTCGCCGGCTTTCACCTCCGAGCCCTCGTGAACCAGGATTTCGCCAACCACGCCGCCGGTCGGATGCTGAACCTTCTTGACATAGGAGTCGACCACGAAACTGCCGGAGGCCACCGCGGCGCCGGCAAGGTTCGTCGACGATGCCCAGCCGCCAACGCCGATGACAAGGCCGCCACACATCACCAAGCTGGCGAGCAAGTGCCGGCGAATGGAAGCGGAAAGGCCGCCGTCCCTGTCAATCCCGGTCATGGATGTCCCCCATCATCATTTTGTTTCAAGCGCTCCAAGCTGTCTGCGCGCCGTATTCGTCTGGAGCCTGTTGCCGGCCTCTGCACGGCCCCTTGCGGCGGAGGCCGGAGCAGGAGCCACCTGCAGAACCTTGGACAGCACCTCGTCTTTCGGACCGAAGGCGCGCTGGCGGCCAGCCTCCATCATCAGCACCTTGTCGACGACGCTGATCGCGCTCGGCCGGTGCGCGACGACGATGGCGATGCCGCCGCGCTCGCGCACCGAGACGATGGCCCTGACCACGGCTGCCTCGCCCTCGGCGTCGAGGTTGGCGTTCGGCTCGTCCATCACCACGAGGAAGGGATCGCCGTAAAGCGCGCGGGCGATGCCGAGACGCTGGCGCTGACCGGCCGACAGCGCCGAGCCGCCTTCGCCGATGCGGGTCTCATAGCCCTTCCCGAAGGAAAGGATCAATTCGTGCGCGCCCGCCGCTTTCGCCGCTGCCACGATCGCCTCCGGATCGGGATCCTCCTCGAAGCGGGCGATGTTCTCGGCGATGCTGCCGTCGAACAGTTCGACGCCCTGCGGCAGATAGCCGATATGGCGGCCAAGCGCCTCCCTGTCCCAATGGTCGAGGCTCGCCCCGTCAAGGCGGACATTCCCGGCCGCCGGCGCCCATGCCCCGACCAGCACCCTTGCGAGGCTCGACTTGCCGGAGCCGGACGGCCCGATGATGCCGAGTGCGGTTCCGCGCTGCATGACAAAGCCGACGCCGGCGACATTCGGCCTGCGTTCGCCGGGGGGAATGATGGTGAGCTCTTCGGCGCGCAGTTCCCGCACCGGCTTCGGCAGCGGCAAGGCGCTCGGTTGTTCCGGCACCGTCTTCAGCATGTCCTGCAGCCGGGCCCAGCTCTGCCGCGCCATAAGGAAGGGCTTCCAGTTGGCGATAGCGAGATCGACCGGGGCAAGCGCACGGCCCATCATGATCGAAGCGGCGATCATCACGCCGGGCGTCGCGACCTGATCGATGACCAGCCATGCGCCAACGCCGAGCATCGTCGATTGCAGGATGGCGCGCAACGCCTTGGCAAGGCCGCCAAGGCCGCCCGTGACATCGCCCGCCCGGCGGTTCGCCTTGAGATAATCGGAATTGGCTTTCTGCCAGCGCGCGCCGATCCGGCGCGAAAGACCCATCGCATGGACGACCTCGGCATTGCGGCGAGCGGCTTCCATCAGCCCGTTGCGGGCCATGTTGTGGGCCGTCGCCTCCTTGATTGCCTTCTGCGAAAGCATGTTCGTCAGCAGCGTCAGCGACACCAGCACGATCGCCCCGGCAAGCGCTGTCATGCCGAGCCAGAAATGGAAGATGAAGCAGATGGCGAGATAGAGCGGGATCCACGGAAGGTCGAAGAGCGCCGTCGGGCCGGCGCCCGACAGGAAGCCGCGCACATTATCGAGATCGCGCAGCGGCTGCAGGCCGTCGCCGGGCATGCGGGCGATGAGCGGCAGGCGCGTCACCGCCGCATGCACCCGGTCGGACAGGTCCCGGTCGAAGCGCTCGCCGATGCGCAGCAGGATGCGCTGGCGAAGGATGTCGAGCGCCGCCTGAAAACCGTAAAGCCAGAGCGCGAGAACACCGAAGCCGACCAGCGTCGGAACGCTTCCGCTCGCCAGAACCCGGTCGTAGATCTGCAGCATGAACAGCGGCGAGGTCAGCGCCAGCAGGTTGATGACGAAGCTCGCGGCAACAAGACCGCCGAAAACACTGAGGTTCAGGAAAGCAAACATGATACTTCTTCTTTCAAGTACCGCAGGCGGCTTTTACCCGTGCTTCCGTCATGCCGATCGAAAAGATCGGCTGTGGGCCCGTCACCGCGATGAAACCGCCGCGGTGGCGAGATGGCCGAAAGCTGGCCGCCCTTTTGATCAGAGGAGGAAGTCCGAATCCGTCAAGCCCAGGTTTGTGCCTGTCAAGACGATCGTCGTTTCGTCGGTATTCGCGTCCCCGTTGGTATCGAAGTGAAGGATCGTGTTGCCGCCGCTTTCCGTGTACCAGGCACCGTGGGCCGTCACCGTTGTTCCACCCCAGGCGAAGGCTTGATCGCCCGGGATGCTGGGATTGACCGTGTAGGCGTCGAGCCCGCTCACGTCGATCTTGTCAAACCCATGGTGGAAGTCACGGATCGTGTCCGGGGAGACGGACGTGCTGTCGCCCACTGAGGTGAACACAAAGGTGTCATTGCCGGAGCCACCCCAAAGGTCATCCTGCTCGCCGCTGCCATTGAGCGTGTCGTTGCCGGAGCCGCCGTACAACGTGTCCAAGCCTTGGCTTCCGATCAGTATGTCGTTACCTGCCTGGCCGTAGAGCTTATCGGCCCCGTTATTTCCATTCAGCGTGTCGTTACCTGCCTGGCCATAGAGGATATCACCAGAGTTGCCGCCGCTGATTGTATTGTCACCCGCATTTCCGACCTTGGTATCGACACCGTTGGTTTCGCCCCAATTTGTCGTGGTGGCGGTCGCTGTATCCGTATCGTGGTCATTGCTCGTATCGCTGTCGCTTTCGATCACGTCGGTGATGCCGAGATGGAAGTTATGCGAGGCATCCGGCGTGCCGCCAACCGTTGCGTCATTCACATCAACGGTCACGTCGTAGCCGGCCTTCGCTTCGAAGTCCGCGCCACCATTGAAGTAGAGCGCCCCGTTCAGGATCGTGAATGACGCGGCGTCACTTCCAGACAGCGACAATACGTTGTTGCCGGAATCGACATCCGTCACCGCGATATCGGCAACTTTGATCAAGCCCCCATTTTCGGGCGCCGACGTCACTGTGTTCGACAACACAACCGCCGTCGGCGCGTCGTTGACGGCATCAAGCGTGAAGCTCTGCGTTGCCGGCACATTGCCGCCGTTTCCATCGGTGACGCTGTAGCTCAGGCTGACCGGGCCGTTGTAGTTGGCATCAGGCGTGAAGGTCCAGGTGCCGTTATTGTTGTCAATGAGCGCGCCATGGTCGGCGGTGAGGCCGGCAACCGACAGCTGGTCGCCGTCGACATCGGTGAAGCCGGCAAGCAGGTCAGCGCTGCTGAACGTGTAGGGCGTGTCCTCGGTGCCTGCCGCCAGCGTCGCCGCATTGCCGCTGAGAACAGGTGCGTCATTGACCGCATCAAGCGTGAAGCTCTGGCTTGCCGGCACACTGCCGCCATTGCCGTCGGTGACGTAGTAGCTGAGGCTGACCGGGCCGTTGTAGTTGGCATCAGGCGTGAAGCTCCAGGTGCCGTCATTGTTGACGATGAGGGCGCCATGCTCGGCGGTGAGGCCGGCGACCGACAGCTGGTCGCCGTCGACATCGGTGAAGCCGGCAAGCAGGTCGGCGGTGCTGAAGGTGTAGGCCGTATCCTCGCTGCCCGCCGCAAGCGTTGCCGCATTGCCGCTGAGGACTGGCGCGTCGTTGACCGCCGTCAGCGCAAAGCTCTGGCTTGCCGCGACACTGCCGCCGTTTCCATCGCTGACGCTGTAGCTGAGGCTGACCGGGCCGTTGTAGTTGGCATCAGGTGTGAATGTCCAGGTGCCGTCATTGTTGTCGACCAGGGCGCCATGATCGGCGGTGAGGCCGGAGACCGACAGCTGATCGCCGTCGACATCGGTAAAGCCGGCAAGCAGGTCGGCGGAGCTGAACGTGTAGGCCGTGTCCTCGGTGCCTACCGAAAGCGTCGCCGCATTGCCGCTGAGAACAGGGGCGTCATTGACCGCATCAAGCGTGAAGCTCTGGCTTGCCGGCACACTGCCGCCGTTGCCGTCGGTGACGGTGTAGCTGAGGCTGACCGGGCCGTTGTAGTTGGCATCAGGCGTGAAGGTCCAGGTGCCGTTGTTGTTGTCGACCAGGGCGCCATGGTCGGCGGTGAGGCCGGCAACCGACAGCTGGTCGCCGTCGACATCGGTGAAGCCGGCAAGCAGGTCAGCGCTGCTGAACGTGTAGGGCGTGTCCTCGGTGCCTGCCGCCAGCGTCGCCGCATTGCCGCTGAGAACAGGTGCGTCATTGACCGCATCAAGCGTGAAGCTCTGGCTTGCCGGCACACTGCCGCCATTGCCGTCGCTGACGCTGTAGCTGAGGCTGACCGGGCCGTTGTAGTTGGCATCCGGCGTGAAGGTCCAGCTGCCGTCATTGTTGTCGACCAGGGCGCCATGCTCGGCGGTGAGGCCGGAGACCGACAACTGATCACCGTCGACATCGGTAAAGCCGGCAAGCAGGTCGGCGGAGCTGAACGTGTAGGCCGTGTCCTCGGTGCCTACCGAAAGCGTCGCCGCATTGCCGCTGAGAACAGGGGCGTCATTGACCGCATCAAGCGTGAAGCTCTGGCTTGCCGGCACACTGCCGCCGTTGCCGTCGGTGACGGTGTAGCTGAGGCTGACCGGGCCGTTGTAGTTGGCATCAGGCGTGAAGGTCCAGGTGCCGTCATTGTTGTCGATGAGCGCGCCATGGTCGGCGGTGAGGCTGGCGACCGACAGCTGGTCGCCGTCGACATCGGTGAAGCCGGCAAGCAGGTCAGCGCTGCTGATCGTGTAGGGCGTGTCCTCGGTGCCTGCCGCCAGCGTCGCCGCATTGCCGCTGAGAACAGGTGCGTCATTGACCGCATCAAGCGTGAAGCTCTGGCTTGCCGGCACACTGCCGCCATTGCCGTCGCTGACGCTGTAGCTGAGGCTGACCGGGCCGTTGTAGTTGGCATCAGGTGTGAATGTCCAGGTGCCGTCATTGTTGTCGACCAGCGCGCCATGCTCGGCGGTGAGGCCGGAGACCGACAGCTGGTCGCCGTCGACATCGGTAAAGCCGGCCAGCAGGTCGGCGCTGCTGAAGGTGTAGGGCGTGTCCTCGGTGCCTGCCGCCAGGGTCGCTGGGTTGCCGCTGAGGACGGGGGCGTCGTTGACGGCATCAAGCGTAAAGCTCTGGCTTGCCGGCACACTGCCGCCATTGCCGTCGGTGACGTAGTAGCTGAGGCTGACCGGGCCGTTGTAGTTGGCATCAGGCGTGAAGGTCCAGGTGCCGTTGTTGTTGTCGATGAGGGCGCCGTGGTTGGCGGTGAGGCTGGCGACCGACAGCTGGTCGCCGTCGACATCGGTAAAGCCGGCAAGCAGGTCGGCGCTGCTGATCGTGTAGGGCGTGTCCTCGGTGCCTGCCGAAAGCGTTGCCGCATTACCGCTGAGAACAGGCGCGTCGTTGACCGCCGCCAGCGTGAAGCTCTGGCTTGCCGGCACACTGCCGCCATTGCCGTCGCTGACGCTGTAGCTGAGGCTGACCGGGCCGTTGTAGTTGGCATCCGGCGTGAATGTCCAGGTGCCGTCATTGTTGTCGACCAGCGCGCCATGCTCGGCGGTGAGGCCGGCAACCGACAGCTGATCGCCGTCGACATCGGTGAAGCCGGCAAGCAGGTCAGCAGTGCTAAAGGTGTAGGGCGTGTCCTCGGTGCCTGCGACCAGCGTCGTCGCATTGCCGCTGAGAACAGGGGCGTCGTTGACGGCATCAAGCGTGAAGCTCTGCGTTGCCGGCACATTGCCGCCGTTTCCATCGGTGACGCTGTAGCTCAGGCTGACCGGGCCGTTGTAGTTGGCATCAGGCGTGAAGGTCCAGGTGCCGTTATTGTTGTCAATGAGCGCGCCATGGTCGGCGGTGAGGCCGGCAACCGACAGCTGGTCGCCGTCGACATCGCTGAAGCCGGCAAGCAGGTCGGCGCTGCTGAACGTGTAGGGCGTGTCCTCGGTGCCTGCCGCCAGCGTCGCCGCATTGCCGCTGAGAACAGGTGCGTCATTGACCGCATCAAGCGTGAAGCTCTGGCTTGCCGGCACACTGCCGCCATTGCCGTCGATGACGGTATAGCTGAGGCTGACCGGGCCGTTGTAGTTGACATCAGGCGTGAAGGTCCAGGTGCCGTCATTGTTGTCGACCAGGGCGCCATGATTGGCGGTGAGGCCGGAGACCGACATCTGATCGCCCTCGGCATCGGTAAAGCCGGCCAGCAGGTCGGCGGTGCTGAAGGTGTAGGGCGTGTCCTCGGCGCCTGCCGCCAGGGTCGCTGGGTTGCCGCTGAGGACGGGTGCGTCGTTGATGCCGTTGATCATAACCGTCAGCGTGCCGACGCTGAGCGTGCCGTTCGACATCTTGATCGTGTACTGGATCGTGTCCTTGAACATTTCTCCGGCATCGAGCGCGTTGATCTGCGCGCTTATACCGGCTGCGTCATAGTGGATCTTGTTGTCACTGCCGATCCAGAATGTTGCACCCATCTGGCTGGTTTGGCTGAAGCTAATGCCGACGCCGTCCTGCATCAGCAGGTCCTTGTTGTAATCGACAAACGCCTTGTTGGTGACGATGATCGCTGCCCCTCCGTCATCGTTCTTGAAGCCGTCATCCACCGAATAGATCGTCGTCTTCACGCCGCCGCCGCTTGCGGCCAGGACGTCGAACGTGAACTGAAGGCTGCCGTCCTCGGTGCCGGATTGTGTCAGATTGGCTGCCGCACCTGAATTCGAAAACGTGACGGTCGTGCCTGAAACTGTCGTAGTCGCCATTTACTATTCCCCCCAGTGATACTGCGGACGACGAAAGTGTTCGCCGCCCAATTACTATTTCCAATCTGGGTGCCCCACCACGTCGCCGAAGAAATCGCGGAATAAACATGCCCCATCTGCACGGTATATTATATTTTTCCAAATAGTAACCCAGAAGATGCATAAAATGGTATCAACTATACAATAGAGTTAAAGTTGATTGTGGATAAACTCGCTCGCCAATTCATATGATTATTTACGCCAGCGTCCGAATGGCCCGCACTTTCCGTTTATCGACACGAAAGAGTTCCCCACCGCCGACGGCGTGGTGCGCTGCGCGGATAAAGGTTGGAACCTGCTGCGGGAACTCTGCTCCCAGAATACGCGAGCGAAGAGCTTCGATGGTGCGGACAAATCCGTGTCGACGCAGGCGATGGATCTGGACGATCGGAAGACGACAACCTAAAAGAGATGCGGCCAAACCCGCTTCTTGCAGGAGAAGAAAAAATGCAGCGCATCGAGAGGGAAGTGAGCGGCGGCTGCCAGTGCGGCGCCGTGCGCTACCACGCAAGCGCCATGCTCGACAATTCGCATCTCTGCCATTGCCGCATGTGCCAGAAAGCCTCGGGCAACGTCTTTGCCGCGCTCGTCGCCGCCCCCGATGATGCGCTGACCTGGACACGCGGCAAGCCGAGCCTCTGGAAGAGCTCGGAACTGGTCGAGCGCGGCTTCTGCGCCAATTGCGGCACGCCCTTGTTTTTCCACCACCTGGAGAACGGCCGGACCAACCTGATGATCGGTTCGCTTGACGATCCCAACGCCTTCCCGCCGCTCGCCAATACCTGCACCGAGAACATGGTGGCCTGGTTCGATACGATCACGGGATTGGAAAATACCGGTGCGACCGAGACCAACGGCGCCGACTGGGCCGCGGCGATCAAGGCGAGCAACAACCAGCACCCCGATCACGATACCGCCTCATGGGCGGCGAGGGGGCGCGACGGCTGAGACCTGCGCTGTCGTAAGATGGCGCCATCTCCGCTCTGGCGGAATGAAGCACCGAAATGGCGCGGGGATCATTGAACATGGCGGTTGCGCTACAGCCATCCGCATCGGCGCCCCTCCCGCAGATTTGCCTGGCAAATCTGCAAGACTTGGCAATCGCCGGACGCACCGATCGCTTCGCCACGGCGAAGGGGTGCGGCCGGAGGGCCGGGCATGTTTCCGCCAGGATCAGAGGCGACCGGCTCGGACGTACCTGGAGGTATGCCCACCGCCAATTGCCTCTGCCCTGACGAAAACCTGCTCCGGCAGAATGCTTCAAGCTAATCCGGAAAAGCTCTAGCTGTGGAGCCTCAACAGGTTGTCCTGGGTAAGAGCGAGCCTAGTGATTGGTGGTTTTGAGTTTAGACTTCCGTGAGGCCTGTGCCAATTGTAGCGATGAAGCCATCGTGGCAGTTCGGCGGCGCGCATGTCCGAGTTGGGATAGGCGACGGCGTAGGCCCACTCTCTGAGGGCGGTCTGGATGAAGCGTTCGGCCTTTCCGTTGGTTTTAGGCGTATATGGTCTGGTGCGAACGTGCTTGAGGCCGTTGTCGCGACAAGCTTGGCCGAATGGCTTTGATGTGTAGCAGGGACCATTGTCGGTCATGACGCGCTCGACCGCGATCCCGAGGCTGGCATAATAGGCCAATGCCGCCTTCAAGAAGGCCACGGCGCTTTCTTTCGTCTCGTCCGGCAATATCTGTGAGAAAGCGATGCGAGAGGCATCGTCGATGGCCACATGAACGCATTCCCAACCGGCGCCCCAACTCTTGCCTCTGCGCGAACTCTGGCGAGTGCGATCGCCGGTGATGCGGTGGCCGACCTCATGAAACCGGCCGAGCTTCTTGATGTCGATATGAATCATCTCGCCGGGAGCCTGGCGTTCATAACGACGCACAGGCTCGGCCGGCTCGATATCCTTGAGGCGGGAGTGGCCTGCGCGCTTGAGAACCCGGCTCACCGTCGCTGCAGATACACCGGTTTCGATCGCGATGTGCTTGCCAGTCAGGCGCTGGCGGCGAAGCGTGATGATGCGCTCCGCCAGCGCCTGACTGGTCTGCCGGGGCATGGCATGAGGTCGGGAGGAACGATCGAGCATCGCCTCTCGACCACCGGCCTTGAAACGCTCGACCCAACGGGCGACGATCTTGGCCGCGACGCCATAGGCCTGTGCTGCCTGAGCCTGGGTCAGATGCCCTTCGATAACAGCAAGCGCCATTTGTTCCCGGCGCAACGGCGTCAGTCGGGCATTCTTATGAATGTTCATTCGCGGCGATCCTTCCGACTCGAGGTGTGATAGCTCCAGTCTCCTAAATCCGCTTTGAATGGACAACCTCCCGAAAGCTCACATCTAGCGGTTGTCGAAGTCCGCCCGAGCCTTCTCGATCACAGGGCGATTGTCGATTGCCCAATCGCTGAGTACCCGCAATGGCTCGATCAGCGAACGCCCGGCGTCGGTGAGAGCATATTCCACCTTCGGCGGGATGGTGGCATAAGCCGTGCGCGACACCAATCCATCGCGCTCAAGACTGCGGAGAGTGAGGGTCAGCATCCGGTGAGACACGCCGCCGATCTCGCGCATCATCTGGTTGAAGCGCAACGGTCCCCGTGACAGCACTCCGACAACCATGATGGTCCACTTGTCGCCAATGCGATCAAGAATCTGGCCGAGCGCACGGCAGTTGTTGTGATCTTCGCTCGCAGGCAAGTCCCCGGCCTGCGTGGCGGCGGCGGTGTTCATTGGCAACTCCATCGAGGCACGCACATCCATGTGCGTGGCGCACTTTCGTGTGCATTCTTGTGCATGTACCCGATATCGATCATATCGTCACGTACATTTTGTTCGTTAACAGAAGAGGACGACGACATGAAGATCGGCATCAACGGCGCAAGTGGGAAACTGGGTGCGGCCATCATCGAAGAACTCAGCTCACGCGGAGGCGGCCACCAAATCGTCGCCATTTCCCGCTCGCCGGAGAAGGCAGGTAGCGGGGTTGAGGCTCGCAAGGGTGACTATGACCAGCCAGAGACGCTTCAGGACGCCTATGCCGGGCTCGACCGTCTGGTGCTGATCCCAAGCGCAGACCTGCGTCCGGGCGCGCGCGGTGCACAGCTCAAGTCCGCCATCGACGTGGCCGAGAAGTCAGGTGTGCAGCATATCGTCCTGCTGTCGGCGGCAGGCACACGCGAGGCTGCCATTCCTGCACTCGGCGAGTCCTACTGGACAGCCGAACAGCATCTGATCAAGTCAGCTCCACACTGGACGATCCTGCGCATGAACTACTTTGCACAGTCCATGATCGACGAGGTCATGATGTCACAGAGCCAAGGAATGCTCGCTGGACTTGGCGAAGATCGCGTCGCGTATGTCTCGCGCAACGACGTGGCCGCAGCGACAGCAGGAGCCGTATTGGGCGAAGGTCACGCGGGCGCGATCTACAATCTGACGGGACCAGATGCGCTAACAGGGCATGACGTCGCCGCCGTTGCTTCGGAGGCACTTGGCAAGGCCATCGTGTTTGCCTCGATTACCGAGGAGCAACTGCGTGGCGGCTTAGGCCAGGCCGGGCTGCCCGATCTTGTTGTCAATGCCATCATGGACATCAAGAAGACCTTTGTCGAAGGACACTTCGATGTGCTTACACATGATGTCGAGCGGCTGTCGGGCCGTGCGCCTGTCTCTTTCCGCAACGTGTTCGCGGCAACGAAGTCCTGAGGAAAACCGCGTAAACATGACCCGCAAATACATTTATTGGATCAGCACCGCGCTTCTTTCGGCGTTGTACCTTATGTCCGCCACCTTCTATCTCACCCAAAGCGACACGGTGCGACAACTGTTGGGTCAGCTTGGCTTTCCTGGCTATCTGGTGCCGCTCCTGATTTCGGTCAAACTGTTGGGAGTGGCGGCGATCCTTTCCCGCGTCAGCGTCGGACTGAGCGATCTCGCCTATTCCGGAATGTTTTTTCACCTGCTGCTGGCGCTATCGGCTCATCTGAACGCGTCCGACTACGCCGGATCCGTTCCGGCACTCCTCGGTCTGGGCGTCCTTGTCGTGTCTTTCACGACCCAAAATGCCGCACGAGCAAAGCCATCGCCGTATGCGGCCTCCCAGCCGGTCGAAAGCTGAAACTTTTGCGATCTGCGTCCCGATCCAGTTTCGGGCGCAGTCGTCGATGATTGCCGCCATGACGGGCCGGCTGCTTCGCGCCCTCATCTCGGCCGTAGCGGATTCGCACGCCCCTGGAGTCCGAAGCAGCGGAATGATTGGTGTATCCGGCGATCGGTTGTCCCGTATATTTCCGACCGGTCTGTGAACTGACGGATCAGCCGCTCTCATGGCTTCTTTTTTCTCGTTCAGGTCGTCAAGCAGCTTCGAGGAATTGCCTTGAAAGCGTCAAGCTTACCGCCCCGCCGGGGCCCATGCACCATCGGCTCTTTATCGGATTAGCCGACCCAACCCGTGGCGAACGACCCCTGACGCAGAAAATCGCCGATGGCATCCGAAGACATCGGCGCGCCCAAAAGATGTCCCTGTAGTCGATCGCAATTTTCTCTTCTAAGCCACGTCGCCTGACCGGCCGTTTCGACGCCTTCGGCCGTAATCCGCATCCCCAGCCCATGTGCAAGCCCGATGACGAAGCGCACGATGGTCTGGCTCTTCGGATTGGTCTCGATGTCCTTGATGAAGTGCCGGTCGATCTTGATCGTATCGAACGGAAAGTTCTGTAGGTAGCTGAGGGATGAATAGCGGGTGCCAAAGTCGTCGAGCGCGATTCGGACGCCCAGAACCTCCAGGGTATGGAGTATGTCGAGATTTTTTGTGGTGCGTTCAAGCAGGACGGTTTCGGTTATTTCGATCTCCAACCTTTCGGCAGGAAACTCGACCGCGTCAAGAATTCCGGATACGCGATCGGTGAAGCCGCGGCGGAGGAATTCAGCCGGTGAGAGATTGACCGCCACGATGAAATGCGAGGGCCACGTCGACGCCTCGCGACAGGCCTGTTCAAGCACCCACGCTCCAATATCTCCCATGAGGCCATCGGCTTCGGCCATCGGGATGAAAACACTCGGCGGAACCACTCCGGCATAAGGATGGCGCCAACGCAGCAGCGCCTCGAAGCCGACGATCCCCTCCGATAGCTCCACCAGCGGCTGGTACTCGATGAAAAACTGCCGCTCCTTGAGGGCCACACGCAAACTGCGCCGCAACGTTTCACGCTGCTCCAGCATGATCATCATCGAGCGGTTGAACGTCCTTGCCCGGCCGCGGCCATCGTTCTTGGCAGCATAGAGCGCAATGTCGGCTGCTTTCATCAACTGTTCGCCGTCATTTCCATCGGTCGGCGCAATGGCAATTCCGACGCTCGCGCCGACGAACACATCGATCCCGCCGATGGTGAATGGCTCTTTGAACGCACGGACCAGGGATCCAGCAAGACCTTCCGCCTCCCCAGGCTGGTCCCCGCGCCGCTGAATGACGGCGAACTCATCGCCCGCGAGTCTGTAAGCTGTCTCACCGTCGCGAAGCACCGCCTGGATTCGTTCCGCCGTCATCTTGAGCACCATGTCGCCGGCGCCGTGCCCAAGCGTGTCGTTGACGGGTTTGAAGTCATCGAGATCGAGCTGCATCAGCGCGAGCTTTTGACTTTTCGGCACCGGAAAGCTTGCCTCGAGATCACTGGTGAATTGGCGACGGTTTGCCAGTCCCGTCAGAACGTCATGCCTGGCTTGATGAAGAAGGAGGGCGCGATCGGCTTCCCCAGTCGACGCTTCCGAACTCGCGCTTGCATCGCGCGTCTCGATGACCCCAAGGCCTCGTTCAGTGCCGAAAACGAGAAGACTGCGACTGTCGCCGGACGAACTGGATCCGATCTCGATGTTGCGGGGCAGGCCGCCGGCGAGCACGGCTTCGATCATCGATCTGGCGCCAGGATCAAGCAGCTCCGGATATAGATCCCATAGGGTCGCACCTGGAGCCGCTGCAGTTTTGTAGGCCTTCGAAACCGCCAGAGAGCATTTGGCAAGTTTCAGGCTATTGCCATAAAACGACACGAGCTCATCAGGTTGACCGGACATAGGCGCTCCGCGTTGGATCTTTCATCTCCCAACTTGTTGAGTCATGTGCGAAAGCTAACATCCCAGTAGAAATATTCAATCTTGCCCTGTGGATATCAAAAGTACGGCTTTGATGCCTGCCGCTATGCAAGCGGCCTTCTTCTCTTGAAATAGAACGTGAACAGTCGTGCTGCGGCCACACCCGCGCTCGCGTTGGAGCGAAGGAACTGCGGAGCGGTGCCTAATGGCTGCCGCCTCTCGGGCAACCTGCGCGTCGAGGCCGGCCGTGCCTTTGAAGTGGAGCCAACAAGTATCGTTCCGCGATGGGGAGGGTGCGGATGTCATTGCGACAAATGAAGATAAGCGTGTCGGTCAACCCCGGCTACTGCGTTCTTACTGTCAGCGCCGCAATGCCTGCCGGCTTTGGCATGCGACCAATTTATAGTCCCGTGTTCGTTCGCCTCATTCTATATCGGTCGAGTAGGGGATTGCGGCTTCCTTCAAAGCCAACAGGAACAACTCCCGGGCGCTTTCGTCTGAAACATGTCCGTCCTCGGCGCCTTCACAGGCTTCAAGAGCCGCGATGTAAGCCTTTCCGTCAGAGACTGGCCAACGGGCCGATAGGAGGTCGAACGCCTGTTTTGCCGATCTGACGGTGGTCGGCTTTCGCAGACGTAGAATAACGACACTCTTCCACAAGACACAGGCTCCATCGCCAGCGGCCAACCCAAAGGCGCCGCTTCACCCCAACCAGGGTCTACGATGAAGGTTCCTCGCGCTTTTTTTCAGCCATTCTGACGTCGAGCGCCTGTCGCAACTGGCCCGCTGACAGGTTTGTGTTTGCACTTAAAAGATCAACGGCGGCAGCGTATGCGGCTTGCGCGCAATCCCCGCCTGCGTCGACGGAGTTCGCGTCGCACCAGTCGGCAATTACCTTCGCGAGCATCTCTATCTGCCGCTCGGAGAGTTCCGGAAGATTTAAGAGGTTTAGAGACATTCTTGTGGCCTCACCCAAGGCAAGAGCACGTCGGATCGCCCAGTCGGCATCGCCCTGTAAAATCGCCGACTGGAGTACTATACCCTTTATTCGGCGCGATGATATGGCGATCCCGCAAAGGGCCGAATTCCACGGAGTGGCAGCGGCCGCGACCAATCGGGTGACACTCGCATCAGTCCGCCGGCCGTCAACATGTTGCAATGTCTGGTGGTGGCGGCCCGCCGGCGTGTCCAGCTTATCCGCTCACGCACATGCTGGTCAGGAGGTTGATCAGGACGGCAGGGAACTTGCGCAAGCAAACGACGTTCAGGAATATCGTCTTCCGCTCGGTTGTCGGCAAACATCCCAGCCTCTTTCCAGGTTCGCATGACGACACAGCAGATCATCGCATTTTCTGTCATCGGGCTCATGATGGCGGTCTTTATCTGGGATCGCTTCCGCTATGATGTCGTCGCCTGTTGCGCGCTGGTTCTGGCGGTCGTGACGGGGATCGTCCCACCGGAAAAGGCCTTTTCCGGCTTTTCGGATGACATTGTCATCATCGTCGGCAGCGCCCTGATCGTCAGCGCCGGCGTTGCCCGCTCGGGCATCGTCGATGCCGCGATCAAGCGGTTTTTCCCGAACCTGAACACGCTTCATACCCAGCTCGCGCTCCTGATGATCGCCGTGGCCTTGCTGTCCGCCTTCATCAAGAATATCGGTGCGCTCGCCATCATGATGCCTGTCGCCTTTCAGTTCGCCAGGAAATCCGGCGCTTCTCCGTCGAAATACCTGATGCCGATGTCCTTCGCTGCCCTGCTCGGCGGACTGATGACGCAGGTCGGCACCTCGCCGAACATCGTCGTATCGCGGCTTCGCCACGAGATGACGGGAGAATCCTTCACCATGTTCGACTTCACGCCGACAGGCGCCATCCTGACGGTCGTCGGTATTACCTTTCTGTTGTTCTTCCACTGGCTGGTGCCGAGCCGCACCAAGCAGGACCACGCCATCGAAGATGTGGTGGAGATCAAGAACTACACCAGCGAAGTCGCAATCACCGGCCAGTCGCCGCTGCTGGAGCGGGCATTGAGCGATCTCGTGAAGCTCGGCGATGGCGAGGTCATCGCCACGGCCGTCCTGCGCGGCGGCACCAGGATGGCGCCCTTTCCTGATCTGACCCTCCGCTCCGACGATATTGTGATGCTGGAAGGTCCATCGGCGGCAATGGACCGCATCGTATCACAAGGCAAATTGAAGCTGTCCGGCAAGCCGCTGACGAAAGAGGGTCAGCCGGACACGCATATTATTTCGCTCGAGGCGATCGTCAGCCAGGACTCGTCTCTCGCCGGTCTTTCGGCCAAGGAACTGGCGCTTTCCTACACGCGCGGGGTCAACATTCTGGCGATCAGCCGGCGCGGGGAACGTCTCAAGGAACGGTTGGGCAGCATGACCCTCGGCGTCGGCGACGTTCTCCTCCTGCAGGGCAGCCGGGCAAGCCTGGCCGCACTTCTGCAGGATTTTGGCCTGTTGCCGCTCGCCCAGCGCGAGGTAATGCTCGGCACCCGCCGCCGTGCCTTCATTCCGCTTCTGATCCTGGCCCTCGCCATGGCAACGACCGCCGTCGGCCTCGCACCGGTTCCGGTGGCTTTCTTCGCCGCGGCGCTGGGCATGGTCGTCTTCCGGGCCATACCACTGACTGATATCTATAAAGCAGTCGACGGGCCGATCCTGGTTATGCTCGCCGCCCTTATTCCCGTCTCGGATTCCTTGCGCACCTCCGGCGGCAGCGACCTGATCGCCGGCTGGCTGGGTGCGGTGGCGATGAACCTGCCGGCATGGGGGGCGCTCGGCCTGATCCTGGTCAGCGCCATGGCCGTTACACCCTTCCTCAACAATGCCGCCACCGTTCTCGTCATGGCGCCGATCGCCGCGAGCTTTGCAACCAGCCTCGGCTTCAGACCGGAAGCCTTCCTGATGGCGGTGGCAATTGGCGCCGGCTGCGACTTCCTGACCCCGGTCGGCCATCAATGCAACACGCTGGTCTTCGGACCCGGCGGCTACAAGTTTTCCGACTACCCGCGTCTCGGCCTGCCGCTGTCGGCATTGATCATCCTGGTCAGCGTGCCGACGCTGCTCCTTGTCTGGCCGGTGAAATAGACCGCTGGGGCGGCAGCCGCGGGGCCTGACGGATTTGGGTCTGATTGCCGGCTTCCCCTTTCAGTCAACCCGGAGGGGTCGAGCACCTCTGGATGAGAGGCGATAACCTGCTCTGGCAGGATGCTCCAATCTGACCACGAATGGTTCTAACGCTGGGCAGCGGCGGATGGGATTGTCAGGCTCAGGACACGAGAGACGGCTTGCTCTACCGACATGGCAGAGGTGTCTAAAATCTCGCATCCACGCGCTCGCGCCTCCTCTCTGAGGTAATTCGCCCAGTTCATCATCTCGGGATTGGCGAGTTCGGGCTGTCGCCGGTGAACAATCAGCCGAGCTGCTCTTGTGATATCATCGCAGTCGACAAGTATCGGAACATAGTCGTGCCAAGCTGCGGCGACCGCCCCTTCAGCCAAGAACGAAAGCCGTATCTGGCCTTCAAAGACGATCCTTCGTCCCGTCTTGGTAATTTCGGCGATCCTCTTCATCCATTCGACGGTCTTGGCAAACTGCCAGGCTTCGCCTGATCCGTACTCCCTTATCATCTCCTCAGCGCTCGGCACGCCTATCGTGTCAAAGAAGAGAACATCCGTATTGTCGGGAGAGCGCTCGGCGATTGCCCGAGCGATGGTTGTTTTGCCGGAACCAGACGCTCCGATCAATATAACTGCGGGCATGGTGTCCTCGATCACTTCTAGACGGCTGTCGATGTCCAATCATCGCATCATCATTGAGAGACTTGAAGTTCGCTCGAGCATGGCCTCTGGGATGGCCAGTCGGAAAGAGCTAGTGGATGCCTGGCTGTACTTCAGACCTCCGTTTGAAGCCTCATGGACAGGAAGTGAATTGGGGAGGGGCGTTTGCCCTCCCCAGATTTTATCAGGCGACTTCGGTCGCAAAACGCCGAAACAGCGGTGTCAGGCGGGGGTGGCGTGCCGCCGGCGGCGGATGGATTTCAATGGCGCGACCGGCCTTTGCCTCGCGTCGTAGCCATTCGCTGATGGTTTCGGCGCTGGTGTGATCCATGTAATGGAGGTCCTCGCCGACAATCTTGACCTTGCGGCCCTCGGGCAGCTGCTCGAGCGTGTTGAGCAGAACGGGCACGTCCTTGCAGGTGGCTGCGCCGCCGAGCTGGACATGGATTTCCTCGTCTATCTCTGCGTGTCTGATCGCGAGTTTGCGCCTCAGGTAGGGCACGATCTCGATGATCGACAGCGCCAGGCCGAGCGCCACGCCGACCAGCAGGTCCTGCAGGACGACCATGGCGACGGTCACCGCCCAGATGCCGACCGGAACCAACCCATGATGCTCGAACAGGTGTCTGACATGGCGCAGGCTGATCAACCGCCATCCGGTGACGAGCAGAACCGCGGCGAGGGCCGACAAGGGAACCAGGGTCAACAGGCTTGGCGCCAGCGCCACCAGGGCCAATATCCAGATCCCGTGGAAGATGGCGGAGGCCCGCGTGCGTGCGCCGGCCTGAATGTTGGCCGAGGAACGGACGATGACGCCGGTGATCGGCAATCCGCCGAGCAGGCCGCAGAGTCCGTTGCCGACGCCCTGGGCAAACAGCTCCTTGTTGAACCGGGTGCGCACGCCGTCATGCATCCGGTCGACGGCGGCGGCCGAGAGAAGGGTTTCGGCACTGGCGATGACGGCAATCATCACCGCCATGAGAATGACGCCGGGCTCCAGCAACCGGGCGAAGTTTTCCGCGGTCGGCAGTGTGATGCTGTCGACGAGCGAGGTGGGGACCTCGACGCGCGCGATCGGCAATTGCAACGCGGCGGCAAGAACCGTCGCCGCCGCGACACCGACCAGCGCTCCCGGAACCAGCGCCAGCGATTTCGGACGGCACTTCTCCCAGCACACCATTGCCAGCAGGGATATGAGGCCGACCTTCAAAGCGGTTGCCTGGCTCGTCAGGCCAGTTCCCCAAAGACGGGCGAGACTGTCCTCCATCGCCGCGACGTTCTCCATCCCGCCGGCAGCGGGCTTGGCATCCATCAGCACATGAATCTGCCCCAATATGATCAGGATTCCGATGCCGGCGAGCATGCCATGAACGACGGCCGGCGAGATTGCCCGGAACCAGGATCCGACCCGCAGGAACCCGCCGGCGATCTGCAGGAAACCGACGGCGATCAGGACGGGGGCGAGCATGGCGACACCGTATTCCTCGACGAAGCCGAAGACGATGACGGCAAGTCCGGCGGCAGGTCCGGAGACCTGCAACGGCGAGCCCGACAGGACGCCGACGACGATGCCGCCGATGATGCCGGAGATCAGGCCCATCGACGCCGGCACGCCGGAAGCGATGGCGATCCCGAGGCACAGTGGGATGGCGACGAGAAAGACGACCAAGGACGAGGCGAGGTCGCGCGAAAAGGCGGAGCTGATTGCTGTCATGGCGCTACTCCGCGGCAAGCATTGCTGCGATTTGCGGCATGACATGCGGCCGATCGCGGCCGGTCACTGCAACCGGCAGCGGCTCTCCCTCCTGCGGCACCGTGAAGGTCGCTTTCGCCCCGTCATAGACCTGGACTTCGCCGGTCTCGATGTCGAAGAACCAGCCATGCAGGGTGATCTCGCTGGTGGCGAGTTTCGCGGCCACCGAAGGATGCGTCTTCAGGTGATCGAGCTGAACGACGACGTTTTCCATCGCCACTGCGCGCACGCGATCACTTTCGGAAAGGTCGTCCGGATAGGCCCGGCATACGATCGAATAGGCGGCGTGGCTGTGGCGCAGCCAGGCTGCGACATTGGGCATCGGCTCGAGCAGCTCCGGATGGCACAGGCCCTTCATTGCGCCGCAATCCGAATGGCCGCACACGACGATGTCGCTGACGCCGAGCGCCAGGATCGCATATTCGATGGCGGAAGATACGCCGCCGTTGAGGGTCGAGAAAGGCGGAACGATATTGCCGGCATTGCGGCAGACGAAGAGATCGCCGGGACCGGCCTGCGTGATGGTTTCGGGCATCACCCGGCTGTCGGCGCAGGATATCATCAGAGCCTGTGGTTGCTGGCCTTCCCGCGCCAGCTTGCGATAAAGCGCCGACTGGTTGGGAAAAACCGCGCCGCGAAAACTGGAGATACCTTTCAGGAGATCGCCCATGTTCGGATCCTCTTTCTGGCCGGACGTCGGACTGGGAGGAATGTCTCTCGTCCGGCGGGTTACAGAAGCGAGTTGTTCGCAAGTGCGAAAAGAACAGCAAAAAGTGTGCGGTGCAACCAGCCGATGCGAGATCGCGATCAACAACACGTGAGGAGGGTGCCGAGGTCCGACGAGGGCGGGCCATTCTTTCGGCTGGAACGCAAGGTCAGCAATGCGTCCTCATCTCGGCCACAGTGGCGATCTTTGCCTTCGCCCGGAAGCCGACAGTCCGGTGATCACCTCGAGTTCATGGTCGCGCCACAACCGGCCATTCCCAGAAGTTCTGTTTGCCTCAGGCCCGATTCGCCCGAACGCTCAGCCACCGATCATGGGGTTTTCCAACGTACGGAATTACATTGCTAACAATCCAGCCGGCGTCTGTGAGTGCCGACCGCAGGGCAGGCTCGCGCCAGTACGTCTCGACGTAGCGCCGGGGCGCTGCAGCACTGCCGTGTGTGGACACATCCTCGCCTTCGCCCTCCCGAACCGAGACGTGCAGTTTGCCACCGGTCCGGGTCGCCTCGGCAAGCCGTCCAAGCACCGTGCCGAAATCCTCGCGCGCGACATGAATGAGGCAGGCACAGGCCCAGATCCCGTCATACTGCATGCCGGGACGCTGCGGGTCGGCCAGGTCATCGGTCAGCGGGTCCAACAGGTCGGCCTCGAAGCCACTTTCGCGCAGCAGTTCGACGAAACCCTTCGAAATGTCGGTGCGCCGGACGCTGATGCCCCGCTTCTCAAGCTCAAGTGCATCTCGCCCGCCACCGCTTCCGATCTCCAGCACTCTGCCCGAGCCGGGGAGCCCGGTCACGAACACATCGATCTCTGTCGCGACCCATTCGGGCATCACCGCGGCCTCGGCGGCGTACTCCGCCGCGACCGCATCATAGGACCGCACAGTATCCCGGTCGGTGCTCATCCCAGCGCTCCTCCTTCAAGACAACAGCCTATCAGCCCATTGCGCCCTTCACACTTCGGCAGTTGGTGACATCGCGGGCGATTTCCTCCCCAGCTTTAGCAGAAATGAGGTCAGAAACACCACCGAAGGACTGCCAATGCTGCCGACGACAATGCGCCATAAGCGGACATTGCTTCAGGCGCAGGGGCCTGACTGGGGTAATCCAGAGTCTGGGAAGATTTAACACCCGGCAGTGATGATCAGCCTATCGGCTACGGACCACCAAACTCCGGAGACAAGTTCGCCATTAAGCTTCGCGCTGGTGCCGCGATCTCCGGTGGCTCAGGGCACCATCTGGCCCTTGCAGCCCCTAGCCGAGAAGCGGTCAACGCATTTCATCTCGCGGCATTGGAGCACGGCGGTGTAGATAACGGAGGTCCGGGTCTTTGGCCGCACTACGGTCCGTATTACTACGCGGCCTTTGTCATTGACCCAGATGGAAACCATATTGAGGCTGTTTGCAAATCTCCCTCGTGAAGACCGTTTCGGGCCGACAGGAGACAGAAGGCCCTCGACCGGAAAGCGCCATCAGTGGACATCCTGTCGTGTGCTCGCAAAATTCTGCTGCCCTTATCGCAACGATGTCGTGGATCGCGGTTCTAGATAATTCTTTCAGATCAGCGAAAAGCTCTGGGGCAGCGGCCCGCCGTCCTTCAGAAACCTTCAGGCAAAAAAGTGTAATGTCCAACGCCCCCGCTCAGAACCTCGGACTTGCAATGAGGGATGTGTTCGGACACCCGCTCACTCGAACAATTGCGACACCGACACTTGCCGGATGCGCCGTTCGTCCGAGGTGAAGCTTAGAAGCATCCGCTTGTCTCCAAGCACCCAGCGATCGTTTTTCAAACTACCACCGCTGCTCCATTCCGGCTCCCCGAACTTTGCTCGCGCCTGCTCCCGGGTCATGGTCATATCGAGATCGAAAGGCGTTCCATCGATCGGTCTTCCTGCTTCCTCCGGAAGAACGAAGAATGTACGCAGAACCAACTCCCCTTCCGCAAAGCGCGTCCCGTTCGGCAACTCGCTTCCGAGAGTAAAGAGCAGTTCAATCTGTTGACCGGGGATCTCGACGTTCGTTTCCTTCTCGCCGCGTGGCGGCCGCTTGAGCGGGAGCGTCGCACCCAGCGACTTCAAGTAGTCCACGACCGCTGCGTCGGTTTCCGACTTTCCCAGCAATGCCAGCGCGCCCTTGTAGATTGCCATGCAACAGCTCCAATGCTTACCTGCGACGTTTGCCATGAGAATAGGTACCGGGGGACGCCGCGAAGACCCTGTCAATAATGAGCAACGACGATTGGGACAAGTCGCTCAAGAAGATGATCCGGAGCAATTGAGAAGGCAGGTGAAAACATGAATGCAGATCGACTGTTTACCCAAACTGAATTGCACTGACCGGAATGCGCCAATTTCGGACGTCCTTGAAGCGTTTAAGTCGGTCTGCTCCCGAGCAAGGCGAAGATAGCGGCTGATCTCTGATCCGCCGCAAGCGGTCATTCCCAGCAGAACAAGTTGCGTGTAAATCAGATATCGAATCCTATCGCGGGATAGGCAGCATTTCGACTAGCGGACCGTAGTGGGGGGGCTCGATTGCAGACAGACGACCTTCCCAACTACCGCTTCACTGCGAAGATCCCGAGGTATCGCGATACCCCGCAAAAGGTCGAGATGGCCTACGTCATCGAGGACCGGGGCCTCTCGGTGACGCGAGGGCGGTCCGTCAGCCTCGTCCCGTGGACGTCGCTTCGATTCCTGCACCTCCACGTCACGAGTGGGGTCGGCACCACTGGCTTTCCAGTCTACAGCGCGCGCCTAAGGACGCTCTTCGTGTCAAGGGAAATCTCCTCGCTCGATTGGCTCGGAGAAACGGGCGTCGATCGGTCCGCCGACTACGTTCGCTTCATGGAAGAACTGATTCCGTTTGCGGCCGCACGGAACCCACCGCTCCGCTTGCGATACGGCGGCGATCCCATGTTGGAAACGGCGATTCCGATGGTGCTGACCCTCTTCGTCGCCCCGCTCGTCCTCATCCTATTCTTCGTCGTGAAGTTGCCGCTCGGTGTTCTTGCAATCGCGTGGAAGAAGCCCCTTGCGAAGCTCGCGCCGTTGCTTTTCAGCACAGGGTTCGGCGTGGCGTTGAACGCGCTCCCCTGGTCCAGCGGGAAACCGTTCGAGGCGCACGATCTGCCTGCGGCCGAACTTCCGATGAGATATCGGGAAGGTGCCGTCTACAAGAGCCATGTCGATCTTGACCAACGGTGACGCACTAGCCCTCCATCGTTACTCTCGGGAACCTGGCGCATCGCGGCTTGGCTGGCACACGCAACGTCGCCTTTTGCCCGTTCAGACCCTGAAGCTGACCGGTCGCTAACCACCCCATCGCAGACAAGAGTGAACCACTCCCGAATGCCCGCTTTGGGCCAGGAGCGGTCATCTGTCGCCGAAATTTTTCGCGTCAGATTCTGGGGCCTGGGGCGTCATTGCTGCTTCCTTGACGATTTACCTTCCATTACAATCCCTTCCGCACATAGAGGAGTTCCGCCATGAGCGAAGACGCCTTCAACATGTCGATCCGCAAGTTCCTGAAGGAAGTCGGCGTCACGTCGCAGCGCAAGATCGAGGAGACGGTGCGCAAGGGGCAAGTCGGCGGCAAGACGTTGAAGGTCCGCATGACGCTAACGGCGGAAGGCACCGGCCTCAACCACGTGGTGGACGGCGAGATCGAGCTTCCGTAGGCCGGGCGAAGCGATCGCACGAACCGTCCGGCTGCCCCAAGTTCATTGTCCACGTCCGCGCGTAATCGAAGCATGGCCGCTCTGGGCCGACAGCAGACGAGTGGCTTCGGCTGGATTGCGCCATTTGCGGTCATGGCCGGCGGCGCTGTAGAGTTTGCGTCCATGAGCCAAGCTTCCCTGGGCCCCGCCGCAGGAGGGTTGCTCATTGTCGGCCATCGGCTCGGAGGACGCATGACGAAGCATCGCATCTATTCGGTCAGTGTCGCGAGCGTCTATCCCCACTATGTCGCCAAGGCGGAGAAGAAGGGGCGCACAAGGGCGGAGGTCGACGAAATCATCTGCTGGCTGACGGGCTATAGCCGAGAGAGCCTGGACGATCAGTTGGCGAGGAACACCAACTTCGAGGATTTCTTTGCGCAGGCACCTGAGATGAACCCCGCCCGATCGCAGATCACAGGCGTGATCTGCGGCGTCCGCGTGGAAGAGATCCAGGAAACCACCATGCGGGAAATCCGCTACCTGGACAAACTGATCGACGAGCTTGCCAAGGGCAGGGCGATGGAGAAAATCCTGCGAAAATAGGCGGCGAGGAGACCGGCCGCATCTGGAGAGTTAAAGCCTTTCCTGGTTAGATTGAAGCATTCTGCCGGACCAGGTTTTTGTCAGGGCAAAGGCGATTGGCGACGGCCATGCCCCTTGGTACGCCCAAGCCGATCGCCTCTGATCCTGGCGGAAACATGCCCGGCCCTTTCCTTGAGCGACACATAGTCTGCCCGATCGCAGCGCTGGCAACGGAACCGGCTTGGCAGTCGATCGAGGCTGATATTCTTGGTCAGCTTCAACAGTGCTGGTCGTCGAGGACGAATTTTTTATTGCACATCAACTCCAAGACGCACTTGAGGCAGGAGGATTTCGGGTGCTTGGCCCAGCCGCAACAGTTTCGCAGGCGGTGGAACTGATCGACGGTGAACGGCCTGATGCAGCGGTATTAGACTTCAATCTCGGCGGTGAGAGCGTCACACCGGTAGCACTCCATCTAAGGACGCTCGGAGTGCCTTATGTCCTCACTACGGCGTACGACAAGCGCGGTTAGCCTCGAGCTTCCTCTTCGCCGACGCTTTGAATCTCGGGAAGCCAACAGATTTGCAGCGTCTCGTCGAGACGATCCGGTCTCTTTAGGTCAGCACAGGGTATCCCGCGATCGGCTGTGCAGCTTCTCGAATACTTCCTGCCCCGCGTCGAGGCCCGCGATAATCCATCTGGGTCAATTGCTTTTTAAGCTGTTGCTGATGAACTGCCGGCATGACCAAGCCGCCTTGCAAGCCTGCCAAGCCGCTGCTCAGCGAAGCCGAAGCACCGCTCCGCAGCCGGCCGAAAGAAGCGCGACCCCGCCCACTCTCAGCTACTTCTCGACCCGATGCCGCCGCGCATCGAAACGTGCCTACCTAATTGCTCTCGTCCTGATAGTACTTTTTGTGAACCCTTCGGCCAGTTGTAATTTTTTCGCAGTGCTCCTCGACCCTCCTGCATGCCTCCTGGGACTGCACTTCCACCGCCGGTAATACATCAAAAGGACGCCCCGATCGTCCTTTGAGCAATCTGGCAACAAGCGCATCGTCAAGACTAAGCTGTACGGGTTCGTGTTTGGAGTAAGCCATGTGGCTGGTTGAATACTGCGTACACAAGCTTGGAAGCTTTTTTTACAACACTTACTATCTGAATGGTAAGGCAATGGCGCTCAGTTTCGCCATTTCCATTGGCTTGGTTCTGACGGTTTTCGCGGTGGAACTCACCTATGTGGGGTTCGGCAATTCCGGGTTCCGTCGGGTTCTCTTCGAACGCAGCAAATCCACAATCACCGACATCGTCTATTTCGTCCTTCAGGCGACGGGAATGATTACGCTCTTCGCGGCGCTCGCATCATTTGGTCTGTCCTATGCCATTACCAGCGCGGCTCAGGATGCCCCCCACCTGGACCTTGCCCGGACGCTGCCGGGCTGGGCACATGTTCTCTTGTTCCTAGTACTGACAGACTTCTTGAGCTACTGGCAGCATCGGTTGATGCACCGGCTGCCCGTACTATGGCGGCTGCACGAATTTCACCACGCAGCCGAAGAGTTCAACGCGCTGACTTCGTCGCGGGAGCATCCGCTGGAGAAGGCCATAAATGTGGCCATTATGGTCGTTCCGGCGCTGCTTATCGGCCTGCCAACGGCCGAATTCGCCATCGTGACCATCGCCTTTGGCGCCATTGGTCTGGTCAAGCACAGTGCCATCCCCTGGCATGGCTGGTTTGGCAAATACGTGATCCAGTCACCACGCGACCACTTCATCCATCACTCCCGAGTGCGGGAACATCACGACAAGAATTTCGCCAATTATTTCCCGATCTGGGACCATTTGTTTGGCACCTATTACGAGGGCGATGCACACGGTGCAAAGCTCGGTCTGGACCGCGACTACTTCAACAAAACCGATCCGTTCCGCGAAACCGTCGCCACAGAAATCCGTTTCTTCCAGCGCGCGGGGCAGGCTGCCAAGGCCAAGTTCGGCATAAGCCGCATAAGCGGAAAACCTGCCTCGCCGCAGGGACTGTCGGGCTCGGAACAGCGCCCCTAGCGCGAAGCTGGCATCGCTCTGTTGTGCTAAGCGGCAGCTTTCTGGAATCCACGAACTCGCTCCGATTGACAGAAAAGGTCGATCGCCGCCGCCGCTTGTCGTCTTAGTCGAAGTCAATAACACGTATTAGGCAATTGCTTTTTAAGGCATTGCTGATGGGATGGTGGCATGACAAAGCCGCCCAGCAAGTCTTCCAAGCCGCTGCTCGGTGAAGCCGAAGCGCCGATCCGCAGCCGGCCGCGGAAGAAGCGTGATCCGGCCCAGCCTCAACTTACTCTCGATCCAATGCCGGCGCGCATCGATCCCTGCCTCGCTCTCCTCAAGCCGAAGCCGCCGAAAGGCAGGCAGTGGGCTTTCGAGGTGAAATGGGATGGTTACCGTCTGGCGGTGCACATCGAACCGTCTGGAGTGCGGATCGTGACGCGGGGTGGGCACGACTGGACGGCCCGCTTTCCCGCAATCCTGGCGGCTGCAAAGCGCCTTCCTGTCGCGACGGCGATATTAGATGGCGAAGCCGTCGTGTTCGACGAGCAGGGCCGGTCGGACTTCGGCAGGCTTCAGCAGTCGCTCGGCGGCCGCGGCGGGAATAGGGTGTCGCGGGAAGCGGTCATGATGGCGTTCGACGTCCTCTATTTTGACGGCCGTGATCTGACCGGAACGGAACTCACCGCCCGGCGCCACCTCCTCGAGGGGCTGGTGCCTGCCGGCGGCGAGGATGCCATTCGGTTGTCAGAGGAAATCGAGGCGGATGGAGACGTGCTCCTGCTCACCGCCTGCGAGCATGGACTTGAGGGCATCATCGCGAAGGACCGCAACAGCACCTATCGCAGCGGCCGTGGCGGCGAGTGGCTGAAGATTAAATGCATTCAGAGCGATGGTTTCGCAATCGTCGGCTATCAGCGCTCAAGCGCGGCGTTCGGGAATATCGGAGCGCTTCTGCTGGCTGCTCGAAAGGGTGGAGAGCTGGTTTACGTCGGATCTGTAGGAACGGGCTTTAAGGCAGACGAGGCAATGAGGCTTCGCGCAACGATGGACAAGATCAAGGCGACCAAACCGGCCGTCAAATATTCCGGTGGGCGCAAGAACCTGATCTGGATAAAGCCTAAGCTGGTCGCCGAGATCCAATACGGAGGCTTGACGCATGACGGCAAGCTGCGCCACCCGTCATATAAGGGGCTGCGCGATGCAGCTGATAATGCAAGCGTTAATGAACTAGAATAATTCGTCCAGCGCCACTTAGGCTCTCAATTGTGGCTAGGCTTGATAATTCCCAGCAAAGCCAAAGTAATTGGGATCAAATTGGCAGTGGTAACAATTACGAAAACAGGCCACGCTACCAAGAACTTCTCTTTAGGTTTCGCCGTAAAGCGTTCGTCGTCTGGGAATTCCGAAATTTTAGGGCCGAAATCTTCGCTGAAATCGAAGCCATTTCTATAATAGAAAATGAAAGACCTGATATACCAATACCAGCTCCAAGCACACACGCCTCCGACAAGGCAGAACGGCAGGACCCAAAAACGAGCTTCAGCAGCCATTTTATTCCCTCACGGACTGACTGAACCCGGACCGCTCAAGCCGTGCCATCTACGTCGCCGTCTTCATCAAGATTATGCACCGGCAGATAGGTGTTGTTCTCCATCCACTCCGGGACGATCAGCCTGACGGTATCGTTGCGCGTCTTGCCGAACTCGCCGGACAGATCCCGAAGAGCTTCTTCAATGTCGTCTTCGGAGTTCCGCAACAGCAGCGCGGCGCGGCGCCGCATGATCTGCAGATCTGCCCGGGAAATGTCGGCGATGCGACCGGCGGCGTCTTCAAGGAGGGCGGCGGTGTCGGGCACGGTCATGGGGTCTCCGCCGGCGGTAACCGTTATTCCGACGGGTTGGAGAAGCCGCGGTAGAAGCGTGTCGGCTTCAGTAGCGAACTGACGATGTTGGCGACGATCGGCCCATCCGCCTCGCTCTTCGCCTTCGCTTCCTGCCACTCTGGATCGGCGATGAACTCGGCCCATTTCTGCTCGCGCTCCGCCAGCGACCGCCATTCGATCAGGTAGGTCAGATCGTTGCTGGAAGAACCGACCATCGTCGTCCAGAAGCCGAGTGAGCGGATGCCGAGGCGTTCCCAGATCGCCAGCGTCGCGGTCTCGAAACGCTGTTGCAGTGCCGGCAGCCTCTCCGGTAGACATGTATAGATGCGCAATTCGTGGATCATCGGATGCTCCTCATGCCGGATGCCCTTTGGAGCGTCCTAACAAATGAGCGGCAGCTTATAAAATTCCATAAGGTAATCAATAGTCCCGGCGGCGCCCTTCAGCATGACGGGAAGCTTCGGCATGCGTCATTTAAGAGGCTGCGGGAGGATCAAGACGATGCCCCGGTGTTTGCAATTGCTAACACCGGTGCGTCCAAAGATCTTTGAAAGACAATTGCTGTGGACGCTACTTCTGATATACAAGCTGGAGTCGAGCGCGGATAGCTAACCTTGGATATTTTGTCACTTCTGCCAGATGCCATTCTGTGGGCATCTCTTGGTGCCGTAACATACTCCGTTTACAGCGCGATCAGGCAATATCGGCAGGCAGCATCTAAATCTGAAATGGTGCAATCAAAGCTGGACGCCCTCACGGTTGATTCAATCGAGAGGCATCGAGATGCCCAGCGTCAAATCGATTCCAGCCGCGACGAACTTCTCGACATCAGGAAGTCTCTCGACACCTTCGTGAAAGAACTGGAAGACGAGCTGGGCGTTAAGGAAGCCGAGATCAAACTGCTGCGAGATGAGGTTGCGCGGCTAAAGAGCGAAAATCGGAAGCTTGCCGGAGGTGCCAATGGCTCCTAGGCGGCTGCAAGCTGGAGTGCAGAGTTCCAAGCTATCGGCAAGCGATATAGCTGCCGGCGGCGGTAGCGGCGGCATACTTGTGTATCTGATCAACGGCTGGATAGACGATCCAAGTCTAAAGAGCCTGCTGCTCTATCTTGTTCCCGCGGTCTCCATTTTGATAACGGGAGCATATGCGGCTGTTGTAACTTTCGCGCTTAACAGTTTGGAATACAATTTCGCTCGGCGGGCTCTTAGCCAGGCAAGAAAGCATCTAGAAGAAATCGAGAAAGACGAAAGGGCTTCAGAGCCTCATAAAAAAGCTGCCAGGGAACGAGTGGAAGAGGCGGAGCGCGATGTTATGATGATCAGTTTGAAAGGAGTGCCCAAGTCGGCTACGCAGCCATCGAGAGGACGGCAGCCGCGTTGTTTTTAATCCCTGAAATCGGTTTCCAATTCGCCATATGTTCTCGGTGGGTTTTCGCGGTTTTTACGAATGCCATTGGAAACCGAAATCCTTGCGTCGCAGGCCGTTCGAAATTTTTTGATTACTCTCAATCAGCGGGTCGTAGTTTCGAGCCCTACATCACCCACAAAAACCTCTTGATATTATTGCATAATTCGCGAATGTGAGTGGGTTTTTTGCTGTCTGGTTTCCAACAATTTGGAAACGGTTTCCAGCTCGCGGCGCGGAAGTTGGAAACGGTTTTAACGAACGGTCCGACCTCTTGCCACTTGTTGACTGACCCGTATTTGAGCAATAACTTATGGACCCCCGGTCGTTGGGCTTGTCCTCACATGACGGATCGATTTCTTCAGCGTCGCCTTGCCGCCATCGTCGTTGCCGATGTGGTGGGATATTCACGCCTGATGGAGGCTGATGAAGCGGCAACGCTTGATAACCTCAGGGAACTCCGTTCTGGCGTCATCGAGCCGGCTGTGATGCGCCATAACGGTCGCATCTTTAAGGTCATGGGCGACGGATTCCTGATCGAATTCGCTAGCGCGGTGGACGCGGTCGCTGCAGCGTTGGAAATGCAACAGACCACCACTGCTGTCGAGGCTTCCGGAGACCGGCGCCTGCTTTTGCGTATCGGCGTCAATCTGGGAGATGTCATCGACGATGGTTCAGACATCCTCGGCGACGGCGTCAATGTCGCGGCGCGCCTCGAGACGCAGGCCGCACCGGGAGGTATCTGCATTTCAGGCAGCGTTCACGGCGAGATCGTCGGCAAGATCGACGACCGGTTCTTTGATGCAGGCGAACGCTACCTGAAGAACCTTACTCGCCCGGTTCACGTGTGGCATTGGCCGGATGCGCTGCAGAGCATATTGCCGCTGCCCGAATCTCCCTCGCTCGCTGTACTGCCGTTCACGAATATGAGTGGGGATGAAGCGGACGCGTCTTTCGTCGACGGCTTGACCGAAGACCTGATCACCGACCTTTCCCGTACGGCTGGCCTGTTCGTCATCGCCCGCAATTCCGTGTACGGCTACAAGGGCAAGCCGGTCGATGTACGGCTGGTCGCCCAGGAACTCGGCGTCCGCTACGTCCTGGAGGGGAGCGCCAGACGCGCAATGGGCCGTGTCCGCATCAATGCCCAATTGGTCGATGCGCTTGGAGGCCAGCACCTGTGGGCCGAACGGTTCGACAGGACGGTGGAAGATGTTTTCGAGTTACAAGATGAAGTCAACGCCAAGATCGTTGAAGCCCTCGTCGGCCGGCTGACCATCCCCGCGCCGCGCAATCGGCCGAAGAACTTTGAGGCCTACGATCTGTGTGTGCGCGCCCGCCTCCTGACGGAAGAGTCGCCGCAAACCGAGCGTGAGGCCTATATGCTGCTCCAACGCGCGGTTAAGCTTGATCCATCATATGCCGAGGCGCTCGGTCTGCTCGCCTATAACCGTTGGCTTGCCTGGACTCATTTCGGCGAGCCCGAAGATCCTAACCGTCGGATGGCGGTGACATCAGCGCAGAAGGCGGTAGACTTGGATCCCAACGATGCCGGCTGCCGTTACGTCCTGGGTACCATTTTGGCTTATGAGCGGCGATGGGAGGAATCGGATGCCGCCTTCGCCAAGGCCCTGGAGCTGGACCCCAACCACGCCGACACCTGGGCGGCCATGTCGGACATGTCCGTGCTGGACGGCAGGGTTGCCGACGGACTGGCGCAAATCGAAAAAGCCCTGCGGCTCAATCCCCATCCAACCTGCTGGTATCTTTGTCATCTTGGGCAGGCGCAGTATGCGGCGCGTGACTATGAGGCGGCAACCGCTACGCTCCGCAGGAAAGAAACCTATCGTACCAACTCACGCAAATTCCTGGCTGCTGCGCTTGCCCAGTTGGGCCACAGCGAGGAGGCGCGGCGAGAAGCAGAATTGTTTCTGATCTCCCACCCTCATTTCACCATCGGCCATTGGCTCAGCTCCCAGCCGCTGCGCGATGCAGCTGTACGAGACCACTTCGTCGACGGCTTCCGAAAGGCCGGCCTGCCGGAGATGTGACAGCGGATGAGGCCACGAAGGCGAAGATCGACGAAATCATCTCCGGAAACTTTAATCGGGGTGATATGGTGGCTTTCGCCCATTTCCAGGGAGGGTGATGATGGCAAAGATACTCGTGCATGTGACCGTAGGGCCGAGCGACCCGACAAAGGCTGCTCTTGCATTCTTCGTCGCTAGAGCTGTCATCGAGGAGAGCCAGCAACTGGTTCTGTTTGTCGCCGGCGATGGTGTGCATCTCCTCACCGCAAAGAGTGCAGCAAGCGTGGAAGGACTCGGCAGCGGAAGGCTTTCCGATCACTTCGAGGCGATCAATGCCGCCACCACAACCGAGATCTACTATTCGGGGATGTCGGCCAAGGTCCGCAACATTGCTCCCGATGACATCGTGTTGCGGGGTGCTACACCGGGCAACCCCAACAAGTTGGTGCAATTGATTGCAGAGTGCGACAAGGTCATAAGCTATTAAACGACGCAGGCCGCCGACATCTTGAAAAGGCGGCCGAGCCAGCGGGGGCTGCAGCGAACTGCTGGGCTCATCGCGGACGTCGCGCCCCGACACCTTCTCGATGCGAGTTAACCGGAGTTCGCGTAACGACGGTGCCTCTCGCTTTCACAGGGAGAGGCCACGGGTGATCAATTTCCAAGCCAAGAGCCCGTAGGTCGATGGACGAACGGGCTTTTTGCAGTGGATTACCGTCACGAAAGGGCGGCGGTTGAACGATTGCAGTCTATCCAGACGATTTCGACGGGCGTCGCCGAAAGAGCTGATCCCAGATGTCGTACCCCGCAGGGACAATCCCGATCAGCAGTGCAGCGGCCAAATCGAACCGTGGAACAAACGCCAGGATGACCGCGCAGAACGCGACAAGCGTCACGAATGGAAATATTGCAAAAAACCGGCTTCTGTTCATCGGTCTATCCTTTCGGAATGGGCCAGACACTGCGTCATCTCTGTCCTCCATAGAGTAGATTTGGCAGCATGTAGACGATGCCCGGGAACAGATAGATGACCACCATGCAGAAAATGACGATAAACATATACGGCATCATGCCGCGGAAGATGTCGGCCAGTTTGACATGCCGAGGCGAGACCCCCTTCAAGTAGTATGCCGACATCGCCATGGGTGGTGATAGGAAGGCCGTCTGCAGGTTGATTGCCACGAGGATACCGAAGAACAGCGGATCGATCCCGAAATGCGGCAGCAGCGGAATGAAGATCGGGATGAAGATGACGATGATTTCAGTCCATTCCAGAGGCCAGCCGAGAATGAAGATGATGATCTGGGCCAGGATCAGGAACATCAGCGGCGACATGTCCAGGCCGGTCACGAAGTCACTGATGAACTGTTGGCCGCCGAGATAGGCGAATACCGATGCGAAGGTCGCCGAGCCGACGAACAACCAGCAGACCATCGCGGTCGTTCGCGCCGTCAGATACACCGACTCCTTCAGTCGCTGCCAGGTCAGCGCCCGATAGGCCGCAGCAAGCGCCAGTCCCCCCAATGCGCCGATTGCGGCGGCCTCCGACGGCGTTGCCAGGCCAAAGAGAATGGCACCCAGCACCGCAAGGATCAGAAAGGCGAGCGGCGCGAAGGATGTAAGCATCATCCAGGCGAGTTGGACCGGCGTGTGCTCGCCCACATCTTCTTTCGTTGGCCGCGGCGCCAGTTGCGGCTGCAGCATTGCTCGCACCACGACATAGATGAGATAAAGCCCCGCCAGGGCGAAGCCTGGCAGGATTGCCGCCGCATACAATCGGACGACCGAAATCCCGGAGGTGGCCGCATAGACGATCAGCAGGATGGAAGGCGGGATCAGGATCCCGAGCGTGCCGCCCGCGCAGATCACGCCCGTCGCGTAGCGCACGTCATACTTTGCCTTCAGCATCGCTGGCAGGGCGAGCAGTCCCATCAACGTCACCACGGCCCCGACGATGCCGGTTGCCGTGGCAAAGAGTGTGCAGGTGACGAGGGCCGCGACCGCCATCGAGCCGGGCACCCGGCGCGTGACGCTGAATAGCGTCGAGAACAGCCGATCGACGATGTTGGCTCGCTCGACGATGTAGCCCATGAACAGGAACAGCGGGATAGCCGTCAGCACGTCGTTCTGGATGACCGAGTAGGTCTGATTGACGAACAGATCGAAGATCCGGTTGTTGAAGAAACCGCCGATCCAGGTCTGCGCCAGTGTAAACGTATCGCCGCCGGATTCGAGCGCGCGGTCATAGCCGCGCCACATGCGGCCGGCATCGAAATAGGCATAATATCCGAAGCCGACACCCAGCGCCATCAAGGTGAACGCCACCGGGAAGCCGAGGAAGATGGCGAGGATCAGGATGAGGAGCATCCCGACGGCGATATGTGCATCCGTCATGTGTCCCGATCCCGTGGTTCACGTCCAGCGTCAAGTTCCCGCGATGGAAGGAAACCCTCGTCCTCGGTCTTGAGCACGTCCAGGCTTTTTGTTTCCAGTAGTACCTTTTCCAGTTCTTCGACATCTTCGGCCTGCTTCGGCCATTCGCCCGTCCTTATGCAGAGAATGCAGCGGAAGACCTGCGCCACGCCCTGCAGGAACAGGAGAATGCCGGCGGCGACGATCACAGCCTTGAACTGGAAGATCGGCACGCCGGCGGGACTGTTGGAACTGACCTCCAGGTAGCGCCAACTGCGTGCGGCATATTTCCAGCCCGAGAACACAAGCGCGGTTATACCGGGAAAGAAAAAGAGGAAGTACAACACCAGTTCCAGCCTGGCCTGCGTGCGCGGTTTCCAGAGCCGGTAGATGAAGTCGCCGCGCACATGGCCATCACGCGAGAGGGTATAGGCTCCCGCCATCATGAAGATCGTTCCATAGAGCATGTAGCTCAGATCGAAGGCCCAGGGGGTCGGCGCGCGAAAGAGGTAGCGTGCAACAACCTCATAGCCGACGCCGAAGGCCATGATGAGTATCCCCCACGCGAACACCTTGCCGAACCACGCCGACAATTCGTCGGCGAATGCAATGTAACGGAGCATGCAAGCGCCTCCCTAACCTCGATGAGGGACGAGGCCCGGAAATACCGGGCCTTCACCATCTATTTTCCGAGGTTCAATTTTCCGGGGAAATAGTGCTCATAGGCGAGTGCGAGATCGGCGGAGTTCATCAATTCGTAGTAGACGACCCTCTCCACCCACTGCCGCTGACTGTCGAGCACCTTCTTCATGAACGCATCCGCTTCAAGCGTCGGGATGATCGCATCCCAGGCCTTCAGTTGCGCATCCAGAATTTCCTTTGGAGTGCGGTGCACGGTCACGCCATGTTCGGCCTGGAGTTTTTGAAGGTCGCTTGAATAGTTGTCCATCGCGGACGCTGTTATCGCCGTGCTTGCTGCCTCCACGCCATATTCCAGGATCGCCTGCAGATCTTCGGGAAGGTCGTCAAACACATCCTTGTTGAAGAGGAACTCGAAAGATTCGCTCGCTTGATGGTAGGACGACAGCACGTAGTTCTTCGCGACATCCTGCGAACCAAACCGTATGTCAGAGGAGGGATTGTTGAACTCGAAAGCGTCGATGACACCGCGCTCCATTGCCGGCACGATCTCGCCGCCCGGAAGTTGAGCGACGCTCATGCCCATGTTCTGCATGAGATCGGCGGCGAGCCCGACCGTACGATATTTGAGGCCGTTGATGTCGTTCACGGTCGCGACCGGGTTCTTGAACCAGCCGAACGGCTGCGCGGGCATCGGGAAGCCATAGAAGCCGTAAACGTTCAGCCCCATGATGTCCTGGGTGAGTTCTCGGTAGAGATCCTTGCCGCCACCTTGATGGAACCATCCGAGCATGGTGGTTGCGCTGCCGCCAAAGACCGGCCCGGTACCGAAGAGGGAAGCTGCCTTGTGCTTTCCGTACCAATAGACCGGAACGGTGTGGGCTGCGTCGATCACGCCATCGTTGACGCCGTCGAGCACCTGAAACGCGCCGACGACCGTACCGGCAGGCATGAGTTCGAACTTCAGGCGTCCGCCGGACATTCGTTCGACCCGTTCGACGTACAGGCGGGCAAAATCCATCCAGATGTCCGACGCGGGCCAGGATGTTTGCATTTTAATGACGGTGGGTGCCTGGGCCAGCACGGCTGGGGCGGCAAGAGCCCCAACTGCGGTTGCTCCAACGAGGGTAGATGCTCCCAGCAACTCTCGACGCGATACTGCCTTTTTGTTCATTGTTCTTCCTCCCTGGATTGTAGTCGAATTCTCCCTGCATTTCCTGATGGTCTGCTCAGTTGAAGAGGAGGGCTCCCAACCTTTTCGCGACCAGTATCAACAACTGATTGTTCTCATTTGTCTATTATGCACACTTTTTGCAATTCTGACAGACGTTCAAATGTTGTTGATGACAGCTTGGGGCTGTGGTCCAACGGCCAAGGCACAGTACCTCTACTCCGCGTTGTCCGGACTACCTCAGCTTGGAAAGAAAGAGCTGCTTTCGCCCGTCGACGATGAACTGGAGCCATGTGCTGAACTGGAACCAGGTGCTCGTCGGCGCTACGGCTTCGAGCCGCTTGGCGCGATCCAGGCCGGTTCGTCGCTTGAGGCTCGCCCGATGTTGCGAGGTCCGGTTGAGCTTCAGTTCGATCCGATAGATCGTGGCAATGCGGGGCCCTTTGCCGAGGGCCCCTAGTCGCGTGATAGCGATGATCTGCTCACCTTGGCCGGAGCTCCAAGAGTCAGCTGCGGGGCTGAAGCAAGGCCAGTACGATAGTCGATGCCGCCAAGACGGCTGTAAATGCCAATGGCGCTGAGGCACCGAAGTGATCGACCACATAGCCGCCGAACAGCGCACCTATGCTGATGGCGACCTGGAACGAAACGACCATCAGGCTGCCGGCAGCCTCCAAGGCGTCTGCTGCGCCCCGGGACAGGTTGGTGGGCAGTACCACCGGAGCCATCCCGAAAGCGAAGCCCCAAAGTGTCACCAGGGCAAACGCGATGCCGCTCTGTGCACCCCAGAGTACGAGAGCAAGCGCCGAAAACGCCATCAATACGCCGGTGACAGCGAGCGCCGTGTGGATATTGGCGTCTGCCAATCGACCGCCGGCGACATTGCCGATCACAGAGGCGATGCCAAACCCGAGGAGCGCCAGGGCAATCGGGCCGGTGCCAAGGAGCGTCACTTGTTCGAGGAAGGGTCGCACATAGACCGAACCGGCAAAATGTCCCGTCATCAGCAAGAGGATGGCAAGCATTCCGAGTTGAACAGTGCGCCGTTTCGTCAGCCGGAAGACGTCGGAAAGACTATTGCTTGTGCTTGCGGGCAGCGTCGGCAAGCTGAGTATCTGCAGCAGCATCGCAATCGCTGCAAGCCCTGCGGTCATGGCCGTGGCGGCACGCCAGCCGATCCAGTCGCTGATCAAGGCACCCATGGATGGTGCAGCTATGGTGGCAAGAGAGACACCGAGGGTGACGATAGCCATACCCCGACCTGTCGCATTGGTGCCAACCAATCTCGCCACGACGGCAACCGAAAGCGCCCAGAAACCACTGAGCGCGACGCCAAGCCCGGCCCGGCCCAACAACAATAGCCAAAAATCCGTCGCGAGCGCGGCCAGGAGATTGGAGCCGATCGCCAAGGCGCTTAGGCCAACCAGGACAGTCTTCCGGTTCAGTTTGCCGATGAGAACATTGCTCAACAAGGCCGTCACCGCGCCAACAGACGCGGTGGCGGTGACAACCTGACCGGCGGTTCCCTCGCTGACGCCAAGGTCGCGCGCCATTGGCGTCAACAGACCTGCCGGCAGAAATTCAGCTGAGACGAGCGCAAAGCTTGTGGCTGCCATTGAAATAACGGCAAACCAGGTTGTTGGGCTCCATGGACTCGGAACGGCAGAATCGACGCCGATCGCGGGGCCGTCAAGCTGTGATGTTGTGTCCGTCATTGAAGTACCTCCAAGTGTTGGAGGTCTTAATAACGCAGTCTTTCAGGATGATATGTGTCCTAAAGTCCGAATTCCATATCCGTTCGTCCGGAAATGGTGCGGCGCACAACGCCAGGAGAGACGCTGGTGATGCGCTTGAAGGCGCGAGCGAAAGAAGCTTCGGATTCATAGCCCAGTTGCGAAGCGACCGCGGCAACCGACATGTTTTGACCGAGCAGCTCTCGTGCAAGCTGCATGCGCAGTCGGGCGAGATAGCGTGCCGCGCCTTCCCCCAAGATGGCGCTGAAGCGTTCCGCGAAGATCGAGCGCGATTGACCTGCCACGCCGGCAAGGGTCTCGAGCGTCCAGTCATGGCCGGGATCTCGGTGCATGGCTGCCAGCGCACGACCGATATGAGGATCACGGATCGCTGCGAGCCAGCCGCTGGTGGAGGCGCCGCTGCAATTGACCCAGCAGCGAATAAGCCGCGCGACGAGGACATCAGCCATGCGTGACAAGACCGTGGCGCTGCCTAGCTGGGGCTGCGACGCCTCTGCCGTCATGGCGGCGAGGAGGGGGCCGACGATCGGATCATTGCCGGCAACGTCACAACCCTTGATGATCGGTGGCATCAGAGCGATCAACGGGTTGAGGGCATTCGCCCCCAAAGCCATGGAACCGCAGAACAAGGTGCTCGTCGCTCCTGTTCCTTCCTGCACCACGTCGCAGACATTGCCGCCCAGCTTGGTGACCTGGCAGCTCTTGAGCGAGTCCCCGACAACATCGGGCTTGCTGGCCAGTCGGTGTTCGACACCTTGTGGCAACAACACCAGATCGCCGCCTTGCAACTCCTGCCACCCTTGAGCTTCGGTATGGATCCAGCACGGCCCCTCACTGACGAAATGAAAGCGAAGCAGCGGTTGCTGCGCAAAGGCGATGCTCCATGGATGACGCAGCTCGCAGCGGCCGTAGTTGACCCCACTCAGGCGAAAGTCCCGAAGAATTTCGCTGAGTGCGTCCGTAGGAATTTGCGTCGGAGACTGGGATGAACGATCAAGCATTGGGATAATTTATATGCCGACCGTCCGGATTGCAAGTCAGGCACAGGCGACGCTGACGTGTCGCTCAAGCCACAGATAGGACGCAGCCGTCCAGGAAAAGCCGAGGCCGCCGCAGCCTTGGCCGGTGACCGGGTCGAAATATTCGGCGAAACCTTCCGTCTCGATCGCGGCGAGGGTGGATTTCCGCAGCTCTTCGGCGACAGCCGTGTGGCCATTGCGCTTCAGTCCGTCGATCAGCAGCCAGTTGATGATCGCCCAGGCGGGGCCGCGCCAGTAGCGCTTGGGCTCCCAACTGGCTATGCCGGGTTTGGTCGTCGGGAAGGCGACCTTGAGATCCTTGGACCAGGCTTTCATTTCCGAGACCAAGGCGTCGGCAACCTGCTTGTCGAGGTCCAGCGAGAGGAGGGGGATGAAGCCGGCTTGCGTGGCGGCTTCGACATCTTCGCCGGAGATCAGGTCTCGAGAGACGAAGCGGGCAAGCTCCGGCCGCCACTGGGCCATTAGCGCCTTGCGGGTGCGGTCGTTGAAGGCAGCGATCTCGATCGCCTCCTCGGTCCGATCGAAAAGGCTGGCAAGGTGTTCCAGATCTTCGCCGGCCTTGAGCAGAATGGCGGTCGTCTGGATCTCGGCGACCTTGAAGGACGCCTTCTCCCATTGTTTCGCCGGATCCCAGCCGCAGGCGGCATAGGTATCGACCAGATGAATGAAGCGGCGGTAATCCTCGTCGCGCGGACGCATGTCGGCATTGACATGGCCGGTATCCTTGCGCACGACAAGGGTATCTGTGGTCGTGGGTACACGAGCGAGCGCGATGTCCCAGGCGGGAGAATTGTCGCTGCCGCTTTCCCAGGGATGCAGGAGCGCGACGAGCCCGGTGCCATCGGGATCGCGGGCGGAATACCACCAGCGGTGCCATTTCAGCGCCGCTTCGTAGAGCGGCAGGGTACGGGCTTCGGCCCCCTTGCCGGCGGCTTCATGCAGCTTGCGCAATGCGATCGCGAAGACCGGCGGCTGGGTTATGCCGGAGGTCGGGATCGCGTGTTTCGTGTGCCAGACATCCGGTCCAGGGAAATAGGTTTCGCTTGGCGCGTGGAAGACGATATGCGGGATCATCCCGTCCGCCCACTGGCCCTCGACCAGCCGTTCCAGCTCGCGATAGGCGCGATCGGTATCGTAGAGCGCGAATCCCATGGCGACGAACGCCGAATCCCAGTTCCATTGAAAGGGATAAAGCCGGTCGGTCGGTACGGTATAACCGCCGCGATCGTTCTGGGCGAGGATGCGTTTCGCCTGGTCGATATGCATGTTCATTTCGATGCTCCAGTATTCTCAGGCCAAGACGGCCGGAAAGGACTTGCCGCTTTCGGGCGAAAGCCAGGTGATGCGCTTCTGGTCGAGCTTCAGACCGATGGTCTCGCCGCTCTTCACGGTCTCCGAAGCCGGCAGGATGACGCGGACCGGCTGGTCATGGATCGACCCAGTCAACAGCAGATGCGAGCCCATCGGCTCGGCCACGCGAACCCGCATTTCGAGACCCTGCGGCAGCGGCGCGAGTTCGACGGCCTCGCCGCGCAGGCCGAGGACGATTTGATCGCCGGATTCCTGCGGCGCCACGAGCCGTTCGTCGCCTACCGCCACCTGGCCGTTCTCAACCGGCACCTTGATGAAGTTCATCGGCGGATTGCCAATAAAACCGCCGACGAAACGTGTTGCCGGGTGATTGTAGATCTCGACCGGATGGCCGACCTGTTCGACCACGCCGCCATGCATGACGGCGATGCGGTCGGAAAGGCCCATCGCTTCCGTCTGGTCGTGGGTGACATAGATCGTCGTGGTGCCTGCCGATTGCAGCACGGTCTTGAGCTCGGTGCGCATTTCGAGACGGAGCAGCGCGTCGAGGTTCGAAAGCGGCTCGTCCATCAACAGAACCTTCGGTTCGACGGCAAGGGCGCGAGCGACCGCGACGCGCTGGCGCTGGCCGCCGGAAAGCTTGTTCGGGTAGCGGTCGAGATACTGTTCGATATGCAACAGGCCGGCGGCCTTTTCGACCTGCGTCTTCACGCGTGCGTCGTCGACCTTCTGCATCCGCAGCCCAAAGGCGACGTTCTCGTAAACAGTCATATGCGGAAAGACGGCGTAGTTCTGGAAGACCATCGCAAGGCCACGATCCTTAGGAGGCAAGCCGATCACCGACTTGTCGCCGATGCGGACATCGCCCGATGTTGCGGTCTCGAGGCCGGCGATGATCCGCAGCAGCGTGGTCTTGCCGCAGCCGGACGGGCCGAGCAGCGAGACGAATTCGCCGTCGTTGATCGTCAGCGAGACCTCTTTCAGCGCCTGGAAGGCTCCGAAACTCTTGCGGATGCGGTCGATGACAATATTGGCCATGTCGATGGTCCCGTTATTTGGAGGAAATGCCCCAGATCGCGAAGAGGTAACGCCTGACCGCGAAGATGAAGACAACCGAGGGAAGGATGAGCATCAGGCCCCCGGCAAAGCGGTAGTGCATCGGGCTTTCCGAGAGCACCGTCAGCAGGTAGGCGGTCAGCGTGCGGTTGCGCACCGTCAGCACCGACGCGGCAAAGACCTCGTTCCACGAGATGACGAAGGCAAAGACCGCTGTCGCGACGATGCCGGGCAAAGCCAGGGGCGCGACCACCTTGAAGAAGGCCTGGATGCGGGTGCAGCCGAACACCCAGGCCGCTTCTTCCAACTCTCTGGGCACGCCGAGGAAAATGCCCTGCGTGACGAGTGCCGCGAACGGAAGCGCCAGGACCGTATGGATGAGGCCGACGCCGACGATTGTGTCGTAGAGGCCGAGCCGGATGAAGGAGACCGTCAGCGGCAATGCCAGGATTGCCAGCGGAAAGGCGCGGGTCAGCAACACCAGGAGGCGGTAGCTGTCCTTTCCGCGGAAATCGTAGCGGGCGAGCGCGTAACCGGCCGGCGCGCCGAGCAGGATGGAAAGCGCCACCGTGATGCCGGCTGCCCCCAGCGAGTTGAGAAAGGATTGGACGACGCCTTCGGTCTTCAGGAAGAGAATGAAGGGATCCAGCGACAGGCCAGTCGGCAATCCCGTCTTAGGCCAGACATAAACACCCTGGCGGCCGCCGAGTGCGCCGAGCGCGACCAGATAGATCGGCACCAGCACCCAGGCGCAAAGTGCTGCGATGCCACTCCACAGCAGCCAGCGCCGCGAGGAGACGAAGCTGGCGGCGTTGCGGGTGTCGGCGCTCGTGTTGACGGTATCCGCGGTCATGGCAGGCGCTCCGGATCGACCTTCAAGGCTTTCAGATAGATGAGCGTGGCGGCAAGCGAGATGATCATGATCAGTACCGCGTAGGCGGCGGCGACGCTGTAATTCTGGTTCTGGTTCTGCCAGTTATAGGCCTCGCCGACGAGAACCGGGAAGTTGCGTCCGCCGAGCGCATAGACCACCGCAAAGACCTCGAAGGCGAGCACGGTGCGCAGGATCAGCGCCGATTGCAGGGCGGGGCGGATCAGCGGCAGGGTGATGCGCCAGAAGCGCGTCCACGGGCCAGCCCCGAAGATTTCGGCGGCTTCCTTGAATTCCTTCGGCACCTGGTTGAGACCGGCGACGATGATGACCATGACGATTGCCGTGCCGCGCCAGATTTCAGCAACCGCAATCGCGATGAAGAGCGCGACCGGCGTCTGGTAGGAGAGCCAGCTTGCCTGCCTGCTGATGATGCCGAGGCCGAAGAGCAGCGAATTCAGATAGCCGGTATTCTGCAGGATCGACAACCAGACGAGACCAGCGGCGAGGTCGGAAATGCCGAGCGGGATCGTCCAGATCCACAGGATCGTCTCGCGTCCGCGGCCGACCTTGGCGACCATCGTGCCCATGGCAAGCGCGATGGCGATCTGCACCGGTACGACCGCGATCGTCAGCAGGAAGGTGTTCTTCACCGAGCGGGTGAAATTGATGTCCGTTACCATGCGCTCGGCATTTGCGAGCGATGGCGCGCCATTGTCCGAAACCGCCAGCCAGATTGTCTGTACCAGCGGCACGACGAACAGCAGCGCCAGGAAGGCGACGGATGGTAGGATCAGCAGATAAGGGATCCAGGGTCGGCTGTTGGTCATCGGCTCCGGCCTTGACGAGCAGAGAGGTGAAAGGGCGTCCGGGCAGTTTGTCCGGACGCTTGCTACGTGGATTTATTGAACCGGGCAGGGGCCATCGCTCTTGGCATCGGGCGCCCAGCAGGCAGCCTTCGTGTCGGCCATCAGCTTGGCCATGGTGGCGCCCTGGGCCTTCAGCACGTCTGCAACGGGCTCGTTCTGCAGCACGATGCGCTGAAAACTGTCCATGTAGACTTTGTTGAACTCGCCGCCCTTGTCACCGAGACCGACCGGGAGCAGCGAGATGACCGCGTCCTTGGAAGCCTGGGTGGCAGTGACCGCACCGGCGAGCAGGGCGACGCCGGCATCGAGATCCGGCGGCAGCTTGACGTTCAGGGTCGGGAAGAAGCCGACCTTGGAGGCGGTCAGGAGCTGCGTGTCCGGCATGGACAGGTGTTCGATGATTTTTTCTGCACCGGCCTTGTCGGGCGCGCCTTTCGGAATGGCGAGACCGGCAACCACCGGCATGTAGCCGCGACCCTTCGGACCGGCGGGGGCGGGGAAGACGACATAATCATCCGGTGCGGCGGAAATGGCATTCTTCAGGCGGGCGATATGATCCCAGGCGACCATGACTTCGCCGGCAGCCAGCGGCTCCTGCATGAAGTCGTAGCTGGTGGAGTTCGGTGTCACATAGGCCCACAGCGCCTTCAACTTCTCCCAGCCGGCAGCCGCGTCGGCGCTCCGGAAGGTGCGCACGACACCTCCGGTGAATGACGGATAGAAATAGCCCTGGAAGTAACGCGCCATCAGCCCTTTCGGGCCGGCCGGAAAGCCGATCTGCGGCTGGCCGGTCGCCTCCTGCATATTCTTGCCCCACTCGATCAACTGATCATAATTCAATGCGTTTACGTCAGCGCCGGCCGGCAGGTATTGCAGCGCCTCCTTCTTGGCAGCCATCACATAGGTCGCTTGCATCCACGGGATATATTGCTGGGTCGACTTGCCGAGCTTGCCGAGGTCGAGCAGCGACTGCGGCATACCACTCGCCGCCAGCTTCTTGGCGAGGTCGTCGAGCGGTTCGAGCGTGTCCTTGTCGGCGAGCGGCGAAAGCTCGCCATGCAGCGCGCCGACGAGGCTGACGGTGCGCTTGCCGGCCTGGCGTTCGGCTTCCATGCGGACGGCAAACTGCGGCGGCTCTTCGACCACGTAATCGACCGGGCCGACGTCCTTCAGGAGTTCCTCGCGCACGACGGTCGCCTCCTCGATCGGGCGAAGCTGGGTGGACACGAAAACCGTCTGGGCGAGCACCGGCGAGGCGAAGGCCAGCACGGTGGAAGCCAGAATTCCAAATGACATGATATGTTTCATCTTCTCCTCCTTCATTGTTCTTTGTTTGAGATGCACTGCTGCCTATGCCGCTCTAAGCGGACGGCGATGGCTGTCGCGATCGACGAATTCGATCGCGTGAAGCTCCTGGAGTTCTTCGGCGGGTTCGCCACCAATGGCGCGCAGCAGCAGCGAGGCGAAGCTCGCGCCGAGGTGTTCGCCAGTCATGCGCATGGTCGAGAGCGGCGGGCTGGTGAAGGCGCCCATCGGCAGGTCGTCGTGGCCGACAATGCTGATCTGGTTGCCGCCATCGACCTCGCGCAGTGCGCGGAGTGCCCCGATCGCCATTTCGTCGGTGGCGCAGACGAGTGCGGTCGGACGCGACGGTTGGCGCAGAAGTTCGAGTGCTGCGAGATAACCGCCCTGTTCCAGCGGCGCGCCCTCGGCGCAAAGATCGGTCGCAAGGCCGCATTCCTCCATCGCCGCCCGCCAGCCGCGGCAGCGGTCATGTGCGAAGTAATATTCCTGCGGGCCCGCGATATGGCCGATGCGGCGGTGGCCGGCGGCATGGAAGCGCAACGTCGCGTCCCGGAAGCCGGCAAAACCGTCGCCATCGATATAGGGATGGGGCATCAGGCTTTCTGTGCGGCCGTTGGTGACGAAGGGGATGCCGCGCGACTGCAGGAATTCGACGCGCTCGTCCTTCCGCTGGGTGCGAACGAGAAGCATGGCATCGACGCGGCGGCCATCGACGAAGCGGCGGCAGATGTCGAGTTCGCTCTCGCCGCGCGGTACCGGCGCAATCACCAGATTGAGGCCGGCAGTAGCAAGATGTTCGGCGCAGCCCGACAACATATCGAGGAAATGCGGAGGGCCGATATGACCAGGATCGCTCGGCAGCGTGACGGCAACCAGTTCGGCGCGCTGCTTGCGGAGGCGGCGGGCCGAAGCATTCGGCCGGTAGCCGACCTTGTCGGCAGCCTCGCGAACTCGCTCGCGCGTGACGGCCGACACATCGGCATAACCGTCGAGAGCTCGCGACACAGTGGTGATCGAAAGCCCCAAGGATTGCGCGAGTTGTTTAAGATTGGCCAAGCTCTTCCTCCCGAAGCGAAGAAACGATTGTCCAAAACGTTTTGGCAGTCAAGCCAAAACGTTTTGGACTTGCTCTATGACCAGCGACTTGCTGCCTCGCGCCGTGGCATCGGCACATTTACGCGGCGCTCTTCCGTCGCCGGCAAGCGGTGAAGCTGTTGATGATCGCGCCGGATCTGTGGGCCATGTCGGAGGTCACGAGCCGCCTGAACTGAGGACGTTCATCAGATAGACGTCCACGCCGGTATGCCATTGCTCGTCGGTAATTTCGATACTGGGCGCGCGGACCATGGCCGGCATGGCCGGCGATCATGAAGCTCTCGCTCTGGACGCATTTATTTTCAGCCAGCGCCCGCGCGGCCACTGCGGTAGGGGCGGTCGCGATGCTTGGCGATGATGCCGTAGCCCGAACTTTCCAATGCGCTACGTGAGGTAGACACGGATCTCATTGACCAACTGGGCTCAATACGCGGGAGATGTTGAAAACATTTACCCGCGTTTAAATCTAGTCGCTAGCGCTGGATTGGCCGCGGCAGGGCGCGAGGCGCAAGCGGAAATTATATCCCCCGCATCGTCACGGGAGCCCTATGGTTCGACGATCGTCTCCGCGGCGGGGGAGCCGGTGTCGGAGGCAAACGAGCTTTGGCGATCATAGCTCACGCTTTGCGAGCCCGCGACGTGATCTCGCAAGGGCAACGCTAGGCTGACAGCCGAGCGGCTGTTCGGCAGAGGACTTACCTCACGCTGCGAGGACATGCTCGGTCGCCGCACGGACGTTGGTGGCTGCTGGACGACCGCTAGAACTGTGATACCCGCCTCATTGGCCGCACGCAAAAGGGCCTCCCGGAATCGCTCCGGGGCAATTTTCCCGGTAATCGCGTCGACGCAGGCTTTTACGGCGGCGACATATTCCTCGCCATCGTCGGAAGGCCAGTCTTTGAGCAGGAGATGCGCTGCGTCGCCCAGCGTCCGAACGATCTTGCGCGTTGCCGGGCCGCGCAAAGCAAGCGCGACGGGCGTGAATGCCGATGACGTATTCCAGCCCATGTCTCCAACCCCTCAAGACACCGATACTGCAACCCCGTCTGCAATATACGCGCGTATTCTGAAATTTGGAATTGAAAAAAGTACAAGCCGCGCTGCCTGAACGCGAGCCGCGATCGCAGAAGAAGGCAGGCGGGATTAACGCGTCCACCGGCAACGACAAATTCGCCGCCAACTTCCTCAAAACGGCTCAACCCGGCTCAATGCGGCTGTGGTTTGATAGCGTGCTGCGACCGCATCCTTGCACGAGAAGAAGAGGGCAGCAGCCCGCCGAGATGACGCCGATCGGAAATTCGGACCCATATTGGTCGGCCCCCGACTGTCGGACGCAAGCGTCTCTGACGAAAGCCGCGCCTATCGGCTTAACGTCCGCCGCTTCCAACGCATAGCGCGCGTAACGGAAGTCACGGATCGCAAGCAGCGAATCCCCGGCCCAGTTGAGAACAATGAAATAAGCAGGGGTGCGCAGGACAGCGCCCTGCTCAAACACCAACGCGGTGGGGCGACCCTCAACCAGGCCGGGGGCGAGCCGCCACCGGTGGACCAGAGATTATCGCGCACTGTTGCACAACGTCTCGTGACAACATTCAAAGCCCACCTTAATGCTCTGCGGAATTGTCAAAGCGGGGAATCGCATGCCCGGGCGCGGGGTCACAAGGCCATTTTACCCAAACGTCAACATCATCAGGCTCATCGCAGCCTCCACCGTTATCTTCTCGCATGCCTTTCTCATCTCGGAAAAGACCGAGGCCAACGAGCCCTTTGTGCGGTTGCTCGGCGACGACAAGATCCTTGGCATATTCGGGGTCTATGCATTTTTCATCACGAGCGGTTTCCTCGTCACGCAGAGCGCGCAGTTCGGCAGCGTCGGCGGTTTTCTCTGGCGACGGGCGCTGAGGATCTATCCGGCGCTTGTCGTCTGCATCCTGCTCAGCGTGTATGTTCTGGGCCCGTTGTTCAGCCCGCTGGGCATCAGGCGTTACTTGCGCTGGTCGAATCCCCTGGAGACGACCGTGCTCTCGGTGCTCAATCCGAGCTATGGCATGAAACTGCCGAATGTGCAGTTCTATGATCCTGCAATCTCCTGGCTTGCCACCTTCACCAACGGCTCTCTTTGGTCGATCAGCCAGGAAATCTTCTGCTACCTGATCCTTGCGGCGTTGATGGCCATCGGTCTTCTGCGAGCGCCGTTCATGGCGCTTGCCCTTGCCGTGGGCGTGACCTGGCAGCTTTTCTTCGAGCATCCGTGGCCGGACACACAGTTGATAACGGATTTCACTTTTATCGCGCCCTACTTCTTCTGCGGTTCGCTTCTCTGGTTCGTGATGGAAAAGTGGCAGCCGAACCTTGTCCTGGCGTCGATCTTCGCGGCGCTCGGCGTGCTCTGCCTCGTCTTCTTGCCCGCCTATTCTTACGGGCCGATGTTGTTTGCCTATCCGCTTGTCTACATCGCGATCTCGCCGAGCATACAGCTGCCGACTCTCGACCGATTGGGCGATGTTTCCTACGGGACCTATCTCTACGGCTGGCCAGTGGAGCAGGTGGTGAACCATGCCCTCGGTCAGTACAGCACGTGGTGGACAGTGTTCGGCCTTTCCCTGCCGATAACATTGTTGCTCGGCTGGCTTTCATGGCATCTGCTGGAAAAGCATGCGCTGCGGCTGAAGCGAATCTCATTCCTCCAACGGCAGCCTGTCAGTCCGTGAGCGATGGCCCCGAGCCATACTGTCTGATGCTCACTCAGTCTTCAGACGGTCGGGCAGCGGTTTGAGCCGATATGCTTGCCAGAAGAAGCTGTCCGCGGCGGCCTGATCGAAAGAAAAGTTGCGGGCTTCTTTGATCTTGCCGTTCTCGATCTTGAACGCAAGGACCCAGATCGTATCGACATTGGCAAGGCCGTCACGGTTTGACCAGCCGCGATGCATATCGATGACCCAGTTCTCGCCCGCTATCAGCGCGATCAGCTCTGCCCGGAAATTGCCTTTTCCGAGCTGCTGAAAGAAGGCGGCCACTTCCTGCTTGCCGCGCATGGTGCCGGCGAGCGGATGGTGGCCGGGAATGTGCCATAAAATGTCGTCGGCAAAAAAGGATGCGACCTTGTCCATGTCGCCCGAGGCATAGGCGGCGTAATAGTCGGCAATCATCTTGCGGTTCTCTTCGGGGCTTGCCGCCCGGGCGATCCCGCCCATCAGGATAAAGGATGTTAACACGGCGCCGCCGGCGATGGCTCTGGGTGACATTGATGGTCCCTTTCCCACATGGTTTCGCGGCAAGGGTGCCGGAATGCCGGCGCTGCGACATGCGCAATTCTTGCGCGTCTTTGGGCGATTGTTGCTTTTGGTGAGGGGGCCATCGTCGATGAGCGCACATGCAGGTTGATTTTCCGCAGAGCCTCACCAGCTTCTTTCCATGGGCAATGCAGCACGACGCGACTGGGGAGTGACGGCATGCAGGTACGATGTTCCTGCCGGCGGCGGCGCTTTCGCACTGTCGGATCTGACGATCGGCCTGTTTTTGGTCGCGCAGGACGAGCATCGCCTGGCCCTCGGCTCGGACCGCCGTCACCATATTCCACTTTCCGCCGATGAGGGCTGGATCCTGCCCGGGGGCGCCGCCGGCATATGCGAATTCGACGACGCCCATTCTTATCTGACGGTATCCTTCGACAAGCACATGCTCGACGATGTCGGGCTGGATACGCGCACGGCGTTCAGACCGCACGTCGGAGGCCTGGAACCACTTCTAGCGCAGCTCGTCCGGCTTGCCGCGGATCGCGGGGAGGATTCGTCTTCGCTCTATCGGCAGACGATGGATTTGGCCTTGGCCACCCATTTGGCCCGGTTGCTGGCGCCGCATGCCGAACTTTGCGCCAGTCTCGATGACCGCCGGCTGAGGAAGGTGATTGCCTATGTCCAGGAGCATCTGACCGACGATATCTCGCTTGACCAACTCGCCTCGGAGGCGGCCATGAGCCGGTATCACTTCGCGCGCGCGTTCAAGGCCGCGACGGGCAGATCGCCGATCCAGTATGTCATAGACGAGCGCCTCGACCGGGCACGGCTTCTGTTCAAGACCACGTCGGCAACGGTCGCCGAGGTCGCTTACCGCGTCGGCTATGCCGATGTCTCGCGTTTCGGCCAGCATTTCCGCAAGCGGGTGGGCATCACGCCCGCACAGTTCCGGTCGCAATAGCAACATACGCCGTAAGTCGAGCAATTTTCGCGCCTGCACCGCGCCGGCGATCCTGGCACTCTCGCCTTGTTCAACCAGCGGAGAGTTCAGATGAAACAGTTTGCACTTGCGGCAATCCTTGCCACTGTGGCGGCAACGACGGTGAGCGCAGCGGAAGTAGCCGCCCGAAAGGTCACATTTCCAAGCAATGGTGAAACAATCGTCGGCACACTCTACGTGCCATCGGACACGGCTGCCGAAACACGGCGGCCCGGTGTCATCGTCGCCGGCGCTTGGACCTCGATCAAGGAGCAGATGTCGGGCCTTTATGCCAAGGAAATGGCCGAGCGAGGCTTCGTGGCGCTGGCTTTCGACTATCGTGGCTGGGGTGAATCGAGCGGCACCATCCGTTTCAAGGAAGACCCGGCGACGAAGACTGCAGACATCATCGCCGCCGCCGATTTCTTGTCGACGCTGTCGGAGGTCGATCCGGACGCGATCAACGGCCTCGGCATATGCGCCTCGGCCGGCTATATGGCCGATGCCGTCAGCGGCAATCCGAAATTCAGGTCCCTATCGCTCGTCGCGCCATGGCTGCACAACAAAGCGATCGTCGAAGAGGTCTATGGCGGTGCCGAGGGCGTCGCCAAGCTGATCGCTGTTTCGCGCAGCGCCGAGCGCGCTGAAGAGAAGGGAAGCCCACGGGTCATCCTTGCGGCCAGCGCCACCGATGAATCCTCGCTCATGTACCAGATCCCCTATTACACCGAAGCCGATCGCGGTCTCGTTCCCCAATATGACAACAAGTTCAATCTCGGCTCCTGGGAGCCCTGGCTCACGTATGATTCTGTCGCCACCGGCTCGCGCGTCGACAAGCCCGTCCTGCTGGTCCATTCCGAGGCAGCGGCCGTGCCCGAGGGCGCGCATGCCTTCCTTGGCCTGTTGAAGGTCGATGCGACGACGCGCTGGTTCGAGGGCGTCACCCAATTCGATTTCTATGACCGCCAGCAGCATGTCGACGCCGCGGCCGACGCAGTGGCCGAGCACATCGAAAAAGTTCTCGGCCGACGGTCGAATTGAGGAGCGGGCCCATGAAAATGATCGTTGCAAGTCTCGTTGCCGTCATGATGATGGTGGCACCCTCCATCGCGAAGGCAGTTAGCATGAAGCCCGAAGACCGCCTCGCCATCATTGATGCCATCACCGACATCGCCGCCGGCGCCGACCGCCATCAATGGCCGCGGGTGCGCGGCGCCTTCGCCGAGAAGGTGACGCTCGACTATACCAGCCTCTGGGGCGGCGAAGCTGTCACACAGTCAGCCGATGAAGTGGTCGCGCAATGGTCGAACTTCCTGCCGGGCTTCGACAGGACGCTGCATCTCGTCACAAACCACGCGATTGTGGATGCATCCGGCGACACGGCGACGGCCGAGGCCGATTTCCAGGCGACGCATAGTTTAGGCAAGGATCTGTGGGTTCTCTCCGGCCACTATCGCTACGGGCTGGTGAAATCAGCCGAGGGCTGGAAGGTCACACATATGACGATGACTGCCACTCACGAGACCGGTGATCGCAGCCTTGTCGGCAAAGCCGCCGAGCGCGCTGCGAAGAAGATGGACTAGGCGGAATCTCCGCGGCCCTGATGTGCTCTTTGCCGTTTCCGTGGCCAGGCTTCAAACGATGGCCCTTCCAGACAGGTCCGGCTTGCCGAAGCCGGGCGGCCGCTTTCGCAAGTCTTTGCGCATCATTCAAGAAGTGAGCTCGGAACCGAAAAAGCAATGTGAGGCAATAATCGCCGCGGCCCTCCCGGGTTTCACGCGCCCAGCGGCCGGGTTGTACGACAAATCATGCGACGTAGCAGATACTAGGACTGTTGCGACACTTGGACCAGCTTCGCAGGCTTGCTGAAAACTGCGATGGCGGAACAGACGCCGGCGAACTGCATAATCACTCCGATCGCCTCGGCGGGAGAAGGAAACCGGCCCTCGAACATGAATCCATAGGCGAGGCCGAAGACTGTTTCGGCAACGATGAGCTGGGCCGCGAGCGCCAGCGGCAGGCGACGGGAAGCGATCACCCAGCACCAGGTTGCAAACCACGAGCCGGCCAACCCCATCACCAACGCCCATACGACGAAGCTGGCGATTTCTGAGGCGGAAGCCGTGTTCGCGACATCGAACGAGGCCAGCGGCAACAGGAGAAGGCTTCCGATCGCCGCGCCTATGCCTTGCAGCCCTGTCCATTGCAGACCGGCCGGCGCGTCCGCTGACCGCATGACAGCTGCATTCGCCAGACCGTAGGCGATCCAGATCACCAGCGCGGCCGAACTGGCAAGAACACCGCGAAGGATCGATGGCGTATCCGCAACGTCGGCCGCGCCGATCGTCGCGGCGTTTACGATCGTCACGCCGATCGCGATCAGCGTCAGGGGAAGCGTCAGTGCCTTCCATGATGCGGAGCGGTCCCGAATATTGGCGATGATCGCCAAGAACACCGGCATGGTGCCGATAATGACAGGCGGAACGGCCGCACCGGCGAGTTGGACGGCAAAGGCCGCGCTGATGAAGTATCCGACATAACCCGCGCCGCCGAGCAGCAGGCCGGTCAGAAGCCGCGCGGGGGCCATGCCGACTGGCCGGAACCGTCGATCGGCCATCAACAGCAAGCAGGCTAGGCCGAAGACGCCATAGCGGGCAATGGTCAAATCCCATGCCGTGAGCGGTGCGACGGCGCGCGGGGCAATGAAAGTCAGCCCCCAGAGGGCGCAAGTGATGAGGCCGGCGACGATCCCAAGCAGCATGGTTTTCTCCTACTGGAGCCATCATGCAATAGGCTGCGTCTCGATTTATATGGAAGTGCAAGAGCTAATCGCGTAGTTTGACCGCTATGTCGAAGGCAAAAGCACCTCGGAACCTTCAAACTGCAAAATCTGCGCTGGACGCGACGGACGCGCAGATTCTTGCCGCGCTCGATTCCGATGCTCGCCTCTCGATGAGCGAGCTTGCCCGCCTGGTTGGCATGTCCGCGCCAAGCGTGTCGGAGCGTGTTCGCCGGCTTGAGGCGGCGGGCGTCATCCGAAGCTTCACTATCGACGTGGACACGCGCGCCATCGGCTACCAGATCAGGGCGATTGTAAGAATCCGGCCGCTGCCCGGCAAGCTCCACCTTGTCGAACGGCTCATTCAGGAGCGGCCGGAGTTTGTCGAATGTGACAAGATCACCGGCGATGATCCTTTCCTTGCTCGCCTCGTGGTCCACACGATCGAGCAGATGGACGATGTTCTTGAAGCCCTCTCGGAGCACGCCGTCACCAGCACAGCCGTCATCAAGGGAACTTCCGTTAAACGACGCCTGCCGCCCCTGTAGAGGAGCAGCGGCTCAAAGTTCTTTCTTGCCTTCTGTCTCCCTGCTATCGTGGAAGCGAGGAGACGGCGCCATGAGCGAGACCCGAAAGCTGGCTGCAATCCTGGCCGCTGATGTGGTTGGGTACAGCCGACTTGCCGGCGCCGACGAGGACCGCATCCTGGCGAGGTTGCGGGCACTGCGCAGCGATCTCATCGATCCGACGATCGCCGTGCACCATGGCCGGGTGGTGAAGCGCACCGGCGATGGTGCGCTGGTCGAGTTCCGCAGCGTGGTGGACGCCGTACGCTGCGCCATCGAGGTGCAGAACGGCATGGTGGAGCGCAATGACGGCGTGCCGCAGGACCGTCGCATCGAGTTCCGGATCGGTATCCATTTGGGCGACGTCGTCGAGGAAAGCGACGGCGATCTGATGGGCGACGGCGTCAACATCGCCTCGCGTTTAGAGGGCGTCGCCGCGGCGGGCGCGATCTGCCTGTCCGAGGATGCCTATCGCCAGGTCAAGGCGAGGCTCGACCTCTCGGTCAGCGATCTCGGCAACACGCAACTCAAGAACATCGCCGAGCCGATCCGGGTCTATTCGCTGCAAGTCGGCAGCGCCGGGACCAGGGCAGCCGCGACCTCGGAAACCGCGACGAGCCGACCGGCGACGGCAGCGTCGCCGAAGCTGTCGATTGCCGTCCTGCCCTTCGCCAACATGAGCGGTGACGCCGAACAAGACTACTTCGCCGACGGCATCTCGGAAGACATCATCACGGCGCTATCGAAGCTGTCGCAGCTCTTTGTCATCGCCCGCAATTCGTCGTTCACTTTCAAGGGCAAGAACGTCGAGGTGCAGGAGGTGGGCACGAAGCTCGGCGTGCGGCATGTCCTTGAGGGCAGCGTACGCAAATCGGGAAACAGAGTCCGCATCACCGCGCAGCTCATCGACGCGACCACCGGCGGGCACCTATGGGCAGAGAGGTTCGATCGCGAGCTCACCGACATATTCGCGGTTCAGGACGATGTCACGCAGCAGATCGTCGACGCGCTGGCGGTCAACCTGACAGAGGGCGATCGGAAAAGACTGGCGCCGGGGCAGACCCGGCATCCCGAGGCGTATGACTGCTTCCTGCGTGGCCGGGAGCTGTGGCACCGGCTGACGAAGCAAACCAACAGCGACGCCCGCAAGCTTTTGCAACGTGCCGTCGAGCTGGACCCGAACTTCGCCTCAGCGCACGCCTTCCTGGCCCTCACCCACGGGCTCGACTACCTGAACCGGTGGAGCGAGTCGCCGCAGCGCTCAATCGAGCAAGCCGAAGAGGCCGCGACGCTGGCGGTAGCGCGGGATGATAGCGATCCCGTCGCCCACTGGGCACTGAGTGTGGTCAAGCTTTACACGCGACAGCACGATAGCGCCATCAGCGAGGCCGCGCGTGCGATAGTCCTCAATCCGAACTTCGCCGAAGGGCAGGTCAGCCTCGGCGAGGCACTCATCTATTCAGGCAGATCCGGGGAGGCACTCGCCTATTTCGATCGGGCGAGGGTCCTGAACCCGTACTTTCCGGATGTCGTTCTGCATTTTCAGGCCTTGGCCCTGTTTCAACTGCGAAGGTACGAGGAGGCCGTCGAACCGTTGCTGCAGCGCGTGAACCGCAACCCCGTCACCGATGTCTCGCGCGCGCTTCTGGCCGCCTGTTACGGACATCTCGGCCGTTTCGAAGAGGCCCGCGCGAGGTGGCAAGAGGTGTTGCGCGTCAATCCCGACTACTCCTTGGAATACCGTCGCAAAGTCTTGCCCTTCAAGAACCCCGCCGATTTCGAGCTCGTCATGGAGGGGCTGCGCAAGGGCGGGGTCGTACAATGACGGGTCGATGTCCGATCTTGAACCTGTCGCCGCCATTCGCCCCGAGGATGAGCAATAACCAGTCGCAATCTTCGTTAATTCAATATGGCTAATATATGAAACATGTTCATCGTGATATTCAGTTCGATGGCCGTTGCGAGCTGTATCATGGAGGGGATGATGTTTCGATTGAGCGTTCGGTTGGCTTTTTTGGCCGCCTCAGCATTGGGGCTGCACTCGAACATGGCAGCTGCCGACGATACGCAGACTGCGCGCGGCGAATATCTCGTCACGATCGGCGGCTGCAACGATTGCCACACACCGGGATATTTTTTCGGAAACCCGGACAGCTCGCGATTTCTGGGTGGATCGGATGTCGGTTTTGAGATCCCGGGGCAGGGTGTTTTCGTCGGCCGCAACATTACGCCTGACAAGGAGACCGGGATCGGCAGCTGGACCAGGGAACAGATTGTGACGGCGCTTCAGACCGGGCAGCGGCCGGATGGCCGCCTCCTGGCGCCAATCATGCCGTGGCATGCATTCGCGCAGCTCACTGAAGAAGACGTGACATCAATTGCAGTCTTCCTTCAAAGCCTGAAACCGGTCAGCCATCAGGTCCCTGGACCTTTCAAGCCGGGGGAGAAGGTTTCAACCTTCATGTTTCGAATCTTGCCGCCGGGTGAAACCGCGGCTGCCGCACCAAACTAGAACAGCGCCACCGCACGCGGACAAGTGGAGAAAGCACAATAGCAGCGACCGCTGCATTACTCGATGGTTGTCCGCCTCCACATCGGCGTGCGCGGTCCTGGAGTCCGCGTCAGCCAAGTTCGGCATCAACGCTGGAAAGGCTGGGAGATGGTCTACCGGCATCGCGTGGGTGTGGCTGAGCGCGAGGCCGGACCGCTGAGGCACTCGACAGGTCTGGCAGCGCCGGAGATTGGGAGAGCAGATATGACCAGAAAAGCAGCTATGCTGTTGAGTGTCGCGCTTGTTTCAGCATCCGCCTGGGCGCAGCAAGAAGGCGTGCTCCACAAGGTCGAGACGAATGTTTTCAGGCCGAAGCATCAGCCATTCAGCGAGGATGCCGTCAAGCGGCTCAAGGTTCCGGAAGGATTCGAGGTCAGCATCTTTGCCCGTGACCTCGGCAATGCCCGCATGATGGCGGTCGCCGAAGACGGCACCGTCTACGTGACGCGCCCCGAGGAAAAGGACGTGATCGCCGTCAAGGAAGGCGATCCGAAGCCTCGCACGATGGCATCTGATCTCGACGGCATCCATGGCATTGCAATCCGGGACGGTCGTATCTTCCTTTCCACGGTCCATGCCGTTATGGCCGCCGATCTGAACGATAACGGGACGATCGGCAAAATGGAGAAGATCATCGACGACCTGCCCGACGGCGGCCAGCACGGGCGGCGGACGCTCGCCTTCGCGCCCGACGGAGCGCTGCACATCAACGTCGGCAGTTCCTGCGACGCCTGCTTCGAAGCAGCGACGAAAAGGCTGCCAACCTTCGGCTCGACATAAAAGACAAGAAACGCACGGTCTTCGCGAAGGGGCTGAGAAACATGCTCGGCTTCGATTGGCATCCGGAGACCGGGGTCATGTGGGGCGTCGACCACGGTGTCGACCACCTCGGCGACGAGCTGCCGGGCGAGGAACTGAACAAGATAGAGCAAGGCTCCCACTACGGCTGGCCGTTCTGCTACGGCGACAGGCAGCCCGACTGGGCGAGTTTCACCATGCCGGAGGGTACGCCCAAGGATGATTTCTGCAAAACCAAGACCGCCGCGCCAGCGCTAACTTTTGATGCGCATGCGTCGGTGATCAACATTCGCTTCTACGATGCGCAGCAGTTTCCGGAGGACTATCGCAACGATGCCTTCGTCACGCTACGCGGTTCAGCGAACCGGGCCGATCCGGCCGGATATAAGGTCGTGCGGGTCAACTTCGACAAAGGCGAGCCGACGAGCACGGAGGACTTCCTTACTGGCTTCCTGAGCGAGGACCGGAAGACTGAATTTGGCCGCATCGCCGGGCTGGCGATAACTCCGGACGGCTCGCTGCTCGTCTCGGAGGATACGAACGGCGTGATCTACTGGGTGAGCTACAAGAAGGGCGGATAGCCTTCGTCCGTGTGGCGTCTCCCGCCGTCGCATCGCCTGGCGGAGCTGTTCGCAGCCTGACAACGAGCAGGTTGAAGCCGACGGTTACGGGGGACCATCCGCTCTGTAGCCCTTTGCGCATCGCACACGCTGTTGCGACCGGGCGTTCCCGCTCGGCATCGGAAAGCCGAAGAGAGAAGCGGATCCCTCGGGTGCAGCATCAGCCCATTCGCTCTGGATTTTTCTTTCCTAGCCTGATTCGCCCGGCTCCGGAGCGCTTTCGTATTTGCTTATCAGGAGTTAGTGTATTTTCCTCGCGGAGGGGCAAGCGTGGAACGTCGTCTTACCACAATAATGGCGGCCGATTTGGTCGGCTATTCTCGTCTCATGGCGGCGGACGAGGAAGGCACCATTTCGCGGCTGCGCGACGCGCGAACCTCCGTGATTGACCCGGCAATTATGGAGGGCGGTGGCCGCATCGTCAAAACCATGGGCGACGGGCTCCTGGTCGAATTCCCATCGCCGGTGTTGGCGGTAAGAGCGGCCCTTCTCATGCAGCGCAATTTGATCTCGCGCGAGTCTCCTCAAAAGGAAGACCGACGTCTGCGTTTCCGCATCGGTATTCATCTCGGAGATGTGGTGATCGATGGCGACGACATCCTCGGCGACTGCATCAACATCACTGCGCGTTTGGAAACCATCGCACCCGCCGGAGGCATCTGCATATCTCGTGCAATCTACGATCATGTGCAAAGCAAGATAGACGCTGGGATGACGTGGCTCGGGCCACAGTCCGTCAAAAATATCCCCGAACCAATTGACGTGTGGCAGGTCGAGCTGGACGGCACGGCGCCCAGCCCGGTTCGGCTCTCTGGACAGGTACGTGCTTCGATCGCGGTTCTCCCATTCCAGAATTTTTCTGTCACCCCCGATCAGGACTTCTTTGTCGACGGACTGGTCGAAGACGTCATTACGGAACTAAGTCGCTTTCGATGGTTGTTCGTGATCGCTCGCAACTCGACTTTCGCCTACAAGGGGACAGCCAAGGACGTACGCAAGATCGCCCGGGAACTTGGTGTGCGCTATGTCGTGGAAGATCGGTTCGGGCGGTCCGGTGAACGGCTGAGGATCACTGTACAGCTAATCGACGCGCTGTCGGGAGCACACATCTGGGCCGAGCGCTGGGATCGTCCGATCGCCGATTTTTTTGATGTGCAGGACGAGATAACGCGCCGGATTATCGCGGGCATCGAACCAGAGCTGGGAGCGCACGAACGGAGCCTCGCCCTCGCCAAATCGACGGACAACCTTACTGCTTGGGAACTTTGTCACCGCGGCTTCGCTGAATTGCTTTCCTTCGAAGCAGGCTCGCAAGCCACTGCCGAGAAGTTCCTTCGACAAGCGCTCGAACACGATCCGAATTTTGCACTTCCCTACGCCTATTTGGCTCGTCACCGATACGCACTCGTCCTTTGGGGGCGTGCCGCAGATGTGCCGGTCGCCATCGAGCAAGGACTATCGTTCGCCACGAAGGCCTTGGAAATCGACAGGCGGAGCGATATCGCCTACGCGGTGATGTCCCTCCTTCTTACGGTGGGTGGGCGAGCGGCCGAGGCCATGCCTGTCGCTGAACAGGGCCTTGCATTAAATCAAAACTACGCCTTTCTTCACTTCGCACATGGAATGGCAGCCGTGCGGCTCAGGGACGCCGATACAACGATTAGAGCCGCACAAAATGCCATCGATCTCAGCCCTCACGATCCGTCTATGTTTGCGTTCAAGACACTGCTCGGCATTGGCTTGATGCTGAGAGGCGAGCCCGATGACCTCTCAACGGCCCGGATGCATCTACGGGAAGGCGCGTCCTTCGAACGCACAACCTATTATCCATTCATTGGGTCAGCGTTGCTCGCCCTCAGGGCGGGCAATAGCGATGAGGTGAGGACGTGGATCTCTGATGCTTTGAAGAAGTTTCCAAACCTGAACGCGGAATCCGTCCGAGCCGCAGCCCACCCATTTTATGAAGGTAGTCCTTATTGCGACTACCTCGACAGGTTGATCGAGCACGGGCTCCCACCGGGAGAGAAGCGTCTGATCGAAGAATAATCGCGTCACTTGGAACACTCCTGTTCCCGGCTTCTATGGTAACCGGTGTTCCGCCCCCACGGTGTCCTCGCCGCCCTGATCTGTGATCGCCTTTCCATGGATTAGCAAAGCGGCGATGGAGGGCAGATCACCTGTACTTCGCGCCGGCAATTGCTTGGGTATTCAGGTGGATTCGATCAAACGCAAGTGCTCTCGAAGAAACTGCCGTGACTTGATGAAGCTCCAAGTTTTGGGAGTGCCCGCGAATGGGCCATCCTCATCGAGGAATTGGTTGATTGGGCAGCCAACAGTTGGAACGCCTCATTTCGATCCGGCGCATTTTCCGCCCCAGCTAATATGCTCGCAGCAACCGACTTGCTCGGCATGAGAAGGGTCAATTCGGGATGGCGAAACACTGGGTCGTAAGCGAGACCAATACCGAAGGAGGTGGACCGGTCGATGTCTGGAACAGCTATTTCCTCCTCCACTTCCCGCTTTGCTTCATTAAACAGGTCGATGTGCCCGCGTTGGCTTTCGCGCCCTGGTTTGGAGAATTTCAGGCCGGAAACCAAAGTTCAACGACCGTCCCCTTTCCCGGCAGTGAGGTGATACGAGCGTCGCCGCCGCTTTGACGTACGAAGCCATAGACTATGGCCAGCCCGAGACCGGCGCCGCCTTGTGCATCGCGGGTGGTAAAATAGGGCTCGAACGCCTTGTCGACTGCCTCGGGTGTCATGCCGATACCGTCGTCCGCCACGTTAACGGTCATGCCAGCCTCGCTGCGGGCGCAACGGATGCGGATCGTGCCGCCTGCCGGCATGGCCGCGGCGGAGTTGAGGCAGAGATTGAGGATCGATTGTTCGAAAAGCGCCGTGTCGATGAAGATCATGGGCAGGTCGTCGGCGATCTCGAAGTCAAGCCGGCATTTCTCGCCGATGGCGATCTCCAGCACGTCGGCCATGCCGCGCAGCACCGAGCCGAGTTCTACCTCGCTCGGGTGGATCGGCTGCTGGCTGCCGATGGAAAGCATGCTTCCGGCAAGCGACCTGCCACGGTCGGCCGCCTTGCGAATGCGGGCGAGGTGTCGCTTTTGCCGGTCGTTGAAGCCCGTTTCGCGCTCCAGTAGGCCGAGGCTTCCGGTGATAATGCCGATCATGTTGCCCACCTCGTGGCTGACCTGGTGGGTCATGCGCATGATGCCGTCAAGCCGTTGGATCTTCGCTGCCTCGGTTTCTTGCCGGTCGATCTCGGTGATATCGCGCGCCAGCAGCACGATGCCGCCATCCGGTTGCCGGGATAGCGACACCTCCGTCACCCGTCCGGCATCAGCGCGGTGGCGCAGCACATACCGGTCCGCTAACAGGCCAGGATCGTTCTCGGCCGGCAGGAGTGCCAGATCGATCTCCGGCAGCGGCATGACGAAGCTGCGGAGCGGCAGTTTTCTGGCCGAACCAGACCAGCCGAGCAGCGCGATGACGCGGCGGTTCATGGTGATCGGTCGGCCGCGCGGATCGAATAGAGCGATGCCTTCGTTCATGCTGCGGAAGGTGGAGCGGATGGTGCGGGCGGCCGCTTCCGCCGTGCGTCTCAGCCGCGTGACGCGCTCGACGCTCTCCCGGAACGCGCGGAACGCTTCGAGCAGACGCACCAGCTCAGTTTCCGTGCCGTCATAACGCGGCGCATCGACATCCTTTCGCCCCTCAGCCAAAGCATTCATGCCGTTTGAAAGGGAAACGATGCCGCGCGAGACGCGCATGACGGAACGGATTGAGACTACGGCCATTGCCAGCACGAGCAGCGAAGCGACGGCGACGATAACAAGGATGCGGCTCAGGGCATCAGAGGTCGATCCGAGGTCGTCGCTGAGACTGCGGGCAACGGTCTCGCTTTGGGTCTCCGTCGCATGCGACAGATCGCGTGAGACATTATGCAGGCGAGAGACAGCGCTGCGGATGGCGAACATTTCAAGCAAGTACTGCGTCTGTGCATCGAAGATCCGTTCGTAAGGTGCGAGCTCGGCGGCAGCAATTCTGATATCCGGGGCAGCGGGTTGCAGACGCGGGGCGGTCTCGGAAACGTAGCGCCGGCGCAGTTCCCCGAGCTGAAAGAGACTGTCCGAATTGGAGGCGGCCTGTACGATGGCATTCAGCCGACCGCGAAATTCAACATCCGCAATGCCGCTGCCAGTTGCAATCTCGCCGAGCGCTGCCGCAGCCTCCGCCTTATGCTGCTGGGCGGATTCTGCGTCGTCGGCAAGTGCCGTCGTTTGCGTGCGGATCGTCTCCAGCAGCTCCACGATGCGGCCGCTGCCAAAACCCTTGGCAGCGACTTCGCCGTTTTCAGGTTCCATCGCCCGGATCAGCGCGTCGACCTGCACGACAACCGAGCGACTTTCGCTGGAGACGCGGTAGGGGGAGGTCGCATTCATCAAAAACGGCGCGCTCGAGACAAGATCCGAAACCTGCCGCGACACCAGCGAAGCCTTTGCGAGGCTCGAAAAAGCTTGCAGGCCATAGGCTGCCATTTCCTGGCGGGCTCGTTGCAAGCCGTAAATAGCGATGGCCGCCAGGCTGAAGACGAGGATACAAATGAAGACGATCGCAAAAGGCAGCCGAAAGGCGATGGAAGAGAGGAAGGGGCGGCTGATGAAGGTGCAATCTCGCCATCGTCCGTATCGAGAACATAGCCCTTGCTGCGTCGCGTTTTAATATGTCGTGGCAGGTCCGGATTGCGCTCGATCTTGCGACGCAGGCGCAGCACGAGTACGTCGACATTGCGGTCGATATAGCGTTCGCTTTCCGCGCCGAGCCGGTCGAGAATATGGGCGCGGCTGACGGGGGTGTTCGGCGTCTCAGCGAGGATCTCGAGCAGGGCGAATTCGGCGCTGGTGAGCGACTTTGCAGGGTCAGTGCGACACGTGGCGCGCCGATTCTTCAGATCCACCGACCAGTCGCCGAGCTTCAAGGAGGTGGGCTCATGCTCACGTTCGCTTTCCCGCTCCGGCTTGAGCGAAGGGATCGTCCTGCGCAGCACGGCCTTGATGCGGGCCGTCAATTCGATAGGTTCAAAAGGTTTAACGACGTAGTCGTCCGCCGCCGTTTCGAGGCCGAGAACCCGGTCCGCGGCGCTGCCGGCAGCCGTCACCATGACGATGCCGATATTCGTCTGCGCGCGCAGACGCTGCGCGAGGGTGCGGCCGGAGGTGCCCGGCAAATTATGGTCGACAAGCACGAGATGAACGGTTTCGCGCGAAAGCACGATCGCCGCATCCTCCGCCGATGGCGCTGTGAGCGGGGTCCAGCCTTCCGCCTCCACGAGGTCGGAGATAAGCTCCGCCATGTCCGGGTCGTCCTCGACGATCAGAATGCTTATCTTCTCATTCAACACATGCACGTCCTCCCGCATCCATTATAGGCAGGGCCTTCAAGATCTTCAAAGCAGCCTCTTGTTATGCGATTTGTCACATTTGTAACCTTTGTCATCTTTTCGACCGCAAGACCTCTCCCCGCTGTAAGAACCGTAACCATTCTCCGATTGCGCGGGGCGGTAGATGTGACATCCTGACTGTGGAGATTGGGACGTAGCGTCCAATGGGAGGTAATCGTGAGAGGCATCACCGCTTTGAGCGCGGTCGCGGCTCTGTGGTTGGCGAGCGCCGGCACCGGCACGACTGCCCCATCCCTCACCGTTCTATGCGGTGTCGACGAGACGTGGTGCGCCGCGATGAAGACAGCCTACGAGGCGAGGAGCGGGCTCGAGATTTCGATGACCCGCAAAAGCACTGGCGAGATCTTCAATCAGATCCGCGCAGAGAAAGCTGCGCCAACCGTCGACGTCTGGTGGGGCGGGACTGGCGATACCCATCTGCAGGCTGGTTCCGAAAATCTTCTCGAGCCCTACCAGCCGGCTCATGAACGCGACATGCTGCCTTGGGCGCAGAATTTCTTTGCCATGTCCGGTGGCAGGTCTGCCGGGATTTACGCCGGTGCTCTCGGCTTTGCCTACAATGCCGATCTGCTACGCGAACTGAAGCTTCCTGCCCCGACCTGCTGGAAAGACCTGGCGGACACCACTTATCGAGGGCGCATCCAGAGCGGGAATCCGAGTTCGTCCGGGACCGCTTTCACGACACTTGCGACGCTGGTGCAGCTCTTCGGAGAGGATGAGGCTTTCCGTTACCTCGCTGCGCTCAACCGCAATATCGAGCGCTATACGACTTCGGGGGCTGCGCCCGTCAAAGCGGCAGCTCGCGGAGAAACGCTGATCGGCATTTCTTTTATGCATGATGCCGTCACGCAGAAGCAGGCGGGCTTTCCCCTCGTTATCGTCGCACCCTGCGAAGGCACGGGCTACGAGATCGGCGCGGTGAGCATCGTCAAAGGGGCGCGTAATCTCGCGGAAGCCAAGCATTTCGTCGACTTCGCGCTCAGTCCGGAAGGACAGGGTACGGGTGCAGCCTCCGGCCAGAACCAGGTGCCGTCCAATGCGAATTCCAGCCTGCCGTCGGCAGCCCCTGATATCTCGATGATCAAGATGGTGGATTATGACTTCGCCACCTTCGGCTCCCCGGACGAACGAAGTCGACTGCTCCACAGGTTCAATGCGGAAATCGCCGCGACGAACTGATCGAGTCCTTTAGACAAAACGCAATCCGAGATCGTGAAGGCGCCGACGGGCAGGCCGATGGCCCCGCTGTGGCTTGTTCACGTGAAGAATCAACCAAGGCAACAGGAGGATGCCCCATGAAAATGAAGACCTTTTCCATCATGCTCTTCGCCGGCTCTGCCCTCACTGCGCTACCCGCGCAGGCGGCTGGCGAATTGAACCTCATCTGCTCGGCCGATGTCGTCATCTGCGAACAGATGAAGGGCGATTTCGAGAAAGCCCATAGCGACATCAAGGTAAACATGGTTCGTCTCTCGTCCGGCGAGACCTATGCCAAGGTGCGCGCCGAGGCTCGCAATCCGAAGACCGACATCTGGTGGGCCGGCACGGGCGATCCGCACCTTCAGGCGGCTTCGGAAAACCTGACGCTGGAATATAAGTCGCCGAAGCTCGATGAACTCAACGACTGGGCGAAGAAGCAGGCCGAAAGCTCCGGCTACAAGACGGTCGGCGTCTATGCCGGCGCGCTCGGCTGGGGCTACAACACAGATATCTTCAAGTCCAAGGGCTATAAGGAGCCGGTCTGCTGGGCCGACCTCCTGGCGCCGGAACTGAAGGGTGAAATCCAGATCGCCAACCCGAATTCTTCCGGAACCGCCTATACGGCGCTCGCCTCTCTCGTTCAGATCATGGGCGAGGACCAGGCCTTTGACTACCTGAAGAAGCTGAACACCAATGTTTCGCAGTATACCAAATCCGGCTCGGCGCCCGTTAAGGCGGCGGCACGCGGGGAGACGGCGCTCGGCATCGTTTTCGTGCACGATGCGGTGGCGCAAACGGCGGAAGGCTTCCCGGTCAAGTCAACCACGCCCTGCGAAGGCACTGGCTATGAAATCGGCTCCATGTCGATCATCAAGGGCGCACGCAATCTCGACAATGCCAAGATCTGGTACGACTGGGCGCTGACAGCTGAAGTCCAGTCGCGCATGAAGGATGCCAAATCCTTCCAGCTGCCTTCCAATAAGAGCGCGACAATCCCCGAGAAGGCGCCGCGCTTCGAGGACATCAAGCTGATAGACTACGACTTCAAGACCTATGGCGACCCGGCAAAGCGCAAGGCGCTGCTGGAGCGCTGGGATCGGGAAATCGGCGCCGCCGCCAACTAATGTGCCAACCGGCGGCGCCCATGTCAGCGGGTGCCGCCTCCCTCAACTCAAAGACAGCGAGGTAGCCATGAGACATGGCAATCGCAGGCTGGATGTCGTCCTGGTCCTGGGCGCGGTCGCATTGACCTTATTGCCCTGGTACCGGATGGAGACCGGCTTCTTCGGACTCGGATGGTTGGCCGGCTTTCCCCTTTCCCCGGAAGCAGCCCCGGGTCTCGTGCAGATTTTTTCCTATGGCCGTCTGTGGCTTGCCGGTGCGCTTGTGCTTCTTTTCCTCGCGTTCGCAGCCCGCGGAATGGCGGAACCGATGCGCCGCGGCGCGGTACTCGCCTGGCTCGGTGCGCTCGGCGTTTTCTTTCTTTCGCTCCAAGGCCTCGCCATAGGCATTTCGGGCTGGACCTGGTCCTTGAGCGAAGCGCTCTTCGGCACGCTCGCGGACGGCCAGCCCTCCATGGGGGTGGGCGCGGTGCTCTCTGCTATTGCCTTCGTGCTACTCTTTGCCTTCGGCCTTGCCGAGCGCGGTGCCATGAAGGGCGATGCCTTCGTCGTCAGCGCGATCGCACTGCTCGTCTTCCTCGTCACGGTCTTCGTGTTCTACCCGATCGGCAGTATGTTTGTCGGTTCGGTGCAGGATTTCGACGGCTCGTTCAATGCGGATAACTTTATTCGCAACGTGCAGGACCCCAGCATCTGGAGCCTCAACTGCGTGATCGGGGCCGGTCGCTGCGGCGTCGCCTGGCGCACGCTGTGGCTAGCCATCATGACCGGCCTCGGCTCGACCTTGCTCGGTCTTGCCTTCGCGCTTGTTGCCACCCGTACGCGTTTCCCCATGAAAAAGGGTCTCAGGCTGCTGACGATCCTGCCGATCATCACGCCGCCCTTCGTCATCGGCCTGGCCCTTACACTGCTCTTCGGTCGTGCCGGTGTCGTTACGCAGGGGCTATCCGATCTGTTCGGCATTGAGCCCGGCCGCTGGCTTTACGGGCTGACCGGCATCTGGATCGCGCAGGTGCTGTCCTTCACGCCGATTTCCTTCCTCGTGCTGATCGGCGTCGTCGAAGGCGTCAGCCCGTCGATGGAGGAAGCGTCCACGACGCTGCGCGCTGACCGTTGGCGCACCTTCTGGCGGGTGTCGCTGCCGCTGATGAAGCCGGGGCTCGCCAACGCCTTCCTCATCGGCTTCATCGAAAGCATGGCCGATTTCGGCAATCCGCTGGTGCTCGGCGGCAGCCATGGCGTGCTGTCGACTGAAATCTTTTTCGCCGTGGTCGGTTCGCAGAACGATCCCTCGCGCGCCGCCGTTCTCGCCACGGTACTGCTCGCCTTCACGCTGTCTGCCTTCCTCGCTCAGCGCATCTGGCTGTCGGGCAAGAACTTTGCCACCGTCACCGGCAAGGGCGATAGCGGCTCCCACATTGCCCTCCCACGCGGGTTGTCGATCGCCGTTCATGCCGTGGTCATCCCGTGGATCCTCTTCACGCTGGTTATCTACGGCATGATTCTGATCGGCGGCTTCGTGAAGACCTGGGGCCTGGATAATTCCCTGACGCTCGACCACTACGCCAAGGCCTTCTCGATCAGCTTCGAAAGCGGAATTGCCTGGACGGGCGTTGCCTGGAACTCGTTCTGGACAACGATGGAAATCGCGTTGATCTCCGCGCCCTTGACGGCCGTCGTCGGTCTGCTGACCGCCTACATCATCGTGCGTCAAAAATTCGCCGGCAAGAACGCCTTCGAATTTGCCCTGATGATGAGCTTTGCCATCCCTGGTACCGTCATCGGAGTCAGCTACATCATGGCCTTCAACCTGCCGCCGTTGGAAATGACCGGCTCGGCGCTAATCCTGGTCGCCTGCTTCGTCTTCCGCAACATGCCGGTCGGCGTGCGGGGTGGCATCGCGGCGATGAGTCAGCTCGACAAGAGCCTCGACGAAGCCTCGCTCACGCTGCGAGCCAACAGCTTCCGCACGATCCGTAAGGTCATTCTACCGCTCTGGCGTCCTGCCATCACCGCCGCGCTCGTCTATTCCTTTGTGCGTGCCATTACTTCCATTAGTGCCGTCATCTTCCTCGTCAGCGCGCAATACAACATGGCCACCTCCTACATAGTCGGCCTCGTGGAGAATGGCGAATATGGCGTGGCGATCGCCTATTCCTCCATGCTGATCGTCGTGATGATCACCGTCATCGCCGGCTTCCAACTTATGGTGGGCGAACGTCGCCTGCGCCGTGAAAACCGCGTCGCCGGCATTGCCACTTCTGCTCCCTCTCGTCAGGAGAAAATAGCATGATCAACCAGAAAGCCGGTTCCGTCGTCTTCCAGAACGTGCGCAAGACGTTCGGCGCCTTCACTGCCATCCCAGACCTCTCCCTCACCATTGAGCCTGGCACGCTCGTCACCCTGCTTGGCCCTTCAGGTTGCGGCAAGACGACGACGCTGCGCATGCTCGCCGGCCTCGAACATCCTTCCGCCGGAAAAATCCTCATCGGCGGCAAGGACGTCACGATGCTGCCGGCCAATGAGCGCGATGTCTCGATGGTGTTCCAGTCTTATGCGCTGTTTCCGCACATGAATGCCCGCGACAACGTCGCCTATGGCCTGGAATCCTCGGGCCTCAGTCGGAAGGAAGCACGGGAGAAGGCGGAGGAGGGGATGGCGCTGGTCGGCCTTGCCGGCATGGGGAGCCGCCTTCCCGCCGAACTGTCAGGCGGTCAGCAGCAGCGCGTTGCTGTTGCCCGCGCACTGGTGCTGGAGCCGCAGGTACTGCTGCTCGATGAGCCGCTCTCCAACCTCGATGCGCGCTTGCGCCGGAAGGTGCGCACGGATATCCGCGAGCTTCAGCAGCGTCTCGGCTTTACCGCCGTTTATGTCACGCACGATCAGGATGAGGCTCTGGCGGTATCCGATCGCATCATCGTCATGAAGGATGGCGAGATCGCCCAGTCCGGCACACCGCGTGAGCTTTACGAAGCGCCCGCCTCCTCCTTCATCGCCGACTTCATGGGAGAGGCGAATGTCATTCCCTGCGAGGTGATCCGCATTGAAGGTGCGGAGGCGCTCATCCGCGTGGCTGGTGTGGACCATCGCCTGCCGGGGCGCAGCGCAAAGCCCGGCATGGCGAAACTCGCCGTCAGGCCCGGAGCGATCACCATAGCGGCGCCAGGCCAGCAGGGCCTGGCAGGACGCGTTCTCCACAGTGCATATCTCGGCGGACATGTCGAATATGAGATCGAGACCGACGTCGGGACGCTCTTCATCATCGACCATGCCGTCGAGAGAAATTTGCCGCCTACGAGCGATGTAACGCTCGGGTTTGAGAATCGCGGCATCGCGCTGATCAATGCCTGAAACATTCGAAATTCGATTAAAGGATCGCAGTATGATCGTACTTGACGCAAACCTGGAGCAACGTTTCGCTCTCGCAAAATCTCTCGCCGAGAAAGCGGGTGCGCTTGCGCTCGACTATTTCAACAAGCGGGACACTCTCGTGATCGAGACAAAACGCGATCTTCAGGATGTCGTGTCGATAGCGGATCGAGACGTCGAGACTTTCCTACGGGAGCGGGTCGCTGCAGCATTTGCCGACGACGGCTTCCTCGGGGAGGAGTTTGGCCATCAAGTCGGAAGCTCGGGCTACACCTGGGTTGTCGATCCGATTGACGGGACCGCGCCTTTTGTCAACGGCATGCCGACCTGGTGCGTTTCGATCGCTGTCCTGCATGGCGGTCTTCCCGTTGTCGGCGTGATCCAGGTCCCCTGCGCCAATGAGCTGTATGCGGCGGCACTGGGCCTCGGTGCAAGCCTGAACGGAGAGATGCTGTCGCTTGATCCATCCCGAACAATTCAGAACGCGATGACCGGCATCGGCTGCAATACGCATGTGGCGCCGGAGCGTGTCGGTTCGATCATATCGGCCGTGCTCAAGAACGGCGGCACCTTCATCCGAAACGGCTCCGGCGCGCTTATGCTCGCCTATGTGGCTGCAGGTCGACTGGTTGGCTACTATGAACCTCATATGCGGGCCTGGGACTGCATGGCCGGTTACTGCCTGGTCAAAGAAGCCGGAGGTCAATATCTGCCGTTTTCGACCGTGGGAGAAGATTTGCTGACGGGACAACCTGTTTTGGCGAGCAACGTTTCGGCCTTTACCGAGTTGTTGGCGATCCATAATGCGAATGGCGGCAATGGGCCCGGATCGTGAGCTGGGTTAGGGGGCGCCTGCTTCGCCTCCGGCCGGCGGTTTGGTCCCGCCCTTGATTGTCATCACCTGTCATGAGTCTCAGACAGGTGAAGCGCTTACAACACTCGGCGATGACAAGCACATGAAGACTCCAAAAAGGCCCAGCAAACCCCGGCCGGACAAGTCTCAGCCACTGCTCCGCCAGCTTGCCACCGTCCCCGCGAAACTGTTCTCCGGCGCGTTCCGTCAACAGTATGGGGCGCTGTGCTTCCGCTACGCCGAGGGTGAAGTCGGGCTCCAGATCCTTGTGATCACGTCGCGCGACAGTGGGCGCTGGGTCATTCCCAAGGGCTGGCCGATGAAAGGCAAGAAGCCCTTCGAAGCTGCGGCCGTCGAAGCTTGGGAGGAAGCTGGCGTGCGCGGGTCGGTGAGGAAGAAGCCGGTCGGCCGCTATACCTATCTGAAAGAATTCGACGACGGCGACATCGCCCCCTGCATTGTCGACGTGTTTCAGGTGGAAGTCACAGAGGTCGGTGACGGTTTCAAGGAGCAGGGACAGCGTATTCTCGAATGGGTCGACCCCGACGAGGCGGCACGACGCGTTCGCGAGGTTGAACTCAAAACGCTGCTGGTGGAATTCAAGGTTCGCGGCCGCAAGAAGGGCGGTTAAGGTACGAGTGGCACCCCGCTCACAGAAAGTCGCTCGCGAAAGCTGATGTTGTGACGATTTCGACCTGAGCGTGGCGGTTGATTTCCTCGGGTGCGTTGCTAAAATGTCGTTCATGGTCGAGCAGGACACCCATATTGTCTCCCGGTTTGCCGGTATTCCGTTGGCGGGATACCGGGATGTCGACCACACAATCTAAAACACGCGGATCGTTGCCTGGTCTCGCCCATAGCGGATGAGGTGCGTCGACGTTGCAGCCTTGTCCTCCTTATTTTCCTGGAGATTAACATGGCACAGAATATCTACGACAATCCCGATTTCTTTAGCGGTTACAGCCGGTTGCCTCGGCAAGTGCACGGGCTGGACGGCGCACCCGAATGGCCCGCGATCAAAGCGATGCTTCCAAGCCTAGAAGGCAAGTATATTGCGGACCTGGGCTGTGGATTCGGTTGGGCCTCGCGATGGATGCGTGATCAGGGCGCGGCTTCAGTTATTGGATACGATCTTTCCCAGAACATGATTACCCGAGCGAAAGCCGACACGGCAGACGCCGCCATCGACTATCGCTTTGCCGATCTCGATATTTTGGAATTGCCACATGCAAGCTTCGATCTGATCTACAGCGCCCTGGCGTTTCACTACGTAGAGAACTTCGACAGGCTTGCGCGGATGATTTACGATGCGCTCATCGCAGGGGGAGACTTGGTGTTCACCATCGAGCATCCTATTTTCATGGCAGCTCGTCATCCGCATTGGATTCTGGATGAGGACGGTCGCAAGACCTGGCCGGTGAATGGCTATTCTATCGAGGGAGAGCGCCGTACAGACTGGTTCACGAAAGGGGTTGTTAAACACCACCGGACCCTGGCGACGACACTCAATACCCTGATCAAGGTCGGCTTCAAGCTGATCCAAATCAATGAGTTTGCGCCGACGTACCACCAGATTGCTGCGATACCGGAATTGGTCGAAGAGCTCGAACGTCCGATGATATTACTGCTTTCGTTTCGCAAGCCGGAAGCTTAATGCAGATGCGCCGCTCATCGACTGTGCCTTGGAATCTCAATTTGTCGACCTAGGGCTTTTGGGCGTTGTCTGCAGGGATCAAGCATGTTCGGTAGTTAAAAGCTCGACGCCATAATTCTGACATTTTGCAAATGTGCCCTGGCAGCATCGTTTACCTTCTATACCGTTTTCAGGCAGAAATTCCACTTATACCCCTGTCCAAGTTTCCCAATCCAGCTCTGGACGTTGCGTCGACGGCATTGGAAGGCCGGCGGAAGCAAACACCTTCGCACGCGCGGACTGGGTCAGCAGAAATGTATGGCGGAGTGTCGCTGATGGCTATCGCATCAGCCCTGCCGCTCGAAGCGCGTCGTTTATGACCTTGGCGATCTTGCCGTCGGGGGCGGCGCTCGCGGCCTTGGCGCGCGGCCTGGCATAGCGCGATGCTCTTCCTGTCGTGGATGAAGCGGCGTCGGGCTCTTGCCCGCGGACGAAGTCTCCGCCTGCCTCAGCCTCCTCGACGTCTGCTTCCGTCGCCAGCTTCCATGCATGGGCTATACGAACGGTCGAGGAAATCCCTGCCTCGAGCATATGCGGGCCGGCTCTGCCGATGGCGCGATCGCCGCTCGTCGCCAGGGGAACGCCGTGGCCCATGCCCTTGACGAGATAGATCTCAACGGCCTCCCTGCCTTTCACGTCGAGCCAGACTTTGCGGCTATGGCCGTGTATCAACTCGTTCCGCGTCGGCTCGACGGCAAGGGAATGCACGCCGCTCCATTGCTGGGCGATCTGATCGGCATTCCTGGCTCGGACCGTCTGGTCATGCGTGCCGTGCCAGATCGAAATCTTGGGCCAGGGCCCGCGGTGGTTCGATGCGCGCTTGAGGGCCGATTGCAGCCTGGAGACAGTCGGCGGGTTGCGGCCTTGCATGCGCTCGAAAGCCTCTGCCACGGTGCCTGCCACGCCATAGGGCAGCCCGCCGATGATGGCGCCGCCTGCAAATATCTCAGGGTAGGTCGACAGCATGACGTTCGCCATCGCACCGCCTGCCGACAGGCCGGTGATAAAGATACGCTTGGGATCGATGCCCTGCGACTGGACGAGATGGCCGATCATCTGCCGGATGGACGATGCCTCGCCCGCATCCCGGCTGATGTCGCCGGGCTCGAACCAGTTGAAGCAGAGATTGGCATTGTTCGACCGCTGTTGCTCGGGATAAAGCACCGCAAATCCGCGCCGCTCGGCGAGCTCGGACCAGCCGGAACCGGCGGCATAGCCCTCTGTCGTCTGTGTGCAGCCATGCAGCGCCACGACAAGCGGGGTGCCGGGAGCCATGATCGAAGGCAGATACAGCCACGCCTTCAATGACCCCGGATTGGAGCCAAACCTCCCGATTTCGACCAAGCTGTGATTTTGTGGGGGCTTGTCGAGCACTGTCGTCTCCTATGGCCGCCAATCGGCCTGAGCTTTCGATGTGGGGACGATTGCTGCGCCGCACAATGGAGTTCTCAAGTTAATTCGCCCGCGCGCAGATTTATCCGAGGTCTTACCGGCGCTGAAAATTCCATTGGGAGCGGCAGAACAGCCGAAAAATCAGGGGCAGGAATCCCCACCTGTCCCGCAGATCGTTGCAGCGAGTGCATAGCTGCAGTGCAACATAGACGCTGGCGGATGGCGCCGGTGCGAGTATGATTACTTCAATCGAAGCGATGCACCTCCTCCCGCAACGCTTCGACATTCAGACGGCCCACTCCTCCTCCCGAAGGGACGTCTGTTGGAACAGCGGCACTCCTCCTCCCAAGTCGCTGTTCGGTTCTTTTAGGAAAGCCTGCCGCACCTCCTCCCGCGGCAGGCTTTTCTATTTGGGGAGATGGAGCCCTTCAGCTCACAGCGCTGTTCCTGCTCCGGATCAGCTCAAACACGCCTGAAATGTCTTCGTTGCCATGTCCGGCACCGTCGCGCTTGCGGAATAGGTCCAGCATCGGGTCGAGCAGATCGGTGGCGACGCCCTGCTCGCGGGTGGCGGTGAGGATGTTTTCGAGCGCTGCGGTTTGCATCGCCAGATTCGACGCGACATTGACGCCGTGGCGGCCGGTATCGATCTTCTCCGCATAGCCGGGAAGCTCACCCATCATTGCGGTCATCCAGGGGCCGAGCAGCTTCAGAAATGCACTCGCGCCGACGCCTTCGGAACCGACAAGGGCGGTGGCGTGAAAGAAGCCGGCAAAAAGGCCGTACATCCCGCTGAGAAGGGCGAGATCGTGGAGCGATGCCAGTCCGGCATCCGCACCGAGATAGGTGGCGGCGCCAAGCGCCTCGAGCGTGCCGACATGCGCCTCGAAAGTCGCCTTAGAACCGCTGTAGAGGATAAGTGCATGTTCGCCTCCGATCATCGGAGGCGTCGCCATGATGCCGCCGTCGAGATAGGCGGCGCCGAGGCTTTCGAGCCGCTCGGCGGTGGCGCGTGCCTGAGCCGGCGTGCCATTGGTGAGATTGACCACCGCACGCCCGGCAAGCACCGAGGCCGCACTGTCGAGCACAGAGTTCAACGCGGCGTAGTCCATTACGCAGATCACGGTGACGTCGCTCGAGGCGATGGCGTCTGCCGGGCTGCTGCTTTCGCGAGCGCCTTTGGCAACCAGAAAGCCAGCCTTGCCGGCCGTGCGATTCCAGATGGTGACCGAATGCCCTTGCTGCAGAAATCGGGCGGCCAGCGCCTGCCCCATGGCTCCCAAGCCGAGAACCGAGATATTGGCCATATGTGTCATCCTTCCACGTTCCGGTTGCAATGCCGCCCCTGTGGGCGATTTGGCGAAAGATGCAATATTGGACGAGCGCGGAGTAGTGGGCTATTTGTGGATCCATCGTCTGTAAATTGGAACGACGGACAGGTGAATGCTCAATCTCAACGACCTGCTGGTTTTCGTACAAGTCGTGGATCACGGCGGTTTCGCTGCAGCCGGTCGCGCGCTGCGCCTTCCCAAGTCCACGCTCAGCAAGCGGCTTTCCGAGCTGGAGCGGAAGATCGGCGTCCGCCTGATCCAGCGGACCTCGCGCAGTTTCGCCGTGACCGAGATTGGCCGGGATTTGTATCGTCATGCCGCCGCCATGCTGATCGAGGCGGAGGCGGCCGAGCATGTCATCAAGGGCCGTCTGGCGGAACCAAGCGGAACTGTCCGGATCACCGCATCGCTGCCGATTGCCCAATTCCGTTTGGCGGCGCTGCTTCCGCGCCTGGCAGCGAGCTATCCGAAAATGCGCATTACGCTCGACGTTTCCGACAGGTTCGTTGATATCGTGCAGGAAGGTTTCGACATCGCGATCCGCAACCATTTCTCCCCGCTGCCCGACAACGACCTCGTGCAACGCCGGATCGATGACGACCCCACCTGGCTCGTCGCCTCGCCGGATTATATCAGGGAGAAGGGCGTGTGTTCGCGCCCCGAGGAAGCGAGTGAGCTCGATGGGCTGATGGCATCGCCCTCGGAATCGGTTTGGACCCTTCGCAATGGCGAAGGCACCGTCGCCAAGATCACACCTTTGCCGCGCTACGTGGCCAACGAGACGATCTCGCTCCTGGAGGCAGCCAAGGCCGGACTCGGCGTGACCTGCCTTCCGAGCAGCTTCTGTGCACAACTCATTGCATCCGGCGCACTTGTTCGCATTTTACCCGAGTGGACGGGAGGCGGCGTGACGACAACCCTGCTGATGCCGCATCGCCGCGGGCAGCTCCCCTCGGTTCGAATGGTGGCGGACTATTTAATCGCAGAACTCTCCCGGCCACGCCAAGACGCCTGATCGTGGCGCGGAGGCGCTGGGAAGCGACGGAAGGGCCGCCTCAGCCGTGCTGCTGCGATGACGGCCGCTTGGCATAGGCCGGCACCTGAAACCGGCGACGATAATTCCCCGGAGCCAGGCCGGTTATCCGCCTGAACAGACGTCGAAAGAAGGCGGGCTCCTCGTAGCCGACCTGCCAGCTTATCTCGTCGACGGAAGCTTCGGTTCGCTCCAGCCGCCGCTTCGCCTCCTCGATCCGCAGCCGTTGGACATAGGCGATCGGGCTCATGCCGGTCGCCCGGGTGAACCGCCGCTTGAAGGTCCGTTCCGTCAGCCCCGCCTGCCTGACCATCTCCTCCAGCGGATTGGCGACCGAAAAATGCGCGGCAAGCCAGTCCTGTGCAGTCTGGATCGCCTGGTCGCCGTGGTCGCGCCGCCCCTCGAACACCATGTAGGGAGCCAGCCCGTCCTGGTGCCATTGCAGCGCAAAATAGCGCGCCACCGTCTGCGCCGCCGTCGCCCCGGCATGGCGGGCGATCAGGTAGAGCACGAGATCGTGCCATGTCATCGAGGCGCCTGATGTAATCAACTCGTCCCGCTGGCCGGCGACCACCAGCACCTGCTCCGGATGGATCGTGACCTCAGGATAGGCGTCGCGGAACGTCTGGGCATAGCCGAAATGGACGGTGGCAGCGGCGCCATCGAAGACGCCGGTCTCGGCAAGCAGGAAGATGCCCGAACAGGCCGAGCAGATCAGCGCCCCCTTCGCGTGCATGCTCCGGCACCATTCCACCAGTTCAGGATAGCGGCGCTTCACCCAGCCTTCCGGCCCGAGCACGACCGACGGCACGATGACGATGTCGGTCCGCTCGATTTCGGCGACCGGCCGTTGCACCACCAGCGGCACGCGGCTGGCGAGCGTCAGCGGGCCGGCCCTTTCGCCGACGATCTCGACGTGGAAAGGAGGCGTCTTCGTAATGCCGTCCTCCGGCGGGACGATGGAAAAGGCGTTCATCACATCAAAGATGCCGCTCAGCGTCGAGACTGCCGCCTCCGGCAGCGCCACCAGGCTGACATGGAGCGGCTGCGGCCCCGGCGCCCGCTTCGCCTCCTGCTGCGTTCCCGTCATCATCGGTTCCCCCTCGGCAGCAATGATAACCCCGGAGCGCAGCTGGGGGCCACTGCGGCGACAGCTTGCTGGCGTGGCGCAAATGGCCCGATCATGGCCGGCACCGCTCTGCCGCTCATGCCAACGGTCTGCAATCCTTCCCCGGACCTCGAACGGAGGTTTGCAAACAGGGAGAAACATCATGGATACAATGCAAAGCAGGACCATCGACAGTGCGAAGCTCGACACGCTGGTCGGCCGCGTCGTCAGCGATCTTTCCGCCGGCTATGGCGGGGTCATGGTCAGCCTCGGCCACCGCCTCGGTCTATACAAGGCAATGGCCGACCGCGGTCCGCTCACGTCTCGCGAGATCGCCACCCGTGCCCGCTGCGCCGAACGATATGTGCGCGAATGGCTGAACTCGCAGGTCGCCGGCGGCTATGTCACCTATCATGCCGTCAGCGGCACCTATGAGCTGACGCCGGAACAGGCTTTCGTGCTGGCGAACGAGGACAGCCCCGTCTTCATCCCGAATGCCTGGGCAACGCCGGCTTCCATGTGGGCCGACGAGGAAAAGGCGGTCGAGGCCTTCCGCACCGGCGCCGGTATCCCTTGGGGTGACCATGATGGCCGGCTCTTCTGCGGCGTCGCTTCCTTCTACCGCAACGCCTACCGCGCCAGCCTGGTGCCGGAATGGCTGCCGGCGCTCGACGGCGTGGTGGAGAAGCTGAAGGCAGGCGCACTGGTCGCCGATGTCGGCTGCGGCCACGGCCATTCGACCGTGCTGATGGCGCAGGCCTTCCCGAAATCGAAATTCCACGGCTTCGACACGCACGAAAAATCGGTCGACGAAGCCCGAGAGGTGGCGGGCGAGGCGGGCGTTTCCGATCGCGCCACCTTTTCGACCGCGCGGGCGGAGACCTATCCGGGGACGGGCTATGACCTCATCTGCTTCTTCGACTGCCTGCACGACATGGGCAATCCGGTGGCAGCCGCTACGCATGCGGCCAAGGCCCTTGCCAAGGACGGCACGGTGATGCTGGTCGAGCCCTTCGCCAACGATCGGGTGGAGGACAATATCTCGCCGGTCGGCCGGCTCTATTACGCCGCTTCGACGACGATCTGCTGCGCCCATGCGATTTCCGACGGCGGTCACATCGTGCTCGGCGCCCAGGCCGGCGAGGCAAGGCTCAAGGACGTCTTCCGCAAGGCGGGCTTCACCCGCTTCCGCAAGGCCATGCAGACGCCCTTCAACCTGATCCTCGAAGCCCGCCTCTGACCAGGCCGGTGCTGAGGGCGCCGGACTTCCACCCACCCTCCGTCGTCGTCGGGCTTGACCCGAGGAGCCATGCCGGCAGTTGATTGCGGCCGTGGATCCCAGGCTCGAGGCCTGGGATGACGGAGGGTGGGGTGCTGTTGCTGCCATACTTCGGCTGCCGCGTGTTTGCCGAGTGAGTTGCTGACGACTAGACTGTTTGTCATTTCCGCTCGCGCGACTAGTTTAGGGGAAGCAATCCTCCCGAATGGGAGGGAGACGACCGGGAGCAAGTCATGTGCCGAAATATCAAGCCTCTCTTCAATTTCGATCCGCCGGCGACGGACGAGGAGATCCACGACGCCGCACTTCAGTTCGTGCGGAAGCTGAGCGGAACCAACAAGCCTTCGCAACGCAATGAGGCCGCCTTCGAGCATGCGGTCAATGCCATCGCGAAATGCGCCCACGAGCTGCTGCATTCGCTGGAGACCTCGCAGCCGCCTCGCGACCGCGCCGAAGTCGCGGCGAAGGCGCGTGCGCGATCAGCAATGCGCTTTGCATGAAGGCCCGAGGGGAGGCAGCAGAGAATTCGCGTGATCTGACGCGATGTCGCCGCAGCCGCCTTCATGCAATCCCGCATCCATCCGCCACGCCGGCAGCAAGCATGGCACCAACCGCCCCCGTCTCCGTCATCCCAGGCCTTGAGCCTGGGATCCACGGCCGCAATCGACGAGGCCGGCATGGGTCCTGGGGTCGAGCCATAACGAAGGGTGGGGTGAGCTGGGGCGCGGCACCGCGGCGTGTCACTGTGCTCTATTCACGGAGTGATCTTTGTCCCGCCGGTCTCGCTTTCGGCAAGGCGGAAATTTATGCTGTAACCTGTCAACCCCGCAGCCGTGAGGTCGACAAGTGTTTGTCAGCCCGAGGATCGACATGCCCATCTTTCATGCCAAGTGTCCCTGCGGCGCCCTTTCGCTGGAGGTCGATGGCGACCCCTTGCACAACCACATCTGCACCTGCACCCGTTGTCAGCGTGCATCCGGCAGCGCGCTGTCACACAATGTCTGGTTCCGCGAGGGGGATGTCCGGATCGTCTCCGGCGACTATTCGACCTGGTTTCCGCAAGGCGAAAGCACGCCCGATGTGATGAAAGCCTTCTGCCGGATCTGCGGCGGCGGTGGATTCTCGAAATCCGGAGATTATTTTCCCGGCTCCGTCATCATCGCCGGCGGCACATTCGCCGATCCGGCCGTTCCCGCCCCGGATCATGTCCATTGGTGGAACAACCGTCCGCACTGGATCGGCCTCGCCGAGGCGATCGAGCGTCATGGGGAGGGTTGAACTTATCCGGGAGACGCTTGAATTGCGTCCGAGAAGCCGCGGCGTCGGCACGCACCGCCTTGGGGGCGGGGGCTTACGGAACCAACTCGCCTCGCTGAAGGTTATAGTCTTGTCGCTTGGCCATCGTCGCTCGATCTGCGGGACAGCCGGCGCTCAATGATTCACAATGGGGAAATCCTATGGAAAATGAAGGTATCGGCTGGATCGCCGCAATCATCATCGGCGGCATCGCCGGCTGGCTCGCCGAGATGTTCATGAAGAGCAACATGGGCGTGCTGATGAACGTTCTGCTCGGTATTGTCGGCGCCATCGTCGCCAACTTTATCCTGTCGCTCTTCGGCGTCGCCCTTGGCGGATGGCTGGGTTATCTGATTGCGGGCTTCATCGGCGCCTGCATCCTGATCGCTATTGCAAGAATGATCAGACGTCCGGCCTGACGAAACAGGAGGCGCCGCCAAACCGGCCGCCTTCTTCACGCACTCCTGCCGCCCGCGAGCGTGGCTTGAGGCGTGGTCATCTCGTGTTCAAGGCGCCTGGCGAAGCTGGGCGCGGCGCATGCGTCAAAGCAGCCGCACCAGGGGCGGATCTCCGTCTCATCGGTCAGGCGTAAAGCCTCGGCTAATACCGCTTCGGCTCATTGCCTGTCGCGGCTTTGTTCCCCCGACATCGTCTCCAGCTGCCCGGGAAACAGCCCGTAAGCCACCAGAATCGACTTGATCAGCCCCGGAAAGCGCGCGTCCAGTTCGGCGCAGCGGGTCTGGTTGCGCATCTCCACCCCCTGGCGCTCGCTGCGGATCAGGCCGGATTCGCGCAGCACCTTGAAATGGTTTGACAGCGACGATTTTGGGATGACGCGGTCGCCGAGGTCGGCCAGCGCCGAGCACGTTCCACCGCAGCCGGCGGTAGCAAGCTTCGCGAAGATAGCGACGCGTTCGGGATCGGAGAGCGCGTAAAGAATCGCCTCCGGCCGTATGTCCTCCAAGGCTGGGTGAAAGAGCGGTCGCATGAATTTTATATAGCGCCCCTTGACATCAAGATCAACAGTTCCGAATTTCTGAACTATGGAACAAGCTGCCACTCCCGGCGGCAGTCCAAGTCAGAAGGAATCGAAAATATGGCCAAGCTCACGGGTAAAGTCGCAGTGGTTACGGGGGCCTCCAAGGGGATTGGCGCCGCCATTGCCAAGGCGCTGGCGGCCGAAGGTGCGAAAGTCGTGGTGAATTACGCCTCGAGCAAGGCGGGAGCCGATGCGGTGGTCGAAGCGATCGGCGCGGCCGGCGGCAAGGCGATTGCGGTTCAGGGCGATGTTTCCAAGGCCGAACAGGCCCAGGGCGTGGTCGATGCCGCCGTCAGGGAATTCGGCAAGCTCGACGTCTTGGTCAACAATTCCGGCGTCTACGAATTCGCCTCGATCGAGGAAGTGACCGAGGAACATTATCGCCGCATCTTCGACGTCAACGTTCTCGGCGTTCTCCTGACCACCCAGGCGGCGGTCAAGCACCTCGGCGAGGGCGGCAGCGTCATCAACATCTCCTCGGTGGTCACCAGCATGGCGCCGCCGTCCTCGGCCGTCTATACCGGCACCAAGGGCGCCGTGGAGGGCATCAACAGCGTGCTCGCCAAGGAACTCGGCCCGCGCAAGATCCGCGTCAACGCCATCCTGCCGGGCATGGTCGAGACCGAGGGCACACACACGGCCGGCGTCATCGGCTCGGATCTCGAGCAGACCGTCGTCGCCCAGACGCCGCTTGCCCGCATCGGCCAGCCGGACGATATCGCCGGCGTCGCCGTCTTCCTCGCGTCCGACGACGCCCGCTGGCTGACCGGCGAACGGCTGGCCGCCAGCGGCGGCTTCCGTTGAAGGCATTTCCGTTCTCTTCGGATCACAGAGTCGGGTGTTTAGGCCGGGGTCGGCCTGAAACCTCGATCCTGTTCTGAATAAAAGAGTAAGAGCATGATGTCGTCAGAAGCCGCTCACGCTTATCGGCATCATGCTCTCGCAGTGCTCGCGGTTGTAAGCGCCCCGGCCGTGATGATCGCATTGGCGATACTGCAAACTCAATGCCCGTCCTAATTGACAGGTTGCACGCGCGCCCGAGCGATTGCATTGTGCTGTTGCAAGGTGAGGAGAATTCTATGCCAAAGGCCATTGGAATCGGCGGTCTGTTCTTTAGGGCGGCGAACCCGGCTGGCCTGGCGGAATGGTATCAAAAGCATCTCGGTATTGACGACCTGCACAAATCGGTATGGCAGCAGGAGGCCGGGATGACGATATTTGGTCCGTTTTCGAAGGACACCAATTATTTCGGTCGCGCGGAACAACAATGGATGGTCAATTTCCGCGTTGATGATCTCGATGGGCTTATGGCCAGCCTAACGGCAAGTGGGATCGCGGTGGAAACTCGGGATGAGTGGAACTCGGAGGTAGGCCGCTTTGCCCGCATTCACGATCCCGAGGGCAATCCAGTCGAGCTGTGGGAGCCGGCGCAGGGTTGATGGCAAATGGCCGCTGCTCGTTGGCCGCTCCCGATGATTCACGCGCCTTTAGGCTGGGAAAGGGTTTCGCCACGCATCCAGTTCTTCAAGCCGTCCGTTCCACCTTCGAATATGCCGGAACTCGGTGGTCAGGCTTCCCGCCGAACAACGGCCTCCTCGGCTGTGGCCATGGATTCCAGGATCAGCGCCCGTATGAACGTTGCGGGATTGACCGCCCGGCGGATGGTTGCAAAGATCTCTGTCTGTCCGCAACGAGAGGTTGGCATGTCTATCGCGACCTTACCTGCACCGCCCTATTACGTCGTCTGCTTCTCATCGCAACGAACGGAGGTCGAAGACGGCTATGGTGACGTCGGCGCTGCGATGGTGGAACTGGCGCAGCAGCAGCCCGGATTCTGGGTTTCGAAAGCGCCCGCCGTGCCGACGGATTCGGCATCATCAACTCTTATTGGCGGGACGAAGAAAGCATCCGGGCATGGAAAGCGGTGGTCGATCACGTCGAAGCGCAACGCCGGGGCCGGGCAGACTGGTATGAGCGTTATGAAATCCGTGTCGGGCTGGTTCAACGCGCTTATGGATTCGAAGCGGAAGCCGTCAGACTATAATGATTCTTCGCCCTTGGTGCCGTCCGTGACTCATTCAAGGCCGGTTTTCTTCCAGCGCTTCCACGAAACGGATGTCGTCACCGACCATGTTATCGTTGAAGATGTCGTTGTGACCCGCACCGTCATAGATCACCATCTGCTTGGGCTCGGGTGCGAGGCGGTACAGCGCCTCGCCTGAAGAAAGCGGGATGCTGTCATCGAGCCGGCCGTGCAGGAACAACTTCGGTTGTCTGACTTTGCCGATGTTGAGGTCCGAGCGGAAGGGATCCTTGAGAAGAACCGCGACCGGGAGGAACCGATAACGCGTCTGCGCAACCGACAGAACCGACAGGTACGGAGACACAAGAATGACCCCCGCAGCCGGCCTGTTCGCGGCCGTATTGACGGCAACGCCGGTGCCAAGTGACCGGCCCAGCACAACGATGCCGCTTCCGGCCTTGGCCGAAAGCCAGTCGAAGGCGGCAATGCCGTCTGTCAGCAGCCCCTGTTCGCTGGGTGAGCCGGTCGATCCGGGATAGCCGCGATAGGAAATCGCCAGCAGTCCGATCCCCCGCGTGGCCAGCGCCTGCGCGAGAAAGGCGTAATTGTCGACGCGGTCACCGTTTCCGAAAAAGAGCAGCACACAGGGCTTGTCGCTGTCGCCCTGGCTGTACAGCCCATGAAGCATCTCGCCGTCGGGCGTTTTGACGTGGACCGTCTCGCCCCAGCTCGCGGGCTGCGGCAGAGGTGCGGCGCCGGCGCCGGGATAAAGCAGCGACCGCTGAGAAAAAAAGACCAGAGCCACGACCGCCATGTAGGCGATAGCCGCCATCAGCGGCAAGATCAGCAAGTACCTTGTAGCGCTCACGAAGAATGGACCCACTGTTTGGCAATGCCCGGAATGTTTCGCAGCAACCGCGGCCCGTTGCGGCGTGGTGTGCTCAGCGCAGCGGCAATCTTTGCACAAAGCCTTCCGATGGAGAAGAGGTCGAGACGCGTTACGCCTTCACGCTCGCAGAAGGGCTTCGCCTCTGGCCTCTGAGGCTGGGAAAGGGTTTCGCCACGCATCCAGTTCTTCAAGCCGTTCGTACCACCTTTGGATATGCCGAAACTCGGCGAGTGGAATTTCGGCGGCGGCTGCATAAGGAAGTGCGGCCGCCAGGGCAAAATCCGCAACGGTCAGCGTCTTGCCGACAGCGACGCTATTGGTGGCCAAATGCTCATCGAGCACGCGAGCGTGCAGCCGAAAACTCGCCTTCGCATCGTCGATCACGGCCAAGTCAGGCTTCCTGCCGAACAACGGCTTGATCAGGGTTTCAAACCACAGCGTTGCTCCGTGCAGGGTGAAATGACTGGCATCCCAGCTCAACCAGCGCAGCACGTCGATCTGCCGGTGGTCATGCGGCCAGAAATCAGATGCGACTGTGTCAGACAGCCTGCACATGATGGCGTTGGCTTCCCATAAGGTTCCGGCATCATCCTGCAGCACCGGGACTTTCCCGTTCGGGTTAAGCGCCAGGAACTCTGCGCTGCGCTGTTCTCCGCCTGCGAGGTCAACCCTGACGAATTCGACATCTGCCTGCAGAAAACGAGCGGCGGCGCAGGCCTTGCGGGGATTGAGCGTCTCGCAATAATAGAGCTTCATCGCCGCCTTACGCATGGTTCCGCCCTTCGGATTCAGTCCCGACAAAAGAGCTCAATCGCTCGAAACTTTCCGACCAGCCGGATTCATGACCCGCAAGGGAGGATGCGCTTTCGAAGCCAATTTGGCGAAAGGTCATTTCCGTGCCTCCGTCACTTTCCCTGAAGGTGATGGTGACGAGTGTTTCGGGACTGGTTTGCCCGGTTCCGCGCTCCCAGGCATGTGTGAAGACAAGCCTGTGCGGCGGCTCGACCTCCAGATATTTTCCGCCGACCCAATGCTCTTCTCCATCCGGCGCAATCAGGCAGGCGCGGTGTCTGCCGCCGGGCCAGGCTTCAAGTCTGTCGCCCACCGCCTTGAAACCGTGAGGACCACACCATTGCACCAGGGCTTCCGGGTCGGTCCATGCCCTGAAAACGAGATCGCATGGGGCATTAAACCTTCGCACAAGAACCAGGTCGCGGCTGTTGTCGGTGGCTGTTTCCGGATTAGTCATTTTCGTATCCTTGTACCTTGGACAGATAGTCATCGAGGCGATCGAAGCTCTGATCCCAGAAGCGTCTGTAATCGCCCATCCAATCGGCAATCGTCTTCAACGCTGCCGGTTCGAGGACGCGGGGACGCGAATTCGCTTCACGGCCGGAGCGGATCAATCCGGCTTGTTCCAGGACCTTGAGATGTTTTGATATGGCAGGCTGAGACAACTCGAAGGGATCAGCGAGTTCGGCCACCGTCGCCTTGCCCGTCGCAAGCCGCGCGAGAATGGCTCGCCTTGTGGGATCGGAGAGTGCCGAGAAAATCGCGTCGAGCCTGTCGTCCATACATCACCATATAGCTATATAGCCAAATGGATATATTCTGTGCGGCGAAATGTCAAAAGCTATTTCGCGTGCTTTTCAGCCGAAGCGACGGAATTTCGATTGCGACCTCATCTCAGGCAGGAACTTGAGGGGAGTTACTGACGTTTCCCCCGCTCGAAAGGAGCCCGTCATGGCCAAAATGAAAATCCCGAAGAAGATCGGCGGATACAAGATCCCGAAGACAATCCGAAAGAATTCCATTCTCAAGGGCATGCTCGCCAACAAGGCGGGACGTGATGTTCTCGCCAGCGCCCTGGTTGCTGGTGCGGGCGCGGCGGCGGCTGTCCTTGTCGAAGAGCGCGAGGAGATCGCGGATACTGCAAAGACTGCCGGGCGCAAAGGCGCAAACACGCTGGGCTTGATCGGAGAAGCTTTCCAGCGTGCATCGGACGCAGCAATCGATGTCGTGCGCGATGCAGCCGGCGATATGCTGCCGAAAAAATCCAAGAAACTCGCAGATCAAAACCCTCGGAAGGGCGTCGCCGTTCACTAGCGACCGCGCCGCCCCGGAAGAAGAAGCGCCGGCTGGAAGCCTTGATGCGCGATCGCGCCGACGACGGAGTGCTGGAGCAGGCCAAAGCGGCCGCTACAGCAAAAATGATCGGGAAACTGCTGCGTAAGCACCCGCTGATCGCCGCCGAACTGGTCGCTTCGGGGGCGGCGAGAGGGCTTGCGGTTGGAGTCAGCGAAGTCGGCAAACGGATCTTGGGTGGTGACGCCACCAAAGAGAACGGGAGCGTGGATGAAGGAGAGGAATCTTAAAGGACGAGGCGAGGCGATACTCAAGACGCTAACGCGCAGAAGCGCGATCGGGCTTTAAGCTGGCAAGCCGATCGGCAGCTCTCATAAATGCGCTTCTCTCGGCAGGCGCTGGGGTTAAGCAAGATACTGTTTCCTCGGGTGCGACCGGAGGCGGTGAAGCACATCCCTCAGCCCCGGCTCATGGACGTGGCGGGCGGCCTCCGCCAGAGACACCCATTTGCGCCGCCGTTCCGCGCTCTCGGGGAAATCGTCGTCGACCTCGGAAACTTCCAAAGCGTGAACCGTGACATGATACGGCCAGCTGCGGCCGGGTTTGCGGTAGGTGAACGTACCCAGGACCTCATCGCTTACGTGACCTCGCACCCCTGCCTCTTCGTAGCTCTCGCGCGCTGCCGCTTTTGAGCTCGTCTCGCCGATGTCGATATTGCCTTTCGGAATGCCCCATCTGGCGCCGCTCCGGTTGCTCAACAACAGGACCTCACGTCCGTTCTTGGTTTTCCGGACGCATAGAGCTGCCGCTTGGGCATGTCCGTGCAGCAGGAGCCGAATACCACCAGCTGCGATATGGATAAGGCGATCCATCGCGGTTCCCTCCTATACGCCAAACTAACCAGCGCGGATGAAACCGGTTCCATCGCCGCGCACAGTGTCCCGAGCCCTGCGGTGATGTCCCGGCGACGGCGTAAATCACACATTATCAGTCGCTTGCGCTCTCGCCGCCGGAACTTTTGCCGGCCTGTCGGGTTTGCTGCGCATGTTGAAGAAGCACCCCACCCAGCCCAGACTCGGGACGATCAGCGTCATCGATGACCGAGAGGTTCATGTTCTTGAAAGCGGTTCGCCAAACGGAAGCCCGGTTGTTGTTCTGCATGGCTGCGGCAGTCTGGCGGAGGAGGTGCTGCTCCCGCTCGAAAACAGCAAACACCGGCTGATCGCCATCGATCGTCCCGGCTACGGCTTGAGTTCCCCGCTGCCACCACCGGAACGGGGGCCGCTCGGCCAGTCTTTCTGGATTGAGCGCTTTCTCGAGACCTTGGCGGTCGGGCCTGTAACGATCGTCGCCCATTCGATCGGCAGTGCCTCGGCCCTTCATCTGGCTGCCCGCCGATCTGAGCTCATAAAAGCACTCCTGTTGATCTCGCCTTGCTGCAGTCCGCTTCCTCCGAAGCCCTTGATCCTGCTGCGCGCCGCGGTTGCGCCTTTGATAGGGCCGCCGATCCGCCGCCACATCATGCCCCGCTGGGCCTCCTTCTTTCTCCGGCACGGGCTTCGGTCATCCTCATTCCCCAATGCTCTTCCCGCCCATCTGAACCTGTTGCCTGCCGGCCATATGATCCGGGCAGGAGCGATCGAGACGATGGCCGACGAGCTGCGAGTTTTCAACCGGGACATGGCTCTGCTGGCAGGCGAGCCCGAGCAGCTTCCCGTCCATGTGCTCTTCGGCTCGCAAGACCTCATCGTCGATCCGAACCGGCACATCGCTTGGCTTCGGCAAAGATATCCCGGCCTTCTTGTGAAACGCCTTGAAGGCGTCGGCCATATGCCGCATCACGTCGCCCCGGCTGTGGTGTTGCGGATGCTGAACGCGATCATCGAAGAGCGTTCTCCCTTATCGGCGGTCGATCCTCCGCGATTGACGGACGTCGCGTGAACCCTGGAGATCGGCCGCAGTTGCACGCGGACCGATCATTTTACGAAGAAGCATTGACTCCCGCAGGCGGCGCCAGGATCCTTGGCCGATGACCGTCCCGCATTTTCACACGCGCCTTTCGCTCGGCCAAAATCTCCAGCAGCTTGGCCTGCGCGCCGGCGACATGGTCATGGTGCATGCCGCAATCAGCAGGGTCGGGCGGCTGCTCAGCGGTCCCGACGTCCTGATCGATGCGCTGCGCGATGCGGTGGGGCCTTCGGGCACGATCGTCGCCTATACCGACTGGAACGGCGCCTATGACGAATTGCTCGACTGTGATGGACGCGTTCCCGAGGAATGGCGCGCCCATATCGCGCCCTTCGATCCGGCTCTCTCCAGGGCCATCCGCGACAACGGCGTCTTCCCCGAATTCCTGCGCACGACGCCGGGGGCGCGACGCAGCGCCAATCCGGGCGCCTCGGTCGCGGCAATCGGCGCCAGGGCCGAGTGGCTGACCGCCGACCATCCGCTCGACTACGGCTACGGGGAGGCGTCTCCGCTCGCCAAACTGGTGGAGGCGGGCGGCAAGGTCCTCATGGTCGGAGCCCCGCTCGATACGATGACCCTTCTCCACCATGCCGAGCATCTCACGCGAATCCCGGGCAAGCGCCTGCGCCGATATGAGGCGCCCTTCGCCACGCCGGCGGGCGTGGTTTGGCGCATGCTGGAGGAATTCGACACCAGCGAGCCGGTCGTGGACGGGCTCGAAAGCGATTATTTCGCCCGGATCGTCACCGAATTCCTTGCCGGCGGGCAGGGTGCGCAAGGCCTGATTGGCGAAGCGCCGTCGGTTCTGGTCGATGCGGCGTCGATCTGCAGCTTCGCCGTCGCCTGGCTGGAGCAGCATGTTCAGCCGGAGAACTGAGCCGCGCGATCCGGGCATTCGCAGACTTTCGCTTACCGCCCCGGCTTCTCCTGCCGACGGAACAAAATCCCGGCGGCGATGTTGGTATGGCGATAAGCAAAAGACCATGGGAGGAATCCATGCACAAGTCTCTGCAGTTCATACTGATCGGCCTGGCCGCCATGAGCGGGTTGACGATCGCGCCGACCATTGCCGCCGCGCAGGATTTGGAATTGCGCCTCGGCCCCGGCGGGGTCGGCGTTTACGACCGGGACCGGGACCGCGACCGTTACGACCGCTACGACCGCCGCCGGCCGCGCGGCTGCGATCCCGATGACGCGCTCGACATTGCCCGCAGCGAAGGCCTTCGCCGCGCCCAGATCGTCCGCATGTCGCCGCGCAGCATCGTCGTCCAGGGAATGACGCGCCGCGGGCCGGAACGGATGGTCTTCGCCAACCGGCGCGGCTGCCCGGAAATCTGACCGGCGCCTGAGCGCCGGCGCACGGCCGCACCTTCGCAATAAATGCGGCCGGGTGGACGGTTTGGCGGCTGCCGACGCTGTTTGAGCGCGCCTGCGGTCTTGCATGAAGCTGAACTGCTTCGAACAACGATGGAGGATTCATCATGATGAGCGGTCAATTGAAGGCGCTTCTCGCCGTGCTTGCCGTTGCCGGCTACCAGAACAGGGACAAGATCGGCGAGCTCCTGCGCGGTCTCCAGAACCCGCAGCAACCAGGGCCCGGAGGCCAGCAGTCGGGCGGGCTCGGCGGTATGCTCGGCAAGCTTGGCGGCTCCGGCGGCGGGCTGGGCGGCCTCCTCGGAGGGCTCACCTCCGGCGGCATCGTCAGCGGTGGTCTCGGCGATCTCCTGAAGACATTTCAGCAGAACGGGCACGGCGACAAGATGGAATCCTGGGTGCGCCCCGGCCAGAATGCCGACATCAATGACGGCGAACTTGCCGAAGCGCTCGGCCCGGATGTCTTGAACGAGATCGCCAGGAATACTGGCCTCTCGCATCAGGAAATCCTCGGACGGCTGAGCCGCGATCTGCCGAAGGCCGTCGACGAGCTGACGCCGCAAGGGAAGGTGCCGAGCGAAGAGGAGGCGTTCCTGTCTTCGGCGAGCCAGGCGACAAGTTCCGGGCGGCCGAGCGGCGTCTAGGCGCTTTCATTCGGCCGTGCCGCGGGCATCGCTGAAACGCCCTTGCGAAATCGCCCCAGCCTCTTCAGGTTTGAACCGCAGTGATCGCCTCGCACTCCGTCTTCCTCGGGATTGACCTGAGGACGCAAGCACGTCTCCACCGTCGCTGGGAATGGATCCCAGGCTCAAGGCCTGGGATGACGGAGGGTGGGGTGGCGTGGGTGCCAGACACGGCCGGGATGCGGACATGACCTAGAACCGTCGGGAAGATTCGGGCTGACCTCGGCGAGGGCGTGTTTTCGCTCAGGCGTCACTGAATTTGCCGCAAAGGTCGCCCCACGCTCCGTCCTCCTCGGGCGCGACCCAGTGCTTGACCCGAGGATCCAAGCACGTCTCCACCGCCGCAGGGCATGGATCCCGGGCTCAAGCTTGGGATGACGGAGGGTGGCGTGGGTTGCCAGTCACGGCGGGGACGGGAGATGACCTCGAGCAATCGGCCCTGATCTGCCCGAATACGCCAAGAGTTCTACTTCCCCAGATGCTTGCGAAGAAACGTGTACACCGCGCGGATGGATTTTCCTGCGCCGTCGCGGTCGTATTTTTCGATATGGCCCAAGACCCGCTTTCCCATCGCGAATTCCGGGGCGTCGAAACCGTGATACGTGCCCTTGTAGATGTTGAGCTCGATCGGCGGGCCATCGCCGCTCAGACGGGCGAGCCTCTTCTGGCATCGTTCGGGCCGGCTCCAATTATCCCGTTCGCCAATCAAAATCAGGCTCGGCACCGTCGCATCGCCGCGGTCTGCGTCACAGGCGGGATAATAGGCAATCGCCGCCCGGAACTTGCGTTCGACGAGTTGCTCGTATCCTCCGGTTTTTGTTGCATCCAGCGTTGTGGTGCCGCCGGCCGAAAAGCCCATCAAGGCGACGCGCTCCACATCGACGAAGCCTGATTGCGACAGGAAATCCAAGGCGCCATAGGCGTCGAAGGCGCGATCGGGGACATGGCTTCGACAGGGATCCTTGACGTTGCGGGTGGTGAAGCTGTCGACAACAAGCACGGCATAGCCCCATGAGACCAGCCGCTTCGGCCAAAGCTCCCTGACGCTCGAACGCAAGTGATCGCATCCATGCATGACGACGATTGCCGGGAAGGGACCATCGCCCCGCGGCCGAGACAAATATCCGAGCAGCGGCGTGCCTTGCGGCTGCGGGAGGATTTCCCCCAGTTCCCGGGCTTTGCGGATTCGAAACGGGCTGAGCTTAACCGGCACGCTTTCGAACCGCACCAATTCCTCGGCATCAGCCGGGTTCTCAGGCGCGGTGACGCCAAGAAAAGTGACGAAGCACAGAAAAAGTCTCGCGGTTTTCACAGGCTCCTCCACCCGTGTTATCGACGGCCTGCTGCTAATATAATCCTCGATGACCGTGGATGGTATTGCCCGCCGTGCAAGTCCATGCTGACGGCAAAGGACATGGCCATCCGCCGGAGTGCGGACTGCCATGGACGAGTTGGGCAGTTGTTCGGGCAAGCAGGCCGCCATGCTGGCAGGCCTGGCCCCAATCGCCAACGACAGCGGTGCCCGAACCGGACGGCGTTCCATCCGCGCCGGCAGGCCCGCACCCCGGCGCGCCCTCTACATGGCCGCCTTGTCGGCATGTCGCTACAATCCCGCGCTCGCGCGCTTCGCAGAAACCCTCAAAGCCGCAGGAAAACCAGCCAAGGTCGTCCTTGTCGCCATCATGCGCAAACTGCTCGTGCTGGCAAACTGTCTTCTCTCTCAGGATCGACTCTGGACCCCAAATCCACCTTGACAACCAACACAGATTCTCATCCGCCCGCCGGCACCTTCTCCCCGTAAACGGGGCGAAGGGGGCAAGCCGCGACCTCACGCTTCCCCACCTCGCAGGGCACGTCCCCTCGCCCCCGTTTACGGGGAGAGGGTTAGGGTGAGGGGCAGAATCCCGGTACAGCCCGGGCTGATCCCTGACAGAATGAACCGGGTTGATGGTTGACAAGTCATAGTGCGTCGGAGGGAGGGCTTCCGATGCCATTTGTGGAGACTTGTCGCATGGAAGAACGTGTTCGGGTGCTGTCGGACTATGTTTCGGGGCATTGGAGTGTGAGTGATCTTTGCCGTCGTTACGGTGTGAGCCGGGAGACATTTTACGCCTGGCGCCAGCGGCAGATGAGCGGTGCGGACGACTGGTTTGTCGACCGCTCGCACGGTACGGTTTCGTGCCCGCATCGCACGCCGGCAGCCCTAGTCGATCAGGTGATTGCGCTGCGTCAGCGGTTTCCGCATATGGGGCCGCGCAAGCTTTTGGCTTTGTTGCAGCGCCAGTCGGCGCAGACACCTTGGCCGGCAGCCTCGACGATCGGCGACATCCTCAAACGAGCAGGTCTTGTGGAGACTTCCAGGCGGCGGCGCAGGGCCTTGGATCAGGGTCGCCCGTTCAGCGAGGCAAGGCAAGCCAATGATGAATGGAGCGTTGGACTTCAAGGGCTGGTTCCGCACCCGTGACAGCAGCACTCTGAAGGCCCAGACATCCAAACCGCCGGCCGACAATGCCGGCCAGCAGCAGGTCCGTTTCGATGCCTTCCGCCAGCACTACAACGAGGAGCGCCCGCATGAAGCGCTGGGCCAACGCCCGCCCGCCGACCTCTATCTGCCCTGCCAGCCGCGTGCGATGCCTGAGCGTCTCGACGATCCCTGGTATGATGCCGACCACCAGGTGCGCCGTGTACGTGACAGCGGCGAGATCAAATGGATGGGAGGCCGGCTGTTCGTCAGCGAAGCCCTTGCCGGCGAACTCGTCGGACTGAGCGAGCTGGAAAATGGCGATCACGTCGTGCGCTTCTGCAATCGCGACATCGGCCTCATCGGCCCGGACGGCCGCTTCCGTCGCTTCGCTCCGCCGCGCCCGCCCGGGCCGATGAGGCCCGAAGCAGCACACACGACAGAATGAAAACTGTCAGGTATCATCCCGGTCGAAAGTGTCGACCATCAACCCGGTCGTTCATCCCGACTAGCTGAGGCTCGCGATTACCCCTTGATCACCCTCAGGCGGATCATCTAAGATTACTGCAAATCCAAGCTGCGAAAACTGAATCCAGAGGTGATGTCGGCGATTACGTCGATACCGCTCTTTGATCGCATGGGTCCTTCGAGCGCCGGCCTCTTCGCCCCATTGCCCGACAACCCGCCGGTTCCGACGCCGCGACCCGCTCGTCACAACGGATTGTCGCCAGGAGCGGCCCGGCGACGATGATTTCGCTCCGCTGCCCGACAATCCACCAATCCCGACGCCGCGACCCTATCGCGGTCCGCAGGGGACGACCGGCCATCGCCGTGGATCGGCCGCACAGCCTGTCGACAGCGCCATCTATGACGACTTCATGAGGACGGTGAAAACCAAGGTCTCGAATCCCTTTGGACTCGCCACCATTGCCTCGACGGGGCAGGCCGAAAGCAGCTCCTCGCCGAAGAGGGCCAACGGCTCATGGTCCGATCCGAGCCAGAGCGGGAAGCAGGGCACATCGGGCGGCATCATGTCGTGGCGCGACGCCCGCCTGCAGAACCTCTACAACTTCGCGGCCGCCAGGGGCGAACAGCCGGGTGCGATCAGCCCGCAGACGCAGGCCGAGTTCTTCCTGCAGGAGGACCCCCGCCTGATCGCCAGGCTGAACGCCGCAAAATCCGTCGAGGAAGCGCAGCGCCTGATGAACAATGCATGGCGATTTGCCGGTTACGATCAGCCGGGCGGCGAGGCCGCCCGCAGGACCGAGCAGGCAAACAGCCTTCTGCAGCAGTTTCTGTCGCATGGCGCGGCGGATCCTTTCGCTCCGCCTGCCAATCCGCCCGTTCCGACGCCGCGGCCTTATCGCGATCCACTGGTGACGACGGACGAGCGCCGCCAGCAGCCGGCGATGTCGCCCGCTCAGCCCGGCGACGATCCCTTCGCTCCACCCGGCAACGTGCCCATTCCAACACCGCGGCCGGCTTCTCGCAATCCGCGGCAGACGATGAAGCAAACCCGCGAAGGGCCGGGGGCCGCCCTCGTCCGCGCGCTCCTTGCTCGGCAGCAAAGTGGCCTGTGGTAGCCCGATCGAGGCTCCCAGACCGAAATGCGAGTCCTTAAATTGGGTTCGTGCCGCTATAAAACTACTGGTAGCCGGGAGCCCGTTGGTGTTGTAGACGGTCAGTTCATCCTTGACTGTCATCACTTCATCAATCGAAAAACGGCCCGTCATGCTCAAACGTCTCGTCAAACAGGTTCTACCTAGCGCCGCAGTTGCAGCCGTAAATAACTGGCGGACGCGTGAGCGGTTGTACAAATCATGGAGCAAAGCGGCGGCGGCGCCCGCCTATGGGGATATGCGCCTTACAGCATTCCGGATAGAACGATCACTGCGGTTAATTGGCTAGGAGCAGGCTTATGTCCAACCACCGGCAGATCTCCTGCCCGCCATGGATATCCCTGCCGGCCGGTTCGTCGACTTCGGCGGATCTGCTGGGGAAATGTGCGCCGTTCTGCGAGAGCAGTACCCCGCCTGGTCTTTTACGGTCGTGGAGACCAAGTCGATGGCGGACGCCGCACAGGCCCTGAGGCCGGGGATATCTTTCTCCGACCAACTGCCGCCAAAGTTCGATGTGTTCTATAGCAGTGGGACACTTCAATATCTTTCCGATCCAGAGACATTGTGGCGTGAGGCTCTGAGCAGGACAACTCGGTACGCATATCTGGCAAGGAATTCTTTCTCGAACAGGAAGCTTTTCACTGTTCAGTCATCCCGGCTTTTCGACAATGGGGCGGGGCCGGTGCCTGAAGGATTCGAAAATGTTGCGATACGTTACCCGCACCAGACAGTTTCCGAAGCCTCATTGAGAGGAATCGCTGATGAAATGGGCTTTGATCTGGCCGCTCGGTTTGAGGGCCGCAACAGTGGCGTGACGGGAACCCGCGCGGATGTCTATGGAGCGGATCTCTTATTCAAGAGACGGTAGCTCCACAGGATCGTCAGGAAAGCGGCAGCAGGTCGGCTCGCGCCTATACCTTTCTTGATATTGCCTGTTGGTTCGACGTCGTCAACTTCATCGCGATAGCGGCGGTGTCAAGGAAAGCAAAAGCCGCAACCAGCGGTATATTTTTGACAGCGAAAAGCTTAGTCAAGGAAGTTTTCCACCCGAAGCGCGCCTGCACAGCTCCTTGAAGAGAGTAAACCCAGATCAAAGGCGCTGGAAGACTGCGTTGGGACTCAACAGCCAATCCCACCCTGTTTAGGAGTTCGGCCAAGCGCTCGAAATTATAGAGGTTCAGGTGCCGCGGGAAATAATATCCGCCCCAGGCGCAGCGCGCAAACAGCCGTCTGTCCCAGCCGTCGGTATTGGGAGTTTCGATCAATAACCGGCCATCTTTCGCCAAGGCGCGGACGAGACGCCGCAAACTCTCTTCCGGTTCCCAAAGGTGCTCTATGAGCTGGAGCATGACGATGAGATCGAAGGGCTGCGCCGGCAATTCCGCCGCTTCAAGCGGCGCCTCGATTACACCTATGTCCTGGCTTTCCAGAGCGGCACGCGTTTCCACCGGGAAATGCCAATCCAGACCGAAAAGTTCAAGATCGGGACGTGCCTGGCGAAGTGCAATCAAAAGTTCGCCATTGCCGCATCCCACATCAAGCACCCTTGCCCGCAAAGGGAGATGCGCGACAACGCTCTTCAGGCGCTTCCGATTGACGATTGTCTTTATTCTACCAAGAAGGTTTGCCCGGCCCTGAAATCTGTTCGAGAAGGTGCCGTAATTGGCCGGGTACATCAAAGACAGCTCTGTGATGTCGGGTCGCGGATTGAGATAGAAATGACCGCATCCATCGCATCGGACGTAGCTGAAGGTGTCTTCACTGCCGTGATAGATGTAGTCGCGGCCGGTAGCGGCAATGGTGGAGCTATCGCTGCCGCAACAGCCGCACGTTGTGGGGGTCGATCTTATATGAGTTGTCACTTGAGAGTTCATATTGTCGCGTTCGATACCTAGAGAGCCAACGCATCTTGCACCGAATCCGAGAAGTCGTCGTTCCTGCGATTTCTCGAGAGGCGGATGAATTTTGCAAAACCGCTGCGCTGCAGGCACCCCGGAAAATGCTCGTAGAATCCGCCGTCGAGGAGGTGCCTATGAAGTTTTGCGAGATTGTGCTGCGGAATGGCGGGAAAAAGATGGTGTTCGATGTGATAGTTGAAATTCGCCTGGTACATAAGCCATTTTTCAAACCAATTGGGGACTGTCGTGCGGGCCAGCGGCATCATGGCCCGCTCCCGTCCGTCCTGGTAAAGTGGATAGTCCTCGGGCTGATGCTCCGCAATGGTGCGCACGATATTCAGGGCGATTGCTACGGCAGCGATGGGATAGCCCCATAAAAAAATGTAGAGATACCAGCGGCCCGTGGCAATGCAGAGCGCAAGCAGCAAGCCGTTGAAGATAATAGTCACCATCGGCGCTAGCCAGGAAGGCGACAGCGAGTTCCCCGATGCTTTCTTTCGAGCCAGACCACCATATTTGTCAGCCGCCAGCCATACGCCCATGCCACCGCTCAGCGCCTTTACCATGACCCACGCGAGCGCCCGCAAGCCCTTGATCGGCTCGCGGTAAGGGTAACCATCCGCATCCTTCTCTGTACCGAGATGTGCATGGTGGCTCATGTGGCGTAGTCGATAGGCGCCGACCGACATCCCGACCGGCGCGGCAAAGAACATATCGCACCAGATATCGTTCTTACGGCGGCTGGAGAAGAGATGGAAATGCGACGCCTCGTGAACCCAAAGCAACATGCCCTGCGTTGCTGCGGAATTAATCAGGAATGGCAGCCACAGGAGCCACCAGGGGCCGAGGAGCGCGATCGCCCAAGAGGTCACAATCTGAATCCAGATCATCGTGGTCGCCACGATAATTGCGCGCGGTTGAGGCTGTTTCAACGATTCAAGGAAGCTCGAGTCGACAAGCCTTCTCGCTACCTTCATGCATTCATTGAACTGCGCATCCATGCAGTGACCTATCCTATCCATCCGATAACCCGCGAAGAAAGTTATCTACCTTCCTTTGAGCTCTTGCTCCTAACCAGCACATTCATGCCGCCACCTTCCGGTATCATCGCGCGTACTTTGTCGGCGTCTTCGGGCAGCTTCCTGCCGGATGCCATTTCACCGATCTCGTAGCCGCCCTCCCAGAGTAGCTCCAACAATCTGTCGAAGTCTCCGGGATTCTCAGCATAAACATAGGGAGCCAATTCAAGCATTATGCGCGGCTGGAACTTTTCAATCGTCACCGTCGCCCCAAGTAGAACCGCAAGCTCATTTCCGTCGACGTCAAGTTTGATGAAATCGACCTTGCCGACCCCAAGATCCCGCAATGTTTCGTCCAGGGTGCCGAGCCGCGCGCCCTGTGTCGACATGAGGCGACCGTGGTGTTCGCTATGCAAATCTTCAGCAACTTCCAGCGGCCAGCTTGAATAGACCGCTTCGGGCATCGCTTCGGACGCACTTGCCATAAGCATCATCTGGTGAGCGTCGATTCGCTGGGCGAGCGTCGGGTTGAGCGAAATGTTGGCCTTCTGTTTCGCGAATGCGTGAGCCGTCGGCTCGAAGGAGATTACCCTGCCGGCTCCGCCCACCAATTGCGCCAGGGGCAACGTATGGGAACCCACATTGGCGCCGATATCGAGGACGATGTCTCCATCCTTGATCAGCTCTTTATACCTGTCGAGCGTTCTGACCTCGAATCCGCCCAATAGGTAGATCGCGAAATCGACACCGTCTCTCAGGTCCAGCGACCAATTTACTCCCCGGCGTTTTGCGATCACGGTGGCGGGTAGGCCAACGCAACCCCGGACGAACAAGACAGCTTTGGATAGAGTGCGAGCGATCAGGATTTTGTTGCTGGTGGATAACATTGTCCTCAGGCCGCCTCTAAATGGTTTTGTGACTGGCGGGCGCTCTTCTTGCAACGATCAGATTGCAATATTGGCCCGCGTTTTTGGGATCAAGGCTCTCGTCATTGAAAGCAGTGCCAGGTGGATCCGCTATGTTGTGGAACTCGAAATTCAGCATCGTCAGGAATCTGGTGAGCTCGGACGGGTTCACTGACGCTTTCGACAAGCCGTAAGGCCAGAACTCCATGAATACCCGAACGTCGCGATTCTCCCGCAGCACCCGCTCGGCACCCTGCAGAACGCTCAACTCGTATCCCTGAACATCGATTTTGATAAAATCGACCCGCTGCCCTGGCGAAAAGTAATCATCCAGCTTCACCAATGGGACGTCGATGCTCACTCGCCCGTCGCCACTATCAAATGTTCGGTGATCGACATTCAGCTCGGACGAAACATACAGCCTTGTGGTGCCGCTGGCCGCTCCTACCGCGGCGTGCTGCAGCGATACATTCGACAAGCCGCTTACCGTCGCTTCAAGCTTTTCGAAGTTCGCCGGCGCCGGCTCGAAGGCATGCACATGGCCGGTCGCTCCCGTCAGAGCGGAGAACATGCGGGTATATATTCCGATATTTGCACCGATATCTGCGACGATCATGCCCGGCGAAATCATCTCGCGCATCAGTGCGCGCTCACGTCGTTCTGAAACTGCCTTCCATACGGAATAGAGAGGGTAATAAAGGGGATAACAGTGTCGATAGAGCCAATCGGCCAGACGTAGCAAAACCATCCCTACACCTCTTCCTTTGACGTGAGGCGGGCCGTGAAGAATGAAGCGAACACCTTGGGCAGCGCGGTGCCTATTGCCCTGTCGAGCTTGAAGTAAGGCTTGTAAGCCCAACCAGGCACGGGAAACTTCCTCGATATCCCGCCTGTCACCATATAGGAGAGCGAGGTGAAATAGCTGATCCTCGTCTTCTCAAGGCTATAGCAATCTGCAAGCTCAGCGAGCCAGTCCGGCCGCTGAAAGAAGATCATATGTGGCATAGCCTGATTTGAGGTCGAAAGAGGACCCTGAACGGTATCCAGAACCGGGCGGCGGATACTGAAATCCACCGGCTCATGATGGAGAAGTTTATACATCGGGTAGGATAGCCAAGACAAATAAGGTTCCGTTACATACACCCTGCCACCTTTTGTGAGCTTGCGCGTCGCCCCGCGGAGGAACGCCAGGGGATCCTTCAGGTGATGCAGAACATTGGTCATCGTAATCACATCGACGCTATGGTCCGCAATGTCAGGCAACCTCGCGATCTCGTGGCAATCGAAGACAAAGTCCAGATAGTCCAACTTCAGCACATCGGAGGTGATGACATTCGGCAGGAAGCGCTTGAGAGGCGACGTTCCGCTTCCGATTTCCAGAACGGTATTCGTGGCAATATCCGGTTCCTGTCGAAACATCTCCTGGTAGAGCTCACCATACCAGTGCATCAGGTTCGGATTTGCGCTTAGCCGCTCGCGATTTGCCAGCGTCTGAGCAAGATCGGCGTCATAGAGAGTGCTTTCGGATTCCATCGTCAGAGAAACTTTATTCGTCTTGCCGCAAAAACCAGCATGGCCAACAGAATGGCACCGTGGCGCCAACGCGAGATGTTCGTTTCGCCGTAGAGTCTTTCACGATAGCTGATCGGAACCTCGACGATCTTAAGGCCCATCCGCGCAGCTCCGAAGATCAGGTCGAAATCACCAAAGGGATCGAAATCACCGAAGTAGGATCTGTTTGCCTGAAGCTTCAGATAATTGGAGCGGCTGATCACCTTGGTTCCGCACAGGGTGTCTTTGTATCTCTGGCCAAGAACGAAGGAGAAAGCCAATGCGAAAAACTTGTTGCCCAGGAGGTTGAAGAAACGCATCGCCTCCTTTTCCATGGGATAGACCAGGCGAGTGCCGTTGATGAACTCACCTTTTCCGTCCTTGATGGCATTGTAAAATTTCGGCAAATCCTCGGGCGGGACCGTCATGTCCGCGTCGAGAATCATCAAGACGTCCTTTGTGGCCAGCGAAAAACCCTTCCTGACGGCGTCGCCTTTTCCCTTGCCATCCTGCTGGTCAATCAGGATCGTGCGTTCGCCGCCATAACGCTGCTGCACTTCCTGGATCGCCTTCCAAGTCGTGTCGGTCGAATTGCCTTCGATAAAAATGAGTTCATCATCCGGCCCCATAACCGGCAGTCGCTTGACAATATCCTCGATATTTCCGGCCTCGTTTCTCGCTGGAACGACAATTGACACCGACGGCTCAGCCTTCGACGCGTCATGGCTGATCGGCCTCGCAATCGCGATGTTGAGAAGGCATAGCGTTCGAAGAAGCGGAAGAGGAGCAAGGCAACGGTTAACAAAGCCACTGATCAGTGGGATGTAAACCGGGATTAGGACCTTCTGGTCCAGTCGTATCAACTCGAAGTTTTCAAGCGTCAGAAGATTCTGGACGTCTTCATGAGCAAGCCAATTCGATTCAGGAACTCGCCGGCGCAGACCGAGCTTGGATGCCAGAGTCGCAAGCGGCCGCCACATGCTGCTGTAATAGGTAAGCACAAGCCGTGTCTCTTGCGAGCACAATGCACGTGCCTGAGCCAACATGCTCTGTATGTCTCGTTCGTAGTGGATGAGACCGCTGATGATCAGGTAATCAGGTTTGTTGTCAGCGACGTGCTCGATTTTAACGACCTTATGCTCGTCAAATTCATTCACAGATTCCGCCGGTTGCGCGCTCGAGCGAAATGCGACCTTACCCTGAGGAAATTTACCGACCAGAAGCGGCGTCGTCGGATCGATCTCGACCACAGAATTCTGGCTTAAGACAAACAGTCCAATGTACTTTCTCAAAAGAGAATAGAAATAATCCTTCACAGAGCTACCTCAGGGCTAAGCGGTTCAATCGCCAATGTCCCAGGATGAGGGCTGCTGGCACGACGTAGACCACAAAAAAGAGAAAATGAACGGCCGTTGCCAGGAGCAACCCCTCCGAGGGTGAACGCCCTAGTATTACGAATGCCGAAACGACGGAGGCGTGGAAAGTACCGACTCCGGATGGCGCAGCTGGGATCATCAGGCCCAAGCCGCCGGCGAACAACACGAACAACGACTCTTGGTAACTCAGCGCGACGCCGACAAAACGGCCCACGCAGATATACGCAAGCGCATATGCCGAAAGCCACAGAACCAGCGTGAGAACAGCAGGAACGATGGTCACCGAAAGAGATAGGCTTCGTGCGGAATTTCGGATGAAATGAATAATGTGGCGGTCAAAGAAATCCTGCAGTCGCACGAGACCGAAGACGGGTCGCAATATCGGGACAAGCCGATCGCTGAAATACCTTACGAGAACTGCCGACAGAAATATCCCAGCTATTGCACCAAACATGATGACCAGCAGAACATTTCGGTATTCGGAATTCAGTGTATGGCTCAGCAAGACCAAGGAAAATATACCGACAGAAATGATCGTCACCAGGTCGACCATTTTTTCGATCAGAAGCTTACCAAGAGCGTCGGCGTAGGGGACAGTTGCGACGACACGGCTGTAATGTACGCGTAAAAGGTCTCCGCCTCTCGCAGGAAGGAACATGTTGGTGCCAAGACCGAGCAGGGAGGCCATGAGGGACGCTCCGTAACCGATCCTACCGTCCAGCAACAGTCGCCATCGCACCGCATAACCCACGGCAATGCCGAAGGTAACAAGCATGAACCACAGGAGCGATGTGACGGATATTCCGCTACGAAAAATGCGGACAGCTTCCTCCCAATCCACTGCCTTTAGCAGGAATATCAGGAAGAGTAGGCTTATTGCCGAGGCTATAAGCATCTGCAAGCGTTGATGATTAAAGAGGCCGCGTATCACGTTTGCTGGGTTCTCTTTCGAAGCGGCGGCGCCATTGGACCGCAAAGGTCTTCGCTCTGCTCGGATCGCTGCCCCTAACATATTACAACAATCAGGAGCAACCCCTTGACCTCTCGCTTTCACAGGAGTTGCTGTCGCGACAGCGCTCGACCTTAGCCGGTGGCCCGTTGCCTTTTGATTCAGAGCCAATTGCCTCGCAATCCGCGGGGCCTTTTTACTTTGGAGACAATGAATGCCCAGAAACCCATCAACCGGCGTCTATTCCAAACCCGCCGGGACGACACCCTCCGTTGGCCAGGTCATCGATCCGGCGCCATGGAACGCGCTGACGACCGATCTCGGCAACGAAATCACCAACTCGCTGCCGCGCGATGGCTCGGCGCCGATGGCAGCGCCGCTCAAGGCCGCAGGCGGCACCGTTTCGGCGCCGGGTGTTGGCTTCGCCTCGAACCCGCAGACTGGACTCTATCTCAAGGGCGGCGGAGCGCTGGGTTTCACCCAGAACGGCGTCGACATCTTTTTCGACAAAGCCTCGGTCTATGCGGCGAAGTCAGGCGATTACACCGCGCTTGCCTCCGACGACAACGCCGTTCACCGCTTTACCGCGTCTGCCACGCTCACCCTGACCGCAGCGGCAACGCTCGGCGCAAACTGGCACTATTGCGTCATCGCCGACGGCGGCGACGTGACGATCGATCCGAATGGGGCAGAGACGATCGACAGCGCGGCAACCCTTGTCGTCCCGAACGGGTATTCCACCTTCATCGTCTGCAGTGGGACAGCGTTCTTCACGGATAAGCTGATTGCCAAGATCCAGGCTAAATCGGAGATCAACAACGTCGTCGGGTGTGAGACCGTCTATGTATCCAGCACTTCTATTCAGATGAAAACCGGCGAGGTGTTCTTCAATTCCAAGAACGTCGTCTATGCTTCCGCGCTGACAAAATCCCTGTCCACCACCTTCACGGCCGGCAATAGCGGCGGGTTCCTTGACACTGGCGTCATGCAGGCGAGCAAAACCTATTTTGTTCACTCTGTGCGCAACCTTACAACAGGCGTTGGCGATTGGGTTGCAAGTTTGCAATCTGTCCCGACGCTCGTTTCAACGGCAAACCTTACGGGATGGGAAGTTGTCGGGCGGGTAAATGTCGTATTGACAACGTCAGGCAATGTAATTCGTCAGTATGTTCAAGATGGTAATGAATATAGAATTGCTGTTGCCGTGCAGGAATACAATGGCTTCGGCATATCTGTCAACGACATACAGCCAGTTGGTACTCCTGCTGGGATTGCTACTGAAATTTATTGGATTCTTGCGGTTAATTCTGCGGCTAATTCATCGAGCGAGCTTGGCGCGGGAGCTGATGCTGTAACATCTCCTGTTGCAGTCTTGAATGTCAACGCGGGCAACACGGCACAAGCGGGCCGCGTATCTGCTCGCAGCCGATCGCGATCAACGGGGATTGTAACCTTTTACGCCATCACGACGGTCGGTAGCGTATCGTATACATTGCGATCAATCGGCTTTAACGACTATACCGTACCGCGCCTGAATGGAGCTTGATCATGACGATGGTTTGCGTGATGCGCGACGAAAACGGCGCAATCAAAAGCGTGTTCGCCGGCAGACAGTAAATCGCACAAGAGGCGATCGATGACCTGGAGCACGTCCTGTGAAAACGGAATCGACCTAGATCGTCTCGGCCGCGACACGCTGGACATCCTCAACATTGTGCACGAATGTGAGCAGCGGGTGCCTTCCATCACCGTTCTTGAACAGGTTAACCATCAAAAAGATCCGCAGTTTACCGACAGAGTTGCGTAAAACTCTCCCATTGAGCCTCTTTGCTGTATCGGCTCTTTATCATCATGTTGCCTGCCGCCGCGATTTCTCTCAGTCTGGTTTGGTCGGCGAGTGCAGTGCGAATTGATGCCACTGCCGACTGCGCACTGCCATAGGTCACTATGGTGGTACCGTCGATCATTCCATTGGGGTAGTTGCCAGCGTCGGAGATCATCAGAGCACCGCAGCCTAACGCTTCCCAGCAGCGCATGTTGCCTCGATCTGAGCCGGCCATGTCGACAGCTCCGTTCAAGACGATTTTTGCTTGCGAGATTCCGCGATACAGGTCGCGCCCAAAAACAGGCGGACGGGAAACCGCGCGAATGCCCTTAGGACGCCGATGATCATTCAGGGGCAAGAGCCATCCCAGAGGGCTTTCAGCAAGTCGCGTAAGGCGAGATCGGTCTAAGTGGTAGACAACCCGAAAATCCTTGCGAAGTTCGGAGACCGCCTCAAGAATTTCCGCGCGCCTGCTATGATGGCGGCTATATCCTCCGACAAATAAAATATCGATCGGGCGGCTGCTGTTCGCCGCATAGCTGTCCATTGCGAGGTCATGGGATGGCGCCATGTACTCTGCCCGCCATCCGCGGCCTCTGTAGCTCTCTATGATCGTTGGAAAATTGCAGACGAGAAGATCATATGCACCCAGATCGACGTTTCCTGAAGGCGCTGCTCGCCAAGCTATCGACCTTTTTACCGTTCCCGGCAACTTCCTGACGAACTCATTGCCGTATCGAATAGGATCAAGATTGTAAAAAATCTCAGTGCGGTGATCCTCGATCTGGCTAAGCAGTATTTGCTCCAACGCCGTGGAGGTCGGGAGGCCATGCTCTTGGGCCCAAAATCGCTGCGTAATGGGATCGTCACCGGTTGTGAAGAAAGCATCGCTACTTCCGTCGACCACTGTCTTAAGCAGGTGGCACGCGCCGAACGAATCCGAGAGAAAAACCTGCCGTCGTTCGGAAAAAGCATTCGCTGATGCTGCAAGCTTGTTGAGTCGGTGCATATATGCAGGGTATAGGCCAAAATTCTGAAAGACGCGCATTACTTAACCGATGTGGTGGCTCGCAGTTGAACCCGCGTACCATTAAAACCAATCGTTGGCGATAATGATCTTTCCAGTTGAGACGGTAAAGGCGGCAAGTGTTTTCAAGTCTGATATTAACTGCTCGCGAAAAGCTTTTAGCAAGCCTTGTCACTTCTGCCGCCAGGAGGGACGCCGTCCTTGGCATGTCCACCAAGTTGAGTTCCGAAGGCAGAGTCTTCAACATCCGCAATGACCGATCAGCGATCCAAGTGGGCGCCAACGGAACGATCCGCGGCGAACTTTTAACCTTCGGTTTCGGAGGGAGGATCGAGATTGGTGAATGGTTTTACCTCGGCCCGATGTCAACAATCTGGTCAGCGAGTGAAGTCATCATCGGCGATAGGGTTCTCGTATCGCATTCGGTTGCAATTCATGACAGCGACAGCCACCCGACCGATCCGCAGATGCGCTTCGCGCAGACAAAGCAAATTCTGACCAGTGGACATCCGCGCGAGAACCCCGGGGTAAAGACGACGCCGGTACGTATCGGAAATGATGTGTGGATTGGCATGGGTGCAATCATTCTGAAAGGCGTGACAATTGGCGATCGTGCGATTATTGGTGCCCGATCAGTTGTCAAGACAGACGTTCCTGCGGATGGTTTTGTGCCATCCCCCACAAGCGAGCCAAATCCATGAAGACCCGCCTTCGTCGCAAATTTCGTGACTTTGCCTTTCAGGCGCGACGGCTCATTGGCTTGGAAAAGCTACTTGTTCTGCAGGGTGAGACCCGCGGGCATCAGATAGCCCAGAGAGACGCCTTGGGCACTCTGGCTGAGGCCGAGTTTTCGGTATTTTCCCAATGGGGTGAGGACGGGATTATCTCTTGGCTAGTGGATACGATCCAACCACCCGTCACAAACTTCGTTGAATTCGGCGTAGAGGATTATCGCGAGAGCAACACGCGGTATTTGCTAACTTCGCGTTACTGGTCAGGCTTGATTATCGACGGCTCCGAAGACAACATCTCCTCCATTCGATCCGATGACATCGCCTACAAATATGATCTGCAAACCCGGGCGGCATTTATCAACCGCGACAATATCGCTGAGTTGATCTCGTCGGCAGGGTTTGTCGGGGGACTAGGGTTACTCAGCGTCGACATCGATGGCGTCGATTACTGGGTGCTTGAGAAGATTCGCGAGAAGGCTGCAATTGTTGTCGTGGAATACAACCATATCTTTGGAGATGCGCCCGTAAGTGTACCTTACGATCAGTCCTTTGTCAGATTGAACAAGCACTACTCCGGGATGTATTGGGGCGCATCTTTGGCTGCATTCCGGCACCTTCTTGAAGAGAGGGGTTACGAATTCATCGGCACCAATCGGGCCGGAACGAACGCCTTCTTTATCGACAACATTTACTCCGGAAAGCTACATAATAAACTGACCCGGCGCCACGAATGGCCATGTCGCATGCGAGAAGTTCGCAACCGGGACGGCAGCCTCGCCTTTAAAACATACAGCGAGGCTAAAAATTTGTTGAATGGCCTTCCGGTCGTAAACGTGACGACGGGCGAAACTGTCACTCTGTAGTTGTCGCCTGGTCACGGGCCCACCCGCCCAAATCTTCATCCAGGCTGCTGGCGACGATGTCTAAGATTCGGTTTAAAATTGGCTTCAGCGCCTCGACATCGCGCGCCTGCTCAATTTCTTCCCGCAGCTGCAATACTGTCGCCTTCTGTTGTTCAAGCGTTTGCATTTTACTCTCTAAATCTTCTCTAGACGGTAGCCATCAATACCGACGCAGTTAGATTAATTCCGGTTCGCCGCTCTGGGGGCCTCGAGGCGGCGTTTCTCTTCTCGCGCGGAGGCTTTAGCTCGCAGTGGCTGCATGAGGGACATTTCAATTGCCATTAGCAACCATATAAATCCGTTTTTCACAGCGAAACCTCAACCTCGGCATAATTGGTGATTGGTCGTCCCTACCGCCTCCGAGAGCGAAAGGCAATCGACCCAGAACCTAAACTAGAGATGGCGGGAGAGGGAGGTCAAAGACCAGGGTACTCTCAGCCGAGTCCCGCAGGCCCTTATATGAGGCATGCCGCAGCTTCCCGCCATGCGTCCAGGCGCGGTATTCGATCTCGGCAATCAAAATGGGCTTGATTCAGACAAGATCCTTGCGCCGAAGTTCACCTCGCAGGCCTTACAACTCAAACCAAAATGGCTTAGGCAAGCGCGGCGAGCGTCTTGACTGCGTCGTAAGCGTTCACCAAGACAGACGACACGGCTCCCTCTAAAGGTAGTTGACGACTAAGGACAGCGCCCCGAACACGCCGAGGTATACCGGGGTCCTAGGGCCTGGCAGCAGGTAGTCGATCGCTTGAAGCAGGCTGGAACGACGGTCACCTCGTCAGCATTCCCCCTGTCGAGCCGAAAAGCTACGCGTAAAGCGATCGATGGAAACGATCGAGCAAATGAACGCCATCATCAAGGATGAGATCGCCGCCCCATGTGGGCTTAAATACGTCGATCTCTTCGGGAAGGTGACGATCAATGGTCAAGCCACCCCCGGGTCCACGACGGACGGCATTCACTTCACGGCGGATTCGTACCGCGTTGAGTACTGGTTGCTGGACGACGCGCTCCGTCACCAGATCGCAGTGACCGGCAAGCCCTGTCAGTAATATCCCTCCCGCAGCGAAAGCGGGACTGACCTCTTCCACAAACTGGAGTCCTCATGCGCCTTGTAAAGCACAAGCGCCGCGTACTCACGCGGTCGCTATCGATGTGGTGCGTCTATGCCGCCGGCTTTCTGGAGGTCGTGCCGTACATCGTCCCGTATCTGGACGGCTGGATACCGAAATGGCTGTCCATCCTCTTCCTAGCGGCATCTCCGATCGCTCGCCTCATTCACCAGCCGGCCCTCAAGGAAAATGACAATGACAGGTAGGATGAAAAAGGGCAGTGCGGTTGCCGCGGCTGCTGTGGCACTCGTCGGCAGCTTCGAGGGGCTGCGTCAGAATGCCTATCCGGATCCGGCCACAAAGGGGCCGCCCTGGACGATCTGTTATGGCAGCACCAATGGGGTGAAGCCCGGGGATCGCAGGACGGTGGAGCAGTGCAAGGCGCTGCTGTCGCTGGAGCTTCAGACCTATGCGGGCGGCATCGAAAGCTGTGTCAGCGTGCCCTTGCCGGATGCGCGTTTCGTGGCGCTGACCTCGTTCGCTTACAATGTCGGCGTCAAGGCGGCCTGCGGTTCGAGCGCGGTCCGGCTGATCAATCAGGGCAGGACGGCCGAGGGGTGCGAGGCGCTATTGAAGTGGAACCGCGCCGCCGGCATCACCTTTCCCGGCCTGACGCGTCGCCGGCAGAAGGAACGCGCCTTCTGCCTGGAGGGCGTCTGATGTTCGGCCTTCTCGATACGCTGAAGATGGCCGCCGGCATCGCCGCCGGGCTCCTCCTCTATCACCTCTATGCCGTCGCGATCGGCTATCCCTCCGCAGAGCGCCAGGCGCGCGCCGGTTATGTCGTGCTGGCCGAGAAGGCGGCGGCCGAAGCCAAGGCGGACGAGATGGAGCGCCAGCGCGATGCGGCGGCCCACGCCGGCGAAGAGCATCGCAAGCGCCTGGAGGCGGCCAAGGCCGCCGAGCAGGCCGCCAGAGACACATTGGAAAACGAGATCCGATCCTATGAACTCGAGCTTTCAGAAAAGAACCGCACTTGCGCTGTCACTGCTGCTGATCGTCAGTGGCTGCTCCGCCACTGAGCGCCTGAACCAGGCGGCGGTTGCCAAGGGGAGGGCGGCGGCCGGCCTCGTGCTGCCGCCGCTGCCCGACGATCTCAGAAGGCAGGAAGCGCATGCGCCCGTGCGCGAAGGCGAGCCGTTGATCGCGATCCTCGCCCGTGAGCGCCAGGCGCTCGACCGCGCCAATGCCCGCCAGGGGCGCACAGTCGAATTCTATGATGACCTCACCAGCCGATACGGAACACGCCGATGATGAATGCCATTTCGCTTGCCCTTGCCAATCCGCTGCTGAGCGGGACGGGCGGCAATGCGGGAGATCCCGACCGCTACATGTTCTTTGCCACCCGCAACCGCATGCCGTCGGGCGGCATCGTCACCGCCGGGACGAATTATGTCTGCAGCAAGATCGTCGTTTGCACGCCGCAATATAAGACGCGGACCTTCCGCTTTCACCTCTCCGGCTTCGCCTCGACGGAGGGTGGAAACTCGCCGCAGGAAACTGTCGTCACCGGCACGATCGGCGCGCCCGGCAATTCGGTCATCGCCGATGCCATGTTCATCCGCGTCGCCGGCATCTTCTATCAGTGCACATTCGCCGGCGCGAACACGGTGACGGTCGCCGACCAGACGAACGGCGCCTGGACGGACGAATTGACCATTGCCGACGTCGCGCCGGAAAGCGAAATGGAAATCTGGCTGTTTTATCACACGGCCGTCGGCGACAAGATCTGGCCGGTCTACCGCATCCAGAAGCATCGCGGCGAACGTGTCTGGGGTGCGAGCGATCTCGACACGCTGCTTGCCTTCAAGGACACGCCGCTCGCCGACAGCACCGCCGCCCTCGATACGAGCTATGGCCTGCAGGCGCAGCCGCAATATTGGGGAGCCGATTTCATGGTCGCCAAGGGCGATTGGGACGGAAGGCCGGTCGCCCTCGGTTTCGTCGACAGTATCGGCGAGGCGCGCCAGGAATATTCCTCCACCGCCGACAGCCGCGGCAATCTCGGCTGGTTTCGTCGCTGGCTCGACAAGGACGGTGGCGCCGGACGAATTCCGCATTGCCTGATCGGCATGCCCGGTGCCGGATCGGTGCGCGAATACACCGGATCCGGCTCGTCGATCGCAACCCGGCGAAGGGATATCATCCGCGAGATCAAGGCCTTCAACGGCAACAAACTGCCCTTCACCGTCATCGCCAACCAGATGGGGCAGAACGACACCTCGACATCGTACAGCACCTGGTTCAACACGAACTATCGGTCGCTGGTCAACCGCATCCGCGCCGAATATGCCGGCGTCAAGATCGTCGCGTTCCCTCCGCTCGGCCGCACGACCGTCACCAAGTCCGCAACGCTGACGTCGGTGGGAACGACGGTCACGGCAACCCATTCCACTGCGACGGGCGGACTTGTGACAGGGCAGACAGTCACGATCTCCGGTTCAGCTCAGGCGGAATACAATGGCAACGTCGTGGTGACGGTATTGAGCCCGACGCAGTTTACCTATCAGTTCGCCGGCTCGGCCACCTCTCCGGCGACAGGATCAATCATTGTCAATGATTTGGGCATGCGGGCCGCCTGGCAGTCTTACGGCGCAAACAACATTTACCCTTCCGACGGAACCGACGCTTCCGGTAAATGGCGTCTGCGTGACGACATTCTCGCCGGGACTTCGGCCTGCTGCGATGACGCAATTGATACCTACGCAGCCTGGGCCTCGACTGAGAAAGCCGGCGCCTGGCCCGGCATGCTGGAGCTTCCGAATACGACAATCGCCGTGCAGGCCGGAACGGATGGTGTCACCACCTACAACCAGATCACCGTCGTGGACGCGAGCATTTTCAGGCCTGAGCAGCAGCTGCATTTTTACGCCGGTCCGGAGGGCGTCGTTCGTCTCAGCACCCAGACCATCGCCGGCATTTCGGGCAATGTGATCACCTATATGGGATCCAGCGCCGTCATTCTGCCGGTGGGCTCCATCGTTCGCCCGGCCCCATCCGTCGGCGAACTCTCGCCGCTATCCCTTGTTCACCCGCAACCCATCATGATCGACCGCATCGCGAGCGGGATTCCGCAATCCGAAAAGCTGAAATTCAATTCATAACAGGGTGCCGATATGACATCGAATGACGATATCCTGCGCGCCCTCGGGCGCGTGGAGGGCCGGCTGACCGGCATCGAGGAAAATGTCGCACTGCTGCGCCAGGAGATGAGCGACGAAAAAGCCAATGCTCATGATGGAAGGGCGGTGATCCACAAGCGCCTCGACGAGCAGGTAAGGCAGATCTCCCATCTCGATACGAGAGTGGCGATCGGCAGCGGCGCCGATGCGCAGTTCCGCGCCGAGATCGCAACGCTCAAGGAAACCGTCGAGAAGAACCAGGAGACGGTCGGGCCGGCGCTCGAGGAGTGGAAACGAATGAAATCGATCGGCTACGGGATCTCGGGGCTGATCGCCTTTGCGGGACTGACGACCGGCGGGATTGTCGCCTATGCGAGCGATGGCGCGGTGGCGGCGCTCAGGCATTGGTTGAAGATTAGCTGAGCAGAATCATAAATCTTTTCTAGGAATCCAGCATGTGGCGGAAACATTTCCAAGTAAACGCAGCAAAGCGCCAGCCGCCCGGTTTGATATATTGCTACAGCCGAAGCTCAACCAGCATATCGAAATTTTAGCATTCTCTAACGAACCAAACCGCCGTCTGTTTGTTATCCTTTTCAGGAGGAAACAGACATGAAGAGCATGAACAATCGCCAAGTTCGCATTCCCGGTCCGCGGGAGCATGATGTCGCGGAGCATTGCCGCAAGTTTGGCATTGGGCCGGCGGAGGAGAAGAAGCTGAAGAAGCTGCTCGGGTCTCACGCGCCGTTGCACGAGATCCAGGCCAATGCGCCGCCGCGCCAGCCGAAATGGCGGTGACTTGCTGTCTGTATTTCCGAAGACGGAAGCAGAAACTCCGGCAGCTACAAATAGTATAGTCAATTTTTACTCGGGCTGCGCGACTGTGCCTCACGGAATATTTCCGTATCGAGAAATAAGTTAGGAAATACTCTTCCGTTTCAGTATCTCCACTCGGAACTTCCGGCGCGAGCCGGTGTTTTGGTCGCAGGGCCGCGTGGCAGGGTTTTCGTCTCCTGTATCCCCTGCTACCCCTGCAGGCGCTGCGCGGCCCACTGAAACCACCCTTGGCTGGGGGCGGCATGCGGTCGTCCGCGCCAGCCGTTCAATGCCGCAGTTCGCGCGACAGCATCAGAATGTAATCATCTGCAATATCGGCGACCACCATGGCCGCTTCCGCCGGTGCAAAGCCCCAGCCGACCGCCTCGGCGACGATCTTCATCACATGCGCTTCAAGCGCCTGCCGGCAGTCCGACACAGTTTCGACATGCGGGCATTTGGCACGAAATTCCACGACATTGCTCATGGTATATCCTCCGTTTGATGTTGCTGCGCCTTGCTGCATGAAGCCGGTCTCTCCAGGGAAAGGCGGGCTATGGGTCCGGTGAGCTGTTCCGGACAATTAGTAATCGTGAAAATACGATGGCATAGGGCGGGGGGCATTCAAGCGGATGCTGATATTAAGGTAAGCCGGTAGGGTTAATTCGCCCGGCGGCAGCTTGTTGCCCCACGCCGGCTTGTCAGGCAATGGCGCAACAGCTTGTTTTGGTGTCGCTTTCCGGCACGGAAAACCGCCGGCTTCACCAGATTTTCGCGGGAAATCTCGGGAATTTACCATACGAGTGGCAGGATTGGCCTGGAGGCGGCAGCCGTGTGCCGGGACCGGACAGAAACAAGCAAAAGCCCGTCATCACGGGCTTTCCCTCTCCGGTTTCGGATGTCGCAACGCTCGGCCGTCTCGGGCCGCGGCAAACGGCACGGAGACGAAGGTTTTGCTGCCGGACGCGGCCGCATCAGGCCGCGGCAAAGGGTACAGCGACAAAGGTCTTACTGCCGTCGCGTTCGACGAGCAGCAGCACCGATTTGCGGCCGGCCTTGCCGGCTTCGGCGATCGCAGCCTTGACATCGCGAGCGTTGTGCACCGGCCGGTCGTTGACCGAGACGATGATGTCGCCCGACTGAATGCCGGCAGCGGCCGCCGATTTGTCGGGATTGACGCTGGCGACCACGGCGCCGCTGACGGAGCGCGGCAGGTCGAGCTGCCGGCGCACGTCGGGCGTCAGGTCGGCAAGGCCGATGCCGAGGCTCGGCTGGCCCGAAGCCTGGCCCTGCGTTTCCGGGTTTTCGGCCGCCGCCTGTTTCTGGCCGTCCTCGTGGGTGCCGACGGTGACGTTGAGATCGATCGTCTTGCCGTCACGCCAGACGCCGAGGGATTCCCGCGTGCCGGGCGAAAGATCGGCGACGAGCCGCGACAGGTCCTTCGGCGTCTTGACGGCCTCGCCGCCGACCGAGGTGACGATATCGCCGGGTTTCAGGCCGGCCTGGGCGGCCGGCGTATCGGCGGACACGGCGGCCACCAGCGCCCCGCCTGTTTTGTCGAGACCGACGGCATCGGCGACGTCTTTGGTGACCGGCTGGATCTGCACGCCGAGATAGCCATGGTCGATCGAGCCGTTCTTCTCAAGCTTGGCGACGATCGCCTTGGCCTCGTCGGAGGGAATGGCGAAGCCGACGCCGACGCTGCCGCCGTTCGGCGAATAGATGGCGGTGTTGATGCCGACCACCTTGCCCTCGCGGTCCACGAGCGGGCCGCCTGAGTTGCCGTGGTTGATCGGCGCGTCGATCTGGATGAAATCGTCATAGGGCCCGCTGTGCAGGTCGCGGCCGCGCGCCGAGACGATGCCGGCCGTCACCGTGGTGCCGATGCCGAAGGGATTGCCGATCGCCAGGATCTGGTCGCCGAGCTTCAGCCTGTCGGAATCGCCCCAGGCGATGGTCTGCAGCGGCTTGCCGGCCGTAATCTTCAGCACGGCGACATCGGATTTGGGATCGGTTCCGATCAGCTTGGCCGGCAGTTCGGTGCCGTCGTCGAGCGTCACCTTGATGTCGAGAGCATTGTCGATGACATGATTGTTGGTGACGATGACGCCGTCGGGGCTGATGATGAAGCCGGAGCCGAGCGCCATCGCATGCTGCGAGGGCTGATCGCGCGGCGCCTGTCGGGGCAGGGGGATGCCCTGATCCTCGAAGAACTGGCGGAATTGTTCGTCCATTGGCGATTGCTGATCGGCGCTGACGTCGCTCGCCTTCATCGTCGTGGTGATGGTGACGACAGCCGGCTTGTCGGCCTCGACGATTGCGGCGAATGAGCCGCCTGCGGCCAGGATGCCGCCGGTATCCGAAGGGGCGGCGAGCGCGGTCGAGCTGTTGATCGCAAAGGGCAGGCAGGCCGCGCCGGCGATGATGGCGGCTCCGACGAGCGCTGCGGTGCGGTGTTTGCGGAGGATGTGTGACATGGCGGTAATCCCTTGGGCGGTCGCCCTTTGGAAGAAGATTGGCTTTTGATGGCGTCGTGGTTCCATGTCATGGGACCTGGCGTCGGATGGTGTAGGGCGCCAATTCTCTTGGGGACACGCGCAGTCGTCGGGGGGGCGGCGGCCTGGCGAATGGAAGAATTCGCGCTTGGGATTCATATGATCCCGCCGGACCGATTTACAAATGAAATATCGATCATGTTTATATTGCCGATTTGTAAGGTTTCACTTGGGTTTAACCTTCATTTTCCGCCGCCGCTCAAGGCGGCTGCGGCGCATCGGCAAATGCCGGCTGGTTCTTCAGGCATATCCCTTCCGCTCGGATTTCCATCGAAAACAATAGGCTTATTGGCAGCAGACGATCCCGCTGCCTGCGCGAAATATGTCGTCATCATACGATGTTAGTAGACTCTAAATTATTTCTTCTGCAGAAAGTAATGGCGGAGAATCGCCGAGTCCCGCAGCGGCAGACGGGGAGGCGATGAGCAAGTCGGTGGAGCGGGGGAAGAAGCCGAGGCGCAGCGCGCCTGTGAAGCTCAGCGATGTGGCGAAGAAGGTGGGTGTCAGCCCGATCACCATCTCGCGCGCGCTGCGCAATCCCGAAATCGTCTCGGAGGATCTGCGCGAGGAGATCCTGCGCGCGGTCGAGGAGATGGGTTATATTCCTAATCTCGCCGCCCGGGCGCTGGCCGGCCGCCACAACGGCATCGTCGCCGTCATCACGCCCGCCTTGCACCAATACGGCTTTACCAGCCTGATGGTCGGTATCGAGGATCGTTTCCGCGACACCGATCTCACCGTGCAATATTCCAATACGCTGCGCCATGCCGAGGGCGAGGCCGGCCTGTTGAAATCCTTCCTGACGCAGAAGCCGGCCGGCGTCATCATTGCCGGCGCCGAATCCTACCGCGATCTTCTGCCGCTGATCGACAATGCCGCCTGTCCCATCGCCCATGTCACCGATCTCAGCCAGGAGCCGCAGAAGCTGGTCGTCGGCCTCGATCATTATACGGCAGGTGCCGAACCCACCCGCTTCTTGTTGTCGAGAGGCTATAAGAGGATCGCCTTCTTCGGCCGCGGCGCCGATGTCCGCTCGCGCCGGCGGATAGAAGGCTATGAGGCGGTGATGCGGCAAGCCCGGTGTTTCGACCCCGCTCTCATCATCGGCGGCGATGCGACAAGCCGGACCGGCCTCGGCAGGGAACTGTTTGCCCGGCTGATCGAACGCGTGCCCGATGTCGATGCCGTCTTTGCCCAGAGCGACGAACTGGCGCTCGGCGTCCTTATCGAATGCAAGGCGCGCGGCATCCGCGTGCCGGAGGAGGTCGGGATCTGCGGCTTCAACGATCTGGAATTCTCCGCCTTCATTGAGCCGTCGCTGACGACGGTGTACATCCCGCGCCAGGACATCGGTTACCGCGTCGCCGACATGCTGCTCCGCGCCATCCGCGACGAACCGCCTGACGAAGACAGGGTCAATTGCGGTTTTTCGATCATCCCGCGCGGCTCGACACGGTGATCTGTTAAGACACCGCGACAATAGGCGTGGAGCCGAGCCTTCTGAAGCCTGGGCTGGGCATCATCGGGACTATTCCGTATATGGACAGAATGACAATCACTGTGCTCAAAAATGGATAAGCTAGGCTTGTCTTTTGACAGAATGCGTACCTTTGTTCGCGTCGCCGAGCGCGCCAACCTGTCGGTGGTCGCAAGGGAGCTGGGCGTCGGCCAATCCACCGTGACGCGGCACCTCAATGAACTGGAGGAGGCTGTCGGCGTGGCGCTTCTCAGCCGCACCACGCGTCGCGTCACCCTGACGGAGGAAGGCAGTCGCTATTATACCAACTGCCTGCAGATCTTGCGCCTGGTCGAGCAGGCTGCTGAAGAAGCCAGAGATGCCCGCCAGGCGCCCGCCGGCGCAGTTCGCCTTTCCTGTACGGCAGCGCTTGGCGTCATGCATGTCACGCGAATGATCTTTGCCTTCCAGGACAGGCATCCTGATATCCGCGTTGATCTCAACCTGACGGACGAGCGGATCGATCTGGTTCGCGAAGGCGTTGACGTGGCGCTGCGTCTTGGACCGCTCGCCGACAGCTCGATGAAACTTCATGCGGTCGGAGAGAGCCAGCGGCTGCTGGTCGGCGCTCCGGCTTATTTGTCCGCCCGGGGACGGCCGGAGCGTCCGGCCGATCTGTCACGCTACGAAACCGTCGTGATGTCCAACGTCGCAGGCAGCAATCAGCTCCTGCTTTCCGCTCCCGACGGCACCAGCCTGACAATCCCGGTCAGCGGGCGGTTGCGCGTCGATCACGGGCTTGCGGCGCGCGCAGCCCTGGCCGCCGGGCGCGGCATTGGTCCTACTCATCTCTGGCTGGTTCACGATCTTCTCGACGATGGCCGGCTCGAGGTCGTGCTTGGAGACTATCAGCCTTTTCCGGTTCCGGTGAGCTTGCTGATTGTGCCGGAGCGTGCAGCCATTGCCCGGGTTCGGCTCCTCGTCGACTTTCTTGCCACCGAGATCGCCAAGCTGCCGGGCATCCGGCCATCGTAAGTCTTTGTTTCAAGCATGTCGTTATCGCGAGAAGGGCTTCAAGCTCCGAAAGACCGCTTGTCGCCGCGCCACGCCGACGTTCGCAGAAACTGCTCCCAGTTGAGCGTCTCGGGAGCCAGGCGCCGGCTCCATTCGAGATCGTGCTCCTTGCCGAAATAGCCGTACTCGACAGCGTATTCGACCATTCCGAGAAGCTCTCGGACGAAAAATTCGTTGGCGGCAAACTCCGGAAAATAGTTGAGCAGGCCCTCCCTGTCGAAAGCGTTCCGATACTCGGCCTTGCGGCCGGTCACGCGTTGAAAGGTTTCGACCATCTCCCGCGGAGAAATGATCTCGCCGATGACCGGCAGCGTTTTGCCGTTGTAGCGCTCGGGGTTTGAGAAGATTTCGAGGACAACAGGCCCGGTCGCCGTCAGCGGATCGACAAAAGGTGCGGCGAAATCTTCAGGAAGATAAATCGGCAACAGCAGGGTGTCACCTTCCATGCGAGGCGCATAATATTCAATTAGATTGGTGTAAAAGAATGCCAGCATGATGAAGGAATGCGAGACCGGCAGGCCGCGAATGTAATCTGCAACGCTGGCCTTATCGGTAAAATGCGGCGCATATTTCGTCCCACCGGTGATCTTGTCGACATTCTCGAGCGTGCTGAACACAATATGCCCGACGCCGGCCTCGACGGCCGCATCCGCCAATTGCCGGCCGAGAGGCGCCTCGATTTCCTCCGGCGCGGCGATCGGCGGCGTCATCAGAAAGGCGCCATCCGCGCCCTTGAAGGCGGCAACGAGATCCTCCTGACGGCCGAGTTCGAGAGGCACGGTGGCGATCTCAGCGCCGAGTCTTTTCAGACGTAAAGCTTCCGGCGACTCCTTTCTGCGCGTGAAAGCGCGGACGCGGAAGCGCTGGCTTTGAAGAAGTGTCGCAACGACGCTGCGCCCCTGTTTGCTCGTTGCACCGGTAACCGCGATCAGCGGCTTGTTGTCTGTAGACATGGCTTTCATCCTTCCCTTCATTGGCTGCCGGCGGGATTGCCAGGCGTCTTATGCGGGGAGGGCGGCCGGCCCATGCCGATAGCCCACCTCAATGGCGGGCACGTTTAGCTCAACACCGACTACAGCAGTAGATATCTATAATGCATAATATAGTGCCATATTTTGGATAAATGGACCGAAACCGCGCCGGATGACCGCGAAGCGCCACCGAACCATAGCTCGCCGGCGCCTCTTCTATCAGCACTCAAGGTATCAGCAGGATACTGCCCGCCGAGCGCCCGGATTCCATCTCTTCGTGCGCCTTGGCAACATTGGCCAAACGGTATTCGGCAGCGATCTGCGAAACGATTCCTGTTTCCATCGCGCCGACTGCAGCGAGTGCTGCCTCGCGATACTGTGCGATGTCAGCACACCAGGCCATGATGCTCGGATGGCAGAGGGCCTTGCCCGGGCGAAGTTCCTCGACAGGCACAGGCGGAATGGCACCGGCGGCCTGACCGATGGTGACAGCCATGCCGAATGGCCGGACAGAGCGTATGGTTTTGAGGAGCGTGTCGCCGCCTATGCCGTCATAAGCGACGTCTACGCCTAGCCCGTTCGTCAGCCGCTTCACTTCCGCGACGATATCGGCGTCTCGTCCAACGATAAGGTGATCGGCTCCACATGATGTGGCGAGCACGGCCTTCTCGGCAGAACCGACCGTCCCGATCACCGTCGCATCGAGCGATTTGGCCCAGCGAACGAGGATGCTGCCGAGCCCGCCCGCGGCAGCATGAATCAGAACCTGCATTCCCCCACGCACATCATAAGTCTTTTTCAACAGCATATAGGCCGTCATGCCCTTGAGAAGCGAACTTGCTGCCGTTTTTGCTGAAACGGCATCCGGAAGCTTGATCGCCCTTTCAGCGGCAATATTCCGCGCGGAGCGATAGGCGCCAACCGGAGGCCCGGCATAGGCGACGCGGTCACCCCTTCTGAACATCGAGACGCCGGCGCCGACGTCCTCGACGATGCCCGCCGCCTCGGCGCCGATCACTGAGGGGTAGGACGGCATCGGATAAAGGCCCTTTCGGTGATAGACGTCGAGAAAGTTGGTTCCGATCGCCTCATGACGAATTTTGATCTCGCCGTCACCGGGAGGCTTGCAATCATGCTGCTCGACATGGAACTGGGTGACATCGCCGGGGGCGTTCAGCCATACGATCTGGTCGGTCATCGCTCGTGCTCTCCTTTATGCCCGGAAATTAAGCGATGGCGTGATGTGTGAAAATTCCCTATTGTTTCACAATGATTGGGAGAGAATTCACAAATATCGACTGGGACGATCTTCGGCATTTCCTGGCGCTCGCCCAGTCGGGAACGCTGCTTGGCGCCGCAAAGCAGCTCGGCGTCGAACACGCCACGATAAGCCGGCGGATTTCATCGCTTGAAGCCAGCCTCGATCGCAAGCTCGTCGACCGGCGCGGACGGCGCATCAATTTGACCCAGGACGGCGAGCAGGTTGCCAGGCACGCAGCTCTCGTCGCGGTTCAGACGGCAGCCATCGAGCAGCTTGGTCGCAGCAGCACCACGGAATTGCGCGGTCACGTCAGGATCAGCGCTCCCCCGGCACTCTCGAGCGTGCTGCTGGCAAAGCCGATCGCCGCCGTCAGGCGCAACCATCCCGGCGTTGAGATCACGCTTGTCGGGGAAAAGCGCCTCGCCTCCCTGAACAGACGAGAGGCCGACATCGCCGTGCGGATGTCTCGTCCCGAGGACGGCGATTACTCGATCGTCAAGCTCGGGGAGACAAGCTTCCACCTTTACGCAACAAAGACCTATCTTGAAACCGTTCCACCGCAGGACTGGACCTTCATCGGTTACGACGAAACCATGAATGCCTCGCCGCAACAGTTGCGGCTGATCGAGCTGGCTGCCGGCCGGCCGATCGCGGTCAGGTCGTCCGTTCTGGAGTTTCAGGCCGCAGCCGCAAGTTTTGGCGCAGGTGTCGTCATGCTACCCGATTTCGTCGTCCTGGAGTCCAGTGGTCTCCGGCGCATTGAGACGGAACGTCCTTTGACGAGAGAGGTCTGGCTGGTTGTTCATTCGGATATCAAAGACGTCCCCTCCATTCGCGTCGTCATCGATGCGCTGAAAAACGTTCTGGGGGCGTAGTGTGCCTGGTTCGCAGGCACCTGCTGCAGCTGATCGGAAACACCGCACGCCGGGCGAGCATGGCCGGCGCTCTGGAGCCACTTTACTTTTCGCAGAGCCGTCGGCCGCCGGAATAGGGCTGATAGGTACAATCGGATGGCCGGAAGGAGCGGTAACTGCGCGAGCAGGCAGTGATGTTGCAGGACGGTGCGCCTTGACCATCGACGACTGCTTCGGCAGATCGCACGCCGTTCAGCGTTGGTTCGGTCGTCGCCCCGCGGATGAAGTCCCGCCAAATATGCGCCGGCAGGCCGCCGCCCGTTACCCCCTTCATCGGCGCATCATCATCATTGCCAACCCAGACGCCGACGACGAGCGCGTCCGTGAAGCCGACGAACCAGGCATCACGATTATCTTGGCTCGTGCCGGTCTTGCCGGCCGCAAAATTGCCGGGATCGGCGCCACGTCCCGTGCCGCGCTCGACCACCAGTTGCAGGAGGCCGAGGAGATCCGACTGGTAGGGTGAAAGATCGACATTCGGCTTTGATTGTTGGCCAACGCGAAATGTGTTGGGCTGCCCTGCCGCCTGGAAGTCGATGATGCCCCAGGGCTTGACGGGCGCCCTGCCGAGTTGGACGGAGGCATAGGCGCTGGTGAGGTTGAGCAGATTTACTTCGGATGTGCCGAGTGCCAAAGACGGCGTATCGGCCAGTGGCGCGTCGATGCCGAGTTCGCGGGCTGCGGCAATCACATTGTCGAGACCGACCTCTTCGGCAAGCGTCACCGACGCGGCATTCAGCGATCGCGCGAAGGCCTCGGCAAGCGTTACCCAACCGCGATAGTCGCCACCGGAATTTTCCGGCGACCAGCCGTTGATGTCGATTGGCGCGTCCAGAACCGAGTCAGACAGAGTGAGCCCAGCCTTCAACGCTGCGTAATAGACGAACAGCTTGAAGGTGGAACCCGGCTGGCGCATCGCGGTGACGGCGCGGTTGAACTGGCTCGCCTTGTAGTCGCGCCCGCCGACCATCGCAACGACCGCGCCGTCCGGCGTCATCGCAACCAAGGCCGCCTGCGATGCTCCGACCGTCTTTCCCTCACCGTCCAGGGCTCTTTTCACCACCCGTTCGGCGATCTGCTGCAACTGCGGCACCAGCGTGGTGCGCACCGTGGTCGAGCCTGGCGAGGCGCCGGCGATTTCGCTCGCTTGCGGCGAAATCCAGTCGGCAAACCAGCTTCCGGAGCGCGGCGTCGGCGTCGTCGGGTGCAGCTTGGCAAAGCTCGTCTTGGCCTCCGACGCCTGTGGCGCGGTGATCTTGCCATTGGCCGCCATCGCGTCGAGAACGACCATGGTGCGCTGCCGGGCGCCTTCGAAATTATCGATGGGATTCCATTGGCTCGGCGCCCGCAGCAATCCCGCCAGCATCGCCGACTCCGGCAGGTTGAGGGCACCGATGTCCTTGTTGAAATAGATGCGGGCGGCGGCAGGCATGCCGGTGGCGCCGGCGCCAAGATAGACGCTGTTGAGATAGCGCGTCAGGATTTCCGCCTTGCCGAGCTTCCACTCCAGCCAGAAAGCGATGACGACTTCCTGGATCTTTCGTTTTATGGTTCGGTCGCTGTCGAGATATTGCAGCTTGATGAGTTGCTGGGTGATCGTGCTGCCGCCCTCCACCACCGAGCCTGCTTCCAGGTTCCGCAGAAGCGCCCTCGCGATGCCTCGGGGATCGATGCCGAAATGATCCATGAACCGGCGATCCTCGATTGAAAGGACGGCATCGATCAGATGCGGCGGGAACTGGTCATATCGCGCATATGGACCCTGATAAGGCCCCTGTCTTACCAACGGCGCACCGTCAGCGGTTTCCAAAACGACGACCGGCTTTAACGTTCCATCGCGGATTTCACTCCACGGCACGTCTTTCAGTGCCCACACCAGCACGCTTCCGACGAGGAGGCAGACAAGAAGCGCGAACCCCACCGCATATTTCCGCCAGCCCGCGATGAGCCATGCGCTCCGTCGACTTTCACGCGGCTTTGAGCGCCGGTCGCGAATGCCGCGCCCGGCTTTGACCAAGGCTGTCGTCATCCATTTATGGGGCGCCGACGCTATTCCAGGCCGCGTCGACCTCCTCAGCTTTGCGCTCCAAGACAATACGGCTGTCTTGATCTTCGCCAAGGCAGAACTTGCCTGCAAATCTTGGCGTATCGCACGGAACAGAGTTCTGGCGGCCTGCCTGGTTTGGTCGAATGATCCATGGGGCGGCTGCGGGTCGTCGCTTTGGGCGGTTGCTGGTGAATCCGAGGTGGCCGCTGGCGCTGCCGCATCCAGGTTCTGATTGCGACCCGAACTCGAACCGCTAACGCTTTCACCTGTGGATTCGGGAAAATGGGGCATCGGTTACCGCTAAAAAAGCCAACGCAGCACGACCTTTATAGACGGGTGATGCCGAGTGTTCTACCGCAAAAGGCCCACCCGGACGGCGGGTCTTCGAGCGAGTTTTTCGTTGTCATAGTGCGACTTGGGAAGCTACCGATATCAATTCCTGGGAATTCGGTGCCTTGAAGGTCTGGACCCCAGGCTCCAGAACTTCCGTGAAGCTCCAGCGTACGATGCCGTCGCGGTCGATCAGGAACTGACCAACAAGCTGCCCCTTGTCGGCAGTCATCATCTGCCGATCGGCCTCGGTCATTTGATAGCCTTCCTTCTCGTTGATAAATTCATCCATTGCCATCGGGTTCATCGGCTCGGGCAACTCGCCCGGAAGATCGATCCGTATCGCCATGACCGCGTCGATCCCGACCTCGGGTAAGCCGAAGGCTCGGTGTGAAGCCTTTACCGGGTCGGAAGCCGCAAGAAGATCGGGTATCGGATGGTAGCGGAAATAGAGCCGCGCGCGTTCGACCGGGGTGTTTACCACAGCCAGGGACTGAACGCCTTTCTCACGCAGCATCGGGTTGAGGTAGGCCATGGCCGCGACATGGCGCCGGCAGAACGGACAATGCAGGCCTCGAAACAAACCGATCAACAACGGGCTGCGCCCACGAAAATCATCAAGTGCGATCTTCCCCTCGCGCGAGATCGCGTCAAACACAACGTTCGGGACCGGGTCGCCCGGTTGCAGCGGATGGTCGACATAGGGCGTGGACATGGACAACCTCCTCGCTCGGGGATCAGTCGAGAAAAGGCGCCACGTCAAGTCGAGGTCGAAATGAGCGTTGCAAGGCATGACCTCTCGTCTTACCGCATCGCCAGGATCTGATCTAAAATGGTCCCACATCGGCCCGCGGGCAAGCGCCAGACAGCGAATCGTGAACGGAAGACGTCCGTTTTCTGCAAAAGATATTTTTGGGCGGCCGTAGAGGCCGGCAGAGAAAATTTAAGTTGAGGGAGCAGCCACACGGCACATCGATCAGCCCTCAACCTGAGGTGCCCCGAATTGGCCTCGAAGGACGGGCGCGGGTGATGAGCACTCCCTATCGTCCTCGAAGAGACGCCGGTGGCCGCCCTCGTCCTTCGAGCCCCTTCGGGGCACCTCAGGATGAGGGCGGAGGGAGCCCTTATCTCCTATCAGATATCGCTCGCAGCGCTCGACCACAGGTCGGCGGCTTCGGCGGCCGTCATGCGCCGCACCTCGGCCTCGTGGCTACGGCTGGCGAAGAGTTCGCTGGCCATGATCTGTTCGGCGAGATCGGCCGGCAGCGAGAGGATGACACGGGCGTCGCCATTATGCAGGCCGCCGAGTTCGGTGCGTTTGCCGGTCACCATGCCGCCGGCGACCGTGTTGTTGGTCTCCGGATCGATCAGGATGAAGGAGCCGGACTGGCGGTTCTGTTCATAGGGATCGAAGATCGCCGCTTCGTCGAAGGAAAGGCGCACCTTGCCGATCGCGTTCATGTAGAGCCGCTGGGCGGCGTTCCACGTGCCGGTCTTCAGTTCCAACTGGCTTAACGGCTGCACCTGGACGCGCTGGCGGCGGCTACCGCTCTTCAGCCAGTAGCGTTTGCCGGGCTCGATGCCCTCGGGCTGGAGGGCGACGATCTGCGCGTCGAAGGCGAGGCCGACCTGCGGCTGGGCGTCGATCGAGACGATCATGTCGCCGCGCGCCACGTCGACCTGACGGTCGAGCACCAGCGTGATCGCATCGCCGGCGACGGCGGCATTGCGCACCAGATCGAAGGTGACGATCTTGGAGACATTGGCGACCATGCCCGACGGCAGGATCATGACGCTGTCGCCCGGCTTGACCGAGCCGCCGGCAACCGTGCCCTGATAGCCGCGGAAGCTTTCGCCGGGACGCGAGACGCGCTGCACCGACAGGCGGAAGCCGACTGTCTGCGACGAACGCACGGTCGCCAGCTCCAGCGTCTCCACCAGCGTTGGGCCTGTGTACCAGGGCATGGCGGCCTGACCGGAATAGACGACGTTTTCGCCCTTCAGCGCCGACATCGGAATGGCGGTGATCTGCTTGACGCCGAGCGACAGGGCAAATTCCCGGAATTCATGGCTGATCTTGTCGAAGCCGGCGCGGTCATAGCCCGTCAGGTCGATCTTGTTGACGGCAAGCACGAACTGCTTGATGCCGAGCAGCGAAGCGATGGTCGCATGACGGCGTGTCTGTTCCAGAATGCCGAAACGCGCATCGACCAGCAGGATGGCGAGGTCGGCGGTCGAAGCGCCGGTCGCCATGTTGCGGGTATATTGTTCGTGGCCGGGCGTGTCGGCGACGATGAAGGAGCGCTTGTCGGTCGAGAAATAGCGATAGGCGACATCGATGGTGATGCCCTGTTCGCGCTCGGCCTGCAGGCCGTCGAGCAGCAGTGCGAAGTCGGGCAGGCCGAGATCGTTCTGCTTGCCGGTGGAATCGCGCTGCAGCGTGGCGGCCTGGTCTTCCTTGACCGCCTTGGTGTCCCAGAGCAGGCGGCCGATCAGCGTCGACTTGCCGTCATCGACGCTGCCGCAGGTGATGAGGCGCAGCGGGCGCGAGTCGCGCTGGGCCTTCTGCGGCTCGGCCGCGGGGAGGCTGACGGCGGTTGCGGCCGAGACGGCGGTGTTGGCTGCGGTCATCTCAGAAATATCCTTCACGCTTCTTCTTTTCCATGGAGCCGGACTGGTCGCGGTCGATGGCGCGGCCCTGGCGTTCGGACACCGTTGCTATTTCGAGTTCGGCGATCACCTCTTCCAGCGTGGTCGCCTGCGAGCGGATGGCGCCGGTCAGCGGGAAGTCGCCGAGCGTGCGGAAGCGGATCATGCCTTCCTGGCGCACTTCGCCGGGCAAGAGTTCGAGGCGCGGATCCTCGGCCAGGATCATCATGCCGTCGCGCTCCACGAACTTGCGCTTCTTGGCGTAATAGAGCGGCACCAGCGGAATGTCCTCGGCCTGGATGTAGCGCCAGATATCGACCTCGGTCCAGTTCGACAGCGGGAAGGCGCGCACGCTCTCGCCCTTGCGGATCATGCCGTTGTAGACGTTCCAGAGTTCCGGACGCTGATTGCGAGGATCCCAGCGATGGTCGGGCGTGCGGAAGGAATAGATGCGCTCCTTGGCGCGGCTTGCCTCTTCGTCGCGCCGCGCGCCACCGAAGGCAGCGTCGAACTGGCCGGCATCGAGCGCCTGGCGCAGGCTCTCGGTCTTCATGATGTCGGTAAAGGCGGCCGAACCATGGGTGAAGGGCGTGATGTTTTCGGCCGCACCGCGCGGATTGATGTGCTCGATCAGGTCGAGATCGTACTTCCTGGCAGTCTCGTCGCGGAAGGCGATCATCTCCCGGAACTTCCAGCCGGTGTTAACATGCAGGAGCGGGAAGGGCACGCGGCCGGGATAGAAGGCCTTGCGCGCCAGGTGCAGCAGCACCGAGGAATCCTTGCCGATCGAATAGAGCATGACGGGACGCTCGAATTCGGCCGCAACCTCGCGGAAGATATGGATGGATTCGTTTTCCAGCGCCTTCAGATGCGGGTCGAGCGGCGCTTTGGCGCTCTGGGGATTGCTGAGTTCCGTATCCGGACGGCTATCGGGCATGTCTTACTCCAGGCTGTCGATCTTTGCGGCTGCCCGCAAATAATTCCTTGATGTTGGCTTCCCCAAAGGCTGCGGCGGTCGCCGCGCCCTGATTGGGAAAGCCGTGAGGGTTGATTATTGTGCGGCGATCACCGAGGCCTCTTCGGCGACATGCAGGCCGCATTCGCGCTTCTCGTCCTGCTCCCACCACCAGCGGCCGGCGCGCTCCGGCTCGCCGGGCTTGATCGCCCGGGTGCACGGCTCGCAGCCGATCGAGGGATAGCCGCGGGCATGCAGCGGATTGACCGGCACGCCATTGTCGGAAACGAAGGCCTTGATCGCCTCCAGGTCCCAATCGGCGAGCGGATTGACCTTCAAGAGGTGGCGTTCGGCATCATATTCGGCAAATGGCGTCTCGGCGCGGTTGGCCGATTGGCCGCGGCGCAGGCCGGTGATCCAGATCGTTGCACCCTCGAGAGCGCGCGCAAGCGGCTTCAGCTTGCGCACGCCGCAACAGGCATGCCGGGCTTCAACGCTTTCGTAGAAGCCGTTCAGGCCGTATTTCGCTGCATAGGCGTCGATATCGGCCTTTTCGGGGGTGAAGCGCTGGATATGGATGTCGTACTGGGCTTCCGTCTCCTCGATCAGCGACAGCGTCTCGGCAAACAGCCGGCCGGTCTCGAGCGTCGCGATGTCGATCGGCAGGCGGTGCGTGCCGATCTCGGCGCTGATCACCTGGTCCTCGATGCCGAGCGAGGTGGTGAACACGACGCGCCCGCCAAGGCCTGCCACCAGCGACAGACGTCCGGCAAGGTCGAGGCCCGCCAGCTTGTCGTTCAGCGCCTTGGCTTCCGCAATCGGCCCTTCTTCCGCAATCGTATCGATAACAGTCATGAGAATCCTGTCCTTTGTTGACCGGAGTATCGCAGTTCAATCCTGGATCGGACAGAAAAAGGGATTTCGAAAGCTGCGGCCGGAGGAGCAAATATCTCTCCGAAGCTGCCGCAATGCAAAAAAACAGCCGCCCGAGGATAAAAATCCCCGCGAACAGCTGGTATGTCTACAAAAATAGTAGAGTTACACGCAGCCTGTCAATTCGAAATCTGAAGTGATGGCGAAAAAGGTGCGGAAGCCACAGTTTCGGCGTAGATTGAGTAAGCTTGGCTAAGGGCGAAAAACAAGGCCAAAACGCTTGTTCCTCAAGGCTTTCTCCGGCGCGTTCAAATTCCGTTCATGCTGGCTGTGCCATAGAGGCTGATGTACCTGTGAAGCGGCGCGGAATTCGCGCCGCATGTGTGTGTCGACGGTCCGAGATGATTACGCAAAAGGCAAAATATGCGCTGCGGGCGCTGACGGTTCTGGCGGATGCCGATGCCGACGAACCGGTGATGATTTCCGACATTGCCGCGCAGCAGAAGATCCCGAAGAAGTTCCTCGAACAAATCCTGCTCGACCTGAAACATCACGGCATCGTCGTCAGCCGCCGCGGCAAGCAGGGCGGTTATCTGCTGCTGAAACCCGCCCACACCATCACCTTCGGCGAAATCCTGCGCATCATCGACGGCCCGATCGCTCCGTTGCCGTGCCTGTCGATCACCGCCTACCGCAAATGCGACGATTGCGACGGCGAACAGACCTGCGAAATCCGCCACGTCTTCGCCAAGGTCGCCGACGCCACCCGCAAGGTGCTGTTCTCCACGACCATTGCCGATGCCGTCGGGCCGCGGCATGGCGCCGAAGTCACCCGCCTGCTCGCCTGAGCGTCGCGCTCGACGAGTCTGCGGGACGCCTTCTTCAAGATTTGGTGAAATGCCTTTTCTCGCCGCTGCGGTGCTCCACCTGCCTGTCCATTCGGGTAGGGAGAAGATCCATGTTTGCAATTTCGACAAAGCATCTGCTGGCGGCCGTCGGTCTGTCTGCTGCCCTCGCAACGAGCGCTGCCGCGCATCACGGCTGGTCATGGGCCGAGGCGGACCAGATCGAGCTTCGCGGCACCATCGAGAAGATTTCCATGGGCGGGCCGCATCCGACGCTCGATGTCGCGACCGCCGATGACGGCGTCTGGCGGGTCGAACTCGGCAATCCGCGCCAGACGGAACGCTCCGGCTTCGTCGAGGGCGTCGCCAAGCCCGGCGATCAGGTGATCGCTCTCGGCAACCGTTCGCAGGATCGCAGCGAGAAGCGGATGAAGGCCGTGCGCATCACCATCGGCGACAAGCGCTACGATATTTATCCCGATCGCATCCGGACGAACTGACCTGTCGTGATCGCCGTTCTCGAATGGCTGTCGGCCACGATGCCCGCGGTTGCGCTCCGGCGCTCCGCAACCCTCTACATGTTCGTCAATGCCGGCCATATCCTTTCGATCGGCCTTCTCGTCGGCGCCATCCTACCGCTCGATCTGAGGCTCGCCGGCTGCTTCCGCAAAGTGCCGGCGGAGATCATCGCGCCGTTTCTGTCGCGCGCGGCGGGCGTCGGCCTTGCCGCAGCCGTCGTCACCGGCTTCTGCCTCTTCAGCGTGCGGGCGGTCGAATATGCCGCCAATCCCGCCTTCCTCACCAAGCTCGTCCTGATCGGGCTCGGCCTGCTCAATCTCCTTGCCGTCCATCTCGGGCAAGGATGGAAGACGCTGATCGCCACCGGCCTGATCCGGCACGGCCTGCGCTTCTCCGCGGCGCTGTCGGCGGCAACCTGGATCGCCGCCCTATTGGCGGGGCGATGGATCGGATTTCTCTGACGATATCCTCGATATAAAACGCCGCTATAGCAACTTGCTATCGCGGGATGATTGCGCTAAATTTGGCATAGCAAAATGCGATGGACGCTATTCCGGTTTATGCACGTCATCACACAGAAAAAGATCTGGGAGGCGAAAGACCGATGGCCTCAAGCGGCCAATGCTCTGGATACTTGGTATCGACTGATGAAGGTGGCGGAGCCGACAGATTTCGCCGACATGAAATCATTGTTTCCGGCAACAGATAAAGTCGGACAGCATCACGTATTCGACATTGGTGGCAATAAGATCCGCCTAATCGCGGTGGTGCAGTACAAATTCAAGAAGATCTATATTCAGCGGATTATGGATCACGCGGAATATGACAAAGGAGCATGGAAGGGTTAGGCCAATGAGCGCACTTGTAAAACTTGTAAGCGAGCACTGGACGCATGTGGCTCCTCTTCTTGCCATGCCGATCAACGAGGCTGAGTATGATCGTCTGGTGGAGCAGCTTGATGAGATTCTCGCTGAAGTGGGCGACGATGATGATCATCCTTTGGCCTTGCTTGCGTCTCGCATGGCGGACCTTGTTGAGGCCTATGACGAGCAGAACCGGCCGATGCCTCCCGTGACCGGAGCCGATGCACTTCGTTATATTATGGAGGAGCGGGGCCTCAGCCAGTCCGAGGTGCCGGAAGTCGGCGCTCAGTCCGTCGTCTCTGAGATCCTCAGTGGGAAACGGCAAATCAATCTCAGGCAGGCGCGCGCGCTGAGCGAGCGATTTCTCATGCCTGCATCAGTATTTCTCTCACTCTGACAGACCCTCATTGCGCTCAGCCGAGTTCCTGGGCGAGTCCGATGAGAAGCCCCTCAGGACCACGGATATAGCAGAGCCGATACGCGTCCTTATACTGGATGACCTCGCCGACGAGCTGCGCGCCGCGCCTGCGGAGCCTTTCGAGGGTGTCGTCGATATCGTCGACGGTGAACATGGCGCGGAGGTAGCCCAGCGCGTTGACCGGGGCGCTGCGGTGATCTGCGATGATATCAGGCCTGAGGAAGCGGGAGAGCTCGAGCCGGCTGTGTCCATCCGGTGTGCGCATCATGGCGATCTCGACATGCTGATCGCCCAGTCCGGTCACGCGTCCGGCCCATTCGCCTTCGATCGTGGCCTGTCCTTCGAATTCGAGACCGAGTTCGCGAAAGAAATCAATCGCCCCTCCAAGGTCTTCGACGACGATCCCGACGTTGTCCATCCGCTTGAGCGCCATGTTTCCAGTCTCCCGAGTGTCATTGCAACCTACAGGGTGTCGTCTGGTCTGACAACGGACGCTTGATCAGGCCTCCGCCGTCACCGATCACTGACCGCCGCCCTTGGATTGACCCAGGGCTCCTGGTTCGAGCGCGCCAGCGGCTGCTTGCCGAGGATGTGGTCGGCGGCCTTCTCGCCGGTCATGATCGAGGGGCCGTTCAGGTTGCCGTAGGTGACGTGCGGGAAGATCGAGCTGTCGGCGACGCGCAAGGCCTCGACGCCGATCACCCGGGTTTGCGGATCGACCACCGCCATCGGATCGTCCTTGGCGCCCATCTTGCAGGTGCCGCAGGGGTGATAGGCGCTTTCCAGATGTTCGCGCAGGAAGGCGTCGATCTCCTCGTCGCTCTGCACGCCTTCGCCCGGCTGGATCTCCGGGCCGCGATAAGCGTCGAAGGCCGTCTGCCCGAAGATCTCGCGGGTCAGCCGCACGCAATGGCGGAATTTCTCCCAGTCTTCCGGATGGCTCATATAGTTGAAGCGCAGCACCGGCTCGGCCTTCGGATCGGGCGAACGCAGCGTCACGCTGCCGCGCGATTTCGACAGGTTGTAGCCGACATGCACCTGGAAACCATGGCTTTTGGCGGCTGCTTTGCCGTCATAGCTGATGGCCACCGGCAGGAAATGATACTGGATGTCGGGCTGCTTCAGCCCGGGTGCGGAACGCAGGAAGGCGCAGGCCTCGAACTGGTTGGAAGCGCCGAGCCCGCCCTTCGACAGCAGCCATTGGGCGCCGGCCACCCCCTGCCAGAACCACGGCAGCCAGGAGTAAAGCGACACCGGCTTGGTGCTAACCTGCTGGAAGTAGAATTCCATATGGTCCTGCAGGTTGGCGCCGACGCCTGGCCGGTCGGCCTTCACTTCGATGCCCATGTCCGTGAGATGCTGGCCGGGGCCGATACCCGACAGCATCAAGAGCTTCGGCGAATTGAAGGAGGAGGCCGAAACGATCACCTCGCGATTGGCCTTCACCACCTCTACCTTGCCGCCGCGCTCGATCTCGACACCGGTTGCCCGGCCGTCCTCGATGACGATTTTCCGCGCCACACCGTAGACGATCCCGACATTTTTCCGCTTCAGCGCCGGTTTCAGATAGGCATTGGCGGCAGACCAGCGGCGGCCGGCAAAGATGGTCTGCTCCATCAGCCCGAAGCCTTCCTGCTTGCTGCCGTTATAATCCTCGGTCGTCTCGAAGCCCGCCTGCTTGCCGGCCTCGATGAAGGCGCGAAACAGCGGATTGGTGAAGCCGCCGCGCTGGACATGCAGCGGCCCGTCGGTGCCGCGCCAGCCCTCCTCGCCGCCATGCGAATGCTCCATCCGCTTGAAATAGGGGAGCACGTCGGCATAGGCCCAGCCGCTGGCGCCGAGCTCCTCCCAGCGGTTGAAGTCTTCCGCATGGCCGCGCACATAGACCATGCCGTTGATCGAGGAGGAGCCGCCGATCACCTTGCCGCGCGGCGCGGTGATGCGCCGGTTGTTAAGGTTCGGCTCCGGCTCGGAGAGATAACCCCAATTGTAGCGCTTCATGCTCATCGGCCAGGCAAGCGCCGCCGGCATCTGGATGAACGGCCCGAAATCGCTGCCGCCCGCCTCGATGACGAGGACGCTGTTCTTGCCGTCCTCGGAGAGGCGATAGGCGAGGGCGGATCCCGCCGAGCCCGAGCCGATGATGACGAAATCTGCTTGCATGGTTCTGTCTTTCTCGATTTGCCCTTCGGCCGGCTGCTTGTTTGCCGCGCCTACCCCTCATCCGGCTGCCGCCACCTTCTCCCCGTTCTGACGGGGAGAAGGGATCTTGCCGCAACCTGTCCGTCCCCCGCAGGCTTTTCGTCTGGCACGTCCCCTCTCCCCGCGTGCGGGGAGAGGGTTAGGGTGAGGGGCAGGCCGGAGCTTGTTACTCAATAAGGCGCCACCACCGGCCCCATGCCGACGTAGACCGTCTTCAGCTCGGAATAATGCTCCAGCGCGGCCAGCGAATTCTCGCGGCCGAAGCCGGATTGTTTCGAGCCGCCGAACGGGATTTCCACCGGGCAGAGATTATAGGTGTTGATCCAGAGCGTGCCCGCCTCCAGCCGATCGACGACGCGGTGGGCGCGGGTGAGGTCGGCGGTGAAGACGCCGCCCGACAGGCCGAATTCGCTGGCATTGGCGCGGCTGATCACCTCGTCCTCCTCGTCGAAATCGAGCACCGACATCACAGGCCCGAAGATCTCTTCGCGGGCGATGGTCATCTCGTCGGTGACGTCGGCAAAGACGGTCGGCTGCACGTAATAGCCTTCGCCGGAGACATTGTTGGGAATGCCGCCGCCGGCAATCAGGGTGGCGCCCTCGGCCTTGCCCTTCTCGATATAGGCGATCACCTTCTCGCGCTGGGCCCAGGAAACCATCGGGCCGATCTGCGTCGCCTCGTCCATCGGGTCGCCGATCAGCATCGCCTCGGTGCGCGCCTTGAGCCGCTTCAGGAACTCGGCCTTGATCCCCTTCTGCACGAAGACGCGCGTGCCGTTCGAGCAGACCTGGCCGGTCGAATAGAAATTGCCGAGCATGGCGCCGCCGACCGCCGAATCGAGATCCGCGTCGTCGAAGACGATGAGCGGCGACTTGCCGCCGAGCTCCATCGTCACATGCTTGAGATTGCCGGCCGCAGCCGCCGCCACACGGCGCCCCGTTGGCACCGATCCGGTCAGCGACACCTTGGCGACATCGGGGTGGTTAACGAGCATCGGCCCGGTGTCCCGATCGCCCTGGATGACATTGAAGAGCCCCTTCGGCAGCCCCGCCTCATGCAGAATTTCCGCGATCTTCAAGGCGCCGAGCGGCGTATTCTCCGAGGGCTTGAACACCATGGCATTGCCTGAGATGAGCGCCGGGGCAGCTTTCCAGCAGGCGATCTGCTGCGGATAGTTCCAGGCGCCGATGCCGACGCAGACGCCGAGCGGCACCCGCTTGGTATAGGCGAAATCCTGGCCGAGCGGGATATGCGAACCGTTGAGCCCGGCCGGTGCGACGCCGCCGAAGAATTCGAAGGCGTCGGCGCCCGAGGTCGGATCGGCGACGATCGTTTCCTGGATCGGCTTGCCGGTATCGAGCGTTTCCAGTTCGGAGAGCTCGCGATTGCGCTCGCGCATGATGTCGGCAGCGCGCTTGAGGATGCGGCCGCGCGCCAACGGGCTCATCGCTGCCCATTCCGTCTGAGCGCGCTTGGCCGCGGCAATCGCCTTCTCGACGATTGCGGGCGTGGCCGCATGCAGGCGGGCGATCACCTCGCCGGTCGCAGGATAAAGGCTCTCGATGACGGCGCCGTCGCTATCCTCGACATATTCGCCGTCGATGAAGTGCGAGGCTTTCGGCTGGGCTTTCATGTCATTTATCCCTGGGTGGTTCGATGTGGTCGTCCCTTCTCCCCCGTGGGAGAAGGTGGCCCGCAGGGCCGGATGAGGGGGCGGCAGTCTCGGCCTTCACCCGCTGGGGAGAAGGGGAGGCGCCGGCCAGAAGCGCATTCAGATAATCCTCCGTCAGCGCGATCGAAGCTTCGATGCCGATCGGCGCCGATTTCAGACTCTGCCTGATATAGAGCCCGTCGATCATCGCCGCAGCGCCCTCGGCGACGCGTTCTGCGGCATCGGCCGGCAGGAGCGTCTTGAGATCGGCAAGCAGGTTGGAGCGAAGCCGTCGGGCATAGATCACCAGGAAGCGCCGTGTCTCCTCCGAGCGCTGCGCTTCGGCGTAAAAGGCAAGCCACGCGGCAATCGTCTCCGGCGCGAACTGGTCGGCGTGAAAGCTGACGCGGATGACCGCCGAAAGCCGGGCGCGCGCTGTCTCGGCGGCGCGCAGCGCCGCCACCGTATCGCGGCGCAATTGCCGCAGCAGCGAGCGGATCGTCTCGATCAGCAATTGCTCCTTGCTGCCGAAATAATGATGCGCAAGGGCTGGCGACACGCCGGCCTGGCGGGCGATATCGGACATGGTGACGGCAAGCGAGCCGTGGTCGCCGATCACCCGCAGCGCCGCATCGACAAGCGCCTTGCGGCGCAGAGGCTCCATTCCGACCTTCGGCAAACGGCATCTCCCATGAACACGGCGCCAGATTATTTTTGATTGACTGATCAATCAACAAAAATCTTTGTCGGTTTGGCGAGCGCCGATCTTTCCCTGAAAACCTGCTGCAACATATCGGGATTCAGGAGGTGCATCATGGCCGATGTCTTTGAGGGAACCCCGACATCCCAGCTGCGGTCGAAATGGGTCTGGTTCGTTGGCCTCGGCGTTCTGCTGTTGGTCTGTGGTCTGATCGCGCTCGGCAATCTGATGCTCGCCACCGTCGTCTCGGTCTATTATGTCGGCATGCTGATGCTGCTCGGCGGCATCATCTATCTCGTCCACGCCTTCCAGGTGCGCGGCTGGGACCACGTGCTGTTCTGGGCGCTGAGCGGCCTGCTTTACGTGCTGGCCGGTATCGCGGCCTTCGTCAATCCGATCCTGACCTCGGCGGCGCTGACGCTGTTTCTGTCGCTCGCCCTTCTCATCGCCGGCGTCTTCCGCACCTGGGTCGGCAGGCGCATGAAGCCGGCCAAAGGCTGGGCATGGATCGTCGTCAGCGGCGTCATAACCGCCCTTGCCGGTTTCGTCATAGTGCTCGGCTGGCCGGTCAACAGCCTCTGGATCCTCGGGCTTTTCCTTGCCGCCGATCTCATCGTCCAGGGCTCGACGATGATCGCCTTCGGCCTCGGCATCCGGATTGAAACGGTGGAGAAGGGTGACCCGGCTTTTTGACAAGCAGATGCCTGGGGATTAGACTTGAAGGATTACCGGCCGATCCTAACTACTGGGATCATCCGATGTGCGAATGCACCACCGCATAATTCCTTAGATCGGTATCGGTTTAAGGATCGGCGAGATCGCCGAGAATGGCAAAAATGGTCGTGCATCCCGATAGGCAGGGTTCTGCCTGATCGATATAGGGAGGAAGTTCATGCCGATGGTAACCGTTTCCCTCTCTCCGCAACAGGCCGCGGGCATCCGCGCCGCTGTCGATAATGGCGGTTATGCCTCAAGCAGCGAGGTCGTCCGCGAGGCGCTGCGCCTCTGGGATGCCGCCCGCAAGCTCGGCGAAATCAAGGCCGAACTCCTCGATGACGAGAGCGGTGCCTCCGGCGGCAGATGTGTCGCCGACATGTTCGCAGATCATGAGGCGCAGCGCCGTCGCTCCGCCTGAACAAGCGTCTGATTGCGTTGGAAAATCCGATTAAACGCGGAACGCGTGGCGATGCCCTGCGTCTTTCACAAAACTTTCATATTGGCGAAAGGGTTCATTGATCCTTCTGCGGCATGGTCCTGGCTCAAGAAGAACAAGTCACAGTGGAGATCGGCCGAGATGAAAACCGGCACATCCCTGACTGCCGCCGTCGAACCTGGCGTCCTGCGCCGTTATGCCAGCGATCAGATCGTCACCCTTGCCAAGCTCGTCGTCGAGAACGCTTTTCAGCCGATTGTCGAGGCCGGCACAGGCACGGTGTTCGGCTACGAATCCCTGATGCGCGGCCAGGATCGCATCGGCTACGATACGCCGGCCGATATTCTTGATGAAGCCCATCGGGCCGGCCAGCTGCTGGCGCTCGAACAGATGCTGGCGAGCCGCGCACTCGCCAAATTTGCGACGCTGCCGAATTTCTCCACCGCGACGCTGTTCCTCAATCTCGATGTCCGGCTGATCCCCGATGGCGAGCGGCTGGTCGAAAGCCTGCTGCAGCATCTGAGGAGCGCGAATATCCCGCCGTCTTCGGTCTGTTTCGAATTCTCCGAGCGTTTCGACAACACAAGCGTGCCGGAATTTTCAGCTCTGGTGTCGAAGCTGCGCAAGGCCGGCTTCAAGCTGGCGATCGACGATTTCGGTGTCGGTCACGGCGAGATGAAACTGCTCTGCGATCATCCCGTCGATTATCTGAAGATCGACCGTCATTTCGTCGCCGATATCGATCGCAGCCCGCGCAAACGTCACCTGCTGAAAAGCATCGTCAATATCGCCCATGTGCTCGGCACTCGCGTCATCGCCGAGGGCATCGAGACCGAAGCCGAATTCATTGCGTGCCGCGAATATGGCGTCGATCTCGTCCAGGGCTGGTTCATCTCGCGTCCGACGACGCATATGTCCGAACTGGCGCCGTCCTTCCCGCACCTGCAGGAGCTCGGAAAAAGCAAGCGCGCCAGCCAGTCGCTCGATGAGATCCTCATCCGCAGGCAGATCGAGTTGCTGCCGACGGTTTACGAGAACGACAGCATCGACAGCGTCTTCGAGCTTTTCCGCCGCAATCCGCGCCAGGCTTTCTTCCCCGTGCTCAACGCCAATGACGAGCCGCGCGGCATCATCCACGAGCATCACCTCAAGGAATATATCTATCAGCCCTTCGGCCGCGATCTCCTGAAGAACAAGATGTATGAGCGCAGCATTTCGCATTTCGTCGAGATGGCGCCGATCGTCGGCCTCGACAGCGATGCCGAGCATCTGATGGCGATCTTCGCCAATATGGAAGGCAGCAACTGCCTGATCCTGACCGACAATATGCGTTATGCCGGCGTCGTCTCCGCCGCCTCGCTGATCAAGGTCATCAACGAGAAGCAGCTGAAGACCGCCCAGGACCAGAACCCGCTGACCGGCCTGCCGGGCAATCGCGCCGTTCGCGATTTCATGCGCCAGTCCGGCCGCGACGGCGATGAGGTTCGCCATTTCTGCTATTGCGATTTCGACAATTTCAAGCCGTTCAACGATGCCTATGGCTTCCATCTCGGCGACCACGCGATCTCGCTGTTTGCCGCGCTGATGCGCCGCTATTTCTTCGCCGAGCGGCATTTTCTCGGCCATGTCGGCGGCGACGATTTCTTCATCGGCGTCGTCGGCTGGACCAAGGAGGAGTTGACGGAGATCCTCGACCGGCTGATCAGCGATTTCCACGACGACGTGCTCGACTTCTATTCCGACGAGCACCGCGCCGCCGGCCGCATCCTCGGTCACGACCGCAGCGGTGCCGAAGCCCTGTTCCCGCTGATGCGCTGCTCGATCGGCGTGATCGAACTGGCGGAAGGCCTCGTCATCGACGATATCAACCGTGTCAGCGCCGAGATCGCCGTCATCAAGTCGGCCGCCAAGGAGAGCGAGGAGGGCCTCGCCTTCCACGTTCTGGGCGAGGCGAATTGACGCCCTTGCCGTTTCCGACCTTCCCAAGCCGGCGGTGCTGATTTAATTCCCCTGTTTTGGATCAGGGAGGATCGCACCATGCCATTGCCTCGAGAAATGCGTTTCGTCGATCTCAACTCCTTCGGCGGGCCGGAGGTGATGGTGATCGGCAGCCGCCCGCTGCCGATGCCGCAAGAGGGGCAGGTGCTGGTGCGCGCCGAGGCGATCGGCGTCAACCGCCCCGATATTGCCCAGCGCCAGGGCAGCTATCCCCCGCCGAAGGACGCGAGCCCGATCCTCGGCCTGGAGCTTGCAGGCGAAATCGTCGCCGTCGGCACCGGTGTCAGCGATCACGCCGTCGGCGACAAGGTCTGCGGCCTTGCCAATGGCGGCGCCTATGCCGAATATTGCCTGTTGCCGGCAGGCCAGATCCTGCCCTTTCCCAAGGGTTATGATGCCGTGAAAGCGGCCGCCCTTCCCGAAACCTTCTTCACCGTCTGGGCCAATCTTTTCCAGATGGCCGGGCTTACCGAAGGCGAGACGGTGCTGATCCATGGCGGGACCAGCGGCATCGGCACGACGGCAATCCAGCTCGCCCGCGCCTTCGGCGCCGAGGTCTATGCGACGGCCGGCTCGAGCGAGAAATGCGAGGCCTGCGAAAAGCTCGGCGTCAAACGGGCGATCAACTACCGCAGCGAGGATTTCGCCGAGGTGATCAAGGCCGAGACCGGCCAGGGCGTCGACATCATCCTCGACATGATCGGCGCCGCCTATTTCGAGCGCAACCTCGCCTCGCTCGCCAAAGACGGCTGCCTGTCGATCATCGCCTTCCTCGGCGGCGCCGTTGCCGAAAGGGTCAATCTGTCGCCGATCATGGTCAAGCGGCTGACGGTGACCGGCTCCACCATGCGTCCGCGCACGGCCGAGGAAAAACGCGCCATCCGCGACGACCTCCTCTCGCAAGTCTGGCCGCTCTTGGAAACGGGCGCCATCGCCCCGGTCATCCACACGGTCTTTGCCTTCGAAGCAGTCGTCGAGGCACACCGCCTGATCGAGGAAGGCAGCCATATCGGCAAGGTGGTGCTCACCGTCTGAGGTCAGCTTCGGACCAGCATTCGTACGCAAGGTGAAGCTGATCCTGGGCGTTTCGTGAGTCTCCGGGGTCGTTGAACAGTTGTCTGATCGAAACCTGGCCCCGAAACTGCGCATCTTGATGTGGCGTTGCTTGCGCGTTGTACGGTCCCTATGAGGATACAATGGCTCTATTCCACGCGTGCCCCATCTGCCGCAGCAGAATTCCGCATTTCGTACCGCTTCCACGCTACTACGTCGACAAAGCGGTCGAGCACGGCTTTCCCTATGGCCTGCATGAATTCGAGACGATCAACCATCAGGCCTATAGCTGCCCCAATTGTCATTCGACCGATCGCGACAGGCTCTTCGCGCTGTTCCTGACGCCGGTATTCCAGCGCCTCAACCAGGCGCAGGCTGTCCGCTTCCTGGACATTGCGCCCGGCCGCGCCTTGACCTTCTGGCTCAAGAGCCACCCGCATATCTTCTACCGCAGCTGCGATATGTATTTGCCCGAGGCAGACGACAAGGCGGATATCCACAACCTGCCCTACGCCGATGAGAGCTTCGACTTCGTGCTTTGTTCCCACGTGCTCGAACACGTCGACGATCCAGTGCGTGCCACCGCCGAAATCCGGCGTGTTCTCAAGCAGGACAGCGTCGCCATCCTGATGGCGCCGATCTGCCTGTCGATCGAGGACACCTATGAAAATCCCGAGGTGACGACGCCGGAAGGCCGCTGGGCGCATTTCGGCCAGGACGACCACGTGCGTCTCTTCTCAAGGTCCGGCTTTGTCGATGTGATCCAGCGCGCCGGTTTGGCTGTCCAGCAAATCCCGGTCACCGAATTCCTCACGCCCGAGGTCTGCGAGACCTATGGCATCAGTCGCGACTCCATCCTCTATCTCGGCGTGAAGCAGCAGGCCGTCCAGCAGGCGCCGGAACCGGAGCGCAACGTCGCCTGAAAGCTTTAACCTTCGTTACAGAGGCGCCTCGAACCCTGAGGCGCCTTTTCAATTCCGGTTGTCCCTCAGCGTCATTGCTGCGGCGATCGCGACGATGCCGGGCACTGCCATGGCGACATAGAGCCAGTGCGCCGCCGACAGCGCGCCGGATATGCCGCCCGGTTCGACGAGGCCGGCTCCATTGGCGATGACGCCGGAAAAGGCTGCGCCGAAAGCGCCGCCGAGCGAGCTCATCGTCGGGATCGCCGAAGATGCCTTGTCCTGTTCGTTTCTGGCGACGAGCTTCAGCACCATGGCGACGAGATGCGCCCAGCCGAGGCCGATGCCGAAGCCCATCATGAACATGGCGACCGCCGCCGGCACGATCAGCGGCAAAAGAGCCTGCGGATTGTCTTTGGCGAGGAAGATGGCCAGCGAAGCGGTTGCCGCCGCCTCGATCAGCGCGCCGGCAATGATCGCCGCGTGCGCCCGCCGGCCGGTCAATGAGCTGCTGAGGAAGGCGGCTAAGGTCCAGCCGAGGGCGACCAGCGCTACCAGATAGCCCGAGATCAGCGGCGTCACCCCATGCAGGACCTGCAGGAAATAGGGAATGAAGACGTCGCTGACGAGCACGACGGTCATGGCGAGCATCGCCAGATAGACGCGGGAAATCGGCTTGGAGAGGCTGACGGCGCCGGAAGGCAGCAGCCGGTTGCGGCTTCGGGCCTCGATGAGAAGCATGGCTGCCACCGCAACGACCGAACTGGCGATCAACGCCGTTTTCATGGCTGTCGCCTCGATCGCACCGGCGGCGCTGATCATCAGGACGGCGGCAAGAAGCAGCCCGATCTGGGCAACGGGCGTCTTCACGTAATCGCGGTCGTCCTCGACCTCCGGCAAGAGCCGCGGTGCCAGCGCCGCCATCACGACGCCGAGCGGCACCAGCACGATGAAGGCGTAGCGCCAGCTGCTGCCGGAGGAAAAGAAGCCGCCGAGCGTCGGGCCGATGACGGTCGAGATGCCCCAGATCGCCGCATAAAGCGTCGTGGCCTTCGGCCACAGCGGTTCGGGATAGACGAAGCGTATGAAGGCGTAGCCGAGGGCCGCAAGCGCCCCGGTGCCGAGACCCTGCAGCGCCCGGCCGATCAGCACCACCGGCATTGACGGGGCGATTGCGGCGACCAGGCTGCCCGCGCCGAAGACGAGGGCGGCGATCACATAGACGCCGCGCAGCGTAATCCCTCGCGGCCGCATGGCGACGAAGATCGAGCCGAGCACGGCGGCGGCGACGAACAGGCTTGTCACCCAGGAAAACAGGGCAAGACCGCCGATGTCGCGCACGATCGAAGGCGCGATGGTCGCTGTGATGTAGCTCTCGACCGCATAAAGCGTCACGCCGCCGGCCAGCATCAACGTTGCGGCCAGGTGCTCGGGAAGGAAGAGGCGGAGGACGGAGCTGGTATTCGGAATAGCAATGGTCTGGTCGATTTCGGACATGGGGCGATCCTCGACGTTTTTGCTGGCGGGAAATAATTTTCCAAGTTATAAATTGGAAAATTACATGCCGTCCTGATTAAAACAAGACTTGACTTGGAAAATATGCGCCAATCCCCAGCCAACCGGATCCTGATCCTGATAAAGACCGAGGGTCCGCAGCTTGCCTCCGCAATCGGCGATGCGCTCGGCATCTCCGGCGAGGCTGCCCGCCAGCAACTGGCCAGGATGGCGGAGGAGGGGTTGGTGGAGCCGGTGACCGTCGCCGCCGCCGGCCGGGGACGCCCGCGTCAGCTCTGGCATCTGACCGCGGCCGGCAACCGCCGCTTTCCCGACGGCCATGCCGAATTGACGGCAAACCTGCTCGCCACCCTCACCGAACAGCTTGGAGCCGCAGCGCTCGACACCGTCATCTCCGCCCGCGAGGCCGAGACGCTGGAGCGCTATCGCCAAGAGCTGGAGACGGCCGGCGACCTTGCCGCCCGCGTCGAGTGCCTTGCCGCCATCCGCACCCGCGAGGGCTATATGGCCGACAGCTGGCGGGAGGCCGATGGCTCCTTCATGCTGGTTGAAAACCACTGCCCGATCTGCGCGGCGGCCACCGCCTGCGCCGGCTTCTGCCGCTCCGAACTCGAAACCTTCCGCGCCGCCCTCGGCGCCGAGGTCGAGCGCAGCGAACACATCCTCGCCGGTGCCCGCCGCTGCGCCTATCGCATCACGCCGCGGTGAGGCGGCGCGCTGACATGCGGCCCACACCTTAAGCCGGCTGCCGCACCTGCCGCCTGCTGCTTTCGAGATAAAGCAAGGCGCCGATCGATGCCAAGCCCGCGGCAGCGCCGACGAAGGCGGTGCCGGAATAATCGGTGACCGATGTGCCGAAGACGAAAATTGCGGCGCTGATGCCGGTGCCGATGAAGGTATTGAGCGAGAGTAATGAGGTTCCGAGCCGGCCGGTCGGCGATCACATCCTGCAGATAGGTGATCGGCACGCTGAGGATCGCCGCCGCTCCGCAGGCGTTGAGAAGGAGCAGCGCATAGATGTGCCAGCGCGCCGAGGCGAAGCCGAGCAGCATCAGATAGGCGCAATAGATCAGCGCTCCGAAGGCAAGCACATGCACGGTGCGGAAGCGCCGTTGGGCAAAACCCCACGTCATCATGAACGGCATTTCGAGAAGGGCCGTCAGACCGGCCATGAAGCCGACATCGACCACTGTTCCGCCGGCCGCATTGGTGATGATCAGCGGCGAGAGCATGCCGTTCAGCCGCTGCAGCCCGAAGAGCAGCGACATGACGATGACGCGCACCAGCACATAGGGCATGAAGATCCGTTTCAGCGAAGCCAGGAATCCGACGGGATCGGGGGCGGAGCCGGCCGTGCCGTTGCCCGGCGCGAAGAAGAAATACAGGCAGAAGCAGACGAGGCTTGCGAAGGCCGCGATCCCATAGGCCGGCGTCATCGACGGCGAATTGACGAGATAGAGGCCGATCAGCCCCGGCGCCAGCGCCCAGGAGCCGGAAAACAGCGCCCGCACCGTTGCCGTGACCGCGGCTGCCTCGCCGCGCTCGATCTGGTTGGTCCTGGCCCGCAGGCTGGCGAAAAGCAGGGAATAGGTGGAGTTGCTCATCGGCACCAGCAACAGCGTCGAGACGATGAAGATCGCCGGGCTGTGGATGATCGCGATCGATCCGAAGCCGAGCATGCCGGCGACCGAAAGCCCCAGCACCAGCGGCCGCCGCTCCTTCAGCCGGTCCGACCAGATGCCGAGCGTCAGGCTCGTCGTGACGTTGACGATCGCCGAGAAGAACACCAGCGCCGAATAGGTGCCGTTGCTCAAGCCCAGTTCATTGATGCCGATGATCGACTGGTATGGCACGGTCGAGGCATAGGTGAAGGCGAGCGCGACGAGCGTCACGGTGGGAATGCGGATCCTGTTGTCGCGCAGAATCAAGGAAAGAGTGGATGACATTCGGGGCGGTTCCTGATGCACCATCTTTAGCCGCGTCCGATGCATCAGAGAAACGATAGTTTGCGATCGTTTCAGTCAATTCCTGTGATGATTGCTGCGTCAGATCTGCGCCATTAAACTGGAGAGCCAGAAATCGATTTGCCCCAAGGGAAGAACGCTTCCGAGGAAACCGGTCAGAACTGAAGCAATCGACATCAAGACCAACCCCAGAAGCGCTCCGAGGATGATTCCAACGCTTGTCCTCTTGGGCCGGCGCGCCAACCAGCACGCCAGACCGAGAGAGACGAGCGTGAAAAATATCCACAATATTGAAGCTGAAATGGATAGACCTGATTGCAAAACACTTCCTTCGAATGTGATTTTGGTTGCAAGATAGCGTCGCTACGCGTCCAACCTCAAGGCTTGCATTTACACGCGGCGCGGACATCAATCCGGCTGGAGCCAGGCGCAAGATCTGGGATGACGGCGGTCGAGGCCGAGTTGGCAGCATGCGCATCCTCCGCCCGGCATTGCGGTTCTGCTCCACAAGCCACCCCACCCTCCGTCATGCTCGGCCTTGAGCCGAGCATCCCCACCGCATCCATCAAGGCCTGGGATGACCGAGTGTATGTGGGCCCTTCGGCGTAATGCGCACCGTGCTCTGGCCGATTGACTCTACCAATTTTCTGCCTTTAGTGCTCGCCGGGGTTGATCATTTGGATGGGACGATGAAATTTCGCATTCTTGGCGTTGTCGCGCTTTCTTTCGCCGTTGCAGGTTGCACGCACACAGCCCCCGATGGTCGGCCGCTCGTTCAGCACTTCTTCCGGAATCTCGTGATGAACGGATGTGGTTTCCAGATGACATGGGAATCGGCGAAAAAAGCCACAGATACGTTTAAGCCAGTCATCCCGACCGACAGAGAACGCCTGACCGACAGAGGTCTCATGAGGGCTGCAATCGCGGTTTGCGGCAAAGCGCCGTCCGGACGTAAGAGCAAAGCCATCGAAGTCGAGGTTCCCGACAGTGGCGGTGTCCTCAGGAAAATCGTTGTTGAAAGAGAATAGGCGCGGACTGCTCTCCATCCACCGTCGTCCTTCGGCTTGACCCCGGATCCATGCCGCTGCTGTTGGTGGATGCGGTATGGATGCTCGGCTCAAGGCCGAGCATGACGGAGGGGTTGGCTAAACCCGTTGGCTTTCGCGCCCTGACGCGTTATGCCTGCCGCATCCCGCCAGCACCAGGATGAGAGCCCATGACCAATCCAGTCGTCGTCGAAGTCACCCGTGGCCTGCTCGTCGAAAGCCGCCATCGCGGCGCCGTGGCGGTTGTCGATGGCGATGGCAGCCTGGTCTTTTCACTCGGCGATATCGAAGCCGCCGTCTTCCCGCGTTCGGCCTGCAAGGCGATGCAGGCGTTGCCGCTCGTCGAAAGCGGTGCGGCCGACGCCTATGGTTTCGGCGACAAGGAACTGGCGCTCGCCTGCGCCTCCCATAATGGCGAGGACGAGCATGTGGCGCTTGCCGCTTCCATGCTGGCGCGCGCCGGCCGCAATGCCGACGCGCTGGAATGCGGCGCCCATTGGTCGATGAACCAGAAGGTCCTGATCCACCAGGCCCGCACGCTTGAGGCGCCGACCGCGCTGCACAACAATTGCTCCGGCAAACATGCCGGTTTCATCTGTACCTGCTGCCACCGGGGTATCGATCCGAAAGCCTATGTCGGCTATCAGCACCCGCTGCAGGTCGAGATCCGCGCAGCGATGGAAAGCCTGACCGGCGCCGTGCTTGGCGCCGAAAGCTGCGGCACCGACGGTTGCTCTATCCCGACCTATGCCGTGCCTTTGCGCAGCCTTGCTCACGGCTTTGCCAAAATGGCGACCGGCATCGGCCTGCAGCCTTTGCGCGCCAAGGCATCCCGCCGCCTGATCGCGGCCTGCATGGCCGAGCCCTTCTATGTCGCCGGCTCCGGCCGCGCCTGCACGAAACTGATGCAGATCGCTCCCGGCCGCATCTTCGTCAAAACCGGCGCCGAGGGCGTCTTCTGCGCCGCGATCCCGGAGAAGGGCATCGCCATCGCGCTGAAATGCGAGGACGGCGCCACCCGTGCTGCCGAAGCCATGGTGGCGGCGACACTCGCCCGCTTCTTCGAGACGGAAGAGACGGTGCATGCCGCCCTCACGGCCTTCGCGGCAACCTCGATGCGCAACTGGAACGGCATCCATGTCGGCGATATCAGCGTTACCGCGGCTTTGGCTGAGTGACTATGCCACGGTGATCGTGCCGTTGAGATCGCGATAGGGCTGCAGCCGTTCGGCCGTCATCTCCATGGGCACGATCAGCCCGGCCACCTCGGAAATGCCGAGCACCGGGCAGGGCGAGACGAGGTCGAATTTCTCCTCGGTCAGCAGCACATGCGTTTCGGCCGCGCAGCGGGCGATGTGCCGCTTGATCGCCGCTTCCTCGAAATCGCCGGTTGAAAGCCCGTGCACGGGATGGGCCGCGGTGACGCCGAGGAAGAACAGATCGGGGCGCAGCTGCGAGATCGCCGCCATCGCCGCTGCCCCCGTCGCCACCATCGAATGTTTGTAGAGCCGGCCGCCGGCAAGGATCACCTCCGCCGTCGGATGGTGCTCCAGCTCGGCGGCGATCGTCGGGCTGTGGGTCGCAACCGTCAGCGCCATGTCGCGCGGCAGATGCCGGGCGATCTCCGCCGTCGTCGTGCCGCCGTCGAGAAAGATCATCTGCCCCGGCTTGACCATCGCCGCCGCCGCCGCCCCGAGCCGCGCCTTGATCTCGGACGAGACACTGCGGCGCGCGGTGAAATCCGGCAGGTCAGGCGAAAGCGGCATCGCCCCACCATGCACGCGTTTCAGCAGCCCCTCCGCCGCCATTTCCCTCAAGTCGCGCCGGATCGTGTCCTCCGAAAGCGAAAAATCCTCGGCGACGCGCTTGGCGATCACCTGGCCGTCACGGCGCAATATGTCGAGGATCAGGGCTTTACGTTGCGTGGTCAGCATCGTCTCTCCGCACGAAATTGAACGAGATAGCGTGATCTTGCACGAAATGACTCGACATTCAAGAATTATCGTGCATTTTCGGGAAGTCCCGTGCATGAGGCCGGGAGTGCTCAGCGATGGAGTGGAAGATGCTGATTTTGATTGCCGGACCCTACCGGTCTGGAACCGGCGACGACCCGGAAAAGATGGCCGCCAACCTGAGGCGGCTGGAGGAACCCTCGCACAAGCTGTTTGCCGCAGGCCATGTGCCGATGATCGGTGAATGGGTGGCGCTGCCGGTCTGGCATGCCGCCGGCGGCAAATCGGTCGGCGACGCGCTCTACGAGGAAATCTTCCACCCGGTCGCCGGCCGGCTGCTGCAGCTCTGCGAAGGCGTGCTGCGCCTGCCGGGCGATTCCAAGGGCGCCGACAACGACGTGCGCATCGCGAGGGAACGCGGCATCCCGGTCTGGCACAGGCTGGAGGATGTGCCGGGCTGCGGCTGAGGGGCGAGAGTTCGTGACTGTGGACTGCCCCTCACCCTAACCCTTGCCGGGGTCGAGCCACTGGTCTCGACCCGTCCTTCGGACCCCCGCGGAAACGGGGAGAGGGGACGTGCCCTGCGAGGGGTTTGTGGGGGGTGAGAGGGTGCGGCATGTTCCCTTCTCCCCGTCAGAACGGGGAGAAGGTGCCGGCAGGCGGATGAGGGGCGGCTCGACGCAAAGCAAAACGCCATCCCCGGTTCCGGCGCACTCATCCCTGCGCTATACCACTTCCCGAAAGGGAGACGAGAACCATGCTGACATTGTATTACGCCTCGGGAACCTGCGCGCTTGCAAGCCTGATCGCCCTGGAAGAATCCGGCCTTGCCTTCGAAACGAAGAAGCTCAGCTTCGCCAATGGCGAGCAGCGTTCGCCGGATTATCTGAAGATCAACCCCAAAGGACGCGTGCCGGCGCTGGTGACCGAGCGCGGCGTGCTGACCGAAACGCCGGCGATCCTCGGCTTCATCGCTGAAAGCGCGCCGGCCGCCAAACTGGCGCCGCTCGGCGATGTCTTCGAGATGGCGCGGCTGCAGTCCTTCAACAGCTATCTCTGCTCGACCGTGCATGTGAACCATGCCCATCGCCGACGCGGGCCCCGCTGGGCCGACGATCCCTCAGCAATCGAGGCGATGAAGGCAAAGGTACCCGGGAATATGGCCGATTGCTTCACCCTGATCGAAGAGACGATGTTCAACGGCCCCTGGGTGATGGGCGAGACTTATTCGCTCGCCGATCCCTATCTCTTCGTCATGACCGAATGGCTGCCGGGTGACGGCGTCGACCCCGCCCGCTTCGCAAAAATCACCGACCACCACGCCCGCATGCTGCAGCGCCCTGCCGTTCAGCGCGCGCTCGTCTACGATCGCGGCTGACGGATGCCTAGCACTATATGCGCTTCGGCAATCGCCCTTCGCTTGGCCAGTGGCAGGCTGGCAGCGGCGCAGAATGAGGCGCCCGATGCATGTCACGCAAAACTGCAGCTGGTGACGGGCAAAAAACTAGACTTAAAGCGCGGCGAATCTAAAGATCGAGACGCGCTTTAGACGACGGTGAGCTCCCGAAAAGGCGCCTCAGCAATGGCGATCAATCTGCCTGGCGTGAGGAATGCTGACGCAGGATCGTCGCCGCCTGTATCGGCATCGGCCGCTCGACCCGCCTGTAGATGCTGCCGTCGCGCGTCCGGCTCATCAGGCCGAGTTCGCAGAGCTCCCGGCGCAGCAAAGCGTGATCTCCAAACAGGTGCCTGTCGCGGAGAAGAGCGTTGACCTCCCTTTCTGACATTTCCCTTGCGGAGGGAATGCGCGACCAAAGAAGCCAAAGCGCCGTGACCTGGTCCATGCGCCGCGAGGGCCAGCGCATGAGCCGAAGCTCCTCGTCAAAACTGCGTTGAACGCGCTCGATATGCTTGCGATCGATCGCCGCATCGGCAACACGTGCCGGTGTGGGTGGTTCTTTCTCGCTCCCGGAGCCGGTTTTTGCACGCAGGCTCTGGAAGTTGCCGTGACCGGCGGCCCTCGCCATCATGTTCAAGAACTGGAGGTGAGAGGGAAGCCCCTCATGTGCGGCGAGCTGCAGGCGCAGCGACTTGGCAAATGCCGACGTGTCGCCCACCGTGAGCGGAATGGGTTTTCTGGACATGACCTATCCTTTGGTCGTGCCGTTCCGGGATGGATTATCGGTGATCGCCCTTCCGACATGGCACGGGATCGGTGTCCATATCTTCGTCATTGTCAGGTTTAGCGTGTTCCGGAGAACGGCGATGCCTGGGTGAACTGCTGACCCGATGCAGCGATATCATTGCGATCCCGATATTTCAACGGCTTTCAGCTTCGGCAGCTCCGCCTGATGGCCAGCCGAAGCAAACTCAGTCCCGGGCAAAGTCTCCGGCGGAGAGGGGAACCGGCCGGTAGCCGTCGACGTCGGCGATGCCATATTCCCGCGCCAACGCGGCCGCAACCGAGACCGTCCCGGATTTCAACATCAGCGCCGGGTCTCGCCACAATCCTGCTATGACATGGCCGATGAACTGAGGCGATTCCGAATTGCTCATGTCGAAATATTCGGCATTCTCAAGAACGGCTTCGGTACGGACCAGCCCCGGATAGAGAGCGATCGCCGCGACATTGTGAGAACGCAGCTCATGCGCGAAATCCGCGGCCATTTTGTCGGCGGCAGCCTTGGCGATGCCGTAGATCGCATTGCCCTCGTAGAGCTGGGCTGCCCAGAAGGAGATGTTGACGATCATGCCACGTCGCGCCGAGATCATCAGCGGAGCCACCGTCCGCGACATCATGAAAGCGCCTCTCAGCGCAGTGCCGATCATCGCCTCCCATCGCCAGGCCGGCTGCTGCCAGAACGGCTGGGGCCAGGTGAAATCCCCGTCTTCGACCATGTTCTCGTAACCCGGCCAGGCATTGTTCACCAGAATATCGAGCCTGCCGCCCGCCCGTATAGCGTCAGCCACACGCTCGGTGTCGGCGTCTTTGCCATGATCGCATCGGTGGACGACGATGCGTCCCGGCAGTTTTGCCGCTTCGAGCTCGAGCCCCTCGAGTGAGCCCGCCGCTCCGGCTTGCTGTGCCTCTGCCTCGAAACGCGTCCTGGCGGTCACATGCACCGTGAAGCCTTCGGCAAGCAAAGCAAGGGCGATGCCGCGGCCAATGCCGCGACTTGCGCCGGTGACTAAGGCGACGTCGGCGTTCATGCTGGGCCTCCTGGATGGACTGTCGATCGATGCGGAGATGCGTATATTGACAGAGAGGATTACCCTGCGCGATCGCTTTTTTCGAGTCGCCGTTGCCTGAAGCAAGGCGCGATCTTTCAGATTCGCGCTGCCTGCATTTTTTGCTTAAAAAGATCAGCGCCCCCACGCCCGCGGTTGCGGCGCCCGCCATTCGGCGCGCTCGCCTATGACTGCGGCGGACGCCCGAAGCGATCGGCCAACTTCTTCGGCGCCCGGAACAGCCAGGCGCCGATCAGCCGCAGCCGCAATTCCTCGTCGCCGATCAGGGCGGCGCGCAGCGGCAGATACGGCCAACCGACATAATGATCGGTCTGGAAGTAGATCTCCGGTGCCATTTCCAGGAGGTGATCCTTGTCGTCGAGCGAAATCGAAATGACGATCGTCTCGGGGCTTTTCACCGCCACAAAACTTTTGCCGGCAACTTTCAGCGCCGGATTGCCATAGGAGGTGCTCTCCTCGACCTCGGGCAGGCCGGCTTCCGCCGCCAGCCGCTTCAAGCGCTCGAAGATAAGGTCAACTTCGTCCGCCATTGTCCCGCCCTTTTTCCTCGGGCGGAGCCTAGCATATTTTCACGCGCATTTCGCCAGCACGGTCTCCTCCGGGTGAAAGCGGATCTCCGCGCCGAGCGGCAAATCGGCGATTTCGCGCAGCGACATGCGTTGGATCTCTGGATGGCGCAGCGGATCCTCCTGCCAGGTCGGGGTATTGGCAGGCCGCGTTCCGCTGATAGCAGCAATAGGCTTCAAGAAAAACTTCAGCAAAGACACGGCAGGCCTCGCTTTCTCCAGCGCTGCTGGGTCATGATCGTATGCTGTAATCTCGGCTTACTTGGGCGGATTTTCAATTGAGTTTACCGCGGCGCTGCTATAGAAAAACTATATGAAGAACCTCAACGCGGTCCATCTCAACGGCCTCAGGGCGCTGGAGGCTGTCGGCCGTCTCGGCTCGCTGCAGGCGGCCGCCGAAGAGCTTGGCGTCTCGGTGGGCGCCGTCAGCCAGCAGGTGATCAAGGCCGAAGCGCAACTGGGGCAAGTGATCTTCGAGCGCACGGCCCGCGGCATGGTCGTCACCGAAGCCGGCCGGCCGGTGCTTTCAGCACTCGACGAGGGTTTCGCCCGACTTTCGGCGGCGGTGTCGATCGCCAGCCGCAAGGACGATACGATCCTGACCATCTCGGTCGCCCCGGTCTTTGCCGCCCGCTGGCTCGTCTGCCGGCTCGACCGCTTCGCCGAGCGCCATCCCGACATTAAGCTGCGGCTGGATGCGACGACCAATCTCGTCAAACCCGCTCTCGGCGATGTCGATATCGGCATCCGCGTCGGTACTGGCAGATGGCCTGACGTGAAGGCCGAGCTGCTGCTGCAACAGGAGGTCTTTCCGGTCTGCTCGCCCGAGATGGCGGCGACATTGAAAGAGCCCGCCGATATCCTGACATTGCCTGCCATCATCGATGGCCGCGCCATGTTCAGCTGGGAAGTCTGGATGCGGGAAGCGGGACTGTCGGGCGCGACGCTTGCGACGCGCCATGTCTTCAACGACGCCTCGCTCTGCCTCGATGCGGCGATCGCCGGCCAGGGCGTCATGCTTGCCTGGCAGACCCTCGCCCACTTTGCGCTTGCCGAAGGTCGGCTGGCGGCCCCGTTCGGCATCCGCGCAAAGACCGGCTTCGGCCATTATTTCATCACCGCCGAGGGTGCGCGTGAGCCCAAGAAGGTCAGGGATTTCAAGGCCTGGATCCGTCAGGAAATGGCCGGCACGCTGACGCTGTTCCGATAGCCTGTAATCGGCCTTTGCCTCATCCTTCCGGGTTTAATTTGTTACGGGCGGCCTTCTTGCGACCGCGAACCTTGAAGTCCACGAGCAGCGATTTGAGTTCGATCTCGCGAACACGTCTTGCCGCCTCATCGGGGCTGACCCATGCCAGAACCCGCTGGCCGTGCTCCTTGAAGCCGTCGCTGATCTCGGTGACCTCAACCTGGAACACGTCGACGATGCAGGGGACGACGTCGCCATCGTCCAATTCTTTTAGATAGGTATAGTGGCCGACCGGTTTCTTCCTCACCGCTCCGCTCACGCCGGCCTCCTCCCAGGCTTCGATTGCCGCCGCTTCGAAAGGCTTTTTGCCTTTCATCGGCCATCCCTTCGGAATAACCCAGCGCGCGCTTTCGCGCGATGTAATCACCAGAATCTCAATCCCGGCACCACCTTTGGCGTGGCGGAAGCAGAGCGCGCCGTACTGTTGGCGAAAGGCGCCGGAGAACAACTTGGCCGGGACGGCGGCAAGCTGCCGTAGCAATGGCTGAGACTTGTCCGGTCGGGGCTTGCTGCGTTTTTTTGCGGACTTCATGGCGATGAGTGTGCCGAATTTGCCTGTTGCTTCACCAGTCCGGGCGTGTTTATGACAGATTTATGACAATCAGCCGCACGAGGAAGGTCCGCTGGCATGATGAGCATTTTTCGCAGGCTGATGCCACGGGAAGATAAGTTCTTCGAAATGTTTTCCACCCACTCGAGAACCGTCGTTGCTGCGGCGCACGCCTTGGACGAACTTTTGAAAGGCAATGACGTCGAGAAAAACTGCAAACGCATCGTTGTCTTGGAAAGCGAAGCCGACGACGTCACCCGCGAGGTTCTCCTCGCCGTCCGTCGAAGCTTCATCACACCTTTTGACCGTGGCGACATCAAGGACCTGATCCAGTCGATGGATGATGCAATCGACATGATGCATAAGACGGTCAAGACTATCCGCCTGTTCGAGCAGTCGAGCTTCGATCCGCTCATGCAGCAGATGGGCGGCGAAATCGTCAAGGCTGCGAAGTTGATCGCCGAAGCGATACCGCTTCTCAACAGGGTGGGCGCCAATGCGCAGCGTCTTTCCGCCATTGCGGAAGAGGTTACGCGGGTGGAAGGCCGTTCCGACGAACTCTATGACCAAGGACTGAAGGAGCTGTTCTTGCATCATGGCGCCGCCGGCAATGCGATGGCCTACCTGATCGGCAGCGAAATCTACGCGGAGCTGGAGAAAGTCGTCGACCGCTTCGAGGATGTCGCCAATGAGATCAGCGGCATCCTCATCGAGAACGTCTGATGGATGCGTCTCTCGCTTTCCCGCTGCTCGCCGGCCTGGTTCTTGTCGCCCTTTTCTTCGACTTTCTCAACGGCCTCCACGATGCCGCCAATTCCATCGCCACCATCGTGTCGACCCGCGTGCTTAGACCACAATATGCAGTCGCCTGGGCGGCATTCTTCAACTTCATCGCCTTCCTGTTTTTCGGCTTGCATGTGGCCGAGACGCTGGGGACCGGCATCATCGACCCAGCGATCGTATCGCCGCAAGTGATCTTCTCCGCGCTGATGGGGGCGATCATCTGGAACATCCTCACCTGGATCTTCGGAATTCCGTCCAGCTCGTCGCATGCGCTTATCGGCGGACTGGTGGGCGCCGGTTTGGCCAAGGTGGGCTTCAGCGCGATTGTCTGGAGCGGGCTTCTCAAGACGGTCGGCGCGATTTTCCTTTCCCCGGCCATCGGCTTCTTCCTGGCGCTGCTGCTGGTGCTCACCGTCTCGTGGTCGTTCATTCGGCAGACGCCCTTTGCGGTCGACCGGACCTTTCGCGTGATGCAGTTCGTTTCAGCATCGCTCTATTCGCTCGGCCACGGCGGAAACGATGCGCAGAAGACGATGGGCATCATCGCAGTGCTCCTGTTCAGCCAGGGATATCTCGGCTCGACCTTCTACGTGCCGTTCTGGGTTGTCATTTCCTGCCAAGCGGCGATGGCGCTCGGAACGCTCTTTGGCGGTTGGCGGATCGTTCATACCATGGGGTCGAAGATCACGCGGCTCAATCCGATGCAGGGGTTCTGCGCCGAGACGGGCGGAGCATTGACGCTGTTCGGGGCGACTTGGCTCGGCATTCCCGTCTCGACCACGCACACCATCACCGGCGCAATCATCGGAGTGGGCGCTGCACGCCGTGTTTCAGCCGTGCGCTGGGGGTTGGCTGGCAACATCGTGATCGCCTGGATCGTCACGATGCCGGCGGCTGCAGCGGTGTCTGCAGCCTTCTACGGTCTGGCATCGCTGCTGCAATAGAAGGTGGTGATGTCAGCCCGTGCCGGCCTGAATTCCGGATCGTGCCCGAGCGCACGGTACGCTGAATTCTACCGTCGCCCTCAGACCTCGACCGGTTCCTTGCTGCGGGCCGCCTGCATTGCCTTGTAGGCGGGGCGGGACTGGCAGCGCTCGATCCACGCCTTGATGTTCGGATGCGCATCGAAAAGCTCCGCCTCGCTCTGGGCATAACGCAGCACCTCGGCGAGGTTGAGGTCAGCGACAGTGAAGCGGTCGCCGACGATCCATTGCCGGCCTGAAAGCTGGCCTTCGAGCGCCGCGAGCGGCCGGCGCAGGCCATAACATGCGGCCGCGATGGTTTCCTTGCCCTCGGCGCTGTTTTCGAGGCCGTTATCATAGGTCAGCACGATCCTGACCGAATGCGGCTCGACCTGGGAGGCCGCCCAGACCGTCCACATCGTCAGCAATCCGTCTTCCTCGACGGTTTGTCCGGAAAGCGGCCCGCCGTGTTTGCGAGCGAGGTAGAGAGTGATCGCCAGTGATTCGTGCATGACGAGGTCGCCGTCGCGAATGCTGGGGATCTGCGCCATTGGGTTGACGGCGGTGAAATCGGCCGAGTGCGTGTTGAGCGGCGTTTCCGCGGCGAGCGGATCGGCGAGCCGCCTGGCCTGCAGCACCGGCACCGAGCGGAACTCGAGCCCGAGCTCTTCCGCCACCCAGTAAACGCGCGAGGCGCGCGATCGATAGACCCCATAGATTGTCAGCATGACCATATCCCCTCAATGTGTCGGGAGAAATCGTAATCACTGGACCTGCCGCGGAAAAGCCTCCGCCACTGATGGGACGATGAAAGCTTTTGATACGCTCAGGGCTGGCGGAACAATGCGTAGGCCAGCGGGTTCGAGCCTCAGAGGCTGGCGCCGTCAAGGCGTCGAAAGCAGGAGTGCGTTCTCAGCAAGGAGGAATGTCATGACGGGGAAGAAGACGCATGAACAGCAGCTTCGCGTCATCGAAAAACGCGAGAAGACGGCAAATGCCGGTGAGGATTTCGATGCCGCAGCAGATCTGCAGCGCAATCCACAGGCGAGGCAGGCGTATCGGAAGGGAGGCGATCTGAAGCCGGATCCGGATACCGGAAACGACGATCGCGCGATCATGCGCGGCCGCAACCAGGAAAGCGAGCATAAGAAGGGAAGAGGCCGTCCCTGAGGAGACAAAGGAGAATGTCATGACTTTGACATTGATCAGCAAAGCCTTCGCGCAGGATCAGCCAATCCCTAAGAAATATGCGCGCGCGGGCGAGAATCTCTTTCCGCCGCTTGCCTGGAGCGGCGCCCCCGACGAGACCAGGAGCTTTGCTCTGGTGGTCGAGGATCCGGATGCCCCTCGTGGCACCTTCCGCCACTGCGGTATCGCCAATATCCCGGCGCAGTGGACTGAGCTCGCCGAAAGCGTCGACACCGCACCCGAACAGGCGCCGCGCTTCTACAAGAACGATTTCGGCAATGCCCGCTACGACGGCCCGCAACCGCCGGCCGGCGATCGCCCGCATCATTATATCTTCCGCCTCGCCGCCCTCGACGTGCCGAAGCTTCTGACACCCGATGCCGCCGGCATCAGCGCCATGTGGGCGGAGGCAAAGAAACATGCCTTGGCGGAGGCGACCATCACCGGCACCTATCAGACGCAGTGACGACGATATGAATTCAAGTGCGTGAGGTCTTACCGCCGGCAGAGGCGCCGGCGGTTGAAAGCCGCCCCGTCCGTCAGGACATGCGGTTTCGCTCGACGGTGAGCTGCGCATAGGGCGAGCCGCCGTTCGCCAGCTCGCCGGAGACTTTTTTCTCCCACTCGAAGCCGAGAACCGCGCCGTCGGTGATTTCCTGGAAGACGTTGTCGGTGATGACGGCGGTGCCGGCGCCATCGGCGACCGAGACGGCGCAGCCGACCGGGGCCTTGCGCACGACATTGCCGCTGACGACGACATTGCGCAGATAAGCGCCGCAGCCGATCTGCAGTCCCCAGCGCGGCGCGCCCTCGATCACATTGGCCGACACCAGCGTATCGGCCTCCGCTGCAATGCCGATGCCGAAGCCGACCTCGTGCTGGTAGGGGCCCTTTAGCGTCAGGTTGCGCACGACGTTGCCGGTGACGCTCGCGAGCCTGCCGCCTTCGTCGAAATTGGCGATCGAGATGCCATTGGCCGCCCCGTCGATCAGATTGGCGGAGACCACAGCACCCTCGAAGGCGAATTCGACATAGATCGCCGTCTCGCCGGAGCGCCGGCACTGGTTGCTGCTGATCTGGATGTTCGAGGCCGAATTGGCGCGGATCGCCGTAAAGGCGCAGTCGGAAATATGGTTGTTCACCACCATCACCCCGTCGGCGCGGAAGATGTTGATGCCGTTGCCGTTCTGGCCGGTGCCGCCGTCATTGGCGCGGATGTTGGAAATCCGGTTGCCGGAAATGACCGTGCTGTCTTCCGCCTTCTTCCAGCGATGCACGAGAATGCCGCCATTGCCGCAATCGGCGATCGTATTTCCGGTGACCGAAAGATTGGCGGAATCCACCGCGTAGAGCCCGGCTTGGGCCGCACCTGAGATGCGGCTGCGCTCGATCCGTCCGCCGCAGCGCTCCAGCTGCAGGCCGTGCTTGCGGCTGCCGCCGATTTCGCAATTGTCAATCAGCACCTCGTCGACGCCGGTAAATTGCACGAGCCCGCCGGCATAATCCCCGAGCCAGCGGTTGCCGCCGTCGATGACGAGATTGGAAAGCTCGATGCGCCGCACATTCTCGGCCGCGAAGAGGTGGCCTTCGCCTGTGTAGACGATCCGTGAGGCGCCGGGCACGCCCGTGATGCGGGTATTGTCGGGCAACGTGAGATTGGAGATCCGGTAGGTGCCGGGCGGCAGGAAGACCGGCACGTTCTCGGCCGCCGCCTGTTTGATCATCTGCTCCAGGTTGCGGGCCTTGCGGTCGCCGCTTTCGGGAATGGCGCGATATTCCACCGCATCGATCGCACCGCGCAAATCGGGCTGGGCAGCAGCCGTCAGCGGCGAGGCAAACGCGCGCGACGTCCCGCCCGCAACCGCCGAGGCGGCGAGAAAGAGAAGCATGTCGCGGCGTGAAGGCATTCCGGGCGCTCCTGTCATGGCCCGCCTCTAGCAGGAAACGTGCCATCCCGCCTGTCTTCTTTTGGCACACACCTTTCCCCGGCGCGCGAAATTACGGTTGCCGCCGAGGTTGAGGGCAGGATCTCGCCGCTTATTTTGGCGTGTTGTTCACTCTTTCACTTAAGCAAGCCGAAGGACTTCAGGACTACTTTGAAGGGAAATGACGACTGCGGGGCCGGGGAGAATGGGGTAATGCACGAACCAAGTGCCAGGCGATGGGAATCGGCCGAGGCCCTGACGGCCGAAACGCGGCGCTTCGTTGCCGCGACCGAGGCAATGATGGCGTCGACCGCCCACCACCTGTCCGAAGGCGTCGAGAACCTGCGCCTGAGAGCGATCATCCACGAACTGCCGGATTTCCTCTACGTCAAGGATCGTGACAGCCGCTTCGTCTTCGCCAATGCCGTCACCGCCAGCAACCTTGGCTTCGGGAGTGCCGATGAGATCACCGGCAAGCGCGATTTCGACCTGTTCGATTTCGAGGTGGCGCGCCGTCATTTCGATATCGAGCAGCAGATCATGGCGACCGGCCAGGCCCGGATCGACATGGAGGAAACGGTCGTTCTTCCCGGCAGCCCCAGGCCGGTCTGCCGGCTGACGTCGAAGATTCCGCTGCGCAACGATCGCGGCGAAATCATCGGGTTGATCGGTGTTTCCCGCGATATCACCGAACGCAAGCTCCAGGAAGATCTCCATCGCGGCCAGGCGAAACTGCTCGAAATGATCGCCCGCAACGAGCCGTTGCCGATGATCCTCGAAGCGCTGGTGCTGATGATCGAGGCGCAGCTGACCGGCATCGACGGATCGGTGCTGCTGCTCGACAGCGAGGGCACCAGGCTCTATCACGGGGCAGCTCCCAATCTGCCCGGCGGCTACAGCCGCCTGATCGACGGCGTCACCATCGGCCCCAAGGTCGGCTCCTGCGGCACGGCCGCCTGGCGCGGCCAGACCGTGATCGTCGAAGACGTGATGAGCGATCCGCTCTGGGAGGATTTCCGCGCGCTGATTGCCCCCTTCGGCTTCCGCTCCTGCTGGTCGACGCCGATCGCCACCTCTGAGAATAATGTGCTCGGCACCTTCGCCCTCTATTCCAGGGAAGTCCGCCGTCCCAGCGAGCATGAGATGAAGCTGGTGGCGCTCGCCACGCACATCGCCGGCATCGCCATCGAGCGCAAGCGCGTCGATGACCGCATCCATTTCATGGCTCATCATGATGATTTGACCGGCCTGCCGAACCGCGCCTTCCTGAAGGAAAGGCTGGCCAGCATCCTCGATCAGGCCCGGCGCAACAATCGCAAGGTCACCGTCGCCTATATCGATCTCGACAATTTCAAGGACGTCAATGACGGCCGCGGCCACGCCGCCGGCGACGAAGTGCTGAAGGAGATCGCCACCCGCATGGCCAACAGCGTCCGCGCCTCGGATATGGTGGTGCGGCTCGGCGGCGACGAATTCCTCGTGGTGCTCGTCCACCAGTCGAGCCACGACGCCGGCATCGCGCGGCGCCTGCGCGAATTGCAGAAGGCGATCAACCGGCCGATGCGCGGCGAGAGCGGTGACATCGCCATCACCTCGAGTATCGGCGTTGCCGCCTTCCCCGTCGACGGCGCAACCGCCGAAGAGCTCCTCGCCAATGCCGATCGCGCCATGTACCGGGCCAAGCAGCTCGGCCGCAATACGCTGCAGCATCACGATGGCGCCGGCACACCGGTCGGCATGCCGCTCGGCGAGCAGGAGGAGCTCCACCAGGCGATAACAGGCGATCAGCTGTTCCTCGAATATCAGCCGCAGGTCGATGTCGCCACCGGCCGCATCACCGGCATCGAGGCGCTGGTCCGCTGGAACCATCCGGCCAAGGGCAGGGTGCCGCCGGTCAATTTCATCCCGCTCGCCGAAGAGACCGGCCTCATCGTTCCCCTCGGGCTCTGGGTGCTGAACGAGGCCTGCCGCCAGGCGCGCGCCTGGCAGGATTTGGGCCTGACGCCGCTGACGATCGCCGTCAACGTCTCGGCCAAGCAATTCGCCGATCCGGATTTCGCAAGCCATGTCGCCGAGGCGCTGGAGCGCCACGGCCTGCAATCCCATTGGCTGGAGCTCGAGGTCACCGAAAGCGTGGTGATGCAGGATGCCGAACGCGCGCTTGCGATGATGGCATCGCTGCGGGCGCTCGGTGTGCGCCTGTCGATCGACGATTTCGGCTCCGGCTATTCCAGCCTTGCGGCGCTGAAGACCTTCCCCTTCGACCGGCTGAAGATGGATCGTTCGCTGGTCGAGGCGCTGCCGGGCGACAAGACCGCCGTCGCCATCGCCTCGGCGGTGATTTCGCTGGCGCAGACGCTGAAGCTTTCGGTGCTTGCCGAAGGCGTCGAAACCGATGCCCAGATGGATTTCCTGCGGCAGGCGCATTGCGAGGAGGCGCAGGGTTATCGCTTTTCCAAGCCCGTCTCTCCGGAAGAGATCCCGGCATTGCTGCGGGCGCGGGACCTCTGAACGTCATTTCATAAGCCTGCTGATCGCCGCGATCTAAACCCGAATGATATTGAGACGCAGAGCGCTGACGACCGCCTGTGTTCTCGTCGTGCATCCGAGCTTCTTGATCACGCTGCCGATATGATTGTTGACCGCATTTTCCGACAGATGGAGAAGCTTTGCGATTTCGCTGCTCTTCCTGCCTCCAGCCGTCAGCCTCAGGCACTCCAGCTCACTCGACGTAAAGGCAATCGGCTTGTGTTTCTCGTTCAATGTCAGCTGTGAGAGCCGATCATAGATGAGTGTGGCGATAAACAGGATCTTCGCCATTTCGATCATGCTGAAATTCCGGGATCCCGAAATCGACATCGCACCGCGTCCACCGGCAGCATCGTGAAGGGGAAAATAGGCTCCCTTTTCCATGCCGTACCGCCTGAACAAATCGATGACCGTGGACTTCTTGCCCCCTCCGCGATCGGTGTTGATCGCCTCGACATCATAGTTGAAGGGACTGGTCGATCTCAGCATCCGGCGGATGACAGGGCTGTCGACCATCAGGCTATGGGCGTCATAATAATCGACCATCTCCGCCGGCCAGTTGGTAATGATCTTCGTCGCGCCGATTTCAACGAACTCGACCGTGGGCAGCGTCATGATCAGGAATGCAGTCATTCCCAGATCCTGAGTGAGACCCTTCATATATTTGAAGACTTCGTAATGCGTCTTGAAGCCTGCGGCGACTTCTTCAATTCGATTGAACTCATCCTCGAGCTTCATGTCTTTTTCCGATCAACAATCGTATCCAGCGCTTCGCGGCTGACGTGTCCAGCAACTGATTCTGCACGCTCGAAGGACGATGAAATATGCACTTGCAGCGGGAAAACAGAAAGGCCGTTCACCGCCGGAAATACGGAGATAAGGGGCGGATGATTGCTTAACAAAGAGTAAACCGTTCTTAGAATTTTCAGGGCGGCGCAGGTGGAAAAAACGCTGTCTTCACGCTCGAAGTCCCCGCCGGAACTTGCTGTGTCGAAGCCGACCTTTCGAAGAGCTTTGTTCAAATAACTGATTTTATTTGTAATTCTTCTGCTTTTGGGTTCAGCAGCGGGGGCTGCTGTCGGGCAAAGGTGGGGTTAATGCAAACTTAAAGAATTTACCGGATTCTATTCCCAGATCGCTCATCAAACGCAAGTCCGGTGGGGTCGCGGCAGTCATTCGCTTAAGAGCTGAGTTAGGGGGACAGCATGAAGACACTAGGATTCGGCTTCGGTTCGGATGCCAAGGCCGTACTGGCGGCGATGAGCAGGTCACAAGCCATCATCGAGTTCGACCTCACCGGCAAGATTCTGACGGCCAACGCCAATTTCTGCGCCGCGCTCGGCTACGAATTGTCAGAGATTGTCGGCCAGCACCACCGGATGTTCGTCGAGCCGGCAGAAGCCTCGTCGGCCGACTATCGCGAGTTTTGGGCAAAGCTCAGCCGAGGCGCGTTTGATCAGCGGCAATACAAGCGCATCGGCAAGGGCGGCAGGGAAATCTGGATTGAAGCTTCCTACAATCCCGTCTTCAGTGGCGGAAAGCCGTATAAAGTGGTGAAGTTCGCGACCGATATCACCAAGCAGAAACTGCAGAGCGCCGAAGATGCCGGCAAGATAAACGCGCTGTCGCGCGCCCAGGCTGTTATCGAATTCACGCCGAAAGGAGAGATTCTGACAGCGAACGAGAATTTCCTGTCGGCGCTCGGTTATCAGCTTGCCGAGATCCAGGGCCGCCACCATTCCATGTTCTGCGAGAGCGCCTACGCAAACAGCGAGGATTATCGCCGGTTCTGGGAGCGCCTGGCAGCGGGTGAATTCGTGGCGGATGAGTTCCTGCGCATCGGCAAGGGCGGCAAAAGGATCTACATCCAGGCCACCTACAATCCGATCCTCGACATGAACGGTAAGGTGTTCAAGGTCGTCAAATTCGCGACTGACGTTACTGCCCGCGTCAACAATGTCGATCAGCTTGCGGCATCTTTGATGGGCCTGGCCGGCGGCGATTTGACCCAGGAGGTCGCAACACCATTCATTCCGACACTGGAAAGGCTCCGCACCGATTTCAACGCCGCGGCCACCAAGCTGCGCACAGCGATGCAGGTCGTGGCTCAAAACGCGACGGGCATCGCTGCCAGCGCCCAGCAGGTTCGTTCAGCCTCCGACGATTTGTCGAAGCGTACGGAACAGCAGGCGGCTTCCGTCGAGGAAACCGCAGCCGCCCTTGAAGAGATCACCACAACAGTCTCCGATTCGAGCAACCGTGCCCAGGAAGCCGGCCAGCTGGTTCGAAGGACCCGCGAGAACGCCGAGCGTTCCGGCGCGGTGGTCCGCAGCGCCGTCGATGCGATGGGCAAGATCGAGACATCGTCCGCAGAGATCGGCAACATCATCGGCGTCATCGACGAAATCGCCTTCCAGACCAATCTCCTGGCACTGAACGCGGGCGTCGAGGCGGCCCGCGCGGGCGATGCCGGCAAGGGTTTTGCGGTGGTCGCGCAAGAGGTTCGCGAGCTTGCTCAGAGATCGGCCAAGGCGGCAAAGGAGATCAAGGAGCTGATCGGGGCCTCCAACGAGCACGTGAAGCGCGGAGTGACGCTGGTCGGCGAAACCGGCAAGGCTCTCGAAGAGATCGTCGCCCAGGTTCAGCAGGTCAACAGCAATGTTCTTGCGATCGTCGAGAGTTCAAAGGAGCAGGCGACGGGGTTGAAGGAAATCAACACCGCGGTAAACACCATGGACCAGGGCACGCAGCAGAATGCCGCTATGGTCGAGGAATCGACGGCTGCCGCACATAGCCTCGCCAAGGAAGCCGACGCGCTTTTCCAGCTGCTGGGCCAGTTCAATATCGGCGGCCAAACCTCGCGCCAGCAGCGCCCCGCCGTGGCAACTGCCGCTTCCAGGCCCGTAGCATCGGCACCGCGGGCAATGGCTGCAAAAGTGGGCGCAGCCTTCCATGGCAACGCGGCAGTCGCCGGCGGCGACTGGGAGGAGTTCTGAGGCGGGTGGCGCTCCGCCTCATTCCAGGAGCCGTCCGATCGTCTCGATCTCATTCGTCCAAATGCCTGCCGCATAGTTTTGCGGCAGTCGCGCCAACTGCGCGGGGTCGTCGATACCGGTGGAAAACTCACCGCCTCGATAAGGGCCGAGCACGAAAACTTCGGTGCCGGCATCCTGCATCCGGTTGAGGAAGCGGTCGGGCCAGCCCCAGAGCCAGGGCGCGATATTGATCGGCACCAGCATCATCCGCTGCTTGCAGGCATCCGGCAGCAGGCCGGTCCAGCCATAGCCGATATAGCCGGTGAGGCAGCCCTTCAGGCTCTGGCGCGAGGCGGTCTTGATATCGGGCAAGCGCCGGCGGATGACGTCGATCGGTTCGCCGCCGCCATAGACGATGATCTCGGCCCGTCGCTCGGTGGAAAGTCCGTTGAGCACGACGGCGAGCTTTTCGCCCTCGGACGGATCGCGGCTCTTGACGTTGATGAGGAAACGCCGATCCGGAAAGGTCGACAGCACTTGCGCCAGCGTCGGCATCATGCCGCGGCCGCGGAACGGAAAGGTCTTGCCGCCATCGGCGGTGTAGCCATAGCCGATGTCGAGCTTCCGCATCTCCTCCATCGAATGCTCGCGAGTGACACCGTGGCCGTCGGTGCGGCAGTCGAGCGTCCAGTCGTGAAAGACGGCGAATTGCCCGTCCGTCGTCGGGTGCACGTCAATCTCGACGATATCGGCGCCGGCCGCAAAGCCCGCCTGCATCGAGGGGATGGTATTTTCGAGATAATCATGTTTCGGCGGCAGCATGCGGCTCGCCGTGCAGGTGTCATTCTTCAAATCGGTCTCGTCGAAGCGTTGGGCGATGCCGCGATGGGCGAGCAGCACCGGCTTACCCGAACGGTGCTCCGCCAAAAGGCTGGTATTGTTGAGGTAGATGCCGGCCGCGGCGAGCGCGATTGCGCCGGCGCAATAGAAAAGCTTCCTGCCCATGTTGCTCTCCCTGATTGCATCGAAGAAGGAGACAGCTAAAAAGCGATTCTGGTTGTTCTTGGGCTGTTTTCCGGCTTTTCTATGCGCGGTTATCTCAGGAGAGGACTGGCATCGCGATGGAACAGCAGGACGACGAACTCATCCGTTTCGAAGCAGAGGGCGCCGCACCCTTGCCGCCGGCTGCTGTCGAAGGTCATGTCGGGCGCGAAGGCGCCCGCATCTGGTATGCGAGCTACGGCGCCGGGCCTGCCGTCATCCTGCTGCATGGCGGCCTCGGCCATAGCGGCAACTGGGGCTATCAGCTCCCGGCACTGCTCGAAAGCGGCCGCCGCGTCGTTCTGATCGACAGCCGCGGCCACGGCCGCAGCACGCGCGATGCCCGTCCCTATACCTATGAGCTGATGACCGCCGACGTGCTTGCGGTCATGGACGAACTCTCTCTGGAACAGGCGGCATTCGTCGGCTGGAGCGACGGCGCCTGCATCGCCCTGATCCTCGCCGCGGCGGCGCCGTCGCGTGTCGAGGGCGTCTTCTTCTTCGCCTGCAACATGGATCCGAGCGGCACACGGGAATTCGTTCCGACCCCGGTCATCGACCGATGCTTCAGCCGCCACGCCAAGGATTATGCGGCCTTGTCCGCCACGCCGGACAATTTCAATGGCTTCGTCGAGGCGGTGAGCCTGATGATGCGCACGGAGCCGAATTATCAGGCCGAAGACCTCGGCCGCATCGGCGTGCCGGTTGCGATCGTGCTCGGCGAACACGACGAGTTCATCAAGCCCGAGCATGCCGAATATCTCGCCCGCAGCATTCCAGACGCTCAGATGATCTATCTCAGGGGCGTCAGCCACTTTGCGCCGCTGCAGCGGCCGGCCGAGTTCAATGCCGCAGTGCTGTCCTTCCTCGACGGGCTTCCTTGATGAATCGCTCCCTCTGGCCTCGCGCCCGTTTGCCGCTATCTCTTGCTGCATGAGAGCTGATGCGCTGCTTTATCCCGCCCCGGAAGGGCTCTATTGCCCGGAAGGCGGATTCTATGTCGATCCGGTGCGGCCGGTGGAGCGGGCGCTGGTCACCCACGGCCATTCCGATCACGCCCGGCCGGGTCATGTCAACGTGCTCGCCACCCGCCAGACGCTCGACATCATGCGTCTGCGCTACGGCGAGGGCTTCTGTGCTAGCGAGCAGGCAGTCGGTTTTAATGAGGAGCTGCTGGTCAACGGCGTCAAGGTGAGCTTTCATCCCGCCGGCCATGTACTCGGCTCCGCCCAGATTGCCATCGAGAGGAACGGCACCCGCATCGTCGTTTCCGGCGATTACAAGCGACGCCCCGACCCGACCTGTGCGGCCTACGAGCCGGTTGCCTGCGATGTTTTCATCACCGAGGCGACCTTCGGCCTGCCGGTCTTCCACCATCCCGATCCGATGGACGAAACCGGCAAGCTGCTGGCCTCGCTCAGGCAATTTCCGGAGCGCACCCATCTCGTCGGCGCCTATGCGCTGGGCAAGGCCCAGCGCGTCATCCGCCTGCTGCGCGACGCCGGTTATGCCGAGCCGATCTATATTCACGGCGCCATGGAAAAACTCTGCGACTATTATGTCGGCGAGGGCATCGATCTCGGCGAGCTGCTGCCGGCGACCATCGAAAGCCGCGACAGATCCGCCTTCAAGGGCGCCGTCGTCATCGGCCCGTCCTCGGCCTTCGCCGATCGATGGGCGCGCCGCTTCAACGAACCGCTGCCGGCCTTCGCCTCCGGCTGGATGCTGGTGCGCCAGCGCGCCAAACAGCTCGGCGTCGAATTGCCGCTCGTCATCTCCGACCATTGCGACTGGCCGGAGCTGACAGAAACGATCCGTGAGCTGCACCCGGCCGAGGTCTGGGTGACCCACGGCCGCGAGGAGGCGCTGGTGCGCTGGTGCCAATTGCAGGGCATCAAGGCGAAACCGCTGCATCTCGTGGGCTATGAAGACGAGGCGGATTGAGATGAGCTGCGTGGTGGATCAAAACCCCTCCCCAGCCCCTCCCCACAAGGGGGAGGGGCTAGATCTGCCGCGCCATCCCACTGCAAAATCACCCCCGGGAACGCTGAAGTCGAAAAAGGGCAGGGCAGCACCACGAGTTAGTCCCTCCCCCTTGTGGGGAGGGGTTGGGGAGGGGTCTTCTTCCCAAGCCCGGAGGCCCGCATGAAAGCCTTCGCCGACCTCCTCGACCGCCTGGTGCTGACCCCCAGCCGTAACGGCAAACTCAAGCTGCTAACCGACTATTTCCGCGATACGCCCGATCCAGACCGCGGCTATGGCCTGGCCGCCATTGCCGGCACGCTCGAGGTGCGCAACGTCAAGCCGGCCATGCTGCGCGAGCTGGTGCTGGAGCGCATGGACGAGGTGCTGTTCCGCTATTCCTATGATTATGTCGGCGATCTCGCCGAAACCATCTCGCTGGTCTGGGACAATGAGCGGGATATCGACCGCTCCGCCCTTTCCCAGCCGCGCCTCGGCGAGGTCGTCACCCGCATGAACGGGCTCGGCCGCACCGAAGTGCGCGGCTATGTCCGCGACCTGCTCGACCGGCTGGATTCCTCGGGCCGCTTCGCCTTCATCAAGCTGACGACCGGCGCCATGCGCATCGGCGTCTCCGCCCGTCTTGCCAAGCAGGCGCTCGCCGACCTCGGCGGCAAGGACGTTACCGAGATCGAAACCCTCTGGCACGGCCTGCAGCCGCCTTACGAGACATTGTTCGCGTGGCTGGCGGGCGGCGGCGAGAAACCGGCGCTGGCCACACCGGCGATCTTCCATTCCGTCATGCTCGCCAATGCGGTGGAGGAGGGCGATCTTGCCGCTCTCGACCCCGCCGACTATGCCGCCGAATGGAAATGGGACGGCATCCGCGTCCAGCTTTCCCGCTCCGGCGACCGGCGCAAGATCTATTCCCGCTCCGGCGACGACATTTCGGGCGCCTTTCCCGACATTCTCGAGGCGATCGATTTTTCCGGCGTTGTCGACGGCGAGCTCTTGGTCGGCGGCACCGCCCGCTCCAACAGCCCGACCCGCACATTCTCCGACCTGCAGCAGCGGCTGAACCGCAAGACGGTGACGGCGAGAATGCTCGACGACTACCCCGCCTTCATCCGCGCCTATGACCTGCTGTTTGACGGCGAGGAGGACATTCGCGGCCGCACCTATGTCGATCGCCGCGATCGCCTGGCTGAGATCATCGATCGCGCGCCCCATGATCGTTTCGATCTGTCGCCGCTCGTGCCTTTCACATCCTGGGAAGAGCTCGACGCTTTGCGCGCCGCGCCGCCCGATCCCGTTATCGAGGGGGTGATGATCAAGCGCCGCGACAGCATCTACCAGGCCGGTCGCATTAAGGGTCCCTGGTTCAAGTGGAAGCGCAATCCCTATAACGTCGATGCGGTGCTGATGTATGCCCAGCGCGGCCACGGCAAACGCTCGAGCTACTATTCCGACTTCACCTTCGGCGTCTGGGCCGACGACGAGGACGGCGAGCAACTGGTGCCTGTGGGAAAGGCCTATTTCGGCTTCACCGATGCCGAACTCGAGCTGCTCGACAAGTTCGTGCGCAACAATACGACGGAGCGGTTCGGCCCGGTGCGGGCCGTGCGGGCCGACCGGGATTTCGGCTTCGTCGTCGAGGTCGCCTTCGAGGGCATCAACCGCTCGACCCGGCACAAATCAGGCGTCGCCATGCGCTTCCCCCGCATCGCCCGCCTTCGTCCTGACAAGCCGCCCTACGAGGCCGACCGGCTGCGCACGCTGATCGCCATGATCGACGCCAAACCCGGCTGAGTCGGGCCGCCGCCTGCGCAACAATGACGCAGGGCGATATTTTCAACAGGATGTGTATTGGCGGCAGCGCGTTTTCCGGTGCACATCTTGTCGGCCGGGGAAATGATTTTGGGTGCTGCGTCATGAGCTCGCATGAACGAAATTCCTTTTTCCGCCAACGCCGTGCCGTGCTGGCGGGTCTCGCCGGAGCGCTGGTGTTGCCGCGCATGGCGGCCGCCTTCGATGTCCCGGAAGAACCACGCCTTGCCAGGCACGACTATGCCGAGGTTCGCCGCCGTTTTCGCACGAAGCTGCTGCAGAAGGGGCCGGCGCCCGACAAATACGAACCGCTGGCCGCGCCTGCCGACGCTGAGAAGATCTTCTACCGTTCCGGCTATGGCGGCGAGCTGGAGCTGGCGGCCTGGGTTTCGAAATACAAGCGCGAGCGCACGGCCAAGCCTGCAGTGCTTTTCCTGCATGGCGGCAACGCCATGGGCATCGGCCACTGGCAGCTGATGAAGCCCTATATGGATGCCGGCTATGTCGTGATGATGCCGTCGCTGCGCGGCGAAAACGGCCAGAGGGGCAATTTCTCAGGATTTTACGACGAGGTCGACGACGTTCTCGCCGCTGCCGAGCGTCTGGCGCATCTGCCGGGCGTCGATCCCCAGCGCCTGTTTGTCGCCGGCCACAGCATCGGCGGCACGCTGACCATGCTGACGGCGATGAGCACCCACAAATTCCGTGCCGCCGCGCCGATTTCGGGCAATCCGAACGCCTTCCGCTTCTTCAGCCGCTATCCCCAGGACATCCGCTTCGACGACAGCAACAGGCATGAATTCGAGGTGCGTTCGGCGCTCTGCTACGCCCACAGCTTCAAATGTCCCGTCCGGGTCCTCCATGGCACGGAGGAGGCGCATTTCAACGACCGCGCCGACCTGCTCGCCCGCCGCGCCCGCGCCGCCGGCACCCACATCGAAACCGAAACCGTCGCCGGCAACCACACCTCGGCATTGCCGGCCGAGATCGCCCAGAGCATCCGCTTCTTCCACGGCGTGGCGGCCTGATTTTTCGGCGCGCCCAGGAACCCGCAGCCAGAGGGCGGGTTCAAGTCTTCCTGATTTTTCCTCCCCGACACCAGCCTCGCGCCAGCCGCGGATGCCATCGTCGCGGCAGATATCGCTGTCTCGCCGATCGTTGATAAGGGTGGTTCGATGAATTTTCTGCGCCGGGTCTTCCCGATTGCCGGGCTCGTGATAGTCGCTGCCTCGCTCAGTGGCTGCAACATCCTCATTCCCGATGTCGCCGCCGATTCGCCCGCCCGCTTCGTCCAGGAAACCTCGCCGGTCTTCTATCAGCCGCCCGGCGTCGATCCCGGCCGCGTGCGGCCGATCCCCGATCAGCCGGTGCCGCAGACGCGCGAACTCTACAAGACCCAGTTCCACCAGACCTACGGCCTGCCGGTCACCAATCCAGTGCATGCGGCGATGTATGGCGAGCTGCGCGACGAGGATTTCACGCTGCCGTCAATTCCGGTCAGCCGCGTGCAGCCGCAATTCCTGCGCCAGGAGGTCGATTATCAGACGACCGAACGCCCGGGCACGGTCGTCGTCGACACCAAGGCGCGTTTCCTCTATTTCGTCGAGGGCAATGGCAAGGCGATGCGTTATGGCGTCGGCCTCGGCCGCGACGGTTACGCCTGGTCGGGCCGCGGCGTCATCCAGTGGAAGCAGAAGTGGCCGCGCTGGACGCCGCCGGTCGAAATGGTCTCCCGCCAGCCCGAGGTTCGCGCCTTTTCGGTCGAAAACGGCGGCATGAATCCCGGACTGCAGAACCCGCTCGGCGCCCGCGCCATGTATATTTTCAAAGACGGCCAGGATACGCTCTATCGCATCCACGGCACGCCCGACTGGCAGTCGATCGGCAAGGCCACCTCGTCGGGCTGCGTGCGCATGCTGAACCAGGATGTCGTCGATCTCTACGACCGCCTGCCTGCCAAGGCCGAGATCGTTGTGATGTAGCGCTGCAACAGCGCTCTTCATATCGTCGGCTCCATCAGGAACACGTCTGCGTGAAGCTATGGTTTATTTGGCGCAAGCCGATAGATTTCATGATGTCGTAATGGATTCCCGCATCAACAGGAAATCAGTCCCGCGTCATGAGTTCCGATAGACATCTTTCCCGCCGCAGCTTTCTCTCCCTTTCGGCACTGACCGCCGCCTCCGCGCTCACCGGCTGCGCCTCTTCCGCCAACACCGTAAGATCGGGCGACACGTCGATCATCTACCGCTCGCCGATGCGCCTGTTCCAGTCGCCGGGAGCCTCGAGCGTGCCGAGCGGGCCTGAGCTTGCCGTCATGTACGGCCCAGTCGAGGACGGCGGCTTCCTCATTCCCGCCGTTCCCTACGAAGAGATCGATCCCCGCTACTATCGCCAGCGCGTTCTCGATCCAACCGGTCAGCCGCCCGGCACCATCGTCGTCGACACGCCGTCGCGTTTCCTCTATCTCGTCCAAGCCGATGGCATGGCGATGCGTTACGGCGTCGGCATCGGCCGCGAAGGTTTTGCCTGGCAGGGGTCGGGCGTCATCCAGTGGCGACAGAAATGGCCGCGCTGGAAGCCGCCGAACGAGATGGTCGCCCGCCAGCCGGAACTGGTCAAATATTCGATCGAGAACGGCGGCATGGAGCCCGGGCTGAAGAACCCGCTCGGCGCCCGTGCGCTTTATATCTTCTCGAACGGCGAGGACACGCTCTACCGCCTGCACGGGAACCCCGACTGGCGCTCGATCGGCAAGGCCGTCTCCTCGGGCTGCGTCAGGCTGTTGAACCAGGATATTATCGATCTCTATGATCGCGTTCCGACGAAGGCGCCGATCGTCGTCTGGCAGTGATTCCGACGGGGCGGTCGCCAGCCGGCCGCCTCTGCCTGCTATTCCGGGCGTCGTTGCTCTGCCCGGAAAAGTTTTATTTTCAAAATAGCATTGCTTAATTCGGTAAAAAGCCTACATGGTGCCTATCGAATATTGCTTGTGCTGCGCGATCGCGCTTCGTCAGATCTCCTCTCAGCATCGATATTGCTCGTGGGACAACGTTCCCCGGCTTCACTCCAACGGTTGAAAGGAAATCGTTATGAATTCAGGCGTGGTCAAGTGGTTCAACGGCACCAAGGGTTTTGGCTTCATCCAGCCCGATGATGGTTCCACGGACGTTTTCGTTCACATTTCGGCAGTCGAACGCGCTGGCATGCGCGAGCTCACCGAAGGTCAGAAGGTCCGTTACGACCTCGTTCGCGACAAGCGCTCGGGCAAGAACGCGGCCGACAACCTTCAGGCCGCATGATTTGTCATTCGCCTGCAGCGGCCGCGTCTTTCAGACGAGCTACAGCTGCTGTAGCATTTTGACTGGCAAGAATGTGCCAGCGAGCTGACCACGGATGTACTGGCAGCGCGCTGATCAACTTGCCGGCGGAAGGGCAGAGTGACGGGAAGAGGTCGGGTCCGCCCGGCCTTTTTGTTTTCACTGTGGCCTTCGATTGGCCAATCGAACAAACAGCCGAAGGGTTGAAGGTGCGCCGAATGGGCAGACCAAACTACAAAATCGGCGACATGATCGTGTTGAAATCCGGCCTTACCCGCACCGCGGAAGCCGAAAAGCGGTGCCGGATCGCCGGCGTCCTTCCCAACGATCATGGACATGTGCAATATCGCGTCCAATTCGACGCGGAGAATTTTGAACGCCGCATCACCGAGGCCGACATTGACACCGGGAAATCGTTGTCCCGGGCCGCCCCAGAGGTGGTGGCCAAAGCCGGCGGCGCCGAACCCTGGTTGAAGCTTTCGAGCCTCAGGATCGGGAAGTAAAGCCGCTTTCACTATGGACCGTGCGGCCTTGCCGCCGAAGAAAGGATATCACTTTGCAGGTACTCGTCAGGGATAACAACGTCGATCAGGCACTGCGCGTGCTGAAGAAAAAGATGCAGCGGGAAGGCCTGTTCCGGGAAATGAAAGCTCGCAGCGCCTTCGAGAAGCCCTCCGAGAAACGCGCCCGTGAAAAGGCCGAGGCCATTCGCCGCCAGCGCAAGCTTGCCCGCAAGAAGATGCAGCGTGAAGGCCTGCTGCCGGCACCGAAAAAGGTTCTTCGCGCCCGCTAACCCGGCCGCGGGATCGCGGCCAACGTGAACAACGGCCCGGCCGCGGGATCGCGGCCCGGCCGTGGCTCAAAATCGCCAGCACCTGAGAAAGGGGCATATGACCGCCACCAAGGAAGAATTCTTCAATCCCGCCAAGCTGTCGCCCCGCGACAAGGCGGAAGCGACCGATCAGACGGCGCGCGCCATCATCGCGGCCGAAGCCTCGGCCCGCGACAAGAAGACGGAAAAGCTGAAGGCGTTGCGCCTGCAGCAGGCGGCCGAAGCCGGAGCGGAAGCGGCGCCGGCAAAGAAGCGCCGGTCACCGGCCAAATCCGCTCAGCGGCGGCCGTAATTCGGCGAAAGGCCCGACAGGAGGCTTCAGCCGCCGGCGGCGCCGGCCCGGCCGAGATTGCCGCGCAGCCGATGCAGCATGTCGCGCATCTGCCCCAGCTCCTCCAGCGTGCAGCCGGCAGCTTGCCCGATCGCCGTCATGATCGTATCGACCTCTCCCTTCATCGCCTGGCCCTTCGGCGTCAGTGACACGATCACCTGCCGCTCGTCGCGCAGGTCGCGGATGCGCTTGATCAGCCCGCCCTGTTCCAGTCGCTTCAACAGCGGCGACAGCGTGCCGGAATCGAGATCCAGCTGCTCGCCGATGGTCTTCACCGGCAGCTCGCTGCGCTCCCACAGCACCAGCATCACCAGATATTGCGGATAGGTGAGGCCGACCCTGTCGAGGATCGGCTTGTAGGCACGGGTGAAGGCATGCGCCGTCGCGTAGACCGCGAAGCACAGCTGCTTTTCCAGCCGCTTCTCCTCTTCCGGTATCTCCATCGTCTTTGCCGTTTGCGCTTTCATCTCCACCACCCCCGAGCATGATGCCGAAAAGTGTGAGCGGTTTTCTCATGACATCACGCTCTCACTTTAACGTAGAGCAGGATTCAGATTTTGGGCCGGACCAGCCTAAAATCGTCCTGCCCTAAGGCTGCGATTGTCTTCCTTTCGACGCCGAAATGCAATTTGCAAAATTCACTTGCGTACAAGTTAATTGTGCGATATTAAAAATCCAACCCCGATCGAAGGACCAACCAAAGGAGATTGTCATGCCTATTCTCTATACGACCCAAGCCTCTGCCACCGGCGGCCGCGCCGGCCGCGCCGTTTCCGATAACGGCGTCCTGGACGTGACGCTGACCGTTCCCAAGGAACTCGGCGGCGACGGCGCGACCGGCACCAATCCCGAGCAGCTTTTCGCCGCCGGATATTCCGCCTGCTTCCTCGGTGCCCTGAAATTTGTCGCGGGCCAGCAGAAGGTCAAGATTTCCGAGGAAACGACGGTTTCCGCCAAGGTCGGCATCGGCCCGCGCGAAGACGGCACCGGCTTCGGCATCGAAGTGGCCCTGACCGTCAATATTCCCGGCCTCGACCGCGAAACAGCCGAAAAGCTCGCCGCCGCAGCCCATATCGTCTGCCCCTACAGCCACGCCATGCGCACCTCGACCGAGGTTCCGGTCACGGTTGCCTGATCCAGGCACGTTCAGCAAAACTGACGGGATGTCCTTCGGCTTCGGTCGGGGCCGCTGCTTGTCTTGATGCTGACGTGAACGCAGCGATCATCGCATGGGTCCTCGGGTCAAGCCCGAGGACGACGGAGCAAGGGGAGGCCTCTCGCCTCCAGCCAATACCTACCCCCAACCTCCGTCGTGCTCGGGCTCGACCCGAGCACCCACGCGCGCCGACTCCGGTTGCATGGCGTGAACGACGCGATTTCTCGTGGATCGAAGGCGAGGTTCGGCTCGCTCTACCCGGCCGTTGTCCGTTCGTTTTTGCGGGACTGGCGAGCGGCCGGCTTCGGCGCCTCACCACTCCCTGACACCGCCAGCAACTCCTGCCGCAGCCGCGCGGAGCCGCCGTCCGGCAATCTGCCGTCAAGCATCGCATGCGTCTCTTTCCAGATCGGCAGCGCGTTTGCCAGCGCCGCCTTGCCTTCGCCGGTGAGCGCAAGCAGCCGGCCGCGCCTGTCCCTCGGATTTTCCATCACCATCACCCAGCCCTTGCGCTGCAGCGGCTTCAAGGCCGCCGTCAGCGTCGTCTGGTCCATGGCGAGCAGGGCTGCGACCGGCCCCATTGGCGGCGGCTCCGGCCGGTTCAGCGACATCATCAGCGAAAACTGCCCGTTGGTCAGCCCGGTGGGCCGCAGCGCGTCGTCGAACAGCCGGGCGAGCGCGCGCGCCGCTCGCTGTGCATGCAGGCAGAGGCAGGTGTCGCGCACCAGAAGCGTTGTAGAGAAAGGAATTTCAACCGAATTTGACATGGCCATTTTATATTGATATCAATCTATTTAGTCAAGGAGAAGGAGATGTTGCCGGCTTCACCGGCAAGCGCCGGAGGAGGGCGCATCCGATGCAGAACGAAGTTGTTTCCCGCGAGCAATGGCTCGCGGCCCGTCGCGCCCTGCTCTTGAAGGAAAAGGAGGCGACGAGGCTGCGTGACAGCGTCAACGCCGCCCGCCAGGCGCTGCCCTGGGTGAGGGTCGACAAGGACTATGCCTTCGATACGCCAGAGGGAAAGAGGTCGCTCGCCGATCTCTTCGACGGTCGCAGCCAGCTACTGATCTATCATTTCATGCTTGGTCCGGACTGGGAGGCCGGCTGCCCCGGCTGCTCCTTCCTCGCCGATCATGTCGACGGCGCCCTGCCGCATCTCAACCATCACGACGTCACCTGGGTCGCCGTCTCGCGCGCGCCGCTTGAAAAGATCGCCGCCTACAAAAGGCGGATGGGCTGGAAATTTCCCTGGGTCTCATCCTTCGGCAGCGATTTCAATTTCGATTATCACGTTTCTTTCAGCCCGGAGGACCTTGCCAAAGACAAGGTCTTCTACAATTTCACTGCTATCGAGCCGGCTGAGGCCCATGACGAACTGCCGGGCCTCAGCGCCTTCTACCGCAACGACAAGGGCGAGGTCTTCCATACCTATTCGAGTTATGCCCGCGGGCCGGAGGAACTGATCGGCACCCTGATGATCCTCGACCGCGCGCCGAAGGGCCGCAACGAGCAGGGCACGATGAATTTCGTGCGCCGCCATGACGAATATGAGGATGCTCAAACGGCGCCATCCTGCTGTCACTGAGCAGGCACATGATGCCGAAATCCGTGGGGCGGTTTCCGGACGACGCCATGCTCTAAGAACAGGCGTTGCCATCACCTGAAGGGAGAAGAGGATGATGAAGACGGCTGAAGTGCTGAAGGAACATTCCTTCCTGGAAAGACTGGTCGGCGAGTGGAGCGTCACCGCACCCGAGATGGGCGGCGGCGACGACTGGACGGAGACCGTCCGCTCGCTGCACGGCATCTGGTTCGTCGCCGAAGGGCACGGCCGCATGCCCGACGGCAAGCAGGCCACTACGATCCTGACGCTCGGCTACAACGCCGACAAAGGCAAGTATGTCGGCAGCTGGATCGGCTCGATGATGGACTACATGTGGGTCTATGAAGGCGAGGTCGATGCCTCCGGCAACGTGCTCGACCTCTATACGACAGGACCCGACTTCAATGGCGAGGGCCTGGCCGATTACCGCGAGCAGATCACCTTCATCAACGCCGATCACCGCACCTTCACCTCCAGCGCCAGGCAGGCCGACGGCTCCTGGAAGCAGTTCATGGAAGTCCATTACACCCGCAAGATCTGAAAATCACGGCGCCGCAAGCATCGCAGAGGCGTCAGAAAAGGGAGAGTTCTATGTCCAAGACGCATGGAAAGTTCATCTGGTGCGAGCTGATGACCCCCGACACGTCAGCCGCCGCGAAATTCTACAGTTCCGTCGTCGGCTGGACCACCTCCGAGATGAAGGTCGAGGGCATGCCGACCTATACGATCTTCGAGGCGAACGGCATCGGCGTTGCCGGCCTGATGGAGTTTCCGGCCGAACTCGAAGGCACGGGTATTCCGCCGAATTGGACGGGTTATGTCGGCGTCGACGATGTCGATCAGTCGGCAAAGGATTTCGCCGCCAATGGCGGCGCGGTGCGCCGTCCGCCGGAAGACATCCCGAGCGTCGGCCGCTTCGCCGTCGTCGCCGATCCGCATGGCGCGGTGCTCTGCATCATGACGCCGGCGCCGATGGACAAATCCCCGCCGGAACTGGCCTTCGACGCGCCCGGCAATATCGGCTGGCGCGAACTCTATGCCGGAAATGGCGAAGAGGCACTGGCCTTCTATTCCAAGCAGTTCGGCTGGACCAAGGACAGCGAAATGGACATGGGCCCGATGGGCGTCTACTACATCTTCGCCCATAACGGCCGGCAGACCGGCGGCATGATGACCAAGCCCGACAACATGCCGATGACCTTCTGGTGCTACTATTTCATCGTGCCCGCCCTCGATGCCGCGATCGAACGCGTCACCTCGGGCGGCGGCAAGGTCGTCAACGGACCGATGGAGGTCCCGGGCGGCAGCTGGATCATCCAGGCCACCGACCCGCAGGGCGCCTTCTTCTGCCTGGTGGCGCCGAAGCGGTAGGTTTGGGCTGCGTTTGGGGTCGTGCCCCCGGCCCCCTCATCCGCCTGCCGGCACCTTCTCCCCGGCGGGGCTATGGCATTCACACATTTAGAATTGCCTATGGAATGGCGTTCTGATTCTCTTGCTGCAAGCAGGAGAATTGAGCGATGGATGATTTGAGCCTGGGGCGGTTTGGCGACCGTCGCCTGGAAAAAGGGGGGCGTTCTTGCTGGAGCGCCTTATTGCGACGGCCGGCCAGGGAATGCGGGTGCGCAAGCTCGGCGGCAATCGGGCCGGAGAGATCCGCTTGACCCGGTTCTTGCGCAATGGAGCGGTCGATCCGCAGGCGATGATCGATGAAGCGGCCTTGCGCACGGCCGGCCGCTGCGCGGATCGGCACATCCTGGCCATTCAGGATACGACGGTGGTCCGTTCCAGCGGCGGTGGCGGTCTTTATCTGCATGCGATGATCGGGGTCGACGCCGACGATGGCGCGATCGTCGGGGCGATCCATGGACAGTTTCTAAGCCGCGACCAGGGCAAGCGCGGCACCCAGCGGGCGCGTGCGATCGAGGAGAAGGAGAGCTATCGCTGGCTGGAGGGCGCCGACCGGGCGGCAAAGGTTTGCGAAGCCGCGCGCCACATCACCGTCATTGCCGACCGCGAAAGCGATATCTATGAGGCCTTCACCCGAAGGCCTGCCAATGTCGACCTTGTCGTGCGCGCCGCCAAAGACCGCAGCCTCGGCAAGGACCAGCCGTCGCTGTTTGCCATGGCCGATGCCTTGCCGGTTGCTGCAAACCTTGCCTTCACCCTGCCGGCCAAGCCGGGCCGCAAGCAGCGCGACACGCAGCTGGCGATCCGCTTCAGCGCGGTGACATTGCTGCCCCCGAAGAACGGCATCTACAAGAAGACCCCGGGTGGGGTGCGCCTTTATCTGCTGGATGTGCGCGAGAGCACGCCGCCACCGGGCGAGACGCCGATCCATTGGCGGCTGCTGACGACCTACGCGGTGTCGGATGCCGACCAGGCGGCGGCGGTCATCGCCCTTTATCGCCGCCGCTGGACGATCGAGCAATTGTTCCGCACCCTGAAGACCCAGGGCTTCGACATCGAAGGCCTGCGCATCGAGGACGCGGGGGCGCTGAGCAATCTGGTGACGGCCGCCTTCGTCGCCGCCGTCATCGTGCAACAACTGGTTCATGCTCGCGACGGCGCCCCACCCGGCAGCACCTTGCGCCCCATCGAAGACGCCTTCGAGCCGAGCGACCGGCCGCTGCTGGAAGCCTTCTGCGCCAAGCTTCAGGGCAACACCGCCAAACAGAAGAACCCGCATCCCAAAGGGTCGCTGGCCTATGCCGCCTGGGTCTGCGCCCGCCTCGGCGGATGGACCGGCTACTACGGCAAGCCTGGGCCAATCGTCATGCTCGACGGATGGCAGCAGTTCCAGGCCGCCAAACGCGGCGTAGACCTCCTCTTATCAGCTTTCGACAATGTGTGAATCTAATAGCCCCGCTGGGGAGAAGGGGTGTCGCGGCTTTTCCTCTCCGCCTACGAGCCACCCTGCGACCTAACAGCGAGTCTCTTCTCCCCAGCGGGGAGAAGGTGCCGGCAGGCGGATGAGGGGGCGGCACGGTACACGCTCAACCGCCACTCGCCACCGAAGCAAAAAACCCTTCCGGGCTCTCCACTTCCACCAGCCGCTTCTTCTCGATCAGCCAGAAGCGGTTGCCCACCGCCCGCACGAAACTGCGGTCGTGCGATACCAGCAGGCAGCTCGCCTCATGCGCCATCAGCTCGCTTTCGAGCGCTTCCTGTCCCTCGATGTCGAGGTGATTGGTGGGCTCGTCGAGCAGATAGAAGTTCGGTTCCGTCAACCGCAGCACCAACATGCCGAGCCGTGCCTTTTGGCCGCCGGAGAGCTGGCCGATCGGTTTTGTCTGCATGTCGATCGTCATGCCGGCCCCGGCCAGCAGGGCGCGCGCCCTGTGGTCGCCGACATCGAAACGGCGGATGATCGTGCCGATCGGCGTATCGCCGTCGGCAAGATCGGCGAGCGCCTGGTCGCCATAGCCGAGAACGAGCGACGGCGTCGCCTTGATCCCGCTTGGCGCCGTCTCCGGCCTTTCGATCGCCTGTCTCAGCATCGAGACCAGCCGCGACTTGCCGGCGCCGTTGAGGCCGAGGAGCACGATGCGGTCCTCCTGGCAGATGAATTGCCGGCCGGTCCTGAAGAGCAGCGTTCCATCCGGCGTCGTCACCGCTGCATCCTCCAGCGTCACCAGCACCTTGGCATGCGTGCCGCGGTTGGCAAGCCGGATGGCGCCGGCCGAGCGCTCCAGGTGCGCCGGTTTTGCCGCATCCTCCAGCTTCTCCGCCCGCTGTTTCAGCTGCTTCGTCTTGACGACGAGCAGGTCGCTGCCGGAATTGATGCCGATATTGTTGAGCTTGGCGGCCTGCTTGCGCAGCTGTTCCGCCGTCTTCATATCGCGCTCGTAGCGCCGCGCTTCGGCGGCATCGGCCTCGTCGAGGGCGGCGCGCGCCCTGGAATAGGGAAGCGCAAAGACCGGCGATTGCTCCGGCCGCAGGAACAGCGTCCGGTTGGTCGTCGCATCGAGAAAGGCGCGGTCATGGCTGGACAGGATCACCGGCACGTCGCGCGGCAGAGCATTCAGCCAGCCCTCCAGCTGCGCGATCTTTTCGAGATCGAGATGGTTGGTCGGCTCGTCGAGCAGCAGCACGTCGGGTTCGCTCACCCAGGCGCGGGCCAGCATCGCAAGCCGCTGCCAGCCGCCGCTCAACTGCTTCAGTGGCCGGCCGCGCATGGCCTCCGGCACCTCCAGCGATTCCAGCACGATGTCGACGCGCCAGCTCTCGCTTTCGGCCTGATCGGCCGGCAGAGCCTGCAGCACCGCATCCTGGAATGGCGTGTCGAAGAGGGCGGCCGGCACATTCTGCGACACATGGCCGACGGTCAGCCCGCGCGCTCTGGTGATTTCGCCCTCGCTCGGTTCGAGCGCGCCGGTAAGGCAGGCGAGCAGCGTCGATTTCCCCCGCCCATTGGCGGCGACGAGACCGATGCGGTCGCCGGCATTGACGACGAGGTTGAGCTTGGAAAATAGCGGATTGCCCAGCGTCACGCCGAGATTGCGGATATTGATAAGGGTCATGATCGTTCTCTGGTCTTGACCGGGAGCGCGGCATCCGGGGCATCAGCCATCACGGAATTGCGCCTTTCACCGGGACGTTACAGAAATGCGCGCGCAGCTTGGAGACGGCGCCGCATTGGCCACGAAGGGCAGACCAGGAAGAGATGTCGGGAACGGTCTCTGGTCAGCCCTGCAAACGCATTTGCAGGGCGTATGTTCCTGTCAATCGGTGTCCAAACTGTTCATCCATGTTCTTGAATTTCCTATAAAAATGGTTATAAGTGCCCATTGTTGTTCACCGGAATGCACTGGTGATTTTAGGCACTATTGGGCACTGTGAGGCACTAGGATGGCTTGTAAAATTGACTCACCCGCAAAGCGGTCGAGAGAACCAGTATCAAAAAAACCGATTTGGCACAAAGTCGCCCCCGGTATCTTTTTGGGATACCGCAAGTCGCCTGAAGCGCGAAAGTGGCTCGTACGCTACGGAGTCCCGTACAAGATGCAGGTCTTCGCAGATGCGGACGATGCGAACGTCATCGCATCCGGTGCTGTGACCATGAGCTTCAAGCAGGCTTCTGTCCAAGCGGTAAAGCTTGCCGAAGCGGCGCACGTTCCCGGCGCGAAAGCTGCACTCCCTGTGACTGTCCGGCGTGTGGTGGAAGAGTACATCGCCGTTCGAAACACTCGCGATGCGAAGATCAAAGGTCGCGACGTTCGTTCCGATGCTGATACCCGATTGTCGCGAAACGTCCTTTCCGATGTCGAGCTATCCGACACGCTCTTGCGAGACGTCACGGCTGATGTGCTGCGGGAATGGGCGGACGGCGTAACGCTGAAGCCGTCAAACCGGAAACGGCTTTTCGGTGACTTAAAGGCCGCCCTCCGTGCGGGATGGGAGCAGCATCGCAAGATTTTGCCGAATGATTGGCGAGACGAAGTGTCGATCGGCCTGAAGGTCGAAGACGAAGGCGAAAACAGCCGCGAAATTCAGGTTCTTTCCGAAGACCAGCTTTCAGCCGTGATGCGCGCTGCGAGAGAATTGGATGTTGAGGGCGGGTGGGGCGGTGATCTGCATAGGATGTTATCCGCCCTGGCTGTCACCGGTATGCGATGGTCACAGGTTGCGCGTATGGTCGGCGCGGACGCTAAAGTTCAACAGCGTATCGGTCGCGACGGTGCAGCGGTTACCGATTGCGTGTTGATGATTCCAGCAAGCCGGAAGGGCGGTCGGGGCGCTGCAAAGGTCGGGAAGAAGATCAAGCGGATCGTCGCGGCGAACGATTTTGACGTAATCCGTCCCAATGCATCGATCCCGGCAGACGCTGCGCTGCTGTCGCGCGTTCAGAATGTCGAAGTTGCTCCGTTGGTGTGGCGGCAAGGTGAACGCGTTGCTTGGTCGTCAGCGTCCGAAATAGCGCGCCCATGGAAAGACATTGTGAAGCGCGCCGGGTTGCCGGTGTCTTTCGTTCCGTATGCGTTCAGACACACATCGATCGTGCGACAGCTTCGGGCGGGTCTTCCGGTCGCTATCGTCGCGTCACTTCACGATACCAGCCCAGCAATGATCGCAAAGCATTACGCTGCGTTTATCGTCGACGCTTCTGACGATATGATCGCCGCCGTGACGGTCGATATCGCCGCTTAATCACCGCCAACACTTCAAAGCTCGTCCGGTCTGTCCGTGGCGGGCTTTTTGTTTGAATTGTTTTGATGCTTGGGCGAGCGACTATAAGTCGTGCTGATAGGTGATATCTGGGCGCATCTAAGCGTCTGGAAGAGTAACCGTTTGCAATCATTACGTGTTGACAAGTGACAACAGCAAACGGCGAAGCAGGTTATAAACGGTTGACAAGCGGCAACGGCACCCGTTTATAAGTCGTTTCGTAACATATTGAAAAATAACATCTATTGACTAGTTCAAAGTGCCTACCTATCTTCAATTCATGTTCAACCAGAACGATAGGTGCTCAAAATGGGTAAGGCAATTTCAATCGCAGAGTTCTGCCGCCGCACGGGCGTATCACGTGGCACTTGGTACAATCTGAAAGCACGTGGCGAAGCGCCCCGGCACTACATGATCGGCGCGCGGGTTCTGATCCCCGAAGACTCAGTCAAGGTTTGGGAAGAAAGCCACATCGCTGTTTATGAACAGCGTTCGCTTTGATGCATCCGCAATACTCGCGGTGGCCGGAGAACCACCGTCAGGTACGTAAGAAACAGCCGCTTCGATTTCGGAGAGTCGAAGCGGCTGTTAAAATCAGCGAAATCAGGAATACATTCAAATGCGAAATAATATCTCCGACGCGGACATTCAAGTTCCGCGCCCACATTATCATCCCGGCCCCTTCGAAACGCCACTTGATCTGGCTTCCGCTGTGATGGCGATATGCGAAAATAACGGTATTGAAGTCGTGGCGCTTGTAAGGGGGGTTCGGACACCCCAAGAAGCTTCGATAGCCTTCCTGACCGACGATGTGTCCGCCGCCGCGTTGGAAGACCTTCGCGACGCCGATCCGACGTGGACGATTATTACCTGCCCATACGACATGGCGGACTTGATGCCTGCGCTTGTTTCAGCCGTGCGAAACAACCGACATGCGGCTGTGGTAGTCACAGACAAAGACCGTCTTAATCATTGGCTTAAGATCGCGGGCAAAAACTTAGTGCACGTCGTGACCGATGATCCGTTGATGTTCTTCGGTGACGTATCGGGCGGTGCCGAATGAGCGATCTTCAAACTTTCCTTCGTGATTATCTCGCAAGGTCTCAGATTCACCTAGTCTCTATCCGTCCAGACGCCCCGGAGGAGCGCCCGACTGGGCGTTTCTTTGGAACAGACTGGCAAGGGGCAGCTGATTGGGCAGCGGCACAAAATACCATGCGCAACGTCTACTATTCCGCGCCTGTCGTCATTCCGGGCCTGAACAAAAAGCCCAAGAAAACAGACATTGCGGGCGTGCGTTTCGCACATGTCGATATTGACCCGCCGAAGGATAACCCGGCGTGGGACAAAGCTGCCGCGCTGGCCGATCTGGTCACGCGCGGCGCGCCGTCTGTGGTTATTTCCACAGGTGGTGGACTTCAAGCGCTGTGGTGGCTGAACGAACAGACGGACGTTGCGACCATCGAACAGATCAACCGGGGGATTGCCGACCGGTTCAAGGCTGATCGGTGCTGGTCGGCCGATCACGCACTTCGTTTGCCTGGACTCATGAATTGGCCTGACGCCAAGAAACAGGCCCTTGGGCGAGTCCCGGTGATGGCTTCGCTTGCCCAACCCTTCAACAACGCGGTTTACACGCCGGCGGCGCTCCTGACCGCCTTTCCGGCGTCATCCGTGGCTGAAAGTCACATCGAAGAATTGCCGGATGGTCCGTGCGAAGGCTGCACCGCCCCGGAAAACGACGACGATCTAATTCGTCTGATGCTTTCCAGCCGTGGCGGCATTCAACAGATGTTCGGCAACAAGGCAACGTTCGCCGATCTGTGGCACGGCGACGAAGAAGCGTTGAAGAAGTTTTTCCCGGCCGGCGCGTCTGAAGCTGACTTGGCGTTGCTTGCGCACCTTGCTTTTTTCACGGGTCGATGGGCAAAGCGCATGGAACGACTGTTCGGAATGTCAGCGCTCGGAAAGCGCGACAAGTGGCTAACCCGGCCCGATTATCGAGCAATCACGATCGGCAAGGCGTTGAAGGGTTCGAGCGCATTTTACAACGTGGTCAAATCCGCGCCCGCCATGTCAGCGGGTCCGGGGCTTCCCGGCGTCGGCCACCTTCCCAGTTTGCCGGGAATGACCGGAATCGTTCTTGACGCGGACGAAGTCGGGGCATCGGAAGACCAGATTTCGCAGTTTTTCGTTCGGACCCACTCGAATGAAATCAGATACTGCCCCCAAACGGGCGAGTGGTTGCGGTTCGACGGGTCCGTGTGGCGTCGCGACTATACGGTTCGTGATGATATCCGTAAGACCTGTGCCGACCTAGTTGAACGCCTTCCTGAAATAATCAGCGTAGCGCAGCGCAACAAGATTAGGTCCCTGCCGACGATCCGCAACACGCAGGCATTGGCCGAAGCGAATCCGCAAATGCATGTCCAACTGACCGAGTTCGATCGCGATCCTTGGTCATTGAATACACCGTCAGGAGTGATCGACCTTCGAACCGGAATCGTCCGGAGCGCCACGCCCGAAGATCGCTTCACGCAAATGACCGCCGTCGCGCCGTCCGATGAAGAGGATTGCCCGACGTGGCTCCGGTTTCTTCACACGACCACGGGCGGCGACAACGCGATGATTTCGTATCTGAAGCGCGTCGTCGGCTACAGCCTGACGGGCGTATCAGCGGAACACGCGGTGTTCGTTCTTCACGGTCACGGGGGTAACGGCAAGGGCGTGTTCATGTCGACGATTGGCAGCTTGCTTGCGAGTTATGCCACGACCGCCGCGACCGAAACATTCGTCAACACGCGGAACTCACAGCACCTGACCTTTATCGCATCGTTGAAAGGCAAGCGACTGGTTTCCGTTCCCGAAATGCCCGATCAGGTGACATGGAATCTGGGTCGCATTAAGCAGATTTCGGCGGGCGATCCCATTCAGGCGAATTCAATGCGAGGCGATCCATTCGAGTTCACGCCGACTTGCAAATTGCTGTTCGCATGCAATGAGCCCCCAAGCTTGACCAGCGCCGGGAACGATGTTCGACGTCGCTTCAACTTCCTGCCATTCACGACGACGGTGACCCCGGACCAGCGAGACAAGCACCTAGTCGAAAAACTTCGCGTCGAGTGGCCGGGCGTCCTTCGTTGGGCTTTGAACGGCTGCGTCGAGTGGCAAACGGTCGGCCTCCAAGCTCCTGACGTGGTGTTGCGCGCGACCGCCGAATATATCGATTCTGAAGACGTCGTCGGTCAATGGTTGGCGGACGTTTCGACGACGGACGCGACGGCGGTTGCTTCAAACTCCGAGATATTCGGATCGTGGACCTTTTGGGCAAGTTCCAACGGTCATGAGGTGGGCAACATGCGAAGGCTTGGTAAGCAACTGCGCAAACGCGGAATGATGGAGTCCAGGTCAGGCGCAACGCGTGGGTGGAAGGGGCGTTCATTTAAGCCCCTAGCGCTACCCGGCGATACCGGACGATCATTCGCAGCGGCATGAGGCGATAAAAACCCCGGTTGATTGGCCGGGGTTTTTCTTTAGTGACGTTTGATCGCTGCCGTGACGTTTGTTGGGGCTAAACGTCATTCGTCAAGTAGCTGAAAGATAACAAAAAATGACGTTTATGACGTTTGTGACGTTTTTTCCGACATATAGAACGTAATAGAATCCATGCTTCAGCATTCGTTACATAGTACATATTTTTCCTATACGGACTGAACCAGGAAACACGTCACAAACGTCACAAACGTCACAAACGTCATTGGCTGTGATCATTCACCATCGATCCAGCAGCGTCCGCAATCCTGTGATCATGCTGCGATCGTCGAGAACGGTACGATCGGTGCGTTTTGAACGGTCGGAAAGCAAACCCGGACGTGAGCCGTTCAGCCAACTTTTTCTTCGCGCGGCCGGCGTGGCTATCCACCAAATCCCCCGCGAACGCCCATCAAAGGCGTAAACTGGACATGGGTGAACAGCCTTAAGCATCTGTAAAGTATATGCAATCACCGGTTCGGCACGTATTCTAGTGCCCAAGAGTGCCGAAACAAGGTGAAAGAATGCGAGATTTACCCGGCGTTAGCGCCCCACTTACTGCCCATCATGACGATGGGTCCACCTCTGTTGCACCTCGCGTGCCCCCGGTATCGGGTAAGGTGAAGCTCCAAACGCTTTCCGATCTAGATCAGCGAACCAGCGCTTACCGCGCCGCCGTGAAGTTGCGGGATGAAATGGTTGATGACGCCGGGGGCATCGACACTCTGTCCGCCGTCAAGATCAAGCTGATCGAGTCGGTTGCCACGATGACAGCCGTGATTGATCACTACCATTCTTTGATCTTGGCCGGTGATCCTCAAGCCGTGCCGATCGGGGAACTTGCGACACTGACAAACACGCGGAACAGAACGGCGGCAATGGTCGGACTCGGCAAGTCGGTCAAGACCCTCGACCTGAAGACCTACATGGCAGAAACGTACGGTGACGCACGATGAACGCCTATGTGAACGTCATGCGCGCCATGACCGATGCTCGCCTGATCGGTGCGGCGTTGGGCGACATGAACAATTGGCGCAACTGGAATACCATCTGGAAAGCGGCGCTTGGCCTTGGGCAGACGCTCCTGCCTCATGAACACGCATTCTTTCGTTCCGTAGCGGGTCAGCGCGCCGTTCCTGTCGCTCCGGTGCGTCGTCTACATATCGTTTCCGGTCGCCGTAGCGGGAAGAGCCGCCAAGTCGCTGCATTGGGCGTCTCGCTTGCTTTGTACGCCGATCGTTCGAAACTCGCGCCGGGCGAGACGGGTTATGTCATGATCCTCGCGCCGACAAAAGAACAAGCAACCACGATCTTCGACTACGCCTTAGCTTTCCTTCAGGCTTCACCGCTGCTGAAGGAAGAGATTGAAAGCGTCACTGCGAATGAAATCAAACTGAAGGGCAACACGGCAATCATCGTTCAAGCTGCCGATCCACGCACCGTGCGCGGTAAGTCGCTTCTAGCCGCCCTTGTCGATGAATCGTGCTTCCTACGCGATACGAACGATACTGAACTTTATCGCGCCATCACGCCCGCCACATTGACCACACAGGGCCTGTGGATTGCGATCAGTTCGGCGGGTCGCAAGTCCGGCCTCATGTTCGATCGTTGGCGCGACCACTTCGGCAAGGACTCCGCGACCGATCTCGTTATTCAAGCGCGCACCACCGACCTAAACTTGACGATCGACAAAGGGGAGATTGACGCGGCGATCGCCGACGATCCGGAAGCGGGACGGTCGGAATATGACTCCGCTTGGCGTTCCGATCTTTCGACGCTCTTCGCCGACGAAGTCGTAGAAAATGCGATTGTTCACAGTCGACCGGAATTCCTGCCGTATGATCCGACCGTTCCTCGCTATTCCGCCTTCGTGGACATGAGTGGCGGACGGCATGATGCTTCTGTTCTTTGCATCGGGCACGGAGCGGGTAATAAGTTCATTGCTGATGCAGTTTACTGGCGACCGGCTCCGCATGACCCGCAAGCCGTCGCGGCTGAATTCGTTTCACTGTGCCAGGAATACAAAGTTCGGGAAATCACCGGCGACAATTTCGCCGGATCGTGGGTGTCCGGCACCTTCACAAAGCTTGGGATGACCTACAACCGGGCGATGTTGAACCGCTCGCAACTGTATCTGGAAGCGTTGCCGGTCTTCATGCAGGGCCGTGTTGAAATGGCGGAAGGTAAGACAGCCCCCACCGTCCGGGAACTGAAGAACCTTGAACGCCGGCTGGCATCGTCAGGGCGCGAATCCGTGGATCATCCGCGCAATGGAACGGACGATGCAGCGAACGCACTCGCCGGGTGCCTCTGGTTGGTGACAAAGCCGCAAAGGTCGCAACTGATGTTGGCCGCGCCGCAACTGATCCCGCTGGTCGATTACCACAATCCGGCGACTGATTGGTGACTGTTGCCGCATGTCAACTATAGACGCAGTAAAGCCGCCGATGGCCCATCTATTCAATGGGTCCACCCGGCCGCTATAGTCCTGTCAGCGAAACAATTGAGAGTACGTTACATGGCGAAAGCCGAAACGAAAAGCCCCGATCCGCGAACCGAGCTTGAAGAGCTTCGCAAGTTCGTCAAAGAACGGGAAGCTGCCATCCTTCCCAAGGTTGCAGAACTTGAAGCCGCCGAACGCGTCAAGTCCGAACAAGCTGAAGCCGATAAGCTTGCAGTCCTCCGCGAAGAAGCATCGGAAGCCGCTGAATATCTGGTCAAGCTCGCGGCGCGCATTGATTCTGCGATGAAGGCGCTTGCCGATCTTCTTCAAGAGCGTGCCGATGCCGGTGCTGAATTTTCCCGTCAGTATGACCGACGCGTGGCGTGGGTGGGGCACACCTTCAGCCACGCGGGTCTTGTAGATTCCGCCCTTCATCATGCTGGCGTTGGTCGCTTTGCTCATATTCAATCGCGCGGTGCGCTCTCGCTCGAATTTGTCGATCGGCAGCGGCTTAACGGTCTTGTGAAGGCGGGCGCATGAAGCCGGAACGCAAGATCATCACACATCTGCGGATCAACGAGGTTTCGGCGGTCGATCACCCGGCACAAACCGGTGCAGTTGTCACAATCATGAAATCGGCTGATGGTGATCGCACCAAGCCGATAACGAGGCTGAAGAACATCGAACTGGCAGAAGTTTCCCTTGTCGAGCGTGGCGCTAATCAATTCGCCAACGTTGCAATCTGGAAATCTGCCGCTCCGGTCATTGCACCTCCCGCGACCTATACACCGACCCCGGAAGGAGAGGCGCTGTTGACCAAAATGCTCGCTGCGATCCGTGGCGAAGCCATCACCAAATCCCACAATGAGGAACCCCACAACATGAGTAATGAAACCCGTTATGACCGGTTGGTTAAGAGCTATTCGGACCGCCATGGTGTCAGCATCGCCAAAGCTGCACAAAAGCTGATGGAAGACGACCGCGAAGCTGTGGCCGAAGCCTATGAAAAGGACGAAGCCGAAGCGGTTGCACGTCGCTTCGCGGAAGCATCCCGTCAGTAACCGGTAGTACGCACTGGTCGAGGACCAAGGGCGTTTCCTTTGCCGTCCTTCGATGTCGACCAGCGTTTCAGCAAGCTGTGAAAGGTCCGCACGGCTTGCTCTTTCTTTTGATAGCGCGTTCGTTCCTTGGCGCGCTATCAGGCGGCGGGTTTCCCGAACAGTTCCCGCCGCCATCAACTAGCGAAAGTCAAACATGCCTAAGAAACAGCGGGCAGAAGATCAGATCACTACCGCGCAAAAGCGCAAGCTCATCGACCTGTGGGATCGGGGTTACGAGATTGATTCCCTTGTCGAGCGGTTTGGCATCAGCGTTGACAGTGTGACGCTGATCGTCGGTGAAGCGAGTGCGCAAAGACGCAGGGCGGCGCAAGCCCGGCAATCCATATCTGAATCGTACAGAGCTTTTCTCCGCGCCGAAATCGAACGTCAGATCGGCTAGGCTACAAAAGCCCTTTGATGCCTGTGGACGTCGTCCCGGTCAGATTGATCCGGGTGATCTTCGCCATGTACTGAATGCCTGGAACGCAACCCGGAATGATGTCGGTCGAACCATCCGCAAAGACCGCCGAGACGTTCCCCGTGACCGTGACCATGAAGGCGCGGATCGGTTTGGTGAGCGATACGGTATCGGACGGCGTGACCGAGACGATACCTTGCGGAACCTGTGCTTCCTTTTGGTTCTTGAGCTGTTCGGCAAGAATTCCCATAGTGTTTCGACCTCAAGTTTCGTTGACTTGAGGCGATTTTACCGACGATCACAGTCATTGAATACGGCATTCGGCCACCCGCCTATTGTCTGAATTCAACTGTCGGGATATGTGCGACATGGACACGACGACCACTAGCGGGACTTGCCGTCACCATCAAAGTCTAATTGACCCGACCGTCAGTTTGCGCTAATCCATTATTCAACAAATTGTTGACTGAGCAAACGCCAGGAACAATTCACGCCTTCGACCAGTTTGGCTGACTGTAAACCAACTGTTGAAGGTTAGCGTGGCACTATGCTGCAGAACGTCGAAGTGACGTTAGGGAGACTAAGATGGTCGCACTGTTGAAAAACGACGGTGAATTTACGCCGGTTCCAGTCGTGCGTGATACGGGTATGTTGAAGCAGCTGGTCGATTCGATGGAAATTAAGCCGCAAGCGCCGAAAGGCCTCGTGTCTGCGCTTCGTGCTGCTCGCGATCAGTATGTGGTTACCTCAAGGTAACACTTAATGGAGCAGATGAAGGTTCGTTTTGAGCCTCTCGCTGGACATCCGCGAGAGGCTTTTTCATGTAAATATCGCCCGATCCAAGGGTTTTTCCGCAAATGGGCGGCAGAGAATCACAATTCGTACACCCAGCGGGTTTTTGTCGCATGTGCTGATGAAAACAACGTGCCGCTCGGTTTTTATTCCCTTACTCTGATGACATTCGAGGCTGGGATGAACGAAGAGGTTGACGCACGATATAAGGATCGGCGCGTTCCGACTATCTACATGGGTGCAATCGCAAGAGACAAAAATGTTAGCTCAAGCGGTTTAGGATTTTTGCTTATGCAAGACGCTCTTAAGCGTTGTCTTGCGGTTCGCGAAAATGTCGGGGTCTATGCGCTTTCTCTACATGCAGCGAACGGAAAAGTCGCCGACATTTATGAAGGTTACGGCTTTCAACGTTTTGCCAACGGGTCGGCTCATCAGGACGGCGAGGGCACTGAAATGCCGGCAATGTTCTTGGCGCTAGACGCTGCTGCCGCTGCTTTTGCAGAAGAGTAGCTCCCATAGCCGGTTCGATCTGTCCCTAGAGCGCCACTGAAGCCGATCGTTTCAAATTACCTTGAAGGTAACGCTAATTGGCCGTTTCCACGCCTCTCCCATTTTTTGAAATGGTCAGGGGAAATTTTGACTCGACTGTACAAAGTACCCACTGGTGTTTTTAGGCACCAATATTAGGCACTGGCACCTAAGCTACTGATTTAAAACAACAAATAATGTCGTGAAAACGCATTTGCAGGGCGTCGACGGGACCACGCTGGCGATTAAACCGGAAATAATACTGCATGGCGTGATCCTCCTTTCTCGAAAGGGTTGCAGAATGGAAATACCATTGCCAACAAAATGAGGCAAGGGAGGCCGCGTCCGAGGAGTGCAGGAAGCAATATTGTGGCATGCTTCGAGGCTACGCCCCGTGGGCTTCGCACCTCAGCATGGGGGAGGTTGGAGGGGGCCGCGCTCTCACAGCCTGTTTGGGAATGAAAGGTGCCGGTGGTGGAGGGCGCTGCTGCTCTCCCCACCGCGTTATGCCGATGTTTTGCAGAAACATCTCGTCCTGGCTGACGACGATGAGCGCCCCGTCATTCGACCGCTGATATCGAGTCGATGTCGAGATGGTCGGTCGACTCGTCGAGAATCAGGAGCGCCATCGTTATCAGAAGCATCGCAATGGCTCACCATATCTGCACCAGCATTGCGCCCTTCAGAAGTCATTGGCGGCAAAGGTTACTTATTGCTACAACCTTTTGCTGCAGGTCCGCGAGGTCTTTGGCAGCCAGTTCAGTGCCCAATTGTTTGTACGTCGTGGCGTCAGCCATCTTCTCGGTCATGCAGGAGCAATAGGTTTGGATTTGCTGCTGGGTAATAGCTTGGTTGAGTGAGGCCTGCTTCTGAACGCACGCAAATTGGGCGTCAGCTATGAATGATTGTCGAGCTTCGCCACCAATTGCTTCGTCGCGAGAGAACACAAACTCTCCGTAGGTAAAAGGCCGACGAAAATTGTGACAAAGAGCGCCGCGAAGGTGATTGCCCCCGAATGGCACTTGCGTTCGGCTTAGCTTGTCCCCTTTTGAAAAGATTTCGTATGGCTGCAATCACAACAAATAGTAGTGGTGCGGCGAGAGCCTGTCCACCTAAAGCGCTAATCGTTTCCGCACTCCGAGTGTGGGCGTAGTTTGCGAGTACAAAGCCTCGACCGTTCGCGACCTGAAGTAACAAAATGACAGCGCTAACGCCATGCCAATATTGGCGCTTCTCCAAAGGCTCCACTTTTGGGCTGCGCGATGCCCGATCGCCTCTTCCATAGTCATGACCCTTCCCCCCCAAGCCGCCGCGGTGGCTATCAATAGGTTGAATGCGTTATGTATTGCAAGTATGGCATCGCTCTCGAATAGGCGACATGAAGCCTTTTCCGGCGAAACGGGCTAGTGGAGCAATCGAGATTGAGGATGCAGGAAGCAATGCTGCGGCGTGCTTCGAGGCTACGCCCTCTCGGGCCTCGGTTGGGGGAGGCCGCGCTCTTATAGGCGGGCAGGGAATGGGAGGTGCCGGTGGTGGAGGGCGCTGCTGCTCTCCTGAAATCAGCCGCCCGCATCGCCGCCGCACAATTCAAGCCGCCGCGTTATGCCGATGTTTTCGAGAAACGTTGCGTCATGGCTGACGACGAGCAGCGCCCCGTCATAGGCGCTGAGACCCGCCTCGACCGCTGCTATCGAGTCGATGTCCAGGTGGTTGGTCGGCTCGTCGAGGATCAGCAGCGGCGGCGGCGCGGCGCCGAGCGTGCAGGCAAGGCCGGCGCGCAGCAATTGGCCGCCGCTGAGGGTCGAAACCCTCTGCAATGCAGCATCGGCCCGGAACATGAAGCGGGCAAGCGCGGCCCGGCAGGTGTTTTCATCGGCTTGCGGATTGATTCGGCGGAAATTGTCACGAATCGAAGCCGACGGATCGAGCAGGCTGACCTTCTGGTCGAGCATCGCGAAACCGGTCATCACCGCGACCGTGCCGGCCCAGGCTTCCAGCTCGCCGGTGATCAGCGCGAGCAGCGTCGTCTTGCCCGAGCCGTTCGGCCCGGTGATGGCGATGCGTTCCGGCCCCGTCACGTCGAAGGAGAGATTGTCGATGACGGGATCGTCCGGCCGGTAACCTGCCGTCACGCCGTCGATCTTCAGCACGATCTTGCTGGCCGCCAGCCCGGTCGTCGGCAAGCTCACCGACAGAGGCTGCAGGATCTCGATCTTCTCGCGCGCCGCCCTTGCCTCTTCAAAGGCCTGGGTGCGCCGTCGTTCGGCAAGGCGCGTATTGTCGCCGCCGGTGGTTTCGCTCCGCTCCTTCATGCCGCCGAGCATGATGCGCGGAATGCCGCCCTTGGCTGCCATCTTCCGCCCGGCGCTGTCCCTGCGTGCCTGACGCTCGACATTCGCCTGCGCCTTCCTGGCAACCTCCGCCATGCGCCCTTCGGCTTCGGCAAGATCATGTCGCGCGGCGGCAAGCTCGAGGGCCTTGCGCTCTCGGTAATGGCTCCAGTTGCCGCCGTAGCGCGTCGCGCCGAGCGAGGTCAGTTCGACGATTTGGTCGACGCTTTCGAGCAATTCCCGGTCATGGCTGACGATGACCGCGCCGGCCCGCCAGCTTGAAATCAGCGCGATCACCGCTGCGCGGCCTTCGCGGTCGAGATTGTTTGTGGGTTCGTCGAGCAGCAGGAAATCCGGCTCGCTGAAGATGAGCGCGGCAAGCGCGGCGCGTGTGCGCTGCCCGCCGGAAAGTGCGGCAAGCGGCGTCTGCGGCTCCGCGTCGAGCCCCGTCCGGTTGAGCGCGGCTGCGATCCGCGCCGGAAGCGTCCAGTCCGCCGAGGTCAGCTCGTCGGCCGTTGCCTCGCCGGCTTCGGCACGACGAAGAAGCTCGAGCGCCCCTGTCACGCCGAAGAGATTGGCGATGGTTTCATCGGCTGCGACCTGAACGCTTTGACGCAGCACCCCGAGGCTGCCGTTGACCGATATCGACCCGGAATTCGGCTGGACATCGCCGGAGACGAGTTTCAGCAGCGTCGTCTTGCCGACGCCGTTGCGTCCGACAAGACCGCTGCGGTCCCTGCCGAAACTGAGATCGAGATCGGAAAAAAGCGACCGCCCGTCAGGCGTGGCCCACGAAATTTGGGAGAGAGTGATGGATGCAGGCATGGATATGGACTTCCCCGTTGGCAAGGCGAACTGGCGTTGCGATCGGGTTGAAATCCATTGCGGCACACATCCTGTTGAAATGATCGATGGCGGGTAATTTAGGGAATGAAGGCTTTCGGTTCAAGGCGACGCAGCCAATTGGGCAGCAGAGAGCGATCTTGCTTCTTCTTCTCCCCGGGTCGAGACCTGTGGCTCGACCCCAGGTCGGTAATCCGAAGGGTCGGATGAGGGGCCCGCACGGCACACCAGTCATTGCCCTTCGCTTGCGCTCAGCGCATTCGCGGCTCTGCCGCTTACCCCTCATCTGCTTCCCGGCATCAGTACCTGGGTTGAGCCGCGGGTCTCAACCCGTCCGTTGGTCCCCCGCTGGGGAGAAGGGACTCAGACCTACCGCTTCAAGCTCCCCAGGATCCCGCGCACCAGAGCCCGGCCGACCTGGGTTGCCACCGTGCGGGCGACGCTCTTCATCGCCGCTTCCACCACCGTTTCGCGCTGGTAACCGGAGGACCTGCCGCGGGCTTGGCCGCGGCCTCGGCTGTCGTCGCCGCCGAAGCCCGGCAGGCTCCAGCCGGAGGTGGTGCCGGGCTGATCGGCCGCTTCCTCCTGCGCCCGCTTGGCGGCCTCGGCTTCCGCCGCCTTCCTGGCGCGCGCCGTCAGCATCTCGAAGGCGGATTCGCGGTCGAGATCCTCGTCATAGATGCCGAGAACCGGGCTCTTGTCCATCACCTGCTGGCGCTCGCCGTCGATCAGCGGGCCGACGCGGCCGGAGGGCGGTCGGATCAGGGTGCGCTCGACAATCGACGGTGCGCCCTTGGCTTCCAGCGTCGAGACCAGCGCTTCGCCGGTGCCGAGATTGGTGATGACGGTGGCGCAATCGAAGGCCGGGTTCGGGCGGAAGGTCTCGGCCGCCGTCTTCACCGCCTTCTGCTCACGCGGCGAATAGGCGCGCAACGCGTGCTGGACGCGGTTGCCGAGCTGGGCGAGCACCGTTTCCGGCACGTCGAGCGGGTTCTGCGTCACGAAATAGACGCCGACACCCTTGGAGCGGATCAGCCGCACCACCTGCTCGACGCGTTCGACCAAGACCTTCGGCGCGTCGTTGAAGAGCAGATGCGCTTCGTCGAAGAAGAAGACGAGTTTCGGTTTATCGGGGTCGCCGACCTCCGGCAGTTCCTCGAACAGCTCCGAAAGCAGCCAGAGCAGGAAGGTGGCGTAAAGGCGCGGGTTCATCATCAGCTTGTCGGCGGCCAGCACGGAGATCTGGCCATAGCCGCTATTGCTGGTGCGCATGATGTCGGTGATCTTCAGCGCCGGTTCGCCGAAGAAATGCTCCGCACCCTGCTGTTCGAGAACGAGCAGCGCCCGCTGGATCGAGCCGACGGAGGCCTTGGAGATCAGCCCGTACTGCCTGGAAAGCTCGCTGGCATTCTCGCCCATATAATTGAGCAGCGAGGTGAAATCCTTGAGATCGAGCAGCGGCAGCCCGGCCTGATCGGCGAGCTTGAAGGCTATGTTGATGACGCCTTCCTGCGGTTCGGAGGCATCCATCAGCCGGGCGAGCAGCAGCGGCCCCATCTCGGCGACGGTGGTGCGCACGCGATGGCCTTTTTCGCCGAACAGATCCCAGAAAATCACCGGAAACTGATCGAATTCATAATCGGCAAAGCCGATCTGCTCGGCCCGTTTGGTGAGGAAATCCTTGGGCTCGCCCCTGGCGGCGATACCGGAAAGATCGCCCTTGATGTCGGCTGCAAAGACCGGCACGCCGGCCCGCGAAAAACCTTCGGCCAGCACCTGCAGCGTCACCGTCTTGCCGGTGCCGGTGGCGCCCGTCACCAAGCCGTGGCGGTTGCCGAATTTCAGGTCGAGATATTCCGGCTTGTTGATGCTGTCGTCGGGATTGCGGCTCGCGCCGATGAAAATCTTGCCGTCCTCGATCATCCGCAACTCTCCCTTCGGCGCTTCGCCATTTGTTGTGAAGGCTTGGGCTTCCACCGCCTTCATCGAACCATCGTTTCCCTGTTATAAGCAGGCGGAAGGATGCGGACAACTGTTTGCGGGGAAAGCAGAACCGCCGCTGAAAGCGCAGCTTGAGTTGCGCTCGAACTTCGAATAACGTTGACGTTAACGTCAAAAAACAGGAGGCTAGCATGAATGAAATTGTGACCCAGATCGCCGATCGCGTGGGTATTGCGCCGGACCTGGCCGAAAAGGCGCTCGGCATGATGCTCGGCTTCCTGCAGCGCGAGGCGGCCGACGGCCCGGTCGCGCGGATGATCGAAGCGATCCCCGGCGGCGCCGATCTCGTCGCCCAGTTCAACGGCGCCGGTGCCGGCGGCGGCGGCCTGCTCGGCGGGCTGATGAGCTCGCTCGGCGGCGGCGGCATCATGGGCCTCGGCCAGCAGCTGATGGGCGAAGGCCTCGGCATGGGCGAGATCACCTCGCTTGCCAAGGAAACCATTGCCATTGCCAAGCAATATGCCGGCGAAGAGGTCGTCGACGAAGTCGTCGCTTCGGTTCCGGGGCTCAGCCAGTTCGTCTGAGCGACAACCGCCAAAATAAGCCTTCGCGGCCTTGCCGCGGAGGTTCACCGTTGTCGCTCTTCCAGAATCTCGTCGGTAATATTACGTCCCCGCGCAAACACACCCAGTATGATGACGTTATCGCCACTAACCGAGAACGCTACACTGACACTGCGCCGATAGCCGATAATCCGCAAGCCGGGGATCCGGCCTTCCCGCACCGTGCCCCGTTCCGGAAACGTCGCCAGAGCTTCGATGAAGGTGATCACCGCGTCAACGAAGTCGCCAGCGATAGAAGTTCCGGCCTCAACGGCGATATTGGCATAGAGCTTGTCTAGTTCTGCTTCTGCCTTGGGATGGTAAACAATGCGATAGGGCATCCCTACTTGGCTTTCGCCGCATCATTCCGACGTTTGGTTTCAAAGCGAGAGCGCACCGTCTCGGCCGGGATGCCAAGGCTCGGCTTGTTCATCAGCTCGTCGTAGCGCGCCGGGATCTCCTCATTGAGCCAGCGCTCGCGGGCCGCCTCATGATCCTCCAACAGCCGTAGGCCTGCACGGACGACCTCGCTGGCGTTGTTGTAGCGGCCGGATTCCAGCTGCTTCCTGACAAACTCCTCGTAGTGGCTTCCGAGCGCAACGTTGGGCATGGCTTTCCTTTCGTTATCATCAGTATGGGGTAGTCGTTCCGTTGTGGCAATAGATATCAATCTTAGCCTAAGAATACGCGCGTGATAATTCCCGGTCGCCCTTGCCTTGCAACCTTTGTCGGTTAAGTAGGGATTTCCGTCGAAAAGAAGGATAGCCGCATGACTGTCTGGCGCCCACCGCAGCAGATCAGGGTGAAGGTGATCGGCCTTGCATGGAGGCAAGACCGGCTGCTCGCCGCGGAAGTGGAGGATGACGGCGGCCGCAGTGAGGAAATCCGCTATTCCGAGCTCGACGAGACGGCGGCGACGGCGCGCTGGTTCGGCCGCAACATGGTGCGCGATGCCGGCATCGATCTCTATCCGACAGGGCTGGAGAAAGTGCTGTCAAACTGGCGCGATTGAGCCGGAGAAGACGCCTGTACGCGGCCGATATTCTGCTCGCCAAACTTTGATCGCTCGTGCTCGTCCCATAGGGAACAACGAACGCAGAATCGCTGTTTCTGTCGCATCGCCGACACCAGAAGGAATAGCATCATGCGCAGGTTTATTGCAGCAACGTCGATCGCTCTCCTCAGCCTCTCCGCCCCGGTCCTCGCCCAGACGAATATGGGCATGGATGCCAGCGGCCGGATCGACGGCACGCCGCCGCTCGGCACCTCGCCCGGTGCCGAGACGCAGAACGGGCTGGTCATCCCGCTCGATTCGATCGAAACCGGCAGCATCGACGAAGGCGCCCCGAGCGGCCGCGTCGACTGGGCGCGCTGCCCGCCGCGCAAGGCCCGCGGCGCGCTGGCCACTGAAGGCGGAAATAGCGGTGCCTCCGTCAGCCCCGCATGCCGTGAAGATCGATAATAGGGAAGGGCGCTATTTGCCGTTCTTCGCCTCTCTGTGCAGGATGACGCCGAGTTCATGCCATTTTCGCCCGTCGCGCTCGATGAGTTCGTCGCCGCAGGCCGGCCCCATGCTGCCCGGCGCGTAAGCCTCGGGCGTGCTCGGGTCCTTGCTCCAGATGTCGAGGAAGGGCTGTACCGCCGCCCAGCCGGCCTCGATGCCGTCGGCGCGCTGGAACAGTGTCTGGTCGCCGATGAAGAGATCGTAGAGCAGCGATTCATAGCCTGTGGTCTTGCCGATGTCGAACTTGTCGGCGTAGCGGAAGTCGAGCGAGACTGGCGTGGTATCGACCGAAAGCCCCGGCGACTTGATCGAGATTTCCATGCTCATGCCCTCGTCGGGCTGTACCTGGATCACCAGCCGGTTCGGCGGCAGGCGGCGATTGACTTCGGTCTCGCGAAACTGCGCGAAAGGCACAGGCTGGAAGGTGATGACGATCTCGGTGTCGCGCGCCGTCAGCGCCTTGCCGGTTCTCAAATAGAAGGGCACGCCCGCCCAGCGCCAGGTATCGGCATAGAGCTTCAGCGCCACATAGGTCTCGGTCCGGCTGTCGGGTGAAACGTCTTTGGTGTCGCGATAGGCCGGAAGCTCGACGCCGTTCAGCGGCCCGGCCGTATAGGCGCCGCGCACGCCATGCGTTTTTGCTTCCTCGGGCGTATAGATGCGCAGCGCCTTCAGCACCTTGCTCTTCTCGTTGCGGATCGCTTCGGCATCGAAGCTGTTCGGCGGCTCCATGGCGATCATCGCCAGCAGCTGGAAAAGATGGTTCGGCACCATGTCGCGCAACGCGCCTGTGGCATCGTAGAATTTGCCGCGGCTGCCGACATCGACGATTTCGGCGGCGGTGATCTGCACATGGTCGATATAGCGGCTGTTCCACAAAGACTCGATGATCATATTGGCGAAACGCGCCGTCATCAGGTTCTGCACCGTCTCCTTGCCGAGGAAATGGTCGAGCCGGTAGATCTGGTTTTCGCCGATCTGGGCGAGGATCTGGGCGTTGAGCGCCCGTGCCGAGGCGAGATCGGTGCCGAACGGCTTCTCGATGGCGACACGGCGGAAGGTGCCGTCCTTCTCGTCGGTCAGGCCATGGGCGGCGAGCTTCTCGACGATCGAGCCGAAGAAGGACGGCGGCACCGCGAGATAGAAGGCGGCATTGGCATCCGGCCCCAGCCGCCTGCCGATCTCGAGGAAAATATCGTCCTTGGTGAAATCACCCGATGTGTAGCTTATGCGCCGGCGCAGGCTCTCCCAGGCTTCGTCCTTGACCGTCTGCTCTTCGCCGTTGAGGTGGTTGAGGAAGGCGTCGAGCCGGCCGCGCAGGAATTCGTCGTCGCCCGGCTCGATGCCGATGCCGAGAATATGGAGATCCTCGCCGACGAGGCGCGCGCGCGTCAGGTTGATGATCGCCGGCACCAGCAGCCGGCGCGTCAGATCGCCGGTGGCGCCGAAGATGACGAGGGTGACCGGCGGGGTAGGGGCAGCGTGCATGTATCATCTCCGAGATTTTGTGTCCGACTATAAAGCCTGCCGGTTCCGTCGCAACATAGGCGGCGAGGGGTAACAGGCATTTGACATTTCGGGGCAGCAGGGGTGCCGAGACCCCCGGTGGCTGCAAGAGGCAATGTCATGGATGGCTCTCGATCAAGCAATCAGTGCTCAGTTATGGACGAGCGAAGCATAGAACCAGTCGATGAAGACACGCACGATTGGCGTCGCATGAGCCTCGGTTCGGCAGGCCACATAGACCGCGTCGTTGGCCGGGACCGTAAGGTCGAATGGCGCGATCAGCTCGCCCCGCGCGATCATGTGCGCGGTGGTGATATTGTCGCCGAGCGCAACGCCGTGGCCGTGCATGGCCGCCTCGATCGATAGGCGCGCGTCGCTCATCATGTGCTGGCGCGCCGGCAGCGCAATGCCGGCGGCGGTCAGCCAGGTGTTCCACTCACTGCCGCGATCGGCGTGCAGCAGCATATGGTCACGCAGGTCGCGCGGGGAGCGCAGGGGACGCCTGTTCATGAGCGCCGGGCTGACGACAGGGAAGAGCTCCATCCGGCTCCACAGGCGCGACCAATAATTGGGCCAGTTGCCGCTGCCGTAGAGAATGCACAGGTCGACATTCGGGGAGTTCAGATTGTTCGGTTCGTTCGAGGCGCGCAGGTCGAGCTGGATGTCGGGATATTGATCGGTGAATTCCTGAAGCCGCGGGATAAGCCACAGCGACAGTACTGCCGCAACACAGGTCACGCGCAGCGTGCCGCCGGTCGAGGGCCGGGTCATCGCGGCTTTCGCTGCTGCGATGTCCGAAAATGCGTTGGAAACGACCGGCATCAGCAACGCGCCCTGGCTTGTAAGCTTCAGCCATTTGCCGCCGCGTTCGAACAGGCGCACGCCTAGCGATTCCTCTAATGTGCGTATCTGATGGCTGATCGCGCCGTGGGTGACATTCAACTCGCGGCCCGCCGCGGAAACCGATCCATGGCGGGCGGTTGCCTCAAACGCGCGTAGCGGGTTGAGGGGCGGCAGACGGCTGGACATAAGCAATGACCTGTGAGAAAAACTCGCACGAAGCTGTATATTAATATCAATTGATTTTCCAGCGAGCTTGCCGTTCAATCACTAAAAGAAGCCATCGGCCTCTGCGGCAAAGCTGCAGCCGAGGACCGATTTGCCATCCTGATCGCAACATCGTCACCCTCAAGAAGGCCGTCATGTCCTGGAATGAAACCAAGCTTTCCGAACTCCGAGCCAGATATGGCGACAGCCACGGCGGTGAGTTGCACCATCCTGAGTTCCGCAAGGTCGCGGAGAAGATCTTTAACAAGAGCGGCACCAGGCTCGCGCCCTATTCGGGAATCCCGACATTCCTCTCCGCCCCGCTGATGCAGGTCGACAACGAGGACCCGGATTTCGGTGATCTGCAGGTCGCGATCCTCGGCGTGCCGATGGATCTGGGGGTGACGAACCGCCCAGGCTCACGCTTCGGGCCGCGCGCGCTACGCGCCATTGAGCGCATCGGGCCTTACAATCACGTGCTCGGCTGCGCGCCGGTTCAGGAACTGCGCGTGGCAGACATTGGCGATGTGGCGTTTCAGAGCCGCTACCGGCTGGAATTGTCGCATGAGGATATCGAAACACGCGTCGCGCAGATCGTTAACGCCGGTGTGCTGCCGCTCTCGGTAGGCGGTGACCACTCGATCACCCATCCGATTCTGCGGGCCGTTGGCAAGGAGCGGCCAGTCGGCATGATACATATCGACGCCCATTGCGACACCGGCGGTGCTTACGACCTGACCAAGTTCCACCACGGCGGGCCGTTCCGCAACGCGGTGCTCGACGGTGTGCTCGACCCGACGCGCGTGGTTCAGATCGGCATTCGCGGCTCGGCTGAATATCTCTGGGAGTTTTCTTATGCCTCGGGCATGACGGTGATCCATGCTGAGGAGATCTCGGCAATGGGCATTCCAGCAATTATCGAAAAGACGAAGGCCATCATCGGTGACGGGCCAACCTATCTTTCCTTCGACATCGACAGCCTCGATCCGTCTTTCGCGCCGGGCACCGGCACGCCGGAGATTGGCGGCTTCACCACCCGCGAGGCGCTGGAGCTCATCCGCGGCTTCAAGGGCGTGAACTTGGTCGGCGGCGATGTCGTCGAGGTCGCGCCCCAGTATGACGCTACCACCAACACAGCCCATGCTGGCGCGCAGATGCTGTTCGAAATATTGAGCCTGATGGCGTTCAGCCCGGCAATCCGCCGTGCCGCCTGACGGCCCTGGCCGCAGCTCAAGGCCAGGAACGAAAAGAAGGCTGCAAAGGCCTCGAATAAATTGAAAGAGGGAAGCGGCGTGCCGCATCGGTTAGGAGAAAGACGATGACGAAACTGACAACGAACCGCCGCACCGTGCTCGGCCTCGGAATAGGTGCGGGTGTAGCCATGTTGGCAATGCCCAATGTGCTGCGCGCTCAGGACAAGTCGCTGAAGGTCGGTGTTTATGGCGGCTACTTCAAGGACTCGTTCGACAAGAACATCTTTCCGGAGTTCACCAAGGCGACCGGCATCGCCGTCGAATCCGTCGCAGAGCCGACCGGCGAGGCCTGGCTGGTGCAGATGCAGCAGGCAGCCAAGGCAGGCCAGGCGCCGGCTGACGTTTCGATGATGTCGCAGGTGTCGATGCGCAAGGGTCAGGCCACAGAGCTGTGGGCTCCGCTCGACCTCGCCAAGATCAAGAACTCCAGCAACCTGCTTGAGCGGTTCGTCAACAAATACCAGGATGGCCGCGTCGCCGGCATCGGCGCGGTCTCATGGTTCATCACCCTGGTCACCAACACCGATGTTTACAAGGAAGCGCCGACCAGCTGGACCGCGCTGTGGGATCCCGCCAATGCCGACAAGCTCGGTCTGCTGGCGCTCGTCTCCAACTCCTTCCTGCTCGACGTGACGGCAAAGACCTATTTCGGCGGCGCCCAGGCGCTCGACACTGAGGAGAGCATCCTCAAGGTCTTCGCCAAGCTGGCCGAGCTGAAGCCGAATGTCCGCCTGTGGTATCGCGACGAGGCGCAGTTCGAACAGGCGCTAAAATCGGGTGAAATCCCGATGGGACAGTATTATCACGACGTGACCGGCCTCGCCGCCGCGGACGGCCAACCCGTTCGCTCGACCTTCCCGAAGGAAGGCGGCATCCAGGACGCGGGCTCGTGGGCGCTGTCGAAGGCGTCGCAGAAGACGGAAGAGGCGCATATCTTCATCGACTATATGTGTCAGCCGTCCATCCAGGCCGTGCTGTCACGCAAGGTAGGCACGTCACCAACGGTCAAGCGCGAAACGACCGACCTGAACGAGAAGGAATTTGCGGCGGTTTCCTCCGACATCGAACCGATCATTCCACACTACGACATGTACATCTCCAAGGCCGACTGGCTGAACGAGAAGTGGACGGAAATGATCGCCAGCTGACACTGATCGTGCTTTCGCAGGCCCCGTTCAGGGGCCTGCCTTTCGGTTGGGAAGGGGCATATGTCGGGACTCACGCTTCAGAATATCGTCAAGGACTTCGGCGCCTTTCGCGCCGTCAACAATGTCGACCTGACGGTGCCGCACGGCGCATTCGTCTGTCTGCTCGGCCCCTCCGGCTGCGGCAAGACAACCTTGCTGCGCATGATCGCAGGTCTAGATCTGCCGACATCGGGCCGCATCACGCTCAATGGGAACGACATCACGAGGACGCCCACGCACCAGCGCGAGCTTGGCATGGTGTTCCAGTCGCTGGCGCTGTTCCCGCACCTGACGGTAGGCGAGAATATCGCCTATCCACTTCGCATTCGCGGCCGGCCGAAGGACGAGCAGGCAAAGCGCGTCGAAGAGCTGCTGGCGATGATTTATTTGCCGGGCTACGCTGATCGAGCCGTGTCGAAACTTTCGGGCGGCCAGAGGCAGCGCGTCGCAATCGCTAGGGCACTGGCGATTTCGCCAAAACTCTTTTTGCTCGACGAGCCGCTGTCGGCGCTTGATGCCAAGCTGCGGGAAGCCATGCAGGTGGAGCTTCGCCAGCTTCATCAGCGGCTCGGCATCACCACGATCGCCGTCACGCACGACCAGCGCGAGGCGATGACCATGGCCGATACGGTGGTGGTCATGAACGGCGGTCAGATACGCCAGGCGGCGTCGCCGACCGAGATTTATCGTAGGCCGGCAGACAGCTTCGTAGCGGATTTCATTGGCCAAACAAATCTGGTCGAGGCCAGGCGGGAGGGCGGCGCGGTCAGCATATTGGGGCAGCCGGTCGCCGACTTGTCGCTGTCGGCAGGGATCGAGCGCGCCACGCTCTCGATCCGGCCGGAAGACGTGCGCCTGGGCCCGCCGAAGGCCGGTGCACTGATGGGCGAGGTCATCTTCGTGCGCGATCTCGGCGGCGTCGTCGAAACCTTTGTCAATGTCGGCGGTCAGCAGTTCATTGCAGTCTCGACGCCGCGCGAGCGCCCTGACGTGGCGGTTGGCCAGAAGGTCGGCATTGCGCTCACCGACAAGGACTGCGTGGTGCTCGAGCAATGAGACGCGAAGCCCCCCAGACGCTTGGCGACTATGCCCCGCTAGCCTTCCCGGCGATCATGCTAATCGTCTTCTTCGTCGTGCCTTTCGGCACCATGATTTCCGTCAGCTTCTTCAAGCGCCAGCAGGGCGCCTTCTACACGCCTGATTTTGTCTTCGATAATTATGTCCGCTTCCTCTCTGCCTTCTTTGGCGGAGTGCTCAGCTTCTCGCTGATCCTTGCGATTGCGGTGGCCGTCATGTGTGTCGTTCTGGCCCTGCCTTTCACATATCTGCTGATCCGTATGAAGCGGAGCACCCAGGTGGTCTGGCTGGTCGCACTCCTTTCGATCCTGTCCCTTTCTGAGGTAATCATCGGTTTCGCCTGGTCGACGCTGTTTTCGCGCACGGCCGGCATCACCAACCTGTTCGTGTGGCTCGGCCTCATGCAGCAGGCAGTCGCCCTGACGCCGAGCATCGGGGCCGTTGTCACGGGCATGGTCTATCAGGCCTTCCCCTACACGGTCCTAGTCCTCTATCCCGCGCTGGTGCGGCTTGATCCGACGCTTTCGGAGGCCGCGCGTACGCTCGGCGCTTCGCCGGTCAAGGCATTCTTCACCGTCGTCGTGCCTGCGCTTCGCGATACGATCGTCGCCACGCTGATCATGGTTTTCATCTTCGCGCTCGGGTCCTATCTGTTGCCGCAACTGCTCGGCCGCCCGCAGCACTGGACGTTTTCCGTGCACATTACCGACCAGGCGATCTATCAATCGAACATGCCCTTCGCGGCTGCCATGGCGGTTTTCCTGGTATTGGTCACACTAGCCCTTGTAGCGCTGACCCTGCTCGTTGGCCGCCGAGGAGGGGCGATCAAATGACTATTCTCCGCAACGTTCTTTTCGGGGCCGTTGGACTGTTTCTCGCTCTGCCGCTGATCGTCGTCGCCGGCGTGTCGGTCAACGCCAAGCAGAGCTTGACCTTCCCGCCGCAAGGCTTCTCGCTCGGCTGGTACGGTGAAATATTTCTCCACATGGAATGGCGCAACGCGCTGATCGCGTCACTTGTGCTCGCGCTCTCGTCGGCGGCGCTGGCAGTGCTGATCGCCTTGCCGCTAGCCTGGTTCCTATGGCGCCGCTACGCGCCCTGGGCCAATATCTTCCAGTTGCTCGGAGTGGCGCCCTTTACCCTGCCGCCGGTTATCACGGCGCTCGGCCTGCTGACTTTCTGGGCCACGACCGGATTTTACGGGCAGTCGTGGACGGCGGTGATCGGCCACGCCATCTTCTTCGTCACGCTGCCGTTGGTGACCATTTCGCTCGGCTTTTCGGCCATCGATCACTCGCTCGTAGAGGCCGCGTCGACCTTGGGCGGTGATGATCGCGCTGTGTTCCGAACCATCGTTCTGCCACTGATTTCGCCGTACATCGTGTCAGGCTACGCTTTTGCCTTTGTGCTATCGCTCAACGAATACATCGTTGCCTACATGACGGTCGGTTTCACGATGGAAACGCTGCCGATCAAGATCTTCAATTCGCTGCGTTACGGCTACACGCCGACCATGGCGGCGGTGACGGTCCTGTTTGTGGCGACGGCAGCGATTGTCTTCAGTCTCGTCGCACGCTTCGGCGACCTGCCGAAACTGCTGGGCGCGATGACTTCCAGCGAGCCCTGATCGAGGCAACCCATCGCCGCCACGGAACCCCAGGGCGTCATGCTGTTTGCCTCCGCCACCACTGGGCGTCGCGGCGGCGATCATTTGATGAACATCCTCAAAGCCGTTGAAGACTTTGCCGCATGTGGCTGGCACCCAAAGAGGCAGGGCGGGCGAAAACCGAACTTAACTTCGATGGAGAATCGGATGACTGAAGCCGTTACGATGAGCGTGGAAGCCCTGCAAAGTCGCGTCGTTGCCATCTTCGAGCGCGCAGAATTGAACAAGATCAAGGCGGCGGCTCTGGCCCATGTCATCGTGGCCGGAGAACGCGATGCCTGCAAGTCGCACGGCATTTACCGCATCGAGGGTGTGCTGCGCACGGTAAAGGCGGGCAAGGTGAAGCCCGATGCCGCTCCTGTTCTCGCGCCGGATGACGGCAGCGCGATCGTCAGGATCGATGCGCGGGGCGGATTCGCAAATGCGGCGTTTGAGCTCGGCGTACCTGCCCTGGCGGAACGCGCAACGCGGCTTGGCATCGCCGCCATGATCGTCAACGATTGCTCGCATTTTTCGGCGCTGTGGCCAGAGGTCGAGGCGTTGACCGCGCACGGTCTCGCAGCATTGGTGATGTGCCCGAGCTATGCGACGGTTGCCCCATCCGGAGGCAGCAAGCCTCTGCTCGGTACCAATCCGTTTGCCTTCGGCTGGCCTCGCAAGGACCAGCCGCCTTATGTGTTCGATTTTGCCACTTCGGTGGCCGCGCGCGGCGAGATCGAACTGCACCGCCGCGCTGGCAAGCAACTGCCGGAAGGTTGGGCGATTGACGCTGCCGGCAACCCAACCACTGACCCGGTTGCTGCGCTCGAAGGTGCAATGATGCCCTTCGGCGGCCACAAGGGGTCCGCCATCGCCACCATGATAGAGTTGCTCGCCGGCATCATGATCGGCGATCTCACCAGCCCCGAGGTTCTAGACTACCTCGGCACGACGATCTTGGCGCCGTTCCATGGCGAACTGATCATTGCAATGTCACCCGAAGCCTTCGCCAGAGGCCGCCCCGGCGATCGTTCGCGCGCGCCGAAGTGCTCTTCGAATCGATCGTCGGACAAGGTGCGCGGCTTCCGTCGCAGCGCCGCTTCACCGCGCGCATCCAATCGGAAGCCAAAGGTATCAGCCTGACCGCAGCTGAGATTACCCAACTGGATGCGTTGTTGGAGGGCTGACCGCTGTTAACTAAAGCGCTCGCGTCAAACGGACTAGGGCAATTTGTGCGAAACCATTAGCCGGTGTGGGAGGTAGGTGAGCATACCGGCCGCAACCGATCATTTTTTCACCGCCACCATAAAAATTCGCGGGAACCGCAGCAGCACCCGCCCGTCCGATAGCTTCGGATAGGCCCTTTCCACCCGTTCCAGATAATCCGCCAGAAAAGCCTCGCGGTGCTTTTCGCCGGCATGGGCGAGATAGGGCATCAGCCCGGTGCCCTTTACCCATTCGACGATTGCCGCCGCATCCGCCATCGGGTGGTTGTAGATGGTGTGCCAGATATCGACGCGCGAAGCCTTGGCGATCAGCCTGGAGTAATAAGTGGAGGGCGGAGCCAATGGCTGGCGGCGCACGCTCTTTTTCTCGAAGGCGGCCTTCCACGGGCCGGCATGCGCGCTCTCTTCCATTGCCAGATGCGAGGGTTCGCCGAGATTGTCGGGCATCTGCACGGCGAGCACGCCGCCAGGCGAAAGCCCGTCCATCAGCCGGTCGAAAATGTCGAGATGATCGGGCAGCCATTGGAAGACGGCATTGGCAAAGAGCAGGTCGGCCGGCTCTGTCGGCTGCCAGCTGCCGAGATCGGCCTCGACGAAGGCGGTGCCGGGAAGTCGCTTGCGGGCCGCCTCCAGCATATTGACGTCGCTGTCGAGGCCGGCGACACCTTCGGCGCCATAACGCTCAATAATGAGTTCGGTCGAATTGCCCGGCCCGCAGCCGAGGTCGACGGCGCGGCCGATGCTCTGCAGCGGCACCTGCGCCAGAAGATCGCGTGCCGGGCGTGTGCGTTCGTCCTCGAATTTCACATATTGGCTGGCGGACCATGCCATGGCGGTACCTCCTGATGTCGGGCCACAATTCCCTGTGGCGGATGCCGATCCTGTCGAGTTGCTCCGTCGGGCTCGACGATCTCAACGGCGCCGGCTTTCACTCCGCAGATACAAGTATCTTGTCCACGCGCCTGCCGTCGAGATCGATGACTTCGAAGCGCCATCCGTCTCGCGTGAAGCTCTCACCCAGTTCCGGCAGGTGTTTCAGCTCTTCCAGCACCAGGCCGGCCACGGTTTGATATTCGAGATCGTCATCGAGCTTGAGATTCAGGAATTCGGCGAATTCGTCGATCGGCGTCCAGCCGGACACCAGGTAGGAGCCGTCGTCGCGGCGGGCGATGGCCTGTTCGTCGACCGGCCCCTCCTGCAGAGCGCCCATGATCGCTTCCAGAATGTCGCCTGACGAAACAATTCCCTCGAAATGGCCGTACTCGTCGAAAACCAACACCATGTGGACCGGCGATTTCCGGATCGCTTCGATCACATGAATGGCGGTTGAAAGGTCTGAAACCACAGGAACGTCCTGCGTCAGGGCCTTGATATCGGCACTGCCGTGTTCGGACATTGAATCGTAGAAATCCTTGACCGGAAGAATGCCGATCACCTCGTCCGAACTGCCTTTTCGAACGGGCAACCGGGACCGTTTCGTCCGGTGCAGCTGCGCGCGAATTTCGTCAAGGCTGTCGTCGATATCGATGATTTCGACGTCGCGCCGGGGCGTCATCAGTGCGCGGGCGGTGCGATCCGCGAGCCGCATGACGCCTGAAATCATCGCCGACTCTTCGCTTTCGATCACGCCTGCGGACTGCGCCTCGGCCAGAACTGTTTTGATCTCCTCGTCGGAGACGTTGTCGCCGCCTTTCCCTGATTGGCCCAAGAGCTTGAGCACAAGGTTGCCGGAGGCGTTCAGAAGCCAAACGAGCGGCAGCGCAATTTTCGAAAGCAGCGCCATGGCGGGCGCGACCTTCGCAGCGACGGCTTCGGGTTCCCGCAACGCGATCTGCTTTGGCACAAGTTCGCCGACGATCAAGGAAAGATAGGTGATGGCGACGACGACCGAACCGACGCCGACAGCGTCTGCAGCCCCCGACGACATGCCCTGTGCTTCCAGCCATCCGGACAAACGGCCGCCGAGCGTGGCCCCTGAGAAGGCGCCCGAGAGAACGCCGACCAGGGTGATGCCGATCTGAACCGTGGAGAGAAAGCGGCCGGGGTGTTCGGCAAGTTTGATGGCCTGGGCCGCACCCTTGCTGCCATTGTCGGAGAGAACCTTCAGGCGGGCTGTTCGAGAAGACACGACAGCCAGCTCAGACATGGCGAGCACACCATTGAGAATGGTGAGAAACGCCACAATTCCAATTTCCAGAAACACAGGGACCCTATTCGTTATTGATCAGGCGACGCGGCGAGGCATTCGACGAGAGGCTATATATACGCATCGCCCATCGTCTTCCATCGTCGTGTTAAGATCGATGTCGGTTCTCTCCGTCTTTGGAAATGCCTGAGACAGCAAGCGGGATCCAGGCCGGAAGGTCTCGTCACGCCGCCAGGATCGTAATCCCATAGGCATTGGCGGCCGCCGTCATGCGGGCGATGGTTTCCGCCGAAGGGCTGGTCTGCGGTGGCTCGCTTGCGCCTTCCGCTTCGATGAATTCGGCCATGTCGCGATCGACGACAGCGGAAAAGACCGCCGGAACGCTTCCGCGGTTGGCATAGCCGTGCACCATGAAGGGCGCGATGGTGACGATGTCGCCGGCGCCGGCCTCGATCTCTTCAGGGCCGTTGTCGGTCACCCGCCAGATCGTCAGGCGTCCCTCGAGGATGCGGAACACCTCAGGGCTTGCATGCGCATGTCTAGGCGTCCGGCTACCGGGCGGCACGGTGACGTCGAAGATGTTGAGCCAGGTTCCGCGGATACGGACCTGTCGTTCGATCCGGTCGCCGAGGACGAAAAAGCGTTTTGCCTCCTTGCCGGCAGGCATTGTCACAAATGAGTTGGACATCATGTCTCTTTCTTCTTCTTGGTTTTTGTTTGCGGGGCAGCCGTTAAAGCTTGGCGCCTTTGACAACAGCCCCGTTGTCATGGCTGCCGACGATCCCGGTCGGCACGCCGGTGACGGCGATATCGGTACGGTCGGCCATTTTCGCAAGGCCTGCCGGCTGCGACAAAATGCGGAGGCCCGCATTTCCGGCCGGCGCCTGTAATACCGCCGACACAGAAGAGGCGCATAGAACGCGGCGGCTGTTCCGGCCGCCTTGAGGCCGCCTCTCTACGCCGTCCCGGCACCCACTTTGATGGAGCTGATCCATGTCCTCTCTTCCCGTCGTCGGCGCCGCCATGACGCTTGATGAGCTTGAAGTTCACCGTGACTGGCTTTTAGAAAAATCCCGCGATCTTGAATTGCAGAGCTTCGTCGACGCCGAGATCCTGAACGGCGACTGGACGCCGCTTGCCGCGCGCGCCAGGAGGCTTCTCGACGGGCATACCGGCCGCCTCGGCATTCACGGCCCATTCTGGGGTTTCACCATCGCCTCGCGGGATCCTGACATTCGCGCCATCGTCACCAGGCGCCTGCTGCAAGGCCTCGAGGTCTGCGCCGCCATCGGCGCCACACAGATGGTCATCCACAGCCCTTACACCTCCTGGTCCTACAACAATCTCGACAACAATGCCGGCGCCCGCGAGGCGTTGGTCGAGCGCGTGCATCTGACGCTGCGCGACGCCGTCCGACGCGCCGAGGAGATCGGCTGCACCATGGTTCTCGAGAATATCGAGGATAAGGATCCGCATATCCGCGTGGCGCTCGCCGAAAGCTTCAATTCGCCCGGCGTCGCCGTTTCGATCGACACCGGCCACGCCCATTACGCCCATGGTTATACCGGCGCGCCACCGGTGGATTATTACGTCAAGGCCGCCGGCAACCGGCTCCAGCATGTCCATCTGCAGGACGCCGACGGATATGCCGACCGCCACTGGAGCCTCGGCGAAGGCTCGATCCATTGGCGCGCCGTCTTCGCAGCCCTTGCCGAGATCAACAGCAATCCGCGCCTGATCATCGAGATCAAGGACAAGTCCAAGATCCCGGCGTCTGCTGCCTATCTAGCGTCGATTGGAGTGGCGGAGTAGGGCTGCGCCTGTGCTCTCGCGCCGAAGCTGGAAGCCTGGAAGGGGTGGTCAGCGTCACGGCTTGGCTCCCTCTTCTCCCCAGCGGGGGTCCGAAGGACGGGTTGAGACCCGCGGCTCAACCCAGGTAAAGGTGGCCCGAAGGGTCGGATGAGGGGGCCGCACGGCACACCATTCATGATTGCCCTTCGCTTGCGCTCAGCGCATTCGCGGCTTTGCCGCTCACCCCCTCATCCGCCTGCCGGCATCCGCTGGGGTCGAGCCACGCGTCTCGACCCGTCCTTCGGACCCCCGCTGGGGAGAAGAGACGTGTGGCGGCCTTGCTCCTCGGCCGAAGCAAGATTCGTTGGACGAAGGTTTTTTCCTGGGCCTGCCACAGGCGAGAGGCCGGACTTCCCTCACGAAAACCGCGTGATCACGCTGATTCCCGTCCCCTCCGCCTTGTCGAGCACCATCAGCGCCGGTACGGCCTCCTCGAGGCTGATGCGCCGTCCGATCAGTTTCTGCGGGGCGATCTTGCCGGCCGCCAGCATCGACAGCATGGCGTCGTAGCGCCAGGCCTGCATGCCGTGGCTGCCGTAGATCTCCAGCTCGTTGCTGATCACTTGGGCCATCGGAATTTGCGGAGTCGCGTGCTCGGCAAGCATCAGCCCCACCTGCACGTGACGTCCGCGGCGGCGAAGGTTCTTGATCGAGTTGAAGCAGGTGGTGGGATGGCCGAGCGCGTCGATCGAGACATGCGCGCCGCCCTTGGTGATCTCGCGCACCGCCTCGGCCACGTCGGCAACGCTTGAGGCATTGACCGTCGCCACCGCCCCGCACTCTCTGGCGAAGGCGAGTTTCTCCTCCGATATGTCGATGCCGATCGCACTGGCGCCGAGCGCGGTGGCGATCATGATCGCCGACAGGCCGACGCCGCCGCAGCCATGCACGGCGATCCATTCGCCGGGTCCGGTGCGCGCATGGTCGGCGACGGCGCGAAACGAGGTGGCAAAGCGGCAGCCGAGGCTCGCCGCCGTCGCATCGTCGATCGTGTCGGGCAGGTGCACCAGATTGGTGTCGGCATAATCGATTGCCACATATTCGGCAAACGAGCCCCAATGGGTGAAGCCCGGCTGGAACTGGTTCGGGCAGATCTGCTGGTTGCCGGAATGGCATTCGCTGCAATGACCGCAGCCGGAGACGAAGGGAACGGTCACCCGGTCGCCGACCTTGAAGCGCATCACGCCGCGGCCGGTGGCGACGACTTTTCCGGCAAGCTCGTGCCCCGGCACATGCGGCAGGCGGATATCGGGATCGTGCCCTATCCAGCCGTGCCAGTCGCTGCGGCAGAGGCCGCTGGCGCCGACTTCGATGACGACGCCGTCCTCTGTCGGCGTCGGATCGGGCAGGGTGCGGATTTCGGGCGCCTGCTCGAATGCTTCGTAATACATGGCTTTCATCGGCGTCCTCCTTCATGCCTCTTTTTGGGGGCCATGATGACACGCGGCAGGCAGCCATTCCAACAGAGATTCCATCACTTTTGCTGATGCACTCATCGCCGACGCCGCAGCTGTCGCGCACGAATATTGCGGCCCCGCCGCATCCCCCGGCATTTTCTTGCTTCCGTATTTCCGGCCGGGATTTGTCCTTGACCCGGCTTGCCGCCGGGGCTTTTGCTTTCCCGGATTCGCAAGGGAGAGCAGCAATGGCCGTCGATACATCACCGCGTTCCACCACCTGGACTCACGTCGACGGGGAATGGCTTCCCGGCAATCCGCCGCTGATCGGGCCGACCTCACATGCCATGTGGCTGGGCTCCACGGTCTTCGACGGCGCCCGCTGGTTCGACGGCATCGCCCCGGATCTCGATCTGCACTGCCAGCGCATTAACCGCTCGGCGCTTGCTATCGGCCTGCAGCCGGTGAAGTCGGCCGAGGAGATTGCCGCGCTTGCCTGGGAAGGCGTTGGCAAATTCGACGGCGCGACGGCGATCTACATCAAGCCGATGTATTGGGGCGAACACGGTTCGCCCGGCAGCATCGTCTCCGTCGACGCGGCATCGACCCGCTTCGCGCTCTGCCTGTTCGAGGCGCCGATGGGCGGCCATGCCGGCACCAGCCTCACCGTCTCGCCCTATCGCCGCCCGTCGCCGGAAACGGCGATGACCGAGGCGAAGACCGGCTCGCTCTATCCCAACAGCGGCCGCATGATCGCCGAAGCCCGCAGCCGCGGTTTCGACAATGCGCTGGTGCGCGACCTCAACGGCAACGTCGTCGAAACTGCCTCCTCGAACGTCTTCATGGTCAAGGACGGCATGGTGATGACGCCGGCCGCCAACCGCACCTTCCTCGCCGGCATCACCCGCGCCCGCGTCATGGACCTGCTTCGCAAAGCCGGTTTCGACGTCGTGGAAACGACGCTCTCCGTCGAGGATTTCCTCGCCGCCGACGAAATCTTCACCACCGGCAACTATTCCAAAGTCGTCGGTGTCACCCGTCTCGACGACCGCAACCTCCAGGAAGGCCCGGTCACCCGCAAGGCGCTTGACCTTTACATGGACTGGGCCCACGGCCGCAGCGAGAGTGAAGAGTAAGCGGCGGTTCGGCGAAGCCGAAGCAATCGATCCAGTGAATCGATTGCAACTGCGGACGCCCGGAGCGCAAGCGCAGGGCTGGCACGGTGGTTTCCGTTGGAACCAATTGCGAAGCCATCAAGGCGACTTCAAACCGATGGGGCGTCACCAGTACTCATCTCGCCTGTAGAAATTGCCGTAGAGGTGCGTCAGCACCGAACTGGATGCCAGTTTTTCTTCATCGCTGTTACTATAAACATGTTTGTGTGGATCGCCTTCGCTGTAAATGAGAGCGACGAAATGATCGACACTCACGCCTGCGATTCCCGTCGAAACGTCGCGCGCCTCGATGATGGCAAACTTTGGACTGTTCTGTGAAGAACCACTCGTGGCTGCGGCAGCTTCGAAACTCGATTTATTGAAAATGGCGTACCATAGCCAAGGATCGAATAGTGGCACGGTGACGATCGTCCCAAACCAAACCGGAACAATGATGATGGCGATGAAGCTACTCGCCATCCCACGGAGACGACGATCATATTGGGCAGCAATGGCGCTGATAAACCAAACGAGCAGTATACCCACGACCGAAAGAACGAGCAGCGGACCGCCCAATAAATCAAAGAGTCCTCGTAGCCCATTGGCAAAACCAAGCGGCCAAAAATCCAAGGCGCGAGCGTAGGCGGCACATGCGGTGCCAAGAAAAGCGGCGATGACCATTCGCCGCACATTCCAAATGTCTACGCACTCAACCGACACATTAACCTCGTTGTTTTTAACGTCGAATGGTGTCCAGCGAAGTCGAGGCATTTTGATGTCCGATCGGCATTGCTGCCGAGCTTCGCCATGTTGAATTCCCCCTCACGTCATCCACTTCCGATGCTCGGCAAATCTCTCCGCGAGCAAGTCGATGAACAGCCGCACCTTGGTCGGCAGGTGGCTGCGGTTGGGGTAGACGGCGTTGATGTTGAATTCCACCGGCCGGTAGTCCGGCATGATCTTCACCAGCCGCCCTTCGGCGATGTCGTCGAACACCACGAAGCTCGGCGCCAGGAAGATGCCTTTTCCGTTCAGCGTCAGGAAACGCAACATCTCCGCGCTGTTGGAGACGACGTTGCCGGCGATCTTTACGCTCTCCTTGTTGCCGTCGCCATCCTCGAAGCGCCATTCGTCGCCATAGGGGTAATAGGCATATTGCAGGCAATTGTGGTCGGCGACCTCGGCCGGCTTTTTCGGCATCGAGTGGTTCTCGGCATAGGCCGGTGAGCAGACGAGCACATGGCGCCAGGGCGTCAGCTTGCGCGCGATGAGCGAGGAGTCCGGCGGCAGCAGGGTGCGCATCACCAGGTCGTAGCCATCCTCGATCATGTCGACCATGCCTTCGCCGACGCTGAAATCGAGCGAGATCGACGGATAAAGCTCCATAAACTCGCTGACCACAGGCAGCAGGAAACGCACGATGGCGCCGCTGGTATAGACCTTCAGCGTGCCGCGCGGCGTCGTGCTCAGCGCGCCGGCCGTTCGGTCCGCCTCATCGAGTTCGGCGAGAATCTGCGACGAGCGCTCATAATAATATTTGCCGGTTTCCGTCAGGCTGACTTTGCGCGTCGTGCGGTTGAGCAGCCTGACACCGAGCCGCTCCTCCAGCGATTGCACATGATTGCCGACCATGGTGACGGACATGTTGAGCCGGCGCGCGGCGGCGGAAAAGCCGCCGCATTCCACCACTCGGCCAAAGACGGCGAGGCTTGTCAGTCGATCCATATTGTCTCCGGATTATCCGCTGAGAGTTGATGATCCTTCCCGATATAAGCAGATTATCAAAGTGAATGGCAGGGCGCATTTTCCTTCGCATCGAACAGGGCCTCGCAGAAACGGGGTAGAAGACGAAGGAAGAGACGATGGTCGAACTACCCCGCAAGCAGGATTTCGAAAGCGCCGGCGAGGCCGAGCGGATTTTGGCCGAGGAGGCCGCCAGGACGCCCGTCGCCGAAGCGCCCGCGATGCCCGCTGCCGAAACCCCGGTTGTCGAAGCGCCAAAAAAGACCGGCCGCGGCATCGTCAAGCGCGCCGTCATCGCCGCCGCGCTGCTTGCCGGCGTCACTTTCGCGGGCGATTTCGGCTACCGCTACTGGACGGTCGGCCGCTTCATCGAATCCACCGACGACGCCTATGTGAAGGCCGACTACACCACCGTCGCGCCGAAGGTCGCCGGCTATATCAGGCAGGTTCTCGTCAACGACAATGACGCGGTCAAGGCTGGCCAGGTGCTTGCCCGCATCGACGACCGTGATTTCCAGGCAGCGCTTTCGCAGGCGAGAGCCGAGGTAAAGGCGGCCGAGGCCGCCATCGCCAATATCGATGCCGAGATCGTGTTGCAGCAGTCGGTCATCGAACAGGCCAGGGCGACGGTCAATGCGTCGCAGGCTTCGCTGGATTTTGCCGTGTCCGATGCGGCCCGCTCCGCCCGCCTCATCACCAACGGCGCCGGCACCCAGTCCCGCGCCGAACAGAGCCAGTCGGCCCGCGACCAGGCCGCCGCCGCCGTCGAACGCGATCGGGCAGCGCTTGTCGCGGCAGAGAACAAGGTGCCGGTGATTCGGACCCAGCGGGAACAGGCGGTGGCGCAGCGCGACCGGGCTGCGGCCGCCGCTCGCCAGGCGGAGCTCAACCTCTCCTATACGGATATCGTCGCCGCCGTCGACGGCACAGTTGGCGCCCGCTCGATCCGCGTCGGCCAGTACGTCACATCGGGCACACAACTGATGGCCGTCGTGCCGCTGCATGCAGTCTATGTCGTCGCCAATTTCAAGGAAACCCAGCTGACCTACATCCGCCCGGGCCAGTTGGTCGAGATCAAGATCGACAGCTTTCCCGGCAAGGCGATCAGGGGCCATGTCGACAGTGTTTCGCCGGCAAGCGGGCTCGAATTCTCGCTGCTGCCGCCTGACAACGCCACCGGCAACTTCACGAAGATCGTCCAGCGTATACCCGTCAAGATCGTCATCGACGACGAGGCTCTGAGCGGCCTTCTGCGTTCCGGCATGTCGGTCGAGCCCGAGATCGACACCAAGGCTGCCCAGAACGACGCAAACAACACCGCCGGAGCAGCCGGGGAGGGATCGTCCAGTCACGCTGGATAATCCGTTCCCATCTGCCAGAACTATCAACCCAACCCGTCATGAGACGTTTTTCCGCGAAGCCGGAAGGGGATAAGTCATGGCCACTCTTCAGATCGCCGCAAACAGCAATTCGCTCGTGCGCGCCGCCGCGGCTTCACCTGCCCAACCGGCAAAGATGAGCCCGCTGCGCACCTGGGCGGCCGTCGTCGGCTCCACGCTCGGCGCCTTCATGGCGGTCCTCAATATCCAGATCGTCAATGCCTCGCTTGCCGATATCCAGGGCGCCATCGGCGCCGGCACGGATGACGGCGGCTGGATCTCGACCTCCTATCTGATCGCCGAGATCGTCGTCATTCCGCTCAGCGGCTGGCTGGCGCGGGTCTTTTCGCTCCGCAACTATCTGCTGGCCAACGCCATCCTCTTCCTGATCTTCTCGGTCGCCTGCGCCTTCGCGGTCAATCTGCAGCAGATGATCATCCTGCGTGCGATACAGGGCTTTTCCGGCGGCGTGCTGATCCCGATGGCCTTCACCATCATCATCACGCTTCTGCCCAAGGCCAAGCAGCCGGTCGGCCTTGCCCTCTTTGCCCTTTCGGCCACTTTCGCGCCGGCAATCGGCCCGACGATCGGCGGTTACCTCACCGAAAACTGGGGCTGGGAGCATATCTTCTACGTCAATCTGGTGCCGGGCGCGCTGATGGTCGGCCTGCTCTGGGCTTCGCTCGACCGTGCGCCGATGAACCTGAAGCTTCTCGCCAAGGGCGACTGGCCGGGTATCGTCACCATGGCGATCGGCCTGGCGGCCTTGCAGACCGTACTGGAAGAGGGCAACAAGGAAGACTGGTTCGGCTCCGACTTCATCCTCCGCCTGTCGGTCATCGCCGCCGTCTCGCTGACGCTGTTCCTGGTCATTGAGCTGAAGGCGGCCCAGCCGCTGTTGAACCTCCGGCTGCTGCTCCGTCGCAACTTCGGCTTCGGCATCGTCGCGAATTTCCTGCTCGGCATTGCGCTTTACGGCTCGGTCTTCGTGCTGCCGATCTATCTCGCCCGGATACAGGGTTACAATTCCGAGCAGATCGGCATGGTTCTCGCATGGACCGGCATTCCGCAGCTGGTGCTGATCCCGCTGGTGCCCCGCCTGATGAAGCGTTTCGACGTGCGCCTGCTGATCATCATCGGCTTTGCCCTCTTCGCCGCGTCGAATTTCATGAACGTGCATATGACGGGCGACTATGCGAGCGACCAGCTCTTCTGGCCGAACATCGTCCGTGCCGTCGGCCAGGCGCTGGTCTTCACCCCGCTGTCCGCCATCGCCACCGCAGGCATCGAGCAGGAGAATGCCGGTTCGGCTTCCGCGCTTTTCAACATGATGCGCAATCTCGGGGGCGCGGTCGGCATCGCCTTGCTGCAGACGTTCCTGTCGAAGCGCGAGCAGTTCCATTCGAACATCCTCACCCACTCGGTGTCGGTGTTCGAGGAAGCCACCCGCGATCGCATCGCCCAGCTGACGGCCTATTTCATGAGCCACGGCGTCAGCGACCAGGCGGCCGCCAGCCAAAAGGCGGTCGTCGCCATAGCTCTGAAGCTGCGCAAGCAGGCCAATATCATGGCCTTCAGCGACGCGTTCTTCCTGCTCGGCGTCGCCCTCGTCGTCGCCCTGCTTGCGATCCTGCTTCTCAAGAAACCCGCTCAACTCTCCGGCGGCGGCGCTCACTAGCACCGCCTGCCTCAAGGAGGAGATGCCATGACAACTGCGATCTATGCTCCAGCTGCAGAAAGGCAGGCCAAAGCCGTCAGCACCGGTGCGCTCCTCGCCATCATCGAATGGCTGTCCGGCGACGAATGCCACGCGCTCGACGAAGCGGGCCTCGTCTCCGGACTCGGCCGCAGGCTTCAGGCGCTCGGCCTGCCGGTCGACCGGATGACCCTGCATCTGATGACGCTGCATCCAGAGCTCGTCGGCCGCACCATTGCCTGGGCGCCGGGCGAGCCGGTCGAGATCCACGACCGCGAACATGGCGCGCGGGTCGCGCTCGCCAATACGCCGCTGCGCAAGGTCATGGAAACCCGGGAGCCGCTGGTGGTCGGTCCTGGCGAAAACGTGCACGGCCGCTGGCAGCATATCGACGTCTTCGCCGATCGCGGCCTGATGCAGCTTGTCATCGCGCCGCTCTGCAATATCGATGGGCCGGTCGGCGCTGCCGTCTTTGCCACGAGGCGGCCGGTGGGCTTCACCGACTCCGAACGTCAGGTGATCGAGCGCATCCTGCCGGCGCTGCGCAACACCAGCGAGCTGCGCATTCTTCGCCAGGTCGAGCTCAGCCTGCTCGATACCTATGTCGGGCCGCTGACCGCAAGCCGCATCCTTGCCGGCCGCATCCGCCAGGGCGAAATCGAGTCGATGGACGCCGCCCTGCTGCTTTGCGATCTGCGCGGCTTTACCGAGTTGTCGAACCGGCTGCCCGGAAGCACCGTGCTCGGGCTGCTCAATGCCTATTTCGACAGGATCGTCCCTGCCATTACCCGAGAGGGCGGCGAAGTGCTGAAATTCATGGGCGACGCCGTGCTTGCCTTCTTCCCGGGTTATGCCGCGGCCCATACCTGCGGCGCCGCCCTGGCATCGGCTCGCGCCATCCTCGATGAGATCGACCATTTCCAGTATGACGGCACCGGCGTGAACACCGGCATCGCCCTGCATTATGGCGAAGTCAGCTACGGCAATGTCGGTTCAGGCCGGCGTCTCGACTTCACCCTGATCGGCCGCGACGTCAATCTGGTCAGCCGCATCCAGACCGCCTGCAGTGAATTGAGCGAGCCCCTGCTGATGTCGGCGCCGTTCTGCGAAGAGGCCGGGGCAGGGGATGTGGTGTCGGTCGGGGCGCATGGGTTGAAGGGGTTTGCGGATCCGGTGGAGCTTTTTACGATTGTGAGATGATGCGACGCGGCCCCCTCATCCGCCTGCCGGCACCTTCTCCCCGAGGTGAGAAGAGATATGCCGCAACTTCTCGATTCCCTCTTCTCCGCTCGGGGAGAAGGTGCCCGTAGGGCGGATGAGGGGGCCGGCGAAACCGGTCTATCTTCTTGACCTATTCAAGCCTCGCCGCCCACTTGCCCGGAACTCAGGAAGGCTTGCCCAAAACGACTTCGCTTCCCCATATCTTTCCGCCATAGTGCCGCCAACCCCACAACCGAGGAAGAACCCATGACCCTGCTGTCCGACGAACAAGGCGAGATCATCCGCGAGCTGGGCGTTGCCGCCGAGATCGATCCCGAGCGCGAGATCGCGCGGCGAACCGCCTTCCTCAAGGATTATCTCGTCGCCTCAGGTCTGCGCAGCTACGTTCTCGGCATCAGCGGCGGTGTCGATTCGCTAACCGCGGCGCTGCTCGCCCAGAAGGCGGTGCGCGAGCTGCGCGACAGCGGTCATGCTGTGGAGTTCGTTGCCGTGCGTCTTCCCTATGGCGTCCAGGCTGACGAGGCCGATGCCGAGAGGGCGCTTACAACGATCGGCGCCGACCGCTCGATGGTCATCAATATCAAGGCGGCTGCGGATGGGATGCTGGCCGCCGCTCAAAAGGGCGGTCTGGCTTTCGCCGACGCCGGCCGGCAGGATTTCATCCTCGGCAATATCAAGGCCCGCCAGCGGATGATTGCTCAGTTCGCTTTGGCCGGTGCGCTCGGCGGCCTTGTCATCGGCACCGATCATGCCGCCGAAGCGGTCATGGGCTTCTTCACCAAATTCGGCGATGGCGCCGCCGATATCCTGCCGCTCGCCGGTCTCAACAAGCGCCGCGTCCGCCTGCTGGCCAAGCGGCTCGGCGCGCCTGACGAACTGGTCTTCAAGGTGCCGACCGCCGACCTGGAGGATCAGCGGCCGCTTCGCCCCGACGAGGAGGCCTATGGCGTTACCTATGACGAGATCGATGATTTCCTCGAAGGCAAGCCGGTCGGCGAGATCGCCCGCCGCCGCATCCTCGCCGCCTATCGCGCCACCGCCCACAAGCGCGCGCTGCCGGTGGCCGTCAACGCGCTCTGACGGCTATTATGGCCTGACCGGCGAGCCCGTCCGCCCTGATGAGGCGACATAGGCATGCGGCGCGAAGAAGACGCCACCGGCATCGAAGGCCTCGAGATCTTCGGCCTGCATCGCCTCGCGCACCTTCGGGCGCGCCGCCACGCGGGCCATGAAGCCGTGCAGCGCCGGCCATTGCTTGAGATCGATCTCGATCCAGGGCGACCAGTTCAGGCAGACGAAGAGATAGGCGTCCGCCACGGTGAAGGCCTCGCCGGTGAGGTAGGGTCCGGCAAGCCGGCCGTTCAGCCAGGCGAGCCGCTTCGATACCAGCGCGCGGATTTCCGGGTGGACGGTCGCATAGGCCGGGTTGAAGAGCAGCACCATCGGCTTGTGCAGCTCGGCGGTGATGAAGTTCAGGTAGGATTGCACCTCGTTGCGTCTGAGGTTGCCGAGCTCGGGCAGCATCGCCGTGCCGTGCGGCACGCTGTCGGCGAGGAACTGCACGATCGCCGGCCCCTCGGTCAGCACCTTGCCGTCATCGAGCCTCAGCGCCGGCACATAGCCATTGCCGTTGATGGCAAGATAGTCCTCGCCGCCGCTCGTCCTGTGGGTTTCCCGGTCGACCTCGACGAGTTCGATATCGAGCCCCAGCTCACGGCAGACGATATGCGGCGAAAGCGAGCAGGCCGCGGCGTTCATATACAGTTTCATAGCGAGTTCCTTCTCCGAGGAGGCGGTCTGTTGCCGCCTGTCAATGGCGTTGAACATCTGTACTGTTTCGCATAAAATACCCTGCGTCAAGATTTTAATGCGAAACGGTACAAAATATGAAGGATGAGAGGAAGCGAGGCCGCCCGAGGGCTTTCGATGCCAAGGCAGCGCTTGGCAAGGCCCGGGACGTCTTCTGGGACAGGGGCTTTGCCGCAGCCTCGCTCGATAATCTCAGCGCGGCGACCAACCTCAACCGTCCGAGCCTCTACGGCGCCTTCGGCGACAAGGAGGATCTCTATCTCGATACGCTGGAGGCCTATCGGCAGGACGGCATGGATGCGCTGGCCGAGGCACTCGATCCGTCACTTCCGCTGCGCGACAATCTCGCCCGCGTCTATGCCGGTGCGCTGGCGGTCTATCTGCATGGCGAAACCGCCGCGCGCGGCTGTCTGCTGATCGGCACGGCGACGGTCGAAGCCGTCGAGCGCGAGCGGGTGCGCGAAGTGCTCGGCCGCAGTCTCAGCGATTTCGACGGCGAGATCGAAAGGCGCATGCGCCTTGCCGTCGAACGCGGCGAGCTTCCCGAGAGCGCCGATCCGCAGATGCTGGCAAGGCTTGCCTCGGCCGTCATGCATTCGCTCGCCGTACGCGCCCGCGCCGGCGACAGCCGCGAGACGCTTGAGGCAATCGCCCGTTCAGGCGTCGAGCTGATCTGCGGTAGCGCGCGAAGCTGAGCCCGATCCGGCCTCGATCTTTCTGGGCCGCACCAGCCAGGCATAGGCAGCACCCGCGACCAGCAGCACCGATGTGCCGAGGAAAACCGCCCGCATGCCGATATGCCCGCCGACAAAGCCGCCGAGGATAGGACCGGCCACCTGGCCGACATATTGTGAGGAGACGGACAGGCCGAGAATGCTGCCGGCCGCACTATCGGGCACGCTGTGGCGGATCACGGCGGCAATGCAGGGCAGCAGCCCGCCGAGTGCGGCGCCCATCAGGAAGCGCAGGACGATCAGTTGCCAGGAACTGGTGACGAAGGCCTGCGGGATCAACAGCAGCCCAGCGACGGCGAGCGCGCCCGAGATCACCGGCCAGTGGCCGATCCTGTCGGCAAGCCTGCCGAGCCAGGAGGCGGAAAGAATGCTGCCGAGGGCGGCCGCCGACATGACGAGGCCCGAGATCATCGTCACCTGGGCTGCGATGGGCACGATCTGCGCGACATAGACGGTGATGATCGGCTCGATCGACATATTGGCGAACATCAACAGCATGCCGGTTGCCAGCATGGCGATGACCGGCCGCTTGTCGGGAATGGATTTCCAGCCGCCGCTCGCCTTGGCCGCCTGTTTGCGGGCCGGCGATTTCTCCTCCTTGATCAGCAGGGTAGTGGCGAGAAAGGCAAGGAAGATCATGCCGCCGGCGGCGAAAAACGTGCCGCGGATGCCGATAACAGGCGGCAGCACTCCGCCAAGGAGCGGCCCGACGAGATTGCCGGCCATGATGCCGGAAGAGAGCACGCCGAGCGCCCAGGCCGATCGGTCCTTCGGCGTCTGCGTCGCCACCAGCACCATCGAGCCGGAGGAATAGCCGCCCGCAAGCCCGACGAACAGCCGCAGCGCCACTAGCTGCCAGATATCGCCGGCCATTCCCATCAGCGAGATCGCCAGCGTCATGCCGAGGCTGGCGCGCACCAGCATCAGCTTGCGGCCGTAAATGTCGCCGAGCCGCCCCCACAGCGGCGCGACGAGAGCCGCGGCAAGAAAAGTGGCGCCATAGGCGATGCCCGACCATTGCACGATCGCCGCATGATCCGCCACGCCGAGTTCCCTTACATAGAGCGGCAGGAAGGGAAGCAGCAGCGTCATCGCCACGATCGTGGTAAAGGAGCCGATCAGCGAAACGGCGAGATTGCGCTTCCAGTAGATCGAGCCTGTCCCAATGCTCGCCGCGTCCAATTGCCTATCGGTCATTCCTGCCTCGGCGGTTCGATCACGAGGGCGCGATTGCGCCGAAACTGGATCATTTGAGGTAAACGTGCTAAACTGATTGCGATATGCAATCGGTTTATCGGAGGATATTGCCATGAATGATGTGCGCACGAGGCAGCAGACCGTCCGCGATCTCTACGCCGCCTATCTGGATGACCGCAAGGACAAAGTCGGCGCCATGTCGACGGAGGATTTCACCTTTTCTAGTCCGCGCGACGATCATATCGACCGGGCCACTTATTTCGAACGCTGCTGGCCGAAGGAGCCGCTCTTCGGCGCCATCCACATCGAATTTTTGGCGGTAAACGGCGACGAGGCTGCTGTTCGCTACCGTGCCGAAAAACTGGGCGGCACGAGCTTCGGCAACATGGAAAGCCTTCGTTTTCGCGGTGACAGGATCGCCGCCGTGGAGGTCTATTTCGGCCGCAATCTCTGAGCCTTCGAAGTTCTAGAAGATCCGCAGCGCCGACGTCGTGATGATGACCATCGAGACCGCCACCATCAGCGCCCGCACCGGCAGCCGCTTGACGAGAATGGCGCCGAAGGGGGCGGCGATGACACCGCCGATGATGAGGCCGATCGCCGAGTTGAGCTCAGACCAGCCGAGCGTCACGACGAAGGTGACCGAAATCGTCAGGGTCACGGCGAATTCGGTGAAATTGGTCGAGCCGATCACCCGCTTCAGGTCGTGACCGCGCCCGACAAGCGTGCTGGTGACGACAGGACCCCAACCGCCGCCGCCGATCGCATCGAGAACACCGCCGAAAAAGCCGACGGGCGGCACGGCCCAGTCGCGCACCTCGCGCCTGATCTGCGGCCGGAAGGCCTTGTAGAGGATCAGCAGGCCTATCGCGATCAGATAGGCCGATACGAAGGGCTCGATCACCTTGCCGTCGATATTGGCAAGCAGATAAGCCCCGATCGCGCCGCCGATCATGCCGGCAGGCGCCAACCGCGCCACCAGCCGCCAGTCGACATTGCGGTGATAGGCATGCGAGAGGCCGGACGCCGCCGTCGTGAACATTTCCGTCACATGCGTCATGGCGCTGGCATTGGCCGCCGGAACCCCGAAGGCCAGCAGGCTTGTCGTCGACAGCACGCCGAAGGCCATGCCGAGTGCGCCATCGACGATCTGCGCGCAGAAGCCAACGGCGATGAAGAAGAAGATATCCGATGTCATGCGGTCCCCTCAGACGAACGGTAGCATCAGAATCCGCGATGCGGGAAAAAACTTTTGCTCAGGCGGAAAGTCCGCGCTGCTTCAGCCGGACGATCTTGAAAAAGCCGTTCGGAAAGACCGGCAGAATATCGGTCGCCGAAAAATCGCCGCGACGCTCGGCCCAGGCGAGGATGCGATGGATGCGGAAGGCGGAAGACCAGCCGATGTGACGCACCAGCGGCGCCACCGCCGCTTCGATCGCCCCCTGCAGGCCGGCGCCGTCGCCGAGCTTGCTGGCGAGGATGATCTCGCCCCCCGGCCGCAGCACCCGGGCGCACTCGTCGAGCGCCCGCTCGGGCTCGGGAATCAGCGTGATGACGAAGGGCAGACAAACCACGTCGAAGGACTGGTCGGCAAAGCGCAGCGCATGCGCATCCATCACCTCGAGCGCCTGCACATGCTGAAGGTTTTCGCGACGCACCTTCTCGCGCGCCCGGGCGATCATATGTTCGGAAATGTCGATGCCGGTCACCTGGCAACGGCTGGGATAATGGGCGAGCGTCAGGCCGGTGCCGGTGCCGATTTCCAGAATATCGGTGCCGGCCGCGGCGGCAAGCGCGGCAAGCTTGCGATGGCCGTCGCGCAGGATGCCGCGATAGACGCGATCATAGACCGGTGCCCAGCGCTGATAGATTTTCTGCTGATCTTCCGCCCGCTTGCGAAGCTCCGACATGTCTAAACCTCCCTGCGCACAACCCCAAGATCGGAATCAATTTTTGAAAAGGATCATGCATTTATCACAAACATAGAGCGCCTCGACGCCTCTCACAGACGCCCGACGCTGTAAAAACCCGGAACTTCAACTCGCAAGGGTAGGCTCGGGTTCCGCTCGGAATGCGACGGAAGTCACAACAGCTACGGCGACCGACTATTTAGCCAAGGTCAGCCCAAGTTTCTTGGCATCCATCGCGCTGCCGATCTCGACCGACTTCTCCTGCTTGTCATAGACGCAGATCTGGACGACGAGCCCCTTGGCGCCCTTCGGCTTTCCCGTCACCAGGGCGAGCCCGTAATGTGATGTGCCGAAGGGGTCGACGGCGGCAACTGGCTTCTCGATTCCGACCGCGGCCTTCCTGCACTTGGCTTCCACGTCGGCGGCCAGCTGTTTCCAGGCCTCGTCCGAAGAGGCACCCGCCGCAGCCGCAAGAAACGGAAGCGCGGCCATGGCGAGAAGCGGGATTATATTCCTGTTCATGTCAAGCTCTCCATTGATGTCTGTCGCCGGTAAGCGGTTTTCGCGGCGGCCTGCCGGTCGATTTGCATGCTCGAATCCAGCCCTGAAACTGAGGCAAATTTTCCTCCGGCCGGTCGTTTTTTGATATTTCGCCGGTTGCCTCTCCCCCGTTCCCCTCCTATGTTCCGCCTCACCTGCCGATGACGCAATCTATTGCCAAGAGGAGATCTGACATGGCTTTCGAATTGCCTGAACTTCCCTATGATTACGAAGCCCTTGCCCCCTTCATGTCGAAGGAAACGCTGGAGTTTCACCACGACAAGCACCATAAGGCCTATGTCGACAACGGCAACAAGCTCGCCGCTGAAGCCGGCCTTTCGGATCTGTCGCTCGAAGACGTCGTCAAGAAGTCCTTCGGCACCAACGCCGGCCTCTTCAACAACGCCGCCCAGCACTACAACCACATCCATTTCTGGAAGTGGATGAAAAAGGGCGGCGGCGGCAATAAGCTGCCGGGCAAGCTCGAAGCGGCTTTCGCCTCCGATCTCGGCGGCTACGACAAGTTCAAGGCCGATTTCGCCAATGCCGGCGCCACCCAGTTCGGCTCCGGCTGGGCCTGGGTTTCCGTCAAGAACGGCAAGCTCGAAATCTCCAAGACCCCGAACGGCGAAAACCCGCTCGTTCACGGCGCCACCCCGATCCTCGGCGTCGACGTCTGGGAACACTCCTATTACATCGACTATCGCAACGCCCGCCCGAAATACCTCGAAGCCTTCATCGACAGCCTGATCAACTGGGACTACGTCCTGGAACGCTACGAAGAAGCCACGAAGTAAGCGGCACCAGGCTCGCCGCCATCGACGGCGATTCTCAGCCTCTTTTTTTGCACCCGGCGTTCCTCCGAACGCCGGGTGTTTGTTTTCAAGCTCGTCACATCCCTGTCACCGGCCGCTCCTAATCACGCCCCATGTCCTCTTCCGCTCTTCCCCTGTTCCGCTTCGGCATCATCGCCGATCCTCAATATGCGGCCATCCCCCCGCATGCGGCCATGGGCCGTTACTATGCCAACAGCCTCGCCAAGGTCGCCGAGGCGATCGAGATCTTCAACGGTTGGGATTTGAGCTTCGTCATGACGCTCGGCGATGTCATCGACCGCAGCTTTTCAAGCTTCGACGAGATCCTGCCGGTCTATGAGAAGCTGAGGCACGAGGCGCTCTTCCTGCTTGGCAACCATGATTTCTCCGTCTCCGCTGGACATCTCTCCGAAGTCGCCGCACGTCTCGGCATGCTGTCGCCCTATTACAGTTTCTGCCGTCACGGCTGGCGCTTCATCGTGCTCGACGGCAACGAGGTCAGCACCTTCGCGCCGCCCGAGGGCCATCCGCATCGAGCGCTGGCCGCGCAAATGCTGGCCGAGCTGGAGGAGAACGGCGCCAGCAATGCCCATCGCTGGAATGCCGCGCTGAGCGACGCGCAGTTCGCCTGGCTGGCCGATGAAATCGCCAAAGCGGGCGGGGCCGGCGAAAAGGTGATCGTCATGAATCACTATCCCGTCTATCCGCCCAGTGAACACGGCATGTGGGACAGCGAACGCATCGTCGCGCTGCTCGCCTCTGAGCGCAATGTCGTCGCCTACCTCAACGGTCACGACCATGTCGGCAATTACGGCATGGCCGGCGCCTGCCACTTCGTCAATTTCAAGGGCGTGGTCGACACCGAGGCCGAAAACGCCTTCGCCATCGTCGAGGTCCACCCCGATCGCCTCGAAATCCGCGGCTTCGGGCGCGAGGACAGCCGGACGCTGGCTTTTTAGGCCTGGGAGAGACTGCCGATAAAGTCGGCCCCAACCTCGTCATGCTCGGGCTTGGTCTACGGATCCCCACTTGCGGGAAAGGGGGCGAGCCTCGCACGAGGGCGCGAGGAACGGAGATGTCGCGGCATGTCCTCTTCTCCCCTCGGGGAGAAGGTGCCGGCAGGCGGATGAGGGGGCCACACGGCACATCTTTCACCTAAAATCTATTCCGCCACGCCGACGGTAACGCCGTTCCCCGCGCCCTGAACTTGGTTGAGACGATGCCAGCGCGATCGAAATCCGCATGGGCGTTGTTGGAAAGACCGGCTTCGCCGGCCCCCTCATCCGCCCTACGGGCACCTTCTCCCCGCTGGGGAGAAGAGGGAGTCGAGACGTCGCGACCTTCTCCAGATAGTTGTCTGCAAACCACGCATCACCCCGACACAGCCTTCTCCGCCCAGCCGCTCGTCCACAATTCCCGCAGTCTGTCACCGTCACCTTTGAAAAAATCCTCACCCGCCGCGCAGCGCTCCACCCGGTCACTGCGGAAATTGCGGATCGCCTGGCGCAGTTCGCACCAAGCGACGATGTTGGCGGTCTGCGAATAGTAGATCAGCGCGATCGGCTGGATCGTCCGCTCGCTTCCGCGGCCAAGTTCGTCGCGGTAGCCGAGCATCAGCTTGCGTTCGTCGCGGATCGCCCGGCGCACGATCGCAAGGTCGAAGCCGGCCGGCTGCGCGGTCGAACCCCAGGCATAAAGCACCTTATTGTCCATTGCCTGGCGCAGCGGCGCCGGCACGGCGCCTGATATCTTCTGGTTGACCCGGCGCGCGGCCTGCTTCAGTTCCTCGTCGGCGGTGCGTTCGAGCAGCGCCAGCGACAGCACGATCGCCTCCATTTCCTCGATCGAAAACATCAGCGGCGGCAGGTCGAAGCCGGGCCGCATGATATAGCCGATGCCGCGCCCGCCCTCGATCGGCACGCGCATCGCCTGGAGTGCGGCGATATCGCGATAGATCGAGCGCACGGTCACCTCGAGCGTCTCGGCCATCTTAGCCGCCGTCATCGGTTTTCTGGCGAGTCGCAGGATCTGAATGATCTCGAAAAGCCGCGAGGCCTTGCGCATTTTGCCTCTCCCATCCCTTACGCTCCTGACAATACCCTGTCAGTTGGGTTCCCGTATAGAGCCGCCTATCGGATTGAAATCAATCAGGGTCTTTCAAAGCGACCCATGCAGCGGCAAGGCGGTAACTGACATGAACTACCATGAAAACCTCTGGCTCTTCTTCACCCTTCTGTTCGGCATCATCATCGTGCCGGGCATGGATATGCTCTTCGTGCTCGCCAACTCCCTGACCGGCGGCATCCGGCGGGGGCTGGCCGCGACCGGCGGCATCATGGCCGGCGGCGCCGTGCACTCGGCCTATGGCGCGGCCGGCGTCGGTGTGCTCGTCACCATGCTGCCGCAACTGTTCAACGTGCTGCTCTTTGCCGGCGTCGCCTATATGATCTGGATCGGCATTTCGCTGATGCGCAGCTCGATCACCGTCGAGGCGGTCGGGCCGGCGACGGCGGGCTCCGGCTGGCGCGCTTTCCGCCAGGGCGCGGTCACCTGTCTGGTCAATCCCAAGGCCTATATCTTCATGTTCGCCGTCTATCCGCAGTTCCTGAAACCGGAATATGGCCCGGTCTGGATGCAGGGCCTGATCATGGGCGCCATGACGATCGCGACGCAGTTCGCCATTTACGGCACGCTGGCGATGACCGCCGGCCGCAGCCGTGATCTTCTCGTCGGAAACCCCGATGCGACGGCCTTTGTCGGCCGCTGCGCCGGACTGCTCCTGGTCGCCGTCTCCGCCCTCAGCCTTTGGCAGGGCTGGAAAAGCGCCTGAGCCGGCTGTCCCTTGTCGCCGTCACTGATAGTGGGAAAGCAAATCTTCTTTTACGCCCGCCCCGGCGCGCGCGATATTGCCACGCGCGTCGGGGCGGCCGGAACTCGCGGCCTGGGTTGGATTAGTACCCGACGGTGAACCGTTGCCTGACGTGGGCAGGAGCTTCGATCTCGTCAACGAGCGCAACGGCGAAGTCCTCGAAGGAAATGCTGCTGCCGTGTTCGTTCGTCAGCAGTTCGTCCTTGCCGAGGCGGAAGCTGCGGTGCGCTCGCCGGGGACGAATGCGGCCGAAGGGGACAGGAAGGTCCAGTCGAGGTCGTGTTCACCCTTGAGCTTATTGAGGTAGTCGACGCCGCCCTGCGCTTCGGATTTGTAGATCGCCGGGAACTCGGGCGTATCCACCAGGAGAACGCCTGGAGCGACTTCGAGGCTGCCCGCCCCGCCAACCACATAGTAGCGGCGAACGCCGGAGGCCTTGACGGCGCCGATCAGCTTGTCCGGATCGCTGGCGGAGAAATGCACCGAGCTGATGACTGCGTCATGACCCTCCAACACCTTCGCTAGAGCTTCAGGTGCGGCGATGTCGCCGGAGGCGGCGGTGACATCAGGCAGAGAGGCGACCTTAGCGGGATCTCGGGCGATCGCGGTGACGCTATGGCCGCGAGCCGACAATTCCGACAGGATGCGGGAGCCGGCCTGACCGGAGGCTCCGATAAGAGCGATTTTCATGATGATACTCCTGGTTGGGATTGATGTTTCAGGCGGCTGCGCAGAGCTCGTCGAGCGCTGCGGCAAGCCGAGCCGGACCTTGATAGAGCGCCTCGCCGCTAAGGATGTGGGCCTCGCCGTTGATGAGGGCGACGAGCTGCGGGACGCCGCGAATGCCGAGGACGTCCATCTGACGCTGGGTCTCTTCCATCCGCTCCAGCGTGCGCTTCCTGAGATCGGCGTCGTTCCGGAGCCTCTCAGCCAAGACCTCGGCAGTCAGTTCGATGCCATGCTCGGCAGCCACCTTGGCGGCGACCATCGCAACTTCCTGAATGTCGGTAGTATCGCGGCCCTCGACATAACGCGCGATCTGGATCGCATGCAGGAAACGGGGTTCGAGTTGCGTGGAGTGTTCGCCGAGCGCAGTGAGCGCAAGTGTCGCAGGTCCCGAGTCGAAAACGCCGTTCGGCGCCAGCAGGACGTTCTGGTGGTATTCCTTGGAAAAGCGCTGCCCGGTGAGAGCCTGGATCCTCTGGTCGTTGCGCCATGCGTGATCTGATATCGACGAGATCGGCCTTGCGCCGATGAAAAGGCCGGAGGGAAGCATCCTGAGACGATCTGAAAATTGGTCGGCAAGACCCGCCAGCGCCGGAGCGCTTGCGTAACACCAGCCGCAGAAGGGGTCGAAGAAATATTGAAGTTCGATGTCGGTGGTCACTGCGATCTCCCTGTGTTCAAGAAAGATATAATGTTGCGCGTATCAAAGATAAACGTCACTATGATCGACAGAATGTTGCATAGATCGAGCGAATAGATGGATCGGATCATTGCGGCGAAAGTGCTCTTGAAGACTGTCGAGCGCGGCAGCGCTTCAGCTGCAGCCGAAGAATTGGGCATGTCCCGCGCGATGGCGTCGCGCTACATCGCGGCCATGGAAGACTGGTCGGGAACGCGACTTCTCCACCGCACGACGCGACAGCTCAGCCTGACATCGGCGGGCGAACGCGTTCTCGACATGTGTCGGGACATCGTCCGTGTTGCCGACGCGGTGACGGAGGTCGCAAGCCATGCAGAGACTCCGCACGGTCTTCTCAGGGTGACAGCGCCCGCCATCCTCGCCGAGGCGCAGCTCATTCCCCTTCTTGCCGATTTTGCCGACGTCTATCCGCGCATCAAGGTCGATTTACAGATTTCCGATCGGACGATCGACCTCGTGCAGGATCGCATCGATCTGGCGATAAGGATCGCCAACCGCATGGATCCATCCTTGATCGCAAAACGGCTCGGACAATGCTCGTCGCTGCTCTACGCCTCGCCGCGCTATCTCGAGCAATACGGAATTCCGACAGGACCGGAGGATCTCGGCGGCCACAGGTGCCTCACTTACACCCACCTTGGAGGAACGGAATGGTCGCTGAGGAATTTCGACTCTCAGATCGTCATCTCAGTGCAAGGAACCTTCCAGACCAATGACGCTGTCGCCCTGCGCCGTGCCGCTCTGTCTGGTCTCGGCATCGCCATGCTGCCGCGTTTTGCCGCCGATCAGGAGGTTCGGACAGGCAATCTGGTGGTCGTCCTGCCGGCATGGCAGCCGGCCACGCTTGGCATCCATGCTCTTTATGTTTCCCGAAAGCACCTGCCGATGGCTGCACGAGTCCTTATCGATTTCCTGGCAACGAGACTGCCGGACGTATAGGATTGCCGGGTTGGGTTAACGCGGCGTCGGCCTGTCTGGCACTGGCCCGCCCCGGGTCCGTTCGCTGTTTATCACATTGTTTTTATGGTGATCCGGCAAAACGTGACTGCCTTGCGCCATGGATTTTGGCATGCTCCCGGTGCAGATTGGCCACCGGCCGCCTTGGCCGAAGAGAAATGGAGAGGAAAAATGAATTGGAAAGCAGTAGCTGCCGCTGCAGCGATGGCCGGCATGGCCTTCGGCTCGGTGACCGCCGCCGAAGGCACGCATGATTCGCGCGCGGCGCTGATGAAGAAGATCGGGGGTTCGGCGGGCGCGCTGGCCGGCATCGCCAAGGGCGAGAAGCCCTATGACGCCGAGGCGGTGAAAGCCGCGCTGACGACGATTGCCACAACCGCCAAGGTTTTCCCCGATCAGTTCAAGCCGGGCACGGAGACGGGCGACGAAGCGGTGAGCCCGAAGGTCTGGGAAAACATGGACGACTTCAAGGCGCGCGCCGCGAAGCTCTCCACCGATGCCGAAACCGCGCTGGCTCAGCTTCCGGCCGATGCCGCCGCCGTCGGCGCCACGATGAACACGCTCGGGGCCAATTGCGCCGGCTGTCACAAGGCCTATCGCCTCAGCAAGTGAGCGATAGGCCGTTTTGATCTGGTCCTTATATGCGATCCGCGCCGGCCTTGCCGCCGACGCGGATCGTCTTGATATCCGCTCGGGGAAGTCTCGGAAAAAAGGGAGGCGGGGCATGATCCGCAGGTTCATCCGGTTACTGCTCTGTCTGATCGGCATCGCCGTCCTCGGCGGTGCCGCCTTCTATCTGGTGACCGCGCCCGATCCGCTGCCGGAGAGCCACTGGGCCGGCCTCGGCGCGCCGGATCCTGCCAACGGTGAGATGGTCTTCTGGGCGGGCGGCTGCGTCAGCTGTCATTCAGCCCCCGGTTCCGAAGGCGATGCGAAGCTGACGCTTTCGGGCGGGCTGGCGCTGAAGAGCGCTTTCGGCACCTTCCACGTGCCGAGTATCTCACCCGATGAAAAAGCCGGCATCGGCGCCTGGACGCTGGCCGAATTCGGCAATGCGATGAAGCGCGGCGTCGGACCGGACGGTGAGCATCTCTACCCGTCCTTTCCCTATGGCTCCTATTCCCGCATGAGCGACAAGGACGTCAACGATCTCTTCGCTTTCCTGAAAACCTTGCCGAAGAGCGCCAACGTCGCGGCTCCGCATGAGCTGCCGTTCCCCTACAACATTAGGCTGGCGCTCGGTGGTTGGAAATTCCTCTATTTCAACGATCAGCCGCGCGTGACTCTTTCGAAAAGCGACGACAAGATCAAGCGCGGCCAATATCTCGTTGAAGGCCCCGGCCATTGCGGCGAGTGCCACACGCCCCGCGATGCGCTCGGCGGGTTCCAAGCCGATCAGTGGCTCGCCGGCGCGCCCAATCCGGAAGGCAGGGGCCGCATACCCAATATCACGCCGGCGTCGAAAAGCATCGGCGGCTGGAGCGAGGCCGATATCGCCAGCTATCTCGAAACCGGCTTCACCCCCGATTTCGATAGTGTCGGCGGCTCGATGGTCGATGTCCAGCAGAACATGGCCCGCCTGCCGGCCGCCGACCGCGAAGCGATTGCCGCCTATCTGAAGGCTGTGCCGGGGCGTTAATGCCTGGTCGCGCAAGACTGTGCAGCGGTTTTTGCGGCCGCTGCATTTGCAAGGTCGATCTCCCTGTTATAGGGAAGTGGGACCAGGCATGAGATCATAGGGATGGCGCCAGCCCGGCATGCTGCTGATGCGATCTTTCCAGGCTGCGATAGCCGGAAAGGCACTGTGATCGATTCCGGTATCCTCCGGCATGAAGGCGTAGCCCGCCAAAGAGAGGTCTGCGATCGTCAGCCGGTCGCCGACCATGGGCCAAGTGTTCGTCAACGATCGCATAGGCAGCTTTGGCTCTCAGCCTTAGGAACTCGACGACGGGCGTCTCGCCGCTCTTCTGAAGGCCATAGATGAACCGCAGCGTCGCGTAATAGCTGGTGAATTTATGATTGTCGAAGAGGATCCAACGCATGATGTCGCGTCGTTCTTCGGCCGTCTGCGCCCCAAATTGGCCTGTCACCTCTGACAAGTAGTCCAGGATAACTCCCGATTGGCTGATCTTCGCTTGGCCATGTTCGAGCACCGGCGCTTCGCCCTGTTCGTTGATCGTCTTTCGCCATTCTTCAGTACGCGTTTCGCCGCCCAGATAATCAACGAAAATGCTTTCCCATTCCATGCCGGCAAGCGCAAAGAAGAGTGCGACCTTGTAAGAGTTCCCGGAGAGAGCGAAGCAATGAAGTTTGAAATCAGCCATGAATGCTCCTAACGCGATTTGATAAAGTATCAGCAGTCCTGAAGCGGGGCCCGTCCGACTCGATCCGAACCCCACCCTACGTCTGAATAGATGCGCGCCGCTCCAGCTGGCAAGCTTAACCCGCTCCCGCTCCATCGAGCCAGGAATGTGGACCTTCGTGCCACCCTAAGCGATCGACTGCATGTAGCGCATGCCGGTCACCGGCCGCGGCGTGAAATCCAGCTGTTCGTAGAAGCGGTGCGCCAGCACGTTGCCGGTCGCCGCACTGACGGAGAGGTAGCCGCAGCCGGCATTGCGGGCGGTTTCGCGGGCCCGGTCGACCAGCAACTGACCGGTGCCGTGGCCGCGATGGCCGTCGCGCACGAAGAGGTGATGCAGGTCCATGCCGCGTTTTCCCTCCTGCGCCCTGTAGAGCGGCACGAGGATGGCGTAGCCGATCAGCCCTTCGCCGGTCTCGGCAACGAGAGCCTGGATCCAGGGCAGGGGGCCGAACAGATCGCGCTCGAGCTGCTCCGGCGTCGTCGCCGCCGCGTCGCCGTGATGGGCGGCAAGCAGGGCGATCATGTCGTTGAGTTCGGGCAGGTCGCGCGGCTTGGCGGTGCGGATCGTCACCACCGATGGGCGCATCAGTGAGATTTCGCTGTCTTCCATTTCGGTCATGGTCTTCGCGTCCTTTGATAATCTGCCGTCAGGACGCTGCCGATACAACAAAGCCGCCTGACGGCGGCTTGTTGACAATATGATCTGTCCGGCCGCCCTTTACAGGTACAGCCAAAAATACGAGCGGCTCTGGTGCACGTTTTTGATCATGGCGCATCAATCGCCGCAAACGCGGCATTTGTCAATGGCGTTGGAGCGTGGCGCTCAACACGCTGTAACGCTCGTTGATGTCAGTCCGTGCGCTTGGTAGTATACCCCCCTATGTTATAGAAGGCCGACCATGTCCCATACCACTTTGCAGAAAAAGAAGCTCATCGCCCGCATCAGCCGCCTGAAGGGGCAGATGGAGGCGGTCGAGCGGGCGCTCGAGGCCGAGCGCCCCTGCGGCGAAATCCTGCAATTGCTGGCCTCGATCCGCGGCGCTTTGAGCGGACTGACCGGCGAGGTGCTGGACGATCACCTGCGCGAGCATGTGCTGAATGCCGCCGATGACGCGGCACGGGCCGAGGCGGTCGAGGAAATTTCGGAAGTGTTGCGAACCTATATCCGCTGATGAGAGAAGGAGCCTGGAATGAATGCCGGGATCGGGAAAGCCCAGATGACCGCCCTCGAACACGATCACGTCTTCCTCGGCGCCGACCATCAGCGCAATGAGCTGCGGATCTGGCTGGTGATCGGACTGACGACGCTGATGATGGTGGCCGAAATCTTCGCCGGCACGATCTACGGCTCCATGGCCCTCGTGGCCGATGGCTGGCACATGTCGACCCATGCCAGCGCGCTGCTGATTTCGGCGCTCGCCTATCTCTTCGCCCGCCGTCAGGCGCGCAATCCGCGCTTCACTTTCGGCACCGGCAAGCTCGGCGATCTCGCCGGTTTTGCCAGCGCCATCATTCTTGCTTTGATTGCTTTGCTGATGGCATGGGAGAGCTGGCTGCGGCTTGTAAATCCGGTGCCGATCGGCTTTGCCCAGGCGATTGCGGTCGCGGTGATCGGCCTTGCCGTCAATCTCGCCAGTGCCTGGCTGCTCGCCGGCGGCGGCCACGACCACGGTCATCACGCTCATCACGGGCATGGCCATCACGGACATGACCATCACGGGCATAGCCATCGGGGCCATCACGATCACGGGCATGGCGACCATGCCCACCACGGTAAAACCGGCGACAACAATATCCGCGCCGCCTATCTGCATGTCGTCGCCGACGCGCTGACCTCCGTGCTTGCCATCGCGGCGCTGACGCTCGGCAGCCTCTATGGCTGGCTCTGGCTCGATCCGATCATGGGCATAGTCGGTGGCCTGGTCATCGCCAACTGGTCCTGGAGCCTGATGAAATCCTCGGGCGGCATCCTTCTCGACGTCGTCCCGCACGGCGAGACGCTGCCGGTTGACATTCGCGAGGCGATCGAGACGGAGGAAGACCGGATCACCGATCTGCATGTCTGGCAGGTCGGCCCCGGCCACCATGCCGCGATCGTCGCGATCCTCACCCCCGAGCCGCGCGATCCGGCCTTCTACAAGGCTCGGCTTTCGGCGCTGTCGGAATTGTCGCATGTGACGGTCGAGGTGACGCGGGCGGCATAATTCCAGTGCGGACGCCGCCGCGATGACGAGATGCCGCCGCAATCGCGCCTTAGCTCTGTCCTCCTCACCGCCGGAGGAATTTCATGGATCTCAGCCTTACCCGCCGCATGCTGATCGGCTCGGCTTTGTGCCTGCCTGCCCTCACGTTTCCCGTCAATGCCGAGGAGAAGAGCGAGGAGGGCGACGACAATGTCGAGCGCCGCCTGGCCGAGCTGGAAAAACGCACCGGCGGGCGCCTCGGCGTCTCGGTGCTCGACACCCAGACCAGCATCTCCTTCGGCTATCGCGGCAGCGAAGCCTTTCCGATGTGCAGCACCTTCAAGGCGCTGGCCGCCGGCTTCGTGCTGGCCCGCGTCGACAAGGGTGACGAGAGCCTCGACCGGCGGGTGACCTACGGCAAGGACAAGCTTGTCGACTATTCGCCGATCAGCGAAAAACACGCAGGCGCCGACGGCATGACGATCGCCGAACTCTGCGATGCGGCGGTGACGGTCAGCGACAACACCGCCGGCAACCTGCTGCTCGAAAGTTTTGGCGGGCCTGCCGGGCTGACCGACTGGCTGCGCTCGATCGGCGACGGCACGACGCGTCTCGACCGCACCGAACCGACGCTGAACGAGGGCCGGAAGGGCGATCCGCGCGACACGACCACCCCGGCTGCGATGCTCGATACGCTCGGCAACCTGACGCTCGGCTCGGTGCTGACCGAAGCCTCCTGCGACAGGCTGATCAACTGGCTGGTGGCAAGCACGACAGGCAAGGAGCGGCTGAGAGCCGGCCTGCCGGCCGATTGGAAGGTCGGCGATAAGACCGGCACCGGCCCGAACGGCTCCCTCGGCGACATCGCCGTCATCTGGCCCCCCGACCGCGGCCCGATCGTCGCCGCCGTCTATATCGCCGAGGCGACCGTGCCGGTGAAGGAGCTGAACCCGGTCTTTGCCGAGGTGGGACGGATGATTGTGGAGATGGTTTGAAATAGGAAAGATGCGACGGCTGTCCGGAGTGCGGGTGAAAACCCCTCCCCACAAGGGGGAGGGGCTAAGCTGCGGCGCGCTCCCGCACCAAAATGCGCTGCCACATGCGGTATCGTCAGAAATGAAATGTGACGGGCGCGGCACGGTAGCTCCTCCCCCTTGTGGGGCTATTAGATTCACACATTGTCGAAAGCTGATAAGAGGAGGTCTACGCCGCGTTTGGCGGCCTGGAACTGCTGCCATCCGTCGAGCATGACGATTGGCCCAGGCTTGCCGTAGTAGCCGGTCCATCCGCCGAGGCGGGCGCAGACCCAGGCGGCATAGGCCAGCGACCCTTTGGGATGCGGGTTCTTCTGTTTGGCGGTGTTGCCCTGAAGCTTGGCGCAGAAGGCTTCCAGCAGCGGCCGGTCGCTCGGCTCGAAGGCGTCTTCGATGGGGCGCAAGGTGCTGCCGGGTGGGGCGCCGTCGCGGGCATGCACCAGTTGTTGCACGATGACGGCGGCGACGAAGGCGGCCGTCACCAGATTGCTCAGCGCCCCCGCGTCCTCGATGCGCAGGCCTTCGATGTCGAAGCCCTGCGTCTTCAGGGTGCGGAACAATTGCTCGATCGTCCAGCGGCGGCGATAAAGGGCGATGACCGCCACCGCCTGGTCGGCATCCGACACCGCGTAGGTCGTCAGCAGCCGCCAATGGATCGGCGTCTCGCCCGGTGGTGCGGCGGTCTCGCGCACATCCACCAGAAAAAGACGCACCCCATCCGGGGTCTTCCTGTAGATGCCGTTCTTCGGGGGCAGCAATGTCACCGGGCTGAAGCGGATCGCCAATTGCGTGTCGCGCTGCTTGCGGCCCGGCTTGGCCGGCAGGGTGAAGGCAAGGTTTGCCGCAACCGGCAAGGCATCGGCCATGGCAAATAGCGACGGCTGGTCTTTGCCGAAACTGCGGTCTTTGGCGGCGCGCACGACAAGGTCGACATTGGCAGGCCTGCGGGTGAAGGCCTCGTAGATATCGCTTTCGCGGTCGGCAATGACGGTGATGTGGCGCGCCGCTGCGCAAACCTCAGCCGCCCGGTCGGCGCCCTCCAGCCAGCGATAGCTCTCCTTCTCTTCGATCGCACGCGCCCGCTGGGTGCCGCGCTTGCCCTGGTCGCGGCTTAGAAACTGTCCATGGATCGCCCCGACGATCGCGCCATCGTCGGCGTCGACCCCGATCATCGCATGCAGATAAAGACCGCCACCGCCGCTGGAACGGACCACCGTCGTATCCTGAATGGCCAGGATGTGCCGATCCGCGCAGCGGCCGGCCGTGCGCAAGGCCGCTTCATCGATCATCGCCTGCGGATCGACCGCTCCATTGCGTAAGAACCGGGTCAAGCGGATCTCTCCGGCCCGATTGCCGCCGAGCTTGCGCACCCGCATTCCCTGGCCGGCCGTCGCAATAAGGCGCTCCAGCAAGAACGCCCCCCTTTTTCCAGGCGACGGTCGCCAAACCGCCCCAGGCTCAAATCATCCATCGCTCAATTCTCCTGCTTGCAGCAAGAGAATCAGAACGCCATTCCATAGGCAATTCTAAATGTGTGAATGCCATAGCCTTGTGGGGAGGGGTTGGGGAGGGGTCTTTCTCCGAAGGAACGGCAACTCCTCCATCACGGCAGCGTATAAGCAATCACATAATCACCGGGCTTGGTGCCCACCGAGCCGTGGCCGCCGGCGACCATGACGACATATTGTTTGTTGTCGTCAGTCGTATAGGTCATCGGCGTCGCCTGGCCGCCGGCGGGAAGCCGCGCCTGCCAGAGTTCTCGGCCATTTGTCACGTCATAGGCGCGCAGGTAGTTGTCGACGGCGGCGCTCAAGAAGGCGACGCCGCCTTTGGTCAGCATCGGCCCGCCAATGCCGGGCACGCCCACCTTGAAGGGCAGCGGAAGCGGCGTCATGTCGTGCACGGTGCCGTTTTTGTGCATATAGGCGATCTTGCCGGTGCGCAGATCGACGCCCGTGACATAGCCCCATGGCGGCGCCTGGCAGGGGATCTGCAGCGGGCCGAGGAAGGGGCCCATGAAGACTCCGTAGGGCGCGCCGTCATTGCGGTTGAGCCCCTGTTCGCTGCCCTTCTCGTCCTGGCCGCGTGGCGGAATCTCGGCAGCCGGCACCAGGCGCGAGGTGAAGGCGAGATAGGTCGGCATGCCGAACATGATCTGCCGTTCCGGATCCACCGCGACGCTGCCCCAGTTGAAGGTGCCGAAATTGCCGGGATAGACGATCGTCCCTTCGAGTGACGGCGGCGTATAGCGGCCCTCATAGCGGTAGCGGTGAAAATCGATGCGGCAGACGAGCTGGTCGAACAGCGACACCCCCCACATGTCCTTTTCCTTGAGCGGTTCGGGCGAAAAGGTGAGGTCGGAGATCGGCTGGGTCGGCGAGGTATGATCGCCCGAGATCGCGCCGCCGGGGGCCGGGATTTCCTTGACCGGGATGATCGGCTCGCCGCTGCGCCTATCGAGCACGTAGAGATCGCCCTGCTTGGTCGGGCCGACCAGGGCGGGAACGACGCTGCCATCTTCTTTCGTCAGGTCGATCAGCGCCGGCTGGGCCGGGACGTCCATGTCCCAGAGATCGTGGTGCACCGTCTGGCGCACCCAGCGCAGCTGGCCCGTGGCGATATCGAGGGCGACGATAGAGGAGGAGAATTTCTCGACATTGTCGCTGCGGTTGATGCCGAGCTGGTCGGGCACCTGATTGCCGAGTGGGATGTAGACCATGCCGAGCGCCTCGTCGACGCTGAAGACCGACCAGCTGTTCGGCGAATTGGTCGTGTAGGTCTGGCCGGCCGCGATCGGCGTCGTCACATCGGGATTGCCGGAATCCCAGTTCCAGACCAGAGCGCCGGTCTTGATGTCGAAGGCGCGGATGACGCCCGACTGCGCCTGCGTGGAGTAATTGTCGTTCACCGCCCCGCCGATGATGATCTTGCCGGCCACCGCGACCGGCGGCGAGGTGGAATAATAATAGCCGGCCGGGTTGAAGCGCATGCCGGTTTCGAGATGCAGTACGCCCTGATCGGCAAAGCTGGTGCACACCTTCCCGTCCGCGGCGTCGAGCGCGATCAGCCGGGCATCCGAGGTCGGCAGATAGACGCGCTCGGCGCAGGGCTGGCCGGCGGCGACTTCAGGATCGGCATAATAGGTGACGCCGCGGCAGGTCTGGTGCTGCCGGTTGGGGTTCATGCCGGAATTGGAGTCATATTTCCATTTCTCCTTGCCGGTCTTGGCGTCGAGCGCGATCGCCCAGTTATGCGGCGTGCAGAGATAGAGCGTGTCCTTCACCTTGAGCGGCGTCACCTGATAGGTGGTCTCGCTGATGTCCTCCGGCCGTTTGACGTCGCCGGTCTGATATCGCCACGCCTCTTTGAGGGTGGAGACGTTTTCGGCAGTGATCTGGTCGAGCGGCGAATAACGCTGGCCGAACGGCGTGCGGCCGTACTGATGCCATTCTCCATCCGGCACGCTGCCGCCGAAGGCGGGGCTGGCCACGACCTCATCCCTAGGCAGGTCGCCGGCAAGATCGTGCGGATCCGTCGTCATCGAATAGAGGGCGACGGCGATGGCGAGAACAACGGGCACGGCAAGCGGCCAGGGGTTGGCGCCGTAGGTTATGCCCGTCGGGCTGCGAAAGCCGAGCGGCCGGCGGATCCACGGCGTCAGCAGCCAGAGCCCGAGCAGGATGATCATGCCGCCGCGCGGTCCGAGCTGCCACCAGTCGAAACCGACCTCCCACACCGCCCAGGCGAGTGCTGCGACGACGAGCACCGCATAAACCCAGAGCGCCACCGCCTTGCGCATCAGCAGCAGGCCGGCGGTGATCAGAAACATCAGGCCGGCGAACAGATAGAAGAGGCTGCCGCCGAGCGTGACGAGCCAGAACCCGCCGCCACCGAGCGCCAGCCCGATGATGATGAAGAGGATGGAGGTGATAACGATCGCCATAAGGCTGTCTCCCGTTGAGGTCCGCCGGGTGAAGGAGGGGCGGAAAAGCCCCACCGGTCAGCCAGATAGCGCGAGAGAGATGCCTTTCAACGGCTGCATTTGCCGCAGCGTGAAATCACGGTCCGGTTGTAGGAATGCCGGCCGCCGGCTCGAACGATAGGGATTTAATCGTGCTCACGTCCCGCAGAAAGTCGCGAGCACCCGCTCGTGCGGCTTCGGCGGCTCGCTATAGGGGGCAAAATCCGGCTGGTCGTCGTAGGGATTGGCGAGCACCCTCAGCAGCGCCTCGAACAGCGAGAAATCGCCGTTCTCGACCGCTGCCTCGATCGCCTGTTCGACCCGGTGATTACGCGGAATGAAGGCCGGATTGACGCTGCGCATGGCGGCTGCGCGCTCGCCGTCGCTTTGGCGATCGCGTGACAGCCGCTCGCGCCATTGCGCAAGCCAGGTGCCGCAGGAATCCGGCTCCCGGAAGCTCGCGGCGAAGGCTGTCTCCAGGGCGTCATCGCCGGTCAGATCCGACAGCCGCCGGAAGGTCAGGGTAAAATCGGCGCCCTGCGCCTGCATCAGTGAGAGCAGCGCTTGCACCAGTTCGAGATCGCCGTCCTCTTTGCCGGCGAGGCCGATCTTCGCCCGCATACCGGCCAGCCAATGCGCCTGGAACCGCTCGCCATAAGCCCGGATCACGCCATTCGCCTTATCGACTGCGCCGTCGGGCTCGGCGTCGATCAGCGGCAGCAGCGTTTCGCCGAGCCGCGCGAGGTTCCATTGGCCGATGGCCGGCTGGTTGGCATAGGCGTAACGGCCATGCTGGTCGATCGACGAGAAGACGGTCGCCGGATCATAGGCATCCATGAAGGCGCAGGGGCCGAAATCGATCGTCTCACCGGAGATCGTCATATTGTCCGTGTTCATCACCCCATGGATGAAGCCGACATGCAGCCAGCGGGCGATCAGCGCCGCCTGGCGCTCGGAGACTGCCTCGAACAGCGCGAGATAGGGATTGTCGGCTTCTTTCAGGGTGGGGTAATGCCGGTCGATGACATAATCGGCAAGCGCCCGCACGCCGTCGGTATCGCCCCTGGCGGCGAAGAACTGGAATGTACCGACCCTGATATGGCTGGCTGCGACCCGGGTGAAGACGGCGCCCGGCAGCACCTCTTCGCGGTAGACCGGCTCGCCCGTCGTCACCGCCGCCAGCGCTCGCGTCGCCGGAATGCCGAGCGCAAACATAGCCTCGCTGATCATGTATTCCCTGAGCACCGGTCCGAGCGCCGCCCGCCCGTCGCCGCGGCGCGAAAAGGGCGTCGGTCCGGCGCCTTTCAACTGGATGTCGAAACGCCTGCCGCTCCGGTCGACCACTTCGCCGAGCAGGATCGCCCGGCCGTCGCCGAGCTGCGGCGAGAAGCCGCCGAACTGATGGCCGGCATAGGCCATGGCCAGCGGTTGCGCCCCTTCGGGAACGAGATTGCCGGAAAAGATCGCCGCGCCGTCGCGCCGCAGCGTCTCGACGTCGAGCCCGAGCTCGGCGGCCAGCGGTTCGTTGAGCTTGATCAGCCACGGCTCCGCCACGGGCGTCGGCACTTGCGCCGCAAAAAAGCGTTGCGGCAGGCCGGCATAGCTGTTGTCGAAGGCGAAGGCCGCACCGGGCCGGTTTTTCTCGAGGGCGGAGGTCATGATTGATAGGTAGGGCCGGGTGGCCTGCGGCGCAAGCTCTTCACGAAGCATGAGGCCGATGCAAGCAAACGTGATGTGCTTTTCTCTCTCGTCAAAGCTGCTTTGCCATAAAGGACATAGCGCCGCCATGATCGCGGGCGTATACCAGATCGTCTCCCCTTGGCATTACGCCATGTCATCCCCCGCGGCCTTGCAGCCTCGTGTGCTCCGCCGCGCCACCGCGAGTGATCCCGGACGATGTCGGATCAGATTTACCAGGCGCCTATGGTTCGGCGCGCCGCGCCCAATTTCCGGGTGATCGCGATGATCGTCGCGAGTGCGATGCTGATGGAAAATATCGATGCGACCGTGCTGGCGACGGCGCTGCCGACCATGGCGCGCGACTTCGCGGTCAGCGCCCCGGCCATGTCGATCGCTCTCACCTCCTATCTCCTCAGCCTGGCGATCTTCATTCCGGCGAGCGGCCGGATGGCCGACAGTTTCGGTTCCCGCACCGTGTTCCGCGCGGCAATCGCCGTTTTCGTCATCGGCTCCATCCTCTGCGCGCTGGCGCCGACGCTGTCCTTCCTGGTGCTGGCGCGGCTGCTGCAGGGCCTGGGCGGCGCGATGATGATGCCGGTCGGCCGCCTCGTGCTGATGCGCAGCGTCGACCGCAAGGATATGGTCAGCGCCATGTCCTGGCTGCTGGTGCCGGCGCTGATCGGCCCGATCGTCGGCCCACCGCTCGGCGGTTTCTTCGTCACCTACCTCGACTGGCGCTGGATCTTCTACATCAACGTGCCGATCGGCATCATCGGCATGATCTTCGTCTCGATCTATATCGACGAGGTCAAAGGCAAGGCGAGCGGTCCCTTCGATACGATCGGCTTCGTGCTCTCGGGCCTCTCGCTCGGCTCGCTGCTTTTCGGCTTCGAAATGTCGAGCCATGAAGGCGAGGGCGCCTTCTCGCTCTTCCTGATCGCCGTCGGCCTCATCTTCGGCATCGCCTATCTCAGGCATGCCCGCCGGCATCCGTCGCCGATTCTGGATTTCTCGCTGATGAAGGTGCCGAGCTTCGGCACTTCGGTCATAGCCGGTTCGCTGACCCGCATCACCCAGGGCGCACAGCCCTTCCTGCTGCCGCTGCTCTTCCAGATCGGCTTCGGCCTGTCGGCCGCCGCCGCCGGCCAGATCGTCATCGCCACAGCACTTGGTGCGCTCGCCATGAAGCCGATGGCAAAATTCGTCTTCAGCCGGCTCGGCTTCCGCCGCAGCCTCGTCCTCAACGGCATCTTCGGCACGGTCGGTTACGGCCTCTGCGCCGCCTTCCGGCCGGACTGGCCGATGCCGCTCATCTTCATCGTGCTGATACTCAGCGCCTTCTTCCTGTCGTTCCAGTTCACCGCCTATAACACGATTGCCTATGACGAGATCGACAAGGAGCGGATGAGCTCGGCCACGAGTTTCTACACCACCTTCCAGCAGCTGATGCTGTCGCTCGGCATCTGCATCGGTGCCTTGGCGCTGCACGGCTCCATGGCCTTCAACAATGTCGAAACGCCGTCGCTCGACGATTTCTCCACCGCCTTCGTCGTCGTCACGCTCATCTCGATCACCGCGACCTTCTGGAACTTGCGTTTCTCCGCGACCGCCGGCGAGGAGATCAGCGGCTACAAGGCCAAACAGACGAAAGACGCGGTCGGAGACTGACGCCCTCAGCCTTCTTGACGCAGATCGGCAATGAACTGGTCTCTCTGGCCTTGTGCCGTAGCAGCCCCCCTCTGCCCTGCCGGGCATCTCCCCACAGGCGGGGAGATCACAAGCGGATTGAACTTCCTACTCATCTACCGTTTCGTCGTGCTGGACGCTCATTGTTTGGGGAAGCCAGTGAGCCCAGCCCATCTCCCCACCTGTGGGGGAGATGCCCGGCAGGGCAGAGGGGGCACACATGGCACGCCGTAGCCGGATACAGGCCTCCTACCGCTGTCATGCCGCCTGCGGCAGGCATGCCTCGCAGATCGCCGCGACATGGCGGTGGTCGGTGCCGCAGCAGCCGCCGAGCACGCGCACCGCCGGCATGCGGCCGATGAGCTTGCGGTAGCGGCTGCCGAGATCCTCGGGATCGCCCGCATCCAGCGTCTCGCTATTGTCCAACTGCTCGTGGCTCATGGTCGAGGCGTTGGCGCGAATGCCGGAAATGCGCATTGCCCAGGCGCTGCCGGGATCGAGTGCACCTTCGAAATGCGAGGGATGGGCGCAGTTGATCATGTAATAGGCCGGCGTCCCGCCGGTCGCCGCATCCGTGGTCTCGATGGCATCCTGAAGGCTGTGACCCGTCACCAGTCTGCCATCCGTCTCCAGCGTGAAGGAGATGGCCGAGGGCATGTTGAACGACTGTGCCGCCCGCGCCACGCCGATCGCCTCGTCAATATTGGTCAGCGTGAAGGCGGTCACCATGTCGGCCTCGGTGCCGGCGAAAGCCCCGATCTGGAAAGCGTGGTAGTCTTCCGCTTCGGCGGCATCCATGCTGCCCGCCTTATAGCCGTCGCCGCGCGGGCCGATCGCGCCGCTGATGACGATCGGCTGCTCCGGCCGCTCATAGGCGCTGCGTAACCCGACGAGCAGGTCGACGGCTTCCTCGTTGGCCGCCTTCAGGGCGTCAGCGGTATAGCCGAGCTTCTGCCCCCAGTCCGGATTGGCGCGCCATGTCGCGGTGTCGAGCACGAAGCCCGTGCCGTGCCGCCGCGCGATATCGAGATAACGGCGATAGTAATTCCGCATCCGCTGGCGCCCGTCTTCGGAAGCCAGCAATATGAAAGCAGCGAAATGCGGAAGCTCGATGCCTTCTTGAAAGATCATCGTCGTTTCCATGCCGCCATCGGTAATGAAGGTGCCGCCTTTGAGCTGCGGCAGACCGTTTCTGTACTTTGCCATTGTTGAAGCCTTTTCCTCGCGGCAGCCGAACAGCTGTCGTCGAACGAAGTTCTCGCGCTTAATCGGCTGTCAAACTAGGCGACTTGCGGTATACTGCCGGCGGTTTTGGCTTTTGCCGGTTAATATCAATCGCTTGGCGTAACCGAAGCTGCCGGGGACGCAGGCAAGTTCTGACCGTGCGCCGATCAAAACTGTACCGCCGGTACAGGAGGGGATATGCGAAAGGGCGAGGAAACCAGGACCCGCATCCTCGATGTGGCCGAGGCGGCTGTGTTGCAGAAGGGGTTCGGCGGCACCTCCATCGAGGAGCTGATTGCCGAGACCGGCATCACCAAGAGCGGCTTCTTCTATCATTTCAGGGACAAGAACGAGCTCGCCAAGGCCCTGCTCAACCGCTACATCGAAAATGACGAGCGCATCTACGACGAGATCTTCAGCCGCGCTAAGGATCTGGTGGACGATCCGCTGCAATCCTTCCTGCTCGGGCTGAAGCTGCTGTCCGAACTGCTCTCCGACCTGCCGAACGGCCATCCCGGCTGCCTTGTGGCGACCGTCTGCTATTACGAGCGACTGTTCGACCGGGAGATACAGGAGACCAACCGCAATGCGGTGCTTGCCTGGCGGCGCCGTTTCAGCCGCATGCTTCGCGATATCATGGAGGTCTATCCGCCGCGCGAACCCGTCAATATCGACCAGCTCGCCGATATGGTGTCCTCAGTCCTGGAAGGCGGCATCGTCCTGTCGAAGACACTGAAGGAGCCGAACACGCTGGCCGAACAGGTGCTGATGCTCAGGACTTTCGTAAAGATGCTCTTCCTGCCGGCCGCGGAAATGCCGAAGGCCTAGCTGCCGTTAACGTTCCATCGCTGCGGCCATTTCCGCGAGCTTGCGCACGGTATTGAGATTGCGCGAGGTCGCTGGTTTCAGCGCCGGCAGCTTCAGCTTCGAGCGGCCGGAGCCATTGGGATAGTGCACATAGATTTCGCGGGCCGCGAGTTTTGCCTCCTCGCCGTCGGGCGCCACCATATTTTCGAGTGCATCGGCAGGGGCTCTTTCGGGCAGGAAATAGACGAGCAGGAAGTTCGGTTTGGCGTCGGGGAAGGGTGCGTCGGCGACGATCGCGTCGAGCTCCTTCCGGGTTCGCACCATCACGCCTGGCCGCTTGCCCATCGTCTTGCCGAGGGCTGCGTCGAGCTTTTCCTCCACCGCCGTTTCGGATTCATCCGAGCGGAAGAGCACATTGCCGCTCTGGATATAGGTTTTGACATCCGTGAAGCCGAGCTCTTCGCAGATTGTTTTCAATTCGGTCATCGGCAAGGCGCCGGTGCCGCCGACGTTTACGGCGCGGAGGAGGGCGATGTAGATGGGCATTTCCTTCTCCTTTGACCGTTGTGCCGTGCCGCCCCCCTCTGCCCTGCCGGGCATCTCCCCCACAGGTGGGGAGATTGGCTGGGCTTGCTGGCTTCCCAAACAACCAGCGTCGCGGCTGGGCGAAACGGTAGAGAGGCGGGAAGGTTTGGCCACTTGCCGATCTCCCCGCCTGTGGGGGAGGTGCCCGGCAGGGCAGAGGGGGCGACCACGGCACCCCCCTAAAAATTCACATCTTCCCCGCCACCTTGATCGCAAACGCATACTCAAACGCAATCTCTTCCAACCGCTGGAAACGCCCGGACGCGCCGCCATGGCCGGCATCCATATTGGTCTTGAGCAGGATCGGCGCCGCGCCGGTCGTCTGCTCACGCAGCTTCGCCACCCATTTGGCCGGCTCCCAATAGGTGACGCGCGGGTCGGTCAGGCCGCCTAGCGCCAGGATCGGCGGGTAGGCTTTGGGGCCGACATTGTCATAGGGCGAATAGGCGGCGATCTGCTCGTATTCTTCGCGGCTGTCGATCGGGTTGCCCCATTCCGGCCATTCCGGCGGCGTCAGCGGCAAGGTGTCGTCGAGCATGGTGTTGAGCACGTCGACGAAGGGAACGGCGGCGATGATGCCGGCGAATTTTTCCGGCGCCATGTTGGCGACGGCGCCCATCAGCATGCCGCCGGCCGAGCCGCCCTCAGCGATGATCTTCGCGTAAGAGGTGAACTTCTGTTGATTCAGATAATCGGCCGCGGCGACGAAGTCCTTGAAGCTGTTCGTCTTCTTGTCCATCTTGCCGTCTTCGTACCAGGCAAAGCCCTTGTCCTTGCCGCCGCGGATATGGGCGATGGCATAGACGAAGCCGCGGTCGGCGAGCGACAGGCAATTGGTGTTGAAGCCGGCCGGAATGGTAATGCCGTAGGCGCCGTAGCCATAGAGCAGGCAGGGGGCGCTGCCGTCGAGCGGCGTGTCCTTGCGGTAGAGCAGGGTGACCGGCACGGTCTCGCCATCCCAGGCGGGGGCGAAGACCCGGCGGGTGACGTAGTCTTCGGGATTGTGGCCCGACGGCACTTCCTGCGTCTTCAAGAGCGTGCGCTCGCGCGTCACCATGTTGTAGTCGTAGAGCTGCGATGGCGTCGTCATCGAGGAATAGGAGAAGCGGATGACATCCGTGTCGTATTCCGCAGCACCCGACAGCCCCAGCGAATAGGCTTCCTCGGCAAAGGCGATCGCGTGTTCCTCACCGGTCGACCGGTCGCGGATGATGATCCGCGGCAGCCCGTCCTTGCGCTCCAGCCACAGGAGATGGCGGGCATAGGCCATGTGGCTGATGATCAGCGTGCCGGGCTTATGGGGAACCACTTCGCGCCAGTTTTCCTTGCCCGGATTGTCCACAGGCGCTTCCATGATCTTGAAATCCTTGGCGCCGCCGTCATTCGTCAGAATATAGAAGACGTCGCCGCCCTCGGTCATCGAATATTCGATGCCTTCCTCGCGCGCCGCCACCAGCTTCGGCTCGGCTGTCAGATCCTTGGTCGACAGCAGCCGGTATTCGCTGGTCTCGTGGTCGTGGATGTCGATATAGATGAAATCGTCGAGCAGCGAGCCGCCGACGCCCATGAAGAAGCCGGCATCGGTTTCCTCATAGACCAGCCGGTCTTCCGACTGCGGCCGGCCGACAATATGGTGGAACACTTTCGAGGGCCGGTGGTTCTCGTCGAGCGCCGAATAGAAGAAGCTCTTACCATCGGGCGCCCAGACGCCGCCGCCGCCGGTATTCTCGATCACGTCGTCGAGATCCTGGCCGGTCGAGAGGTCGCGCACCTTCAGTGTGAAGAATTCCGAGCCCTTATCGTCATAACCCCAGATGCCGCGGCCGTGGTCGCTCGAGTGGTCGAGGCCGGCGAGGCGGAAATAGGCTTTGCCCGTTGCCTCCTTGTCGCCGTCCAGCAGCACCATGCGGATCGTCTCGTCGGCGACATCGCCGTCGCGGGGGATGCGGAAGTAGCGCGGCTGCTCGCCGCCGGTCACGTAGGATGTGCCGTAGGCATAGGCGCCGTCCTTCACCGGCACCGAGCTGTCGTCTTCCTTGATGCGGCCGCGCATTTCGGAAAACAGCACCTTCTGCAGCGGTTTGGTGTCTTCCATCGCCGCATTCATATAGGCGTTTTCAGCTTCGAGATGCCGGCGGATCTCGGGATCGAGGATCGAGGGATCCTTGAACATCGCTTGCCAGTTGTCGGCGCGCAGCCAGGCATAATCGTCCGTGCGGGTAATGCCGTGGCGCGTATCGGAGACGGGCTTCTTCGGGGCGGCAGGCGGTGTCGGCAGGTTTTTGAAAACGGACAAGGAATTGGCTCCGGTGGGAAGGTCGGGTTGGCAAGAGATAGAGGCGCACCGGTTCCGGATCAAGCGCCAAGGGGGAAGGGGGCCTTCCACAGACAAGGCGACGGCTTGTCTCGCCCTGCCTTGATGTCACCACAAAGTTTAAGAAAGTCCGCTATCGCTGCATGAAAGTTACACCTGCCAAGCCCCTGGCAACCCGCCTGTGGCAGGGTGAAGAATGGACAACAGTAAGGGATTTTCTCCGCAATGCCGAAACGTCTGCTCCTGTTTGTATCCCTGGCCGCTCTTGCCGCCCCCGCCTTTGCCGTCGATCCCGCCATCAAGAAGCAGCTGGAGAAACTCGATCCCTCGACCCGCCTGGAGCAGAGCTGCGACACCGAGGCGATGAGCCGCATCAACCAGGACAGCACCGGCTTCAAGCCCGACAAGGTGATCGCCTATACCTTCAAGGATCCGATCGCCGGCGACAATTCGCTGCAGGCGCCGGGCGCGGTCTTCCGCAGCAAGGGCGACTGGTACCATCTCTCCTACACCTGCATCACCGGTCCGCAGCATATCAACGTGCGCCAGCTCGATTACCAGATCGGCGACAAGGTGCCGCGCGAGAAGTGGGAAAAATATTATCTCTACGATTGATCGCCTGTCGCCTTGGCTGCGCTGACCGGCCACATGGTGGTGGACGAATGCCGTCGCTAAACTCGGCCGATTGAATCGTAGAAGTCCTTCCATGAACCGCATCTTGCTTGCTTCGGCGTTTCTTCTGGCCGGCCTCTCCACGGTGTGCGCGGCCGAAACGCCGCTGCTGCCGGCTGCCGGCGCTCCGGTCATCAAGGGTCCGGCGGTAAACCTCGTCGAGCCGCATCTGCATATTGCCCGCTCCAACATCGCGGGCCATGCTCGCATTGCGCTGACCTTCGATGCCTGCATGGGCCAGGCGGACGAGCGCATCCTGTCGACCCTGGTGCGCGAGCGCATTCCCGCGACGATCTTCGTCACCGCTCGCTGGCTGAAGCGCAATCCCGCCGCGCTCGCCGTCTTCCTGCAGAACCCCGACCTGTTCGAACTCGAAAATCATGGTGAGAACCACATTCCCGCCGTCGATACGCCGACGCGGGTCTATGGCATAGCGTCCGCCGGCTCGCCGCAGGCCGTCCGCCAGGAAGTCGAAGGCGGCGCTGCCGCCATGCTCGCATCCGGCATTCCCGCACCGCACTGGTTCCGCGGCTCGACCGCCAAATATGACCTTTCGGCAATCGGCGAAATCCGCGCCCTCGGCTACCGCATCGCCGGTTATTCGGTGAACGGCGACGGCGGCTCGCTGCTCGGCGCTGCAATTACCGAAAAGCGCATCGCCTCGGCCAAGGACGGTGACGTCGTCATCTCCCACATCAACCAGCCGACCCATGCGGCGGGCGAGGGGGTAGCAAAGGCGCTGGTCGATCTGAAGGTGAAGGGCACGGAGTTTGTTCGCCTCGATGATGTCGATGATATGGGGGATGATCGCACGACGGAGTAGTTCGCTATTGAAGGTGTGCCGTGGCCGCCCCCTCTGCCCTGCCGGGCATCTCCCCCAGAGGTGGGGAGATTGGCAAGTAGCCAAGCCTTCCGCCTCTCTACCGTTTTGCCGAGCCGCGATGCCAGTTGTTTGGGGAGGTCACCAAGCCCAGCCGATCTCCCCACTCGTGGGGGAGATGCCCCGCAGGGCAGAGGGGGCGGCCACGGCACGACAGCCACTACAAGGCCTCTACCGCAGTTCACTCCCCGCTCGCGCCCTATCTTCCCCAAACCGCCGCAGCCCCGGCCCGTCGCGATCGAGCGCGAAATCCTCGAACCAGTCGCGATGCATGCCGGCAATCATCGCGCCGATCATCTGGGCAGCGAGATAGGAAAGGGTAATGCCGTTGCCGCCGTAGCCATAGGCGGCGAACACATGCGGCATGCCGGGTACCGGGCCGATCAGCGGCAGGCCGTCGGCGGTTTCGCCGAAGGTTCCGCCCCAGGCATGGGCGATGCGGGTGTCGGCCCTCGGCCAGAGCCGCTGCATCTTCGCCTGAATTACACGGATCTTCGCCGGCAGCTTCCGCTCGCGCACCGCAGCATTGACGGTGCCGTCGTCTTCACCACCGGCGACGATGCGGTGATCCGCTGTCGTGCGCATGTAGAGATAGGGATGGCTGTCCTCCCAGATCAGCGCCCTGTCGCGCCAGAGCCTTGCCGGGTTTTGGGGCACGGTGGCGAACGCCCAGCTCGAACAGACGCGGTGCAGCTTCGGCATCTCGAGACCCGGCATCGAATAGCCGGTCGCCAGCACAAGATGGCGCGCTTGGATGACATGGCCTCCGTCGGTTTCGGCAGTGACGTGGTCGCCGTCGCTGTGCAACGCGGTCACCGAAGCCTTGAGCAACTGCGCGCCGCGCCGCACAGCGATCGCGATCAGCGCCCAGGTGAGCAGCAACGGATCGGCTTCCGCCGAACCCGGCGAATAGATCGCGCCATCGCGATCGAGCTCGAACTGGGTGAAGAGATCGGGATGTTCGAGATAGACGCCGGGCAGGCCGGCCCGGCGGCGCAGCTGGCGCTCCGCCTGCAGGTCGCGGGCACCTTCCTGATTGGCGGCGAGATAGAGCGTGTTGCGCGACCGAAAACCGCAGGCGATGCCGTTTGTGGCGATCAGCTTGGCAAGGCCGGCGACGGCAGCGGCGCTGCGGCGATAGATGCCGGCCGCACGCTCGAAGCCATACCAGGTCTCCAGCTCGCTGAGCGTGCTGTCGATTTCCCATTGCAGCATCGCCGTGCTGGCGGCGGTGCTGCCAAAGTCCAGTTCCTGCCGGTCGACGATAACAACGCAAAAGCCCCGCGCCGTCAGATGTTCTGCGATCAGCGCACCGGTGATGCCGCCGCCGATCACCGCCACATCGGCAGCAATGCTCTGCTCGATCGGCCGCCACTCCGGACGGATGGCATTCCTCCCCCAAAGCGAACGGCCGCTGACCATCTGGTCATGATCGGATTCGTCGAGATCGGGATCAGATGCCAACGGATGTCTCCTCGCTTGATCACTTCGGCAATTGCGGCTGCGGTCGTTCCTCGATCAACAACTCCTCGATAATGGTCATGACGATCAACGACAGCGGCAGCGCCAGCATCGCTCCGACCGCACCCCACATCCACGTCCAGAACAGGATGGCGATGAAGACGATGAAGGGGTTGATTTCGAGCCGTCGCCCCATCACCGCCGGGAAGATGATGTTTTCCATGACGAGATGCACCGTGAAGAAGGCGGCGGCCGGCATCAGGCCGACGATGAAGCCGTCATATGTAATGATGCCGGCGATAGCGACAGACAGCGTCATCAGCGTGATGCCGAGATAAGGAATGAAGCTCGACAGGAAGGCGAAGAAGCCCCACAGCACCGGTGCCGACAAGCCGCTCGCATAAGCGATAATGGTCATGACGATGCCAAGCCCGACATAAATCAGCGAGGCGGTGGCAAAGTAGAAGCCGAGCACCTGTTCGACGGCATTGATGATGCGGATCGCGGCCAGCCGCTGCGGGCGGGTGCGGAAGGTCATGATGATCGTCTTGCGCAGATTGACCCGACTGGCGAGGAAGAGCAGCAGCGCAGCGAAAAAGATCAGCCCCTGCACCAGCGCCGGCGTCAGGCTGGTGGTCACCACATGCAGGACGTTGCCGGTGTTTTCGAGCAGTGCACCGATTGACATCGGCCCGCTTTCGAATGTCGCCGGCGTGATGTGCAACCATTCGATGCGCTCCAGATAAGGCATGATACGGCTGATCGTGCGCTCGACGAAAGCCGGGGCTTCATTGGCAAGCGTCGTCAGCGGATCCGCAAGCGAGTTGGCCAGCAGCGCGATGACAAGAGCGACCCCGCTTGACAGCAGAAAGGCGTTGGCGAGCCGCGGCACTCCCATCTTACTGAGATTTTCGGCGGCGAGGCCGAGGATCATGCCGACGACCACCGCAAGCGTGATGGGGATGAGGATCAGCGACATCATATAGACGGCCGCCAGCCCGAGGATGGCGAAGATGCCGATGATCGCCCAGGCCGTGCTGATATCCAGCCCGTCCTTTTCCACACGACGCACCGGCGCAGGTGGTGGCAGCTCCTCCGCCGCCTCCTGCAATGTCTTTGCCCAGGTGCTGGTGCGGCGTTCGCCGTCGGCGATCTTCTTTGCCTGTTTGCGGATGCCGTTGGCGATGCCCATGCGGTGAGGTCCCCGAAGCCCCATTGCTTCGCCACAAGAACGCGCTGCTTCGGTTCCGGTTCCGCAAGGTCACGCGATGCCGCAAATGGCGCCCGTTGCAGGCGTGCGCGGTCAGGCGAGAGGACCTCCGCCCCGCGCCGGCAAGCAAGCGAGTTGAATTGCATCGCCGGAACAAGCTTGCAGTCGCGGGCGTTCGACGTCGGAAGGAGATAGCTCATGACCGAAGATCCCGATCGGACGAAAACCACCGAGACCTATTCGACCAATCCCCCTTACGCCGACGAGAGGGGCCTGAAAGCCGCCGACCAACGGCGGTGGTGGGCCTGGACGGTCCTTGCGGCAGGCGCGGCCGTTCTCATCATTGCCGGCGTCAGTGTTGCGATCTGGCCCGACCCAGACAATAACGATCCGACGGCGACGGCGTCGACGAAACCGGATCCGATCAATACGCAGCCGTCCGGTCCCGGCACGTTCAACGATGACCCGGCCTCCGGTCCTGCACGGCCGCCGGAAGCAACAGACCGTTCGCCGGCGCCGAGTGGCAACGGCGGCGGGCCGACCGGGGTGACGACGCCATCGGGAACCGAGAAGGTCCAATAGCGTCCCGGTCAGGCCGACAGCGTCAGGCCGATGCCCCAGGGATCCCGGAGGAAGACGCCGCCATCGCGCTTCTCGCTGTTGATCTCCAGTGCGTCGAGCTTCGAGACCGCCGCATCGAGCGTCGCCTTGTCGTTGAAACGGATCTTGTAATCGGACAGGCCGGTCATATTGTCGGCGCGCGGGCCCGCACCCCGGCTGTTCCAGATATTGGCGGCGAGATGGTGGTGATAGCCGCCGGTCGCAAAGAAGCTCGCGCCGGGATAGCGGGCCATCAGCTTGAGGCCGAGCACGTCGCGGTAAAAGGCGTCGGCTTGCGGGATATCTCCGACCTGCAGATGCAGATGGCCAATCGCCGTCCCCTGCGCCATGCCGCCCCAGCGCTCGTCCGGCGCGCTGTCGTAAAGCGCCTGCAGGTCGAGACGCTGCGTCGCCATCTCCACCATGCCGTCCTGATGAAACTTCCATCCCTGGTGCGGCCGGTCGGCATAGATTTCGATGCCGTTGCCTTCCGGGTCTGAAAGATAGATCGCCTCGCTGACGAGATGGTCGGAAGCGCCGTCAAGCACGACATTGTTATGCGCCGCATGCCGCAGCCAGCGCGCCAGTTCGGTTCGGTCCGGCATCAGGAAGGCGGTGTGGAACAGGCCTGCGGCGTTTCGCGGCGCGATTGCGGCATTGCCGGCGGTCGTCAGCGCCAGCAGCGGCTGCCCGCCGACTCCAAGGACTTCGCCGCTTGCCGTCTTTTCGATGACTTTCAGGCCGAGCATCGACTGATAAAAGCCGGACACAAGCGCAAGGTCTCGGACGACGAGATGCGATTGGTCGATATAGGCAGGCCGCGTCAGCGCATAGGATGTCTCGGTCGTCATGAATAATTCTCCTGCCTCTGAAATTGAAGGCGCACCGGCGGTGGCGGCAACCATGCCGCCTGTAGCAAACCCGAGAAAGTGTCGCCGGTTCATTCGCCTGATCTCCTCGGGTTGCCGTACTTGTCCCCTATATGGCTCATCTGGATTGTTCACAGAAGGCTCGTTTTTGAGGATGAAGCGTTGAGCAGCTGTTGACGATGACGCGCGCCGGCCTTGATCGGAGTCAATGCGCCCATATCTTTATTAGAGCACGCTTATGCATCTCAGTCATGGAGGGAAGCCATGTACAGGAAGATTATCGTGGCGATCGCGCTCGGCCGCCTCGACAGGGGAGAGAACATTCTTCGCAAGGCCGCGTCGCTGCTCGATGAAGGCGGCGAGATCGTCGCCCTCAACGTCGTCGAGGATGTGCCGACCTATGTCGCGATCGAGCTCCCGGCCAATATGCTCGAGGACGCATTGAAGGACAGTCGCGACAAGTTGGAAGGGCTGGTTGCTACCACCGGAATTGCGGCAAGGATCGACATCCGCAACGGTCCGCCGGCCAAGGCCATTATCGCGGCCGCCGAAAGCCATGGCGCCGACCTCATCATCCTCGCCTCGCATATTCCGGATTTTTCCAACTACTTTATCGGCGCCACGGCCGACCGCGTCGTGCGTCACGCCAAGTGCTCAGTGCTAGTCGAGCGGCCGAAGATCTGAATCTGCGCCGCTCCGTTTTCCGAGTGCTCTTTCGCGCCGTCGAGGCGGGGAAGATGTCGTGCGGTCTGTCACGAAGATTTACCGCTGGCGCGACGTGCCGCTGTTGCGCCGCCATCGGTTCAATGCGACCATCACCATCGGGCACGAAACGGATTGGCGCGCATGGCTGAGTTCAACGGCATTCGCTGGGCTTACGACAGATATGAGCTGATCGCCGATGGCATCGTCCATGGCGTCGGCCTCGTGCTGGCGCTGATCGGCGCCACCGTTCTGATCTTCTACGCCACGGTCTGGAGCTCCTATGGCGCACTCGCCGCCGCCTGGATCTATGGCGTCGGACTGGTGCTGACGCTTGCCATTTCCTTTTCCTACAATCTCTGGCCGGTCTCGCGCACGAAATGGTTCCTGCGCCGCTTCGATCATTCGGCGATCTTCATCCTGATCGCCGCCACCTATACACCCTTCCTCCAACGCGGCGCGGACGATCCGCTGCTCTTGTACATGCTGGTGGCGATCTGGCTGTTCGCCGTCGTCGGCATCGTCCTGAAATGCGCCTTTCCCGGCCGCTACGACCGTCTCGCCATCCTGCTTTACCTCGCCATGGGCTGGAGCGGCGTGCTGGTCGCCGGGCCTGTCTCCGCGCGCATCCCCTCCGCCTCGATGCTGCTGATCGTCATCGGCGGCGTCCTCTACTCGCTCGGCGTCATCTTTCATGTCTGGGAGAAACTGCGCTTCCAGAACGCCATCTGGCATGGCTTCGTCGTCATCGCCGCGGCCGTGCATTATTCGGCGGTGTTCACCTGTTTCAGCCTGTCGGCATCGGGTTTCTGAACGGCGGCCGGGCGCAACCGTCCCGCAACCGCGGTCTCCACTGCCGTTTACATCTTCTGAACCGCGGCGTATGCCACCCCAGATAGCCAATCAAACCGGACCAACCATGACAGACACCGTCCTCATTCGCGACGCTACCGAAGCCGATCTTCCCGCCATCCGCGAGATTTACAATCACGCCGTGGAGCACACGACGGCGATCTGGAACGAGACGCTCGTCGATCTCGAAAACCGGCGGGAATGGCTGAGGGCGCGCAAGGGGCGCGGCTTTCCCGTCATCGTCGCCGAAATGTCGGGCAAGGTCGCGGGGTACGCCTCCTACGGCGATTGGCGCGCCTTTGACGGCTACCGCCATACGGTCGAACATTCCGTCTATGTCGACAAGGATTGCCGCGGCGCCGGTATCGGCGAGACCCTGATGCGCGAATTGATCGCGCGTGCCGCCGCCGGCAATGTCCACGTGATGATCGCCGGCATCGAGGCTGAGAACACCGCCTCGATCCGGCTGCACGAGAAGCTCGGCTTCCGCATCGCCGGCAGATTTTCCGAGGTCGGCACCAAGTTCGGCCGCTGGCTGGATCTCACCTGCATGGAGCTTCGTCTGCCCTCCAAAACGGATTGACCGCTTGGCTTGGAAGACCGGATGGCCGCTTGCCCGGGCAAAGCGGATGAACGCTTCGGACGGAGTGACCCCGCAAATCATTGCCGGCGCGTTCGCCATCTTTTTATTGTATTCTGAGCTGTGTAGAAATGGGAGCGCCTGCTTCGCGAGAGGCGGCGTGATAAGCGTCATGGAGATCAACAGTTCAATGGCAATGCATCGATCGGCGCTCGGCCTCCTTGCCTTCCTTCTTCTCGCCGCCGCTCCGATCTCTACGCGCGCTGCCGATTGCGGCAGCACGGCCTCGCCGAAGCTCGACTGGCAGGAATGCTCGAAGAAAAACCTGATGCTGCAGGGCAGTGATCTCGAAGGCGCCAATCTCTTCAGCACCGATTTCTCGCTGACCGATCTCAGTGGTGCGAATTTCAAATCCGCCAATCTGGAGAAGGCGACTTTGGTGCGTGCCTCGCTCGAAGGCTCACATGCCGAAGGGGCCAACTTCGCCAAGGTCGAGGCCTATCGCGCCAGTTTCGCGAATATTGCCGCCGAAGGCGCTTCCTTCGCCGGCGCTGAGCTGCAGCGCGCCAATTTCGGCGGCGCCCGGCTCGCCGGCGTGAGCTTCGAAAAGGCCGAACTCGGCCGCGCCGATTTCGACAAGGCAGTGCTGACGGGGGTGAAATTCTCCTTCGCAAATCTCTCCCGCGCCGATCTCTCCAACGCCACCTTCGAAGGCCCGGCGACATTCGAGCGCGCCTTCATGTTCCTGACCCGCATCGAGGGCCTCGACCTCTCGGCTGCCGCCGGGCTCGAACAGGCGCAGATCGAGCTCGCCTGCGGCGATGCCTCGACCAAGCTGCCGCCCGGCCTCTCGGCGCCGGCAACTTGGCCATGCCCTGCAGAGCACGAGTGATCGGTCGGGCTTCGCAGGATCGCGCGGCCGGATTATCGACTGCGATGGATGCCGGAGCTAGTGGAGCTTGAACTCGCCCATGACGCGGCGCCATTCGTTAGGTCCGATCAGTTGCTGATGGGTGTAGCGAACGGAGTGTAGCGGCCCGTCGAGCGTCGACTGCCAGAAATCGAGAAACTTGTGCATTTCCGGAAAGTCCGGGGCGAGGTCGTAATCCTGCCAGACATAGGTCTGCAGCACGGATTCAAAATCAGGAATGCGATAGAGGATATGCGCGGTGGTCAGTCCATAGCCGTTCAGCTGACGCTCCAGATCTGATGAAAATTGCATGCTTCATCTCCGTTTCATGACGCTCGAAAGGTGGCGCAAAATTTTGCGGCCATCAACGGATTTCTGAACGCGTCCACCCTGTTTATTGTTCCTTTACAGGATGTTAGCAGCCACTCCGAGTGAGTGCTAATTTTTTTATGGCGCCCTCTTGAAATGGGAAAAGCGCAAAACCAGATCATTGCGCGCAGAACGCTCGATCGAGGTTTTGCACCCGCCCGGACTGGTCATCCGGTCCGGCCAGGGGAACAACATCATTATTGTTTGTCCATTGGAGGAAAACATGTCGTTCCGACCGCTTCATGATCGCATTCTCGTCCGCCGCGTCGATTCCGAGGAAAAGACCAAGGGCGGCATCATCATACCCGATACCGCCAAGGAAAAGCCGCAGGAAGGCGAGGTTATCGCCGTCGGCCCCGGCGCGCGCGATGATGCTGGCCAGGTCCAGCCGCTCGACGTCAAGGTCGGCGACCGCATCCTGTTCGGCAAGTGGTCCGGCACTGAGATCAAGATCAACGGCGAAGACCTGCTGATCATGAAGGAAAGCGATGTCATGGGCATCATCGAGGCCCGGGCCGCCGAAAAGATCGCCGCCTGAGGCGATTTCCGCGCATTAGTCAAAAAAGCTGCCTATTGAAGGAGTTACAGAATGGCTGCGAAAGAAGTCAAATTTCATAGCGATGCCCGTGAACGCATGCTGCGTGGGGTCGATGTATTGGCCAATGCGGTGAAAGTAACGCTCGGCCCGAAGGGCCGCAACGTTGTGATCGACAAGTCCTTCGGCGCGCCGCGCATCACCAAGGACGGCGTTTCGGTCGCCAAGGAAATCGAACTCGAAGACAAGTTCGAAAACATGGGTGCTCAAATGCTGCGTGAAGTAGCATCCAAGACGAATGATCTCGCCGGCGACGGTACCACGACGGCGACCGTTCTCGCCCAGGCGATCGTCAAGGAGGGCGCAAAGGCGGTTGCCTCCGGCATGAACCCGATGGATCTGAAGCGCGGCATCGATCTTGCCGTCGACGCGGTGGTCGCGGAATTGAAGGCTAACGCCCGCAAGATCTCCAACAATTCCGAAATTGCCCAGGTCGGTACTATTTCAGCCAACGGTGATTCCGAGATCGGCCGCTATCTCGCCGAAGCGATGGAAAAGGTCGGCAACGAAGGCGTCATCACGGTCGAAGAGGCCAAGACCGCCGAAACCGAACTCGAAGTCGTCGAAGGCATGCAGTTCGACCGCGGCTATCTCAGCCCCTACTTCGTCACCAACCAGGACAAGATGCGGGTCGAGCTCGAGGATCCCTATATCCTGATCCACGAGAAGAAACTGTCGAACCTGCAGTCGATGCTGCCGGTTCTCGAAGCTGTCGTTCAGTCCGGCAAGCCGCTCCTCATCATCGCTGAAGATGTCGAAGGCGAAGCGCTTGCAACGCTCGTCGTCAACAAGCTCCGCGGCGGCCTGAAGATCGCTGCCGTCAAGGCCCCCGGCTTCGGCGACCGCCGCAAGGCCATGCTCGAAGACATCGCCATCCTGACCGGCGGCACCGTCATCTCCGAAGACCTCGGCATCAAGCTCGAGAATGTGACGCTCAACATGCTCGGCCGGGCCAAGAAGGTGGCGATCGAGAAGGAAAACACCACCATCATCGATGGTGCCGGTTCGAAGGCGGAACTTGACGGTCGCACCGCTCAGATCCGCGCCCAGATCGAAGAGACCACCTCCGACTACGACCGCGAGAAGCTGCAGGAACGTCTTGCCAAGCTCGCCGGCGGCGTTGCCGTCATCCGCGTCGGCGGCTCGACGGAAGTCGAAGTGAAGGAAAAGAAGGACCGCGTCGACGACGCGCTGCATGCAACCCGCGCGGCGGTCGAAGAAGGCATCCTGCCCGGCGGCGGCGTGGCATTGCTGCGCGCGGTCAAGGCGCTCGACGCTATCAAGACGGCCAATGATGACCAGCGCGTCGGCGTCGACATCGTTCGTCGTGCAATCGAGGCGCCGGTTCGCCAGATCGCCGAAAACGCAGGCGCGGAAGGTTCGATCATCGTCGGCAAGCTGCGGGAGAAGAGCGAATTCGCTTACGGCTGGAACGCCCAGACCGGCGAATATGGCGATCTCTACGCGCAGGGCGTCATCGATCCGGCCAAGGTCGTTCGCACCGCACTACAGGATGCCGCCTCCGTTGCCGGCCTGCTGGTGACGACGGAAGCGATGATCGCCGAGAAGCCGAAGAAAGACGCCGCACCGGCAATGCCGGCCGGCGCCGGCATGGACTTCTAAGCGATCGCCTGGCCCGTCCTGCCCTCGGGGCGGGCCTCGCCACCAAAATGAGAATGCATGAAGTTCCATCGGTCAACATCAGTGGAGCCAAGCCATGAGAAAGGAAAGCACCAGCAATTCCATCGAGCAGCAAGCCAGGGCAGCGATCAGCGCGGGGCATCTGCTTCATCCAGCGAAACATTTCAGTCACCCGCGTGACGTGCTGACCGCCACCGACATCAGCAATGACGAAAAGCGGGCGATTCTCGCCTCCTGGGCATCCGATATCTTCGCCATCGAATCCATACCTGCTCTTCGCCTTTATCCCGGAGCGGAAAGAGCCGTCTCCTATGACGAGATCCTCGAAGCGCTGAAGACGCTGGATAAGGGTGATCGGCAATCCGGGGAGCAGGGTTCGTCCGCTCCCTCTGGGTCCCGCAGGGCCCGTCGCCACAGGCTGGCGGCACGCCGGCTGCCGGGGCTCGGCTTTTGCAGCTATTCGAGAGGAGGACGGCGTTACCAGCCATTTGAGAGCTGACCCTCCAGCTGACCTGACGCGTGCTCCCTTGAGGACGCAGGCATGATTTTTGCCGACGACTCTTTGCTCAACTGAGGAGGTTTTGCCAATGAAGATCGCTCAGATTGCACCGCTTGCCGAGAGCGTTCCGCCAAAGCTCTACGGCGGAACGGAGCGGATCGTCTCTTATCTTACTGAAGAACTCGCCGGCCAGGGGCACGAGGTCACGCTGTTTGCCAGCGGCGATTCCGTCACCCGCGCGAGACTGCTGCCGTGTGCGAACGTCGCACTTCGGTTGAATCCGACGGTCAAGGACCATCTGCCGCATCAGGTCGTGATGCTGGAGGAGATCCGTCAGCGCGCGCATGAGTTCGACGTGCTGCATTTCCACATCGATCTCCTGCATTTCCCGCTGATCCGCGATTTCGCCGATCGCACGGTTACCACACTGCACGGACGGCTAGACCTGCCTGATCTCAAGCCGTTTTACACGGCGTTCCCGGACGTTCCGCTGGTGTCGATCTCCAATGATCAGCGCCGCCCGATGCCACCGGTCAACTGGCGCGGCACGGTCTATCACGGTTTGCCGGCCGATCTACTTCCCTTCACGGAGAATCCGAAGGGCAATTACCTTGCCTTCCTCGGGCGGATTTCTCCGGAAAAGCGCCCCGACCGCGCGATCCAGATCGCGGCAAAGGTCGGAATGCCGCTGAAGATCGCCGCCAAGATCGATAATGTCGACAGAGCCTATTGGGAAACCGTGATCGAGCCGATGGTAAAGAGCCATCCGCATGTGGAATACATCGGCGAGATCAATGAACACCAGAAGGCTGACTTCCTTGGCAATGCAGGCGCGCTGCTCTTCCCCATCGACTGGCCGGAACCCTTTGGACTGGTGATGATCGAGGCAATGGCCTGCGGCACGCCGGTGATCGCGTTCGGCTGCGGCTCGGTTCCCGAGGTCATTGACAATGGCGTCTCCGGCATTCTGGTCGACAGTGTCACCGAGGCGGCCGAGAACGTCGAATGGGCGCTCCGGCTGGATCGACGCAGAGTGCGGGGCGCATTCGAAAAGCGTTTCACTGCGGAGCGGATGGCGTTCGACTATCTCGACATCTATCGCAACTTGCCGGGTGTTCGCACCAAAGCGGCGCCAATCCGCCGGTCGAATGGTCAGGCGCCCGACCTGCAGGCTGTCGCCTGACGCCAAGGAGGAGACATGTCGAACATTTCTGCGGGCATCGACGCCGCCACTGCATCACTACGCCCGGCGGCGGTCGCCCAGTTCTTCATTCCGGCTGCCGCATCGCTGCAGGAGCGCCGGCCGCGTACCCTGAAGCACGGCGATACGTTCGCCGTCTTCGACTACAATGGCGACGCTCTATCCGGGCCTGGAAGCCCAGAAGGTCTTTACCACCGGGATACCCGTTATCTCTCGCATCTCTACCTGACGATCAATGGACAGCGGCCGATGCTTTTGTCGTCGACCCTTCGAGATGACAACGCCACGCTGACTTGCGACCTCACCAATCCTGACCTGTTCGATGACAGGGGAAAGCTGGTCATGGGCCATGACCTGATTCACCTGCGCAGGTCACGGTTTCTGTGGAATGACCGCTGTTATGAGCGGGTGGCTGTGCGGAATTATGACGAACGGCGCCAACATGTCCGCATCCAGATCGCGTTCCAGGCGGATTTCGCCGATCTTTTCGAAGTCCGCGGAACGGCAAGAGCAAAGAGAGGCCGCGATCTTCCCGCCGTAATCGAGCCGGCTTGCATCCTCCTTTCCTATATCGGCCTGGACGATCACAAGCGGTCGACGCGACTTTCCTTTGTACCTGAGCCCTCGGAAATCCGCAGCGATCTTGTGACCTACGATTTCGAGCTCGATCCGCACGAGTCCAGATCGCTCTTCATCACCATCGGCTGCGACCAGACCTCCGCCGATCAACCTGCCCATTATTCTTTCTTCCTGGCGCTGCGGGATGCACGCCGTGCGCTGCGCGCTTCTTCCTCGCGCGCGGCTTTAATTGCAACTTCCAACGAGATCTTCAACGAAGTTTCGCGGCGCAGCGTCTCCGACCTCTACATGTTGATGACCGACACGGCGGAAGGTCCCTATCCCTACGCTGGAATTCCCTGGTTCAGCACCGTCTTCGGCCGCGACGCTTTGATCACCGCGCATCAGACACTTTGGCTCGATCCGGAGATTGCGCGCGGGGTTCTTTGTCATCTGGCCGCCAACCAGGCGGCGAACGTCGATCCTGCCTCGGACGCCGAGCCGGGCAAGATCCTGCACGAAGTGCGTTACGGTGAAATGGCCGAGCTGGGCGAGGTTCCATTCCGGCGTTATTACGGCAGCGTCGACTCGACGCCGCTGTTCGTCATGCTGGCAGGCGATTATCTCAAACGAACCTCGGATCTTGCGACTATCGAACGTCTGATGCCGCATATCGAGGCAGCGCTGACATGGATCGACGAATACGGCGATCGCGATGGCGACGGCTTCGTCGAGTATGGTCGGCTGACCGAAGAGGGCCTGATCAATCAGGCATGGAAAGACAGCCACGACTCGGTGTTCCATGCCGATGGCACATTGGCCAGGGGGCCGATCGCGATCGCCGAAGTTCAGGCTTATGTCTATGGGGCTTGGCTAAGTGCCCTGGAAATCTTTCGGCGAATCGGTAAGCCGGAACGAGCGGCGAGCTTTCTCGCGCGGGCGGAAGGACTGCGCCGTGCCTTTGACATCAGTTTTTTCGACGAGGAACTCGGCACATATGTGCTGGCCCTGGACGGGGACAAACGACCCTGCCGGGTTCGATCGTCGAACGCCGGCCATGCCCTGTTCACCGGTATAGCTTATCCTGAACGGGCGGCACAGATTGCCCGCACTCTGATGAGTGCATCGTCCTTCTGCGGCTGGGGCATTCGCACCCTTCCCTCCACCGAAGCACGCTACAATCCTATGAGCTACCACAATGGTTCGGTCTGGCCGCACGACAATGCCATGATCGCCACTGGCCTTGCCCGTTATGGCTATCGAACCGAAGCGGCGCGCATCTTCGAAGGGTTGTTCGCAGCCGCCAGCTATATCGAGCTCAGGCGGCTTCCCGAACTTCTTTGCGGCATGCCGCGTCAGCGGGCACGGGGGCCGACCTTTTATCCGGTTGCCTGCTCGCCTCAAGCATGGGCGGCTGCAGCGCCCCTGTCTTTGCTGCAATCCTGTCTCGGCCTCGACTTCGACCCGGATGGCATGCAAATCAGCTTCAATCTGCCGCAACTTCCCTCGTTCGTCGACGAGGTGATCTTGCGGCACCTGTGGATCGGCAGTGGTTCGGCTGACGTCGCCATCCGGGGGTCGGGACGGCAGGTCGTGGTCGATGTCATCGATCGTCGGGGCAACGTTCAGGTGCTCACCACCGCATGACGAAGCACGGTCTGGAGTAGGCGGGTCCCCGCCTCTCTAATCCTCTTCCTCTTCATCCGCCCTCAGCAGGTCGATCAGCGCAGCAATCCGGCCGGTCGGCAGAGGTCGGCCTTCGCCGATTAGCGCCTCATCGTTGTTGGCCCAGGCAAATGCCTCGGCAAGTTCGGCCTGCGTTGCACCTGTTGCGATGACCTCGGCTACAAGCGTGCTGTCGGCAGGCCCAAGGACGGCGATGACGTCGCCTGAAGTCATTGTCATAGCCATTTCTCCTGGTTCAAGCTGCGCCCAGCATATGGTGCGCCTATAAATGAAATCAATTTTCCTCTGCGAAATTCCATCCCCTTGAAACGTTAAGCCGCTGAATTACATAAATATTGTCGATCGCTGAAGAGGGGTCGACAGAAGGTCCAGGAGACGCCGGTCGCTCTTGGCGTCTCCTTGTATCCATGTTGCTTATGAGGAGGATATGGCTATGAGGACAAACTCCGACTTCACGCCCCTGTTTCGCTCGAGCGTCGGCTTCGAACGAATGTTGAATGCGCTCGAGGCTGCACGCCGCGCCGAGACAGTCGACAACTGGCCGCCTTATGACATCGTCAAGACCGGCGAGGATGATTACCGCATCACCATGGCAGTGGCGGGCTTCTCACAGGATGAATTGGCGCTCAGTCAAGAGGAGAACATGCTCGTCGTCTCCGGCCAGAAGGCGAATGGTGAAGATGTTCAGTATCTGCATCGCGGCATTGCCACACGGCCGTTTCATCGCCGGTTCGAACTCGCCGACCACGTGAAGGTTGTGGATGCCGAGCTCGTCAATGGTCTGCTGACCATCGGTCTCAAGCGCGAAACACCGGAAGAGGTGAAGCCGCGCCAAATTGAGATCGCAACGGCTCAGGCGATGCCGAAGGCGGTACCGGAACAGATCGAAGCCGGCAAGCACGCGGCTTGAGCTCTGCCCCGGCAGCAGGCAGCCATCGGCCAGATGGCTGGCGCCATGTGGAGAGCTTGCCCAACAACCACCAGAAAGGAGTAAAACCATGAGTGTCCGTGACTTGATTCCCTGGGGTCGCACCAACGGCAACCAGGGTCCGAGTCTCCTTCGCGACGATGACCGCGATCCCTTCCTGTCGCTCCATCGCGAGGTCAATCGGCTGTTCGACGATGTTTTCCGCGGCTTCGGCTCCGGGCCACCGTCACTGCGTGGCGCCAGCGGCTTTGGTGCCGGCTGGCCGAGTGTCGAAATCTCCGATACCGACAAGGAAATCAAGGTGACGGCCGAAGTACCCGGCCTCGAGGAAAAGGACATCGAAGTCCTGCTCGATGACGGCGTTCTGACGCTGAAAGGTGAAAAGCGTTCGGAGACCGAAGACAAGGAGAAGCAGTTCTCGGAGCGCTACTACGGTCGCTTCGAGCGGCGCATCCCGCTCGGCACCGAGGTCAAGGAAGACCAGGTCGAGGCCACCTTCAAGAACGGCGTCCTGACCGTAAGCTTGCCAAAAACCGAAAAGGCTCAGTCACAGGTCAAGCGCATCGCCATCAGGAGCTGATCGAAACGAGCGCGGCGGCCGCCCCGCGGCCGCCGCTTGTCCTTGCCGGAATGGGGAGGATAAACGATGGAAACTGTTCATCAATCACAGAAGGAAAGCGAACCAAAGTCCTGCGGTCCCCGCGCCTCGAACAACAGTCGGCGCAGCCATCCTCTTGCGGGAAGATCACTGTTTCCAGAGAATGCCACTGCCCGCATCTTGAAACCGTCCTGCTCCGTGATGACGTTGGCAACCGCACCGACCAAGGAGTGGCGGCTTGTCTTCGATCGCTGCAGCGCTCCGTTCATCGAGCCTCTGCTGGGCTACACCGGCAGTGGTGAGACGCTGGTGCAGGTGGAGTTGAAATTTCCGACCCTCGAATCGGCCATTCGCTATGCGGAGCGGCAGGGTCTCGATTACTTCTTGCAACGACAGGCAGACACGGGCGCACAGCTGTCTCCGAGGCTGGTCGTGCCCGGACGAGAGGGCGGGAGACGGGGTCATGATCTGCCCGAACAAAAGGCAGCATGAGGTGCGCCCATGAACCCGCATGTCGTCGATTGCCACAAAATCCAGCTCGACAGGTTTGCTTTAACGGTTGCTGCGGCCGCGCGCGGTCGTTTCGGGCGTGGTGCGAAGCCGGTCCCCGAACTGCCCGAAAGCCCGACCGAGCTCGAATTTAAGGAGATCGCAGGCGACGCCTTTAGGAAGGGCGGACTGTTGTTCCTGGCGGGAATATCGGCAACAGCCCCACTTGCAGCTCCCCGCGCCACGATTTCCGAGGCTTGCGGTGACGGTGATCCACTGGCGCCGCAGCCGTCTCCTGTCCACAGGAGGCGGTCCATTGATGATCCAACCAAAACAAGAAGGAGAAATGACCGATGCTGAAGTCTCTGTCTTCTAACAACCGGACGGCTTTCGATATCGTCAATATCGTTGCCGGTCTTGGCCTCTTGATCTCACCCTGGCTGTTCGGCTTCGCCGCTGAAACTTCTGCAGCCTGGAATGCATGGATTGTCGGCGCTGCCATCACCGTGCTCGCCGTCGCGGCTCTCTATGCGTTTTATGAGGCGGAGGAGTGGGCGAACCTGGTGCTCGGCCTTTGGGCCCTGGTCGCTCCATGGATTCTTGGCTTTTCGGCCGCGACGGCAGCCATGTGGGCGCATGTGATTGCCGGCATTGTAGTCGCTGTCCTGGCCGCAGGCAGCATCTGGTTCAGTCATAACCATCCGCTGTCGGCCGCATGAGTCCGGTCTGAACGGGCTCGGGTGTCCGAGCCCGTTCTTTTGCCCGGTGCCAAGGACGATGTCGGAGTAGTAACCGTCAGATCCAAGGAGCAACCGATGTTTGATCTCGCCGCAAGACTCCACACGATTGCTGCTTCCGTAGCCATTGCCGCTGGAGCCGCGCTTACCGATGCCTCCATCAACCCGGGCAATTCAGGCGGTGCCCTGGTGACGCTAGATGGCAAGCTGGTCGGGATCAATACCGCGATTCTCAGTCCTGCGGGCGCCAATGTCGGCATCGGCTTTGCGGTGCCGACCACCATGGTCGTGTCGGTGATGAAGCAGCTGATCGCCCATGGCGAGGTACAGCGTGGCCGATTGGGCGTCGGCATCCAGGATATCACACCGGATCTGGCGGACGCGCTCGGTCTCGGTGACCTGCGCGGCGCGCTCGTCGCCAACGTCGAACCCGGCTCGGCCGCCGATCGGGCTGGACTGAAAACCGGCGATGTGGTGACCGCCGTGGACGGCAACGCGGTGCGTAGCGCGACTGACCTCAGGAACCGCATTGGCCTCACGCCAGTGGGCAGCGAGATTAGACTGACCGTGAAGCGCGGCAGCGAGCAGCGCGAGATTGAAGTCACCACCACGAGCGAAAGTCGCACCTCCTCTGGCCTCTCGGGGACACTGCTCGACGGTGCGATATTGCGGGACGCCTCGGCACCCGAATCCGGGGCAGCTGGAGCCTCGGGCGTCGTGATCGAGAGCGTGGCTGCTGACAGCCGAGCCGACCGCGCCGGCCTTCGTGCAGGCGACGTAATCGTCGCGGTCAACAGAACCCCAGTCTCCTCGGTTACAGAATTGCGTCGTACCATCAGCAAGGCGGCTGTAGCCGCCCTGGAACTATTGCGGGATGGCGCGCGCTTTCTTTTGGTCATCAGGTGAATGAGGGTGAGCGTCCCTCTCGTGATGTTAACGCGCTGGCCGGCCCGCTGAGTGTAGTGTTTCTAAACCGCGGGCCAATCGCCGACGGGCGCTCATGCCCCGAAGATTTTCAACGAACGTGCGGTTCCTTGTTCCGCTGCGGAAGCGACGTCATCAAGGCTGCTCTCCGGCGCCAGCAGATCGTGTTTCTCAGCAAACGCGACGAACAGGCCGCGGGCGGTTTCCGCCTCGATTTCGCCGCGGAGTGCGGCGGTGCAGGCCTTGAGGGCAATAGAATGGGCGGGGTCTCTGAATGTCTCCGGCCATTCGGCAAGATGCCGATACGCCTCCATGACTGTTCGGACCTTCGCTGGAAATCCAAGGCCGACAAAAATAGTGACAGGCTGTTTGAACACATCGGGTTTCATCATTCGCTCCTTCCCTACCGCGATGTTGAACGAGCAATCTGCGCCAAGCGGCCTCCGAGCTGTGATCGGCGATAAGGCAGCGGCCTCTTAGGGGCGCTCGGCTTGCGGCAGATTAATTGGTTTTTGCGGGCTTTTAATTCAATAGGAACGAAGAAAAAATTGGCGCCTTTATCGCCGAAAATGCGGTGGAGAAAGGGCAGATCGGCAGGCGTGATTTCCCGCAGGGTCAGCCGGTCGGGCAGCGCCATCGGCCGCTCCTGCGTGCGGAATCCCCCTTGGCCGCTTTCAGAGCCGAACGCCTTATTTCCCGGGCTCGAACACCATGGCGTGGCCGTTGATGCAGTAGCGGAGGCCGGTGGGCGGCGGGCCGTCGGGGAAGACGTGGCCGAGATGGGCGTCGCAGGTGCCGCAGCGAATTTCGGTGCGCACCATGCCGTAGGTGGTATCGCGATGCTCGGTCACCGCATCGGGCGACACTGCTTCGAAATAGCTCGGCCAGCCGCAGCCGGCATCAAATTTCGTGTCGGAGCGGAAAAGCGGCGCGTTGCAGCCGACGCAGCGGTAAAGCCCGGTTTCGAAGGAATCCCAGTAGGGGCCGGTGAAGGCGCGTTCGGTACCGTGCTGGCGGGTGATGCGGTATTGCTCGGGCGTCAGCTGCTCTTTCCATTCCGCGTCGGTCTTATGGATCTTGGCGGTGGTTGCAGTTTCGGACATGACGTGCTCCTTTCGCCGAGGGGCGGTTCCGTCTTGCGAGGAAATGTGGTGCGCCGTCCTTGCTTCATCAAGCCTTCAGCGCCTGCGGTGACAATCGCGGCATGCAGCAGTTCAGGGAAGACGATTTCTTTTACATCCATTAAGGGTTTTCTGTTAGGGTTAATGTTACGTGCATTGAGGAAACATTGGTGTTTGAAGCGGCAATCGTCCTGCTCTACGGTCTCGTGGCCGCGGTCGCCATCGCGATCACGATGCTGGAAGGCTGGGCCAATCATGACGGCCTGACGTTCCATCGTCTTGCCGGGCTGGTCGCCTGCCTGCTCTGGCCGCTGGCGCTTGTGGCCTTCGTCCTGCACGGCTGCGCCGTCCGGTTGCTGACGCGTCTTTCCCGATCGATGGCCTGAGGGCTTGGAACTTTGCAGCGTGGTTTGGCTGCGACCGAAATCGCTTGAGACGCCTTGCCGTTTCGCCTAAGTCAGAAGACAAGCCGATTTGAGATCGGCTTTCCGTCTGGGCGGTAGAGGAGGAGACATGGCCGATGTCACGGCTCTGACATTTCTGGCCCTGTGTCTGCCGCTCGCCGGCGCTCTTGCCGCTCCCTTCGTCATCCGCTTCCTCGGCGCAAACGGTGCCTGGCTGCTGGCCGCCGCTCCGCTGTTCGCCTTCCTGCATTTTCTGCGCCTGCTTCCGCAGGTCGCACGCGGTCAGACCGTCACCGGCGGTTATGCCTGGGTGCCGAGCTACAACCTCTCCTTTTCCTGGTTCCTCGACGGGCTGTCGCTGGCCTTCGCGCTGCTGATCACCGGCATCGGCACGCTGATCGTGCTCTATGCCGGCGCCTACCTTAGGGGACACAAGGATCAGGGCCGCTTCTTCTCCTTCATCTTTCTCTTCATGGGCGCGATGCTCGGCATCGTGGTGTCCGACAGCTTCCTGATGTTCTTCGTGTTCTGGGAACTGACGTCGATTACCTCCTTCCTGCTGATCGGCTTCGATCACGAGCGCGAGGCGGCCCGTCGCGCCGCTCTGCAGGCGCTTGTCGTCACCGGCGGGGGAGGGCTGTGCCTGCTCGCCGGCCTGCTCATCCTCTGGAACATGTCGGGCGTCACGCAGATGTCGCAGCTGATCGTATCGGGCGATGTCCTGCGCGAAAGCCCGCTCTATCTCGCCGCTCTCATTCTGGTGCTCGGCGGCGCCTTTACCAAGTCGGCGCAGTTTCCCTTTCATTTCTGGCTGCCGAACGCCATGGAGGCGCCGACGCCGGTTTCGGCCTACCTGCATTCGGCCACCATGGTAAAAGCCGGCGTCTATCTACTGATGCGGCTCAACCCGGTCATGGGGGCAACGCCCGCCTGGGAAATCCTTCTACCATTCTTCGGCGGGCTCACCCTGGTGGTCGGCACGGCGCTCGCCATCCGCCAGACCGACCTGAAGCTCAAGCTCGCTCATACCACCGTCTCGTCGCTCGGCCTGCTCGTCATGCTGATCGGCTTCGGCTCGGACCACGCGGTGGAGGCGGCGGCGCTCTATCTGGTGGCGCATTCCCTCTTCAAGGGCGCGCTCTTCATGGTCGCCGGCATCATCGATCACGAAACCGGCACGCGCGACATCACCCGGCTCGGCGGCCTCAGGCGGGCGATGCCGCTGACATGGCTCATCGCCCTTGCCGCGGCCTTCTCCATGGCCGGTCTGCCGCCCTTCTTCGGCTTTCTCGCCAAGGAGGAGATCTATACGGCGCTCGCCGGCGGCGACATCCGCGCCATCACCTTCACGGCGATCGCCGTCTTCGGCAACGCGCTGATGTTTGCCGTCGCCTTTGCCGTGGCGCTGAAACCCTTCCTCGGCCAGAAGGTCGAGACGCCGAAATCCGCGCACGAGGCGCCCGTGCTGCTCTGGCTCGGCCCCGCCGCTCTCGCCGTCCTCGGCCTGTTGTCGGCGGTGTTCTCGACCTTCACCCATGCCGCTCTGTCTTCGCCGATCGCAGCCGCTATCCGCGGAACCCCGGTTGAAATCACCATCTCGCTGGCGCCGCATATCGGCCTGCCCCTGATCCTGTCGCTGCTGACCGTGCTGCTCGGAATCGGCGTCTACTGGCAGCTCGATCGCGCGCGATTCTGGATGGCGGTTTTCCTGCGCGCCGCCGGGCGGGGGCCGGATCACGGTTTCGATCTGGCCGTATCGGGTCTTGTCCGCTTCTCCGCCCACCTCATCCGTGTCGTCCAGCCGGGACGGCTTGAGATCTATGTCGCCTGCACGTTCCTCTGCCTCGCCGCCATCCTGATCGTTCCGCCCATCGTTTATGGTGAACTGCCGCGCTTTCCCGCCTGGCCCGCCGATGTCAGGCTGCATGAAGGGGCGGTCCTGCTGATCGCCGCTTTCGGCCTTGTCGCCGTGCTCATCGCCCGCGACCGACTGACGGCGATCGTCTCGCTCGGTATCCAGGGATTCGCCGTCGCCGTCATCTTCCTGCTGTTCGGGGCGCCGGACCTGTCATTTACGCAGTTCATGGTCGAAACGCTTTCGGTTGTCATCCTCGCCCTCGTCATGACAAGGCTCAAGCTTTCGCCGGCCGACCGGCGGCCGTTCGGCCGCAGGCTGTTCGACGGCTCACTGGCGCTCGTCTGCGGTCTCGGTTTTGCACTCTTGCTGCTGCGGGCGACGCAGGCACCGTTCAACAATGCGCTGACGGCCTTCTTCAACGCCTATTCAAAATCGATCGCCCACGGAGCCAATGTCGTCAACGTCATCATCGTCGACTTCCGCGGCACCGATACGCTCGGTGAGATCGCCGTCGTCGCGGTCACCGGCCTTGCCATCCTGGCGCTGATCCGCATCCGCGCCGGCACCGAGCGCAAGCTTGCCGCCAATGATCCGGATGCGGTGGGGGCAGGGGAATGATCGTATGAATACCCTGATCTTCCGCACCATCGCCCCCTTCCTCACCGCGCTGATGCTGCTTTTTTCCGTCTTCGTGCTGCTGCGCGGCCACAACGAGCCGGGCGGCGGCTTCATCGGCGGGCTGATCGCCGCCTCGGGACTGGCGATTTACGGCATTGCCCGCGGCGTTGCCGCCGTTCACCGGGCGCTGTTCTTCCACCCGCTGTCGATTGCCGGCTGCGGCCTCTTCCTTTCGACTGCGGCCGGTCTTCTCTCGATCGTCGTCGGCGTTCCCTTCATGACCGGCCTCTGGATCTACCCGAACCTTCTCGGCCTCGAGGTGCCGCTGTCGAGCATCATGCTCTTCGATCTCGGCGTCTATCTCGTGGTACTCGGCGCCATCACCTCGATCGCCCTCACATTGGAAGAAAAGGAAGTGGCATCGGAAGAAAAGGAGATGGAGTGATGGAGCCCCTTCTGGCGATCCTCGTCGGCCTGTTCTTTGCCGCTGCCATCTACCTGATGCTGTCGCGATTCTCGATCCGCATCATGCTCGGCATCGCCATCCTCGGCAATGCCGTCAATCTGCTGCTCTTTACATCAGGCCGGCTGACGCGCGAAGTGCCGCCGATCATCCCGGCGGGTCTCGAGACCTTGCCCGCCGGCACGGCCAATCCGCTGCCGCAGGCGCTCATCCTGACGGCGATCGTCATCTCCTTTTCCTTCCTGGCCTTCCTGCTGGTGCTGACCTACCGCGCCTATCAGGATCTCGGCACCGACGACACCAGCGAAATGCGTGCCGCCGAACCCGACGACCGGCCGCTGCCACCATTGGGGTATTGACGCGAATGCCGGTGCGGATGCTCACCCCCCTCTGCCCTGCCGGGCATCTCCCCCACAAGGGGGGAGATCGGCTGGGAGCCTCGTCTCGCTCCAGTCAAATGCCTCAGATCGGCGAAGCTGCTTGGCGTGAAATTACCATATCGAGAAGCGGCCGCCTCTTGCCGATCTCCCCCCTTGTGGGGGAGATGCCCGGCCGGGCAGAGGGGGGTACCCTACGGCACGCCCCCGACCATCCCGGAGGCCGCACCTGATGGCCGCCCCAATCACCGTCGATCTCTCCGCCGCCTTGGTGACCGCCCCGGTGCCGCTAGCGCATTGGCTCGCCATTCTGCCGGTCGCCCATTGCATCACGCTCGGCGCTGTCCTGCTGATGGTGCGCGCCCATCCCCGCCTGCAGTCCTGGCTGGCCATTTCGGGCCTCGCGGGGCTGGCGCTGATCGATGCGGCGCTGCTTGCCAAGGTCGCGGCCGAAGGACCGCTCACCATGGTCATGGGGCGCTGGCTGCCGCCCTTCGGCATCGCCTTCACCGTCGATCTCTTCAGTGCGCTGATGGCCTTCGCCGCAGCCCTTGCGGGGCTAGCCGGCGGCATCTATGCGCTGGCCGATATCAGCGAAAGCGGCCGCCGCTACGGCTTCTTTCCGCTGCTCATGCTGCTGATGGCCGGTGTCACCGGCGCCTTTCTCACCGGCGACGTCTTCAACCTTTATGTCTGGTTCGAGGTGCTGCTGATCTCTTCCTTCGGACTGATCATCCTCGGATCGGAACGGCAGCAGATAGACGGGGCGCTGAAATATGCGGTGCTCAACCTGATCGCCACGACCTTGTTCCTGGTGGGGGTCGGCATTCTCTATGCCGTCTTCGGCACGCTCAACATGGCCGATATCGCCGGGAAGGCGCGAGACATCAGCGGCACGGCGCCGTTGATGTCGCTGGCAAGCCTCTTCCTGCTTGCCTTCGCCATGAAGGCGGCCGCCTTCCCGGTCAATTTCTGGCTGCCCGCCGCCTATCATACGCCGCGCATCACCGTCTCGGCACTGTTTGCCGGCCTGCTGACCAAGGTCGGCATCTACGCGCTGGTTCGGGTGATGGTCATGCTGCTGCCGGCCGAACGCGCCGAACTCAGCCTTGTGATCGCGCTCGCGGCCGCCGCGACCATTCTCGTTGGCGCGCTCGGCGCGCTTGCCGAAAACGATGTCCGCCGGCTATTCGGCCATGTCGTCATTTCGGGCATCGGCAACATGCTTGCCGGCGTCGCGCTCGGCAATGCCGGCGGCATCGCCGGCGCGGTTTTCTACGCTCTCCATTCCATGGTGCTGATGACGGCGCTTTATCTTGCCGCCGGCGAGATCGCCCGGCGCGGCGGCGGCTTTTGCCTGTCGGACCTCGGCGGGCTTTATCGCCAAAGCGGCGGCTTTGCCGCACTTTCACTGGTGCTTTTCCTGGCCGCCTGCGGCCTGCCGCCCTTTTCCGGCTTCTGGCCGAAGGTCATGCTCGTCAAGGCCTCGCTCGATAGCGGCGCCTGGTGGCTGGCGACGACAATCTTGACCGGCGGTTTTCTGACGACGATCGCCTTTGGCCGGCTCTTTCTCCTTGCCTATTGGCGTCCCGCGCCGATGACGCTCGCGCCGTCGCGCTCTTCCTGGCGCACCGTTCTGCCGGTCGCCGCGCTGACCGCGCTCACCATCGGCTTCGGCATCCTGCCGGAACGGCTGCTGGCGCTGTCGCAAGCGGCCGCCGCCGGCCTTGCCGATCCCCAGGCCTATCTCCATTCGGTGTTCCCGGAAGGAGCTCAGCGGTGATCGCTTTCCTCTTCAACCTGCTGCTTGCCATCGCCTGGATTGCCGTTACCGGCAGCGCCTCGCTGCACAATCTCGTCTTCGGCTTCCTGCTGGCGGCTCTGGCGCTGGCCGTCATCCGCGAACCCTTCGGCGGCGGGGGATATCTGCGTCGCACCCGCCTGGTGCTGTCGCTCATTGCCCTCTTCCTCAAGGAACTGTCGCTGTCGGCCTGGAAGGTCACGCTCACGGTTCTGTCGCCGGATATGAAGCTGAAGCCCGGCATCTTCGCCTTTCCGCTGACGGTGACGAGCGATTTCGAGATCACCCTGCTGGCAAATCTCATCACGCTGACACCCGGCACGCTTTCCGTCGATGTCTCGACAGATCGCCGCACCCTCTATGTCCACGCGCTCGATTGCTCGGATCCGGAGGCTGCAAGGCGCGGCATTGCCAACGGTTTCGAACGCAAGATCATGGAGGCCTTCCGGTGATCACGCCCGCCGACATCGTTGCCGTCGCATCCTCGGCCGCCCTCCTCATCCTCGGTCTGGCACTGCTCTTGACCGTCTGGCGCGTCGTTGCAGGTCCGACCTTGCCGGATCGGATCCTCGCCCTCGACATGCTGACCGGCGTCGCCATCGGCTTCATTGCCGTCATCGCAGTTAAGACAGGGTTCTCCCTCTATATCGATATCGCCATCTCGCTCGGCCTCGTCGGCTTCCTGGCAACCGTCGCCTTCGCCCGCTTCGTGCTGTCGCGCGGCAACATCAAATCGCCGCCATCGGTGTCCGCGGCAACGGGCGGCGCAAAGACGCGCCGGGCAGGGAGGAAGGGACGATGACAGCTTATCTCGTCGCAGCCGTCACCGCGCTGCTGCTGGTTGCCGGTGCGCTCTTTGCCCTTGCGGCGGCGATCGGCCTGGTCCGGCTGCCCGATCTCTATACCCGCATGCATTCGGCCTCGAAGGCCGGCACCGTCGGCTCCGGCCTGCTGCTCTTTGCCGCCGGCCTCTATTCGCAGGATCCGGCGGTTATCGCCCGCGCCCTTGCCGGGTTCGTCTTCTTCCTGTTGACGGCGCCGGTTTCCGCCCATCTGCTGGCCAGGGCGGCCCATAGTTCGGGACACGATCTCGGCGCCATCTCGGTCTGCGATGATATGCGCGAACGCTGAGGGGTTGCTATTGCCATCTTAACCTGTTTTACGTTCGACTTATGCACAGGAAGCTGTGAGTAAAGCTTGGCCTAAAGTCCTATAATTCTTCGCCGGCCATTTTTTCTCAAGAAAAACGACAAATAATAATTGGCCTTTCGGCCAAACGATGGTATTTGAAAATGCAAGTAGAATTCTGATTGTGAATTACAATCGTACTGCTTCCAAGTCCCTCAGTGTTGATTTTTCAATGTCTAAACTGAGGCCGCCGCCTGGAGCACGACGTAGTGGTTTTTGGTCAGGCAGTATAAGAACAGGTCTCGAACTTCGGAATCTAGGGGTGGATTTCACGTTTTTCGAAACAGAAGATTGCTTCCTGTGCTTTTGCTGTTCGCTTCTACGAGGCGGGTCTTTGGCGTGACAGTCAAAGATCGTTTGAGCATGCTAACAGGAGAAAACATATGACAGATATGGCGACCGGCAATGGGCCGGAGCTGCTTGTGGAACTGACGGCCGACATCGTCGCGGCCTATGTCAGCAACCATGTTGTCCCGGTCAGCGACCTGGCAAACCTGATTTCCGACGTGCATTCGGCACTGAGCAACACGTCCGTACCGCAGCCCGCTGCGGCCGTTGTCGAAAAGCAGAAGCCTGCAGTCTCTGTCCGCAAGTCCGTACAGGACGAGCAGATTACGTGTTTGGAATGCGGCGGCAACTTCAAGTCCCTCAAGCGCCACCTGATGACGCATCACTCTCTCTCGCCGGAAGAATACCGCGAGAAGTGGGACCTGCCGACCGACTACCCGATGGTAGCGCCCGCCTATGCCGAAGCGCGTTCGCGCCTGGCAAAGGAGATGGGCCTGGGTCAGCGCCGCAAGCGCGGCCGCGGCTGAGCTTTTTCGAAAGCCATCAACGACAAAAGCCGGGTCTTGTGCCCGGCTTTTCTGTCTTTATCGCGAATGTGATTCCAAAGGCTGCGAGCCGATTCGGACGACATTCTGTTCCGACTTATGAATTGACATGGGGAATCAGACTTTAGTCTGAGGAGGCCCGACATTATCCTGTTCCAGGCGGGGAAAATTATATTCCGGACTATTTTGCGCCTATCGCAAATGATCCGGGTGAGGACGGGAGATCACGAGGCGCCGGATCTTATGCTTCGGAAGTGCAGCGTAGAATGTATTCCTATACTATAAGGAAGTGTTAATATACTATATTAGAGGGCGCTGCCACACGCGTCCGGCCCGAATCGAATCGCGTTCAAGCAGCGGCACGGACTTTCGCCTCTTCCCGGATTCTTTTCACCATCGAGCGCAGCCCGTTCGACCGCTGCGACGACAGGTTCTCCACCAGGCCGATCTTCGAGAAGATCTCGAAGGCATCGAGCGCGGCGATCTCGGATGCCGGCTTGCCGGAATAGGTGGCAAGCACGATGGCGACAAGGCCGCGCACGATATGGGCATCGGAATCGCCCTCGAAGTTCATGATCGGGTTATCAGGATCGCCCGACGTGTGCGTCACCAGCCAGACCTGGCTGGCGCAGCCCATCACCTTGTTCTCCGAGGTGCGCTTTTCCTCGGCCAGTTCGGGCAGCGCCTTGCCGAGTTCGATGACATAGCGGTAGCGGTCTTCCCAATCGTCCAGGAAGGCAAAGTCGTCGATGATCTGGTCGAGGGATGCCATGGAAAGCCTTTCACCATCGGCATGGCCGGCGAAACTGCACGGCAATTCTGCCTACGGACATGCTCTAATACTGCATATAGGTGAAAGACCGACGGATTTGAACCGTTAAAGCGCGTTGCGGCGTCGGATTTGCCGCATGTCGCAAGACCCCGCCGCATATTGATGCGTGCTCGTTCTCAAAAGAAACGCCGTGAGGGATGGGCTTCCTCACGGCGCAGCAAGATGCTGAATTAAACAGGGCAGGCACGTCAGGCATGGGGCATTTCCGCGTCATGCGGACCACCGATGCAAGCTCAGGCAATTCCGGCTGCTAAGCTGTTTCGTCCGGAATTGAGTCAAACAAGAACGAAGAATTCGAAATGCGTTGCGGGCGGCCGCCTCGCAATACAGTCAGATCGCCGGTTTCGGCGTCGGCAGCGGGATCGCGCCGGTTACCACCGTCTCGGCGGCCGTTTCATCATCGACCGGCGGACGGTACGGCATCGGCTGGTTCAGCGAAGCCTTTGCCTCGCGCACTTTCTCCTCGACGGAGGGGGTGGCGAGGGAAGGCAGGGCGGGTGCCGACCGCTTTGCCGTTTCGGCAAGCCTTGCGGTCGTTGCCGGTTCGTCGGCGAACTGGCTGTCGAGCAATTCATAAGCGACATGGGCGCCCTCGCGGGCCCGATATCCGAGCGCCGTCAGGGTCTCTGCGCCCTTGGCGCAGACCTCGGGCTTTTCCGAGCACATGCCGGTCAGATAGTCATAGGCGCCGCTCGCCGCCGTAAAGGCGTCGGAAAGCTGCAATTGCGGGCCGCTGGCGAGCTTGTCGGAACCCTCCGTGCTGAAGACGGAAAGAAGCACGAGCACAAGGCCAAACCAGAAGGATCCTTTGATCAGAAACCACATTGTCGTTGCCCATCCTGTTTTCCCGTCCGGTTCTTTTCGCCGAATCAGGCCGGTTGTCCGGTGTGCTTCCACCCTATCGATTAGTTGCGAACGCCGCTTTTCGAAACTCGCGCGCATTTGCGGCAAATTTAATTCAAATTTTAGCGAACCGGATTTGAGCAGCATTTAAGTCGAATGCGAGCGATTGCCGTTAAGCATCAGGGCAGCACCTCCTTGCAATTGCAGGGCTTTTGGCTGCTCGCCTTGCCACAGGAGTTAACGCTGTGCTGAAATATGAAGGAATTCCGTTGCTTACCGGCTATTAACCACAAAAAGCAAAGGGCCTCTCGGATGCATCAAAACGGGAATTTCTGCCCTTTCCGGCTGTGAACGGCGCTTTTGCCTTATCCTTTCCTTAAGTCGCGGGGGCCTATTGTCCGGATCGACAGACAGCCTTTTTCGGGCGGGTATTGCGTGCGAGTATTGAGTGACATTGGCGGCTGGGTGACGGCGCTCGTAGACCGGGCGGCGACAAGCTGGCTCTCCCGGACGGGCGGCGGTGAAGCCGTGCGCCAACGCGAGCTTGCGATTCTGCGCCGCCTGGTGCTGCTGTCCTCGGCCGCTCTCGTCGCCGCGCCCGTCGGTCTTTCGGCGGTCACCAGCCCCGCCGTCGCCTTGCCGGCCGGTGTCGCCATGGTCTGCGCCGCCTTCCTCTTTTCCGCCGTCGGCAGCATTGCGCTTGCCCGCCAGGGCTCGTCGGCCGGCATCGCCACGCAGTCGGCCGAGGACTTCTTCCTGAGCGTCACGCCTGGTCTCGTCTTGTTCCTCGATCCGCACGGCAGCGTCGCCACCATCGGCGGCCGTGATCGGCGCGATTTCCTCGCCTGGATGCGCGATCCGAAGGGCAGGGGCTTCCTGGAGCAGGTGCATGTCTCCGATCGCATCCTGTTCCTGCAGGCGCTCGATGGCCTCAGGCGCGGCGAGGATGCCGCAAGCGTCGATCTGCGTCTCGACCGGCCTTCGGTTTCGCGCGATCAGCGCCAGTTCGCTTATCTCAGAATGGATATGACCGCCCGGCGCGATGCCGATGGCGACCTGACCGCCGTGATCGCCCAGCTGCGCGACGTCTCCGTCGAGCAGCAGCTGCGGGCCGAGGCGCAAAGCCGCGCGGCTGATGCCGAATCGGCAAACGATGCCAAGTCGCGCTTCCTCGCCGCCGTCAGCCATGAGCTGCGCACGCCGCTGAACGCCATTCTCGGTTTTTCCGACATTCTGATCGGCGAATATTTCGGCAAGTTCGAAAACGATCGCCAGCGGGAATATGTCGGCCTCGTGCGCGAATCCGGGGCGCACCTGCTTTCCGTCGTCAACACCATGCTCGACATGAGCAAGATCGAGGCCGGCCGCTACGAGCTGATCCTCGAAGCCTTCGATATATCGGCCTCCGTCAGATCCTGCGAATCGATGCTGGCCTTGCAGGCCAAGACCAAGGGCGTCACCCTGACGAGCCGGATCCAGCGCGGCCTCGGTGAGATCGTCGCCGATCAGCGCGCCATCCAGCAAATCCTCATCAATCTCGTCGGCAATGCCGTCAAGTTCACCGAGGCCGGTGGCGTCGTCTCCGTCGATGCGGCGGCCCGCGACGGCATCCTGAAGCTGACGGTCAGCGATACCGGCATCGGCATTGCCGCCGACAAGCTGGCGATGCTCGGGCAGCCCTTCGTCCAGATCCAGAACGATTACACCCGCCGCTTCGAAGGCACCGGCCTCGGCCTTTCACTGGTCAAGGGGCTGGTGGCGCTGCATGGCGGAAATTTTGCTATCGCCAGCCAGCCGGGTGAGGGTACGATCATCACCATCGAGATCGCGGTGGATGGTTCTGGCGCCAGGCGGGCAGACGATGCCGGCCATGGCGCGACCGTCGAGTTTCCGCCGCGGCTGAAAGACGTGGTCAAAACAGGGGTAGAATTGGAAGAGGGGCTTTTCGATGGCCGCGCGCAAGCGAAAATCGCCTAAGGGAAAAAACCGACGGCAGCAGCCCGGCCTGGTGGTGTCAGGTGCGGCCGCTCTCGGCGGCCTCGGCCTGCAGGGAGCATCTGCGCTGGGTGGTCTCGGTCTGCAGGGCGCATCTGTGCTCGGCGGCGTCATCGGCCGCAATCCGTCGGTTGCAGGCGGCACGATCGCCTTCGTCGTCATCTTCTCCTTTGTCGCGGCCAATGCGCTCTGGTATCAGCCCGGCCTGCATCCGCATCCGATTTTGCGCACGCGCGACCCGCAGTCTTCAAACGTGCTCGGCGCCCGCCGCCCAGCCGAAGAGCAGCAGGGCGAGGTTACCACCTTCCGGATCGAACGGCCTGAAGATGCTGCCACCACCACCAGCGCCACGCCGGCGCCGGCCGCACCGACTCAGCAGCCGAGCGAGCTCGTCATGGGTATCCAGCAGCAGCTGGTGCGCCGCGGTCTTTATAACGGCATTCCTGACGGTATTATCGGTCCCCGCACCAGCGCCGCCATCCTCTTCTTCCAGGAGACCGTCGGCATGGCCCAGACCGGGGAAGCGACGCCGGAGGTGCTGGCTGCGCTGAAAACCGACGCCGCCGGCCCCTCGACCGTGCCCGCGGAAAAACCGCGTGAGGATGTGAGCTCGAAGGCGGCGGCGGAAGACCCGGTGGCCGCCGCGATTCGCAGCGCCGAAAAGACCGTCAAGACGGCTCCATCAGCCGCAAAGCAGCTTCCATCAAGCGAACTCACCACTGTTGACCTGGTGTTGAAGATCCAGAAGGGTCTTTCCAACATGGCCTATGCCAATGTCGGCGTCGACGGTGTTGCCGGCGAGCAGACCCGCGCCGCCATCCGCCACTTCCAGAAGCACTACAACCTGCCCGAAAACGGTGAGCCGAACGAGGCGGTGCTGAAAAAACTCAAGGAAATCGGCGCGATCTGAGACGTTTCGCGCAGCGTGCAGCCGCACGCCCCTGGCTCGAGGCTCTACAACCTAAGTCTAAGACGCCGGCGCCGTTTGCAACTTATTAACCATGTTGGTCGAAGCTTTGCCGATTGAGGCGGGGGAACGTCGGTCATGCATGCGTTGAAGGCGATAGACGATTTGGCCGGAGAACCGGTCGTCGAAGCGGAAGGCCCCGATCGCACGGCCTTGCGTCACATCCTGCAGCGCCTTGCCGAGGAGGCCTCGACGCTTGGCATCGATCTTGTCGATATTGCCGGCGCCATTCAGGACATGGCGGCGATGTCGGCCCGCCATGCCTCCGCCTTCGATCATGTCACCCGCACCGCGCTTTCGATTGCCGAAACCAACCGCTCTGTCGCCCTGTCGCTGCGCGAGACCGACCGCACCGCGGCCGAAGCCCGCCAGATGCTGAAGGAATCGGCCAACCGCCTGTCCGGCTCCGTCGCCGAGATCGGCCACATGGTTCAGTCCTCCAACGTCATCGGTGCCGAAATCGCCGGCTTTTCGAAGTCGCTGGCCGATGTCGACAAGATCGCCGATGAGATCAGCACCATTGCCCGCCAGACCAACCTTCTGGCGCTGAATGCCGCGATCGAGGCAGCGCGCGCCGGCGATGCCGGCAAGGGTTTCGCCGTCGTCGCCGCCGAGGTCCGTGCGCTTTCGCTGCAGACCTCGAAGGCGACCGGCTCGATCCAGGACACGCTGGACGAATTGCGGGTGAAGATTGACCGGCTGTCGGTGGTCGGCGGCGATGCGCGCAATAGTGCTGCCGGAGTCCGCGACAAGTCCGAGGCGATGCGCGGTGCCTTCGAAAGCATGGAACATGTCATCACCCGCATCCTCGACAGTTCCACCGTCATGGCCAACACCACCGAGGCGGTCGACCAGCAATGCGCCGGTTTCGTCGAAAAGCTCAGCGAGATGTCCGGCGAGGTCGCCGGATCGAATGTCGCCCTGCAGCAGGCGGCAAAACGGGTCGACAGTGTCGTCGGTCTCTCCGAAACCTTGGTCCAGTTGACGGCGAGCGCCGGCGTAAAGACCGCCGACAGCCGCTGGATCGAGGAGGCGCAATCGGTGGCAAAGCAGATATCAGGCGCATTCGAACGGGCCGTCGCCGAGGGCCAGATCGGCCTCGACGCCCTCTTCGATCGCCGCTACCGGCCGATACCGGGCACCGATCCGGCGCAGATGATGGCGGCCTTCACCGAGCTCACCGACCGCCTGCTGCCGCCGATCCAGGAGCCGCTCCTTGCCCTGGACGAGCGAGTCGCCTTCTGCGCGGCTATCGACGAGAATGGCTATCTGCCGACCCATAACCGGAAGTTCTCGCAGCCGCAGCGGCCGGGCGACGCCGTCTGGAACACTGCCAACTGCCGCAATCGCCGCATCTTCGCCGATCGTGTCGGCCTGGCCGCCGGCCGCAGCACCGCGCCTTTCCTCGTCCAGACCTATCGGCGCGACATGGGCGGCGGCAATTTCGTGATGATGAAGGATATTTCCGCGCCGATCACCGTGCGCGGCCGCCATTGGGGCGGATTGCGGCTGGCGGTCAAGGTTTGACGCATCCGGCAACATCCGAGCGCCGATTGCCGATGCCGGCGCGCCGGTCTATACCGCGCCGATGAGATTACGCGCCGATATCTTCGTTTCCTCCCTTTTGCGCCGGGTCTTCGCCAGCGGCGATTTCGCCGCCGTCGAGAAGAAGGGGGCCGAGGAGGCGGGTGCGATCTTCATCCGTCAGCACTTTCGCGACGGCCTGGAAACGCTTTATGCGCCGGCGCCGCAGACCGCCTTCGGCGAAGACGAGATCCGCGATCGCCTTTTCGAAATCCGTCTTGCGCGCAGCGAGCCGGAGGCGGTGCGGGCGATGCTGGAGCGCGAACGCCGCTTCGACCCCGATCTGTGGATCGTCGAACTGGAGGCGGAGGAATTGGGCGACATGATCCCGCTTGCGGGGAAAGGTTGAGCGTCAGCTCAGCGTGACCGCCGTCCGAGCACGCGCATGTCGCGCTGCACCGGCGCCTGGCGGACGAAGCGGTGGCTCTCCGTTTCCTCGCGGGCCGGCGTAACAGCCGCCTCCGGCTTGTAGGTGTAGCGGTCGGCGCGCCGCCAGGCCTCTACCCTTTCGTGGCATTCTTCCGGATCGAGCCCATCAAGCACCATCCAGGCGCGCGTGACATTATGCTGCTGTTCGGCCAGGTGCGGATAGAACCTTTCCAGCACGAGGACGGCGTCGAGAAACCCCATGCCGAGGCTCGTCAACGTCGTGGCGAGCTGCTGGCCCGATAGATCGAGCATGATGCGTTCGGCAAGCCAGCGGCTGGCCGAAAGCGCATCGGCGAGCGCGGTCGCGAAATGGGTTGCCTCGCGCAGGCGGGCGAAGCGCACCAGCAGCGCCTCCTGAATGTCGGTCAGCGTGCGCAGGCCGAGCCTGTCATCGTCCTTGCGGCCGAGATGGCCGGCAAGGTCGAGAATGCGTTCGCGCAACGCTTCTTCATTGGCGATACGCTGTTCCGCCAGCGCTTCGGCCTCGTTGTTCTCGGCCGGGACCGGCGACAGCGGCACGGCCTCCGATTCTGTGATCGGCGCCGCAGGGGCCGCGGGTCGCGGCTGGGTCTGGCGCAACGCCACCAGCGCGTCGATGACCTTCGGCGAGAGCGATTCGCGGCTGACGATCGCCCTGACATGCGCCGCGCCCTGCATGCGCGCAATGGTGATCAGCGTGTCGTCGGCAATGGCCTTGGAGGCGGCAAGAAAGGGCGCGGCGATCTCGATCGGCTGATTGCCGATGAACAGCGCCACGGCTGCCGGCATGGTCTGGCATTGCGAAAGGGCGGCGACGGCCTGGCGCTTGGCCTCATCGGAGGAGGCCTGGAACAGCGGTGTGAAAAGCTCGGCGAATTGACGCAATTCGGATCGTGTCGGATGTGACAGGCTCTCGAAACTGCTGACAGTCGCCATTAACACCACGTCCTTTTTCCTGACGGCCAACGGGCCCTCGAGGTCTCGAAACCGGTCACGCACACGCACACCCTGAAAACGCAGAACCAAGGGAAACCGTGGGCCGATAGCGCTGGCGGGACACCGGTCGGACCGCACGGATATGAACAAATCCTACACCGGTACGGTTAATGCATGCTGAAGATTTTATTAAAATGCAACAGAAATACACACGTGTGACGTGTTGCTGGATAATTAGCCGGCAACAGAATCCCGTGCTTTTTGAAGGCCTGCTCTGAGGGCTTCCGATCGCTCGTTCGACCGCAGCGACAGTTAGTCCTGCTGTCATCTTGCGGGCGTGAAGCAGCTTTTGCGTGGCTGTCATCATCGCTCCAGTGCACACCTTGCTTGGTGCTGCAGACGGCGTCTTAAGGCTCTCGCTGCTGATATTCCGTTGGTGCGGTAGCTCCGCGATATCCGAGTCTTCGAACAAGGATGGGAATCACCGGCAGGGCTTGTTGCCCTTCGCTGCCGCTCGCGTCTGGAACGATTCGCGGGTCGGCGATGGCCGCAACCCCGCTCTCCGATTGAGGGCGGATCGTCCCGATCCTGGGGTGCGACGCAACGGATGTCGGTCTGCCGCATATTTGCAACACCTGCAGCGCCGCCGGCGCGCGGGGTCGTGGCTGCATTGCCAACGATATGAATTATATTCGATTTTATCCTTCAACGGGTGCCAGAACCCGCGCGCAGGCGGCATGAAACCAAACCGGCGTTTCATGCGTTAAAGAGGAAGTCAGGGGAACTGTGTTTGGCAAGCGCTGAGTATTAGTAAACTGTTAACTGTCATGTGTCTCAATTCGGACAGGAACGACGCGATTTGAGTGGTTGGATCGTCGAAACTCCGCATCACGGTATTTCAGTCAGGTGCCGTGAGAAAGGCGCGAATGCCCTCGGTTCGGTTATGCCGGCACCGCAGGACGCGCCGGCTCGCAGATTGGCGGGCAGGGTGAAATCCATCGCAAGTTCATCCGTCTCGGGCAGTGCATGGAGACGAGAATGGCAATAGTAGTCGCATTTGCGGATCGGCGACCGCGGGCGCCGCGTCCTCAGGACAAGGAACCCCGCGAAGCCAAGATCCTCTGGTTCACCGGTGTCCGCTACGAGCGGCTGGCCGAGCCCCCCAGACATGGCCCGGCGCCCGCGCCGCGCGCCAGCAAGAAGTAACGTCGGTTCAACCTTAGCGGGCGCTGAACTGCTCGCAGCCGGCTTCCGTCAGGAAGTTCCGTGCGGCCTCATCGAAACTCGCCTGCGGCGCCAGCGTCCGCAGCACGGCGTAACCGTCCGGCCGCGCCATTTCCACCAGGATCGCCTGTTCCAGCTCCCGTGGCAGGTTCTTGCGCAGGTCCGTCAGCTGGATCGGGCCGCCGGCCAGCACATCGAGCGCGCCGCCGACCGAAGTCCTATCATTCATGCTGAAGACTTCGTTGGAGGCGCTGTCGTAGATGGCGATCGACCAGAAGGGCACGTTGCCCCTGGCGGTGAAATGCACCGGCCCATCCTCGACATCGAAGGAGCAGACGGCGGTGCGCACGAAGGGGTCGCCATTGGCAAGCCCGGCCTCGTCATACTGGTCGTTCAGCAGGTAGAAATTGTTGAGGTCGCCTTCCGCCTGCACCCGGGTCGCCGCGTCCCTGCCGGTGAAATGCGGCAGCGAAAGGATGATGACCAGATGCAGAAGCGCTGCGCCGAAAAGCCCGGTCAGGATGGCGAAAACGATCCTAAGCATTGCCGCATCCGGTCTTGGTGAGCTTGGGCATGGCGAGGTCGATCACGCCGGAACTGCCGGCCGTCGGCGTATCGAACAAGGTCAGCACCAGCCGGAAGGTGCCGGCCTGCGGCAGGGCCAGCCAATTGCCCGGCTGCGCGACGGCGGAGATCTCGATCGAGAAGCTGCTGTCGGGCTGGCGCAGCACCGTCCAGGAGTTCAGCGCCGAGGGAAGCCCAGTCTTCACCGCCGCCGGATTGCCGCCATTGTCGGCGGTAAAAAGCGTCCACAGCCGGGCGGGCGGCGTCTGCCCGCTGATGCGGTAGCGGCAGCCGGCATTCAGCCGCGCCCCCGCGTCGTCGACGCTCGCCGTGAAGGTCAGCCCCTCGGCGCTGCCATAGAGCAGCTTGCCGGCGCGCGCCCGGTGCGACTTGGCATAAGGATCGGCATCGACCGTCTGCAACGCCGGAAAAGCCTCCCAGGCGCCAAGCTTGATCGCTCCGAAACCCTGCGTCGCATCCAGCGCATACAGCGAAATCATGATCCCGCCGCCAAAGGCGACGATCAGCGTGATCAGGATGAAAAGGGGGAATCGAAACACGTTGAGACCTTGGAAACCATATCGGATGAAAGGGTTACCACTGATTCTGACAGGGTGGAATGGCGTGCGACGACATGGACGCCGATCTGTCCGCGGCCGTGCTGAATGCGGCAACACGGCCCCTCACCCTAACCCTCTCCCCGTAAACGGGGCGAGGGGACGTGCCCTGCGAGAGGCCGGTGGGGACGGAGAGGTTGCGGCTAGGTCCCTTCGCCCCGTTTCCGGGGGTCCGAAGGACGGGTCGAGACCCGTGGCTCGACCCCGGTCGGTGGCGGCAGCCTGATGAGGGGCTGGTCTCGCCGATCTTCCTGGGTCTGGGCTACTCCGCGCTCGCCAGCTTCGCCGGCGCCAGCGGGGCGGCATCCTTCAGCTTTTTGCCGAGGTCTTTGAGGATATTCGTCGATTGTACCGAAAGCATGCGCGGCCTGATGAGCTGCGGTAATCCGTCCTGCGGCTTGGCGGCGACGGTCTTGGCGAGGTCCTTTTCTGAGGGCAGGGGGTTTTCCACGCCGGGGATGGCGCGCAGCGTCACGCCCTGGTGGGCATAGTCCATGGCGCGCTTGAAGGTCATCGCAGGCAGCGAGCCGCCGGTCATCTCGTTGGTCGAGGTGTAGTCGTCATTGCCGAACCAGACGGCGCAGGTGTAGTTGCCGGTGAAACCGACGAACCAGGCGTCGCGATAGGCCTGGGTCGTGCCGGTCTTGCCGGCGGTCAGAATGCCGTTGTCGAGAGCCGCCTTGCGCGCCGTACCGACATAGGGAACGCGCGACAGCATCTGGTTCATATAGGCGTCGGCCTGTTCCGACAGCACGCGTTTGGGCGCCGGTTCGTCGCGGTCGAAATCATAGAGCACATCGCCCTCGTAATCGAGGATCTGGCTGATGCCGTGGCGGCGCGACTGGTAACCGCCGGCCGGGAAGGTGGCATAGGCTGTCGCCTGGTCGAGCACCGTCACCTCGGACGTGCCGATCGGAATGGTGACGTCGTCGCGGATCGGCGTTTCGACGCCGAGGTTTTTCGCCATCGCCCGGATCGGCTGAATGCCGAGTTTCTCCTTGGCGAGCCGCACCGGCACGGTGTTGATCGACTGGGCGATCGCGGTCTCGAGCGTGATGCGCCCGACATAGCGATTGGCGTAATTGTGCGGGCTCCAGTTGCCCCAGTAGATCGGCGCGTCGACGATCGTCGTCTGCGGCGTCATGCCGCTCTCCATCGCCAGGGCATAGGTATAGACCTTGAAGGAGGAGCCGGGCTGGCGCAGCGCCCTGGTGGCGCGGTTGAACTGGCTTTCGCCGTAATCCCGGCCGCCGACCATGGCGCGCACGGCGCCGCCGTTTTCGATCATCACCAGGGCGCCCTGCTTGGCGTGGTAAGCCTCGCCATATTCGCGCAGCGACGTCTCGACCGAATCCTCGGCCGCCTTCTGGATGCCCATGTCGATCGTCGTGCGCACGATCAGCGAGTGCTGGTGGAAACGCGGCGAAAGCCGCTGCACCTCGTCGAAGGCCCAGTCGAGGAAGAAATCGGGCGATTCCACCTCGTTGCGGTCGACGACGGTGGCCGGGCTGCGTCGGGCGGCGATCACCTGGCCCTCGGTCATCAGCCCGCTCTGCACGAGGTTGGTCAGCACCTCGTTGGCGCGGGCACGCGCCGCCGGCAGGTTGACATGCGGCGCATATTTCGCCGGCGCCTTGAACAGGCCGGCGAGCATGGCGGATTCGGCAAGGTTCACATCGGTGATGTTCTTGCCGAAATAAAACTGCGCCGCCGCGGCCGCGCCAAACGTGCCGCCGCCCATATAGGCGCGGTCGAGATAGGTGGAGAGGATTTCCTTCTTGGATAGGTTGGCCTCGAGCCATAGCGCCAGGAAGGCTTCGGTGACCTTGCGGTCGATCGAACGCTCGTTGGAAAGGAACAGGTTCTTGGCGAGCTGCTGCGTCAGCGTCGAGCCGCCCTGCACGACTTCGCCGGCCTGGGCGTTGGTGACCATGGCGCGGAAGAGACCGATGGCGTCGATGCCAAAATGGTCGAAGAAGCGCCTGTCTTCGGTGGCGAGCACCGATTTGATCAGGGAGTCCGGCAGTTCGTCGATCGGCACCGAATTCTGATGGATGACGCCGCGATGGCCGATGACGTTGCCGTAGCGGTCGGTGAAGGTGACGGCGAAATCGCCGCGGTTGCGCCAGTCCTCCTTGGTCGCTTCGAAGGCCGGCTGGGCAAGCACCAGCATCAGCACCGCGCCGACCGTGCCGAGGGTCAGCCCTTCGCCGGCCAGTTCGAAGACCACGCGCTTCCAGCCGCGCACGCGGAAACGGCGGAAGAAGATAGTGGTGTCTTCCCAGATCTCGGCAGCGCGGAAGCCGGCGTTCCAGACGGTTGAATCGATCCACGAATCGATGCGCAACAGAATGTGACGGCTCTTCGCCGGCCGCCCGCCGGGGTCAGCGGCCTGCTTTTCTGTCTCTTTTTCAGGCCCTTTTTCAGGGTTGTCCGGATCCTGCACGTCCTGTATTCCCGCCTGATCGCGCCTGCCTCATGTCCGGCAGCCGGAAAGCGGCGAAAGCGCGAGGCCCGATGGGCCCGAAAAGCTCTCCGATACCAGGAGAAAGTTCTCCGGTACCAGGAGCATGCTGAAGAATTGATTGATTTTGTGGCGGATAACAAGAGAGTAGAGCGGTGGTCACGCGAATTTGCGGGCCGCTGTTGCAAGAAACGAACGATGAACGATCTGCCCTTCTGGAAGAGCAAGACGCTGGCCGAAATGACCGCGGCCGAATGGGAAAGCCTTTGCGACGGCTGCGGCCTCTGTTGTCTCAACAAAATCGAGGAATGGGATAGCGGCGATATCTATTTCACCTCGGTCAGCTGCAAGCTGCTCGACGGCCAGAGCTGTCGCTGCTCGAGCTATGAGAACCGCTGGGATTTCGTGCCGGACTGCGTGCAGCTGACCAAGGAGAACGTGCCTGAGATCGCCTGGCTGCCGCCCACCTGCGGCTACCGGCTGGTCAACGAGGGCCACGATCTCTACTGGTGGCATCCGCTCGTCTCAGGCGACCCGGAAACCGTGCATGCGGCCGGCATTTCCGCCCGCGGCCGCACGATCAGCGAAACCGAGATCGATATCGAGGATCTCGAGGATTACGTCGTCGACTGGCCGCTGACCGTCGGCGAGGAGAAGGACGAGGAGGAAGCGTAAGCGGCCGGCGCGCCCGGCTTTCGCCTTGCGGTGCGATATATCGCCCGCCGTGTCTCCGGCGCGACATATAAAATTGACGCCGGCCGCTGCTTGATTATTGAAAAGTGAGACCCCACTTGCGGTGCGACCCGCTGGTCCGGGCCCCTCTGGCGAGAGCTTCGGCACTCTTGCGATGTCGGACCTCTTCTCCGACAACCAGTGCCGACCAGGGGATTATCCTTGAATCTGTCTTTTTTGTTCGTCGAGTGGCTGGGAACGCCGCTCTGGATGTGGTCGAGCTTTTTCGCCCTTGTCATCGCCATTCTGTCGTTCGACCTCGGTATTCTTCATAAGCAGAACAAGGAAATCGGCGTCGGCGAAAGCGTCAGGCTTTCCGCCCTCTATATCGCGCTCGGCCTCGCCTTCGGTGGTTGGGTATGGTGGTATCTCGGCTCCGAGGCCGGCCTTGCCTATCTGACGGGCTTCGTCGTCGAAAAGACGCTCGCCCTCGACAACGTCTTCGTCATCGCTCTGATCTTCTCCTTCTTTGCCGTGCCGCGCCTCTACCAGCACCGTGTGCTCTTCTGGGGTATTCTCGGCGTCATCGTGCTGCGCGCCATCATGATCGGCGTTGGCGCCACGCTGGTCGCCGAATTCGCCTGGCTTCTCTATATTTTCGCCGCGTTCCTGATCGTCACCGGCATCAAGATGCTGTTCGTCAAGGAGGCAGAGCCTGATGTCTCGAAGAACGTCCTCGTCCGCTTCATGCGCAGCCGTTTCAACGTCACCGAGGAACATCACGGCGAACGGTTCTTCGTCAGAAAGGCAGACCCCAGGACGGGAGCGATGACCTGGTTCATCACGCCGCTCTTCATGGCGCTCGTGATGGTCGAAGTCGCCGACGTCATCTTTGCCGTGGATTCGGTCCCCGCGATCTTCGCGATCACCACCGATCCGTTCCTCGTCTATACCTCGAACATCTTCGCGATCCTCGGCCTTCGCGCCCTCTATTTCGCGCTGGCGGCGATGATTCATCGCTTCCGCTATCTGAAGCCCGCGCTTGCCATCGTGCTGATCTTCATCGGCTCGAAGATCTTCGTCGCCGATCTGCTGGGCCTGGAAAAATTCCCGGCTGCGCTCTCGCTGAGCATCACTTTCGCGATCATCGCCGCCGGCGTGGTCTGGAGCCTCCTCAAAACGCGGGATCCGCAGCAGCTCGCCTGAGCGGGCTCTGCGAGCAATACGTAAACAAAGGAAGGAACAGATATGATTTCGGATTTCATCGGCTGGATTTTTGCCCTCCTCGTCGTCGGTCCGCTGCAGGCCGAGATACAGCAACAGGCTGAGCGCGCCCGGCTTCCCGTGGAGATCGTCCGCCAGTCCCAGGCCTGCCTGACATCTCAGGGACCGCGGCTCGTCGAGCGCGCCGCCGGCGACTACGTCTGGGCGGCGGCCACAGTCGTCAGCATAGCGATCGGCCATACCGCGCCGGCGGAACTTCTCGACGGCAGCGACCCGCAATGCGCAGCCCTCGCCAGCGCCCTGAAGGGAGACGGCGAGGGTGCGTGACGGCAACCAGCTGAAAACGGACCGTGTGATTGATCAAGACGGAAAGAAACAACCGCCGCGCGGCGTGGCCACGACGCGGCTGCGCGAGATGTTGGAAATCGCCCGGGTAAAAGGCGGCCTCTCCGTCGGCGAGGCTCTGGAGGCGATGGGCCAGACGAGCATCGCCTTCACCATCCTGTTCCTGGCAATCCCGGCGCTGACCCCAATCCCCGGGCCGTTCGGAATGGTCTTCGGCACTGCGCTCGCGCTGGTCTCCCTCCAGATTGTCGCGGGTGGCCGGAAGATCTGGTTGCCCGCCATCCTCAGGGATCGCCGGGTTTCGCCCGCGGCGCTTGATCTTATCGTCGGTCACGCGGTTCCGGTGATCGCCGGGGTGGAAAAGCTCGTGCGCGCCGGCCGGCTGCAGGCTCTCACCGGTCCGGCAGTGCAGGCACTTCTTGGCGTTCCTGTCTTCCTGCTTGCTGTGGTGATCGCGCTGCCGATCCCCTTCGGCAATATTCTGCCGGTGGTCTCGCTGGTCGTGCTGGCCGTCGCCCTGATGGAGCGGGATGGTCTCGTCACCTTGATCGGACTGCTGCTCACATCGGCGACGATCGTCACCACCGCCACCTTGATTTATTTTATCAAGGCGATGATCTTCACGGCCGCTTAGCCGAATGGACGGGGACCGCTGCGAGGAACCGCCGCAGCTCCGTCTCCACATATTCATCCACCCGCCCTTCTGCGCCAAAGCCCCACCAGGTGAGCGAGCCCTGCCATTGCGACAGCATCAGCCGGGCGATGGTCTCCGGCGCGCTCGCCGATCCGAAGCAGCCTGCGATCGCTGCCGTCAGCGCCTGTCCCCAGGCCGCGCCGCGGGCGCGCAGCACCGGATCGCGAAAATCCTCACGAAGCACCAGAAGTCCCTCGCCATAGGCGGCGGCATTGTCGCCGTAATCCTGCGACAGGCCGACAAGCAGCGCGACCGCGCCTTCAGACGTTTTCGGCACGCTTTCGGCAAGCCTTGCCGTCTCCGCATCCAGCCTGTCCCAGGCATAGAGCAGGGCCGCGCGCAGCATCGCCGCCTTCGTCGCAAAACGCTGCACCAGCGTCGAGCCGGAGAGGCCGCTCGCCTTTGCCACTGCCGCAAAGGTCGCGGCATCCGGCCCTTCCGCCTGGATCAGCGCCAGCACCATGGCGAGAAGCTGCTCATCGGATAGGGTGCGGCGGCGCGGCATGAAATTCCCTCTTGCATTCAGCTTATTTATGAACGAGCATTCGTTTATATACAATAGGCGTTTTCGGTTCTAACGCGGAGGATGGCGAAATGACAGCGGAGTTGCGGGAAAAAGTGGCTTTGGTGGCCGGTGCGACGCGCGGCGCCGGCCGCGGTATTGCGGTGGAACTCGGCGCTGCTGGCGCAACGGTTTATGTGACGGGGCGCACGACGCGCGCCCATCAATCCGAATATGCCAGGCCGGAGACGATCGAGGAGACGGCCGAGCTGGTGACGGCGGCGGGCGGCAGCGGCATTGCCGTGCAGGTGGATCATCTGGTCGCCCATGAAGTCGAGGCGCTGGTCGCACGCATCCGGGCGGAAACCGGAAGGCTCGATATTCTCGTCAACGACATCTGGGGCTGCGAGAAGCTGTTCGAATGGGACAAACCCGTCTGGGAGCATTCGCTGGACAAGGGGTTGCGCATGCTGCGGCTCGGCATCGAGACACATCTGATCACCGCCCACTACGCGCTGGCGCTGATGATCGAACGGCCGGGCGGGCTCTTGGTGGAGGTGACCGACGGCACGGCGGAATACAACGCCGCGCATTACCGGCTGTCGCCCTTTTACGACCTCGTCAAGACAAGCGTCATCCGCATGGCCTGGGCGCATGCCCAGGATCTGGCTAAACACGGCGCCACCGCCGTTTCGATCACCCCCGGCTGGCTGCGCTCCGAAATGATGCTGGACGCCTATGGTGTCAGCGAGGCGAATTGGCGCGACGCGACGAAGGTCCAGCCGCATTTCGCCATTTCCGAAACGCCGCGCTTCGTCGGCCGCGCCGTGGCGGCCATCGCCGCCGATCCCGATCGCGCCCGCTGGAACGGCCAGTCGCTGTCGAGCGGCAGCCTGGCCAAGGTCTATGGCTTCGATGACATCGACGGGTCGCGGCCGGATTGCTGGCGCTACATGGTGGAAGTGCAGGAGCCGGGTAAGCCGGCGGATGTCACCGGCTATCGCTGAGACAGCCCGTTAGCTTGCGGCTCTGAGCCGCGCCACGTCACGAAACGACACCAGCCGTTTCGCCTGTTCGTCCCAGAGCACCAGCTTGACGCAACGCAGGCTATCCATGAGCGTGATGCGGCCGATATCGGCCAGCTCGGGATGGTCCCTTAGCACCTCCGGCAACCGATAATAAGGCACCCGGCTCGCCAGATGATGCACATGGTGGATGCCGATATTGCCGGTGATCCAGCGTAGCACCGGCGGCAGGTCGTAATGCGAGGCACCGTGAAGGGCCGCATGCTGGAACTGCCAGTCCGGTTTCTTCGACCAGTGCGTTTCCTCGAACTGGTGCTGGACATAGAACAGCCAGACGCCAGCGGCTCCCGCTAGAAGCACGATCGGCAGGTGCACCAGCAGGAAGGGAACGATCCCGCCCGCCCAGATCAATAAGGCGGCGGCCAGAGCGATGGCAAGGTTGGTCGCCATGGTCGAGATCCAGGGCAGGGGGCCGGAGCGCATCATGCCGAAGGGCAGGCGCTGCTTGAAGATGAACAGCCATGCCGGCCCGATCCCGAACATGACGGCTGGGTGCCGGTAGAGCCGGTAGGCAAGCCGCCCCCGGCGGGACCGCGCATTATATTCGGCGATCGTCAGTGTCTCAATGTCGCCAACGCCGCGCTCGTCGAGGTTTCCGGCCGAGGCGTGATGTTCCGCATGCGCCCGACGCCAGTAGTCGTAAGGCGTCAGCGTCAGGATGCCGATCGCGCGCCCGACCCAGTCGTCGAGGCGGCGGCGGGCGAAAAATGAGCCGTGGCCGCAATCATGCTGGATCATGAACAGCCTGAGCAGGAAAGCGGCTGCTGGAACGACGAGGATTAGGCCCGGCAAAAAGCCGTAACGAACGGCCGCCCATGCGGCGGCCCAGAACAGCGCAAAGGGAATAGCTGTCACGGCCAGTTCAAAGGCACTGCGTGTGGCCCTCGGCTGGCGATATCCTGCAAGGATCTTCAACCAAGGTTTTTCGGCGAAAAGTGCTGTCGGTTGTTTCTGCGGATTTTCACAAGGCTCGTCCAAGGCGGCAAGCCGGATTTCCTCGCTCTCGAAGCGGCGCGCGCCTTCGATCACGAAATATCGCCGGAAAAGGCTGCGACGCTCGACGGAGCGTCGACGCGGTTGATTATATGAACAAGAGTCATGCTCTGTGGCACCTTCCGGCTTTTTCGAAAACACGATCATCGCTGATCCCGCGTCCCGGTAGGACGCGCCGCCGCTTTTAGCCACACATCACCCAATACGCAAATCGATCCCGACTGCGTTTGTCATGAAAGGGGCCACGGGCGATCCACCCGAGGGCTCGACGCGCGCTTATTTCTTCGGCGCGCTGCTTCCGTGTGGAGCGGCCTGGGTCGCGGCCTTCATCTGGCCGGCGAATGTGCGTGCCATCTTCGGCGCCAGCTTGTCCTTCTTCGGTTTGCGAGCCTCGCGATTGCTTCTCAGCTGACCTTTTGCCATCGATCGATCTCCTGTTCAGACGAATGCAAAGCGCGTTTTCAGCTTCGCGCGTCGGGTTTGAGGTTTGTCTTACGCCTGTCGCTGGGCAATCCCTGGATCGCATAACGGTCGTATACCGGAGTGACTGGTTTCGGCGGCGTCTTCAGCTTGCCGAAGTAGTGTTCGAGTGCCTGCGAAAGCATGGCGGGCGACGTTACGCCCTCCTGAAACAGCTTGATCAGCAGCATCGCTGCGACATTGCAGCCCCCGCCGTCGTCGGGCGTGATCCTGGCCTCGTAGCCCGCATTGTCGAGTACGGACTGAAGCATGTCGAGATTGGACGAGGTCAGGTATGGCTTTTTGGAAGTGGAAGACATCGGTCCTCCTTTCGTCGGGGCGAAGGTATGAAAACCCTCAGTCGGCAGCGCCCGGACAATGGCTGCCGACGGCGAAACCATGCGCCTTTCGCCGAGGCAAGGCAATGGGATTCTCGCTATGAATATTCGTTTTTGCTTATGAAAAGCCCGCACCGGTCAGGTGCGGGCGATGATCCTCATTCCGCCGGCTGATAGGCCGTCTGCCGCGCCGGCGATGTCCTCGGACCGGCTGCCGCGCGGCGATTTCAAGAGCCGCGGCCTGACGGCCGTTCTATCTCACCCGCTTACATCTCCCCCTTGTGAAAATAGGCTTCGAGGCGGTAGCCGTCGGGATCGATGACGAAGGCGGCGTAATAGAAGCGGCCGTAATCCGGCCGGATGCCCGGTTCGCCATTGTCGGTGCCGCCGGATGCGATAGCGGCGGCGTAAAAGGCGTCGACAGCGGCCTCGTTCGGGGCGACGAAGCAGAAATGCAGCCCGGATTGCATGTCGGCGACAACGGGATGCTCGGCCTGTATCACCCAGAGGCCGACCTCATCAGGACCGTAGCCGATCACACCATCGGAATTGGACAGGCGCTCATAGCCGAGCGGCGCCAGCGCCGCATCATAGAAACGGCGGGCTCTTTCGAGGTCTTTGACACCGATGGAGACATGATCGAACATGGTCTGCAAACTCCGTTCATCCCAAGACTAATTGAACAGCAGCATCTTTCAACTGCCAAAAGAAGAGTGGAATCCGTTTGGAGGTCCGGCCGCGCGCACTTGGCCGGTAAGACTTTACTGCAGCTGCGGCTTTTTCAGAAAGCTGTTGCGGTCGGCGGATTTGACGCGCAGCCAGGCCTCCCGGCCGTTGCGCAGAATCCGCATCGGAATCTCGGCGCCGGCCGGGCCGCTGCTCCAGAGCTTGCGGTAGAAATCGGCAAGGCCGTCAACCTCTTCGTCACGGATCTCGGAAATGATATCGCCCTGACGCAGACCGGCCTCGGCGGCCGGACCGCCTTCGGCGACGCTCATCACCACCACGCCGCCATTGCTCTCAGCGGAGAATGCGCCGAGCCAAGGCCGCGGCGGCTTGTTGACCTGACCGCGGTTCAAGAGGTCGTCGAGGATCGGCGGCAACAGATCGATCGGCACGACCATATTGATGTCGGCGACCTCGCCGTCCTGGCTCATCTGCAGGCGCAGCGAACCGATGCCGAGCAGCTTGCCGTCGGCGCCGATCAGCGCTGCCCCACCCCAGGCGGGATGGGCCGGTGCGGTAAAAATCGCCTCGTCCAGCAGATATTCCCAATAGCCGGCGAATTCCTGCCGGGCGACGATGTTTGCCTGGACGAACTCGCCGATCCCATCGGCAAGCACGACGGGATCGCCGGGCCTGGCGGCGGCCGCATCGCCGAAATCCACCGCCGGGGCGTTGAGAACGCCGAGCGCCTGCACCAGGCCGAAGCCGCTTTCCTGATCATAGGCAAGAGGATGGGCGGGAACCACCCGGCCGTCCTGGGTCGTCAGCCAGACCTCCTCAGCCTCGGTGATGAGATAACCGATGGTCAGCACCAGCCCGTTGTCGCGAATGACGACGCCGCTGCCCTCCCGGACGGTGCCCAGCGTCTCCGCCGTGAAGGCATCTTCTGGGATGGAGGAACGGACGGCCACGACGGACCGCAGGATCGGATCAATATTCATGCTTTTATCCCGAGGCGCCGCCGCGCGACACCGAAAGCCGGCGCGCCTCCTTAATAGGTAAGAAGGTGAAGGGGCGGCGGCAAGGTTGGCGCGACTGGAATTTCCGCAGCCCTATGCCAAGCCGTGGAAGGCTACCGGAATATCTGGGGGTGACAGCGGTGCTGCGCAACAATATACAGTCAATCCTATCAGGAATCAGACAGGGATCACGACATGAAGGATTGGCATCCCGATCTCAGCCGGAGCAGCAGCCCGCGTTACATGGCGATTGCCGATCTGATCGAAATGGATCTGCGCAGCGGCCATCTGGCGGTCGGAGACCGGCTGCCGCCGCAACGCGACCTCGCCAAGCGGCTGAATGTCGATTTCACCACCGTGGCCAGAGGCTATGTCGAGGCGCAGAAGCGCGGTCTTGTCGAGTCGCATGTCGGCCGGGGCACTTTCATCACCGGCCGCGTGGGCAAGGCGAGGCAGGACTTCGCGCCTGACTCGGCGCCCGATCCGCGCCGCGCATCGATCGTCGACTTCTCGATGAACATGCCGCCGGAACCAGACGATCCGGAACTGATCGCGGGCATGCGAGAGGCCATGTCGGCGGTGGCCGCAAGTCTCATCCCGCTACTGCGCTACCAGGGTTTCGGCGGCTCCGGCATCGATAAGGACGCCGCCGCCGTCTGGCTCGGCCGCCGTGGGCTCACGCCTTCGCAGGAGCGGATCTTCGTCACGCCGGGTGCGCATCCGGCCCTGTTGGCGATCTTCGGCCTGCTGGCAAAGCCGGGCGAGACGGTGCTTTCGGAAATCATCACCTATCCCGGCATGCGCTCGATCGCCGCCCAGCTGCGGCTCAACCTCGCCGGCGTGCCGATGGACGAGGACGGTATCCTGCCGGACGCCCTTGCCAGCGCCTGCGAACGGTTGAAGCCGAAGGCGCTCTATCTCAATCCGACACTGCAGAACCCGTTGACACTGACCATTTCAACCGGTCGGCGCGAGGAAATCGCGGCCGTCGCCCGCAAACATCAGCTGCCGATCGTCGAGGATGATGCCTATGGCTTCATTCCCCAGCAAGGTCTGGCGCCGCTTGCGGCATTAGCGCCGGACCTCACCTGGCATATTGGCGGCCTGGCGAAATCCCTCGGCGCGGGCCTGCGCCTTGCTTATGTCGTGGCGCCCGACAGCAAGGCCGTATGGCCCTTCGTCAGCGCTATGCGCGCCAACAACGTCATGGCCTCGCCTTTGACAGTGGCACTCGCCACCCGCTGGATAGAGGACGGCACGGCCGATGCGATCCTGCGCTTCATCCGCGCCGAGGCCGCCGCCCGTCAGCAGATGGTCGCCGCCATCCTGCCTGCCGGCAGCTACCGCGCCGATCCGATCAGCTTCAACATCTGGCTGCCGCTCGCCAATGGCTGGACCCGTTCCACCTTCGGCAGTCATATGCGTTCCGCCGGCATCGGCGTCGTGGCAAGCGATGCCTTCACCGTCGAGGGCGCCGCCCCGGAAGCGGTGCGGGTCTGCCTCGGCGGCCCGATCACTCGGGAGAGACTGCACGGCGCACTGGAATTCATGACCCATGCGCTGGAAGGCCCGCCGGAAATGGCGGCGTCGTTCTTCTAATCCCGGCAGCTTTCAACTTGCCCTCAGGCCCGCTGCTGGTCTGGTCCCTTCGATGATGTGATGTCTGCGGTTTGCCCGGTCGCCAGCCGACGGGGATCTGCGGCATTCTGGCAAGTTGACTGGTGATTGATGCGTAATGTATTTATATTGAATGCATGCATTCGTGTGGCATTGATCGGCATTGAGCCGCGTGCCAGAGAAGACGAGGTTATCATGGACACCGAATATCCCCCGCTTCCTCCGATGCAGACCGGCGTCAGGGGACGTTGCCCGCGTTGCGGCCAGGGCCATATGTTCAAGGGCTTTCTGACGCTGCAGCCGCAATGCGAGGTCTGCGGCCTCGATTATGCCTTCGCCGATCCGGCCGACGGCCCGGCCTTCTTCGTCATCTGCTTCGCCTGCATACCGAGCGTCCTGCTTGGCGTCTGGCTGGAGGTGGCGTTTTCGGCGCCGATCTGGGTGCAGCTTCTGGTCACCGGCCCCTTCATGCTCGCCACCTGCATTCCGCCACTCAGGCCCCTGAAAGGCTGGTTGGTCGCCAGCCAATATTTCTACAAGGCGGAAGTGGGCAAACTCGCCTAGAGCCTATTTCAGCGTCGCGCGCAGGCGCGGCGTGGCGAAATCGATGAGCGCCCGCAGTTTCAGCGGCACCAGCCCCTGCGAGGGATAGACGAGCTGCACCGGCGCCGGCGGCGGTTCGAAATCTTCGAGCAGCGGCACCAGCAGGCCCGCCGCTGCGGCGCGGGCGGCCTGATAGGAGAGCACGCGGGTGACGCCGAGACCGGCGACGGCCGCATCGACGGCGGCCTCGGCGGTGTTGACCGCGAGCCGTGAGCGGATCGGCACGGCAAGATCGCGCTTCCCCTCCGTGAAGCTCCAGCTCCGAGTCGCGGCCATGTTCTCGAAGGTGATGCAGTCATGTGCGGAGAGATCGCCCGGCTGCCGGGGTGCCAGGTGCCGCGCGAGATAATCCGGGCTGGCATAGACGGTGCGGCGGATCGCGCCGAGCCGCGTGGCGATCAGGTTGCTGTCGGCCAGGGTGCCGATCCTCAGCGCCAGGTCGATATGATCCTCGACAAGGTTCGACAGACGGTCGCCGAGCATCAGCCGCAGATTGATCTCGGCATAGGCCTTCAGGAAATCCACCACGACAGGCAGGACATGCAGCCGCCCGAAGACGATCGGCGCGGTCATCGTCAGCTCGCCCTTCGGCGCGCTGTATTCGCCGGCGGCCGTCCGTTCCGCCTCTTCCACCCGGTCGAGAATTTCCCGCGCCGCCTCCACATAGGAGCGTCCGGCCTCGGTCAATGTGATCTTCCGATTGCTTCTCTGCAGCAGCTTGGCGCCGAGATGCGCCTCGAGCTCGGAGACCTTGCGGCTGACCGTCGCCAGCGGTGAACGCAGATGCCGCGAGGCGGCCGACAGGCTGCCTTGCTCGACGACGGCAAGAAGCACGCTCATGGCGTCGAGGCGGTCCATTTTATCCTTCCATCAATTGAGAACATGCCTTCCAGATTAGCATCCTACTGCAGTTCATTGGAAGGCAGTAAATTCCCTGCAGGTGGTTCGAACGGCCATCGCCGGCAAGGCCGAGGCCTTGTTCCCGCCCCATCAGACAAAGGAACCGTCATGAAACTCTACCATCATCCGCTGTCCGGCCATTCCCACCGGGTTCACCTGTTCCTGTCGCTGCTCGGCGTGCCTTACGAACTGGTCGAGGTCGACTTGGCCGCCGGCGCTCACAAGGCTCCTGAGTTCCTGAAGCTCAATGCCTTTGGCCAGGTGCCGGTGCTTGACGACGATGGAGCGGTCATTTCCGATTCCGCCGCCATCCTCGTCTATCTCGCACGCAAATTTGGCCGCACCGACTGGCTGCCGGTAGACATGTTGGCGGCGGCACGGATCCAGAAATGGCTCTCGGTCGCCGCGGGCGAGATCGCCTACGGGCCTTGCGCCGCCCGTCTCGTCACTGTCTTCGGCGCCGCTTTTCATGCCGACGAGGTGATTGCCCGGGCGCACCGTATTCTCACGCTGGTCGAGGCGGAGCTCACGGGCCGCGCCTTCCTGCTCGGCGACAATCCGACGATCGCCGATATCGCGCTTTACAGCTACATCGCCAATGCGCCGGAGGGCAATGTCGACACCGCGCCCTATCAGGCCGTGCGCGCCTGGCTTTCCCGCATCGAGGCGCTGCCGGGTTTCGTCAGCTTCCGCAAGACGAAGATCGGACTGGCCGCATAAAGATCCGTCCCGATCGTGCCTGAAAGGAGGCCGTGATGCTGGAGACAAGAGAGGATGCGCCATCGCCCTGGCATCAGGGTGAACTCGCAATGCAGCGCAGCGTCGGCGTCGTCGAGCGGATGGACGGGCCGGGGCGGAATTTCGTCCGCAAGGCGATGCCCGAGCAGCACCGCGCCTTCTTTCCGATGCTGCCTTTCGTCGTGCTCGGCACGGTCGATGCGAAGGGCGACGTCTGGGCGACGGTGCGGGCCGCGCAGCCGGGTTTCATGTCCTCGCCGGACCCGGAGACGCTTGAGGTCCGCCTGCCGCGCGAGTCGGCCGATCCTGCCGATGCCGGGATGGAGGATGGCGCCGCCATCGCGATGCTCGGCATTCAGCTCGAGACCCGGCGGCGCAACCGGTTGAACGGCGCCATCAGCAGGACGGATGCCGATGGTTTCCGCCTGCGCGTCGGCCAGAGCTTCGGCAATTGCCCGCAATATATCCAGCCTCGCGCCGCCGCCTTCGTTCGCGATCCCGCTCTGCCGACAGCGCTGCCGCCGCTGCGGTCCCATGAGTTCGACGAGCGCGCGCGGCGGATGGTCGAGAATGCCGATACGTTTTTCGTCGCTTCCTATGTCGACCGCGAGAATGGCGAACGCCAGGTCGACGTCTCCCATCGTGGCGGCTATGCCGGGTTCGTGCATCTCGGCGCCGATGGCGCGCTGACCGTTCCCGACTTTGCCGGCAATCGTTTCTTCAACACGCTCGGCAATTTCCTGGTCAATCCGAAGGCTGGGCTGGTCTTCATCGATTTCGATACCGGCGACATGCTGCAGATGACGGGACGGGTCGAGGTGTTGCTCGATTCGCCTGACATCGCCACCTTTCCCAGGGCGGAAAGGCTGTGGCGTTTCACGCCGGAGGATATCGTGCTTCGCCCGGATGCCCTGCCGCTGCGGTGGAACCGGCGCACCGATGTCTGAGCTCGATCGCCGCCCGACAAGACTTGTAAAACCTGTACCGATCGGTAAACTCGAAACTACCCAGTACAGGAGATATCATGTCCAGCCTCATTCCGCCGTTCACCCTGGAGACCGCCACGCAGAAAGTTCGTCTCGCCGAGGACGGCTGGAACAGCCGCGATCCCGAGCGCGTCTCGCTCGTCTACACGCCGGACAGCCGCTGGCGGAACCGCGCCGAATTCATTACCGGCCGCGCCGAGATCGTCGCTTTTCTCACCCGCAAATGGGCCAAGGAACTGGACTACCGGCTGATCAAGGAGATCTGGGCCTTCACCGACAATCGCATTGCCGTGCGCTTTGCCTATGAATGGCACGATGACAGCGGCAACTGGTTCCGCTCCTATGGCAATGAGAACTGGGAATTCGATGCGGCCGGCTTGATGCAGCGCCGTTTTGCCTGCATCAACGATCTGCCGATCCGGGAAACGGAGCGCAAATACCACTGGCCGCTCGGCCGACGGCCGGACGATCATCCCGGCCTGACCGAGCTCGGCCTCTAGAACAGGATGAATTCAGGCCGGTGAAGACCGTCTATGAACGCACCGACATCGTGCCGCTGCTCGCGGAAACCTTCCGCGAGCTCGGTTACGAGGGCGCCACGCTCAGCCGCATCACCGAACGCACCGGCATCGGCAAGGGCAGCCTTTATCACTTCTTCCCGGGCGGTAAGGAGGAGATGGCCGGCGCCGTGCTCGCCGATATCGACGCCTGGTTCGAGCAGGCGGTCTATCGGCCGCTGAGAAATGACGATGCCCGTCAGGCGATCGCGGCGATGTGGCTCAACGTGGGTGACTATTTCCGCTCCGGCGGCCGCATCTGCCTCGTCGGCGCCTTCGCGCTCGACGACACCCGTGAGCGGTTTTCGTCTGCGATCGGCGACTATTTTATCCGCTGGATCGAGGCGTTGCGTTCGGCGCTGATGCGGGCAGGCTGTGCCGAGCGGGAGGCGCAGACGCTGGCCGAGGAAGGCATCTGCGGCATTCAAGGGGCGCTGGTACTGTCGCGCGCGCTCAAAGATGAAGCGGTCTTCACCCGGTCGCTGGAAACGTTGGCGAAGCGGCTTGAGGCTGCGACGCGATGAGGGCAGACCTTACATCCGCGCCGCTTTGCCTGTATCTCTCGGCGTTGCGGTTGAGGCTGCCGGGTCGGGCGGGGTGTTCTCGCGCTCAAGGCGAATCTGGCGCCACTCATTTTCCATCTGGTCGACGACGTGCTGGGGAATGGTGGTCTGGGTATTGGCGGCAGGCGTCTGCATCGGAAGCCTCCTCTTGTGGTGGTAAGGCTTCAGGGCAAGGAAATGAATTGCACAAGATAAAAGCCGTGTAAATCAGGGGCTTAGGCACTTCAAACGATTAAGTTGATTTTAATCGATTAAGACGGTTTTAACCACGAGATTGCCGGGAAGCGCGGTATGGTTGTCCACATGGATCGGATGTTCTTTTTTGATGCGGTGTGCCAGGAGCTCTTTAAAGGAGGGCTAACTCATCCTCAGGTAGAGGGTATTGCGGCGATTCTCGATGCCTGGGAAAAGCGGTTTGCGCGGGCCGACCGCCGGTGGCTGGCCTACATCCTCGCAACCGCTTACCACGAGACCGCCTATACGATGCAGCCGGTCCGCGAGACGTTGGCTGAAAGCGATACTCGCGCCGTCGAGATCCTGGAGGCGGCCTTTGCCGCCGGCAGGCTTTCCTGGGTAAAGGCGCCCTACTGGCGGCCGGACGAGGATGGCCGCTGCTGGCTCGGGCGTGGCCTGGTGCAGCTCACCCATAGGCGGAATTACGAGGCGATGAGCGTGCTGACGGGCATCGACCTCGTTGCCGATCCTGATCGGGCGATGGAGATGGATGCGGCGGTGACCATCCTGATCGAAGGCATGCTGCAGGGCAGCTTTACCGGACACAAACTTGCCGATCACCTGAACGCGACGACCGAGGACTGGGTCAATGCGCGCCGCATCGTCAACGGCACCGACCGGGCCGAGAAGCTCGCGGGCTACGCCAGGGCCTTCCATGCGGCGATGCGTCCTGATGCCGCGCAGGGCGGGGCGTGCGGTTGAAGGCCCGGGGTCCGCGTGTTATCGCGCGGGCGACCCTCTGAAATCTGACAGGAGCTTCCGCGTGATCCGCCATATCGTTTTCTTCACAGTGCAGGAGGAACATCTGGAGGAGGTGAGGGCCGGACTGTCGATCCTGACCGCCATTCCGCACGCGCGGCTGCTGGAAATCGGCACCAATGTGAAGACCGATCAGCTGGGTACCGAGATCGATCTTGTCGTCTACGGTGAATTCGACGATGAAGCGGCTCTCGCTGCCTATAAGGCGCATCCCGATTATCAGCGCTCGATCGAGCGTGTGCGGCCGCTGCGGGAAAAGCGCATTGCCGCGGACTACGACAGCCGCGCAGCGGTGACGCGGCCGCTCTGAACCGGCAGGCCGTCGGCTGCCGGACGTGTTTTGGTTAAATTTCAAAGGGATAAACAGCTTTCCGGATTCGCCGCGCTGGATGTTGATGCAGCCGTGAGCCACCGGATCCAATCTTCGCAAAATCGGCGGCAAGCGATTCAAAAGATTCGTCAAACGCACGGTCCATCGTCAGCGGAAGAGGGCGTCCATTCCAAGCGTCATGAGGCGGCCGGGCTTGGCTAAGATGCCCGCGCACCGCGCACCAGCGTCATCAGCATCAGCACCAGAATCAGCGACAAGGCGGCGAGAACGGCAGCGGCGAAAAGCGCCGGGCCGGGGCCGGCGCGGTCGAGGATGGCAGTGAAGACAACAGGGGCGATCGCATTGGCAAGGTTCTGCGGCAGCGACAGCCGTGCCGATTGCAGGCCGAATTCGCGCGGCGAAAACACCGCCAGCGGCAGAAGCGCGCGGGCAACGGCCATGACGCCGGAGCCGAAGCCGTAGAGCACAACGAAGGTGACGAGCAGCGGCGTCGACGGACTGGCGAGCAGCATCATCAGGAAGCTTATCAGCATCAGGCCGATGCCCATGGCGGCGCTGAGGATGGGATTGCCGCGCCGGCCGAGCAGCATGTCGAGGAAGCGCGCCGAAATGCCGAGCACGCCGCGGGCCGAGCCGAGCTGCAGCGCCAAGGCCGGCGCGGCGCCCGACTGGCGGAAGATTTCGAGCAGCGAGGGCGAGATGCCGAAGGTGACGAAGGTGGTAAGGGTCGTCGTCGCGGCGATCAGCAGAAAGGCTTTGCGCCCGGCCGCCTTCGACAGCGGCACCGGCGCGATTTCGGCCGCGCCGCCGACGACATGCGCGGCGATCGGCTTCGGCAGGGCGAAAAGATGCAGCGGCAGGCAGATGAAGAATTGCAGGCCTGCGCAGATGAGGAAGGTGAGGCGCCAGCCGACGGCTTCGTTGAGCAAGCTGAGGATCGGCCAGAAGATGGCACTCGAAAGCCCGGTGAACAGCATCAGGGCGGCGATGACGCGCTTGCCGTTCATCCCTTCGCGCTCGACGACGGCGGTATAGGCGGGCGCCGACAGACCGAGCGCGCCGCCGATGCCGATCACGATCCAGGCGGCGGCGTAGAGAATGACGCCGTTGGCGGCTGCCAGCAGGCAGAGGCCGAGGGCAAAGGTCAGGGAAGCCGCCGAAAGCACCCGGGCAGCGCCGTAACGGCCAAGCCAGCGACCGGTCGTCGGGCCGACGATGGCGCTGACCAACATCATGATCGTCAGGCCGGCAAACGCCACCTCGTTCGCCATGCCGAGATCGGGCGCCACGATGCGGCCCATCACCCCGAGCATGTCGAAAGTCGTACCCCAGCCGATCACCTGGGTGATGGCAAGCACGAAGACCGTCTGCGCCGAGCGGAAGCGGAAGGAGTTTGGCATTGGTGCTGAAATGGCCTGAATGCGGGAGCCGCAAGGACATAACAGGTTCAATCAGCCGGCAAAAGCTGTGATTGCAATTTCCGGCAGCCCGCCGCGCGCGGGCTTGACCCAAGCATCCACGCGCAACCCTCCGTGTGCGCCTGGGGAAGACTTTTCCCATGCGCAAAAAGCGGCCGCGGCATCGGTTTTCAGCAGCTGACACCTGCTGCCGCCAACAGTCGAGAACGGTTCTAAACACCCGCATTACAGCGCATTCATTTGCCATTCAGGTCGCGTGAGTACATAGTCGCATCAAGTTGGAATTACCCTTGAAAGCATAACACATGGCCTTTCCTCTGAGCGTCGCAATAGTGGCCGCCGGACTGGTGGTATCGGCGCCCTCACCGGACGCCACAGGCACTCTTGTCGTGCGTGTGACAGGCGATTGCAGCGCCGCTGCCGCCCAGGTCGTCGAGCAGACGGGTGGCCAGCTCTTATCGGTGCAACCGGTGGGCGATAGTTGCATCATCACCGTTCTGGTGTCGGGCAACGGCCAGCGCCCGCGCAAGGTGACGGTAAAGGTTCCGATGTAGGCGGAATCGGTCTATTCAGAACATGGTCGATTTGAAGCGGACGAAGGCGGACCGATGCGCATCCTGGTAATCGAAGACGACGTCAATCTGAACCGGCAGCTGACCGACACGCTGAAGGAGGCGGGCTATGTCGTCGACCAGGCGTTCGACGGCGAGGAGGGACATTTCCTCGGCGATACCGAACCCTATGACGCCATCATCCTCGATATCGGCCTGCCTGAGATGGACGGCGTCACCGTGCTCGAAAAGTGGCGCGGCGCCGGCCGCGGCATGCCGGTTTTGATCCTGACGGCGCGCGACCGCTGGAGCGACAAGGTCGCCGGCATCGACGCCGGTGCCGACGATTACGTCACCAAACCGTTCCATGTCGAGGAAGTGCTGGCGCGCATCCGGGCGCTGATCCGGCGTGCGGCCGGGCATGCCTCCTCCGAGATCATCTGCGGACCCGTTCGGCTCGACACCAAATCCTCCAAGGCGACGGTTAACGGCACGGCGCTGAAGCTGACCTCGCACGAATACCGCCTGCTCGCCTATCTCATGCATCACATGGGCGAGGTCGTCTCGCGCACCGAACTCGTCGAGCACATGTACGACCAGGATTTCGACCGCGACTCCAACACGATCGAGGTCTTTGTCGGCCGCCTGCGCAAGAAGATGGGCGTCGACCTGATCGAAACGGTGCGCGGTCTCGGCTACCGCATCCAAGCGCCGAAACATGCGAATTAAGTCGCTCACCGCACGTGTGCTGCTGCTGACCACGGTCTGGTCGACGGTGGCCCTGGTGGTAATCGGCCTGCTCATCTCGACGCTCTACCGCAAGAGCGCCGAACGCGGTTTTCAGGATCTGTTGCGGGCCCAGCTTTATAACGTCATCAATTCGGTGACGATCGGCGATCAGGGGGCGTTGAGCGGCAGCCCGCAGCTCGGCGATCTGCGTTTTGCCCAGCCGAAGACCGGCTGGTACTGGGTGGTGGAGCCGCTCGGCACCTATACGACAGCGCCGCTGGTCTCGCCCTCGCTCGGCTCGGCGCTCATTCCGGTGCCATCCGTCGTCGAGGCGCCCTTCGACAAGAATTACGAGCGCTACTATCAGGTGACGGACGCCTCCGGCAACCGGGTGCAGGTCGCCGAAACCGAAGTGGTGCTCGACACCGACGGACGCGCGGCGCGTTTTCGCGTCACCGGCAATGTCGATGTCGTCGAGGACGATGTGCGCACCTTTTCCCACAGCCTCTATCTGGCGCTTGCCGGTTTCGGCGTCGGCAGCCTGATCGTCAATGCGCTCGCCATTCTCTACGGCCTGAAGCCGCTCGACAAGGCGCGCGCCGCCCTGGAGCGCATCCGTGCCGGCGAAAGCGAGCAGTTGAAGGGCGACTTCCCGCGCGAAATCCTGCCGCTCGCCAACGAGGTCAATGCGCTGATCGACAGCAACCGGCGCATCGTCGAGCGGGCGCGCATGCAGGTCGGTAATCTCGCCCATTCGCTGAAGACGCCGATCGCCGTTCTCCTCAACGAGGCGCGCGTTCTCGAAAAATCCCACGGCGAACTGGTGCGCAGCCAGGCGGAATCGATGCAGGGGCAGGTGCAGTCCTATCTCAACCGGGCCCGCATCGCCGCCCAGCGCGAATCCGTGCTGGCGCGCACCGATGCCGAGCCGGCACTCGAGCGGCTGGTGCGCGTCATGCGCCGGCTGAATGTCGAGACCGAATTCGATCTCGTCGTTTCGCCGCCGCATCTGGCCGTCGCCATGGAGCAGCAGGATCTCGAGGAGACGGTCGGCAATCTCCTGGAGAATGCGGCGCGTTTCGCCAAGAGCAGGGTGCGGCTCTCCGCCGTAGAGGCCGGCGAGGACGTGAAAGGGGCAGAGGCCAGCGCCCGCCGCCACTGGGTGGAGCTCGCCGTCGAGGACGACGGGCCGGGCCTGGAGCCCGACCAGATCCGCGAGGCGCTGAAGCGCGGCCGCAGGCTCGACGAAAGCAAGCCGGGAACCGGGCTCGGCCTGTCGATCGTCACCGAGATTTCCAACGAATACCAGGGGCGCCTCGAGCTGTCCCGCGGCGAGTGGGGCGGGCTGAAGGCGAAGCTTATCCTGCCCGGCGTCACAAAGGATGTTGCATGACCAACTGCTTGATGTCACAAAGATACTGGCAAACGCATAGCATGCTTTGCCTTAATGCTGACACGGGGACGCTGCACTTCGATCGGCTGAAATTGACCTCTGATCGTGGTTCGACGCAATGATTCTACGCTCGCAAGGGATGATCGTTTCCATCCTGCTTCTCGCCGTCGCGCTCACCGGCTGCACGACGACGAAGGGCGCTGCTTCGCGCGGCATTTTTTCCAGCAAACCTTCGGCATCGGCCGCCTTCATCACCGCGCTGCAGGGCGGCATCGTCGGGCGCAGCGGCGTCAGCTTGAGCGACAGCGACAAGCAAAGAGCGCTCGAGGCGGAATATCGGGCGCTGGAAGGGGCAGCTGTCGGTCAGCCGGTGGTCTGGAGCGGCAAGGACGTCACCGGCAAGGTGGTGGCGGCAGCCCCCTATCAGGTCGGCTCGCAGAATTGCAGGCAATATACCCATACGCTGACGGTCGACGGCAAGGACAGCGTGGCGCGTGGCGCTGCCTGCCGCAACGACGACGGTAGCTGGTCGCCGCTCGGGTGAGGCTCGTTCCAAGCTAAATTGCGGCGAATAGCCTCAAATCTTCGTCATTCCGGCTTTGGCAGTTGGAATAGCGCCACGCTTCACGTATTTGGGCCGGTATGCTGTTCTGGATTCTCGTTGCCGTTCTGACGGCAGCTGTCGCCGTCATCCTGCTTTACCCCCTTCTGCGTGGAGCGAAGGCGGCGGAGAACAGTCGTGCCGGCGAGGCGGCAGTTTATCGCGACCAGCTGCGCGAACTCGACCGCGATCTTGCCGGTGGGCTGATCACAGCTGAGGAGGCTGATTATGCCAGGGCCGAAATCGGCCGGCGGCTGATCGCCGTCTCCGCCGGCGAGCCGGAGGGAACGCCGAAGCCCGCGCGCCATCACCGTGTCACCGAAGCCTTCGTTCTCCTGATCCTGCCGGTGCTCGGGCTCTGTCTTTATGTGACGATGGGCAGGCCCGGTCTGCCCTCGCAGCCGCTCGAAGCGCGGCTGGAAAATCCCGGCAATGACGTGGCGGTGCTGATCGCCAAGGCGGAACGGCATCTGGCCGAAAATCCCGATGACGGGAAGGGTTGGGACGTGCTGGCGCCGATCTATGTCCGCACGATGCGGGTCAATGATGCTGAGGTCGCCTACCGCAATGCGATCCGGCTTCTCGGCCCGAGCCCGATCCGGCTCGACGGCCTCGCCGAGACGCTGATAGCGGTCTCCGAAGGCGTGGTGACCGAAGAGGCGCGCCAAGCGCTGGAACAGTCGTTGACGCTTGAACCCAACAATCCGCGTGCCCGCTTCTATATCGCCCTCAGCATGGAGCAGGCGGGGCGAGCCGACGAGGCGCGCCGGGCCTTCGAAGCGCTGGCGCAGCAATCGCCTGCCGATGCGCCCTGGCTGCCGCTGGTCACTGAACATATCTCCAAGAACGGCGGCGCGGCTGCCCAGCCTTCGGCGCCTAGCGGCCCAACGTCGGAAGACGTGGCGGCGGCCGAAAACATGAGCGCCGGCGACCGCCAGCAGATGATCCGCGGCATGGTCGAAAGCCTCGACGCCAAGCTGAGCGCCGAACCCAACAATTTCGAGGGATGGATGCGGCTCGTCCGCTCCTACGCCGTAATGAACGACAAGGATCGCGCAGCCGACGCCCTGAAGCGCGGGCTTGCGGCCTTTCCGCCGCCGGGGGAACAAGGTCGGCAATTGCTGGCGCTTGCCAGTGAACTTGGCATAGCCACGGAGGGTATGACCCAATGACGCGCAAGCAGAAGCGCCTTGCGGTGATCGGGGGCGGGATGAGTTTCATCCTTGCCGCGGTGCTGTTGGTGATGTTCGCCTTCAGCCAGTCTGTGGCCTATTTCTACATGCCGGCGGATCTGGCGAAGACGCCGGTGGCGCCGGAGACCCGCATCCGGCTCGGCGGCCTGGTGGGCGCGGGCAGCGTCGTGCGCGGCGCCGGCTCGACGGTGGAATTTGCAGTCACCGACGGCAGCGCCAATGCGGTCAAGGTCCAATATACCGGCATCCTTCCGGATCTGTTCCGCGAGGGCCAGGGTGTGGTCACCGAAGGCATGTTTGCCTCAGGCAGCAACGTCTTTGTCGCCGACACGGTGTTGGCCAAGCATGACGAGACCTATATGCCGAAGGAAGTGGCCGACAAGCTGAAGGCGCAGGGTCTGTGGCAGGAAGGCCAGGAGGCGAAGGCGACGCCATGATCATCGAGATCGGCCATTACGCCCTGGTGCTGGCGCTGGCGACGGCGCTGATCGTCTCGAGCGTGCCTGTGATCGGCGCCCGCCGCCGTGACCGGGCGATGATGGATGTGGCGACATCAGGCTCGCTGGCGATGTTTACACTCGTCGCCTTCTCTTTTGCCGTGCTGACCTATGCCCATGTCGTCTCCGACTTCTCGGTCGAGAACGTCTGGGAGAATTCGCATTCGCTGGTGCCGCTGATCTACAAATATTCCGGCGTCTGGGGCAATCACGAGGGATCGATGCTGCTCTGGCTGCTGATCCTGGTGCTGTTCAGCGCGCTGGTCGCCGTCTTCGGCCGCAACCTGCCGGAGACGCTGAAGGCCAATGTTCTGGCCGTGCAGGCCTGGATCTCGCTCGCCTTCACCCTGTTCATCCTTTTGACCTCCAATCCCTTCCTGCGGCTTGATCCGGCCCCGGCCGAGGGCCGCGACCTCAATCCGGTGCTGCAGGATGTCGGGCTCGCCATCCACCCGCCGCTGCTCTATCTCGGCTATGTCGGCTTCTCCGTCTGCTTCTCCTTTGCCGTTGCCGCTCTCCTGGAAGGCCGCATCGATGCCGCCTGGGCGCGCTGGGTCCGACCCTGGACGCTGGCCGCCTGGACCTGTCTGACGCTTGGCATCGCCATGGGCTCCTACTGGGCCTATTACGAGCTCGGCTGGGGCGGCTGGTGGTTCTGGGATCCGGTGGAAAACGCCTCGTTCATGCCGTGGCTGGCCGGCACAGCGCTTCTGCATTCGGCCCTCGTCATGGAAAAACGCGAGGCGCTGAAGATCTGGACTGTGCTGCTCGCCATCCTGACCTTCTCGCTGTCGCTGATGGGCACCTTCCTGGTGCGTTCCGGCGTGCTCACCTCGGTGCATGCCTTCGCCAGCGATCCCTCCCGCGGCGTCTTCATCCTTTGCATCCTGCTGATCTTTATCGGCGGGGCGCTGTCGCTGTTTGCCTTGCGGGCGCCGAAGCTTGCGGCCGGCGGACTGTTTGCGCCGATTTCGCGCGAGGGCGCCCTGGTTCTCAACAATCTGATCCTGACGGTCGCCTGCGGCACGGTGCTCACCGGCACGCTCTATCCGCTGCTCCTGGAGACGCTGACCGGCGACAAGATCTCCGTCGGGCCGCCCTTCTTCAACCTGACATTTGGCCTGCTGATGGCGCCGCTGCTCGTCATCGTGCCCTTCGGGCCGCTGCTTTCCTGGAAGCGCGGCGATCTGCTCGGCGTTTTGCAGCGGCTCTATGTTGTGGCGGGTCTCGCCTTCGCGGCCGCGCTGATCTTCTTCTATCTCCAACATGGTGGGCCGGTACTCTCCGTGCTGGGGCTCGCCGCAGGCCTGTTCCTGGTTCTCGGCGCAATCGCCGATCTCTGGTATCGCGCCGGCATCGGCAAGGTGGCGGCCAACGTCGCCTGGCGGCGTCTGACCGGCCTGCCGCGTTCGGCCTTCGGCACCGCCCTTGCCCATGCCGGGCTCGGCATCAGCGTGCTCGGCATCGTCGCGGTGACGACGTTCCAGACCGAGCACGTCATCGAGATGAAACCCGGCGAGACGACGGATGCCGGCGGCTACAGCCTGCATTTCGACGGCATGCAGCCGGCGACCGGGCCGAACTACACCGAGGAGCGCGGCCACTTCAGCATCCGCCGCGCCGGTGTCGCGGTCGCCGACACCTGGTCGGCCAAGCGGCTCTACATTGCCCGCCAGATGCCGACGACGGAGGCGGGCATCCTGACCTTCGGCCTTAGCCAGCTCTACGTTTCCTTGGGCGACGCCACCAAGGACGGCGGTATCGTCGTGCGCATCTGGTGGAAACCGTTCATCCTGTGCATCTGGGGCGGCGCGCTGATCATGGCCGCCGGCGGCCTCGTCTCGCTCTCCGACCGCCGCCTGCGCGTCGGCGCCCCGCGCCGTAAGGCGAAGGCAAGACCGGCGGCCCCTGCCATGGAGCCGGCGGAATGATGCGCTCGCACCTCTTTTCCGCTTCTCCCCACCGGGGAGAAGATGCCCGAAGGGCAGATGAGGGGGCCGAGCGGCAGAGCAGTGAGGAGCTTGAGCGCAAGCGAAAGGTCGTTTTTGCTTCGAGTGGCCGCCCCCTCATCCGCCCTGTCGGGCACCTTCTCCCCGAGGGGAGAAGGGGAATGCGGCTTCTCTCACAGCTCCTCGTCATTCTCTTCACCCTCTTCACACCCTTCTCCGCCTTCGCCGTCAATCCCGACGAGGTGCTGGCCGATCCGGCGCTGGAGGCGCGCGCCCGAACCCTTTCGGCCGAACTGCGCTGCATGGTCTGCCAGAACCAGTCGATCGACGATTCCAATGCCGAACTGGCGAAAGACCTGCGCCTCTTGGTGCGCGAGCGCATCAAGGACGGCGACAGCGACGAGGAAGTGCTGGACTACATCGTCTCGCGCTACGGCGAATTCGTGCTGCTGAAGCCGCGATTCAATCCGAAGACCGTGTTGCTATGGGGCGCGCCGGTGCTGCTGGTGCTCGCCGGCGGGCTATCGTTGGTCGTCTTTGCCCGCAAGAGGGTCGGCAAGCCGACGGGAAGCAAGCTGACGCCGGAAGAACAGGCGAGGCTGAACGAGCTTCTAAAGAAATAACAACCCGTCGAGCCGGTGAATATCCTTTCGACACCCCAGGGAAGGGCCGGGCGCAGTAACGGCCAGAAATATTCCAAACATTACCAATTTTTCATTGGCCGGACAGTTCGCAGTAAGGTGCGCCATCCTATATCTTGACGCATCGACTGATCCGGCGCTGCCGGTCTGAAGATCCAAGAACAAGAGAAGGTGCTCCAATGCTGAAGAATTTCAACGGACGTCCGTCCCTCGCCACTGTGCTCAAGGCTTCTACCGTCGCCGGTATCGCAGCCGCTGTGCTCGCGACCGGCGTTCCGCTCGAAATCACCCGGTCTTATGCCGAAGCCGTCAAGGTTCAGGCGCCTGCCGTTCCGAGCTTCGCCAATGTCGTCGATGCCGTGTCGCCCGCCGTCGTGTCCGTTCGCGTCGAAAACCGGGTCAATCCCGTCGCCGACAACAATGACGGCTTCTCCTTCGATTTCAACGGCCGCGGCTTCGATGATCTGCCTGACGATCATCCTCTGAAGCGCTTCTTCCGCCAGTTCGGCCAGGATCCGAACGACCAGCAAGGCCATCAGCGGCGCTTTGGCCAGAATGGCCCCGGCGGTCCGAATGGCCCCGGCAAGGGCCGTCTGCGTCCGGTCGCTCAGGGCTCCGGCTTCTTCATCTCCGAGGATGGCTACATCGTCACCAACAACCACGTGGTTTCCGACGGTCAGGCCTTCGTCGCCGTGATGAATGACGGCACCGAACTCGATGCCAAGCTGATCGGCAAGGATCCGCGCACCGACCTCGCCGTCTTGAAGGTCGACGGCAAGGGCAAGAAGTTCACCTATGTCAACTGGGCCGACGACAACAATGTCCGCGTCGGCGACTGGGTCGTCGCCGTCGGCAACCCCTTCGGCCTCGGCGGCACGGTCACAGCAGGCATCGTCTCGGCCCGCGGCCGCGATATCGGCTCCGGCCCCTATGACGATTACCTGCAGGTGGATGCGGCCGTGAACCGCGGCAACTCAGGCGGTCCGACCTTCAACCTCAGCGGCGAAGTCGTCGGCATCAACACGGCGATCTTCTCGCCGTCCGGCGGCAGCGTCGGCATCGCCTTCGCCATTCCCGCCTCGACTGCCAGGGATGTCGTCGCCGATCTGATGAAGGACGGCCAGGTTTCACGCGGCTGGCTCGGTGTCCAAATCCAGCCGGTGACCAAGGACATCGCTGAATCGATCGGCCTTTCCGAGCCGAGCGGCGCCCTGGTCGTCGCCCCGCAGGCGGGATCACCGGGCGATAAGGCCGGCATGAAGGCCGGCGACGTCGTCACCGCCCTGAATGGCGAAACAATCAAGGATGCGCGCGATCTCAGCCGCCGCATCGGTGCGATGCAGCCGGGCAGCAAGGTTGAACTTTCGGTCTGGCGCGCCGGCAAGGCGCAGTCTCTCCAGGTCGAACTCGGCACTCTGCCCGCCGACCAGAAGGATGCTAGCGCCGATGACAACAACCAGCCGCAGCAGCCCGAGGCGCCGGCGTCCGAGAAGGCGCTCGCCGATCTCGGCCTGACGGTCGGCCCTTCCGATGACGGCAAAGGCCTGGCCATCACCGGCATCGACCCGGACTCCGACGCTGCCGACAAGGGCATCAAGGAAGGCGAGAAGATCACCTCGGTCAACAACCAGGAAGTCTCCACCCCCGCCGATGTCGTCAAGGTGCTGAACCAGGCCAAGAAGGACGGCCGCACCCGGGCGCTCTTCCAGATTCAGTCGAGCGAAGGAAGCCGTTTCGTCGCTCTGCCGATCAACGGCCAGGGCTGATCCGCGAAAAACGGGAGCCGTGCGGAGGAAACTCCGCGCGGCTCGATTGTTCTGATTTTTGAAGGATGATCCCGATGAGCGCCGCTCCGCAGCCAGATGCTTTGAGCCTTGCCGAAACGCAGCCGGTGGGTAATGTCGGCCGCATGAAGATTCTCATCATCGAAGATGATCTCGAAGCCGCGGCCTACCTTACGAAAGCCTTTCGCGAGGCGGGCATTGTCGCCGACCATGCCAGCGACGGCGAGAGCGGCCTGTTCATGGGATCGGAAAATACCTATGACGTCATCGTCATCGACCGCATGCTGCCGCGCCGCGACGGTCTTTCCGTCATCAGTGAGCTGCGCCGCAAGGGCATTCATACGCCGGTGCTCATCCTCTCCGCGCTTGGCCAAGTCGATGACCGGGTGACCGGTCTTCGTGCCGGCGGCGACGATTACCTGCCGAAGCCTTATGCCTTCAGCGAACTGCTGGCCCGTGTCGAGGTGCTCGGCCGCCGCAAGGGTACGCCGGAGCAGGACGTTATCTATCGCGTCGGCGACCTCGAGCTCGACCGGCTCTCCCATGAAGTGCGCCGCGGCGGCAAGGAAATCCCGCTACAGCCGCGTGAATTCCGCCTGCTCGAATATCTGATGAAGAATGCCGGCCAGGTGGTGACCCGCACCATGCTGCTCGAAAACGTCTGGGACTATCACTTCGACCCGCAGACCAACGTCATCGACGTCCATGTCTCGCGCCTGCGCTCGAAGATCGAGAAGGACTTCAGCCAGCCGCTCCTGAAAACCATCCGGGGCGCGGGGTACATGATCAAGGACGAGGGATGAGCCGCTTCAGGGTTCTCTTCAAGTCCACTGCAGTCCGACTTTCGGCACTTTACATTCTGCTTTTCGCAATCTGCGCCGCGACGCTCGTCTTCTATGTGACGGCGATGTCGGAACGGCTGCTGACGGGCCAGATCCGCGATGCCGTCAGGCAGGAGGTAGAGCAGGTGCAGCGCGCCTATGACACCGGCGGTATGAACCTTCTGCTGCGCACCATGGAGCGGCGCGCCCGCCAGCCCGGGGCCAATCTCTACATCATCGCCGGTCCCTCGGGCGATATTCTCGCCGGCAATGTCGCTTCAGTGCAGCCGGGTGTCTTCGAGGAAGTCGGCTGGATCTCGGCCCCCTTCGCCTATCAGCGTTATACGGACGGTGGAGGTGTCGAGCGCCGGCACAAGGCGATCGCCAATATTTTCGTGCTCGACAACGGCTTGAGAATTCTCGTCGGCCGCGACCTCGGCGATCCAGAGCGTTTCCGGTTGCTGGTGCGCCAGGCGCTGATGGTCGCTTTGGCGATCATGGGTCTAGGCGCGATCATCATTTGGTTCGGCATTGGCCGCAACGCGCTGAAACGCATCGACCGTATGTCGGATGCGAGCAAGAAGATCATGGCAGGCGATCTGTCGCAGCGCCTGCCGGTTGGCGGCTCCGGCGACGAATTCGACCGGCTGTCGATGTCTTTGAATACCATGCTCGAACGCATCGAGAAGCTGAACGAAGGTCTGCGGCAGGTCTCCGACAACATCGCCCACGATCTCAAGACGCCGCTGACGCGGCTGCGCAATAAGGCCGCCGACGCCCTCGATATGACTGACGGCGATACGCGGCGCGCAGCGCTCGAAGGCATCATTTCCGAATCGGACCAGCTGATCCGCACCTTCAACGCGCTGCTGATGATCTCCCGCGTCGAGGCTGGATCGGTCGCCGCGGAGATGTCGCCGGTCGAGCTGTCGGCCATTGTTTCCGACAGCGCCGAGCTTTACGAGCCGGCGGCAGAGGAGGCCGGACTTGGCTTGAGCGCCAGCGTCGAACCCGGAATCGAGGTGCAGGGGAATCGCGAGCTGATCGGCCAGGCGATCTTCAATCTGCTCGACAATGCTATCAAATACTCCTCCGATACTAAAGGGGCGGGCGAGGTGTCGCTGAAGCTTGCCCGCCGCCCGGATGGCATCTGCCTGTCGGTGGCCGACCACGGGCCGGGTGTACCGGCCGATCGGCGCGACGACGTGGTGAAGCGCTTCGTCCGCCTCGACGAAAGCCGCTCGAAACCGGGCACGGGGCTCGGACTTTCGCTGGTGGAGGCGGTGATGGAACTGCACAACGGCCGGCTGGAGCTCTCCGATACCAATCCCGACAAGCCGGAACAGCGCGGACTGACCGTCAGCATGATCTTCCCGGCCAAGGCTGCCTGAACCACTTGTGCGGAAACACGATCGGTTGAATCGCGTATTGGCGGTTTGGCGCCGAGACCCTAGTTTAATCCCGATCGAGCGGCGGGGCCGTGATTCTGGCGGCCGTTTCCTCCGCTCCAAAGCCAGGGAGAGCCTATGCTGACGAAATCGACGCATGGCCTGAAGGACGTCGCCGAAGGGCTGCTGCGTCCGCTGAGCCAGACGGAGTTGAAGCTGGCGCTGAGCGATCTTCAGCAGGCCGGCAAAAGCGAGCCGTCAGTCGCCGCGATGCTGAAGAGCGAAGGGGGGCTGCGCGATTTCATCGCCGCCGTGCTGACGCTGTCGCCCTACCTGCGCGAAATCGTCAATCTCGACCCGGCCATCCTCGCCGGCGCCATCACGCAACCCTTGGAGCCGCAGATCGAAGCGCTGATCGCTGAAGCGCGAGACTGCTGGCGGCCGGACGGCGAGGGGGCGACGCCGGCGGAATCGGTGGTGATGAGCAGGCTGCGCATCATCAAGCGCAAGGCTGCCTTCCTCGTCGCACTCGCCGATCTCTCGCGCATCGTCGATGGTCGGGCCACGACCGGCTGGCTGAGCGAGCTCGCCGAAGCCTCTGTCGCCGCTGCAATCGACCATCTGCTGCTGGCGGCGCATGAAAGCGGAAAAGTCAGGCTGCGGGATCCGGCAAAGCCGAGCGAGGGCTCGGGGCTGATCGTGCTCGGCATGGGCAAACTCGGCGCCTGCGAGCTCAACTATTCCTCCGATATCGACCTCGTCGTCTTTTTCGACGAACAGGCCGGCATCGTGCCCGACCCAGATGACGCTATCGAGGTGTTCCCGAGGATGATGCGCCGGCTAGTGCGCATCCTGCAGGAGCGCACCGCGGATGGTTATGTCTTCCGCAGCGATTTGCGATTGCGCCCCGATCCCGGCTCGACGCCGCTGGCGATTCCGGTCGATGCGGCGATGATCTATTACGAGGGCAGGGGCCAGAACTGGGAGCGGGCGGCCTTCATCAAGGCGCGCGCAGTGGCCGGCGACCTCGCCGCTGGCGGCGAGTTCCTGCGCGGGCTTTCGCCTTTCGTCTTCCGCAAATATCTCGATTACGCGGCGATCGCCGATATCCATTCGATCAAGCGGCAGATCCACGCGCATAAGGGCCATGGCGCGATCGCGGTGAAGGGCCATAATGTCAAGCTCGGCCGCGGCGGCATCCGCGAGATCGAATTCTTCGTCCAGACCCAGCAGCTGATCGCCGGCGGCCGCATGCCGGCGCTGCGCGGCCGGTCGACGGAGGAGACGCTCGGCGAGCTCACCAAGGCGAAATGGATCGACGCCGAGACCCGCGATGAGCTGACGGAGGCCTATTGGTTCCTGCGTGACGTCGAGCATCGCATCCAGATGGTGCGCGACGAGCAGACCCATCTTCTGCCGGAGACCGACGCTGATCTCAAGCGTATCGCTTTCATGATGGGCTTTACCGACACGCCGAGCTTTTCCGAACGCCTGGTCGGCGTGCTGAAGACGGTGGAGCGGCGTTATGCCCGCCTCTTCGAGCAGGAGAGCAGGCTTTCCACCGAAACCGGAAACCTGGTCTTCACCGGCCAGGGCGACGATCCGGATACGCTGGAGACCTTGAAGAAGCTCGGCTTCACCAGGCCGTCGGACATTTCCCGCATCATCCGCACCTGGCATTACGGCCGCTACCGCGCGACGCAATCGGTGGAGGCGCGTGAAAGGCTGACGGAGCTGGCGCCGGAGCTCCTGCGCGTCTTCGGCGAAAGCAGGCGCGCCGACGAGGCGCTGCTGCGCTTCGACAGCTTCATCTCCGGCCTTCCCTCGGGCATCCAGCTCTTCTCGCTGCTTAGCAGCAATCCGGCGCTGCTGTCGCTGATCGTCAACATCATGTCCTCGGCGCCGCGGCTTGCCGAGGTGATCGCCGCCAAGCCGCATGTCTTCGACGGCATGCTCGATCCAGGCCTGTTGGCCGAACTGCCGACGCGCGACTATCTGAGCGAGCGTCTGAACGGCTCGCTCGTCCAGGCGCGCCATTATGAGGAGGTGCTCGACCGGCTGCGTATCTTCGCCGCCGAACAGCGCTTCCTGATCGGCATCCGCCTGCTCACCGGCGCAATCAACGGCGCAATGGCCGCCCGCGCCTTCACCCATCTCGCCGATCTCATCATATCAGCCGCACTCGATGCCGTGACAAGCGAGATGCGGGCGGCGCACGGCGATTATCCCGGTGGCCGCATCGCCATATCAGGCATGGGCAAGCTCGGCAGCTTCGAGCTGACCGCGGGGTCCGACATCGACCTGATCCTGCTTTATGATTATGACGCCGCCGCCGCCGAATCCGACGGGCCGAAGCCGCTCGACGCGACGCGCTACTTCACCCGCATCACCCAGAGGCTGATCGCCGCCCTGTCGGCGCCGACGGCCGAAGGCGTGCTCTATGAGGTCGACATGCGGCTGCGTCCCTCCGGCAACAAGGGGCCGGTCGCCACCCGCATCAATGCCTTCGGCAAATATCAGCGCGAGGAGGCCTGGACCTGGGAGCATATGGCGCTCAGCCGCGCCCGGCTGATCTCAGGCGATGACAGCCTGATCGCCGAAGCGGAGCATGTCATCCGCGAGGTGCTGTCGGCCGATCGCGATATCGTCAAGGTGGCACATGACGTGGCCGAGATGCGCGAACTGATCGACAAGGAAAAGCCGCCTTCGGGCCCGTGGGACCTGAAGCATATCCCCGGCGGTGTCATCGATCTCGAATTCATCGCCCAGTATCTGGTGTTGATCGCGCCAACCAGGGGCGTCGGCGTTGCTGTCAGCGGCAAGAGCACCGGCGAGGCTCTGAAGTTGCTCGGCGACCGGCTGCTGGCCGCGGACGATCTCGACACCTGTCTTGAAGCCTTCGCGCTCTATACCAGCCTGTCGCAATTGATTCGTCTCTGCATCGACGGTGAGTTCGATCCGAACGACGCGCCTGCCGGCCTCATCGAACTCGTCTGCCGTGCCGGCGACTGCCCCGATATCAGGACGCTCGAGGGGGAAGTGAAACGGCTCTCGAAGGCGGTTCGGAAGATTTTTCTGAGTGTGGTTAAAGCCTAAACATCATCCGGAATGCGCAGCGAGATCACCGTGCCCACCGCTTCGCGCGAGCGGATTTTCATGCGGCCGCCATGCAGCGCGGTCAGCGAACGCGAGATGGCAAGCCCGAGGCCGGAACCGCCCTTGCTCTTGGCGTACTGGCTCTGAACCTGTTCGAAGGGCTGGCCGATCTTCGACAGCGCCGAGCGGGGGATGCCGATGCCGGTGTCGGCGATGGTGACGGTGACGGCGCCGTCGACGCGGCGTGTGCGCACCGCGATGCGGCCGCCATTATCGGTGAACTTGACCGCATTGGAGAGCAGGTTGAGCAGCACCTGTTTCATTGCCCGGCGGTCGGCCGTCAGCGTCAGGCCGGAGGAGATGCGCTGGTCGATGACGATGTTCTTTTCCGCCGCCGGAATGGCGGTGAAGCGCAGGCTTTCCTCGATCAGCGGCACGAGGTCGATGCGCTCGCAATGCAGCCTGAGATGGCCGGCCTCGATCTTCGACATGTCGAGGATGTCGTTGATGACGTTGAGCAGATGTTTGCCGCTGTCATGGATATCGCGGGCATATTCGTTGTATTTCAGCGAGCCGAGCGGCCCGAACATCTGGTTCTGCAGGATTTCAGAGAAGCCGAGAATGGCGTTCAGCGGCGTGCGCAGCTCATGCGACATGTTGGCGAGGAATTCCGACTTTGCCTTGTTGGCGGCCTCGGCGCGTTCCTTCTCCGCCTGATAGTTGGCGTTGGCCGTCGACAGCTCGGCCTTCTGGATTTCCAGCGTCTGGCGCGAGGCGGAAAGATCGCCGATCGTCGCCATCAGCCGCCGTTCGGATTCCCGCAGCCGCTCCTGATGGCGCTTCATCAACGTGATGTCGGTTCCGACCGACACCTTGCCGCCGTCGCGGGTGCGCCGCTCGTTGATCTGCAGCCAGCGCTCGTCGGCCAGCTGCACCTCCGTCGTGCGCGAATAGCCGGAGCCGTCGGCATCGGCGATCCGCCGCTCGATGACCGGGCGGGCGGCGGCGGCATTGACGATCGAGCGCTCGGTGCCGGGCACCAGCACGCTATCCGGCAGCCCGTAAGCCTGCTGGAAATGCGTATTGCACATAACCAGCCGGTCGTTCTTGTCCCAGAGCACGAAGGCTTCCGAGGTGCATTCGATCGCGTCGGCGAGCCGCTGGTCGGCTTCCGCATAGCGTTGGGCGAGCCGGTGCTGTTCGGTCACGTCCATGGCGATGCCGATCAGATGCATGCGGCCGGAATTGCTGCGGATCACCTGGGCGCGGGCGCGCATCCAGACATAGTGGCCGCCGGCATGGCGCATGCGGAAGATCTGGTCGACCTGACCGGAATGGCCCGCGGCGATGGCGCGGGCGATCTCGTAAAGGCCGCTATCGTCGGGGTGCATCAGCCGCGCGGCTTCGCCGAAGCCCATCGTCTTGTCGGAGCCCGGCAGGCCGAGCATGTCGTACATCGAGCGCGACCAGAAGAATTCCCGGTTTTCGAAATCGAAGTCCCAGAGGCCGCAGCGGCCGCGCGACAGCGCCGTCTCGACGCGCAGGTTCGATTCCAGGAAGATGTCGTCGGCGTCGCGGGCGCGCTTCACCTGCGTGTAATAGGCATAAAGGATGACGAGCAGGATCGAGGAGATGCCGGCAAACAGCGTGACATTGAGCGCCAGCTCCTCGCGCCAGAGCCTGCCGACCTCCTCAAGCGAGGTGGCGGCGACGACGAAGCCGCCGGAATTGCCCATCAGCGTGATCTCGGCATAGTGCGGTACGCCGCCGATAGTCGTTTCGATGACGCCGGCCCGATCGCCGAAACGCCGGATCGCCGAGACCTCGGGGAAGAAATCGCCGACATTGCTGCCGACATGCGAAAGCCCGGCGGTCGTTGCGGCAAAAACCTTGCCGCTGGCCTGCACCAGCAGCACGAAGGCGCCGTTATCAAGCCGGTCCTGCGGCAGGTACCTGGAGAGGCGGGCCTGCGCTTGCGCGATATCGCCACTGTCGAAAATGTCGGCCGTATCGGCAAATACGGCCGACGCCGTCGCCGCCGAAAGCGCGGTGGCATGGCGGGCGGAAGCCTCCAGCCGGCTATATTCGCTCATCATGCCAAAGAAATGGGAGGCGGCGACGACGGTGAGGAAGGCGATGATCAATGCCGGAATGGCGCGCTTCAAGATCAGCTCTGCCTTCGGCAGATGACGCAGGAGCGGTTCCGATGTCGGGTGACCGGATAGGCTGTCTCGCCAGGCTTTCAGCCCGTCAAAATCGACACGCAGCCGTCCTCCGGCCACGGTTGCCCGCCGCACGTCCATCATCTCTTCGCCTTGTCCCTCGTGTGATTCGCGCGCCGCTCGCTCGAACCTGACCTAGAGAATCATGGGTGATTCGCCTTGTCCAGAGGCAAAGGTAAAAATCCGTTAACTATTTATATTTTTGTGTTTTTCGGGCGATTCGAACCACCGGGCGAGGCGGCCGCCGCGTGGTGCGCGCCGGCCGGTCCAGGCATATCACCCCTTGAGCGTGCGTTCGACGATATCGCGCACATCGGTGGAAAGGTCGGGCGCCCGCTCGATCTCGATCAGCGCGGAGCGGGCGTGATCGGCGCGTGTCGGCTCCAGCGAGCGCCAGGAGCGCATCGAGGTGAGAATGCGAGCTGCGAGCTGCGGGTTGCGGCCGTCGATTTCGAGAATTTGACCGGCGAGGAAACGATAGCCTTCGCCGTCGGCCCGGCCGAAACCGGTCGGATTGGCAAAGGCGAAGGTTCCGACCAGAGCCCGCATCCGGTTCGGGTTGGTCCGCTTGAAAAGCGGGTTCTCCATCAAGCCGCGCACCCGGTCCAGCGCCTTGACGCCTGGAATGCCGGCCTGGATCGTGAACCATTTGTCGATGACGAGCGCGTTTTCCGCAAAGCGGTCGCGGAAGGCGGCCAGCGCCTCGCTTGTCTCCGCACTGTCGGGGAAACGATGGGCGAGGATCGTCAGCGCATGGCTGAGGTCGGTCATGTTGTCGGCTGCGTCGAAGGCTGCCTTGGCGCGCGCAGGTGTCTGTTCGGCGTGCGAGAGATAGGTCAGCGCACTATTGCGCAGCGCCCGCAGGCCGGCGCTCTTGGCATCGGGGCTGAAGCCGCCAGAGGTCGCCATCGCCGCGTAGAGGCCGGCAAAGACTTCCTTTCCGGCATCGGCGATCTGTTTGAGGATCGCCTGCCGGCCGGCATGGATGGCATCGGGATCGTTGTTGCCGCCGAGTTCGCGGGCAATATCGGATTCGCTCGGCAGCGCCAGGGCCTGGGCGCGGAAGGCCGGCTCGAGACTTTCGTCGGCGGCCGCCGCAATCAGCGTCTCGACGAAGGTCGGCTCGCAGACGACCGGCTTGCCCTCGCGCGCGTCGCGGGCAGCCTTCAGAAGGTTCGGCAGCGCCAGATCGGTCAGCGCCTGCCAGCGGGCGAAATGATCCGTCTCATGGCGGGCGAGATGGGCGAGATCGGCCGGGCTTTGATCGAAATGCAGGTTGATCGGTGCCGAGAAGCTGCGGTTGATCGACACGACCGGGCGCGAGCCGACGCCACGAAACACCGCCGTCTGCGTGCGTCCGGTCAGGTGCAGCACCTCGCCGGCATATTCGGCGCCGTCGACCGAGCTCGGCGCGATCTTGCCGCCGTTCTCGCCGAAGAGCGCCAGGCTGAGCGGGATATACATCGGTTCCTTGCTCGACTGGCCGGGTGTAGCGGGCGTCATCTGTTCGAGCGACAGCGTGAAGGTGCCGGCCGCCGGATCATAGCTGCCCGATGCGGTGACGAGCGGCGTGCCGGCCTGATGGTACCAGAGCGAGAATTGCGTGAGGTCCCGTCCGCTCGCATCCACGAAGCATTTGACGAAATCCTCGATCGTCACCGCCTGGCCGTCATGGCGGTCGAAATAGAGATCCATACCCTTCTTGAAGCCGTCTCTGCCGAGCAGCGTCGCGATCATCCGCGTCACTTCGCTGCCCTTCTCGTAGACGGTCCGCGTGTAGAAATTGTTGATCTCGCGATATGTCGTCGGCCGCACCGGATGGGCGAGCGGGCCGCCATCCTCCGGAAACTGCTCGGACTTCAGATGGCGCACATCGGCGATGCGCTTGACCGGGCGCGAGCGCTGGTCGGAGGAAAATTCCTGGTCGCGATAGACCGTCAGGCCTTCCTTGAGGCACAGCTGGAACCAGTCGCGGCAGGTGATGCGGTTGCCGGTCCAATTGTGGAAATATTCGTGCGCGATGACCGCTTCGATATTGGCGTAGTCGGCATCGGTCGCGGTCTCGGGATCGGCAAGGACGTATCTGTCGTTGAAGACGTTGAGGCCCTTGTTCTCCATCGCGCCCATGTTGAAGTCGGAGACGGCGACGATCATGAAGATGTCGAGATCATATTCGCGCCCGAACCTCTCTTCGTCCCATGCCATAGAGCGCTTCAGCGCATCCATGGCATAGGCAGCGCGCGGCTCCTTGCCGTGCTCGACATAGATCTTCAGCACCACCTCGCGGCCGGACATGGTGGTGAAGGTGTCTTCGACGACGCCGAGATCACCGGCGACGAGAGCGAAGAGATAGCTGGGCTTCGGATGCGGGTCGAACCAGGCGGCGAAATGCTTGCCGGGGCCATAGCCGGCGCCGCCGAGGAAGTTGCCGTTCGACAGGAGTAGCGGGTTGGTCTCCTTGTCGGCGATAATGTTGACAGTGAACGGCGCAAGCACGTCGGGCCGGTCGGGGAAATAGGTAATGCGGCGGAAGCCCTCCGCCTCGCACTGCGTGCAGTAGATGCCGCCGGTGCGATAGAGGCCCATCAGTTGGGTATTGGCCTCGGGATTGATGATCGTGGTGATCGTCAGTTCGAAGGGGGCGCTTTCCGGCAGGTCGCGCACCGTCAGGCTTTCCGGCGTTGCCTCATAACGCGAGGGATCGAGCTCCACCTGGTCGAACAGCAGCCCCGCCAGCGTCAGCTCGTCGCCGTCGAGCACGATCGGCGCTGTAGTGTCGGCGCCCGGGCGGCGGTGAAAGATGAGACGGGCTTCGACTTTGGTCTCCGTCGGGTCGAGTTCGAAGGTCAGGTCCACGCGTTCCAGCACGAAGTCGGTGGGACGGTAATCTGCCAGATGAATGACCTGGCCGGTATCTGTTCGCATGGTGTTTCCTGAAGACCGTTATTTGACAACCGCGGATACAGAGGCGGGCGCACTCTGCCTAAATTGCCGGGCATGATTACATTAAAGTCTGAACCAAAGTTAAAGCAAATTGCCCGCGAACACGAAGTTTACGGGCTAAATATCCTGTTCGAAACGGATGGACGCGCGGGCCAGAATTAGGTCTGCTATTTCTGATTGAGGGCGGCCTTGATCGTACGCGTCGCTTGCGGTCTGCTGCACCACGCCGCCGTCCAGCCGAGCCCGTCGTAATCCTCGTAGCCGAGTGTGCGCGCGAAGGCGACGATCGAAACGCTATTGTAGTAGTAGCTGCCTTTTGCCCGGATTTGCCGGATTTGCTCGAGGATTTGCCAACGAGATCCCGGCCTCTCAAGACGCGCAAAGCATGCCGTAAGCCTTGAACTCCCGCGTCATCCTGACGTCGATTCCGATTTAAGGATTATGCAGCGGGATTTTCTTTCGCTACGATGGGGCGTCACCTGCTGCGTTCCCGAGTCGAACGCATTTCCCCTTCGTTCAAGTCAGCATTAGAGCCAGGATCATGCACTCGGTTCTCAGAAACCCGATGAGAGGCATTGCGCTGAAAGTCTCATCGGTCGTGGTCTTCCTCGCCATGCAGACCTTCATCAAGCTGGCCGGCCCGGATATTCCGCCGGGTCAGGTCACCTTCTGCAGGTCCTTCTTCGCGCTCTTCCCGATCATGGCCTATCTCGCCTATATCGGACAGCTGCGCGCCGCCTTTCAAACCACCAATCCGGTCGGGCACCTGAAGCGCGGCACGATCGGCATACTGTCGATGGCTTTCGGTTTTTACGGCCTCCTGCATCTGCCGCTGCCGGAGGCGATCGCGCTCGGCTACGCATTGCCGCTCGTCGCCGTGATCTTCGCCGCGGTTTTTCTCGGCGAGACCGTGCGCATCTATCGCTGGAGCGCCGTTCTGGTCGGCATAGCCGGGGTTGCCATCATCTCCTGGCCAAAGCTGACGCTGTTTCGAGACGGCGGCATGGAAACTGAACAGGCCGTCGGCGCGCTTTGCGTGCTGTTCTCGGCGGTTCTGGGCGGCATGGCGATGATCCAGGTGCGCCGCCTCGTCGAGGAGGAGAAGACGGCGACGATCGTGCTGTATTTCTCGCTCACCGCGTCGGTCTTCTCGCTGGCTTCGCTTCCTTTCGGCTGGCACATCCTGCCGTGGCCGTCGGCACTTTTTCTCGTCGCTGCCGGCTTTTGCGGTGGTGTGGCGCAGATCCTGCTGACCGAAAGCTACCGCCACGCCGACGTCTCCACCATTGCGCCGTTCGAGTATACGTCGATCCTGCTTGGCGGCGTCGTCGGCTACTTCGTCTTCGGCGACGTGCCGAGCCTTACCATGCTCACCGGCACGGTCATCGTCGTTGCTGCCGGTATCTTCATCATCTATCGCGAGCATCAGCTGGGCATCGAACAGCGCGAGGCGCGCAAGGCGACGACGCCGCAGGCCTGAGCTTCACGGCAGGCTGGATTTTAACGCGGCGATTGCGGCCGCGCGAAACCTGCTGCTCGGGGGCGAAGGAATGGTCAATTCTTAGGATGGCGTCGATCCCAGGAATATGGTTGTTGAACATGAGATACGATCATTTATTCAACGCTGTGCATGGCTGACAGGCCGCTGCCACCGCGGCTTTCGATATTACTGCTCCGAACGCTGGTCTGCGAGCGGAGGTGGAGAAAAGCATAATGGCGTTCACGGCGGAGCAATTGGCGGGGAACTGCGCCTTTCTGACGAGTATTCGCTTTCTGGCCGGGCAGACGCGCGGCATGTTCGATGCCGGCCCGCGTCTGGCGCGATTGCTCGCCTCCCACCAGCGCTGGCTGCTGACCCAGACCGCCTATGCCCTCCATCTGGAATATGATCCGCGCGACCCGACCTCGGGTCTTACAGCAGTTGGGCTGACCGGCCGCATCACCGCCCACAAGGTGGCGAGCCGCAACACCGTGCTCGCCTTCATCGAAGAACTCTTTACCTACCGCTTCATCACCCATACGCCGGGCGACGAGCGGCGCCGGCCGCGCCATTTCGAGCCTGCCAATGTCAGCCTCCAGGCGATGTCGGCGTGGATTCATGCCAATCTCGCCGCGCTCGATCTGCTCGACGGCGGTGAACGGGCGGCGGTTTTCCAGGCAAACCCGTCATTGATGAGGCTCGTTCAGCCGCGCATTGCACGCCACTGCCTGGAAGATGCCGCGTGGCGGGAGCCGCCGGCGCAGGTGGCGTTGTTTCTCTGGACGGAAGCCGGCGGCCTCGTCGTCGACAACTTCATCGCCAGGATGGAAACGGAAGACGCCGAGGCGGGCAAGTTTCTCGTCGGCCGCGTCGAAACCCGTGCGCTTGCCGCCGACTTCATGATGTCGCGCACGCACCTGCAGCGCCTTCTGGCAAAGGCGGCACAGCGTGGCTGCGTCGGCTGGTATGATGAGCCGCGTAAGGCGCATCTCTGGCTATCGCGGCATTTCGTCGAGGAATATTGCGCCTGGCAGGCGGTCAAGTTCGCCTATGTCGACGAAGCCTTCGAATGGGCAACGGCCCGGATCGACCCACTGACGGTGTGATCACAACACGATCGCTGCTGAGACCGGGCCGGCATTGGCCGGCTTTACCGACAACTCGCGCTCATATTCGCGCGCGGCGCAGACAGCGACGCGGATATGCTCGAAGGTGTCGATGTTGCGCAGAAGCGATAGCAGGATCGTTGACATGGTGGGTTACTCTGACATTTAAAAGGCAGCAGATTCAAAGCGCTACAGCATCATCTGCGCGTCTGGCGAGATGCGCGGCGCTGTAGCGGCCGCCGCTCAGTATTGCTGGAAGTCCGAGAAAATGGCGTTCGGGCGCGCCGTGCGGCTGTTGATGCCGGTACCGCGGGCGATCATCTGTTCGTTCGTGGCGAAACCGAAGCGGCTGTAGCCATGTGTGAAGCGAAGCTGGTCGCCGGCAAGGCGAAGGGTTTCAAACCCGGAATGCATAGGACGAAATCTCTTGTTCATGGCCTTGGTTCCTGTGATTCCTCCCAAGACACAGGCCTATATTGCAGTGCAGCATAGATTCTACAATGCGTGCTGACGCGATGCAGCAATGCGAAAAATGCATGGCGCGCTTCACAAATTCTTCAACGTCGACTAATTTCTGAGCAGAGAGAGGGATTTGAGTTTTGCCTGAAAGGCTAGAAGATCGTTCCAGGCGAGCCGCTTGTTGACGGGTGCGGTCAACAGATCCTGGGGATGCAGGCTGGCGATGGCCGAAATGGCACGATCGGCGATGACGATGTCCTTCCAGCGGCCCCGCAGGCCGTGAATCGTATCGTTTTCCCCGAAGAAGAATCGCGCCGCGAAATTGCCGAGCAGCAGGATCACCTGCGGTTCGGCGAGCGCAATCTGTCGTTCGATGAAGGGCCGGCAGATGTCGATCTCGGCCGCCGATGCCGCCCGGTTACCTGGCGGGCGCCAGGGAATGACTTGCGTCAGCAGAACGCTAGAGCGATCGAGCCCGATCGCCGCCAGCATCTTGTCGAACAACTGGCCGGACTTACCCGAGAAAGGCAGGCCTTCTCGGTCGTCTTCGGCGCTCGGGGCCGAGCCGATCACCATGATGCCGCTTTCGGCGTCGCCGTCGGCAAAGATGGTCGAGCGGGCGCTGTGCTTGAGATTGCAACCGTTGAAGGCTTCGAGCGCGGTCTTCAGTTCGCTAAGCGAGCGCGCGCTTTCGGCGACGAAACGCGCCTGCTGCACCGCCTCGCCATCCGGGATCGCCGGTTGCGGGCCGGAGGCTGGGGCTGGACGTGCTGCCGCAGTCGGGCGCGGCGATGTCTGACGCTCCCCGACGCTTGGACGCTCCCCGGCCGCAGGACGGTCCTGCTGCGCCGATCCCGGGCGGCGCGCCGCCTTCATCGCTTCGAACTCGGCGAAGCGGTCGACCGCCTCTTCCTCCAGCAGCCACTCCACGCCGGCATCCGCATGGAAATGCAGAAGCGCTGCAAGCTCGGCAGGGGAGAGGTCGTTGGCGGAGATCATGCGGCAAGTTTAACGGAGAGAAATGGGCATTGAAAGGGCAGGCTGCACATTGGCCGCTCCGTCCTGATCTATTGCACAGTCCATTGCGTGATGTCGTCGCGTTCGCCGATCAGTGCCAGGCCGTGGGCGATCGACAGCAGTTCGCCGCCGCTTTCGATCCGGTCGCGGTCGAAACGCTCCGTGAAGATGCGGCGCACCGCCGGCACGAAGGAGGTGCCGCCGGTCAGGAACACTTTGTCGATCTCCGCCGGCTTCGTCTCGGTCTTGTCGAGCACCTCGTCGAGCGCGCCTTCGATGCGGGCGAGATCCTCGGCGATCCAGCCTTCGAAGTCGCTGCGCTTGATGCTGCGGTGTCCGCCGCGGCCAAGCGGCGCGAAGTCGAAAGGCGCCTCGTCGGCGGCCGACAGCGCCATCTTCGTTGCCGATACCGCCTGGTAGAGCGGGTAACCCTCGTCATGGTCGATGAGGTCGATGAAGATCTCGAGCTTTTCCGGTTCCAGGCTGGTGCGCACCAGCTTCTTCAAATCCTCGAATTCGCGCGTGGTCTTGAAGATCGACAGCTGGTTCCAGCGGCCGAAGCTGGAATAATAGTTGGACGGCACTTCAAGGATCTTGTCGAAGCTTTTGAAATGGCTGCCCTTGCCGATTTGCGGCGCGACGATGTTGTCGATCATCCTGTAGTCGAAATGGTCGCCGGCGACGCCGACGCCGGAATGGCCGATCGGCGTTGCCGTCAGCCTGCCGGCGACGGTTTCGAAGCGGATCAGCGAATAGTCGGTTGTGCCGCCGCCGAAATCGGCGACCAGCACGGTCGCATCCCGCTTCAGGTTCTGCGCGAAATAGAAAGCGGCGGCGACCGGCTCGTAGACATAGTGGATTTCGGGAAAGCCGAAGCGCGACAGAGCCTCGTTATAGCGTTCGGTGGCAAGCACCGGATCAGGGCTGGCGCCGGCGAAATGCACCGGCCGGCCGGTGACGATGCGGCTGACATCTGAGGGCCAGTTGTCGCCGGCATAGTTGCGCAGGCGCCGCACGAAGATCTCCATCAGATCTTCGAAATTATGCCGCTTGGCGAAGATCAGCGTGCCCTGGAACAGCGCGCTCGCCGCAAAGGTCTTGATCGACTGCAGGAAGCGGCATTCGCCGGGGTTGTCGATGAATTGCCGGATCGCCGCATGGCCGGCCTCCACCTTCAGCGCCGAAGCGCCGAGCTGGGCATCCTTCATGAAGGACAGCGCGGTGCGCATGCTGTCGGCCGTGCCCGCCGTGCTCGTGAACGTCATCGAGCCGGTTGTCCCGCCGTCCGCCATGGCGAGAACCGTATTCGTCGTGCCGAAGTCGAAACCCAGCGCCTGAGCCATGCCCGCACTCCTTCATGCCGATTGTTATTGGAGACGGAGCGTCGCTCCGTGAAGGGCGAAGGACGCCCGGATCAAGGAGGGCGGGTGATGCCACAGAGGCGTGACACATTCAAGAGGATCGAAAGTTGATGTGATCAAGGGCGCACGTATTCTTCCTGGGGAAGAAGAGTTCTCCCTGCGGAAGAAGACGTGCGCCGCAAGGGCTGATGGCGACGCGGAAGTCAGAGGGCCATCATCATTCGGCAGCCATTGCCCTTGTCTCCTGCATCACCGGCGCCTCGACCTTCTTCTGGCCCATCAACCGGCCCAGGAAGTTTCCGAAGCGGTCCATCTCGACGAAGATGACCGGCGTGATGAACAGCGTCAGCAGCTGCGAGACGACAAGACCGCCGACGACGGCGATGCCAAGCGGCTGGCGCAGCTCGGAGCTCGCGCCGGTGCCGAGCGCGATCGGCAAGGCGCCGAGCAGGGCGCAGAAGGTCGTCATCATGATCGGGCGGAAGCGCCGCACGCAGGCCTCGTGGATCGCCGCCGTCGCCTTTTCGCCCGTCGTGCGCATCGTCTCCATCGCCACGTCGATCATCATGATCGCGTTCTTCTTGACGATGCCGATCAGCATCAGCAGGCCGATAAGGGCGATGATCGACAGATCGAAGCCCATGATCTTCAACGCCAGCAGCGCGCCGAAGGCCGCGGCCGGCAGGCCTGAGAGAATGGTCAGCGGATGGATGAAGCTTTCATAGAGCACGCCGAGCACGACATAGATGGTCAAAACGGCCGCCAGGATCAGGTAAGGCGTATTGCCCTGCGACTGCTGGAAGATTTCCGCCGTACCGCCATAGGAGGTGAAGACATCGGTCGGCAGGCTGATCTCCTTCTTGATCTGGTCGATCGCCGCCGTCGCGTCACTGAGCGAGACGCCCTCCGGCAGGTTGAAGGAGACGGTGGTCGAGACGAGCTGGCCGGTCTGATTGATGGTGACCGGGCCAGTGGTGCGCTCGACATGCGCGAAATTCGACAGCGGCACCAGGCTGCCATTCGACGAGGCGACGCGGATTTCGGCCAGTTTCTGGTCGTCCCAGGGTTTACTCGTATCGTATTCGACGATGACGTCGTAGCTGTCGCCGGTCGACTGGATCTCGGCCGCCGTATAGCCGCTGAAGGATTCCTGCAGCGTCGTGCGCAGGGTATCGTTGTCGATCCCGTAGGCGGCCGCGCGCTCGGTATCGATGACGATATTCGCCTGCAGGGCGTTGTTCTGGGCGTCCGAGGTGACGTCGGTGAACAGCCGATCCTTGCGCATCGCCGCCTGGATCTTGCCGGCCCAGAGGTTGGTCTGGTCGGCGCTCAGCGCCTGAATGACCAGCTGATACTGGCTGGCGGTCTGGCGGCCGCCGAAGCGCAGGCTCTGGTTCGGCGTCACGAAGGCCTGCAATCCGGGGATCTTGTTGATCGCCGTGCGCAGCTCGCGCAGCGTCTGGTCAAGCGGCGGACGCTCCTTCTTGTCCTTGAGCTCGACGAACATCGAGCCATTGTTCTGCGGTTTGTTGGGGTTGCCGCCGATCGTCGACATCACGTGGTTGACCGCCGGGTTCGCCTTGACGGCGGCTGCCGCCTGCTGCTGCAGCGCCTCCATGGCGGAATAGGAAATGTCCTGGCGGGCCTGGGTGCTGATCGTCAGGCGGCCGATATCCTCCTGCGGGAAGAAGCTCGTCGGCAGCGTCATGAAGAAATAGACCGTCAGCGCCACCGAACCGAGGAACACGCCGAGGATCGTGATGCGATGACGCAAGCACCAGCCGACTGCTCTGTCATAGCCATTGAGCGTCCGCTCGAAGCCGGCATCGAAGAGGCGGATGAGCAGCGGCGGCCGGCTGTGGTTGTTGGACAGACGCGAGCCGAGCATCGGCGTCACGGTTAGCGAGACTATCGCCGACGAGATGATGGCGATGGCCACCACCATGCCGAATTCGTTGAAGACGCGGCCGACGACGCCGCCCATCAGCAGGATCGGGATGAACACCGCGATCAGCGAAACCGACATGGAGATGATGGTGTAGCTGACTTCGCCGGCACCCTTGATCGCCGCTTCGCGCACCGGCATGCCTTCCTCGACATGGCGCAGAATGTTTTCGAGCATGACGATGGCATCGTCCACCACCAGCCCCACTGCGAGCGTCAGCCCCAGCAGCGATATGTTGTCGATGCTGTAGCCGAGCACATACATCATGCCGAAGGTCGAGATCAGCGACAGCGGAACGGCAAGCCCTGGAATGATCGTCGCCGTCGCGTGGCCGGTGAAGAGGTAGATGACGAGGACGACGAGGCCGATCGTCAGGAACAGCGTGAACTTCACGTCGGCGATGGCGGCGCGAATGGGTTTTGCGGCGTCGTTCATGACCACGGTCGTGACCGAAGCCGGAATTTCAGCGTGAAGCTGCGGCAGCTTGGCGTTGATCGCATCGACGACGTCGACAGTGTTGGCATCCGGCTGGCGCTGGATGGCGAGGATGATGCCGCGCTGGCCGTCATACCAGCTGCCAGTATACTGGTTCTCGACGCTGTCCTGCACATCGGCGACATCGCCGAGATGGATCGGCGCGCCGTTCGGATTGGCAATGACGAGCGAGCGGAACTGGTCGGCATTGGTGCGCTGCGTGTTCGCCGTGATGGTCATGCTCTGCGCATTGTTCTGCAGCGTCCCCACGGGCTGCTGGCTGTTGGCGGCAGAAAGCGCCTTGTTGACGGTGTCGATGCCGATGCCGCGGGTGAGCAACTTGTTGGGATCGACTTCGACACGCACAGCATAGGTCTGGGCACCATAGACGCTGACCTGAGCGACGCCGGGGAGGGTGGAAAGCGACGGCGAGATGATGTCTTCGGCGATCTCGTCGAGCTTGCTGCGCGGCATGGTGTTGCTCTGCACCGAGAGCAGCATGACCGGCGCATCGGCCGGGTTGGTCTTGCGGTAGCTCGGCGGCGTCGTCAAATTGTCGGGCAGCTGCCGGGTCGCATGTGAGATTGCAGCCTGCACGTCGGCCGCGGCCGCGTCGATATCACGGTTGAGGTCGAACTGCAGCACGATGCTGGTGCTGCCGAGCGAGCTCGAGGCGCTGATCTCGCTGATGCCGGGAATGGTCTCGAACTGCTTGATCAGCGGCGTGGCGACCGACGTCGCCATCGTCTGCGGTGAGGCGCCGCTCAGCTGCGCCGAAACGTTGATCGTCGGAAAATCGACCTGGGGCAGGGCCGCAACTGGCACGAGCCGGTAACCGGCAAGACCGGCCAGAATGACGCCGATGGCAAGCAGCGTCGTCGCGACGGGGCGCTGAATACAGAAATTGGGGATCATTGCTGAGCTCCCACGGTGATCGTCTCGGACTTCTGCGGCTGCCGGGGCGCGTCGGCGGACGCGAGATCGAGCGCCTTTTCGTCGAACTGCTCCTTGATCGCCTGCTGGTCGCTGAGCTGGCCCTGGCCCTCGACGACCACATGGTCGCCTTCTGAAAGGCCAGATTCGATGGCGGTGAAGCCGCCATTGGCGCGAGCGACGGTCACCGGTGTCAGCCGCGATTTGCCGTCCTTGGCGACAAAGGCGAAGAAACCGTCCGGGCCGGGACTGACGGCGACCGTCGGCACCACCACCTGCTGTTCGTTGTTGTTGAAATGCACGACGATATTCACCGACTGGCCGGGCCAGAGGGCGCCGGAGGCGTTTTCGAATTTCGCCTTGGCGAGGATCGTGCCCGAGGCGGTATCGACCGTGTTGTCGTAGAAGCTGATCTCGCCCTTGCGGACCTGGCCCTTGGTGGAACTGGGGGCTGTGCTGACCTCGACCGGACCGGCTGCCAATGCCTTCTTCAGCTCGCGCAAATAGCGCTCCTGCAGGTGGAATTTCACATAGATCGGATCGTATTTGGCGATGGTGACGATCGCCGCGCCGGCATTGAGGAAGGCGCCTTTACTGACCGCGATATCGCCAAGCCGGCCGTCGAATGGCGCGCGGATATCGGTATGCTCGAGCAGGATCTGATCGGAGGCGAGCGTCGCCTTATCAGCATCGACCGTCGCTGCGGCGGTATCGCGGGCGGCTCTCGCCTGATCCAGGCTCTGCTGGGTGCCGGCTTTCTGGTCGAACAGGTCCTGCGCGCGCACCAGCGCGGTCTCGGCTTCCGAAAGCGTCGCCGTGTCGCGCACGATCATCGCATTGTCCTTGTCGACGGCCGCCTTGGCCGTCCGGTCGTCCAGCTTGGCGATCAGGTCGCCGGCCTTGACGGTCGCCCCGTCCTGCGCCGCGATGCTGACGATCAGCCCCTGTTCCTGTGCGGCGATGGTGGTGTTGTCATCCGCGTCGGCCCAGCCGGTCGCCGTCACATCCATGGGCAGCGTCGTTTTGACCGCTGCGACGGTCTTGACGACGGTCGGGCCGCCGCCGCCGCGCCTGCGGCCGCCGCCCTGATGTTGACCGCCATCTTGCGATGGATCGGCCTGTGCCTGGCCGCCCTGAGCCTGTTGGCCGCCGCCATTGCCGCCGGCCGCCTGCCTGGTCAGCTGCGAGAAGTAGGGGATGCGCGAGGCATAGGGGATCAGGTTGCCGAATTGCCAGAGGCCGACGGCAGCAGCGGCGATAATACTGACGGTGATCCAAAATTTCTTCATGGCGAGACCGGTTGAGCAGGGTTGCGAATTTATGCTTGATTGAGCCGCGTATATTGCGGCGCAAAAAAGACATAATTCCCGGGTCGCGATCACTAAGTGGTTATAAGGGCTTAAATTTTTGTAATGAATATTCCGTAATATTCAAACTATACTAATATAGTAGGAGTGCGCCTGACGTGGCTACGCAGCGGCATTGCCGCTAGACTGCGGCAGGCCGAAGCCGCTCCCGCATGCGGGTCGCTGCACACAAGGAATAGCGGAAAACAGAGAAGGCAGTTCGTCATGACTGAGTTGGAAGCCCGCGAATTTCGCACCCTCATCACAAGCGTGTTTCCCCACCTGACGGCCTCCGTCTTCAAGCTGGCGGCGAAGGGTTGGGATTCGATGGCGGTTGATGTCGATGACACGCTGATCTTCAAGTTTCCCCGCCATCTCGGCGCCGAAAGGGCGCTGGTGAAGGAAGCGGCCTTGCTCGACATCATCAGGCCGTCGCTGTCGATGGCGGTTCCCGATATGCGCATTCACGACGGGCCGCCGATCTTCTCCAGTCACGCCAAGCTGGAGGGCGAACATCTCATTACCGAAGATTACGATGCGCTCGGGGAGGGCGAACGGCAGCGCCTGGCGGATGATCTCGCGCGTTTTTACGCCGAGCTTCACGCGCTTGACGCCGACCGCCTGCGTGCGGCCGGCGCAGCGGCGATCCAGCCGTGGCAATCGCCGGACGTGGTGCGAGCTAAGGCCTTGCCGCTGCTGCCCGCTGATATCCAGCGCTTTGCAGAGACCGTTGTTTCGGATTTCGAATTCCTGCCGCCGGATCCCTACGGCAAGGTCTACGGCTTTTTCGACGGCCACGGCTGGAACATGGCCTTCGATTTTCGGCAGGGCAGGCTCAATGGTATTTACGATTTCGCCGATTCCGGTTTCGGGCCGTTGCACCAGGAGTTCATCTATTCGAACTTCATCTCGCCCGATCTGACCGCACGCATCGTCTCGGCCTATGAAATCCTGACCGGCCGACGGCTTGACCGGCGGCGCATCGCGGTCCTGACTGGGTTCCATCGGCTTTCCGAGCTCGCCGAACTTGCCGACGATCCGGCCAATGTGGAACAGATGATCCGCAGCGCAGCGGCATGGGCGGCCTCGGCCACCCGCGCTGCTTAACGGATACCTCAGACGGATCGTGCCGCGCCGCCGTCGCAGCGGATGAGCGAGCCGGTGATGTAGCTTGCCGGCTGGCTGCACAGGAAGGCCGCCGTTGCGGCAAACTCCTCCACCTTACCGTAGCGGCCGACTGGAATGCGCGCCTCCTTGTCGGTGCGGATTTCCTCGAGGCTTTTGCCCGTCCGTTTTGCCGCTGCGCCATCGAGATCGTCGAGCCGCGCCGTCAGAATGCTGCCCGGCAGGAGCAGGTTGGTGGTGATGCCGAAACTCGCCACTTCGGAGGCAAGCGTCTTGCTCCAGCCGGCAAGGGCCGGGCGCAGCGTATTCGACAGCGCCAGATTGGCGATCGGCTCGATTACGCCCGAGGAGGCGACCGTCAGGATGCGGCCCCAGCCTTGCGCCTTCATGCCGGGCAGTAGGGCATTGGTCAGGGTGATCACCCGGGCGACCATGGAGAGGAAATAGGTTTCGAGCTTTTCACCCGTCATGTCCTCGGTCGTGCCGGGCGTCGGCCCGCCGGTATTGTTGACGAGGATATCGAGCCCGCCGAATTTCTCCTTCACCGCCGTCGTCACCGTCTCGACGAAACGTTCATCGCTGAGGTCGGCCCAGATCCAGTCGGCCCGGCCATGACCTTCTCTGTTGATCGCCTTGCAATTGGCCTCCAGCTGTTCGCCGCTGCGCCCTGAGAGCAGCACGTTTGCGCCTTCGCGCGCCAGTGCAGTGGCGATGCCGAGGCCAAGCCCGCGTGAGGAGGCGAGAACGAGCGCCCTTTTGCCCTTGATGCCGAGATCCATGATTTTCTCCATGTCTTTGAGCGATGTATAAGGCGCAGGCGACGAAAAAGGAAAGAGAGGGAAGGGCCGCATCGGATTTCGCAATTGACGTTAACGTAAGCGTTATCGTAAATCTCGGATCGGCAGACGTATCATTGTGCGAAATTGAGGATTGGCTGTCGCATCCCGGCTCGACAATGCGGCGCTGTTTTGACAAGAAAGTCACCCATGGGATGATGGCCGTAGGCGGCCAAGCGGAGACTAGTGAATGACCGAGACGACTGAGCTGCCCGAACGCGAGAGCATGGAATTCGACGTGGTGATCGTCGGCGCCGGCCCTGCCGGTCTTTCCGCGGCGATCCGGCTGAAGCAGGTCAATCCGGAACTGTCGGTCGTGGTGCTCGAGAAGGGCTCGGAAGTCGGCGCCCATATTCTCTCCGGCGCCGTCGTCGATCCTATTGGCATCGACCGGCTGCTGCCCGGCTGGCGCGATGAGGCCGATCATCCCTTCAAGACCGAAGTCACCGCGGACCATTTCCTGCTGCTCGGCCCGGCCGGCTCGATCCGCCTGCCGAATGTCATGATGCCGCCGCTGATGAACAATCACGGCAACTACATCGTCTCGCTCGGCAATGTCTGTCGCTGGCTGGCGACCAAGGCGGAAGAACTCGGCGTCGAGATCTATCCGGGCTTTGCCGCAACCGAAGTGCTCTACGACGACAAGGGCGCGGTGATCGGCGTTGCCACCGGCGACATGGGCATCGAGAAGAACGGCGAGCCGGGGCCGAACTATACCCGCGGCATGGAGCTGCGCGGCAAATATACGCTGATCGGCGAAGGCGTGCGCGGTTCGCTCGCCAAGCAGCTGATCGCCAAGTTCGACCTGCAGCAGGACCGCGAGCCGCAGAAATTCGGCATCGGCATCAAGGAGCTCTGGCAGGTGAAGCCGGAGAACCACAAACAGGGGCTGGTGCAGCACTCCTTCGGCTGGCCGCTCGGCATGAAGACCGGCGGCGGCTCCTTCCTCTATCACCTCGAGGACAATCTGGTGGCGGTCGGCTTTGTCGTCCACCTGAACTACAAGAACCCCTATCTCTATCCGTTCGAGGAATTCCAGCGCTTCAAGACCCATCCGGCGATCCGCGGCACCTTCGAGGGCGGCAAGCGGCTCTCCTATGGCGCCCGCGCCATCACCGAGGGCGGTTACCAGTCGGTGCCGAAGCTGTCCTTCCCCGGCGGTGCGCTGATCGGCTGTTCGGCCGGTCTGGTCAACGTGCCGCGCATCAAGGGCAGCCACAATGCGGTGCTGTCGGGCATACTGGCGGCCGAGAAGCTGGCGGCGGCGATCGCAGCTGGCCGCAGCCATGACGAGGTCGTCGAGATCGAGAATGAATGGCGCAAGGGTGACATCGGCCGCGATCTGAAGCGGGTCCGCAACGTCAAGCCGCTATGGTCGAAGTTCGGCACCGCGCTTGGCGTGGCGCTCGGCGGTCTCGACATGTGGACCAACACGCTGTTCGGCTTCTCCTTCTTCGGCACGCTTGGTCACGGCAAGACCGATGCGGCCTCGCTGGAGCCGGCCTCGCAGCACAAGCCGATCGCCTATCCGAAACCGGATGGCGTCCTGACCTTCGACCGTCTGTCCTCGGTGTTCCTGTCGAACACCAATCACGAGGAAGACCAGCCGGTGCATCTGCAGGTCAAGGACATGGGCCTGCAGAAAAGCTCCGAGCTCGGCATCTATGCCGGCCCGTCGACCCGCTACTGTCCGGCCGGCGTCTATGAATGGGTGGAGAAGGATGGCGACAAGAGCTTCGTCATCAACGCCCAGAACTGCGTGCACTGCAAGACCTGCGACATCAAGGACCCCAACCAAAACATCAACTGGGTGCCGCCGCAGGGCGGCGAGGGGCCGGTCTATCCGAATATGTGAGGCGGATCGGCATCGCAGCCGACAATTTCACCTGCTGACGTCTTCGTGATCGGCCGCCGGCGGCGGCTCTTAGCCATTCGTTAACCATAAATTCCTTAGCTTGCGACATCTTCTCGACGCACTAAGGACACATTCATGTCGATCTCCCGCCGGGGCTTTCTGATTGCTCTGCCTCTTTTTGTGGCCGGCTGCTCTTCCACCGGTCTCAACAGTCAGACGAATTACGCAGCGCTTCCCGATGAAAAGTTTCCGCTGAAGCAGGTGCCGATCGACAAGATCAAGCCGGAGCTTCGCCGTCAGGAAGTTGCTTACGAGACCGCGTATGCTGCGGGCACGATCGTCGTCGATACGCCGGCGCGTCGAGCCTATTATGTGCTTGGAAACGGCCGGGCGATGCGCTACGGCGTGGGTGTCGGTCGCGAGGGGCTGGCATTTGCCGGGGGTGCCTATGTCGGGCGCAAGGCGGAATGGCCGAGCTGGACGCCCACCGAAAACATGCAGCGCCGCGAAGAGCGCTACCGCAGGCTCGCCGGCGGCATGCCGGGCGGCCCGAACAATCCGCTCGGCGCGCGCGCCATGTATCTCTATCGCGGCGGCAACGACACCCATTTCCGCATTCACGGCACAAACCAGCCGGAATCGATTGGTCTTGCCATGTCGAGCGGCTGTATCCGCATGATGAACCATGACGTGATCGACCTCTATAGCCGCGTCGAAGTCGGCGCCAGGGTCGTCGTCATCCAGGCTTGAGTGGTCAACACTAGCCCCATAGAAAAAGCCGCCGCAGCGATTGCTGCCGGCGGCTTCGCTATTGTTGGTCGCAGCCGGTGCTCAACGACGCGCGGCAATGCCGGTGGAAAGCGCCACGCCAATGCCGGTGATCACAGCGGCGCTGATCTCGACGATGCCGATTGCTTCGCCGAGCAGGAAACCGCCGCCCAGCGTTGCCAACACCGGCGTCAGCGCCGTGAAGGCGGCGGCCTGGGTGCCGCCCAGTCGTCTCACGGCCGTACCGTAGGCGACCATGGCGACGAGACCGGAAAGAAGACCCTGGCTTAGCGCCTGCAGGCCGATTTCCGGCAGCGATGCTTGCGGCAGCGAAATGCCGAAGACGAGCGCAAGCGTTCCCATGATTAGGAAGGACCAGACCGCGATCAGGGCGCTCGCCTGCACGGCCGTGAGGCCGGAGCGGAGGAAGGCATGCGTATAGCTTGCCCACAGCAAAGCGCCGGCAGGCAGCAGTACGAAGCTGGTCCATGGCAGCGAGGCGTCCGCAAGCCTGTGCGTGAGCAGGATCAGCACGCCCGCGACGATCGCCACGAGCCCGGCAATACGCGTGCCATCAGGTCTTTCCCCAAACAGCGCCACTCCGATCAACGCCGTGGCGAGCGGCATCGAGCCGCCAAGCAGAATGCCCGACGAGGCGGCTGGCGTCGAATGGATCGCCAGCGTGGTCAGCAGGAAGAAGACCGCGCCGGAACCGCAGACCATGATTGCCAGCAGATGAAGCGGCAGGCCTTTCGGCAGCAGTCCTGTCCTGAGCCAGACCGGCGAAAGCGCAAGTGCCGGAATGCCGAAGCGGATCAGCCCGATGTCGATCGATCCGAGCGGCGTCGCAGCACTGTGGCGGGTTACAAGAAACCAGGTTGCCCAGATCAAGACTGTAATCGCGCCGCCTGCATAACCCAGCGCCTGCGAGGGTGACTTGTCGTCCGAAAAAGCAATAGTGGTCATCGTCCTATCCTTTCCTCCGTCCGGAGCCTGTCCGGTTGAGGAAAAGATTAGCCTCAGAGGGCAGGGCATGTCCTTGCTATCTATGGCTTGAAAATCATGCTAAACGCAATCTTCTGCCAATTGACGCCACCTGGATTCTCGAAAATGCCAAATCTCGATAAATTCGATATCGCTATCCTGAAGTGCCTGCAGGAGGATGCGCGCGCCACCAATGTCGAGATTGCCGAAAAGGTGAACCTTTCGCCCTCGCCCTGCCTGCGCCGTATCCGCAACCTCGAACGGTCCGGCATCATCCGCGGTTACACCGCCGATATCGACCGCAAGGAGGTTGGTCTCGGCCTGACCGTCTTCGTCGAATTCAAGGTTGCCCACCACAGCCGCGAAAATTCCGAGGCGCAGCAGCAGACGCTGCTCGCGATCCCCGAGATCGTCTCCTGCTTCCTGATCTCGGGCACGGCCGATTTCCTCGCCGAAGTGGTGGTCGAGGACCTCGCCGCCTATGAGCGGCTGCTGACGGAAACGCTGTTGACCCTGCCCAACGTCAGTGACATCCGCTCGAACTTCGCCATCCGCAGCATCAAGACGCATGGGCCGCTGAAGCTGCCCGAGGGGAAATGATTCCCCGGCTTTGTGCTCGGAACCCGCCCCTCATCCGCCTGCCGGCACCTTCTCCCCGCACGCGGGGCGAAGGGGGCAAGCCGCACCGGTTCTGTACCCTCGACGCTGCGTTTGGCACGTCCCCTCTCCCCGTTTTACGGGGAGAGGGCTAGGGTGAGGGGCAAATTCCAGGCGCTACAGCAGCGTCCCGCTGAGGATGAGCAGCGCCACCGAGAAGTAGATGACGAGCCCGGTGACGTCGACCAGCGTGGCGACGAAGGGGGCCGAGGCGCTGGCCGGATCGAGCCTCAGCTTCTGCAGCAGGAAGGGCAGCATCGAGCCGCAGATCGAGCCGAAGGTGACGATCCCGATCAGGGCGGCAAACACCGTGACGGCGACCATCTGCCAGTGTGGGCCGTAGTCGTAGAGCCCGGCCGACTGCCAGAAGACAATGCGGATGAAGCCGACGAGGCCGAGGATCGCGCCGAGCACGATGCCTGTGGGAAGTTCGCGGAAGAGCACTTTCCACCAGTCCGAAAGCTTCAGCTCGCCGAGCGCCAGGGCCCGGATGATCAGCGACGTCGCCTGCGACCCGGAATTGCCGCCCGAGCTCATGATCAGCGGGATGAACAGGGTCAGCACGACAGCCTTTTCCAGTTCGCCCTCGAAATGCTGCATGGCGCTTGCCGTCAGCATCTCGCCGAGGAAGAGCGCGGCAAGCCAGCCTGCGCGCTTGCGGATCATGCCGGCAAAGCCGATCTTCATATAGGGCTGGCCGAGGGCCTCCATGCCGCCGAACCTCTGGGCCGCTTCCGTCGTGTCGGAGATCATCGTGTCGATCACGTCGTCGACGGTGACGATTCCGAGCACGTGCCCATGTTCGTCGGTGACCGGCAGGGCGAGCAAGTCGTGCTTGCGGATCAGCCGGGCGACATCCTCCTGCTTCATCAGCGGATCGGCCGAAACCGGGTTGCCCTTCTGCGCCACAGAGAGGATGGAAGCATCCGGCTCGCCGGTGATGAGACGGCGCAGCGTTACCACATGCATGAGCGCATGGCTGACCTCGTCGAGCACATAGATGGCATAGACGGTCTCGCGCGAGCGTTCGACCTGGCGCACATGGTCGAGAGTCTGAGCGACGGTCCATCTAACCGGCACGCTGACGAACTCGGTCGTCATGATGCCGCCGGCGGTGCGCGGCGGATAGCCCATCAGGTGCTGGATCGCGATGCGCACCGGCTCGTCGAGGCTGGCGAAGAGCCGGGCGCGGGTCTCGCCGTCGAGTTCGAGCAGCACGTCGGCGACCCGGTCGTTGGACATGCCGTGCAGCAGCCGTGCTGCATCCTCGGCGCTGATCAGCGCCAGGATCTCGGCGGCGTTGCGAAGCTCCGGCCGGTCGAGAATGTTGACGGCATAGTCGAGCGGCATGCCCGTCAGGACGCGGCCGGCATCCTGGATGCTCAGCGCGTTCAGCGCTTCGACGCGTTCGGCGACCGTTGCGCCGCGGCTGTTGTTGATGAAAGCACGGGCGGCATGGCCTGCCCGAAGAGGGAAGCGATTGATATTCATGTGAGGCTCGCCTTTCCGTCGATCCGCCGTAGCGTCCCGAACGGGCGAGCCGACAGGAGTCGGTCAGCGCACGAGGGCCGCGTACGGCAAAGGCAATCGACTGCTACTGTCGCTTGGCATCGTGAAGATGGCTCCGTTGAAATCCGTGGCTAACGGGTGTCGGCCACGTTTTTGTAGGTGGTCCCGAACGCGGAAAAAGTCAAGCGGGGTAAATGCTTAACGCCACAATGTCGCACCCTGCGATGCGCGCATTGTTGACGACCTCAAATGGTCTGTGCGCTCCGGTTGCGACGCTCCAGGTGGAAGGACGCTGCAAAGACGAAGAGGCCGAGGAAGGAGAGTGCTGCGCCGACATAGCCGGTCGCCGCAAAACCGTAGCCCCAGGCGATGACGAGACCGCCGAGCCAGGCGCCGATCGCATTGGCGATGTTGAAGGCGGAATGGTTGGAGGCGGCCGCCAGCGTCTGCGCATCGGCGGCGACATCCATCAGCCGCGTCTGCAGCGCCGGGCCGGCGGCGAAACCGCAGCCGACGAGGAAGACCGAGAGGCCGAGCATATAGGGGTTGGCGGCGGTCAGCGTGAAGGTGGCCAGCACGACGATATTATAGACGAGCGAGCCGCCGATCGTGCCGAGCAGCGATTTGTCGGCGAGCCACGAACCGATGAAATTGCCGGCATTCATGCCGACGCCGAACAACACCAGCATGATCGGAACCGCGCTTTCCGGCAGCATCGCCACCTCAGTCGTGGTCGAGGCGATATAACTGAACATGGCGAACATGCCGCCATAGCCGACGGCGGCGATGCCGAGCGTCAACCAGACTTGCGGCCGGCGGAAGGCGCCGAGCTCGCGCAGGAAGCTTGCCTCTTCGGAAACCCTGTCCTTCGGAACGTAGAACCAGATCAACACCACCGTCAGCAGGCCGACGATGCCGACCGACCAAAACGCCACCTGCCAGTCGAGCGACTGGCCGAAAAACGTCGTCAGCGGCGTGCCGAGAAGCGTCGCGACGGTGAGCCCGAGCATGACGCGTCCGACGGCGCGTGCCCGCCGATAAACCGGCACCATCGAGGCCGCGACAAGCGCGGCGACGCCGAAATAGGCTCCATGCGGCAGGCCGGTGACGAAGCGCAGGAATGTGAAGGATTGGAAGGTCGGCGCGACGGCACTTAATATATTGCCGACGGCAAAGACCAGCATCAGTGTCAAAAGCAGGGTGCGGCGCGCCATCTTCGCGGCGAGCACGGCAATGACAGGCGCACCGACGACGACACCAAGCGCATAAGCGCTGATGACATAGCCGGCCTGTGGTGTCGTGACTGAGAAAGTCTCGGCGACATTGGGCAGCAGTCCCATGATCGCGAATTCGCCGGTGCCGATGCCGAAGCCGCCGCAGGCGAGCGCCAGTTGGACCAAGGCGACGGTCGTTGCCGACGGCAGCTCGTCTTCGGGCTGGGTTCCGACGGACTCATTGATGGCGATCTCACTCATGAGAGCTCCTCGGGAAGGTTTTCTGCTTGGCAATGCCTCTGGCGCAAGTGCGGCGCGAGGCGATCGTGATAGATGGCGGGAAGTGGAGACGATCTCTCCGATATCTGATCTATCCGTCATGTACCGGCGGGCGTCGAGTGCATTTTACGCAGTGCAGCGTCCTGCTATGTGCATATGTCCGTTGCAATATTTGCATTTCTGTTGTTTTTGCGGAGAGGTGGGCGCGCTTGAAATCGCCAGTGCCGCAACCATTTCAGGGCAAAGGCAGGAGCATTTCCGCGCCAGGGACGGGAGCCTCTATGAAGCTTGTAGGCTTTTTCAATCGCGACGGCGGCACCTTCAGGACCACCGACATGGTGGCCTACGAAAAGAGGGCGGAAGCGGCCTTTCGGGATGCCGGGCATGATTTCGATGCCATCGTTTTCTCCGGCAAGGAAATAATTCCCGCGATGGAACGGGCGGCCAAGCGCGACGATATCGACGGCATCGTCGCCGGCGGTGGCGACGGCACGGTTTCGGCCGCGGCGTCGATCGCCTGGAAAAACGGCATCGCGCTCGGCGTCGTGCCGGCCGGCACCATGAACCTTTTTGCCCGCTCCCTGCGCGTGCCGCTCGATATCTGGCAAGCGCTCGACGTATTGGCTTCCGGTGAGATCGATAATGTCGATATTGCCAGCGCCAACGGCCGGCCTTTCATCCATCAGTTTTCGGCCGGTCTGCATGCCCGTATGGTGCGCTACCGCAACGCCTACAGCTATCGCTCGCGGCTCGGCAAAATCCGGGCAAGCACCAAGGCCGCTCTTGGCGTGATCTTCAATCCGCCGGAATTCGAGGTCGAGTTCGAGGCGGCCGGCATGCGGGAGCGCCGCTGGGTCTCGGCGATTTCAGTTTCCAACAATCCCTTCGGCGAAAATGCGCTGCTCTATGCCGATAATCTCAGAAGCGGCGAACTCGGCTTCTATACGGCAAACCCGCTGAATCCGCTCGGCGTCGCCCGCCTCGCCATCGACATGCTGCGTGGCAAGGTCCGTGAGAATGCCGACGTCATGGTGATGCATCCGGCCGAGGTACACCTGCATTTCCCGAAACTGCGCCGCAAGGCCAATTGCGTCATGGACGGCGAATTATTGCCGCTCCAACGTGATGTTTCGATCCGGCTGCATCCCGGCGAGCTGAAGGTCCTCGTAAAGCAGGGGCTCGCGGCTCAGGTGAATGAGGACGAACGCCGCGAGCCTGCAGCCTGAGGCCGGAAGACTTCAGAGCCGCGGCAGATAGGTGCGATAGTCGAAATCCGAGACGGTGCGCAGATGCGCGAGCGCTTCCTTGCGCTTGGTGTCGCCGTAAAGCGCCTGATAACGCGTGCCGAAGATATCGGCGATGAAGGGCGAGGCGAGGAAGGTTTCGACCGCGCTCAGGAAATCATGCGTCAGCCGCGTCGTATTGGCGGACGTGTAGGAGGGCGTCGTTTCCTCGCCGGGGTCGAGCTCGCGGTCGAGACCGATGAGCATGCCGCCGAGAATCGCCGCGAGCAGCAGATAGGGATTGGCGTCGGCGCCGGCCACCCGATGTTCTATGCGTGCGGCCGCGCCGTCCTTGTCGGGTATGCGGATCGCCGTGCCGCGGTGGCCGCTGCCCCAGGTGAGGTCGACCGGCGCGAACGAGCCCGGCTGGAACCGCCGGTAGGAGTTGGCGAAGGGGGCGAAGATAAGCTGCGCCGCGCGCATGGTCTCGAGCAGGCCTGCCGTGACCGATTTCAGCAGCTTGGGCTCGCCGCCCTTGGCATCGAGGATGTTGCGGCCTTGCCGATCGACGATGCTCGCATGTACATGCAGGCCGGAGCCGGCATGTTCGGAATAGGGCTTTGCCATGCAGGTCGATTTCAGCCCGTGTCGGCGCGCCGCCTGTTCGGCGATGCGCTTCAAATAGAGGCAATCGTCGGCGGCGGCGAGCGCATCGGCGCGGTGCAGCAGATTGACTTCGAACTGGCCGGGGCCGAATTCTGCCGTCGTCGCATCCGCCGGCAATCCCTGCGCCTTCGCATAGGCCCTCAGGGTCCCGAGATAGTCGTCGAGCGCGTCGACGGCGTTCATGTCGTAGAGCTGGAAACCATTTGGCTCGCCGCGATAGGTGAGGCTGTCAGGCGGGGAGGGGCGACCGGTTTCGCGCCAGTCGCCCGACATCACGTAGAATTCCAGCTCGGTGGCGACGACAGGCGTCAAGCCGCGGCTGCGATAGCGCTCGACCACGGAAGCGAGGATGGCGCGCGGATCCATGAAGCTCGGGCTGCCGTCGAATTCATGCATGGTGGCAAGCACCTGCATCGAACCCTCCGGCGCCCAGGGCATCGGCGCGAGGCTGCGCCGGTCGGGAACAACCATGCCGTCGGGATCGCCGATCGTCAGAGACAGGCCGGTAATGTCGTCATTGTCGTCACCCCAGATATCGAGCGACTGCGTCGACGTCGGCAGGCGGATGTCGCCGGCCCAGACCTTGTCTTCGCCGCCGGATGGAAGCTGTTTGCCGCGTAGCTCGCCGTTCATGCCGACGATCAGGATCTCGAAACGCGGGTCGCCGCCGGCCTTGCCGTCCATCCTGTCGCTCGCCATGACCTTGAAAATCCTCCGGGACAAGGCCAAGCTCCTAACCCATCGATAGCAGCCTTTCAATCCGCGAGGGTCTTCTACCAGCCATGCCCGATACCTACCCGCCATCGAACCTTGCCGCGATTGATGCAGCCCATCATCTGCACCCCTTCGCCGACATGAAGAAGCTGAACGCCGATGGCGCCCGCGTCATCCAGCGCGGCGAGGGCGTCTATATCTTCGATGATCGCGGCCGGAAATATCTCGACGGCTTCGCCGGCCTCTGGTGCGTCAATATCGGCTATGGCCGGCGTGAGATCGCTGAGGCCGTCGCAAGGCAGATGAACGAGCTGCCCTATTACAACACCTTTTTCGGTACCACCTCGACGCCGACTTCGCTGCTGGCGCAGAAGGTGACGTCACATGCGGGCGCGCGTTTCAACCATATCTTCTTCACCGGTTCCGGTTCGGAGGCGAACGACACCTGGTTCCGCATGGCCCGTGTCTACTGGAGCGCCGTCGGCAAGCCGTCGAAGAAGATCGTCATCGCGAGGAAGAACGGCTATCACGGTTCGACCGTCGCCGGCGCCAGCCTCGGCGGCATGAAATACATGCATGAGCAGGGCGACCTGCCGATCCCTGGAATCGTCCATATCGGCCAGCCCTATTGGTACGGCGAGGGCGGCGATCTCTCGCCTGATGAATTCGGGCTGAAGGTCGCCCGCGAACTCGAAGCGAAGATCGACGAGCTCGGCGAGGAGAACGTCGCCGCCTTCGTCGCTGAGCCGGTGCAGGGGGCGGCCGGCGTCATCATCCCGCCCGAGACTTACTGGCCGGAAATCGACCGCATCTGCAAGGCGCGTGATATCCTGCTGGTGACTGACGAGGTGATCTGCGGTTTCGGCCGGCTGGGCGCCTGGTTCGGCCACCAGCATTTCGGCGTCGAGCCCGATCTCGCGCCGATCGCCAAGGGGCTTTCTTCCGGCTACCTGCCGATCGGCGGCGTGCTCGTCAGCGACAAGATCGCCGACGTGCTGATCAACGAGGTCGGCGAGTTCAACCACGGCTTCACCTATTCCGGCCACCCGGTCTGCGCCGCCGCCGCCCTCGAAAACCTGCGCATCATCGAGGCGGAAGGGCTGGTCGAACGTGTGCGCGACGATATCGGCCGCTATTTCGGAAAGGCCTGGGCAGCGCTCGCCGACCATGATCTGGTCGGCGAGGCCGTCAGCATCGGCCTGATGGGCGGCCTGCAGCTGGCCGCGGAGAAGAGCACGCGCACGCGTTATGAGAAGCCCGATCAGGTCGGCGCGCTGGTGCGCAATCACGCGCTGGCGAACGGCCTCGTGCTGCGCGCCACCGGCGACCGCATGCTGGCCTCGCCGCCGCTCGTCATCAGCCACGCGGAGGTGGACGAGATGGCCAGGACTACCAAACTGGCGCTGGATGCGGCCTGGAAGGAACTGAAATGCTGATGTCGCTCGGCCTAAAGCTCGAAATCCTGCGCCTTGATATCCTCGGCGCCATGCTTGGCACGTAGGATCTCGATACCGTCGTGATAGGAGCGATAGTAGCTACAGCGGTTCCGGTATGGCAGGCCACGCAGGCCTTCCGCGATGTGGTCGCGAGGAGATCCGGTGAAATCCACTTCGGCGATCCACGCGATCTTTGCGGTCAGGTCGTCCAGAAACTCCCGCGCATAATGGGGACTGCTCTCGGCGATATAGCGCCGCATATTCCGTAGATCCTTGATGGCGGATGGCGCAATAATCAGGCGCTTCGGTTTAATGGCCTTAGCTTTCGTTCATGACGTCTTTGAGGATATCCGCGCCGGTCGCGTATTCCTTGCCAAGGCCGGCTTCAATTTCCGAGTCGGCCGCCTGAATGTCCCTGCGCAGCGCTTCTATCTTCAGTTCGTGGTCGGCGAGCATACGGATGCCAGCCCGCACGGCTTCAGTTTCCGTGCCGAACCGGCCATTGCGGACAAGATCCGACAGGATCCCGTCATAAGTGTCGCCAAGGGAAAAAGTCTTTGCGCGTGCCATGTGATGACTCCTTCCCTTTAATATGAGGCAAAATACAATACTTTTGCAATACTGCATGGGAGGGCGATCCCGCCGAAGCCAATGCGTCCGATGTTGAGCTTCAGGGATGATGGTCGATCCAAGCATACCCGAAGCGGTAGCGGTCGTCGCCGCGCTGATAGAAATAGGGCACGTCGATCACCGATGCCGCAGGCGCGGACACGCCGAGATTGGCCTGGAGCCATTCAGCCATGGTCGGCGGAAGCCCTTCGCTTCCCCCCTTCGGCGGGATCAGCCACACGAGAAGCAGCGGTTGCCGGCCGCTAAGATCCGGGCGGAAGCCGGGATAATCCACGGAGAGGACCGGCACATCGGGAATATCCTGCCTAAGATTGCCGGCAAGCAGGCTGTCGCCGGCAAGGATCGCTGCCGGTTCGGCCTGTTTGCGCAGGTTTTCCAGCATTGTGGCATAGGGCCTGTTCAGCCGTTCGTAATGGCCGGTGAAGCGTGCGGCGGCGACGCTGCCGTAAAGGGCGGCCGGCACGCCAATCATGATGATGGCGACGATGGCCATGAAACGCCGGAACGCCCGGGCTGTCTGTACGCCGGCGGCGTCGATCTTCAGGCAGAAAAAGAGCGGCAGGATGAAGAGCATTGGCACCAACCAGCGATCCTTGATTCCGGCAGCACCGCCGAAGACGATCAAAAACAGGATGCCGATGACGAAGACGAGCATCATCCGCTCGATGAGCCGCGTCCATTCCGACCGAGCGGCCAATGCCGGGCGAAGGTTCTTGCCGAAGACGACAGCGAACACCGCCACGGTCAATCCGGCAAAGCTGACGATGGCAAGAGCGAGCGAGCCGACGCCCATGGCGACCTGCATCGGATAGCCGGCATTGTCGCTGGCGGTCATCTTTTCCAGGGTGCGGGCGGTGGCGAAGTCGAGATTGTCCTTCAGCCAAAAGAGATGCGGCAGGGTGATGACGAGGGCAACGATAGCGGTCACCGCCAGCCGCCGATCAAAGATCCGCCCCCGCCAGCGCGCATCCGCCAGCGCGCCGATCAAGGCTGCGGCCGGCAGGATGGCGAAATTATATTTGGCGAGCAGCCCGAAACCGATGCCAATGCCTGTTATCAGGTAGGAGGCAAGGCTCGGCTGTTTCAGACTGCGGATGAAGCCGTAGAAGAAGATGCTGGCCGAGAAGAAGACCGCGACCGTGTGGGTGAGGTCGCGCTGCATCTCGAAAACCATTTGCGGGATGGTCAGCAATCCGAGCGTCGCGATCGCCACCAGCGCCTTGTCGCGCAAAACAAGACGCGCGGTCAGGCCGTACAGCAGGTAGGCGCTGAACAGCAGGAGATTCTTCACCACCGAAAGCGCGACAAGCGAAACACCGGCAAACTGGAAGACGGCATATTGCAGCCAGTTGTAGAACGGCGGCTGCGGGCCGTAACCGGCGGCGAGCCATTGCGAACGGAAGACCTGTTCGGCCTCGTCGAGGTCGAGCGAATGCGAGGTCGCCAGCCGCACGCCGATCTGAAGCGTGAAATAGGCGGCGAGCAGCACGAAAATCCAGCTGACGTCGCGAAGACCGGTCTTGATCATTCTATCTGGCCCCCGGCCGAACCCAGGCATAGCCGAGTGCGAAATTATCGCCCTGGCGGCCGAAGTAATAGGGGAGCGACAGGGCGCCGATCTCCTGCGGCGCGATGCCTGCCGCCGTCAGCGCCGATGAAAACCGCTCCGGCATGACGGCATCCGCAGCCGTCGCCGTCTTCTTGCCGCGCCAGACGATCAGCACCGGTCCACCTGCAGTCGTGTAGGCTGGAATGCCGGCGACGGGAAAATCGGGGATGACGACGGGCACATGGGGAAGCTGCATACGCATATTCCCGGCGACATAGGGATCCGAGGCAATCACCAGCGCGGGTTCAGCCTGCCGGGTCATTTCGCGGACAAGGTCGGCCATCGGCACATTCGGCCGGCTATAGGTGCCGATCAGCCCGGCGCCGACCACACGGAAGCCGAGCGCGACCAGCACACAGGCCATCAGCACCGGCACGACCGGCCGGAAGCGGCGCAGCCCGGCGGAAAAATCGAGCCCGGCCGCCTTCATCTTTGCCAGAAAGTAGATCGGCAGCACCAGCAGGAACGGATCGAGCCAGCGCTCACGCACGGTGGTAGAGCCGGTGAACAGCACGATCAGAGCGATGCCGGCAAGGCTTGCGAGCATCATCCGCTCCATCATCCCGGTCCAGCGGTTCCTGGCCGAAAGCGCCCGGACAAAATCCCGGCGGAAGGCGGCTGCGAAGATTGCGACCGGCAGCGCTGCAAAGGCGAGGATAGCGATGAGAAAGGCGAGGAGGCCTTTGCCGATCCGGGCGATGCCGGCAGGTTCGTTGCCGGCGGCCATCTTGACCAGAGTATCGGAGGAGGCGAATGCGAGATTGCCCTGCAGCCAGATCGCGTGCGGCAGGACGATGACGAGCGCGACGGCGACCGCGATCAGCATGCGCCAGTCGAGCGCCCTGCGCCGCCATTCGGCGTCGGGCAGGATGGCAATCAGCGCGACGACCGGCATCAGCGCAAAATTGTACTTCGAGATCAGCCCGATGCCGGTCGCAAGCCCGAGCAGCAGGTAGCTGCCGACGCCAGGCCGGTCGAGCGTGCGGAAAAAGCCGTAGAGGAACAGGGAGCTGGCAAAGAGCAGCGCCGTTGTGTGGGTCAGGTCCTGCTGGGCCATGTAGGACACCTGGGGCAGGGTGATCAGCGCCAGCATGCCGATGGCGGCGAGCGCCTGGTCCTTCAGTGCTTCGCGCCCGGCGAGGCCGTAAAAGAGGTAACACAGGAAGAGCAGGATATTCTTCGGCACAACAAGCGCGCCGATCGACATGCCCGTCACCGAAACGATGGCATATTGCATCCAGTTGTAAAAGGGCGGCTGCGGGCCGTAGCCCGCCAGCAGATATTGCGAGAAGAAGGATTGCTCGGCCTCGTCGAGCTCCAGCGAATGCGGAAGCGTGATGCGCAGCGCGATGTTCAGCACGAAATAGGCTGCAAGCAGCAGCGCCGCGGTTTTGATCGTCCTCGTCGCGCGTTCCAGCATCGTGCTGCCGGCTTAGGCTTGGCTTTGATCGTCGAAGATCTGCCGCACGATATAGTTCGGAGAGGCGTCGTCACGATAATAGGTGCGCGCGATCATTTCCGCCAGAATGCCGGTGGTGATCATCTGCACCGACGACAGCAGCAGCACGACGCCGACCATCAGCATCGGCCTCGTGCCGATATCATTGCCCAAAACGAATTTGTCGAAGCCGAGGTAAAGCAGGATCAGCATGGCGATGGCGCCGAGGCCGAGACCCAGCGAGCCGAAGAAATGTCCCGGCCGCGCCTTGTAGCGCATGAAGAACATCACCGACAGCAGGTCGAGGATGACGCGGAAGGTGCGCGAAATCCCGTATTTCGAAACGCCGTGCTCGCGGGCATGGTGGGTGACGGCCATCTCGCCGATGCGCGAGCTCGGCACGACGCCGGCCACCCAGGCCGGGATGAAGCGGTGCATTTCGCCCATCAGCTTCACCTGCTTGATGATCGAGGCACGGTAGATCTTCAGGCTGCAGCCGTAATCGTGCAGCTTGACGCCGGTGATGCGGCCGATCAGGTAGTTGGCGCACCAGGAGGGTATCTTGCGCAGGAACAGACCATCCTTGCGGTTCTTGCGCCAGCCGACCAGGAGGTCGAGTTCGCGCCGCTCGAGCTCGGAGACCATCTGGGGAATGTCCTTCGGATCATTCTGCAGGTCGCCGTCCATCGTCGCGATCAGCCGGCCCCGGGCGGTGTCGATACCGGCCTGCATGGCGGCGGTCTGGCCGAAATTGCGCTGCAGCTCGACGATTCTGAGCGTCAGCCCCTCGCGCCCGACGAATTTACGGGCGTTGACGAGCGTCGCATCGGTGCTGCCGTCATCGACGAGGATCAGTTCCCAGCGATAAGGATATTCAGCCATCGCCGCAAGGATACGTTCGACCAGCGGGCCTACGCTTTCCTCTTCGTTGAAAACGGGCACGACCAGCGACAGCTCGAGCGATTGTACCGGATCATTCGTGCCGCGAATGGGTTCTACCGTTGTCTGCAACTTTCATCTCCAAAAGGCCGGCGGCCTGGCAATCCTTACTGCCGCCACCGCGTATGCGGAAGCCTACTACATGAAGTGTCCGTCCGTTGCCAGCGGACAATGCCGGTTTCCCTCGCTCCAGCTGCCGCAACGCTATTGCGCGCCGCCCTCCACCCAGGAGTAGCCAATCGAAAAGGTATGTTTGCCGTCACCGAAAAGATAGGGCAGCGTCAGCGTGTTTATCTCTTTCAGATGAATACCCGATTTCACGAGATCGTTGGCAAAACCCGGCGAAATGGTTGGATCGTTTGCCGTTTCGCCGCGCCAGACAACCAGCACCGGCCCCTTCGCTGTCGCATATTCCGGAACCCCGGGACCGGGGAAGAACGGGATCACGACGGGAACGTCGGGAAACTCCAGCTTCATATTGCCCGCCACGAATTTGGTCCCGGCCACGATGAGAACCGGCTTGCGGGTCGCGGTCAGTTCGGTCACGTAGTTCGCGAAGGGGACGTTCGTTCTCGTATAGGTGCCGATATATTGAATGGCGACGATCCGCAGCAGCAGGATCGACAGGATGACGATCATGAAGACCGGCACCACCGGCCGAAAGCGTGCAAGGCCGGCGGAAAGATCGAACCCTGCGGTTTCCAGTTTCAGGAACAGGTAGATCAGCAGGACGAGAAGGCACGGGTCGAGCCAGCGTTCATGGATGTCGCTCGCGCCGGCGAAGACGACGATGCCGGCGAAGGCGAGCAGGCTGACAACCATCATCCGCTCGATCACCCGGATCATCGGACTGGACGAGGAGAGCGCCCGGAAGAAATCCCGCCGGAAGGCAGCCGCGATGAGAACGATCGGCAACGCGATGAAGCCGAGCACGGCGATGACGAGGGACAACAGCCCCTGTCCGATGCGGGGAAGGCCGGCCGCGGCCTCATGCTCGGCAGTCATCCGCTCCAGCGTCGGGGCCGAAGCGCTGACGAGGTTATCGGGCAGCCAGAGCGCATGCGGCAGAACGATCAGAATGGCGATGACGGCCGCCGGCAGCAGGCGCCAGTCGAACAGGCGGCTGCGCCACTTCCAGTCCGGCAGCACGGCGACGAAGGCGGCAAAAGGCAGGATGGCGAAATTATACTTAGAGATGAGGCCGATGCCGGTGGCAATGCCGATGACGAGATAACTGCCGATCGTCGGCTGGCGCAACGTCCGGAAAAAGCCGAAGAGGAAGAGCGAGGTCGCAAACAGCAGGGCAACGGTATGGGTGAGCTCGCGCTGCGCCATCAGGCCGACCTGCGGCAGGGTAATCAGGCTCAGCATGGCGATGGGCGGGAGCAAACGGCTCTTCAGCACCTCGCGGGCGGCCAGACCGTAGAAAAGATAGCAGCCGAACAGGATAATATTCTTGGGAATCGAGAGCGCCCACATCGTGATGCCGGTCACCGAGACGATGGCGTACTGGATCCAGTTGTAGAAGGGTGGCTGCGGCCCGTAACCGGCCAGAAGATATTGCGAGTAGAATGCTTGTTCCGCCTCGTCGAGATCGAGCGTATGAGGCAATGAGACGCGGAGCAGGATGTTCAGCAGGAAATAGCCTGCCAGAAAAATGCTGGCGCTCTTGATGCTTTTGGTAATGCGCTCCAACATCGATCTCCAAGTCAAGCCGGCAAGGCCTCGCCATCTTTCGGTCTGCCGCGCGGATCGTCGGCTTGAGGCGCTCCCGCCGCCACCGTCATCAACTCCGCCGTTGTGCGCAACCTTCATTTCTCCTAAAACGCCGGTGACGGAACCGAGGCCCATGCCGACGCCAAGCGAGGAATGCCTACTACATGAAGAGTTCGATCGTTGAAAGCCAGCAGTCCTGGTTTATGCGCAATCGCATGACGGCGCTGACGATCGTAATTGTCGCAGCCTATGCGCTCTTCGTGCAGTGGTTCTGGGGCTGGTCCGGCATCATCAGCCAATGGGCCGATGTCGGGGCAGGTCCCGTCATCGGCGCGCTCGTGGCTCTGACGGGCACCTATTTCCTGCGCACCTGGCGCATCTACGACTATTTTCCGCAGGAGACCACGGGTCAGTTTGCGACCCTCTTCCGGGTCACGCAGATCCACAATCTCCTGAACATCATGCTGCCCTTTCGGACCGGCGAAACCAGTTTTCCCCTGTTGATGCGCACCGAATTCGGCATTCCGCTGACGCGCGGAACCTCGGCGCTCCTAGTTATGCGGCTGCTCGACCTTCACGCTCTGCTTGCGGCTGCCGGTATCGGCTTTGCGCTCGCCGCAGCCGATGTTCTCGTCGCATGGTCGCTCTGGGCAATCTTCCTGCTGCTGCCGGTCGCAGCTTTCGCAGCGCGCAAACCGCTATTGCGCGTCGCCGCCAGGCTTCTGCCTTCCAAGGCGCAGAAATTTGTCGACGAGCTCGAAAACGGCTTGCCGCTGAATGCCGTCGCCTTTGCGCGCGCCTGGGCGATGACCATCGTCAACTGGCTGGTGAAGGTGATCGTGCTCGCATGGGCGCTCGGATTGATGGGTGTGTTTCCCATGGCGGCCAGCTTCGGCGGTGCGCTCGGCGGCGAACTCTCCTCCGTCCTGCCGGTTCATGCGCCCGGCGGGGTCGGCACCTATCCGGCAGGTATTACCGCTGGCGCCATTGCGCTCGGAGCTTCGAGCGAGCGGACGGCGCTCGCCGTGCTGGCGCAGGCGAGCGTCAATGCCCATTTGCTGATCATAGTCTCGGCGCTGACAGGAACCGCGATCTCACTGCCGCTCGGACGCCGCGGCAAGCTCTGAAATCCGTTTGCGAAGAAAAGCCTGCTCCGGCTCCTGCCGGCACAGCGACAGCGCCGTTTCATAGGCCGCGATCGCCTCATCTCTCCGGCCGAGGCGGCGCAGGAAATCAGCACGCGCCGCATGGGCGAGGTGATAGGCCTGCAGCTCGCGGTGCCTCAGGACAGCATCGATCAGCTCAAGGCCTTTCGACGGCCCTTCCGCCATCGCGATCGCCACAGCGCGGTTGAGTTCGACGACCGGCGAGGACTGGGCTGCGAGAAGCAGGTCGTAATAGAAGACGATCCGGCGCCAGTCGGTTCGCTCGGCGGCAGGCACCTTCGCATGTTCGGCGGCGATCGCTGCCTGCACCGTATAGGTGCCGATCTCTCCCGTCCGCATCGCCTCGCTAAGGAGTGCCAGGCCCTCCGAGATTTTGGCATGGTCCCAGAGCGAGCGGTCCTGATCGGCAAGCAGCACGAGGGCTCCCTCCGCGCTGCTGCGGGCGTTGCGGCGGGATTCCTGCAGCAGCATCAGTGCCAGAAGCCCGCAAACGTCGGGGTGCGGCAGCAGCGCTAGAAGCAGCCGCGCCAGCCGGATGGCCTCTGCCGTCAGATCGGCGCGAACGACCGCGTCTCCCGACGAGGTGGAATAGCCCTCGTTGAAGACGAGATAGATGACATGCAACACCCGATCGAGCCGCTCGGGCAGCGCCTCGCGGCCCGGCACTTCATAGGGGATGTTCGCGGCCCGGATCCTGTTTTTGGCGCGCACAATCCGCTGCGCAACCGTCGGCGCCGGAACGAGGAAGGCATGGGCGATCTCCTCGGTGGTCAGTCCGCAGATTTCCCGAAGCGCCATCGCCGTCTGCGCATCCGCCGGGATAGCCGGATGGCAGCAGGTGAAGATCAGCCGCAGCATGTCGTCCTCGATCGCTTCCATCTCGCCCATCTCCATTTCGTCGACGCTATAGAGGCTGTCCTCGATGTGCTTCAGCGATGCATCGAAACGAGCACGCCGCCGGATCGCATCAATCGCCTTGAAGCGGCCGGTCGACACAAGCCAGCCGGAGGGGCTGGCGGGAACGCCGTCGACCGGCCATGTTCTTGCGGCCGCTGCAAAGGCATCGTGAAGCGCTTCCTCCGCACGGTCGAAATCGCCGAGCAATCGGATCAGCGTCGCCAGCACCCGGCGAGATTGGGTTCGGTAGATCTCCTCGATGACCGTTTCCACGGGGGCACCTCAGTTCGGAAGGGTGAGTGTTCGCACCGGTCTCAGTTCGACCGCGCCGTAGCGGGCCGACGGAATTCGCCCGGCGATCTCCTTCGCCTTCGCCATGTCAGGCGCCTCGATGACGTAGAAGCCGGCCAGATGCTCCTTCGTCTCGACATAGGGGCCGTCGGTGACGGAGAGCCTATTGTTTCGAACCCGCAGCACGCTCGCCTGGTCAGGCAGTTCGAGCGCATCGGAATGGATCATGAAGCCGTCGCGGCACAGTTCCTCGTCGAAGGCAAAGTGCGCTTTGATGAGATCGTCGGTTTCATCCGGTGTCAGCCTGCCGTCGGTGTCGGTGCTGTTATAGATCAGGCAGATGTAGCGCATGGTTATTTCCCATCTTGGATGGAATAGGCTGGGCGGACTTCGATCGAGCAATATTTAAGGATCGGGAAACTGGACGCGATGGTCTTTGCCTCCTCGATATTCTCGGCCTCGAGCAGCACAAAACCGCCCAGATGCTCTTTGATTTCGGCAAACGGGCCATCGGTTGCGGAGACTTCGCCATTGTGCAGGCGAAGCGTGATCGCCGTCGATGGTTCATGCAAGGCGTGCGCTACCAGCAGATGACCGCTGTCGCGCCAGCGATTGTCGCTGATAATGCATTCCTTCGTGACGGCATCCCATTCGGCCTGGGGAACCAGCTTGCTCTTTTCGGTGTCGAACCAGATCTGACATAGAAACTTCATCGGCGCCTCCTCATTGGGCTCTCAATTCATGGATCGGCCGCACCTCGATGGCGCCGAATTTGGCGAGCGGAATGCCGGCGGCGATGCGGATTGCGTCGTTGAGGTCCTTGGCCTCGATCAGGATGAAACCGCCGAGCGCCTCCTTCGTCTCAGCGAAGGGACCGTCCGTCACCGATGTCTCACCGCTCCGCACCCGCACGGTCACCGCCGATGTCGGCGGCTGCAGCGCCTGGGCGACGATCATGTGCCCGCTTTCGGCAAGGTCCTTGTCGTAGTTCAAGGAATTCGCGTCGAGCTCGGCCTTCTCCTCTTTCGTCATCGCGTCGAGCACCGCGCCGTCGAACCAGACCTGACAGAGATATTTCATCGCAGACAGCCTCCTTGCGATGTTTCAATGACTCTGGACGATCGAGCTTCACACATTTCGACAGCGGCAGAAAAAATATTTGTCGCCGCCGGCTGTCGAAATCGCAGGGCAGCACTCGACAAGGCTTCATCGAAACCTGTCGAGGAGAACGGCAATGAGTATTCTTGAAATCGCGATCGCAAGCCAGATCTGGGCACGCCGCCATGACAAGCCTCGTCAGGCGTTCGAGGAAGGCGATGGAATGAAGGTTCTCTTACGCACCGCTTTCACCTTCATCGCCTTCAGCCTGCTGATAGCAGGGCTGAACCTTGCTGCCGGCAGACCGCATACGATTGTGCAGCAGCCGGCGCCTGTCGTGGCGGGACGATGAGGAAACGGCCTATTGGAAGGCCGTTTCGAAGAAGCTGCGCAGCTTGCGCGAATGCAGGGCTTCCTTCGGCATGGCGGCCAGCTTCTGCACGGCGCGGATGCCGATCTGCAGATGCTGGTTGACCTGCGTGCGGTAGAAGGCCGTCGCCATGCCCGGCAGCTTCAATTCGCCGTGCAGCGGCTTGTCGGAGACGCAGAGCAGCGTGCCGTAAGGCACGCGGAAGCGGAACCCGTTGGCGGCGATCGTTGCCGATTCCATGTCGAGCGCGATGGCGCGCGCCTGCGATAGCCGCCTCACCGGCCCGCGCTGGTCCCGCAGTTCCCAGTTGCGGTTGTCGATCGTGCCGACGGTGCCGGTGCGCATGATGCGCTTCAGCTCGAAGCCCTCGTAGCCGGTAATTTCGGCGACGGCCGCCTCCAGCGCCACCTGCACTTCGGCGAGCGCCGGGATAGGCACCCAGACCGGCAGGTCGTCGTCGAGAACGTGATCCTCGCGCATATAGGCATGAGCGAGAACATAATCGCCGAGCCGCTGGCTGTTGCGCAGGCCGGCGCAATGGCCGAGCATCAGCCAGGCATGCGGGCGCAGCACGGCGACATGGTCGGTGATCGTCTTGGCGTTGGAGGGACCGACGCCGATATTGATCATGGTGATCCCGGCATGGCCCTTCTTCTTCAGATGGTAGGCCGGCATTTGCGGCAGGCGGGCAAGTGTTGCATCCGTTTCCGGCCCGCTCGAGCCGGGCAGGGTGACGATATTGCCGGGTTCGACGAAGGCGGTATAACCGTCGCCGCCCTCGGCCATCTGCTTGCGCGCCCAGTTGCAGAATTCGTCGATATAGAACTGGTAGTTCGTGAACAGCACGAAGTTCTGGAAATGCTCGGCATGCGTCGCCGTGTAATGCGACAGCCGGGCGAGCGAATAATCGATACGCTGGGCGGTGAACGGCGCAAGCGGCGAGGGCTCGCCCGGCGGCGGGATATATTCGCCGTTGGCGATCTCATCGTCGGTGGTGTTGAGATCAGGCGTGTCGAAGATATCGCGCATCGGGACATCGACGAAGGCGGAGGCCGATGCTTCCACATGCGCGCCCTCGCCAAAAGCGAAGTGCAGCGGAATCGGCGTCGTCGATTCCGAGACGATCACCGGAACATTGTGGCTCTTCATCAGCAGCGACAGCTGTTCCTTCAGGTAATGCTTGAAGAGCTTCGGCCGGGTGACCGTCGTCGTGTAGATGCCGGGCGCCGTGACGTGGCCGTAGGAGAGGCGCGAATCGACATGGCCGAAGCTGGTCGTCTCGATGCTCACCTGCGGATAGAAGGCGCGGTAGCGCGAGGCAATCGGAGCGCCTTGGGCAAGCTCGGTGAAGCTCTGGATCAGAAACGCCGTATTGCGCTCGTAGAGTTCGGTCAGCGTCTCGACGGCCTTGGCGGGATCATCGAAGCTCTGCGGCTGGAAAGGAGAGGGAGAGGAAATGTCGAGGGGCGACAAAGGGGAGATTCGTTTGTTCATGGCGCATTATAGAGAGTTGTTTTTGACAAGCAAACGACGTGCCCCGGCGGAATCGATTTTTTATCTTCTTCCGTGTCTGTACTGCTCACCGCACCGTCGGCGCGCAGAAGGTCCCGTTTCTCTCCAGGCAGGTATAGCTCGCACCGAAATGCGACTGCGTGCCGCCGCCGCCCTCATGCACGACGACCGCCGAAAATGTGACCGCGAAGATCGCTGCGAACAGCGTGATGATGCTGAAACGTCTTGCCAGAATGTAGAGGTTCATCTCATGCCCCGATACGGCAACCTAACTATGACAAGAGTTTTGTCATGCGGCGGCTGAACGAGTGCTGAGATGCCGGTTCATCCACCGTTCAGCTTGCGGGGCAGGGTCGGGCGAATTGTCGCGAAAATCGGCGGGCGGAGAAGCTTTCGAAGCATGCCGCATTTCCGCCGGCATGCTTCGGCGTTTTGAATGTTTGCTGCGTCGGCCTTATCGCATCAGAGCCGCGTCCAGGTCTGCGACTTGCAGAGGATTTTCAGGACGCAGCCCTGCATCCGCAGCGAATTGCCGGAAACCTTGCCCGAGCCGCTATAGGTCTTGTCGGCGGCCGGATCGGTAATCTCGCCGGCGTAGCTGCCGCCGGTGCCGGCAAGTGTGCCGATCTTCCGGCCGCTGTATTTGCCGGTTTTCAGCGTCACGCAGTAACTGCCGCCGCAGGCCGCGATCACCGCCGTTTCGCCAGAGGCGGTTTTCCAATTGCCGACGATCGGCTCTTCGGCATGCGCGGTGCCCGCGATGACGGCGATGGCGCTGGCGAAAATAAAGCTGCGGATCATCTTTTCCTCCCTGATGTCCTTTTGACCGGCCGCGAAAATAACTGACGCGAACGTAAAGGTAAATACAGGCGATCGGCTATTGCCGGAGATCGCCGAAAGCAGAAAAAAAGCGAGAGGTCGATGCGTTTAAACTGTCGTCTGCTGATTTCATGATGAACGATCGGTTTATTTTCGAATCTGAATCTTTCGTAAAATTCGAACGAAAACCCCTAAGCTCCAAGGCATCCGATGTTTAACAAAAATCCAATTTTACCAAGTGTTTGCACTTTGTTTGTCTCAAATTAATCATGGATTTTAGGCGTTTTTTGAAGGCCGCTCGGCATAGTGAAGCCATCAAACGAGCGGGACAAACCCGCCGAAACTGAAGGGCTGCAAGCCGCGATAGACGGCAAGGTCCGGAGGTAAAACAGGGTAAGTCACAAACAGGCTAACAGGGATAAAACCGATGGCACGCTTTGAAATGCACAATGCTGAAACGGCCACCATGGGTGGCGACAACAGCGCCGATGTCTTCTGCGAAATGGGTCTGATGTATGCGACCGGCCGCGGCTGCGCCGTCGACCTCGTCGCTGCCCACAAATGGCTGAACATTGCCGCGATCAAGGGCAACGACCGCGCCGCCGAGCTTCGCGCCGACGTGGCCGCCACCATGAACAAGATGCAGCTCGTGGAAGCGTTGCGTGCTGCCCGCGAATGGATGACGGTCCACTGAAACCGTCTCCTGCTGGCGGTTCGACAGAAATAACAACCTCGAAAGAGGGGCCGGCGGGGCGATTTGAAACGCCGATGCCGGGAGAAGAGCACCGCGGCCGGCTATCCTCCACCGGCCGCGGTTCTTCGTTGAATTATCAGTATGACGTCGTCCGAAAACCGCTGACACGTTCGGCATCACGCTTTATCAGCCGATCGCCTTCAGCACCTGCGGCAGCGCTTCCTCGAACAGCGCCATGTCGGTCTCCGGTCCGACGCTGACGCGGATGCAGCGGTTGAGCGGTGCCACACCGGGCATGCGGATGAAGACGCCATGCTCCATCAGCCCGTCGACGATCGCCCGCGCATAAGCGCCGTCGCGGCCGGCGTCGATCGCCACGAAATTCGTGGCCGAGGGCAGCGACTCAAGGCCGTTTGCCCGGGCGATGCGGCCGATCCGCTCCCGCGCCGCATGGATCTTGCCGACCACCTCGGTGAGATAGGCCTGGTCCTTGAGGGCGGCGAGCGCGGCAGCCGTCGCCAGCCGGTTCATGCCGAAATGATTGCGGATCTTGTCGAAGGCCTGCGCCGTGCCCGGCGTCGAGATGACGTAGCCGGTGCGGGAGCCGGCAAGGCCATAGGCCTTGGAGAAGGTGCGGGTGCGCACGATGTTCGGCAGATCGATCAGCGATGTGATCGACGGCAGCGAATTTGCCGGCCCCGTCTCGCTATAGGCCTCGTCGAGCACCATCAGCGTCGTCTCCGGCAGTGCCCGGGCGAAAGCGACGATGCTGTCGGCGTCCCACCAGCTTCCCATCGGATTGTCGGGATTGGCGAAATAGACGAGCGGCGCATTCTCGCGCCTGACGGCTTCGAGCAGTCCGTCGAGATCCTCGCGGTCATTGACATAGGGCACGGTCACCAGCCGCCCGCCGAAGCCGGCGACATGGAAATTGAAGGTCGGATAGGCGCCGAGCGAGGTGACCACCGGCGCGCCGGCGTCGATCACCAGCCGGACGATCTGGCCGAGCAACTCGTCGATGCCGCCGCCGATGGCGATATTGGCGGGGGAGATGCCGAGATGGGCGCCGAGCGCCTCCCTCAGCGCGAAATTTTCCGGGTCGTTGTATTTCCAGATATTGCCGGCTTCCTCGCTTATCGCCGCAAGCACGGAAGGAGCCGGGCCGAAGCCGTTCTCGTTGGCGCCGATGCGTGCCAAGACGGCACGTCCGCGTTGGCGCTCGATGGCCTCGGGGCCGACGAAGGGAATGGTGGAGGGCAGGGCGCTGATGAGCGGCGTGAAGCGCGAAAAGGCGGACATGCGAAGGCAATTTCCCGGACATGTTGACGGTTGGCGCAACAATAGGCCGGGGTACGGCCAAGGCAAGCAAGATTATTTCGACAGCTGACCAATGGGAGACGCTTGCGGGCGGAACAGCGGCGCGCGCCGTGCATCGATCGCTTCCATGTTGCCGACGAGGAAATCGGTGCGCACCACGCGGCGCAGGACCTCGGGATCCATCAGGTTGATGAACCGCACGCCGATGCGTTCCTTGTTACGGTAGACCTCGGCACAGCCGATCCGATAGGCGAGGCCGAGGATGTTGAGATAATAATGCTTCGGCAGACCGGCGGTGGTCGACACGATGAAGGTCGCGCCGCCTTGCGAGATATCGATGATCTCGGCGCTTCGCATCGAAACGCCTGTGAGGCACGGCCGGACGGCGACGATACGGGCGGGGCGCTTGACGTGGAACTCTTCCCAGCGCAGGTCGTAAATGGCGGATTTGACCGTGGCAAGGTGTGTGGCGCGGAGCATAGTCATCTTACATTCTCCGTCAGACAGGGCACAGTTGGGGTTCTTGCTCTGGTGCAAGCTGATCTTGCTCCGGCCAAGGTCACATGAATGTTTTGCGCATTCGTCAAAGATAAAATGACAATTTTAACGAGTTTGAAATTTGTTCCCATTCGGGACGTCGGCAGTCATTCCAAATCCGTTTCAGCAAGATTTCTGACGGTATGTCATTTGAAACCGGATCGCCGCTCCACTCGATTTCTGACCCAATTTCTCGAACTCTTTCAACGGCCGGACGTTCTGTCTTGATCGATGAAGCATGGCGAGCTTCGATGACGACAGCGAGGAGTTGAAGATGACCGACGTCAGAATTCCCGGGAAATCATGGATTGTAGTCTGCAATGGAGCCAAGGCTCTGATCATGCAGAATGCCGGCGATGCCCAACTGATGAACCTCAAGGTGCTGGAAACCCTGACGCAGCCGAACGAGCCCGATCGCGAAGTCGGCGCCGACAAGCCTGGCCGCAGCCATGCCGCCGATGGGTTCAGCCGCAGCGCTGTCGAAGAGACCAGCTGGCAGGAGCAGGCCGAAGCGCAATTTCTGAAACATGTGGCGGAACGAATGGACGAGCTGACCCAGGCAAAGGATGCGCACCGCATCGTCCTCATCGCGCCGCCGAAGGCGCTCGGGACCTTGCGGCCGGCACTCAGTGCCGAGACGCAGGCAGCGATTTCGGCGGAATTGGCGAAGGACTATACCAATCTGCCGATCGACGAAATCGAGCGACATCTCGCCGCGTGATCAAACCCGAGCCTAGGAGAGCGCGGGCCTGAATGGTCCGCGTTTTTGTTTTGCCTCACATCGACGGCCGCTGCCCGGCAAATAGGTCTTCATGATCGGCAAACAGCGCTGCCAGGCGGTCGATGACGGTCCTGACCTCCGGCCGTTGCCGCTCATCGTCATGCGCGACGATCCACATCTCGTAGGTCAGGTCGTCGATGACAGGCCCGGCGCGTACGAGCTTGCGTTCCTGATCGCCGATGAAACAGGGCAGCACGCCGCGGCCGGCCCCGCCACGGATCAGGTAAAAAAGCATATGCGGCGTGTTCGTCCAGCTGGTGATCCAATAATCCGGCTGTTCGAACGTCCATTTGTCGGCCGGGGTGATCGCGGTGTCGGTGCCAAGCGAAATCCAGTTGCAATTGGTCTGAGCAAAATCGGCCGCCTGGTAAGCGGCATGGGCCACTTTGACCGAACGGCGAATGGCGACGTTGCCGCTGTCCGGCCGGCTGCGGCGAATGGCGATATGCGCCTCGCGATAGGTGAAGTCGACGCCCGCATCACAGGTCTTGTAGCACATGCGGAAACTGTCCTTCGGCGTCCAGACGCCGGCCAGATGGTCGGCGATGAAGCGCAGGGTCCAGCTGTCGGCGGCCGTCGAGACGATCGGCAACGTCAGAACCTCGCCGCGCCAGTCGGAGATCGCCTGCGCCGCATCCTGCATCAGCCGGACGCGATCGAGCAGTTCCTGACCATCCCTGGCCAGAAGATAACCGGTAGGACCGCGGCTGAACAACGAACGACCGGTCGCCCTTTCGAGCGCCAGCATGCGCCGGCCGATCGTCGGCGCGCTGAGGCCGGTGCGTGCTGCAGCCGCCGAAAGCCCGCCGCCGGTCGCGACATGGAAGAAGAGTTGCAGATCGTCCCAGCTCGCATCTTTCATGGATGAAAACCCCCTTTCTCCAGCGCCTCTACATAGCCAGTGCGTGAAGGCCTAGCTCAAGTGCTCCAGCAATAGATGGAGGATAGGCAATGCTTCTCAACTGGGTCGTTCTCTTCGAGGAAGTCGAAACCCGCAATCGCCGCATGCGCCGCGATCCCATGGCCGATCCGCTCGATGGCCCGGAATGGCGCGGACTTCGCTGGATCATTCCGATCTTAACGCGTCTGGCCTCAGGAAGAGGCGAGACCGGAAAACCGCGCCGCGATAGGGCGCGGATTGACAATAGCCTCAGGTTTCGAAGCTCAGTCGCAGCACGTGGTGCAGGAATTCAGGATTGAGCAGCATGTTGAAGCTGATCGTCACCAGTCCCTCTTCGCGCTTGACCATGGTGGCGCCGATCTCGTCGTGGATGCCGAGGATCTCGAGAAAGAAATGGCTCGGCATCTCCAGGCTCGGGCTGACTTCGAGCACCGCGCCGGCCAGCGTGATCGTTCGGATCAGGCAGCGCACCTGCGTTCCGGTGCTGAGGTGATGGCCGACGAAGATGATGTTGCCGGGCCTGTCGAGGTTGAATTCCCTGTAAGCACGTTCCGCCTTGCGGTGTTCTGTGTCGAGGTGCATCTGAAAGGCCCTTTTAGCCTCCGCTTGTTCTACCACAGGATATTAGCTGAAGAATGCTGACGACTGCTGAAGAACATCGTTAGAATTGAGCGCATAGCCGGAACCTCCCGGAAAACCGCACCGATTTCGGGCAGATTTGCCCCGAATCTGCTCATTGCCCGGCGCACATGCGCCATTCTTGACATGTCGGCAGCCTTCGCGCATAGAAAGGGCCGGTTCGAGGCACCGGCCGCTCGCGGATGAAAATCCATGGTGAAGCCCTCGCGATCATGGTCACGGCCCTTTGTGCATGCTGACTGGCGGCAATGCGAGCTCCCATCCCGCAGTCGAAGAGCATGCCTTGCAAAGGCTGACGCCATGACGACGACCTATCCTGCCATTGAAGACTTGAAGGCCCAGGCCAAGCGCTTGCGCCAGGCGATGAACGATCGCGGCACCCCGCTGACCCACAGTGCGGCGCTGGAAATAATAGCCCGCCAGCACGGCGCGCGCGATTGGAATACACTCTCAGCCCTTGCGGCAAAGCCCAATGCGGGAGCGAAGACGCCGCTCTTCGTCGGCGCCCATATTCGCGGCCGTTATCTCAATCAACCGTTCACCGGCGAGGTTTTGGCACTGTCGGCCCTGCCGGGCGGCGATCTCCATAGGATCACCATCCATTTCGACGAGCCGGTGGATGTCGTCACTTTCGAGAGCTTTTCCGCCTTTCGCCAGCGTGTGAACGCGCAGATCGATGCCGACGGCCTCTCGCCGCGGAAAACCTCGAACGGCGTGCCGCATCTGGTGCTCGATCTTTGATTGCTCTTATTTCCTGGAAGGCCGACATGTAGATTCAAACTGCAGCAGCGCCGAGATGGCAAAGGCTTGGCGCTGCCAGATTATTTAGCGATCGAACCCGGGGCTTTACGCCTTCACTAGCCACTCGTGCTCGACGGCATTGTGGAATTTCCAGATCCGTTGCGGCCCGGCCATCACGTTGAGGTAATAGAGATCGTAGCCATGGCAGGCCGCGCACGGATGGTAGCCTTTCGGCACCAGCGTCACGTCTCCGTCCTCGATCGCCATCGCTTCGTCGAGCGAGCGGTCGTCGGTGTAGACACGCTGGAAACCGAAGCCCTGCGGCGGATTGAGGCGATGATAATAGGTCTCTTCCAGAAAGCTTTCGTTCGGCAGGTCGTCCTGATCGTGCTTGTGCGGCGGATAGGAGGAAGTATGGCCGCCCGGCGTGATCACCTCGACGACGAGCAGCGAATGCGCCGAATTGTCGTCTTCAGGCATGATATTGTTGACGTAGCGTACATTCGTGCCCTTGCCGCGCGTCACCTGCGGATGCGTGCCGGGCGGAATTTCCTTCGCCTGGTAGGTCCCGCCGCCGGGCGCCGAGCAGACGGCCAGCTCCAGATCGGTCTCCGCCGTCACCGACCATGTCGATTCCATCGGGATGTAGAGCGCATGCGGCGCGCCGTCGAAGGGGCTCATCCGCTCGCCGAGCGTGCCGAAATCCCTGGTGCCGGCCGACGCCTGGCCCTTGCCGGTGACCCAGACGAGGCACACTTCCCGATCTCCGGTCTCTCCCGAAACCGTCTCGCCCGGCTTCAAGCGATTCAGATCGAAGCCGACATAGGTCCAGCCGGCATTCTCAGGGGTGACATGCGTGACGCGGCCATGCGTGCCGGATGGTTTCACCTTGAGGTTTGGCATTGGTGTTTCTCCTCATAAATTGTGGGGTGCGGCCCCCTCATCCGGCTGCCGCCACCTTCTCCCCCAGGGGAGAAGGGATATGCCGCGCCGTCTCTATTCCCCGTCTCCCCAGCGGGGAGAAGGTGCCCGAAGGGCGGATGAGGGGGCTTCTTGCCCGACGATGCTCTTAAGCCCCGGGTCTTTTGCACCCGTTATCCCTTAGGAAAACCTTCGGTCGCCACGGTATAACCAGCCGCCGTCATCACCCGCATCAGTTCGGCATGGCCGATCTCAGCCATCTTCTGCGGCGGCGCCTTGCGCGGATCCTGTTCGGCTTCGACGACGAACCAGCCTTCATAGCCGTGGTCGGCGAATCGCTGGACGATGGCGCCGAAATCGAGCGAACCGTCGCCCGGCACGGTGAAGGCGCCGAGCGCCACCGCGTCGAGGAAGGACTGCCGGCTGCGGTCGAGCCCATCCACCACTGATTGGCGAATGTCCTTGACGTGGACATGATTGATTCGGGCATGGTGATTGTCGATGGCGCGCAGCACGTCGCCGCCGGCAAAAGCGAGATGCCCGGCATCGAGCAGCAGCGGAATGCCTTCGCCGGAATTGCGCATGAAGGCGTCGAGTTCCGGCTCGGTTTCCACGACGGCCGCCATGTGGTGGTGGTAGGAAAGAGGCATGCCCTGCTCGGCGCACCATTCGCCGAACTCGGTGACGCGGCGCGCATAAGCCTTCATCTCGTCGTCGGAAAGGCGAGGTTTGGTCGCGAGCGGCTTGGAGCGGTCGCCCTGGATGGAGCGGCCGACTTCGCCGTAAACGATGCAGGGCGCATTGACCGCCTTGAACAGTTCGATCATCGGCGCGATGCGGTCCTTGTTGGCCGCAAGCTCCTCATTAACCAGCGTGCCGGAGAACCAGCCGCCGCACAGCGTCACGTCGGCGGCGCGCAGGATCGGCAGCATTTCTTCCGGGTTGCTGGGGAAACGGCGGCCTTGCTCCATGCCGGTAAAGCCGGCGCTACGCGACTGCCGCAGGCATTCCTCCAGGGACACATCGTCGCTGAGTTCGGGAAGGTCGTCGTTCCACCATGCGATGGGCGACATGCCGAGTTTGGCCTTCATCATATTCTCCTTAAATGACATCGGGAGGAGCGGGTGCGCTCCTCCGGAAAATAGCGGTAACCTCGTTAACCGATGCGCTGGGAAGCGCGGGCTTCGACATAGCCCTTGCGCGCCTTGTTGACCTCTTCGCGTGGGCTGACCTCGGGCACCGCGACATCCCACCAGTGGCCGCCGGCCTCCGTGGTGATCAAGGGATCGGTGTCGATGACGAAGACCGAGGTTCGGTCGTTCTTCTTCGAGCTGGCGATCGCCTGCTCCAGCTCCGCGATTGAGCCGACCTTGACGGCGATGGCCCCCATGCTTTCGGCATGTGCGCGGAAATCGATCTCCGGCATCACCTCGTGGTAGGAGTCCTTCAGCAGATTGTTGAAGTTGGCGCCGCCTGTTCCCATCTGCAGCCGGTTGATGCAGCCATAGCCGCGATTGTCGAGCACGACGATGTTAAGCTTGAGGCCGAGCATCACCGAGGTTGCGATCTCGGAATTCATCATCATGTAGGAGCCGTCGCCGACCATGACGACGACATCGCGTTCGGGACGCGCCATCTTGGCGCCGAGGCCGCCCGCGATCTCGTAACCCATGCAGGAAAAGCCGTATTCCATGTGATAGCTGCCGGGCGCCGTCGCCGGCCAGAGCTTGTGCAATTCGCCGGGCAGGCCGCCGGCGGCGCAAAGCAGCGTCGTATTCTCGCCGCCGATCGTGCGCACCACCGCGCCGATCACCTGGGCGTCGGAGGGCAGGGCGGCATTGGTCGTCGCCATCGCCTTCGCCGCAGCTTCCATCCAGATTTTCTTCTCGGCCACGGCCTTCTCAGCCAACGCCGCCGGTGCTTTCCAGCCGGAAAGGCCCGCCGAAAGCGCCTTCAGCCCTTCGCGGGCATCGGCCACAACAGGGTGGCTGTCATGCTTCACCGCGTCGTAGGCGGCGATATTGAGCCCGATCATCTTCAGGCTGTCATTCTTGAATAGTGCCCAGGAGCCGGTGGTGAAATCCTGGCAGCGTGTGCCGACGGCGATGACGAGGTCCGTCTCTTCGGCGATCGCATTCGCTGCCGATGTGCCGGTGACTCCGACCGAGCCGAGCGCCAGCGGATGGGTCTCGTCGATTGACGACTTGCCGGCCTGGGTGACGACGACCGGAATGGCGTGGGCCTCGGCGAAGGCGGCAAGCTCCTGCGTCGCCTGTGAATAGAGCACGCCGCCGCCGGCAACGATCACCGGCTTCTGCGAGGCTTTGATCAGCGCGATCGCATTGGCGAGCTCATCCGCATCTGGCTGCGGCCGGCGGGTCGTCCAGATCTTTTCCTCAAACAGGCTTTTCGGATAATCGAAGGCTTCCGCCTGAACATCCTGGCAGAGCGACAAGGTCACCGGACCGCAATCCAAGGGATCGGTCAGCACCTGCATGGCGCGCTTCAGCGCCGAAATGATCTGTTCCGGCCGGGTGATACGGTCGAAATAGCGCGAAACCGGACGAAAAGCGTCATTGGCCGATACCGTGCCGTCGCCGAAATCCTCGATCTGCTGCAGCACCGGATCCGGCGCGCGGTTGGCGAAGACGTCGCCGGGCAGGAAGAGAACCGGAATGCGGTTGACATGCGCAACACCGGCCGCCGTCACCATGTTCAGCGCGCCGGGACCGATCGAGGTCGTGCAGGCCATGAAGCGCGTGCGGAAATTCGCCTTGGCATAGGCGATCGCGGCATGCGCCATGCCCTGTTCGTTATGGGCGCGATAGGTCGTCAATTCCTCGCGCACCTGATAAAGCGCCTCGCCGATGCCGGCGACATTGCCGTGACCGAAGATCGCCCAGACGCCGCCGAAGATCGGTACCTTCCGGCCGTCGACAACCGTCATCTGCTTTTTGAGGAAATGCGCGACGGCCTGCGCCATCGTCAACCGAATCGTCTTGCCCATCGGGGTCTCCCGGAGTTTTAACTCTTTATCTTTTTCCCTCCCCAAGCCCTCCCACAAGCGAGAGGGACTAACCTGTTCGGCTCTTTCCATTCACACCGCGCGGTTTCATCCGCAGGACGTTGCTCACGGTGTGAGGCGATGCCTCAGATTGAGTCCCTCCCCCTTGGGGGGAGGGTTGGGGAGGGGTCTTCTTCTCAATTCTCAGTTCAGCCCGCGCGTCTTCAGCCACGCCTCTGTCAGTTGCCGGAAGCGGCCGGCCATGTCGGCGATCGCCTCCTCGTCGTTCATGGCACCCGAAAGCCAGGCGCGCGCCGCGTCGGCAAAGATCGTCCTGCCGACGGCGAAGCCCTTCACCGAAGGAGCCGCCAGCGTCGCCTCGAAGCAGGAGATCAGCTCCTCGGCGGGTGCCTCGAGCCCGAGCAGCACGATACCGCGGCACCATGGATCATTTTTGGCAATCACCGCGTCGATCTTCTTCCAGGCTTCGCCGGAGGCTTGCGGCTCCAGCTTCCACCAGTCCGGCTTGATGCCGAGCGCATAAAGTTCTTCGAGCGCGGTTGCGATCGTATCGTCGGTAAGCGGTCCGTTCTTGCCGGCGATGATCTCCACCAGCAGCTCGCGGCCGACCTTGCGGGCGGCTTCGAACAGCGTGCGCAGCTTCTCCTGCTGCTCGCTCTTCAATTCGGCTGGATCGTCGGGATGATAGAAGCACAGGCACTTAATGCAGTGGCCGAGCGGCCATTCCACCAGCTGGGAGCCGATATCCTGGCTGAATTCGAAGCGCAGCGGCTTCGAGCCCGGCAATTCCACCGGCCGGCCGATCCACGAAAAATTCTTAGTCGCCGCATCGAAGAAGGCGTCGCGGCCGAAACGTTCGTCGATGAGCATGCCGTAGCCGTCACGGCCGTTCGAAACGCGCGCTGCCGCCGAGACCGCCAGCCGCTTGAAGGCGACGATCTTCTCATGGCCGACGCCGAGCTCATCGGCGAGGCTGACGAGCTGCGAACGATGGTCGATCGCCAGCGCCATCAGCTGCGGAATTTCGCCGCGCCGGGTCGATGCCCAATGAATATGGTTGATCGCCTCGTCCTTGCGCAGCGCCCGGTATTTGCTGCCCGTCTTCAGGAAGAAGTCGAGTTCCGCCCAGGTCGGATATTCCGGCGAGCAGAGCAGACGCGAGACGGCGAAAGCGCCGCAGGCATTGGCCCAGGTGGCGCAGGTCTTCAGTGGTTCGTCGCGCAGGAAGCCGCGCAGGAAGCCGGACATGAAGGCATCGCCGGCGCCGAGCACATTGAAGACTTCGATCGGGAAACCCTGGCCGACGATGCCGGCTTCTAGGTCGTCGGCGATCGGCCCGTCATAGACGATGCAGCCCATGGCGCCGCGCTTCAGCACGATCGTCGCCGGCGTCAGGCGGCGAATCTCCTTCAGCGCGCCGAGCACGTCGTCAGCGCCGGAGGCGATCAGGATTTCCTCTTCGGTGCCGACGATGAGATCGCAATCCGGCAGCGTCTCCTTCATCTTCGATGAAACGCGGTCGGATTTCACATAGCGCTCGAAACCTTCCGCATGGCCGGCAAGGCCCCAGAGGTTCGGCCGGTAGTCGATGTCAAAGATTACCTTGCGGCCGTTTGCCTTGGCGATGCGGATCGCCTTGCGCTGCGCCGCTTCGGTGTTCGGCCTGGAAAAATGCGTGCCGGACACCAGGACGGCGCGCGACGATCTGATGAAATTCTCGTCGATATCGCTTTCGTCGAGCGCCATGTCGGCGCAGTCGGAGCGATAGAAGATCATCGGCGATACGCCCTCGGCCTCCACCGCAAGCAGCACCAGCGCCGTCAGCCGCTCCTTGTCGGTGATGATGCCGTCGGTCGCGACACCTTCGCGGGCCGCCTGCTCGCGGATGAAGCGCCCCATCTGCTCGTCGCCGACGCGGGTGATGAGGCCGGATTTGAGACCGAGCCGCGCCGTGCCGATGGCGATGTTGGACGGGCAGCCGCCGACTGATTTGGCGAAGGAGCCGATATCCTCCAGTCGTGACCCGATCTGCTGGCCGTAAAGATCGACCGAGGAACGGCCGATCGTGATTACATCAAGCGCCGGCTCCGGCTGTGAACCCGGATTCGATTGTACCATGATGTCCTCCCGCTAGATTTGCGCGGCTTCCAGTGCCTGCGAATTGCCAATAATGAAACATTGGTTCCGATATTTTGTCAATTCGGAATGTTTATTCCATTTTCGCTTTTCCCGCTTTTGCGTGCTGAAGCTTGCGTCGCCGCTCGGCGATGGCCACCGGCAGCGCCATGGTGAGCGCCATCGAGGCCGAAAGCGAGCGGAAGCCGGCGAAATCGGCCTCCGCCACCTCGAACCAGTGCGTGGCGCAGGCGGCAAGCGGCGAGAAGGCCGAATCGGTGATGGCGATGATGGGGACGCCGCGGTCGGCAAGCTCCTGGCTCTGGCTGAGGCTGTCGGCCGCGTAAGGAGAGAAGCTCGCGGCGATTGCCGCATCCTTGGGCGTTGCGAACTGCACCATTTCAGGGTCGACCCCGTTCGGGGAGGCGACGATCTGGTGGCGGATGTTGAGCTTGGCAAACGCATAGGTCATATGCGCCGTCAGCGGGTAGGAACGCCGTTTGGCGATCAGATAGATCGTTTCGGCGGCGGCCAGAATATCCACCGCTTTCGTGAACGTATCGCTCTGCACCGTCGCCGCCAGTCGGTTGACCGACTGGCTTGCCGCGGCGATGAAGCCGGACAGCAGATTGGCGTCCTCGTCGTCGCCGCTCGCCTGCTCCAGCGTGACGAGCCGTTCTTCATAACTCAGTGTCCGGTCGCGCAGCCTTTCGCGGAAGATGCTCTGCAGATCGGAAAAGCCTTCATAGCCCAGATGATGCGCCAGGCGCACTAGCGTCGAGGGCTGGACGTCGGAGGCAGCGGCGATGCTGGCCGTCGTGCCGAAGGCGATTTCGTCGGGATTGCCGAGCGCGAAGGCGGCGACCTGCGCCAGCCGCTTCGGCATGCTCGCCTTGCGCTCAATGATAGTGCTGCGCAGGCTTTCGAAATCGCGCGGCACACGCGCCTGCCTCTGGGGGTCATTATCCATGCTTGCGGCTCACGGGATGAAACAAATATTCCATATTGTCGAGCATAGACGATTTCAAGCGACACGCCTAATTGTTTTTAATCGCCTGTAAATCAAGGCTTTTAAACAATTCGGCAGGGAAGGGATGCGGAAATGCCGGTGAACCCTCTCTTGTCAAAATGATCCAAATATTCCAAAAATCGCGCGCAGTCCTGGAGGAGACGGAAATGAAGCCACTTGGCATCGGTTTGATCGGCACGGGTTATATGGGCAAGTGCCACGCGCTGGCCTGGAATGCGGTGAAGACCGTGTTCGGCGATGTCGAGCGTCCGCGGCTCGTGCATCTGGCTGAAGCCAATGCCGGGCTTGCTGAGGCGCGCGCCTCCGAATTCGGCTTCGAGAAGTCGACCGCAGACTGGCGGGCGCTGATCGCCGATCCAGAGGTCGACGTCGTTTCCGTCACCACTCCCAATCAGTTCCACGCCGAGATGGCGATTGCAGCCCTCGAAGCCGGCAAGCATGTCTGGTGCGAAAAGCCGATGGCGCCGGCCTATGCCGATGCCGAGCGGATGCTGGAAACGGCGGAGCGCTCCGGCAAGGTTGCCGTCCTTGGCTATAACTATATCCAGAACCCGGTCATGCAGCACATCAGGACGCTCCTGGGCGAGGGCGCCATCGGTACGGTCAATCATGTCCGCGTCGAAATGGATGAGGATTTCATGGCTGATCCCGACGTCTTCTTTTATTGGAAGAGCGAGCTTGCCGCCGGCTATGGTGCGCTTGACGATTTCGCCGTGCACCCGCTGTCGCTGCTCTGGTATCTTTTCGGCCACGTCGAGGCCGTCATTACAGACATGGTCAAGCCCTATGCCGATCGTCCGCTCAGCGCCGGTGGCCGCCGCGCCGTCGAAAATCACGACGCGGCCAACGTGCTGATGCGGCTTGGCGGCGGCATCTCTGCCGTGTTGATGGCCAATCGCGCCGCCTGGGGACGCAAGGGCCGCATCGCTCTGCAGATTTACGGCTCGAAAGGCGCGATCCTCTACGATCAGGAACGGATGAACGAATTCGAGCTCTATCAGGCCGATGGCCGCGGCTCCGAACAGGGTTTTCGCAAGATACTGGCGGCACCCGCCCATCGGCCGTATGATCGCTTTATTCCGGCGCCTGGCCATGGCCTCGGCTTCAATGATCTCAAGATCATCGAATGCCGCGAGCTGATCCGGGCGATCTCGGGCGAACCGTCGTCGATCGTGACATTTAAAGACGGTCTCAGGATAGAGAAGTCGGTGCATGCCATGGCACAATCCTTCCACGAGCGTCGCTGGATCGAGATCGGCCGAATGTAAGAGGCCGCTTCCGTTGACGGCGCATAGGGCAGGGGATAGGCCTTGGCGAGAGTGTCGAGCCTAGTTTCAGGAGTGAGATCGTGACGGACAGATTGGTGATCATCGGCGCTGGACAAGCAGGTTTTGCCCTGGCGGCCAAGTTGCGCGCTTTGAAGGATCCGCGCCCGATCACTCTCATCGGCGCCGAGGATGTAGCTCCCTATCAGCGCCCGCCGCTTTCGAAGAAATATCTGCTGGGGGAAATGAGCTTCGACCGCCTGCTGTTTCGCGACCAGCACTGGTATGCCGACAATGACGTCGACCTTCGCCTTTCCACCTGGGTCGAGGAGATCAAACCGGACAGCAAGCAGGTGCTGCTGCAGGACGGCTCTATTCTCGACTACGGCACGCTGGCGCTGACCACCGGCTCGACGCCGCGCCGGCTGCCCGCGGCAATCGGCGGCGATCTCGAAGGCGTCTATGTCGCCCGCGACAAGCGCGACGCAGACCTGCTCGCCGACGAAATGCGGCCGGGCCGTCGCGTCCTCATCATCGGCGGCGGTTATATCGGCCTGGAGGCGGCAGCCGTTGCCCGCCATCTCGGCCTCGAGGTCACCGTTATCGAGATGGCCGACCGCATCCTGCAGCGCGTTGCGGCGAAGGAGACGGCCGACATCATGCGCGCGATTCATGAGGGTCACGACGTGGTGATTCGCGAGAGGACCGGGCTCAAGCATCTGATCGGCAAGGATGGCCGTGTTTCCGGCGCCGCTCTTTCCGACGGCTCGGTCATCGACGTCGATTTCGTCGTCGTCGGGATCGGCGTCGTGCCGAACGATCAGCTTGCCAAGGAAGCCGGGCTCGAAGTCGCCAACGGCATCATCGTCGATGAATTCGCCCGCACCTCCGATTCGGCGATTTTTGCGGCTGGCGATTGCGCGGCTCTTCCCTGGCAAGGCGGCCGCATCCGGCTTGAATCGGTGCAGAATGCTGTCGACCAGGCCGAAGCGGCGGCAGCCGTCATCGCCGGCGGCAGCGAGCCCTATGATCCGAAACCGTGGTTCTGGTCCGACCAATATGACGTCAAACTGCAGATCGCCGGCTTCAATCTCGGTTATGACGATACGTTGCTGCGCCCCGGCGCCCGCGAGGGCGCCCATTCGGTCTGGTATTTCAGGGAAGGCCTGCTGATTGCCGTCGACGCGATCAACGACGCGAAAGCCTATGTGACCGGCAAGAAGCTGCTGGAATCCGGAACCAACCCCGACCGATCGATTCTCGCCGACCCCTCCGCCGATCTCAAGAGCCTGCTTGGCTGAGCTGGTATCCGCTTATCGCCTATTCCCTGCAGCGGCACGAATGCGGTCGCGCGGCCGCTATGCGTTTCGCGATTGCGCATAAGAGGAGAGACGAGAAACGGCGGTGCTCTCCCTGAGCGCTTGGCGGTAGAGCCTCTCTCCTATTGAAGAGAGGCTCGATCGAATCATGCCGATCATGGGCGGGCAGCAACGCGCCTTTGCCCGACCCGATGGAAATGCCGGCCGCTGCATTTCTTCTGATGAAAACTCAAAAAGCCCTTGCATTCACAGACCGGTCACCATAGTTAGGCCGCACCGGAGAGGTGGCCGAGTGGTCGAAGGCGCTCCCCTGCTAAGGGAGTATACGTCAAAAGCGTATCGTGGGTTCGAATCCCATCTTCTCCGCCATTTCAATTTCCGCAGCGCATGTCGTGTCTTAACCCTTCGGTGGGAATCGTGGTCGCCTGATTGGCGATGTCTCGCAGTCGCGCGGCGGAGAAATCTCTTCCCTTCGAAGAGAGAATCGCCGGCGGGAATCACTTCCCGCGTTCCTGTCCTCGGCGACCTGCGAAAGCGGATCGGTGACCGGCCGGTTACGCTTCCAGCGATCCGGATGTCTCCCGCAATGATCAGATTTTGTCAGAAAAACGTCACGAATGTGTCGGAAGGCGCATGTCCAGCCCCTTGTCGATCTCTACTAAGCACCCGCAAAATAAGACTTTTCTTAACAAAGCATAAAGGAAATCGAGGCCGGGTGCCCGACTTGTGTCCTTTCAGCAACAGAATGCGGGGAAGGCTCCCTCAAACCCCTCGTTGGAGTAAGTTGGTGATTGCGTGACGGCCGCCGTCTTGTATTTTCACCCTCGGAAGCAAGGGCGACGGATCGTCCGCTTCTTGAAACACGGGGATGGGGCAGGGAACGCTGCTCAGCGAAAGATCCCAAACCCGATCGAAACTTTGAATTGGAGGTCATTTATGAACATCAAGAGCCTTCTTCTCGGCTCCGCTGCTGCTCTCGCAGTAGTTTCCGGTGCTCAGGCTGCTGACGCTATCGTTGCTGCCGAGCCGGAACCGGTTGAATACGTTCGCGTCTGCGACGCTTACGGCACCGGCTACTTCTACATCCCCGGCACCGAAACCTGCCTCAAGATCAACGGTTACATCCGTTTCCAGGTTGACGTTGGTGATCAGCCGCTCAACGGTTCGGACAGCAACGACTCGGACTGGGATGCTCGTACGCGCGGCCAGGTTCAGTTCACGGCCAAGAGCGACACCGAATATGGTCCGCTGACCGGCGTTATCGTCATGCAGTTCAATGCTGACAACGCTTCGGATCAGAGCGCCAAGCTCGACTCCGCTTACCTCGACATCGCCGGCTTCCGCGCTGGTCTGTTCTACAGCTGGTGGGACGACGGCCTCTCGGGCGAAACCGACGATATCGGCTCGCCGGTCACGCTGCATAACTCCATCCGTTATCAGTACGAAACCGACGCCTTCTACGCTGGCATCAGCGTCGACGAACTCGAAGACGGGTTCTACAAGTCTGACGAAGAGCCGAACAACGTCGGCGTAGCCGTCGGTCTCGGCGGCAAGGCTGGTGCGTTCAGCTACCAGATCACTGCCGGCTATGACGTCGACAACGAAGAAGGCGCTGTCCGTGCAATGGGTACGGTTGACATCGGTCCCGGTACGCTCGGCCTCGCTGCCGTATACGCTTCCGGCCCGAGCTCCTACTACACCAAGGCTGAATGGGCTATCGCTGCCGAATACGCTATCAAGGCAACCGACAAGCTCAAGATCACTCCTGGCGTCCAGTACTACAGCAACTACTACGTTGCTGGCGACGACTTCAGCGATGACGACGCTTGGAAGGTTGGTCTGACGGTTGATTACCAGATCGTCGACAACTTCTACGCCAAGGCTTCGGTTCAGTACCTCGATCCGGAAAACGACGACGACTCGACGGCTGGCTACTTCCGCCTGCAGCGCTCGTTCTAATCTGATGTGACTTCGGTCAATCAGGAAAGCCCGGCTCTCGAGCCGGGCTTTTTGTGTTTGTACGAGTGGCGTGGAGGCGGCTGGCGCATCGGCCCGAAAAGCGGAGCCCGTTTCGGAAAGCACATCGGCTTGCAAGCTTGTGGCTCCCTTGCGCATCTCTAGAGGTGTGCGGCTGTAGCTGAGAGGTCTCCATCAGCTATCGGCAGCTGGCGAGGAACGCTCCAATTGCAGCAGGGATATTGCCAAGATGGAGCAGGGGCGCGTGTCCTTGTCCCTGAGCAGCATGCAGGATCAGGCTCGGATGCCGGCGGACCATTTCCTCGACCGTCTCCTTTGAGATCAGAGCGGTATTTTCGCCGCGGATCAGCATCAGCGGAAAACGGCTCAGGCTTTCGAATTGCTCCCAGAGCTCGGGGGGCGGCTGGCTGAAATCCACCGATCGCAGCGCCTCTGCGATCGCCGGATCGAAGTCGGCGACCGGTCTTCCGCCGATGTCGCGATAAAGCGCAAGGGCCATCTCGCGCCAGTCTTCCCCTGCAAGCGCGGTAAACGAGGCACCGTGATTCTCCTGCAGTATATCGGCCGCCTCTCTCCAGTCGGCCGGCTTCCTGCCGCTGTTCAAATAGTCGCGAATGAGTAGCAGCCCTCCGGCCTCGATAGCAGGGCCGATGTCGTTCAGGATCACGGCTTCGAGAAGATCCGGCCGTGTCGCCGCGATCAGATGCAGGATCAGTCCGCCACGTGATGTGCCGATGAAAATCGCCCGCTCGATGCCGAATGCCGCGCAGGCGGCAATAATGTCGTCGGCTTCGACGGCGATATTGTAATTGGCCTTGTTCTCATCCCATGCGGAGTTTCCGCGCCCGCGCGAATCGAGCGCGATCACCCGGCGTGGGCCTGTCTCGTCGCGGCAGAGACGCAGCGCAAGCGGGTGAAAATCGCGGCTATTGCGGGTCAGGCCGGGCAGGCAGATCACCGGCAGCCGTTCGGCGGCGGCCGGCCCCTCGGGCCGGTAGTCGCGGGCATAAAGCGTCAGCCCATCGGCAGAAGAATAATATCGTTCCTGGAAACCGCCTGCATCCATGTTCGCCACCGCATCTCAAGAACGATCTGAGCCCGAAGATGTAGCCTGCTTTTGAAGCCGCGCCAACGGCTTCAGGAGGCGCTGCGTCCGCCAATCAGGTCGCGCTCAATATCCGTCGGCTGGCCGAGGCGAGCCTTGTAGACTTCGTAATTCTCCATCACCCGCTGCACGTAGTTGCGCGTCTCGGGGAAAGGGATGCGCTCGATCCAGTCGACGATCTCGTCGATCGACCTGCCGCGTGGGTCGCCGTAGCGGCCGATCCATTCCGGTACCCGCTTCGGCCCGGCATTATAGGCGATGAAGGTGAGGATATAGGAGCCGCCGAAGGCCTCGATCTGCTCGCCGAGATAATGCGCGCCAAGCGTTGCGTTGTAGCCGGCATCGGCCGTCAGCTTGTCTTTCGAAAAGGTGATGTTGTGGCGCTTGGCCACCGCCTGGGCCGTGCCGGGCAGTAGCTGCAGCAGACCGCGCGCATTCGCTGCCGAAACGGCGGCGGGGTTGAAGGCGCTTTCCTGCCGGGCGATGGCATAGGCGAGCGCCTTGCCGGAGCCTGATATATTGGCATTCGCCGGGATCACGCCGACGGGAAAGGCAAGCGCTGCGACGTCGATGCCGCGGCCATAGGCGATCTTGCCGATCTGCAGCGACAGATGGTGATTGCCCGATTGCTCGGCCTGTGCGGCGAGGACCGCTAGTTCACCCGGGCTCTGCAGCTGGTCGGCAAGCGCGAGATAGAGACTGTCGGCCCGCCATCCGTGACCTGCCGCCTCGAGCCGGCTGATCGCCTGCACGGCTTCGCGGGCCTGGAAGCGCTGGCGGTCGGCCGTGCTCGGCGCCGGATAGGTGACATTGAGCGTCTTCCGTCCCAGCTTTTCTGCCGCGAGCTGGCCGTAGAAGGTGCCGGGAAAATTCGCGGCCTTGCCGTAGAATTCGCCTGAACTGCCGGGGCCGCCGGCCTCGGCTGCCCGCCCGAGCCAATACCAGGCGCGGGACACCGAGATCGGTCCGTTCGACGTCGCCAGAATCTTGCGGAAATGTCTTTCCGCCGTTGTCGGATCCCGCAGACCGCGCAGCGCATACCATCCGGCATGGAACTCGGCCTCGACAATATCTGTCGGGCTGCTTGCCGCGGAGTTTGCGACGATGCGGTAGGCCGGCTTGAATTGTCCCTGATCGACGAGACCGCGGCTGACTATCCGCTGCTCGTTCCACCATTCTGCTGAGTTGACAAGTTCTCCCCGCTCACGCGGCATCTTCTCCAGGAGCGCCGCCGCTTCCGCATATTTATCCTGCTTGCGCAGATATTCGATCTTCGCAAACAGCAGGCCGGCATCGCCGCGCCATTTCGCCTCGACGCTATTGATGAGCGCGCCGGCATTGGCGGCCTTGGCGTCGACCGCGGCCCAGGCCTTGTAGAGCGACTGCGCCTCGCCCATGTCGCCGAAGCGCTTGGCCTGCGCCACCCGGCCGCGATACATCAGGTAGTCCATGCGCGCCTTGTGGTCGGCTGGCGTCAGCAGGGCGGAAAACTCGAGGAGGATCTTGTCTTCGCTCGCTTTGTCGAGAGCCTCGGTGCGCCACAGCTTGCGGATATATTTTCCTGCCTGCGCCTGCTTGCCTGAGGCAATCAGCGCCCGCCCAAGAATGACGGCGCCCTGCATCGTCTCCGGCGCGGTATCGCCGAAGGCGGCAAGTACCGCTGGTGGCGCGGGGTTTTCGTCGTAGAGAGCACGTTCGGAATAGGCCCGCAGCCGCGAAAGACCGGGCCACCCCTTGAGCTCCTGCGCAGCACCGGCGATCTCATAGGAAGGAACCCCCTTCAGCCCCGACACGGCGATCGCCCAGGTGAGGATATGACGGTCGAGCGTACCCTCCGGCATCCTGTTGCGGATCGACAGAGCCAGTTGCGGATTTTTGGCGGTAAGCGCGTCGAGGCCGGTTTTCAGATCACTGGCGACAGGTGCTGCGCCCGGATTGCGCGGGATGGCGCCGGTGGTCAGCGCCTCCGGTATCGATGTCTCGGGAACGAAGCCGATCGGCTTGATGCCGGGCGTCGGAGGGTTTTCGCCGGCAAGCGGCGACGCAACGCTGCCCCACGCGGCGGCAACGAAGCCGAAGGCGGTCAGAATCAAGACAGCTTTCTTCATCCGGGATCTCGCAACGAAAACACGCCCTACCCATTTGGCTGGAGGCATCTTAACGAAACCTTACCGTACCAGGTAAAATTCATTCACATCTGCTATCGGAATTTGCCCTAAACCGAACTCTACGCGCTTGTCGCGATGATTTCGGCGCTCTATGGTGCGCAACTCTTATTCATGGAATGCGGCCGAAGCAAGGATTTGGTCGTGAGGAGCTTTGCATGTTCAATGGGTCCATTCCCGCCCTCGTCACCCCCTTCACCGATGCCGGACTGATCGACGAAGACAGCTTCGCCGCCCATGTCGACTGGCAGATCAAGGAAGGCAGCGGCGGTCTCGTTCCGGTCGGCACGACAGGCGAATCGCCGACGCTGTCGCATGCCGAACACAAGCGGGTCGTGGAACTCTGCATCGAAGTGGCCGCAAAACGCGTTCCCGTCATGGCCGGCGCCGGTTCGAACAATACGCGTGAGGCGATCGAGCTTGCCCAGCATGCCGAAAAGGTCGGCGCCGATGCGGTGCTGGTCGTCACGCCCTATTACAACAAGCCGACGCAGAAGGGCTTGATCGCGCATTTTTCCGCGATCGCCGACGCTGTCGCCCTGCCGATCTATATCTACAATATCCCGGGCCGCTCGGTGGTCGACATGACGCCGGAAACGATGGGCGCGCTCGTCAAGGCGCACTCGAATATCGTCGGCGTCAAGGATGCGACGGGCAAGATCGAGCGTGTCTCAGAGCAGCGCATCACCTGCGGCAAGGATTTCCGGCAATTGTCCGGCGAGGACGCCACGGCGCTCGGCTTCAACGCCCATGGCGGCGTCGGCTGCATCTCGGTAACGGCCAATGTCGCCCCGCGCCTCTGCGCCGATTTTCAGGCGGCAACGCTGGCTGGCGAATACGCCCGAGCGCTGGAATATCAGGACCGGCTGATGCCGCTGCACAAGGCGATCTTCCTTGAACCCGGTCTCTGCGGCGCCAAATACGGCCTCTCCAAGCTCGGCCGCATGAGCCGCAACGTCCGCTCGCCGCTGCTGTCGACGCTGGAACCGGCAACCGAAGCAGCGATCGATGCCGCCATGCGTCATGCGGGGCTGCTCAACTGAGAAGATCGGCTGACTTCACAAGGCCGGATCGTTCCCCTACATAAAGGCAAACAATGAGGGTGCGGCCTTTCGCGCGCCTCGAAGGGAATATCGTCATGGCCCCCAAAGGCAGCCAGCGCGTGGTGAACAAGGTCGTGGCCGAAAACCGCAAGGCCCGCTTCAACTACGAGATCATCGACACCTACGAGGCAGGCCTCGTGCTGACGGGCACCGAGGTCAAGTCGCTGCGCGAAGGCAAGGCCAATATCGCCGAATCCTATGCCTCGGATGAGGGCGGCGAGATCTGGCTGATCAATTCCTACCTGCCGGAATATCTGCAGGCCAACCGCTTCAATCACGAACCGCGCCGGCGCCGCAAGCTCTTGCTGTCGGGCCGTGAAATCCATCGCCTGCGCTCTGCCGTCAACCGCGAGGGCATGACGCTGATTCCGCTGAAGATCTATTTCAACGATCGGGGTCGGGCGAAGATGGAGTTGGCGCTAGCCAAGGGCAAGAAACTGCACGACAAGCGCGAATCCGAGAAGGAGCGCGATTGGAATCGCCAGAAGAGCCGTTTGCTGAAGGATAATGGCTGACCCACCACGCCGCAGCTGATCGGCTCGCGGCGCCTTCGATCATTCCTCGAAATCGCTGGCCGGGGCGACTTCGGCCGGACGCGGCGCTCGCTCCGACGGATCGCGACCGATCTCAGCCTTCAAGGACAAGAGATCGATGAAATGATCGGCCTGGCGGCGCAGGTCGTCGGCGATCATCGGCGGCTGGGTCGCCATCGTCGAGATCACCGAGACCTTGCGGCCTCTGCGCTGGAGCGCCTCGACAAGGTTGGTGAAGTCGCCGTCGCCGGAGAAGATGACGAGGTGGTCGACGGTTTCGGATTGTTCCATGGCGTCGATCGCGAGCTCGATGTCCATGTTGCCCTTGATCTTTCGTCTGCCCATGGAATCGGTAAATTCCTTGGCGGGTTTGGTGACGACTTTGTAGCCGTTGTAATCGAGCCAGTCGATCAGGGGACGGATCGATGAGTACTCCTGATCCTCGATCAAGGCCGTATAATAATAGGCGCGCAGGAGATAGCCACGTTTCTGGAATGCTTTCAACAGCTTGCGGTAATCTATGTCGAAACCGAGGCTCTTGGATGCAGCGTAGAGGTTGGCGCCGTCGATAAAGAGTGCAATTTTTTCGCGTGGGTCAAACATCGCTTACCAATTCCTAATGAGAGAAAAAGAAATTCGCAGGGCATCAAATTTCAATAAATACAGTGACTTATTGTGATTTTTGGTTTGGTCCTTACTTTACCAACTGTTCATATAAGACAGATTTAGGGCACGATTCGTCATATTCCAAGCAACCTTCGGTAGAATTGTGACGTTCTCCATGGAAATTTAGCTCAGCCTCGGATAAAGACGAGGGAGCCGGAACGAAAAACTTGTATTTGCCCGGTTTTAATTGTATCGGGCGTGCTAATCCCGAAATGACGACCGTAAAGGACAGGCAATGGCCCGTGTCACAGTTGAAGATTGCATTGACAAGGTAGAGAACCGCTTCGAGCTGGTTCTGCTCGCCAGCCACCGCGCCCGGCTGATTTCCCAGGGTGCCTCGATCACCATCGATCGCGACAATGACAAGAATCCTGTCGTCGCCCTGCGCGAAATCGCCGACGAGACCCTTTCGCCCGACGATCTCAAGGAAGATCTGATCCATTCGCTGCAGAAGCATGTCGAAGTCGACGAGCCCGAGCCCGATCCGGCCAGCATGATCGCCGCCGGCGGTGTTGCCGCAGCCGACAGCGAGGAGCAGGACGACCTGCCGGAGACGATCACTTTCGACCAGATGTCGGAAGAAGAGCTGCTTGCCGGCATCGAAGGCCTGGTGCCGCCGGAAAAGAGCGACGATTATTAAGCGCGTCGGCCGGATCTGATCCGGAAAAGAGCGGCGATTACCAATCGTCAATCTTGCGCCTTTATTGCTTAGGCATATTATTGCCCACGTGTGCGCCAATCGTTGATTGGCGCGCTTTTATTTTTGTCGGAGTGGCTTTGGAATGATGCGGCAGTACGAGCTCGTGGAGCGGGTTCAGCAATACAAGGCCGATGCCAATGAAGCACTACTGAACAAGGCCTACGTTTACGCCATGCAGAAGCATGGCCAGCAAAAACGCGCGAGCGGCGATCCCTATATTTCCCATCCGCTCGAGGTCGCCGCCATCCTCACCGATATGCATCTCGATGAATCGACGATCGCAGTCGCCCTTCTGCACGACACGATCGAGGATACGACGGCGACGCGCGCCGAGATCGACGAACTCTTCGGCGAGGATATCGGCCGCCTGGTCGAGGGGCTGACGAAGATCAAGAAGCTCGATCTCGTCACCAAGAAGGCCAAGCAGGCGGAAAACCTGCGCAAGCTGCTGCTGGCCATTTCCGACGATGTACGCGTGCTGCTCGTCAAGCTTGCCGATCGTCTGCACAATATGCGCACCCTCGATCACATGTCGGCCGACAAGCGGGCCCGCATCTCCGAGGAGACGATGGAAATCTATGCGCCGCTCGCCGGCCGCATGGGCATGCAGGACATGCGCGAGGAACTGGAGGAGCTTTCCTTCCGGCACATGAACCCGGAGGCCTACGAAACCGTCACGAAAAGGCTGGAAGAGCTCTCCAAGCGCAACGAGGGCATCGTCAAGAAGATCGAGGCCGAATTGCGCGATCTGCTGGTCGCCAGCGGCCTGACCTCCGCCTATGTCAAGGGCCGGCAGAAGAAGCCCTATTCCGTCTTTCGCAAGATGCAGTCGAAGTCGCTGTCCTTCGAGCAGCTATCAGACGTCTACGGCTTTCGTTTGATCGTCGAGGATATTCCCTCCTGTTATCGTGCGCTCGGCATCGTCCACACGCGCTGGCGCGTCGTGCCCGGCCGCTTCAAGGACTATATCTCGACGCCCAAGCAGAACGACTACCGCTCGCTGCACACCACAATCGTCGGTCCCTCCAGCCAGCGTATCGAACTGCAGATCCGCACCAAGCGCATGCACGAAATCGCCGAATTCGGCATCGCCGCCCATACGCTCTATAAGGACGGCGCCAGCAATGCCGACGGCGACATCCTTTCGCGCGAATCCAACGCCTATTCCTGGCTGCGCCACACGATCGAGGCGCTCGCCGAGGGCGACAGCCCGGAAGAATTTCTGGAGCACACCAAGCTCGAGCTTTTCCAGGATCAGGTCTTCTGCTTCACGCCGAAGGGGAAGCTGATTGCTCTGCCGCGCGGCGCCACGCCGATCGACTTCGCCTATGCGGTGCACACCAATATCGGCGACACCACGGTCGGCGCCAAGATCAACGGCCGCATCATGCCGCTGGTGACGCGGCTGGCAAACGGCGACGAGGTCGAGATCATCCGCTCCGGCGTGCAGGTTCCGCCGGCCGCCTGGGAAGAAATCGTCGTCACCGGCAAGGCGCGCGCCGCCATCCGCCGCGCCACCCGCATGGCGATCCGCAAGCAATATGCCGGCCTCGGCCACCGCATTCTCGAGCGCACCTTCAACAGAGCCGGCAAAATCTTCTCGCGCGAGGCGATGAAGCCGGCGTTGCACCGTCTCGGCCAGAAGGATGTCGAGGATGCGATCGCCGCCGTCGGCCGCGGCGAGATGTCCTCGCTCGACGTGCTGCGCGCCGTCTATCCCGACCACCAGGACGAGCGCGTCACCATCAAGCCTTCCGGCGACGACGGCTGGTTCAACGTCCGCAGTGCCGCCGGCATGATCTTCAAGATCCCCGGCAAGACCAAGGCCGGAGCCGAGGGCGGCCATTCCGAACTCGACGCCGATGTCGATATCGGCCCGATCCGCGGTCTGTCCGGCAATGTCGACGTCAAGTTCGCCTCCACCGGCGCCGTGCCCGGCGATCGCATCGTCGGCATCATGGATCAGAGCAATGGGATCACCATCTATCCGATCCAGTCGCCAAGCCTGCAGCGTTTCGATGATCAGCCCGACCGGTGGATCGACGTCCGCTGGGACCTCGACGAGGCCAACAAGTCTCGCTTCATGGCGCGCATCATGGTGAATGGATTGAACGAGCCCGGCACGCTTGCCAAGGTCGCCCAGACGGTTGCAGGTCTTGACGTCAATATCCGCCTGCTGAACACCGTACGGGTGGCCGCCGATTTCACCGAAATGATGCTCGAGGTCGAGGTCTGGGATCTGCGTCAGCTCAACCAGCTGCTCGCCCAGATGAAGGAACTCGACTGCATCGCCACGGTCCGGCGGCTCTACGAGTAGGCTGTTGTCAAGCCGTCGCGGAGCTGACCAAGAATTGCACATTTTATGACCGTTTCAAGGTCGAAATCGCGCATCAAAGTGGCAATGTATGCGCTCAATGCATGGCTGTCTCCATGTTGCGGTGGTGGTAATTAACCTTTGTCGGGACTATCTTCTGGTCATCGAAAACGTAAACAGAAGATGAGACAAGAAATGTTTGATCCTATCAGGAAAATCGCTCGGGCACTTCGCGCGCCGACCACACAGGAACGTGAAATGGCCTATCTGAACGGCTCGTTCGATCGTATCGATCTCGAGTTTCGTCAGCGCCAGGTCGACCGCGGTCTGTTCCGCAGCCGCTAACAGCATATTTATACTTGGATGAGTGGGGGACGTTGCGTTACGAACGCCCCTCGGCATGAAGGCGCTGCTCTGCAGAGAAAATTGAGCGGTTGCTTTTCGGGTGGTATCATTTGCCGCTCTTGTCACGGTGCTGTGCGCTGCACTAAATAGCCGCCATGTTGTTTCGCCGTCGCAAGCCTGCTGGCTTCAAGGAAAAGATGCGGGAGCTTCTATGGCCCCGAAAAGGTTTCCTTCGCCCGATCCGTTATCTGACAATGCGCATCCTGCGCCTGAGCGCTTCGCCGCATGCGGTTGCAGCCGGCGTCGCCGCGGGCGCCTTCGTCTCGTGGACGCCGTTCGTCGGCGTGCATTTCATCATGGCTTTCGTCATCAGCTATTTCCTCTCCGGCAATATGGTGGCCGCCGCCCTCGGCTGCGCCGCCTTCGGCAATCCGCTGACCTATCCCTTCATCTGGGGCATCACCTGGGAGATCGGCCATCTGCTGTTGAGCCGCGAGGATCATCTGGCGGGGCAGGCGGTGGATCTCGCCGCCCTGTTTCACAAGCTGAACTTCTCCGAATTATGGAAGCCGGTGCTGGAGCCGATGTTGATCGGCGCCATTCCACCGGCCGCCGTGACGTCCGTTGCGCTCTATGCGCTGACGTTCTACACCGTGAAGGGGTTTCAGACGCGCCGCCGCACGCGCCTGACGGAGCGGGCGCGATTGCGTCTGGCGGGGCCGGCCAGCGACATGCCGAGCGTATGAAACCCGTGCAGAATGCTTGAGCGACGGAAGGATCTGGGATGATCATCGGCATTGGCAGCGATCTGATCGACATTCGCCGTGTCGAAAAATCGATCGAGCGCTTCGGTGAGCGCTTCACCCATCGCTGTTTCACCGAGATCGAGCGCGCCCGTTCCGACCGCCGGGCAAATCGTGCCGAATCCTATGCCAAGCGTTTCGCCGCCAAGGAGGCCTGTTCCAAGGCACTCGGCACCGGCCTTGCCCAGGGTGTCTTCTGGAAGGACATGGGCGTCGTCAACCTGCCGAGCGGCAAGCCGACCATGGTTCTGTCCGGTGGGGCCGCCGTGATCCTCGAGTCGATGCTGCCCGCCGGTCACAGGGCCGCCATTCATTTGACAATAACCGATGATTATCCCTTGGCGCAGGCCTTCGTTATTATCGAGGCGTTGCCCGAGAGCCTCTGATAGTGATCTCGGGAATGTTGATCGTGACCCCGGGGGCGCTTGATCGCGACCTCTCGTCGCTTTTGATCTTGTCGCCATTGCCGCAACCGGCCGAAGCCGCTAGAGAGAAGCACATAAAGAATTGCGCCGTCGCGGCGTCTTAAAGGAATAAGACTGCGTGTCCGATAAAGTCGAAGCCAAGCCGAACGCCCTCTGGGAAAATATCAAAGTCATCATCCAGGCGCTGATTTTGGCGATGGTGATTCGAACGGTGCTGTTCCAGCCCTTTACCATCCCGTCCGGTTCGATGATGCCGACGCTGCTCGTCGGTGACTACATCTTCGTCAACAAGTTCGCTTACGGCTATTCGAAATATTCGCTGCCCTTCTCGCCGGATATCTCCAATGGACGCCTGTTCGGATCCGATCCGAAGCGCGGCGATATCGTCGTCTTCCGTTTTCCGCCGAATCCCGATATCGACTACATCAAGCGCTGCATCGGCCTGCCCGGCGACCGTATCCAGGTCACCGACGGTGTGCTCTACGTCAACGGCAAGCCGGTTCCGAAGGTGGCGGACGGCACCTTCACCTCGGATTACAAGCTAGATCCGGGTGAGGACGTGCCGGTATTCCGCGAAACGCTTGATAACGGCAAGACCTACGACACGCTCGACCAGTCTCCGGTCTCGCGCGGTGACAACACCCGTGAATTCATCGTGCCGGAAGGCCATTATTTCATGATGGGCGACAACCGCGACAATTCGCTCGACAGCCGCTTTGATGTCGGCTTCGTGCCGGCTGAAAATCTTGTCGGCCGCGCCAGCGTCATCTTCTTCTCGCTCGGCAACGACACGTCGTTCCGCGAAATCTGGAAGTGGCCGACCAACATGCGCTGGGACCGTCTTTTCAAGGTTGTTGAATGAGCAAGGCGCCGACGCTTTCCGCGGCAGACCGCGCAAAGCTTGAAAGCCTGATCGGTTATGACTTCGTCGAAAAGGCACGCCTGGATCGCGCGCTGACCCATGCCAGCGCCCGGACGGAAAAGGGCGGCAATTACGAACGGCTGGAGTTCCTCGGCGACAGGGTCCTCGGGCTCTGCATTGCCGAACTCTTGTTCCGCACCTTCGGCACGGCGGGCGAAGGCGAGCTCTCGGTTCGTCTCAACCAGCTCGTCAGCGCCGAAACCTGCGCTGCGGTCGCCGACGAACTCAACCTTCACCTCTATATCCGCACCGGCGCCGATGTGAAGAAACTGACCGGCAAGCGCATGATGAACGTGCGCGCCGATGTCGTCGAAAGTCTGATCGCGGCGATCTATCTCGACGGAGGCCTCGAGGTCGCGCGGCGCTTCATCCTGCGTTATTGGCAGGGCAGGGCGGTCAGGGCCGATGGCGCCAAGCGCGACGCCAAGACCGAGCTGCAGGAATGGTCACACGCGAAGTTTGGCGTTACGCCGATCTACCGGGTTGATGAACGCAGCGGACCGGATCATGATCCGCGCTTCAAGGTGACGGTGGAAGTTGCTGGCATAATGCCGGAAACCGGCGTAGAGCGGTCGAAGCGTGCCGCCGAACAGGTGGCGGCGACCAAGATGCTCGAGCGCGAAGGCATTTGGCAGCAATCGCCTGCCGGAAACTGACGGGACAATGACACAAGAAGAAGATATCGCGGCTGAAGCTGCTGCAGAAACCCATGGTCCGACGCATTCGGGCTTCGTCGCGCTGATCGGCCCGACCAATGCCGGCAAATCGACGCTGGTCAATCGCCTCGTCGGCGCCAAAGTCTCGATCGTCAGCCACAAGGTGCAGACGACGCGCGCGATCGTGCGCGGCATTGCCATCCACGACAATGCCCAGATCGTCTTCATGGATACCCCGGGCATCTTCAAGCCGCGCCGCCGGCTCGACCGCGCCATGGTGACCTCGGCCTGGGGCGGCGCCAAGGATGCCGATCTGATCATGCTGTTGATCGACAGCGAACGCGGCCTGCGCGGCGATGCCGAAGCCATCCTCGAAGGCCTCAAGGAAGTCCGGCAGCCGAAGATCCTGGTGCTGAACAAGATCGACCGCGTCAATCGCGAGGATCTGCTGGCGCTGGCCGCGAGCGCCAACGACAAGATCGCTTTCGAGCGCACCTTCATGATCTCGGCCGAAAACGGTTCCGGCTGCGACGACGTCATGGACTATCTGGCCGCGACGCTGCCGGAGGGGCCGTGGTACTATCCGGAAGACCAGATCTCCGATCTGCCGATGCGTCAGCTCGCCGCCGAGATCACCCGTGAGAAGCTGTTTCTGCGCCTGCACCAGGAGCTTCCCTATTCCTCGCATGTCGAAACGGAGAAGTGGGAAGAGCGCAAGGACGGCTCGGTGCGCATCGAGCAGGTGATCTATGTCGAGCGCGACAGCCAGAAGAAGATCGCGCTCGGCAAGGGCGGCGAAACCATCAAGGCGATCTCGACGGCCTCCCGCAAGGAGTTGTCGGAGATTCTCGAACAGCAGGTTCACCTCTTCCTGTTCGTCAAGGTCCGCGAGAATTGGGGCGATGATCCCGAGCGGTTCCGTGAAATGGGTCTCGATTTTCCGAAATAGCAGCGGCAAGGATTTCGTCGGGCAGGAGCCAGCCCTTTGTTTCCTTGGAAAAAAATCGCTTCGTTGCGGAACGAATCCATGGCTTTGCGCATTCCCTGCTCGCCGGTGCGTCGATGAGGGGTGGCCGGCTTCCGCGGCCGCGAGGGCAGGTATGGCATTGTCGAGACCCATCAATTCCTTCAAGACCCCTTGCGAGCTGTGTCCCTTGCGGCCCCTGCCGAACTTCAGGGAGTTCAGCCGCGACGAGCTGGAATTCGTCTCCCGCTTCAAGCGCGGAGAGCTAGCCGTCGATGCCGGTTCCACCATCCTTGTCGAGGGCGCCCACAGCGCCCATCTTTTCACCGTGCTTTCCGGTTGGGGCTTCCGCTACAAGATGCTGGAAGACGGCCGCCGCCAGATCCTGAATTACATCATGCCGGGCGACCTGATCGGCCTGCAGGGAACCATCGCCGGCGAGATGCAGCATTCCATCGAAGCGCTTTCGCCGGTTTCCCTGTGCGTTTTCGAGCGCGACAGGCTGATGACGCTCTATAACAAGCACCCCTCGCTCGCCTTCGACATCACCTGGATCGCCGCGCGCGAGGAGCGGATATTGGATGAACATCTCCTCAGCATCGGCCGCCGCACAGCACTGGAAAGAGCGGCCTATCTGCTCGCATTCCTGTTTGAGCGCGGCAGGAAGCTCGATCTTTTCAACGGTCGCAAATTCATCCCCATCACCCAGCAGCACATCGCCGACACCCTCGGGCTTTCGATCGTCCACACCAACAAAACCTTGAGGAAGCTTAGCGAAAGGAGATTGATCCGCTGGCAGGAGCGCGGCTGCGAGGTGCTGAACGGCGAGGAATTGATGGCGATCGCCGGCTGGGAAGGGCTTGGAGAGGGCAAGCGCCCCTTCATCTGAAGCATGTTGCGCAAAGGTGCGCGGTGGTTTTGCGACAGGGACATGGGCAAAGGACCAGACGCGCGAGGAGTGACTTGAAAATCGGGCTTGCGCGTCACGGCAATCCGACAAATGGCAGCATTGTTGCGTGCGGAAACGCACAGCCTGTCCATCTATGTCTTTTTTAAATGCGCATTAGCATCCGGGAAAATAAGGTCGGCCGTCGTCTTTTCCTCCGATTTGATTCTTATTGGCCGGACAGAAAAATGGTTTATTCAGAAATGGTGGCGGAATTCACCGATAGCGTGCCATGCGGGGCACCGGAGGGCAATGATGTTGGCGAAACGGCCGGGGCGCTGCGACATGCGCCCGACGAGGGGCATGGAATCATGAGCGCAAACCGTGTTCTGGTTCTTGAGGACAGTCTGATCATCGCCATGGAGGCGGAGGATATTCTGCGCCTGTCCGGCGTCGACGGCATCGATATCGTCGGCAGCCTGGAACAGGCTAGGGCGGCGATTGCTGCGGAAAGCTATGACTTCGCCCTGCTCGACGTTAATCTCGGCGAGGGCATGAGCTTCGGATTTGCCCGCCACCTTCTCGATGTCGGCATCCCCTTCGGCTTCGTCAGCGGCTATTCCGATACACGCGATTTCCCGCCCGACCTGCAGCATATACCGCTTCTGGTGAAGCCTTTCGACGAGAAGGCGATGGGCGAATTCCTGCAGAGGCTTCTTCCGGCTGCGGCTTGACCCTGCCGGACGCCGAAAGCACGCTGTAACGCTTTGAATTACTGCATGATTCCTTAATTCGATTTCGATGTCGGGAATTATACGGTAGGATGGAATCGGCAGCCGCAGGGACTTTTTTCGATGCAGTGGCAGGACCACGCGATCATTCTGGGCGTCAAGCGTCACGGTGAGACGAGCGTCATCGTCGAAGTGATGACGCGTGATCGCGGCCGCCATCTCGGCCTGGTGCGTTCCGGCCGCTCTCGCGCCATGCAGCCGGTGCTGCAGCCGGGCAATGCGGTGGAAGTCATTTGGCGTGCCCGGCTTGACGAACATCTCGGTGAGTTCCGCGTCGAGCCGGTGACGCTGCGCGCCGCGCGCCTGATGGAAACGGCGACTGCCGTCTATGGCGTCCAGGCGATGGGTGCGCTGCTGCGCCTGCTGCCGGAGCGCGACCCGCATCCGCACCTTTTCGATGCGCTGGAGGTCATCCTCGACCATCTGCACAATCCAGCCGATGCCGGCGAACTCTTCGTGCGTTTCGAACTTGCGGTGCTGAACGATCTCGGCTTCGGTCTCGACCTTGCCGAATGCGCCGCGACCGGCGCCCGTTCCGATCTCGCCTATGTCTCGCCGAAATCCGGCCGCGCCGTCAGCCGCAGCGCCGGTGCGCCGTGGGCGGACAAGATGCTGCTCCTGCCGCCCTTCCTCGGGGTCGACGGCAATCACGCGGCCGACTTCGACAGTCTTGCAGCCGCATTCCGTCTGACGGGGTTCTTCCTGCACCGCCACGTTTATGAACCGCGCGGCATGGAGGCTTCGGCAGCGCGTGACGGCTTCGTCCAGGCCGCCCTCAAGGCGCTCAATCCAGCCCTGCGGACGCTTTCCGGTCCGAACGGCGTCTCCGCCTGACTTCATTTTTTACTGCTGCAAAACATCCTCCGGATTTGGTGGTTTACCCGCCTGGGAGCCCTTCCTATGTCTTGAAGGACTGCCAACTATGGAGGAAGCTCATGCTGACCAAGACCGCATCACCGACGACGATCACGCTTTGGAACGGCCGCGAAATACCGCGCCTCGGCATGGGATGCTGGGCGATCGGCGGCCCTTTCTTCGCCGGCGACACGCCGCTTGGCTGGGGTGAGGTCAATGACGACGAATCGGTGGAAGCAATTCATCGTGCCGTCGAGCTCGGCATCCGTTTCTTCGACACCGCCTCGAACTACGGCGCCGGTCATTCGGAGGAGGTGCTCGGCCGGGCAATCGGCAATCGTGACGACATCATCGTCGCCACCAAATTCGGTTTCGCCACCGATCCCGATACGAAGCAGGCAATCGGCGCCTTCGCCGATGAGGCTTTCATCCGCCGCTCCGTCGAGACATCGCTGCGCCGTCTCAAGCGCGACCGCCTGGATCTCCTGCAGTTTCACCTTAATGATTTTCCGCTGGAACAATCGGATGCCGTCTTCGATACGCTGGAAGCGCTGCGCGCCGAAGGAAAGATCAATGCCTTCGGCTGGAGCACCGACTTTCCCGATCGCGCCGCCCGCCATGCCGGGCGCAAGGGCTTTGTCTCGATCCAGCACACGATGAATGTCTTCGAGCCGGTGCCGGAGATGATCGCGGTGGTCGAGCAGAAAGGCCTGATCTCGATCAATCGCGGTCCCCTGGCCATGGGGCTGTTGACCGGCAAGTTCACTGCCGACAAGGCGGTCGGCGCCAAGGATGTCCGCGGCGCTGCGCTCGACTGGATGGTCTATTTTAAAGACGGGCGCATGGCCCCGGAATTCGCCGCAAGGCTCGATGCCGTCCGCGACCTTCTCAAATCAGGCGGCCGCACGCTGACGCAGGGGGCGCTCGCCTGGCTGTGGGCAAGGTCGCCGCGCACCTTCCCCATTCCGGGCTTCCGCACCGTCGCCCAGGTGGAGGAAAATGCCGGCGCGCTGGAAAAGGGCCCGCTGTCGGCCGGGGTTATAGCGGAGATCGACGCCGCGCTCGGGCATCCGTGAGAGGTGGGGACTTCCCCACGCTCCATCATTCCTGTGCTCGTCACAGGAATCCAGCCACCGCGCCTCTGCGCGGTGAATGACCCAATGCGAGTTTGAAGAAGACTCTCCCGCGCCCAAGGACTTGGGCGCACTGGATTCCTGTGACGAGCACAGGAATGAGGGAGGGTGCTGCGAGATATGCGGGAGAAAGCGCGGTCAGATCTTCCGCATGTGACCTACTCCCGTGCACGAACCTTCAAGGCCCAGCCCTCCGGCCTCTCCTCGATGATTTTCACCGTATCGCCGATCGTGATCCTGCCGCTGCCGCGTGGGGTGACGTTCCAGCCGAACAACGGGCCGGGCACGCGGCGGTCGGCCGACATGCGGATGCGGCCCATAGCCGGCATCGGGTTTGCCACCTCGCGTGACCCGGTCAGCTGGTCCTGCGTCGTCATGATGCAGCGCGAGCAGGGTTTGACGAGATCGAAGCGGATGCCGGCGATTTCGAGCGCCGCCCAGCGATCCTCCGGCCAGGCCTCGTCGGTGTCGATGACGATGTTCGGTCGGAAGCGCTCCATGCCGACGCTGCCCTCGCCATGGGCGGCGAGATCGTCGTTCAGCGCCCGCAGCGAACCGGTCGTCGTCACCAGGATCTGATAGCCGTCGGTAAAGCTCACGGGGGTGCCTTCGCCGGCCCATTCGGCATTCGCCGTCCGCTGTGCCTGTCCGTCGAAAAACACCAGCCGCACCTCGCGGCCGAGCCATTCGGACAGCTGGCGATTGCTCTCTGCATCGGCGACGGCAGCGCTGACGGTCGATTTCCACACGCTCACATCCATGCGGATTTCAGGCCGGGGTGGCGGCACCGATATCTCGGGCTTGCCCTGCATCAGCAGCCGGAAGGCGCCGGCCTCCGGCCGTATTTCGATCCGCGCGAGGTCCGGCAGTTCGCGCTGGGTAATGAAGTGGCCGTGCGGGTCGGTGATCATCGCCCGCCGGTCGCCGGGAAGCCCATAGGCGTCAATATCGGCGGCGGGCAGCGCAATGGCCCGAGCGCTCTTGAGCGGGTAGATGAAGAGGTCGCTGACACGCATGCTGCCGTGCTCCTAAATTTCGTCCATGAATGCCGAGAGAAAATCACGCAGACTTTTGTCACGCGCGGCCGCCAGCCGGCGGCCGGTCTCGGTCTGGAACCCTTCCGCCAGTTTGAACAGCTTCGTCTGGAAATGGTCAATGGCATAACGCTTGTCGTCGAGGGGACGGTTCGTTGCCGCCGGGTCGAACGGATCATAGAGCCCGGATCCCATTCGCCCGCCGATATAGAAGCAGCGTGCGGCGCCGACCATGCCGATCGCGTCCAGCCGGTCGGCATCCTGCAGGATCTTCGCCTCGATTGTCCGAGGCGTCACCCCGGCGGAGAAACTGTGAGCGGTGATGGCGTGGCCGACGGCGCCGATATCCGCTGCACTCCAGCCGAGTTCGGCCAGGATTACTGAGGCCTTTTCCGCCGCCAGCGCCGATGCTTTGGCCCGCAAGGGCGAATTCTTCTCAACCGCGACGCAGTCGTGCAGCAGCACCGCAGCAGCGAGGATGCGTCCATCTCCGCCTTCGCCCGCATGGATGCGCATGGCGTTTCTGAAGACGCGCAGGATATGGGCGAGATCGTGTGAGCCGTCGTCGCCTTCGGTTGCGTGCGCAATCAGCGCCGCTGCGAGCGTCTCATGAGGGGAGAAGGCTTCGGCCTTGAACATTGCGCCACCTGTTATTGGGAAATTTGTCCATAGAGCACCGAAAGCGGATGCGGTTTCCGGGAAGTGGCCCGGCTACGAAGAGTTGCAGAACACAAAACCGGTGTAGCGGCTTGCCATGCGAGTCGCAATCATGAGGAGCTCAGCGCTGTCCTCAGGAGAAGTCCGTCGCACCGTCGCTCTTCGGCGGTATGGAGAGAAGGTGCGGCACGTCTCGAGCGGGGCGCGGCGGACTGATGTGATAGCCCTGGATCTCGTCGCATTCCTCGCATTCGAGCAGCGCCAGCTGGGCGGCCGTCTCGACGCCTTCGACAGTGACGCGCATGCCGAGCGCATCGCCGAGCAGGATGATTGCGCGCATGATCGCATACGCTTCCTTATTGTCGACGATGTCATTGACGAAGGATTTGTCGATCTTGATCTTGTCGAAGGGAAAGCTCGAGAGATAGCTCAGAGAGGAGTATCCGGTTCCGAAGTCGTCCATCGAGATGCGGATACCGCGCTCCTTCAGTGCGTGCAGGATCGGCAGCACCTCGCTAAGGTTCTCCATCAGCACGCTCTCGGTGATTTCGAGTTCGAACCGTGACGGCGATAGCGCAGCGGCGGCAAGCGCTTCGCTGACATCCTGCGTCAGATCGCTGCTGCTGAACTGGATCGCCGAAACATTGACCGCCACCTTGATTCCTTCCGGCCATTGCGCCGCATCGCTGCAGGCCCGGCGCAAAACCCAGCGGCCAATATCGACGACGAGCCCGACCTCCTCGGCAAGCGGGATGAAATCCATCGGCGATACGCGGCCGCGGATCGGGTGGTTCCAGCGGATCAGCGCTTCGAAACCACAGATCCGCCGCTTGGAAAGGTCGTAGAGCGGCTGGTAGTGTAGCTCGAATTCTTCGTTTTCGACGGCGGCGCGAAGATCTGCCTCGAGAGCATGGCGCAACTGCATCTGCGCATCCATCTCGCGGGTGAAAAAGCGCTCGCCCTTGCGGCCGTCGGCTTTGGCATGCAACAGCGCCACGCCGGCATTTTTCAAAAGGATATCCGTTTCTTCGCCATCCCTGGGAGCGATTGCGATGCCCATGGAGACGCTGAGCTCCACCCTTTTTTCGCCGTGCAGGAATGGTTCGGAAAGCGCGCGGCGGATCCGGTCGGCCAAGGCCGTCACATTCCAGGGCTGCTGCTTACCCGCCTGCAGGATGGCGAATTCGTCTGAGCCGAGTCGCGCCAGAGTATTTTCCGAGCCGGCCGAGGCTCGGATGCGCTCGGCGACCTGCTGCAGGATCTTGTCGCCAACCGACACCCCGATCGTATTATTGATCGATTTGAAGCGGTCGAGATTGAGGTGGACGAGGGCAATCTGCTCGTCCGGCTTGCGTTCCGCAAGCGTGGCATCGACCTGCTCGCGGAAATAGATGCGATTGGGAAGATCCGTCAGGAGGTCGTGATGGGCGAGATAGGCGATACGCTCTGCTGCCTTTCGATCCTCCGTCACGTCGGCATGGATGGCGATGTTGCTGCCGTCGGAGAGGATCTTCACCACGCTTTGAATAATGCGGCCGTCATTCATCAGCCATTCGCGCCGGCGGATGCTGCTGCTCCCCGCCTTGGCGGAGGCACGTCGGCCGGTTCGCCGGCCGCTGGGTGAGACGGCGCTCTCGCTGCCGCGCATTTTTCCAATAAGCTCGGTAATCGTTGCGCCCGCCGCGATATCCTCCGGCGTCAGCCCGAAGAGCTGGTGGAAGCGGCTATTGTAGAGTGTCAGCCGCTGGTCGGCGTCGAAGACGCTGAGGCCGAGCGGCAGGTTGTTGAGGACGATCTCGAAGAGTTTTTTCTGTCCGTCGAACGCCTGGCTGAGGGCCGAAAGATTGCCTCTCAGAGACTGGTTTTCCTTCAGCAGCGTTTCCGCGCCTTGTTCGATTGCGTCATAGTCGCTTTCATGGCCGCGATAGGTTGCGATCACCAGCTCCATCAGACGCTGCGCGTCGATGGATCCGTCGGCCATGACAGCCTCTGTGCATTGCCGCCAGAAGAGCGCTTCAGCTTTCATGGGAAGCGTCTTGGAGAACGGCCACGGCAAAAACCGCCCGCCATTGACGTACGTGCCTCAAAATATCGGCCATGGGACCCTCAAAGACAAACATGGATTCTACAAACGTCTGGTGGCAATGCCGCAGATTATTCTGGAGTCGCCGGATTAATATTCGGTTGCAGTGCAGCAGGCGTACACGCGGCCCGGACGGGCGTTTTTATATCAAAAACCGCTGAAATATCGCGGAGGCTGCCGGCGAAGAGCCGGTTTGGCTGCCATCCGTTAATGGCTGTCAATCTTCATTAATGAGAAGTTAACAACTTATTGACGCACTGCGCAAATCAGTTTAACCACCGAGTCACTCGTTATCTTTCGCTCTCGTATTGCGTACAAACACCACCGGCAAAAGGCGGTGAATGGAGGTTTGTATGACCCAAACTACATCCGTTTCAGATACTTCATACGCATATCTTGCCACACTTTCGCGGCTCGATTCCAATGGTGACGGCGTGCTCAGCCGCGGCGAACGTGCCGCCGACGACAAGCCCGGTATCATCAAGCAGCTGCTGGAAGACGACGCGGCCGGCGATACACAGCCGAAATTTTCCGGCAGCCTGATTGCGCTGATGATGGACACGCGCGACACCGCCACGACGAGCAGCATCGCCGTTCCCTATCCATTGCAGCAGACCGCGCCTGCCACCGGCGATCAAGGCGATGATCTTTACCGCAACACCTACGGCCAGTTCGATTTTGACGCCGTCGCCTGACGGTGTCTAGAACCAGATGATCAGCAAGCCGGCCCGTTGGTCGGCTTTTTCGTTGGATGGTCCGCAGAGGAACACCTTCCGGGCTGGCACGTTCAGAAGGACAACCGGAGGGAAGGAGATCTCCATGAAAGCCATGCGCATCATCGCAGCCGTGAGCCTGCTTGCGATTGCCTTGCCGGCGGGCGCTCAGGACAAGCAGACCGCGGTCGCCAATTTCGTCGGCAAGGACGGCAAGGAGACCGGCCGCGCCCAGCTGACCGCCGCTGCCAATGGCGGCGTGCTGATCGAAGTGGAGATATCGGGGCTGCCGGCGAATAAATGGGTGGCCTTTCATGTTCACGAGACCGGTCGCTGCGATGCGGCAACGCATCACGAATCGGCAGGCGGTCATTTCAACCCGAGCTCGGCCGAGCACGGGATTCTGGCGGCCAAGGGACCCCATCCCGGCGATATGCCCAATCAATATGTCGGACAGGACGGCGTGTTGAGAGCCCAGATATTCGGCGGCATGGTGACGCTCGACGGCAAGAAGGACGGCATCCGCGGCCGCGCATTGATGGTGCATGCCAATTCGGACGATTATCGCAGCCAGCCCTCCGGGGACGCCGGGGAGAGACTTGCCTGCGGCGTTGTTCAATAGGCCGACGACCGCCCCGCGCAGCAATGTTTCACTGCCGCGTCTGCTTTTCGGCCGGAGCGGTGCCGTTGGACCTCTTTCCCGGCGCGGAATTTGCATCGTCGCGCAAAGCGGCCGAATCGTCCTTTTCGTCGAAGGCAAGTTTTACCCGCTTCACCATGTCCCGGCTGACCTGCCACCAGTCACCGGTTTTTGCCCAGTAGCGCAGCGTTACCGATATTGTGCTGTCACCGAGGCTGTCGATGAAAACGCTGGGTGCCGGTGACGGCAGCACCCTGGGATTGTCTTCGGCAATGCCCATCAACGACTCCATCGCCAAATCAAGATCATCCTCCCGAGAAATGCTGACCTTCAGGTCGTTCTGCCGCGTCGGTTCGCGGCTGAAGTTGGTAATCGGCGTATTCCAGAGCGTCGAATTCGGCGCCAGCCGATAGAGCCCGTCGCCGGTTCTGAGTTCTGTCGCAAACAGCCCGATCTCGCGCACCGTGCCGGCCACGCTGCTGGTCTCGATATATTCGCCGACGCGGAACGGTCTGAGGATCAGCAGCATGATGCCGGCCGCAATATTCTGCAGCGTCCCTTGCAGCGCCAGCCCGATCGCCAGGCCGGCTGCGCCGAGGGCGGCGATGATCGAGGCGGTCTGGACGCCGAATTGGCCGAGCACGGTGATGAACACCAGGATCAGCAGTGCATAGCGGATGACATTGGTGAAGAAGCGCGCCAATGTCTCGTCGATGCCATGGATGCGCGACAGGCCTTCATAGGCCCAGCGGCTGACGAAGCCTGCCAGCGTCCAGCCGACGATGAGCAGGATCACCGCTCCGAGGATGGAGAAGGAATACTGGACGGCGAGCGCGCTTGCCTGGCTGAGTGCCGTGCGGGTGGCAAGAAGGACGTCGGCTGCGTGTTGTTCCATGATTTGGCCCTGCGGATTGTGCGTGGTCCAAGGCAAGATGGAGCAGGCCGCCGCAGCGTCAACCGCAGGCGGCGTCCCGAATCGCAAGCAAAAACGGCGCATTGCCGTCGGCGTCGGCGCCGCGCCCGATGGCCCGGACGGCCGCGACCAGCCGGCCGCGGCGGTCAAGCAAGGTGTCGCCGATCTCGATCAGCCGGGTATTCGGGGTCGCAAAAGGTGAGGCGGCGCGCAGCCGCAGGGCAAGCCCTTCCTCGCTCTGATCCGGTGCGAGCGACAGGGCGGCGATCAAGGCGGCCGCCGGCGAGCGCGACACACCCATCCAGCAATGGATGAGCAGCGGCGTCTCCTGCCGCCACGATGCGGCAAACTCGATAAGCGCCTGCACATGCGTTTCATCAGGCGCCACGAGACCGCCGGTGCCCTTGAACGCGATATCGTTCATCGCAAGCGTCAGGTGACGCTCGGGCGCGATCACGCCCGGCCGGTGAAAAGCCTGTTCTTTGGCGATCAAGCTGATCATGTCACGTGCCTTGTGGCGCACCGCCATTTCGGCGATGCGTGACAGCGGCGAGACGACGATGATGCTCACGATCCCACCTCCCGCTCGGCCTCGATCGCAGCGAAACGCTCGCAGAAGAGCCGCTGCGCTTCCACTGCCGGAAGCGGTTCGATCATCAGCATTTCCCTGCTGATGCCGCGCGGCTGACCGAAGAATTTTTGCGCTTCGGCCGGCGTGAAACCGGCAAGCACCGTCGCCTCGAAATAGGCGGCAATCGCGTCGGCCCTCTTGATCCGGTCCTTGAGGTCGCGCGTGGGGTGCGGCGGCAGGCCGAAGCGCAGGTGCACGGCCGCCTCCAACCGCATTTCTACCGTCTTGTAGCCGCCGCCGACCACCGATTTGAACGGCGAGATCATGTCTCCGATCACATATTCCGGGGCGTCGTGCAGCAGCGCCATCAGGCACTCCTCCGGCCGGGCATTGTTGAAACGGCGGAAAATATCTTCGACGACGAGACTGTGCTGCGCCACCGAAAAAGCATGATCGCCCGATGTCTGGCCGTTCCAGCGGGCGACGCGCGCGAGCCCATGGGCGATGTCGGCGAGTTCGACATCGAGCGGCGAGGGGTCGAGCAGGTCGAGCCTGCGCCCGGACAGCATGCGTTGCCAGGCACGCGGAGCCTTAGTCGTCACGCGCTGGCCTCGTCGCTGCTGGTGGGGAAGACAAGGCCGGACCATTGCGGTAGGGCGAGAGCAACCGGCGTCCCGCCGGCCAGCAGCGGCGTGCCTTCCGCCATCGCGGCGCCGGCGCGGTCGATGCGCACGATCGCAAGTCCGCTGCCGCCCGCGACGGAACCGAGTGTGCCCACAGGCTTGTCGGCAGCAGTGATCTCGGTGCCCGTGCCCGGCAGAGCCGCTGCGGCGGATACCGTGACGACGCGCCGGCGCGCGGTGCCGCGGTGCTGCATGCGCGAAACCACCTCCTGTCCGACATAGCAGCCCTTCTTAAAGGAGAGGCCGCCGTTCAGATCCAACAGCACGTCATGCGGAAAGGCATCCTGCAGCGCGAAGTCCGATCCCGATATCGCAATGCCGTGGGCGATTCGCAACGCGTCGTAGAGCGCCTCAGCGCCGTCACCATGCCGTCCCCGCCGGCGGGTCAGCGCAATGCCGGCCTTGGCGAAGCGGCTGTCCCTGACGCATCGGCTGTCCCGGACGCCCTGGCTGTCGCGGACACCCTCGGCGTCCCCGATGCCATCGGCATCTTCGCCCCAGCAAACGCTGATGCCTTCTTCGGCGATGGGCGCAAGCGTGACGGCGGCCCGCAGCCTGTATATCGTCAGCCGCTTCATGAGCCCGTCACGCTGGCCGGCATCGGTTTCGATCGTATAGCCGTCGCCGTCCTGCCAGATCATGAAGTCGAACAGGATCTTGCCCTGAGGCGTCAGCAGCGCCCCGGGCCGCGCCTCGTCTGAAGCAAGCGAGGTGATATCGGTGGTGATCAGGTTCTGCAGGAAGGATTGGGCGTCCGCGCCGCCGACGGAGAGCAATGAGCGGTCTTTCAGGAATACGGCTGGCATGGCGGAACCTGTCGCGTTGGTCATCGCTCAGAGGTATGACTTCAGGAGGTGGATCGCAAGCGCCATGCGGCTTGCGTGAGGCGTCAGTCGCCTGCCGTGAAGAATTTCCATTTGCCGTCGGGCGTAATGCCGAGGCGGTAGAAATTATATCCGCCGAATTCCTGCATGTCGGACAGATCGCCGGCGGTGACGATGCGCAGCAGTTCGACGCGCTCCGGCGGCGTCAGCGACTTCAAGTCTTTCTCGGCGAAATAGGGCCAGACATACATCTCTTCGGCTGTGCCCTGGCCGACATGCACGAAGCCGGTCGAGACGATGTCGAGCATGATGGCAAGGATTTCGTCCCCATCGGGATCGCCGGAAAGATCCTTCAGCGTGCCGATCGGATCGTCTGTAGGCTCGCCGACGGTCACCTGCGTCTGCTCTGCGCCGGCGCCCATCAGCGGCCGCAGCCGTTCGAGATCGCCGGAGGCGGCCGCCTCGACGATCTGCTGGCGCATCTTTCGCACCGGCTCGGGCGCTTTGTTGATGTCGTAGATCACCTCGACGGGCTGGGAATTGTCTTGTGTGCCCGGCGTCTTGTCGACACCCTGACTGTTCTGGCTGTTGACCAGCGGATCGGCCATGGGAACGCCGGGGGTGGTGCCCTGCGGCTGGCTCTGCCCCTGGGCGCTTCCCTGTGCCGGCTGATCGTTCGGCTGGCCGGGAATCTTGTGCAGTTCGGAAAGCGCGTGGGCCGCGGGCGCAAGGGCGAGACTGCCGGCGGCAAGGCTGAACGCAAGCATCACCGGCGCGAGCGGAATTCGCGAAACTTTCTCTTTACCGATGCGCATCGAACTCTCTGATATAACTATTGCAGGGTGCGGTTGGCGGAGAATTCGCCGGCAAGCATACGGTCGCGCAGCGAATCGAGCAGAGCTTCGGCGCTGCTTTCCCCATGCAATCTAATGGTCTCGCGCAGTGCATGCGCGATGGCGGCATCAGCAATGATCTCAGGCTCGATCCCGTCGGCCATGCCGTCGGCCCAAGCCTCGTTCTGGTACTCCAGAGCCGCCTGCATCTTTTCGTGGACGATCATGTCGTCGATCTCGTTGAGGCTTGCTTCCATTGTCTTTTCCTCAGAACTTCTCATCTCTTACTGCACCGTTAACAACACTAACAGCCTTTTCCCAAAACGACACGTCCGCATGCGAAAACAGGTTAATTAAACGTCAATTTCCAAAGCGCGAGGTAATTTCTGTGGCAAGTGTTGCACCTTCGTTACGGTAGCGCTCTTCTGCCACGATGGCCGCCGGGGTGCAATCCGTATAGACCGAGGCGAAGGCGCGATAGCCGCGATTGAAGGCTGCCGTGAGCCTTTCCTTGCGTGGCGGTTCGTTGCCGGCCTCCGAATCGAGCAGCTGCTGCATGCCCTTTCGCCACTCATCACCGCCCGCCGCCTTACAGAGGGTCCTCAGATAATGCACCGAACCCAGCACTTCGGCGAGCCGCGCCAGCTTGTCGTCGTAAGGTACGATCGCGGCCGGCGGGGCAATCTCCTCCTCCTCTGGAGGCGGCGTGTTCTTGCCCTGAGCCATGGTGGGGCCGGCGAGCACGAGCAGGGACAGGACAACGCGTCGAACGGGAATCATGCTTCCAGTTGATACGTTGAGCATGACGGCAACAAGGCGCGCTTGAAATTTTCCACTTCTATTCGCCGCCCTCTAAACTTAATTCCGAACAGGATGTGCCAGCCGTTCCGCGCATTCGAGCACGCTTTGCGGCACGGGCAGTCGCCGAATCTCATCCACCGTGTACCAGCCCAGCGCCGCTGCATCGTCTGCGGCTTCCGCCACCATGTCTCGGTCGGCCTCGACACGAAAGACCGACAGGAAGAAATGGCTCTTGATGCTGCCGTCCGGCCCATGGGTCTTCAGGTCATAGGTCGAAAACAGCTGCGGATTATGCGCCGAGATGCCGGTTTCCTCGCGGAATTCCCGCAGCGCCGTCTGCTCCGGCGTTTCGCCCGGCTCGGCGCGCCCACCGGGGAAGGCATACATGTCGGCGGAAGGCGGGTTGCGTCGCAACACCAGCAGGAATCGTCCGTCACGTTCGAGAATGGCGGAGGAGGCGGCTTTGGCGGTGGAGATCATTAGACTGCTCTCGTTGTGACGATCCATTCTATTGGACCGATTGTTGCATGCAACTGCTGCCTGGCTTCCCCAATTTTCGTGTGGGCCGGTTCGGAAGACAAGGCCCGAAAGCCGGTGCCGCGGTTCCCGAGGTGACGACATGTGTGCAACAAAGATCTCAGATTTTCGAAAGGCCTTTGCGTGACCTATATCATCTACGCCTTTGCCGCGGTTCTTGAGATTGCCGGCTGCTTCGCCTTCTGGGCGTGGCTGAGGCTCGAAAAGCCCCTCTGGTGGCTGGCGCCCGGCATGATCTCGCTCGCGATTTTCGCCTGGCTGCTGACGCTGGTCCCGAGCGACGCCGCCGGCCGAACCTTTGCGGCCTATGGCGGCATCTATATTCTCGCTTCGCTCTTCTGGCAGTGGCTGGTCGAGGGCCGTGTGCCCGATCGTTATGATATCGGCGGCGGATTGATCTGCCTTGCCGGGGCGAGCGTCATTCTTTTTGGGCCGAGGGGCTGAAGCATGTCGCGCAAGCGCAACGCGGTCGCTCTTTGGTCGCGGCATGTTCTTGTCGTGAAACCCTGTACAGTTTTGCGCGGCATGCTCAGGGTGCCTTGACCGGACTCGGACCGGGTGCAAAGACAGACCGATGTGTGGACGTTTCGCCCTGACAAATTCCAGCGCAGAGCTGCGCAATTTCCTCTCCGGTGTCGATCTCGACGATTTTCCGGCGCGCTACAACATCGCCCCGACGCAGCCGATCCTCGTCGTCATCGCAGGTGAGGGCAGGGAGCGAGGCAGCAACCTGGCCGACCGGCGCGCGGTGCTGGTGCGCTGGGGTTTTACCCCGGCCTGGGTCAAGGACCCGAAGGAATTTCCGCTGCTGATCAATGCCCGCGCTGAGACTGCGATCGGCAAAGCCTCGTTTCGGGCGGCGATGCGTCACCGCCGCGTGCTGATTCCGGCTTCGGGTTTTTATGAATGGCATCGTCCGCCGAAAGAAAGCGGCGGCAAGCCGCAGGCCTATTGGATCAGGCCGCGCCACGGCGGGATCGTCGCCTTTGCCGGGCTGATGGAAACCTGGTCCTCGGCCGATGGCTCGGAAGTCGATACCGGCGCGATCCTGACGACGTCGGCCAATGCGGGCATCTCGGCGATCCACGACCGCATGCCTGTCGTCGTCAAGCCGGAGGACTTCTCGCGCTGGCTCGATTGCAGGACGCAGGAACCGCGTGAGGTGGCCGACCTGACGCAGCCCGTTCAGGACGATTTCTTCGAGGCCGTACCGGTCTCCGACAAGGTCAACAAGGTCGCCAATATGGGGCCCGATCTGCAGGAGCCGGCCGTCATCGAGCGGCCGCTCAAGGCAGCCGAGAAGCAAAGGCCGAATGACGGCCAGCTCAGCTTTTTCTGAAAAGCTATCGGCCGCATATGGCACGGCGGCCTGTTCGGCTCGTTCGCGATGTCGGGGGCATGTCGCGCAAAAGCGTGTTGCGGTTTTGCGGCAACGACATGCCTGAGAACAAGACCCATAGCGCAAGAAACGAATCCGCAAGATCACGACGCTTTAGAAACATGCCGCAGTCTTGGGCCAACGGCATGCCGGAAACTGGAAGGTGAAGCGCAGGTGACGGCAGTTCGAAGCTCGGCGCTTCAAGCGGATTTCTTGACGCTCTCGGGCTTGTTCTTCGCCATCAGCGATGCCGCGGCAACGGCCTTCAGGCCGACGGGGCGATAGTTGGCGGCGAGGTCCGGCTTGGCCGTCTGCTGTTCACCGGTACTGCTATTCTTCGAAGTCACGGATACTCTCCTTTACGTGGTTCTTCCCTGGGTATTTTATTTTTGCAGTTTCGCTAGAAATAGCGACAAATCGGCGACGTCGCTTATCAGGATTTGTGAACGCCCACCATATTTCGCGAGGCTTAACTGAAGCCTACGTTGGTTAATACTTACTGAAGGAAGCGGTTCCAAAAAAACTGCGCAGCCGTTTTCCCCGGGAAAGCTCATGGCTTTCCCGGAAGAAGCGCACGTTTTCCGGGAATAGGCGAGAACAAGGGGAGAAGCACTTCCAGGGGAGAGAGGCCAGGAAATGCTTAGAGGTCAGATGTGACGGCCGATATCGTCGTCGCCGACGCCGGGCTCCTCGATCGTCAGCGTCCCATATTTCCGCCGCCATTTCCGCGCGCCGAAGGGAAGCGACACGAGATAGGCGGCAACGGTAAACACCATCACCTCCCAGGTGTAGCTCATCAGCAGAGCCACATAGAGTACGACGCCAAGCATCATCGGCAGCACGAGATCGCGCCGCATCCGGTTGCCCTCCGATTTGCCCGACCAGACCGGCAGCCGGCTGATCAGCAGGAAGGCGATAAATACGGTGTAGATCGACGAGACGAAGGCGAAGGTGCGGTCGGTCGCGATCCCAAGGAAGCCGAGATAGACCGGCAGCAGCACGAGCATGGCGCCGGCCGGCGCCGGCACGCCGACGAAATATTCCGACTGCCAGCTCGCCTTGTTTTCGCTTTCGGCCATGACATTGAAACGGGCAAGGCGCAGTCCGGCGGCGATCGCATAGATCAGCGCCGCGATCCAGCCGAGCGAGCGCGCCTGGTCGAGCGCGAAGACATAGACGACGAGGGCGGGTGCGACGCCGAAATTGACGATGTCGGCAAGCGAATCCATCTGTGCGCCAAACTTCGAGGTCGCCTTCATCAGCCGCGCCACCCGCCCGTCGATGCCGTCGAGGAACGCGGCGACGAGCACCATGGCGACGGCGAGCTCATAACGATTTTCGAAAGCAAGCCGGATGCCGGTCAGCCCGGCGCAGATTGCCAGAATGGTGATGAGATTCGGAAAGACGAGGCGGAGCGGGATTTCGCGCAGACGCGGGCCGCGGGCAGAATCATCCGGACCATTGGGCTCGAAAGGTGGAAAAGGCGTTTTCATATCGCGTTCCAATCTAGAGCTAGCTGCGGCGGCTGATGACGGGACCCTTGGCCGAGGCGAATTCGGCGATGACAGTTTCCCCGGCAATCGCCGTCTGGCCGAGCGAGACCCGCGGTGCTGCACCGGCGGGCAGGAAGACGTCGAGTCGAGATCCGAAGCGGATCAGCCCGAAGCGCTCGCCGGCATCGACCGGCTCGTTGGGGTTTGTCCAGCAGAGGATGCGCCTTGCCACTAGGCCGGCGATCTGGACGACACCGATCTGGCCGTGACGGGTTTCGATCACCAGCCCGTTACGCTCATTGTCTTCGCTCGCCTTGTCGAGCTCGGCGTTGACGAAGCTGCCGGAGCGGTAGTTGATGCTGACGATGCGCCCGCGCATCGGCGCCCGGTTCACATGGCAGTTGAAGACGTTCATGAACACCGAGATGCGCAGCATCGGCTCGGAGCCGAGGTCGAGCTCGGCCGGCGGGGTGACCATCTGGATCGCCGAGACCCTGCCGTCGGCGGGAGAGATCACCAGATCGTCGTCCTGCGGGGTCACGCGCTCGGGATCGCGGAAGAAATAGGCGCACCACAGCGTGAAGATCATGCCGATCCAGAAGAGCGGCTCAAAGATCCATCCGAGGATCAGCGAGGCGACGAAGAAGGCGGCCACGAAGGGATAACCCTCCTTGTGCACGGGGACGATCGTGTTGCGAACCGTGTTGAACAGGCTCATGGCTGCCGGTCTCCTTGCGTTGTCGTTTTTTGCTGGTTAGCGAAAAACCGCCTCCGGGGCAATGCTGCGGCCTCCGCCCCCGTTCGCCCGCCGTGGTTCTGAACAACAAAAGCCTGTACCGGCGTCTGGTTCCCCAATCAGTTCGCCGGCGCAAGCCGCGCGATCACGCCCATATCGTCGCTTTCGCGCACCTGTTTCAGGAGCTCCTCGGCCTGTGTAGCCTCGCGCTGGCGGTTCCACATCGAGGCATAGAGACCGTTTTTATCAAGCAAGGCGGCATGCGTTCCGCGCTCGGCGATCTCGCCGCTTTTCAGCACGATGATCTCGTCGGCGCCGATGACGGTGGACAGCCGGTGGGCGATGACCAGCGTCGTCCGGTTCTTCGAAACCAGGTCGAGCGCCGTCTGGATTTCCCGTTCCGTCGTCGTGTCGAGCGCCGATGTCGCCTCGTCGAGGATCAGGATCGGCGGCGCCTTGAGGATGGTGCGGGCGATCGCCACCCGCTGCTTCTCGCCGCCCGAAAGCTTGAGCCCGCGCTCGCCGACTTTGGTTTCGAAACCCTCTGGCAGCGTTTCGATGAAATGGGCGATCTGCGCCACTTCGGCCGCGGCAAAGACCTCGCCGTCGCTGGCCGACGTGCGGCCGTAGCGGATATTGTAGGCGACGGTGTCGTTGAAGAGCACTGTATCCTGCGGCACCATGCCGATCACCGAGCGCAGGCTCTTCTGCGTCACCGTGCGGATATCCTGGCCGTCGACGGTGATCGTGCCGCTCTGAATGTCATAGAAACGATAGAGCAGCCGCGACAGTGTCGATTTGCCCGCACCCGAGGGGCCGACGACGGCGACCGTCTTGCCGGCCGGCACTTCGAAGGAAATGCCCTTGAGGATCGGGCGGGCTGCATCATAGGCGAAGTGCACGTCCTTGAAGGCAATCGCGCCCTGGCCGATCCGAAGCTCTGTTGCATCGGGCGCGTCCTTGACTTCGGCTTTCACCTCCAGGAGGTCGAACATCTGCTCGATATCGGTCAGTCCCTGGCGGATTTCGCGGTAGACGAAGCCGATGAAGTTGAGCGGCGCGGCAAGCTGCAGCAGCATCGAATTGACGAAGACGAAATCGCCGACTGTCTGCTCGCCGCGCTGCACGGCCAGTGCCGACAGCACCAGCATGATCGTCGTGCCGATACCGAAGATGACGCCCTGGCCGAAGTTCAGCCAGCCGAGCGAGGTCCAGACATCGGTCGCCGCCTTCTCGTAGCGCTCCATCGATTTGTCGAAGCGTTTGGCCTCCATCTCCTCGTTGCCGAAATATTTGACGGTTTCGAAATTGAGGAGGGAGTCGATCGCCTTGGTGTTGGCGTCGGTATCGCTGTCGTTCATCGACCGGCGGATGGCGATGCGCCAGTCGGATGCACGGATGGTGAACCAGATATAGGCCCAGACGGTGAAGGCGGTGACGGCGAGATAGGAAAAACCGTAACCCCACCAGAAGATCGCGGCCGTCAGCAGGAATTCGATGACGGTCGGGACCGAATTGAGGATCGTGAAGCGCACGATCGTCTCGATGCCCTTGGTGCCGCGCTCGATGATGCGCGAGAGACCGCCGGTCTTGCGTTCCAGATGGAAGCGCAGCGACAGCTCATGCATGTGCACGAAGGTCCTGTAGGCGAGCTGGCGCACCGCATGCTGCCCGACGCTGGCAAACAGCGCGTCGCGCAGCTGGTTGAGGCCGAGCTGGATCAGCCGGGTAACGTTATAGGCGATAACAAGCGCGATGGCGCCGGCAAGCAGCGGCGGCACCGTGCCGGCCAGATCCATTCTGCCGTTCAGTGCATCGGTCGACCATTTGAAGAAATAGGGGACGAGCAGCAGGACGAATTTGGAGATCAGCAGATAGACCGAGGCCCAGACGACGCGCATCCTGAGGTCGGGCCGGCCGGCCGGCCACATGTAGGGCCAGAGGTTGAGAAGCGTGCGCAGCAGGTGGGATTCCGAGACAGTCTTGCCGTTTGCCATGCGTGTCTCCAGCCCGGTCGGGATTGCCGCGGTCGTGTGGGTCGATGCCGGCAAAGTGCGAACGGGACGTGCTCGAGCGCTTCCCAATCACCGCCAGATAGGGTGCCGGGCGGATGAATACAACAAATGCGGGGTTCAGGAAAAGCTCAAGCGCGTCGCATCAAACTTGATTCATGCGCCGCGCTTTAGCCCTTTGTTTTATGCATGTCCTTGTCCGGAACCACTGCACACTTCCGGGCAACATGCATTGGGCCGGGCGGTTATCCCGCCCGGCCCTATCAGGTTCTTCTGCTATGTTTAGAGTTGCCGGTTGGAAAGGCGTTTGCGGTGCAACTCCTCGGCATTCGGCAAGGCATCCTTCGGCAGGCCGAAAATCTGGCCGGGGCGGATGCGGTCGGGATTGATGATCTTGTCCTCGTTGGCGATGTAGATCGTCGTATAGCGCACGCCGAGGCCATAGGTCCGGCGCGAGATCTGCCAGAGCGTGTCGCCGCGGCGAATGATGACCGCCGCGTTGTTGGCCGTCAGCGGCGCCTGTTCGATCGTCCTCGGCTGGTTGCCGGCAGCCTCATTTGCAGCCGGTGTCGTCGACGCGGGTGCAGCCGGCGCGGGTGCTGTGGTGAGTTCGGCGATCAGCGCGCCGAGCCCGTCGAGCGCGGCGCCGACCGACTTCGCGTCCTGCGGCAGCCCCTGCAGCACTTTCAAGGCATTGGAAGCAGTCTGCGAGGCCGCGCCGGAGGCTTGCTTGAACGGGTCGGACGCATCGGCCGCCGGGCGGAAGTCGGCGACCGAGCGCAAAGCGAATTCCGTTGCCGAGCGTGCCGCGGCAAGTTGTTCGGCGCCGGGCAGCTTGCCATCGGCAAACAGTCCCTTCAGCAGGCCGAACGCCTTGCCGACTTCGGTCTTGAGCTTGCCGAGTTCGCCTTCGTCGAGCGGCACCATCGGAGAAGCGCCATTTGCATCGGTGGGGCCGACTTGAGCGGCAACCCTCACCTGGTCGCCCGCCGGGCGATTGAAGTTCACCGCGGCGCGCACAATCACCTTGCCGGTGGGATCGACGACGTCGACGCGGATCTTATGGTCGCCGACCGAGAGGGTCGCAGCGCCTTCGATGACGAAATGGCCGTCGGGGCCGGCAGTATCCTGGCCGACAAGGCTGTCGTCGGCATAACCGAGAACCTTGGCGTTGGCGCGCGCCGTACCGGCAATGAATATCTTGTTACCCTCGATTTCGACGGCGTTGACCATCACATCGGGCGCAGTGGCCTTGTCGGTTCCAGCCGCACCGGGAACGGCCGGCGCCCCATCCGTGCCACCGCCGGCGGCGGGCAGGCCAGGGGTCTGCAGCGCCAGCTCACCCGGCGCTACAGCTGGTGCGGTAGGAGCGCCCGCTGCAGCGGCAGCGGTTTCGCCGGCCGCGGTCGTGTCGGCAGGCGGCGCCATTGGATTGGAGGCGTCGGCGACTTCGGTTCCGCCCGTCGGCGCCGTGATGATGCGGCTTGCGGTGCCGGGCTTGGAGACCATGGCGAGCAGATTGGCGGCATTGCCATCCTTCGGCACGGAAACGGTTGCGACTTCTTCGGAAAGCGTAGTCTTGCCATCCTTGCCCGTCACCTTGAGCACGAGCTGGTGGTCGCCGGCCGGAAGCGGATCGTCGAGGACGGCGGCGAAATCGCCGCTCGGGCCGATATCGGCCGTCGTCACCACCTTTTCGCCGTCAAGCACTTCGACCTTGCCGTTCGGCTCGGCGGAGCCGGCGATAACGGTCGAACCGTCAGGCTCGACACGCAGGACGTCGAAGGCCGGAAGTTTCGGGCCGGCATTCGCTGCCGCCGCGGCGGGCTCGGGCGCGCCGGTCAGCGCCGCCTCGGCCCTGGCGATTGCGGCAAGCGCATCGGTGCTGCTTTCCGGCAGCGACTGCACGATGGCGAGCGCCTTGGCGCCACCTTCCTTGGCCTTCGTGGCAACGGCTTGCGTTGCAGGATCGACGCCGTCGGGAATGGTGAAGCCGGCGATTGCGGTGAGCGCGTTGATGGCCTTCGTCTTAGCGGCGGTGAAGACATCGATGGCCGGGCCTTTGCCATCGGCAAACAGCGCCTTGAGCGCGCCGAGCGCCGCACCGGCGTCGGCCGAAAGACGGCCCAGCTGATCGGAGACCGCAGCCGCGTCGCCGGCAGTGGAGCGCGAGGTCTTTGCCGCTTCGTTAACCGTGTTCTTGAGCTCCGTGCTCGCCTGGTTGATGGCGTCGCCGACCTTGGATGCATCGCCGCCGATGCGCGGCATGACTACGAATACCATCAGTAGGGTTGCGATTACGAGCACTGCAAGGGCCAGCAAGCCGGCACGGTTCTTCATCATTATGTCTCCCAAGGCGGCAATTTGCCGTAGTACCGAAAATTGCTAGCGATTCCCGTTGCTTTTCACAAGCATTCAAAGCAATTAGGCAAGCTAGGCATGCTGCTTTTCAGTCAATTTTCTTGACTGCATTGAAATGAAATAGTTGTTTCGCCTCCATGACCGAACAATCTGTATCGATTCGATCCATCTGCGTTTACTGCGGCTCGAGGCCGGGACGCGATCCTTCCCACATGGCGGCCGGGCGCGCTCTCGGAAGAGAGATCGCCGAATACGGCCTGCGCCTCGTCTATGGCGGGGGTACCAAAGGCATCATGGGCGCGGTTGCAAGCGGGGTGCTTTCAGGCGGCGGTCAGGTCACGGGGATCATCCCGGAGTTCCTGATCGATATGGAAGCGACTCGCCATTCGCTCGGTCAGCTCAACGAACTCATTGTAACCCCTGACATGCATGCACGCAAACATACGATGTTCGAGCGCTCCGATGCCTTCGTCGCGCTGCCGGGCGGCATCGGCACGCTGGAGGAGATCGTCGAGATCATGACCTGGGCCCAACTCGGCCGCCATGAGAAGCCGATGGTCTTTGCCAACATCAACGGTTTCTGGGATCCGATGATGGAACTGCTGCGCCATATGACCGATGAAGGTTTCCTGCACACCGCCCACCGGGTGCAGCCGCTCATCGTCGACGACATCTCCGGCATCATTCCTGCGATCATGGCCCAGGCCGCCCAGCTCGCCGCCGATCGCGATGGCGAGGACGCTGTTATTTCGAAGATGTAGTGGGGCGCGAGATTTAGCGCCCGCGGCCGGCCTTCAGCATCGACCAACTATAGAAGAACAGCCCCGCCCAGATCAGCGGGAAGGCGATCATGCGCGCCGTGCCGAGCGGCTCTTGAAAGGCGAACACGGCGATCAGGAAGATCATCGTCGGCGCGATATACTGCATGATACCGATCGTCGAGAGCTTCAGCAGCTTGGCGCCATTGGCATAGATCATCAGCGGCACGGCAGTGACGACACCGCAGCCGAGCAGCAGGGTCGTGTCGGCAAAGCCGGTGCGGTAGAAGTGCCCCTGTCCGCTGCCGAGTTCGAGATAGAGGATGTAGAGGAGGGCGGGCACGCTCAGGATCAGCACTTCCAGGAAGAAACCCTGATTGGGGCCGAGCGGCAGCGTCTTGCGGAGCAAGGCGTAAAAACCCCAGCTGACCGCCAGCGTCAGCGCCACCCACGGAATGCCGCCGCTGTCGAAGGCGAGAATGGCAACGGCAAGTGCGGCAAGCGCGATCGCCGCGATCTGCAGCGGCTGCAGCTTTTCCTTCAGCAACACCGCGCCGAGGAAGATGCTGAACAGCGGATTGATGAAATAGCCGAGTGCCGCGTCGAGCGAATGGCCGGCGCCGATCGCCCAGACATAGGTGCCCCAGTTGACGGTGATCAGCGCCGCCGTCAGCGCCGCCATCGCCAGCATGCGCGGCGAACGCAATGCTGCGCTTATATCTCCGGTGCGTCCGAGCACGATCAGCACGATGCCGGCCAGCGGCAGCGACCAGACGATGCGGTGGGCGATGACTTCGGCCGGCTGGATATGCGCCACCGCCTTCATGTAGAACGGCAGGAAGCCCCAGAGCAGATAGGCGGTCAGCGCGAAGGCGAAACCGCGCGGACTATCTTCGTTCTTGGCCAAGGGAACGGATGCATCGGTCGACATCGGGTGTTTCCATCTTTGTTCTTCTTCTGATCCGGCCTAGCTTAAGCGCCGTGAATAGGCCAATTCATTTCGTTGAATGAAGAGTGAGAGGATTTGAAGCGGAAACGCCGCGCATGCGTCGAAGATGTCGGCATCGCCGCCTTGCAGGACCGGCGGAACAGGTTCATTCCGCCGCGATCTTGCCCGCCAGCTGCCGGTTCTTCATCAGCTTGTAGATGACCGAATCCATCAGCGCCTGGAACGAGGCGTCGATGATGTTCTCCGAGACGCCGACCGTCCACCAGCGCACGCCGTCGCTGTCGGTGGATTCGATCAGCACGCGGGTGATCGCCTCCGTGCCGCCGTTGAGGATACGCACCTTGAAATCGGCAAGCACCAGATCGTCGATCTCGTGCTGGTATTTGCCGAAATCCTTGCGCAGCGCCAGGTCGAGCGCGTTGACCGGGCCTTCGGCATCGGCAACCGACATCAGCGTCTGGCCGTCGATGGTGATCTTGACCACCGCCTCCGAGACGATTTTCACGCGGCCGAGACTGTCGAAGCGGCGCTCGATCATCACCCGGAAGCCTTCGATGGTGAAGAATTCCGGGATGGTGCCGAGCGTGCGATGCGCCAGCAGCTCGAAGCTCGCATCGGCGCCCTCATAGGCATAGCCGATGGATTCCCGTTCCTTGACGATCGAGATCAAGAGGTCGAGCTTCGGATCGTCCTTGGCGACGGTGATGCCGCGCCGCTTCAGCGCATTGATGAAGTTCGCCTTGCCGCCCTGGTCGGAGACCATGACCTTGCGGAAATTGCCGACGCTTTCCGGCGCCACATGTTCATAAGTCTTCGGATCCTTCAGCAGCGCCGATGCGTGGATGCCGGCCTTGGTGGCGAAGGCGGAAGCGCCGACATAGGGCATCTGGTGGTCGGGCGAGCGGTTGAGCAGCTCGTCGAAGGAATGCGAGAGCCGCGTGAGGTTGAGCAGCCGCTCCTCGTCGATCGCCGTTTCGAAACGTGTGTTGTAGGCGCTCTTCAGTGCCAGGGTCGGGATCAGCGTCACCAGATTGGCATTGCCGCAGCGCTCGCCGATGCCGTTCAACGTGCCCTGGATCTGCCGGACGCCGGCTTCGACCGCAGCCAATGAATTGGCGACCGCCTGGCCGGTGTCGTTGTGGGCATGGATGCCGAGACAGCGGCCGGGCACGCCGGCTGCGATCACCGCCTCGACGATGGCGCGCACCTCCGGCGGCTGCGTGCCGCCATTGGTGTCGCAGAGCACGACCCAGCGGGCGCCACTGTCAAAGGCGATCTTGGCGCAGGCGAGCGCATAGGCCGGGTTGGCCTTGAAACCATCGAAGAAGTGCTCGCAATCGACGATCGCCTCCTTGCCGGCGCCGACCGCCGCCTTGACGCTTTCGGCGATGCATTCGAGATTTTCCTCGTTGGTGCAGCCGAGCGCCACCGCGACATGGTAATCCCAGCTCTTGGCGACGAAACAGATGGCGTCGGATTTCGCCTGCAGCAGCCCGGCAAGGCCCGGATCGTTGGAGACCGAAATGCCCGCCCGCTTCGTCATGCCGAAGGCGACGAAGCTCGCCTGGCTGGTGCGCTTCTCGCTGAAAAAGGCGGTATCGGTCGGATTGGCGCCGGGATAGCCGCCCTCGATATAATCGCAGCCGAACTCGTCCAGCATGGCGGCGATCGCAATCTTGTCCTCGACGGAAAAATCAATGCCAGGCGTCTGCTGCCCGTCCCGGAGCGTCGTGTCGAAGAGGTAGATGCGTTCTTTCATGTCGTTTCCTCCCGGCGGGCGGGCGTTGTTGGAATGCGTATGCTGCCTCTCATCCGGCTGCCGCCACCTCTCCCCGTTCTGACGGGAAGAAGGGACATGCCGCACCGTTTCGCAAGGCACGTCCCCTCTCCCCGCGCGCGGGGAGAGGGCTAGGGTGAGGGGCTGCCCTGTTAGGGCAATCAGTCCGTCTTCCCTGCAAACTTGTCCGTCGCCCGGATCAGCCGATCGAGAATCCCGGGCTCCGAATAGGCATGGCCGGCGCCTTCGATCAGATGGAACTCCGCCTTTGGCCAGGCCTTGTGCAGCAGCCAGGCATATTTGGCTGGGCAGGGCATGTCGTAGCGGCCATGCACGATGACGCCGGGAATATCCTTGAGCTTGCCGGCGTCGCGGATCAGCTGTCCTTCGTCCATCCAGCCGGCATTGACGAAGAAGTGGTTCTCGATGCGGGCGAAGGCATAGGCGAATTCCGGCTCCTCGAACTTGCCGCTCGTCGAGGGTTCCGGCAGCAGCGTGATCGTTTCGCCTTCCCAGATGCTCCAGGCCTGCGCGGCCGCAAGGCGCACGCTTCTGTCCGCATGCGTCAGGCGGCGATGATAGGCCTGCATCATCTCATGCCGCTCTTCCGGCGGGATCGGAGCGATGAAGCGCTCCCACTTGTCGGGGAACATCTCCGAGACGCCGAACTGATAGTACCAGTCGAGTTCCGCCTTGGTCAGCGTATAAATGCCGCGCACAATGAGCTCGGACACCCGCTCGGGATGGGTCTCGGCATAGGCGAGCGCCAGCGTCGAACCCCAGGAGCCGCCGAATACCTGCCAGGTCTCGACGCCGGCCATCTCGCGCAGCCGCTCGATGTCGGCGACGAGGTGCCAGGTCGTATTGGCATTGAGCTCAGCATGCGGCGTCGACCGGCCGCAGCCGCGCTGGTCGAACAGCAAGACGTCGTAGAGGGCGGGATCGAACAACCGGCGATGGGCGGGTGAGAAGCCGCCGCCCGGGCCGCCATGCAGGAAGACGGCGGGCTTGGCGCCGGGCGTTCCCGAACGTTCCCAGTAGATCACATGGCCGTCGCCCACATCGAGATGGCCGGAGGCATAGGCTTCGATTTCGGGATAGAGGGTGCGCAGTATCTCGGTCATATCTTCACGCCTTTCGCGGGCCAGACTTGGGTGTCATGATCGGGATGCTGAAACGAGATGATCGCCTCCTGTCGGGTATAGAAATCCGGGTCCTTATGCACTGGGGCTTCGAAGATCGTCTCGACCCAGGGCAGGCGGGCATCGTAGTTGACCTGGATTTGCGGCGCGAGATCGCTGCGGTCGTCGAAGGTGCCGATCGCAAGCTCCAGGCCACCAGGATGACGATAGGTCATCGGCGTGCCGCAATCGCTGCAGAAGCCGCGGTCTATATTGACGGAGGACTGAAAGTAGCTCGGCTCGCCGCGGGTCCACTCCATTCCCTCCTCGGGTGCGGTGACCAGCGCGGAAAAGAAGCCGCCGAACTGCTTCTGGCACATGCGGCAATGGCAGATAGAGGGTCGCCCCAGCTTGCCTGAGATGCGGAAGCGCACGGCGCCGCACTGGCATCCGCCTGTTCTTATCCTATCCGTCATAGGTGTTCTCCGAATGGCCAGCTTTTCGTATCGTGGTCGGGGTGCTGATGGTTGCTTGCTGCAATCGCGTTCTCGCGGTCGGGCGTTTCAGGCTGCGGCTCCACCGGCAGGCCGTCCAGCGTGTGAAACCAGGACATCTTGCGGCCGGTATTGGATTGCATCACCGGCCGAACCGCATCGGGATCATCGAGTGAGCCCAGCGCGATGTTGATGAAATCCGCTTCCGGAATATCGTAGAAGAGCGGCGTGCCGCAATCGCCGCAGAAGCCGCGCCGCACCAGATCCGAAGACCGGAACCATTTCGGTGCGCCGCGCGTCAGCTCGAAATCCTCGCGCATGGCGGCGGCAAGCGGCAGGAAATAATTGCCGGCGGCCTTCTGGCACATGCGGCAATGGCAGACATGGGGATAGCCGAGTTCGCCGCGCGCGCGATAACGAACCGCGCCGCATTGGCATCCGCCGGCCTGCTGCTTCATTTCGCTCAAGCGCGATCCTCCGGTGGCCAGACCTGCGTGTCATGGTCGGGATGTTGATAGGAAACGAGTTCGTGCAGGAAGGAGCCTGCCGTCAGATCGGCCTCGGTCCGCTCTCCCGGCAGTTCGTGCAGGTGATCGACGAAGCCGATCTTGCCTTCCACGCCCCATTGAATGGTCGGCGGCAGGCACGACGGATCGTCGAAGGCGCCCGCCGCAATCGCCATTCCGTCTGGCGCTTCATAGGTCAGCGGCGTGCCGCAGTCACCGCAGAAACCACGCTCGACGAAATTGGAAGAGCGGAACTTCTTTCGCTCGCCGCGTGTCCATTGGAAATCGGCGCCGCGCACCGAGACGAGCGGCGCATAATAAGCCCCGAACGCCTTCTGGCACATGCGGCAATGACAGATCGACGAATCCTTGAGTTCGCCGCTGACACGAAAGCGGATCGCACCGCATTGGCAGCCGCCGGTATAGGTGGTCATGGCAGGTCCTCCTGCAGCGACGTCGATGAGAAAGAGAAAGCCCCTCCCAACCCTCCCCACAAGGGGGAGGGCTCTCTCGTGGCGCCGTCTTCGTTTACGTCTCGAATGTTTGCAATTGCGGTGAAGTCGCTTCGGAGCAGTGCGGCGCCGTAGCCCCTCCCCCTTGTGGGGAGGGGTTGGGGAGGGGTCTTATCCCAACACACCACTCTCACCGCTTCACCTCCCACGTCGTCACCCGCTCGCCGGTCACCGGATCCTTGCCGTCCTTCAGCTGGATGCCTTTTGCCGTCAGTTCGTCGCGGATATTGTCGGCTTCGGCAAAATTCTTCGCCTTCAGCATTTCAAGACGCATGGCGACCAGCGCGTCGACCGCCGCGGCGACGGCTTCGTCAATCTCGGCTTTCTTCGGCAGCACCCCGAGGAGGGCGGCCGTTGCGGCGAAGGTGGCGCCGGCGGCGGCATCGGTATGGGCGGCCTGCGCCAGCGCATGCAGCGCCTGCACCGCCGCGACGGTATTGAGATCGTCGGCCAGCGCGTTCATGACGGCCTCGTCCGGCTTGGCGTCGCCGGGCTCCGTCGCCGGCCATTTGGCGAGCAGGCGTTCGGCCTCTTCCAGCCGCTTGATCGAAAAATCGATCGGCTCGCGGTAATGCGTCATCAGCATGGCAAGGCGCAGCACCTCGCCCGGCCATTTGCGGCCGCCGAAGACCTCAGTGTGCAGCAGATCGTGGATGGTGACGAAATTGCCCTCGGACTTCGACATCTTGCGGCCTTCGACCTGCACGAAGCCGTTATGCATCCAGACATTCGCCATCACCTCGGTGCCGTGGGCGCAGCGCGACTGGGCGATCTCGTTTTCATGGTGCGGGAAGATCAGATCCAGCCCGCCGCCGTGAATATCGAAGACATCGCCGAGATAACGCCGGCTCATCGCCGAGCATTCGATATGCCAGCCGGGCCGGCCGCGGCCCCAGGGGCTCTCCCAGCCGGGCTCGTTATGGCTAGACAGTTTCCAGAGCACGAAATCGCCGGGGTTCTTCTTGTGCGCGTCGACGGCGACGCGGGCGCCGGCCTGCTGCTCGTCGAGCGGGCGCTTCGAAAGCTGGCCGTAATCCGCCATCGATTTGGTGTCGAACAGCACTTCGCCGGCTGCGACATAGGCATGACCGTTGGAGATCAGCTTCTCGATAATCTCGGTCATCTCAGCGATATTGTCGGTGGCGCGCGGCTCGACGTTCGGCTCCAGGCAGCCGAGCTCAGCGACGTCGGCGTGAAACTGCGTCTCGGTCTTTTCGGTGACCGCGCGGATCGCATCGTTCAGCGGCAGGCCGGGATGATCTCTCAGCGCCCGCGCATTGATCTTGTCGTCGACGTCGGTGATGTTGCGGGCATAGGTGACATGGTTTTCGCCATAGACATGGCGCAACAGCCGGAACAGCACGTCGAAAACGATGACCGGCCGGGCATTGCCGATATGGGCGAAATCATAGACGGTCGGGCCGCAGACATACATGCGGACATTCTCGGCATCGATCGGCGCAAACACCGATTTCTCCCGCGTCAGCGTGTTGTACAGCTTCAGTTCCGGCGTGCCGCCCATTTCACTCTCCCAGATGCACGATCAGAAAATATCGCAACCGGCGGGCCGGGGCGTTTCGCATCTTGACTATTTGGGAGATGAAAACGGCCAGGCCAGCGCTTGCGCTAGCGAATAATCTTTCCGCAGATAATGCAGATAACCGTTTTCATGCCGCGTTTTATGGCGCGCGAATGACGTTTGGTCAAGGGGGCGAGGAATGATCCGGCGGCAACTGGAACGACGCGTCGGTAATCCTTTTGCAAGAACGAGCGCGCGGGCTTTGGCCGCCATTCTCCCGACGCAAATCGCGCATAGCCAGCTGGGAAGCTACTGAAAATATGGGAGGAATGAGTGGGGACCGTGGTTCGTTGGACGATTGGAGCGACCGCAATTCTAATGGTCGCATCCGTCGCATATTTCGCTTACGATTTCGGCATGCTTCGCTTCAACAATCCAACCTTAGCTCGTTATCCGATCCAGGGCATCGATGTCAGCCATCACCAGGGCGATATCGATTGGAAGACGGTGGCCGCGCAGCCGAACGTGCGTTTCGCGATCATGAAGGCGACTGAAGGCGGCGATCACAGGGATTCAAAGTTTGCCGAGAACTGGCAGAATGCCGGAGATGCCGGAGTGGTCAGAGGCGCCTATCATTTCTTCACATTCTGCCGCCCGGGCAAGGATCAGGCGCAGAACGTCCTGGCGACCGTGCCGAAGATGCCGGGAACACTGCCGATTGCCGTCGATCTGGAGTTTGTCGGCAATTGCGACAAGGTTCCGACGCTCGAGGAAATGGCGACGGAGGTGAATGCCTTCTTCACCGAGCTGAAAGCCACCTTTCCGGAAAAGCCGATCTTCTACGTTACCCAGGAATTCTTCGATCAATATCTGAAAGGCAATGAGGCCCGCTTCCCCGAACATTATCTTTGGCTGCGAAGCGTGTTCAAGGAGCCGACGCAGGAAGGCTGCGGTCGTTGGTCGATCTGGCAATTTGCCGACAACGGTACGGTGAACGGCATTCAGGGGGCGGTGGATCTCAATGCGCTCTGCCCGTCGGAAACGGGCTTCGCTCATTTATTCCCGGCTGTTGCATCCAATTGAGGCGTCGATCTATTCCGGCAGCCGGTAATCGGCGAGCTTGTTCTCGCGCACGATGAAGAGCTTGCCCGTTTCGGTCACGCCGGGACCGAGCAGCGGCAGGATCGCCTTGGCGACCTCGGAAGGATGCGGCAGCATCTGGGGATCTTCGCCGGGCACGGCCTGCGCTCGCATCGCCGTGCGGGTCGCGCCCGGATCGACGCTGGTAACGCGCAGCGGGGTCGACTGCGTCTCGCCGGCCCAGGTGCGGGCGAGCGCCTCGACGGCAGCTTTGGAGGCGGAATAGGCGCTCCAGAAGGGACGGCATTTGTGCGCGGCTCCGGACGACAGGATGACGGCGCGGCCGGCATCCGAGCGGGCGAGCAGCGGATCGACCGAGCGGATCAGCCGCCACGTCGCCGTCACGTTGATGGTCATGACCTTTTCGAACACCTTCGCCTCGATATGGCCGATCGGCGAGATGACGCCGAGCACGCCGGCATTGGCGACAAGGATGTCAAGCTTGCCCCAGCGCTCGAAGATCGAGCCTCCGAGCGCATCGATCGCGTTCATATCGGCGAGATCGAAGGGCACCAGGGTCGCGCTGCCGCCGACCGCCTTGATCGCATCGTCGAGATCCTCGAGCCCGCCGACCGTGCGGGCGCAGGCAATGACATGGGCGCCGGCTTTGGCAAGTTCCAGCGCAGTGAAATAGCCGATGCCGCGCGACGCACCGGTGACGAGTGCGATCTTGCCCTCAAGATTGATGTTCATCTGTCCGGTTCCGGATTGGCTTGCGAAGGTGAGGGGCGCAATTAGGCCCCTCGGAAGCGAAAGTCAAAGTGGCAAGCGGCTCAGCCGTTGCTGGCAAGCATCGAAAGCTTGTTGCCCATAGACTCGCCGTTCTTGTCGAGCAGACGGGTCGGGTAGTCACCGGTGAAGTAGTGGTCGGTGAATTGCGGGCGGGCCGGATTGCGGTCCTCGCCGCCGACGGCGCGATAAAGTCCGTCGATCGACAGGAAGGCGAGCGAATCCGCGCCGATATATTTGGCCATGGCTTCGACATCGGCATACTGGTTGGCGAGCAGCTTGTCGGCATCGGGCGTGTCGATGCCGTAGAAATCGGGGAAGAAGATCATCGGGCTTGCGACGCGGAGATGAACTTCGCGCGCGCCGGCTTCGCGGATCATCTGCACGATCTTCAGCGACGTTGTGCCGCGCACGATGGAGTCATCGACCAGCACGACGCGCTTGCCTTCGATCATCGCCCGGTTGGCGGAATGCTTCAGCTTCACGCCGAAGGCGCGAATCTGCTGCGTCGGCTCGATGAAGGTGCGGCCGACATAATGGTTGCGGATGATGCCGTACTCGAAGGGAATGCCGCTTTCCTGCGCATAGCCGAGCGCCGCAGGTGTGCCGCCGTCCGGCACCGGCACCACAACGTCGGCCTCGACCGGCGCTTCCTTGGCAAGGTTCATGCCCATGTTCTTGCGTGTCGTATAGACGTTGCGGCCGCCGACGACCGAATCCGGCCGGGCGAAATAGACATATTCGAACAGGCAGAGGCGCTCCGGCTGCGGCTTGCCGGGCTTGCGCGCATCAATGCTGATCGAGCCGTCAGGCTGGATTTCGCAGATGATGACTTCGCCGTTTTCGACATCGCGGATGAACTTGGCGCCGATAATGTCGAGCGCGCAGGTTTCCGAGCAGAAGATCGGCTTGCCGTCCAGTTCGCCCATGACGAGCGGGCGGATGCCGGTCGGGTCGCGCGCGGCAATCAGCTTGGTGCGCGTCATGGCGAGCATCGAATAGCCGCCTTCCATCTGGCGGATCGCATCGATGAAGCGGTCGGAGGTGGACGCGTGGCGGGAGCGAGCGATGAGATGAAGGACGACTTCCGTATCGGAGGTCGACTGACAGATGGCGCCGGTGGCGATGATCTGGCGGCGCAGCGTCAGGCCATTGGTGAAATTGCCGTTATGGGCAATGGCGATACCGCCTTCTTCCAGTTCGGCAAAGAGCGGCTGCACGTTGCGCATGGCCACTTCGCCTGTTGTGGAGTAGCGCGTATGGCCGATCGATATGCTGCCGGGCAGGCGGGCGAGCGTCATCGGATTGGTATAATGATCGCCGACGAGGCCCATATGGCGCTCCTGATAGAAGCGCTTGCCGTCGAAGGAGACGATGCCGGCTGCTTCCTGTCCGCGATGCTGCAGGGCGTGCAGGCCGAGAGCCGTGAGGGCGGCGGCATCGGGATGTCCCAGAATTCCGAAAACGCCGCATTCCTCATGCAGCGTATCTCCGTCGAGCGGATCGTCGGTCGGGAAGGAATGGGACTGGTTCATTTCTGCGGGCCTCTGCTCTCACAAGAATGGATCGGCATTTCCAGTATCATATATCGGAAACTTGGCAGCTTTCCGATAACGTCATGCTGAACGACATCCGCTGCCAAAGCCCGCTCGCCGGCTCTGAAACGGCTGAGGTCCGGCGGAGCTGAATACCCGGCCGGACCTTTATTTCACGTCCCGCTCAAATGGCAATTGCCGGACGGCGGGTCAAGCTCTTGAACACTGTGTCAATTCGCCGGCTGCTGTGTGCCGGCTGCAGGCGCGTCTTCCGCCGGAGCCTGATCGGTGGTCGGCGGCGTGGCGCTTTCGCCGCCCTGTGCCGGAGACTGCATCTTATCACGGAAGCTTGCCTCGATCATCTGGGCAAATTGCTCCGGCAGAACCGCCTTCAGCTTCACCACCATCGAATCCAGGAAGGGCTTCGACTTGGCCTCGTTGACCCAGGCCGGGCGGTGGTCGACATCGACGAGCCAGTTCCAGAAAGCGACGGCGACCACCATCAGCAGCAGGCCGCGCGCCGCGCCGAACAGGAAGCCGAGCGTGCGGTCGAGCGCGCCGATGCGGCTGTCGATGATGAAATCGGCGATCTTCATGGTGATGAAGGAGATGACGATGAGTGCGATCAGGAAGACGACCGCGGCCGAACCGGCGATCGCGATGCGGTCGTCATCGGTGTATTTCTGCGCATAGGGCAGCAGGTAGGGATAGAGGTAGTAGGCGGCGGCGGCCGAACCGCCCCAGCTTGCGATCGAAAGAATCTCGCGGGAGAAGCCGCGGACCATCGCCAGTACGGCGGAGAAGAGCACGACGCCGATGACAATACCGTCGAAAATCGTAATGGGCATGTAATATCAACTCCAGGACTGCCGCTTGGCGGCCGTGTCGTGCCTTATCGTGTGCTTCCTATATCATCACCGTTCCCGGCAATGAAAGGATCAAACCTCGTCTTCCACACGCAGCGCTCCCTTCGATCCGGCGATGCGCGCGACCAGATCCGGCAGGCTTTCGACCTCGTTCCATCGCCCGCCGGAACCCTTCGGCAGCTCGGCGGAGGCGGAAGGAAGCAGCGCTGTGGAAAAGCCCAGCTTCTCGGCTTCCTTGAGGCGCTGGGCGGTGTGCGCAACCGGTCGGATGGCGCCCGACAGGCTGACTTCGCCGAAATAGACGCAATCGGCGGGAAGGGCAATACCGGCGAGCGACGAAACGAGCGCCGAGGCGACCGCGAGATCGGCCGCCGGTTCGGAGATGCGGTAGCCGCCGGCGACGTTAAGATAGACGTCGTGCTGGCCGAGCCTGACGCCGCAATGGGCCTCCAGCACCGCCAGGATCATCGACAGCCGGGCCGAATCCCAGCCGACCACGGCACGGCGTGGCGTGCCGAGCGAGGTTGGCGCCACCAGCGCCTGCACCTCGACGAGAACGGGCCGTGTGCCCTCCATGCCGGCGAAGACGGCCGCACCCGGCGATTTTTCGTTGCGCTCGCCGAGAAAGAGTTCGGATGGGTTGGCGACTTCGCGCAAGCCTCTGTCGGACATTTCGAAGACGCCGATCTCGTCGGTCGGGCCGAAGCGGTTCTTGACCGTACGCAGGATGCGGTAGTGATGGCCGCGATCGCCTTCGAAATAGAGCACGGCATCGACCATATGCTCGACGACGCGCGGCCCGGCGATCTGCCCGTCCTTGGTTACATGACCGACAAGCACCATCGCCGCACCCGTCTGCTTGGCGAAACGGATCATCGACTGCACGCCGGTGCGCACCTGCGTCACCGTTCCCGGCGCGGATTCGGCAAGCTCGCTCCACAGCGTCTGGATGGAATCGATGATGACGAGGTCGGGACGCTTGCCTTCGGCGAGCGTCGCCAGAATATCCTCGACATTGGTTTCGGCCGCCAGCATCACGTCGGTATCGGCTGCCGCAAGGCGCTGCGCCCTGAGGCGAACCTGAGCCACCGCTTCTTCGCCGGAGACATAGATGATCCTGTGGCCGCGCCGCGCAAGGGCGGCGGCCGCCTGCATAAGCAGCGTCGACTTGCCGATGCCGGGATCGCCGCCGATCAAGACCGCCGAGCCGCGCACGAAGCCGCCGCCGAGCGCACGGTCGAGTTCCGACATGGCGGTATGGATGCGCGGCGCCTCCTCGATCTCGCCGGAGAGCGCCGTTAGCGTCACCGGCCGGCCCTTCTTCGGCGTCTTGCCGGGGCCGGAGCCGATGCCGCCCATCGGATCTTCCTCGACGATGGTGTTCCACTCGCCGCAATTGTCGCATTTGCCGGCCCAGCGGTTGTGAACGGCGCCGCAACTCTGGCAGATGAATTGTGTCCTGGCCTTCGCCATCAAATGTTTCTTTCAGTCGCGTTCTACAATGAAGCACTCGAGGTCTTCATCGAATCATTGTCGTGCTTGAGATAATGGCTATCGCGACGGATCAAAACTAATGATTTCCCCATCAGCCTTCGCCGTGCCTATGCTTTTCACCTCTGATCACAGCTATGGTGGAAGATGTTCGACTATTCGCTCGCGCACTGGCTTGCATTTCTATCGGCGGCGGTTTTGCTCAACCTCTCGCCAGGCCCCGACATCGCCTTCATCCTCGGCCACACGATGAGGGGAGGGAAACGCGCCGGTTTTTCCGCATTGTTCGGCATCTGGTCAGGCGCCTGCCTGCATGTGCTGATGGCGGCATTGGGCCTTTCAGCCGTGCTTGCCGCCTCTGCCGTCGCTTTCTCAACCGTCAAATGGCTCGGCGCCGCCTATCTCGTTTGGCTGGGCATCCAGGCTTTGCGCACCGGTGGGGGCAGCGGCCTGATCAAGGCGGCCGGTGAAGAATTGCCGACCGCAAGCATCTACCGGCAGGGAATCCTGGTGTCGCTCCTCAATCCGAAAGTGGCGATATTCTTCCTGGCCTTCCTGCCGCAATTCGTCGTAGAGGGGGTGGGGCCGGCATGGGCGCAGCTCATGCTGCATGGTGGCCTCATCATCGTTGTGGCCGCATTCATCGAGCCGCCGCTCGTCCTTGTCGGAGGACGGCTTGCCGATGCGCTCAGGCACAATCAAAAGGTCGGGCTATGGCTCGACCGCGGTCTCGGCGCGCTTTTTGTGGCGCTCGGTGTCCGCCTTGCGCTAAGCAGCCGTTGAGGGGCGAGCTTTATTCTTCGGCGACGTAGCGCCGCTCGTGGCGTAGCCCCATGCTGGTCAGAATCTCGTATCCGATCGTGCCAGCCGCCCGCGCCACGTCGTCGAGCGGCATGTTCTTTCCGAACAGCTCGACATAGTCGCCAGCGCGCACGGCGTTTTCGGGCAGGTCGGTGACATCGAAGATCGTCAGGTCCATGGTGATCCGGCCGGCGACCGGGACCTTGTGTCCGGCGATGAAGCCTTGCCCGCCCTGCGGCACGGCCTGGCGCAGCGGCACGCCGCCGCTCGACTGGCTGCGCATGTAACCGTCGGCGTAACCGGCAGAGACGATCGCTAGCCGGCTGTCGCGGGGAAGCTGCAGCGCGCGGCCGTAGCTGACGGTCTCACCGGCCCCGACGGTTCGCACCTGGATGATGCGCGCTTCCGCGGCGGCGACCGGGCGCATCGGGTTCGCCATGCCGCAGACCGCCTCACCGCCGTAAAGAGCGATGCCCGGCCGGGTCAGGTCGAAGTGGTAATCCTCGCCGAGAAAGATGCCGGCCGAGGCCGCAAGACTTGAATCAATGCCTTCATAGGCGGCGGTAACCCTGCGGAATGATTCGAGCTGCTGCCGGTTCATCGCGTTAGTGGGATCGTCGCCGCAGGCGAGATGGCTCATGACCAGCACCGGTGCGAAGCTTGCCGGCCGTGAGACGTCGTCGGCAAGCGCGATCGCATCGTCGATATGCAACCCCAGCCGGTTGAAGCCGGTGTCGACATGCAGCGCGCAAGGGTAATCGCCATAATCGGCAAGCACCGCCATCCAGAAGGCAAGCTGCTCGTCGGAGGAAATCACCGGCACCAAGTCATTGTCGAAGAATCGACATTCCGTGCCCGGCCATATGCCTGACAGCACGAAGATGCGCGCATCCGGCGCATAGAGGCGAAGTGTCACGCCCTCATCTACGGTCGCGACGAAGAAATCCCGTGCGCCTGCCGTGTAGAGCGCTTCGCCGGCATCCTCGATGCCGAGGCCGTAGGCATCCGCCTTGACGACGGCTGCGGCGCGCGCAGCGCCCGAACGATGCGCCATGTCGCGCCAGTTCTCAGTCAGCGCGGTCAGGTCGACGGTCAGCCGCAGGCCTGCCGAGGCAAAGGTGTCGTCTTCGGGGACGTCGAGAAATTCGCTCATGATCCACATCGAAAAGAGGCCGGAGAAGGATTCTCCGGCCAGATTAAAGGTCGATCTTGTCCAGGGAAAGCCCGATGCTGCAGCATCGCCGGCGATCAGTGCTCTTCATAATGGATGAAGGAGGGATCAGCGAGATCGGCGAAGCGTGTGAATTCCGCCTGGAAGGCGAGCTTCACCGTGCCCGTCGGCCCGTGGCGCTGCTTGGCGATGATGACGTCGGCCGTGCCCTTCACCTTGTCGAACAGCGCTTCCCATTCCGGATATTTCGGATCGTGGGGATCGCGCGGCTCCTGGTTCTTGACGTAATATTCCTCGCGGAACACGAAGAGCACGACGTCGGCGTCCTGCTCGATCGAACCGGATTCACGAAGGTCGGAAAGCTGCGGCCGCTTGTCGTCACGGCTTTCGACCTGACGTGACAACTGCGACAGCGCGATGATCGGAACGTTGAGCTCCTTGCCGAGCGCCTTCAGGCCGGTGGTGATCTGGGTGATTTCCTGGACGCGATTGTCGCTCGATTTGCCCGAACCGGTCATCAGCTGCACGTAGTCGACCACCAGCACGTCGAGGCCGCGCTGGCGCTTGAGCCGGCGCGCGCGCGCCGAAAGCTGGGCGATCGAGATACCGCCGGTCTGGTCGATATAGAGCGGCACCTTCTGCATCATCATCGAGCAGGCGACGAGCTTTTCGAAATCGGCATCGTTGATGTCGCCGCGGCGTATCTTCGAGGAGGAGACTTCCGTCTGCTCGGAGATGATGCGGGTGGCGAGCTGTTCGGACGACATTTCGAGCGAATAGAAGCCGACGACGCCGCCATTCCTGGCCTTCATGCTGCCGTCCGACTGCACCTCGCCCTCGTAGGCGGCGGCGATATTGTACGCGATGTTGGTGGCAAGCGAGGTCTTGCCCATGCCCGGGCGTCCGGCGAGGATGATCAAGTCCGAACGCTGCAGGCCGCCCATCTTGGCGTCCAGCGAGTGGATGCCGGTGGAAATGCCGGAAAGGCCGCCATCGCGTTCCTTGGCGACGGCCGCCATGTCGATCGCCAGCGCCACCGCATCGTTGAAGGACTGGAAGCCGCCGTCATAGCGCCCGTTTTCCGCGAGTTCGAAAAGACGGCGTTCGGTATCCTCGATCTGCGACTGCGGCGGCATGTCGAGCGGTGCGTCATAGGCGATGTTGACGACGTCTTCGCCGATCGTGATCAGCGCCCGGCGCAGCGCCAGGTCATAGATCGCCCTTCCGTAATCCTCGGCATTGATGACGGTGACAGCGTTGCTGACCAGGCTCGCAAGATATTGTGAAACCGTCATGTCGCCGACCTTTTCGTCGGCCTTGAGGAAGGTCTTGATCGTTACCGGGTTGGCGATCTTGCCCATGCGGATAATGTCGCCGGCGACCTCGAAGATCTTCCGGTGCAGCGGTTCGTAGAGATGGATCGGCTTGAGGAAATCCGACACCCGGTAATAGGCGTCGTTGTTCATCAGGATTGCACCCAGAAGCGCCTGCTCGGCTTCGATGTTGTTGGGTGCTTCGCGATAATGCTGCTCCGAGGGAGCAACAGCTGCAATCTTTCGAGCGGCGTCGTTCATCATCATCCGTTCTGTCTTTTTCCAACTCCCGATTTGCAATTCCGGATGGAGAAAATCAAGGGGCTGCAAAAGGCGCGGAGGCCCGCATCGCCTAAATCCCGAACGCTGTGCACGTTGTTCGACTTCTCCACAGTCCGGGGGCGACACAAGCGAGAAATACCGGGAGTGTCACCCTGAGGACACGGCACGGAGCCGACTCAGCTCATTCGTTCCGGAGATGGACATGGTAGCGCGACGACATCGGGCACGCAGCAAAAACATCAGGAAATCCCCCGGTAAAAGGGGATCTCCCCGGTTGTTTCCCCTCAAGCGGATGAAACGAAAAAGCCCGGCGCAACGGCCGGGCTTCCCTCACGCGGATCGTGTCCGGCGCGACTTATGCTTCGTCTTCGTCGATGCCGTCGGCTTCCGGATCGAAGAAGTCTTCCGGACGCAGTGCGTCTTCGTCGACGCCGTAGATCGCGTCGACCGAGGTGAGTTCTTCGCCCTTCGCCTGGCGCTCAGCCTCATCGGCGGAACGGGCAACGTTCAGCTCGACATTGATTTCGACTTCGGCATGCAGCTGCAGCTCGACCTTGTGCAGGCCGATTGCCTTGATCGGCGTGTTCAGGTGAACCTGGTTGCGGCCGATGTTGAAGCCTTCGGCGGCGAGAATCTCGACGACGTCGCGGGCAGCGACCGAGCCGTAGAGCTGGCCGGTTTCGCCGGCGGAGCGCACGACGATGAACGACTTGCCGTCGAGAACGTCGGCGACCTTCTGGGCTTCCGACTTGCGCTCGAGGTTGCGGGCTTCGAGCGTCGCACGCTCGGCTTCGAAGCGGGTCTTGTTGGCGGCGTTGGCGCGCAGCGCCTTGCCGAGCGGCAGCAGGTAGTTACGGGCAAAGCCGTCGCGAACCTTTACGGTTTCGCCCATCTGGCCGAGCTTGGAGATGCGTTCGAGAAGGATGACTTCCATTTTCTTGTCCTTTCTTGTGTCTCAGATTTTCGTATCGGGTTGTTTGGGGGCATCGGCATCTTTCGTCGGGGTCAGCGCGATCGCCTTGCGCGTATCGCTAAGACCCACGACCAGGATGAGCAGAGCTGGCAGCAGCATGAGCATGGACGCCAGGTAGCAGAGGATGAGGGCCGGCAAACGCCAGTCCTTGCCGCGCGTGCGGAAATGCAGCGAGGCGAAGCCGGAGAGCATGAAGCCGGCGCCGAAAGTGCCGATCACGGTCGCGCCGATCAGCGCCGGAACGCCGCCGAAGAAGCAGGCGGCAAGCCCAGCGAGGAAGATGAAGATCGAGTTGCGGTTCATGCGTAGCGACGAGGGAATGTCCTCGCGGGGGCGAAGGCCGCGGCCGGATGCTGCGACGATGCGCACCGCGAAATAATAGGCTGCGAACAGCATCGTCACCCACATGCCGCCCTGCAAAGCCGGCAGCATCAGCAGGATCAGCGATTTGGTCTGCGCGGTCGCCGCCGGATCGGGCATGAATTCCGGCTGCTGCTGCTTGAGAGAGGTAATCAGCAGATCGACGATCGGATCGGTGATCTCGGGCCCGTAGCCGATTATCACACCGATGACGATGACGGCGAACGTCACCAGGCCGCAGAGATGCAGCACAATATCGGAGAGCGGATACCAGGCGAGCAGGTCGTCCGGACCGCCGAGCTCGGACGCGGGACGGGCGAGGTTGGCGAGGTGGCTGAGCCAGCCGGCCGGCAGCAGCGTCACCAGCGTCATGATCAGCGCGAAGGACGGCGAGATGAACACCGCGCCGAGCGCGGCTGCGGTGACGACGGCCACAATTGCGGCGACATTGCCCCAGCCGAGCCCGACAAGCAGGATCGGCATTGCCGAAGCAGTATAGAGGAGCGCACTGAAAAACGACGGCTGCACGCTTGCACCCAGCACCAGCAGGGCAGCGGTCAAGCCGGCGAGGGCGCCGGTCAGCAGCGTTTTAAGATCGAGTCGTTTCAAGGTCGCTGTCCTGCTTCATCAAGCAGTTAGAGGATGTTGCTGAATCGAATTCAGAAACGTCTCAACATGGGTTTTAACAGTTCCGATCCGCGCCCATCGCGGAAGGGAGGCACCCCCCGGATCAGAAATCCGGGGGTCACATATTCTATTAGGCCACGACGTACGGCAGCAGGCCGAGGAAACGGGCGCGCTTGATCGCCTGGGCGAGTTCGCGCTGCTTCTTCTGGGAAACGGCCGTGATGCGGGACGGAACGATCTTGCCGCGCTCGGAAATGTAGCGCTGCAGCAGACGGACGTCCTTGTAGTCGATCCGCGGTGCGTTTGCGCCGGAGAACGGGCAGGTCTTGCGGCGGCGATGGAACGGGCGGCGGACCGGTGCGGAGGAAGCTTCAGACATTCTTATATCTCCTTATGCACGGTCTTCGCGGGGAGCGCGATCCGGACGCGGGCCACGCTGGAAGTCGCCGTCACGGCGCGGCGGACGGTCGCCGAATTCGCGGCGCGGGCCACGGTCGCCGCCTTCACGCGGGCCGCGGTCGTCGCGGTCGCGCTTCTGCAGCATGGCAGACGGGCCTTCTTCGTGCTTTTCGACGGCGATGGTCATGTAGCGAAGAACATCTTCGCTGATGCGCATCTGGCGTTCCATTTCCTGGATCGCAGCAGCCGGAGCATCGATGTCCATCAGCGCGTAATGCGCCTTACGGTTCTTCTTGATGCGGTAGGTGAGGGACTTAAGGCCCCAGTTCTCGATACGCCCGACTTTGCCGCCGTTTGCTTCGATCACACCCTTGTACTGTTCTACGAGGGCATCGACCTGCTGAGCGGAAATATCCTGCCGGGCAAGGAATACATGTTCATAAAGAGCCATGACAGCTTTGCCTTTCTTGCGTTTGGTTCAACCCGATATTCGGCGGCTAAGCCTCAACGACTGCTCCTGATAGGGCGGACCCAGGCAAGAAAAGCGTTTCCGAGACGGTCGAGAGCGGAGACACGGGAGGCTGGAACGCTTCCGTTCCGAACGATTTGCGACTTGCAAACCGGCCCTCCGTTCAGCCACCAGCCAGAAGACCGGGTTAACGAACAGGGCGGCTTATACGGATTTTTCGAGGAAAGGCAACCCCAATCGGACATGCGAGCCCGAAGGGGACCAATCGGCAGCGCCTGGCCGCGTCATCACAGCGTCAGTGGATACTGCCGGTGCACCTTGGCAATCTCCGCCAGCACCTCTTCTGAAAGCGTCAGCTCGGCTGCGCCGAGATCGGTTTTCAACTGCTCCATCGAGGTTGCGCCGATGATGACCGAAGCCATGAAGGGTCTCGACCGGCAGAAGGCGAGCGCCATCGCCGCCGGGTCGAGACCGTATCGGGCGGCGATTTCCAGATAGGCCTTGGTCGCCGGCTCCTGCAGCGGCTGCAGGCGGCCCCCGATATCGGGATTGATCGAAGCGCGCGACCCCTTCGGCCTGCCACCATCGACATATTTGCCGGTCAGGATGCCGCCGGCGAGCGGCGAATAGGCGAGAAGCCCGACATCCTCGTAATGCGAGAGCTCGGCGAGATCGAGGTCGAAATGACGGTAGAGCAGATTGTACTCGTTCTGAACGCTGGCGACGCGCGGCAGGCTCTTCTGTTCGGAGAGGGTCAGGTATTTCTGGATGCCCCAGGTGGTTTCGTTGGAAAGGCCGATCGCCCGGATCTTGCCTTCCTTGACCAGTGCCCCCAGCGTTTCCAGGATGTCGCGCATGTTGGCGACGGCCTTGTCGCGATCCTGGTTGAAGGGGTTGTAGCTCCAATTCTGCCGGAAGTGGAAATGCCCGCGGTTCGGCCAGTGCACCTGGTAGAGGTCGACATAATCCGTCTTCAGCCGCTTCAAGCTGGCCTCGAGCGCCATGCGGATATTCTTTGCATCCGCGCCTTCGCCGCCGCGTATATAATCGCGGCCGCGGCCGGCGACCTTGGTGGCGAGCACGATCTCCCTTCGCTTGCCGGTCTTTTCGAACCAGCTGCCGATATAGTCTTCGGTCCAGCCCTGTGTTTCAGGCGAAACCGGGGTTGTCGGGTAGAGCTCGGCGGTATCGAAGAAATTGACGCCTTTCTCGACGGCATAATTCATCTGCGCATGCGCGTCGCTTTCGCTGTTCTGCGAGCCCCAGGTCATGGTGCCGAGGCAGATCTCTGAAACGGAAATCTCGGTCCGGCCTAGCGATTTGTACTTCATGGGAAAACCTTGGGAGAGAGGTGGAAGTCTTGGGAAGCTCAGCGCGAATCTAAGCCGGATTTGGCGGAGCGCAAGAGCAAAAGCCGGGCTTTTGCGCCGGTGCGAAAGGCTTTGCGCAGAAGGTGCCGCCACTTGACTCTGCCGGAAAGAATGTCAATTGGAGGCAAAACAGCCTCGAGGGGCGCAATCAGGGACATCAGAATGACCATTGCTTTCACTTTCCCCGGCCAGGGCAGTCAGGCCGTCGGCATGGGCAAGGATCTGGCCGAGAATTTCGCGGAAGCCCGCGCCGTTTTCGACGAAGTCGACGAGGCGCTCGGTGAAAAGCTTTCGGACGTCATGTTCAACGGTCCGGAGGACACGTTGACCTTGACGGCAAACGCCCAGCCGGCGTTGATGGCCGTCTCGATCGCCGTCGTCCGTGTTCTCCAAGCCAAGGGGTTGGATCTGAAGTCCAAGGTCGCCTTTGTCGCCGGGCACTCGCTCGGCGAATATTCCGCACTTTGCGCCGCCGGCACCTTTTCGCTCGCCGATACGGCGCGGCTGCTGCGCATTCGCGGCAATGCCATGCAGGCCGCCGTTCCCGTCGGCGTCGGCGCCATGGCGGCGATCATCGGGTTGGAACATGCCGACGTCGCAGCCGTCTGCGACGAGGCCGCCGCCACCGGCGCCTGCCAGATCGCCAACGACAATGGCGGCGGCCAGATCGTCATTTCGGGTGAGAAAGCGGCCGTCGAAAAGGCCGCCGGGCTTGCAACCGACAAGGGCGCCAAGCGCGCCATCCTGCTGCCGGTCTCGGCCCCTTTCCATTCCAAGCTGATGGCGCCTGCCGCCGAGGCCATGCGCGCGGCGCTGACAACGGTTGCCAAGTCCGATCCCGTGGTGCCTCTCATTGCCAATGTTCGCGCCGCCCCGGTAACGGGCGCCGACGAGATCGCGAACCTCCTGGTCGAGCAGGTGACCGGCCAGGTCCGCTGGCGCGAGACGGTGGAATGGTTCGCCGGCAATGGCGTGAGCACACTTTATGAACTCGGTTCCGGCAAGGTGCTGACCGGCCTTGCCCGCCGCATCGACAAAACAGTCAACGGCATCTCCGTCGGCGGTCCGGCGGATATCGACGCGGCCGTCGCCGCCCTCATGGCCTGATTGATATCTCCAGATATAAGGAACGTTTCCATGCTCGATCTTTCCGGCCGCAAGGCTCTCGTCACCGGCGCATCGGGCGGCATCGGCGAGGAAATCGCCCGCCTTCTTCATAAGCAGGGCGCCACCGTCGGCCTGCACGGCACTCGCGTCGAGAAGCTGGAAGCGTTGGCGGCCGAGCTCGGCGAGCGCGTCAAGATCTTCCCGGCCAACCTGTCCGACCGCGACGAGGTCAAGGCGCTCGGCCAGAAGGCCGAAGCCGAACTCGATGGCGTCGATATTCTCGTCAACAATGCCGGCATCACCAGGGACGGTCTCTTCGTGCGCATGAGCGACGAGGATTGGGACGCCGTTCTCGAAGTCAATCTGACATCGACCTTCCGCCTGACGCGCGAGTTGACGCACCCGATGATGCGCCGCCGCTATGGCCGCATCATCAACATCACCTCGGTCGTCGGCGTCACCGGCAATCCGGGGCAGGCCAACTATTGCGCCTCCAAGGCCGGCATGATCGGCTTCACCAAGTCGCTGGCGCAGGAAATTGCCACTCGCAACGTGACCGTCAACTGTGTCGCGCCCGGCTTCATCGAAAGCGCCATGACCGGCAAGCTGAACGACAAGCAGAAGGAGGCGATCATGGGAGCGATCCCGATGAAGCGGATGGGCACGGGCGGCGAAGTCGCCTCGGCGGTTGCCTATCTTGCGTCCTCCGAGGCTGCCTACATGACCGGCCAGACGCTGCACGTAAACGGCGGCATGGCGATGATCTGAAACGACAAACCGTCGGCATGGGGGTATTTCCGCCAATAGCATGTTGAGCAATCACGAAGCGTTGATTTTCTGGCTTTGCGGCAGACTTAAACCATGTTAAGCGGGCCATGACTGTGAACAGTCGTCCCGAGAAAGCAGACGGACCGGCGGGCTTTTCGCAAGCCTCGGAAATCTCTGAAGCCGGGTAAACGAGTTTGCCGAGGATGTCTGAAAACATCGCAGGCTGAAACAGGGTAGGGGTGCCGCAAGGGCATTCCGATCAGGACATAAGGTCGAGGAAACCGACATGAGCGATATCGCAGAACGCGTAAAGAAAATTGTTATTGATCATCTTGGCGTCGATGCCGACAAGGTCGTCGAGAGCGCCAGCTTTATCGACGATCTGGGCGCCGACTCGCTCGACACGGTCGAACTTGTCATGGCTTTCGAAGAAGAATTCGGCGTTGAAATCCCCGACGACGCAGCTGACTCGATCCTGACGGTCGGCGATGCAGTGAAGTTCATTGAGAAGGCCCAGGCCTGATCCTATATATTTGAGAAAGGGCGGGCCTGGAGTCCGCCCTTTTCTTTTCGGCCTATTTCTCCATAGAACATAAGAGACGGGGGAAAGCACGCGATGAGACGTGTCGTCATCACAGGTACCGGCATGGTATCACCCTTGGGATGCGGAACTGAGGTGACGTGGTCGCGGCTGCTCGCCGGCCAGAACGGCGCCCGCCTCGTCACCGAATTCGAGGTCGATGACCTTCCCGCCAAGATCGCCTGCCGTATTCCGCTCGGCGACGGTGCCGACGGCACCTTCAATGTCGATCAGTGGATGGAGCCGAAGGAACAGCGCAAGGTCGATCCCTTCATCATCTTTGGCATGGCTGCCGCCGACATGGCGCTTGCCGATGCCAACTGGCATCCCGAGAGCGATGAGGATCAGATCGCCACCGGCGTGCTGATCGGCTCCGGTATCGGCGGCATCGAAGGCATCGTCGAGGCGGGTTACACCCTGCGCGACAAAGGCCCGCGCCGTATCTCCCCATTCTTCATTCCCGGCCGCTTGATCAATCTGGTTTCCGGTCAGGTTTCGATCCGCCACAAGCTGCGCGGACCCAATCATTCGGTCGTCACCGCCTGCTCGACCGGCGCGCATGCGATCGGCGATGCCGCGCGGCTGATCGCGCTTGGCGACGCAGACGTCATGGTCGCCGGCGGCACGGAATCGCCCGTCAGCCGCATTTCGCTGGCGGGCTTTGCCGCCTGCAAGGCGCTGTCGACCCAGCACAACGACGACCCGCAGAAGGCTTCGCGCCCCTATGACCGCGACCGCGACGGCTTCGTGATGGGCGAAGGCGCCGGCATCGTCGTGCTCGAAGAGCTGGAACATGCCAAGGCGCGCGGCGCCAGGATCTACGCTGAAATCGTCGGCTACGGCCTGTCGGGCGATGCCTATCACATCACCGCGCCGTCAGAAGACGGCGAGGGGGCCGGCCGCTGCATGGCGATGGCGCTGAAGCGCGCCGGGCTGACGCCGGCCGACATCGACTACATCAACGCCCATGGTACTTCGACCATGGCCGACACGATCGAACTCGGGGCGGTCGAGCGGCTGGTCGGCAACGCGGCCTCGAAGATCTCCATGTCCTCGACCAAGTCGGCGACCGGACACCTTCTCGGTGCGGCCGGCGCCATCGAGGCGATCTTCGCTACGCTCGCCATCCGTGACAATATCGCTCCGCCGACACTCAATCTCGATAATCCTGAGCGCGAGACGGCGATCGATCTTGTTCCGCACAAGGCTCGCGAGCGAGAAATCAACGTGGCGCTGTCCAATTCGTTCGGATTCGGGGGCACGAACGCATCGCTCGTGCTGCGCCGTTACGGGGAGTAAAGAGGCCCGCTGCAGAGGCGTGCTGGAGTTGAACGACCGGCAGCGGCTTCGTTGAACCGTGGCAGAACCTGTTTTTGCCGCATTGCTTCGCGAAATAGCGGAATAAGGGCCAAGTTTTAGAGGATTGCCGGTGAGCGATACGACGAACCAGAGCAACGACAGCCAGGCGCAGAAGGGACCGATCATCCCGAAGTCGCCGAACGAGGCCCTGCGTCCGGAACGTGTTCCTGAGCCGCCGAAGCGCTCCAGGAACGCACGCAGCCAGATCGTCCTCTTTCTGAACTTCATCATGACGATGGCGGTCCTGGTCTGCGTCGTCGCAGTCATTGGCTTCTACTACGCGACATCGACCTATCAGAGCCCGGGTCCGCTGCAGACGAACACCAATTTCATCGTCCGCAACGGCGCGGGTCTCGCCGAAATCGCTACCAACCTCGAGCGCAATGCGATCATCTCCGACGCCCGCATCTTCCGATATCTGACGGCGACACATCTTTCCGCCGGCGAGAGCCTGAAGGCCGGCGAATACGAGATCAAGGCGAGAGCCTCCATGAGCGATATCATGGAGCTGCTGAAATCAGGCAAGTCCATTCTCTATTCGGTTTCCTTCCCCGAAGGTCTGACGGTTCGCCAGATGTTCGACCGCATGCTGCAGGACCCGGTGCTGGAAGGCGACCTGCCGGCTGCGCTGCCGGCCGAAGGCAGCCTGCGTCCGGATACCTACAAGTTCTCGCGCGGCACCAAGCGTTCGGAAATCGTCGAACAGATGGCGGCGGCACAGCAGAAGCTCGTCGATCAGGTCTGGGACAAGCGTGATTCCTCGCTGCCGCTGCGATCCAAAGAGGAATTCGTCACACTCGCCTCCATCGTCGAAAAGGAGACCGGCGTTCCCGACGAACGTGCCCATGTCGCTTCCGTTTTCCTGAACCGGCTTGGCAAGGGCATGCGCCTGCAGTCCGATCCGACGATCATCTACGGGCTCTTCGGGGGCGAGGGGAAGCCGGCCGACCGGCCGATCTATCAGTCGGACCTGAAGCGGGATACGCCGTATAATACCTATGTCATCAAGGGTCTGCCGCCGACGCCGATCGCCAATCCCGGCAAGGATGCGCTGGAAGCCGTCGCCAACCCTTGGAAAACCGAGGATCTCTATTTCGTCGCCGACGGTACCGGCGGCCACGTTTTCGCCGCGACGCTCGAAGAGCACAATGCCAACGTCAAGCGCTGGCGCAAGCTCGAGGCCGACAAGGGTTCGGATCCGAACATCGCGGTCGATGGCCAGCCGGAAGAGCAGCCGGCCGAGAATGGCGCGACTGTCGCGCCGCCGCCGAAGAAAAAGAAGATCAACTGAAGATTTCGGAGGCTCGCATGGCTTTGCAGTCCATGACCGGTTTTGCGCGGCGAGAGGGAACGAGCGGCCGCTGGCGCTGGGCATGGGAATTGCGCTCGGTCAACGGCAAGGGCTTCGACCTGCGCCTGCGCCTGCCGCCCGGTCTTGAACGCATGGAGGCGGAGGTCCGCCGCCTTGCCGGCGAAAGTTTCAGCCGCGGCAACCTGCAGGCTTCGCTCTCGGTCACCGCCGACGAGAACCGTTTCGAGGCGGTGCTGAACAGGCAAGCGCTTGCCGCCGTGCTTGCCATGCGCGAGCAGCTGGTGGACGTGATCGATCCGGCGCCGCTGAAGCTCGATACGCTGCTTCTGGTGCGCGGCATCGTGGAGTTCCGCGAGGGCGAGGACGGCGAGGAGGCGCTGGCCGCCCGGGATGCCGATATTGCCGCCGGCCTCATGGCCGCGCTTGCCGACCTCCGGGCGATGCGCGAACAGGAAGGGGCGGCGCTCTCCCGCATTCTTCTCGATCATGTCGCAACGATCGAGGGCCTGACGCGAACGATCGAGACGGATCCCTCGCGCTCGCCGCAGGAGATCGCCTCCCGGCTCGCGGCACAGGTCGCCTTGCTGATGGACGGCATGGCCGCTCTCGACCGCGACAGGCTGCATGCCGAAGCCGCGCTGCTGGCGACCAAGGCGGATCTGCGCGAAGAAATCGACCGCCTGAAGGCGCATGTCGCCGCAGCGCGTGATCTCCTGGTGAAAGGCGGACCTGCCGGGCGCCGGCTGGACTTCCTTGCACAGGAATTTAACCGCGAATCGAATACCATCTGCTCGAAGTCGAATGCCTCGGCGGTTACTGCCGCCGGCATCGAACTGAAAGTCGTGATCGACCAGTTCCGCGAGCAGGTCCAGAATTTGGAGTAGGACATGAAACCGGCGAAATCCTCGCCCGTGCAGATCGCCCGCCGCGGTCTGATGCTTGTCATTTCGTCGCCGTCCGGCGCCGGCAAGTCCACCATCGCACGCACGCTTCTGGAGACCGACAAGCATATCGGTCTTTCCGTCAGCGTCACCACGCGCCAGCGCCGCCCGAGCGAGGTCGAAGGTGTGCATTACCACTTCAAGAGCGTGCGCGAGTTCGAGCGGCTGCGCGACAGCGACGCCCTGCTCGAATGGGCCGAGGTGCATGGCAATTTCTACGGCACGCCGCGCGAGCCGGTCGAGCAAGCCATGGCCGAGGGCCGCGATATGCTCTTCGATATCGATTGGCAGGGCGCCCAGCAGTTGCAGGAAAAGATGTCGGCCGACGTCGTGTCGATCTTCGTGCTGCCGCCGACCATGACGGAACTCCAATCGCGGCTGCACCGCCGTGCCGAAGATTCCGAGGAAGTCATTCAGACGCGCCTCGCCAACAGCCGTGCCGAGATCAGCCACTGGCGCGAGTATGACTATGTCATCGTCAACGACGATCTCAACACCGCCTTCGACGCCGTCCAGTCGATCGTCAAGGCCGAACGCCTGCGCCGCGACCGCCGCCACGGCATGTTCGATTTCGTCCGCGAATTGCTGGAAGAGACGCCGTCGCTTTAAAGCGCATCAAATTTGATTCATGCGACGCGCTTTGGCCTTTTTTATATGCATTTCGTTGTCCCGGAACCGCTGCACACTTCCGGGCGACATGCATTAAAGGCAATTTGCTAACAGGCAGAATTCCTCGACGGACAGGGTCTCCGCCCGCCGGGCCGGATCGATCCCGGCCTTGACGAGCAGGCTCTCGCCGCCGAGCGGCTTCAGGCTCTGGCGCAGCATCTTGCGGCGCTGGCCGAAGGCGGCCTGGGTCACCTTTTCCAGATTGGCGACGGAGCAGGGGATGGGATTTTCCCGCGGCGTCAGATGCACCACCGTCGACGTCACTTTCGGCGGCGGCGTGAAGGCTTGCGGCGGCACGTCGAAGGCCATGCGCGCCTCGGTCCGCCAGCCACTGAGCACGCCGAGCCGGCCGTAATGGTCGTCGTCCTCGCCGGCGACGATACGCTCGCCGACTTCCTTCTGAAACATCAGCGTCAGCGACTGCCAGAACGGCGGCCAGGCCTTCGGCAGCAGCCAGTTGACCAGCAGCTGCGTGCCGACATTATAGGGCAGGTTGGCGATGATCTTGACCGGGCCTTCCGGCGCCAGGGACTCGAAATCCGTTTTCAGCGCATCGCCTTCGATCACCTCCAACCGGCCCGGATAGTGGTCGGCGATCTCGGCAAGCGCCGGCAGGCAGCGTGTGTCCCGTTCGATGGCGATCACCTTTTTGGCGCCGAGCGCCAGGATCGCCCGCGTCAGCCCGCCGGGACCGGGGCCGACTTCGAAAACGGTGGTCCCTTCGAGCCCGCCCGCCGTGCGGGCGATCTTCTGCGTCAGGTTCAGGTCCAGCAGGAAGTTCTGCCCGAGCGCCTTGCGCGCATCAAGGCCGTGACGCTGGATGACGTCGCGAAGCGGCGGCAGGCCATCGAGTGCTGCCATCAGCGGCGGCTTTCCCAAGTGCGGCCGAGCTGCGCGGCGAGCTTCAGCGCCGCAACGAGGCTCTGCTCGCGCGCCAGCCCTTTGCCGGCAATGCCGAAAGCGGTGCCGTGATCCGGCGAGGTGCGCACGAAGGGAAGTCCGAGCGTGACATTGACGCTGTCGTCAAAACCGAGCGCCTTGGCGGGGATCAGGGCCTGATCGTGATACATGCAGATGGCGACATCGTACCGCGCCCGCGCCTCGTCATGAAACATCGTATCGGCGGGCAGGGGGCCAATGGCGTCGATACCCTCGTCGCGCAGGCGCTCGATTGCCGGGCGGATGAGATCCTCGTCTTCCCTGCCGATCGTTCCGGTTTCGCCGGCGTGCGGATTGAGGCCGGCAACCGCCAGCCGCGGCGCATCGATACCGAAGCGCTGCCTCAGATCTCCGTGAGCAATCCGGCAGGTTTCCATGACCAAATCCTCCGTCAGCGCCTGCGGCACGTCCCGGAGCGGAATGTGAATGGTGACGGGAATGGCCCTGAGCTTCGGTCCGGACAGCATCATCACAGGGTTCACCGGCCGGCCGGTTGCTCTGGCGGCGAGATCGGCGAGAAATTCGGTATGGCCGGGAAAGCGGAAGCCCGCCTCATAGAGCACGGCCTTGGCGATCGGATTGGTGACGACTGCGAGCGCCTCGCCGCCGATGACAAGCGATACGGCTTTCTCGATCGCCGCGATCGTGCCTTTCGCCGTTGCCGCATGCGGCTCACCCGCCACGACCTCAATGCCAACAGGCACGCTCATGACGGGCAGCGCATCGGCAAATGAGCCGGTAGATTCGTCGGCGCTGTCGATCTCACGGATGGAAACCGCCAGGTTGAGCTGGCGGGCTCGCAAGGCCAGGACATCGGGATCGCCGATCAGGAAAAAAGGCGGCAGGCCGAGTTCACGCCGCCGGAGCCAAGCCATCAGAGTGATATCCGGCCCGATGCCGGCAGGGTCGCCCTGGCTCAGCGCAAGCGGTCGTGAGAACGGTATCGCCATCGTGGTCAGCGATAGGCGATCTGCGCCTTCTTGCGCAGTTCATCCAGGTATTTCTTGCTGTTCTCGTTTTCCGGCGGGCCATTCTTGCCGGCCTTGGACTTGTCGAGATCCTCCTGGCGGAAGACCATTTCAGCGGCCTGGTCGTCGGAAACCTGGCGCTGGCTGCAGATCGCCAGATATTCGACGCCCTTGTCGGTGACGCGGGTACCAGTCGTGTTGCCCTTGGCCTGCTCGACCAGAGGCTTCCAATCCGGCGGGATCTCGGGAGCGAGCATGCGGCCGAGGTCGCGCACGGCGACATCGCGCATCGTTGCGGCAAAGACCTTTGACTGGTCGCAACCGGGGAATTTCGAGCGCGACGCCTCGGCCTCGCCCTTGCGCTTGCCGGTGATGGCGGCGCGCTTGGCTTGCGGGATGACGAAGATGATCTGCTGCAGCATATATTCCGTCGTCACCGGCTTCTGCTTGTTGTTCTGCATCATGCGCGAGACGAGATCGTAATTCGACAGCCGCGAGGTCGAGCCGTAACGCGCATTGACGACACGCGGCCAGCTCATCTGCACGGCGATGAAGCCTTTGAAATGGTCGACGCCGACGCCGGCACGATCGAGGATTTGCGACATCTGTTCGACGGAAAGCTTGTTGCCGGCCGAAAAGCGCGCGAAAGACGCATCGACGTCCTGCTGCGAAACCGACATGCGGACGCGGGCGACCTCCTGCCGCTTGAGCGTTTCGTCGATCAACTGCTCCTTGGCGGTCTTGGCATCGGCCTTCGTATGCTGCAGGCGCAGGAAGGCCTGCCGCTTGGCGACATCGCCGCTGGTGATGGCAGTGCCGTTCACCACGGCCTGGACTTCGCTTGCTGCCAGCGCCGGGCCGGCAAGGCCCATCAAGGCAAGCGCTGCGCCGGCGAGGAAGGCGGTTATGGCTTTTTTCGCGTCAATCATCTGTTGACCTCCCATTAGCGCCGCGTGACGTTGTTCGCGGCGTCCTTACCACAGTGCGAGACACGCGGAAATCGCCTCCGTCACGGCGCAAATCCCCTATGCCTCAGATATCGGCTGGCGGCAATGTCCTGCACAGGCTTACGGCGAAAGAATGACCTGAAGCCATGTTTACGCCGTTCGCCTGCTAGTTGGAGAGGCTATCGGAGCCGATCTTGATGTCGCCGAGCGTGCGGAACGTCAGCCGCGCGCCGATTGTCCAGTCGCTTGCCGACTCGTCCTCGGAATCCCGGCTGTCGGTATAGGCGATCGTGAAGATCGTGCACTCGTCCTCATAGGAAAGGCCGAGCGTCCGGCGGCTGATCACATCATTGTTCAGATCCCAGGCGATGCCGCCGAAGATCGACCAATAGTCCTTGAACTTGACTCTGCTGCTGGTCTGGATCTCGTCATTGTCCTCGGCGAAGCCGTAGGCCGGCTGGGCGCTGAGATGGGTGTAGGTCACCTGCGTCTGGAAGGTGTCGTTCTGGTAGGCCGTTGTCAGGTCGCCGCGCCGGAACTCGAAATCCTTCTCGTCGAGACGGTAGGAAGCGGCGACGGACACACCGTATGGCGTTTCGACGCCGCCGAGACCGACATAATCGGAGCGGTCGGTTTCGAGGCCCGAATCCGCGCCGACATTGACGAGGTCATCGGTCGCGAACGAGTTCTGGCCGGCGATCTGGTAAGACTGGCCGAATATGCCGTGCAGCTTGTAACCGCTGTCGAAAGTCCCGGTATACTGGACGCCGAGATTGGCGCGGGTGCCGCCTTCAATACGGTCGTAGCCTGAGAACTTGTCGCGATCGAAAAGCGACGTCGCGTCGAAGACGAAGCTCTGAGCATCCTCGTTCGGCAGCCGGCCGGCGAGTTGCTCGTCGGGGCGGGCATAGATCTGTGCGATCGGCTCGAGGATATGGGTGCTGTTATCAGTCGTCATCAGAATGGGATAACGCACCTCCAGCCCGGCGGTGAGCATCGAACGGGTGGCGGAATTGTCGTCAAGGTAATTGCCGGCGTAACCTGTGGGGTCGTTCATGTTCAGCGCGAAAGCGTCGCCGCGCGCGGCCAGAAGCGGCGTGATCACCAGGCCGGTCGGCGTAACGTAGGTGCGTTTCCACTGAAGTTCGGCGGTCAGGCGCGACGTCTGGCCCTTCAGGCCGCGGAAGCGGTCGAAGCCGTCGACAGTGTAAAAGTCGTCATGTGTGCGCGAAATATTCGTCAGGTTGACGTCCGCGGAAAGCTCGCCGCCTGCAAGCGGCTGAGGCGCTACATAATGATAATCGAGCGAGGGATAGACGATCGCCTGCTGTTTCTCGGCGGTGTTCGTGCGGTCGGCATCCTGGACGTCGAAATAAAACGCCCGCATGTCGAAATAATTCCGCTTGCCGAGCCCAGTCAGGTAGATCTGGTTCGTGCGATCCGTGCCGCTCAAGCCACGGAGCTTGTAGGTCTTCGAGAAATTGTTGTCGCTCTGCATCATGACGTCCCAGCCGAACGTCCAGCGCGGATTGATGCGGAACTCTGCCTTCGACGCCACCATGCCGCGCTGCTCGGCTTCGGCATCGCTGGTACCGGAGCTGAAATTGCCCGGGTTCGCTTGGTCGATGCCGGCGACGCGCAGAATATGCGTGCCGTTTTCGAAGCGTTGGCGGAATTCGCCTTCGACGAGGAAGCCCTGCGCCGTGTAGCCGGTTGCGGTGACCGTCGCATCCATGCTCGGCGAGATCACGTAATAATAAGGAATGGAAAGACCGAAGCCGAGATTCTGCGACAGGCTCATTGTCGGGAACAGGAAACCGGACTTGCGCTTCACCGTATTGTCGGGAACCTCGATGAACGGCACGAAGGCAATCGGGTAACCGAGCAACTCGAAGCGGGCTCGCTCCAGACGGATCGTATGGGTCTCGCCATTCTGGATCACGCGCTTGGCCTTGACTTGCCAGAAGGGCGCGCGCTTCGGATCTTCGGCGCAGGGAAGGCAGGCGGTGTAGACGCCCTTGTTGAGAATCATCTTCGTGCCGCCGACACGCTCGCCGCTCTCCGCGACGATACGCGTATTATCGGAGGTCTCGATGCGCAGCGAGTTTAGGAATCCGTCGGCAAAATTGTCGGTCACGTCAAGGTTGTCGGCATAGATGCGGTTGCCGTCCGGACTGACCATCTCGACATTGCCGATCGCAGTCATCCGGCCGGTCTTCTGATTGTACTCGACCTTCTGCGCGACCATCTTGTAGCCGCCATAGTTGATCTGCACGCCGCCGACCGCCGAGACGATTTCGGCGTCACGGTTATAGACGAGTTCATTGGCGGAAAGCAGAAGCTTGGCGCCTTCAGGAATCTTATTCTCGATATTTTGCTCAGGCGTGCTGGCCTGGCCGTAGGAGGCCGGGACGCTGCCGAAATAGGAACATAGAGCCGCACCGACAAGCAGGGCAACCGATTGTTTACTAATATACTTGCGGTCGCCTACCGCCACTAGCCGTCCTCCTGATGAAGCAAAATAGTCGCGCCCAAGGCCAGCGCGACGACCACCGGTATCCAGGTCGCCACGAAGGGAGGCACGACTCCACTGCTTCCGAATGCTTTAACAAGCACGGTGATGACATAAAGCATGAAGCCTGACAGGATTCCACCCAGAATCACGGAGCGGGATTGGTTGAACCGGCTAAATTTTAGGGACACTGTTGCAGCAATGAGAGTCATGGCCACCAGCAGCAATGGCTGGGACAACAGAGAGTTGAATTGCGTCTCCAATGCCTTGGTCGAGATGCCGAAGGATTTGGCCGCCGCAATGCGGTTGGAAAGGTCAAAGAAACCAATTGTTTCCGGCGCTGTCAGCCGCTCCTGAACGAAATCCTGTTTCAGATTGGTGCGAAGTTGGACCGAAGCTTTGCGCAGCGGGATTTCGCCAGGCTTGCGCTCGACGACACCGTTAAGCTGCCAGTAACCATCTTCCAACTTAGCCGTGGCGGCATCCTGTCTCATAATGACTCGGCCGCTTGAATCGAAATGGATCAACACGGCGTCGACCAGCTTGGTTCCGTTCTCCTGGACCGTCTGGGCGCCGATGATGACATCGTCCCGGCCGCTGATCTGGCGCAGCCACGGAATCTGGGGCGCCTTGCGCAGAACCGCGTTTTCGCCGCGCCAGTCGGATTCGACGAGCAGCGCCTGGCGCTGTCCCCAGGCGGCAAGCGGGTTGAGCGCCGTCGTCGTCAGCACGCCGAGCGCCAGTGAGCCGGCGACGAAGGGGAACATGAACTGCCAGACCGAGATGCCGGCTGCGCGGGTGACGACGAGCTCATATTTGCGATTGAGCCCGATCAAAACCGTCATGCCGACGAAAAGCGCGACGAAGGGGATTGTCTGCTGCAGAATGAGCGGCAGGCGCACGGCCGTCATCACGATGCCGCCGCCGATCGTGTAGCCGGGCAGGCCGGACATGCGCCCCGCCGTCTCGCTGAAATCAAGCAGAAAGGCGATTGCCGACGCACCGATCAGGAACCAGGCGGTCGTCGCCAGGTAGCGACGAAAGAAATAACGCGACAATGTCCCGAACATCATTGGGCAGCGCCCCCGCCGGACCTGCTGGTCGCGGCAAGCAGTCGTTCCTGCGTTCGTCTCCAGGAAGCCGATATTCGGTCCCTTATGAACGAAGGCATGACCAGTCGCTTGTGCAGGCTGAGGAAGATGATCGAGACGACGCTGCTGACGATCGGAAGGGCGTAGAGAACGGCGATATATTCCGGATCGGTGTCGATCTGGTTCGCCGCATAGAAAGCAGCCCATCGCAGCGCGAAGGCATAGCCGAGCGCGCTCACCATCGGATGCAGCCGCGCTTCGCGGTGCGAGCGCGCGTCGCCGGCGATTGCCAGCGAAAACAGGGCAAAGACGACGGGCAGGATCCAGTCCGTCAGCCGCCGATGCAGTTCGGCGCGATAGCTCTGCGGCCGGATCGTAAAGTCTTTGTCGTTCGGATCCGGATTGAACAGGAACCACAGGTCACGGTCGCTGGCTTTCAGTGTCGCCTGGCCGCGGCTCTCGGTCATGTCCGAGAGGTCGAAGGAATAGGAATCGAAATTGATGACCGAGACGTTGCCGTCGGGCGTTTTGCGATGCACCTCGCCGTCATGCATGATCAGCGTCGTGCCGGTATCGTCGACGGCGCCTTCCTTGGCGTAATAGATCAGCTCATATGCCGGATCCCGCTCGTCGGCGACGAACAGGCCCTTCAGCATGCGGCCCGCCAGGCGCTGCGAGATCTGCACGTAGAGACCCTCGTCGAGCTTACGGAAGGTCTTTTCTTCGATGACCGAGGAGAGAAGATCGGCGTAGGTCTCGGCGATCATCTGACGCGCCACGGTCTTTGCCCGCGGCTCGACGATATTGTCGACGAAGAAGGAAAAGACGCTGATGACGGCGGCGAGCAGCAGGATCGGGCGGATCAGAATGCTGCGCCGTGCCCCGGCCGCGTCGATGACGGTCAGCTCGGAATCGTTGTTCATCGTCGTCAGCGTCTGGGTGATGGCGATGACAAGCGCGAAGGGCAGCACGACAGGAATGATCGACGGCAGGATCATCGTCGCCAGTTTGGCGAACGAACCGATCGACTGGCCGCTGTCGGTGACGAGGTTGATGCGCTGCAGCACCTGTGTCGTCCAAATGATCGCCAGCACCGGCAGGAGCGCCACGAGAAACATCTGGCTGACGCGCCGCAATATGTATGTCTCGAGTAGTTTCATGCCGGCCCTTGAAAGCACCTGCAGGCCCAAACGGCTTGCAGGAGAATCCCTCTACGCTCTTTGTCGCGGTTTTGCGACAAGCAGGTGTCAAAAATTCATTCAAATTTCAGAATTTTTTTGGTGCTGTTGCGACTCAGTTAACGCCAGCAGCGCTGCGAAGACGACCAGCGAGGAGAGCCATCCGAGCGTGACATCGGAGAGATAGTGTGCGCCGAAGGACAGCCGCAGGGCCGGGGTCAGGATGGAGACGGCGACGATCGGGGGCACCAGAGCATAGCGCAGCGATTTCGGAACGAAGAGCAGCAGGCAGAACAGCCAACCGGCGCTCGCCGCCTCGCCGGAGACAAAGGAGCAGTTGGAGACGCATTTGCCGGCAAGCGAACCGGCCTCGACGAAATGCAGGGCGCCGCCGAAAATATCCGTCTGCACCGGCCGCGGCCGGCCCCAATGTTCCTTCAGGACGACGTTGACCAGCAGCACCGGGCCGATCAGCAGCGTTCCCAAGGCGACCTTAAGCTTGCGCGCCCGATCGGCATTGAAGGTCGCGCCATGCTGCTGGTAGCACTCGATCAATTTCCACAGCATCACGATCGCCACGACATAGGGGAGGCGGAAGAAGATGGTGCGCAGCAGGTCGAAGTTCCCCGAGTCGCGATAGGGAAAACCGCCGCAGATGCTTCCGGCAGCGGCGGTCGCGTCACAACCGGTCTCCAGGAAAAAAAGCTGGGAAAAATAGATGTCGATCCCGGGGAAGGCGCGGAAGACGATCAGCAGCCCCCACCACGCCCAGAACAACAGCATGAATGCACCGAAAGTCGTCTTCGGCAGGCGGATCACCGGGCTCCGCCATCGATTTTTCGAAAAATCTGTCAACGCGAATATCTACGAAACTGACGGAAACATGTGGGCCTGGACGGCCGCGGGCGACCATAACAAGTGTCGCAAGCCATTGACAGACCCGGCAAACGCGAAATTATCCGCCAGGGACGGATTTCCAAGAATCCCAGCGGAGAAGACATGTCAGCAAAGTTCGAAATTTCATTCGCGAAGTCGGCAAAGCTCAATAGTGGGCTGGCGATCCTGTTGAAGACCGTGGAGGCCGACGCCGCCGCCGGCGCTGAAACGGCCGATCCGGCAGGCGTGATCGCCAAGGCTGCGAAGATCGCGCGATTCTCCGGAAAATCCATGGCCGCGCTCGATATCGTCGCCCCGGAAGGCGCACCGGTCGAGCGCATCGTCGTTCTCGGCCTTGGCAAGGCGGCCGAACTTACCGCTCATGACTGGCTGAAGGCCGGCGGCGCTGCGGCATCGAAAATCAAGAATACAGACAGGGCGGCCGTCTTCCTCGACGTTCCCGGCGTCGCGACGGACGCGCGCGCCGCCGCCGATTTTGCGCTCGGCATGCTGCTACGCGCCTACAGCTTCGATTCCTATAAGACAAAGAAGAATGACGATGAGGAGAAGCCGACGAAATCCGTCAAGGTGACGATCGTCACCGCCGATGCGACCGGCGCCAAGAAGGCGTTTTCCGCTTCCGAAGCGATAGCCGGCGGCGTCAATCTCGCCCGTGACCTCGTAAACGAACCGCCGAACGCACTCGGACCTGTCGAATTCGCCGCCAGGGCAAAGGAGCTGGAAATGCTCGGCGTCGAGGTGGAGATCCTGACCGAGAAGGAAATGCGCCGTCTCGGCATGGGCGCCTTGCTCGGCGTCGCCCAAGGTTCGGTGCGCCCGCCACGCCTGGCGGTCATGCAGTGGAAGGGCGGCAAGGGCAAGGATCGTCCGATCGCCTTCATCGGCAAGGGCGTCGTCTTCGACACCGGCGGCATTTCGATCAAGCCGGCCGCCGGGATGGAGGACATGAAGGGCGATATGGGCGGCGCCGCAGCCGTGACCGGGCTCATGCATGTGCTCGCCTCCCGCAAGGCCGCCGTCAACGCCGTTGGCATCATCGGCCTGGTCGAGAACATGCCTGACGGCAACGCCCAGCGTCCCGGCGATATCGTCACCTCTATGTCCGGCCAAACGATCGAGGTGATCAATACCGATGCCGAGGGCCGCCTCGTGCTCTGCGATGCGCTCTGGTATTGCAACGATCGCTTCAAGCCGCAATTCATGATCAATCTCGCCACCCTGACCGGCGCGATCGTCGTGGCGCTCGGCAATGTGCATGCGGGTCTGTTCTCAAATGACGACCAGCTTTCCGCCCAGCTGACGGCAGCCGGCCTTTCCACAAATGAGAAACTCTGGCGCATGCCGCTCGGCAAGGATTACGACAAGCTGATCGACAGCAAGTTCGCCGACATGAAGAACACCGGTGGCCGGCAGGCCGGCTCGATCACCGCCGCGCATTTCCTCAAGCGTTTCGTGCAGGAGACACCCTGGGCCCATCTCGATATTGCCGGCACGGCGATGGGCTCGCCGCAAGACGAGATCAACCAGTCGTGGGGTTCCGGTTTCGGCGTGCGCCTGCTCGACGAACTTGTCCGCGCCCATTATGAATCCTGATGACCGACATTCTCTTCTATCATCTGACCGAAACCAAGCTGGAAGACGCGCTTCCGCCGCTTATCGACAAAAGCGTCGAGCGCGGCTGGCGCGTCGCCGTGCAGACGCGTGAGCCGGCGCGGCGCGATGCTCTCGATGCGCATCTTTGGACGTTCCGCGAGGAGACCTTCCTGCCGCACGGCACCGACGAGGCCGATTTCGCCGAGAACCAGCCGGTGCTTTTGACGGTCACACCTGACAACGCCAATGCGGCCACGGTGCGTTTCATCGTCGACGGCGCCGAGCCGCCGCCGGCAGACTCTTACGAGCGCATCGTCTTCATGTTCGACGGTCACGATCAGGAGCAACTGGAAGCGGCGCGCGCGCAATGGAAGAGGCTGAAAGGCGAGGGGCATAACCTCACCTACTGGCAGCAGACGCCGGAAGGGCGGTGGGAGAAGAAGGCCTAAGAGCCTTCGGGGCGGTCCTTGCCGTCGGGCTGAAACAGGCAAGGACCGCCAAGTGGCTCAATCGTGGAAGGCTTCGACGAATTTCCGTTTGCCGAGCATGAAGGCGTCGGCGACATGGCGCAGCGGCGCCAGATCGACATCCGATTTGCCGGTCTTGATGATTTCGGCAAAGCGACGGTAGAGCGAGGGATATTCCTGCTCCGGCTCGGCGAATGTCAGCGTGCCGTTAATCGAAAGCTTGGCGCCGCCTTCGGCAAGCACCATCTGACCGGCCGCCGTTTCGGCGACAATGTCCCAGCTCTGCTTGCCGGTCTGGCGCCAGTCGAATTCAGCTCGAACCGGCAGGCCGTCGGCATTGCGGAAATGAATGTCGGCGGCGATCGGCGCATCGCGGTTTTCGGGGAATTCGAGCACGGCCTCGGTGATGAAGATCGGCCGCGGCAGGATGTGGGTGACGATCGACAGCGCATTGATGCCGGGATCGAAAACGCCGAGACCACCGGCCTGCCAGATCCATTCCTGGTTCGGATGCCAGTGGCGGACGTCTTCCTTCCAGATCACATGCACGCTCTCGATCGTCGTCGAAGCAAGAAACTCCTTGGCGGCTTCGACCGCCGGCGCATAGCGCGAATGCCAGCTGGCAAACAGCGACGTGCCCTGCTTTGCGGCAAGCGCCTCGAGGTCGGCGACTTCGCTCAGCGTCGCACCGGGCGGCTTTTCCAGGAAGACGTGTTTGCCGGCGACGAGCGCCTTATAGGCGGCCTCGTAGCGATATTGCGGCGGCATGCAGAGCGAAACCGCATCGATCGAAGGCTTGGCGTCGAGCATCGCCTCGATCGTCGTATAGCTGTTGATGCCCTCGACCGTGCCGTGGCGGCTGGCGGTGGCGACGAGTTTGAAATCGGCGTTCTTGGCGATGGAGGGGAGGTGCTGGTCGCGGACGATCTTGCCGACGCCGACGATGGCGAGATTGATGGGAGACATGGGTGTTTCGCTCGAACCTGTGAAAAGTATGATTTATTACGCTTCTTGTAGCAGAAAGAGGAGCGGCGACAAGCTCTCCTCCTTCATTCATTGCATCATCCTACCCCATGATGGCCCGTCTATCTCATGATAGTTTGGCGAAGGAAGCTGTAACCCATCGCCGCGCGGGCGGCGCGCTCTTGCGAATCGCCGTCGCCGCCATGCCCGCCCATGCCGAATTCATGGAAGAGCGGCTTGTGTCCTTCCTCCTCCAGCCGCGCGGCAAAGCGGCGTGCATGCGAGGGATGCACACGGTCGTCATTGGTGGAGCTTTCGATATAGATCGGAGGATAGGCAATCTCGCTCGCCGGCCTGACATTATGAAGCGGGGAATAACCGAGCATGAAGTCCCGATCCACCGAGACCTCCGGATCGCCATATTCGTCCATCCAGGCCTGCCCGGCGCTGAACAGGTGAAAGCGTGTCATATCGAGCACCGGCACCTGGCACCAGATCGCGCCGAAATCATGCGGATAGCGCGTCAGCATCACGCCGGTCAGCAGGCCGCCATTGCTGCCGCCCTGGCAGGCGATCCGCGATGGCACGGTGTAGCCGCGGGCGACGAGATCGCGGGCGATGGCGACAAAATCGGCAAAGGCCCGGTCTCGCCCCTGCCGTTTGGCGCTGCGATACCAGTCGGGCCCGAATTCGCCGCCGCCGCGGATATAGGCCTGTACATAGGCCCCGCCTTCTTCCAGCCAGCGACCGGTCACGCCGGAATAATTCGGCGACAGCGAAACATCGAAGCCGCCATAGCCGTAGATCAGCACCGGCAGCGCGCCCCTGGTCCACTGTCTCGGCAGGACCAGCCGATAGGCAACCCTCGTTCCGTCTTCAGAAACCGCCTCCAGTAGCTCGGATGACATGCCGGTGGCATCGAAATAGCTCGGCGCCACGGCGGTGAAGGCCGGCTCGGGCTGTTTGCTGCGATCGGAGAGTTCGAGGCGGTAGCAGGTGGGCGGCTGCAGGAAACCCTGACCGACAATGTAGAGCGTGTCGTCACCAAGATGCAGATCCGCATAGAGCGGCCTGAAATGCGCCGTCTGCATATCCGCCGGCAGCGCGATCTCGCGCTGTCCGGCATCGGGCTTCGTCAGGTCGAGCACCATGAGACGCGGGCGCAGCCGATCGGAGACGATGAACACGCACCACTCGCGCATCAGCATCATCTGCGAGATCGACTGGCCTTCACCGGGTTGAAACAAGATCCGCTCCGGCCCGAGCGGAACTGTCTCAGAGTTCGGATCGAAGCGCTGCAGCACCAGGCTGCCTGTCGCAACGCGCTCGTCGGTCTTTGCCCGCCAGAGGCAGTGATCGTGGTTGAACTGAAAGTCCGCCTCCTTAGGCAGGTCGATGCGCCGTTGCCCGCCGTCATCGGATATCAGGTAGGCGCTGGCGACGCCGATCTCGTGCGCGGCGACGAAGATGTCGATCAAGCCGGCATCCGCTGAGGTGCCCGACAGGGCAGGGTCGATAACGAGATTGAAGCCATAGACGTCCTCGTCGGCGGCTTCGAACAGGATGGCGGCATCTTCCGGCCGCTGCCCGCGCTTCAATCGCCGACCGACGCGCGGCCATCCCGAACGGGTCGCCGAAAATCGGTCGATCGAGCCGAAATAGCAGATCTCGTCGCGGCTTAGCCAATTGGCATGCGATCGCGCCGCCGGCGTGTCGAATCCGCCCGTCACGATCTCTTTGTTCTCTGCGTCGAATTCGAGCAGGCGGACAAGGTCTGACCCGCCGTCCGAAAGCGTGAGCAGCACGCGCGTCGGTTCCCAGGGGCAGGTGACGACGCCGCGCCAGGTCCAGCGCTTGCCTTCACTGAGGCAGAAGGCGTCGAGATCGAAGACCTCCTCCCAATCGGCCTCCGGCAACGGCTGCTGATCGGCCGGCAGGCGCAGCCAGACCCCGAGCGGATTGTCCTTGGACTGGCGGAAATCGAACAGCCACCCGCCGCGGCGCATCGGCACGATCAGCCGGTCCTGACGCTCGATCAGCGTCTTGATCGCGTCGCGATCCTCAGCGAATTCCGGCGTTCTCAATGCCGCATCGGACAGCGCATTATGTTCGTCGATGAACTGGCGGGTGCGCGGATCCTCGTCCGCTTCGAGATGAAGGTTCATGTCTGAGTTGCCGGCCTCCGTTGACGTCTCACAGATCTAGCGCATGATGTTGATAAGCGTGAGCGGTTTTCGATGATATCAGTTTCTGACTGTTCAAATGGCTTACCGCTTCCGGAGAGGGTGCAGACACGACGTTTCGAACCAAGCCAAGTTCGCCTGACGCTTACTCTTCAAGCTGGGCGTCATGAGCCTTTTTCAGCGCGTCGCATCCCCCAAGCGCGTCCACAGTAGTTGATGCCCATTCCTGCACCTGTTGGTCGGACATCTCTAATGTGGGGTTTCCGTCTTGAGCGAGCAGTTTCAGGCTGGCGCCCTCCAATCGTGCGATAGCTGCCTCAACATCTGTGTAGATCTCGGTTCCTGGGTTGCATCCCTGCTTCTCGATGTATCCAAGAAACCGTGGACGCATCGATTTTGGTTCAGCTCTGCAGTATCTTTCCGCGAGAACATGAATGACCAGCGCGTATTCAAGCCCCATGAATCGCAACTCGACCGGTTCGTTCGGCTTGATACTGTTTCTGCAAAAATTTGCAGATTCAGCATTGGCGGCAACGAGCGGTACCAAAGCTAACAGCGCGCCATAAAGATAGCGAAACAAAACACTTTTCTCCCGATATCCTCTGAATCACAATACGGCCGAAATCCCTTAGCGCACAGTCACGAAACCGGCCGAGGCGACGAGGTTGGTCGGGGCCTGCGTCTTCTTGAACTTCAGCGTCACGACCTTGTAGCCTTCGGCTTCGAGTTTCGAAAGCAGGGTCGGCAACATCTTCGCCGTGCGCTTGTGGATGTCATGCATGAGAATGATGCCGTGGCCGCGCTTGTGCAACTGGTCCATCGTCCGCTGCGTTACGGAGGCCGGCGTCGTGGTGAAATAGTCCTTGCTGTCGATGTCGAGATCCATGACCACCATGTCGCGCATGGCGAGGGTGGCGCGACTGTGGCTATCCCGCCATCGCTTCTTCGTATTCCGACGACAGCATCAGCCATTCTTCCTCGGCAGCAGCGAGTTTTGCCGCGGCCTCGCCGCGCTGCTTTGCCTTTTCGGCGGCCTTGGCGGGCGTTTTCTCGTAGAGGGCGGGATTTGCAAGTTCCGCGTCAAGCGCCTGAATCTGTTTCTCCAGCTTGGCCGTCAAGGATTCGATTTCGTTGATCTTTTTCTTCAGCGGCGTCAGCGAAGCGCGCCGCTCCGCATTGAGCTTGCGTTGATCGGCCTTGGAGGTCGCATCGTCAGCCGGCTGCAGCTTTTCTTCTTTTTTTTTGCCCGAGGCGACGATCAGGTCGCGATATTCGTCCATATCGCCTTCGAAGGCGGTGACGGTGCCGCCGTTGACCAGCCAGAGCCGGTCGACCGTCGCCTCGATCAGGTGACGGTCGTGCGAGATCAGGATGACGGCGCCTTCGTAATCGTTCAGCGCCTCGATCAGTGCGCGCCGGCTGTCGATGTCGAGATGGTTGGTCGGCTCGTCGAGGATGAGCAGGTTCGGCGCATGGAAGGCGGCAAGCCCCATCAGCAGGCGGGCTTTTTCGCCGCCGGAAAGATCCTTGGCGGCGGTAGCCATCTTCTCGGTCGCCAGTCCCATCTGGGCGACACGGGCGCGCACTTTGGCCTCCGGGTCGCCAGGCATCAGCCGCCGCACATGCTCCACCGCCGACTGCTCGGGGATAAGGTCGTCGAGCTGGTGCTGCGCGAAAAAGCCGATCTTCAGGGAGGGTGCGAGCTTCACTTCGCCACTCTCCGGGGCAAGCCTGCCGGAGATGAATTTCGCGAAGGTTGATTTGCCGTTTCCGTTCGAACCGAGAAGGGCGATGCGATCGTCATTGTCGATGCGCAGATTGAGGTTCTTCAGGATCGGTTTGCCTGGCTGGTAGCCGACGGCGCCGCCCTGGACCGCGACGATCGGCGATGCCGGCTGCTTTTCGGGCTCGGGAAAGGTGATCGGCTGTACGTGGTCCTCGATGACGGCCGCAACCGTGCCCATGCGCTCGAGCGCCTTGACGCGCGACTGCGCCTGCCGGGCCTTGGAGGCCTTGGCCTTGAAGCGATCGATGAAGCTCTGCAGATGTTTGCGCGCCGCCTCGTTCTTGGCCTTGGCCTTCGTCTGGAGTTCGTCGGCTTCCGCCTTCTGCCGCTCGAACTGATCGTAATTGCCGCGGTAGAAGGTGAGCTTTTTCTGGTCGAGATGGACGATGGAATTGACCGCATTGTTCAAGAGGTCGCGATCGTGGCTGATGATGATCACAGTGTGCGGATAGCGGCGGATGTAATCCTCCAGCCACATCGTGCCTTCGAGGTCGAGATAGTTGGTCGGCTCGTCGAGCAGAAGCAGGTCCGGCTCGGCAAACAGCACGGCGGCGAGCGCCACGCGCATGCGCCAGCCGCCCGAGAAGGAGGAAGCGGGACGGGCTTGCGCGTCCCTGTCGAAGCCGAGGCCGGCAAGAATGCTCGCGGCGCGCGCCTCGGCCGAATGCGCGTCGATATCGACGAGGCGCATCTGGATTTCGGCGATGCGGTGCGGATCGCTTGCCGTTTCCGCTTCGGCAAGCAGGGCCGCGCGCTCCTTGTCGGCGGCAAGCACGATCTCGATCAGGGGCTGCTCGGTCCCCGGCGCTTCCTGGGCCACCTGGCCGATGCGTGCCGCCTTCGGGATCGACACCGATCCGGTCTCCGAGCCGAGATCGCCGGTAACGACGCGAAACAGCGTGGACTTGCCGGCGCCGTTACGGCCGACGAGGCCGGCCTTGGTGCCCGAAGGCAGCGACAGGCTGGCATTGTCGAGAAGCAGGCGCCCGGCTATGCGGGCGGAAATTTCGGTGAGCGTGATCATGGCCGGCGTTTTGGCCGAAAGCGCCGGCCAAGGCAAGAGCGCTTGGCGCCGGTCAGCTTGCTTGCCGGCCCGGCAAGGCTCTTATCCGCCGCAAGAGATCGAAACCGCCTCAGCGGCCGAAGGCCTGCACCGGCTGGCGCGGGTTCGATTGAGCGTCGAGAAGGGCGACGCGGGCATTGGCCTGCAATTGCCCCGGTGTTGCCGCGTCCGTGCTGAGCGCCACGCCGACCGAGATGGTCAGCCTGCCGCTATCGCCCTTGTCTGAGGTCGCGAAGACCAGATTGTCTTCGACGGAGGCGCGCAGGCGCTCGGCAATCGCCATCGCATCCTGCATGCCGACATTGGAAAACAGCAGGGCGAATTCGTCCGCCTCGGTGCGGGCGACGAAGTCGTTCTTCTTGACCGATTTTTGGAAGAGGCCGGCGAGCTTCTTCAGGATCTTGTTGCCGGCCGGCGTGCCATATCTCTCATTGAGATCGGTGAAATTGTCGACATCGACCATGACAAGCGCACTGCCGGCGGCACCCTCTTCGCGCTCGTAGAGGTCGGCGATCACGCGGTTGAGCGCGATGCGATTGGGAAGTCCGGTGATCCTGTCGGCGACGGCGGCCGCCTGCATCGCCGAAATGCCGCGCTCGAGCGTTTCCAGCCTCTTGATATCATCCGCCAGCCTGGCGCCGATTTGCATTTCCGCCGACGATACGCTCGTCAGCGAGGCCGAGAGATAGTCGAGCTCGCCGATGAAGGCGGCAAGGCTCTGGTCCTCATGGCTGGAGACGGATTTCAGGATCGTGTCGCAGGCGCGCGCAAAGGCATCCCGGTACCGCATCCCTTCGGCAAGCCTCTCCGCTACCTCACGCAGCAAACGGCTCGCCTCGTTGCGCGACGTCTCGCCTGCCAGCCCGCAATGGCCGACGAGGCGGTATTTCAGCCCGAGCTCGTCAAGCATCGCTTGGTGCGGGTGAGGCCCGAGCGCAGCGATATCCTGGGCGAGACCTGCGTTGAGCCCGACGATTGCCTCATGGAAGATTTCATAGTTGCGCGGCAGCCCGGCGACGTTGAGACGCGCCATGTGCTGGGCGATCTTCTGGATGTCCGCGATGGGCCCAGGGCGTGTCTCGCGCGGCACCAATGCGTTTGCGCTTGCATTCTGCATGACGATCCCTCGCGGCCCCGGCCTTTTCCGTCATTCCGCTATGCCCGCAAGCTTTTAAGAGAGGCTGAATCTGAGGGTGGGAAGCGCTGGATTCCAGGCGCAACCGGTAAAGGCGGTTAATGCCCTGTTGATACGGAGACGCTCACATCCACTCGCGGCCCTCGCTGCGCAGGAAATAGATCAGGTCGAGCCCAAGGCTCGGCTTGCCGAGCGCCGTCAGCGTCATGTGGCACTGGCCGCGATGGTGGGTCTGGTGGTTGAAGAGATGGGAGAGCGCGGTCCACAGCGGCTGTGTAATCGCGATCGGTTGGCTCACCGGCGAGTAGGTGAAGTTGGCAGCAAGGCTTGTCTCGTCCAGCGTGCCCGTCCAGCCAATGATCCGCTCGTCCTCTGCCTTGCGTGCAACGGGAAGCGCATCGAACTCCTCGAAAAGCACGGCATCGAGGCTCGTCGGCGCCTCGCCGGTGCCGGTGAAGCGCTTCATCCATATTCGGTCGGCAACGAGCAGATGGTTGAGGGTTCGATGCAGCGAGCCGAAGAAGGCGCCGCGGTCGCTGCGGAATTCCGCATCGCTGAGTTCGGCCGCCGCCGCATAGACCTGGGCATTGGCCCAGCGATTATAGGCGGCGAACATCCTGTATTGCCTGAGCATGTGCTCCTCCTGTCCTGGGAAGGGCAATCTAGAGCCTTTCCTGGTTAGATTGAATCATTCTGTTGGCTCAAACGGAGTCGGATGGTCGACCGGCCGGCGCGCGTCGTAGCCCAGTTCTACGGCCAAGCCGGCCGGTCGATCAGCCGGCCCGTTTCAGCCAACCCTCCCGCAGATTTGCCTGGCAAATCTGCAAGACTCAAAAGCGCCGGACGCACTTATCGCTTCGCCATAGCGAAGCGGTGCGGCCGGTGGGCCGGGCATCTTTCCGCCAGGATCAGAGGCGATCGGCTCGGACATACCTGGGGTATGCCCATTGCCAATCGCCTCTGCCCTGACGAAAACCTGCTCCGGCAGAATGCTTCAATCTAACCAGGAAAGGACCTAGCTTGCTTCCGTAGAAATCGCAGTGATGACGCCATGAAATTTCCTGATTTGATCGCAGGCGCGTTCTGTCGTCGAATGCGGGGAGTTGCGATCACGAAAGGACTGTCATGACCAGAGCTCTCTATTCCCTCTGCGGCGCCGATGAGCGGCGCTTCTTTTCGCCCCATTGCTGGAAGGCGGTGATGGCGCTGGCGCATAAGGGACTCGATTTCGAAGAGATTCCGACGACCTACGCCCGCATCCGCGAAATCGGCGGCGGTGTCTCACCCACTCTGCCCGTCCTCGACGACAATGGCAGGCTGATCCCCGACAGTTTCGCCATCGCTCTCTATCTGGAGGAGGCCTATCCGAAGCAGCCGTCGCTCTTCAACGGCGAGGGCGGCAAGGCGCTGTCACGCATGGTGGAAGGCTATTCGCAGATGATCATCCATCCGGCGATCATGCGGATCGGGCTTCTCGACATCCATGCGATCCTCGACGAGGGAGACAAGGCCTATTTCCGCGAAAGCCGCGAGGCTCGTCTTGGCAAATCGTTTGACGTCATTGCCGCCGATAGCGAGGCGGAGAAAGCCGCCTTCGGCGCCAAGCTGGAGCCGCTGCGGCATATGCTGAAGTTCCAGCCCTTCATCGGCGGTGAGACGCCGCTCTTTGCCGACTATATCGTCTTCGGCGCGCTGCAATGGCTGCGAGTCTGCACCGGCCTTGCAATGCTCGCGGCCGACGATCCGGTCATGGCTTGGTTCGAACGCTGCCTCGATCTTCATGAAAGCCGCGGCCGGACTGTGACAGCGGCGTGAAATTGCCGCCTACCTCTTGTTTTCGGGCGTTGGGGCGGGTAAAGACCGCCCACTTTTCCCGAGAAAACAGAGGATTTGACTATGGCGATTGAACGCACCTTCTCGATGATCAAGCCGGACGCGACCAAGCGCAACCTGACGGGTGCCATCACCAAGATGCTCGAAGATGCCGGCCTGCGCGTCGTCGCCTCGAAGCGCGTCTGGATGAGCCGCCGCGAAGCCGAAGGCTTCTACGCCGTTCACAAGGATCGTCCCTTCTTCGGCGAACTGGTCGAAGGCATGACCTCCGGCCCGACCGTCGTCCAGGTTCTGGAAGGCGAAGGTGCCATCCTGAAGAACCGCGAGATCATGGGCGCGACCAACCCGGCAAACGCTGATGAAGGCACGATCCGCAAGGTTCATGCGCTGTCGATCGGCGAAAACTCGGTTCACGGCTCGGACGCTCCGGAAACCGCTGCCCAGGAAATCAAGTACTGGTTCTCCGACACCGAAATCGTCGGCTGAGGTCATAGGTCGGCATTCCCTTCCAATGCCTTGAATTGACTCTCGAAAGCCGGGGCTTCGCTCCGGCTTTTTTATGCCGGGCATTTGTCGGTGTTCGAGAAATCGACGCTGCCGTCCGGCTTGAAGACCTCCGGGTTCTTGTCATAAAACGCACCCACGACGAGCGGCTTGCTCGGCAGCACGGTCTGGTCGAGGTCGGAGCGGAACTGCGTCTTCAATTCCTGCAGCACCTTGCCGTCCTTGTCGACCAGCCGGACATTCACCGTATAGGGACGATCCTTGCGCACGCAGTGAAGGTTTTGGCTCTGCAGCGCGATCTTGTCGTCGATCGGGTAGACTTTCTCGTTTAGCACCAGCGGCGCGCCGCCCTGAGGATTTTCGAATTCGGCGATGATGACCGAGCCGTCAGGGATGGGACCGGTCTTTTTCAGCGTCAGCAGATAGGTGGCGCTCGCCACCCGATAGTTGAAGACGAACAGATGGCCAGTGACCTCGACCAGATTCTCGGCCTCGCGCTGGCAGGCGGACAGCACGAGGCCGATTGCTGTCGCCGTGACGATCAGATGTTTCCTCATGGGATTTCCTCCTTCTTGCGGCGATAATGCCGGTTCGCCTTGGCGCGGTTGCCGCAGACCGCCATGTCGCACCAGGCCCGGCTGCTGTTCTTGCTGCGGTCGACAAACAGCCAGCCGCAATTGCCGCAGATCTTCATGCGTTCCGGATCGGGCATAGCGATCAGTCGCAGCACCGAATGGGCGGTCGCCGCCGCCACGCTGCCGGGGTTTGCTTCGCGCAGCACCTTCGCCACCGCCTCCAGCAGTGCCGCCAGCGATTGGTCGTCGCCGCCCGTCAGTATACGCTCGCGGAAATAGAGGTCGATCGCTTCCCGCAGCGCGATGAAATCCGCCTCGTTTTCCTTAGCCACCGGGGCGATATTGCCGAAGAGGGCGCGTTCGGCGCAGAATTCGGCGGCAGCGTGCGGAAAGTCGCGCATCTGATTGCTGACAGCTAAGCGGTCGATCCGCCGTGCTGCATCGTGGCGCAGAACGACGCTGTTGGCGACATCGAGCGCCAATGCGCCGCCGGCAAAACGGTGAGGGGTCCAGGAAAAGCTCATCATAAAATTATAACTGGTGAAATGAGTTTTACCAGTTATAATTTTGGTGACGCGGAGTGTCCGGAATGGCCTATCTTCTGCAGCAACTGGCGAATGCGGTTCCGCTTGCCGCCCTCTATGCCGCGCTCGCCTTCGGTTATGCCGTCGCCTTCGGCATCACCAAGCGAGCCGATATCACCTATGGGGCGATCTTCGCCTTCTCCGGCCAGATCCTGCTGCTTTTCACCGAGCTCGCCTTCAACCGCTTCTGGCTGGTGCTGCCGGCCGCCCTTGCCGTCGGCGCCTGTGCCGCGATCACCTATTCGCTGGCGGCGGGCATCTGGATCGGCCGCTCGATCATGCTGCCGCTGGTCAGCAAGTCGCCGAACACGGTCATCGTCGCTGCCCTCGGCATCATGATCGTGCTGATGGAAACCGCCCGGCTCGCCGCCGATACCAGGGCGATCTGGCTGCCGCCGTTTCTGAACGACACGGTCGTCTTCTGGAGCGATGGGCCGTTCGAGGTGACGCTCACCCATATCCAGCTGATCGATACCGCACTGATGGCGGCCATCGTCGCAGTGGGTACGCTGATCCTCCGGCGCACCGCCTGGGGCCGCCTCTGGCGCGCGGTCACCGACGATCCGCTGGCCGCCGAGCTCTGCGGCACCAGCGCCAGCCGCGTCTTCCTCGTCGCCTATGTGGCCGCCGCCCTCGTTGCCACGATCTGCGGCATCCTCGCCACTTTCTATTACGGTTCGATGGATTTCGGCGCCGGCCTGATGTTCGGGCTGAAGGTGCTGCTGATCGCCGCCGTCGGCGGCTATTCCGATCCGCTGCGCTCGGCCGGCGGCGCCGCCGGGCTTGCCGTCGTCGAAACCCTATGGGGCGCCTACGGCCCCTTCGTCTGGCGCGATCTCGTCATCTTCTCGCTGCTCGTCCTATTGCTGGTCATGAGCCGCAGAGAGCGCGTGGTGCTCTGAGCAATTCCAGCAAAAGTGCGCAGCGGTTTTGAGTCCGGAATTGCGTAAAACAAGAAGAGCAGCGCATTTCCGTCGCTCGAATAATCAGGAAATGCGCTGATTTATTTCCACTTGTCGCGCGCCGCGTCGTCGGCGTCCTTCGCCGCGACCCAGTCGCCGGCAGCGCCGTCCTTGCCGTGTTCTTTCTTCCAGAAAGGGGCCGCGGTCTTCAGGAAATCCATGACGAAGTTGGCGCCGTCGAACGCCGCCTGCCGGTGCGGCGCGGCCGCAACGACGAGGACGATATTCTCGCCCACAGCGATCTTGCCGTAGCGGTGGATCGCAGTCAGGCCAAGCAGCCCGAAACGCTCGAGGGCAAGTTTGCCGATGCGGGCCATCTCGGCTTCGGCCATGCCGGGATAATGCTCGAGTTCCAGCGCCGCCAGCACACCGCCGTCATCGCGGCAGAGGCCGGAGAAGGTAACGACCGCGCCGATGCCGGGCTTGCCCTTGGAGAGCAGGTCGACTTCGGCCTGCAGGTCGAAGTCGTCGCGCTGGACGCGGATGGTGGGGGTGATGGTCACCACAGGGGCCTCCGCTGCTTTGATGCGCTGCCGTATCCCCAACCTCCCTCATTCCTGTGCTTGTCACAGGAATCCAGCCACCGCGCGTCGGCGCGGTGAATGACTTTTTCCTTTTGGCAAGTGCTTCTCTCGCGCCCAAGGACTTGGGCGCACTGGATTCCTGTGACAAGCACAGGAATGAGGGAGAGAAGGGAAAACGCAGTCGTACCCATTGGCAGCTTTCCAAAGCCCAGGCGGATGAGTCTTATCCCCCCGTCATCGGCGGAAAAATCCCAATCTCGCGGGCGCCCGATATCGGCTCGTCATGCTCGACATGCTCCATATCGAGCGCCACCCTGATCACCTCGGGATATTGAAGTGCGGCCTCATATTCTTCGCCCAGCGTCTTCAAATGATTCAGAAGATCGGCGACGGTGACGACGGAGGAGGGGAGGTCAATCTCCTCCTCACCCTTGCCGATGCGCTCGCGCACCCAGGCGAAATAGACAAGCCGCGTCATTCCTCGTCATCCACGATATGTTTCAACCCGGCGCGGAAATAGTCGTAGCCGGTATAGATGGTCAGCAATGCTGCGATCCACAACAGTGCGATACCGGTCTGCGTCGTATAGGGGAAAATCTCGTCGCCGGCAGGACCCGCGAGCAGGAAGGCGATGGCGACGAGCTGCAGCGTCGTCTTCCATTTGGCAATACGTGTCACCGGCACGCTGACCTTCAGCGCCGCCAGATATTCACGCAGGCCGGACACCAGGATCTCGCGGCAGAGAATGGTGATCGCTGCCCAGATCGACCAGCCGGCGATGGTCTGGTCGGCCGCTACCAGCAGCAGGATCGAGGCGACCAGCAGTTTGTCGGCGATCGGATCGAGCATGCGGCCGATATTCGACGTCTGGTTCCAGATGCGGGCGAGATAGCCGTCGAGGAAATCGGTAAGCGAGGCGATGATGAAGATCCACAACGCCACCCAGCGCGCCGTATTGCTGATCGACAGCCTGCCCTCGATGAAAAAGCAGAGAACGATCACCGGCACGGCAAGGATGCGGCCGTAAGTCAGAAGGTTGGGAAGGCTGTACGCACGCGATGCCATGGATCGTTTCTCTGATTGATGCGCCGCGATAGCGCCGCGCGTCTTGACGAAAATCGATTCCGATTTTCGGGCCGATGCCGTAGATGACGGCTTTGAGCGTAGACCGTCAACATTGTTTCTGTCTTTTCGTCCCCTTTGCGTGGAATTTGCGACGGACGGCGGTTATTTCGCGGCGTCGTCGTGGAAATGGTTGTAGACCTGCTTGGCAACGGCCTCCGAAATGCCTTCTACCGCCATCAGGTCGGACAGAGCGGCGCGCGAAACCGCTTTCGCGGTGCCGAAATGCTGCAGCAGCGCCCGCTTGCGCGACGGGCCGATGCCGCCGATCTCGTCGAGCGGGTTCTTGACCATTTCTTTCTTGCGCCGCGCCCGGTGCGAGCCGATCGCGAAGCGATGCGCCTCGTCGCGCATGCGCTGGATGAAGTAGAGCACCGGATCGCGCGGCGGCAGCGTGAAGCTCTCGCGCCCTGGCGGAAAAAAACGCTCGCGCCCGGCATCGCGGTCGACACCCTTGGCGATGCCGATCGCCATGACGCTGTCGGTGATGCCGAGCTCGGCGAGGATGGCGCGCACCGCCGTCATCTGCCCCTGGCCGCCGTCGATCAGGATCACATCGGGCCAGGCCGGGAAGGGCATGTCGGCGGCGTCTGGAGCAGCTGCCTGCGCTGTCCGGTCGGGAATGCCTTCCTCCTTGATCAGCCGCGAGAACCGCCGTGTCATCACCTCCTTCATCATGCCGAAGTCGTCGCCGGGGGTGATGTCGGTCGATTTGATGTTGAACTTGCGGTACTGGTTCTTCACGAAGCCTTCCGGCCCCGCCACCACCATGCCGCCGACGGCATTGGTGCCCATGATATGCGAGTTGTCGTAGATCTCGATGCGCTGCGGCGCATAGGCAAGCCCGAAGGTCTCCTTGAAGCCTTCGAGCAGTCGTGACTGCGACGCCGTCTCGGCAAGCTTTCGCCCATGCGCCTCGCGCGCATTGCCGATGACGTGCTCGACGAGATCGCGCTTTTCGCCCCGCTGCGGCACGAGGATGGAAACCTTGTGGCCGGCCTTTTCGCTGAGTGCGGCGGCGAGCAGTTCCAGTTCCTCGACCGTCTCCGACAGCATGATCTGCTTCGGCACCGGCTTGTCGTCGTAAAACTGCGCCAGAAAAGCATTCAGCACTTCGGCGCCGGAAAGCTGCGGGTCGGCCTTCGGAAAATAGGCGCGGTTGCCCCAGTTCTGACCGGTGCGGAAGAAGAAGACCTGGATGCAGGAGACGCCGCCTTCGTGATGGATGGCGAAAACGTCCGCTTCCTCAACGCCGGCCGGATTGATGCCCTGGTGGCTCTGCACATGCGAAAGTGCCGCCAGGCGATCGCGATAGATCGCCGCCCGCTCGAAGTCGAGATCCTCGGCGGCCTGGTTCATCGCTTCGGCCATATGCGACTTCACCTTCTGGCTTTTGCCCGAAAGGAAGTCCTTCGCCTCCTGCACCAGTTCGGCGTAACCCTCGTCGCTGACCTCATGGGTGCAGGGCCCGGAGCAGCGCTTGATCTGATAGAGCAGGCAGGGGCGGGTGCGCGTTTCGAAGACGCTGTCGGTGCAGGTGCGGATCAGGAAGGCGCGTTGCAGCGAATTGATCGTCCGCCCGACCGCGCCCGCCGACGCGAAAGGTCCGAAATAGTCGCCCTTTCGCGCCCTGGCGCCGCGATGCTTGAAAATCGCCGGCGCCCGGTGATCGCCGGTGATCAGAATATAGGGAAACGACTTGTCGTCGCGCAGCAGCACGTTAAAGCGCGGCCGCAAGCGCTTGATCAGATTCGCTTCCAAGAGCAGCGCTTCGGTTTCCGTGCGCGTCGTCACGAATTCCATATTCGCCGTCTGGCGCACCATCTGGGCAATGCGGTTGGAATGCACGCGGCCGACCGCGTAATTGCCGACACGCTTCTTCAGGCTGCGCGCCTTGCCGACATAAAGTACGTCACCTTCGGCATTGAACATGCGGTAGACGCCGGGACTGTTCGGCAGGCGTTTGACGAATTCGCCGATCAGTTCGGCGCCGATGAGCCCAGTCTCGTTGAGGCTGCCGGCGTTCCAGTCGACCGCCGCCGCGAGGGGGGCGGCGGAAACCTCGCCTTCCACCTCGATCTCGTCTTCGCTCTCATCCGTTTCGTCGTAGAGAACGCCGCCATCCAGCAGCTTTCGTCCGTTCATTCCGTAATCTCCGCCACATCGGGCGTCTGCCAGGCGAGGTGCTGGCCGCCGTCGAGGGCAATCATCTGGCCGGTGATCGAGGGCGTGTCGAAGAGGAAGCGAATCGTTCGTCCGAACTCGCCGAATCCCGGCCCCGCCTTCATGATAAGCCCGTCGATCTGAGCCTGGAAGTCCTCTTCCGATTGCCGCGCGCTGCGCACCGTCGGGCCGGGGCCGATGGCGTTGACGCGCAGCTTCGGCGCAAAGGTCTGCGCCATCGTCTGCGTCGCCGTCCAGAGTGCCGCCTTGGAGAGCGTATAGGAATAGAAGCCCGGATTGAGCGCCCAGACGCGCTGGTCGATGATGTTGACGATCAGTCCGGTCGCTTCATCAGGCAGCTGTTCGGCAAAGGCTGCGGCAAGAATCGAGGGCGCGCGCACATGGATATCGAAATGCTGCGCCCATGCTTCCGCATCGAAACTGCGGGCCGAATCCTGACGGAAGATCGAGGCGTTGTTGACGAGCAGATCGATCGGACCGAGCGCCTCCGCCGCTCTTTTTATGAGGGCGCCGGTTTCGCCGCTATCGGTAAGGTCGGCTTTGAGCGCGATCGCCCGATATCCCTTCCGCCGCAATTCCGCCGCCAGTTCTTCGGCTTCGCCGAGGGAGCCGTTCGCGTGAATCGCAACGGAAAAGCCATTTGCAGCAAGGTCTTCGGCAATTGCCCGGCCTATTCTCTTGGCGGCCCCCGTTATCAGGGCCGCGCGAAGTCTTTCGTCGTTCAAAATCTAGCCTTCTGATCCCGCGAGTCTGTTTGTCGACTATATAGGGGCGGGCGGAGATTATATAAATAGGCCGCTGCGGTTGCCATCGTTGCCCTGATATTCTATGTATTATTTAAGAATGCGATTTCCTAAAATAAGTATTTTTAGTTTAACCCTTCAGTAGGGTTAATGAAGTGTATGTTGCGCTCAAGCAACATCGAATTTCAGCCATGTGGCCGCCACAATGATATCACAATTTGGCTCTTTCAAATCCGCATTTCAGTTTCAATTTCAGTGCCGATCCGGAAGGGACATCTGGCAATTTCCCCGCCAATGCTTCGCTGATAGACAGATGAAAAGCGGCGCGGGACTGAAAGGAGAAAAGTATGCGTGTACTCATTGCTGGCCTCATGGCCTCTGCTTTTGCAATCGCGGGCGTCTCGGCAGCTCAGGCGGCCGATGCCGTCGATCAGGTTCCGGAAGCACCGGTCGCCCAGGACGCCCCGGTCAAGCCGGCCGGCAACTGGGAGGGCTTCTACCTCGGCGGCGCCGGCACCTACAACATGGGTGACTTCGGTTCCGACCGTCACACCTATGGTTTCGGCGGCCAGGTCTTCACCGGCTATAACTGGCAGGCCGGCCAGATCGTCTACGGCGTTGAATCTGACCTCGGCTACAGCGGCGACGACGTTTCCTCGGGCGGCGTCGAGAACAAGTATGGCTGGAACGGCTCCGTCCGTGGCCGCGTCGGCTACGACATGAACCCCTTCCTGCTCTACGGTACCGCCGGTCTTGCCCTCGGCAACATCAAGGTTTCCGATGACACCTCGGACGAAAGCAAGACGGCTTACGGCTATACGGTCGGCGCCGGCGTCGAAGCCTTCGTGACTAACAACATCACGACGCGCCTGGAATATCGCTACACCGACTACCAGAGCAAGGATTACGACCTCGACTCCGGCAGCTTCTCGCGCGGTTACGACGAGAACAGCGTCAAGCTCGGTATCGGCGTCAAGTTCTAAGCCGACTGGACAGAAATACGAGGAAGCCGGGCACGTCGCCCGGCTTTTTTGTTGGCTCGATCCTCGTAAATCGGCTGCCGGATCAGGCGCTGGCCTTGAGCTCGCTATGAGCCGGGAATTTCTTTTCGAATTGCGCCAGCCAGTCGATCAACGGTCCATGATCGGCTTCCCACTGGTCTTTGAAGCGCAGGTCGAGATAGTCGAGCATGGCGGCGAGTGCAAAATGCCCGCCATTGAGCTTCTTTCCGAGTTTCGGCGGCTTGGCTCTGAGATGGGCAAGCCCGGCCGTCACCTTCTTCCATTGCCGGTCGATCCAGGGCTGATGGACCTTTTCCTCGTCGCGGAAGCGCCGCTCGTAGACGATCGTGAGCAGGCAGTCGCAAATGCCGTCGCACAGTGCTTCGAGCACTTCTGCATCCGTGCGTTTGCCATTTTTGGAAGGATAGAGCCCGCCCTTCGTCAGCCGGTCGAAATAATGCATGATTGCCACGCTGTCGAAGATCGACGCCCCGTCATCCGTCAGAAGCGTCGGAATTTTCCCAAGTGGATTGTTGTCCACCAGGATCGCAGGCCCGGTATTGGTGTCGACTCGGACGGCGTTCAACTCGATACCGAGGAAATGCGCGGCCATCCGCACCTTGCTGGAATAGGGCGATGCGGGCGAACAGAGGAGCTTCATGGGACACCTGACGAGATTGTGAATGGCGCGGACTATCCCCGAAGCCGATGGTAGGGTCAATCGCCCTTGGCCGTCTTGTTCTCGCCGCGCAGCCAGAAGGCGCGTTGCGAGGCGAAGCGGTCCTGCGCCAGGTGGTCCTTCAGCGCGGGAAGCATCTGGTGCAACTCGTCCTTCAGGGTGAAGGGCGGATTGACGATGACGAGGCCTGAGCCGGTCAGTCCTGTCGTGCCGCGATCGCTGCGCACGGTCAGTTCGGCGCAGAGCATTTTCGGAATGTCGAGCGCCTGCAGCGTCTCGTGGAATTCCTTGATCGGCGCGCCCTTCTTCAGCGGATACCACAGGCAATAGGTGCCGCCGGGAAAGCGCCGATAGGCCCTCTCCAGCCCCTTGGCCAGGCGCTGATATTCGTCCTCTTCCTCGAAGGGCGGATCGACGAGCACGATGCCGCGCTTTTCCTTCGGCGGCAGATGCGCGCCGAGCGCCAGCCAGCCGTCGAGTTCGGTGATGCGCGCATGGTGATCGCCTTCGAACAGCCGGTGCAGACGCGCATAGTCCTCGGGATGCAGCTCCATCGCCGACAGCCTGTCCTGCGGCCGGAACAGCATGCGCGCCAGTTTCGGCGATCCGGGATAAAAGCGGATGCCGCCCTCCGGATTGAGTTCGCGAATTGCCGAGAGGTAGGGTTCCAGCAGCTCGGAAACCTGCGGTCCGAGGTCGGCCTCCATCAGCTTGCCGATGCCCTCAAGCCATTCGCCGGTTTTCTGCGCCTCCTCGGAGGAAAGGTCGTAGAGGCCGATGCCGGCATGCGTGTCGAGCACGCGGAAGCCGCCATCCTTCTTCTGCATGTAGCGGATCAGCCGCGCCAGCACGGCATGTTTCAGCACATCGGCAAAATTGCCCGCATGGTAGATGTGGCGGTAGTTCATTTTCGCTGATGTCCGTATGAATTCGCGTCATGGGGAGTTTTTCTGGCTTTTGGCCATTCAAGCCTTGGAATATACAAATGCCATGAACATTGCGACCCCCATCGACGCCAAATCCCCGAAGCCGGACAGCAAGGTCGGCCACACGGCCTGCCCGCACGACTGTCCCTCCACCTGCGCGCTGGAGGTCGAACTATTCGAGGATGGCCGCATCGGCCGCGTGCGCGGCGCCAATGATCATTCCTACACCGCGGGCGTCATCTGCGCCAAGGTCGCCCGTTATGCCGAGCGGCTCTATCATCCCGACCGGCTGATGCATCCCCTGCGCCGCAGCGGTGCCAAGGGGGCAGGGCAGTGGCAGCAGATTTCCTGGGACGACGCGCTTGACGAGATCGCCGAAGCCTTCGTGAAGGCCGAGGCTAAAGACGGCAGCGAGGCCATCTGGCCCTATTTCTACGCCGGCACCATGGGCTGGGTACAGCGCGATTCGATCGACCGCCTGCGCCACGCCAAGCGCTATTCCGGCTTCTTCTCCTCGATCTGCACCAATCCGGCCTGGACCGGCTTCACCATGGCGACCGGCACGCTGCGCGGCCCCGATCCGCGCGAGATGGACCGAACCGATTGCGTCGTCATCTGGGGCACCAATGCGGTCTCGACACAGGTCAACGTCATGACCCACGCCATCAAGGCGCGCAAGGAGCGCGGCGCCAAGATCGTCGTCATCGACATTTACGACAACCCGACGATGAAGCAGGCCGACATGGCCTTGATCGTCAGGCCCGGCACCGATGCGGCACTTGCCTGCGCCATCATGCACGTCGCCTTCCGCGACGGCTATGCCGACCGGAATTACATGGCGCGCTATGCCGACGATCCCGCCGGCCTCGAAGCGCATCTGAAAACCAGGACGCCGCAATGGGCGGCCGAGATCACCGGCCTTTCGGTCGAAGAGATCGAAGCCTTCGCCCGCCTTGTCGGCACGACGAAGAAGACCTTTTTCCGCCTGGGCTACGGCTTCACCCGCCAGCGCAACGGCGCGGTCGCGATGCATGCGGCCGCCTCGGTCGCCACCGTCCTCGGCTCCTGGCAATATGAGGGCGGCGGCGCCTTCCATTCCAACAGCGATATCTTCCGCATGAACAATGCGGAACTGACCGGCCGGTCGATGAAGGATGCCGATAACCGCATGCTCGATCAGTCGCAGATCGGCCGCGTTCTCACCGGCGACCCCGTGGCGCTGCGCCATCGAGGCCCGGTGACGGCGATGCTGATCCAGAACACCAATCCGGCAAACATCGCCCCCGAGCAGCGCCTGGTCAGGCGCGGCTTTGCCCGCGACGACCTGTTCGTCGCCGTGCACGAGCAGTTCATGACCGAAACGGCTGAGATCGCCGATATCGTCATCCCGGCAACGATGTTCGTCGAGCATGACGACATCTACCGGGCCGGCGGCCAGAATCATATCCTGCTCGGGCCGAAGCTGGTCGAGCCGCCGCCGAGCGTGCGCACCAATCTCTTCGTCATCGAGGAACTGGCAAAACGCCTCGGGGTCGCCGATCGCCCGGGCTTCGGTTTTTCCGCCCGCGAGATGGTCGACCGCATCCTGAAATCGAGCGATCTGCCGGATTACGATCACTTCCTCGAGCATAAATGGTTCGACCGTCAGCCGGCCTTCGAAGAGGCGCATTTCCTGAACGGGTTTGCCCATCCGGACGGCAAATTCCATTTCCGTCCGGACTGGATCAACCAGCCGGCGCCGAATAAGCCGCCGGCGGCGATCGGCGAGCTCGGGCCGCATGCGGAGCTTCCCGTTTTTCCGGATCAGGTCGATGTCATCGAGGTCGCCGATCCCGAGCATCCCTTCCGTCTCGCCACGTCGCCCGCCCGCAACTTTTTGAATTCGAGTTTCTCCGAGACCAAGACGTCGCGCCAGAAGGAAGGCCGCCCGGAGGTCATGATCAATCCTGTTAATGCCGAGGCCATTGGCATCGCGCATGGCGATCTCGTCCGCATCGGCAATAGCCGCGGCGATCTGCGCATCCATGCCCGCATCACCACCGAGGTCAAGCCGGGCGTGCTGATCGCCGAGGGCCTCTGGCCGAACAAGGCGCATGTCGACGGCGAGGGCATCAACGTTCTGACCGGCGCCGACCCCGTTGCGCCCTATGGCGGAGCGGCCGTACACGACAATAAAGTCTGGCTTCGCAGGGACACAGCATGACTCAGCCGAAATCACGCATGAAGATCGTCAGCGAGCAAACGCTGTCGAATGGCTGGACACGATTGAGTAGCTACCTGCTCGATTACATCGATCGCAAGGGCGCGACCCAGCAGTTGAAGCGGGAGGTCTATCACCGCACGCCCGCCGCCTGCATCCTGCTCTATGATCCCAAACGCGACGTCGTCGTTCTCGTCCGCCAGTTCCGGCTTGCCGTGCATCTGAACGGCGATCCAGCCTGGATGATCGAGGTGCCGGCCGGCTTGCTCGATGACGATCATCCCGAACAGGCGATCCGCCGCGAGGCGATGGAAGAAACCGGTTACCACCTGCGCGACGCGCGTTTCCTCTTCAAGTGCTACCCGTCGCCCGGCGCCATCACCGAAGTCGTCCACTTCTTCGTCTCGCTGATCGACATAACCGACCGCGTGGCGGAAGGCGGCGGCCTGGACGAGGAGCACGAGGATATCGAGGTTCTCGAAATCCCGCTCGATGAGGCCGCCCAGATGATCGAAAACGGCGAGATCTTCGACGCCAAGACGATCATGCTGCTGCAATGGGCTCTGTTGAACAGGAATAAACTTCGATAGCGGATGAGCGGTCTCGAGCAACCCGCCGGGTTGGACTCAGGACGGTTTCGCTATCGCGGTTATGGCGTTCGAAAGTTCATACGTTTGTCACGAAGCGGTTCTATCCGCTGCGGTCAGTCAATCATCGATGCGGTCAGGAGAAAGCCCATGTGGCTCAGCAATTTCACCCTCGTTCTCCCGAACGAGGTGGTGAGCGAAGGTTCTGTGCGTGTTGAGGACGGCGCCATCGCCGAAATCCGGCCGGAGCCGGTCGCCGGCGCTGCCATCGATGGGGGCGGGCGGCTGCTGATGCCGGGATTCGTCGATCTGCATGGCGACATGATCGAGCGCGAGATCGCGCCGCGGCCGAACGCGACGATGCCGATCGATTTCGGCATCCACGAGCTCGACAAGAAGCTTGCCGCCGCGGGTGTCACCACCGCCTTTGCCGCCGTCTCCTTCGCCACCGAAAGTGTCTACGGCCATGTGCGCTCGCTGGAGACCACATCGGCGGTGATCGAGGGCATCAACCGCCTGCGCGATAATCTGCTGATCGACCACCGCGTCCACGCCCGCTACGAAGTCACCAATGTCGGCGCCGCGCCGGCTCTCGAGCGCCTGCTGAATGCCGATCAGATCGACATGGTTTCGCTCACCGACCATACGCCCGGCCAGGGTCAGTACAACAATCTGCAGAGCTACATCCTCAGCATTTCCGAGCGCCGCGCCATTTCCGAGGACATGGCCGCCGAGATCGTCGCCAAGCGCATTGCCATGCGCAATAACCCCGACATCGAGACCAGGCTGAGAGAGATCGTCGCGCTGTCGCTGAAGCACGAGCTGTCGCTCGCCTCGCATGACGACGACAGCATCGAGAAGGTCGCCGAGATGCACGATCTCGGTGTCACTATCAGCGAGTTTCCGGTCACCGCACCGGCGGCGGAAGAGGCGCGCCGCCGCGGCCTCTGGACGCTGATGGGCGCGCCGAATGCGCTGCGCGGCCAGTCGATGTCGGGCAATCTCAGCGCCCTCGATGCCGCAAGGGCCGGACTGCTCAGCGTCATCGCCGCCGATTATCACCCGGCCGCCTTCGTGCCCGGCATCTTCAAGCTCGCAGACACGGTCGAAGGCGGCTTGCCGGCCGCCGTCGCCATGGCGACCGGCAACGCCGCCCGCTCCGCCGGCCTCCTGGACCGCGGCGAGATCGCCCTCGGCCAGCGCGCCGATCTGGTGGCGGTCGAGCCCGGCGACATCAACCGCATCCGCGCCACCTTCCGCGCCGGCCGCTTCGTCTACAGCGACGGCACGCTGCATCCGCTGCGGGCGCTGGCGGCTTAGTACATTTCCCTAGAACTTGCGGTTCGTACCGGTGGTTGCCCCTCACCCTAACCCTCTCCCCGTAAACGGGGCGAGGGGACGTGCCAAATGTAGCGTCAAGGTTGAGGAAGCCGGTGCGGCATGTCCCTTCGCCCCGCAGGCGGGGAGAAGGTGGCGGCAGCCGTATGAGGGGCCACGATCGCATAGGGCGTTGATTGACTTTGTTCGCAGCCTGAACCGCGTCGCGCGGAGATGCGCTCTAACCGCGGTCGCCGATCAGCGAGATGAGCTGGGCCTTGGGCGTCACGGACGAAACCTCGGCGCTTACGGCCTTGCCGCCTTCCATCGTCACGCGGCCTTCGGCAAACAGCCGCAGCGCCTGCGGATAGATCTGGTGTTCGACGGTCAGTACGCGCGCGGCAAGGCTTTCGGCCGTGTCGCCGGAAAGGACCGGAACGGCGGCCTGGCCGATCACCGGGCCTTCGTCCATGCCTTCGGTGACGAAGTGCACCGTGCAGCCGGCAATGCGCATGCCGGCGTCGATGGCGCGCTGATGGGTGTGCAGGCCTGGGAAGAGCGGCAGCAGGGAAGGGTGGATGTTGAGCATCCGGCCTTCATAACGCTGGATGAAGGTCGGCGTCAGCAGCCGCATGTAGCCGGCCAGGCAGAGGATATCGGGTGAAAGTTCGTCGAGCGCCGAAAAGATCGCCGCTTCATGCGCGTCCTTGCTGGCATAATCCTTGCGGGGAAAAGCGAAGGTGGCGATGCCTTCGGCCGCCGCCTTGGCAAGCCCGCCGGCATCCGCCTTATCTGATATCACGCCGACGATCTCGGCCGGATAGTCGGCGGCCTTCGCCGCCGCGACCAGCGCCATCATGTTGGAGCCGCCACCGGATATGAGGACGACGACGCGTTTGCGCGGCGTGCTCATATGGCAAGCGTACCCTTGTAGACTGTGCCGGCAGCGCCTTCGGCGCGGGCGATCATGCGGCCGAGCGTGACGACTTTTTCGCCTTCGGCTTCAAGCGCCTTCGATACCGCGGCGACATTCTCTGCGGCGACGACGACGATCATGCCGATGCCGCAGTTGAAGGTGCGCAGCATTTCATTGGCTTCGACGCCGCCGGTCCTGGCGAGCCACGAGAAGACTGGCGGAACCTTGACGGCCGCAAGGTCGATCTCGGCCGCCAAATGCTTCGGCAGCACGCGCGGAATATTTTCCGGGAAGCCGCCGCCGGTAATATGGGCGAGCGCCTTCAGCGCACCCGTCTCGCGGATCGCCTTCAGCAGCGGCTTCACATAGATGCGGGTCGGCTCCAGCAGCGCTTCACCGAGCTTCTTGCCTTCGGCGAACGGCGCCGGTGCATCCCAGCCGAGGCCGGAAAGCGAAACGATCTTGCGCACCAGCGAGAAGCCATTGGAGTGGACGCCGGAGGAAGCGAGGCCGAGAATGACGTCGCCTTCGGCAATGTCGCCGGAGGGGAGCAACTGGCCGCGTTCGGCAGCGCCGACGGCAAAGCCGGCAAGATCGTAATCGCCGGAGGAATACATGCCCGGCATTTCGGCCGTCTCGCCGCCGATCAGCGCGCAGCCGGCCTCGCGGCAGCCGGCGGCAATGCCGCCGACGATCGCAGTACCTTGGTCGGGGTCGAGCTTGCCGGTGGCGAAATAATCGAGGAAGAACAGCGGTTCGGCGCCCTGGACGACGAGATCGTTGACGCACATGGCGACGAGGTCGATGCCGACGGTGTCGTGATAGTCCGCGTCGATGGCGATCTTCAGCTTGGTGCCGACGCCGTCATTGGCGGCGACGAGAACCGGGTCGGTAAAGCCTGCGGCCTTGAGGTCGAAGAGCCCGCCGAAGCCGCCGATTTCGCCGTCGGCCCCGGGACGCCGCGTCGAGCGCACCGCCGGCTTGATCTTCTCGACGAGGAGGTTGCCGGCATCGATGTCGACGCCCGCGTCGCTGTAGGTCAGGCCGTTTTTCCCAGACTGGCTCATGCTGGTCTCCGATGGCTGTTTTCAGGCGGCCGACACGCCGCGTCATCTGCCGGTCGCAATTGCATGACAGGGCCGTTTATGCAAGCGCTGCATGGCAAAAGCCCCCAATTTCCCGTGTCTTCAGCCGGCATTTTCCGGAATTGCCGCGACAGGGTTGACCATCTTTACGCCTGCATCCTATGTGCTGAATGACCGCGTCGCAGACGACGCGGCGTTCAGCGGCGGCGAGCGATCAGCGGGGAAGCGATGCCACAGCAAATCAGCGGCAACAGTCTCAAGCGCCAGATCTTCTTCTGGCTGGCTGTACTCGTCTTCTTCATCGCCTTTCTCTATGTCTTCAGCTCGATCCTTCTGCCTTTCATCGCCGGTATGGCGATCGCCTATTTCCTCGATCCGGTGGCAGACAGGCTGCAGCGGCTTGGCCTCAGCCGCTTCATGGCGACGATCGTCATCCTGATCGCCTTCGTGATCACCTTCACCCTGGCGCTGATGATCCTTATTCCCGTGCTCGTCAGCCAGTTCAACGATTTCGCCGAGCGGCTGCCGGGCTATATCAGCCATTTGCAGCAGTTCATTGATAGCTCGAAAAACTCGCTGCTGCCGGAATGGGTCAGGAGTCAGGCCGGCACGATCAAGGATAATTTCTCCGGCATCCTCTCCGAGGGCATGGGTTTCTTGACCGGCCTCTTTGCCCAGATCTGGAATTCCGGCAAGGCGATCGTCGACGTCATATCGCTGCTCGTCGTCACCCCGGTCGTCGCCTTCTATATCCTGCTCGATTGGGACCGCATGGTCTCCAAGGTCGATCAGTGGATACCACGCGATTACGTCGCCGATGTCCGCCAGATCGCCAAGGAGATCGATCAGGCGATCGCCGGCTTCATCCGTGGCCAGGGCTCGCTCTGCCTCATCCTCGGCATCTATTATGCCGCAGGCCTCTCGCTCGTCGGCTTGAATTTCGGCCTGCTGATCGGCCTCTTTGCCGGCATGATCAGTTTCATCCCCTATGTCGGCTCGCTGGTCGGCCTCGTTCTTTCCGTTGGCGTAGCGATCGTGCAGTTCTGGCCGGATTATCCCTGGATCGGGCTGGTGATCGTCGTCTTCTTCAGCGGCCAGTTCCTCGAAGGCAACATTCTGCAGCCGAAGCTCGTCGGCTCCAGCGTCGGCCTGCATCCGGTCTGGCTGATGTTTGCGCTGTTTGCCTTCGGCGCGCTCTTCGGTTTCGTCGGTCTTCTGGTCGCCGTGCCGGCCGCCGCCGCCGTCGGCGTTCTTGTTCGCTTCGCGCTTTCGCGCTACCTTCAGAGCGATCTTTATTTTGGCGGGTCGCCGAGTGGCCGCGCTCAGAAGACGAAATCAGTTCCCAATGAATGACGTGAAGAACGTTGCGCTGAAGCGCAAGGCCGCGGAGCAGTTGTCGCTGCTCTTTTCGCACGATGCCGCCAGCGGCCGGGACGATCTCCTGATCTCGGAGCGTCTTGCCGCCGCCGTTTCGATCGTCGATGCCTGGCCGGAATGGCCGTCGCCGGTCGTCGTGCTCGCCGGCCCCGTCGGCTCGGGAAAATCCCATCTCGCCCGCATCTGGAGCGAGTTGAGCGGCGCCGTCAGCATTCATCCCGAACTTGGCTCGGACGCGGCAGTTGCCGCGGCCGCCGGCCCGGTGCTGTTCGAGGATGCCGATCGCCAGGGCTTTGACGACAATGCGCTCTTTCATGTCATCAACAGCGTTCGCGAAAACGGCACCAGCCTGTTGATAACAAGCCGTCTCTGGCCGATGTCCTGGCCGGTTCAGCTGCCCGATTTGCGCTCGCGCCTGAAGGCTGCGACGGTCGTCGAGATCGGCGAACCCGATGAGGCGCTGCTGTCGCAGGTGATCGTCAAGCTCTTCGCCGACCGGCAGCTTTATATAGATGACAAACTCGTGCTCTATATCGTTAACCGCATGGAGCGGTCGCTGAACGCGGCGCGGACGATCGTCGACCGGCTCGACCGGCTGGCCCTGTCGCGGGGCACGAAGATCACCCGGTCTCTTGCTGCCGAAGTATTGAATGAATTGGGAAATTCGGAACCGGCCGATTGACTGTCACAGTTCCGTCGTGAAACTGATATAATTGCCGTCGCGATTGAAAACGGGGTAGTGGACCATGGATAGCGCAGTCGCAGAACATCAGGAACTCTCTCCGGAAACCAACGACAACACGCCCCCGCTGGAAGAGCTGCTGACCAGCCCCGAACGCTTCATCAACCGCGAATTCTCCTGGCTTCAATTCAATCGCCGCGTTCTCGAAGAGACCTTGAATACCGAGCATCCGCTGCTCGAGCGCGTCCGCTTCCTGTCGATTTCCGCCGCCAATCTCGACGAGTTCTTCATGGTGCGCGTCGCCGGCCTCGAGGGCCAGGTGCGTCAGAACATCGCCATCCGCAGCCCTGACGGCAAGACGCCGGCCGAGCAGCTCGACTCGATCCTGCAGGAGATCGACCATCTGCAGATGGAGCAGCAGGCCTCGCTCGCCGTGCTGCAGCAATATCTCGCCAAGGAAGACATCCTGATCGTGCGTCCCGGCGCGCTCAGCGATGCCGACCGCCAATGGCTGGCTGCCGAATTCGAACAGGCGATCTTTCCGGTGCTGACGCCGCTGTCGATCGACCCGGCCCACCCGTTCCCGTTCATTCCCAATCTCGGTTTTTCGATCGGCCTGCAGCTCGTCAGCAAGAACGGTCGCGAGCCGATGACGGCGCTCTTGCGCCTGCCGCCGGCGCTCGACCGCTTCGTCCGCCTGCCGGATGATGCGAACACGATCCGCTACATCACGCTGGAAGATGTCGCCAACATCTTCATCCACCGGCTCTACCCGGGTTACGAGGTGCAGGGCTCCGGTACTTTCCGCGTCATCCGCGACAGCGATATTGAAGTCGAGGAAGAGGCCGAGGATCTCGTCCGCTTCTTCGAAACGGCGCTGAAGCGGCGCCGCCGCGGCAAGGTCATCCGCATCGAGACCGACTCGGAAATGCCGGCTTCGCTGCGCCAGTTCGTCGTTCAGGCGTTGAGCATCCCCGAGAACCGCGTCGCCGTTCTGCCGGGACTTCTGGCGTTGAACACCCTGTCGGAGATCACCAAGGCGCCGCGCGACGATCTCCGGTTTCAGCCCTACAATGCGCGATTTCCCGAACGCGTCCGCGAACATGCCGGCGACTGCTTCGCCGCCATCCGCGAAAAGGACATGGTCGTCCATCACCCCTACGAATCTTTCGACGTGGTCGTCCAGTTTCTTCTCCAGGCTGCGCGCGATCCTGACGTCCTGGCGATAAAGCAGACGCTTTACCGCACCTCCAACGACAGCCCGATCGTCCGTGCGCTGATCGACGCCGCCGAGGCCGGCAAGTCGGTGACGGCGCTGGTCGAGCTCAAAGCGCGTTTCGACGAAGAGGCGAACATCCGCTGGGCGCGCGACCTCGAACGCGCCGGCGTGCAGGTCGTCTTCGGCTTTATCGAGCTCAAGACGCACGCCAAGATGTCGATGGTCGTCCGCCGTGAGGAGGGCAAGCTCAGGACCTATTGCCACCTCGGGACCGGCAACTACCACCCGATCACCGCCAAGATCTACACCGACCTGTCCTATTTCACCTGCAATCCCGTGATCGCCCACGACATGGCGAACATCTTCAATTTCATCACCGGTTACGGCGAACCGGAACAGGGCATGCAGCTGGCGATTTCGCCCTACACGATGCGCCCGCGCATCCTGCGCCACATCGAGGAAGAGATCCAGCATGCCAGGAACGGTGCTCCGGCGGCGATCTGGATGAAGATGAACTCGCTCGTCGATCCTGATATCATCGATGCGCTCTATCGCGCCAGCCATGCCGGCGTCGAGATCGATCTCGTCGTGCGCGGCATCTGCTGCCTGCGTCCGCAGGTGCCTGGTCTCTCGGAGAAGATCCGCGTCAAGTCGATCGTCGGCCGCTTCCTCGAGCACAGCCGCATCTTCTGCTTCGGCAACGGCTACGGCCTGCCGTCCGACAAGGCGCTGGTTTACATCGGTTCGGCCGACATGATGCCGAGAAATCTCGATCGTCGCGTCGAGACCATGGTTCCGCTGACGAATCCGACGGTTCACGAGCAGGTCTTGTCACAGATTATGCTCGGCAACGTGATTGACAATCAACAAAGCTACGAGATATTGCCCGACGGTACGTCGCGCCGCATGGAAGTGCGCAGGGGCGAGGAACCGTTCAATGCGCAGCAGTATTTCATGACCAATCCGAGCCTGTCGGGCCGTGGTGAAGCTCTGAAGTCCAGCGCGCCGAAACTCATCGCCGGCCTGCTCGAAGGCCGCAACAACAAGTAATACTGGACCTAAATGGTTGAATCTGAAGCCCAGGGGCGCCTTCCAGGGATCGCTCCGGTCTCCGTTGTCGACATCGGATCGAATTCCATTCGTCTCGTCGTCTACGAAGGCATGTCCCGCTCGCCGACCATTCTTTTCAACGAAAAGGTCCTCTGCGGCCTCGGCAAGGGCATAGCCGTCACCGGCAAGATGGATGAAGAGAGCGTCATCAGGGCTCTGGCGGCGCTGCACCGTTTCAAGGCTCTGTCCGACCAGGCGCGCGCCGCCACCATGTATGTGCTGGCGACGGCCGCCGCCCGCGAGGCGAGCAACGGTCCCGATTTCATCCATCAGGCGGAAACCATCCTCGGCCGTAAGGTTCGCGTGCTGTCGGGGGAGGAGGAGGCGAAATTCGCCTCGCTCGGCATTATCAGCGGCTTCTTCAATCCCGACGGCATTGCCGGCGATCTCGGCGGCGGCTCGCTGGAACTGATCGACATCAAGGGCAAGGAGTTCGGCAAGGGCATCACGCTGCCGCTCGGCGGCCTGCGCCTGTCGGAATATGCGGGCGGCTCGCTTTCCAAGGCCAGAGCCTTCGCCCGCAAGCAGGTGAAGACGGCAAAGCTCTTGTCGAAGGGCGAGGGGCGCACTTTCTACGCCGTTGGCGGCACCTGGCGAAACATCGCCAAGCTGCATATGGAGATGACACATTATCCGCTGCATATGATGCAGGGTTATGAAGTCTCGCTCGAAGCGATGATGCTGTTCCTCGAACAGGTGGTGACCGCGCGCGATTCCAAGGAGCCGGCGCTGCAGGCCGTGTCCAAGCACCGCAGGTCGCTGCTGCCCTTCGGCGCCGTCGCCATGAAGGAAGTGCTGAGCGCCATGAAGCCGTCGATGATTTCCTTTTCGGCGCAAGGTGTGCGCGAGGGCTATCTCTACTCGCTGCTGTCCGAGGGTGAGCGCCGTCTCGATCCGCTGCTGGCCGCCGCCGGTGAATTGGCGATCCTGCGTGCCCGGTCGCCCGAGCATGCCCGCGAACTGGCGGAATGGACCGGCCGGATGATGCCCTTCTTCGACGTCCAGGAAACCGAAGAGGAAAGCCGCTATCGCCAGGCCGCCTGTCTGCTCGCCGATATCAGCTGGCGCGCCCACCCTGACTATCGCGGCCTGCAGGCACTGAACGTCATCGCCCACTCTTCCTTCGTCGGCATCAGCCATCCCGGCCGTGCCTTCATCGCACTGACCAATTATTACCGTTTCGAGGGGCTGCACGACGACGGCGCCACCGGCCCGCTTGCGCAGATCGCCACGCCACCCTTCATCGAGCGCGCCAAGCTGCTCGGCGGCATGCTCCGCGTCGTCTACCTCTTCTCGGCCTCGATGCCGGGCATCGTCAAGAACCTGACCTTCCGCAGATCATCGAACCCGGACTTCGACCTCGAATTCGTCGTTCCCTCCGAATATCGCGATTTCGCCGGCGAACGCCTGGACGGCCGCCTGCAGCAGCTGTCGCGGCTAACGAATAAGAGGCTGGCGTTTCGGTTCGAATAGGGCAGAGATTTTTAAGGGCCGTTGTTGACGGCGCCATCCCTCCACTCTCCCTCATTCCTGTGCTCGTCACAGGAATCCAGCCACCGCGCGTCCGCGCGGTGAATGACTCACTTGCTTTTAAAGATTCTCCCGCGCTCAAGGACTTGAGCGCACTGGATTCCTGTGACGAGCACAGGAATGAGGGAGGAAGTGGGTGCGTAAACCAAAGAAAAAGGCGGCACTTCCGCACCGCCCCTCCATCTCACATCAAACCCGAATTACTTCGCGTTCAAAAACTCACCAACCTCAAGCAGGCTGAACTCGTTATTATCCGCCTTGTCGACGGCGCGGCCGGCCGAGAAGGGCAGGTTGTTGTCGTTGCCGATGATGATGTGGGTGGCGTCGACGCGATCGACGTTTTCGATCGTCACGAACGGCATGTCGTAGACGCCGTCCTTGGCTCCGGCCTTCTTCTTGTTGTCGGGGTCCTGGATGTTCAAGAGGTCGATATAGCCGATCTTGCGGACGGCCTTGCCGGCATTGGCGTCGTTGAACTCGATCTTGTAGACGCGCTTCAGTTCAGTCGGCGCCTCGAAGCAATCCGGCTTCGGCTGCTTCGGATCGGCGCAGGCCTTGTCCTTGGTGCCGGCGCCGCTGTCGCGCTCGATGACGAGAGCGGTCGTATCGTCGAGCATGTTGAAATCGCCGATCGACACGCCCTTGTCATCGAACGGATAGAGCCAGCTGCGGCCGGTCCACTTCTTGGCGGCGGCGTCGAATTCGATGATGCGGATGGCGGTGTGGCCGTCGGCCGTTTCCATCGTGCCGTCATCCTTGTAGATGGCGCCTTCGAGCAGGCCGTAGAGCTTGGCGCCGTCCTTCGACATGGCGAGGCCTTCGAAGCCGCCGGAACGCTTCAGGTTGAAGACCGGCATCTTCGCGGCCGGATTGCCCGGCAGCTGGATCAGCGGATTGTCGGGCGACAGCACCGGCTTGCCGTCGAGCGTGGTGGCAATCACATCTGTCAGGCGGCCCGCGGTGTCGAATTTCAGGATATAGGGGCCGAACTCGTCGCCGAGCCAGAAACCATCGGCAACCGGCTGGATCGATTCGATGTCGAAGTCGGCCCCGGTGAGGTAGCGCGTGTCGGTGCCTTCGAGCACGATCGGGAACGGAGCGATCTTGTTCGGGTCGGAGAGGAAGAGGTTGTTGACGACTTCAGCCTTGTTGGCGGCCCAGTCGAACTTCATCTGATGCAGGAACAGCATGGAGTCGGAGGAATTGGCCTTGGAACCGAAGCCATTATCGGAGAGCGTCCAGAACGTGCCGTCGGCCATCGTCTTGATGCCCGAGAAACCCTGGATCGGCTGGCCGTCGAACGGAAGCTTCAGGTCGGTCACACGTGCACCGTCCTTGCCGGGAACGGTGCCGAGCGCTTCGGTGCGCTTGCGGTCTTGCGTCGTGAACTTGCCGGAATGCTTGAGGAATTCGGGGGCATTGGCCGGGGCCGCAACCATGGTGTTGGCAGGCAGGATCGCCTGGCCGGCGAGCTTGGCCGGGAATTGCTGCTGGTCGGCCGAAACGGGGCCGGCAATCAGGATGAAAAGCGATACGGAAGCAAAAAGGACGTTCTTCATAATATCCCCATGGAACGGATGCGAATGGCTTTCCGCTTAGCAGGGCTTCCGTGTCAGCGAATTGACGGTTGGGTGAAGCTTTGGTGACGGGTGATAAAAGCGCTTGCTCAGCCGTGCAGAACGACTGCGGGCGTGTTCAGAACGGTCACCGCACGCGAGGAAAGCGCCATGACGCCGAGCGCCTGGCCGCGTCCCTTGACGGCATGGATGCCGAGATCGTCGCAGGAGATGTCGTCGGGAAAGGTCAAGCGCCGGGCAAGCTCCGCGGAGATCAGCACCTGTCGGTTCAGACTGCGGCAGAGCGTCTCCAGCCGCGCGGTCGTATTCACCGTATCGCCGAAATAGCTGATCTTGTGGTGATCGACGCCGACTTCCGCGGTGATGATCTCGCCGCCATGAAGGGCGGCGCGAAGCTTCGGTACCTGTCCGTAATTTTTCCGCCAGCCGGCGGCATTGGCTTCGATATCGGCGATGATATCGAAGATGCAGCGCACGCAGCGCGCATCCTTGACGCCACGGGCAAGCGGCCACGTAATGATCGCCGCATCGCCGACATAGTCGTTGATCATGCCCTTGTGGCGCCGGACCGGCTCGGCGAAAGTCGCAAACAGCGAGCTCAGCAGCTGCTGTGCCCGGAGGTCGCCGTGCTTTTCGGCAAAAGCTGTCGAATCGACGAGATCGATGAACAGGAAGACACGCTCTTCCTTGACTGGATTGCGATAGCGGCTGATGAGCATGCTGACGAATACTTCGCGGCCGAGCAGTTCGCGCACGCGAAGGATGAAGATCAGTGCCGAGCAGACGGCAAGCGCATAGAGGAAGACGTCGAAGGGCATGATGACGAGATCGAGGAGCGACGACGGCTTCAGCACGCCGAAGGCCCGAAGGAGCAGGCCGGCGCAGGCAAAGCCGATGCTCATCAGGATCTCGTAGATCACCAGCTCAGTGATGATGAAGATGAAGGTCGGCAGCTTCTGGATGCGCCGGTAGAGCCCCCGGAACAGCACCTTGCGCTCGAAGGCGATGATCGGCATGCCGATGAAAAGCGCGAAGATCGCGCCGATGACCGGCGTCTGGTCGGAGTAGAACATCGAATCATAGACGACGCCGCTCGCCGCCAGGACGAGGACGATCAGGATCCAGTTCTGCGTCGGAGATATTTCCCGCATGCCGCCCCTTCGCTTCGCAGTTTCGCCCGGCCATTGTTTCAGCTGGGAAAACAGCGTCAAGCGAATTCGATTTGGTGTCAGAGCGCGACGGTTTCAACCTTCCGGCCGGCGAATCGCAGTCCGATCTGGCCCTGGATCAGCTGCAGCGCCGGCTCGCCGAAAAGATCGCGCCGCCAGCCGTGCAGGGCCGCGACGTCGGCCTTCTCGCCATCGGCGGCGATCTTGTCGAGATCCTCGCTGTTGGCGATCACCTTCGGCGCTACGCCGTGTTTTTCCGAGATCAGCTTCAACAGCACCTTCAGGAGTTCGACGGCGGCAGCGGCCCCTTCAGGGGCCTGCGCCTGCCGCGGCGCATGTGGCATCTCCGCCTTCGGAAGCGCGAGCGCCGCGTTGACGGCCTCGATGACGGCGGCGCCGGAGGTCGAGCGCTCCCAGCCCTTCGGAATGGTGCGCAACCGGCCGAGCGCTTCTGTATCCTTGGGCTGCTGCTGGGCGATCTCGTAGATCGCATCGTCCTTCAAGACGCGCGAACGCGGCACGTTGCGCGCCCGTGCCTCGCGCTCGCGCCAGGCGGCGACATATTTCAGGATCGCCAGCTCCTGCGGCTTGCGCAATCGCATCTTCAGCCGCTGCCAGGCGTCATCAGGATGCATGTCGTAGGTTTCGCGGGCCTCGAGAACGTCCATTTCCTCGCGAAGCCACGACGTGCGGCCTTCGCGGTCGAGCTGTGAACTCAGCGACAGATAGACGTCGCGCAGATGCGTGACGTCGGCCAGCGCATATTCCAGCTGCTTGTCGGAAAGCGGCCGGCGGCTCCAGTCGGTGAAGCGCGACGACTTGTCGATACGGACGTTCTTGATGCGACTGACCAGCTGATCATAGGAGACGCTGTCGCCGAAACCGCAGACCATCGCGGCGACCTGCGTGTCGAAGATCGGATGCGGAATGAGATTGCCGCGATTGAAGATGATTTCGATGTCCTGGCGTGCGGCATGAAAGACTTTCAGCACCTTGGTGTCGGCCATCAACTCGAAGAAGGGGGCGAGGTCGATGCCCTTGGCCAGCGGATCGACGAGAACCTCTAATGTCGGGCTTGCCATCTGGATCAGGCAGAGCTCCGGCCAGAAGGTCGTCTCACGCAGGAATTCGGTGTCGATGGTAATGAAGTCGGACTTGGCCAGCTCTTTGCAGGCGGCCGCCAAATCGGCGGTGGTTTCGATCATATCAATTCATTCGCAAGGAAAAGGTCGGTTGAACCTTCCTTCTCCTTTCGCTTCGATATGTCAATACAACAGCATAAGCTTCGCGCATTGCTGGCGAAGAATCACGTCCAAACTGAGGCAAGCAAATGCTTCAGCTCACTCTGACATAGCTGGTCATGCCGGTCTTCTGATGTTCGATGATGTGGCAATGCAGCACCCAGTCGCCGGGATTGTCGGCGACGAGGGCCAATTGCACCTTCTCGTCCGGCTGGACGAGGTAGGTGTCGGAGATGAGCGGCATCACCTCCCGCGTCGAGGACGAGATAACCGTGAAGCTCATGCCGTGCAGATGGATCGGATGGGCGTGCGGCGTTGTGTTCTCCAGATTGAAGACATAGCTCTTGCCGAGCTTCAGTTCCGCCAGCGGCGCCGTCGGATCCGGGGTATCGCCCGGCCAGGGCACCTTGTTGATCGCCCAGAAGCTGTAGCCGAGCGTGCCGCAGATACTCTCGACGGCGGCATTTTCCGCGGTGGCGCTCAACACCAGCGGAATCTGTTCGGCAGCGGAAAGATCGGCCTTAGGAACGGGGTTTTCGGCAAGCGGGCCGAGATCGCCGATATTGCGTTTCAACGACGGTCCAACGGCGCGCAGGCTGGCAATCGTCTTCGGCGTCGTGCCGCGGATATCCTCGAGCGTCGCGACGGCACCTTCGCCGTCCGGCATGCGCACGGCAAGATCGAGCCGCTGTCCGGGCCCGAGCTGTAGCAAGTCGAGGGGAAAGCGTTTCGGCACCGGATTGCCGTCGATGGCGATGACGGTCGCATCGGCGCCCCCCATCGTCAGCGAGAAAATGCGCGTCACGTCGGTGATGGCGATGCGCAGCCGCACCAGTCCCCCGGCCGGCGCGTCATATTGCGGTTCCTGATGCCAATTGGCAGTGCGCACCGTGCCGTATGTGCCGCTCTTGGCGGCATCGCGCGGCCGAAAGGGGGCGATGAACTGCCCGTCTCCGCCAAGCCGCCAGTCGCGCAGGTTCAGCAGTACCTCGGCATCGAAATCGGGATCGGCCGGGTCCTCGACCACGAGCATGCCGGTCATGCCGTGTCCCATCTGCGTCAGCGTGTTGCAATGCGGGTGATACCAGAAAGTGCCGGCATCGGGTGGCGTGAAAGCATAGTCGAAGCTGTCGCCGGTGTAGATATAGGGCTGCGTTACGAAGGGCACGCCGTCCATGCGGTTGTCGATGCGCAGCCCATGCCAGTGGATCGTCGTCGGCTCGTCCAGCTGGTTGTTCAGCCGTGCCGCGTAGGGCTGCCCTTTCGTCATCCTCAGAACCGGCGGCATGCCGTCATGGCCCCAGCTCATGACATCCCGGGTCGGCCCTTTCTCGGTCAGCATGGCCTCGGTCTTCACAGCCGTCAGCAGCTGCGGCTCCGGTGCTGCCGCGGCAGGTCCGAATTTGCCGGCAATGCCCATGCCGACTCCGTAGGCGCCCGCGACAGCGGAGGCCTTGAGAAGGTTGCGGCGGGTCAGGAAAGGCATGCGTGGCTCCACGATGAGAATGCACCTCCTTTTAAAGTTGACCGCCACCTTCATCAATACGGCAAGCGCAGCCAAACTGCCGCAGCTACGGGCCGCGGCTTCGCCATAAACGCGTGCCAATCGCGTGGCGAGCACGCGCCAAGCCTTGACAAATCGGAGCGTCCATGCGCTTTTCCGCCCGATTTTCTTGTCGGCGCTTGAGGGCGTTTGAACCCTTGCTGCCGTCTTAAGCCACATGCCAGGAATTGAGATCATGCATCGCTATCGCAGCCACACATGCGCCGCCCTCCGCAAGACGGATGTCGGCTCGACCGTCCGTATCTCCGGCTGGGTCCATCGCGTTCGCGACCATGGCGGCGTTCTGTTCATCGACCTTCGCGATCATTACGGCATCACCCAGGTCGTCGCCGATCCCGACAGCCCGGCCTTCAAGCTGGCCGAGACCGTGCGTGGCGAATGGGTCATCCGCATCGACGGCCTCGTCAAGGCCCGCACCGAAGACACCGTCAACAAGACAATGGCGACCGGCGAGATCGAGCTCTACGCGCAGGAGATCGAGGTACTGTCCGCCGCCAAGGAATTGCCGCTGCCGGTTTTCGGCGAGCCTGATTACCCTGAAGACGTCCGCCTCAAATACCGCTTCCTCGATCTTCGCCGCGAAACGCTGCACCGGAACATCGTCAAGCGCACCCAGGTCATCTCGGCGATGCGCCGCGAAATGGGCGCTGTCGGCTTCACCGAATATACGACGCCGATCCTGACGGCCTCCTCGCCGGAAGGCGCGCGCGACTTCCTCGTTCCCTCGCGCATCCATCCCGGCACTTTCTACGCGCTGCCGCAAGCGCCGCAGCAGTACAAGCAGCTGCTGATGGTTGCCGGCTTCGACCGCTACTTCCAGATCGCGCCGTGCTTCCGCGACGAGGACCCGCGCGCCGACCGCCTGCCAGGCGAATTCTACCAGCTCGACCTCGAAATGAGTTTCGTCACCCAGGAAGATGTCTGGAACACCATGGGTCCGCTGATGACCCAGATTTTTGAGGAGTTCGCCGAAGGCAAGCCGGTCACCAAGGAATGGCCGCGCATCCCCTATGACGAGGCGATCCGCAAATATGGTACAGACAAGCCGGATCTGCGCAACCCGATCGTCATGGAAGCGGTAACCGACCATTTCGCCGGCTCCGGCTTCAAGGTCTTCGCCGGCATGATCGCTTCCAACCCGAAGGTTCAGATCTGGGCGATCCCGGCAAAGACCGGCGGCTCGCGCGCCTTCTGCGACCGGATGAACGCCTGGGCGCAGAGCCAGGGCCAGCCCGGCCTCGGCTATATCTTCTGGCGCAGCGAGAACGACAAGCTCGAAGGTGCGGGACCGCTCGCCAAGAACATCGGCGAGGAGCGCACCGAAGCGATCCGCACCCAGCTCGGCCTCGGTGATGGCGACGCCTGCTTCTTCGTCGCCGGCGAGCCGGCAAAATTCTACAAGTTTGCCGGCGAAGCGCGCACCAAGGCCGGCGAGGAACTGAACCTCGTCGACCGCGACCGCTTCGAACTCTGCTGGATCGTCGACTTCCCCTTCTTCGAATGGAACGACGAGGAGAAGAAGGTCGATTTCGCCCACAACCCGTTCTCCATGCCGCAGGGTGGCCTCGATGCGCTGCAGAACCAGGATCCGCTGACGATCAAGGCTTTCCAATACGACGCCGTCTGCAACGGCTTTGAAATCGCCTCGGGCTCGATCCGCAACCAGTCGCCGGAAACCATGGTCGCCGCCTTCGAGAAGGTCGGCCTCAGCCAGCAGGACGTCGAGGATCGTTTCGGCGGTCTCTACCGCGCCTTCCAGTACGGCGCCCCGCCGCATGGCGGTGCGGCCTTCGGCATCGACCGCATCGTCATGCTGCTTGTCGGCGCCAAGAACCTGCGTGAGATCTCGCTGTTCCCGATGAACCAGCAGGCCCAGGACCTGCTGATGGGCGCGCCGACCCCGGCAAGCCCGACGCAGCTGCGCGAACTCTCGATCCGGCCGATCCCGCCGGTCAAGAAGGACTGAGAAAACAGGCTGCAAAGCGCCGATCGGCGTCCTTACGGCAGCGGGTGGCTGGGCGCTGTTCCAACATCCGCGCTGCAAGATGAACCTCGGTGGCCAGCATCGTCCTTGGAGGCCCTGCGGGGCACCTCAGGATGGGGCCGGATAGAGGTCGTTTTCAGAAAGATAAAAGGCCCGGCGGTGCGAACGGCCGGGCCTTTTCGTGGTCAGATCAAAGCGATCAGTCGTTGGCCGAAACCTTGACGCCGAGCACCTGCGGCAACGTGTTCGGAGCGCCCATGGCGGCACCGACGATGGTCGGGAAAGGCACCGGCTTTTCAGGGGTGGCCTTGACGGTCAGGCTCTTCGGGTCGTCGAGGAAGGTGTTGACGGCGGCCGAAACGGCGTTCTGAAGTTCCGGGATGTTGAGCTGCGCCAGCATGATCGGCGTCATCGCCTTCAGCGAATCCGCCATCTGCTTGCCCGACATGTTCTGCTGCGCACCGGCGTAATCGAGCGCGCGCTTGGTGATCGAGGCATCCTCGAAGCGCACCTGTGCGCCTTCGAAGGACAGCTGCTGCATCAGCCCCAGCATGGCAAGGCCGAGCGCCTGCTGCGCCTGTTCCTTGTTCGGATTGGCTTCGGACTCCTTCATCGCATCCTGCATCGATTTCATGAAGGCCATCGTATAGCCGGAGATCTTGAAGCCGAGGTTGAGCTTGCCGATGTTGGTGAAGTCGAAGCCGATTTCCGAAACGTCGATCGTGCCGGGCCCGAGCTCCCAGGCGCCCTTCATGGTGATGTCGCCCTGGACATGCTGCAGGGCGAGCTTCTCGATCGCATCCTTGCTCTTGGGATCGTCAGTCTTGGTGAGATCGGCCTTCATGCTCTTGAAGGCGCCGTCGAAATCGAAGCCGGATTCGTCCTCGCGCAGCGTCAAGTTCATGTCGCTTTGAAGCAGCGAGAAGACTTCCGTGCCGTCCTTGACCACTTTCAGCGGGCCGGTATGGGCAGTCTCGTAAAGCATCATGCCATCGAGTGTGTCGCCGCCCGGCGTTGCCGGGACGGAAATGCCGCCCAGCGTCAGTTCCTGCGCCGTAACGGTCACGCCGTCTCCCGTCTTGTTGATGTCGGGGAAGGCCGCTTCCTCGATGTAATAGCCGCCTTCCTCGTCTTCCTCCACGCCGGAAAGGGTGACTTCGCCGATGGGCAGGCTTTCGCCGCCGGTCGGCTTGACCGTCACATTCCTCAACGTCACGGTCGTTCCGTTGATATCGACGCCTTCAGCCGAAATCGTTCCGCCTTGAGCCTCATAGGCGGCATTGATCTTCTTCAAGAGATCGGCGCCGTCGAGAGCGAAAGCCGAGCCGGCGAGGGAGAAAAAGGCGGCGCCCGACAGCATCAGCCGCGTTGTCCGGTAAATGTTCATGGGTGATTCCTCTGGTGGCGTGGTGGCGGTTGGAAATCTGCAGTTACGCTACTACGGATTGGGCCCGCTTTGTATTTGCGGACTTCTAAATTTCCGTTGAAAGGAACGGCAAACGAAGTCCAAATTGCGGCCGAACGTTTGTCTCATCCTTTGATGTCGGTGCCAAGACTTCATCCACAGCTGCAATACCCCGGATTCCTTGCCCGCCGGCCGCTTCTGGGCTAGTCAAGACCCATGGGACAAGAGATTTTGCCGCCTTCCGGCGGAGACGACGACAATATCCAACCGGTCGACCTCAAGGCGGCTCTCGAGCAGCGCTATCTTGCTTATGCGCTGTCGACCATCATGCATCGCGCTCTGCCTGACGTGCGCGACGGGCTGAAGCCCGTCCATCGCCGCATCGTCTATGCGATGAACGAGATGGGGTTGAGGCCGACCTCGGCCTTCAGGAAATGCGCCAAGATCGTCGGCGAAGTGATGGGTAACTACCATCCACATGGCGACCAATCGATCTATGACGCGCTTGCCCGTCTCGCCCAGGATTTCTCGCAGCGCTACACGCTCGTCAACGGCCAGGGCAATTTCGGCAATATCGATGGCGACAGCCCCGCCGCCATGCGTTACACCGAATCGAAGATGACGGCGGTTTCCGAACTGCTGCTCGAAGGCATAGACCAGGATGCCGTCGATTTCCGTGACACCTATGACGAATCGAATTCCGAGCCGGTCGTCCTTCCCGGCGCCTTCCCGAACCTGCTCGCCAACGGCTCCTCCGGCATCGCCGTCGGCATGGCCACCTCGATCCCCTCGCACAATGCCCATGAGCTTTGCGACGCCGCGCTGCATCTGATCAAGCATCCTGATGCCACCGTCGAAAAGCTCGTCGAATTCATCCCCGGCCCGGATTTCCCCACAGGCGGCATCATTATCGACAGCCGCGACAGCATCATCGAGAGCTATCGCACCGGCCGCGGCGGTTTCCGTGTGCGGGCCAAATGGCAAACCGAGGATCTCGGCCGTGGCGGCTACCAGATCGTCATCACCGAAATTCCCTTCCAGGTGCAGAAATCGCGGCTGATCGAGAAGATCGCCGAACTGCTGATCGCCCGAAAGCTGCCGCTGCTCGAAGATATCCGTGACGAGTCGGCCGAGGACATCCGTGTCGTCCTGGTGCCGAAATCCAGGAGCGTCGATCCGACGATTCTGATGGAATCCATGTTCAAGCTGACGGAGCTCGAAAGCCGCTTCCCGCTCAACATGAACGTTCTGTCGATGGGCCGCATCCCGCGGGTCATGGCTTTGAACGAGGTGCTGAAGGAGTGGCTGGACCACCGCCGCGAGGTGCTGCAGCGCCGCTCGCGCTTCCGCCTGGCAGCGATCGACAAACGTCTCGAGATCCTCGGCGGCCTTCTGGTCGCCTATCTGAATATCGATGAAGTCATCCGCATCATCCGCGAGGAAGACGAGCCGAAGCCGGTCATGATGGCGCGCTGGGATCTGACCGACAATCAGGTCGAGGCGATCCTCAACATGCGGCTGCGCGCCCTGCGCAAGCTGGAAGAATTCGAGATCCGCAAGGAGTTCGACGAACTCACCAAGGAAAAGAGCGAGATCGAGGCGCTGCTAGCCTCCGACGACAAGCAGTGGCAGACGGTTGCCTGGGAAATCGGCGAAGTGAAGAAGAAATTCGCCAAGGCGACCGAGGTCGGCCGCCGCCGCACCCAGTTCGCCGACGCGCCGGAGGCCGATGAGGAAGCGATCCAGCAGGCGATGATCGAGAAGGAACCGATCACTGTCGTCATTTCTGAAAAGGGCTGGATCCGCGCCCTGAAGGGCCATATCGCCGATACGGCGACGCTGACCTTCAAGGAAGGCGATGGCCTGAAGGTGGCCTTCCCGGCGCAGACGACGGACAAGATCCTGATCGTCACGACAGGCGGCAAGGCCTTCACGCTCGGCGGTGACAAGCTGCCGGGCGGTCGCGGCCACGGCGAGCCGCTGCGCATCATGGTCGACATGGACAACGACCAGGCGGTGCTGACCGCTTTCGTCCACGATCCCGCGCGCAAGCAGCTGATCGTCTCGACGGCCGGCAACGGCTTCGTCGTTGCCGAGGCCGAGCTGATCGCCAATACTCGCAAGGGCAAGCAGATCATGAATGTCGCGCTGCCCGAGGAAACGCAGCTGCTCGTGCCCGTCGGCGGCGACCATGTCGCCGTGGTCGGCGAAAACCGCAAGCTGCTGGTCTTTCCCTTGGCGCAGGTGCCCGAAATGACGCGCGGCAAGGGCGTTCGCCTGCAGCGTTACAAGGATGGCGGCATTTCGGACGTCCGCTGCTTTGCGATGTCGGATGGCCTCGTCTGGGAAGACAGTGCTGGCCGTACCTTCACGAAGAACAAGGACGAGCTTGCCGAATGGCTGGGCGACCGCGCCAGCGCCGGCCGCACCGTGCCGAAGGGTTTCCCGCGCAGCGGTAAATTCGCCGGTTAACGTGATTGCGGCAAAGTTGCGGGGCGATTTTGCCTTGGGAACTGCGTGAAAACAAAGGGGCCGAGCATTTCTGTGCTCGAATGCTCCGAGCCGCAAAAATTCCGTCGCCCGTCTCTTGGCGGCCGCCGGAACTTCTCTATCTCTCTGCTGTTACCGAAAAGAAGAGAAGGCCGATTCTGTGGGCGGACGGAACTGGCTGTGGCCCGTACGCCTGGGGAAGGCGCGCGTGCCCTTACCGGAGGAAAATCGATGCCCGCCAGCACCATCAAATTGCATGTCAGCCACACCTATAGAGTGCCGCCCGCTGTCGTCTACGACGCCTGGCTCAACCCCGAGATCGCCCGCCGTTTCCTGTTTGCCACCGATGACGGTCACGTCATCCGCGCCGATATCGATCCGCATGTCGGCGGCCGCTTTTTCATCGTCGACCGCCGCCCGACCGGCGACGCCTTCCACCAGGGCGTTTTCCTGGAATTGAAGCGACCGCGCCGCATGGTCTTCTGCTTCTCGGTCGAAGAGCACGACCACAATTGCGACCGCGTGGAAATCGACATCGAGCCCCTTGGCGGCGGCAGCCGTCTGACGCTGACTCACGAAATGTGTGCCGAGTGGGCCGCGCATGAGGAAAAGACCCGAAAAGGCTGGGCGCATATCGTCGAAGGGCTCGGCCGCGAGCTGGAACAGCAGCAGATGAAGGCTACGGGGTGAGCGGCACGCTGAAATCCCTGAGGAAGCGGGTCGCACCTTCTTCGTCGATCTCGCCGGCTGCGACGTCTAATACAAATGCAATGACCTGCGCGTTATCTGCATCGATGACGTACCGGTTGAGGTAGAGAAACGTAAACGCCGCGAGATAGCCTGTACGCTTGTTTCCATCCACGAATGGGTGGTTCCTAACGATGCCGTAGAGATAGGCTGCGGCGAGTACGAAGATATCGGTTTCGCCATATGCAGCCTTGTTGAGTGGACGTGCCAAGCTGGTTTCCAATGCATTGGCATCTCGCAGACCAGACAAACCGCCATGCTCGGCAATCTGCTCACCATGCATATTTTCGACCGCTTGGCGGCCGAGCCATTTAAGCCGTATCATTTTGCGAGTTCGCGCAGCGCCACTCGATATTTTTCCATGCCGATGCGGGCTGCCCGCATTTGTTCGGCGAGGTCTGCTGATTCCGGCACGAGGTGGATGTTACCCTCGATCTCCCGCAGTTCGAGGCTGTCTCCGCTGCTGAGACCCAACCGCTGCAACACCTCTTTAGGAATGATAACCCCTTCGGAATTACCGATCTTGCGGATCGTGACGTTCATTTGCTTCATCCTCTTATGTGGTAACGTAGTTATAACATGAGGGATTGACAGGCGGCAACGTCTATTCCGCCAATGGCCTGACGCTCCTTCGCCGGACCATCCAGAAGCAATGCCCGGCGATCGCCGCCACCAGAATGCCGCCGCCAAGGAGCGTCATCGTCGCCGGCGTTTCCGCAAAGATCAGCCAGACCCAGATCGGGGCGAGGACGGTTTCGAGCAGGTAGAACATGCCGACCTCTGGGGCAGAGAGGTATCGCGGCCCGGTCGCCAGGCACCAAAAGGCGACGGGCATTACGATGGCGCCGTTGAGGAGGATCCATCCGGGATAGGCGACCGAGAGCCCCGAAGGCAGAGCTTGCGCAAGCCCGAGCGCGGCCGGCAGAATGGCCGCAAGCAACGGCACGAAGCCCATTTCCCGGCGTGAGGCGCGCCCGATTGTGATGGCCGCCGCAAGTATAAGCGCGCTGAGAATGGCCATAGCGTCGCCGAAGAAATGGCCGCTGGAAAGCCCCTCGCTCACGATCAGTCCGACGCCGACGATCATGAACAGCATGGCGATCAGCGTTGAGGGCTGCGGCTTCTCCTTGAGGAAAGTCCAGGAAAGAAGCGCGCCGAACATCGGGTTGAAGGCGACGATGAAGACGACGTTGGCTGTGGTCGTATTGAAGACTGCCAGCACGAAAGTGAGGGAGGAGAGGCCGTAGAGCAGACCGGCGAGCAGACCGGGCCGACCTGGAACGAGCACCGGCCATCTGCCTGAGGCGAGCCGCATCGCGCCAAGGATGATGAGTGTGGCGAGAACCGTCGCAGCGCTTCGCACGCCCAGAATCGACCAGATATCGCCATCGCCAAGGCGCACGAGCGGGATATCCATGGAAAGCGCCAGCCCGCCGATTGCCGTCAGCAGCAGACCCTTCCGATGGTCGGAAAGAGCGGTGGACATTTCAGAGCATTTCCTGGTCAGATTGAAGCATTCTGCCGGAGCAGGTTTTCGTCAGGGCAGAGGCGATTGGCGATGGGCATACCCCAAGGTACGTCCGAGCCGATCGCCTCTGATCCTGGCGGAAAGATGCCCGGCCTTTCAGGTTGGCTGAAACGGGCCGGCTGATCGACCGGCCGGCTTGGCCGTAGAGCTGGGCTACGACGCGCGCCGGCCGGTCGACCGTCAGTCTCCGTTTGAGCCAACAGAATGCTTCGATCTGACCAGGAAAGGCTCTAATCCTGATTGCTTTCGCGCATGGAGGAGGGATCGAAACGCTCCCAGCCGCGCGGGGTCAGATGTTCCTGTGGCTGGAAGCGTGTCTTGTAGTCCATTTTCCGCGACCCTTGCACCCAGTAGCCAAGGTAGACATGCGGCAGGCCGAGCGCCCTGGTGCGCCTGATATGGTCGAGAATCATGAACGTGCCGAGCGAACGCCGCTCGAGCCCGGGATTGAAATAGGAATAGACCATCGACAACCCGTCGCTCATCGTATCGGTCAGCGCCGCGGCAAGCAGTTCGCCCTTCGGCCGCTCCTCCAGTCCGGAACCTTCCTCGCGCCGGCGGTATTCGACGATTCGCGTATTCACATGCGTGTCTTCCACCATGATCGCATAGTCGAGCACGGTCATATCGGACATGCCGCCCTGCTGGTGGCGGTAGTCGAGATAGCGTCGGAAGAGCGAATATTGTTCGCTGGAAGGCTGGGCGGTGAATTCGGTGGCGATGACGTCGGAATTGGCGGCAAGCACCCGCTTCATCGATTTCGTCGGTTCGAATTCCTGGGCGAGAATCCGCACGGAAACACAGGCGCGACAGGATTCGCAGGCCGGGCGGTAGGCGATGTTCTGCGAGCGGCGGAAACCGCCTTGTGTCAGGATGTCGTTCATCTCGGCCGCACGCGGGCCGACCAGATGAGTGAAGACCTTGCGCTCCATCTCATGCGGCAGATACGGACACGCAGCCGGAGCCGTCAGATAAAACTGCGGGGATGGCGTTGTCTGCGTATTCATTTGTCGCGGAAGTTTCCTTGTCGAGACAGTGCCGTTTTCTGACAGCATGACCTAAGAATAGAAAACGTCAACAGCCGGACGATTCCCGTCCTTCATTTCAGTCTTCTAAAGTTAAATATGGAGTGTCTGCAACACGCGGCAAAGGGAAGGCGGAGACTTTATTTCATCCCCGCCGCGTTTCAAGCGGTGCGCACCGTCACCGTGCCGACCAGCAGGTCGTGAATCAGGCGGCTGCGTTCGATGAACAGGCCGGCGAGCAGGATGAGCGGCGTCAGCACCGAATTGAGGATCCAGAACAGCGCCAGATGCACGATCGCCGTCAGGAAATCCATCGGCCGCCCATCGACGCGCACGATCGCGATCCCCATCGCCCGCATGCCGAGCGATGCCTGGCTCGGTCCGCCGACGGTCAGGCCGAAGTAAATCCCGGCGACGATGACGAAGAGGGCAGGGTAGAGAAGGAAGCCGAGCCCGAGCGTGATGATCGACAGGAAGAACAGCACGATCGCTGCGGGGATCCACAGCAGCGCCACGATGAGGTAGTCGAGGATGAAGGCAAGGACACGGCGGCTCAACACGCCGCTATAGGCGCGCCAGTCCTCCGGTGCAGCAAAAAGCGGATTGGGGTTGTAGCTCATCTCGATCTCCTCTCGCAAAAGCGATGCCGCTGATATGGTATCGACGAAGCAAAATACAATCATCCGCATCGAAACCAGGAAATCGAGCAGGATGCCGGCCGAAAACCGCGCAGATTTCGGCCGTATGCTCGTACTCACCGTTTGCTGAGAATTCTCGCCACCTCGACTGCGAAATAGGTGAGGATACCATCGCATCCCGCCCGCTTGAAGGACAGCAGCGTTTCCAGCATCGCCCGCTCGCCATCGATCCAGCCGTTCATCGCTGCCGCCTTGATCTGGCTATATTCGCCGGAAACCTGGTAGGCGAAGGTCGGCAGACCGAAAGCCTCCTTCATCCGCCAGCAGATATCGAGATAGGGCAGGCCGGGCTTGACCATCAGCATGTCGGCGCCTTCCTCGACATCGAGGGCCGCATCGCGGATCGCTTCTGTGCCGTTGGCCGGGTCGATATAATAGGTCTTCTTGTCGCCCTTCAGCAGCCCCCCGGTCGAGATCGCCTCGCGATAAGGTCCATAGAAGGCGGAAGCGAATTTCGTCGCATAGCTCATGATACCGACGCTCTGGTGGCCGGCCGCGTCGAGTGCCATGCGGATCGCGCCGATGCGTCCGTCCATCATCTCCGACGGCGCGATGATGTCGGCGCCGGCATCCGCCTGCATCACGGCGGCGCGCGCCACCTGGTCGACGGTCTCGTCATTGACGATCTCGCCGTCTCTCAAGATTCCGTCATGGCCATGGCTGGTGAAGGGATCGAGCGCCACGTCGGTGATGACGCCGATATTGGGCACCGCCTTCTTGATCGCCGCCGTCGCCTGGTTGATCAGGTTATTGGCTTCGAGGCTGTTCGAGCCGGTCTCGTCGCGCAGTTGCATTTCGATGTTCGGAAAGGTGGCGAGCGCCGGAATGCCGAGGCCGGCCGCTTCGCGTGCGGCTTCGACGGCCTTGTCGATGCTCATGCGGTTGACGCCCGGCATGGCCGCGATCGGATCGACGATGCCGGAACCCGGCACGACGAAGATCGGCCAGATCAAGTCGTCGACGGTCAGCCGGTTCTCCTGCACGAGCCGGCGCGTCCAATCCGCCTTGCGGTTGCGCCGCATGCGGCGATGGCCGGTGATGTCGTCGACGAGATGCGTCCTGTCCTGCATGATATCTATCCCCAGCCCATTCCATTTATCGGAGCGCTCATTATCATGGCGCCCGGAAAATCCAAATCGGACGATTGGCCGCGGCGGAAAACACCTTATGACGATGTAACTGGAACCAAGTCTGCGCAATGGAAACCGATAGCCCGACGATCCCGAAACGCACGCTGGCGGATCTCCTCTTCATTCTCTTCCTGAGGCTGGTCGCCGTATCCTGCTTCTGGTTCGGCCTGCAATACTGGGCGATGCTCGTCGGCTATTCGCTCGTCGGCGCCGGCCGCTTCGATCTTTTGAGCCTGCCGTGGAAAGTGGCAAGCACCAGCCTGGCCGTGCTCTTCCCCGTCGCGTCCCTCGGTCTGTGGCTCACCGTCTCCTGGGGGCCGGTCATCTGGGTGCTGGCCGCCGGCGGCCAGGTCCTGATGTATGGCCTGCTGCCGGATATTTTCGGCCCCAACAAGCTGATCATCCTGCTGCATCTCATGGTCGCCGTCGTCTACTGCATTTTCCGCCTGCTGCTATGGCTGGAAAAGCGCCGGCACCGCCGCCAGGTAAGCGTTGATTTACCCTGAGACAACGTGGGGTTCCCAGTAAGGCTCCGTTAAGCCTGCGGTTTAAGTCGAATTTTATATGTATTCGATAGGGTCTCACTCAAGGCGGGAAGAAAACGACACCGCCAATCAAACAGTGAGGCAGTCAATATGAACACGAAAATCAAGCCGCAGGCGGTATCGAACTTCCGTGACCAGCAGGATCAGGGCATCCGTGATCTTTACATGGAATCCCTTCATCTTGTTGAACGTCTTCACCGTCGTCTTCTCGACGTCATCAAGGACGAATTCGACCGTCAGGGCCGCAGCGACGTCAACGCCATCCAGGCGCTGCTCCTTTTCAACATCGGCAATTCCGAGCTGACCGCCGGCGAGCTGCGCTCCCGCGGCTACTATCTCGGCTCCAACGTTTCCTACAACGTCAAGAAGCTGGTCGATCTCGGCTTCATCAACCACCAGCGCTCGCGCATCGACCGCCGCTCGGTCCGCATCAGCCTGACGGAAACCGGCCAGGACATCGCCGAGACGGTCGCCAAGCTCTACGAACGCCACATCGCCTCTATCGACAAGGTCGGCGGCATCGGCACCGACGAGTTCACCCAGATGAACAAGCTGCTCCAGCGCCTCGACCGCTTCTGGAACGACTCGATCATGTATCGTCTCTAAAATCCCTGACCTCCTTTCAGGGTTGCAGAAAACCGGACGTGTCCCTGCGCGTCCGGTTTTGCCGTTTGCCCGCGTGGCATCTTTGCAACGCAGGGCAGGCAAGCGTTATCGCCGGTATTCAAGCCGTTTTTTAGCCGTTATTAACCGGCACCGTTTAGCCCGTCATGGTTCGTTGCGTCGTGTCTCCGGCAGCCGGCGGTCTATCTTCCGAGCCGGTAACACGAATTGGCCATATTGGTGTGGCAGCGGAAGGTTTAACAACCGGCGCTTGAACCGATCGGAAATGTTCAGGCTGTCGCATCGCGCTTCTGTGATGCGGCTAGCGGAATTTTTTGATGCGCCGGGACAACGAATGCACAGAGATCTGCGTTACGGCGCAGTGATATCGCAAAGAGCCGCGGCTTTCCTTTATCGCGGCATTCAGTGGTTGGGACTATGTCGAAGAAAAACGGAATTGAAGCTCTTTCGCGCCGCGCTTTCCTGGCGTCGGCGGCAACGGTTGGCGCCGGCGCGCTTGCTGCCGGACCTGCATTTGCGCAATCGGCGCTCGATGGGCTCCTGAACGCGCCGCGCCGCGGCAACTGGGACGACCAGTTCGACGCCAAGGCGGCTTCGCGTACGGCGACCGCCGTCGTTTCCAACACGCCGATCCTCGGGCCTCAATCGGTCGCCAGCGCCCAGCAGGCGATCATGCAGTATCAGCAGATCGCGTCCGCCGGCGGCTGGCCTGAAGTCAATCCCGGCGACCAGCGCCTGCAGCTCGGCGTCAGCCATCCCGCCGTCCAGGCGCTGCGCCAGCGTCTGGCGATCACCGGCGACCTGCCGCGCGAAGCCGGCATGTCGAGCGCCTTCGATTCCTATGTCGACGGCGCCGTCAAGCGCTTCCAGGCGCGTCACGGTCTGCCGGCCGATGGTGTCCTCGGCGAATTCACCCTGAAGGCGATGAACATCCCCGCCGATGTCCGCCTGCAGCAGCTCAACACCAATATCGTCCGTCTGCAGACCTTCCCCGAAGACTTGGGCCGCCGTCACCTGATGGTCAATATTCCGGCCGCCTATGTCGAGGCGGTTGAAGACGGCAGCGTCGCGACCCGTCACACCGCGGTCGTCGGCCGCTTGAGCCGCCCGACGCATCTCGTCAACTCGAAGATCTACGAGGTCATTCTCAATCCCTACTGGACGGCGCCGCGCTCGATCGTCGAGAAGGACATCATGCCGCTGATGCGCAAGGATCCGACCTATCTCGAAAAGAACGCCATCCGCCTGATCGACGGCAAGGGCAACGAAGTCGCGCCCGAGACCGTCGACTGGAATGGCGAGGCGCCGAACCTGATGTTCCGTCAGGACCCCGGCAAGATCAACGCCATGGCGTCGACCAAGATCAACTTCTACAACAAGAACGGCGAGTACATGCACGACACGCCGCAACAGGGCCTGTTCAACAAGCTGATGCGCTTCGAATCCTCGGGCTGCGTCCGCGTCCAGAACGTGCGCGACCTGACGAACTGGCTGCTGCGCGAGACCCCCGGCTGGAGCCGCCAGCAGATGGAGCAGGTGATCGCAAGCGGCGTCAACACGCCGATCAAGCTCGCGGCGGAAGTCCCGGTCTATTTCGTCTACATCTCTGCCTGGGGCATGCCCGACGGCATCGTCCAGTTCCGCGACGACATCTATCAGATGGACGGCAATGCCGAATTGGCGCTCGATACCACGGCTGGCATGGAACAGCCGGTGCAATAAGCGGCGACCTCTGCATCGCCCCTCGAACCGCGCCCTCCCGGCGCGGTTTTTTTATTCCGGCGAGGGCGCTTTATCCCCGAGCTGCGATTCATCGGCGCCGCGCTGTCGCAAAATGACTGGAGCGCGCGCTTTGCTCAGCAAATGTCGTTCTTCGTATTGCCCTTGCCACAGGGGAAGGATAATACCTTCGCGCATTCCAGTTGAGGAGCCCGCCCATGACCAATGCTTCCACCGAATCCTTCTTCAATCGCTCGCTTGCGGACGTCGATCCCGAGATTTTCGGCGCGATCGGAAAGGAACTCGGTCGCCAACGGCACGAGATCGAACTGATCGCTTCCGAGAACATCGTCTCCCGCGCCGTCCTGGAAGCTCAGGGCTCCATCATGACCAACAAATATGCCGAGGGTTATCCGGGCAAGCGTTATTACGGCGGCTGCCAGTTCGTCGATATCGCCGAGGAACTGGCGATCGAGCGCGCCAAGAAGCTGTTCGGCGTCAATTTCGCCAACGTCCAGCCGAATTCCGGCTCGCAGATGAACCAGGCCGTGTTCCTGGCGCTGCTGCAGCCCGGCGATACCTTCATGGGCCTCGATCTCAATTCGGGCGGCCACCTCACGCATGGTTCGCCGGTCAACATGTCCGGCAAGTGGTTCAACGTCGTCTCCTACGGCGTGCGTGAAGGCGACAACCTGCTCGACATGGATGACGTCGCCCGCAAGGCCGAACAGCACAAGCCGAAGCTCATCATCGCCGGCGGCACCGCCTATTCCCGCATCTGGGACTGGAAGCGCTTCCGCGAGATCGCCGACTCGGTCGGCGCCTATCTGATGGTCGATATGGCCCACATCGCCGGTCTCGTCGCCGGCGGCCAACATCCGTCGCCGTTCCCGCATTGCCATGTCGCGACGACGACGACGCATAAGTCGCTGCGCGGTCCGCGCGGCGGCGTGATCCTCACCAATGAAGAGGATCTGGCCAAGAAGTTCAACTCGGCCGTCTTCCCCGGTCTGCAGGGTGGCCCGCTGATGCACATCATCGCCGCCAAGGCGGTCGCCTTCGGCGAGGCGCTGCAGCCTGAGTTCAAGGAATATGCCGCCCAGATCGTCAAGAACGCCCGGGCGCTGGCCGAAACGCTGATCGCTGGTGGTCTCGATGTCGTCTCCGGCGGCACCGACAACCACCTGATGCTCGTCGACCTGCGCAAGAAGAACGCCACCGGCAAACGCGCCGAGGCCGCTCTCGGCCGCGCCTACGTCACCTGCAACAAGAACGGCATTCCCTTCGACCCGGAAAAGCCCTTCGTCACCTCGGGCGTACGCCTGGGCGCGCCGGCTGGCACCACCCGCGGCTTCAAGGAAGCCGAATTCCGCGAAATCGGCAATCTGATCGTCGAGGTTCTCGACGGCTTGAAGGTTGCCAATTCCGACGAAGGCAATGCCGCTGTCGAAGCCGCCGTGCGCGGCAAAGTGGTCAACCTCACAGACCGCTTCCCAATGTATGACTACATGGGGTAAGGAGTAGCGATGCGCTGCCCCTATTGCGGTTCGGAAGATACTCAGGTCAAGGATTCGCGCCCGGCGGAGGACAACACGTCCATCCGCCGGCGGCGTATCTGTCCGGATTGCGGCGGCCGCTTCACCACCTTCGAGCGTGTGCAGCTGCGCGAGCTGATGGTCATCAAGAAGACCGGCCGCAAGGTGCCTTTCGATCGCGACAAGCTGGTGCGCTCCTTCGAAGTGGCGCTGCGCAAACGCCCGGTCGAGCGCGACCGCATCGAACGCGCCGTCTCCGGCATCGTCCGCCGGCTGGAAAGCTCCGGCGAGACCGAAATCTCCTCCGAGCAGATCGGCCTGCAGGTGCTGGAAGCCATGAAAAGCCTCGACGATGTCGGCTTCGTGCGCTACGCCTCGGTCTACCGGGATTTCTCGCTGGCCGAGGATTTCGAAAAGGTCATTTCGGAAATCAACGCCAAGATCGCCCGCGACCCGCTGGACAGATGAGCCATGAGCATCACGCCGCATGACGAGAGTTTCATGGCGGCAGCGATCCGCCTGTCGCGCCGGCATCTCGGCCGCACCGCCACCAACCCTTCCGTCGGCTGCCTGATCGTCAAGGATGGCGTCGTCGTCGGCCAGGCGGTCACCGCCCTCGGCGGCCGCCCGCATGCCGAGCCGCAGGCGCTCGCCGAAGCCGGCGAACTGGCCCGCGGCGCCACCGTCTATGTGACGCTCGAACCCTGCTCGCATCACGGCAAGACGCCGCCCTGTGCCGAGGCGCTGATCGCCTATGGCGTCGCCCGCGTCGTCATCAGCGTCACCGATCCCGATCCGCGTGTCTCCGGCCGCGGCATTTCCATGCTGCGCGAAGCCGGCATCGAAGTGGATGCCGGTGTGCTGGAGGCCGAGGGCCGGCGCTCGCTGGCCGGCTATCTCACCCGCCAAACGAAGAACCGCCCTTATGTGACTCTCAAGCTTGCCGTTTCCGCCGATGGCATGATCGGCCGTGCAGGGGAGGGACAGGTGGCGATCACCGGCCCGGAGGCCCGCGCCGAGGTACAGGCGCTGCGCGCCGAAACCGACGCGATCCTGGTCGGTATCGGCACCGCCATATCGGATGATCCGTTGCTGACGGTGCGGACACCGGGTCTGGAGGCGCAGTCGCCCATCCGCATCGTGCTCGATCCGTCGCTGGCCTTGCCGCTGACGAGCAAGCTGGTTGCGACGGCGCGGGACGTGCCGGTGATCTTGGTGGCGAGCGAGCAAGTGTGGCCTTTGTCGGCGGATGCGGAGGGTTTACCCCCCTCTGTCCTGGCGGACTACCGGGGTCGAGCCACGGGTCTCGACCCGTCCTTCGAACCCCCCACAAAGGGGGAGGTCGGCAAGGGGCGGGATCCGAATTCCCTCGCTCCTGTTAGCAACAAATCGACTTCAGGGAATGTAGCGCAAGGCGCTAGCCCCCAGCCGATCTCCCCCCTTGTGGGGGAGATGCCCGGCAGGGCAGAGGGGGGTACCGCACCCGCCGATGCCACCGACCTGGACTCCCGTCGCGCCGCACTCGAAGCTGCCGGCGTCGAGATCGTCTATTGCAATCCCTATCATCCGGAAATCCTGCTGCCGGCGCTTGCGACACGCGGCATTTCTTCGCTTCTGGTCGAGGGCGGTGCCAAGACGGCGCGGCTTTTCCTGGAAGCCGGTCTCGTCGACCGCATCCAGCTTTACCAGGCGCCCGTCACCATCGGCGCGGACGGTATTGAATCGCCGTTTGATGCAACCGACATACCATCCGGTTTCGCCCACATGGGCACGCGAATATTCGGCGCAGATCGCCTGGATGAATATGAAAGAGAGAGTTGATGTTCACCGGAATTGTCACTGATATCGGCACGATCGAATCCGTTTCCCCGCTGAAGGAAGGCATCCGGCTGCGGGTCGCCACCGCCTACGATCCCTCGACCATCGACATGGGCGCCTCCATCTCCCATTCCGGCATCTGCCTGACCGTCACCGCACTTCCTGATGAAGGCAGCAACGGCCGCTGGTTCGAGGTCGAGGCATGGGAAGAGGCGCTGCGGCTGACGACGATCGGCGCCTGGCGGGAGGGCAGCCGCATCAATCTCGAACGGTCGCTGAAAATCGGCGATGAACTCGGCGGCCACATCGTTTCCGGCCATGTCGACGGCAAGGCGGAAATCCTCTCGGTGACATCGGAAGGCGACGCCACCCGCTACCGCCTGCGGGCGCCCGAACATCTGGCAAAATTTGTCGCCCCCAAGGGCTCGATCGCGCTCGACGGCACCTCGCTGACGGTCAATGCGGTCGACGGCACCGATTTCGACGTCCTGCTCATCCGCCACACGCTTGAAGTCACCACCTGGGGCGAGCGCCAGGCCGGCGATTTCGTCAATTTCGAAGTCGACACCATGGCACGTTACGCTGCCCGGCTGGCTGAATTCCCGAGCGCCTGAATCGAAAGCCCTGTACCGGTTTCCTACTGTCCGGTTCGAGCCGATGGCTGCCCCTCACCCTAACCCTCTCCCCGTAAACGGGGCGAGGGGACGTGCCCTGCGAGAACTGGGCGAGGGACGGAGACGTTGCGGCATATCCCCTTCGCACCGCAAGCGGGGGTCCGAAGGACGGGTCGAGACGCGTGGCTCGACCCCGGTCGGTGCCGGCAGGCGGATGAGGGGCTGTCCGCGTCGATTTTCGGTGTTATGCGCCGGGTGGAAAGGGACAGCGCGTCTGGCCGCCGAGACTCACCAAACCGGCGAGAGCTTCGTCAGATACTGGCCGTAGGCACTCTTGCCGAGCTTCTCCGCGAGCTTGGCGAGGTCCTCCTGCGAGATGTAACCCATGCGCCAGGCGACTTCTTCGGGGCAGGCGATCTTGAAGCCCTGGCGTTTTTCCAGCGTGCTAACGAAACCGGCGGCATCGTGCAGGCTATCCGGGGTGCCGGTGTCGAGCCAGGCATAGCCCCGGCCCATCAGCTCAACGAAAAGCTGGCCGCGCTCGAGATAGGCGCGGTTGACGTCGGTGATTTCCAATTCGCCGCGCGGCGATGGCTTCAGGTTGGCGGCGATATCGACCACCTGCTGGTCGTAGAAATAGAGGCCGGTCACCGCCCAGTTCGATTTTGGCGCTGTCGGCTTCTCTTCGATCGACAGCGCATTCATCTTTTCGTCAAAGCCGACAACGCCATAGCGTTCCGGGTCGGTGACGTGATAGGCGAACACGGTCGCGCCTTCCCGCCGACTCGTGCCGGATTTCATGATTTCCGGCAATCCGTGCCCGTAGAAGATATTGTCGCCGAGAACGAGCGCCGAACTGTCGCCGTGCAAGAAGTCGGCGCCGATGATGAAAGCCTGGGCGAGGCCGTCCGGGCTCGGCTGTACGGCATAGGTCAGCGAAATGCCCCATTGCGAGCCGTCGCCGAGCAGGCGTTTGAAGGCTTCGAGGTCGTGGGGCGTGGTGATGATCAGCAACTCCCTGATGCCAGCGAGCATGAGCGTCGTCAGCGGATAGTAAATCATCGGCTTGTCATAGACCGGCATCAACTGTTTCGAGACGGCCTGCGTGATCGGATGCAGACGCGTGCCCGTGCCGCCGGCAAGGATAATTCCCTTCATGCTTTCTCCTTAAAGACCTTTGTTCAAAAGGTCTTGCATGACGATTGTCATGGATTGCTTCCACTCGGGGAGCCGGATTCCATATGTTCTGGCGAGCTTGTCGCCGTTGAGGCGTGAATTGGCAGGACGCTGCGCCGGTGTCGGGTAGTCCGCCGTCGGGATGCGCTCGACGCCGATGGTTCTACCGCCGGATTTACGAAGCTCCGAGAATATCGCTTCGGCGAAATCCGCCCAGCTTGCTTCGCCGCTGCCGGTCAGGTGAAAGGTGCCGCGCAGCGATGGCGCAGGGTCCGCGACGATACGGGTCGCGATCGCAAGAATCGCGTCGGCGATGTCGAGTGCCGAGGTCGGGCATCCCCTCTGATCGGCGACGACGCGAAGATGATCGCGCGTCTCGGAAAGCCGCAGCATCGTTTTCAGGAAATTGGCGCCAAACGGCGAATAGACCCAGGCGGTGCGCAAGATGACGTGGTTCGGGTTCGCCGCCGCGACGGCTTTTTCGCCCGCGAGTTTCGAACGCCCGTAGACGGAGATGGGCCCCGTCGCATCCTCTTCGCAATAGGCGGAGGCCTTGTCGCCGCTGAACACGTAGTCGGTCGAAATGTGGATCACGGGGACCCCGATCCGCGCGGCAGCCTCGGCAACCGCGCCGGCGCCTGCCGCGTTGACGGAAAAGGCAAGCTCGGCTTCGCTCTCGGCCTTGTCGACCGCCGTATAGGCGGCGGCGGAGACGATCACATCCGGCCGCAGAGCCGAGAAGGCGGCTGCAATGCGTGCAGGATCCGAAAGGTCCATTTCCGGGCGGCCGACCGCAATGATTTCGACGCCCGTTTCGGCGCCGCGTCGGAGCAGCGACTGAACGACTTGGCCCTGTTTACCGGTGACGGCAATGCGCATCGCTTATCACCCCTTGAAAACGCCGAGGCGTTCGCCGGAGTAGACGTTTTCGCGCAGCGGCCTCCACCACCATTCGTTTTCCAAGTACCAGTGCACGGTCTTCTCGATGCCGGTTTCGAAGGTCTCTTGCGCCTTCCAGCCGAGTTCGCTTTCGAGTTTCGTGGCATCGATCGCATAGCGTGCGTCGTGTCCGGGGCGATCCGTGACGTTGGTGATCAGACGTGCATGCGGTGCCTTGTCGCGGTAGACGCCGTCGAGAATGGCGCAGATGCGGTGAACGACATCGATGTTCCTGCGTTCATTGCGGCCGCCCACATTGTATTTTTCGCCGGGGCGCCCTCTGGATGCGATTGTGTAGAGCGCGCGGGCATGGTCTTCGACATAGAGCCAGTCGCGGACATTTGCGCCATTGCCGTAAACCGGAAGAGGCTTGTCCTCCAGTGCGTTCAGGATCATTAGCGGGATGAGCTTTTCCGGGAAATGGAATGGGCCGTAATTGTTGGAGCAATTGGAGACGACGACTGGCAGGCCGTAGGTGCGGTGCCAGGCGATTGCCAGATGGTCGCTCGCGGCCTTGGATGCGGAGTAGGGCGAGGACGGATCGTATGGCGTCGTCTCCTCGAAGAGGCCCTCGTCGTCGAGCGAGCCGTAGACCTCATCCGTCGAGACATGCAGAAACCGGAAGTCGCTCTTGCGGCGAGCGTCAAGCCCATCCCAATAGTGCCGTGCGGCATCCAGCAGGCTGAATGTGCCGACGATGTTGGTCTGAATGAAATCGGCAGCGCCCGAGATCGAGCGGTCGACATGGCTCTCTGCCGCGAGATGCATGACGATATCGGGGCGGAAGGACGCGAATGCTTCCTGCATCCCGGCGCGGTCGCAGATGTCGGCCCGAAGGAATTGATAGTTCGGCGCCGATTCGACGGATTTCAGCGATGCCAGATTGCCGGCATAGGTCAGCGTGTCGACATTCAGCACCTCGGCGCCGATCTCGCTGACGAGATGGCGCACCAATGCCGATCCGATAAAGCCAGCTCCGCCCGTGACCAGTATGCGCATCGTCGATCAATCCTGAGGTTGCTGTGCTGAATAGGAAAAGTGGCTTGGCAGATCTGCGAGCCGCGGCAGCGTCTTGTCCTTGTCGGACGATATCATGTCTCTCTCATCGAAGGGCCAGCGAATGCCGATCGCCGGATCGTTCCACGCGATGCCCCGATCATGTTGCGGGCTATAGGGTGCGGTTACCTTGTAGCTGATGACGCTGTTCGGCTCGATCGTTGCGAATCCGTGTGCGAAGCCGGGCGGTATCCAGAGCTGTTTGCCGGTGTCCGGCGAGAGCTCCTGAGAGAGCCAATTGCCGAAGCTAGGTGATCCCACGCGGATATCGACGACGACATCCATGATCCGGCCGGCAAGGCAGCGCACCAGCTTGCCCTGTGCGAAGGGCGGGATCTGGAAATGCAGCCCCCGGACGGTGCCGGCCTGCGCCGAAAGCGATTCATTGTCCTGGACGAACATGACGTCGGCCACATTTTCCCGGAACCAGGCATCCTTGAACACCTCGGAGAAATAGCCGCGATGATCGCCGAAGCGTGGCGGCGTGATTGCAACGATGCCCTGGATGGCCACAGTCTCAATGCGCATGACTTACCTTCTCTGCGGCCTTCATAACGCTCATCAGCATGTCCGCCTGCGAGCGGCTCCGAATGGCCTCAAAGCCTTTCGCGGCAATGGCATCTCGCTCGTCGGCATCGGCGATCAGCTTGTAGCACCGCTCGATCATGTCGTCATAAGGCTCAATTGCCAAGCCGCCGATGAAGGGCTGGAGGTCCGGATCGCGGATGTCGCCTTCCGTCAGCACGCAAACGCGATTGGCGAGCAGATAGGAAATGCGCACGATCTCGAAGACGCCGCTCGCATAATGATGGATGTTGATGACGATCTTGGCGCGGGCAATCGCCGCATCGCGTTCCGCACCATAGATGTTGAAGAGATGCGCCACCTTCAGCCCGCCGTCCTTCAGCGTTTTCAGGATATGGTGGCGGCGTTCGTTCATCGAGCCGTAGAAAAGCACGTCGATATCCTTGACCGGAGCGTGCTGAATCTGGCTCAGGCAACGGCTGTAACCGATTTCGAGAACACCGGCGTGGTCGATCCCCTTGGCGGCAAGGTTTTCGCGGTTGCGCGGGCTGTAGTCGAGCACCGGCATCGCCCTCAGGATCGACACATAGCGCGAATTGATCCAGCTGCTTTCTTCAGACACTTGCTCGAGGTTGATGAGAACGCTGTCTTGCGGCAGATGGCCGACGATTTCGGCCGGAAGCAGGTTGCCGCCATAAATGATCGGCGCACGGCCCGCGAACTCGTTCATGTCCCTAACGATCGGTGCCGAACCGCCGAGTTCCTCGAAGGCGCCCTGCAGGCCGAGCGCGACTTCGTCGAAGGCGTGGCTGTGATTGTAGTTTTCGGGCGTCACGATCCAGATGCAATGGCCATCCTTGTGGGCCTGCCATCCGCCGGCAAAGGGCTGCAATGCGTTGGCAAGCGGCTGCTCGATCGTCGGCGCGGCCGGTATAGCGGTCCTTTCCGTACGCACCGGCTGCTGCGGCACCGGGGAGGCGCCTGAGGCGTGCGGAGCATAGGCGCGCATCAATTCGCGGCCACCGATGAATTGGCCGCGCGGCATCCAGCCGGGCGGGTCATCAGCCCCCCAGATCAGATGCGGCTGCTTGATGAGCGGTTGGCGGCCTTGCTGCCACGCGGTCAGGAGAGCGTCGTCACGGCTCTGCAGAAAGGCTTCCTTGGCGGCGAAGAGGCCATGCAGCATCCGACCGAGGCGGACACCAAACTTCCATTCGAAATCGGCAAGGGCCGGTACGAAGGCAGCGATCTTCAATCCGGAGGCGATAGCCTGCTGGACATAAAGGCCGAGCAGACGCTCGATCACGAAGGGGCGCATCTTTGCGTTGGCATCGCGTGAGTAGTGAGCCGTACCGGAATAGGCGTTGCCCGCCGGCGTGCCGGCGCGCGCCTGGTTTTCCAGTGATTCGAGAATGCGTTCGCAAAAGGCGAAATACCCCGACCAGAATTTCCGGTTGCCGCAGAAATAGTTGCAGAACATGAAGGCAATCTTGTCCTGCGGCGGCGCGATCGGATAGCCGAGTTCCTGGAGATACAGGAAGATCGGCTCCATGCCGGGGTGACCACCAAGCAGCGAATGTTCCCAGACGTTGCTGTAGATCGCCGCGTGGCCGATCAGCGGATTGTAAAGATAGGCGTCCGCCCCTTCCGCTCTGGCCTTTTCCGCTTCCGTGACGAAGGACGGGAAGCTAGTCACCGACTTCATCTCGAATTTGCTCGAAAGTAGCCCCCAGAACACGTCGTCGCCGAGGCCGATCGCCTCGTGATGCCGATGCAGAGTGAGGAAGAGTTCATATTCGCGGGTCGTTGCTTGCGTATTGAACGAGATGTCGAACGGCATGGCCGCCGCGTCGAGCTGGCTGCGCTGCGAAGGATCGAGATAAGGCTGATAGATAATAACGGATCCCGTGCCGGCAGCCTTCTCCGTGAGAAGCGCCAGATCAGGAAGACCGGCCGGTAGAGCGGAAATGGGCTGATTGACCGTCAAGGTATTGTCCTTCGCGAATGGCCGCCGTCTTCGTGACTCACGAAACAGCATTCGGCTGGTTCGGGTGTCGACTATTGGACGTGAAGCTTGCGCCACACTGTTGGGCAGGAATTTCGCTGGTCAGCTTGGGAACAGGTTAAGCCGTGATGTTCGTGCCAGGCCAATTGCTTGATAGGGCCCAACTCGGACGGCGTCATGAAAAACGAAAAGATCTATGTAACGAAGCCCAGCCTGCCGCCGCTCGAAGAATTCATTCCTTCGCTGGAAGCGATCTGGAACAATCGCATCCTGACCAATGGCGGGCCGTTCCACGAGCTACTGGAGCGGGAGCTCTGCAACCATCTCGGCGTGAAGCACATCAGCCTCTTTTCCAACGCCACCGTTGCGCTGCTGACGGCGCTTCAGGCGCTCCGCGTCACGGGCGAAGTCATCACCACGCCTTATTCCTTCGTAGCCACGTCGCATTCGCTTCTCTGGAACGGTTTGAAGCCCGTCTTCGTCGACATCGATCCGGTGACGCTCAATCTCGATCCGGCGAAGATCGAGGCGGCGATCACGCAGCAGACGACGGCGATCATGCCGGTGCATTGCTACGGCCACCCGTGCGACGTCGATTCGATCCAGAAGATCGCCGATCTCTACAATCTCAAGGTCATCTATGACGCCGCCCATGCCTTCGGCGTGGAAGACGAGCGGGGAAGCATTCTCAATCACGGCGACCTTTCCATTCTGAGCTTTCACGCGACGAAGGTGTTCAACACATTCGAAGGCGGAGCGATCATCTGCCCTGATGTCAAGACGAAGACCCGCATCGACCAGCTGAAGAACTTCGGTTACGTCGATGAAGTGACCGTGGTGGCGCCGGGCACGAACGGCAAAATGAGCGAATTCAACGCTGCGCTCGGCCTGTTGCAGCTGAAATACATCAACTTCGCCCTTGAAAGGCGTGGGCTTATCGACGCTGCATACCGCGAGCGTCTGCGCGGCGTCGAGGGTATAGAATGCCTGCACCGTTCCGGCGAGACCGTCTCCAACTTCTCTTATTTCCCGATTCTCGTGCGCCCCGGCTATGCCATTTCGCGCGATGAGCTCTATGAGCTTCTGAAGGAAAACGGCATTCATCCGCGCCGTTATTTCTATCCGCTGATCTCAAGCTTTTCGATGTACCGCAGCCTGCCTTCCGCGCAGCCCGCGAATCTGCCGGTCGCAACCGAAGCTGCACAACAAGTGCTCTGCCTTCCCATCTATCCCGACATGGAAATGGAGATCGTCGACAAGGTCTGCGCGATCATTGCTTCTTAGGGGTAGATGAAATGAAACTGGCTATTATGCAGCCGTATTTTTTTCCTTACATTGGCTACTTTCAGCTGATCAGTGCGGTCGATAAATTCATCGTTTACGACAATATCAAGTACACGAAAAAGGGTTGGATTAACCGAAACCGCATGTTGCGCGACGGCCGGGACGCCACATTCTCTCTGCCGCTGAAGGCCGCGCCGGATAGTTTAGACGTGTACGAACGCAGCCTGTCGCCGGACTTCGATCGCAACAAGCTGCTGAATCAAATTCAAGGCGCTTATCGACGCGCGCCATTTTATTCCAGTGCTTTCCCGGTGATCGAGCAGGCGATAGGCTTCCCGGACAACAATCTTTTTTTCTATATTTTCAGCTCAATCAGGGAAATCTGCGGTTACCTTGGCATCAGGACAGACTTCGCCGTTTCCTCTGAAATAGCGATAAATCACGATCTCAAGGCCCAGGAAAAGGTTTTGGCACTTTGCGAGAAAGCGGGCGCGGAGGTCTACGTGAATGCAATAGGGGGTATGGAACTTTACTCTCAAGACGCGTTTGCTGCGCGCGGTATAGAACTGAAATTCATCAAGTCGAAGTCTGTGGAATATTCTCAGTTCGGTGCTGATTTCGTGCCCTGGCTGTCAATTGTGGATGTCATCATGTTCAATTCGGTGGAAGAGATTCAGAGGAATATGCTGGGTGCGTATGAGCTCATTCAATCCTAGATGCGGACGAGTGTTTCCTTTCGGCGGTCTGCCAAGAAGAAGATATCGGTGAAGCAATGTTCAAATGGAAGAAGTTAGGCAAGGTTTTCACGCCGCAGGAGGTGACTGATCGTCGGTGGCTTAAGGAGTTTGCTCAAGCGCCTGCAACACTGCTTTTTGACGATTTTGTGCGAATATACTTTTCCTGCCGCCCACCAGCAGATCAGGCCGGGCAATATGTCTCGCATTCTGCTTATATTGACGTGGATAGGGCTGACTTGTTTAAGATCATACGGATCAGCGAACGTCCGGTCCTGGAATTGGGCGGTCTCGGCGAATTCGATCAATTTGGTACTTATCCGATCTCCGTAGCCAGGGATGGCGACCTCATACGCGCTTACTATGCCGGCTGGACTCGATGCGAATCCGTGCCATTCAACGTCGGTATAGGATTGGCCTTGAGCACGGACGAAGGCCGGACCTTCTCTAAGGCGGGTTATGGACCCGTCGTGCCATACTCGCCGGATGAACCCTTCGTCCTGAGTGGTCCCAAGATTCGGCGTTTTAACGACCGGTGGTACCTGTTCTATATCTCTGGTTCCAAGTGGATCATGGCCGATGGGCGTGCGGAGCCTGTGTACAAAATCCGTCTAGCCACCTCTGAAGATGGCGTGCACTGGACGAAAGCGAACAGAGATCTGATCGAATCTGTCGTCGAGACCGATGAGGCACAGGCAAGCCCCGATGTGATCTTTGCCGGCGGGCGCTACCACATGTTCTTCTGCTATCGTCACAGCACGAATTATCGCGGCAAGGAAAAAGGATACCGAATCGGCTACGCCTCGAGCAACGATCTGGTCAACTGGCAACGTGACGATAGTAAAGCGGGGCTGACGGTGTCCGACACAGGCTGGGATGATGAGATGGTTAGCTACCCGCATGTCTTCGAGTTGGATGGCAAGACCTATATGGCCTATCTCGGCAATCAAGTCGGGCGCAACGGCTTCGGCCTTGCTGTTCTCGACGGAAAGCTTGGTGACGCATGACCAAGATGCGATGGAAGAAGCTGGGCAAGATCTTTGATCCCACGCTGCATCATCTGCCGGCAGGCTGTGTCGAGTTTGCGCAGTCGCCCCAGGCGCTCGTTTTCGATGGCTTTATACGAATCTACTTCTCAACGCGCGCAACTGACGTGAACGGCAAATATCTCAGCCATGTCGCTTTCGTCGATATGGATAAGACTCTGGACCGGGCCATTCGCGTTTCCGACAGGCCGGTTATTGAACTCGGCAAACTCGGTTGCTTTGACGAGCATGGCATCTTCCCGATGAATGTGATGCGACACGAAGGGAAGATCTACGGCTACACATGCGGCTGGAATCGAAGGGTTGCGGTCTCGGTCGATACGGCAATCGGGCTTGCCCTCAGTGACGACGACGGGATGTCGTTCAAGAGGATCGGCGATGGGCCGGTCTTGTCGGCGTCTCTCAAGGAGCCGTGCCTGGTCGGCGACGGCTTTGTGAAGTTCATCGATGGCATCTTTCACATGTGGTACATTTTCGGGACTGGGTGGAAAGAATACTCGCCGGGCGCGCCTCCGGATCGCACTTATAAAATTGGTCATGCGACCTCGCCAGACGGCATCAATTGGCAGAAGGAGGAAGGCAGGCAGATCATACCGGATCGGCTTGGTGCCGACGAAAGCCAAGCTCTGCCGACCGTCATCCGGATCGAAGATCGCTATCATATGTTCTTCTGCTATCGGCAATCGTCGGATTTTCGCACTAACAGGAAACGCGGCTATCAAATCGGCCACGCATATTCGCGCGATCTGATCAACTGGTCACGCGATGACCTTGAATTGGGGATTGAAGGAACGGACGGCGAATGGGATTCCGACATGTTGTGCTATCCGCACGTCTTTGAGGCGGATGAGTCAATTTACCTCCTCTATAACGGAAACCAGTTTGGCCGGCATGGATTCGGCGCTGCAATATTGGAACGTACTTCATGACGCCGGATTGGGGCCACAACCTCGCTTCGGCAAGCGACATCGCCTACCACTTGAATGAATCCGGAACTGATTTCGCCGAGGGGCTTCGCGCACGCGTGGACATCGACGCTTATGCGCTGAAAATCCTGCTCAATGCCGAGCGCTTTGAGGCATGGTCTGACGGTAGGTTGGTCGGGCTTCTGGCCATATATTGCAACAATCCCCAACAGACATCGGCATTCATTACGAATCTAAGTGTGTTCGAAGAATGGCGCGGCAGGGGGATAGCGGGAGCGTTGCTTGAACGGAGCATGGCTTTGGCCAGGCAGAAGAGGTTTGAAACCATACGCCTCGAGGTCGAGGCGAAAAACATTGCCGCCGTCGCTGTCTATCGCAGATATGGGTTCGTGGTGCTGGATAGCGAACAGTCAATGCTGACAATGAAGCGAGATTTGGGGTAGAGGATGGCTGAGAAAAAGCGCGATTATAATAGTGAAATCAAGGATGCTAGTGATCATCGCTACGCATACAACTTCGATTTTGACGTCATGCATCATTATATGCTGAAGTCTTTCATGCCCTTTTTCCGCACCGGAAGCCTGCTTGAACTTGGAAGTTTCCGGGGCGATTTCACGAAAAGGATCGTTCCCTATTTCGACGATATCACCTGCGTAGAAGCCTCCGATGAGGCAATAGCCGTCGCGCAGAACGAACTGGGCGACAGCCTGACATTTATCAATGACGTGTTCGAAGACGTGAAGCTTCCCAAGCGCTATGACAATGTCCTGCTGACACATGTTCTTGAGCATTTGGACGATCCGGTAGGCGTGCTGAAGCGCATCAATGACGAATGGCTATCGGAAGGTGGTAGGCTCTTCCTGGTATGCCCGAATGCGAATGCCCCGTCCCGCCAGATCGCTGTTAAAATGGGTTTGATAAGCCACAATTCCGCAATCACGAAGGCGGAAGCGGAGCATGGTCACCGCATCACATACTCACTGGATACCCTGGAGCACGATGCAAGATTGGCAGGATTGAACGTTGTGCATCGGTCCGGCATTTTCTTCAAAGCTCTGGCAAATTTCCAGTGGGATCGTTTGCTTCAGACCGACATCATTTCCAGCGAATATCTGGAGGGTTGTTATCAGCTGGGGCAAGTCTATCCCGATCTTTGCGCCAGCATCTTTCTCATGTGTGAAGCAGGCCGAGCGCAATAGGCTGTGCTTTGCCGAACTCGACTTCTAAATTCCAAGGATGTCCGATGCCGCGCGTATCGATCTGTATTCCAGCATACAAGGCCAACTATTTCGAACTGTGCCTACGAAGTGCGTTGGCTCAGAGCTTCACCGATGTCGAAATTCTGGTGTCGGATGATTGTCCGACTGATGAAATCCAGGCGATCTGCCGGAACTTCGAAAGGTTTGTCCAATACAGCCGCAATCCGAATCCCGGTCCCGAGAACAATGTGCGCAGGCTGGTGGAAATCGCGAGTGGCGAATACATCAAATTCCTGTTCGATGACGACGTGCTGCACCCTTTCTGCATACAGTTCCTGCTAGAGGCGCTTGAATCGACAAAGGAAAGAAACACGAGTCTTTCATTTTCTCCGCGTTATTTAATTGACGGAAAAAATCATACTACTGGCTTCATCAACCACTTCAACGCTTCCGGAGATAGCCTCAAGATCGTTTCTGGCGACGACTTCTTGCGATTGACGGCTCTCAATCACGTCAATCTAGTTGGAGAGTACACAACGGCTTTATTTCGGAAGAAGGATGCTTTCGATAGCAATGGTCAATTCCGATTGTATAAGATGGAAGGCGATCTCTTCCCTGGTTTGATTGATTTATCAGCATGGGTGGAACTGGCGCAGCTCGGCAACTTCGTCATCCATCCCACCCCGCTTTCCTATTTCAGGCGCCATGAGAACGCCACGTCGAACCCACAGGTCAACTGGAAGTTCATTTATGCAATCACTTACTATGAGGACGTGCTAAATTTCGCGTTTGAAAGAGGCTACTTGTCAGCAAGCGACTTGCCTACCTCATATCGCAACCTGCTGAATATCTACCGGTACTGGCAGAATTCGTTCCCCCAGCTTGGAGCAAGAATTGCGCAAATTGAAGAAGCACTGATGTAAAGAAAGGTGGCACATTCTCGAGCATTCGCAACTCCGCGTTCCGCGAGCCTCGGCCCATGCGGTGGATGCTCTGTGCTACGCCGTCCGCTTGACGAAATTCCCTAACGCGAAAACTGAATGACTTCGCCATTATACTGCGCGCGCGCCGTCTCGCGGAAGCCGAGCTTGGCTGCGACCCTGAGCGACGCCACGTTGTCGGGGCTGATGATGCAACTCATTGCCTTTTCCGGAAAACGCGCTGCCGCCCAGCCGATCAGGGCCGTCAGCGCCTCGGTGGCATAACCACGGCCCTGGGCCGAGGGCATCAGCGCCCAGCCGACCTCCATCGTTCCCTCGATTGACGGCTCCATTTCGCGGAGGGCTTCGAGAAATCCGGCTTCGCCGATGAACCGGCCGCTGGCCTTCTCGACGATCGCAAGAAAGCCGAAGCCCATATGATGCCACATGCCAGCAATGCGCAGCATGCGGGCCCAACTCTGCTCGCGCGTCGAGGGCGCGCCGCTGATGAAGCGGACGACATCCTCGTTCGCCCACAGCGCCGCATGCACTTCGAAATCGTCGAGGTGGTGAGGGCGAAGCGTCAACCGCTGCGTTTCGAGCGTGGGAATGTCGGTCACATCAGGTCCTCCGGAAGCCGCGCCGTCAGGCACCGGGTTCGCCCTCCCTGTAATCGAGTGGATTTTCCGCGCGTGCCATATGGCGGAATCGCCCCGGCCTTGCGCCATCTCTGCTGGTCTTGGCGAGAAACTTTCCAGAATCGGGATATTCCACGATCTCGGTCTTCGCCATCGTCGAGATGCCGAGATAGATAAGGGGCGCCGTGCCGGTATTGATGATCTGGTGCGCTGTTTCCGGGCCGCCGGCGGGCGCGCCGAGCACGTCGCCAGCCTTGATCGCATGGCGCTCGTCGCCGAAGCGGTATTCGCCGGTGCCTGCGATCACGTAGAAAAGCTCGTCTTCGACGTGGTGATTGTGGAAGGGGCAGCTCGATTTGCCCGACGGCACTTCATTATAGCTGATGCCGAGACCGGCCAGACCTAAACGTGCGCCGAACGAGGCGTCGGCGCCTTCATAGAATTCACCCTGTTTCCAGTGGTCGAGCGCGAGATCGGCGATATTGATCACCGCTTTCGATTCCTTAGCCATGATGTCCTCCTGTTGCAGGAAGAGAAGCTATCATCTTGGCGGAAAATTCAATGCCCGTCTGCGCTGATCCGGGAAATCCCCGGCATGGGCGGAGAGGAGACCGCCGCCCATGCTTCGAGCGCCGCGCGTCGGATGGAACGCGCCGAGACTCTCTATCCCTGGCGATGCGCAGGAATCTTAGCGGACGTAGAAAGTGAGGCTTCCGTCAGCCGCCTGTTCGGCATTGACGATGTTGCGGACGTCGACGCCTTCATTGTTGAGCCGGCGGGCAAGCGACCTGTTGGCGTCGATCGAGGCCTGGATGCCGCGGATGGCATAACCGGAGCGTTCCGGCGCCGAGCGCGGACCCGTCGTTTCATCATCGAGATTGCGCCAGTTATGGACCTGCTCGACGTTGAAATCATTGCCGTGGAAGGTCCTGAGCGTTTGCTCGATGCCTTGGGCGGTGTTCATCCCAAGGCTTTCGGCCCGACTGGCGCCGGCAAATGCAAGCGAGGAGAGGGCGGCGGCGGCGGTGAGTGTGACAATGCGGTTCATGATTGTATCCTTTCATCTGCTATGACGGTCGGCTGTCGTTGCAGGGGATCGTCAGCGTCACGACATGGAATTGGCATTGTCCTCTTCTCGATTCAATGGGCTAAGCCGCTGAAAATCCATTAATAATTCTTCATGAAAATTGCCTTCGAATTGCCGTTTTCCGAGCGTCCGGGGAAACTGGTTTGAAAGCCTTGCGCGGCTGTGCAGCTATCCCCTTGCCGATATTTCGTCTTTGGCGTTGCGGCATCGGGCGAAAGTGCTTGCCATTCTGATGAAGGCATGTTTTGACCGCGGCCTGCCGAGTGGAAAATGTCCTGCCAACGAAGGTGAATCCATGCCGAGAGAGACCGCTCCCCATATTTTGATCGTTGAAGCCCGCTTTTACGACGACATGGCCGACGCGCTGCTCGAAGGCGCGACCTTTGCTCTGCAGGAAGCCGGCGCCACCTTTGAGGTCGTCACCGTTCCCGGCGCGCTGGAAATTCCGGCAGCGATTGCCATGTCGCTCGATGGAGACGACAATGGCGGCACGCATTATGACGGCTATGTCGCCCTCGGCATGGTCATCCGCGGCGAGACCTACCACTTCGATATCGTATCGAACGAATCCTCGCGCGCACTGATGGATCTCGCAGTCAGCGAGTCCCTTGCCATCGGCAACGGCATCCTGACCGTGGAAAATGACGAACAGGCCTGGGCGCGCGCGCGCCGCTCGGACAAGGACAAAGGCGGATTTGCCGCTCGTGCAGCTCTGACGATGATCGAGCTGAAGCAGAAACTGGGTGCATGAAGAATGAGTGACGACAAGACGGAACGGCCGGTCAAGACTGCGAACCAGCGGGGCGCTGCCCGTCTTGCTGCCGTTCAGGCGCTTTATCAGATGGATGTCGGCGGCACGGGCGTTCTGGAAATCGTCGCTGAATATGAGGCGCACCGCCTCGGCCAGGAAATCGACGGCGCGACCTATCTGAAGGCCGATGCCGGCTGGTTCCGCTCCATCGTCTCCGGCGTGGTGCGCGATCAGGTCCGCCTCGATCCGCTGATCGCGGCAGCGTTGCAGGATGATTGGGCTCTGTCGCGGCTTGACAGCACCGTGCGCGCCATCCTGCGCGCCGGCGTCTTCGAACTCATTGACCGCAAGGACGTTCCGGTGGCGGTCATCGTCACCGAATATGTCGAAATCGCGCAGGCGTTTTTCGATGACGACGAACCGAAGCTCGTTAACGCCGTGCTCGACCGCATCGCCAAGCAGGTTCGCAGCGAGGCGAAGAGGTAACCTCTTAGCCGTCAAACCATCTTCCCGTTTCTTTCTTCATGCCGCAATGGTTTTCGCCCGTTGCGGTCTTGACGCCACGTGATCGACCACGCAATCTCCGCACGGCTTAGCTGTGGCATTTCTGTGGAGAGGAAAGGCGATTCGGCGGCGTATCTGCCGGAGGAGGAGTGAGCTCCGGCCTATGGGAGGAAAGAGCGAAATGACCATTCTTTTATGCGTAATCGCATGCGGTCTGCTCTCGGTGGTCTATGCCGCCTGGGCAACCCGGTCGGTGCTTGCCGCCGATCAGGGCAACAGCCGGATGCAGGAGATCGCGGGCTATATCCGGGAAGGCGCTCAGGCCTATCTGACGCGCCAGTATCGCACCATTGCCCTTGTCGGCGTCGTCGTCTTCATCGCAGCCTGGCTGCTTCTTTCCGCCACGGCCGCCATCGGCTTCCTGATCGGCGCCGTACTGTCAGGCGCTGCCGGTTTCATCGGCATGCACGTCTCCGTCCGCGCCAACGTGCGCACCGCGCAGGCCGCGTCCGCCAGCCTCTCCGCAGGCCTCGACATCGCCTTCAAGTCGGGTGCGATCACCGGCATGCTGGTGGCGGGCCTCGCGCTGCTCGGCGTCTCCATCTACTATACCATTTTGACCGTCGGGCTCGGCCATGAGAGCGGCTCGCGCGACGTCATCGATTCACTGGTGGCGCTCGGCTTCGGCGCTTCGCTGATCTCGATCTTCGCCCGTCTCGGCGGCGGCATCTTCACCAAGGGCGCCGATGTCGGCGGCGACCTCGTCGGCAAGGTGGAAGCCGGCATTCCCGAGGACGATCCGCGCAACCCGGCGACGATTGCCGATAACGTCGGCGACAATGTCGGCGACTGCGCCGGCATGGCCGCCGACCTTTTCGAGACCTATGCGGTTTCCGTTGTCGCCACCATGGTTCTGGCTGCGATCTTCTTTGCCGGCGCGCCGATCCTCGAGTCGGCGATGATCTATCCGCTGGCGATTTGCGGCGCCTGCATCATCACCTCGATCATCGGCACCTTCTTCGTCAAGCTCGGCTCGAACGGCTCGATCATGGGCGCTCTATACAAGGGCCTCATCGTCACCGGTCTCTTGTCCATCATCGGTCTCGGTGCCGCCACCTCGCTGACCGTCGGCTGGGGCTCGCTCGGCACCGTTGCCGGCGCCGACGTGACCGGCACCAACCTCTTCATCTGCGGTCTCGTCGGCCTTGTCGTCACCGCCCTGATCGTGGTCATCACCGAATACTACACCGGCACCGGCAAACGCCCCGTCGTTTCGATCGCCCAGTCGTCGGTCACCGGCCACGGCACCAACGTCATCCAGGGCCTTGCGGTCTCGCTGGAGTCGACGGCCCTGCCGGCGATCGTCATCGTCGGCGGCATTCTCGCCACCTATCAGCTCGGCGGCCTTTTCGGCACCGGCATCGCGGTCACCGCCATGCTCGGCCTTGCCGGCATGATCGTTGCACTCGATGCCTTCGGCCCGGTCACCGACAATGCCGGCGGCATCGCCGAAATGTCGCATCTGCCGCCCGAGGTGCGCAAGTCGACCGATGCGCTCGACGCCGTCGGCAACACCACGAAGGCCGTCACCAAGGGCTACGCGATCGGCTCGGCCGGTCTCGGTGCCTTGGTGCTCTTTGCCGCCTACGCCAACGATCTCAGGTATTTCGCCGCCCACGGCGACCAATATCCCTACTTTGCCAATATCGGCGAAATCTCCTTCGAACTGTCGAACCCCTATGTCGTCGCCGGCCTGCTGTTCGGCGGTCTGATCCCCTATCTCTTCGGCGGCATCGCCATGACAGCCGTCGGCCGCGCCGCCGGCTCGATCGTCGAGGAGGTGCGCCGTCAGTTCAAGATGAAGCCGGGCATCATGCAGGGCACGGAAAAGCCGGATTACGGCAAGGCCGTCGACCTTCTGACCAAGGCGGCTATCCGTGAGATGATCGTGCCGTCGCTGCTGCCGGTGCTGGCGCCCATCGTCGTCTATTTTGGCGTGCTACTGATCTCCGGCTCCAAGGCCTCCGCCTTTGCCGCGCTTGGCGCATCGCTGCTCGGCGTCATCATCAACGGCCTCTTCGTCGCTATCTCGATGACCTCGGGCGGCGGCGCCTGGGACAATGCCAAGAAGAGCTTCGAGGACGGTTTCGTCGACAAGGACGGCGTGCGTCACATGAAGGGTTCGGATGCACACAAGGCCTCCGTTACCGGCGATACCGTCGGCGATCCCTACAAGGACACAGCCGGTCCCGCCGTCAACCCGGCGATCAAGATCACCAATATCGTCGCGCTGCTGCTGCTCGCGGTCCTCGCCGGTTGACGCATGCTGCAATTCCACGGCGCCGACCGTCGATGGCGCTGCCCCTCACCCTAACCCTCTTCCCGTAAACGGGGCGAGGGGACTTGCCCCGCGAGAGGCAAGCGGGGGCCGGAGAGATCGCGGCTTATCCCCTTCGCCCCGTTTGCGGGGAGAAGGTGGCGCAGCCGGATGAGGGGCGGACGTCCAATCCCCCGGCCGAGATGCCTGTTTGAAAAGCGAGGTTTCACAACAAAAAACCCGCCGGAGCGATCCGGCGGGTTTTGTCGTTGAAGCTTGTCCGATCAGCGCAGGCTGCTTGGGTTCTGCGGTGTGCCGCCGGCGCCGCCGCCGAACAGGCTGCGGGCGGCGCTCGCAGCGCTGCCGCCGGAGAGCATCTGCTGTAGGAAGGTGAGTTCCTTGCCGCCGGTCGGCGTGACGCGTCCGATCGTGTCGAACACCTTGCCGTCCTGCAGCGTATAGTTGGCGCGCCGGCTGACGACGCCGTCCTTGTCGAAATAGATCGCCAGAACGCTCTGATCGACGACCTTCAGCTTCTGGAAGGCGACCGAACGCGTGCGCCGCTGTGAGATGTAATAGAAGACCTCGCCGTCGAAGGTCGCCGTCGTCGACGGGGTGCCGAGCGAAAGCAGCGCCTGCTCGCGGCTCGAGCCTTCTGGAACGAGGTCCAGCGACTGCTGGTCGGCGACGTATCCGCCATTGAGCACGGTGCCGGTCTGGCAGCCCGAAAGAGCAGTGGTGGAGGCGATTATGAAGGCAATGGCCGCGTTGCTGAAGAATTTCATGTCAGACTTGAAATACCGTTTCTTCAACGACATCTACTCCCTTGAGTGTCGATAGCAGCCGTTTGGGCTTTACACGCTTCCTCCTGCAAAACCATTGTGGCCATTCCGGGTCGAATTCCCGAATTCGTTCCGCCGACGCCTCGAAGGCATCGTCCCGAAACTGGCCACGATCGGCATTGCAATTCGCGCCTGCTTCGGTAAACCAGCTTTCGAAATCATGCAACAAGGCCGGACGCCAGCCGGCGTGAAGATTGAGGCATTTCCGGAAAAAACAATGATCTTCGGACTCTTCCGCAAGAAAAACAACAATCAGGCGATCGTTGACAGGCAATATGCGGCGCTGACGGCGGCCGCGCGCATGCCTGATCTCTATGAGCGGCTCAATGTGCCGGATACGGTCATGGGCCGTTTCGAAATGCTGTCGATCGCGATGATTCTGTTTTTTCGCCGCACGCGCGCCTCCGCCGTTAGCGGTCAGGAAATCGCCCAGGAGATCGTCGACGCTTTTTTCCAGGACATCGACTATTCGATCCGCGAACTCGGCATTGGCGACAACAGCGTGCCGAAACGCATGAAGAAGCTCGCCGGCATGTTCTACGGCCGGCTCGAAGCCTATTCGAAGGCGATGGATGCCGGCGATCGCGAAGCGCTCGCACTTGCCCTCCAGCGCAATATCTACCCCGAAAGTCCCGTCCCAGCCGATTTGTCCGGCCTCGCCGACTGGATGATGGCGGCCGAAGCCCAATTGTCCGCCGTTCCGGAGGAGATGATTGCCAGCGGCGCGGCAACTCTGCCGCCGGTTGTCTGAAGGAGGAAACGATGAAAAACGATCGGGACGATGTTCCCTTCTCCTATCGCGTGAAGGTCGGCCATATCTCCGCCAACCCCGTCGAGGTCCATATCGAGGCCGACGCCAGCGAATTGAAGGCGCTTGCCGAGGCCTGGAGCGTCGTCTCCGTCGAGAATCTCAGCGCCGACCTGCAGATTGCCCGCTGGAAGCGCGACGGCGTGCGCGTCAAGGGCCGGGTACAGGCGAAGATCGTCCAGTCCTGCGTCGTGACGCTGGAACCGGTCGAAGCCGCCATCGACGAAACCTTCGAGCAGATCTTCGTGCCTGAGGGTTCCAAGCTTGCCCGGCAGCCCGGCAATGATGCCGGCGAAATGCTGCTCGACCCCGACGGTCCTGATCTGCCCGAGACCTTTGTCGGCGATACGATCGACGCCGGCGAGGTGGTCGCGGAATTCGCCGCTCTTGCGATCGACCCCTATCCGCGCAAGGACGGCGTCGAGTTCGAAGGTCATATCGAGGATAGCGGCGAGAACGACAAAAAGCCTTCGGCTTTCGCAGTCCTCAAGGACTGGAAAAAGGACTGAAGCCACTCTGGCGTTTGGCACAATTCAGTTGTATGCGACGGCAAAACCGGTATTTTGGCCGAAATTTCGCCCCTCGGCGGAAAGAAGGATCAGGGACGCGTGATCAGAATATCTCTCGACCTCATGGGTGGCGACTTTGGTCCCCAGGTTGTCATCCCCGGCGCCGCCAAGGCGCTGGATCGGCATCCGGATATTTCCTTCGTATTTTACGGTCTTAAGGAACAGTGCGATCCTGTTCTCGCCAAGTTTCCGAAACTTAAGGAAAAATCGGTCTTTCACGATTGCGAGCTTGCGGTCAGCATGGAAGAGAAGCCGAGCCAGGCGCTGCGCCGCGGCCGCTATATCTCCACCATGTGGCGTTCGATCGAGGCGGTGAAGACGGGCGATGCCGATGTCGCGGTCTCGGCCGGCAATACCGGGGCGCTGATGGCGATGGCAAAGTTCTGTCTTCGCACCATGGCCAATATCGAACGCCCGGCGATCGCGGCGATCTGGCCGACGCTGAAGGGTGAGAGCATCGTGCTCGATGTCGGCGCGACGATCGGCGCCGATGCGCAGCAGCTGATGGATTTCGCCCTGATGGGCGGGGCTATGGCGCGCGCGCTTTTCGAGATCGAACGTCCGACGATCGGACTTCTGAACGTCGGCGTTGAAGAGGTGAAAGGCCAGGAAGAGGTCAAGGAGGCCGGTCGGCTGTTGCGCGAGGCGAACATCGATTCGCTCGAATATTCCGGCTTCGTTGAGGGCAACGATCTCGGCAAGGGTACCGTCGACGTCGTCGTCACCGAAGGATTCTCCGGCAATATCGCGCTCAAGACCGCTGAAGGCACTGCCAAGCAGATTGCCGAATATCTGCGTGCGGCCATGTCGCGCACGCTGCTCGCCCGCATCGGCTATCTCTTCGCCAAGAGCGCCTTCGACATGCTCCGCGAGAAGCTCGATCCGAGCAAGGTCAATGGCGGCGTGTTTCTCGGCCTGAACGGCATCGTCATCAAGAGCCATGGCGGCGCCAATGCCGAAGGCATCGCCGCCGCCATCGAAGTCGGCTACGATATGGCCAAGAACGGCCTCAATCAGAAAATAGAAAACGATCTTAAGAAATATCATGCCAAGCGCCTGCCCCCGATGGGCCCGGAAGCGGCATGAGCGATGGGGTACAATCGAATATGATCCGTTCAGTGGTTCGCGGGTTCGGAGCCGCACTTCCGAAGCGCGTTATGACCAATCGCGACATGGAGGCCATCGTCGATACATCGGACGAATGGATCGTCCAGCGCACCGGCATCCGCCAGCGTTACGTGGCCGGTGACGACGAGACGACGGCCTCGCTCGGCGAGGCTGCCGCGCGGGCGGCGCTCGAAAATGGCGGCCTGACGCCCGCCGACATCGATCTCATCATCTGCGCCACCTCGACGCCTGACAACACCTTTCCGGCGACCTCGGTGAACATTCAGAACCGTCTCGGCATGAGCCACGGTTTCGCCTTCGACGTTCAGGCCGTCTGCACCGGTTTCGTTTATGCGGTGACGACCGCCGACGCCTATATCCGCGGCGGCCTTGCAAAACGCGTTCTGGTCATCGGCGCGGAGACTTTTTCGCGCATTCTCGACTGGAACGACCGCACAACCTGCGTGCTCTTCGGCGACGGTGCCGGCGCGATCGTGCTCGAAGCGGCCGAAGGCGAGGGGACGTCTGCCGACCGCGGCGTGCTGACCGCCCATCTGCGCTCCGACGGTTCGCACAAGGACAAGCTCTATGTCGACGGCGGACCGTCGACGACGGGCAGCGTCGGCAAGCTGCGCATGGAAGGCCGCGAGGTCTTCAAATATGCCGTCGGCATGATCACCGATGTCATCCAGGCTGCGTTCGATTCGACCGGCACCACCGCCGACGATCTTGACTGGCTGGTGCCGCATCAGGCCAATCGACGCATCATCGACGGTTCGGCGAAGAAGCTGAACATCGCTGCGGAAAAGGTCGTCGTCACCGTCGATCTGCACGGCAATACCTCGGCTGCCTCGATCCCGCTCGCCCTTGCGACCGCTGCCGGCGACGGCCGCATCAAGAAGGGTGACCTCGTGATGCTCGAAGCGATGGGCGGCGGCTTCACCTGGGGCGCCGTTCTGTTGCGCTGGTAAGCACGAATCCTAAAAAACTGGCGGCGAACAAGAGCTTGACCGTGGGGCGCAAGACAAATACTCTTCCTTCGCTTTCACAAAATAATTTGTATTGGGCGGGGAAACCATGACCGGAAAAACAGTGACGCGAGCAGACCTGGCGGAATCGGTTTTCCGAAAGGTTGGCCTCTCCCGGACGGAATCCGCCGAACTTGTGGAAACCGTCATCGACGAAATCTGCAATGCCATCGTCCGCGGTGAAACCGTCAAGCTTTCTTCCTTCGCCACCTTTCAGGTTCGCGACAAGAACGAGCGAATCGGCCGCAACCCGAAGACCGGCGAGGAGGTTCCGATCTCTCCCCGCCGGGTGATGACCTTCAAGGCATCGAACGTGCTGAAGACGCGCATCCTCAAGGCGCATGTCTCTCGCAAGGTCAAGCTGAAGCCGCAGAACCCAGCCCTCTGATATCGGCTTCGTCCTGCTCGGAACGGCCTTTTTTCACTCGCATCGTCCATCGCCTGTGCGCAACGTCGACACATGACTTGAATTGTCGGCGCCAAACCTTTGAAATATGGTGAGTCGCCGTTGGATCGAGCCTGCGAGGTTGCGTAGCAGTATGACGTTGGACAAGAGCCCCGATGCCTTTCGCACCATCAGCGAAGTCGCAGACGATCTTGATCTGCCGCAGCATGTGCTGCGCTTCTGGGAAACGCGGTTTCCCCAGATAAAGCCGATGAAGCGCGGCGGCGGCCGTCGCTATTATCGGCCGGAGGATGTCGACCTTCTCAAGGGCATCCGGCATTTGCTCTATGATCACGGCTATACGATCAAGGGCGTGCAGAAGCTTCTGAAGACCAATGGCAACAAGTTCGTCATATCGGTCGGCCACGGCGATCTCGCCAGCGTCGAGGCACTTGCCTCGGGTGTGCAGGAGATGGGATCGGGCGAGCCGCGCGTCGGCACGTCCGAGGAGGACCAGATCGTCGGCCGCGCCAAGCCGCCGATCACCCGCCGGTTCTTCAACTTCGTCGCCGGAGACGACGATCAGCCGGAAGTCTCGATCGGTAAGTCGAGCGTCGGCAAGGAAGACAGGGCGCTGCTGCAGGAGGCGCTTTACGATCTCCTCGAATGCAAGCGTCTGCTCGATCAGGTGCGCTGAGGAAACCCTCCTCAGGCTTCGGCAAGCAGCTTCATCGCCTGTTCGAGCTCGCTGAGCTGGAAGGGTTTTCGCAGCACCGGCAGAGTGCTTGGGGTGCTCCCTTCCGGTGCACTGCCATAGCCAGTCGCATAGAGATAAGGTTTGCCGCGCTCGTCGAGCAGCTTTGCCACCGGCAGCGAACTCCGGCCGGCAAGCGAGACGTCGAGGATGGCGGCGTCGAACTCAGTGTCTCTGGCAGTTGCGAGCGCCCGTTCCAGATCGGGGGCAGTCGCGCAAACCCGATAGCCGAGGTCACTGAGCATGTCCTCGAGCAGCATGGCGATCAGTGCATCGTCCTCGACGATGAATATGTCTTTCATGATCCCGTCCACCATTCCCCTTGCCGGGCACGAAGATTTATCTGGCCCGCTGTGCAACGCGTCAAGACGCTGCGCGCGGCGGCAGACCTGTCGCGCAAAACCGTGGCGCGGTTTTACGACACGACATGTGTAAACATAAAAGGTTAAGGCACGGCAAGCGAATCTGAAAGATCGCGCCGTGCTTTGGAAACACTATATTGCCCGGCGAAATTCGATGTGCAAAAGCTGGTATGCCGTTTCGGCGACGGCTACCGCATAATTCCTGAAATCGGAATCGATTTACGGATCAAATTATGCAGTAATTCAAAGCGTTGCAGCGTCCTTTGCGCGTCTGAACGGACGCGCGGGGAGAAAGGGTGTGGAATGGATTTGCTGAGTGCCACGGATTGGCTGCGTCACAGGCCGGGCTACACCTATCCGCTGGCCGTTGCCTTCGTTGGTCTGACGTTCATTCTGCGACTTGCCGCCAGCGACTATCTCTCCGGTTTTCCCTTCCTGAGCTTCGTCCCGGCGATATTGCTCGCCAGTTTTATCGGCGGCGCCGGGCCGGGCATTGTCGCGGCCATGGTTGCGGCCTTCGTCGTTCAGCAGTTTTTCGTCGAGCCGCATGGCGCGTTCTGGCCGGTCAGCGTCGGCCAGTGGGTTGGTCTTTCGACCTATCTGGTCAATGCCGCGATCATCATCGGACTGATGGAGATGATCATCATCGCCCATGGCCGGCAGAGCCGCCTTCGCTCCGAGCTCAACAGTTTCAATTCGCGCCTGGAGGAGACGGTGGCCGAGCGCACTGCCGCACTCAGGCACGAGATGGAAGAGAATGCCGCCGCCCAGGCGCAGGTCCGGCAGTTGCAGAAGATGGAGACGATCGGTCAGCTCACAGGCGGCGTCGCCCATGATTTCAACAACATGCTGGCGATCATCATCGGCAATCTCGATCTCGCTCAGCGGCGCATGACGGGACATGAGGATCCGCGCCTGCTCAACTCCCTTCAGAATGCAAGAGATGGAGCCCAGCGGGCCGCGGTGCTCACCGCGCGTCTTCTCGCCTTCTCGCGCCAGCAGCCGCTCGCCCCGGAGGTGATCGACGTCAACAAGCTGGTCGGCGGCATGTCGGAGTTGCTGCGACGCACGCTCGGCGAACATATCCGCATCGAAACCGTTCTCGCCGGCGGCCTCTGGCCGAGCTTTGCCGATCTGAGCCAACTCGAAAACGCCATGCTGAACCTGGCCGTCAATGCACGCGACGCCATGCCTGGCGGCGGTCATCTGACGATCGAGACTGCCAATACGGAACTAGATGAGCGGTACTCGCGGATGCATTCGGAGGTCGAAGCGGGCCAGTATGTGATGATCAGCATTACCGACACCGGCACCGGCATGTCGCCTGATGTGATCGACCGCGCCTTCGACCCGTTTTACACCACCAAAGGACCCGGCAAGGGGACGGGACTCGGCCTCAGCCAAGTCTACGGCTACATCAAGCAGAGCGGCGGCCACATCAAGATCTATTCGGAGATCGACCGCGGCACGACGGTGAAGATCTATCTGCCGCGTCACGTCGGCAGGGCGGACGCCCGCCTGGCCGCTGGAGCACAGCCGATTCCTCAGGGCAGCGTCAACGATACGATTCTGGTGGTGGAGGACGACGAACACGTCCGCACCATGACTGCCGAAAGCCTGCATGAACTCGGTTACACCGTATTGCAGGCGGCAGGCGGCCCAGACGCGCTTCTCCTTCTGGAGGAGAATCCGGACGTCGACTTGATCTTCACCGATATTGTGATGCCGCAGATGAGCGGGCGTCAGCTTGCCGACGCCGTTCAGGAAAAATGGCCGACGATCAGAATCCTATACACCACGGGTTACACGCGAAACGCCATCGTCCACAATGGCGTGCTTGATCACGGCGTTTCGCTGCTCGCCAAGCCTTTCAGCCTCGAGCAGCTCGCCCATAAGATCCGCGAGCTTTTGAATATGCCGGTAAGGACGGGAGACGAGGGGCCGTGACGTGGCAGCCGTGCGTCTCCCGCCCTCAAATCCTTATTCAAGAACCTGGATCACGCGGTGCGTCTTCGGCTCAACGATCACCCGCCGCTCGTTGACGACGGTGTAGGCGTAGTCGGCGTTGGGCACAGTATGGACTTCGATAGTATCCGGCAGCGTGGTGCCAACCGTGATCTCGCCGTCATAGACGACGGACGGCGTGTTTTGCTCCATGACATAGGTACGCACCTCGCCGGGCAGGACGACGGAGCCGGTAGGTGCGGGATCGGTGACAACGACGGTGCTTTGTGCAAAGGCGGCCGAGCAGATGGTCAGCATGGCGGCGCTAGCCAGCATGATCTTACGCATGGGATGTTCTCCTTTTTGAACTCTGAACATCAAGGCAACGCCGCCCATACGGCATAGTTCCGCCAGCAGCTTGCCGTCGTGGCAGAGGCGGGGAGCCGATTCCTTGTTGCTAAGCCAATTTATGCTCCATACGGTTGAGCTGTCCGAATCACATTCAGTGCGAGTCGTCCGGTGGCAGCAGGGTCGGGCTCTTTACCCTTCGTTAACCATGTCGGCGGTTTATGGCAGGCGAACGGCCGGGTGGTCGTTGATTCGAAGGTCCGTCGCGTTTCGGTTCGCGAATGGACATCTGGAAAGACGGTTGCGGCGGCTCGACACATGCGCTTGCGGAAGACGATATCGCTGGTGGCAGTAGCGGGCATGATCGCCGGCTGCACGTCGACAGGCGGTGTGCGGCAGCCTTCCGGGCCGGAGGCGGTGGCGCCTGAAAAGGCGCTGGTTCTGCCGCCGCCGGGTGGCCCATCGATCGTCAGCGTCGTCGAGCGCAAGCGTGGCAATGGCGTCGAACAGATGGTCTCGCTGTTTACGTCCTCCTCGGTGCCCGGCCAGAATTTTCTGAAGATCCAGTTTTTCGGCGCCTCCGGCGCCAATCCCGGAACGGGCAATGCCGGCTTCAGCATGATCAACGAGAGCGCTATTGCCCGCGAAATGGCCCGCGCTGCCCCCGGCGTCCCGATGGCTACCTCGGCGACCTTCCTGCAAAACGCTTATGGCCCATTCGGTTATGCCTCCGGCCGAAGCCGCGCCGGCGATGCCTGCATCTTTGCCTGGCAACAGATCCGCTCCAGCGCGGCCGCCAATACGCAGGCCCGCAATTTCGGCATGATCCAGCTGCGTCTGCGCCTATGCGATGCGCGCGCATCCGAGCGCCAGCTGCTGGGCATTGTCTACGGCTACACGATAACAGGCACCTTCGACGGCGTGATTTGGAACCCCTATGGCGCTCCGCCGCCCGCTGACGCGGCGCTCGGGCGTACCGGCGCTCCGATCTATCCCGACGAGGGCGGATATCGCGCCAGTCCGATGCCGATCGGTTATGAGCCGGCGCCTGCCGTAACCAGTCTGCCGCGGACGGCTCCAGTTCGCAGCGCCCCGAGCCGGCAACCGGCGCAAGGCGCCGCACCGTTGCCTGCTCCGATCGGCCCGCGCGTGCCGCTGCCGGGCGAGGCGCCGCCGACGAACGCGGCGCCGGAGGCGGCCGCAGCGCCGTTGGAACAATCGGCAAGGGCTATCGGCGTCACCGTGCCGTCGCCGGACTGCATAGGCGACGCGGCCATGACGGCCGTCTGCCGGAGATAGAGCATGATGCCGGAAAGTGTGAGCGGTTTTCGGACGAAGTCATGATCTAACTCTTTAACTTAGAACAGGATTCAGATTTAGCCGACCTGGCCTGAAATCATCCTGTTCCAGCGAGCCTGCCCGGGGTGTCGGAGGATGCCCTCGGCGAGCAATTTCGAAGGAACGTCGATGCGCAAAGCCCGCAGCGTCTTCATATGGGCCCTGGTTTCGCTCTGCATGATCGTGCTGATCACCCTGCCGGTTAACCTGCAGACTCAGCTCATCACCAGTATCTCGGTGGTCACGGTGATGGCGCTGATCAAGATACTGAAGGGCGAGGGGACGTGGCGCCTGGTGGCGCTCGCTTTCGGCACGTCGATCGTGCTGCGCTACGTCTATTGGCGCACCACCAACACGCTGCCGCCGCTGAACCAGCCTGAGAATTTCATTCCCGGCCTGCTGCTCTATCTTGCCGAAATGTATAGCGTGGCGATGCTGGCGCTCAGCCTTTTCATCGTCGCCACACCACTGCCGCCGCGCCCATCGCGTGCCGCCAATCCGGGACGTTTGCCGCATGTCGACGTCTTCGTGCCCTCCTACAACGAGGATGCCGGCCTTCTCGGCAACACGCTGGCTGCTGCCAAGGCGATGGACTATCCGGCCGATAAGCTGCATGTCTGGCTGCTCGACGACGGCGGCACCTTGCAGAAACGCAACTCCGGAAAGTTGCTGGAGGCGCAGGCGGCGGCGGCCCGCCACATCGAACTGAAGCAGCTTTGCCAGGATCTTGACGTCACCTATCTCACGCGCGACCGTAACGAGCATGCCAAGGCTGGCAATCTCAACAATGGCATGAAACATTCGACCGGCGAACTCATCGCCGTCTTCGATGCGGACCACGCTCCGGCCCGCGACTTCCTGCTCGAGACCGTCGGCTACTTCGAAGACGATCCGAGGCTCTTCCTCGTCCAGACCCCGCACTTCTTCATCAATCCGGATCCGCTGGAGCGCAACCTGCGCACCTTCGACAAGATGCCGAGCGAGAACGAGATGTTCTACGGCATCATCCAGCGTGGCCTGGATAAATGGAACGCCGCCTTCTTCTGCGGTTCGGCCGCGGTTTTGAGCCGCAAAGCCCTCGAATCGCAGAACGGCTTTTCCGGCATCAGCATCACCGAGGATTGCGAGACGGCCTTAGCGCTGCATGGCAGCGGCTGGAACAGCATCTATGTCGACAAGCCCCTGATCGCCGGCCTGCAGCCGGCCACCTTCGCAAGCTTCATCGGCCAACGCAGCCGCTGGGCGCAGGGCATGATGCAGATCCTGCGCTTCCGCTTCCCGCTGTTCAAACGCGGACTGTCGATCCCGCAGCGCCTTTGCTACATGTCCTCCACGCTTTTCTGGCTCTTCCCGTTCCCGCGCACGATCTTTCTGTTTGCGCCGCTCTTCTACCTGTTCTTCGATCTGGAGATCTTCACCGCCTCCGGCGGCGAGTTCCTGGCCTATACGCTTGCCTATATGCTCGTGAATCTGATGATGCAGAACTACCTCTACGGCTCGTTCCGCTGGCCCTGGATTTCCGAACTCTACGAATATGTACAGACGGTGCATCTGCTGCCGGCTGTCGTCTCCGTCATGCTCAATCCGAGGAAGCCGACCTTCAAGGTCACCGCCAAGGACGAATCGATTGCCGTCAGCCGCCTGTCGGAGATCAGCCGTCCGTTCTTCGTCATCTTTGCGGTGCAGATCATTGCGCTCGTCATCACCGTCTACAGGATTTATGCCGAACCCTATAAGGCCGACGTCACACTCGTCGTCGGCGGATGGAATCTCGTCAACCTGATCATGGCCGGCTGCGCGCTGGGCGTCGTGTCGGAACGCGGCGAGCGCGCCCTGTCCCGCCGCGTCCGCGTCAACCGGCGCTGCGAATTCGGCGCCAATGGCAAATGGTACGCGGCCTCGATCGAGGACGTTTCCGTCCATGGCGCGAGGCTTCACATCTTCAACAAGCAGCTGGATGAGATGCTGGTCGGCGCACCCGGCGAGATCCGCTTCCGGCCCTATAGCGGCGCCGAGCTGGAAACCCTGCCGCTTATCGTCCGCAACATCGAGCCCTCGGGCGATATCAGCAATGTCGGTTGCCAGTATGTGCCGAAAAGCGCCCTCGACCACCGCCTGATCGCCGACCTGATGTTCGCCAATTCCGGTCAGTGGACCGAGTTCCAGGCCTCGCGCCGCCGCAATCCGGGCCTGATCCGCGGCACCATCTGGTTCGTCGGCACCGCGCTCTATCAGACCAGCCGCGGCCTCGTTTACCTGTTCCGCAGCATGCGGCCGGAACGGGAGGCACAGCAGCAGGCGGCAAAGGTCAATGCCGGATGAAAAGCATCGTCGCCGCCTCGTTTCTCCTGCTGAACGCTTCCGTCTTCGCTGAGGCGCAGACCGCACCCTTCGACATGTCCGGCGAACGGCCGCGCGGCGCATCCGTCGCCCCGAGACCGACGCCGCCGGCGACAGCACCGGTGCCTGTCACGCCTCCGATTTCGGTAGCACCCGCACCGGCGGCGCCGGCAGTTCCTGCGCCGATCACTGTCCTGGCGCAGCCGGCGCCCCGGCCTGGGGCGGCAGCAAATGCCGCTTCGCAGCCGGAGCCCCGCGTTATCAGGCATTATCTTGTGCCCTTCTCGAAATTCAGCCTCGGCGGCGAATACGATCGCCGCTCATGGTCGGTCTATCTGACCCCCGAGCAGGCGGCGGCCAAGGCAAGTTTCACCTTCGCCTATCAGAATTCGATCGTCGTCGCGCCCGAGGCCTCGGCGCTGACCGTCTATCTCAACAATCGCCCGATCGGCCAGCAGCGCGTCGGCTCGCCGGACGGCCCATCGGCCGTCACGTTCGAGGTTCCCTCCGGTCTGCTGCAGCCGGGCGCCAACCTCGTCACCTTCCAAGCCGATCAGCGCCATCGCACCGATTGCAGCATTGAATCGACTTATGAACTGTGGTCGAACATCGATCCGGCCGGAACCTATCTGAGTTTCGCCGGCAGGAATGCCGCTGAGCTCTCAAGCGCCGACGCAATCCGCGCCATCGGTGTCGACGGCACCGGCAGGACGGAGTTCGACATCGTCGTCCCGGCGCTGGAGCAGCCGGGAACCACCAAGCCGCTGCTGCGGCTGGCGCAGGGCCTGGCGGTGCTGAGCAGCATGCCGAACCAGGTCTTTGCCTTCAACACCGCTTCGCTTCCGGCCGCCGGTCCAGGCAGGCTCGGCGTGTTCGTCGGCACCGCCGCGGAGCTGCGGCCGCTCTTTCCCGGCCTGCCGCCCGGCGCCGAAAGTGCCCCGCTCGCCGCTTTCGTGACCGATCCGCGCAGCAGCTCGCCTGTGCTGCTCATCAGCGGCCCGTCCTGGCAGGCGGTCTCCGCGGCGATCGACACCATCGTCTCGCCGGTGGACAGGCCCGCCGATGTCCGCCGCGACGTGCTGACCACCGAGCGCTGGAGCGCACCGAACGCGCCGCTGATCTTTTCCGATACCAGCATTCCCTTGTCGGAGCTCGGGGTAAAAACCACCGAATTCTCCGGCCGCCGGTTGCGGACCAGCTTCAATGTCGCCGTGCCGGCGGATTTTTATGCCAATGCCTATGGCGAGGCGAAGGTGCTGCTCGATGCCGCCTATACCGACAAGGTTCTGCCGGGCAGCCACATCGATATCTACGTCAATGACAACATCGCCTCCACGGTTCCGCTGACCTCGACGGCAGGCGGCATTCTCCGCCATCTGCCGATCCGGGTGACGATGCGCCACTTCAAGCCGGGTCTGAATACCGTGGCGATCGAGGCGATCCTGACGACCGAGGGCGATGCCGCCTGCGCGCCGGGCGGCAGCGCCGATGCCAATGCGCGCTTTGCCCTGTTCGATACCTCCGAATTACACATGCCGGATTTTGCCCGCGTCGGTCAGCTTCCCAACCTGGCGGCCATGGCCGGCACGGCCTATCCCTATGGTCGGGCCACCGAGCCGACACCGCTCTTCATCGACCGCATCGACGCCGATACGCTCTCGGCCGCCGCTACCCTGCTCGGCCAAATGGCGATCATGGCCGGCCATCCGATCGCCGTCGAAAGCGTGGCTTCGCCGAATACGATCGGCGATCGCGACGCCATTTTCATCGGCTCGATTTCACAGATGCCGGCGACCGCCTTGACGCAGGCCAATGTCTCCACGGCGAGCCAGGCCTCGTGGCGTCCCGTGGTCGATGCGCAGCCCGGCGTCGTTGATACCGGTGTTGCGATCGAGGAATGGAATTCCAAGGTCAGCGGCGGTCTGTTGCGCGGACAGATCGCCGCCTTCCGCGAATGGGTGGCACGCAATTTCGATATTTCCCGCAGTTCGCTGCAATTCATCCCAGGGGCTGAAGAGATATTCTCGCCGCCAAATGTGGCCACGCTGCTGGTTGCCCAGGGCTCCAGCCCCGCGGGCACTGGCGCATGGACGGTGGTGGCGGCGCCATCGGCGAAGGATTTGCGTGAAGGGGTCGAGGTGATGACTTCGCAGCTGAACTGGACGCAGATATCAGGCCACATCACCACCTATTCCAGCAAGACCGGCAAGATCGAGGCGGTGCCGGTTACCCGTTTCGATTTCGTGCCGTCGACGCCCTGGTCGATCGCCAACTACCGGCTGATCGCCGCCAACTGGTTGTCGACCAATATTCTCTCCTATGCCGCGCTGCTGGTCGTCTTCGTGCTGTTGATCGGCGTCACCACGTCGGAAATGCTCAAAAAGCTGGGTCGGTCGAAATGAGGCGGTGGTGCATCCTCCTGCTGGCCGCAACGGTCGCGCTTCCACCGAGCCCGCCCGCCATCGCGCAGCAGGCGATGATCAATGCCGCCGCATGGTCGGCCTACAAGACGAAGTTTCTCGATCCGACCGGCCGCATCATCGACAACGGCAACGGCAACATCAGCCACAGCGAAGGGCAGGGCTATGGCCTGCTGCTCGCCTATCTCGCCGCAAGCCCCGCCGATTTCGAGCAGATCTGGTACTTTACCCGCACCGAACTGCTGTTGCGCGACGATGGCCTGGCCGTGTGGAAATGGGATCCGAACGTCAAGCCGCACGTGACCGACACCAACAATGCCACCGACGGCGACATTTTGATTGCCTATGCGCTGGCGGTGGCCGGCACCGCGTGGAAACGAGAAGACTATATCCTCGCCGCCTCCCGTATGGCGCAGGCGCTGCTTGCCGAAACCGTCGGCCGCTCGGGGGGCCGCACCTTGCTGATGCCGGGAACCGCAGGCTTTACCGGCAGCGACCGAGAAGACGGTCCCGTCGTCAACCCGTCTTACTGGATTTATGAGGCGATCCCGGTGATGGCCGCACTCGCTCCGTCGGATGCCTGGAAAAAACTGTCGGACGACGGCGTGGAGCTGTTGAAGACGATGCAATTCGGCCCGCGCAAGCTCCCTGCCGAATGGGTGAGCCTGCGCGATAAGCCGCGGCCGGCAGAGGGGTTCGACGCCGAATTCTCATATAACGCCATCCGCATCCCGCTCTATCTCGCGCGGGGCGGCATCACCGACAAGGAGCTGCTGATGCGCCTGCAAAAGGGGATGTCGCAGGACGGCGTTCCCGCCACCATCGATCTGACCACCGGCCGGCCGAAGACCGTGCTGTCGGATCCCGGTTATAGAATTGTTAACGATGTTGTGGCCTGTGTGGTCGATGGGACCAAGCTGCCGGGCTCGGCGCTGCAGTTTGCCCCCGCACTCTATTATCCGTCTACCCTTCAACTGCTGGGGCTGGCCTATATTGGGGAGAAGCATCCGGAGTGTCTGTGAAGTCTTCTCTCGTGGCGGTTTCAGCGGCAGTGGTGGTGGCAAGCCTCGTCACCGGGCTGAAGGACCGTGCCGCTCTGCAGGAAAAGTTTGGCATTCCTGCCGCCAAGCCGGCGCCGGAGTTGCTGATGATGGGCCGCATCAAGCCGACCGATGCTCCTGCCGGCAGCGCCGACTTCAATGCCGAGGCCGTCGCCGACAAGATCGAGGCGATCACCTCTCCGCGGCCTCCCGCACCGGACACGCCTGAGCCGAACACCGCAAAAGAGCCGCCTGCAGCAGCGCAATCTGAGGCGCCTCAGACAGCCGGCGAACCTGCGCCGGTCCCTCCCGCGATCGTCACCGAGCCGCCGGCGCCGGAACAGGCAGCAGCGCCGCCGCAGCCTGACGTCGATGAAAGCGCGCTTCGCTATTTTGCCAGCCGCGGCGACAAAGTGCGACTGCAGGCTGAAATCTCCCGCCTGCAGGCGCTTTATCCGAACTGGGTGCCGCCGGCCGATCCGCTCGCTGTGCCGCAGAACGGCGACAAACAGCTCGAAGCCATGTGGAAACTCTATTCCGATGGCCGTTATGCCGAGCTGCGCAAGACGATCGCCGACCGGCAGGCCGCCGATGCCGGCTGGCAGCCGCCGGCCGATCTGCTCGATCGGCTTGGTGTCGCCGAGGCCCGCGCCCGTCTGATCAACGCGTCGGATCTCAAGCAATATGCGACGGTGGTCGATATTGCCGCCGCGACGCCAAGCCTGCTGACCTGCAGCGAGGTCGACGTTCTCTGGCGCGTCGCCGAAGCCTTCGTTCGCACGGAGCGATCGCAGCGCGGCCAGGATGCCTATGCCTATATATTGAAGAATTGCGGTGATCCGGCCGAGCGCCGGGCGACGGTCGAAAAGGCCTCGACGCTGCTTGGCTATCAGCCCATGCAGACGCTGCTTGCGCTGGAGAAGCCCGCTGCCGACGGCGGCAGGGAATTTGATGCGATCCGCGACAACCTCGCCCGACGCTTCTTGGCCGAGAGCAATGAGGATCCGAAGCTTGCCATCGCGCCCAGTTACATCGCCCGCCTCGAAAAACTGGCCGAAAGCGAAGGTCTTGCCTCCGATGCGCTGCTGCTCGGCTGGTACCAGCTTCGCCGCAACAATCCTGCCGATGCCGAGAAGTGGTTCCGCGCCGCCCGATCCAAGGAGGAAACGGCAGCAGCTTCGCAAGGCCTGGCGCTGGCGCTGATTGCACGCAGGGCGCCTCAGGAGGCCGAGGACGTGATGTTCCGCTGGCGCGCCGATTCCGACGATGCGACATCGACCTATCTCGCAGCCACCGCCAATCTGATGGCGCTGCAGCCGCCGGCCGATCTCGCCGAAGATGTCTTGCATCGTATCGCCGCCGAGGTCATCGCCCGCAAATATGTGCCGACGGCGCAGCAGTTCGGCTGGTATGCACGCTCTCTCAACCAATTCCAGACCGCCGCGCGCTGGTTCGAAACCGCGCTTGCCTGGAAGCCGGACGACGAACCCTCCGCCTACGGCCTTGCTGTCACCAGAGAGCAGTTGAACGACCGCAAGGGCGTGCTCGACATCCAGCGCGCCTGGGCCGGCCGGTCGGCGCGTATTGCCAATCTCGTAGATACCTCCCTGCCGACAACGAATGCCGCCACGCAGCCGGCAAAGCCGCCGCTTGCCCCGCAGCAGCCGGTCCAGCCGGCAGAGCCGCCACAGACCCCGGCCGCTTCAACGCAGCCGGAGCCGCAAGTCTCCGTTCGCGCCGCAAGACCGGCGATGCAGACGGTGGCGGTCGAGCGCGGTCCGCGCCGGGCGCGGGGCTGCTCGACGACCATCGACCCCGGACAACTTGGGCCGTCCGAGGCGCTGTCGCGCGGCTGGTGCCTGATGGAGATCAATCGGCCGATGGAGGCGATCCCGGCCTTCGAGACGGCTTTGCAGAGCCCGGTCCGCAGGATCCGCGAAGACGCAGCCAATGGCCAGAGCCTTGCCTATCTGCGCGCCGGTCTTTCCAGCAATGCCGCCGTGGCGGCAACCAAGGCGCCGCAAAGCCGCCAGCGCGCTGCCGAACTGCAGGTGGCGATCCTCGCCGATCGGGCGCTGCAGGCCTTCGGCGCCGGCCGTTATCGCGAAACCCTCATCTATCTCGATCAGCGCGCCCAGCTGCAGCAGGAGCGCATCGATCTCATGGTTCTGCGCGGCTACTCCTATCTCAATCTGAAAATGTACGATGACGCGGGCCGCATCTTCCAGGCTGCCGCCGCGACCGGCAACCGAGATGCCACGCGCGGCCTCGCCGATCTGCGTAAGATCACCCATCCCGACGTCAACGACTGACGTTGACCTCGCCGCAACTCTCCGTTACTCGCCTGCCTACTGCCTCGCGCTCGCAAGGAACACCCCGTGCCCGCTATCAACGACGTCCTCGACAGGTCCTATGACGCCTTCCTCTTCGATATGGATGGAACGCTGCTGAATTCCATTGCCGTCGTCGAGCGTGTCTGGAGCGAATGGGCAAGACGCCATGGCCTCGAGCCGGAGGTCTTCCTGAAGACGATCCACGGTATCCGCGCCTCCGACGTGATCCGCGGGCTGGGTCTGCCGGGTGTCGATCCGGCCCACGAGGCGGATCTGCTGCTTGCCGAGGAGATGGAGGATGTCTCCGGTATCGTCGAGATCCCCGATGCCGTCCGCTTTCTGAACGCCATCCCCGACGGCAAATGGGCGATCGTCACTTCGGCGCCGATCGAGCTCGCCAGGCGCCGCATGGCCGCCGCTGGCATCCCGATGCCGAAGGTCATCGTCAGCGGTGGCGAGGTCAAATCGGGCAAGCCCAGCCCGGAAGGCTATCTGCTCGGCGCAAGCCGGCTCGGCGTCGATCCGGCGAGGTGTCTGATTTTCGAAGACGCCGTTGCCGGCATCCTAGCCGGTGAGGCGGCTGGCGCCGATGTCACTGTCATCACCGAAACTCACGCCACGCCCTTCGAAACCCCGCATTTCTCGATCGCCAACTATCAGGCGTGGCAGCCCCGCCAGACCGCCGAAGGCCGATTGAAGATCGCCGCGATCTGATTGTTGCCAGCCGAACTGCTTCCTTTTTGTGGGAGGCAGGTTTTTTCCGCTTGCATTGCACGCGCCGAAAATCTAAACGAAGCAAGCCGTTTCGGCAGGTCGGGGCGTAGCGCAGCCCGGTAGCGCACTTGACTGGGGGTCAAGGGGTCGCTGGTTCGAGTCCAGTCGCCCCGACCATTATCCCCTTGAAATCCAGTCAAAAACTTCCGCTTTGGCGGTTAGCGCCGCGGGTGTTTCGAATAAGAGAACATCGGCCGTCAGTGCGGTTTCTGCGCGATTGCGATCATCGATTTCGCCAGGAGCGGAATTCTCCCGACATATTCGAAGTCGACGTCTTCGAAACCGGTTTCATGCAGCAGCGTGCTGAGCGTTTCCGGCGACCAGAATTTGATATGACCGTGGTCCTTCAGCGGCATGAAATGGTCATCCATCTTTCCGCTCACGGCAAGCGCCAGATTTTTCCAGTAACCGTGGAAAGGCGTCGAGACAACGGCGATGCCGCCTGGTTTTACCAAATCGTACATCGTCGCCGTGAAAGCCTTGGGGTCGTATACATGCTCCACCACCTCCAGGCTGATCACCGCATCGAAGGTCCCGTAGCGGCTGGAAAGATCTTCGTATCCGGAGCCGATTTCCAGGGGAAGATCGGGATGGACCGCTTTCGCTTTCGCGATGCCGTCCTCCGACGGATCGACGCCGACGACGTCGTAGCCTTTCTGCGCAAGCACTGAGGCTGCCCCGCCGGTGCCGCAACCGAGGTCGAAGACCGCTGTTTCGTTTGCCTCGTGGAAACTGTTTTCAAGAACATCGACGACAGTCGGCAAGATATAGGAATGAGCGGTCGCCGGCTTGGCGTGGACATAGGTAGTCGCGTCCAGTTCGATAGACATTTCACCTCCTGAAAGAGTGGGCCCGCGGACATAATGGTACGGCGGAGTTTGACGGGAGTGTGGTGCCGTTGTGGTATTAAGGTGATTAACGCCCAAGGCGTTGCGCCGGCAGTCGATTGACGCTCCGATACAGATCGGCCGGCGTTCTTAACGCCCTCTTCATTACAATGCGAGGGATGGTGATGCGAGCACCAGAGACTCCCCGAAGCCGATTGACAGGGTGCCGAGAAGGTGCTGAAAACGACCGAAATCCGGATCCGTCGGATTGCGGCGGAATAAATGGTTGATCCGTCAGCTTCGGCTTTGGCTATTAAAGAAAATGGCGCGAGCAAATGCCTCCTTAAATGGAGAGATTACAAATAATTCATCTGGTTGTTTTAGGAGTACATTGGCCGGGTGGGTAGATAGTTGTTTTTTTGTTAAGGCTATACACGGCGTTGCGACAAGCTGTTTAGTTTTTTGCTTGGAAAATCTCAATTCGCTTCGCATGTTTCGTAAATACGTGTAGATTAACATGATCCTTGTCACAGATAGCCTGGTGCGAGCCCATGCCGGATATGAACCAGAATCTAACTTGCAGGCAGGCTCTTGCCAGCGCGTTCCAGGCTCTGTCGGACGAGGCGGTCAGGGCCGGCTGGCCGGAGGGCGACGTTGCCCTCGCGCTTGCTGAACTGGCCGAGGAGCGGGTGATCGAGATGACCGCCAAGGTGATCATGGAAGGCTCCATGCACCCGCAGATCGTGGCCGCTGGCCACCGCCGCAGCTGATCGCAAACACTCCGGATCGGTTGCTCCGTTTTCGTTGATCTCACACAGCAATCCTGCCGTCTTTGCTGCCGTCGAGTCCGCGCTTGCCGGGCCATCGCTTCAGATATTCGACGGCGTCCCAGGCAGTGGAAAGCGATGAGGTTGTCGGTTGGAGAATGGGTTCGGACAGGGGAGGGGAAGCGTCTTTCACTCAACGTTTGTACTCGCTCATTCCTTCTGCAAAGGTGGCGGTAACGCTCCGGACAATATTTTGTTCCACATGAATTTGCGCAGTTGCTAAAGTTCTGACCCTCGCGCATAATCGAATTATTGCCGGTTGCGGAGGGCGTCCGGCGATGCAAGCGTGAAGGCGTTTGCCCTCGGAGGGAAGTGCGGCGTGATGTTACGGTCATCAATTCATCCGCATGATTTACCGCTCTTTTCGGAAGATCTCGATCTGCTTTCGCAAGTGCTGGACAAGGTCTGCGTCGAACGCGGACTTGTCAGAACGGCGCCGGAGGCCGAGCGGATCGGTGCGGTCATCATTCAACTTTACAGGCAGGGCGTGAGAGACGGCGGCAAACTGGCCGACCTTGCCAAGACCTATCTGTGACACTCGGGTTCTGGTTTAATTTAGGACAGGGCGACGGTCATTCCGTCAATCGTCATTGGCGGCGTTGAGATTTTCCGGCCGGATGCCGTCATCGCTTGACGTACGTGCCCGCAACCGAATGCCGGGGCCGCCTTCATCCTGATTGCCGCTCGAAAGGAAGATGATGCCGTGCGCCTCGAGCGTGCTGCGCACGTCGAACAGCGCATGCGGCTCGCCGGCAAAATCGCCTTTTTCCAACGCAGCCACCGTCTCGACCGGCAGGCCGCTTGAGGCGGCGAGCTCTTCGAGACTCATCCCGATCATGGCGCGCGCGCCGCGTATCTGTGTCGCTGTTATCATGACGGAAAATCTAGCGCATTGACCGCACTTCTCAAGTGGCGTGGCCGACCGGACTGACCATATTGAGACGGGATTATGCCGAAGAACGCCTTCTCCCATAGGTTGGGCGGCGCGCGCTGTGACTCGGCGCCGACGGGAAGCCTGCCTCGACAACGGCTGGATCGGTGCGGTAGAGTATTTCCTCCCGCCTTCTGGCGCAGCTCCCCGCTTACAGGCAGGAGCGCCATGCCGGCGGCGCGCGTCTTAGAATATGGGCGGAACCGGCAAATGCGGAGCCAATGTCATGAGCTTTACGGCGCCGTCATTATTGGCCAGATCCCTTATCGATCCGCATGGCATAGGCGACGGCGCCATCCCGTTCGAATTCCGAAAAACCAAGGTGACGGTAGAAACCTCTGGCGCGTGCGTTGTTGGGATCGACACCGAGATGCACAGCTGCGACCCCTTGATTGCGAAGCGCTTCAAGCTCGGTGCTGATCATTCTGCGCCCCCAGCCGCCTGCCTGAAGTCCGGGAAGAATGTTGATGTGAAGATGGGCGGGGTACTGGTCTTGAAGCCAAACCGTTCCGCTGCGCGGATTTTGAATGCGTTCGATCAAGTCGGCATCGCGCGCGCAAGTGGGCGTCAGTCCCGCGGTCTGCCGGCGGACCAACGGCCACCAGTTCGCCTCCAGCTCTTTGTCGAACTCGCTGGTATCAGGCACCCCGACGACATAGCCGACCGGACGATCGCCTTGCACAAGAACAAAGGCAAACTCTCTGGCGAATTTGAGATAGGGTACCGACCAGATGTAGCCGGGCAGATGCGGGTCGCTGTAAAGGGCGCTGGCATCGTGACCGCCATTCGCGGTCCTCAGGCAGATTTCGAAAAAGGCTTCAGTATCCGCTTCGATCGCGGGACGGATGAAGCAGTTGCTGTCCATCGCTTTGCCACCTCCTGCGTGGCGCTTTGTCATTTGAGGTCGCGAGAGGAGCTGATGCACTGACGATTACCTCAGATTCGCCAACCAGGCAAAGCTCTGGGGGAAGAAAACGTTCGGCCGGTCGCCAGGCGCGAAGCCGGAACGGGGAGTGGAGAATAAACCAAATGAGGTGGAGCAGATGAACAGAACCGTGAAATCGATCAGCATACTGCCGGCATACCGATTGAAAGCAGCTGTCGCGCTTGCCGGCGCGGCGCTCGTGAGTTTTGGTCTTTCCGCCGCCCGCGCCGACGATCTGGCCGTGTGGGACGACCAGACCTTTGAAGGTCAGAGCGCGGTCATAGAGCAACTGAACAGGGACTTCGAGGCCGCGCATCCCGGTGTCACGATCAAACGCACCGCCCGCACCTTCGATGACATGAAGCTGACGCTGAAGCTTGCAGTTTCGGCCGGCGACGGCCCTGTTGTCACCAAGGTCAACCAGGGCGCCGGCGACATGGGCGCGATGGTCAAGGAAGGCTTGCTGCTGCCGGTCGACGAGTACATCAAGAAATATGGCTGGGATAAGCGGCAGTCGGATTCGGTGCTTGCCAGAGACCGCTGGGAGGGGGCGAAATTCGGCGTCGGCAAGACCTACGGCATATCGGGTCTCGCCGAGATCGTCGGCCTTTATTACAATAAGAAAATCCTCGACGACGCGGGCGTGGCGCTGCCGCAGACCTTCGAAGAACTGCTGGCCGCTCTCGACAAGCTCAAGGAAAAAGGCGTCGCGCCCTTCATGATGGGCTCGGCAAAACAGCATCTCGCCCTGCACATGATCGGCGCCATCGATCAAGCCCATATCGACGCGGCCAATCGGGCCGAGCTTGACGACCTGATCTACGGCAAAGGCGGTTCCTGGAACACCAAGGGTAATATCGAATCGGCCAAACTCGTGCAGCAATGGGCACAGGGCGGCTACTTTTATCCCGGCTTCGAGGGCATCTCGGGTGATGACGCCGTCCAGTTGTTCATATCAGGGCAGGGCGCATTCCTGATCTCCGGGACCTGGTACTTCGGCGACATGCAGAACAATCCGGATATCGGCTTCATGGCCATTCCCGCCCCGAAGGGCATTTCCAAGCCGATGAGCGTCGGCGGCGTGGATCTTGCCTGGGCGATAACCAGCCTTGCCAAAGACAAGGCAAAGCAGGACCTGGCCGGCGAGTACATCGACTATATGGTGTCCGAAAAGGCCGCCGAAAGCTGGGCCAATGCCGGCTATCTCCCCGCGACATCGCTCCCGGCGGATGCAAAGCCGAAGCTCACGCCGCTCCTGACCTCCGGCATCGAGATCTGGAAGACACTCAATGCCAACGATGCGCTCGGCCACTACCCCGATTGGTCGAGCCCGACGATGCTGAAGACAATCGACGACAACACGCCGCTTCTCTTGTCCGGCAAGATCACGCCCGAAGCCTTTGTCGATGCCATGGACAAGGACTATCAGGCCTATTTGAAGGATAAGAAATAAGCAGTGCGGACGCCGGTCACGACGGCCCGGGCGGTCCGACCGGCGTCCCGTTCATCACGTTAAAATACGTGCTACGAGCTCACGGCTTGTTGCGCGATGACCAGAGCTTTGGCAGGGAGTACTGGATGAAACGCTCCGCACTCGATGGAACGCGACAGACCAATTTCATCTATTTATTGCCTGGATTGCTGCTCTACGCAGCGTTTGTGTTTGGGCCGATTGTCGCGGCTTTGGCTTTGAGCCTGACCAGCTGGGACGGCCTGACCATGCCCAGATGGGTTGGCCTTGGCAATTACGCCGATCTCTTTTCCGACAGCCGTTTTTACATCGCCTTGCGCAACAATGCCGAGCTCATGATCTTCTACTGCGTCCTGCCGCTCGTGCTCGGCATAACGCTTGCCGCCTGCGTGTGGAACTTGAAGCAGCGCGAGCAACTCGCCCTCAGAACCTTCCTGTTCCTGCCTTACATCATGCCGACTGCCGTGTTGGGCATCATCTGGGCGTGGCTCTACAATCCGGCATTCGGCCCGTTCAATCAGTTTCTGAGAGCGGTGGGATTGGGCAGGTTCGCTTTGCCCTGGCTCGGAGATTTCAATTTCGTGCTTCCGGCGGTCGGGATCGTTGCCACCTGGTATTTCTTCGGTTTTTGCATGGTCATCTTCCTCACCGGAATCCAGCGCATCGACCCGTCTCTTTTCGACGCCGCCAAGGTCGACGGCGCTTCGGGGCGAAAGACCTTTTTCTGGATAACACTGCCGCTTCTCATGCCTGAGATCAGGGTGGTTTTGCTTCTGACGGTTATTGCCTCGATCAAAAGCTTCGATCTGATCTTCACGATGACCCGCGGTGGACCCGCCAACGCTACGCTCGTGCCGAATATCTACATGTATCAGCTCGGCTTCGAACTCAATCGCTTCGGCGCCGCAGCCGCCATCGCAATTGTCGGCGCCTTGCTGACATTCGCAATCAATTTCGCAATTCATCGGCTGTTGGGCTCCAGAAGCAAAGGATTGGCTTGATGAGCCGTTCGTCCAACATTCCCGCCGCGCTGTTCCTTCGCATTGTCCTCTGGCTCCTGGCTTTCGTAACGATCACCCCGTTCCTGCTTCTGTTGCTGACTTCGATAAAGAGCAAGGCCGACGTCCTGAAAGGCGCATTCGCCCTTCCGGCCTATCCGCATTTCGAAAATTACGTCGATGCCTGGAATGCCGGGCATTTCAACATTTACTTTTGGAATTCGATTGTCGTCGTCATACCCGTCGTTGCTGCAAGCGTCTTTCTAGGCCTGCTGACCGGCTTTGCCTTCGCCTACCTGTCATTTCCGCTGCGACGCACGCTGTTCGCGATCCTGACGCTCGGCATGATGGTGCCGGCGGAGGCCTTCATCATCCCGCTTTATTATGAAATGCGCTATCTCGGGCTGATCAATACCTATGCGGCTCTCATCATCCCGCAGATCGCCATGTCGATACCGTTCTCGACGATCTTCCTCGCCAGCGCGATGCAGCAATTGCCGGAGGAGGTTCTCGAAGCGGCGGTCCTCGATGGCGCCGGACGCTTCTATATCCTGCGCAAGATCGTCGTCCCGCTGATGATACCGGCGATGTCGACACTGGCGCTGTTCCTGTTCATATGGACATGGAACGAGTTTCTGATTCCGTTCATTCTGGTCAATGACGACGCCTATCGGACGCTGCCGCTCGGCATGCTGTTTTTCCAGGGGCGTTATACCGTCAACACGCCGGTTCTGACCGCCGGCGCTGTGATCGTCATTTTCCCGCTGATCCTGACCTACCTCGTTTTCCAGCGGCGGTTTATTGCCGGTCTGACGGCGGGTGCGACGAAATAGGTTGCGCCGCTTCTCTCGGCCTCCGACTGCGCCGGTGGCGGGCTTCCAGCGCTGCGCAGCCCCAGACCGTGCCAAGCAGCAGATAGACATGGCGCCAGTGGTCGATGTCGATCACGTTGCCGATCGCCGCATGGCCGAGGACAGAGATCCAGGCGACCATCAAAAAGGGTTGCCACGGCCGGTCGAGCAGCAGGTATCGGAAGCCGAGCGCCAGCGTCCAGATAAGCATGCCGACATAGCTGACGAAGCCGAGCCAGCCATAGGAGGTGAGCGATTTCAGCCAGATATTGTGCTCGTCCTCGGGAAACATCGTGCCGAACACCAGCGGGCCGATGCCGAGCGGGCGCTCCATCATCATGGTGAAGCCGATACGGTGACGCTCGAAACGGCCGAGATGTTCGCCGTCATATTGCTGCACCAGCTGGGCGCGGGCGGAAAACAGTTCGGCGACCTTCGGGACTTGAAGCGCCACCAGTAGCGACGCGATCAGCATGATGATCGCCGCCAGCGACAGCACCAGCACTCGCAGGCGAAAGGCGCCGCTGCGCTCCTTCAGCAGCATGATGAAGATCAGCAGTCCTACGCCGAGCGCAAACAGCCCCCAGGCGGCACGGGAAAAGGACAGGAAAATGCCGAGCGCCAGCACGAGCAGGGCGGCAGCCTTCAGCGGCGATTTCTTCAGGTCGCCCACTAGAATACCGTGGACGAGATAGAGCGATGGCGGCACCAGGAAGGGGCCGAAGACGTTCGGATCCTGGAAGGCGCCCTTGGCGCGGTCATAGAGGGTGAAGATCTGAGCGCCTGGAAAGGCATGGAAATAGCCGAGTATGCCGAGCGCCGAGGTGGCGACGGCGGCGAAGATCCAGGCATTGAAGATCAGTGGCAGCCGCTTGTGGCTGTCCTCGATGATTGCCGCGTAGAAGACCGCGGTCAGCGCCAGGAAGGTCGACACGGCGATATACATCGGCGCCGTTGCCAGATCCTTCATCTGCGTCAGTGACAGCATGCCGCCGATGTTGAAGGTGAGCAGCAGGGCAAGCAGGGGCGCCACACCGCGTGAAATCTTCAATCCCAGGATGAACCAGAGACCGATCAGCCCGGCCATCCAGAGTTCATAGGGGGCCGGCTCGTCGATGACGAAACCGGAGAGGAAGACGCCGAAGGCGACGAAGGCCGAGCCGATCAGGCGCAGCGTCATCCGCTGCGGCTGGGCGACACGCGGATATGTCGCCTCGACCGTGCTCAATAGGCGTTTTCCGTGTTGAGCAGCCGGATCGGCGTCAGGAACAGGATCTTCAGATCGAACCAGAGCGACCAGTTCTCGATGTAATACAGGTCGTAGGCCGTGCGGAACTTGATCTTCTCGTCATTGTCGACCTCGCCGCGCCAGCCGTTGATCTGCGCCCAGCCGGTGACCCCTGGCTTGACGCGGTGGCGGGCGAAATAGCCCTCGACGACATCGCCGAAGGCGCGGTCGCGAGCCTGGGCGAGCACGGCGTGCGGGCGCGGGCCGACCAGCGAAAGCTCGCCTCTCAGCACGTTGAAAAGCTGCGGCAGCTCGTCGATCGAGGTCTTGCGGATGAAGCGGCCGACGCGGGTGACGCGCGGATCGCCCTTGGTCACCGCGGCCTTGCCGGTGGGGTCGGCCATGTTGGTGTACATTGAGCGGAATTTGAAGACGTTGATGATTTCATTGTTGAAGCCATGACGCTTCTGCATGAAGAAAACCGGGCCTTCGGAGGTCGCCTTGATGGCGGCAGCAGTGACCAGCATCAGCGGCCACAGCAGGGCAAGGGCGACCACGGTGAAGAAGATGTCGAAGCCGCGCTTGGCAACCGAATCCCAGTCGCGGATCGGCTTCTTGAAAATGTCGAGCATCGGCACCGAGCCGACATGCGAATAGGCGCGCGGCCGGAAGCGCAGCCGGTTGGCATGCGCTGCAAGACGGATATCGACCGGCAGAATCCAGAGCTTCTTCAGAAGGTCGAAGATGCGCGCCTCTGCCGACAGCGGCAGGGCGATGATCAGCATGTCGATGCGCGTCAGCCGCACAAATTCGACGAGCTCCGCCACGGTGCCGAGCTTCGGATAACCGGCGACCATGATCGGCGAGCGCTTCTCGCCGCGGTCGTCGAAGATACCGCAGATGCGAATGTCGTTGTCAGCCTGCTGTTCCAGGATGCGGATCAGCTCCTTGGCTGGCTCGCCGCCGCCGACAATGACGGCGCGCCGCTCCATGATGCCGTTGCGCGCCCAGTTGCGAATGCCGTAGGCGACGAGGAAACGCTCGCCGGCAAGGAAGAGTGCACCGGCGGCAAACCAGGGGAGATAGGCCACGATCATTGCCGATGTGGTGCCGCGGACGAGCGCGAACAAGCCGATGGTGAGGACGAGGGCGATCGTCCATGCGGCGAGGATGCGCGGCATCAGCCGCAGCTTCGCCCGAAGTGCCGGAATGGTGTAGGTGTCGGCAAGCTGCAGGCAGGCCACGGTCAGAGCCGAAGCGATCGCCGCCATGCCCGCCCGCACCAACAGGGGATCGCTGCCGTCGCCGGGTGCGAAGAAGTAGACGATCAGGGCGATCGAAAAGAGGGCCAGGAATTCGAGCAGCCGTAATTGCCCGATGATGATGACAGGCGAACGGGTTCCGTCGCGGAACTGTTCGGCGATCTGCCGGGCATAGGCATTGATTTCGGTCGGCTCGGAGGCCTGCTCCCGACTTGCATTGCGTCGCGCTTCGATGTCGGAGACCTGCTTGCGCAGTGCTTCCACGTCGAACGGATCGCTTTTTTCCAGCTTGTTCATGGGGTTTTGTCGCTCGTTGTCAGCAAGCGAAATACCAGAAAGCCCCTAAGAAATATTTACGAGGCGGCAGACATTGCTTGGCCCGCGGCGGGATCGACCAGCTCATGGTACAATTTCAGCACATCACGCGCCATGACGGCGGAGGAAAATACCGCCTTTACCGCCTCCGGCTTCGGCATCGTCCTGCCATGCCAGCCGGGCATGGTCAGCGTTTCCGCCATCACGCGGGCGAGGTCGTCGGCATTGCCGGGTTCCACCAGTGCCGCGCTGTCGGCGCCGAGCACCTCGGGAATGCCGCCGACGCGGCTGGCGATGACCGTCTTGCCGGCGCCAAGGCCCTCGAGGACGATATAGGGCATGGCTTCGGCGCGCGAGGGAACGACAAGGTTCTGCGCCATCGAAAAAGCTTCGTGGACGCGCATTGCCGGCAGCATGCCGATGCGCTTGCCGAGGCCGCGTTCGACCATCATCTCGCGGTAACGGTCCCGGTCAGGCCCGTCACCGATCATCAGCGCCGACAGCGGCCTGCCGAGCAGCCGCTCGGTCTTGGCAAAAGCATCGACAAACAGATCGGGACCCTTGAGGTCCCGGAGCATTCCGACATAGATGAAATGGACGGCGTCCGAGCGGGTGGGGATCGGTTCGAAATCACGCTCGCCGATGCCGTTATAGATCAGTCTCGTCTTCGTCCGTGGTCTGCCCACCTTGCGCATATAGGTGTCGCGCTCATATTCGCAGATGAAGACCAGCGCATCGGTGAAATATTCCTGCAGGCGCTCCATCCTGAGGACGAATTGTCCGCTGAGCGAGGAGCGCGAATAGTGCAGGCTTCCGCCATGCGCGGTATAGAGGCGGGCTACGCGATACCTGTTCACCCGCAGGGCTGAGCCGGCAAGTCGCGCGAGCACGCCGCCCTTGGCGCCGTGCCCGTGCAGCACATCCGGCCGCAAGCTTTTGATTTTCTTGTACGTATCCCACATCGTCGCAATATCGGACGGGCTGACCGAGCGTCGGATCGGCACGCGTGTCAGGCCGAGCGAGAGATAGGGACGAATATCGTCGAACAGGTTGTCCTCATGCTCGCCGCCGGTCGAGCTGTCGCAGAGGATTCCGATGTCATGGCCCTCCTTCGCGTGCTCCTCGACCAGGTCGCGGACATGGCGGAAAATTCCGCCGACCGGCGATCTGAAGCAATGGAGGATGCGGAGCGGCTTCTGTTTTCCCATAACTCAGAAGAGCCGTTCGCGGACGTAGATCGTGTCACCGGCGATGATCGGCCCGGATATGTTGATGCGGCCGGTCAGCACCTGTCCGTTGATCTTGCGGGTGACATCGACCATGCTCTGGTTGGCGCGGCTGGTGAAGCCGCCGGCAACGGCGATGGCATTCTGCACGGTCATGCCGGGAACATAGGCATACTGGCCGGGCTGGCCGACTTCGCCCATGATGAAGATCGAACGGTAGCGGTCGACGTCGATGGTTACGTCGGGATCGCGAAGATAGCCCTGCTGCAGCTTCTGGGCGATCTGCCCTGAGAGTTGCTGCAGGGTTCGGCCGCGGGCAGGGACCTGGCCGATGAGGGGGAAGGCGATATAGCCGGCCTGATCGACCGTATAGGTATTGGTCAGGCTCTGCTGGTCGAAGACGGTGATGCGCAACCGGTCGCCGCTATCAAGCGTATAGGGCTGGATAGTCGCCTCATTGAAGGCTTTCGGCGCCGGCTTGTAGGTCGTGCAGCCGCCCAATGCCGCCGTCATGGCTGCAAGGCTCAGGGCCAAAAGGATCTTGGGCGGGGCGACAGACATCCGCAAGTGCTCACAGAAATGAACTCGGTGAAGCCGTTATCGATCTGTTAGGGTTAATGCCCGGTAAAAAGGGCATGACAAATTCCTGAGTTCTTTGCCGATCGGGCATATTTCTTGGCAAATCACCATTAACCGTTGAGTTACCACGGTCGTTTACGCTTGCGGCACCTTTGTTGTGGAGTAAGAGCATGTCCGGCGTATCGCGTGATCAGGATGTGGACATCGATCTCAGTCAGCTGGTTCGCGCCGTCTGGGCGCGCCGGCTCAGGATCTTGACGATCACGCTCGTGGGGGCGGGCGTCGCTTTCGCCGGCGCCAAGATCATGTCGCCGCAATATCGCAGCGAAACCCGCATCCTCATCGAGCCCCGCGCGCCGGCCTTCGCCAGCACTCAGCAGGTAAACGACGCAGGCGCCGGCCCGCTGATGGACGAGCTGAATATCGCCAGCCAGGTGCAGCTGTTGCAATCTGCCGATCTCCTGAAGAAGGTGATCAACGACCTGAAGCTCTACAATCTGCCGGAATTCGACGATGCCGCCAACGGCTCGGCGATGAGCAGCATCCTCGTGAAGCTGCATCTGAGGAAGAACCCGATGGAGAACCCGCCGGAAGAGCGGGTGATCGACGCTTTCGTCGAGCGGCTGCAGGTCTATCAGGTGCCGGGCTCACGCGTCATCGGCATCAGTTTCACCTCCAAGGACCCGAAGCTCGCTGCCGCCATTCCGAACGCCATGGCGAATGTTTATCTTTCCACCCAGAGCGGCGCCAAGCTCGATTCCAACTCCGAGGCGACGCGCTGGCTGGAGCCGGAGATCGAAAGCCTGCGCCGCAAGGTCAGCGAGGCCGAGAAGAAGGTCGCCGAATATCGCACCAGCCACGGGCTCTTGCAGACGAACGGCACGACCACGTTTCCCGCCCAGCAGCTGAACGACATCTCCGCCGAGCTCACCCGCGTGCGCGGCGACAAAGCCAATGCCGAGGCGAGGGCGCAGGCGGTGCGCAATGCGCTGTCTTCGGGCGAAGCTTCCGACACGCTGCCTGACATCATGTCCTCGCAGGCGATTCAGCGGCTGAAGGGAACGGAGTCGGGCCTGCAGTCGCAAGTCTCAGACCTGCAGACCAGCCTTCTCAATAGCCATCCGCGGCTGAAAAGTCTGCGTGCCCAGCTTGCTGACATCCGCGGACAGATCCGCCAGGAGACACAGAAGATCCTCGCGAGCATCGAAAACGAGGCGAAGGTCGCCGATCTCAGGGCAAGCGAGCTCGAGCGGCAGAAGGACACGGTGCAAGCCAACAGCGCCCGCGCCGGCGAGGACGAAGTCGGCCTCAATGCGCTGGAGCGCGAGGCGACCGCTCAGCGTCAGTTGCTCGAAACCTATCTGGTGCGCTACCGCGAGGCCGCCTCCCGCGCTGACAGCAATTCGAGCCCGGCCGACGCCCGCATCGTTTCCAAGGCCATCGAGCCCGTCGATCCCTATTTCCCCAAGGTCGTGCCGATCGTCGTCGTCGCAGCCGTCGCCACACTGATCCTCAGCGCCATCGTCACCATGCTGGCCGAACTCTTCAGCGGCCGGGCGCTTCGCCCGATCGATGCGTCGGCTGAGACAATCGAGGCGGAAACGGGCGCCGAAGAGAAGATTGCGCCGCAGGCAGCTCCCGTCGTCGCCGTCCGGAATCCCGCCCGGGCGAGCATGCTCGCCGTGGTCGCCGAGGAAGAGGATGCGATCGACGAGGCTGCTGCGCAGGTACCGGAGGACGACAATGAATTCTCCGTCGCCTCGGTTGCCGATTATCTCACCGGCAGCCGGGCGCCGCTGGCAATCGCGATATCTCCGACCGGTGACGATGGTTCGGCGGCGACGGTTTTGCTGACCCGCATTCTCGCCGATGCCGGCCGTCGCGTCGTCCTGATCGATATGACCGGTTCCGGCCATCCCACGGAACTGATGGCCGAAGACCAGGGCGCTCCTGGTGTCACCGACCTGCTCTGCGGCGAGGCCGCCTTCGGCGACACGATCCACAGCGATCGGCTTTCAGATGCCCATCTGATCCCGCAGGGCCGGAGCGACGTACGCCGCGCCATGCGCGGTGTCGATCGGCTGGCGCTGCTGCTCGATGCGCTGGCCTCTGCCTACGATCTCGTGGTCGTCGAATGCGGCGCTGCCGATGTTGCCGGCGTCTCGCGCCTGACGCGCAGCCGGGATGTCGAGATCATCCTCTCCCTGCCGCAGCTCGAGGAGACCGTTTTCGTAACCCTGATGACCGAATTCCAGGCTGCCGGCTACGAGCGCGTCGTGCTGATGTCGGAAGGCGAAGCGGCAGAGCAGAGGCTCGGCCAGGCAGCCTGAGGCATTGCGAGGGCGTCGCGATTTGCGGCAACCACATGCCAAGGACAAAGACCGTTCAGCCGATCCTTGCCCGGATCGCCTGGGCGAATTTATAGAGCTTCGGGCGCGCCTTGATATGCGCCTTGCCGCGCGTAACGATCCTGTGCGCGGCGCCGGCGGCGACGCCGATCGGCGAAACCGGCAGCACCACGTCGTAATGCGCGGTCTCGACCGGCGCCCAGGATCGTTTGTAGGTCTGGTCGCCGAGGCCGAAATCGAACAGCCCGACGCCTTTGCCGTGCAATCCCGAGATGGTCTGCCAATAGAGGAATTCGCCGGGGCTCGTATCCGGCACGAGGTCTTCGTCGATCGCCCCGAATTGGCAGATGACGTGATCGCCCTTGCGCGAGATGCCTGAGATCGCAGCGATCCGGTCCTCATTCCCGCCGTTCAGCCGCAGGACATGCATCTGCAGGCCGAAGGACTGCCTTGTATCATCCTGCTTGTCGATCAGGCCGTGCAGGAAGACTTTTGTTTCCCGATCGGCAAAGACGTCGGGCAGGCCAAGGCTGGCGAAGCGGGCGCTCTTCAGGCGGAAGAAGATATCGAGCAGGCGATGCTGCTCTTCCGATGTTTCGGGGATGACGTATTCGACGCCGCCGGCGGCCTCGAGACGCCTCGATTGAACGCGGAATTTCTTACGCCGGCTCTTGGCGTTAATCTGTTTCAGCGTGTCCTCGAAAACGGTAAGCAGCGGCAGTTGATAGGCGTGGTTCTGGTTTTGCACCATCGGCAGCCCTGTAAGCGGCGTCTGCCGTCCGCGCCATTCCAACGGAATGTTTTGCAGCAACAGCAGATCGGCCCGCCCCTTCAACGCTTGCTGAAGCTGACGAGCGAATTTTTCGGCGTCGATGCTGCCGCCGCTTTCGGCGAAATTCCTCGAGAATAGACCGGTATTGATATTGCTGTGATCGGCAGCGATGAATTTCGCGACGGCAAGACCGCGCGACTTGACGATCTCGACCGGCAGAATGAAGGCCGTCTCGCCGGCACAGGTGCCTTTGAGGATGGCCAGCGGGCGTTGAAAGGCGCTTACCCAGGCGGCGCACCAATCGTAGCTCTGATGGAGCGACTGGAGATTGTCGGCCTCCAGAGCCCGCCAATCATCCTCCAACGGCTGCATCGCGTCGAAAACCGCGATGTCGATATTGGCCATGGCAAGTTTCATGCTCACCTGGCGGAGGCGTGAAATCGCCGTGTCGGCCAGCGCTGCGTCGTCTGACGGCTGTTCACGGACGTCGAACTTTTGCGTCTGCACTGGAATTCTCCGGTCAAAATGCTGAGCGGGAAGGTAGTAATGCAGGGCGTATATTTGGTTTAATCGTCGGCTATCAGCGAGGTTTTCCGCCGATCACGGTTATTCGGCCGTTAATGCTTAGTGCTGCCGCGGTCCGGCCATCCATTTGATGACCACCATCGCCGGCAAGACCCAAAGCAGGCCGGTGAGCAGGAAGTAGAGCAGGTGCCCCCACCAGGGCGCGTTGCCGAGCGTCGCCACTGCGATCGTATTCGCCACCAGCGCATAGACGAGCACGAGCACGATGATGAGGATCGTGCCGATGAATTTGCGGAGGCGGACGGGCATTTTGATCTCTTGTTTGGGGTGGCGCGAACCGGCGCGACGGCATGCCGCAAAGGTTCGGGGCTTGTTTTGCATGAGCCGGTGGGGCAAATCAACTGCCGGATAGAAGGAGACATCATGGCCGTCGCGAACCTCACCACGGAACAGGTGATCCTGAGCGAAGTGCACAAGCAGAACCGCAATCGCCGCGCCTTGCGGCTGTGGCTCGGCTTCGTGCTTTTAGCACTCTTCTGTCTCGTGCTCGTCGGCGGCGCCACGCGGCTGACCAATTCCGGCCTGTCGATCACCGAATGGAAGCCGATCCATGGCGTCATTCCGCCGCTGTCGGCTGCCGAATGGGAGGAGGAGTTCCGCCTCTACCAGCGCATTCCAGAATTTCAGCAATTGAACAGCTCCATGACGGTCGACGAGTTCAAGGGCATTTTCTGGTGGGAATGGGCCCACAGGCTGATCGCCCGCGGCATCGGCGTGATCTTCGCGCTGCCGCTTATCTTTTTCTGGCTGACGGGACGCATCGAAAGGCGCCTGCGCTGGCCGCTCGTGGGCATTCTGGCGCTCGGCGGCCTGCAGGGTTTTATCGGCTGGTGGATGGTGTCCTCGGGTCTCTCCGTCCGCACCGATGTCAGCCAGTACCGGCTTGCGACACATCTCGTCATGGCCTGCCTGATCTTTGCCGGTTGCATGTGGATCATGCGCGGTCTCTCGCCGCATTCCAGCGATCCGGCGCCGGCACGAAGCTCGCGCGCATTTGCTGCCGCAATCGCCATTTTCTCGCTGTTCCAGATCTATCTCGGCGCGCTGGTAGCCGGGCTCGACGCCGGCCTTTCCTACAATACCTGGCCGCTGATGGATGGCGCCGTCATACCCTCGGATCTGCTGATCCAGCAGCCCTTCTGGATCAACGCCTTTGAGAACCCGAAGACCGTGCAGTTCATCCACCGCGGCGGCGCCTATGCGCTCTTCGCGCTGACCTTGATCAACATGGTCATTGCCCTGCGCGCTGCCCCCTGGACCACCCATGCCCGCCGCGCCGTCGTGCTTTTCTCGCTGGTGACGCTGCAGGCGGCAATCGGCGTCGCCACGCTGCTGATGCAGGTGCCGCTCCACTGGGGCCTGCTGCATCAGGCCGGCGCTCTGGTGGTCTTCGGTTTCGCCGTCGCCAACTGGCGCGGCTTCTACGGCGAATATCCGCGCGCCACGGCAATTGCGGTGCGCGATTGAAGCGCAAGCCGTTTAACGCAGCACGCCGTCGAGCAGCGGCATGCCGATGATCGCAGCGGCGGCGATCAGCACATAGCAGGCGATGCGGAAGGTCCGTTCCTCGGCCAGCCCGAACAGTTTCGAGCCCCCGTAAAGCCCCAGCGCATAACTTGGCAGAATAACGGCCGTCAGGGCAAAGACGGCGGGGACGAGCAGACCGCCGACATAATAGCTGATGGCGCTGAAGATAGTGGAAATGGAGAAATAGAGCACGACATTGGCTCTGACGGGCGTGAAATCGCTCTTGCCGCCGAGCCAATAGGCGACGACAGGCGGTCCGCCGAGCTGTGCGGCGCCACTGAACAGGCCGGCAATCAGGCCGACGCCGCTGCTGAGTGGTGCCGAAGGCGGGCCGTGATAACGCCATCCGGAGACGAGAAGCGCGAGCAGTGAGATGGCGATGATCGTGATGCTCCAGCGCAACAGCGTCGGGTCGAGCAGTGCCAGCATCGCCGTGCCGGCCGGGACGCCGAGTGCCGCACCCGCGGCCATGACGAAGACCTCGGGCCGGTTCGCGTTGCGCCAGGCGGGAGGGATCATCCCGAGCGTGGCAATGCCGTCGATGACGAGCAGGATCGGCGAGGCCAGTTTTGGCCCGATGATGGCGCCACCGAGCGGAATGAAGATCAGCGCTGCCCCGAAACCGGAAAAGCCGCGGGCGAGCCCGGCGATGAAGGCAAAGGCCATCAGGGCATAGATGCCGTGATCGGGCAGGGCGGCGGCAAACCAGGCCTGCCCGTCGGTGATAAGCGCATCCAGCGTCATGACGTCAGGAAGCGAGCATCAGGTCCATGTTCTGCACGGCGGCACCCGAGGCGCCCTTGCCGAGATTGTCGAGCAGCGCCACCAGATTGACCTGGGAACCGCCCGGCGTGCCGAAGACGAAGAGCTTCATCGTGTCCTTGCCTTCGAGTTCGACGGCGTTGACACGCGGGAGCGCCTTGCTATCGGAAAGCGGCACGACGGTGACGATGTCCTGGCCGGCATAATGGGCGGCGAGTGCCGCATGAATGCTCTCCATCGTGGTGCCCTCGGCGAGATCGTCGAGATGCAGCGGCACCTGCACGATCATGCCCTGCGCGAATTTGCCGACCGATGGCGAGAAGATCGGGGCGCGGTCGAGCAGGCCGTGCACGGTCATTTCGGGCACGTGCTTGTGGGTGAGGGGAAGACCGTAGAGGAAATGCGGGGCGGAGATCGCATCCCGGTGATCCGGATTTTCCATCTGGGCAATCATCTGCTTGCCGCCGCCGGTATAGCCGGAAACCGCATTGACCGTGACCGGGTAGCCGTCCGGCAGAATGCCGGCGGCACGCAGCGGCCGGATCAGGCCGATTGCACCGGTCGGATAGCAGCCGGGGTTGGCGACGAAACGCGCGGCTTTGATCTTGTCGGCCTGGGCGCCGTCCATTTCGGCAAAGCCGTAGGCCCAGCCGGGATTGACACGGAAGGCGGTCGAGGTGTCGATGACGCGCACATTGTTGTTGGCCGAGACCATCTGAACCGCTTCCTTCGATGCATCGTCGGGCAGGCAGAGGATGGCGATATCAGCGCTGTTCAGCATGTCCTCGCGCAAGGCGGCGTTGCGCCGCTCAGCCTCGGGAATGGACAGAAGCTCGACATCGCGGCGGCCGGCCATGCGCGTGCGGATCTGCAGACCCGTTGTGCCGTGTTCGCCGTCGATGAAGATTTTCGGTGCCATGTTAACCTGCGCTTTCAATGGGTTCAGAAGGTTTCCGGATTCATTTTGGGATAATAAGTCAGCCTTGTGACACGGCGATGGCGCGTCGCTCCGCATGAAGCCCCAGCATATACATCGCCACCGTTGCCCCGGCAATGGCGGTGATATCGGCATGGTCGTAAGGTGGCGAAACCTCGACGACATCGGCGCCGCGAATATCGAGCTGATGCAGGCGCTGCAGCACTGAGAGGATCTTGGCGCTCGACGGTCCGCCGGCGACCGGCGTGCCGGTGCCGGGCGCAAAGGCCGGATCGAGGCAATCGATATCGAAGGTGAGATAGGCCGGCGCACCGCGGGTGTGAGAGATGATCGCCGAAGCGATGTCGCCGGCAGTCATATCCTCGACCTGATAACCATAGAGAATATTGATGCCGCAATCCTCAGGCGCATGGGTGCGGATGCCGATCTGGATCGAGCGATCGGGGTCGATGATGCCTTCGCGGGTAGCCCGCGCGACGAATGAGCCATGGTCGATGCGCCGCTCTTCGTCGAACCAGGTGTCCTGATGCGCGTCGAACTGCACGAGCGCCAGCGGCCCGTGTTTTGCCGCATGCGCTTTCAGCAGCGGCCAGGTGACGTAATGATCGCCGCCGAGCGTCAGCAGAAAAGCGCCGCTGTCGAGGATCGCGTTCGCCTGGCGTTCGATCGCGCCAGGCGTATCCTGGTGATTGCCGTAATCGAGCAGGCAATCGCCGTAGTCGATCACGGCCATGTCGGCGAACAACTCTCGGTTGAAAGGATATTGCGCATCATTGTCGAATATCGCCGAGGCGCGCCGTGAGGGCCGAAGCGTGTGCCCGGCCGGTTCGACGTGGCGGCATCGAAGGGAATGCCCCAGACGGCAACATCGGCGCCGGAAAGTTCCTTGGTGAAGCGGCGGCGCATGAAGGACAGGGCGCCGGCAAAGGTCGGGTCGCTGGCAGCTGAGGTGAGGCTGGTCGCCGTGAAGGCGTGATCGATGGTCTTGTTCGCCAAGTCATGCTCCTTTTTTCGGTCGCAGAACCAATGTCGCGTCCAGTGCAGACGCTGCATTGCGGGGTGTTCGACGCAGAGCGTCGGCGTTGGTCCGCGCAAAGGAATTGGCCGATCCCTTTGCGCAGAAAGGGGTAGGCGAGGTGTGGACAGATTTCAAGCAGTCGTTCGGATAACAGCATCGCCGAGGCTTGCCAACGAGGCGCTGTCCTCCCTCTGCACTGACGATTTTGATAAAAGCTGTGGTTTAGTCAGTTCTTTCATAAAAGTCATACTTGCAGAAAAATTGCTATTTCTCTATGCAAGGCGGGGTTGCAGATTCGGGTGCTCATAGTCGGTAAGAATACGAAATTTTGGGAATATTTTAAGTGATTTACCGACGAGAGATTGACGGCCTGCGGGCAGCCGCAGTGATGCCCGTTATTGTATTTCATGCGGGCTTCAGTCTCTTCAGCGGCGGTTTCATCGGCGTCGACGTCTTCTTCGTGATCAGCGGATTTCTGATCACCTCGATTATCCTCGAGCAGATGCGCAACGGCACCTTCTCGCTGGCGGCGTTCTTCGAGCGCCGCGCCCGCCGAATCCTGCCAGCCCTGTTTCTCGTCGTTCTGTGCTGTCTGCCCTTTGCCTGGCTTTGGGTCATGCCGGAGGAATTTCGCGCCTTCTCCGACAGCCTGATTGCCACCAGCCTCTCCGGCGCCAATTTCCTGTTCTGGTTCAAGAGCGGCTATTTTGCGCCCGAGGCCAGAGAGGTGCCGCTGCTCCACATCTGGAGCCTGGCCGTCGAAGAACAGTATTACATGTTCTTTCCGCTGCTCGTCATATTCATGTGGAAGCGCAAGCCGAGCTGGCTCTTTGCGGTCCTGGTTGTGATCGCGCTTGCCAGCCTTGCCTACAGCGAGTGGGCGTCGCGCGCCTTTCCCTCGGCCAATTTCTATTTCTTGCCGTCGCGGGCCTGGGAATTTCTGGCCGGATCGATCTGCAGTTTCATCCAGTTAAAGGGGCAAACGCGCGGCAGCAATCCGTTGTCGCTCGTTGGCTTCGGCATGATCGCCTTCTCCGTCCTCTATTTCGACGAAACCGCGCCCATACCCTCGACGCTTGCCCTGGTTCCCGTGGTCGGCGCGATGCTCGTGCTGCTCTATGCGCGACAGGGAACCTGGGTGGCGGCAATGCTTTCAACCCGCGCCCTGACGATGATCGGCCAGATCAGCTACAGCGCCTATCTCTGGCATCAGCCGCTTTTTGCCTTTGCGCGGATCCGTAGTATTGATCCCCCGCCGCTGACCGTAATGGGCGCTCTCGCCTGCCTTTCGCTTGTACTGGCCTATATCTCGTGGCGTTTCGTCGAGCAGCCGTTCCGCAGGGTTGAGCGCCGATTGTTGCCGTCGACCCGCAGCCTGGTCGCATCGGTATCCGTGGTGCTTGCAGCCTTTATCGCCTTCGGCATTTACGGCCACGACACGCGCGGCATTCCATGGCGTCTCCCTGCGCCAATCAAGGAATTCATGGCGAACAATGATTGGAGCAAGACCTGCCTTCTCGAGGGCGCGTCAGGCTGGGATACGATGCCGATCAAGGGCTGCGTATTCAACGGCAGCCACGCACAGACATACGCCATCCTCGGAGATTCCCTGGCCTCGTCGCTGACGCCGGCGCTGGCCAAGCGTCTGGACGGCATGAATATCGGCCTGCAGCAGATCACCCACAGCTTCTGTGCGCCGGTCGCCGACGTCTCGATGGTCCCGCACCAGGCGCGCGACTGCGGTGCCTTCAACGCTGCGGCGATCGACTATCTCGTCAAGAGCAAGGTGAAAACGGTCTTTCTCGCAGCCTCCTGGAAGATCTTTTTCGAGCAGTCGCGCTATAGGTTCAGGGGCGAGGAAGTCGCGACGTTAGACGCAGGGCAGAGGTTGAGGGATGCCTTCGACAATACCGTCGGCGAGCTGACATCGGCCGGCATCCGCGTCGTCATCATCTATCCGCATCCGCGCGGCGACACGGAGATCGCCGCCAAGGTCGCGAAGCTGATGCACAAGGACACGCCGGCGCCGACGATCACGATCGCCCAGGATGAATTTCTCAAGCAATCGGCGCCTACCTATGCCTATCTCGACGACCCCAAGGATAGCCATGTGCTGCGCGTCGATCCGGCCAAGATTTTCTGCGGGATGGAGACGGGCAGGTGCGATCTGGCGCGGGGAGGCAAGACCTTCATTTCCGACAAGGTGCATTTCACCCCGGCAGGTGCGGAAGCCGTCGCCGACCAAATCATGGTAACTCTCGGGCGAGACCACATGGTGGATCCGAACGGTATGGCAGCGCTCTCTTCCGACTAATGCATGTCGCCCGGAAGTGTGCAGCGGTTCCGGGATAACGACCTTCATAAAACCAAAGGACTGAAGCGCGTCGGGATCTTTCAGACGCGGTTCTTCTGCTCTTATTTAGGCATGCCGTTGCCGCAGCAGCGCTGTATGGTCTTCCTCGTTCGGGCCCTGAAGAGCGAGCAGCGCCGCAGCGGATCCGCCCGGTTACGTTTATCAGGAGCCGATTGAACAGCAAAAAGGCCGGGTTTCCCCGGCCTTCGTGAAATCCATTTGTCCGAAACAATTAGCGCTTCGAGAACTGGAACGAACGGCGGGCCTTTGCCTTGCCGTACTTCTTGCGTTCGACGACGCGGCTATCGCGGGTCAGGAAGCCGCCCTTCTTCAGCACCGAGCGCAGGCCCGGTTCGAAGTAGGTGAGCGCCTTGGACAGGCCGTGGCGAACGGCACCGGCCTGGCCGGAGAGGCCGCCGCCGGCAACGGTTGCGACGATGTCGAACTGGCCGTCACGGGCAGCCGCGACGATCGGCTGGCGCAGGATCATCTGCAGCACCGGACGGGCGAAATATTCCGCGAATTCCTTGCCGTTGACGATGATCTTGCCGGAGCCCGGCTTGACCCAGACGCGGGCGACGGCGTTCTTGCGCTTGCCGGTCGCGTAGGAGCGGCCGAGCGAATCGACCTTGCGGACGTGCGCCGGAGCAGCAGCTTCGGAAGCCGTGCCGAGTTCCTTCAGGGAGGAGAGGTCAGCCATGATCAGGCGCTCCTTACGTTCTTTTTGTTGAGCGCGGCAACGTCGAGGGCGACCGGCTGCTGGGCTTCATGGGGATGGTTGGCGCCGGCGTAGACGCGCAGGTTCTTCATCTGGCGACGGCCGAGCGGGCCGCGCGGAACCATGCGCTCGACGGCCTTTTCGAGGACGCGCTCCGGGAAGCGGCCTTCGATGATCTGGCGTGCGGTGCGCTCTTTGATGCCGCCGGCGTAACCGGTGTGCCAGTAGTAGACCTTGTCGGAATACTTCTTGCCGGTGAAAACGACCTTGTCGGCATTGATGACGATGACGTTGTCGCCGTCGTCAACGTGGGGGGTGAAGGTTGCCTTGTGCTTGCCGCGCAGGCGCATAGCGATGATGGAAGCGAGACGGCCAACGACCAGCCCTTCGGCGTCGATGATCACCCACTTCTTCTCCACCTCTGCAGGCTTCTGGGAGAAGGTAGCCATAGTGAATACTCTCTTTTGGGACCCTTGCCCGAAGGCTGGAAGGGCGTTTCTTGTTGCTTGGATTGGCAGGCGCAAGACATGCCAAAAAGAAAGCAGCCCGGAAGGCTGCGTTCTGGTGCGGTGTATAAAGGGAATGTGACATCGGGTCAATATCGTCATTTTTGGCGACCTGAAAAAAACGATAGGAAAAACAAGAGCTTACTTATACGGTAATATAATACCTCATATTTGCCGAGATCGCTGGATGGCCTGCTTTGGCTTTTTACCGCTACCGCGACTTGGATTTGACGCGACGGGCCAGGATCGCAAGTGGTCCTAATCCTTGAACTCCCGCAGACATTTCATCATTTCCCGAAGGCCGCGTGTCAGATATTTGTCCCGGCGCAGAACCATGCCGAGCCGGCGCATGAGCTTCGGTTTCAGCGACGACGTTGTCACCAGACCGGCAAGGTCGCGCTTGAGCGCCAGCCCCGGCAGGATCGACCAGCCGAGCCCCACCGCCACCAACTCCTTGATAGCCTCGACGCTGCCGAACTCCATCGCAGGGCGGGTCCTGATATCGGGGGCGGCCAACCAAGCGTCGATTGCTCGCCTCGTATTGCCTCCCTCATAAAGCAGCAGCGTCCTGTCGCGCATGAAGGCAGCGTCCGGCCCGCCTTCGGGCACGAGGCTGCCGACGGGAGCGACCGCGAGCAACTCCTCCTCGTAAAACGGTTCGATCGCGAAATTCCGTCCCGAGGCCGGCAGAGCGACGACGGCGATGTCGAGACTGTTGGTTTCCAGATCGCGCAGAATATCGTCGGCATTGCCGATATGGACGGTGATTTCGAGGCCGGGCATCGCCTTCCTGGCAGCGGCGATGGCGCGTGGAAGCAGGTGGATCGAGGCGGTGCCGCCGCTGCCGATGCGCACGCGGCCGCTGGCGCCTTCCCTGTGCGGCAGCATCGCTTCTTCCGCCGCTGCCACTTGCTGAAGCAGACGCCTCGCGTGCGAAAGCAGGTCAAGGCCCGCCGCCGTCGGCTGCGCTCGCCGTCCGACACGCTCGATCAGCCGGACGCCGAGCCGCTGCTCAAGGCCTTTGACCTGCAGGCTGACCGCCGGTTGCGTCACGCCCTCCTTGTCGGCGGCGGCCGTAAAGCTTCCGAGGTCGGCGACATTGACGAAGCTCGCGAGCTGATCGAGATTAAGTGGCATATAAAAGAAATCCTTATGCATATCATAATATCCATAAGCTTCTTTCATTCCATCTTCCAGCGCATCCTTCCTTCGTTGAGAAAAGGACGAAGAGATGACCCTGGAATTCGATGCAATCTTTGAAACGCCGCGCAATGCGCTTCGGTCGAAACTCCGGCGGACGGTCCGCTGGGGTCGAGGCTTGTCGGCGGCCGTCGAGCATTGGCTCACAAAGCGACGCAGCCGCCGCAGGCTTTCGGAACTCACCGATGAAGACCTTCGCGATATCGGCCTGACCCGTGCGCAGGCGACGGCCGAGACATCGAAATCATGGTTCTGGTCCTGACCATGCCGCCGGGGGGAGGGAGGATCCTGCTCGAAAGTGCCGGCGCCTTGTGGCAGAACAGCTGTGTGGAAATCGAGCAGCAGGGAGCAGCATCATGGCCGAAATCGTATCATTCCGGAAGGAAGCGGACAGGGCGGACGGGTTGTTGCTTCGCTCCCTGCGCGATGGCGTGCTGCGTCTCGTGCTCAACGACCCGCCGGCCAACGCGCTTTCGATCGCGCTTCTCGAGGCGCTGATGGCTGAGCTCGAAAAGGCGGGATCGGATGCTGATGTGCGCGTCATCGTTATCGCCTCGACCGGCTCCGTCTTTTCCGCCGGCCATGACCTCAAGGAACTCACCGCCCATCGCGTCGATGAAGATCAGGGGGCTGCCTTCTTCGAGAAGAGTTTCCGGCTCTGCGCCGATCTGATGCTGAAGATCACCCATCTGCCAAAACCCGTCATCGCCGAGATCGACGGGCTTGCAATGGCTGCCGGCTGTCAGCTCGTTGCCTCCTGTGATCTGGCCATCTGCACGGACACCTCGACGTTCTGCACGCCAGGCGTCAATATCGGCCTGTTCTGTTCGACGCCGATGGTGGCGGTAACCCGTGCCGCCCATCGCAAGCAGGCGATGGAGATGCTGCTGACCGGCGAGACGATCGATGCTTCGACGGCCAAGGATTTCGGCCTCGTCAACCGCATCGTGCCGAAGCAATATCTGGCGCAGGTCGTTGCCAAATATGCGGCCGTGATCGCCGGCAAATCGCCATTGACACTAAAGATCGGCAAGGAGGCCTTCTATCGGCAGCTCGAACTGCCGGTGGAGGCGGCCTATGACTATGCCGCTAGGGTGATGGTGGAGAACATGCTGACGCAGGATGCGCAGGAGGGTATCGGCGCCTTTCTCAGCAAGCGCAAGCCGGAGTGGAAGGGTGAATGATCACCCTAGCTTCAGAACCAGCACGCCGGCTGCGATGACGACGCCGGCGACGTAACGCCAGATTCCGGCTTTTTCCTTGAACACGGCGACCGAGATGACCAGCCCGAAGACGATCGCGGTTTCCCGCAACGCGGCGACGGTTGCGACCGGGGCCTTCGTCATTGCCCAGAGCGCCAGTCCGTAAGATGCAATCGAACCTGCGCCGCCGATAAGGCCGCGCCACCAGTTGCGGCGAACGTGGCGCAGCACCGTCAGGCTGCCGCGCCGGGACGCCGCCCAGGCAAACAGCAGTATGGGCGGCAGCAGCGACATCCACAACGTATAGGAAACCGCGTTGCCTGAAAGGCGCGCGCCGATGCCATCGACATAGGTGTAGCTGGCGATGACGAAGGCATTGGCAATGGAGAGGACGACGGCACGGCCACTGCCCCGACGCGCCTCCAGGGCGAGCGTCAGGACGCCGGCTGAGATCGTCATGATGCCGGCGAGCGCGGCGCCGGAAAGGTCTTCACTGAGGACGACACCGCTTGTCGCGGCGATCAGCAACGGCGTGCAGCCACGCATCAGCGGATAGACCAGGCCGATATCCCCGGCCCGGTAGGCGGCGGCTACCAGCTGGAAATAGGCGAACTGCAGGATGGCCGAAGCGCCGATGAACGGCCAGGCCGCACTTTGCGGCAAGGGCAAAAATGCCAGGAACGGCAAGGCTGATACCGCGCCGCCGGCCGAAATCAGCGCCGCATCAAGGGATTTGTCGCTGCCCGCTTTGACGATCGCGTTCCATGTCGCATGCAGCAATGCACCGAACAGAACGAGCAGGATGACGTCGAGAGGCAAGGACCAAATCCGAAACTGCAGGGGAGGACATGCGCTTCGCCCCGGCGGGGCAAGCTTCTGCAAGGACAACTGCGATTTGCACGAAACTGCTTTGCCGCGGTCGCGGATGCCTTCCTGTCTGGAATATCACCCTTTCAATATCCAAACAATCGCGGGGTACCCGACAATTATTACGTGCGCGCGACATACGTTCAATCCACGAGATCTCCTCAACTATGAGATGCTGCTAATGGACGACGGAACATAGGGTGGCCCTAAAGGGAACGAAAGAGGAAAGCACCCGGAGGAATTTCGGAAGGGATCATTCTATGTTGCTGAAATACAGATATTATTCTATAACTTTGAAATACGCGGAAAATAAAGCTTTTGATTGTAAATTCCTTGGAAAATCGTAGCGCGCGATTGAGCCAGCCAACATTCGCAAACGCGAAGGGCGTAGGGCATCTGCCGCAATCACGGCGGCAAAAACCTCAAAGCTGATGATGTGGAACGAACAGCATCCCGTCCAGGTTGTCTATGTTCTGACAGTTCAGAACGGGGCAGCGAGGATCGTCTTTCGAGGGGATGTGGGTCCACTCGGCATAGTCGGTCGCGTCGCAATAATGGCTGTTGCGGACGTAACGATCATAGAGGGGCAGACCGCGGGGGGACTGATAGCGGAAGATGACGGCGCCCTGATTGTGGATGGCGGCGCGCACGCTGGCACAGCTCATGGTGAGTGGATTGTAGCGCGAGATTGCCAGTGCCGGCGATGCGGCGAGCACGAGCATGAGGGCAAGAGCGATTTTTTTCATCGAATCATCCTCAGAAACTATCCAACCCATATATACGGGAAAGGCGCGCAACTGGTTTCACGCAAAAGCAAAAATCACGCGCGCCGTGGCGAACGACTTTCGCAAGTGGAGAAGCGGACATGAATCACGACAGCTACACGGATGACTTCCTCGCCGGCATCTTGCATTCGGTGAAGACCATCGCCCTGACCGGCGCTTCGCCCAATCCGGCGCGGCCGAGCAACGGCGTCATGGGCTACCTGCTGTCGCGCGGCTATGAGGTCATTCCGGTCAACCCGGGGCAGGCGGGTAAACAGATCCACGGCCGCACTGTCTTTGCCCGGCTCGCCGACATTCCTGTGCCGATCGACATGATCGACGTCTTTCGCGCTGCCGAATATCTGGACGGCGTCGTCGAGGAGGCGCTGGTGCTGAGGCCGTTGCCGAAGGTCATCTGGGCGCAGCTCGGCGTCCGCGACGATGCGGCTGCGGCAAAGGCGGAGGCCGCCGGCATCAAGGTGGTGATGAACCGCTGCCCGGCGATCGAATATCCCCGGCTCATTGCCTGATCTCATTGCTGCGCTCCGCAGAGACGGATTTTCCACCGAACGCCGGTGGGTTGAAACGGATCGCGATTAACTTTCGTCCGGGAGAGGCTATGATCCCGGCCGTCAGCAATAACTGGAGGACGACATGGCCAAGAATGATCCGGGATTCAACACGTTGGCGATCCATGCCGGCGCCCAGCCCGACCCGGCGACCGGTGCGCGGGTAACGCCGATCTACCAGACGACCGCTTACGTCTTCAACGATTCCGATCATGCCGCCGCGCTCTTCGGCCTGCAGGCGTTCGGCAATATCTACACGCGCATCATGAACCCGACGCAGGCCGTGCTGGAGGAGCGCGTCGCAGCGCTCGAGGGCGGCACGGCGGCCCTTGCCGTCGCCTCCGGCCATGCCGCACAGATGATCGTCTTCCACACCATCATGCGCCCCGGCGAGAATTTCATCGCCGCCCGCAGGCTCTACGGGGGCTCGATCAACCAGTTCGGCCATGCCTTCGAGAATTTCGGCTGGCAGGTGCGCTGGGCCGATTCCGCCGATCCGGCAAGCTTCGAAAGCCAGATCGACGAGAAGACGCGCGGCATCTTCATCGAGAGCCTCGCCAATCCCGGTGGCACCTTCGTCGATATCGCGGCGATCGCCGAGGTTGCGCACCGCAACGGCCTGCCGCTCATCGTCGACAATACGATGGCAACCCCCTATCTCATCCGTCCGATCGAACACGGCGCCGACATCGTCGTGCATTCGCTGACGAAATTCCTCGGCGGCCACGGCAATTCCATGGGCGGCCTTATCGTCGACGGCGGCACTTTCGACTGGTCAAAATCCGGCAATTACCCCATGCTGTCCAGCCCGCGGCCGGAATATAACGGCATGGTCCTGCATGCGACCTTCGGCAATTTCGCCTTCGCCATCGCCGCCCGCGTTCTCGGCCTGCGCGATCTCGGGCCGGCGATCTCGCCCTTCAACGCCTTCCTGATCCTGACGGGGATCGAGACATTGCCGCTCAGGATGCAGCGCCACAGCGACAATGCGATCGCCGTGGCGAGGTGGCTGAAGGCGCACAGCAAGATCGCCTGGGTGAATTATGCCGGCCTCGAGGACGACCCGAACCACACCCTGCAGCAGCGCTACTCGCCGAAGGGCGCCGGCTCCGTCTTCACCTTCGGCGTCAAGGGCGATTATGAGGCGGGCAAAACGCTGGTCGAGGGCCTTGAGCTCTTCTCTCATCTTGCCAACATCGGCGACACCCGCTCGCTCGTCATCCATCCCGCCTCGACGACGCACCGGCAGCTGAGCGACGAACAGAAGATCGCCGCCGGCGCCGGCCCCGATGTGGTGCGCCTTTCCGTCGGCATCGAGGACGTCAAGGACATCATCGCCGACCTCGAACAGGCGCTTTCGAAGATCTGAAACAGCCCAACCGGGAGGTAAGGCTGGCGAGGGGATCAGCTGGTCTTCACCCGATCCGATTACCGTTGGACAATCACTCGGGTCCCCGGCTGGACCATATCGTAAAGCTCCTCGACGTCCTCGAGGTACATTCGAAAACAACCACTCGACGCATTGGTTCCGATGGAGGACGGGTCGTTGGTACCGTGGATGCGCAGCAGCCCATCGGCAAGGTATATCGCTCGGGTCCCTAGCGGATTGTTGGGGCCTGGCTTCACGACCGCTGGAAGCCTCGGGTTCTTCTGACGCATGCTGGCCGTTGGCCGCCATTCGGGATGCATTCGCTTCGACACCACCCGCGTCGTTCCGTACCATTGCTTGCCTTCGCGGCCGACGGCTATGGGGTAAACGAACTGCTCTCCGTTTGCTGTCGTATAAATAAGTGTGTGTTCGCGCGTGGCGATCACGATGTTTCCTCTAGCGCTTCGCGTCGAGGGTGCCCTGCGATCATACAGGGGTTCCTCATAGCCAGGGGCGGGGTCGTAATAGGGCGGAGGTGGATACGGGCTGTAGGGGTCATCATAGCCGTAGCCCCCGTATTCGTCGTATCCATCATACGGTTCATAAACTTGGGCGCGGGCCTGAACCACCGTTAGCAAAACGGCCACCGCAAGGAGAGCCAGCAATCTCATTTTTCGCCATCCGCCTGTCTATCAAGCGGTATTGGTCCCAACTCTATGGCGTCACTATGGCGGACCGGTGCGACGATGTTGAACGCATGCTGCAAAGGCGCATGGGAAAACCAATAATTGCGAGCGCGCCTCATCTAAACCTATGCTGCGAAGAACACTCAATTCGAAGAGATCCAGAATGACTGTTAGCAACTTCATCACCTTCGGCATCGATGGCGTCGAACCGGAGTTGGGCGCGCCCGAACCCGGTCGGATCATCTCCGGCGATCCGCAGTTCCGGACCTGGAATCTGGAGGAGGCCGAAGGCGGCCTCTATTGCGGCATCTGGGAGGCGACGCCCGGCAAATGGCGGATCGTTTACGAGGAATGGGAATATTTCAGCCTGCTGTCCGGCCATTCGATCGTCACCGAAGACGGCGGCGAGCCGGTTCATCTGAAGGCGGGTGACCGGATGATCCTCAGACCCGGCTTCAAGGGAACCTGGGAAGTCGTTGAAACGACTCGCAAGGACTATGTGATCAGGCTTTGAGCGGCGGCTGCAGATCGGCTGTGATGATGCCGGGCCTGTCCCGGTTTGCGGCGATTATGCGCCGGTTCTCCTGAAAAGACCGCTTCGCATTTGCGGATAGACGGCATTTGATCTTTCCCATTAATGGGACCTACATCGTCAAATGCTAGAGCTTACCTGCAGCGCATTGCGGACATGATGTCTCCTGCCGTCACAACAGACATGGCCTTGCAATTCATCTTTTCGGGATTGGCATGTCGTCGAATCTTGCGGGTAGGCACGTTCGCACCCAAACCTCTTCCATCATTGCGACAACGGTCTGCTTCCTTCTGGTAGCCCTCGTTCTCACAGGCCTCATGGCCCATGTCGTCGCGACTATGACCCGGTCGGCGAACGGGATCGACGATGCCCGCGCCACTCGCGCCGCCCGCGCCGCGATCGCAGCCTTTGTCGCCCGCCTCGGTGCGACAACGACGGATAATGCCGTCTGGGACGATGCCTATCGTGCGGCTTCCTCTCCGAATGCTGCGGATTGGGCCTATGAGAATTGGGGAAAGACCAGCGAGGATTACCCGCTTTACGACGGTGCGATCGTAATCGGACCCGACCGGACGTCGATCGTGTCGGCCTATGCCAAGGGCAAGCCCTTCGAGCCCGCCGCGTTCTTCGGCAGGGCCTTTTATCAGCAGATCAATGTGGCCGCCGATCCGGCGAAGGCGCCGTTGGTTAATTTCATCAAGACCGAAACCGGTATCGCGCTGATCGCATCGCAGGCAATCCAACCTTTCGATGACGTTGCCGACACTGCAAAATTCAGCACGCTGAGCTTTTACAAGGAATTCACGTCTGAAGTCCTCGATATGCTGTCGAATCAACACGAGCTTGACGGTTTGCGCCTGGAGAAGGTTCCGACGCCGGAATTCCTGAACGCCCCGATCACAGACATGAAGGGTGCGGTCATCGGCTATCTCGTCTGGCCCAGCAAGGCGCCCGGAAGCACGGTGTTCCATCAGGTGACGCCTTACATCGCGGCCGCCATCGTTATCCTCGTGCTGTTCCTGGTCGGTGTTCTGATGGTCGGCGCGTCCGAGGCGCGGCGTCTGCGCCAGCTGGCGCAGGCAGCGCTTTACGAAGCGGGCCACGATAGTCTGAGCGGCCTGTTGAACAGACAGGGGCTGCTCAGCCTGCTCGAAGAGCTGCAGGATCCGGCCTCAACGCCGCCCCGGCTCTATCTGGTCGATCTCGATGGCTTCAAGGCCGTCAACGATGCCTGGGGGCATGCCGTCGGCGATGACCTGATCCGCCTGGTCTCGAAGGCGTTGACGGCCTGCCATCCGGAAGTCGTCGCCGCCGCCAGGCTGGGGGGCGACGAGTTTGCGCTGGTGCATGTTGGCGCTGCCACCTGCGATGAGATGGAGAGGGCCGTTCTGGCGCTGTTTGCCGAGCCCTTCAAGATCGATGGGCGGACAATCGAGGTCGGCGCAAGCATCGGAGCTGCCGCGCGAGACGGAGACATCAAGCCCCTGGAGCTTCTGCGCAGAGCGGACATGGCGCTTTATCGCGCCAAGGCAAATGGCAGAGGCCAAGCGATCGAATACGACCCCGAGCTCGACCGTGAGCGCCAGCGGGTCGCCGAGCTGGAGACCCTCCTGAAGAGCGCCATCGGCGCCGGTACGATCGAAGCCGTCTTCCAGCCTCTCGTCTCTGCCTCGACCGGCACGGTGACCGGTCTTGAAGCGCTGGCGCGCTGGCGAACGGCGGCCGGCAATGTCAGCCCGGAGGTCTTCATTCCGCTCGCGGAAAGATGTGGTCTCATTGATGCGCTCGGCGCGCACATGCTGAGAACATCGGTCGCGCATGCCAAGAACTGGCCGGACCTGGCGCTGTCGGTCAATGTTTCGCCGGTCCAGCTCTGCAATCCGGAATTTGCCGCCGAAGTGATCTCGGTCCTGCGGGAACTCGATTTCGACCCGAAGCGCCTGACATTGGAGATCACCGAAGGCGTTCTGATGACGAATCCCGATCAGGCCCGGCGCTCGATCGACCAGCTCAAACGCGTCGGCATCAAGTTCGCGCTCGACGACTTCGGCTGCGGTTACGCCAGCATCGGCGCATTGCGGCAATTCGGCTTCGATCGCATGAAGATCGACCGCTCGCTCGTCTCCGCGCTCGACGAAGGCGCAAAGGGCGCCGATGTTCTTCGGGCAACCATCTCGCTGGCGACCGCCCTGCAGATCCCCGTTACCGCCGAAGGCATCGAGAATTCGCGCCAGGCGGCGATCCTGCGGGACGCCGGATGTGATCAGCTTCAAGGCTATCTGATGGGAAAACCCATGTCGGCCCGCGACATCTCCGGCAAGCTGCAGGAAGAGGCCGCCGCCTAAACATGTCTTACAAGAGTGTTTAGCGCGTCGGATTCAACCGGCACGCCGCACGGGTCCTCCAGTCGCCGAGGGTCAAGCCTCGGGATCACCACTGCAAATCCAGCCGCTCCAGCCCGTGGAAATGGTAGACGTCCTTGACCACGGGCGTCTTTGCGAGCCTCAGGCCGGCAAGCCGCTCGAACAGGATCGGCAGCACGACGTTGAGCTCCAGCCGCGCCAGCGGCGCGCCGATGCAGAAATGGATGCCGGCGCCGAAGGAGAGGTTGGGCGCCTCGCTGCGGTCGGGCCGGAAGGCGAGCGGATCGCTGAATTTCGCCGGGTCGAGATTGGCGGCGGCGAGGATGAGGCTGACCTTGTCGCCGCGCTTGAACGAGACGCCGTCGATTTCGGCGGGCTCGAGCGCCCAGCGCTGGAAGATGTGAACTGGCGCGCAGATGCGTAGCGTCTCCTCGACCGTGCGCTCCGCCGTCGTCTCGTCGCGGAAGAGCGTCGCCGGATCCGAGCCGCTGTCGAGGATGGTGCGCACGGAATTGCCGATCTGGTGCACGGTCGCCTCATGGCCGGCGTTGAGCAGCACGATCGTCGTCGAGATCAGCTCTTCCTCGGTGAGATATTGGCCCTTGTGTTCGGTATGAATCATGTGGGTGAGCAGGTCGTCGCGCGGCGCTGCGCGGCGCTCGGCGATGACGGTCCTGACATAGTCGGAAAATTCCTTCGCCGCCCGTTCGGCCTCTTCCTCCTGGGCGCGCGTGCGGCCGAACATGTACATGCGGACATAGGCGTGCGACCAGGCGAGCAGCTGCGGCCCCATCTCCTCGGGAATGCCGATCATGCGGGCGATCATCGTCACCGGGATGATGTCGGCAAAAGCCGAGAGCAGTTCGACCTCGCGCTTGTCGGCGAAGCCGTCGATCAGCCGGTTGGCGAGCTCGGCAAGCTCCGGCTTCATCCTCTCGACATGGCGCGAGACGAAGGCGCGGTTGACGAGGGTGCGCAACCGCGTGTGCTCCGGCGGTTCGAGTTCGAGCAGGGAATAACGTTCGGAGAGATCGAAATTTTCAAGATGCGGCATCGGCTCGGCAAGGCCGAGCTCCTCGCGGCTGGCGATATGCAGGATCTGCCGGCCGAAGCGGCGGTCGCGCAACAGCCCGTTCACATGGTCGTAGCCGGTGAAGAACCACTGTTTCTGCTCGGTCCAGTAGAAGGTCGGGCAATGAGCGTGAAGCGCGGCATAGACGGCATTCGGATTGCCATAAAAGGCCGGGTTGCGCGCGTCCAGCGAGGCATGGCGGCTGGCCTGATCGATCGAAAGAAAGGGCGGTATCGTCATGCCCCGAGGCTTAGCGGATTTGCCGGGCCTCGAAAAGATGCGGATCAGGAGAGCCGGCCGGAAACAAAGCTTGTCCGATCGGAGGCGCCGGCGACATTAAGATCCGTGTCTAAGCTCAAGGATTGATTCTATTTTCACGCGGCGGCTAACGCATGTCCCGGAAGTGTGCAGCGGTTCCGGGACAACGACATGCATAAAAAACAAAGAGCTAAAGCGCGTCGATGCGCTTTAGCCGGCCCGCGACAGTGTGCCCATGCGCCGCAGCGCCTCGACCTGATCATCGACCGTCGGCACGAGTTCGCCGGCAGTGGGGCTCGGGGTGGCCGGCGCCGGGGCCGCCGCTTCCGCTTCGCCGAAGGTGACCGTGCAGTTGCGGCCGGCGGCCTTGGCGGCATAGAGCGCCCGGTCGGCGGCCGAAATCAGCTTGTCGATATTGGCTTCGATCGAGGCGGCGAGCGCAATGCCGATACTGACGGTAACCGGAACGATCGCTTCGCCGGTGGCGACGGGAAGGCGGCAGAATTCGGTGCGGATCGCTTCGGCGATCGCCTCGGCTTCCATCTGGTCGGAGACGGCGGCAAAGGCGGCGAATTCCTCGCCGCCCATGCGGCCGAAGATGTGGTTTGGAATATACTGCCGGGCCATGCGCGCGAAGGCGGTGAGCACCGCGTCGCCGGACTGGTGGCCGAAGCGGTCGTTGACGCGCTTGAAATGGTCGAGGTCGAATAGGATCACCGCGACCTGCCGCTGTTCGCTATGGGCTCTTTCCTGAATGGTCTCGAAATAGCCGAGCAGGCCGCGGCGGTTGAGCACGCCCGTGAGTGAATCGGTCAGTGTCATTGTCCGCAGATGCCGTTCGGAGCGTTCCATGACCAGCCGGCAGGTAAGCGCGAAGGCGATGGTGAGCAGGAAGGCGCTCGCCATTGCCGAGACGCCGCCGAGATTGGTCGCGTCGATATCGCTGGGCAGCGTTACCGCCATCGTCAACGCCGAGCCGAAACACAGGCAGCCCTGTATGACGAACACGCCCATCAGCTTGATGCGGGTGCGCTCGCGGCGCATGTCGCCGGCGGCGACAGCCATGGCCAGCGCCGTCGCGCCGGTCGCCGAAGCGAGATTGTAGAGCACGACGCGGTTTGAATAGTCGGTGTTGACCCACGGCAGGAACACCCCGGCCAGCCAGATTGCAGGAGGCAGCAGCGCCCACCATTCGATCTTCTTGCGGTCGAGCGCCAGAAAACCCGCCACCCAGGCGCTCTGGCCGAGCAGGGCGATGGCATTGCCGATCTCGACGGACACCAGGCTGGGGACTTGGCCGCGCAGCGCGATCATCGCAAAGCCGATGCCGGTCAGAAGAAAGCCGAGGCCCCAATAGAGATAGGCTTCGTTCCTGACGTTGTGGCGCCAGGCGACGAAAAGCACCAGAGCGAGTGTCATGGCCTCCGAACACCAGATGGCGAGACCTGTAGCGATATTGAACACGGCAGCAACCCCTTGCCCGTCGACCTTGTCTGTTGGGGCGCATCCTTGCCGAGGAAGCTCGCCACTTCCTTAATGCTGTTGCGTTGCGGCATGATTTCCAGCCGGTATCTGGCGGTAGGCTTTCCGTTGGGTAAACGTATGTGAGCGCTGCCGGATGGAGTAAGCTTTCCTTCATCCTGTCATGGAGAAAAGCCGGGGGAGACGCCGCCGGGGGCTCGCGGTCATCAGCCATTTACGGGAAAGAGGCTGCTGGCGCCGAAGCTCGATGCATGTCGCCCGGAAGTGTGCAGCGGTTCCCGGATGACGACATGCATCAAAGAGGAGCCCGCCGTGCCCCGTCTTCTTAACGTTATCCTCATGCGTGTCTTGAAGAGGAGGGCACGGACACTCTATGTAGGGATATGGCATTTTCTTTGATTCCCGGCGGCCGCCGGCATGACGTTGACAAAGGACGCACATGAGAAACCCAGTTGATACCGCAATGGCCCTCGTGCCGATGGTCGTGGAACAGACCAACCGCGGTGAACGCTCCTACGACATCTATTCCCGCCTGTTGAAGGAACGCATCATTTTCCTGACTGGCGCCGTCGAGGATCACATGGCGACGCTCGTCTGCGCCCAGCTGCTCTTCCTCGAGGCCGAAAACCCGAAGAAGGAAATCGCCCTCTACATCAATTCGCCCGGTGGCGTCGTCACCGCCGGCATGGCGATCTACGATACGATGCAGTTCATCAAACCGGCGGTTTCGACGCTTTGCATCGGCCAGGCCGCGTCCATGGGCTCGCTGCTGCTGGCCGCCGGCCACAAGGACATGCGCTTCGCCACGCCGAACTCCCGCATCATGGTGCATCAGCCCTCGGGCGGCTTCCAGGGCCAGGCTTCCGACATCGAGCGCCACGCCCGCGATATCCTCAAGATGAAGCGACGGCTGAACGAGGTCTATGTGAAGCACACCGGCCGCAGCTACGAGGAAGTTGAAAAGACCCTCGATCGTGACCATTTCATGGATGCGGACGAAGCCCAGGGCTGGGGCGTGATCGACAAGGTTCTGACGTCCCGCCTCGAAATGGAAGGCGAGCAGGCCTAGTAATAAATTGGGATGGTGTTTTTGCCGCCACAGTTCTATCTCATTTGTGATCGAACAAGGCTTTCAACTGGCGACGAAGACGCTAATAGTAACTATTAATGCTATGTTGAATTTTTGTGACATAGCATTTGGCATTCGAAGGGGATTCGTTGCCGCCGGAACCAGGACATGGTTGACTGGAACCGGTTCGTAGCCCCTGAAGCCCTTCTCGGCAAAGGCTCCGGAAACGGAGTGCCGCCAGGAGCTGATAGAGTGGACCGCGATTTCGCCTTGAAATGCGGCGTGCTGGAAGGAAAATGATATGAGCAAGGTCAGCGGCAGCAACGGCGGCGACTCCAAGAACACCCTCTATTGTTCGTTCTGCGGAAAGAGCCAGCACGAAGTCCGGAAGCTGATTGCCGGACCGACCGTCTTCATCTGCGATGAATGCGTCGAATTGTGCATGGACATCATCCGCGAGGAAAACAAGTCCTCGATGGTCAAGTCCCGCGATGGCGTTCCGACGCCCCAGGACATCATCAAGGTCCTCGACGAATATGTCATCGGCCAGCGGCAGGCGAAGAAGATCCTGTCTGTCGCCGTTCACAACCATTACAAGCGCCTGGCGCACGCTTCCAAGAACGGCGAAGTCGAGCTGGCGAAGTCGAACATCATGCTGGTCGGCCCGACCGGCTGCGGCAAGACCTATCTTGCCCAGACGCTGGCCCGGATCATCGACGTTCCCTTCACCATGGCCGATGCGACGACGCTGACCGAAGCCGGCTATGTCGGCGAGGACGTCGAAAACATCATCCTGAAGCTCCTGCAGGCGGCTGACTACAATGTCGAACGCGCCCAGCGCGGCATCGTCTACATCGACGAAGTCGACAAGATTTCGCGCAAGTCCGACAACCCGTCGATCACCCGCGACGTCTCGGGCGAGGGCGTGCAGCAGGCGCTTCTGAAGATCATGGAAGGAACGGTCGCTTCCGTTCCGCCGCAGGGCGGCCGCAAGCACCCGCAGCAGGAATTCCTGCAGGTCGACACGACGAACATCCTGTTCATCTGCGGCGGCGCCTTCGCCGGTCTCGACAAGATCATCTCTGCCCGCGGGGAGAAGACCTCGATCGGCTTCGGCGCCACCGTCAAGGCTCAGGACGACCGCCGCGTCGGCGAAGTCCTGCGCGAGCTGGAGCCGGAAGACCTGGTCAAGTTCGGCCTCATTCCCGAATTCATCGGCCGTCTGCCGGTTCTGGCGACGCTCGAGGATCTCGATGAGGATGCGCTGATCCAGATCCTGTCCGAGCCGAAGAACGCGCTGATCAAGCAGTACCAGCGCCTGTTCGAGATGGAAGACGTCGAACTGACCTTCCACGAGGACGCGCTGCGCGAAATCGCCCGCAAGGCGATCGTGCGCAAGACCGGCGCCCGCGGCCTCCGTTCGATCATGGAGAAGATTCTTCTCGACACGATGTTCGAACTGCCGACGCTGGAAGGTGTGCGCGAGGTCGTCATCTCGGAGGAAGTGGTGCGCGGTTCGGCCCGTCCGCTCTATATCTATGCCGACCGTCAGGAAGAAAAGGCCAACGCTTCGGCGTGACCTTGCACTTTCGCACCATTATTTTGGGGGCTTGCCATCGGCAGGCCCCTTTCTATTTGAAAAATCATGTGAGGCGTTGTTAATATTTTGCCGGTGGGACCGGAATTGCCTTTGCCGATGTTGCGCAGGGGTAATGCTTGGCAATGATGGGATGATCTCGTAAGCCTTTTCTGGCGTTGTATTGAGCCTGGTCGGAAATGGTAAGCGCCGGTCCAGCTAGGCGCTTCATAGTGTTGACGTTCCGTTGTAACAAAGCTGTCACATCCCGGGGAACGCGGGCGTTAGCGTGGCTTGAAAAGCGTAGTCAGAACCTCCACTTGTAGAGCCAAGTGAGAGCCGGCCGGTCCCAAGCGGCCGTGCAGAGAGCCCGGTAACGGGACGATGGAAAGGACAAAAAAATGACGAAGAAAACGTCTGTAGCGAGCAGCACTGCCTACCCTGTTTTGCCTTTGCGCGACATCGTGGTGTTCCCGCATATGATCGTGCCGCTGTTCGTCGGACGGGAAAAATCGATCCGTGCGCTCGAAGAGGTCATGGGCTCCGACAAGCAGATCATGCTGGTGACGCAGATCAACGCCAGCGACGATGATCCGGACCCTTCGGCGATCCACAATGTCGGCACGGTCGCCAATGTGCTGCAGCTGCTTAAGCTGCCCGACGGCACCGTCAAGGTTCTGGTCGAAGGCCGCGCTCGCGCCGAGATCGACACCTATACCAGCCGCGAAGATTTTTATGAGGCGCTCGGCCATGTGCTCGAGGAGCCGCATGACGATCCTGTCGAGCTGGAAGCTCTTTCGCGCTCGGTCGTTTCCGAATTCGAGAGCTATGTAAAGCTCAACAAGAAGATTTCGCCCGAAGTGGTTGGCGCTGCCAGCCAGATCGACGACTATTCCAAGCTTGCCGATACAGTCGCCTCGCACCTGTCGATCAAGATCACCGAGAAGCAGGAGATGCTGGAGACGACCAGCGTCAAGGCTCGCCTCGAAAAGGCTCTCGGCTTCATGGAAGGCGAGATCTCGGTTCTGCAGGTCGAAAAGCGCATCCGTTCGCGCGTCAAGCGCCAGATGGAAAAGACCCAGCGCGAATACTACCTCAATGAGCAGATGAAGGCGATCCAGAAGGAGCTCGGCGACGGCGAGGAAGGCCGCGACGAGATGAGCGAACTGGAAGAGCGCATCGCCAAGACCAAGCTCTCCAAGGAGGCCCGTGAAAAGGCCGATGCGGAGCTGAAGAAGCTGCGCCAGATGAGCCCGATGTCGGCGGAAGCCACCGTCGTGCGCAACTATCTGGACTGGCTGCTCGGCATTCCCTGGGGCAAGAAGTCGAAGATCAAGGCCGATCTCAACAATGCCGAGAAGATCCTCGAAGCCGATCACTTCGGTCTCGACAAGGTCAAGGAGCGCATCGTCGAATATCTCGCCGTGCAGGCCCGCGCCACCAAGATCAAGGGCCCGATCCTCTGCCTCGTCGGCCCTCCGGGCGTCGGCAAGACCTCGCTCGCCCAGTCGATCGCCAAGGCGACCGGCCGTGAGTATGTCCGCATGGCGCTCGGCGGCGTTCGCGACGAAGCCGAAATCCGCGGTCACCGCCGCACCTATATCGGCTCGATGCCCGGCAAGGTCATCCAGTCGATGAAGAAGGCGAAGAAGTCCAACCCGCTCTTCCTGCTCGACGAGATCGACAAGCTCGGCCAGGACTATCGCGGCGATCCGTCCTCTGCTCTGCTCGAAGTGCTCGATCCGGCGCAGAACTCGACCTTCATGGACCACTACCTCGAAGTCGAATACGATCTGTCCGATGTGATGTTCATCACCACGGCGAACACGCTGAACATTCCGGCGCCGCTGATGGACCGCATGGAAATCATCCGCATCGCCGGCTACACCGAGGATGAAAAGCGCGAGATCGCCAAGCGGCACCTGCTGCCGAAGGCCATCAAGGAACATGCGTTGCAGCCGGAAGAATTCTCGGTCAGCGACGACGCCCTGATGGCGATCAGCCAGCAGTATACCCGCGAAGCCGGTGTCCGCAGCTTCGAACGCGAATTGATGAAGCTCGCCCGCAAGGCGGTCACCGAGATCATCAAGGGCAAGACGAAGTCCGTTCACGTGACGGCCGCCAACATCGCCGATTACCTCGGCGTCCCGCGCTTCCGTCACGGCGAAGCCGAGGGCGAGGATCAGGTCGGCGTCGTTACCGGTCTTGCCTGGACGGAAGTCGGCGGCGAGCTGCTGACCATCGAAGGCGTGATGATGCCGGGCAAGGGCCGCATGACGGTCACCGGCAATCTGAAGGACGTCATGAAGGAATCGATCTCGGCAGCGGCTTCCTATGTCCGTTCGCGCGCCGTCGATTTCGGCATCGAGCCGCCGATGTTCGAAAAGAACGACATCCACGTGCACGTGCCGGAAGGCGCGACGCCGAAGGATGGCCCCTCGGCCGGCGTCGCCATGGCGACCGCCATCGTCTCGATCATGACCGGCATCCCGGTCAACAGGCACGTGGCCATGACCGGTGAGATCACCCTTCGCGGCCGTGTGCTGCCGATCGGCGGTCTCAAGGAAAAGCTGCTCGCGGCGCTCCGCGGCGGCATCAAGAAGGTGCTGATTCCGGAAGAGAACGCCAAGGATCTGGCGGAGATCCCGGACAATGTGAAGAACAGCATGGAGATCATCCCGGTCTCCCGCATGGGCGAGGTGATCAAGCACGCGCTCGTCCGCCGGCCCGAGCCGATCGAGTGGGATGGCACGGTGGAAACGCCGGTGATCACATCGGTCGAAGGCCTTGATGAGACGGGCGCAACCATAGCGCATTGAGTGGCGCTTGCCACATTTATGCCCATTTGGCGCAAAAGACGCAAAAAGGCTGGCGGAAACGCCAGCCTTTTTTGTGAAAACGTCATGGAGACGCTTGCTTTTCCTTGATTTGCAGGGCTTTTGGGTTCCCGGCGGGCCTGATGAAACCTATTCTGCGCCTAGCTTACATTTGAGTCGTTTCATACCATTTAGAAAGGGGTGGAAACATGAACAAGAATGAACTCGTGTCCGCAGTGGCCGAAAAGGCAGGACTGACGAAGTCTGACGCGGCTTCCGCTGTCGACGCGGTTTTCGACGTTGTCCAGGCTGAACTCAAGAACAAGGGCGACATCCGCCTCGCAGGGTTCGGCAGCTTCACCGTTTCTCATCGTGCCGCATCGAAGGGCCGCAACCCGTCCACCGGCGCTGAAGTCGATATTCCGGCTCGCAACGTGCCGAAGTTCACGCCCGGCAAGGGCCTGAAGGACGCCGTCAACGGCTGATTTGAGATTATCCGCCAGCCGTAAACGAGACCGGCTGTGTAGGGTTTTTTTGAGAGGGGTTCGGCATTGCCGGGCCCCTTTTCGTTATGGCCGCTTGCCGCATACGGCACTTTGTTTTACCACGGAGCTGTTCTCAGGGCGGGGTGAAACTCCCCACCGGCGGTAAGGGCTGCGGCCCGAGCCCGCGAGCGTCTTCCCAAGCTTCGGTTAGGGAGGGGTCAGCAGATCCGGTGCGATTCCGGAGCCGACGGTATAGTCCGGATGAAAGAGAATGAGCATGGCCGCGCGCGGGCAGGGGACTGCCGGCCTCAGCGTGTCGTCGCCTCATGCGTCCTGATTTATGTTGGTCCCAGGTTTCGGATGAAAGACATGAATCAGAATTCCCTTGCAGTCTCGCAATCGCGCGCCCTTGCCGGCGCAACTTTCATGGTGCTTGGAGGCGTGGCCTTTTCGCTCCTCAACGTCGTCACCCAGTGGCTGACCATGAAGCTCGCCTTTCCTCCGGCCTCGGCGGCCTTCTGGCAATATGCCTTCGCCTTCCTTTTCTCCTTGCCCTTCCTGCGCAAGGCAGGTCTTTCGGCCATGCGCACCAACTATCCTTGGCGGCATGTCGTGCGCGTGGTCTTTGCCGCGCTCGGCGTCGCGGCCTGGGTTTCCGGCCTTGCTTCGGTGCCGATCTGGCAGGCGATTGCGCTCGTCATGACCTCGCCCTTCTTCATCATCCTCGGCGCCCGCCTGTTCCTCGGCGAGCGCGTCGGCGCCGCCCGATGGGCGGCCACCGCTGTCGGCTTTGCCGGCGCGATGATCATCCTGCAGCCATGGTCCGACAGCTTCACCTGGGCAGCATTGCTGCCGGTGCTCTCGGCGCTGCTCTGGGGCGCATCGTCGCTGATCACCAAGAGCCTGACCGGCATTGAGAAGCCGGAGACGATCACCGTCTGGCTGCTGGTGCTGCTGACGCCGATCAACGGCGGGCTGGCGCTTGCGGCGGGCCTTGCCGTGCCGACGGGTGCGACGCTAGCGCTCTTCCTGCTGGCGGGCCTCCTGACGGTCGTGGCGCAATATCTGCTGACCCTTGCCTATGCCAGCGCCGACGCTGCCTATGTGCAGCCGTTCGACGATCTGAAGCTGCCGCTCAATGTGCTCGCCGGCTGGCTGTTCTTCGGTTATGCGCCGGCCGGTTATCTCTGGCTGGGAGCCGGATTGATCCTCGCCGCATCGCTCTTCATCATGCGCAACGAGATCCGCCGGGAAAGGCAAGCGGCCTCCTCGTGAAAATGTCACGGACTGTCATGTCTCTGTCATGGCAGTCCCGCAGAAAACCCATGTTTCGACTATTCGACACATGGGGGATTTCATGACAATTTCATCGCGCAAGGCAGCGCTTGCTGCCGTGCTTCTCGCATCCGTCGCCCTTCCGGCCGCGGCCGAACCGGTTTTTAACCGCATCGCCTCTTTCCCGGTCGCCCAGAACCTGCCTGACGACAAGGACAAGCTCGCGGCGACATCGGCCGAAATCATCACCGCGACCGACGACGGCAAGACGCTGATCTACAGCGACAGCCCGCTCGGCGCGATCGGCTTCATCGACATCACCGATGCCAAGGCGCCGAAATCAGGCGGCGCGCTGATGATGGATGGCGAGCCGACATCGGTCACCTCGAGCGCCGGTAAGGCGCTCGTCGCCGTCAACACCTCCGAGAGCAAGGCGAAGCCCTCAGGCCGTCTGGCGATCGTCGACGTGGCGACCAAGAAGATCGAGAGCACCTGCGATCTCGGCGGCCAGCCGGATTCGATCGCCCTCAACAAGGACAAGACGCTCGGCACTATTGCAATCGAAAACGAGCGCGACGAAGACGTCAATGACGGCAAGATCCCGCAGATGCCGGCCGGCGACCTCGTCGTCTTCCAGGTTAAGAACGGCACTGTTGATTGCGGCAGCATCAAGCATGTGACGCTAACCGGTCTCGCCGGCGTTGCCCCTGAGGATCCGGAGCCGGAATTCGTCGCCTTCAACGGGCTGAACGAGATTGCCCTGACGCTGCAGGAAAACAACGAGATCGTCATCATCGACGCCAATACGGCCGAGGTGAAGACGCATTTCTCCGCCGGCAGCATCGATCTCACCGGCATCGACACCAAGCGTGATGGCGCCCTGAAATTCACCGGCGAATCGAAGGGCGTGCTGCGCGAGCCCGATGCCGTGAAGTGGCTGGACGACAACCGCCTCGTCGTTGCCGATGAAGGCGATTACCAGGGCGGCTCGCGCGGCTTCACCATCTTCGACAAGGCGGGCAAACTTCTCTACGAATCGGGCGCATCCTTCGAACGCGCCGTCGCCCATATCGGCCACTATCCGGAAAGCCGTTCGGGATCGAAGGGCGTCGAGCCGGAAGGCCTCGAAGCCGCCAAGTTCGGCGATGACCAATATTTCTTCCTGCTCGCCGAGCGCGCCTCGCTCGTCGGCGTCTATAAGGATACCGGTGCGGATCCCGAGCTCGTGCAGCTGCTGCCATCGGGCATTTCGCCGGAAGGCGCGGTCGCCATTCCCCAGCGCAATCTACTGGCGACAGCCAACGAACTCGACCTCGGCAAGGATGGCGGAGCACGCTCGCATGTGATGATCTACGAGCGTTCGGAAGGTGGGAAAGCCTATCCGCAGATCGTCTCCGCCGATAAGGACGGCAATCCGATCGGCTTCGCAGCCCTTTCCGGTCTCGCTGCCGTTCCCGGCAAGCCGGGCATGCTCTATGCCGTCAGCGACAGCGTTCTCGGCTCGCAGCCGACGATCTACACGATCGATGCCAGCACGAGGCCGGCCGTCATCACCGACGCCCTCGTCGTCAAGCGTGACGGCGCCCCGGCTCAGAAGCTCGACATCGAAGGCATCGCGGTCGCCGCCGACGGCTCCTTCTGGCTCGCCTCGGAAGGCTATGGCGAGCGTCTCGTCCCGCACGCCCTCTACAACGTCAACGCCAAGGGCGATATCAAGGCCGAGATCGCCCTGCCGAAGGAACTCGCCGCCAACGAAATCCGCTTCGGTTTCGAAGGTGTGACCATTATCGGCAGCGGCGACGATGCCACGCTCTGGATGGCGGTTCAGCGCGAGTGGGCCGACGACGAGAAGGGCTTCGTCAAGCTCGTCTCCTACAATCCGAAGAAGAAGGAATGGGGCGCCGTGCGCTATCCGCTCGACAAGACGGAAAGCGGCTGGGTCGGCCTGTCGGAAATTTCGGCTCAGGGCGACAGCGTCTACATCATCGAGCGCGACAACCTCGTCGGCGATGCCGCCAAGCTGAAGAAGCTCTACAAGGTGGCGATCTCGGAGCTGAAGCCCGCCAAGCTCGGCGGCGAACTTCCCGTCGTCAAGAAGACCGAAGCCCACGACTTCCTCGGCGAGTTGAAGACGGCGACCAACGGCTACGTGCTCGACAAGCTCGAAGGCTTCACCTTCGATGCATCGGGCAAACCCTACGCCGTCACCGACAACGACGGCGTCAGCGACTCCTCCGGCGAGACCTTGTTCTTCCCGGTTGATCTCAGCGCGACAAACTGAGTCGTCACAGACATACAAAAGAAGAAGCCGGGCGAAAGCTCGGCCTCTTCTCTTTGATGCCGTAACTCCTCACTTCCGTTATCACAGCCTTGATGCCGAGGACCCATGGGGCGTCCGCATTCGCAGTGAGGCGAGGGCATCCGACTGAAGAACATCTGCAAAGCAGAGGGCTTCGGCATGGATGCTCGGGTCAAGCCCGAGCATGACGGAGATTGGGGGGAAACGGGCGGCAGGAGGCGAGATGCTGTAGCAATTCCAATAGCTTGCGTGGTGCCGCGACGTCGGAGTTTGGCATGGACGCTTCCCCACACTTCGTCATCCTCGGCCTTGAGCCGAGGATCCATGCCGCGGCCTCTCACGCATGCGGGTGCATGCTCGGCTCAAGGCCGCGCATGAAGAAGGAGAGGCGTGAGGACGAGGTCGGCTCACCGATGCTTCGGCAGCCCCCAGCTCCAACCCTACCAGCGCTGATGCACATGCGGCGCGATCAACCGCGCATAAATCTCGCGTGTTGCCGCCATGACATCGGCCGAGAGCGGCGCCAGATCGGCGGCGGCCGCATTGGCCTTGGCCTGTTCGCCATTGCGGGCGCCTGGAATGACGACGGTGACGGCGTCGCTCATCAGAATCCAGCGCAGCGCAAAGGCGGCCATGGTCCCGCCGGCGGGCACCAGCTTGCGCACCTCTTCCACAGCCTGCAGGCCGACCTCGAATGGCACGCCGGCAAAGGTCTCGCCGACATCGAAGGCTTCGCCGTGGCGGTTGAAATTCCGGTGATCGTCGCTGGCAAAATGCGTCTCGCGGGTGATCTTGCCGGAGAGCAGGCCGCTTGCCAGCGGCACACGGGCGATGATCGCCACGTTCCTGCGGCGCGCCTCGGCGAAGAACAGGTGATCGGGGCGCTGGCGGAAAATGTTGTAGATGATCTGGATGCTGACGACGCCGGGATATTCGATAGCCTTCAGCCCGTCCTCGACCTTTTCGACGCTGACGCCGTAGCCCTTGATCTTGCCGGCCGTCTGCAGCGCGTCGAGACCTTCGAAGACCTCCGGCTGGTAAAACACTTCGCGCGGCGGGCAGTGCAACTGCACCAAGTCGAGGCTGTCGACGGAAAGGTTTTTCAGGCTGCGGTCGATGAAGCCTTCGAGATTGGCCTTGCTGTAGCCTTCGGCGATATGCGGATTGAGGCGGCGGCCCGCCTTGGTGGCGACCATCGGGCGCTTGCCGCCGCGCGCCTTCAGTACGTCGGCAATGATTTTTTCCGAGCGGCCGTCGCCATAGACGTCAGCCGTATCGATGAAGGTCATGCCGGCGTCGAGTGCGGCATTCAGCGCCGCGCGCCCGTCCGCTTCGCTGATATCGCCCCATGAGCCGCCGATCTGCCAGGCGCCGAAGCCGACATTGGTGACGGTGAAGGGCATACGTCCGAAAGCATGGTGTTTCATGAGAAATTCTCCCAATGCATGTTGTCCGGAAGTGTGCAGCGGTTCCGGGATAACGACATGCGTAAAAACAAAGAACTAAAGCGCGTCGCATGAACCAAGTTCAATGCGACGCGCTTTAGGTGATGAAAGATATTGGCCTATCAGCCGGGCGACTATGCGGCAATTGCCGATCCGGCCTTGATTGGTCGCTTCGATGAAATATCGTCAGCTTACAAGGCTTCAACCGCAATGGAATAGAAAAGGAAAAATCATGGAGATCAAACCCGCCGGCTCTCGCCCCTCGATGAAACCGCCGGCCGATTATTTCACCGGCGCCGTTCGCCAAGATCCGCTGATCGAGCCGCCGGCGCCCGCCCGGGTACGGGTAACCTCCGTCACCTTCGAACCCGGCGCCCGCACGGCCTGGCACACGCATCCGCTCGGCCAGACGCTGATCGTCACCTCGGGCAAGGGCCTTGCCCAGAGCTGGGGCGATGACATCCGCGAGATTCGCGCCGGCGACACCGTCTGGTTCGCGCCGGGCGAAAAACATTGGCACGGTGCTGGCCCGGACACGGCGATGACGCATATCGCCATACACGAGGCGCTGGACGGCAAACATGTCGACTGGATGGAGCATGTCAGCGACGCGCAATATTCCGGCGCGGTGTCGGCCGGTTAGAGCCGTTTCAGGCAATAGGAAAAATGCGCATGTGATTCGACGGTCAGGAACTCGAATTGCCAGCCATAATCCTTGCAGAATTTGGTGACCGCCTCGACGACGCCGTAGACGATCGGCTTGACCGTATTGCCGGTGCAGAAATCATGCCCGGCAATGCGCCCTGTCCGCTTCACTTTCTTTTCGCAGAGCAGCAGCTCCTGCCAGGTGAGTTCGAAGGAATGGTCGGTATCGATATAGGCCCAGTCGAGAAAGTCGTCCTCGAATTCGGCCAGCTTTTCGAGAGACGTGCCCTGCATCAGGTGCAGCCGCCCGGCCGCGATCTCGGCCGCGAATTGCGTGTGGATCGAATCGAGGCCGGAGCTGTAGCGGTCCATCGACCAGGGATCGATGAGGTAGAGCTGCGCCGGGCGGTTCTTTTCCAGGATTTCCGCCGTATATTCGCCGAAGGCGGCCCCCACCTCGACGCCGATGCCGCCATTCGGGATCCGGTAGAGCAACTCGCCGCGATCCGGCAACAGGCGGGCGTTTTCTATATGATGGGCGCTGAGTGGGGTGCGCGGCATGCTCGCCCTAAGCGCCTGCCTTTCTTCACGTGTCTTCATCTCTGATCTCGGATTGCGGGCGGTTGACGGCCCAGATGCGGGTCTGCGGGGAACGTAGGAGCAGGGGACCTCGATGACAACCACATGACGGGAATTTGCTTCTTTCGGACAAATCGCTAAGTTTCATTCGTGGACCGACGAAAAAGCCTCGGGAGGAGCGATTTCATGAGACGCATGTGGCCGGAAGAATTCAACGCCGTCTTCAACGGAGCCGAGGAGGTGATGTTGGAATCACCCGCCGAGGCCGGCGAAGCGCCGTTGCACCGGAAGGCGCTGAGGGCGCGCATCACCATGGAGGATTACGAGCGGATCTGGCCGCTCGCCGAGATGCGCTTCCGGCTGGGCGAAGGGAATCTGGCCGGCAAGGCCGTCACGCTGATCACCACCAATCCCCACTACCACGCCTGGCATCCGAAGGACGGCGGCAGCGTCGAGTCGGTCTCCGACAGCGGCCGCCACTTCAAGACGGATTATATCGTCGTGCATTTCCTGCTCGACGACGTCAAGGAAACCTCTCCCGCCTGATATGTCCAAGCCGGTGCCGGCCCGCGAGCCCGCACCGGCATCCGCATTCTGTTGACGCCGGCGTGATTCCGAGCCTGATGACAATCGCGGCGATATCGCTAAGTTTGCGGAAATTTCTCACCAAATTGGAGGTTCCCGTGACGGCGAACGTGCTGGATATTCCTGTCAAATCAGTGGATGGTCGTGAAACCACGCTCAACGACTACAAGGGCAGGGTGCTCTTGATCGTCAATGTCGCCTCGAAATGCGGGCTCACGCCGCAATATGAGGGGCTCGAAAAGCTCTACGGGGAAAAGCGCGAGCGCGGCTTCGTCATCGCCGCTTTCCCCGCCAACGATTTCAAGGGCCAGGAGCCCGGCACCGACGCCGAGATCCTCGATTTCTGCACCAGCACCTACGACGTCACCTTCCCGATCTTCTCGAAGATCTCGGTCAAGGGCGAGACCCAGCACCCGCTTTACCGGCAACTGATCAAATCAGGCGTGAAGACCACCGGCGACGGCCCGATGCGCGAACGGCTGAAAGCCCACGGCATATCAGCTGGCGACGAGGACGACATCCTCTGGAACTTCGAAAAATTCCTGATCGGCCGCGACGGTAAAGTCGTCGCCCGCTTCGCGCCTGACGTGACGGCAGATGATTCGCGGCTGGTTTCGGCAGTGGATAAGGAACTGGCAAAGGGATGAATGCCCTCGGGCTGCCAGGCGCTGAACGTCTTCAGATACCAAGCACGGTCACCATCGGAGGCGTAAAGTCCTTGAAGCCCAATCTCGGCCAGTCGCATCTCGCGTCAAAGCGCGCCTTTGGTTTGTGGCGCTGGCAGTTCGGCTTCGTCTTGAATGCATAGCCAGGCAGGCTGACATAGGTGGGACTTGGCGCGCCAACGGCAATCGCGATGCATAGCGTCAATGCGGAGATGAGAGTCCTCATGGCACCCCCCAGGCGTGAGAAACCTTCAAGCGCGGAGACTTTCCGGGCGGCGAATATTCCCACTTTTGCCGCCTCCCATCCATTCGCCCAATCGGAGGTGCCTCAGCAGCGGGAGTAGTCCGTTCTGGTGGAGGTCTCAGACGGCGAACGCATCAGAATCTGCCGGACGTCGCGCTGTTCTGGGGCGAAATGTCTTCCCCGAATCCACCTCGAAAGTGGGTACGAAGGAGCGCCGAGCGTCGGTCTGCGAGCCCGCGATATGACTTAGGTATTGATCGGACAGGAGAGAAAATGGTGGGCGATGAGAGACTCGAACTCCCGACATCCTCGGTGTAAACGAGGCGCTCTACCAACTGAGCTAATCGCCCATCGCGAGCGAAGCCGGATCGGCCTGCCGCGTTGGTGGCCGTGATCTATGCGGATCGCGGCAAAACCGCAAGAGTGTTTGTGAAGAATTTTTGATTTTTTTGGCGTCAGTCCTGTCCTTTGCCGTCGCGGTTGGGCACAGCCGGCTGTGGATAAAGGGGAGGGGAAGGTGGCAGGCATCACGGCTTCGACCGGGTCGTCGGCTTCGATCGGGCTCCGTGCCGCAGCGGCAAACGAAATTGCCGGCTTTTCATTCTCCCCGCATGGGTCTTGCCGAAACAATTCAACGACTGTCATGGTTTTGTCTCCAAACCTGCTTGACACTAAAAGACGAACCCCGTAGTTAGCCGCTCATCGAAACGGGCAGCCGTTTTGGTGAGGGTGCGAAGGCATCCGGATTGCTTGAAATGAAGTGCGGGTGTAGCTCAGTCGGTTAGAGTGCCGGCCTGTCACGCCGGAGGTCGCGGGTTCGAGCCCCGTCACTCGCGCCATTTCAAAAAAGGCGACAAATCGCCGCCGTCCGGCTCTTTCGTCCACTATGCGCGGGTGTAGCTCAGTCGGTTAGAGTGCCGGCCTGTCACGCCGGAGGTCGCGGGTTCGAGCCCCGTCACTCGCGCCATTCTCTTCCGATAGCCATGCAGTTTCCAGGGGTCAGGCATGCAGCTTGAATCAGCTTCTGCGGATTTGTCGCGACATCGTTGCATCTGCTTGATAATGTCCGCGCGCGACGCGTCGAATTGCCTCTGTAAAAGTCTTGCGCCGGGGCTTCGGCTGCGCTAACCACGGCTTGTTGCAACGCACGTTCGCTTGCCGGGCAATTGCCCAAATGCGCCGCCTGGCGCCTCCGGCAAGCAAGGATGAACATGATGACTGAACTGCTCAGTTCCTATATTCCGATCGCTATCTTCATTGCTATCGCGCTTGTCATCGGCCTGGCGCTGCTCATTGCGCCGTTCGCCGTGGCTTTCAAAGCGCCCGATTCGGAAAAGCTCTCGGCTTACGAATGCGGCTTCAACGCTTTCGACGACGCCCGCATGAAGTTCGACATCCGCTTCTATCTCGTGTCGATCCTCTTCATCATCTTCGACCTCGAAGTCGCCTTCCTCTTCCCCTGGGCCGTTTCCTTCGGCGCCATCGGCTGGTTCGGCTTCTGGTCCATGATGGTCTTCCTCCTCGTGCTGACCATCGGCTTTATCTATGAATGGAAAAAGGGAGCCCTGGAATGGGAGTGACCCCTGTGAGCAATCAGCCGCTCGTTGCCCGGCAGTCGAAGGGGATCATCGATCCCTCGACCGGCAAGCCGATCGGCAGCAATGACGCCTTCTTCGGCGAGATCAACAACGAACTCGCCGACAAGGGTTTCCTCGTCACCTCGACCGACGAGCTGATCAACTGGGCCCGCACCGGCTCGCTGATGTGGATGACCTTCGGCCTTGCCTGCTGCGCCGTCGAAATGATGCAGTTGTCGATGCCGCGTTATGACGTCGAGCGCTTCGGTTTTGCGCCGCGCGCCTCGCCGCGTCAGTCCGACGTGATGATCGTCGCCGGCACGCTGACCAACAAGATGGCACCCGCTCTGCGCAAGGTCTACGACCAGATGCCCGAGCCGCGTTACGTTATCTCGATGGGCTCCTGCGCCAATGGTGGCGGCTACTACCACTATTCCTATTCCGTGGTGCGCGGCTGCGATCGCGTCGTGCCGATCGATATCTACGTGCCGGGCTGTCCCCCCACGGCGGAGGCGCTGCTCTACGGCGTGCTTCTGCTGCAGAAGAAGATCCGGCGCACCGGCACGATCGAACGCTAAGGGTTAAGGACAAGGCATATGAGTGAAGCCCTGACTGAGCTTGCGTCCTATCTTGGCGAAGCGCGCGGCAATCTGATCGCCGCATCGCAGATGAAGTATGGCGAGCTGACGCTGACGGCGACGGGTGAAAACCTGATCCCGCTTTTGACCTTCCTGCGTGACGATGCCAAATGCGGTTTCGTCAACCTGATCGATATTTGCGGGGTCGACTGGCCGCAGCGCGAACTGCGTTTCGACGTCGTCTATCATCTGCTGTCGCCGAAGCAGAACCTGCGCATCCGCGTCAAGGTCGCGACCGATGAGGATACCCCGGTGCCGTCCGCCTGCGCCGTCTATCCCGGCGCCGACTGGTTCGAACGCGAAACCTGGGACATGTACGGCGTTCTCTTCACCGGTCATCCGGACCTGCGCCGCATCCTGACCGACTACGGCTTCGAAGGCCACCCGCTGCGCAAGGACTTTCCGACGACCGGTTTCGTCGAAGTCCGTTACGACGATGCTGCCAAGCGCGTCGTTTACGAGCCGGTCGAGCTTAAACAGGAATTCCGCAACTTCGACTTCATGTCGCCCTGGGAAGGTACTGAATACGTGCTGCCCGGCGACGAAAAAGCGAAGCAATAAACTGAAGGCGGCTGGTGGGCTTGTGCCTGCCACTCACTGGTTATCTGAGAACGCGAGCCCATCGCCATGACCGAACATAACGTCCGCAACTTCAACATCAATTTCGGACCGCAGCATCCGGCGGCGCATGGCGTTCTTCGTCTTGTCCTGGAGCTTGACGGCGAAATTGTGGAGCGGGTCGATCCGCATATCGGCCTCTTGCACCGCGGCACCGAGAAGCTGATCGAGACCAAGACCTATCTTCAGGCCGTGCCCTATTTCGATCGACTCGATTATGTCGCGCCGATGAACCAGGAGCATGCCTATGCCCTGGCCGTCGAAAAGCTGCTCGGCATCGACATCCCGATCCGCGGCCAGCTGATCCGCGTGCTCTATTCGGAGATCGGCCGCATCCTGTCGCATCTCCTGAACGTCACCACGCAGGCCATGGACGTCGGCGCGCTGACGCCGCCGCTCTGGGGCTTCGAAGAGCGCGAAAAGCTGATGGTGTTCTATGAGCGCGCCAGCGGCTCGCGCATGCATGCCGCCTATGTCCGTCCGGGTGGAGTCCATCAGGATCTGCCGGAAAAGCTGGTGCAGGATATCGGCGACTGGTGCGACCCCTTCCTGAAGGCGCTCGACGACATCGACAACCTGCTCACCGGCAACCGCATCTTCAAGCAGCGCAACGTCGATATCGGCGTCGTTTCGCTGGAAGACTGCTGGGCCTGGGGCTTCTCCGGCGTCATGGTGCGCGGTTCGGGCGCTGCTTGGGATCTGCGTCGCGCGCAGCCTTACGAATGTTATTCCGATCTCGAATTCGACATTCCGATCGGCAAGAACGGCGACAATTATGACCGTTACCTGATCCGCATGATCGAGATGCGCGAATCTGTCCGCATCATGAAGCAATGCGTCAACCGTCTGCTCTCGGATGCCAAGACCGGTCCTTTCTCGTCGATCGACGGCAAGGTCGTGCCGCCGAAGCGCGGCGAGATGAAGCGCTCGATGGAAGCGCTGATCCACCATTTTAAGCTCTATACCGAGGGCTACCATGTTCCGGCCGGTGAAGTGTACGCCGCGGTTGAAGCGCCGAAGGGCGAGTTCGGCGTTTATCTCGTCTCCGACGGCTCCAACAAGCCGTATCGCTGCAAGATCCGCGCGCCCGGCTATGCGCATCTGCAGGCGATGGACTTCATGTGCCGCGGCCACCAGCTTGCCGACGTCGCAGCCGTGCTCGGCTCGCTCGACATCGTCTTCGGCGAGGTGGACCGCTGATGCAGCGTCTGCCGCTTGCCGTCGCTCTCCTTCTTTCGGCATCCGGGGTTTCGGCTCAGGAGGCCGACACCCTCGGCACGCCGTTGGGCCATAAGGAAGTGACGCCGCCGGCGGCGCAAGCGTCCATGGGCGAGCTTTTGTCCAAGGGCTATCAGATCAAGGCTGCCATCCCGAATGGCAGCAAATTCGTCGTATTTATGCAGAAAGACCAGTCGGCCTATGCCTGCGAAATGCAGTCTTTGACCGCTTCGCGGTGTGGAACCCTAAACTGACAAGGCGTGAGGAAGAATGTCCGTTCGTCGATTAGCCGAAGATCAATTTCAGCCTGCCGCATTCGCTTTCAGCGATGAAAATGCGGTCTGGGCGGACAAGACGATCCAGAAATACCCCGCCGGCCGCCAGCAGTCGGCGGTTATCCCGCTGTTGATGCGGGCGCAGGAGCAGGACGGCTGGGTCACGCGCGCAGCGATCGAAAAGATCGCCGACATGCTCGACATGGCCTATATCAGAGTGCTCGAGGTCGCGACCTTCTATACGCAGTTCCAACTGCACCCCGTCGGCACGCGCGCCCATGTGCAGGTCTGCGGCACGACGCCCTGCATGCTGCGCGGCTCGGAAGCGCTGATGTCGGTCTGCAAGAGCAAGATCCATGCCCATCCCTTCGAGCGCAATGCCGAAGGCACGCTGTCGTGGGAAGAGGTCGAATGTCTTGGCGCCTGCGTCAACGCCCCGATGGTGATGATCGGCAAGGACACCTATGAGGATCTGACGCCGGCCCGTCTCGAAGAGATCATCGATACCTTCGCCGCCGGCAACGGCGCGAGCATCAAGCCGGGCACCCAGATCGACCGCATATTCTCGGCGCCGGAAGGCGGCCCGACTTCCCTGACGACGGAAGAGCCGAAAGCAAGGGCACGCGCCAAGAAGGCCGATACCGAAAGTGTGCCGGCTCCGGTCGACGCCGCTCCGGTTCCGCCGTCGGAGGCCGCCCGCCCGAAAAGCACCGATGCCGAGACCAATGCGGCGCTGAAGACGCCGGCAACGGCGCCGAAGGCGGCGGCCAGGAATGCCAAGGCAGCCGAGCAGCAGCCGGTTTCCGGCACGGCGCCCGCCGAACCGGCGCCGGCGCCTGCTGCCCAGACCGAAGCCGCCCCGGCGGCAAAGCCTGCGCTCGCCGACAAGAACCGTCCTGCCGGTATCGAAAAGCCCGCCGCACCGGATGATCTGAAGATGATCTCCGGCGTCGGCCCGAAGATCGAGGCGACGCTGAACGACATCGGCATCTTCACCTTCTCGCAGGTCGCGGGCTGGAAGAAGGCCGAACGCGAATGGGTCGACGGCTACCTGAATTTCCGCGGCCGCATCGAGCGCGACGACTGGGTCAAGCAGGCCAAGGTGCTCGCCAAGGGCGGCGAAGCGGAATATATCAAGGTCTTCGGCAAGAAGCCGCGGTAAGAGGTGAAGCATGTTACAAGATAAAGACCGCATCTTTACCAACATCTACGGCCTCAAGGACAAGTCCCTGAAGGGCGCGATGAGCCGCGGCCACTGGGACGGCACCAAGCAGATCCTCGAAAAGGGCCGTGACTGGATCATCAACGAGATGAAGGCGTCAGGCCTTCGCGGTCGCGGCGGCGCCGGCTTCCCCACCGGCCTCAAATGGTCCTTCATGCCGAAGGAAAGCGACGGCCGTCCGCATTACCTCGTCGTCAATGCCGACGAATCCGAGCCCGGCACCTGCAAGGACCGCGACATCATGCGCCACGATCCGCATACGCTGATCGAAGGCTGCGTCATCGCCAGCTTCGCCATGGGCGCCAATGCCGCCTATATCTATGTGCGCGGCGAATATATTCGCGAGCGCGAAGCGCTGCAGGCGGCGATCGACGAATGTTATGATTTTGGCCTGCTCGGCAAGAACAACAAGCTCGGCTGGGACATGGACATCTTCGTCCATCACGGCGCCGGCGCCTATATCTGCGGCGAGGAAACCGCGCTGCTCGAAAGCCTCGAAGGCAAGAAGGGTCAGCCGCGCCTGAAGCCGCCATTCCCGGCCAATATGGGCCTCTACGGCTGCCCGACGACGGTCAACAACGTCGAATCGATCGCCGTTGCGCCGACGATCCTGCGCCGCGGCGCCGGCTGGTTTTCCTCCATCGGCCGTCCCAACAATGTCGGCACCAAGCTGTTCATGCTCTCCGGCCACGTCAACAAGCCGTGCACGGTCGAAGAGGAAATGGGCATCACCTTCCGCGAACTGGTCGACCGCCATGCCGGCGGCATCCGCGGCGGCTGGGACAATCTGCTCGCCGTCATTCCGGGCGGTGCATCCTGCCCGATCGTTCCGGCCAAGGACATTATCGACTGCCCGATGGATTTCGACGGCCTGCGCGGCGTCGGCTCTTCCTTCGGGACGGCCGCCGCGATCGTCATGGACAAGTCCACCGACGTCATCAAGGCGATCGCCCGCATCTCCGCCTTCTTCAAGCATGAGAGCTGCGGCCAGTGCACGCCCTGCCGCGAAGGCACCGGCTGGATGTGGCGGGTGATGGAACGCATGGCCAAGGGCAATGCCCAGAAGCGCGAAATCGACATGCTGTTCCAGGTGACCAAGCAGATCGAAGGCCACACCATCTGCGCGCTCGGCGACGCCGCCGCATGGCCGGTGCAGGGTCTGATCCGTAACTTCCGTCCCGAGATCGAAAAGCGCATCGACCAGTATACGGCAAGCGCGCTCGACCACGGCGCGGTTCTGGAGGCGGCTGAATAATCATGACGGACAAGGCATCGAAAAGTGGGAAGAAGGAAGAGAGTGCCGATTTCGCGGCCGGCTTCGGCCGTCTTGCCGCCGAGATGCTGGAAAACGCACGGGCGATGCCGGTGCATCCGTTGATGGCGCATCCCGCCGCAGCCTTTGCCGCCGCAACGGCGATCGGCTTCGGGTTCTCGACGCAGATGGCGGGCGCCTTTTTCGGAGCCTTCCAGAGCGCTCTGGAAACGACCGGCAAGGTAGCTGCCGCTCTCGACGACACGCCGCCGGAGGAGCCGGCGCCGGAAGTCGATATCCGGCCAGAAAATATCCGTCCGGCCGTCAAGGCGTTTACCAAGCCTGCTGCGGAGAAGCCTGCTGCCGAGAAGAAAGCCGGGCCGAGACTGACGGTGGTCAAGCCCGACAGCGCGCCGATCCAGGCAAGCGAGCCGGCGCCGGCGAGCCAGCCGAAGCCGGCCGTCAAGGCAAAACCGGTTGCGCGGGCTGCCAAAGCCGACGATCTGAAGCTGATTGCCGGCATCGGCCCGAAGCTGGAGCAGGTGCTGAACGCCAAGGGCATTCGCAGCTTTGCCGAGATTGCCGCCTGGACCGACGAGGACATCGCCCGGCTCGACGGCGAGCTTGGCTTCAACGGCCGCATCGGCCGCGACGACTGGACCGGCCAGGCGAAAATCCTGGCAGGGCGCGGGCGCAGAAGGAAATGAACTGTCCGGCCGGATCGATCGGCCGGAGAAAGGGCAGAACGGCGCGGGGGCGGGGGCCTCAAGCTGCAGATGCCGATGCGGGTTCCGAACCTGGAACGCGCAATAGAGAATTTGGGCAACATCAGCTGCCAGCAGGACGAAAGATCCGGCTTGGCACTGAGACTGTTGCAAAAAACAGGTTTGTTTGCCGTCATCAGGCAAACGGGAAACAGGACTGAGCGACGATGGCAAAACTGAAGATTGACGGCAACGAGATCGAAGTTCCCGATCATTTCACGCTATTGCAGGCGTGCGAAGACGCCGGGGCCGAGGTTCCGCGCTTCTGCTTCCACGAGCGCCTGTCGGTTGCCGGCAACTGCCGCATGTGCCTTGTCGAAGTGAAGGGCGGCCCGCCGAAGCCGCAGGCTTCCTGCGCCATGAGCGTGCGCGATATCCGCGGCGGCCCGAACGGCGAACTGCCGGAGGTCTTCACCAACACGCCGATGGTCAAGAAGGCTCGCGAAGGCGTGATGGAATTCCTGCTGATCAACCATCCGCTCGATTGCCCGATCTGCGACCAGGGCGGCGAATGCGACCTGCAGGACCAGGCGATGGCCTTCGGCATCGATACCTCGCGCTATCAGGAAGATAAGCGCGCCGTCGAGGACAAGTATATCGGCCCGTTGGTCAAGACGGTGATGAACCGCTGCATCCATTGCACGCGCTGCGTCCGCTTCACCACCGAGGTCGCCGGCATTTCCGAACTCGGCCTGATCGGCCGCGGCGAAGACGCCGAGATCACCACCTATCTCGAACAGGCGATGACCTCCGAACTGCAGGGCAACGTCGTCGACCTTTGCCCGGTCGGCGCGCTCACCTCCAAGCCATTCGCCTTCACCGCTCGCCCCTGGGAATTGAACAAGACCGAATCGATCGACGTCATGGATGCCGTCGGTTCGGCGATCCGGGTCGATACCCGCGGCCGCGAAGTCATGCGTATTCTGCCGCGCGTCAACGAGGCGATCAACGAGGAGTGGATTTCCGACAAGAGCCGTTTCATCTGGGACGGTCTTAAGACCCAGCGCCTCGACCGGCCCTATGTCCGCCGCGACGGCCGCCTGCAGCCGGCGACTTGGGCCGAGGCTTTTGGCGCCATCAAGGCCGCCGTCGGCGCCACCTCGGGCGACAAGATCGGCGCGATCGCCGGCGATCTTGCTTCCGTCGAGGAAATGTATGCGCTGTCCGAACTGGTGAAATCCCTCGGCTCGGCCAATCTCGACTGTCGCCAGGATGGGGCGGCACTCGATCCGTCGCTCGGCCGTGCAAGCTACCTCTTCAACCCGACCATCGCAGGCATCGACCAGGCCGACGCGCTGCTGATCATCGGCGCCAATCCGCGCTTCGAGGCGGCCATTCTCAATGCCCGTATCCGCAAGCGCTGGCGCCGTGGCAAATTCCCGATCGGCGTCATCGGCGAGCCGGGCGAGCTGCGTTACAGCTATGACTACCTCGGCGCCGGTCCGGACACGCTGAAGGATGTGGTCGACGGCACACACGCCTTTGCCGACGTGCTGAAGACCGCCGCCAAGCCGATGATCATCATCGGCCAGGGCGCGCTGTCGCGCAGCGATGGCGCCGGCGTCCTTGCCAGCGTCGCCAAGCTTGCCGGTTCGGTCGGCGCGGTTGTCGAAGGCTGGAACGGCTTTGCCGTCCTTCATACCGCCGCCTCGCGCGTCGGCGGCCTCGACCTCGGTTTCGTGCCGGGTGCCAAGGGCGTCAATGCCGCTGAAATGCTGACGGCGATGGACGTGCTCTTCCTGCTCGGGGCCGACGAACTCGACTTCAGCGCCAAGAAGGCCAAGCTCACCGTCTATATCGGCTCGCATGGCGATAACGGCGCCCATCATGCCGACGTCATCCTGCCGGCCGCAGCCTATACCGAAAAGTCCGGCACCTGGGTCAACACCGAGGGCCGCGTTCAGATGGGCAACCGCGCAGGCTTTGCGCCGGGCGACGCCCGCGAGGATTGGGCGATCATCCGTGCCCTTTCCGACGTGCTCGGCAAGAAGCTTCCATTTGATTCGCTGAATGAATTGCGTGGCCGGCTCTATGCCGCTTTCCCGCATTTCGCCGCCATCGACGAGATCGCCGAAACCGATAGCGCCCAAATTGCCGCAGTTGCGAAAAAAGCCGGCAAGATGAACAAGTCAGGGTTTGCGTCGCCGGTCAAAGACTTCTATTTGACGAACCCGATAGCGCGGGCCTCGGCTGTCATGGCCGAGTGCTCGGCATTGGCCCGCAACAACTTCAAAGTCGCGGCAGAGTAAGGGCAGGGGACCATGGATTCTTTCTTTTCGACCTATGTCTTGCCGGCGATCATCATGATCGGTCAGTCGCTGCTGCTTCTCGTCTGCCTGCTCGTTTTCATCGCTTACGTGCTGCTCGCCGACCGCAAGATCTGGGCGGCCGTGCAGCTGCGCCGCGGCCCGAACGTTGTCGGCCCCTTCGGCCTGTTCCAGTCCTTCGCCGACCTTCTGAAGTTCGTCTTCAAGGAGCCGATCATTCCGGCCGGCGCCAACAAGGCGGTCTTCCTGCTCGCCCCGCTGGTCACGGTGCTGCTCGCACTGTCCACCTGGGCGGTGGTGCCGCTCGCCGACGGATGGGTGATTGCCAACATCAATGTCGGCATCCTTTATATCTTCGCGATCTCTTCGCTCGAGGTTTACGGCATCATCATGGGTGGCTGGGCTTCGAACTCGAAGTATCCCTTCCTCGGCGCCCTGCGCTCGGCCGCACAGATGGTCTCCTACGAAGTCTCGATCGGCTTCGTCATCGTCACCGTGCTTCTCTGCGTCGGCTCGCTGAACCTGACCGACATCGTCAATGCACAGCATACCGGCCTCGGCACCATGCTCGGCCTGCCTGCCTCGTTCCTCGACTGGCACTGGCTGTCGCTGTTCCCGATGTTCATCATCTTCTTCATTTCGGCACTAGCCGAAACGAACCGTCCGCCATTCGACCTTCCGGAAGCCGAATCGGAACTCGTCGCCGGCTTCATGGTCGAATACGGCTCCTCGCCATACATGATGTTCATGCTCGGTGAATATGCGGCCGTCTGCCTGATGTGCGCGCTGACGACGATCCTCTTTTTGGGCGGCTGGCTGCCCCCGGTCGATATCTGGATCCTCAACTGGGTCCCCGGAATCATCTGGTTCACGCTGAAGGCCTGCTTCGTGTTCTTCATGTTCGCGATGGTCAAGGCCTTCGTTCCGCGCTACCGCTACGACCAGCTCATGCGCCTTGGCTGGAAGGTCTTCCTGCCGCTGTCGCTCGCCATGGTCATCATCGTTGCATTCGTGCTGAAGCTGATGGGATGGGCTTGATGACGCCCGCTCTCGTTTCCGGCAAAATTGGAGGTTGAAGATGGCAAGCTTGTCCAGCTCCATCAACTCGCTGTTCCTCAAGGAATTCTTTGGCGCGTTCTTTCTGTCGATGCGCTATTTCTTCCGCCAGAAGGCGACCATCAACTACCCCTTCGAAAAGGGTCCGGTCTCTCCGCGTTTCCGCGGTGAGCATGCACTGCGCCGCTATCCGAACGGCGAGGAACGCTGCATCGCCTGCAAGCTTTGCGAAGCGATCTGTCCTGCCCAGGCCATTACCATCGAGGCCGGTCCGCGCCGCAACGACGGCACACGACGCACCGTGCGCTACGACATCGACATGGTGAAGTGCATCTATTGCGGCTTCTGCCAGGAAGCCTGCCCGGTCGACGCGATCGTCGAGGGTCCGAATTTCGAATTTGCGACGGAAACCCGCGAAGAGCTTTATTTCGACAAGGCGCGCCTTCTCGATAATGGAGACCGGTGGGAGCGCGAAATCGCCCGCAATATCGCGATCGACTCGCCGTACCGCTGATTCGGTTTTGTAATGCCGCGACGGAGCTCTGCTGCTCCTGTCGCGGTCAATATGCACAGGAGCTTTGCCGGACAGCACCGGCGAAAGCTCTATCGGGCAGAAAAACTCCCGGCTGCCCGGGGAAGATGAAAAAGGCACCAACATGGGTCTGCAGGCTCTATTTTTCTATCTTTTCGCCTTTGTCGCGGTGGCGTCGGCGTTCATGGTCATCTGGGCGAAGAACCCTGTTCACTCGGTACTGTTCCTGATCCTGGTGTTCTTCAACGCGGCCGGCCTGTTTCTGCTGCTCGGTGCCGAATTCCTGGCGATGATCCTGCTGGTTGTCTATGTCGGCGCCGTCGCCGTCCTCTTCCTCTTCGTGGTGATGATGCTCGATATCGACTTCACCGAATTGAGGGCAGGGGTTCTCGAATATGCGCCGATCGGCGGGCTGATCGGGATCATTCTCGCTGCCGAGCTGATCGTCGTCATCGGCGGCAGCGTCATCTCGCCCGAGATCGCCAAATCAGTCGCCATGCCGATCCCGGCGCTAACGGAGCGCACCAATACGGCCGCCCTCGGCGACGTGCTCTACACCAATTACGTCTACTTCTTCCAGATTGCCGGTCTGGTTCTGCTGGTCGCCATGATCGGCGCCATCGTCCTGACGCTCCGGCACCGCACCAACATCAAGCGGCAGAACATCCCCAGGCAGGTTGCCCGCACACCCGCCACCGCCGTCGAGGTGGTTACGGTCAAGCCCGGGCAGGGCGTCTAAAGGCAGGTCAAGGAACAAAGAACATGGTCATCGGTCTTTCCCACTACCTGACGGTCAGCGCCATCCTCTTCACGCTCGGCGTCTTCGGCATCTTTCTGAACCGCAAGAACGTCATCGTCATCCTGATGTCGGTCGAACTGATCCTGCTTGCCGTCAACATCAACATGGTCGCCTTCTCCTCCTTCCTGAACGACATCGTCGGACAGGTCTTTGCGCTGTTCATCCTGACGGTGGCGGCTGCCGAGGCGGCGATCGGTCTTGCAATTCTCGTTGTCTTCTACCGCAACCGCGGCTCGATCGCGGTCGAAGACGTCAATATGATGAAGGGCTGAGTGGCTCATGTTCCTCTATAAGGCTATCGTCTTTCTTCCCTTGATCGGTGCGATCGTCGCCGGCCTGTTCGGCCGCGCCATCGGCGCCAAGGCTTCGGAATATGTCACCAGCGGGCTGATGATCATCGCCGCCATCCTCTCCTGGTACGTCTTCTTCACCGTCGGCATGGGCCACGCCGAAGGCGGCCCGATCAAGGTCGAGGTGCTGCGCTGGATTCAGTCCGGCGGCATCGATGTCTCCTGGTCGCTGCGGGTGGACACGCTGACCTCGGTCATGCTGATCGTCGTCAACACGGTCTCGACGCTGGTTCACGTCTATTCGATCGGCTATATGCACACCGATCCGCATCGCCCGCGCTTCTTCGCCTATCTCTCGCTTTTCACCTTCGCCATGCTGATGCTGGTGACGGCCGACAATCTGGCGCAGATGTTCTTCGGCTGGGAAGGAGTCGGTCTCGCCTCCTATCTGCTGATCGGCTTCTGGTTCAAGAAGCCGTCGGCGACGGCTGCGGCGATGAAGGCCTTCATCGTCAACCGCGTCGGCGACTTCGGCTTCGTGCTCGGTATTGCCGGCGTCTTCGTGCTGTTCGGCTCGATCAATCTCGACACGATCTTCGCTAATGCCTCGAATTTCGCTCCGCATGAAGGCGGCGGCGAGGCGAGCGAAGTGATCCTCAACCTCTTCGGCATGCAGCTCGACAAGGCACATGCGCTGACCGGCATCTGCCTGCTGCTCTTCATGGGCGCCATGGGCAAGTCGGCGCAGTTCCTGCTGCACACCTGGCTGCCGGATGCCATGGAAGGCCCGACCCCGGTCTCGGCCCTCATCCATGCTGCCACCATGGTCACCGCCGGCGTCTTCCTTGTCGCCCGCATGTCGCCGCTCTTCGAACTATCGCACGATGCTCTTGTCGTCGTCACCGTGATCGGCGCGATCACCGCCTTCTTCGCGGCAACCGTCGGCCTGGTGCAGAACGACATCAAGCGCGTCATCGCCTATTCCACCTGCTCGCAGCTTGGCTACATGTTCGTGGCGCTCGGGGTAGGGGCTTATGGCGCGGCAATCTTCCATCTGTTCACGCATGCCTTCTTCAAGGCGCTGCTCTTCCTCTGCGCCGGCTCGGTCATCCACGCCGTCGATGGCGAGCAGGACATGCGCTACATGGGTGGCCTGCGGCCGCACATCAAGGTGACGTTCTGGCTGATGATCATCGGCACGCTGGCGATCACCGGCGTCGGCATTCCCTTCACGCCGATCGGCTTTGCCGGCTTCTTCTCCAAGGACGTGATCATCGAGGCGACCTATGCTTCGCATTCGCCGGTGGCAGGCTTTGCCTTCTCGCTGCTGGTCATCGCCGCGCTCTTCACCAGCTTCTATTCCTGGCGTCTGATCTTCATGACCTTCTTCGGCAAGCCGCGCGCTTCGCACGAGGTCATGCACCATGTGCACGAGTCGCCCCAGGTCATGCTGGTGCCGCTCTATCTGCTGGCGATCGGTGCGGTGTTTGCCGGCGTGCTCTTCGAAGGCCGGTTCTACGGCGAGGAATATGTCGAGTTCTGGAAGGGGGCGCTCTTTACCGGCGCCGAGAACGAACTCCTCGAAGAGTTCCACCACGTGCCGGCGCTTGTGGCTTTGTGCCCGTTCATCGCCATGGTGCTCGGCTTCGTCACCGCCTGGTACATGTATATCCGCTCGCCGCAGACGCCGCGCGTCCTCGCCAAGCAACACCGGGTTCTCTACCACTTCCTCTTGAACAAGTGGTACTTCGACGAGCTCTACGACTTCCTCTTCGTCCGCACGGCAAGGGCGCTTGGCCGCTTCCTGTGGAAGAAGGGTGACGTCGGGGTCATCGACACCTACGGCCCGAACGGCGTGGCCGCCCGCGTCGTCGCCGTCACCGACCGCGTCGTCCGCCTGCAGACCGGTTACCTCTATCACTATGCCTTCGCCATGCTGATCGGCATTGCGGCGCTCGTTACCTGGATGATGCTCGGGAGTTCCTTCTGATGACCGATTGGCCTATTCTTTCAACGGTCACCTTCCTGCCGCTCGTCGGCGTGGTGCTCCTGCTGCTGATGAACGGCGAGAGCGAGAGCGGCCGCAGGAACGTGCTGTGGATCTCGCTGATCACCACGGTGTTCACATTCATCGTATCGCTCTTCATCTGGATCGGTTTCGACAATGCCAATCCGGGCTTCCAGATGATTCAGAAGTTTGACTGGCTCGGCACCGGCATCGGTTACCATGTCGGCGTCGACGGCATCTCGATGCTGTTCGTCATCCTGTCGACCTTCCTCATGCCCTTCTGCGTGCTGGCGAGCTGGCTCTCGATCGAGAAGCGCCTGAAGGAATACATGATCGCCTTCCTCATCCTCGAAACGATGATGGTCGGCGTCTTCGTCTCGCTCGATATCGTGCTCTTCTACGTCTTCTTTGAGGCGGGCCTCATTCCGATGTTCCTGATCATCGGCGTCTGGGGCGGCAAGGATCGTGTCTATGCGAGCTACAAGTTCTTCCTCTATACGCTGCTCGGCTCGGTGCTGATGCTGCTCGCCATCATGGCGATGTACTGGCAGGCCGGAACGACGGATATCACCGCGCTGCTCGCCTACAAGTTCCCGCCGGCGCTGCAGACCTGGCTATGGCTTGCCTTCTTCGCTTCCTTTGCGGTGAAGATGCCGATGTGGCCGGTCCACACCTGGCTTCCGGATGCGCACGTCCAAGCGCCGACGGCAGGCTCGGTGATCCTGGCCGGCGTGCTGCTGAAGCTCGGCGGCTACGGTCTCATCCGCTTCTCGCTCGGCATGTTCCCGGTGGCGTCCGATTATTTCGCGCCGCTCGTCTTTGCCCTGTCCGTCATCGCCATCATCTACACCTCGCTGGTGGCAATGATGCAGGACGACATCAAGAAGCTGATCGCCTATTCCTCGGTGGCGCACATGGGCTACGTGACCATGGGCATCTTCGCCGCCAACATGCAGGGCGTCCAAGGCTCGATCTTCCAGATGCTGTCGCACGGCATCGTCTCGGGCGCGCTCTTCCTCTGTGTCGGCGTCGTCTACGACCGCACCCATACCCGCGAGATCAACGCCTATGGCGGCCTCGTCAACAACATGCCGAAATATGCCGTCGCCATGATGGTCTTCACCATGGCCAATGTCGGGCTTCCTGGCACGTCGGGCTTTGTCGGCGAGTTCCTGACGCTGATCGGCGTCTTCCGGGTCAACACCTGGGTCGCGCTCTTTGCCGCCACCGGCGTTATTCTCTCGGCCGCCTATGCGCTCTGGCTCTATCGCCGGGTGATCTTCGGTGCGCTGGAGAAGGAAAAGCTGAAGGCGCTGCTCGATCTTTCCAAACGTGAACAACTGATCCTCTACCCGCTGGTCGCACTGACCATCTTCTTCGGCGTTTACCCGGCTCCGGTCTTTGATGCGACGGCCGCCTCGGTGGATCTGCTGGTCAACAACTACACGGCCGCCGTGCACGCAGCGCAGAATGTTGCGCTGTCTATGAAATGATGACGGGACTTATCGGACATGACCGCTGAAACAATCCTCCTCAGTCTGCATCTTTCCGCGCCGGAGCTGATCCTCGCGGTCGGCGCCCTGGTCCTGTTGATGGTCGGCGTCTTCTCAGGCGAGCGGTCGGGCCTCGTCGTCACCGGCCTCGCCATCGTGCTGTTGCTAGCCTCCGGCCTGTGGCTGCTCTTCGTGCCGGCCGAAGGCCTTGCCTATGGCGGCGTCTATATGGCCGACGGCTTCTCCCGCTTCATGAAGCTGGTGGCGCTCATCGGCTCGCTGGTTGCCCTATTCATGACGATGGGCCACGCGAGGGAAAACCAGCTCGACAAGTTCGAGTTCCCGGTTCTCCTGGTGCTCGCGACCCTCGGCATCCTGCTGATGATCTCGGCCAACGATCTGATTTCGCTTTATCTGGCGCTGGAACTGCAGTCGCTGGCGCTCTATGTCGTCGCCGCGATCAACCGCGACAGCCTGAAGTCGACCGAAGCCGGTCTGAAATATTTCGTCCTCGGCGCGCTTTCCTCCGGCATGCTGCTCTACGGCATGTCGCTGGTCTATGGCTTCACCGGCCATACCCACTTCGCCGAGATCGCCCAGGCGCTTTCGGTCGAGGGCGCGCGTTCGCTCGGTCTCATCTTCGGCCTGGTCTTCATCCTCGCTGGCATTGCCTTCAAGATCTCGGCCGTTCCCTTCCACATGTGGACGCCCGACGTTTATGAGGGCGCGCCGACGCCGGTCACCGCCTTCCTGGCCGCAGCCCCGAAGGTTGCCGCCATGGCGATGATGACCCGCATCGTCATCACCGCCTTCCAGCCAGTTCTGGCCGACTGGCGGCAGGTTGTCGTGTTCATCTCGATCGCCTCGATGCTGCTCGGCTCGTTTGCGGCAATCGGCCAGAAGAACATCAAGCGGCTGATGGCCTATTCATCGATCGGCCACATGGGGTACGCGCTGGTCGGTCTTGCCGCCGGCAACCAGACCGGTGTTTCCGGCGTCATGCTTTACATGGTCATCTATATGGTCATGACGCTCGGCAGCTTTGCGATCATCATGTCGATGCGCCGCAAGGACGGCACCGTTGTCGAGGAGGTCAACGATCTCGCCGGCCTTTCCACCACCAACCCGTTCATGGCTGTGGTGCTGACGGCGCTGATGTTCTCGCTTGCCGGCATTCCGCCGCTCGCCGGCTTCTTCGCCAAATATTTCGTCTTCGTTGCGGCGATCGAAGCCAAGCTTTACGCGCTTGCCATCATCGGCGTTCTCGCCTCGGTCGTCGGCGCCTATTATTATCTGCGCGTCATCAAGCTGATGTGGTTCGATGAGGCGACCGGCGAATTCGCCCGGGTCTCCGGCTCCCTGCGCCTGGTCTTCGGTCTTTCCGGTCTCTTCGTCACCGCCTATGTGCTCATTGGCGGGCCGATCGGCGGTGCGGCAGAGCTTGCCGCCGCGACGCTCTTCTAATGGTTTCCGACAGGCGGCGCCGGATATCGCTCGGCGATTTCAGGCACGAGGCGCTGTCGGAAACATCGTCCACCAATAGCGAATGCCTCGCCCGGGCGCGGGCGGGCGATCCCGGAAATCTCTGGGTGACGGCCGAGAGGCAGACCGGCGGCCGCGGCCGCCGCGGCCGCCTCTGGGTGTCTGAACGCGGCAATCTCTACGCTTCCCTGCTTTTGATCGACCCGGCGCCGATGGAGCGCCTCGGCTCGCTGCCGCTGGCGGTTGCCGTCGCCGTGCATCAGGCGATCCGCCAAGTGCTGCCTCCGGGCGCCGAACCGCTCGAGGTCAAATGGCCGAACGATATTCTCATCGGTCGAAAGAAGACCTGCGGCATCCTCGTCGAGGGCGAGCAGTTGCCGGACGGCCGTTACGCGCTGATCGTCGGCATCGGCATCAATGTCTCGGTCATGCCTGATAATCCGCTTTATCCCGTCACCTGTCTGCGTCAGCATGCAAGCGCGGCTTCGCCGGAAGAGCTCTTCGCCCATCTCTTCGCGGCGATGGCGGATGTGCTCGATCAATGGGACCAGGGCCGCGGCATTGCCGAGATCACTGCGCGCTGGCGCACTATTGCCTGTGGCATAGGTGAAAAGATCACGGTCAATTTACCGGACCGGTCGATTTCCGGACAATTCGCCGGGATTGATGATAATGGCTTGTTGATGCTCGATACCGGCGCTGGCAGGATCATTCCCATTGCCGCCGGTGATGTGTTTTTTGAATAGCGGAAAAAACGAAAATTATGGTGAAACAGGACGAGTTGGTATTCCTGCCTCTGGGCGGCGTTGGGGAGATCGGCATGAATCTCGCTCTCTATGGCTACGGCCCGCCCGAGCATCGCCAGTGGATCATGGTCGATTGCGGCGTCACCTTTCCCGGCCCGGATCTGCCGGGCGTCGACCTCGTCCTGCCCGACATCCGCTTCCTCGCCAGCGAACGCAAGAACCTCAAGGCGATCATCATCACCCATGCCCATGAAGATCATTATGGCGCACTCGCCGATCTCTGGCCCGGGCTCAACGTGCCGGTCTATGCCTCGGACTTTACCGCGGGTCTGCTCGAAGCCAAACGCAATTTCGAGAAGGCGAGGATCGGCGAGGTGCCGGTGACGCCGTTCAAGGCCGGCGACACGATCAATGTCGGCCCGTTCAGCATCGAAGGTGTTGCCGTCAATCACTCGATCCCCGAGCCGATGTCGCTGATGATCCGCACGCCTGCCGGCAATGTCATCCACACCGGCGACTGGAAGATCGACCACGAGCCCTCGCTCGGGCCGCTGACCGATGAGACGCGCTTTCGCCAGTTGGGCGACGAGGGCGTGCTGGCGCTGATGTGCGATTCCACCAATGCCTTGCGTGACGGTGTTTCGCCCTCCGAGAAGGATGTGTCCGAAAGCCTGCGCAAGATCATCGAAGATGCCGAAGGCCGGGTGGCGATCACCACATTCTCATCGAATGTCGGGCGCATTCGCACCGTTGCCGAAGCAGCCGAGGCGGCCGGCCGCGAAGTACTGCTGCTCGGCAGCTCGCTGAAGCGGGTCGTCGACGTCGCCCAGGATATCGGCTTGATGGAAGGCGTGAAGCCCTTCATCTCCGAGGAAGAATACGGCTACATCCCCCGCGACAAGGTCGTCGTCATCCTGACCGGCAGCCAAGGCGAGGCGCGGGCGGCGCTTGCGAAGCTTTCCCGCGACGAGATGCGCAATGTGGCCTTTGCGGCAGGCGATATCGTCGTCTTTTCCTCGCGCGCCATTCCCGGTAACGAGAAGGCGATCCAGGACATCAAGAACGGCCTCGTCGAGCAGGGCGTGCACATCATCACCGATACTGAAGCCCTGGTCCACGTGTCCGGCCATCCCCGCCGCAACGAGCTGCAGCGGATGTACGAGTGGACGCGGCCGAAGGTCGTCGTGCCGGTGCATGGCGAGGCGACGCATCTGACGGCCCACAAGGAGCTTGCCGAGCAATCCGGCATCGCGGTCGTCCCGCGGGTGCGCAATGGTGATATCCTGCGGCTGGCGCCAGGTCCGGTCGAGGTGATCGGCGAAGCGCCGCACGGCCGCATCTACAAGGACGGCATGCTGATCGGCGATTTCGACGAGATGGGGATCGGCGAGCGCAAGAAGCTCTCCTATGTCGGCCATGTCGCGGTCAGCGTCGTGCTCGACGCCCGTTATGATATTGTCGGCGATCCCGATCTCGTCTCGATCGGCCTGCCGGTCTATGACGACGAGGGCGACGAAATGGAAGATACGCTCTTCGACGCGGCGATCAGCGCCATCGAAAGCATTCCGCGCGCCCGCCGCAAGGATATCGACATGCTGCAGGAAGCCGTTCGGCGCGCCATCCGCGCCGCTGCCAACCAGAGTTGGGGCAAGAAGCCAGTCGTAACCGCCTTCGTCACCAAGGTCTGATCATGCTCGGCCGGGTGAACCATATTGCCATCGCCGTCCCCGACCTGTCGGCCGCGGCCGCCGCCTATCGCGACACGCTGGGCGCTGCCGTGTCGCAGCCGCAGGCGCTGCCGGAACATGGCGTCACCGTCGTCTTCGTCGAACTGCCCAACACCAAGGTCGAATTGCTTGAGCCGCTTGGGGAAGCCTCGCCGATTGCAGCCTTCCTAGAAAAGAATCCGTCTGGCGGCATGCACCATATCTGCTACGAGGTGGACGATATCGTCGGCGCCCGTGACCGGCTGATCGAGGCGGGGGCGCGGGTGCTCGGCGACGGTCAGCCGAAGACCGGCGCGCATGGCAAGCCGGTGCTGTTTTTGCATCCCAAGGATTTCTTCGGCACGCTGATCGAACTCGAACAGGCCTGAGCTAAATGCGATGCCAAGTGCTTTCTCTGCGGCAGAGTGATCCGCAGGCGGCGAAATGGCTCGTTCGCTTTGAATTGGCTCGCATTCCGCCGTATAAGGACGCCAAATCAAAGCGACAGAACGTCCTTCGTCCTGACGCGCGACACTACCGGGAACAATAATGCTTCAGACCTTCCTTCAGGGATTTGCCGTCTACTTTATCATCTGGTGGATGACGCTTTTCGCCGTCCTGCCGATCGGCCTGCGCACCCAGGCGGAAGACGACGATATTGTGCTCGGCACCGTTCCAAGCGCGCCCACCCGCTTTCGCGCCGCCTTCGTCTTTTCGCTGACGACGCTGATTTCGGCTCTTATCTACGGCCTCTGGTATATCTGCGACACCTATTTCGGTTGGGGCTTCGACGCCCTTCCACAACTCGGTCCTAGCTTCTATTGAATTAGCTTTTGCTCAAAGTTTGAGCAGATGTAAAATTTTCCGGAACAATCCGTTTCGTCATATCGCCCTCACCCTGTTGCGGCAAAGAGCTCGCCTTACGGGATGGGTGCATCTCCTTACAGAAGGAGATCTCGTTCCTCGTCTGGAGGGGAGTTGAAAAGTCAAAAAAAAACAAGGCTGAAAGCCTTGTTTTAAGTATCGCGTGATCTGTAACCGTTGCCGGGGCAGCGACGAGCGCGCCTAAGATCTGATCCTCCCAAGACTTGACCGCGAATTCGGCAAGAATTTAGCTTCCTGCCTGTTTTGTGAGCTAAAGCTAGCTCAAACATTGGGCTTTGTCATTAGCTTTTTTTGCATTTTTGCTACACTCTAGCAAAATATTTCTGTTGACAAGATTTTCGTACAAGTCCTTATAAACACGCGCTTTTTTACGCCCTTTCTTTTCGCGGGCGCGAACATGCCTGTCCGGGAGGTCGCCGACGGCGGTTGCGGGTTTCCTTCCTGCCGCGAAGCGGCTATTAACGCTCCCACATTCATAATGTACCTTCGATTCCGCTTGCCGGCGGGATCTCAACTGCTCCGGAATCCGCCATGCGTCTGTCCCGCTACTTCATGCCCATCCTCAAGGAAAACCCCAAGGAGGCGGAAATCGTCTCCCACCGGCTGATGCTGCGTGCCGGCATGATCCGCCAGCAGTCGCAGGGAATCTATTCCTGGCTGCCGCTCGGCAAGCGCGTGCTCGACAAGGTCAACGCAATTATCCGCGACGAGCAGAACCGTGCCGGCGCCATCGAGCTGTCGATGCCGACCCTGCAATCGGCCGAGCTCTGGCAGGAAAGCGGCCGCTACGACGCCTACGGCAAGGAGATGCTGCGCATCAAGGACCGCCAGGATCGGCCGATGCTCTACGGTCCCACCAACGAGGAGATGGTGACGGATATTTTCCGCTCCTCCGTCAAATCCTACAAGGACCTGCCTCTCAATCTCTATCACATCCAGCTGAAGTTCCGCGACGAGATCCGTCCGCGTTTCGGCACCATGCGCTCGCGCGAATTCATGATGAAGGATGCCTATTCCTTCGACCTGACGCGCGAAGGGGCCGAACATTCCTACAACAAGATGTTCGCCGCCTATCTCAGAACCTTCGAGCGGCTCGGCCTGCGCGCCATCCCCATGCGCGCCGACACCGGCCCGATCGGCGGCAATCTCAGCCATGAATTCATCATCCTCGCCGATACCGGCGAATCCGAAGTCTTCTGCCACAAGGATTTCGTCGGCTTCGATATTCCGGACGAACGCACCGATTTCGACAGCGTCGAGGGCCTGCAGGCGATCTTCGAAAAGTGGACCTCGCTCTATGCGGCGACCTCGGAAATGCACGACGAGGCGGCTTTCAACGCCGTTCCGGAAAGCGACCGCCTCTCGGCGCGCGGCATCGAGGTCGGCCACATCTTCTATTTCGGCACGAAATATTCCGAGACGATGGGTGCGAAAGTGCAGGGACCCGACGGCAAGGAACACTTCGTTCACATGGGTTCCTACGGTATCGGCCCGACGCGCCTTGTTCCCGCCATCATCGAAGCATCGCATGACGACAACGGAATCATCTGGCCGGCTTCGGTCGCGCCCTTCGATATCGTGGTGATCAACATGAAGGCGGGCGATCAGGCTTGCGACGATACCTGTGAGCTGGTCTACGCCGCGCTGACCAAGGCCGGCAAGGATGTGCTCTATGACGATACCGACGACCGGGCCGGCACGAAATTCGCGACCGCCGACCTGATCGGCGTACCCGTCCAGATCATCGCCGGCCCGCGCGCGGTCGCAAACGGCGAGGTCGAAGTGAAGGACCGCAAGACCGGCGCCCGCGAAACGATGACCATCGAAGCGGCGATCAACAGGTTCGTGGCTTAAGGAAACGGAGGCGAAATGGCAGAGGCAGCAGTGGACCGGAGTTCAACATCCGGTTTGGGTCCGGCTGGCAAGCCATTTTCCACCTTCGAACGTCTCGTGGCCTGGCGCTATCTGCGCGCCCGGCGCAAGGAAGCCTTCATCTCTGTCATCGCCGGCTTCTCTTTCGTCGGCATCATGCTCGGCGTTGCGACGCTGATCATCGTCATGGCCGTCATGAACGGCTTCCGCACCGAGCTCGTCTCGCGCATCCTGGGCATTAACGGCCACATGATCGTCCAGCCGGTCGATGGCCCCTTCACCGATTATCCCGAGCTTGCCAGCAGGCTTGCCGCTGTGCCCGGTGTCAAGATGGCGCTGCCTTTGGTGGAGGGTCAGGTGCTTGCTTCCGCCCAGGCCGGCGGCAGCACCGGCGCCCTGGTGCGCGGCGCCCGCGCCGAAGACCTGACCAAGCTCAAGACGATCTCCGACAACATCAAATCCGGCGACATGGTGGGCTATGCCTCCGGCGAGGGCGTGCTGATCGGCACCCGCATGGCAGACCAGCTGGGTCTGCGCGTCGGCGACCTCATCACCCTGACCTCGCCCGAAGGTGACGTCACGCCGATGGGCGTCAATCCTCGCGTCAAATCCTACAAGGTCTCCGGGCTCTTCGAGATCGGCATGTCGGAATATGATTCCTCGATCATCTTCATGCCGCTCGAGGAAGCGCAGCTCTATTTCAATGCGGCGGGGCTGGTGCAGTCGATCGAGCTCTTCGTCGATCATCCCGATGATATCGACGCTCTGCGGCCGAAGGTGGAAGAGGCGGCCGGCCGCCAGATCAACTTGACCGACTGGCGACAGCGTAATCAGACCTTCTTCTCGGCGCTGCAGGTCGAGCGCAACGTCATGTTCATGATCCTGACGCTAATCGTGCTTGTGGCGGCGCTGAACATCATCTCCGGCCTCATCATGCTGGTGAAGGACAAGGGCAGCGATATCGCCATTCTGCGCACGATGGGCGCCAGCGCCGGCGCCATCATGCGCATCTTCTTCATGACTGGGGCGGCGATCGGTATCGTCGGCACCATCGCCGGCGTGCTGCTCGGCGTCCTCGTCTGTGTCAACATCGAATCCATCCGCCAGTTCTTCTCCTGGATATCAGGCACCGTGATCTTCAATCCGCAGGTCTATTTCCTCAGCCAGTTGCCGGCCGAGATGGATCTCAGCGAAACGATTTCGGTCGTGGTCATGGCACTAACGCTCTCCTTCATCGCCACCATCTTCCCGGCTTGGCGCGCCTCCAGGCTCGATCCGGTGCAGGCCCTGCGCTACGAATAAGGAATGCCGCCTTCATGAAACGCAACGTCGTTCTCAAGCTTACCGGCGTCGAGCGCCATTACGGGCAGGGCGATACGCTGCTCTCGATCCTGAAAGGGGCGGATTTCTCGCTGTCGAAAGGCGAGATTGTCGCCCTTGTCGCGCCCTCGGGCACGGGCAAGTCGACGCTGCTGCATGTCGCCGGTCTGCTTGAGCATCCCGATGGTGGCGAAGTCAGCATCAACGGCAAGGCCTGCGACGGGCTGAGCGACGAGAACCGCACGGCGATCCGTCGCCGCGAGATCGGCTTCGTCTATCAGTTCCACCACCTGCTGCCGGAATTTTCGGCGCTCGAAAACATCATGATGCCGCAGCTGATCGCCGGCCTGTCCTGGAAGGAAGCCGGAGAGCGGGCCGGCCAGCTTCTTGACTATATGCGCATCGGCCATCGCGGCTCGCACCGTCCGGCCGAACTATCAGGTGGCGAGCAGCAGCGTGTCGCGATCGCCCGCGCCGTCGCCAATGCACCGACCCTGCTTCTGGCCGATGAGCCGACCGGCAATCTCGATCCGGAAACCGCAAGCTACGTCTTCGACGCGCTGGAGGCCCTGGTGCGCCAGTCCGGCCTCGCCGCCCTTATCGCCACGCACAACCACGAACTCGCCCGCCGCATGGATCGGCGCGTGACGATCTCCGACGGCAAGGTCGTCGATTTCTGATCGATGTCGCCTGGACATGCGCAGCGGTTCCGGGAAAAAGACGAAGAGATGACGCGTCTTGGCGGCGGGTTGGAAGCGACCCGCTTCCGGCTCCGTCAGGGGATGATCAGTCCGCCGCGATAGTCGAGCGCGTAAGCCTTCCGGCCGTCGATCATGATGCATTCATGACCGCTGAACCGTTCACAGCCGCCTTCGCTGCGATCGATATAGCGGCCGAGCGGATGGTCGAATTCCATGCCGCCGAGAAACCGGCCCTGCCGGTACATGGCAGAAAGCGCCGCCTTGATCACTGTGCCAGCTGCGCTTGCATCGATGAGATCGGGCGCAATGACCCAGCCGAAATAATTCATCGCCCAGATCGGCTCGTCGGCAAACCACACCACCTCCTGTCCGGCAAAATCGGTGCCGCCGAAATAACTGTCGAGATAGCGCCAGTCGCCGCGCTCGTAGCCGATATCGTGAGACCCCGGCCGGCAGGGCGGGCGCGGCACGCCGCCGCCGACATAGCTGGCAGCTTTGGCTTCGACGACCAATTCGTTCAGCATCGCAGTCTCGGGCATAGGATCCTCCTCCTGACTCGCCAGTAGGGATATAGCAGGATAACCAGAACATAAACAGAACAAATACCAGGAGCCTTTGTCGTCGGCGAAATGTGTCCACCTTGTTTGCGGCACGGGGGATTGCGAAGCCGTGGCTCGGCATCTCAAGCCCGTCACCGAAGCTGCCACCGAATCGCTGCATCGCTGGAGTGTTTGTCAAACGCAAGGAGGAAGGAAAAGATTCCTGTTGACATCAGAACATAGATCGAACAAATTGAAAACATAACGAGTAAGGGAGAGCCAAATGACTGACATGATCCGTGATATCGCAGCATTCACCTCCATCGCAATGTTCGTTGCCAGCTTCTCACTCATCGTCATCGCGATCTAAATTTTTCAGGGGACTGCATGGTCATCATGCGGTTCGGACGCCGGACTTTCTGGACATCATCGCCCTCCATGCCGACAATGCGTCCGATTCATTCGGTGATTGGGAAGTGATGTCATGGCGGATACGGTAAAGGGTTCGACGGGTGAGGCAATCGGCGGCACGCCGGGCTTCATTCACCTGAGGGTCCACTCCGCCTATTCGCTTCTCGAAGGCGCACTGCCGCTGAAGAAGATCCTCTACAAGGCGACCGGCGACAGCCAACCGGCCATCGCGATCACCGACACCAACAATCTGTTCGTCGCCCTGGAATTCTCCCAGAAGGCAATGGACGAGGGACTGCAGCCGATCATCGGCTGCCAAGTCTCGATCGACATGGAAGACGGGCTGGAGACCGAAAAGCGTGGCGGCCAGCAGGCGTTGGTCAAGCTGCCGTCGATCGTCCTTCTCGCCGCGACGGAGGCCGGTTACGAAAGGCTGGTCGACCTCGTCAGCCGCGCCTATTTGGGCGGCGACAGCAACCAGGCCATTCATATCAAAGCCTCCTGGCTGGAGGACGCCGGCACGGAAGGGCTGATCGCCTTGACCGGCGCCCTGACCGGGCCGGTCGATGCGGCCGTCCGGGATGGTCATCCCGCCCAGGCCGAAGCGCGGCTGCTCATGCTGAAGCGTCTCTTCGGCGACAGGCTCTATGTCGAATTGCAGCGGCACGGCACCTATGACAAACGCCACGAGCAGAAGATCGTCGGGCTCGCCTATGCCCACGACCTGCCGCTGGTCGCAACCAACGAGGCCTTTTTTCCGACACGCGACGATTACGACGCCCATGATGCGCTGATGGCGGTTGCTCATAACGCCATCGTCTCCGACGACAGCCGCTTTCGCCTGACGCCGGATCATTATCTGAAGAGCCGGGCCGAGATGGCCAAGCTCTTTGCCGATCTGCCGGAAGCGCTGGAGAACACGATCGAGATCGCCAAGCGTTGCTCCTTCGTGTTGAAGACGCGCAAACCGATCCTGCCGCGCTTCACGGGTGCGACCGACGACGCCGAGGAGGCCGAACGCGCCGAGGCGGGCGAATTGCGCCGCCAGGCGGTCGAAGGGCTGGACATGCGGCTTTCGACCCTCGGCATGTCGCCGGGTTATGAGGAAAAGGATTATCGCGAGCGGCTGGAATTCGAGCTCAGCGTCATCGAGCGCATGCGCTTTCCCGGCTACTTCCTGATCGTTGCCGACTTCATCAAATGGGCCAAGCAGCATGACATTCCGGTTGGTCCCGGCCGCGGTTCGGGCGCCGGTTCGCTGGTCGCCTACGCGCTGACGATCACCGACGTTGATCCCTTGCGGTTTTCGCTGCTGTTCGAACGCTTCCTCAATCCGGAACGCGTCTCGATGCCGGACTTCGACATCGACTTCTGCCAGGACCGCCGCGAAGAGGTGATCCGATACGTCCAGGCCAAGTACGGCCGCGAGCAGGTGGCCCAGATCATCACCTTCGGTTCGCTGCAGGCCCGCGCAGCACTCCGCGACGTCGGCCGCGTGCTGGAGATGCCCTACGGCCAGGTTGACAAGATTTGCAAACTTGTGCCGAATAATCCGGCCAATCCGACGCCGCTCTCCAAGGCGATCGAGGAGGAGCCGAAGCTGCAGGAGGAGGCGGCGAAGGAACCGGTCGTCGCGCGCTTGCTCGATATCGCCCAGAAGATCGAGGGGCTTTACCGCCATGCCTCGACCCATGCCGCCGGTATCGTCATCGGCGACCGGCCGCTGTCCAAGCTGGTGCCGATGTATCGCGATCCGCGCTCCGACATGCCGGTCACCCAGTTCAACATGAAATGGGTTGAGCAGGCGGGCCTCGTCAAATTCGACTTCCTTGGCCTGAAGACGCTGACCGTCCTGAAGGTCGCCGTCGATTTCGTCGCCAAGCGCGGCATCAGTGTCGACCTTGCGGCCATTCCGCTGGACGACAAGAAGACCTACGAGATGCTGTCACGCGGCGAAACGGTCGGCGTGTTCCAGGTGGAAAGTGCCGGCATGCGCAAGGCGCTGATCGGCATGAAGCCGGACTGCATCGAGGACATCATCGCGCTGGTGGCGCTCTATCGTCCGGGCCCGATGGAGAACATCCCGACCTACAATGCCCGCAAGCACGGTGACGAAGAGCTGGAATCGATCCATCCGATGATCGACCACCTGCTCAAGGAAACCCAGGGCGTCATCGTCTATCAGGAACAGGTGATGCAGATCGCCCAGGTGCTGTCCGGTTATTCGCTCGGAGAGGCCGATCTTTTGCGCCGCGCCATGGGTAAGAAGATCAAGGCCGAGATGGACCAGCAGCGCGAACGCTTCGTCGATGGCGCTGTCAAGAACGGCGTATCGAAGCCGCAAGCCGACAATATCTTCGAACTGCTGGCGAAGTTCGCCAATTACGGCTTCAACAAGTCGCATGCCGCCGCATACGCCATTGTCTCCTACCAGACGGCCTATATGAAGGCGCATTATCCGGTCGAATTCCTCGCCGCCTCGATGACGCTCGACATGTCCAACACGGAAAAGGTCAATGACTTCCGCCAGGACGCCAAGCGCCTCGGCATCGAGGTGATCGCCCCGTCGGTGCAGACCTCCTTCCGCCAGTTCGAAACCGGCGACAACCGCATCTATTATGCGCTCGCCGCCCTCAAGGGCGTCGGCGAATCCGCCGTCGACCATATCGTCGAGGTGCGCGGCGACAAGCCGTTCGCCGGCATCGAGGATTTCTGCCTGCGCATCGATCCGCGCCAGGTCAATCGCCGCGTCTTGGAAAGCCTGATCTTTGCGGGTGCCTTCGATTGTTTCGGCACCGACCGCGCCCAGCTTTCAGCCGGGCTCGACCGTATCCTCGGCTATGCCCAGCGCTCCCAGGAAAACAAGCTGAGCGGCCAGTCGGATATTTTCGGCAGCACGCTCACCTCGGGCCCCGAGAAGATTGCTTTGCCGCCGTTTTCGCCCTGGCTTGCCTCGGAGCGGCTGCTCAAGGAATTCCAGGTGCTGGGCTTCTATCTGACCGCCCACCCGCTCGATTCCTACAGCAATATCCTGCAGAAGATGCGGGTGCAGACCTTTGCCGAATTTTCCGCAGCGATCAAACAGGGCGCGTCCAATGCGCGCCTTGCCGGCACCGTCATCTCCAAGCAGGAGCGCAAGACCCGCACCGGCAACAAGATGGGCATCATCGTCTTTTCGGATTCGTCGGGCCAGTTCGAGGCCGTGCTGTTTTCGGAAATGCTGAACCAATACCGCGACATGTTGGAGTCCGGAAAATCCTTCCTGCTGACCGCGACCGGCGAGGAGCGGCCGGAGGGCATCGGTCTGCGCATCCAGACGATCCAGTCGCTGGAGGAAAAGTCGCTCCAGATGCAGAAGGCGCTACGCGTTTATATCAGAGATTCCGGACCGCTGAAAATGGTCGCCGGCCATCTGAACGCCAAGGGCGACGGCCTGGTTTCCTTCATCGTCATCAAGGAAGAGGGCAAGCGCGAGGTCGAAGTGGCGCTGCCGGAGAAATACCGCATCACGCCGGAGATCGCCGCCGCTCTTCGTGCCGCCCCCGGAGTGGTCGACGTCGAGCTTGTCTGATCAGCCCGGTTGATCGCATCAGCCCCGCGTGATCGTTATGAAATTCGTGCCTTCGCCGGTCTCTGTGCCGAGGCCGGTATCGGAGATCGTCAGCGTCGAGCCGGGCGCGATCAGCGCGTCGATCTTGCGGCGGGTCTCGTCCGGGATGGTAATCCTGCTCAGCGAACGGGCAATCGGCTTGCCGGTGACAATCGAGCTTTCCTGATTGCTGATCCCGAGCCGCTTCATCGTTTCGCGGGAGAGATTGTTTTCGAGGGTGATGCCGAGCCAGTCCGCCGTGCCGGCCTTTTCATCGACCGCGTGCAAAGTGAAGAAATGCGTGCCGAGCGCCAGCCCCGGATCGGTGATCGTCACTGGCGCCTCGAACACCGGTTTGAACGCCTTCCGCACCATGATGACGCCGTTCGGCGGCTCGCCCTTGCCGGCCGCGGCATAGACGGCTTTGAGCAGCCTGTCGGAGATTAGGCTTCTGTCGCCCGCAAATTCCGCTGGACGCAGCGTCTTGAAGGCAGTGACCGCCTGCACGGTCGACGGGCCGAGCAAGCCGTCCGGATCGCCGGCTGAAAAACCGAGCTGGTTGAGAAGGGTCTGAATGTCGATCACCGTCTCGCGCAGCGTCCGGCGTGTGATCAGCATGCTGATCGGCTCGGATGGCGGCTCGATTTCGGGCTTTGGCATCAGCGCCGCTACCGGCATCGGCATGGCCGCCGTGTCGTTCATCGCCACCTGCACCGGCTTTTGCGGGCTGTCTGGCATGGAGGGCCGCAATTCGACATCCGAAAGCAGCGGCATCGCCACCGATGTCTCCGGACGGAAGAGGTTGGGGTGGTCGATCGGCTGCGGCGCCAGCTCGCCATCGCTGATAATGACGGGGATACCGTTGCCGGTCATGCCATAGAGCATTTTTGCGAAAGCGCCGGGCATGCGCACGCAGCCATGCGAGGCCGGATAACGCGGCACCGAATTGGATTCGTGCAGCGCGATGCCGGACCATGTCAGCCTTTGCATGAAGGGCATCGGCGCGTTCGAATAGAGATTGGATTCGTGGTATTTTTGCTTTTCCAGCACCGAGAAGATGCCGCTCGGCGTCGTGTGGCCGTCCTTGCCGGTCGAGACCTTCGAGGTCGCGACGACCTCGGTGCCGTCATAGACCGCAAGCGACTGCTTGTCCTTCGAAACGAAGATCTGCAGCGTGCGTGCATCCGCGGCAAAAGCAGGGTGCACGAGTGCGGTGGCCGACAGCAAGCCGAGGCCGAAGACGAAACGCGAGACCATGATACCCAACCATACGCAATACTGGTCCGGCACATTATGGGACGAAGTTTAAGGAAGATTTGATAGGCCGAACGGCAGCCGGGGTAACAGCCTCAGCGCTGTGATTTAACGCATGTCGTTACCCCCGAACCGCTGCGCAGTTCCGGGCGACACCTCAGTGATCGCGCTTGCTGCCGAAGGTATAGCCGGTCTCGACTGTGCCCTTGCCGAACTTGTCGCGCAGCTTGTCCATCGCTGCTTCGGCCGCTGCCCGCCGGCCCGACTGCCGGTCGATGAGATCGGGCGGGTCGGCGCGGGCGGCGTCGCCGAGATCGGTGACGCCGATGCCGATCAGGCGGAATTTCGTGCCGTCCGTCTCCTTTTCGAGCAGCTCGAGCCCGATCCGGAAGATCCTGTCGGCCAGCTGGGTCGGGTCCTCGAGCCTGCGGTTGCGGGTGCGCGTCTTGAAGTCGGCGCTCTTCATCTTCAGCACGACGGTGCGGCCGGCGATGTCGCCTTTCTTCAAGCGCCAGGAGACCTTTTCGGAAAGATTGCGCAGGATCGGCACCAGATCGTCGTGGCGCGAGATGTCGTCGAAGAAGGTCGTCTCGGCCGAGACGCTCTTGGCGGCATTATTGAGATGCACCTCGCGGTCGTCGATGCCGCGCGAGAGGCGGGCGAGCCGCTGGCCGATGCTGCCGTAGCGGCGCATCAGGTCGTTCTCCTCCATCTGCTGCAACTGGCTGATGGTGCGGATGCCATCCGCTTCCAGCGTCGCGGCAAGGGCCTTGCCGACACCCCAGATCGTGGTGACGGGACGCGGCGCCAGGAATTCGACCGCTTCTTCGCGGCCGATGATGGAAAAGCCGCGTGGCTTCTGCAGGTCGGAGGCGACCTTGGCGAGGAATTTGCAATAGGAAAGCCCGACCGAGACGGTGATGCCAATCTCCGTTTCGATGCGCCGGGCGAATTTGGCGAGCGTGCGCGCCGGCGGGTCGTGATGCAGCCGCTCGGTGCCGCCAAGTTCCAGAAATGCCTCGTCGATCGACAGCGGCTGCACCAGCGGCGTCAGATCCTGCATCAGCGCCCGTACCTGGCGCCCGACCCGGACATATTTCTCCATATCAGGACGGATGACGACGGCCTGTGGGCATGCCTCCAGCGCCTTGAACATCGGCATCGCCGAGCGCACTCCGTGGATGCGGGCAATGTAGCATGCAGTGGAGACGACGCCGCGTTTGCCGCCGCCGATGATCACGGGCTTGTCGGCAAGCTCGGGATTGTCGCGCTTCTCGACGGCCGCATAGAAGGCGTCGCAATCGATATGCGCCAGCGTCAGTGCATGGAGCTCGCGATGGCGCACCAGACGCGGACTGCCGCAGGATATGCAACGGCGCGCCTCACCCTTCTGCTCGGCAAGGCAGTCGCGACAAAAGCCGGGTGTCTTGTCAGGGGCGGGCGTCATGGTGAGAACAAAGGTTGAACGTCGCGACACTACGCCTTAAGCTGACGAGTCTCAAGAGCGGCGGGAGCTTTGCCTTTGGATAACGATATTCGTTTCGAGCCGGTGACGGCGGAACGCTGGGGTGACTTCGAAACCCTGTTCGGGCCGCAGGGCGCTTTCTACCATTGCTGGTGTGTGGCGCTGCGTCTGCCGCATGCGGTGAGGACGAAAATGCCGGCCGACGAGCGCAAGGCGCATATGCAGCAACGGATCGAGGCAGGGCCGCCGCCGGGCATCCTCTGTTATGCCGGTGGCGAGCCGGTCGCCTGGGTGCAGGTCGGGCCACGCCACGACGTGCCGCAGTTCAACTCGCCGCGCACCGTTTCGCGACCGCTGGAAGAGGGCGATGCGCATGATCCGTCGATCTGGGCCGTCAGCTGCTTCTTCCTGCTGCCCAGGCTGCGCGGCAAGGGAATGAGCCATCGGCTGCTCGCCGGCGCGATCGATCACGCCAGGCGCCAGGGCGCGCGGCTGCTGGAAGCCTGTCCGATCGACCAAGTGAAGCAGTCGAAATCCGTGACGCTCTGCATCGGCTCGACTGCGATCTTTGATGCGGCCGGCTTCGAGACTGTGGCTAGGCGCAAGGACGGGCGGCCGCTCATGCGGCTGGAATTGCGCGACTGAGCGTGCCGGCAAGGAAATGCGCCTCGATCAGCTCAGCGGCATGCGCCCAGTCGATGGCGCGGGTAATGTCGTCGGCCGCTGCCGGCGCGAAACGATGGACCGGTGAGTCCGGCATCAGATGAATGAGCAGGCAATCGGCCACATGTTCCCTGACGGAATGCAGATTGTGCGCCATATCATCGATGAAGGCGACGGGAAAGGAGCGGCTGGCATGCAGCGCGTGAACGATCGGCCCCTTGGGCTGCTCGCAGGCAAGCAGCGGAAAGAGCAGCCCGGCGCTGTCCAGCAGGCGGCGGCGCTGATCCTGGAACCGTGGCGGCATCGCCGTCAGGAAAAGGATATCGGCCGCCTGCGAAAGCCGGTCGAGCGTTTCGATGACGTGGTCGACCGGCGTCTGCCACAGTTCCTGCGCTTCGAAAAACTCTTCGATCAGCCGGCTGACCTGGTTGCCCTCGATCTCCGCACCGTCCGCCGTGGAGACGATGTTGCCGTGCAGCCGGAACGATCGCGGCAGGAACTCATGACCCAGGCTTTGAAGAAAAAGCTGGAACGGATCGATGAACTGCAGCACCACATCGTCGACGTCACAGACGATCAGCGGCCGCTCGCCGAGGCGGATATGGGAAATATCGAGATCGGTCACGCTCAGTATTCCCCGGAATCGAGACCCGGCGAGGAGAAATGCCGCCAGGCTGCGGTCACCGTCTCCGGGCTGAGGCCGCTCGCCGCGCAGAAGGCCATCGCCGTCGGCTCGTGGTTCATCAGGAAATCCATCATGCCGGCGAGGAAGCCCGGATCGTTGACGGCGTTGCGCACCTGCCCAGGGGCCACGCCCGTGAGCGCGAGGAAGCGGCCGAACATCTCGGGATCGTCGGCAAGCCAGCCGAGCACGGCGATCGCCGTCTCGTGCGGGTCGGCCGCCAGTTGTTTCGAAGTCTTGAAGTTGCTTTGCATTTCGAGGGGTAAGTTACCTTTTCTTCAACCAAATACCGCTAGCGTGCGCTATCGGTTTCACGGAGCTCTTCATCCGCATGTGTCTTTCTCATGGGACGAACCGCTGCGCGAACGGACGTAGGGACAGCTTGTCATGCCCAAACAGGTGATGATTGTAGAAGATAACGAGCTCAACATGAAGCTCTTTCGCGACCTCATCGAGGCGTCCGGCTATACCACGATCCAGACGCGCAACGGCATGGAGGCGCTCGATCTGGCGCGCAAGCATCGCCCCGACCTCATCCTCATGGATATCCAGCTTCCCGAGGTCTCCGGCCTCGAAGTCACCAAATGGCTGAAGGAAGACGACGAGCTGCACGTGATTCCCGTCATCGCCGTCACGGCTTTCGCGATGAAGGGCGACGAGGAGCGGATCCGCCAGGGCGGCTGCGAGGCCTATGTTTCCAAGCCGATCTCGGTTCCGAAATTCATCGAGACGATCAAGACCTATCTGGGCGATGCCTGACGCATCGGAAAGACGCTTATGACTGCGCGAATACTGGTGGTTGACGATATTCCGGCCAACGTGAAGCTGCTCGAAGCGCGGCTGCTCGCGGAGTATTTCGACGTGATGACCGCCGCCGACGGCCACGAGGCGCTGGCAATCTGCGAGCGCAATCAAGTCGATCTGATCCTGCTCGACATCATGATGCCCGGTATCGATGGTTTCGAGGTCTGCGAACGGCTGAAGGCCAGCCAGAAGACCGCCCATATCCCCGTCGTCATGGTCACAGCACTCGACCAGCCGGCCGATCGCGTGCGTGGCCTGAAGGCCGGCGCGGACGATTTCCTCACCAAACCGGTCAATGATCTGCAGCTGATCTCGCGGGTAAAGAGCCTGCTGCGGCTGAAAACATTGAGCGATGAGCTGCGCATCCGCGCCGACACCGCCCATACGATGGGCATGGGCGACCTGATGCGGGCAGGCGAGGGCCGCGCCGACGAGGCCGGCCAGGTGCTGCTGGTCGATGGCCGCGCCAATTCGCAGGAACGCATCGTCAGGGCGCTGAAGCCCGTCGCCGACGTGCTTGCCCTCTCCGATCCGCAGGCAGCCCTCTTCGAAGCAGCCGAGCACGCCTTCGACCTCGTCATCGTCAACGCCAATTTCGACGATTACGATCCGCTTCGCCTCTGCTCTCAATTGCGATCGCTGGAGCGCACACGCTTCCTGCCGATCCTGATCATCACCGAGCAGGGGGCTGACGAGATGGTCGTGCGTGCGCTTGATCTCGGCGTCAACGATTATATCATCCGTCCCGTCGATCCGAACGAGCTGGTCGCCCGCAGCCTGACGCAGATCCGCCGCAAGCGCTACAATGATCGGCTGCGCGCCAGCGTCAAGCAGACGATCGAGCTTGCCGTGACCGATCCGCTGACCGGACTTAACAACAGGCGTTATCTCGACAATCACCTCACCGTGCTCTTTAACCGGTCGATGGCGCGGGGGCGTCCGCTTTCGGTGCTGATCACCGATATCGACCGTTTCAAGCAGGTGAACGACACCTACGGCCATGACGGCGGCGACGAAGTCCTGCGCGAATTCGCAAACCGCGTCCGTTCGACCATCCGCGGCGCCGATCTCGCCTGCCGCTACGGCGGGGAGGAGTTCGTCGTAGCCATGCCGGACACGTCGCCGGAAGTGGCCGCCGCTGTCGCCGAGCGCCTGCGCGCGGCAGTCGAAAGCGCTCCCTTCATGCTGAAGCACTCCGGCGAAGCGCTCAACGTCACCGCCTCCTTCGGTATCGCCTCACGGATTGGCTCGGTGCTGACCCCCGACCAGCTGATGAAGCAGGCCGATCTTGCGCTTTACGAGGCCAAGAATACCGGCCGCAATCGCGTGGTTGCCGCAGCTGCCTGACGAATCACCCGGCCTCTTGCCGGGCTTTGTAGGTTTTTCCACTGTCGTAAGCCAATTATTACCGATTTTTAACCTTCGCCCATGCGACGCAGGCCAAAAATCTGCAACTTGATAGCCCAAAAATGGACTCCAGGCGTTGCTGTGGATAACGGCGGCGTGCGACATTTTCTGGAATGCCGGACGGCGCTCGGAATGAAATAGGGACTATAAAAGAATGTCTGCTGACAACAGGGTCAAATAGAGTGCGGCGGCGTCACCTCACGTAAGGGGAGGGGCGGCTTAAGTTATTAAGTTATATTGCCGAATTTCTTCTAAGCCTTCACCGCTAGGCTTTGGGTGCAAGCAGAGACGTCAAATCTTTGTGTGCGCCAATCCTGGACTTTTAACCATAAAATCAAGCTAAGAAAATTCATCATTAAGAATTTGTTGATTTTCTTTCATTTCTGCGCAAATTATCGGCTCATAAGAGAAGAGCTCCCGAAGAGGAGCTGTCCATACCCCATGATGCTCAGGTCCGCCGCATCTCCTGGGTCGTGGGGTTGGTCGGCTGGTAGGCAAGTCATAACGGTTCCTCGTGCCGTTTTGCATGCTGGCCGACCCCCTTTCAGGAAAACGCCGTCACTTCCCGAAGATGGAAGGGCGGCGTTGCTTGTTTGCGCTATCATTTCTCAAAGGCGACCGTTTCGGACAATAAAAAACGCGCAACCCAAGGGCGCGCGCTTTTTTGAAATCCGTCAGGCCAAGTGATTACTTGATCTTGGTTTCCTTGAACTCGACATGCTTCTTAGCAATCGGGTCATACTTCGTCTTCGTCATCTTGTCCGTCATCGTACGGCTGTTCTTCGTCGTGACGTAGAAGAAACCAGTGTCGGCTGTCGACAGCAGCTTGATCTTGATTGTTGTAGCCTTGGCCATGGTCGTCCTGCCTTTAAGAAAATGAAAGCCGTGGAAGCCGGATGGGGCTCCACGGCAAATTCTGGCGCGAAACTACGAATCCCGCCCGAAAAGTCAAGTCCGTTTTCGAATGAACATCAATCTGATGCCGGAAAGTAGGGCGTAAAAGCCGAAGAAGGCGGCAATCGCCCAGGCGAAACCGTTATTTCCGGCGACATCGATCGCTGCGCCGATCGCCTGCGGCCCGGCCACGGTTCCCACCGCATAACAGAAGACGAAGGCGGCATTGGCCGCCGCAAGGTCGGAACCGGTCAGACGCGAGCCGAGATGGCTGAGGCCGACCGTATAGAGGCCGGAGACGCAGCCGCCCCAGAACAGCAGGAGTCCGGCCATCAGCAGCCAGTTGTCGACCAACAATGGCAGCATCATCGAGCCGACGAAGCCCATCAGCGCCATGCCGGCGAGAAGCGGCCGCTTGTCCGAGATGCGGTCGGAAAGCAGGCCGAGCGGGATCTGAAAGATGACGTTGCCGACCCCCATCATAGTGAGTAGCAGTGCCGCCTGCGATTCGGTGAAATGGGCGCGCACGGCAAAGATCGGGAAAAGCGACAGGCCGCCCGCTTCGACGGCGCCGAAGATGAAGACCGCTGCCGTCGCCGTCGGCACCAGGAAGACGTAGCGCATGAAATGCAGCTCCGGCTTTTCCTCGAGCGCCGGGCTTTCGTAGCGGGCGATGAAGATCGGAATTGCGGCGAGCAGGATGGCGCCGGCGCCGACCAGGAAGGGGAAGATCCCGTCGCTGCCGAGCAGCGAAAACAGCAGCGGCCCGGCGGCAAAGCCCAGCGAAAGCACGGTCGCATAAATGCCGAGAACAAATCCGCGCTTGGACGGCGGCGAGGCGGCGTTGATCCAGAATTCGGAGAGGATGAACAGCGTCGTCGTTGCGCCGTGGAAGGCGAAACGCAGCGGAAACCACATCCAGAAATCCTGGGCATAGTAGAAACCGAGCGCGCTCAGCGCTGAAATCACCACAGCCCAGAGCATGGTCGGCGCCACACCGTATATGTGAGCGAGCTTGGTTGTAACGGGCGCGGCGGCCATCGCCGCAATGCCTGCCATTGCGGTATTGAGCCCGATCAGGGTCGATGAGATGCCTCGTTTTTCGAGGATGATGCTGAGCAGCGGAAGTCCGAGACCGATTGCGATGCCGACGGCTGATATCGACGAGATGGCTGCCACCAGAGAAGGCCAATGGATTTCTTCGAGATCGCCCGGTGTGCCGTTTCTCGGCTGAGACATTTATCCATCCTTAGAAAGCTTCGCGAGCGAATCGGCCGGTCGCTTCGCATAGAAAGACACGGACGTGCCAAATCCCGGTGACGAGCAGCGTTTCGCAGTATTTCCGATGTGAGTGACCGCCTGCGGAATGTAAAGCCTGTTCAGACAAGAAAAGCTTACCATGTCAACTCGTTGAGGATCGACGACGCCCGCGTCCGGTAGTGGTCGGTGGAGGGCAGCCACTACACGTTAAATATGTCTGGAAGGTGAAGGCATTCAATCCGGCCGCCGGGGAAGATCGTAATCATCGGGGCCATCGCTCTCCCCGCCGAAACCGTGCATGCGCAGCGCCCATTGCAGCCCGATGACGCCGCCTTTGATCGGCTGGATCGAGGCAAGCGCGGTGACGACGGTGATCGGGGCCCAGATGGCGAGATGAACCCATACCGGTAGAACGAAGGTCATGTCGGTCAACATGTAACCACCGACGAGGACATGGCCGAGGACGAGGATGACGATATAGGGCGGCAGGTCGTCGGCGCGGTGATGATGCATCGGCTCGCCGCAGGCAGCGCAGTGATCGACCGGTTTCAGGAAAGCGCGAAAGAGCTTGCCGTCGCCGCAGGCCGGACAGCGGTTCATCAGCCCGCGCAGGATCGAGCGCCGGAGCGGACGTTCGACCTCGGGCGTGCCCCCGTAGCGGACCGTAAGATCGGTCTGTGTGCCCATCGCATGTTCCTTTTCAGCCCGAAAGCGTAGGGCTCCTGAATCAGGCTCGATGACGTGAGATGCTTTAGCGCCGCCCGCGCGGCGGCCTCGTCCCCGGTTTCTTGCGAACCTGGCCCTTGTCGCGGCGGCCGGCCTTATGGAAGGAGCGCACCGCCGTCGGCATCTCGCGCCCCTCGCTCAGCATTTCGAAACGCAGCGCGCCGGCAAGCGGAATCGCTTCGGCAAGTTTCACGGTGACGCTGTCGCCGAGGCGATAGCCGAGCCCCGTGCGTTCACCCGAGAGTGCCTGATGCGCCTCGTCATAGATGAAATAATCGCTGCCAAGCGTCGATATAGGGATGAAACCATCGGCGCCATAGTCCGGCAGGGTGATAAAAAGCCCGGATTTCGTCACCCCCGAGACCCGGCCGGCAAATTCCTCGCCGACCCGGGTGCTCAAGTGATGGGCGATCAGCCGATCGATGGTCTCGCGCTCGGCCGCCATTGCCCGGCGCTCGAAGGTCGAGATTTCGGCGGCGATATCGTCGAGGGCGGCTTCTTCGTCCGGCGTGATGCCGCCTTCGCCGAAGCCGAGCGAGCCGACGAGCGCGCGATGCACGATGAGGTCGGCGTAGCGGCGAATCGGTGAGGTGAAGTGGGCGTACTTCATCAGGTTGAGACCGAAATGGCCGATATTCTCAGGGCTGTAGATCGCCTGGCTTTGCGAGCGCAGCACCATCTCGTTGACCATGGTCTGGTGCGCCGTGCCTTCCGCCTTGGCCAGAATGCCGTTGAAGCTATTGGCGCGCACATTGCCGCCCTTGGCGAGCGAGATGCCGAGGGTCGCCAGGAACTCGCGCAGGACTTCCTGCTTGGCAAGCGTCGGGCCGTCATGGATGCGGTAGACCAGGACCTGGCGCTTCTTTTCCAGCGTTTCGGCGGCGGCGACGTTCGCTTGGATCATCATCTCCTCGATCAGCTTGTGCGCGTCGAGCCGCGGCGGCACGAAGACACGATCGACCGTGCCGTCGGGCTTCAGCAGGATCTTGCGCTCCGGCATGTCGAGTTCCAGCGGCTGACGCCGGTCGCGTCCGCGTTTCATCACCGCATAGGCGTGCCAGAGCGGTTTCAGGATCGGCTCGAGCATCGGTCCGGTCTTGTCGTCGGGATTGCCGTCGATCGCCGCCTGCGCCTGCTGGTAGGAAAGCTTGGCGGCGCTCTTCATCATGATGCGATGAAATGTATGGCCGATCTTGCGGCCTTCGCCGGAGAAGCTCATGCGCACGGCAAGCGCCGGGCGATCGACGCCTTCCTTCAGCGAGCAGAGATCATTGGAGATCCGCTCCGGCAGCATTGGTACCACCCGATCCGGGAAATAGACGGAGTTGCCGCGTTTCAGCGCCTCGCGGTCGAGCGGCGAATTGGGCCGGACATACCAGGAGACGTCGGCGATCGCGACGGTGACGATGACGCCGCCGGGATTATCGGGGGAGGGGTCGAGCTCGGCATAGACGGCGTCGTCATGATCCTTGGCGTCGGCCGGATCGATGGTGATCAGCGGCACGTCGCGCCAGTCCTCACGATGCGACATCGTCGCCGGTTTCGCCGCCTCGGCCTCGGCCATCACGGCGGGCGGAAAGACATGCGGGATGCCGTGGGCATGGATGGCGATCATCGAGATCGCCTTTTCCGAGCCGACGGAGCCGACGACGGACAGGACTTTGGCACGCGGCAGGCCGAAGCGGCCGAGCCGGGCGACTTCGATCTCGACCAGGTCGCCATCCGCAGCGCCGCCGGTGAAATCGGGATCGATCACCATCTCCTCGCCGCGCCGCTCGATCGGCAGCAGCCGGCCGCCGCCGCCGGGCGCGGTGCGGAAAACCCCCATGGCGGCGCCGCGGCGCCTGTCGATCACCTTGATGATCCGCGCCGTATAGGCCGGCCCGCCGCGATCGACGGCCGGGAAGATCTTTGCCAGGATACGGTCGCCGAGGCCGGCAACGGGTGCCTTGCCCTTGCCCTGGCGGCCTGCCGGCGATTGCTGGCGGATAGCGACGGCAGGGGCCACGCCCTGATCTTCCGGCCATTCCGCCGGTCGGCCGATCAGATCGCCGTCCTTGTCGCGCGTGGTGATATCGAGAACGGTGACGGGCGGAAGGGCGCCGGGACGGATGAGCGACTTGCGGCTCTTCTGCAGCATGCCTTCCTGTTCGAGCTCCTGCAGCAGATGCTTGAGCTCGACGCGGCTGTCGCCCTTCAGCCCGAAGGCCTTTGCGAGCTCACGCTTCGAGGCCTTCTGCGGATGGTCGGCGATGAAGCGCAGGATCACCTCGCGCGAAGGCAGCGCGCCGTGGACGATGTTCAGCGGTTCGACGGCGGGAGCATCCTTGCCGGCACGGCCGATCTTGCCCGGGCGTTTGCCCGTGAGGTCCGTTCTGTCGCGCGGTGTCCTGCTCACTTCAGCCCTTTTTCGATTTCGCCGGCGCTTTCGCCTTCGTTGCCTTCGGCTTGGCGGCCGTCTTCGTGGTCTTGGCTTCGGCCGCAGCCGCCTTCGGCTTGGCTTTTGCCTTGGTCGGCTTTCCAGCGGGCGCCTTGCCGGCCTTTTCGGTGATCAGCGCCAGCGCTTCCTCGATGGTGATCGCCTGCGGATCCTTGCCCTTCGGCAGGGTGGCATTGACCTTGCCCCAATTGACATAGGGACCGTATTTTCCGTCACGGACGGTGATGGCGCCGCCGTCGGGATGATCGCCGAGCGACTTCAGCGCCGCCGGCGTGCCGCGCGCACCCCGGCCCGGCGCCTTGTTCGCCTTTTCGGCGATGACGGTCACGGCGCGGTTGAGGCCGACCGAGAACACGTCCTCGACAGTTTCCAGATTGGCGTAGGAACCGTCATGTAAAAGGAACGGGCCGTAGCGGCCGATGCCCGACGAGATCATCTTGCCGGTCTCAGGATGTTTGCCGATATCGCGCGGCAGCGAGATCAAAGCCATCGCCTTTTCATAGTCGATGTCTTCGGGCTTCCAGCCCTTCGGCAGCGACGCGCGCTTGGCTTCCTTGCCGTCGCCGCGCTGGATATAGGGCCCGAAGCGGCCCGAGCGCAGCGTCAGTTCCTCGCCCGTTGTCGGATCGGTGCCGAGGTTCTTCGGCTCGTTGAGGGCGACCCCTTCCGCTTCTCCGCCGTTTTCGGAGGAGAGCTGACGGGTGTAGTTGCATTCCGGATAGTTCGAACAGCCGACGAAGGCACCGTATTTACCGAGCTTCAGCGACAGGTTGCCTGTGCCGCAGACCTGGCAGATCCTGGGGTCGCTGCCGTCTTCGCGCTTCGGGAAGACCAGCGGCGCCAGCGCCTCGTTCAGCGAATCGAGCACATTGGTGACGCGCAGTTCCTTGGTGTCCTCGATCTGCGCGAAGAAATCCTTCCAGAAATCGCGCAGCACCTGCTTCCAGTTCAACTCGCCGGCCGAAATCCGGTCGAGCTTTTCCTCGAGGTCGGCCGTGAAGTCGTATTCGACATATTTGGTGAAGAAGCTCTCAAGGAAGGCGGTCACCAGCCGGCCCTTGGCCTGCGGGATCAGCTTGCGCTTGTCGATCGTCACATAGTCGCGGTCGCGCAGCGTCGCCAGCGTCGCCGCATAGGTGGAGGGTCGACCGATGCCGAGCTCTTCCATTTTCTTGATCAGCGAGGCTTCCGAATAACGCGGCGGCGGTTCGGTGAAATGCTGCGTCGAATTGATCTTCTGCTTGGCGAGCGCCTCGCGTGCATTGATCTCCGGCAGGCGGCCATCCTCGTCGCCGTCGTCGCTCTGCTCGCCGTCCTCTTTCTGGTCGGTATAGGCGGCGATGAAACCGTCGAAGCGGATGACCGAACCGACGGCGCGCAGGCCGGCCTTCTCGCCCTTGTTGTCGGCGGTGATTTCAGCCGTCGTGCGTTCGATCTCGGCCGACGCCATCTGGCTGGCGATGCCGCGCTTCCAGATCAGCTCGTAGAGCCGGATCTGATCGGCGTCGAGGAATTTGCGCAGACGATCGGGCGAGCGGTAGAAATCGGTCGGACGGATCGCCTCGTGTGCCTCCTGGGCGTTTTTCGCTTTGGTCGAATAGAAGCGCGCTTTTTCGGGCAGATAGCGTTCGCCGAACTGATCGAGGATGGCGCGCCGGGCCGCGTCAATCGCCTCGGGCGCCATCTGCACGCCGTCGGTTCGCATATAGGTGATGAGACCGACCGTCTCGCCGCCGATATCGACGCCTTCATAGAGTTTTTGGGCGATCTGCATGGTGCGCGAGGCGGAGAAACCGAGATTGGAGGAGGCGGCCTGTTGCAGTGTCGAGGTCGTAAACGGAGGTCCCGGATTGCGCTTGACCGGCTTCGCCTCGACCGTGTCGACGATATAGCTCGCGCCTTCGAGTAATGCCTTCAGGCGGCCGGCATCTTCGCCGTTGCCGATGGCGCGCGGCGGCAGCCGTTTGCCGTTCGCCGAAACCAGTCTTGCCTCGAACTCGTCGCCGCGCGGCGTCTTCAGAAGTGCGGAGAGATTCCAATATTCTTCCGAAATGAAGCGCTCGATCTCGGATTCACGGTCGCAGACCAGACGAAGCGCCACCGACTGGACACGTCCGGCCGAACGCGCGCCGGGCAGCTTGCGCCATAGGACAGGCGAAAGATTGAAGCCGACGAGATAGTCGAGCGCACGGCGCGCCAGATAGGCGTCGACCAGCGGCACGTCGATGTCGCGGGGATCGGCCATCGCGTCGAGCACCGCCTGCTTGGTGATCGCGTTGAAGACGACCCGCTTGACCGACTTGCCGTTCAGCACCCGCTTCTTGTTCAGCATGTCGAGGACGTGCCAGGAAATCGCTTCGCCTTCGCGATCCGGGTCGGTCGCCAGAAAAAGCCCGTCGGAGGATTTCACCGCCTCGGCAATATCCTTCATCCGCTTGGCCGAGGCCCCGTCGACCTCCCAGAGCATTTCGAAATCCTGATCGGGGAGGACCGAGCCATCCTTGGCAGGCAGATCGCGCACATGGCCGAAGGAGGCGAGCACTTTGTATCCCGAACCCAGATACTTATTGATCGTCTTGGCCTTGGCAGGCGATTCCACCACTACAACATTCATGATGATTCTCTAAAAAAGACTCCGCGCCGGCGTGGGAGCCAGCGCAACACGCAGCGCAACTTGGATACTGGCCCTCCGACATGGACAGGGAAATCGCTGCGGTCAAGGGGTTTGCTACAATTTTACTTCTTGCGTACGGTGCAATCGAGGGGAGATTGTGTGCTGAATACAATTTTAAGACGGCGCACCTATTGAATTCGACACGCGGCTCCTGCAACTCCCGAGGCGGCTCTCTTATATCGCGCAAAGCTCAAACGGAAAGCGAAACGAGGCCGCCCTGATGCCGATGCAGCCTGCCTGATATGTCGAGTTCCAGAAGAATGAGGTAGACGGCCGAGGCCGAAAGGCCGGTGTGGCGGATGACGTCGTCGATCTCGACCGGCGTCGGCCCGAGCGCATCGATGATGCGCATCCGGTCTGAATCGCCGGGCGGCATCGTTATTGGCCTGCTCTCGCCTGCCGGTTCCTCTGCCCTCGACGAGGGGAACAGCTCGAACTGCGCCAGCGGCGCCAGCGCCTCGATAACATCGCCAGGTTCGGTAACGATCGAAGCGCCGTCCTTCAGCAGGCCGTTGGTGCCGTGACAGCGCGGATCGAGCGGCGAGCCGGGCACGGCAAACACCAGCCGGCCGAACTCGCCGGCAAGGCGGGCGGTGATCAGTGAGCCCGAGCGCGTCGCTGCTTCGACGACCACGAGACCGAGCGCGATGCCGGCAATCAGCCGGTTCCGGCGCGGAAAATCGCGGGCGCGGGGCTCCCAGCCGAAGGGCATTTCGCTCACGGCCAAGCCGTTGCCGCCAGCTATCTCCTCGATGAGGCCGAGATTCTCCGGCGGGTAGGGCTTGTCGAGGCCGCCGGCAAGGGCCGCGATCGTGCCCGTCTCGAGGCTTGCCCGGTGCGCGGCCGTGTCGATGCCGCGCGCCAGGCCGGAAATCACCGTGTAACCCGCCCGGCCACAGTCGCGCGCCACGATCGCCGCAAATTTGGCGCCGGCGATCGAGGCGTTGCGCGAGCCGACGATGCCGACGGCCGGCCGCTTGGCGGCGGCAAGCGCGCCTTTGACGGCTAGAAGCGGCGGCGCGCCGTCGATCTGCTTCAGCGCCTGCGGATAGTCCGGCTCGCCGATGCCGACGAAGCGGGCGCCGAAACGATGCGCCGCCTCCAGTTCCCGGTGCGCCTCGGCCTCGCTGGCAATGCGGATTGCCCGCGTTGCGCCGCCGCGCGCCGAAAGCTCCGGCAGCGCCGCAAGCGCTGCCTCGGCCGAACCGAAATGATTGATGAGGTCGCGAAAGGTCGCAGGGCCCACATTGTCGGAGCGGATCAGGCGCAGCCAGGCAATCCTCTGCTTTTCGCTCAGCACCGTGCCTTTTGATCCCGCGCTCGGCGCGTCCATTATCCCTTCGCCCCGATCTTGCTTTCCGTCCCGCCCATCAGCCGGGAGATATTGGCTCTATGTTTCCAGTAGGAGATGATAGTCATGAGCGCCATAACCGCCGCAACCTTTTCATTGCCGAGGATCAATAGGGCGACCGGAATGACCAGCATGGCGACGAGCGCCGATAGCGAGGAATAGCGGGTGGTGGCGGCGACCGCCAGCCAGACGGCGGCGAAGAGCACGACCATGATCGGTGCGATGCCGAGAAGCGTGCCAATATAGGTGGCCACGCCCTTGCCGCCCTTGAAGCCGATCCAGACCGGGAAGAGATGGCCGATGAAGGCGAAGAAGCCGGCGATGATTGCGGCCTCCTCACCGAGGAAATAGCCGACGATCCAGGCTGCCGCCGATGCCTTCAGCGCGTCGAGCAACAGCGTTGCCGCGGCGAGCTTCCGGTTTCCGGTTCTGAGCACATTGGTGGCGCCGATATTGCCGGAGCCGATGCTGCGCACATCGCCGAGGCCGGCCGCGCGCGTGAGGATCAGCCCAAAAGGAATGGAGCCGAGGAGATAGCCGATGATGGCGGCAGCAAGCGCGATCGGCAGCGTGATCTGCCATGACATGAGATTGGATAACATATGCCCCCTCGGCCCTCCGATGGCCCGTCCTCAGTCCAGCCGGTCCCTAAAGTGTGTGGACAAGCTTTCCCGAGACGTATGTCGCGACCGCCCGCCCGCTGAAGCGCGCATCCTCGAACGGCGTGTTCTTCGAGCGGGAGAGAAGCATGTCTTTGGCGACAAGCCAAGGCTCATCGAGATCGATCAGCGTGATATCGGCGGCAGCACCCGGCTTCAGCGTGCCGGCATCCAGGCCGAAAATCTCCGCCGGCCGGGTGGACATGGCGTCGATCAGGCGCATCAGGCTGACCTGGCCGCCATGGTGAAGCCTGAGGGCAGCCGCCAGCATGGTTTCGAGGCCGACCGCGCCGTCCGCCGCTTCGCCGAAGGGCAGGCGCTTCGTATCGACGTCCTGCGGGTCATGCGCGGAGACGATGATGTCGATGGCGCCGCGCGCCAGCGCGTCGACCATGGCGACCCGGTCGTCCTCCGGGCGCAGCGGCGGATAGAGCTTGAAGAAGGTGCGGTATTCGCCGATGTCGTTCTCGTTGAGCGCCAGATTGTTGATCGAGATGCCGGAGGTCACCTTGGCGCCGCGGCTGCGGGCAAGCTCGATCGCCTCGACCGATTGCGGCACGGAAATCATCGCGGCATGATAACGGCCCCGCGTCAGCGCTGCGATCCGAAGATCGCGTTCGAGCGGGATGAGTTCGGCTTCTCGCGGAATGCCGGAGAGCCCAAGCCAGCTGGCGAAAAGCCCCTCATGCATGACGCCATTGGCGCCGAGATATTTGTCGCGTGTTTCGCAGCAGACGACGGCGCCGAATTCACGCGCATAGGTCATGATCCGGCGCAGCACCTGCGTATCGTGAACGCTGGAATGGGCATCGGTGAAGGCGACGGCGCCCGCCTGCATCAACAGGCCGATCTCGGTCATTTCCTCGCCGGCAAGATGCTTGGTGATGGCGGCGGCCGGATAGACGTTGACGGCGGCGGTATCGCGCGCCGTCTTCTTGACGAATTCGACGAGAGCGATGTCGTCGATGACGGGATCGGTGTCCGGCATGACGATAATCGAGGTGACGCCGCCGGCCGCCGCTGCCCGGCTTGCTGAGGCGATGGTCTCGCGGTGTTCGCCGCCGGGTTCGCCGATATGGACGCGCGCATCGACGAGGCCCGGTGTGGCCACGAGACCGGCGCAGTCACGCACGACGGCGTCGTCCGGCGTGCCCTGGTTCTGAGCTGCGCTGCCGGCGGCAAGAATGACGCCGTTTTCGGCGATGATCGTGCCGATTTCGTCGAGATTGCGCGAGGGATCGACGATGCGGACGTTCTTAAGGACGATCGGGTTGCTCATGCCTTCATTCCGCCGGTTCGGGGACCCTGGTTCTGCGAGACGAGCAGCGTCTCCATGACGGCCATGCGCACCGCGACCCCCATTTCCACCTGTTCGGCAATCACGCTCTGCGGGCCGTCTGCCACCTCGGAGGCGATTTCGACGCCGCGGTTCATCGGGCCCGGATGCATGACCAGCGCATCCTCTTTCGCCGCCTTCAGCGTTTCGGCGTCGAGTCCGTAGAAGTGATAATATTCCCGCACCGACGGCACGAAGGCGCCCGACATGCGCTCGCGCTGCAGCCGCAGCATCATCACCACGTCGGCGTCCTTCAACCCTTCCTTCATCGAGTGGAAGACCTCGACGCCCATCTCGGCGATGCCGGAGGGCAGGAGGGTGGCCGGCGCGACGACGCGCACGCGTGCGCCCATCGCATTGAGCAGCAGGATATTGGAGCGCGCCACCCGCGAATGCAGTACGTCACCGCAGATTGCCACGATGATGCGCGAGAGCTTGCCCTTGGCGCGGCGGATCGTCAGCGCGTCGAGCAGCGCCTGGGTCGGATGTTCGTGCTGGCCGTCGCCGGCATTGACCACCGAGCAGGAGACCTTCTGGGCGAGCAGCGCGGCCGCTCCGGCGCTCGAATGGCGGATGACAAGAACGTCGGGGCGCATCGCATTCAGCGTCATCGCCGTGTCGATCAGCGTTTCGCCTTTCTTCACGGAGGAGTTGCCGACCGACATGTTCATGACGTCGGCGCCGAGCCGTTTGCCGGCAAGTTCGAAGGAGGCCTGCGTGCGGGTCGATGCCTCGAAGAAGAGGTTGATCTGCGTCAGCCCGCGGAGTGTCGACGTCTTCTTTTCTCTCTGGCGGCTGATCTTGACGGCTTCGTCGGCCTTGTCGAGAAGATAGGTGATATCCTGCTCGGTGAGGCCCTTGATGCCGATGAGGTGGCGGTGGGGGAAAAAGACCATGACCCTGCCTCTTGCTGTCTCTGGCGGGTCTATAAAGAGTGCGGCCCGCCGGGGCAAGCATGCGCTGTGGGCAAAGGCTTATGTCCCCATGCATTTTCGCCAGAATTCCGATAGAGCAGAATGAACCGAATCATAACTTCCGGTTTCCCTTTGCCGGGTTCTTACACTAGAAGCGAATTATGACCTCCGCCAACCGGACTGACGACAAACTCGCAGAACTCAACCAGCCGAGCCTGTGGTCCGGCATCAACGCCTACCGGTCCGATCCGCTGATCGTCGATCTGACGGCGGCCCTGCCGCGCGGCATCCGCGAGGATCTGGAAAACATGGGCCGCTACGTCACCTCGCCGGAGGCGCAGGAACTGGCGCGCATGGCCAATCAGGGCGCGCCGCAGCTGCGCACCCATGGCCCGCGCGGCGAGCGCCTCGACGTTGTCGAATTCCATCCGGCCTGGCACGCGCTGATGCGCCGCTCCATGTCGGTCGGTCTGCATTCCTCCGTCTGGGATCCGCAGGCCGATACCGACGCCAAGGACGAGGCCCACAAGGTTCGCGCCGCGCGCTTCTATCTGACGGCGCAGCTGGAAACCGGCCATCTCTGCCCGCTGACGATGACCAGCGCCTCCGTTGCCGCGCTCTCTGCCTCGCCCGCGGTGCAAAAGGACTGGGCGCCGAAGATCCTCTCGCGCAAATATGATTCGTCCAACCGCCCCGCCATGCAGAAGTCCGCGGTGACCATCGGCATGGGCATGACGGAAAAGCAGGGCGGCACCGATGTCAGGGCCAATCGAAGCGCCGCCGAAAAGGTCAGCGAAGGCATCTACCGGCTCTCCGGCCACAAATGGTTCATGTCCGCGCCGATGAGCGATGCCTTCATCATGCTGGCGCAGACCAAGGAGGGCATGGGCTGCTTCCTCGTGCCGCGCCTTCTTGAGGACGGTTCGGCCAACGGCCTGCAGTTCCAGCGGCTGAAAGACAAGGTCGGAAATCGCTCCAATGCCTCTTGCGAGGTCGAATTCTCAGACACGTTCGGATTTCTGCTCGGCGGCTCCGATGCCGGCATCCGCACCATCCTCGACATGGTGACGCTGACCCGTCTCGATTGCGCACTGGCCTCGTCGGGCATCATGCGTGCCTCGCTCGCCGAGGCCGTGCACCACACGCGCGGCCGCAGCGTGTTCGGCAAGATGCTCGTCAACCAGCCGATCATGACGCGCGTGCTTGCCGACATGGCGCTCGACGTTGCCGCCGCCACCGCGCTGTCCTTCCGCCTTGCTGATGCCTTCGACAAGGCGCGCGGCAATGCCGAGGAGGCGGCCTATGCCCGCGTCATGACGCCGGTCGCCAAATACTGGTGCTGCAAGATCTCGCCCGCTTTGATCTATGAAGCGATGGAATGCATCGGCGGCAATGGCTACATCGAGGAACGCCCGATCGCCCGGCACTATCGCGAGGCTCCCGTCAATGCGATCTGGGAGGGCTCCGGCAACGTCATGGCGCTCGACGTTCTGCGTGTGCTCAACCGAGGCAAGGACCTGTTCGAGACGGTTTTTGCCGGCCTTGCCCGCGATCTCGGACCCGCCGGCAAGAAGACGATCGACGTGCTGCGCGCCGCCATCGCGCTCTGCGAACAGGATGAGGGTGCGGCGCGCCTGCTCGTCGAGCAGTTGGCGCTTGCGGCCGGTGCCGCCGAACTCTATCGGCTCGGGGCAGGGCGCATTGCCGATGCCTTCATCGAGACCCGCCTTGCCGGCGGCTGGCGCTCCACCTACGGCATGCTCGATTCCCGCTTCGACGCCAGCTACATCGTCGATCTTCTCTATCCGCCGGCGGGCTGACCGCAGGCGGGGACAGCTCGAGCCGGAGCACCGCCCCTCATCCGCCTGCCGGCACCTTCTCCCCGTAAAACGGGGCGAAGGGGACATGCCGCAAGCTCTCGGTCTCTCGCCAACGTCTCGCAGGGCACGTTCCCTCTTCCCGTCAGAACGGGGGTCCGCAGGACGGGTCGAGACCAGCGGCTTGACCCCGGCAAGGTTAGGGTGAGGGGCAGCCGTCGACGCACCGCATTGCTATCGCTCGGCTCGATTGGGCACCGCGACCACCTGGGACAATCACCGTCTGCCGTCCGGCTGGTCGCGACGTATCTCGTCCAGCTCGCCTTCCCAGCCTAATCCAGCGAGATCTGCGATCGCATTTTTCCGGCGGTACCTCTCGACGAGATTTCGTAAAGCCAGTTCTACCATGGTCTCTCTTGTCGCCAATCCCGTGGCGATCATTGCGGCGTCGAGCAAGCCATCATCGATATCGATCGTCATCCGCATGATCACCCCGCGTATACCAATATCGTCAAGGTACACGCCCAGCCTCCAGGGTTCAACTTTGCTAAACAAGCACCATAATAAACAAAAATCCGGCCGCGTCGCCGCGGCCGGATTTTCTCATTTACGTCCGAAAATCAGCGTTCAGAAGAAGCCACGGCGCTGCCACCAGCCGGCTTTCTTCGGCTTGCCGTCGTCGCTTTCGCCATTTTCGCTGCGGGTTGATTTCACCGTCGGCTCGGACGAGGCGATGTTGGATTCGCGGTTGGCGCGAACCGGCTTTGCCTCTTCCTGGGCAGGCGTTTGAAGGTCGGCGGAGGCCTCGGCCAACTCCGGCTCGGCTTCGGAGGCGGGTGCTGCTTCGGCTTCGACCACAAGCGCCTCGACCGGCGATGCGGCGGGCTTGCGGCGGCCGCGACCACGGGCGGGCTTCACTTCCTCGCTGACGACGGCCGCACCCTCGACGGCGGCCGCTGCGGCCTGGTCTTCGCCGGGCTGTTCGGCAACCGTCTCGACGATTGCAGCTTCGGCAGGAGCGACGTCGTTCGAAACATCGTCGCTTTCGTCCTCATCGCTGCCGTTGCCTTCGCCGGCTTCACCGGCCGTCAGTTCGGAACCGTCCTCGGCGCGATTGCGGCGACCGCCACGCTTACCGCGACGACGGCGCTTGCGGCGCTGTGAGTCGTCGTTTTCGGCACGGTCCTCGGGCGCAGCGCCGGTGGTTTCATCGCCTTCGGCGCCTTCGTCGTCGCCGTCCTCGTCCCCATCACCGGCTTCGCCCGCAGCCGATACAGGCTGGTCGGCATTGCCGTTGCGGCCGCGGCGGCGCCTGCGGCGCTTGCGCTTGCGATTGCCGTCGCCTTCGCCTTCCGAGCGGGCCGTGGCGGCGCGTTCGGCAGCAGCCGGCTTTTCCTCGAGTTCCTCGTCTTCGTCCTCTTCCGCCTCGATGATGATGTCGTCGTCGTCATCCTCGGGAATGGCTGCGAAGTTGAAGAGCGTTTCGATCTTGACCGGATTTTCCACGGCCTCGCCGCGATCGATAGCGAAATGCTGCGCACCGACCGAGCCGTCCGCATCGATGACGATCGCCACGCCGAAGCGGCTCTCATAATCGACGATCGTCTGGCGCTTGTGGTTGAGCAGGTAGAGCGCGATGTCGGGGGTGGTCCGCACGGTGATGTTGTGCGTCGTATTCTTGAGCAGATACTCTTCGATGCCGCGCAGGACATGCAGCGCGACGGAGGACTGCGAACGGACGTGACCGGTGCCGGCGCAATGCGAGCAGACTTGCGTGGTCGATTCGAGAACCGAAGCGCGAATACGCTGGCGCGACATTTCGAGCAAGCCGAAATGCGAGATCCGGCCGACCTGGATGCGGGCACGGTCGTTCTTCAGGCATTCTTTCAGCTTCTTCTCGACGGCGCGATTGTTGCGCTTTTCTTCCATGTCGATGAAGTCGATGACGATCAGGCCGGCGAGGTCGCGCAGGCGAAGCTGACGGGCGATTTCTTCCGCCGCTTCGAGGTTCGTCTGCAGCGCCGTGTCCTCGATCGAGTGTTCGCGCGTCGAGCGGCCGGAGTTGACGTCGATCGAAACCAGCGCTTCCGTCTGGTTCATGATCAGATAGCCGCCGGAGCGCAACGTCACCTGCGGCTGCAGCATGCGGTCGAGCTGGGCTTCGATGCCCGAACGCGAGAAGATCGGGTGGATGTCGCGATAGGGCTGAACCACCTTGGCGTGGCTCGGCATCAGCATCTTCATGAAGTCTTTCGCTTCACGATAGCCTTCTTCGCCGGCAACGATGATCTCACCGATATCCTTATTGTAGAGATCGCGGATCGAACGCTTGATCAGCGAGCCTTCCTCATACACCAGGCAGGGAGCGGTGGAGGCGAGCGTCAGCGTGCGCACGTTCTCCCACAGGCGCATTAGATATTCGAAGTCGCGCTTGACCTCGACCTTGGTACGGTTGGCGCCGGCGGTGCGCAGAATGACGCCCATGCCCTGCGGCACTTCGAGCATGCGCGCGATTTCCTTCAGGCGCTTGCGGTCGGCAGGGTTGGTGATCTTGCGGGAAATGCCGCCGCCACGCGCCGTATTCGGCATCAGCACGGAATAGCGGCCGGCGAGCGAGAGATAAGTGGTCAGCGCCGCGCCCTTGTTGCCGCGCTCTTCCTTGGCGACCTGCACCAGCAGGATCTGCCGGCGCTTGATGACTTCCTGGATGCGATACTGCTTGCGCGGCTTGCGCTGCACGCGGTCTGGCACTTCTTCCATCGCGTCTTCGGCGCCGACGGATTCGATGACTTCCTCTTCGCCGTGATCGTCATCGTCATCGTCGTCATCGTGACGACGCTTGCTGGTATCGACGTCTTCGGAGATCGAGTCGGTTTCCACCATCGCGGCCATTGCTCCGCCGGTCGAGCCGTCATCCTCGTTGTCAACGTTCGAAGCGCCTTCGGCTTCGACGTCTGTGGGCACGGCGTCCTCGGTCGCGGTCGTTTCGGCAGCCGCTTCGGTGACCTTCTTGCGGCTGCGGCGCGGCCGTGCCTTCTTGGCCGGCGCTTCCTCGGCGGCCTCGGGCGCTGCCTCGGCCTCGGCAGGCGGCGCAATCTCGTCGGCTACGGCAACCGGTGCTTCCGCAGGCACGATGCCGACATCCGGCTGGTCCTGGGTCGAAAGGTCGACCATCGGTGCGGTTTCGACATGCTCGACGTCTTCGTCGCGGCGGTGCTCTTCGGCCTCGGCCCGAAGCAGCGCCTGACGATCGGCAAGTGGTATCTGGTAATAATCGGGGTGGATTTCGGCGAAGGCCAGGAAGCCGTGCCGGTTGCCGCCGTAATCGACGAAGGCGGCCTGCAGCGAGGGTTCGACCCTCGTTACCTTTGCGAGATAGATATTGCCGCGGATCTGCTTCTTGTGCTGCGACTCGAAGTCAAATTCTTCTATGCGGTTTCCGCGAACGACAACGACGCGCGTCTCTTCCTCGTGAGACGCATCGATAAGCATTTTGTCTGCCATGTAAGCTGTGCTCCTCGGCGTGGCCGCGAGAGCGCATTCCCGACTGCTGTAGAAACAGAAAGAATGCGGTCCACCGTGGCCGCGCCGGATAATGAAAGTCGCGCCTGGCGCGAAGAGGAGAGCAGCAGCCAGACCGCAGCCGGAACCGTTTCGGTCCGGGGCCTGTACACTTCAGATAAAACCTGCTGCGAAACCATCAACAACCAAGCGTGATCGACAAATACGAAGACCCTTTTCGGGTCCGATGAGGTTGCTCCCTGAGAGCGTGGTGGCTGATCCACCAATGAAGTTCCGACAAAAAGCCGGAAAATCAGGATCCAGTACTGGGGTTGAAACGCATGAGACGGCGGACGATGACCGATGTGGCGCCAGGTCCAGATCTGGCTGGCAGCCCTTGCGGCGACTCTATCCCGTCAACACTTCTACCCTAAAATGCGTTGTATGTTTTCTCTGTCACAATAGCAAGGGAAAAGCCAAATGTGCCATAATATTGATGGATTTCGGAACACATAGAAGCTGGGGACAAGCGATTGCGATTCGGCAGGCGGCAAAGCGTTTCGCTCTCGGGCGTGCGCACGGCCATGTTCGGTCCATCGCGCTATAAATAGGATGTGGCGGTTTATTGTTTAAGAGGGCTCGGATCGCGGCGCAGTCCGCAACGCGGCGATCGACATTGGTAAGGCGGCTGATGACGGCGGTGCTTGTTGCCGGCTGTATTCTGCCTAATGTGGCGGGTTCGGCCGAGACGAGGGATCCGCTGCTTGCCTATGGCGCGCGCATCATCGGCGATGACGCCAGAACACGGATTGTCATCGATTTCGACCGCGAACCGCGGTTTTTAGTTCACTATATCGCCAATCCTGAGCGCATCGTCATCGACCTGCCGGCGACCGCCTTTGGCTTTCCGGGCAAGGATCTGGCCGCCCGCGGCCTCTTCAGAGACATCCGCTACGGCAAGATGGACGAGGAGAGCGCCCGCATCGTGTTGACAGCGGCAAGGCCGGCGAAGCTTTCCCTCGCCAAGGTGCAGGCCGATGAGGCCGGCAAGGGGCATCGGCTGGTGCTTGAGGCCGAGATGATCGACAAGCAGGCTTTTGCCGAACTGGTCAAGACGCAATCATGGGGCGACCGGGCCTGGAATGATCGGAATGCCGCGGCCCAGACGACGAGTGCCATTCCCGCACCTGCGAAAACCGCCCCCGGGGATTTCGTCATCGCCGTGGACGCCGGCCATGGCGGCATCGATACCGGCGCGATCGGCGTCGATACCAAGACCGAGGAAAAGCAGGTGACGCTCGCCTTCGCCAAGGCTCTGGCCGACCGGCTGAACAAGGAGCCGGGCATCAAAGCCTTCCTGACCCGCAATGATGATGAGTTCCTCTCGCTTTCGCAGCGCGTGCTGATTGCCCGCCAGAACCATGCCGGCCTGTTTATTTCGCTGCATGCCGACACGCTGAAGCAGAAGGATATCCGCGGCGCGACCGTCTATACGATCTCGGACAAGGCCTCCGACAAGCTCGCCGCCGATCTTGCCGAACGCGAAAACCTCTCCGACCAGATCGCCGGCAAGGAAACGGTCGCCGAGCCTCCCGAAGTCGCCGACATCCTGCTCGACCTGACGCGGCGAGAGACGCAGGCTTTCTCGATCTCGCTGGCCGAGAGCGTGCTGAATTCCTTCAAGGATCAGGTCGGTACCATCAACAATCCGCACCGCCATGCCGGCTTCCGCGTTCTGCAGGCCCCCGACGTGCCCTCGATCCTGCTCGAGCTTGGATTTCTCTCGAATGCCGAGGACGAGAAACTGTTGCTCGATGAGAGCTGGCGCGGCAAGATGGCCGATCTGCTGACCGACGCCGTGAAGCGGTATCGCAGCGGCGTCGTTGCAAATGGCGGTTGATGCGTGCAGCAGCTCAGAGTGTTACAGTCTCCCTTGCGTCTTTGAGAGACGCGCGGCCCAGCCCTGTCAGGGCGCCGGCCGGTTGAGTGAGGTCGATAACCATAAAAACAAAGAGTTGAGTGTGCCGCTTGAATCAATTTCGCAGGCACGCGCTGCGGATTGGCGGCGGGCAGGGCGTTGCTTGGATGTGACAGTCGCGATGAAACGGGACCTCAGCGGTGAATGCGGCGGGGAGGGCCCTATTTTGCTCACATTCACGCCGTTACTCCGGCTTATGTTTCACCGCCTGAAGCGCGGAATCGGCTTGTAGCGGTAGCGCTCATGGAGTAAGCCGCGCGCAACGTGCAAATTGCCTTGATCTGTGCAATCGTTGCGTCTGTGCCGATTGACGATCGAAGAGACCGGTAGCTGAAAATATGGTTAGACTTGTTGGATATTTCTTCGGAATGGCCTGCGTCCTGTTTCTGGTCGCGGCGGCGGGTATTGCCATCTATCTCGCCAATGTCGCGAAGGATCTCCCGGACTATGCCGTTCTGAACAGCTACGCGCCGCCGGTCACGACCCGCGTGCATGCCGGGAACGGCGCTCTGATGGCTGAATATGCCAAGGAAAAGCGTCTCTTCCTGCCGATCCAGGCCGTCCCCGACCGCGTCAAGGCCGCTTTTCTGTCGGCTGAAGACAAGAATTTCTACAACCATCCGGGTGTCGACCTGACCGGCCTCGGCCGCGCAATCCTCGTTAATCTGCAGAATTTTGGTTCCGGCCGCCGCCCGGTCGGCGCCTCCACGATCACCCAGCAGGTGGCCAAGAACTTCCTTTTGAGCTCGGATCAGACGATCGACCGCAAGATCAAGGAAGCAATTCTCTCCTTCCGCATCGAGCAGGCCTACAGCAAGGACAAGATTCTCGAGCTCTACCTGAACGAGATTTTTTTCGGCATGAATTCCTATGGCATCGCCGGCGCCGCGCTCACCTATTTCAACAAATCCGTTACCGAACTGACCGTTGCCGAAGCCGCCTATCTGGCATCGCTGCCGAAAGGTCCGGCCAATTATCATCCTTTCCGCCATCCCGAGGCTGCGCTCGAGCGCCGCAACTGGGTAATCGACCGTATGGTCGAGAACGGCTATGTCAGCCAGAGCGACGGCGCGGAAGCCAAGAAGCAGCCGCTCGGCGTTACCGCCCGCAGCACAGGTCCATCGCTCTTCGCTTCCGACTTTTTCGCCGAAGCCGTGCGCCGTCAGTTGATCGATCAATATGGCGAGAAGGTCCTCTACGAGGGCGGCCTTTCCGTGCGTACCTCGCTCGATCCGCAGATGCAGCTTGCTGCCCGTAAGGCGCTGCAGGATGGCCTCGTGACCTATGACGAGCGCCGCGGTTTTCATGGGCCCATCAAGCAGATCGATGCAAGCGGCGACTGGGGCAAGGCGCTTGCCGATATTCCTGCGCTCTCCGACGTGCCGGAATGGCGTCTCGCCGTCGTGCTCGCCGCATCGGATAGCAATGTCGACATCGGCTTGCAGCCGGGCAAGGACGGCAGCGGCAAGGTCGCGGCCGACCGGCAACGCGGCACGATAGACGCCAAGAACATGCAATGGGCCTACCGTTCGGCGGACGGCGCGCGCAAGACCGCAAAAACGCCGGCCGGCGTCTTGAACCCGGGCGACGTCATCTATGTCGAGAAGCTCGGCGATCAGTCGTCGACCTCCTATCGTCTGCGCCAGCCGCCGAAAGTGCAGGGCGGCCTGGTCGCCATGGATCCGAAGACCGGCCGCGTCCTCGCCATGGTCGGCGGCTTCTCCTATGCCCAGTCCGAATTCAACCGCGCCACCCAGGCGATGCGTCAGCCGGGCTCCTCCTTCAAGCCCTTCGTCTATGCGGCGGCGATGGACAATGGTTATACGCCGGCCTCCGTCATCATGGACGCGCCGATCGAAATCGTCTCGGGCGGCCAGGTCTGGAGGCCGGAAAACTACGGCGGCGAATCCGGCGGTCCGTCGACGCTGCGTTCGGGCATCGAGCATTCGCGCAACCTGATGACGGTGCGCCTCGCCAACGATCTCGGCATGAATATCGTTGCCGAATATGCCGAACGCTTCGGCATCTACGATCACATGCTGCCGGTTCTCTCGATGTCGCTCGGCGCCGGCGATACAACGGTGCTGCGCATGGTTTCGGCCTATTCGGTGATCGCCAATGGCGGCAAGCAGATCAAGCCAACCCTGATCGACCGTATCCAGGATCGCTACGGCAAGACGATCTTCAAGCATGAAGAGCGCCTCTGCGAGGGCTGCAATGCCGGCGACTGGCAGAACCAGGAAGAGCCGAATGTCGTCGATAACCGCGAAACCGTTCTCGATCCGATGACCGCTTACCAGATCACCTCGATGATGCAGGGCGTCATTCAGCGCGGCACCGCCGCCGGCAAGATCGATCTCGGCGGCCGCGACGTCGCCGGCAAGACCGGGACCACCAACGACGAGAAGGATGCCTGGTTCGTCGGCTTCACGCCGGATCTGGTCGCCGGCCTCTATATGGGCTTCGATACGCCGGGTCCGCTCGGCCGCGGCGGCACCGGCGGCGGTCTCTCCGCCCCGATCTTCAACGAATTCATGCAGGCCGCCGTCAAGGACACGCCGGAATCGAAGTTCGTCATTCCGCCGGGCATGAACCTGATCCCGATCGACCGCAAGACCGGTATGGCCGCCGTCGACGGCGATCCGAACACCATCATCGAGGCCTTCAAGCCCGGCACCGGCCCAGCCGACAGCTTCAACGTCATCGGCATGGACAGCACCATGGCGCCGGAAGAAATCCTGAAGACCTCGCCGCAGGCCAACCAGGCCGTCCAGACCGGCACACCCGGTCTCTTCTGACCGTCGCCCTAATTTTTGAAGCCTGCTGCGGGCCTTTACATCCGCGGCGGGCGTCTCTATGTCACCAGCACTTGAAAGACCGAGACAGAGAAGCAGGAAAATGCGAGCCGAAATCGAAAACGTGGTCGATGAAACCAAGCAGGCTATCACCCTGCTGAGGAGGCATCTTTGACTGGGACCAGGCGATAAGACGACTGGACTGGTTGAACAACAAGGCAGAGGATCCGAACCTCTGGAACGACGCATCCGAAGCGCAGAAGCTGATGCGCGAGCGCCAGCAGCTGGATGACGGCATCAACGGCGTCAAGCAGCTCGAACAGCAGCTCAACGACAACATCGAGCTGATCGAGCTTGGCGAGGAAGAGGGCGACCAGAGTGTCGTCAAGGAAGCCGAAGACACGCTGAAGGCCCTCAAGGCCGAGGCCGCGCGCCGCCAGGTGGAAGCCATGCTTTCCGGCGAGGCCGACGGCAACGACACCTATCTCGAAGTTCATTCCGGCGCCGGCGGCACCGAAAGCCAGGACTGGGCGAACATGCTGCTGCGCATGTATACCCGCTGGGCCGAACGCCAGCGCTTCAAGGTCGAGCTTCTCGAAGTTCACGACGGCGAAGAGGCGGGCATCAAGTCCGCAACCCTGCTCGTCAAGGGACACAACGCCTATGGCTGGCTGAAGACGGAATCGGGCGTCCACCGTCTGGTGCGCATCTCACCTTACGATGGCAACGCGCGTCGCCACACCTCCTTCTCGTCGATCTGGGTCTATCCCGTCGTTGACGACTCGATCCAGATCGAGATCAACGAAAGCGATTGCCGCATCGACACCTATCGTTCGTCGGGCGCCGGCGGCCAGCACGTCAACACGACGGATTCGGCCGTGCGCATCACCCATATCCCGACCGGAATCGTCGTGCAGTGCCAGCAGGAGCGTTCCCAGCACAAGAACCGGGCCAAGGCCTGGGACATGCTGCGCGCCCGCATGTATGAAGCCGAGCTGAAGAAGCGGGAGGACGCCGCCAACGCCGAAGCCGCTTCCAAGACGGATATCGGCTGGGGCCATCAGATCCGCTCCTACGTGCTGCAACCCTACCAGCTGGTCAAGGACCTGCGCACCGGCGTCGCCAGCACCGCTCCTGATGACGTGCTCGACGGCGATCTGAACGAATTCATGGAAGCGGCCCTTGCCCACCGCATCAGTGGCGCCGCCGACGCGGTCGTCGAGGATGTCGACTGACAGGTAGTTGCGAGATCGAATGACGAGAAGGCCCCGGAGACGGGGCCTTCTTCGTTCAGGCGATGGCGCGGATGTCGCCGTGCTGAAACAGCGCTGCCGACAGATCGGCGGTCTCGTCATGAATGGCGGCGCGCTCGATATCAGGGGGATCGGTGAAGAGCTCGGCCGCAAAGGCAAAGCCTAATCCCGTGCCCTCCGGTACGAAGACATAATGCCCGAGGCCGCCGCCGAAAATCTTCAGCGCGCTGCGCGCCAGTCGCGCATGCAGCCATGTTGAACATTCTTCGGCCGGTGCCGCCCTGTCCGCGTCGCCAACCAGGATAAGGGCGGGTGCCTCGACCGTTTTCAGACTTTCCTCGCTGAAAGCGAAAATGGAGCGACCCGGCGCGCAGAGCAGCGCGGCCGTGATCCTGTCGTCACGATAGGACTGCGACATGCGGGACCATGACTGGCGAAACACATCGCTCTCACGCAGCAACGAGGGGATATGATCGGCAAGGTCGGGAAACTCCCTTGGGCCGCGCGGCCCACCCGGTTTCAGTCTTGACGGTTCGAACTGCGAGAACTGGGCGACGGCGCCGAGAAGCAGCATGACGCTATAGGCTCCGGCCGAAAATCCGGCCGCAAACGCACGGGCTGTATCAATCCGGCCGGCGAGATCGCCGAGCCAGTCGCGGCTGCGGTCCAGCATCAGGCTTAGATCCGGCGCTCGTTCCCAGAGACAGGCAAACCCTTCGGCTCGATAGGGCTCGATCCCGGTATTGCCGTGATGGTTAACGCCGAGCGCAACAAATCCGCGATCGACCAGGCGCCGCGCCAGCCATTCCAGCCCCGCCGCAGATCCGCCGGTGCCGTGCGACAGCAGGACCAGGGGATAAGGCCTGCTTGCCGGCCGAATCGGCGCGTCGCGGGCGACTGCCGCCTTGCGAAACCAGCTTCGTTCCCGAATATCGCTTTCCAGCGCGTCATCGGCAGCCGGGTACCACAGAGCCCAGCTGACGGGCCTCGGGCCGGCTGCGTCCCAGTCCGGTCTTTGGTCGTCGTAAAGAACGCCGTCACGAAAGCCGAGTTTCATCGTCCAAGCCTGTGCAAACAGTGCCCGTTGTTCAATTGGTCGCTTTCTCGACGGTGATGTCACCGAATTCGTCGATCAGCACCGTCCAGCCATCCGGCTCGGCCGCAGGGTCGGTCTTCAGATAGATGGTGGCGAAGAGGCCTGGTTGCTTGCTGATGCCGCTCGAATTCTCCGGGCGTATATCGGTCACGTAGGGCTTCAGATCGCTGATCTCCTGCAACTCGACGGTCGAGGCGATCGCCGGGCCGCTCTCCGTCTGGGCAATCTGCTGAAGATAGACCTTCGAGGTCCGATCCGGCTGGCGCACGGCAAAGAGCTTGTAATAGCCATGGCGCTTTCCCTGAGGGGCGGAAACATTCTCGGCGGCGGAAGGCGCCCGCTCGATATCAGGTGCGTTGCCGTCGTCCTCCCAGTAGCCGGTGCTGGTGGCAAAGATCACCGAAGCCGGCAGGATGGCGTCCTGAGCGGGAGCGGCGATTGCGGCCGAGCATCCGACGAGGAACATCGTGGTCATCAATATCCGTCGCATTGCCATCGTCTCAATCCTTGAACTGCTCGGCGAGGATACGGTCGGACCAGGAGCGGTCGGGATCGGAGAGGATGCGCGCCGTCATATGCTCCGACTGGGCGATGCGGACATGCAGCACCGACTTGACCTCGGTATTGTCGGCCACCGCATTCACCGGCCGCTTCACCGGCTCGAGCACGTCGATATCGACGGTCACCTTGTTGGGAAGCAGAGCCCCCCGCCAGCGCCGCGGCCTGAAAGCGCTGACCGGTGTCATGGCGAGCAGCGGCGCCTCGAGCGGCAGGATCGGGCCATGGGCGGAAAGATTGTAGGCCGTCGATCCGGCTGGGGTCGCCACCATCAGCCCGTCGCAGATCAGCTCCTCCAGGCGCACGTGCCCGTCGACCACGACCCTGAGATTGGCGGCCTGATAAGACTGGCGGAACAGATAGACCTCGTTGATGGCAAGAGCCGTTGAATTGGTGCCGTCGGCATTGGCCGTCGTCATCTTCAGCGGCCGGAAGGCGTTTTCGACGGCGACGCAGATGCGCTCCTGAAGCCGTTCGGTGCTGTAATCGTTCATCAGGAAACCGACCGAGCCGCGATTCATCCCGTAGACCAGCTTGCCGGAGTTCATGGTGCTGTGCAGCGTCTGCAGCATGAACCCGTCGCCGCCGAGCGCGACAATAACGTCGGCCTTATCCTGCGGCACGTCGCCATAGATGCGAATCAGCTCTTCGCGCGCGGCGAGCGCCTCCATCGTTGGCGAGGCGATAAACGAAAGCGTCTGAAATGAACGGCCCATGCAATGCCCTTTGTGAAGCTGCTCTAGCTAAAGGATAAAAGGCCGCTGCGACAAGGCCGTTTTGCACGGCCCCGGCGTTTTGGCGCCAAGCCGGACTGTCCGCAGAATCGGATTTTCCTTTACAGGATCGCAGAATCTGTTAGTTGGGCAGCTATTGCCCTTGTAGCTCAGTTGGTAGAGCACCTGATTTGTAATCAGGGGGTCCCGGGTTCGAACCCTGGCGGGGGCACCATCCCTATTCTCCGATATGCTGTGACTCGATGAACCTTGCCTGAAGGGCTGCTTCAGCGGCAGTTCAGCCGCTCTGGGGCATTGTCTCCTCATCATCAATGAGGAAGCAGCGCCATGAAGCTCGCACACATTATTCTCACCGTAACCATTGCCGCCGGTGCGGCTTTTGCCTCCGTCGCACCTGCTTCCGCTATGCCCGCTGAACGGCCCGCGATGACGGCGCAGGGAGATGTCGTCAAAATTCGCGACAGCTGGCGAGGTGATCGTTGGCGTGATGACGGTGACTGGCGTGGCGACCGTGGCTGGCGCGATCGGCGCGATTGGCGCCGCTCCGACTGGCGCGATGATGACCGCCGCTGGCGGCGGTGGCGCGCGGAGCGGTGGCAGGAACGCCGGGAGTGGCGCCATCGCGATCGCGATCTCCCCTTCTGGCTCTACCGCGGTTGAGCGCGGTTGCGAATCGCCCGGGCCGTCAGCTCAATGCGCGACCGGTTCGTTGACGCTTGCCTCGATCCTGTCGCTCTGGCCTGCGCCGGAAGGCGACAGGATTGCAATGCTGAGAACGGAGGCGACCATGAAGGCGACGACGGCGATCATTATGCGCATGAGCGTACAATCCTCATTCGGTTGGGGATCAACGCGCAATCGCCGGCTGCGTTCCTCGCGGCCTATTGCACCGGTCCCGGCGTCGCCGGGCCGGGTGCCATCGGCGATAGAGGATCGGGCTGGTGGACCGGGTGCGAGGTGTCCACCCAGATGATGCTGAGGATGATTCCCACAAAGGCCGCGATGAACAGGATACCGAAAATCAGCGGTCGAATGGCCATGATGGGGATCACTCCTTCTTGCTTGTGACCGGTCGCTACGATCGATCGCCGCCCGATCATAGTGCTCCAGAAGGTCATTCCAAGGCAAAAGTGGATTTCTCCTGTCTAATGCCTGTCGCCCGGAAGTGTACACCCGGTCCCGCGATAACGACATGCATAAAGAAGAGCTAGACCGCGTCGCGGCGGACGAGCGAAAGCGGCTGCTGCCTTCTTCCCTGACTTGTGGAAATGCAGTCGGCGCGCATGTGGAAGCCAAGCGACGCACTGTCATGGCTCATCAGCGTCAGGCTGAGACCGTCGATATGCAGGCGGCGAGTTTCAGTCGGGCGACATTGGCAATCCCCTTTGCCGCGGCCCGTAAGCCGGCCTAGCGAGTCCAGCCTATGCCTTTAAGTAAAGCCGCGCTGCATAAAGCGCGATCGCCGCCGCGTTCGAAACGTTCAGCGATTTGATCGCGCCCGGCATGTCGAGGCGGGCCAGCGCGGTCACGGTCTCGCGAGTTTTCTGCCTGAGCCCCTTGCCCTCCGAGCCGAGCACCAGTGCCACCTTATCGCCCGAAAACGTGCCTTCGAGCGGCGCCGGCCCTTCCGAATCGAGGCCGATCGTGGAGAAGCCGAGCTTGTGTAATTCGCCAAGCGCATCGGCGAGATTGGTGATCTGTATATAAGGGATCAGTTCTAGCGCGCCGGAGGCGGACTTGGCGAGCACGCCCGACTCGGTCGGGCTATGTCTCTGGGTGGTGATCACTGCCCCGGCATTGAAGGCGACCGCCGAGCGCATGATCGCGCCGACATTATGCGGATCGGTCACCTGGTCGAGCACCAGCAGGAGAGGGCTGTCCTTCAGTGCTTCGAGCCGGCGAACCGGCAGCGGCCGTGTCTCCAGCATGACCCCCTGATGGATTGCCTCCGGGCCGAGCACCTTGTCGATCTCGTGCGGCGAGACGATCTCGAAGGCAATGCCGAGCGTCTCGACGTCGATTTCAAGCCGCGCGAGTGCGTTCTGTGTCACGGAGAGCTTGATCTTCTTGCGCTCGGGATTGTCGAGCGCCGCGCGTACCGTATGCAGGCCGTAGAGATAGACCTGATCGGGCGCCAGCGCCGGCGGCTTCCAATCCTCAGGCCCACGCTTGCGCTTCTGCGGCTGTGGTGTCGGGATCTCGCCGCGTTCGCGTTTGGCGTCACGGTGCGCACGCCTGAGGTTGGCGTAATGCGTATCCTTGGCGGATGGGTCTGCTGCGGCCTTGCCGCCGGATTTCTTGTCTTTGCTCATGCGGCTTTATAGCTATGGCCTTGGCTGCCGCATAGGCTTTCTTTCATATGCCGGCTTTCGGCGGCGAATGAAATTTTTCGTGTTTTTTCCGTTGTCATCGTGTTGACAGACGGAAATGCTCCGGTCATATACGCGGCGCAGACGACGGGCGGCAACGCTTCGAACTCTGACGAACTTGGTCTAACGATCCGGACGAAAACTGGAGAGATGCCCGAGTGGTTAAAGGGGACGGACTGTAAATCCGTTGGCTCAGCCTACGTTGGTTCAAATCCAACTCTCTCCACCATTCGTCATCGGATCGGACCATCCCGCGGGTATAGCTCAATGGTAGAGCAGCAGCCTTCCAAGCTGAATACGCGGGTTCGATTCCCGCTACCCGCTCCAGTTTTCCCGAAGTCCGTTGATACGACCGCTGCCGCGGCGATGCCGATGATGTTTCGGACGCCGGCAATGGCGGCGATCGTCTGGCAGGTGAGGGCGCTCGACGCCCAGCGTCCAGTGCTCTTCTCCTGTTGGGCAGGCAATTTTCTCTGGGATTTCAGCGGTTTTTGAGGGGGCGCGGCGAATCGCCTTGCAGGCGGCGAATTGTCTCCCATATGCGCCTTCACGCCAAGAATGGCGTCTGCAATTAAGTCTTGCGCAATTTCGCCGAAAGCCTTAAACGGCGGCACTAAACCGGTTCGCCGGGGCCACCATTTCGTTCACAGGAAGCATTCAAATGGCAAAGAGTAAGTTTGAGCGCAACAAGCCGCACGTCAACATTGGCACGATCGGCCACGTTGACCACGGCAAGACGTCTCTGACGGCAGCGATCACGAAGTACTTCGGTGAGTTCAAGGCGTACGACCAGATCGACGCGGCTCCGGAAGAGAAGGCGCGCGGCATCACGATTTCGACCGCGCACGTCGAATATGAGACGCCGGCCCGCCACTACGCGCACGTCGACTGCCCCGGCCATGCCGACTACGTCAAGAACATGATCACCGGTGCTGCCCAGATGGACGGCGCGATCCTGGTGTGCTCGGCTGCTGACGGCCCGATGCCGCAGACGCGCGAACACATTCTGCTGGCCCGCCAGGTTGGCGTTCCGGCGATCGTGGTGTTCCTGAACAAGGTCGACCAGGTTGACGACGCCGAGCTGCTCGAACTGGTTGAGCTCGAAGTTCGCGAACTGCTGTCGTCCTACGACTTCCCGGGCGACGACATCCCGGTTGTCAAGGGTTCGGCGCTTGCCGCTCTTGAAGATAGCGACAAGAAGATCGGCGAAGACGCGATCCGCGAGCTGATGGCAGCGGTCGACTCCTACATCCCGACGCCTGAGCGTCCGATCGACCAGCCGTTCCTGATGCCGATCGAAGACGTGTTCTCGATCTCCGGCCGCGGCACTGTCGTAACCGGCCGCGTCGAGCGTGGCATTGTCAAGGTTGGCGAAGAAGTCGAGATCGTCGGCATCCGTCCGACCTCGAAGACGACGGTGACCGGCGTTGAAATGTTCCGCAAGCTGCTCGACCAGGGCCAGGCCGGCGACAACATCGGCGCGCTGGTTCGCGGTGTTAACCGTGACGGCGTCGAGCGTGGCCAGATCCTGTGCAAGCCGGGTTCGGTCAAGCCGCACAAGAAGTTCATGGCTGAAGCCTACATCCTGACGAAGGAAGAGGGCGGCCGTCATACGCCGTTCTTCACCAACTACCGTCCGCAGTTCTACTTCCGCACGACCGACGTGACCGGCATCGTCACGCTGCCGGAAGGCACGGAAATGGTCATGCCGGGCGACAACGTCACGGTTGCCGTCGAGCTGATCGTTCCGATCGCGATGGAAGAAAAGCTGCGCTTCGCCATCCGCGAAGGCGGCCGCACCGTCGGCGCCGGTATCGTCGCTTCGATCGTCGAGTAATCCTGGGATTACCTGCAATTCAGGAAAAACCCCGCTGGCGACAGCGGGGTTTTTTCGTTTTGATGCCTGATCGACGGATTAACACGTGTTGTAAAAATATCGTTAAATAGGCCCGTCACAGTATTTTGTTCATCTCACGTTCAGAAAGCGGTTTGTGATTGGCGCATTTTAGTTCAGACTCCTTCTTGTAGAGAGGAGAATTCGCATGATTCCAAAGGCCACATTTGTTGCGACGATATTCGCAATGTATGTTTTCACGATGTTTTTCATCGCTGCGATCCCGCAAGAGGTTGTTCAATCGGCCGGCGTACAGGTCGATGAGGTCAGTATCGTCAAGTGACGGCCCTGCAAATCATCGCCGGATTCGGCGGTGATTGAAAGTGAATGATCAGGCGCTTAACGCAGGCGGCCTGATGAGGCGGGGGTGAACTCTCGCAGGACGCTCGCTTGCTCTTCGCGCGGAAGCGTCTAACTATGCCTCCGATCTCATGACGCGGAGGATATTCCATGAAAAAGCGGATCCTGTTCACGGGTGGTTCGGGCAAGGCGGGTCGTCATGCCGTGCCATGGCTCGTTAAATCAGGTTACGAGGTGCACAACCTCGATCTCGTGCCGCTGGACAGCCCCGGCGTCACCAATCTCATCGCCGACATCACCGATAGCGGTCAGGTCTTTAACGCGCTCTCCATGCATCGCGATTTTCCCGATCTCGACGCGGGCAGGGGCGTCCAGTCCTTCGATGCGGTCGTGCATTTCGCCGCCATCCCCCGCATCCTGATCAAGCCCGACAATGAGACCTTCCGCATCAACACGATGGGCACCTACAATGTCATCGAGGCGGCGGTGAAGCTCGGTATCCGGAAGATCATCGTCGCGTCGAGCGAGACGACCTACGGCGTCTGCTTCGCCGAAGGTCATCGCGATTTTCACCAGTTCCCGCTGGAAGAGGACTACGACGTCAATCCGATGGATTCCTACGGCCTGTCGAAGGTGGTCAACGAAAAGACCGCGCGCGCCTTTGCCGAGCGTTCGGGCTTCGACATTTATGCGCTGCGCATCGGCAACGTCATCGAGCCGCACGAATATGAGAGGTTCCCGACTTATTTCGCCAATCCCGAGATGCGCAAGCGAATCGCCTGGAGTTATATCGACGCCCGCGACCTCGGCCAGATCTGCCATCTCTGCATCGAGAAGAACGGTCTCGGCTATCAGGTCTTCAATGCCGCCAATGACACGGTTTCGGCCAATACGCCGTCGAAAGAACTGGCGAAGCGATTCTACCCGAACGTGCCCTTGACCCGCGAAATCGGCGAATATGAAGGGCTGCTTTCCAACCGCAAGATTCGCGAAGTGCTGGGCTTCAAGGAAGAGCACGACTGGCGGAAATATGTGAAGGTCTGAACGCTTGCGGGCAGCACGATGGGAAAGCCCGGTCGCCTGCAAATGAGCAGAACGGCTCTGAAAATCGAAAATCGTGCTTGCCAATCCGCCGCTGCCGTCTTAAAGGGAGCGCCATGCATTTCGGCAGTGATTTGCGGGCCTTGGCCCGGGCGCTGAAGGAGAGGCATGAAGGGGTATAGCTCAGTTGGTAGAGCGGCGGTCTCCAAAACCGCAGGTCGGGGGTTCGAGCCCCTCTGCCCCTGCCATCTTCCCTGATACGGACAGCGCGGCCATGCTCGCGGCATTCCGGCCGGGGTTGATCGGTGGTAACTTATTTCGTTAAACTTCGGTTTCCCTCTTGTGTATTCGGAAATCGGTGTTTATTTAGGGTTCAACAGACACGCGGTGCGTGGGGCTGATAGTTTCAGCTTTACGCGCCGTAATTGCGTGGGCAGTCGATGGCATCCAAATCCAATCCATTCGCGTTTCTGCAGCAGGTTCGCTCCGAGACGTCCAAGGTCACATGGCCGTCGCGCCGCGAGACGATGATCTCGACGGTCATGGTGCTGGTGATGGTGGTGTTCGCCGCGTTGTTTTTCTTTGCCGCTGACCAGCTGATCGGCTGGGTTCTGAGCTTCGTGCTCAATACCGGCAACTGATACGGGTGGAGATGAAAATGGCGGCACGTTGGTACATCGTCCACGCGTATTCCAATTTTGAAAAGAAGGTGGCTGAGGACATCGAGAACAAGGCTCGCCAGAAGGGGCTCGAGCACCTGTTCGAAAAGATCCTCGTGCCGACCGAAAAGGTGGTGGAAGTGCGTCGCGGCCGCAAGGTCGACAGTGAGCGCAAGTTCTTCCCGGGTTATGTCCTCGTCCGCGCCAATCTGACGGATGAAGCCTATCACCTGATCAAGAATACGCCGAAGGTCACCGGCTTCCTCGGCTCCGACAATAAGCCCGTTCCGATTCCGGATTATGAAGCCGAGCGCATTCTCGGCCAGGTCCAGGAAGGTGTTGAGCGGCCGAAGGCGTCGATCACCTTCGAGATCGGCGAACAGGTTCGCGTTTCGGACGGCCCGTTCGCTTCGTTCAACGGCACGGTTCAGGATGTGGACGAAGAACGTTCGCGCCTGAAAGTTGAGGTGTCGATCTTCGGCCGCGCAACGCCGGTCGAGCTGGAATACGCTCAGGTCGAGAAGGTCTGATTGTAGGAGATTGGAAGCTGGCCCGTGCGGCCTGTTTCCCGCGGACCTTGTCCGCATCCGCGTGGAAGGTGAGGGGTCTTAGCCGGACCCTAATGATCCGCACCACGCAACCGCAGCCGCCGGAGAGATCCGGCATCACGGGCCGGGCGACCGGTCGTTCATGAAAGGCAGAGAGATATGGCTAAGAAAGTTGCAGGCCAGCTCAAGCTTCAGGTCAAGGCAGGATCGGCAAACCCGTCCCCGCCGATTGGTCCGGCGCTTGGTCAGCGTGGCATTAACATCATGGAATTCTGCAAGGCGTTCAATGCCGCCACGCAGGAAATGGAAAAGGGTATGCCGATTCCGGTCGTCATCACCTATTACCAGGACAAGTCCTTCACCTTCGCGATGAAGCAGCCTCCGGTCAGCTACTGGCTGAAGAAGGAAGCGAAGATCACGTCCGGTTCCAAGACGCCCGGCAAGGGCGCAAAGGCCGGTACCCTCACCAAGGCTCAGATCAAGACGATCGCCGAAGCCAAGATGAAGGACCTGAACGCAGCGGATATCGAAGGTGCAATGGCGATGATCGAGGGTTCTGCCCGCGCCATGGGCCTGGAAGTGGTGGGTTAAGATCATGGCTGGCAAGCGCACTCGCAAGATCAACGAAGGTGTTGATCCCACCAAGCTCTACGCTCTGACCCAGGCCATCGGCATGGTCAAGGAGCGGGCTGTCGCCAAGTTCGACGAAACCATCGAAGTCTCGATGAACCTCGGTGTTGACCCGCGCCATGCCGACCAGATGGTTCGCGGCGTCGTCAACCTGCCGAACGGCACGGGCCGCACGGTTCGCGTCGCCGTCTTCGCTCGTGGCGCCAAGGCTGACGAAGCCAAGGCTGCCGGTGCCGATGTCGTCGGCGCCGAAGACCTCGTCGAGATCGTCCAGGGCGGCAAGATCGAATTCGATCGCTGCATCGCCACCCCCGACATGATGCCGCTCGTCGGTCGTCTCGGTAAGGTTCTCGGCCCGCGCGGCATGATGCCGAACCCGAAGGTCGGCACCGTCACCATGGATGTCGCCGGAGCCGTCAAGGCTTCCAAGGGCGGCGCTGTCGAGTTCCGCGTCGAGAAGGCTGGTATCGTCCATGCCGGCATCGGCAAGGCCTCTTTCGACGCCAAGGCTCTGGAAGAAAACATCCGCGCCTTCGCCGACGCCGTCATCAAGGCGAAGCCGGCCGGCGCCAAGGGCAACTACGTCAAGCGCGTGGCGATTTCCTCGACCATGGGCCCGGGCGTCAAGATCGAAGTCGGCTCGGTCACCGCACCGACTGCATAAGTTGATTGCCGGACCTCGGTCCGGTCACTGAATTTCCGGCCTCGCAAGGGGCCGGAATATTCCGGAGAAATCCGGAATCCTGTCCGAGATTGCAGGTGGTTTTCCCTTAATCACGTTGCCTGCATGAGACGGGTAAGACCCGAATTCATGAAGTTCGCTTCTAGAAACTCGGTTCGAGCCTTGGATGCCTTGTGCCTTCTTAGCCTTGATTGGCGCGGAAGCGCGGGGGGACAGGATCCTCAAGCGTCGCTTGGGATCTCGCATGATCCCGGGAGGCAAAAGGCAACCCGGCGGGCCCGTTTTCGGTCCCGCCAACTGGAGATAGGCAGTGGAAAGAGCGGAAAAACGCGAATTCGTCACGGAACTGAACGAAGTCTTCAAGGCTTCGGGCTCGGTTGTCGTGGCCCACTATGCTGGTGCCACAGTCGCGCAGATGAACGATTTTCGTTCGAAGATGCGTGCAGCTGGCGGTACCGTCAAAGTCGCGAAGAACCGCCTGGCCAAAATTGCCCTTCAGGGTACGGAAGCGGAAGGGATGTCGAATCTCTTCAAGGGTCAGACGCTGATTGCATACAGCACCGATCCGATCACCGCTCCGAAGGTCGTCATGGATTTCGCCAAGACCAACGACAAGATCGTTGTCCTGGGCGGCGCCATGGGAACAACCACGCTCAACGCCGATGCAGTCAAGTCGCTTGCGACCCTGCCTTCGCTCGATGAGCTGCGTGCGAAGCTGCTGGGCATGATCCAGACACCGGCTACCCGCATCGCTGGGGTTGTTGCAGCACCGGCAAGCCAGCTTGCCCGCGTGTTTGCGGCCTACGCCAAGAAGGACGAAGCCGCTTAAGGCGGTTTTTCGCTGTTTATAAACAACCGGTTCGAACCGAACAAAAGGAACTAGTAAAATGGCTGATCTCGCAAAGATCGTTGACGACCTCTCCTCGCTGACCGTTCTGGAAGCTGCAGAACTGTCGAAGCTTCTCGAAGAAAAGTGGGGCGTATCCGCTGCTGCTCCGGTAGCTGTTGCTGCCGCTGCTGGCGGTGCTGGCGCTGCTGCTCCGGTCGAAGAAGAAAAGACCGAGTTCGACGTCATCCTCACGGATGCCGGCGCCAACAAGATCAACGTCATCAAGGAAGTCCGCGCCATCACCGGTCTCGGCCTCAAGGAAGCCAAGGACCTCGTCGAAGGCGCTCCGAAGGCTGTCAAGGAAGGCGTTTCCAAGGCTGAAGCCGCTGACATCAAGAAGAAGCTCGAAGACGCCGGCGCCAAGGCCGACGTCAAGTAAGCTTGTACTGCTTTTGGGAGGTGGCCTTTGCTGCCTCCCATTTGCCGTTTTTCTGAACGAATTACCCAAAAGCCGCGTCAAAACGGCTTTTGGGTAATGGGTTCTTCAAAAGGATAGTCTCGCACCGAGGGCAGCACAGCAATCCGAGCTGGGCGTTTTCGGGAGTCGGACGAGATTGAACTACCCATTGATTGACGGGGTCGACTGGCCATCGGTTCCCGTCCGTTGCAGGCCCGGGTGCAAGATTTTGAAGGAGCGACGATGGCTCAGACCCTTTCGTTCAACGGTCGCAGGCGCGTACGCAAGTTTTTTGGTAAGATCCCCGAAGTCGCAGAAATGCCGAACCTCATTGAGGTTCAGAAGGCGTCCTACGACCAGTTTCTGATGGTGGAAGAGCCGAAGGGCGGCCGGCCCGACGAGGGTCTTCAGGCCGTCTTCAAGTCGGTTTTCCCGATCACTGATTTCTCCGGCGCCTCTATGCTGGAATTCGTATCTTACGAGTTCGAGCCGCCGAAGTTCGACGTCGACGAATGCCGCCAGCGCGACCTGACCTATGCCGCGCCGCTGAAGGTGACGCTGCGCCTCATCGTGTTCGATATCGACGAGGATACCGGCGCGAAGTCGATCAAGGACATCAAGGAACAGTCCGTCTACATGGGCGATATGCCGCTCATGACCAACAACGGCACGTTCATCGTCAATGGCACCGAGCGCGTCATCGTCTCCCAGATGCACCGTTCGCCGGGCGTCTTCTTCGACCATGACAAGGGCAAGAGCCATTCTTCCGGCAAGCTGCTCTTTGCTGCCCGCGTCATTCCCTATCGCGGCTCCTGGCTCGATATCGAATTTGACGCCAAGGACATCGTCTACGCCCGTATCGACCGCCGCCGCAAGATTCCGGTGACCTCGCTGCTGATGGCGCTCGGCATGGACGGCGAAGAAATCCTCGACACCTTCTACACGAAGTCGCTCTACAAGCGCGACGGCGAAGGCTGGCGCATTCCCTTCAAGCCGGAAACGCTGAAGGGCGCCAAGGCGATCACCGAGATGGTCGACGCCGATACCGGCGAAGTCGTCGTCGAAGCCGGCAAGAAGCTGACCCCGCGCCTGTTGCGCCAGCTGTCGGACAAGGGCCTGAAGGCGCTGAAGGCCGGCGACGACGACCTCTACGGCAATTACCTCGCCGAGGACATCGTCAACTACTCCACCGGTGAAATCTATCTCGAAGCCGGCGATGAGATCGATGAGAAGACGCTCGGCGTCATCCTGGCGAATGGTTTCGACGAGATCCCGGTTCTCGGCATCGACCACATCAATGTCGGCGCCTATATCCGCAACACGCTGTCGGCCGACAAGAACGAGAACCGTCAGGATGCTCTGTTCGACATCTACCGCGTCATGCGTCCGGGTGAACCGCCGACCATGGAATCGGCCGAAGCCATGTTCAACTCGCTGTTCTTCGATGCGGAGCGTTACGACCTCTCCGCCGTCGGCCGCGTCAAGATGAACATGCGTCTCGACCTGACCGTCGAAGACACCGTCCGCATCCTGCGCAAGGACGACATCCTGGCCGTGGTCAAGATGCTGGTCGAACTGCGCGACGGCAAGGGCGAGATCGACGACATCGACAACCTCGGCAACCGCCGCGTCCGCTCGGTCGGCGAGCTGATGGAGAACCAATACCGTCTCGGCCTGCTGCGCATGGAGCGCGCGATCAAGGAACGCATGTCCTCGATCGAGATCGATACGGTCATGCCGCAGGATCTGATCAACGCCAAGCCGGCCGCCGCAGCTGTGCGCGAATTCTTCGGTTCCTCGCAGCTCTCGCAGTTCATGGACCAGGTCAATCCGCTCTCGGAAATCACCCACAAGCGCCGTCTTTCGGCTCTTGGCCCGGGCGGTCTGACGCGCGAACGCGCCGGTTTCGAAGTCCGCGACGTGCATCCGACCCACTACGGCCGTATCTGCCCGATCGAAACGCCGGAAGGCCCGAACATCGGTCTGATCAACTCGCTTGCAACCTTTGCCCGCGTCAACAAGTACGGCTTCATCGAAAGCCCGTACCGCCGCATCGTCGACGGCAAGGTGACGAATGACGTGCTCTACCTCTCCGCCATGGAAGAGGCGAAGTACTATGTCGCCCAGGCCAACGCCGAAATGAACCCGGACGGCTCCTTCGTCGACGAATTCGTCGTCTGCCGTCACGCCGGCGAAGTTATGCTCGCCCCGCGCGACAGCATGAACCTGATGGACGTTTCGCCGAAGCAGGTCGTTTCGGTTGCTGCGGCACTCATCCCGTTCCTGGAAAACGACGACGCCAACCGCGCCCTCATGGGCTCGAACATGCAGCGTCAGGCCGTGCCGCTGCTGCGCGCCGAAGCCCCGTTCGTCGGCACCGGCATGGAGCCGGTCGTCGCCCGTGACTCCGGCGCCGCCATCGGCGCGCGCCGCGGCGGCGTGGTCGACCAGGTCGACGCGACGCGTATCGTTATCCGCGCCACGGAAGACCTCGAAGCCGGCAAATCCGGCGTCGATATCTACCGCCTGCAGAAGTTCCAGCGTTCGAACCAGAACACCTGCGTCAACCAGCGTCCGCTGGTCACCGTCGGTGACGTCGTCAACCGCGGCGACATTCTCGCCGACGGCCCGTCGACCGATCTCGGCGACCTGGCGCTCGGCCGCAACGCGCTCGTCGCGTTCATGCCCTGGAACGGCTACAACTACGAAGACTCGATCCTGCTCTCCGAGCGCATCGTTGCCGACGACGTGTTCACCTCCATCCACATCGAGGAATTCGAAGTGATGGCGCGCGACACCAAGCTCGGTCCTGAGGAAATCACTCGCGACATTCCGAACGTTTCGGAAGAAGCGCTGAAGAACCTCGACGAAGCCGGTATCGTCTATATCGGCGCCGAAGTTCAGCCGGGCGATATCCTCGTCGGCAAGATCACGCCGAAGGGCGAAAGCCCGATGACGCCGGAAGAAAAGCTGCTGCGCGCCATCTTCGGCGAAAAGGCCTCCGACGTGCGCGACACCTCCATGCGCATGCCGCCCGGAACCTACGGCACGATCGTCGAAGTTCGCGTCTTCAACCGCCATGGCGTCGAGAAGGACGAGCGCGCGATGGCGATCGAGCGCGAAGAGATCGAGCGTCTTGCCAAGGACCGCGACGACGAGCAGGCGATCCTCGACCGTAACGTCTACGGCCGTCTGATCGACATGCTGCGCGGCCAGGTCTCGATTGCCGGCCCGAAGGGCTTCAAGAAGGGCACCGAGCTTTCGAACGCCGTCGTCTCCGAATATCCCCGCTCGCAGTGGTGGATGTTCGCGGTCGAGGACGAGAAGGTCCAGAGCGAGCTCGAAGCACTCCGCGGCCAGTACGACGAATCCAAGTCGCGCCTTGAGCAGCGCTTCATGGACAAGGTCGAGAAGGTCCAGCGCGGCGATGAAATGCCTCCTGGCGTCATGAAGATGGTCAAGGTCTTCGTCGCCGTGAAGCGTAAGATCCAGCCGGGCGACAAGATGGCCGGCCGTCACGGGAACAAGGGCGTGGTCTCGCGCATTGTGCCTGTCGAGGATATGCCGTTCCTTGAAGACGGCACGCATGTCGACGTCGTTCTGAACCCGCTCGGCGTTCCTTCGCGCATGAACGTCGGCCAGATCCTGGAAACGCATCTAGGCTGGGCTTGTGCCGGCATGGGTCGCCAGATCGGCGAATTGATCGAAGCCTACAAGGCGAACGGCAACATCGAGCCGCTGCGCAAGACCATCGGCGATGTCGTCGGTGCCGGTCCGAAGGCCGAGCAGGTGCACGAATTCGACGATGACTCGGTTCTGCGTCTCGCCGACCAGTGGAAGCGCGGCGTTTCGATTGCAACGCCTGTCTTCGACGGTGCCAACGAAGGCGACGTCAACGACATGCTGCGTCTGGCGGGTCTCAAGGACACCGGCCAGTCGACGCTCTATGACGGCCGTACCGGCGAGCAGTTCGACCGCCAGGTCACGGTGGGCTACATCTACATGCTGAAGCTCAACCACCTGGTCGACGATAAGATCCATGCCCGCTCGATCGGTCCTTACTCGCTCGTCACCCAGCAGCCGTTGGGCGGCAAGGCGCAGTTCGGCGGTCAGCGCTTCGGCGAAATGGAAGTCTGGGCGCTCGAAGCTTACGGCGCGGCCTACACGCTGCAGGAAATGCTGACGGTGAAGTCGGACGACGTCGCCGGCCGCACCAAGGTCTACGAAGCCATCGTCCGCGGAGACGACACGTTCGAAGCCGGTATTCCGGAAAGCTTCAACGTTCTCGTCAAGGAAATGCGCTCGCTGGGCCTCAGCGTCGAGCTTGAGAACACCAAGCTTGATGAGGCGCAGGCAAACCAGCTGCCCGACGCGGCCGAGTAAGCATTGATAGGGCGTGCGCTGCCATGCGGCGCACGCCGGTCCCGCCGGACGCCGCATCCATGTCGGCCCGGAAGGGAAGTTTCGCCGCATCTTGCGGTTATTCTCGTTTAAGCGAGGGAGGCGGCTCCCGGGAAATTGCCGCTGACCATCGCATTTTGAGGGCGCTTTAGCCCATGAAGGAGACAGGCATGAACCAAGAGGTCATGAATCTTTTCAATCCGCAGGTGCCTGCACAGAATTTCGATTCCATTCGGATTTCGATCGCGTCTCCGGAGAAGATCCTCTCCTGGTCCTACGGTGAGATCAAGAAGCCGGAAACCATCAACTACCGCACGTTCAAGCCGGAACGCGACGGTCTGTTCTGCGCGCGCATCTTCGGGCCGATCAAGGACTACGAATGCCTGTGCGGCAAGTACAAGCGCATGAAGTACAAGGGCATCATCTGCGAAAAGTGCGGCGTCGAAGTCACGCTGTCGCGCGTTCGCCGTGAGCGCATGGGCCATATCGAGCTCGCCGCTCCCGTCGCCCACATCTGGTTCCTGAAGTCGCTGCCGTCACGCATTTCGACCCTCCTCGACATGACGCTGAAGGATGTCGAGCGCGTCCTCTATTTCGAAAACTACATCGTCACCGAGCCGGGCCTGACGGCGCTGAAGGAGCACCAGCTTCTTTCGGAAGAAGAATACATGCTCGCCGTCGACGAATACGGCGAAGACCAGTTCACCGCGATGATCGGCGCCGAGGCGATCTACGAGATGCTGGCCTCGATGAACCTCGAGAAGATCGCCGGCGACCTGCGCTCCGAGCTTGCCGACACGACGTCGGATCTCAAGCAGAAGAAGCTGATGAAGCGCCTGAAGATCGTCGAGAACTTCATGGAGTCGGGCAACCGTCCGGAATGGATGATCATGAAGGTCGTCCCGGTCATTCCGCCGGATCTGCGTCCGCTGGTTCCGCTCGACGGCGGCCGTTTCGCGACGTCGGATCTGAACGATCTCTACCGCCGCGTCATCAACCGTAACAACCGCCTGAAGCGCCTGATCGAGCTTCGCGCGCCGGGCATCATCATCCGCAACGAAAAGCGCATGCTGCAGGAATCGGTTGACGCGCTGTTCGACAACGGCCGCCGCGGCCGCGTCATCACCGGCGCCAACAAGCGTCCGCTGAAGTCGCTGTCCGACATGCTGAAGGGCAAGCAGGGCCGCTTCCGCCAGAACCTGCTCGGCAAGCGCGTCGACTATTCCGGCCGTTCGGTCATCGTCACCGGTCCGGAACTGAAGCTGCACCAGTGCGGCCTGCCGAAGAAGATGGCGCTCGAACTGTTCAAGCCGTTCATCTATGCCCGCCTCGACGCCAAGGGTTACTCCTCGACCGTCAAGCAGGCCAAGAAGCTGGTCGAGAAGGAAAAGCCCGAGGTCTGGGATATCCTCGACGAGGTCATCCGCGAGCATCCGGTTCTCCTGAACCGTGCGCCGACGCTGCACCGCCTGGGCATCCAGGCCTTCGAACCCACCCTGGTCGAAGGCAAGGCGATCCAGCTGCACCCGCTCGTCTGCACGGCCTTCAACGCCGACTTCGACGGCGACCAGATGGCCGTTCACGTGCCGCTGTCGCTCGAAGCCCAGCTCGAAGCCCGCGTGCTGATGATGTCGACCAACAACATCCTGCATCCGGCCAACGGCGCGCCGATCATCGTTCCCTCGCAGGACATGGTTCTCGGCCTCTATTATCTGTCGATCCTCAATCAGAACGAGCCGGGCGAAGGCATGGCCTTCTCTGATCTCGGCGAACTCCATCACGCCCTCGAGAGCAAGGTCGTGACGCTGCACACCAAGATCCGCGGCCGCTTCAAGTCGGTCGACGAGGATGGCAAGCCCTACTCGAAGATCTATGAGACGACGCCTGGCCGCCTGCTCATCGGCGAACTGCTGCCGAAGAACGGCAAGGTGCCCTTCGACATCTGCAACCAGGAAATGACCAAGAAGAACATCTCCAAGATGATCGACACGGTCTACCGCCACTGCGGCCAGAAGGACACGGTCATTTTCTGCGACCGCATCATGCAGCTCGGCTTTAGCCATGCCTGCCGCGCCGGCATTTCGTTCGGCAAGGACGACATGGTCATTCCGGATGCCAAGGCGAAGATCGTTGCCGACACCGAAAGCCTGGTGAAGGAATACGAGCAGCAGTATAATGACGGTCTCATCACCCAGGGCGAAAAGTACAACAAGGTTGTCGACGCCTGGGGCAAGGCCACCGAAAAGGTCGCCGAAGAGATGATGGCCCGCATTAAGGCGGTCGAATTCGACGAGAACACCGGCCGTCAGAAGCCGATGAACTCGATCTACATGATGAGCCATTCCGGTGCCCGCGGTTCTCCGAACCAGATGCGTCAGCTGGGCGGCATGCGCGGCCTGATGGCTAAGCCTTCGGGTGAAATCATCGAGACCCCGATCATCTCGAACTTCAAGGAAGGCCTGACCGTCAACGAGTACTTCAACTCGACCCACGGCGCCCGCAAGGGTCTGGCAGACACCGCCTTGAAGACCGCAAACTCCGGTTACCTGACCCGCCGTCTCGTCGACGTTGCGCAGGATTGCATCGTCACGCACGTTGATTGCGGCACCGAAACCGGCCTCACCATGACCGCCATCGTCGATGCCGGTCAGGTCGTCGCCTCGCTCGGCGCCCGCATCCTCGGCCGTACGGCGCTCGACGACATCGATCATCCGATCACCGGCGAGCGTATCGTCGATGCCGGCAAGATGATCCTCGAGCCCGATGTCATCGAGATCGAGAAGGCCGGTATTCAGTCGATCCGGATCCGCTCGGCGCTGACCTGCGAAATCCAGACGGGCGTCTGCTCGGTCTGCTACGGCCGCGACCTGGCCCGTGGTACGCCGGTCAACATGGGCGAAGCCGTCGGCGTCATCGCCGCTCAGTCGATCGGTGAGCCCGGAACTCAGCTCACCATGCGTACCTTCCACCTTGGCGGTACGGCGACCGTGGTCGACCAGTCGTTCCTGGAAGCGTCGTACGAAGGTACGGTGCAGATCAAGAACCGCAACCTGCTGCGCAACTCGGAAGGCAGCCTCGTTGCCATGGGCCGCAACATGACCGTTCAGATTCTGGACGAGCGTGGCGTGGAGCGCTCCTCGCAGCGCGTGGCCTACGGTTCGAAACTGCACGTCGACGAAGGGGACAAGGTTAAGCGCGGCCAGCGTCTGGCCGAGTGGGATCCTTACACCCGTCCGATGATGACGGAAGTGGCCGGTACGGTTCAGTTCGAGGATCTCGTCGACGGTCTCTCCGTTCTCGAAGCGACCGACGAATCCACCGGCATCACCAAGCGTCAGGTCATCGACTGGCGTTCGACCCCGCGCGGTTCGGACCTCAAGCCGGCGATCGTCATCAAGGACGCCAGCGGCAATGTCGCCAAGCTGTCCCGCGGCGGCGACGCCCGCTTCATGCTCTCGGTCGACGCCATCCTGTCGGTCGAGCCGGGCACGAAGGTCTCCCAGGGTGACGTTCTCGCCCGTTCGCCGCTCGAAAGCGCCAAAACCAAGGACATCACCGGCGGTCTGCCGCGTGTTGCCGAACTGTTCGAAGCGCGCCGTCCGAAGGATCACGCCATCATCGCAGAGATCGATGGTACAATCCGCCTCGGCCGCGACTACAAGAACAAGCGTCGCGTCATCATCGAGCCGGCGGAAGACGGTGTCGAGCCGGTCGAATACCTGATCCCGAAGGGCAAGCCCTTCCACCTTCAGGATGGCGACTATATCGAAAAGGGTGATTACATCCTCGACGGTAACCCGGCTCCGCACGACATCCTGGCGATCAAGGGCGTGGAGGCTCTGGCTTCCTACCTCGTCAATGAAATCCAGGAAGTCTACCGTCTGCAGGGCGTCGTCATCAACGACAAGCATATCGAGGTGATCGTCCGTCAGATGCTGCAGAAGGTGGAAATTACCGACGCAGGCGACTCGACCTACATCGTCGGCGACAATGTCGACCGGATCGAGCTCGAGGACGTCAACGACCACCTGATCGAGCAGGGCAAGAAGCCCGCCCATGGCGATCCGGTTCTGCTCGGGATCACCAAGGCGTCGCTGCAGACCCCGTCCTTCATCTCGGCCGCATCCTTCCAGGAAACGACCAAGGTACTGACGGAAGCGGCGATCGCCGGCAAGACGGATGGTCTGCAGGGTCTGAAGGAAAACGTCATCGTCGGCCGCCTCATCCCGGCCGGCACCGGCGGCACCATGACCCAGATCCGCCGTATCGCCACCTCGCGCGACGAGTTGATCCTCGAAGAGCGTCGCAAGGGCACCGGTGCAGCCGTTGCCACTCCGATGCTGCAGGACATGGCTGAAAAGGCCCCGGCCGCGGAATAATCCGCGGCTGAAGTCCCGGAACTTAAGATGCGAATTGAAAAACCGCCCGGAGCGATTCGGGCGGTTTCATTTTTGCTGTGCTCTGATCTATTCGGCGGGAGGGTAGGGGCTTTGCCTGTCAGCCATCTCTCTTCGAAGCAGCGCTCGCTGATGCAGCTGCGGTCAGTTGAACCGAATGATCGCGACCTCGCCGTCGACCGCGCCCTGGTACGCTGAGGCATGCGGCTCTTCCGCCGGAACTTCGGTCAGCATGCCGATCTGGTCGAGATCGGCCTCGATGAAGCCCTCTTCGGCAAGGGCGTTCAGGGCCTCGCGTACAGCCGTGTCGTCGTCGGGCGCCTTCAGCATGATATGCAGGTCGATGCCTTCGCTGGAGTCGGACTCATAGCCCTTGCCGATGATGATGAAGATCATCGGCCCATCGAAATTGTTGTCGTTATCAGGTGTCGTGATCATCGCCTGTCCTTCGGCTTCCGTGACGATTCGATCGCTCGAATCCTGCTGTGAGGGCTTAACGCCGCAATTGCTGATTCCTTAACTGCTTTTGCTGCGATGCCCAAGTTTTTATCTTGGATCACGCCCGTGGATTCGTCTACAAGGGTGAAAACAGGGCATCCGCCCCGCATATCAAGGCGATAGGGCGAGTTTATTTCTTAACCGGCCTTGACGAGAGGGGTGGAAACCAGTAGTACCCCGCCCATCAGATCCCATGTGAGGCTTGGCTGTTCGGGGCGACGCGCCCTGAAGTTCACCTCAAACAAGGTTCTAAACGCACGTTGAAGTCATGATGCTGCACGCATGACGCATAATTTCATGCGTCCTCTGCTCCTTGTGGTCCATCTGCGGAAGCGGATCGGGCCATATTTTGCGCATTGAACCGAAAGCATGCGTCATTGCCGGAGACGGCGCGAGTTCAAGCCCGCAAGGGTACTGAGATAAACGTAAGGGATGGTTGAATGCCTACCGTAAACCAGCTGATCCGCAAGCCTCGCCAGGCGAACGTAAAGCGTAATAAGGTTCCCGCTCTCCAGGAGAACCCGCAGAAGCGCGGCGTTTGCACGCGCGTCTACACGACGACGCCGAAGAAGCCGAACTCGGCTCTGCGTAAGGTCGCCAAGATCCGCCTGACCAACGGCTTCGAAGTCATTGGTTACATCCCCGGTGAAGGCCACAACCTTCAGGAACACTCCGTCGTGATGATCCGCGGCGGCCGCGTCAAGGACCTTCCGGGTGTCCGTTACCACATCATCCGCGGCGTTCTCGATACCCAGGGTGTCAAGAACCGCAAGCAGCGCCGCTCCAAGTACGGCGCGAAGCGTCCGAAGTAATTCGGTTTTGAATAGTCCGGCGCTGCGCGAGGTCCTCCGCGTGATGAAGCGCCTTAACGGTTGAAGAGACGAAAAGTATGTCCAGACGTCATAAAGCAGAAAAGCGCGAGATCAATCCGGATCCGAAGTTCGGCGATCTCGTTGTCACCAAGTTCATGAATGCCATCATGCTCGATGGTAAGAAGTCCGTTGCTGAAAACATCGTCTACGGTGCGTTCGACGCCGTTCAGGGTAAGTCCAAGCAGGAGCCGCTTTCGGTTTTCCATTCTGCGCTCGACAACATTGCCCCGCACGTTGAAGTCCGCTCGCGCCGCGTCGGTGGTGCGACCTATCAGGTTCCGGTCGACGTTCGTCCGGAGCGCCGCCAGGCCCTCGCCATTCGCTGGCTGATCGCCGCTGCCCGCAAGCGCAACGAAACGACCATGATCGATCGTCTTTCCGGCGAACTGCTCGATGCGTCCAACAACCGCGGCTCCGCCGTCAAGAAGCGCGAAGACACGCACAAGATGGCTGACGCCAACCGCGCGTTCTCGCACTATCGCTGGTAATTCCGAACGGTATCGAAAGGCAGTCCACAATGGCTCGCGAATATAAGATCGAAGACTACCGCAATTTCGGTATCATGGCGCATATCGACGCCGGCAAGACCACGACCACCGAGCGTATCCTTTATTACACCGGCAAGTCGCACAAGATCGGCGAAGTCCACGACGGCGCAGCCACCATGGACTGGATGGAGCAGGAGCAGGAGCGTGGCATCACGATCACGTCTGCTGCCACCACGACCTTCTGGAAGGGCCGTGACGGCAAGATGCGCCGCTTCAACATCATCGACACTCCCGGCCACGTCGACTTCACCATCGAAGTCGAGCGTTCGCTGCGCGTTCTCGACGGTGCGATTGCTCTTCTCGATGCCAACGCCGGTGTTGAGCCGCAGACGGAAACAGTCTGGCGTCAGGCTGAGAAGTACAACGTTCCGCGTATGATCTTCTGCAACAAGATGGACAAGACCGGTGCGGACTTCTACCGTTCGGTCGAGATGATCAAGACCCGTCTGGGCGCGATCGCTGTCGTCATGCAGCTGCCGATCGGCGCTGAAAGCGACTTCAAGGGCGTTATCGACCTGGTCGAGATGAATGCTCTCATCTGGCGCGACGAATCTCTCGGCGCCCAGTGGGACGTCGTTGAGATCCCGGAGGACATGAAGGCCAAGGCTGAAGAATATCGCGAAAAGCTGATCGAGACGGTTGTCGAGATCGACGAAGCGGCGATGGAAGCCTACCTCGAAGGCAACATGCCTGACAACGACAAGATCCGCGAACTCGTTCGTCGCGGCACGATCGACGTCAAGTTCCATCCGATGTTCTGCGGCACCGCTTTCAAGAACAAGGGTGTTCAGCCACTGCTCGACGCCGTTGTCGATTACCTGCCGTCACCGCTCGACATTCCGGCGATCAAGGGCATCGACTTCAAGACGGAAGCTGAAATCGAGCGGCATGCAGACGACGCCGAGCCGCTTTCCATGCTCGCATTCAAGATCATGAACGACCCCTTCGTTGGTTCGCTCACCTTCGCCCGTATCTACTCCGGCAAGCTCGAAAAGGGTTCGTCGGTCATGAACACGGTCAAGGACAAGCGCGAGCGCGTCGGCCGCATGCTGCAGATGCACTCCAACTCGCGTGAAGACATCGAAGAAGCCTTTGCCGGCGACATCGTTGCTCTCGCCGGCCTCAAGGAAACCACCACTGGCGATACGCTCTGCGACCCGCTGAAGCCGGTTATCCTCGAGCGTATGGAATTCCCGGAGCCGGTCATCCAGATCGCTATCGAGCCGAAGTCCAAGGGCGACCAGGAAAAGATGGGCCTCGCGCTCAACCGCCTGGCTGCCGAAGATCCGTCCTTCCGCGTGAAGACGGATCAGGAATCCGGCCAGACGATCATTGCCGGCATGGGCGAACTGCACCTCGACATCATCGTCGACCGCATGCGCCGCGAGTTCAAGGTTGAAGCAAACGTCGGCGCGCCACAGGTTGCTTACCGCGAAACCATCACGCGCCAGCACGAAGAAGACTACACGCACAAGAAGCAGTCCGGTGGTACCGGCCAGTTCGCGCGCGTCAAGATTGTCTTCGAACCGAACCCTGAAGGCGATGACTTCAAGTTCGAATCCAAGATCGTCGGTGGTGCTGTTCCGAAGGAATACATCCCGGGCGTTCAGAAGGGTATCGAGAGCGTTCTGTCTTCGGGTCCGCTGGCTGGCTTCCCGATGCTCGGCGTCAAGGCGACCCTCATCGACGGTGCCTTCCACGACGTTGACTCCTCGGTTCTGGCGTTCGAAATCGCTTCCCGCGCCTGCTTCCGTGAAGCTGCGAAGAAGGCCGGTGCTCAGCTGCTCGAGCCGATGATGAAGGTCGAAGTCGTTACCCCGGAAGATTACGTCGGTGACGTTATCGGCGACCTCAACTCCCGCCGTGGTCAGATCCAGGGTCAGGAAAGCCGCGGTGTGGCCGTTGTCATCAACGCCAACGTCCCGCTGGCGAATATGTTCAAGTACGTCGATAACCTGCGCTCCATGTCGCAGGGCCGTGCTCAGTACACGATGACCTTCGATCATTACTCGCCGGTCCCGTCGAACGTCGCAACCGAGATCCAGGCAAAGTATTCCGGTCAGAAGTGACCGGAATACCAATTGACCGATAACAAGAATTAGCTCCCCTCGGGGACTAGCAAAACGGAGAGCCGAAAATGGCAAAGAGTAAGTTTGAGCGCAACAAGCCGCACGTCAACATTGGCACGATCGGCCACGTTGACCACGGCAAGACGTCTCTGACGGCAGCGATCACGAAGTACTTCGGTGAGTTCAAGGCGTACGACCAGATCGACGCGGCTCCGGAAGAGAAGGCACGCGGCATCACCATCTCGACGGCGCACGTCGAATATGAGACGCCGGCCCGCCACTACGCGCACGTCGACTGCCCCGGCCATGCCGACTACGTCAAGAACATGATCACCGGTGCTGCCCAGATGGACGGCGCGATCCTGGTGTGCTCGGCTGCTGACGGCCCGATGCCGCAGACGCGCGAACACATTCTGCTGGCCCGCCAGGTTGGCGTTCCGGCGATCGTGGTGTTCCTGAACAAGGTCGACCAGGTTGACGACGCCGAGCTGCTCGAACTGGTTGAGCTCGAAGTTCGCGAACTGCTGTCGTCCTACGACTTCCCGGGCGACGACATCCCGGTTGTCAAGGGTTCGGCGCTTGCCGCTCTTGAAGATAGCGACAAGAAGATCGGCGAAGACGCGATCCGCGAGCTGATGGCAGCGGTCGACTCCTACATCCCGACGCCTGAGCGTCCGATCGACCAGCCGTTCCTGATGCCGATCGAAGACGTGTTCTCGATCTCCGGCCGCGGCACTGTCGTGACCGGCCGCGTCGAGCGTGGCATCGTCAAGGTTGGCGAAGAAGTCGAGATCGTCGGCATCCGTCCGACCTCGAAGACGACGGTCACCGGCGTTGAAATGTTCCGCAAGCTGCTCGACCAGGGCCAGGCCGGCGACAACATCGGCGCGCTGGTTCGCGGTGTTAACCGTGACGGCGTCGAGCGTGGCCAGATCCTGTGCAAGCCGGGTTCGGTCAAGCCGCACAAGAAGTTCATGGCTGAAGCCTACATCCTGACGAAGGAAGAGGGCGGCCGTCATACGCCGTTCTTCACCAACTACCGTCCGCAGTTCTACTTCCGCACGACCGACGTGACCGGCATCGTCACGCTGCCGGAAGGCACGGAAATGGTCATGCCGGGCGACAACGTCACGGTTGCCGTCGAGCTGATCGTTCCGATCGCGATGGAAGAAAAGCTGCGCTTCGCCATCCGCGAAGGCGGCCGCACCGTCGGCGCCGGTATCGTCGCTTCGATCGTCGAGTAATCCCTTCGGCCGCTCCGGCGGAGTGGCCGATTCGATGACATTATTATGAAGCAGGCGGCGGAAGCCGCTTGCTTATTACACAGAAATATAGCAAATGGCGCGCGAGCGCGATTTGCGTACTGCTTTGGATAACGAAGCGGTGACTAAACAACCAATTAAGGTGGGCTAGAAGGCCCTGAAGACTGGATAGGGTTCCGTTTCGGCGCCCTCTCGATCTTTGAAACCGGTGGTCCGCCTTAGGAAGAAAGAACAACCCGTGTCTTGTCCAGAGACATGTGGGAAACAAACACAAGGATAACGTCGAATGAACGGCCAAAATATCCGCATTCGCCTGAAGGCGTTCGATCACCGGATTCTCGATGCTTCTACGCGCGAGATCGTGTCGACGGCGAAGCGCACCGGTGCAAGCGTCCGGGGCCCCGTTCCGCTTCCGACCCGCATCGAGAAGTTTACGGTCAACCGGTCCCCGCACATCGACAAGAAGAGCCGCGAACAGTTCGAGATGCGCACGCATAAGCGCCTTCTCGACATCGTAGACCCGACCCCGCAGACGGTGGACGCGCTGATGAAGCTCGATCTCGCCGCCGGTGTCGATGTTGAGATCAAGCTCTGAGCTTGCTCGAGCTGAGTTGGAAGGATTGAACCGATGCGTTCAGGTGTGATTGCACAGAAGGTGGGAATGACCCGCGTCTACAACGACGCCGGCGAGCATGTCCCGGTAACGGTACTGCGTATGGACGGCTGCCAGGTCGTTGCCACGCGCACTGTCGAAAAGAATGGCTATACCGCAGTTCAGCTCGGTGCAGGCCAGGCGAAGGTGAAAAACACGTCGAAGGCGATGCGCGGCAACTTTGCTGTCGCCAACGTCGAGCCGAAGGCCAAGCTCGCAGAATTCCGCGTCTCGGAAGACAATCTGCTCGAGATCGGCACCGAGATCAAGGCAGGTCACTTTGCCGCCGGTCAGCTCGTCGACGTGACGGGCACGACGATCGGTAAGGGTTTTGCCGGCGCCATGAAGCGCCACGGTTTCGGCGGTCTGCGCGCCACGCACGGTGTGTCTGTTTCACACCGCTCGCACGGTTCGACAGGCTCGCGCCAGGATCCGGGCAAGGTTTTCAAGAATAAGAAGATGGCTGGTCACATGGGCCAGACGCGCGTCACGACGCAGAACCTGGAAGTGGTTTCGACCGACGAAGATCGTGGTCTGATCCTGATCAAGGGTGCTGTTCCCGGTTCCAAGGGTGCCTGGATCATCGTGCGCGACGCCGTCAAGTCGGCCGCGAAGTAAGGGAGCCAGATCAATGGAATTGAACGTCAAGACCCTCGAGGGAAAAGACGCCGGGAAGGTTTCCCTTTCGGACGAAATTTTCGGCCTCGAGCCCCGCGAAGACATTCTCGCCCGCGTCATCCGCTGGCAGCTTGCCAAGAAGCAGCAGGGCACGCACAAGGCAAAGGGCCGCGCTGAAGTTTCGCGCACCGGCGCCAAGATGTACAAGCAGAAGGGTACGGGCCGCGCCCGTCACCATTCGGCTCGCGCTCCGCAGTTCCGCGGCGGCGGCAAGGCCCACGGCCCGGTCGTCCGCAGCCACGAGCACGACCTTCCGAAGAAGGTTCGCGCGCTTGGCCTCCGCCACGCCCTTTCGGCCAAGATCAAGGCCGATGACGTCATCGTCATCGACAACCTGGTTGCTGCCGAAGCCAAGACCAAGGCTCTCGCGTCCGTTTTCGAGACGCTCGGCCTGACCAACGCCCTCTTCATCGGCGGCGCAGAGCTTGACGGCAACTTCAAGCTCGCAGCTCAGAACATCCCGAACATCGATGTTCTGCCGATCCAGGGCATCAATGTTTACGACATCGTGCGCCGCGGCAAGCTCGTGCTTTCCAAGGCTGCGGTTGAAGCGCTAGAGGAGCGATTCAAGTGACCGATCTCCGCCACTACGATGTGATCGTCTCCCCGGCGATCACCGAAAAGTCCACGCTGGTCTCCGAGAACAACCAGGTTGTTTTCAATGTCGCCAAGCAGGCGACGAAGCCGGAAATCAAGGCTGCGGTCGAGGCGCTGTTCGGCGTCAAGGTCACGGCCGTCAACACTCTGCTGCGCAAGGGCAAGACCAAGCGGTTCCGCGGTTTTGTCGGCAAGCAGAAGGACGTGAAGAAGGCTGTCGTGACGCTGGCTGAAGGCCAGACGATCGACGTCTCCACCGGTCTCTGAGGAATAAGAAAATGGCATTGAAAACATTCAATCCGACGACCCCGAGCCAGCGTCAGCTGGTCATCGTGGACCGCTCCTCGCTCTACAAGGGCAAGCCGGTCAAGGCGCTGACGGAAGGTCTGAGCAAGAGCGGCGGTCGTAACAACCTCGGCCGCATCACTGCCCGCTTCATCGGCGGCGGTCACAAGCGTAGCTACCGTCTGGTCGACTTCAAGCGTCGCAAGTTCGATGTCGAAGGCACCGTCGAGCGTATCGAATACGACCCGAACCGTACGGCTTTCATCGCGCTGGTGAGCTATGCCGACGGCGAGCAGGCTTACATCATCGCTCCGCAGCGTCTTGCTGCCGGCGACAAGGTCATCGCTTCAGAAAAGGCCGTCGACGTCAAGCCCGGCAACACCATGCCGCTGCAGTACATCCCGGTCGGCTCCATCATCCACAACGTGGAAATGAAGCCGGGCAAGGGCGGTCAGATCGCCCGTTCCGCCGGTTCCTACGCGCAGCTCGTCGGTCGTGACCAGGGCATGGCGATCCTTCGCCTGAACTCCGGTGAACAGCGTCTGGTCAGCGGCATCTGCCTCGCTTCGATCGGCGCCGTCTCGAACCCGGACCACGCCAACATCAACGACGGCAAGGCCGGTCGTACCGTTTGGCGCGGCAAGCGTCCGCATAACCGCGGTGTTGTCATGAACCCGGTCGACCATCCGCACGGCGGTGGTGAAGGCCGCACCTCCGGTGGTCGCCATCCGGTGACACCATGGGGCAAGCCGACCAAGGGCAAGCGTACCCGGTCGAACAAGTCGACCGACAAGATGATCATGCGCTCGCGTCATCAGCGTAAGAAGTAAGAGAGGAAGTCTCCAATGGCTCGTTCAGTATGGAAAGGTCCGTTCGTTGACGGCTATCTTCTCAAGAAGGCTGAGAAGGTTCGTGAAGGCGGACGTGCAGAAGTGATCAAGATCTGGAGCCGTCGCTCCACGATCCTGCCGCAGTTCGTCGGTCTTACCTTCGGCGTCTACAACGGCAGCAAGCATATCCCGGTCAGCGTCAATGAAGACATGGTCGGCCACAAATTCGGTGAATTCTCTCCGACCCGCACCTACTACGGTCACGGCGCGGACAAGAAGGCGAAGAGGAAGTAACAATGGGCAAGGCAAAAGCCGAACGCCGGCTGAAGGACAACGAGGCGCAAGCAGTCGCCCGCACGCTCCGCGTCAGCCCCCAGAAGCTCAACCTGGTTGCTGCGGCCATCCGCGGCAAGAAGGTGGAGCGTGCACTCGCTGAGCTGGAGTTCTCCCGCAAGCGCATCGCGGGCGCCGTCAAGAAGACGCTCGAATCCGCGATCGCCAACGCCGAGAACAACCACGATCTCGACGTCGACGCTCTTGTCGTCGCAGAGGCTTATGTCGGCAAGTCGATCGTCATGAAGCGCTTCCACGCTCGTGGCCGCGGTCGCGCGTCGCGCATCGAAAAGCCCTTCGCGCACCTGACGATCGTCGTTCGTGAAGTGCAGGCAGCAGAGGAGGCCGCATAATGGGTCAGAAAATTAATCCGATCGGTTTCCGTCTCGGCATCAATCGTACCTGGGATAGCCGCTGGTTCGCGGACAATGCCGAGTACGGTCAGCTGCTGCACGAAGACCTGAAAATGCGCAAGTTCGTCATGAGCGAACTGAAGCAGGCCGGGATCTCCAAGGTGGTCATCGAGCGTCCGCACAAGAAGTGCCGCGTCACGATCCACTCGGCCCGTCCGGGCCTGATCATCGGCCGCAAGGGCGCCGACATCGACAAGCTCCGCAAGAAGCTGTCCGATATGACCAACTCGGAAACGCACCTCAACATCGTCGAAGTGCGCAAGCCCGAAGTGGACGCAACGCTGGTCGCTCAGTCGATCGCCCAGCAGCTCGAGCGCCGCGTGGCTTTCCGCCGCGCCATGAAGCGCGCCGTTCAGTCCGCGATGCGTCTTGGCGCCGAAGGCATCAAGATCACCTGCGCCGGCCGTCTCGGCGGTGCGGAAATCGCTCGTACGGAATGGTACCGCGAAGGCCGTGTGCCGCTGCACACGCTGCGCGCCGACATCGACTACGGCACGGCTGAAGCCGAAACCGCATTCGGTATCTGCGGCATCAAGGTATGGATCTTCAAGGGCGAAATCCTTGAGCACGATCCGATGGCTTCCGAACGTCGCGCGCTGGAAGGCGACGCACAGGGTCCGGCAAGCCGCGAACGCGACCGTGGCGATCGTCGCCGCGAACGCGACAACGCGTAATTAGCGCTGGCGAAAGATAAGCTCGGAGAAGTAAGAAAATGTTGCAGCCAAAGCGTACTAAGTACCGCAAGCAGTTCAAGGGCCGCATCAAGGGCGTCGCCAAGGGCGGTTCTGACCTGGCATTCGGCGAATTCGGCCTGAAGGCTCAGGAGCCCAACCGCGTCAATGCACGCGAGATCGAAGCGGCCCGCCGCGCGATCACGCGTTACATGAAGCGCGCCGGCCGTGTATGGATCCGCGTGTTCCCGGACGTTCCGGTAACAGCAAAGCCGACCGAAGTCCGCATGGGTAAGGGTAAGGGCTCCGTTGAGTACTGGGCATGCAAGGTCAAGCCCGGTCGTATGATGTTCGAGATCGACGGCGTCAGCGAAGAGATCGCCCGTGAGGCGCTTCGTCTCGGCTCTGCCAAGCTCTCGGTCAAGACGCGCTTCGTACAGCGCATTGCAGAGTAAGGATTGAGCTCATGAAAGCCTCAGATGTTCGCGCGTTCACCGCCGACCAACTCAAGGACGAGCTTGCCAAGCTGAAGAAGGAGCAGTTCAACCTGCGCTTCCAGAAGGCGACCGGCCAGCTCGAAAAGTCCTCGCGCATCAACGAAGTCCGCAAGGACATCGCCCGCGTCAAAACCATTGCCCGCCAGAAGGCGGCAGAAGTTAAGGCCTAAAGGAAGAAAAACATGCCGAAGCGCATCCTGCAGGGCGTCGTCGTTGGCGACAAGAACGAGAAGACGGTAGTGGTTCGCGTTGAGCGTCGTTTCGCTCACCCGCTGCTCCAGAAGACCGTTCGTCGTTCCAAGAAGTACAAGGCCCACGACGAAAACAACCAGTACAAGATCGGCGATACCGTATCCATTGAGGAATGCGCGCCGATCTCGAAGGACAAGCGCTGGACGGTGATCGCCGCCCAGGGCAAGTAAACAGAATTTTGCGCGAGGCCTTGCGTCTCGCCGAAATATCTGTATGAAGCAGCGTCGGAACGCTCGAATGCTGGGCGTTCTTTTTGCTTTGAGCGCACGGAAGGTCCCGTTCGGGAAACCACCCTGGCACGATCGACCCCGCGCTATTCAGCTATTGCCGCGTTCCTACTTGCCTTAGCGGCAGGTTGGCCGGCGAACATTTTCATAAGCCGGAGTAGGGGGCCCAGGCCCAACCATTCCGGTAAACCAAGAAGGCGACCTGATATGATTCAGATGCAAACAAACCTCGACGTCGCGGATAATTCCGGCGCACGTCGTGTCATGTGCATCAAGGTGCTGGGCGGCTCGAAGCGCAAGTATGCCTCGATCGGCGACGTCATCGTCGTTTCGATCAAGGAAGCGATCCCGCGCGGCCGCGTGAAGAAGGGTGACGTGATGAAGGCGGTTGTCGTTCGCACCGCCAAGGACATCCGTCGTCCGGATGGCTCGGTCATCCGCTTCGACACCAACGCAGCAGTCCTCATCGACAACAAGAAAGAGCCGATTGGCACCCGTATCTTCGGACCGGTTCCGCGCGAACTTCGCGCCAAGAACCACATGAAGATCATCTCGCTGGCTCCCGAAGTACTGTAAGGAGCGGAAGCGATGCAGAAGATTCGTAAAGGCGACAAGGTCGTCATGCTCGCTGGCAAGGACAAGGGCCGTACCGGCGAAGTCGTTCAGGTCATGCCGAAGGAAGATCGTGCCGTTGTTCGTGGCGTCAACGTCGTGAAGCGCCACCAGCGCCAGACGCAGACCCAGGAAGCCGGCATCATCAACAAGGAAGCCCCGGTTCACCTGTCCAATATTGCAATCGTCGACAAGGACGGCAAGCCGACCCGCGTCGGTTTCAGGGTCGTTGACGGCAAAAAGGTCCGCGTGGCCAAGCGTTCTGGAGAAGTGATCGATGGCTGAGGCAAAGTACGAGCCGCGGCTCAAGAAGGAATATGTCGAGCGCATCCGCAAGGCGATGCAGGAGCAGTTCTCCTACGCCAACGAGATGATGATCCCAAAGCTCGACAAGATCGTGATCAACATGGGTGTCGGCGAAGCGACCGCTGACTCGAAGAAGCCGACGGTAGCTGCCGCCGACCTCGCAGCGATCGCCGGCCAGAAGCCGGTCATCACCCGTGCGCGCAACTCTATCGCAGGCTTCAAGGTCCGCGAACAGATGCCGATCGGCGCCAAGGTCACCCTGCGCGGCGCCCGCATGTACGAGTTCCTGGACCGTCTGGTCAACATCGCGCTCCCGCGCGTTCGCGACTTCCGCGGCCTGAACCCGAAGAGCTTTGACGGCCGTGGCAACTTCGCCATGGGCATCAAGGAGCACATTGTGTTCCCTGAGATCAACTACGACAAGGTTGATCAGATGTGGGGCATGGACATCATCGTTTGCACGACGGCGACGACCGACGACGAAGCACGGGCTCTTCTGAAAGAGTTCAGCTTCCCGTTCCGTCAATAACCGTAACGACGAGCGTAGAAAAGGAACCTGACATGGCGAAGACAAGCGCAGTTGAAAAGAACAAGCGCCGCCGTACTACGGTCGCCAACCAGGCCGCTAAGCGGGCTGCGTTGAAGGCGATCATCATGAACCAGGCTCTTCCGATCGAAGAGCGGTTCAAGGCCTCGATCAAGCTGGCATCCCTGCCGCGTGATGGATCGAAGACCCGTATTCGCAACCGTTGCGAAGTTTCGGGGCGTCCACGCGCATATTACCGCAAACTGCGCATGTCGCGTATTGCGCTGCGTGAACTGGGCAATCTCGGCAAGGTGCCGGGCATCGTCAAGTCGAGCTGGTAAGGAGCAGGTTAGATGACAATGACTGATCCGTTGGGCGATATGCTCACCCGTATCCGTAACGGCGCTTCCCGCCGCAAGTCGTCGGTCTCGACGCCTGCGTCCAAGCTCCGTGCACGTGTTCTCGATGTCCTGCAGTCCGAAGGCTACATCCGTGGCTATTCCGTTGTCGATTTCGGCAATGGCAAGTCGGAACTCAGCATCGAGCTGAAATATTATGAAGGCGCATCGGTGATCCGTGAGATCGGCCGTGTGTCCAAGCCGGGCCGCCGGGTTTATGTCTCGGTCAAGTCCATTCCGCAGGTCGCGAACGGTCTCGGCATCACCATCCTTTCGACTCCGAAGGGCGTGATGGCCGATCACCAGGCTCGCGAACAGAACGTTGGTGGCGAGGTTCTTTGCTCGGTCTTCTAAGATCGGGCAGGGATCTCCATAGCGAACAGACAGGATTGAAACATGTCTCGTATCGGTAAAAAGCCCGTTCAGGTGCCTGCTGGGATCACGGCTACGGTCGATGGCCAGAAGGTTACTGCAAAGGGCCCGAAGGGCGAGCTGTTTTTCGTCGCTAACGACGAAATCAGCCTCAAGCTCGAAGATAATGCGGTCGTCGTGACGCCCGTGAACCAGACCAAAGATGCACGGTCGAAGTGGGGCATGTCCCGCACGATGATCGAAGGTATCTTCAAGGGCGTCAAGGACGGTTTCGAGCGCAAGCTCGAAATCAACGGCGTCGGTTACCGCGCCGCCATGCAGGGCAAGAACCTGCAGCTGGCCCTCGGTTTCAGCCACGACGTGGTCTATGAACCGCCGGTCGGCATCACGATCGCTGTTCCGAAGCCGACGGAAATCGTCGTCAGCGGTATCAACAAGCAGCAGGTCGGCCAGGTTGCCGCCGAAATCCGCGAATATCGCGGTCCCGAGCCCTACAAGGGCAAGGGCGTCAAGTATGCCGACGAGCGGATCGTCCGCAAAGAAGGCAAGAAGAAGTAAGGATCACGCGAAATGGCTAGCAGGAAAGAAGCACTTGCACGTCGTGCCAACCGCGTGCGCCGTCATATCAAGTCGGTGGCCAATGGCCGTCCGCGCCTGTCGGTTCATCGCTCCTCGAAGAACATCTATGCCCAGATCATCGATGATGTGGCCGGCAAGACGCTTGCGTCGGCCTCCACCCTCGACAAGGATCTGCGCGGTTCTCTGAAGACCGGTGCCGATACCGCCGCCGCTGCTGCAGTGGGCAAGCTCGTCGCCGAGCGCGCCTCCAAGGCCGGCGTGTCGGACGTCGTTTTCGACCGTGGCGCCTTCATCTATCATGGCCGCATTAAGGCTCTCGCCGAAGCGGCCCGCGAAGGCGGTCTCACCTTCTGATCAGTTTCCGGCCGGACGCTTTTGCGCCGGCCGGATTTTCGCCGGACCGCAAGGCACTCCCCAAGAAGGGGAGGCTGATGCGGTCCACATTTGTTTGCCGATTGCACCCGGAAAAGAAAAAGGAAGAGGACAATGGCACAGGAAAGAAGGCCGCAGCGGGAAGACCGCCAGAGCCGTGAAGAGCGCGATAGCGAATTCGTCGACAAGCTCGTCGCGATCAACCGCGTCGCCAAGGTCGTCAAGGGCGGCCGTCGTTTTGGTTTCGCAGCACTCGTCGTCGTCGGCGACCAGAAGGGCCGCGTCGGCTTCGGCCATGGCAAGGCACGCGAAGTGCCGGAAGCCATCCGCAAGGCAACCGAAGCCGCCAAGCGCGAACTGATCTTCGTACCGCTGCGTGACGGCCGTACGCTGCATCACGACGTTCATGGCCGCCACGGCGCCGGCAAGGTTCTGCTGCGCTCGGCCAAGGTCGGCACCGGTATCATCGCCGGCGGTCCGATGCGTGCCGTTTTCGAAACTCTCGGCATGCATGACGTCGTCGCCAAGTCGACCGGTTCGTCGAACCCCTACAACATGGTTCGCGCCACCTTCGACGCTCTGAAGCACCAGGTTCACCCGAAGGACATCGCAGCTCAGCGCGGCATTAAGTATGCAACGCTGCAGGCTCGTCGTAGCGCCTCCGGCAACGCCTCTGAAGAATAAGAGGAGCTGACCAATGGCCAAGGCTACCAAGAAGGCTGAAGCGAAGACTGTCACGATCGAACAGATCGGCAGCCCGATTCGCCGTCCGGACGTCCAGCAGCGCACGCTGATCGGTCTCGGACTGAACAAGATGCACCGTCGCCGCACGCTGGAGGATACCCCTTCGGTTCGCGGCATGATCCGTGCTGTCCAGCATCTCGTTCGCGTCGTCGACGAGAAGTGAGACGGAGGAAACGCTCATGAAACTCAATGAAATCAAGGACAACGAAGGCTCGACCCACAGCCGCAAGCGCCTCGGCCGCGGTATCGGTTCGGGCTCGGGCAAGACCGGTGGTCGCGGTGTGAAGGGTCAGAAGTCCCGTTCCGGCGTCGCCATCAACGGCTTCGAAGGCGGCCAGATGCCGATCTATCGTCGCCTGCCGAAGCGCGGCTTCAACAACATCTTCGCTTCCGACTTCGTCGTCGTGTCGCTCGCCCGTATCCAGGCTGCGATCGACGCCGGCAAGCTCGATGCGAAGGCCACCGTTGACGCAGCCTCCCTCAAGGCTGCCGGCGTCATCCGCCGCGCCAAGGACGGCGTTCGCGTTCTCGCCGACGGCGAGCTCAAGGCCAAGATCACCATCGTCGTCGCAGGCGCTTCCAAGCCTGCCGTCGAGAAGATCGAAAAGGCCGGCGGCAGCGTGACCCTGCTTTCGGCTCCCGCTGCAGCCGAATAATAATCTGATGATATGTCGCCCGGGGTGCTTCACACCGGGCGATTTTGCTCCCATATGTGGGCCTCACAAAATGTTGGCTGGCGCGCCCGCGTCATGCCGATAAGACTGGAAACAAGGGTGAGGCATGGGGTTGCGCTGCAATCCGTTCCGAGCCCGGTTTTGAATAATTTTCATACTGATTCCGGGGCCGGCCTGTCCCTCAGAGACGGTCGGAATTGGTAGCGCGGAGAATCGCATGGCTTCTGCAGCGGAACAATTGGCATCCAACCTCAATTTTTCGACCTTTGCCAAAGCCGAGGATTTGAAGAAGCGCCTGTGGTTCACACTGGCAGCTCTCCTCGTCTACAGGCTCGGTACCCACATTCCGCTTCCGGGTCTCAACCCCGAAGCCTATGCCCAGGCTTTCCGCGGCCAGGCAGGCGGCATCCTCGGCCTTTTCAACATGTTCTCCGGCGGCGCAGTCGAGCGCATGGCGATCTTCGCGCTCGGCATCATGCCTTACATTTCCGCCTCTATCATCGTGCAGCTGATGACCTCGGTCGTGCCAGCGCTCGAAAACCTGAAGAAGGAAGGCGAACAGGGTCGTAAGATCATCAACCAGTACACCCGTTACGGCACGGTGATTCTCGGCGCACTGCAGGCCTACGGCATTGCCGCCGGTCTTGAGAGCGGCCAGGGCCTCGTCGTCGATCCGGGCTGGTTCTTCCGTGTTTCCACCGTCCTGACGCTGCTCGGCGGCACGATGTTCCTGATGTGGCTCGGCGAGCAGATCACCTCGCGCGGCATCGGCAACGGCATTTCGCTGATCATCTTCGCCGGCATCGCCGCCGGTCTTCCCACGGCCCTTGCAGGCACGCTCGAACTCGGCCGCACCGGTGCGCTGTCGACCCCGCTCATCCTGCTCGTCATTATCGTCGCGATCGGCGTGATCGGCGTCATCGTCTTCGTCGAACGTGCGCAACGCCGGCTGCTGATCCAGTATCCGAAGCGCCAGGTCGGCAACCGCATGTTCCAGGGCGACACCTCGCATCTGCCGCTGAAGCTTAACACCTCGGGCGTCATCCCGGCGATTTTCGCGTCGTCGCTGCTCCTGCTGCCGGCAACGATCGCCGGCTTTGCCAGCACCACAGCGATGCCGGCCTGGGCGACCTCGATCGTTGCGGCGCTCGGCCATGGTCAGCCGCTCTACATGGTGCTCTATGCGGCACTGATCGCCTTCTTCGCCTTCTTCTACACCGCCATCGTCTTCAATCCGAAGGACACGGCCGACAATCTGAAGAAGCACGGCGGCTTCATTCCCGGCATTCGCCCGGGTGAGCGCACCGCCGAATACATCGACTACGTGCTGACCCGTATCACGGTCATCGGCGCGATCTATCTCGTCTTCGTCTGCATCCTTCCCGAGATTCTGGTGTCGCAAACCGGCATTCCATTAGCCCTTGGTGGGACTTCGCTTTTGATCGTGGTTAGCGTAACTCTTGATACGGTTGCACAGATCCAGGGTCACCTGATCGCGCAGCAATACGAAGGCCTGATCAAGAAATCGAAGTTGCGTGGAGGAAAGAGGGGGCGATGAGACTTATCCTTTTGGGGCCGCCGGGCGCGGGCAAGGGAACCCAGGCCCAGCGGATCGTGGAAAAGCACGGCATTCCGCAGCTTTCCACGGGTGATATGCTGCGTGCGGCGGTAGGTGCCGGCACAGAAGTCGGCAAGCGCGCCAAGGCGGTGATGGACGCCGGCAAGCTGGTCTCGGATGAGATCGTCATTGCTATCGTTTCGGAGCGAATCGACCAGCCCGATTGCGCCAACGGCTTCATTCTCGACGGCTTCCCCCGGACGCTGGTCCAGGCTGATGCCACTGAGGCGATGCTGAAGGCGAAGGGTCTCGCTCTCTCTGTCGTTGTCGAATTCCGAGTCGATGATGCCGAACTAGTCCGTCGCGTTGCCGGTCGCTACTCCTGCGCGCAGTGCGGTAGCGTCTATCACGACACCGACAAGGTTCCGGCCAATGAAGGCGTTTGCGACAAGTGTGGTTCAACCCACTTCAAGCGCCGTCCGGACGACACTCCGGAAACCATGACGGCGCGGCTGCAGGTCTACTACAAGGAAACCTCACCGCTGATCGGCTACTACCATGCCAAGGGCAAGCTCAGGTCCGTCGACGGCATGGCGGAGATCGATCAGGTAACCGCCGAGGTCGAAGCCATTCTTTCCAAGCTTTAAGGCTTTGAAAATAAAACTTGGCGGAACGGTTGCTTTTCAGCAGTGATTCCGCTAAACACCGCGCCAACTCGCGACATTCCATGCGATCGGCGCGGATTTCCCAGGGAAGTCCGGGTTCGGTCGTTTTGACATGTTGCGGACCTAAATTTGAACGGGCGGTTCCAAAGACCGCATAACGAAGCCCACTTGCCGGATGGCAACTGGAATGCAAGGAGAACAGGCGTGGCACGTATCGCTGGCGTCAACATCCCGACTGCAAAGCGCGTCGTCATCGCGCTGACCTACATTCACGGGATCGGTCCGAAATTCGCACAGGAAATCGTCGAGAAGGTCGGTATTCCGGCTGAACGTCGTGTGCATCAGCTGACGGACGCTGAAGTCCTTCAGATCCGCGAAGCCATCGACCGCGACTATCAGGTCGAGGGTGATCTTCGTCGCGATACCGCGATGAACATCAAGCGCCTGATGGATCTCGGCTGCTACCGCGGCCTGCGTCATCGCCGCGGCCTTCCGGTCCGCGGTCAGCGCACGCACACCAATGCCCGCACCCGCAAGGGTCCGGCAAAGGCAATCGCTGGCAAGAAGAAGTAATTTCCGGGAAACCGGGATGAGGGGCTGGCGGGCTGCGCCGGCCTCTTTTGAGTTTGGAGCGGGACCATATAGGCGCCGTTCCGGTGTAGCCGCTGGCATTACGGCGGTGAAGAGATCAACGAAAGGAATAGCATGGCTAAGGAAGCCGTCCGCGTTCGCCGTCGCGAGCGCAAGAATATCTCGTCGGGTGTCGCTCACGTCAACTCGACCTTCAACAACACGATGATCACCATCACCGATGCGCAGGGCAATGCAATTGCCTGGTCGTCGGCCGGCGCCAAGGGCTTCAAGGGCTCGCGCAAGTCGACCCCGTTCGCTGCTCAGATCGCTGCCGAAGACTGCGCCAAGAAGGCCCAGGAGCACGGCATGAAGTCGCTGGAAGTCGAAGTCTGCGGTCCGGGTTCGGGTCGTGAATCGGCTCTGCGCGCGCTCCAGGCTGCGGGTTTCATGATCACGTCCATCCGCGACGTGACCCCGATCCCGCACAATGGCTGCCGTCCGCGCAAGAAGCGCCGCGTCTGATCATCGCTCTCGTCACCGGTGAGCGCTTTCGCGCTCCTGGTGGTTTTCAAGCTCGGTTGTCACGATTGGATGGTGGCAACGAACGGAAGGCAAACTCATGATTCAGAAGAACTGGCAGGAACTGATCAAGCCGAACAAGGTGGAGTTCTCCTCGAGCTCGCGCACCAGGGCGACGCTCGTTGCCGAACCGCTGGAGCGCGGCTTCGGCCTTACCCTCGGCAACGCGCTGCGCCGCGTTCTGCTCTCCTCGCTGCGCGGTGCCGCCGTCACGGCGGTGCAGATCGACGGCGTGCTGCATGAATTCTCCTCGATTCCGGGCGTTCGCGAAGACGTCACGGACATCGTGCTTAACATCAAGGAAATCGCCATCAAGATGGATGGCGACGACGCAAAGCGCATGGTCGTGCGCAAGCAGGGCCCGGGCGTTGTTACGGCTGGCGACATCCAGACGGTCGGCGATATCGAAATCCTCAACCCCGAGCATGTGATCTGCACGCTCGACGAGGGCGCCGAAATCCGCATGGAATTCACTGTCAACAACGGCAAGGGCTACGTTCCGGCCGAACGCAATCGTGCGGAAGATGCTCCGATCGGTCTCATCCCGGTCGACAGCCTTTATTCGCCGGTCAAGAAGGTGTCCTACAAGGTTGAAAATACCCGCGAAGGACAGGTTCTCGACTACGACAAGCTGAACATGACCATCGAAACCGATGGCTCGATCACCGGCGAAGACGCCGTCGCTTTTGCGGCGCGCATCCTCCAGGATCAGCTTGGCGTCTTCGTCAACTTTGACGAGCCGCAGAAGGAGACCGAAGAGGAAGCAGTCACCGAACTCGCTTTCAACCCGGCTCTCCTCAAGAAGGTGGACGAACTCGAGCTGTCGGTCCGTTCGGCAAACTGCCTGAAGAACGACAACATCGTCTACATCGGCGACCTCATTCAGAAGACCGAAGCAGAAATGCTCCGCACACCGAATTTTGGTCGCAAGTCGCTGAACGAAATCAAGGAAGTTCTCGCTTCCATGGGCCTGCACCTCGGCATGGAAGTGCCGGCATGGCCGCCCGAGAACATCGAAGATCTCGCCAAGCGTTACGAAGACCAATACTGAGAAAACAAAAGGCAGGCTCTATCGGCTGCCTTTCCCCGTCAAACAGCAGGCATATCGCCTGCATGTGCCAGGAAACGGCAGGCCCGGTAACGAAGTAAGGGCACTGCATTAAAGGAGAATAGCAATGCGCCACGCAAAGGCCGGCCGCAAGCTGAACAGAACCGCAAGCCACCGCAAGGCGATGTTCGCCAACATGGCGGCTTCGCTGATCACCCACGAGCAGATCGTCACGACTCTGCCGAAGGCCAAGGAAATCCGTCCGATCGTCGAGAAGCTCGTCACGCTCGGCAAGCGCGGCGACCTGCACGCTCGCCGTCAGGCGATCTCGCAGATCCGCGACGCCGCCGTCGTTTCGAAGCTGTTCGACACGATCGCAACGCGTTACGCCACCCGCAATGGCGGCTACCTGCGCATCATGAAGGCCGGCTTCCGCCAGGGCGACAACGCCGCCATGGCCGTCATCGAATTCGTTGACCGCGACACCTACGCCAAGGGCGCCGCGGACAAGGCCCGCGTCGCTGCCGAAGAGCAGGCCGTCGCCGCTTAATCTTCCGCTCCTGCGGAAACGAAACAGCCGGGCTGCAAAGCCCGGCTGTTTTCGTTGGTGCGGACGATGCGAGGAGCGGGGCGTCGGTCCGGGCAGGTAACGCCTCGTTCGATCATTGGAAATTGGCACTTCAGCCGCAGCGGCGGCTGGGTTTGAGACAGGACAGGTTCATTTGTCTGAAATCGTTCAAATCAGCTCTCGCCTACAGGTCCGTCGTCTCGCCGCCGTCCTTGTGGTGATCGCACTCGGGCTGGCGCTCAGGCGCTTTGGCTATGCGGCCGGTCTGCCCTTCGTCCTTGTCAAATATGGTGGGTCGGCGCTCTGGGGCGCAATGGTCTATCTGCTGGTGGCGCTGATTGTCGCCAGGCCAGGACCGGCTGTCATTGCCGTCATGGCGCTGTTCATCGCGATCTCGGTGGAATTATTCCGGCTCTACCACACGCCCTGGCTCGACGCGTTTCGACTGACCACAGCAGGCGCGCTGCTGCTCGGCCGCATCTTTTCCCCGTGGAACATTCTGGCCTACGCGGTTGGCATAGCGGCAGCGTACCTGTTCGATCCCGCACGCCGGTGATCCCTTATGAAGCCGACGCCACAGCGCGATTGCGCGTCCGGCCCTGGGCCTTTTTCCGGCTGCGGGCGATCGGCCGCCAGGAGCGGTAGAGGATAAGGGCGATGATCAGCCCGACATAGATATATTGCTCGAGATCGAGGATCTTGGTCGAAAGCGCGAAGTGCAGCGCCCCGCTGGCGGCGATGATGTAGACCAGTCGATGCAGCCAGTTCCAGTTCGCGCCAAGGCGGCGGATCGAGAAATTGTTGGACGTCGCCGCCAGCGGAATAAGCATCGCCAGCGCCGCCATGCCGAACATGATGAAAGGGCGCTTCAGCACGTCGTTGATGACCGCTTGGATATCCATCGCCTGGTCGAGCACCATATAGACGGTGAAATGCATCATCGCGTAGTAGAAGGTCAGTAGGCCGAGCGCGCGGCGGTAGCGCAGATAGTTCCAGCCGAGAAGCTCGCGGGCAGGCGAGACGGCAAGTGTTGCGATCAGGAATCGGATCGTCCAGATGCCGAGGAAGAGCTCGAAGGTCTTGACCGGATCGGCGCCGAGCTGATCGGTCGCGCCAAGATAGAAGGTCCAGGCGGCCGGCAGGAGCCCGACGGCATAAAGCAGCCAGACCGAGGCGGGTTGCCAGCGTTTCGGAATGGCGAGCGAAAAGTCCGCCATCAGAAGTTCGCCTTCAGGTCCATGCCGGCATAAAGGCTTGCCACCTCGTCGGCATAGCCGTTGAAGGGCAGGGTGGGGCGGCGGCTCGCGCCGAAGAAGCCGCTTTCGCCGATGCGCCTCTCGCTTGCCTGACTCCAGCGCGGATGGTCGACGGCAGGGTTGACGTTGGCATAGAAGCCGTATTCCTGCGGATTGGTCACCTGCCAGGTATTCTTCGGCTGCTGGTCGGTAAGGGTGATTCTGACGATCGACTTGATGCCCTTGAAGCCGTATTTCCACGGCACGACGAGGCGGATCGGCGCGCCGTTCTGGTTCGGCAGCGTTTCGCCATAGAGCCCGACGGCAAGCAGCGTCAGCGGATGGCGCGCTTCGTCGAGCCGCAGGCCCTCGACATAAGGCCAGTCAAGCGACTGGAAGAAACCCTTCTGCCCCGGCATCTCTTCCGGACGGACGACGGTTTCGAAGGCGACATATTTGGCGCTGCCGAGCGGCTCGACTTTGTCGAGCAGCGATGCCAGCGGAAAGCCGTCCCAGGGAATGACCATCGACCAGGCCTCGACGCAGCGCATCCGATAGGTGCGTTCCTCGATCGGGAATTCCTTGATCAGCGCCTCGAGGTCGAAGGTGCCAGGCTTGTTGACCATGCCGTCGAACTTGACCGTCCAGGGCAGCGGCTTGAAATCGCCGGAATTTGCCGCAGGGTCACCCTTGTCGAGGCCGAACTCATAGAAATTGTTGTAGGTGGTGACGTCCTTGATCGGCGTCGGCTTCTCGTCGACCTTATACTTGCTCTCGACGGCAGAAAGGGCGGCCGCACTCGCCTTGCCGGCGCCGTAAAGCGCCATGGCGCCGAGCGCTGCAGCACCGAGGAATTCCCGCCGGCGCATATAGATCTGGCGCGGCGTGATCTCCGACGACGCGATCTTCGGGGGGCGATAGCTTGGCATGTCGAAACCTCCAGGGCGGATTTCTTGAATATAGTTCTTAAACGAACCGCCCGCATGTTCGGATTAGCTATGCCTTGAATCTCGCCGACGGGAAGCCAATTTTTTGTGTTCGGCTGTGATGGAATAGGCTGTAACCAAAAGCTCGCGCCGAACCGTATATTATCGATGGCGCTCGAGGTGCCTTCCCGGCAGCGTACCGGATTTGACCTTGCCGGTAGTGACAGCCCCGGTCGATTGGATTAGGACAATTCCAAAAGGCAGCGTTCGCCCGGCCCGCAGGCTTCATGCCGCTTCGCTTCGCCTGACCATTTCCGACACGTCGAGGAAGACACCGATGCCAGCTTACCGTTCCAGAACCACGACCCACGGCCGCAACATGGCAGGCGCGCGCGGCCTTTGGCGCGCCACGGGCATGAAGGATTCGGATTTCGGCAAGCCGATCATCGCGGTGGTGAATTCCTTCACCCAGTTCGTGCCCGGCCACGTGCACCTGAAGGACCTCGGCCAGCTCGTCGCCCGCGAAATCGAGGCGGCCGGCGGTGTCGCAAAGGAATTCAACACGATCGCCGTGGACGACGGCATCGCCATGGGCCATGACGGCATGCTCTATTCGCTGCCGTCGCGCGAACTGATCGCCGATAGCGTCGAATACATGGTCAATGCCCATTGCGCCGACGCAATGGTCTGCATTTCCAACTGCGACAAGATCACCCCCGGCATGCTGATGGCGTCACTGCGCCTCAATATCCCGACCGTCTTCGTCTCCGGCGGTCCGATGGAAGCGGGCAAGGTTGTGCTGCACGGCAAGACCCACGCGCTCGATCTCGTCGATGCCATGGTCGCCGCCGCCGACGACAAGATCAGCGACGAGGATGTCCAGACCATCGAACGCTCGGCCTGTCCGACCTGCGGTTCCTGCTCCGGCATGTTCACCGCCAATTCGATGAACTGCCTGACGGAAGCGCTCGGCCTGTCGCTGCCCGGCAACGGCTCGACGCTCGCCACCCATGCCGACCGCAAGCGCCTCTTCGTCGAGGCCGGCCATCTTATCGTCGATCTCGCCCGCCGTTATTATGAGCAGGACGACGTCAAGGCGCTGCCGCGCACCATCGCCTCCAAGCAGGCTTTCGAGAACGCCATGGCGCTCGATATCGCCATGGGCGGTTCGACCAACACCGTCCTGCACATCCTGGCCGCCGCCCATGAAGGCGAGGTCGATTTCACCATGGCCGATATCGACGCGCTGTCGCGCCGCGTGCCGTGCCTTTCGAAGGTCGCGCCCGCCAAGAGCGACGTGCATATGGAAGACGTGCACCGCGCCGGCGGCATCATGTCGATCCTCGGAGAGCTCGACAAGGGCGGCCTGCTGAACCGCGATTGCCCGACCGTCCATGCCGAGACGCTGGGCGACGCAATCGACCGCTGGGACATTACCCGCACCAACAGCGACACCGTCCGCAATTTCTATCGCGCAGCTCCGGGCGGCATCCCGACCCAGGTCGCTTTCAGCCAGGAAGCCCGCTGGGACGATCTCGACACGGATCGCCAGAACGGCGTCATCCGTTCGGTCGAGCATCCTTTCTCGAAAGACGGCGGTCTTGCCGTGCTTAAGGGCAATCTTGCGATCGACGGCTGCATCGTCAAGACGGCCGGCGTCGATGAATCGATCCTGAAATTCTCCGGCCCCGCCCGCGTTTTCGAAAGCCAGGACGCCTCCGTCAAGGCGATCCTCGCCAACGAGGTGAAGGCCGGCGATGTCGTCGTCATCCGCTATGAGGGCCCGAAGGGCGGCCCCGGCATGCAGGAAATGCTCTATCCGACGAGCTATCTGAAGTCGAAGGGCCTCGGCAAGGCCTGCGCGCTGATCACCGACGGCCGCTTTTCCGGCGGCACCTCCGGCCTTTCGATCGGCCATGTCTCGCCGGAAGCGGCGAATGGCGGCACGATCGGCCTGGTCCGCGAGGGCGACATGATCGACATCGACATCCCGAACCGCACCATCAGCCTGCGCGTCGGCGAGGCCGAACTTGCCGCCCGCCGCGCCGAGCAGGACGGCAAGGGCTGGCATCCCACAGAAGTCCGCAAGCGCAATGTCACCACGGCGCTCAAGGCCTATGCCGCTTTCGCAACAAGCGCCGACCGCGGCGCCGTGCGCGACCTGAACGCCCGCTAAGAGCCAGCTGCTCTGCCGACCGGCCGCTTCAAAGCGGCCGGTTGATGTTTTTATAACTCTCGCCGAGCTGCTTCATCCGCTCGTCATAGGCCGCCTTGATACAGGCCGCATCTGCCCCGCATTCCTGCCGCTTCTTCAGCCAGGCCGTCTGTTCGTCCTGCAATGTTCCGCGCGAGCCCATGGCCATCAGCCCGGAGAGCAGCTCGAAGGTCGTGACCATCCTGACATCGGCATCGTTGAGTGCCCGGTTGTCACAGATTGCTTTTTCGTCCGGCTTCAATTCTTTCGCATCGCAATCGAAGCTCGCCGCCTTGGCCATCTCCGATCCCGAAGTGAGGATCGCCAGGATCGCCAGGCCAAGGGCCATCGTCATCGCTTTTTTTGCCATCATTCCTATGTTCCTGTTGCCGCCCATCAGGCCAGCTGGCGCAATGCCAGAGCCAGGAAGATGATGCAGGCGAGCCAGACGGCAAGCATGAAGATCAACCCGCCTCGCCCGGAGGGACGCTCGAGGCGCCTTGACGCTTCCACACGCAGCTCGCTCATCACATCAGCCGGAACAAGCCGTATCGCCAGCAGGATGCCGAGCGGCACGATGACGAGATCGTCGAGATAGCCGAGCACGGGAATGAAATCGGGGATGAGATCGACCGGCGACAGCGCATAGGCCGCAACGGCGCCCGCAACCGCCTTCGCATACCACGGCACCCTGGCATCGCGCGCAGCAAGCCACAGGGCGACGATGTCACGCTTCAGTGACTTCGCCCAGATTTTGGCTTTGGATATCAGTTGCATGGCCAGTCTTCCTGAATCGTATTCTCAAAGGCCTGAAGCAAAATCTCCTGAGGCCCCGACTGCCTTATTCTTCCATGCTTCCGCCCTCTTTCCTTTTTAGCGTCGGGTCGCAAAACAGGGCGATTTCAGGCCGGTTCGGCCTAAAATCTGAACCCTGTTCGCAATTGAATAGTTAGAGAATGATGTCGTTTGAAAACCGCTCACACTTTTCGGCATCATGCTCTAAAACGTTGCTCAAAAGGATTCAAAAGGGATAATCATGCAAGGCCCGTTCAAACACGCCTCCGTTTCGCTGCTCGCTCTGACGCTGTTTCTGCCAGCCGCGGCTTACGCACAGACGGCAAAGACGGTGCCCGAGAGCCAGATGCAGATGCAGCTCTCCTTCGCGCCGCTCGTCAAGCAGACATCGGGCGCTGTCGTCAATGTCTATGCGGAAAAGACCATCCAGCGTCAGTCGCCCTTTGCCGGTGATCCCTTCTTCGAGCAGTTTTTCGGCCAGCAGATGCCGAACCGCTCGGAAAAGCAGTCCTCGCTCGGCTCGGGCGTCATCGTCGAGGCGAACGGCACCGTCGTCACCAACAATCACGTCGTCGAAGGCGCCGATGATATCAAGGTGGCGCTGCCGGATGGCCGCGAATTCCCTTGCAAGGTGGTGCTGCGTGACGACCGCGTCGATCTCGCCGTGCTGAAGATCGACAGCAAGGAGAGCTTCCCGGCGCTGCCGATCGGTAATTCCGACGCGGTCGAGGTCGGTGATCTCGTGCTGGCGATCGGCAATCCCTTCGGCGTCGGCCAAACGGTGACGAACGGCATTGTCTCGGCGCTTGCCCGCAACCAGGTGGTCAGGAATGAGTTCGGCTTCTTCATCCAGACCGATGCCTCGATCAATCCCGGCAATTCCGGCGGCGCGCTGATGAACATGAAAGGCGAGCTGATCGGCATCAACACGGCGATCTTCTCGCGCGGCGGCGGCTCGAACGGCATCGGCTTCGCCATCCCCGCCAATCTCGTCAAGGTCTTCCTCGCCTCGGCCGATGCCGGCGTCAAATCATTCGAGCGGCCCTATGTCGGCGCGAGCTTCGATGCCGTGACCTCGGAAGTGGCTGAGGCGCTGGGGCTCAACAAGGCGCGCGGTGCGCTCGTCGTGAAGGTCTCGGAAGGCGGCCCGGCCGCCAAGGCCGGGCTGAAGGCCGGCGAAATTGTCACCGCCGTCGACGGGATTTCCGTCGAACATCCGGATGCGCTGCTCTACCGGCTGACCACGGCCGGTCTCGGCAAGTCGGTCAAACTCACCGTCGTCGAGAATGGCCGCGAGCAACAACTGTCGCTGACGCTCGATCGCGCCCCGGAAACCTCGCCGCGAGATCAGCGCACGATCGGCGGGCGTACCCCCTTCAGCGGCGCTGTCGTCGAGAACCTGTCGCCGCGGGTGGCCGACGAGCTGCGCATGCCGCCCGAGTCGGCCGGTGTCGTGGTCTCCGACGTGAAGGAGGGGTCGCCCGCCGCCCGTCTCGGTTTCGAGCCGAAGGACATCATCGTCTCGATCAACGGCACCGATGTGAATACCACCAGCGAACTTTCCGAGATCGCTGAGAGCGACCCCGGGCTCTGGCGGGTGGAGATCGAGCGTGATGGTCAGCGCATACGGCAGTTCTTCCGATGAGCAATGATCTCTTCGCGCCGCGTGTTCCGGAGGAGGTCGCCCCCAGGCGGCCGCTTGCCGACCGGCTGCGGCCGAAGACGCTCGCCGATGTCACCGGTCAGGACCATCTGACCGGTGAGGATGGCGTACTGAAACGAATGATCGAGAGCGGTTCGCTCGGCTCTATGATCTTCTGGGGCCCGCCCGGCACCGGCAAGACGACGGTGGCGCGTCTGCTTTCGGGTGAGGCCGGGCTGGCCTTCGAGCAGATATCGGCGATCTTTTCCGGTGTCGCCGATCTGAAGAAGGTGTTCGAGGCGGCCCGCATGCGCCGCATGGACGGCCGCCAGACGCTGCTCTTCGTCGACGAGATCCATCGGTTCAACCGCGCCCAGCAGGACAGTTTCCTGCCTGTTATGGAGGACGGCACCGTCATCCTCGTCGGCGCCACCACCGAAAACCCGTCCTTTGAGCTCAACGCCGCTCTTTTGTCGCGCGCCCGCGTCCTGACCTTCAAATCGCATGACGAGGAGAGCCTGGAGGAATTGCTGAAGCGCGCCGAGGCGATCGAGCAGAAGCCGCTGCCGCTGGTGGAAGAGGCACGTGCCAGCCTGATCCGCATGGCCGACGGCGATGGCCGCGCGGTGCTGACGCTCGCTGAAGAGGTCTGGCGCGCCGCCCGCGAGGGCGAGAGTTTCGATACCGAAGGCCTGACGCGCATCGTCCAGCGCCGCGCCCCGGTCTATGACAAGGCGCAGGACGGCCATTACAATCTGATCTCGGCACTGCATAAATCCGTTCGCGGCTCGGATCCCGATGCCGCGCTCTATTATCTCGCCCGCATGTTCGATGCCGGCGAGGATCCGCTCTATCTCGGCCGGCGGCTGGTTCGTATGGCGGTCGAGGATATCGGCCTTGCCGATCCGCAGGCGCTGGTGATCTGCAACGCCGCCAAGGATGCCTATGACTATCTAGGCTCTCCGGAAGGGGAGCTGGCGCTCGCTCAGGCCTGCGTCTATCTCGCCACCGCGCCGAAATCCAATGCCGTCTATACCGCCTTCAAGGCGGCAAGCCAAGCCGCCAAGCAGAACGGCTCGCTGCTGCCGCCGAAGCACATCCTCAATGCGCCGACCAAGCTGATGAAGGGCGAAGGTTACGGCGAAGGATATCGCTACGACCATGACGAGCCGGACGCTTTTTCCGGCCAGGACTATTTTCCGGAAAAAATGGGCCGGCAGACCTTCTACGACCCGCCGGAGCGCGGGTTTGAACGTGAGATTCGCAAGCGGCTGGAATGGTGGGCGAAGCTTCGCAAGGAGCGCAATCCGCGCTGAGCCGCCTCAATCTCACGAAGGGCGCGGCGTCTTCTGATTGGCTGGCGCGGCGATCACCTTGACGGCGGATTCCGCCAACCCGTGATGACCTTCCATGTCGACGACGACATGCCAGTGGCCGCTTTCCGGGACGGCGATCTTGACCGGCGATTTGCGTGCGACGCCGCCGATATATTTGAAATCGAGAACTTCGGTGAAGCGCTGGAAATTCGGCGCCGTCATCAGCCGCACATTGTTTACCGCATTCAACGACACCTCGACGATCGTTCCGGCGCGTTGTTCCTTAAGATCGTAATGGGTGAAGCGGAAATTCGGTTTCGGCATCGGTCTCGCGGCATCTGAAGTCTCTGCGCGAGATTTTACCAGCACGCCGGTTAAAGAAAAGTTGGAAATCGGCCATTCCGCCAATCGGCGTGTTGCCTGCGCGGAACCGTGCGGAAGGGCTCAGAGCGCAGCGTAGACGATGTAAAGTTCGACGCCGGCGAGCAGAACGCTGAAGACGATCAGCACCCAGGCGGTGCGCTTTTCACGCATCTGCCGGCTGCCGCGCCTGATCCTGCGTGGACGGAGAGGGTGGAAGGCGAAGGACGGAATATTTCGCATGGCATTTGACCCTTGCAATGATGCCGCGAGTCTACTGCCGGCCGCGATAGGAAATCCATTCGGGGCGAGGGGCGAAAATATAGAAATGGCATAAAGGCGGTTTGCACAAATTTCGAAACAGAGTGTCGGAAAATGATGGCCACTGCCGTCCTTGCGGTATCGATCCAAACCGGGAGCAAGGAACATGTCGAAGACGAGACTGATATCGATAATCGCAGCGGCGGCCGCCTTCCTGGCCGCGCCCGATATGGCAGGCGCCGGCGCGGCTTCTATCGAGGACAAGGCAGCAGCGCCGATCGTCAGGAAGGGAAGCGTGCCGGTCAACGGCATCGATTATTATTACGAGATCCGCGGCGAGGGAGAACCGCTGCTGCTGCTGCACGGCGGCCTCGGGCAGATCGAGATGTTTACGCCCGTCATGCCTGTTTTCACCGATCACCGGCAGGTGATCGCCGTCGGTCTCCAGGGCCATGGCCGCACGCCGCTCGGCAATCGGCCTATCGAGCTTCCTGATATCGGTGCCGATCTCGCGGTCCTGGTGAAGCAGCTCGGCTACGACAAGGTCGACGTCTTCGGCTATTCTTTCGGTGGCGGCGTGGCGCTGAATATGGCAGCGAATGCGCCAGATCGCGTCCGCCGGCTGGTGATCCTCTCTGCGCCCTATGCGCAGAACGGCTTCTTCCCGGAGATGCTGCCGCAGCAGGCAGCCGTCGGCGCCGGCATGGCCGAGATGATGAAGGACACGCCGATGTTCCTCTCTTATAAGGCGGTGGCGCCCGACGTGTCGGAATTTCCGAAGCTGCTCGACGCCATGGGAGCGCTGATGCGCAAGCCCATCGATTACAGCGATGCCGTCGCCAAGCTCACCATGCCTGTCATGCTGATGTACGGCGATGCCGACATGATCCGCCCCGAACACATGATCGACTTCTATCACAAGCTCGGCGGCGGCCTGCGCGATGCGGGCTGGATGCGGGAAAACATGTCGAAGAACCGCCTGGCGATCCTGCCCGATCTCACCCATTACGAGACCTTCGCCTCGCCCCTGATGGCGACCATGGCGATGACCTTCCTCGACGGTGGCGGCAAGGCGCCGAACTGGGCCGAGCAGGTCGGAAAATAGGCGAGGCGGCCGCTTTCCCGGCCGTCTTCCCGCCGTCGTAACAGCGCCGCCGCCACACTTCCGAGACCGGAAATGTGGCGGCGGCACTCATGTCTGTCTTCAGGCTGCGCTTGTTGCCTCGCTGGGAAAATCCGTCGAGACAGCGAGCTCCCGCCAGGCCGCCAGTTCCTTTTCGACGCTCGCATGCTGCGCCTCGATCATCGCCACGGTATCGCTGCCGAACGGCATGCGCAGCGGCGGGTTGGCCGAGCTGACCATCGTCATGATGCCGGCAGCGAGCTTGGCAGGGTTGCCGGGCTGGGCATGGTTGGCGTCGGCGGCGAAATTGCGCATGTTGCCCGCCGGCGTGCCTTCGTAGTCGGCAATGGTGGCCGGGCTTACCGCCAGCGACGTGTCGGAAAGAAAGTCCGTCCGGAAGAAGCCGGGTTCGACGATCGTCACCTTGATGCCGAAGGGTTCGAGCTCGGCGGCCATCGATTCCGACAGCCCCTCGACGGCGAACTTCGTCGAGCCGTAGACACCCCAGCCGGGATAGCCGAAATAACCGCCAATGGAGGAGAAGTTCAGGACATGGCCGGAGCGCTGGCGGCGCATGTAGGGCAGTACGGCGCGTGTCACCTTCAGGAGACCAAAGACATTCGTGGCATAGAGCTTTTCGATCTCTTCGGCCGTGGCTTCCTCGACGGCGCCGAGCAGTCCGTAGCCGGCATTGTTGGCGAGAACATCGATGCGGCCGAAGCGGGCGATGCCGGCAGCCGCAGCCTCTTTCGCCTGCGCCTCATTGGTAACGTCGAGGGCGACGGCAATGAGGTTCGGATGATCGCCGAACTGCTCGGTCACTGTCTTTGGATTGCGGGCGGTGGCGATGACGCCATCGCCGGCTGCCAGCGCTTCCTTGGTCATAAGCGCGCCGAAGCCGCGGGATGCACCAGTGATGAACCAGATTTTCATGACGGATTCCTTTGTGCTGATTGATTGTGTTGGCGTCGTGCCTCTGTGCTGACGGACTGAATTTGACCGAAAAACTGCTGATGTATAAGATTTGTTATTCCTGAAACTATGATGAGTGAAATTCAGCAATGCGCGCGACCGAACTCTCCGAACTTGCGGCCTTCGCGGCTGTGGCGCGGCACAAGAGCTTCCGCAAAGCGGGGGAGGAGCGGGGCGTCACTGCCTCTGCCGTCAGCCATGCCGTGCTCAATCTCGAGGACCGGATCGGCATCCGTCTGCTCAACCGCACGACACGCAGCGTTTCGTTGACCGAAGCCGGCGAACTCCTGATCTCCCATCTCGATCCGGCCTTCGGGGAAATGGCGGCGGCGCTCGATGCGTTGAACCGTTATCGCGACACGCCCTTCGGCAAGGTGAGGATCAACGTGCCGAATTCGATCGGTCCCATCGTCATCGGCCGCATCATTGCACCTTTGCTCCAGCGCAATCCGAATTTGCAGCTGGAGATCAACGCGACCGACAGGCTGGTCGATATCGTCGAGGAGGGTTTCGATGCCGGCATCCGTTTCGGCGAGCGCGTCACCGAGGGCATGATCGCGCTACGTATGAAGCCCCGGATCCGCCTGGTCGTGGTCGGTTCGCCCGCCTATTTCGAGACCCGGCCGAAGCCGGCGACGCCCCACGAGCTAAAGCGCCATCTCTGCATCCAGAACATGTTTCCATCAGGTGCGCGGTATGCCTGGGAGTTCGAGAAGGACGGCCAGACGGTGAGCTTTCAGCCGACCGGACCGTTGTCGCTCGATGATCACGAACTGATGATGCAGGCAGCGCTCGACGGCGTCGGTCTTGCCTATATCTGGGAGCCCCGTGTCGAAAGAGCGGTTGCCGGCGGCGAGCTGATCCAGGTGCTCGACGACTGGTGCCAGCCGGAGGAACCGCTCTATCTCTACTATCCGAGCCGCCGCCACATGTCGGCGGGCTTCAGGGCGGTCATCGACGCGATCAGGGCGGGGTAAAGACGCTCAATTCCTATCCGCGCATGCTGGCGATCGTCTGAAGCGCCTCAAAATAAATCGTCAGGTCGCGGGCGGGATCCTCCGGCAGCTCTGCCGCTCGGAATACCTTGCCTCCCGTTGCCTCGATGCCCCCGTCGATCATCAGGTTATCGGCCATGCCGTGATTTTCGATCGCGATGCCGTCCGGTCCGCGCGGGCGTCCGCTCGCCACATCGATCTCCAGCCCCGCATACCAGATCGAACGAACACGCAGGCCATAGTCGTCGGGGTGGTTGGTATAGGCGAAAACCGATTTCCCCAGCGCGATCATGAAGCCGATTTCGTAGACCGTGCCCGGGTCGGCGCTGATGCCTCGAAACGGCGTGATGTTGGCAAGGCAGATATCGGCCCGGCGCATCGCGTCGTCGTTGCGTGCGTAGATCTCTGCGGCCGTTCGCTTCACTGGCGTCTGATTTTCGTCGCAGCCGGGACCGGTCGGTTCGAAACCGAACTGGCGCGCCAATCGGCGTTTTTCGGCCATGATGGGCATGGCATCGGGAAGAAAGACTTCCGGGCCGGCAAGATAAATCGTGGTCATCGGTATCCTTCATGCCAGCGCGAGCCGAAGCGCCGGGGTTGGGGCAGGCAGCCTATTTCCGACGGAAGCGCGGCAATTGGCAAGCTGCGCCGGGACGGATTATCGTTTTTTCTTTTCGGCCTTCGGTTAAGGCGGGCGCATGACAAAGCGCGAGGTTCTTGCCCAACACCCTTTTGACTCCGGTGGGCGAAGCGGCCAAAGATACCGCATCGCCAGCATCGGGAGAGGTTGATGAAGGGTGGGACTTTGCCAAATCGAAGAGCGTCCAAGCGGCTCGGATATCTGTTTCCCGCCATCGCGGCGCTGCTGCTATCGGTGTCGGCAGCGCCGGGACAGGAAATCGGGCCGCAAAGCGAGGGCTCGCGCGTGCAAGTCGAAAAACTCCTCGGTCTCTGGAAGGAGCATTTTGCCGGCGCCGACAGCCTGCAGCAGCGGCGGACAGCGTTCGAGCGGCTGATGCAGACGATGCCGGGACCGACGCGCATCCAGGTCCGGCAGGTCGATGCCGATGGCGTCGATGCCGAACTGATGTGGCCGGCCCGGCTTCATCACCCGATCGGTGAGAGGGTGATCCTCTTTATTCATGGCGGCGGCTTTTCCGGCGGCTCCATCCGCACGCACAGCCTGTTCGCCGGCTCGCTCGCTAAGGCCGCATCCAGCGACGTGCTGCTGATCAATTATCGGCTGATGCCGGAACATGGCTATCCCGCCCAGATCAACGATGCGCTGACGGCCTACCGCTGGCTTCTCGACAACGGCTATCGCAACGACAATGTCGTGGTGGCAGGCGACGGTGCCGGCGGCAACATCGCGATCGAGACCGTGCTGCGGCAGATGCAGGCCGGAAAGGCGCTGCCGGCCGCCGTCATTGCGCTCAGCCCCATCACCGATCTTGCCGCGACGGGCGGATCGATGACATCGAATGCCGAAAACGATCCGCTGGTCGGCAAAGACTGGATCGAGACTTTACGCAAGGCCTATCTCGGCCGAAAGTCTCCGACCGATCCCCAGGCATCGCCGCTTTATGCCGACCTGACGGGCTTTCCGCCGCTGCTGCTGCAGGTCGGTTCCGGCGAAGTCCTGCTTGATGATACGCTGCGGCTCGCCGACAAGGCGCGCCAGGCGGGCGTCGACGTCACGACCGAGGTCTGGCCGGGCATGCCGCACCAGTGGCAGTTGTTTCCTTCGCTGCTCGACGATGCTGATCGGTCGAGCCAGAATATCGCCGAGTTTGCAATCCGGCATTTTGCCGACAAGCCGCAGGAGTAGGGGGCTACGCCATCATTGCGCTGTGCCGCGCGATGGGGAAGGCGCAAGAGGCCTCTCGACCTCCCGGCCGACGCTGAGCGCCTTGCGCACATTCGGCTCCAGCCGCTCGATATAGGCGTGGTCGGGTGCGGCACCCAACGCATCCAGCATTTTCGAGAAGAAGCACCGGGCCGCCGCCGCGGCCGTGACGTCGAAGACCTCGGCATCGCTCAGCCCATGTTTCTTCAGCCCGTCTATATCCTGCTGCGTCACCGACGTGGCGTCGCGCGCCACCTTGGCGGCAAAGGCCATGATCGCCCGTTCGCCGGCGTCGATCGGCGCCTTCTCGGTCTCGTTGACGACAGCCGTCAGCCCGTCGCTGGTAAAACCCTCGCGCAGCAGCACGGAGCCGTGCGCGAGCATGCAATAAGAGGATTTCAGTTCCTTGGCCGCCGCCAGTGTCGCCAGTTCGTAGCGCCTGAGGCTCATATGGCCGCGAATGCTCGCAAGCAGTGCTGCCCAGCACTCCATTACCTCCGGCCGGTGGCCGAAGGCACGATACATGTTCGGCAGATAACCATAATTGGCCTCGGCCGAGGCATACATCGAGGTCGTCTTCTCGCTGGCGGATGCATTGGGGGTGTGAATGAAAGCCATGGCATGGTCCTCCTCTATTGCGAGAAGGATAGGGTAGATATGCCAGACAGCAATCCTGCGCCGTCGGTTCGAGCGCGAGCCGTCAGCCCTGCTTAAGAGGCCTGAGTGATCGCGCAATCATTGTTTGCCGGAACGTCACCATGTCTTTTGACCGGAAGGGTAACGGTGAATGTCGATCCACACCCTCTTGCGCTTTGCACCTCTATCGAGCCCTGGTGCAGCTCGACGATCTGCTTCACCAGGTTGAGGCCGATACCGGTTCCGGCAATCCCGGTCGAAGTGCGAGCGCGGAAATAGCGCTGAAACAGCCGGGGCACGTCTTCGGCATCGATCCCCACCCCGTCGTCGCTGACCGAGATCTTGACGTTGCCGGTCTCCTCCCAGGCCGCAATGCGAATTTCGGACGTTCCCGGCGCGTATTTGACGGCATTGGAGAGCAGGTTGGTGAAGACCTGGGCCAAGCTGCGGGGATCGGCATCGATGAACTCAGGCAGCCCGTCTACGTCAAGCACGAAGCTATGCGTCTTCGAGATCGACGACTGCCGCTCGCAGCAGCTTCGGATCAATGATCTGAGCGCGCAGGCGCCGTAGCTGATATCGATCGTGCCGGTATCGAGGCGTCCGGCTGACAGGATACTCTCCATGAGATCGACGATGCGGCTTACCGATGCACGGATCTGTTCGACTTTGTCGCTCAGAAATTCGGGCTCGACCGCGCCTGCTTTTCGCAGCAGCCGCTGGGCGGCAGCGTCGATGATTGCGAGCGGAGTGCGGAACTCATGCGATGCCATCGCCACGAACTGCCGCTGCAATTCGTTGATGTTTCTTTCCTGCGCGAGCATTCGCTCCAGTTCACGCGCCTGCCGCTCGACCTCAGCCGTGCGGTTCCGCACCGTCACCTCGAGCTGATCGTGGTGGCGGCGCAGCTCTTCGGCGAGCCGCACGGTCTTGGTGACGTCCTCATGGGTCGCCACATATCCACCGTTCTGCATCGGATTGTGAGTGATCTTGACGATGCGGCCGTCGGTGAGCGCGATGTTCTGGCTGGCCGGCGCGCCGAGCGCCGTCGCTTCGAAGACGACGTCGAAATAGGTGGCGGTGTCGGCCGGACCGTTTCTCTCCTCGGCTCGATAGGCCAGGATATCTGCGAGCGGTGTTCCCGGTTGTGTCAGTCGATCCGGCAGATTGTACATCCGCGCGTATGATGCATTGCACAATATCAGGTTCTTGGCTGAATCGAACATGCACAACCCATGCGGCATATTGCTAAGGGCTGCGTCGAACCGGTGATGTTGCTCGGCCAGACTGTCTTCGACGCGAATGAGCGTCGAGATATCTTCATAGCTCAGGATCCAGCTTCCCTCGCTCGAGGGCGCGCAGGTCAGCGAGATCATCCGTCCGTCAGGCAATGCAAACTGCGAGGCGTGCGGCTTGCCGGTCGGCGAACGCGAACATGCCGCAGCATGACAGGCCGAGGTGCCCGGCAATCCGTCGATGCTCATTCCCTTACGGAGGACGCCCTCCGCAAGGCCGAGAACTTCCAGCGCGCGGGAATTGAAAGCCGTGACCGTATTGGCAGAATCAAGCAGAACAATGCCCTGCGGCAGGTTTTCCAGAATGGATTCGAACGAATGCGGCATCATCCGGCCCTGCTCAGATCTGGCGCGTTGCGCGCATCCGTAGCATTGGCCAGAAACAATAAAGTTTCGCTAATGTCCGTCGATGGGTGCTCCTCGACGAAGATCAGGCCCTTTACCGCGGTTCAGCCGAGTTCGGCCAGTTGCTCGTCCAGAAGATCAAGGCTGTCCTCTCCGACCTCGTTGACATCGCTTGGCATCGGTTCGCCGGTTTCCTGAAAGACAAGCCAGGCGACGTACATTGTTGTCGTGGTGAGCGCATTCCAGCCGTCTTCGCTGGTTTTCCGGCGGCCTCGGAGAGCCGGCGAAGCGTCCCGCGCTCATCCTCGCTGTAGATCAGATCGGAGAAATAGCGGCCGGTCAGATCCGCGCCATCGCCCCAGCCGCGGATTGCCGCCAAGGCGGCCTCCGCTTCCGTCGCATCGATCTCGCTCTTTGCGATGTGCGCGAGAAGAAACGCCGCGACGGCCGCCAAGCGCCCGGCCTGTTTGCGGGGCGGCAGGGCGGTGAGTTCGGTACGCAGGTTCATGTCTTCGATCTCCAACGGGGTGCAACAAAGCCACCAACATATTGACGGCCTTCCTGACTTCGATGGCGGCGCAGAAGGGCCCGCCTCTCCGACAATTTGGATCGATCCGCTCGCCTGTGGAAGGCGGTATTTCAGGTCCGGATAGGCGGAAATTTAGATCGATCCAAACGTGCTGCTTTGGAATCATCACCACGAATAGCGTGAAGTACCGCCGAAAATGGTGAATTCATTAAATTCCTCTTGACATAATTGGAACGTTCCAAATATTAGGAGTTAAACGGCGCCACCGGAGAGAGGCATGACAAAGACGCGGGTAACCGTCATCGACATTGCGAAGGCCGCCGGCGTTTCGAAGTCGACGGTGTCGCTGGTGCTTCAGGGTTCTTCTCTGGTCAACGAGGGGACGCGCTCGAAGGTCAATGCCGTGATGCGGGAGCTCGGCTATGTCTATAATCGCGGCGCGGCGAACCTGCGCCAGGCCGGGGCTAAATCGAGGATCATCGGCGTCGTCGTCAACGATCTGACGAACAGCTTCTTTGCCGAGCTAGCGGTAGGCGTCGACATGGTCGTCCAGTCGGCCGGCTTCGTGCAGTTCCTGTCGAATACCGGCGAGAGCATCGACCGGCAGCGCGAGGTTGTCGCATCGATGCGCGAGCACGGCATTTCGGGGCTTATCGTATCACCGGCGCGCGCTACCGATGCCGCAGATTTCAAGCCGCTCGTTGCGGCGGGCATACCGGTTGTGGTCGTCGTTCGAAACCTGCCCGGGGCGAAGGTCTCTTCCATCGTCTCGGACAATCAGGCTGGCATGGCGTCGGCGGTCAAGCACTTGGCGGGGCTGGGTCACAGGCGCATCGCCTTTCTCGGAGGCTTTCCCGACACGGCAGTTTTCGACGACCGCCTTGCCGGCTACCGGAGCGGCGTAGAAGTGGCCGGGCTCGGCTACCGCGAGGAGCTCGTCGTCTCGTCCGCGCCTTCGCGGGCCGGTGGGGTCGAGGCGATCGGAAAGGCGATTGCTCTTGCCGACAGGCCGACGGCCGCCGTCTGCTTCAACGACGCCGTCGCCTTCGGTGTTTGCGACGGGCTGCGCGCGCGCCGTCTGGAGCCCGGCGCCGATTTCGCCGTCGTCGGTTTCGACGATGTTATCGAGGCGCAGGCGGCGGTTCCGGCGCTGACGACCGTCTCGGTCGATCCGCAGGGCATAGGGCGGCGCGGAGCGCAAATGCTCCTCAAGCAGATCAATGCGGGCAAGGCCGAGGCGGAGACGGTGACAACGGCCGTTCGGCTGGTCGTCCGCGAAAGCTGCGGCGCCGCAAGAGCGTGAAAACCAGACAGGATACCGAGTGACGCCCATGAAGAAGCATCTCACCCCAGCCGAAGCGGCCTCGCTCATCCCGGATGGCGCCGTCGTCACGGTATCTTCTTCGAGCGGTCTCGGTTGCCCGGACCTCATGCTGAAGGCGATTGGCGAGCGTTTCGAGACGACCGGCCATCCCCAAGGCATCACGACCCTGCATCCGATCGCTGCCGGCGATATGAGCGGCATCAAGGGCGTCGATTACATCGCCAGGAAAGGCCTGCTCAAGTGCATCATCGGCGGCTCCTATCCATCCGGCCCGTCATCGTCCGAGCCGCCGCTGATCTGGCAGATGATCACCAACAACGAGATCCCGGCCTATAACATTCCCTCCGGCATCCTGTTCGACATCCATCGCGAAGCCGCCGCCAAGCGGCCGGGCGTTCTGACCAAGGTCGGCGTCGACACTTTCGTCGATCCTCGGCGTCAGGGTTGTGCGATGAACGAGCTGGCTTCGGAACAACAGGTGGTCAAGCGCGTCAGCTTCGAGGACGACGACTGGCTGTTCTTCCCCTCGATCGTCCCTCAGGTCGCCATCATCCGCGCCACCACCGCCGATGAGCGCGGCAACCTGACCTACGAACATGAAGGCGCCTATCTCGGCGGTCTCGATCAGGCGCTTGCCGCCCGCAACAATGGCGGCATTGTCATCGCCCAGGTCAAGCGGATCACCAAAGAAGGCTCGCTGAAGCCGCATGACGTCCGGGTGCCGGGAATGCTGGTCGACTATATCGTTGTCGATCCCGATCAGAAGCAGACGACGCAGACGTTGTACGATCCGGCGATATCAGGTGAGATCTTCCGCCCGCTCGATAGCTTCAGCGTTCCGGAATTCAATGTTCAGAAGGTCATCGCGCGCCGCGTCGCCCAGGAACTGCAGGCGGGAAGCTGCGTTAATCTCGGCTTCGGCATCTCGGCCAACGTGCCGCGCATTCTGCTGGAAGAAGGGCTCCACGGCGCCGTCACCTGGGTGATCGAGCAAGGCGCGGTCGGTGGGGTGCCGCTACTCGACTTCGCCTTCGGCTGCGCCTCCAATGCCGACGCCTACATGCCGTCTCCCTATCAGTTCACCTATTTCCAGGGCGCGGGCTTCGACGCGTCGCTGCTGTCCTTCCTCGAGATCGGCAAGGACGGGTCGGTCAACGTTTCCAAGCTTTCCTTCCGGCCGCATGTGACGGCCGGCGCCGGCGGCTTCGTCGACATCACGGCGCGGGCAAAGAAGATCGTCTTCTCCGGGATGTTCAACGCCGGGGCGAAGCTTTCGATCACCGGTGGGGCTCTCGTCATCGAGAGGGAAGGCAAACTGAAGAAACTGGTGAACGAGGTCGAACACGTCACCTTCAGCGGCAGGCGGGCGATCGAGCAGGGGCAGGAGATCATCTATGTCACCGAGCGGTGCGTGATGAAGCTGACGCCTGAAGGCATCGTCCTCACCGAGATCGCGCCTGGCGTCGATCTTCAGTCTCAGATCCTCGATCAGTCTGAATTCCCGCTGATGGTCGCGCCCGACCTGAAGGTCATGGATGCGGCACTCTTCCGCGAAGCAGGCATCGGCTTGTCGCTTCCTGCCAAACGGGCACGGACACTGGAGGGCGCCATCCATGGCTAGCGGAACAGTCAGAATCGATATCGACGGACATGTCGCAACCTTGACGATTTCTCGTCCGGAGAAGTTGAACGCGCTCGATCTCGATATGCTGAAAGCCTTGGCCGAGGCGGCCGATGCGGTGGAGGCGGTCCCGGATGTGCGCGCTGCCGTTCTGACGGGTGAAGGAAAGGGCTTTTCGGCCGGAGGCGATATCAAAGCCTGGGGCGGAATGCTGCCGCAGGAGTTCGGCCATGCCTGGGTTCGGCACGGTCACCGTATCTTCGAAAGAATGGCGACGCTCCGGGTGCCGCTGGTCGCGGCGCTGAACGGCCACGCTCTCGGAGGCGGGCTCGAACTGGCGGGCGTTGCCGACATTCGCATCGCCGAGGAACACATCAAGATCGGCCTGCCGGAGACCGGCCTCGGAATGGTGCCGGGCTGGTCCGGCACCCAGCGTCTCGTACGCCGGTTCGGCGCCCAGGCCGTTCGCCGCATGGCCTTGGGTGGGGAGATCTTCACCGCCGAGGAGGCGCGCCTGCTCGGCATCGTCGACGCGGTTGTTTCGACAGGAAACTCGCTGACTGCCGCCCGGGACTATGCGCAGCGGATTGCCGCAAGGGGACCGGCAGCGGTCGAGATCGCCAAGCTGATGATCGCATCGGCGAACGGCGAAGACAACGGAACGGCGGTCGAAGCCCTGGGCTCGATCCTCGCGGCCAAGACCGGCGATCTGAAAGAGGGCGTCGCATCATTCAGCGAGAAGCGCCCGGCAACGTTCAAGGGAGAATGGTAATGACGGTCCTCGTCAACCCGACTGCGCTCAGCGACCACAGGGCACGCGATTTCAAGATGCTGATCGACGGCAAATGGGAGGCGGGCGCCTCCGATCCGATCGAGCGCGTCGCGCCAAGCCATGGTGTCGTGGTCAGTCGCTTCCCGGCCGGCAACAGGACCGACGCCGAGCGCGCCATCGCTGCCGCGCGCAAGGCCTTCGACGAGGGGCCGTGGCCGCGCATGACCGCGTCCGAACGCTCCGCCATCCTGCTCAGGGCGGCCGATCTGATCGCCGCGCGGGCGGAGGAACTGGCGTTTCTCGACGCCATCGAGGCGGGCAAGCCGATCACCCAGGTGCGGGGAGAAATTGCCGGCTCGGTCGACATCTGGCGTTATGCGGCGGCTCTCGCACGCGATCTCCATGGTGAAAGCTACAACACGCTCGGCGACGGCACGCTCGGCGTCGTCCTGCGTGAAGCCATCGGCGTTGTCTCGATCATCACGCCCTGGAACTTCCCGTTCCTGATTGTCGGCCAGAAGCTGCCCTTCGCGCTCGCCGCGGGCTGCACGACCGTCGTCAAGCCTTCCGAGCTGACGTCGGGATCGACGCTCGTCTTGGGCGAAATCCTGCAGCAGGCGGGCATTCCGGATGGTGTCGTCAATATTGTCACCGGCACGGGACTTGAGGTCGGCGCGGTCATGACGTCTCATCCAGACGTCGACATGGTCTCCTTCACCGGCTCGACCGGTGTCGGAAAATTGACGATGTCAAACGCGGCGCAGACGCTGAAGAAGGTTTCGCTGGAGCTGGGCGGGAAGAACCCGCAGATCGTCTTCCCCGATGCCGACCTTGACGCCTTCGTCGATGCCGCCGTCTTCGGCGCCTATTTCAATGCCGGCGAGTGCTGCAACGCCGGCTCGCGGTTGATCCTTCACAAGTCGATCGCCTCTGACGTCGTCAGGCGCGTCGCCGGACTGGCGAAGGGGGTGAAGGTCGGCGATCCCCTTGATCCCTCGACGCAGGTCGGCGCGATCATCACGCCGCAGCATCTGGAGAAGATCTCGGGCTATGTCAGCCGTGCCAGAAGCAGTGGCGCTCGCGTCGCCCATGGCGGCGAGACGCTCGACCTCGGCATGGGGCAGTTCATGTCGCCGACGATCCTCGAAGCCGTCACGCCCGATATGGCGGTGGCCCGTGAGGAAGTCTTCGGTCCTGTTCTGTCGGTTCTGACGTTCGAAACAACAGCCGAAGCGATCAGGATCGCGAATTCGATCGATTATGGCCTGTCGGCCGGTGTCTGGAGCCGCGATTTCGACACCTGCCTGACGATCGGCCGGTCGGTGAGGGCAGGCACGGTGTGGATGAACACCTTCATGGACGGTGCCTCGGAGCTGCCCTTCGGCGGCTACAAGCAGAGCGGCCTCGGCCGCGAGCTCGGCCGCCATGCGGTCGAAGATTACACGGAGACCAAGACGCTCAACATGCACATCGGCAAGCGCACCAACTGGTGGATGCCGCAGACGGAAAAGCTGGTTTAGCCGGCAAGCAAACTACGCCCGAGGAGGGCGGGTGATCGGATGTGGGAATAGTCCCGCATCTTCCAAAGAGGGAACTGGGAGGTTCTTCGATGAATAGGTTTCTGACCACGACTGCGGTGATCGCATTGGCTCTCGCCAGCGCTCATGTCTCCGCCCAAGCCGCCGACGTAAAGGAAGTGCAGATGCTGCACTGGTGGACATCAGGCGGCGAGGCGGCTGCCTTGAACGTCTTGAAGGAGGATCTGTCGAAGGAAGGTTTTGCCTGGAAGGACGTGCCTGTTGCCGGCGGCGGCGGTGATGCGGCGATGACGGCGCTGAAGGCGATGGTGGCGGCAGGCACCTATCCGACCGCCTCGCAGATGCTGGGTTACACCGTGCTCGATTATGCCGAGGCCGGCGTCATGGGCGATCTGACCGAGACGGCGAAGAAGGAAGGCTGGGACAAGTCGGTGCCGGCGGCCCTGCAGAAGTTCTCCGTCTATGACGGCAAATGGGTGGCAGCCCCTGTTAACGTCCACTCGGTCAACTGGCTGTGGATCAACAAGGCGGTGATGGACAAGATCGGCGGCACGGAGCCGAAGACCTTCGACGACCTGATCGCGCTGCTCGACAAGGCGAAGGCTGCGGGTGTGATCCCCTTGGCGCTCGGCGGCCAGAACTGGCAGGAGGCGACGATGTTCGATTCCATCGTGCTGTCGACCGGCGGCCCGGAATTCTACAAGAAGGCGATGAACGACCTCGACGAGGAATCGCTGAAGTCGGAGACGATGAAGAAGTCCTTCGACAACCTGGCGAAGATCGTCAAATATGTCGATCCGAACTTCTCCGGCCGTGACTGGAATCTCGCGACCGCCATGGTCATCAAGGGTGATGCGCTGGTGCAGGTGATGGGCGACTGGGCCAAGGGCGAATTCGTCGCCGCCAAGAAGACGCCGGACACCGACTTCCTCTGCTACCGCTTCCCCGGCACCGACGGCAGCGTCATCTACAACTCCGACATGTTCGGCATGTTCAACGTCCCGGACGACCGCAAGGCGGCGCAGGTGGCGCTGGCGACGGCAACGCTGTCGAAGAGCTTCCAGTCGGCCTTCAACGTCGTCAAGGGTTCGGTGCCGGCTCGCACAGACGTTCCCGACACCGACTTCGACGCCTGCGGCAAGAAGGGCATCGCCGATCTGAAGGCGGCCAATGAGGGCGGCACGCTGTTCGGTTCGCTGGCCCAGGGTTATGGCGCGCCGCCGGCGATCGCCAATGCCTATAAGGACGTCGTCTCGAAGTTCGTCCACGGCCAGATCAAGAGCTCCGACGAAGCCGTCACCCAGCTCGTCCAGGCGATCGACGACGCCCGCTGAGATCAGTCGATGAACAAGGCTTCCCCGTCTCTTGGGCCGGGGAAGCGTCAGGCTCCGCGACGATCATTGCCGAGCCGATCCTGCAGGAAGGGAGATGATATCCATGAGCACAGTTGCGACCACCGATCCGGTTCTGACCCCCGGGCAGACGACGCCGATCTCGCTCAGAGGCCGGCTGCAGGATGCGCTGCCGAAGATCGTGCTGGCGCCGAGCTTCGTCATCACCCTGGTCTTCGTCTACGGCTTCATCGTCTGGACGGCCTATCTCTCCTTCACCAATTCCAAGACCTTCCCGTCTTATGCGCTGACGGGACCGCGCGCCTATCAACGGCTGTGGCGCTGGACCTTCGAGAGCGATCCGCCATCCTCCTGGTACACCTCGATCACCAACATGGCGATCTTCGGCTTTCTCTATGTCGGCATCTGCCTGGCACTCGGCCTGCTGCTCGCCATCCTGCTCGACCAGAAGATCCGCGGCGAGGGGCTGCTGAGACCAATCTTCCTCTATCCGATGGCGCTGTCCTTCATCGTCACAGGGGTGGCCTGGAAATGGTTCCTCGATCCCGGCCTCGGGCTGGAGCAGACGCTGCATCACTTCGGCTGGACGAGCTTCCACTTCGACTGGATCAAGAACAAGGACTTCGTCATCTACACCGTCGTCATCGCCGGCGTCTGGCAGGCCTCGGGCTTCGTCATGGCGATGTTTTTGGCCGGGCTTCGCGGCATCGACGGCGAGATCATGAAGGCGGCTGAGATCGACGGCGCCTCGCCCTTCCAGCTTTACCGCCGCATCGTCATCCCGCTGCTGCGGCCGATCTTCCTCTCCGCCTTCATCGTGCTCGCCCATATGGCGATCAAGTCCTACGACCTGGTGGTGGCGCTGACCTCGGGAGGGCCGGGCGGCTCGGCCTGGCTGCCGTCCAACTTCATGTATGAATATACCTTCAAGCGCAACGAGATGGCCGTCGGCTCGGCCAGCGCCATCATCATGCTGATGACGATCTCGGCGATCATCGTGCCCTATCTCTATTCCGAACTGAAGGAGAAGGCGCGATGAGCAGCGTCACCTCTCCCATCGCCACCCCGACCGCAACGCTCTCGCAGCGCAGCGACAACAGCGACCAGAGCAGCAACACCCGCTGGATCGGCCGCCTGGTCATCTACGGCCTGCTGCTGATCTTCGCCATCCTCTATCTGATGCCGCTCTTCGTCATGCTGGTGACCTCGTTCAAGACGATGGAGGAGATCCAGGGCGGCAACATGCTGGCGCTGCCGCAATCGCCGACCTTCGATCCCTGGATCAAGGCCTGGGGCGAGACCTGCGTCGGGCTGACCTGCGCCGGCATCAAGGGCTACTTCTGGAACTCGATCAAGATGGTCGTACCGGCGGTGGCGATCTCCACCATCATGGGGGCGCTCAACGGCTATATCCTGACCAAATGGCGTTTCCCCGGCCATACGCTGGTGTTCGGGTTGATGCTGTTTGCCTGCTTCATCCCGTTCCAGTCGGTGCTGTTGCCGATGGCGACCATCCTCGGCTCGCTCGGCCGCTTCGGCGTCACCCTGCAGAACGCCACCGGCTGGAACTTCGGCTTCGGCAATCCGACCGTCAACCTGGTCTTCGTCCATGTCGTCTACGGATTGGGCTTCACCACGCTGTTCTTCCGCAACTTCTACGAAGCCTTTCCGACCGAGCTGGTCAGAGCCGCCCAGGTCGACGGCGCCAGCTTCTTCCAGATCTTCCGCCGCATCATGCTGCCGAACTCGCTGCCGATCATCGTCGTCACCGTCATCTACCAGTTCACCAATATCTGGAACGACTTCCTGTTTGCCTCGGCTTACGCCGGCACCGGTGACTCCATGCCGATGATGGTGGCGCTCAACAATGTCGTCAACACCTCGACCGGGGTGGTCGAATACAATGTCAACATGGCGGCGGCGATGATCGCCGCCGTTCCGACGCTCATCGTCTACATCCTCGCCGGCCGCTACTTCGTGCGCGGTCTGATGGCGGGCGCAGTCAAAGGGTAAGTCATGGCCTTCCTGGAAATCTCCGGTCTCAGAAAGCGCTTCGGCGCCGTCGACATCCTCAAGGGCATCGACCTCGAACTCGAAAAGGGCGGCTTCCTGGTGCTGGTCGGCCCGTCCGGCTGCGGCAAGTCGACCCTGCTCAACACCATTGCGGGGCTGGAGACGATCACCGCGGGCGATATCCGGATCGACGGGCGCGCCATCAACGGTCTGCATCCGTCCAAGCGCGACATCGCCATGGTGTTCCAGTCCTATGCGCTCTATCCGAATATGACGGTGGCGGGCAATATCGCCTTCGGCATGGAGATCCGCGGCGTGCCGAAGGAGGAGCGGGCCAAGGCGATCAAACAGGTCTCCGACATGCTGCAGATCGGCCATCTGCTCGATCGCAAGCCGAGCCAGCTGTCCGGCGGCCAGCGCCAGCGCGTCGCCATGGGCCGGGCTTTGGTGCGCAATCCGCAGGTCTTCCTGTTCGACGAGCCCTTGTCCAATCTCGACGCCAAGCTGCGCGTCGACATGCGCACCGAGATCAAGCGGCTGCACCAGCGCATGGGCACGACCTTCGTCTATGTCACCCACGACCAGATCGAGGCGATGACGCTGGCGACCAAGATCGCCGTGCTCAAGGACGGGGTGCTGCAGCAGTTCGGCACGCCGGCCGAGATCTATAACAGCCCGGCCAATCTCTTCGTCGCCGACTTCATGGGATCGCCGGCGATGAACCTGCTCAACGCCACCGTCGAGGCCAGTGCGTCCGGGATCGCCGTCGCACTCGAACGGCCGAATGGCGCGCCGCTGAGATTGCCGGTGGTCTCCGGCAATCTCCAGGGGCTAAGATGAGCAGTTCACCAGACATCGTCATCATCGGCTCAGGCGTCGGCGGCTCCACAGTCGCCGCGGGCCTGGCCGCGACCGGCGCCGAGATATTGGTCCTCGAAGCCGGTGGTCACATTGCCGATCTTCCGGTCAATCGTGACCAGCGCGCCATCTTCCAGCGAGGGCATTTCCGACCGAGGGAAATCTGGTACGAGGCCAACGGCAAGGGCTTCAATCCCGGCAACTATTACAATGTCGGCGGCAACTCGAAATTCTACGGCGCCGTCCTGTCGCGCTATCGCAAGGAAGATTTCGAGGTCATCGAGCACCGCGAGGGCGTATCACCGGCCTGGCCGTTTCCCTACGAGGAGCTGGAGCCGTGGTATTCGAAGGCGGAACTCATGTATCAGGTCCGCGGCAGTCTCGGTGACGATCCCACGGAACCGTATCACTCCGCCGCCTACGCGTTCCCGCCCGTGCCCGACGAGGCGCCGATCGCCGATGTCAGGGCGCGCCTGCGGGCGAAAGGCCTGCATCCGTTTTCCCTGCCGCTCGGCCTCGACCTCGACGCCTGGCTCTCCAAAGCGCGCACGCCCTGGGACGCACATCCGAACGCGCGGGACGGTAAGATGGATGCCGAAACCGCAGCGCTTGCGGTGGCGATGAGACACAAGAACGTGCGGCTCGAAATCAATGCGCGCGTGACGCGGCTCGATACGGGAGCCGGCGATCGGATCCACCGCGTCACCTATGTCAAGGACGGGCAGACGCTGACTGTCTCGCCTGACATCGTGATCCTCTCGGCCGGGGCTGTTCAGTCGTCCGTGCTTTTGCTGCGCTCGAAAAATGATCGCTTCCCCAGAGGCCTCGCCAACTCTTCCGACCAGGTGGGCCGCAACTTCATGAACCACAACGCTTCCGCCGTGATCGGCGTTTCGCAACGGTTCAGGAACACCGCCGTCTACCAGAAGACCTTCGCCTTCAACGATTTCTATCTCTCGGACGGGGAGGGAGGGCCGCCGCTCGGCAACGTGCAGCTCCTGGGCCGCATCTCCGAAAGGGTTCTGAAGGGGTCTCTGCCGCAGGCTCCGGAATGGCTTCTCCGTTTCATGACGGACCATGCCATCGACTTCTATGCCATGAGCGAGGACGTCCCCAATCCCGAAAGCCGCGTCATGGTCGATGGCGATCGGATCATTCTCCAATGGCAGAGAACCAATTGGGACGCGCATCTAGCGCTTGTCGCCAAGCTGAAGGCGATCCTGAAGTCGATCGGATTTCCCATCGTGCTGTCGAGACCCTTCGACAAGCGCACGCCCTCCCATCAGTGCGGAACGATCCGCATCGGCAACAACCCCTCGACGGCGCCGCTGGACCCCTATTGCCGATCCTACGACCACGAAAATCTCTTCGTCGTCGACGCCGGCTTCTTACCCACGTCGGCTGCGGTCAATCCGGCGCTCACCGTCGCCAGCCAGGCGCTCAGAGTTGCAGATCACATCGCGTCGAAAGACTTGCAGACACGAGCAGACCCATTGGCGCGCGCCGGCCTCGAATAGGATAGTGAAATGGCATTCGATTATATCATCACCGGTGCCGGCCCTGCAGGCTGCGTCCTGGCAAGCCGGCTCAGCGAAGATGCCGATGTCAAAGTACTGCTTCTCGAAGCGGGCGGCGGCGACTGGAACCCGCTTTTTCACATGCCTGCCGGCTTCGCCAAGATGACCAAGGGCGTGGCCAGCTGGGGCTGGCAGACCGTTCCCCAGAAGCACATGAAGGGCAGGGTGCTTCGCTATACCCAGGCGAAGGTCATCGGCGGCGGCTCCTCCATCAACGCCCAGCTCTACACGCGCGGAAACGCGGCCGACTACGATCTCTGGGCCAGCGAAGACGGCTGCGAGGGTTGGGACTATCGCTCGATCCTTCCCTATTTTAAACGGGCCGAGGACAATCAGCGCTTCGCCGACGACTACCACGCCTATGGCGGTCCGCTGGGTGTTTCGATGCCGGCGGCAGCGCTGCCGATCTGCGACGCCTATATCCGTGCAGGGCAGGAGCTCGGCATTCCCTATAACCACGATTTCAACGGCCGCCAGCAGGCCGGCGTCGGATTTTACCAGCTGACGCAGCGCAACCGCCGCCGGTCCTCGGCATCGCTCGCCTATCTCTCGCCCATCAAGGACCGGAAGAACCTGACGGTGCGGACGGGCGCGCGCGTCGCGCGGATCATCGTCGAAGCAGGTCGAGCGACAGGGGTCGAGATCGCCACCGCGCGCGGCTTGGAGATCGTGCGCGCCGAACGTGAGATCCTGGTGTCGTCAGGCGCAATCGGATCGCCGAAGTTGCTTTTGCAGTCGGGCATCGGGCCGGCCGATCACCTCAAATCGGTGGGCGTCAAGGTGCACCACGATTTGCCCGGTGTCGGCGGCAACTTGCAGGATCACCTGGATCTTTTCGTCATCGCCGAATGCACCGGCGATCACACCTATGACGGCGCCGCGAAGCTGCACCGCACGCTCTGGGCCGGGGTTCAATATGTCCTGTTCCGCACCGGTCCGGTGGCCTCGTCGCTCTTCGAGACCGGCGGCTTCTGGTATGCCGATCCCGAAGCGCGGTCTCCCGATATCCAGTTCCACCTCGGCCTGGGATCAGGCATCGAAGCCGGCGTCGAGCGGCTCAAAAATGCGGGCGTGACGCTCAACTCCGCCTATCTGCATCCGCGCTCGCGAGGGACGGTGCGTCTGTCATCCGCCGACCCGGGTGCTGCACCCTTGATCGATCCCAACTACTGGTCCGATCCGCACGACAGGAAGATGTCGCTGGAGGGGCTCAAGATCGCCCGCGAGATCATGCAGCAGGCGGCGCTGAAGCCCTATGTCATGGCCGAAAGGCTTCCCGGGCCGAAGGTCATGACCGACGAGCAGCTCTTCGATTATGGCTGCGCCAACGCCAAGACCGATCATCACCCTGTCGGCACCTGCAAGATGGGAACGGGGCCGGAGGCGGTGGTCGGGCTGGATCTCAAGGTCCATGGCCTCGAAGGTCTCCGAGTCTGCGATTCCTCCGTCATGCCGCGCGTGCCGTCCTGCAATACCAACGCGCCGACGATCATGGTCGGCGAAAAGGGCTCGGACCTTATTCGGGGGTTACCTGCGCTGCCCTCTGCCATTTTCGCCTATGAACGCAACGACACCAGGCCTCGAGCCCGCGCAGAAATCCGCTAAGGAGAACGACGATGTCTGAAGTGAGAGTTGCAGTGCTTGGCGCCTCTGGCTGGATGGGCAAGGTCCACACCATGGCCTATCAGACCTTTCCGCATTTCTTCGGCGTCTCGGACGGAACGGCGCGGATCGTGGCGCTTGTCGAAGGCAATCCCGAGGCCGTCGCGGATATCAGCAACAGGGCGCCGGGCGCCAGGATCTATCAGGACTGGAAGCTGGCGGTCGCCGATCCCGAGGTCGATCTCATCGATATCTGCCTGCCCGACCATCTTCACTATCCTGTGGCCAAGGCGGCCTTGCTGGCCGGCAAGCATGTCTACTGCGAGAAGCCACTGGCAAACACCGCCGATGAAGCGCGGGAACTGGCCGAGATCGCCAGAGAGAAGGGTGTGATCACCCGTGTCGGACACGCGTTTCCACGAAATCCCGTCCATGATCTGGCAAAGGACATCATTCAATCCGGCGAAATCGGCGAGATCAAGCTGTTCCGCGGCTGCCAGCACGTCGATATGTACGGCGATCCGACAGCGCCTTTCATGTGGCGCGCCGATGGCAAGCTCGCGCCGACGGGGATCGTCGGGGACACGGGCTCGCATATCTTCAGCTTCATGGATTTTCTGGTCGGCCGCGTCAGTTCGCTGATCGCCGACAATCTCATCGTCTCGCCGCGACGGCCGGTCGTCGAAGGCCTTGCCTATGGCGAGCAGGTGAAACTGACAGGCGACGAATCCTGGGCCGATATCACCAATCCGGACGCGACGAACCTGTTGTGCCGGTTTGCCAACGGCGCCGGCGGCATCGTCGATTTCAGCCGTGTCGCGACCGGGCGCAAATTCATGCAGACCTATGAAATCTACGGAACGAAAGGCAGCATCGCCTATACCTATGACGAGATAAACCGCTTGCGCTTTTATTCCAACGACGACCGGACGGGACGGCGGGGGTTTCGCGAGATCGACGTGGGGCCGGAGAACCCCACCTTCCGAGCTTTCCTGCCTCTGCCGAACTTCGGCATCGGCTACAACGAAAGCAAGATCATCGAGGTCGCTGAAGTGATCCGCTCGATCGTCTCAAACAGACCGATGTGGCCGACATTCGATACCGGTCACCACATTTGCCAAATCGTCGATGCGTGCATGGAGTCTTCCCGGCAAAAGCGCTGGGTGGACATCCCGCTCGGATAAACTCTGATGACCATAGACGTCCCGCAGGAAATTCTCGACGCGCTGACCGATGTCGATATGCCGAGGCTTCCGCCTGAAGCCGGTCCCTCGGCAACGGCTCGGCTCGCTGGTGTCGAGGTGCCGATCTATCGAGCCGGCTGTGTCATCGTCGGATCCGGCGCTGCAGGTCTGCGGGCGGCCGTGGAAATGAAGCGGCGCGGCGACGATGTCGTCATCGTCAGCCAAAGCGCCTGGGGCGGAACCTCGGCCTGCTCCGGTTCGGACAAGCAAACTCTGCACACGGCTAACACGGCCGATCAGGGCGACAACTACAGAGCGATGGCCCGCGCCATCCGCAGCGGCGGCGCCATGGACGAGGACACGGCCTATGTCGAGGCGGTGGGCTCCTCGCGGATGATGGCGTCGCTGCAGTTCCTTGGCCTGCCGCTGCCGCAGGATCCGCTTGGTGGAACGCTGCGATATCAGACCGACCATGACGAGGTCGGCCGCGCCACCAGCTGCGGCCCGCGCACTTCGCGCCTGATGGTCAAAGTGCTGGCAGAGGAGGCGCTCCGTCTCGATGTGCCGTTCTACAATCAGACCACCGCGGTCAAAATCCTCACCGAGGGCGAGGGAGGGGATCACCGCGTCGCCGGCATATTGGCCATGCGCGCCGGCGACCGTACGCAGGAGAATCCGCTGGGCATCGCGCTGTTCGTCAGCGGCGTAATCGTGCTTGCGGCCGGCGGGCCTGGCGAGCTCTATCGCGACAGCGTTTATCCCAATGGCTGCTTCGGCTCTCTCGGACTGGCGCTCGAGGCAGGCGTCGAGCTCGTCAATCTGACCGAAAGCCAGTTCGGTATCGGAACGCGTCGGGAGGGATTTCCGTGGAATCTCTCGGGCACTTATGTCCAGGCAGTCCCGCATATCTATTCGGTCGATCGGGAAGGCGTCGAACACCATTTTCTGGCAGGCTATTATCGCAGCACGCAGGAACTGGCGTCGAACATCTTCCGCAAGGGCTATCAATGGCCTTTTCACGCGACGCGCATGCTCGATTTCGGCTCGAGCCTGGTCGATATTGCCATCTCTAGGGAAACAGCTGCCGGTCGTCGCGTCTTCATGGACTTCAACCGCAATCCGATGCCTGTTCCCGGCGACCTGCCGTTCAGCCTGGGGCGACTTGATGAGGACGTTCGCCTGTATCTCGGCAAGGCCGGAGCCGATCAGCAAATGCCGATCGACCGGTTGAAGCACATGAACCCGCTCGCGATCGAGCTCTATCGCCGCTACAAGATCGACATTGCCGCAGAGCCGCTGGAATTCGCGGTCAACAATCAGCACATGAACGGCGGCATCATGGTCGACACCTGGGGCCGCAGCAATCTTGCAGGCTGTTATGCAGTCGGCGAAGCGGCGGGCACGCATGGTGTAACAAGGCCCGGTGGAGCGGCGCTGAATGCCGGGCAGGTCTTCGGCACCAGGGTGGCCGAACACATCGGCGCCAGCGGCAGGGCGAAACGGGCCGCCTCAGTGAGTATACCGGCGGCCGCAGAGGCGGGCATTGCCGACCTCCTTACCGCCCTGCGCGCTGAAAGCGCGCTGACTGTCAAAGCGATCCGCTCAGCAGTACAGGCGCGAATGAGCGAGAAAGCGGGCATCATCTGCGATCAAGAGAGCGTCGCCCAGGCGTTGATCGAGGCCCGCAAACTGAACGCGGAAATTCGCGCCAGCGGCGTCGCCTACGGGCGTGCCGCAGAAGCGGTGCGAGGCGTGCAATGGCGGCACATGGCGCTCGCCTCCGAAGCCGTGCTCAGTGCGCTCGATTTCTTCATTCGCAATGGCGGCGGCAGCCGCGGGGCACGCGCGATCTGCGATGCCGACGGCGAATCCCTTCCGTTGGCAAGCTCTGGTCCGTTGGAGGATTATCGCTTCCGAAGGGAGCGCGAAACCGATCGCAACGAGCAGATCGTCGTTCGCCTCGAAGCCGATGAGATCAGGCTTTCAACCCGGCCGAACCGCAAGCTGGATGAAAACGAAAAATCCTTTTTCGAGCGGGATTGGCCCGCCTGGTTGACAGGTGGAATTTATGATCGCGACACGAAGGAACAGGCATAATTCAATCAGGATTGGCAACTGGCGGCGGAACCCGGACGCGCTCGGTATCGTCGGAGCCTTCGGCAACGGCTTCCTCGCTTTTGCGAACCTGCCGCGGCGGATCCTTTCCCTCGACCGGCTTCGGTGACAGCTGGTCGTCGGCCTGGATCTCGTCAGTGTTCAGGTAGTTCTTGGCTTCGTCCATGACGGTCACTTCCGGTTGGAGAATTGTGGGGCGGGAATCCGGTCCTTCTGATCGGTGCGCTAGCCACGGGGCGATCTCCTTTCACAGGCTAACTCCGGCTGGCATCATCAGGTTCCCTGGCCTCTCTGCGCGATATTCCGGGTCAGGCGCCTCCAGCTTCGGGAGTGTCGAGCTCGATCATGACCGGCGCATGGTCGCTTGTATGTTCCCAGCCCCTCGGTTTTCGCCGGACACTTGCCGATCGAAGCCACGGCGCCACCGTCGGGCTGAGCAGAAAGTGGTCGATCCGCAGCCCGGCATCGCGTTCGAAACTGTTGCGCCAGTATTTCCAGAAAGTGTAGATGCGCTCGTCCGGATGCAGATGCCTGACGGCATCCGTCCAGCCCTGGGCGACAAGTTGAGCATAGGCCTTGCGGACTTCCGGCCTGAAAAGCGCGTCGTCCAGCCAGCGCTCCGGCTTGTAGACATCGATCTCCGTCGGCATGACGTTGAAATCGCCGGCCAGGATCGACGGCACTTCGATCTCGAGGAGTTCGGCGGCATAGGCGTGCAGGCGGCGGAACCAACGGAGCTTGTAATCGAACTTGGCGCTGGGAAAGGGGTTGCCGTTCGGCAGATACAGGCATCCGATCAGCATGCCGTCGACGGCGGCTTCGATATACCGGCTGTGCGTATCGTCTGGATCGCCGGGAAGGCCGCGGCGTGTCAGGATCGGTGTCTTGCCTTTCGCCAGGATGGCGACACCGTTCCAGGATCTCTGTCCGTGCCAGACGGCGCCGTAGCCGGCCCGTTCTATCTCCCTTCGCGGAAACCTGGCCTCGTCGGTTTTCAGCTCCTGGAGGCAGGCCACATCGGGGACATCCTCCGACAGCCAGCGCAGCAGGATGTCCAGCCGCCCGTTTATTCCGTTGACGTTATAGGTCGCGATTTTCATGGATCTGTTGTCGAGGCGACGCGACCATAATCTAGAATCGCTCCTGTGACACTTCCTCCGGAAGCCGGCGCCCGCAATCGGCCCATGCAAGGCGGCTCTCCACGCCATAGTGCCCCGCCGGTTGAATCCGCTCGGGGTGATCGAGCGAGCCGACCGTCACGCGGATCAGCTCATCACCGTCGTACTGGAGGTAAAGTGGCGTCCCGCACGTCCTGCAAAAGCCGCGTGTCGCAATAGGCGAGGATCGGTAAACGGCGGGAGCAGCATCCGTCCACACGAGTTTCTCGACTTTGGCCTGGACAAGAACCGCGAAAGGACCACCGGTCGCCTTCTTGCACATGTCGCAATGGCAGTAACCCGAATGTGGCGTGTCGCCGGTGAATTCATACCGGCAGGATCCGCAGAGGCAGCCGCCGGTCCATCGCGTCGCCATGGCCTACACCTTAACGCGTCGCGCCGAAGACGAAAGCGATGCCGGCGACGATCGCTGCGGCCGTTAACGGCTGCCGCCTTATCCGCTCCTCGATCTCCTGGACGAAACTCTTCGCTTCCGCTTTTGCCAGGCGTGCCGTGCCGGAAGCGAGCTCCGAAGCGGACTCCGCGATGCGGCCGGCTTCTTTCTGAAGTGCACGCAGTTCCTCGTGGTCGCGGCCGCTCGAGCGCAGGACCTGGTCGACCAACGGATATTCTTGGTCCATCGCTGTCGGATCAGGCTCACGCTTTACGCGCTCAGCCGCTTCGACGTCGCTACGACCGGCGGGTATCGAGGTATGGGTAATCGAAACCGGATCGGACGCCGGAAACGTGTCTTCGATCGCCTTGTCGAGCTCGCCCTTTCGGGCCTTGCTTCGCTGCTCTGCCTGCTCTTTGCGCAGGGACTGGACCGCCGGGGATTCGTTGGGATTTGGCATGGGGGCTTCCTCTGTTGCACTTTGACAATCAAAGCGATGACAAAGAAAGAAGTTCCAGAAAAATGCGTCAGCGCCTCAAGCCGCAACGTCTCGGCAAGGGAAGGTGGAATTATTCGCCCCGGCACCCGTTTGCGATGACATCGCCCGCATATGAGCCCATTCAACTGTAGGCCGGTTGGCCGGACCAAAGTCCTGCCCGTTTTAGTACCTTTGGTCCGGTTGCATTTAACCTTCGGAAAAGCGAAAATTCGCGGCGCGTCCAGCAAGCGTAGAATTGGGAAGAACGGATGAACGAGGCGACGGCATGACAATCTCCAAGCGTCATTTTTTGAGATTGGGTGGTTGTGCGGCCGTCGCGCTGGTTGCTGCCGCATCACCTTTGACGCTTAGTTTGGACGGCTCGCTGCCGACGCTGGCGGTCGAGCATGCGCAGGCAAAGGACGGCAATAACGGCAATGGGGGCGGAAACGGCGGCGGCAGCGGCGGCGGCGGCGGCAACGGCGGTGGCAGTGGTGGAGGCAATGGTGGAGGGAACGGCAATGGGGGCGGAAGCAGCAATAATGGTTCCGGCAACAGTGCGGGTGGAAACTCCGGCAGATCCTCTTCAGCCACCTCGCGGACAGAAGTGGGGGCGAGGGCGACTGAAGATTCCGACGGGTCGATCAACGTTCGCCACGCAAACGGCATCACCGAAAGCCTGCGCAGCGGCCGCTATGTCATGAAGGACCCGAAAGGCAGGACGATCATAAGCCGTCAGGCAACGGCCAACGATGCACGCCGTCTGAGCCGCTTCTTTCGCTAGAGCTGATGCCGAACAGTGTGAGCGGTTTTCGGACGACATCCTGTTTTAGGGCCGGTCGGCGCGGCGCTACCGACGTTCGCGCCATTGCAGGGCCGCTTCGGTCCTGTTTGAGACGCCGAGTTTGCTCAGAATCTGGGTCATATGGTGCTTCACGGTCTTTTCCTGCAGGTTGAGCCGCAAGCCGATATGCTTGTTGGAGAGACCTTGAGCGACGAGATCCATCACCTCGCGTTCCCGTGGCGTAAGGCTGTTCTTGTCGGAGGCTGAGTCATGCAGCGAATTTTCCATGACCTTTGTCGACATCGTCGGCGAGATATACCGTGATCCGCTGAGGACGGTCTGGATCGCTTCGGCAAGACCACGGGAGCCGACACCCTTGAGGACATAGCCCATCGCGCCTTGTTGCAGGGCTCCAAGCAGCGTGTCCACCTCCTCCGATACCGTCAACATCAGCACTTTCGTCGTCGGGCTGCGCGCCAGGACGTCGCCGATGGCAGCCAATCCGCCGCCCGGCATCGAGACATCGAGAAGCATGACGTCGGGGCGGTTGTTCGAAGCGATCATGGCGGCGTCTTCGCTGCTGGCGCCTTCGCCAATGACCACGAAGTCGCTCATCTCCGACAAGCTGCGCGTTACGCCCTCGCGAAAAAGCGGGTGGTCGTCCACGACGCCGACGGTGATTGCTGTCATCTCTCTAGTCTCCAACTTCCATAGGCTCGAAGGTCATGGTCACCATCGTTCCTTCTTCGCCTGTCTTGATATCGAAGGATCCCCCCAGGCTGTCGATGCGTTCGCGAAGCCCCACCAGCCCGAGGCTTGTCGGCCTCACGTCCGCCGGGTCGAAACCATTGCCACGATCGCTGACCTCAACACGAACGTGACCGTTGTGCGACACAGCTTTGACGGTTTGCTGAACGCCGCCGCCGTGGCGATAGGCATTGTTCAGAGCTTCCTGGATGAAGCGATAAATACAGATCTTTACGGCAGTCGCGAGTTCGGGTCCATCCTCGTCGATGATCGTTTCGACAATGGTCCCAGTCTTTTGCTGATGCGCTTCGACGACCCGCAGCACGATCTCGCTGATCGTGGATTTTTCGATCTGCGGGAGCACCAGTCCGCTGCAGATATTGCGAATCTCCGCCATCGCCTCGGCCAGGCTCGAGCGGATCCAGGCAAGTTCCTTTTCCCGGGCTTCGGGTTGGGTAGACGCGTTGATCAAGAGGTCGCTGTCCAGTCGCAATGAAGCATAGGCGATGTGCTGTGCCGGACCGTCGTGCAGATCGGCGCCGATGCTGCGCAGATATGTTTCATTCAGCGCCGCCACCCGTTGCGAGGCGCGCTGCAGCCGCCGCTGCAGCCCGCGGTTTTCGGAGAGCAACGCCGACAATTCCGTAACCCGTTCCTTGAGATCCTTGCGCTGCGCTTCGATCGTTCGGCTGCCGCGAAACACCAGAGCGGAGAGAACGAGGAAGAAGATCGCTGTGAGGGCGGCGACCGCCCCCCAGCTCCGCAGCCTGGCATTTGCCAGGCTATCGGCAAGTCCTTCCGCGCTCTCGTAGAATTCGAGAACGGCGACCGCCTGGCCGGACCAGGGCTGGAGGACCGGGTTGTAGATTTCCATCAGCGGTCTGCCGAGCGCGCGCTCCTTGCCGCTTTCCGGATCGCCGGCGATCTCATAACGCGCGACGAGCGACCCTGCGAATGCCTTCTGAAGTTTGTCGCTTACCGGAAACTTCTGGCCCACCAGCTCCTTCTCGTTCGAATAAAGAACGGTGCCGTCGGCTCGCCACAGCTTGAACGACACAAGCCGCCGGCCCAGCGCGCCCTGGCCGAGCGTTTCGTCCAGAGCCTGGGCGCTGCCTTCGTCGAGCAGCGATTCCGTTTGCATGTCGGGAAGCAGCGGCGCGACTACGCTGTCGACGTAGAGCGCCGTTGCCGCGCCGGAATTGTGAATGACGGCCTCCTCGATCAGATGGGTGACGAGAATACCCACCAGAAACATGACGGCGATCGAGACCAGGCCACCCGCGATGAAAAATTGGGAGGCGAGTGAGCGGGCATTCCAGCGGCGAAGCCAATTCATTTTGATACCTGAAAGTGACTTTGCCGACTAACCTACAGCGTCTTCAGAGTTTTTCCAGACAGGATCAGGGCAGATTCCTGGTATCGAAGACCTCGGCGCCCCTGACGCTCTCGGTCAACGGGACGCTATCGCCCGACATGGCTGCGCCGAAGACATAGAGGAGGCCGGCCAGAACGACGACAAGAGCGATGACGGAGACGCTCCAGGCCTCATTCACATGGGATCTGTTACTGCGGTTCATGTGCGGGATCTCCTTTCGTGTCTTGCAAACGACGCCATGAGGCACCCGTTCCACGCCGGGGACTTCGGTCGAAGAGGCTTGGGACTATGGTCCGACCACCGTGGACAATGGCCGATTCAGCCATATTTTCCCTTTAGCGGAGTTGGTGTTGGAGACGTGTGAGTGACAATTTCTGCGGACATAGAAGACGGCGCAGACGCCGCATGGGTCACCCCTCTGACGTCGTTCGGGGAGGACGTCGCCGAGGTTTACCAAACGCTTCTCGTGCCGCTCCTCTTCGAACCCTATGCGTCGGAGATGGTGATTGTCGCCGAACGGTTTAAACCCGTCAGCGTGCTCGAAGTCGCGGCGGGGACCGGCGCCTTGACACGCGCCCTGCGCGCGAGGCTCGATCCGGCGGCTGAGATCGTCGCCACCGATCTCAGCCAGGCAATGATCGACGTCGGTGCCCCGTCCTTGACGCTGTCGCGGACCCATTGGATGCATGCGGACGCACAAGATTTGCCCTTCGCCCACGCAATGTTCGATCTCGTCATCTGTCAGTTCGGCGTCATGTTCTTTCCGGACAAGCTCAAGGCCTATGGCGAAGCAAAAAGAGTTTTGCGCAGCGGGGGCCATTTCCTGTTTTCGACATGGGATTCGCTTGCGGCCAACGACTTCGCAAGATGTGTGAACGAATGTCTGACACAGCTCTTTCCGTCGGATCCCCCGGACTTCCTGGAACGTTTGCCATACTCCTACTTTGATCCCGATACGATCAAGGCACAGGTTTCTTCGGCGGGATTCGAGGCGGTTTCCTGCGATCGGGTGACGTTGACCTCGAGCGCGGCTACCGCCCACCACGTTGCGGCGGCATTCTGCAAGGGTTCGCCGCTCAGAGGAGAGATTGAATTGCGGGCGCCGGAGCGCATGTCCGAGATCGTCGATGAGGTGGCGGAGCAGGTAGCGTCGCGCTACGGCGCGAGCCCTAGCGGAGGCATGAGCGCGTTCATCGTCACCGGCCGTGTTCGGTAACTGTTACAGCCGCAGATCAAAATGCAGAGTGGACGCCTGATCGGCGCGGAGTCTTGATTAAGGGATCATCCAGTAGTTTGCACGAGAGGGTTCGTGCATCGCGTCGATGACGTGCTGTTCGATCTCGATACAGGTCTCGTCATATTCCCGCACCAGCTTCAGATTGAACCCTCGCTTTCGAAGACGATCGCGTGCTTCAACCGCCATCTGATAGGCCTCGAATAGCTCGAGTTGCCACGGCTCGCGCGCCGCCATGATCAGCGTCCGCATTTGCGGCAGGCGCATCGCCAAGCGCCTGCGTCCAGCTTCCCGGCGGTTGGATCGTGTCATCTCCCTCAGTCTCCTGCCATGTCCGCAACGCGGTTCCCTTCGATTCTCAGATAGAGCCGGCACCGATTATTGACATGGGTTTCGGACCAAGGACCGGGACCTCTCAGACTGAGGTCCGAGACCTGGAACGACCCGCTGCGCAGATAGTTGCTCTGCCAGCGGTCGCGAAGACCGTCTTGAAAGAGAAGGAGGAAAACATGCACTTGAAGCTTATTGCCGGGGCGGCAGCCGCCGTGTCCCTGATGTCGAGTATCGCATTCGCCCAATCCTCAACTGTCAACGGTGCGGCCGGCGGCGCGATCACCGGAGCGATCGTCGGTGGTCCCGCCGGCGCTGCCATCGGCGGTGTTGCCGGCGCAGTTGTCGGCACGGCGATTGATCCGCCGCCGCAAAAGGTCGTCACCTACGTCCGCGAAGCTCCGGCCCCGTCGACGCGCGTGGTCGTGAAGGAGAAGGTTGTCGTCGGCCAGCCGTTGCCGGAGACGGTCGTCGTGACGCCCATCCCGGACGATCCGACATATGCTTACGCGGTGGTCAATGACGAGCGTGTCATAGTCGAACCTTCGTCTCGCAAGGTGATCCAGATTATCAAGTGATCTGATCGTGCACGCGACCCCTGCCGCGTCTTGCCTTGGAAAATCATCTTTCAAAATCATCCGCGCGACAGTCGGGAACGCCGTCGCGCGGTCGAAAAAGCAGAGAGATCGTTATGAAGACCAAGACATTTGCCGTCTATTCCGAAGAAAAATCCACTGGCTTCGCCGTGCCGCTGATCGCGATCCTGCTCGCAATCGCCGGCATTCTCGCCGTGCTTGTCGCCACCGGCGGCGATAGCAGTGCCGGCGCGCGCGTTTGGGTTCCCCAGGCACAACAGCAGGGGGTGGGCCAATGAACGGTATTGCCTCCGTCGCCTTCGGCATCGTCAGCTCGGTCGGCGCCTGTATGGCCGCGGCATCGGTTGCCTCGCACGTCGTGGCGAACTCCGAGCCGCACACTTTCCCGGAACTGGCCGCGCGCGATCTATGGACGACGCACCCGGTGAAAATCGATCCTCACCAACAGCATTATGAACGAATTGCCCCGCTCTATTCCAGCTATGTCACCGAAGCGCCGGCCACCGTGGCGTCGAGGACGACGACGCAGCCCGCTCGTCGCTCGAGCGAACTGCAGACGCCGCAGCCAAAATTGTCTGCCCAGCATCTCGCCTGGTGCGCGCAGCGTTACCGCTCCTTCGATCCGGCGACCAATAGCTACCGATCCTATAGCGGCGAAACCCGCGAATGCTCTTCGCCGTTTCAGCAGAATATCGCCGAAAGCGATGAAGTCGGCGGCACGAGAGTGAATGCGCAGGCTGCTGCCCGATGCGCCGCCCGCTACCGATCGTATCGGGCGGAAGACAATAGCTATCAACCCTGGGACGGACCGCGGCGAAGCTGCGACATGTCCGATCTGGTCGCGACCAGCAATTAACCGCGGCCGGCGCGGGGCGTACGAAATCGCGCCAATGGGAGAGGCCAGACTAAAGTCCGTGTTGTGATCGCAGCGGTTGTGATATCCGGTTGTATTTGAGGGCGGAGAGCGGGGATGGCGACGACGCTGATAGCAGAAATACACCAGGCCCAGACAAGGCTTCCGTTCCTGAGCAGAGCGGAGCGGGGAGCCCTGATCATGCGCATCCTTCGCGAGCTGAAGACGCTGCGTCAGGAGGTTCTCGGAAACGTGCCGGACGATCGCTGTGTCTGGATCGACAAGCTTATTGCCTCGGTCTCCTCGACGATATCCGAAATCGTCAACATGCAGGACGCCGAGTTCAACCGGGTTCTGAACGAATTCGAAAAGCTGATGGCGACGTTGCATAATATTTCGCGCCCGCAAAAGCAGTCGAAGACGATTCACTAGTTCGGCCCTCCCTTCGTTAAGGCGGCGGCCGATAGTGACGCGGCTGGTCACCCTTTTAAATGTGAACTGTACGGCGGGCCGCTGGGCTGGAAACCGATCCCAGCGCGCAAGCGTTCTCCTGGTATGATCGACACAAAAGCTCCCGCTGACGAAGACAAGGCGCCGTCCGGCGAGGATGATCGAAAGCCGGGCGCTGACGTTTCCTTTCCTTACGACAGGATGACCGTCGAGCAATTCCGAAGACGCTTCCCGCGCGCGCGCTGGAGCGATGATCGCAAGTCCTGGTTCGTTCCCGGCAGGACGGCATCTCGCCGCATCGGGCGATGGCTTGCCGAGCTCGAGGCCGAAGCCGACGCGCATGCGGATGCGAAGGGGCGCGATGCCTTCGCCTTCGATCCCATCGACAGCCCATATCTTGAACTGGGCAAGGCAGGCTTTCGAATCCGTACACCCTATTCGAAAACCGTCGTCGACGAACTGCGCGAAGTGCCGTTCTCGCAGTGGGATGGCGACCTTCGCTTATGGCACGTCCCCTTCCGGTCCTATGAGGATTTAAGACGCAGATGGGCCGACATTGAAAAGGCGGCTCGCAGAAACGAGCCGGAGGAGCGACGACGGCGCGCCGAGGAGCGTAAGGGGAGCGAACAGGATATGCGTAGCAGGCTTCGCTCGGCGGAACGAAAGCGCCGTCGTTACCCGCTTCCTGCCGACGACCTGCCGCCGATAGGACGTCCCGTGTCTACCGCCTATGGGATCGTTGTCTTTACTGATATTACCGGCGAACTGGTCGATCCCCACCTCGTTGAGGACTTCTATCCCGGCGTCGACAAGGATGATCTCTGGGGATATTGGCGGGTGCCGGTATTGGAAGAGCTTGTCCGTACGTGGCCGGCAAAAACACCGCCCCCTCAAGGTGCCAGATGGTGGCTGCCGACGATCGAAGAATTGAGGCCCGCCCGCCGCGCGGCAAGATCACGCGACGCCAGAAAACGCGCGAAGACGCCGTGACGGCCGCTGTCGCAAGGGGCGGACCTGTCGCAGAGGCAGTCCCGGGCCTGCGCAGTCCACGTGGGAACAAATTCCCACGTCGGCCATTTGTCATCCATGAAAACAGCCCTGCCGATGTCGCTGCTCGCTTTGGCCATCTTCGTTGGCGGCGCCGATGCGCGGGAGCTCCGACCCGACGTGATTAATGCTGCGTCGCTTACCGACATTGAGACGGCAAAGCCATCAACCGCCGATCCGGACCCCGCGATCGTCCGCCTTCAGGTTCTTCTCGACCGCGCCGGGTCGTCTCCCGGCGTTATCGACGGCCTCCCCGGAGAGAACGTCGACAAGGCGGTGGCAGGCTTCGAGGCTATGAACAAGCTTCCGGTGGATGGCCGGCCGGATCCAGATCTCGTCTCCCGTTTGGAAGACAATGCCCCGATCGTCGAGACTTATGTCGTCTCGCCGGAGGATGTCGCCGATCTTGTTGACAGCATCCCCGAGGATTACGGCGAGAAGGCCAAGATGCAGAGCCTCGGCTATACCAGTGTCGCGGAAAAGCTGTCTGAACGCTTCCATATGGATCTCGATCTCTTGAAGGCGCTCAATCCGGGTTCGCAATTCGCAGCCGGAGACACTGTTTGGGTCGTGAGCCCCGGTCCGCCAAGGGAGGGCAGGGTCAAGCGGATCGAGGCCGACAAGAAGACGGGACAGGTACTGGCCTACGGCGAAGACGGGTATTTACTTGCGGTCTATCCGGCGACGATCGGCAGCAAAGACAATCCGTCACCCTCGGGAAAGCACAAAGTTAAAGGCGTCGCGAGAATGCCGGTCTACCGGTACGACCCGAAGCGCAACTTCAAACAGGGAAACAACAATAAGGTCCTGACCATTCCGGAGGGACCGAACGGGCCGGTCGGCACCGTCTGGATCGACCTGACTGAGCCGACCTATGGGATCCATGGCACACCCGAGCCCAAACTAATCGACAAGGTCGGCTCGCATGGTTGCGTGCGGCTGACGAACTGGGACGCCGAAGAACTGGCCGGCATGGTCAAGCCGGGCGTCCTGGTCGATTTCGTCAATCGCAGTCCGGCCGCTCCGAAGTGAGACGCGGCATCTCGCACACCGCTGTTTCCCCGTCGAGGAGCGGCTACGAGGCCTTCGCCTCGAAAGCCGGGGCGAAGTCGCCCAGCGTTTTCGCCTTCAGGATCATGCCGCCGATATCCTGCTCCACGATCGCTTCCAGGTCGGCAAAGCTGTCGATGACATAGTAGATCGGTTGCAGGATATCGATGCGGTAAGGAGTCCTGAGAACGCTCAGCAGATCGAACGGCCGGAATTCGCACGCCGTGCCTTCGGTAGCGGCCTTGGCTTCACTCGGCGATGAGACGATGCCGGCACCGTAGCAGCGGCGGCCTTGCGGCGTATTGATCAGGCCGAATTCGACGGTGAACCAGAAAATCCGGAACAGATGCCAGGAATAGCCCTTGCCGAGGCGCATGGCCGTCTCGCCGAAATGGCGGACGAAATTGGCATAACTCTGGTTGGTCAGCAGCGGGCAGTGGCCGAAGACCTCGTGGAACAGGTCCGGCTCCTCGATATAGTCGATATGTTCGCGACGGCGCAGGAAGGTTGCCAGCGGGAATTTGCCTTGTGACAGAAGCTCGTAAAAGCGCGAGGGCGGAATGAGCGCCGGCACGCCTTCGACGCCGAAGCCGGTGGTCTCGTTGAGGCGTCTGTTCACATCGAGAAGCTGAGGCACTTTCTCCGGCTTCAAGCCCAGCAGTTTCACGCCATCCAGATATTCCTGGCAGGCCGTGTCGGCCAATATCTTCATCTGGCGCCGGTAGAGTTCGCCCCAGATCGCATCTTCCTCGGGGCTGTAGTCGTAGAGGCCGTCCGGGCCGGGCAGTTTGGCGGTGTAGCTGCTTTCTTTAGTCATCGGCTGATCCTCCCAGGAATGGCGCTATTGCTGCGATTATGCTCCGTGCCGGGCGGATTTTCTTTTCTTTCGTGCCGCTCCTCGCCATAGTGATGAAAAATATTCTCGCTCAAGAGAGTGAAAATGAAAGAAACCGGGAACATTCGCCGCAAACTTCTGAAGCTCATCCAGGCCGATGGCAGCCTGTCGCTGGCGGACCTGGCGGAGAAGGCCGGCATGTCGCAGAGCTCCGCCTGGCGGAAGATCCAGGAGCTGGAAGCCGACGGCGTTATCCGCAAGCGCGTAACGCTTCTCGATCCCGGCAAACTCGACCTCAAGCTCTGCGTGATCGCGCATGTCACGCTGGAGGATCACCACGAGGAGGCGGTGGCCTCCTTCGCTTCCGTTGTGCTGGAGCGGCCCGAGATCATGGAGTGTTACGCCTTGTCGGGCGCCTTTGATTATATGTTGAAGATCCGCGCCAGCGACGTGGAAAGCTACGAAGCCTTCATGACGCGTTACCTCATGCGCAACCCGCATGTGCGCACCGTGGTCTCGAGCTTTGTGCTGCGGGAGCTGAAGTTCTCGACCGAACTGCCGCTTTGACGCTTGTCGCCAAATAAGTCGCCGATCGGTGACAACAGGAGATCAACGGGCGCTGTCGCCGTGCGAGCTGCCGGGCATGCGCACCGGAAAGCCCTCGAAGGTCTTCAGCGTATCGAGCACGATCGACGTCTTCACGTGCTGCACCGACTCGTGGGGCAACAGAACGTCATTGACGAACTTGGAGAGGTCGGCGAGCCCGCGTGTTGCCACCTTCAGGTGATAGTCCATTTCACCGGTCAAAGCATAGGCTTCGAGAACCTCCGGCAGTCCGTTGATCAGTTGGGAGAAACGCTGGGCATTGTCTCTGTTGTGGGTGGCAAGCGTCACGGAAATGACCACCAGCATATCCAGACCCAGCTTTTCCCGGTCGAGATAGGCCCGGTAGCTGCGGATGTAGCCCTCAGCCTCTAGCCGCGTCCGCCGGCGCGAGCATTGCGACGGTGAAAGTGCGATCCGATCGCCCAGCTCGTTATTGGTCAGCCTGCCATCTTTTTGCAGTTCCTGGAGTAGGCGCAAATCTAATTTGTCGATCTGTTCATCCATTGCGTAAAGCCTCCAAAACACTCACGAACCGTGCATAATATCTTCCTGCGGCCTAAAGAATGCAAGGATTTTGCACGCGTTTTGCGCGACACTTTGCGCAGTCAAACTCCATCTCGTTAGGAGGAGAAAATGGGTCCTTTCCCGCATGATGCGCCGCCATCCGAAATCACCACCGACAACCCGGCCGGCACCGACGGTTTCGAATTCGTCGAGTTCGCGCATCCCGAACCCGAGAAGCTCAGCGAGCTCTTCACGCGCATGGGCTATGTCGCCGTCGCCAGGCACAAGACGAAAAACATCACTGTCTGGCGCCAGGGCGACATCAACTATGTCGTCAATGCCGAGCCCGGCAGTCACGCCGCCCGCTTCGTCGAACAACACGGTCCCTGCGCCGCCTCGATGGCCTGGCGGGTCGTCGACGCCAGGCACGCTTTCGATCATGCGGTGTCGAAAGGCGCCGTTTCCTATGAAGGCGATGACAAGATGCTCGACGTCCCGGCGATTGAAGGTATCGGCGGCTCGCTGCTTTATTTCGTCGAGACCTATGGCGCCAAGGGATCGGCCTACGATGCCGAGTTCGATTGGCTGGGCGAACGTAACCCGCGTCCTGAAGGGATCGGCTTCTACTATCTCGACCACCTCACGCATAATGTCTTCCGGGGCAACATGGACAAGTGGTGGGATTTCTACCGCGAGCTGTTCAATTTTAAGCAGATCCACTTCTTCGATATTGACGGCCGCATCACCGGTCTCGTCAGCCGGGCCATCACCTCGCCCTGCGGCAAGATCCGCATTCCGCTGAATGAATCGAAGGACGACACCAGCCAGATCGAGGAATATCTGAAGAAGTACCGGGGCGAGGGCATCCAGCACATCGCCGTCGGCACCGAGGATATTTACGCGGCCACCGACCGGCTTGCCGACAACGGCCTGCGTTTCATGCCGGGTCCGCCGGAGACCTATTACGACATGTCCTATGAACGGGTGAACGGCCACAGTGAACCCATCGAGCGCATGAAGAAGCACGGCATCCTCATCGACGGCGAAGGTGTGGTGAATGGCGGCATGACGAAAATCCTGCTGCAGATTTTCTCGAAAACCGTCATCGGCCCGATCTTCTTCGAATTCATCCAGCGCAAGGGTGACGAGGGGTTCGGCGAAGGCAACTTCCGCGCTCTTTTCGAGTCGATCGAGGCCGATCAGATCAAGCGTGGTGTCATCGGGACCGCAGCGGAGTAAACTCTACGGGCGTCCGTGCGTCTGAAGGCGCGCGGCGCCGGAGTTTTCGGGCCTTGAGTTTTCGGGGAGGAGTTGAGCAATGGACCAGACATCGATCCAGGCTTCCGGCGGTGAAGCTGCGGCGGCAGACAAAGTGAAATATATGCCGGGGTTCGGCAACGACTTCGAAACCGAGTCGCTTCCCGGCGCTTTGCCGCAGGGCCAGAACAGCCCGCAGAAATGCAATTACGGCCTCTACGCCGAGCAGCTGTCCGGCTCGCCGTTTACCGCGCCGCGCGGGACGAACGAAAGGTCCTGGCTCTATCGCATTCGCCCGAGCGTGCGCCACACGCGCCGCTTCTCCAACGCTTCCTATCCGCTCTGGAAGACCGCGCCCTGCCTCGACGAACATTCGCTGCCTCTCGGCCAGCTTCGCTGGGACCCTATCCCTGCGCCCGAGGAAAGACTGAATTTTCTGGAAGGTGTGCGCACAATCACGACGGCCGGCGACGCCACGACCCAGGTGGGCATGTCGGCCCATGCCTATGTCTTCAACGAGGACATGGTCGACGACTATTTCTTCAATGCCGATGGCGAACTGCTGATCGTGCCGCAGCTCGGCGCCATCCGGGTGTTCACCGAAATGGGCATCATGGATGTCGAGCCTGCGGAAATATGCCTCATCCCCCGCGGCATGATGTTCAAAATCCTCACGTCAGACGAGCAGACGGCCTGGCGTGGTTATATGTGCGAGAACTACGGCGCCAAATTCACGCTGCCGGAGCGTGGCCCGATCGGCGCCAATTGCCTGGCAAACCCGCGCGATTTCAAGACGCCCGTCGCCGCCTACGAGGACAAGGAGAAGCCCTGCCGCGTTCATGTGAAGTGGTGCGGAAAATTCTACGTCACCGAGATCGGCCATTCGCCGCTCGATGTCGTGGCCTGGCACGGCAATTATGCCCCGTTCAAATACGATCTCAGGACATTTTCTCCGGTCGGCGCCATCCTCTTCGATCACCCGGATCCGTCGATCTTTTCGGTGCTGACCGCGCCGACCGAAGATGCCGGTACGGCCAATGTCGATTTCGTGATCTTTCCGCCGCGCTGGCTGGTGGCCGAGCACACATTCCGTCCGCCCTGGTATCACCGCAACATCATGAGCGAGTTCATGGGGCTAATCCATGGACAGTATGACGCCAAGGAAGAGGGTTTCGTGCCGGGCGGCATGAGCCTGCACAATATGATGTTGCCACATGGGCCGGATGCGGTCGCCTTCGAAAAGGCCGCCAATGCCGAGCTCAAACCCGTGAAGCTCGATCACACCATGGCTTTCATGTTCGAGACCCGATACCCGCAGCAACTGACGAAATATGCCGCCGAGCTGGAAACGCTGCAGGACGATTATCTCGAGTGCTGGGACGGTCTGGAACGCAAGTTCGACGGAACCCCCGGTATCAAGTGATAACATCGGAAATTGGAACATGAAACTTGCGACGTTAAAGGACTCCACCCGGGACGGCCGCCTTGTCGTCGTTTCCCGCGATCTGACCCGCTGCTCGGAAGTCGGTCACATCGCCCGCACGCTGCAGGCAGCTCTCGACGACTGGGAGCATGTCGCGCCGCGCCTTAAGCTGATTGCCGAAGGCATCGAGACCGGCGCCCAGCCGACGATCCGTTTTCACGAGCATGACGCTACGTCACCTCTACCGCGGGCTTACCAATGGGCCGACGGTTCCGCTTACGTCAACCATGTCGAACTGGTGCGCAAAGCGCGCGGCGCCGAAATGCCGGCAAGCTTCTGGACCGATCCGCTGATCTACCAAGGCGGCTCGGACAGTTTCCTTGCGCCGCGCGATCCGATCGTAATGGCAGACGCCGCTTATGGCATCGACATGGAGGGGGAGGTCGCCGTTATCACCGGCGACGTCGCAATGGGATCGGACCCGCACGCGGCGCGCGACGCCATCCGCCTGGTGATGCTCGTCAACGACGTCTCGCTGCGCGGCCTGATCCCCGAAGAGCTCGCCAAGGGGTTCGGTTTCTTCCAGTCCAAGCCGGCCTCGGCATTTTCGCCGGTCGCGGTGACGCCGGACGAGCTTGGCGACGCCTGGGATGGCGGCAGGCTGCATCTGCCGCTCCTCGTCAGCCTGAACGGCAAGCCTTTCGGCAAGGCGAATGCCGGTATCGACATGACCTTCGATTTCGGCGAGCTGATCGCCCATGCCGCCAAAACCCGCCATCTCGCGGCCGGAACGATCATCGGCTCGGGAACGGTTTCCAACAAGCGTGACGGCGGCCCGGGCAGGCCGGTCGAAGACGGCGGCGACGGCTATTCCTGCATCGCCGAAATCCGGATGATCGAGACGATCGAAAGCGGCTCGCCGAAGACCCCCTTCATGCAGTTCGGCGACCAGGTCCGCATCGAGATGAAAGACCGTGCCGGCCATTCGATCTTCGGGGCGATCGAGCAGAACGTCGAACGCTATGGAGGAGCGGGATCGCAATGAGCGAGGTAGTTCTTTACGACTACTGGCGATCGTCGGCGAGCTACCGCGTCCGCATCGCCCTCAACCTGCTTGGGATCGACTACAGGACGGTGCCGGTCAATCTCTTGGAGGGCGCGCACAGGAAGCCGGACTATCTCGCGCTCAACCCGCAGGGGCTCGTGCCGACCCTGGTGATCGATGGAAGGCCCCTGACGCAGTCGCTGGCGATCATGGAATATCTGGCCGAGCTGCGGCCGGAATGCGGATTGCTGCCCTCGGACAGCGCCGATCGCCAGCATGTGCGCGCGCTTGCCTATGCAATCGCCATGGACATCCATCCGATCTGCAACATGCACGTCGTGTCGCATGTCATGACCCTGACCGAGAAGGCGGATGCCCGCGAGGAATGGATGAAGCATTTCATCGCCGGCGGACTTGGCAAACTGGAAGCCATGATTGCCGAAGCCGGCGGAGCCTTCAGCTTCGGCGATGCGCCGACGATGGCCGACCTTTGCCTCATCCCACAGGTCTACAATGCCCGCCGCTGGGGCGTTGATCTCACGCATCTCAGGCGCATCGTCGCGATCGACGCCCGGTGTGCCGAACTGCCGGCCTTCCAGGCGGCGCATCCCGACCGCGTAAAGCCGTGACGTCACCGCCCGGGTACAATGCATCAGCCTGAGGCCCGGCGGCTGGCCGGCGAGCCTACGCGTCCCGCCACGAAGGGAATATCGCAGCCTGGCCCAAACGTTTGCCGCTTTCGTCGATAAGCTGCCAGACAGTCACCTTCTCGATCCAGAAACGGCGCCCCGATTTCGCGATCCTGACGCCGCGGCCATTCTCGACAAAACCGTCGCGCGTCACGCTATCCAGCAGCCGCTGACGCTCGGCGCGATCCGGCTGCTCGGCCGAAAGCCGCGACGGCAGCGCGATGAATTCATCCCAGTTGTATTCGAAACAGGTCTGTGCGGTGCGGTTCGCGTAGATGAAGCGCGGGTCGGGTTCGGTATTGTGGGCGAGGACCACGAAAGGAGCAGAATTGTAAAGCCAGCCCGGCCCTTGTCCGTCCTGGACAAGAGGACGGCCAACGATGCGCATGTAGCTGCCGGTGAGGAGGGAGAAGAAATTGAGATCGCTCGTCAGGTCGAGGGCGTGATTGTCATAGATAGAAGTCACGAAGTGCCTCGTTGGTCAAATGCTTCGGTGCAGGCGACATAACCGATATTTATTGCATAGGTCTATGATGCCTTGCGAACTGCGATCTTTCCCGGCGAGGACCAGCATTTACCTCGTCCCAACACTTCTGATTGTGACGCTTGCCAGAAGATCGCCCGTTGTGCATTGATCTTAAGCTGCTGGGGTCGCTATCAACATTCTCTGCGAAGCTATTGTTCTTCAGACCGTAATCGGCGTCGGCTGGGCGAGGACGGCCGGGATTCACGGGGGCAGGTGATTTCGTCATCCGGCTATACCCTGCGCAAGCTAGGCTGCGAATGACGACAGGAGAGGTACAGGTGCTCGAAGGCTGGGGAAGAATGCGAAAATCCGTCTCGTTGATAGCGATGCTGCTGACCTTCGTCGCCATGGCCGGAGAGGGGCATGCGGCAATTTCCTACCAACGTCTGGACGGTGCGCCGGGAGAGCGTGGTCTGGTGATAAAGGGCGTGTTCGAATTCTCCGACGATCCGATGACGCTTGTCGATGAATATACGCAGTACCATCCGGACTATATCAGCTTTGACTCGCCCGGCGGAAACGTGGTCGCTGCGATCCGGTTCGGCCGGGCTCTCCGCGCGCTGAATGCAAAAACGCTCCAGATCAGAGCCCTGGAATGTGCATCGGCTTGCGCCTTCGCCTTCGTCGGTGGCGTTGAAAGGTTTGCCGAGCCGGGCTCCATCGGCGTGCATCGGGTTTCGCTATCCGACGACGTTCCCATGGACAACAAGCTGGCAGTCTCGACCGTTCAAGTGATGACCGGCGAGATCATCGGCTATCTCACCGACATGGGGGTAAGCCCCAGTCTGCTGCAGCTCAGCCTGTCGATCGACAGCACCGATATCAGGTATCTCACGGCTGCGGAAATGCGGAACTGGAACATCAACACGCCCGAGGACATGCCCGCGCCGCAGGAAAGCGCGTCGCCGCCTCAGGACGCCGCGCCTGAGGTGAGCGCAACACCCGCCGTCATGCCCCCGGACTCAAGCGCTTCCGAGGAGGCGGCCGCTTCCGAACCCGGCGACCTGACCACGGAAGCGGTTGATTTCGTCAACCGATACAATGACGAATGGTCGAAAGACAGCGCCTCGGCGCTTGATTTCATGAAGAGCATCTATGCCGACGAGGTCTCCTTCTTCGGAACCTCGGTCGACAAAGACGTCGTGCTAAAGGACAAGGCGACCTTCGCCCAACGCTGGCCGCAGCGCATCTACAGCGTCAAGCCCGGCTCCGTGACCGCGAGCTGTGCCGGAAAATGCGAAATGTTGGGAATTGTCGAGTGGTTTGCCGGAAACAGGGACACGGGTAAGACTTCCTCCGGCATGGCGGAATTCTCCTTCGTGTGGAACACGGCCTCTCTTCAGATCGAGTCCGAGACCGGAAAGGTGCTCGCCACGGACAAGGGAGCCAAGGCGCCGGACCGGTTGATCCATCAGTGGACAGGACTGGACGACCTCTGCCGCACGAGTGTCGATCGCGAGGGCACCGAGACGCTACGGGCATGCAAACGGCGCGACGAACTCGGTCCGCTGCTCAATCGCGTCGACTGGTGCTACGGCCATGAAGGCGAAGCCGGAATAAACTGGGAGTGGCACAAATGCGATGCCAATTCCCGCCGATATACGAGCAAGTAGCGCGCAGGCCCAAAGACGAGCGACCGGTGGTTGCTCGGAGGAAGAAATGTTGGGAAACTCACATTCCTGAGTGAGGCCGAGCATGTCAGAAGACGAGCATATCGAGGAAAACAGCGCCTTATCTGGATCTGACGATCCCGAGAAACCGGCGGAGCGCTATCAACTCGGCCTCTGCCTTTCGGGCGGCGGCTATCGGGCCATGCTTTTCCATGCGGGATCGCTGGCGAGGCTGAACGAGGCCGGTCTTCTGGCGAAGCTCGATATGATCTCCTCGGTCTCAGGCGGATCGATCGCCTCCGGCCTGCTGGCCTATGTGTGGCCGCGGCTGGTCTTTCAGAACGGGGTCGCTGTCAATTTCAAAGCCGAGTATTTGGATCGTATCCTGGCCTTCAGCCAGGTCTTTGCGGATGGGCCGAGCTTCCTGAAGGGCGTGTTCAACCCCTTCTCGAGTGCGGCGGAGGAGGCCGCCAAACTCTACGACCGACATCTGTTCGACGGAAAGTCGCCAAGCCTGAAAGACCTGCCGGAATCGCCCTGGTTCGTCTTCTGCGCCAGCAATCTCAGCACCGGTTCGCTCTTCCGCATGTCCAATCGCTATATCGCGGATTACCGGATCGGCGTGTCGTTTCATCCGGCATTGTCGCTCGCAACCGCGGTTGCCGCCTCCGCCGCATTCCCGCCCGTGTTGTCACCGCTGCGATTGGACCTATCGCAGTTTTCGTGGAGGCAGGAAAAACTCGATGATACGGTCGGCGAAGCCGTTGCGCCGGGCAAGGCAATCTTGAGCGACGGCGGTGTTTACGACAATCACGGCATCGAGCCGGCGCTGAAACGCTGCGACTGCCTGCTCGTCAGCGACGCCGGCGCGCCTTGGCGTTCCTCCACCCGCGGATATTGGAACTATCTGAGCCAGCTCAAGCGCGTGCTCGACACGACCGACAATCAGGTGAGGGCGCTCAGGCGGCGAGACCTGATCGGCGGCTTCAAGGCCGCAAAGCAGGCTGATCTGCTCGGTCTCGATGCTCCCTCGAAATCGGCTCTGCGCGCAAGAACGCACGGCGTCTATTGGTCGATCGACAGCGAGGGTGCCGGACTCCGCCCTATGCCTCGTACACGCTGCCGCCATCGTCGGTCGCTCCCTCCGTCGTCGGCACTTATCTTCTTTTCCTCGGCGCAAGGGAAACGGAGTATCTGACAAAGTGGGGGCACTATGTCTGCGATGCGATGCTCAACCGGTTTTACCCATCGCCGCTGGCTCCATCGTCCGGACCGCCGTTCTCCGCCGTGGCCGTGAAGCCGTCTTGGGGGGCGAGGGCGAGCAAGCGCCTATTCGACATTCTGCCCTTTTGACAATGGCCGGAGGTGCCGGCTAAGGAGAGCCGAAGGCGGAACTCTGGCGGGGTGAGGGAAGCGGCTGCCCAGCGTGTAGCAATCCGCCACCATATAGGGGAAGAGATGCCCGCAATGGATTACCTTGTAGAACCGATCCCAATTCGCTGACGAGAACGGGTTCTACAGCCAAGTCGGCGTTGTCGAACCATTCTTCCATGAATGGTCCGCTCGGAACCGGCGGGTGGAGTCAGCGCCGGGCACCTTGGCCGTCAAATTCAAAACCAGACAGTGTCGTACTATCCCAAGGATCGCGGGGTTACGAACCGCTCGAGATAACCGGTGCCCGCCGCAATCTCGTCCCATCCGCCGAGATCGAGGTCGATGACGGCGAGCCCCGCCGTCGGGAACTTCTCCCGCATGCGTCCCACGGCAGCGGCATCGCCGTCCGCCACGATAAGCGAGGCCGCATTCTCCATGCCGGGATTGTGGCCAACAATGAGCAGCGTGCGGATATCAGGTTCGACGGCCCGGATCACATCGAGGATGCGCTCGGCCGACACCTCGTAGATATCAGCCGACTCGCGGTCGGAGACCTTTTTCGAAAGGGCCTGGCGGATGAGCTTCCAGGTTTCCTGCGCCCGGCGGGCCGGCGAGACGAGGGCGAGATCGGGGATCAGCTTTTCGCGCGCCATATAGGTGCCGATGACGGGTGCTGCCTTGCGCCCGCGACCGGCCAATGGCCGTTCACGGTCGGCCACACCGTTGGGCCAGGCGGATTTGGCGTGGCGCAGAAGGATGAGGCGGTGTTTCGGCATGGGGTTGCGCATCATTTTATAGCGAGGCCGACGTCGTCGGTTAGAGCTTCGTTTCGTGTTTAGTCCTGGAGCGGTCTTGCCTGGAGATCGGCAGTCTCTGACGCAACCCTTCGCGGGGACACTCGAATTGGCGACAGCGGTCCTCGCCGCCTTTGGCTACTCTGTCTCCATTTGTTCCTCGAAGGCTTCTCCGGGCACTGTTAGTGCCCGGACGGCCTGAAGAACCGCAAGCCTGCTCAGTTGCACCCGCTCGTCGCACCACACGTGTCGCACTTCTCGCAAGTGCCGTTCCGCACCATCAGCGCACGCCCTTCGATCTGTGCCTGTTCTATGCCGAGCCCGGCCCGTACAAGATCACATTATGGGATGAACAGTTGCTGCCGGTCTGCATTCCGGCCTTGGCCGAAACACTTGCCGACCCCGCCGATCTTGCAACAGTCAACTGCATCTCGGATGTGGTCTGGCAGGACTGGCGGATCTGGGCCGACTCCGCCATGCCCGACAGCCCGGTGATCCCGACCGGTTCCGGCTTCTCGCTCTATGCGGTCGCCGTGCAGGAAGCCTTATCCGGCGCAGGCGTTCTGATGGGGCGGCAATCGCTGGTGCAGCCTCATCTGAACAGCGGCGCCCTCGTCGCACCCTTCGACCGCCCCGTGCCGCTCGGCCTTTCGATCACGGCCTGGATGCTGCCGGAAAGCCGAAACGACAGAGCTGTCACTGCCGTCGCCAACGGACTGCGCCAGATCGCCGGCGGCATAGGATGAATTCCGTTACCAGGCTGCAGCCCAATGGTCTCTTTCCGCCAATAGGCGCGCACCATAATTTTGTTTTAGCCATCTCCCTAGCTCTGAATAGTGAATGACATTTGCCGACCGATGGTCAGCTTCATTCTTTAGATTTTGCGGAACCGACTTATTCGTCACTATTACATGCGCATTGTGTGTCTGGTGAGAATGAAGCTGATTCCACATCTCTTGCAGAGTCGTCACAGGGGACACCCGAAGCTCTTCCTTGCCGTTTTGCATAACGACGCCGCTTTCTGACGCAAAGACCTTTCCCCATCCGTAACCGGCAATCAGAGAGACGCATAAATCTCTGAACTCATGAGCAGTCCTGCGGGCTGGTTGTACCCCTGCGGCGAAGCCGACGATCGTTGAGCCCAATTTTGAGTGCGGACAGTCTATGAATTCAATGCCATAGCGCCTGTCACCGATGTGAATGACGCGGGAGGGAGGCATTCCGCGCATCGTCCATAAAACCTTTATTGTATCGACAGTGTGAAGAAGGAGATCTTCAGAAAGCATGTTGTAGACAAGCCGACGTAAATTCTCCACTTCATCCACGTCTTTGTTGTATCGCCAAACCCCGACGGTCCCGAGCACCTGCTGATGCCTCAACCCCTCCAGGAACTCGTTGCCTCTATCACCGGATTCGATAGTGTCAAGGAGCCCCACAAGAGCATTAACGAGCGTCCGTGACGCAATGTGAAGTACGGACATGCCGTTCTGGTGTCGACCCGTTTGCCGTAAGCGATGCGCGGCAAGTACCCAGAGAATATCGACCTGTGGAAGCGCACGAAGTATTTGCTCCGGCAGGGCCTTTCGCGGGCTCGGTGTTCCATATCCCATAGGTCGTACGTTGATCGCGTGTCGATAACGGAATGCGGACGCTCGCTCCATCTCGCGTCGCGCGTGGTCCACGTCCTGCATGTCGCTACCGGTAACGGTCGCAAATAGCTGCGATGGCGCCGGCGCGCTCCCCCGCTCCGTTCCAGATGCTGAAGCCTGTGTCTTTCGAAGCTGAGTGTTAAGCCGCTCCTGCCCGAAAAATGGCTTCCTCGAGAGAGCGTGGCTCGCAAGGCCGCCGGTGCCGACAAAACGCCAGATCTCTTGCCGGGGTTCTCCAGTGGCTTGCTTAAGCGGAACGAAGCGGACGTCCTCGATTCCGAATACGCGGGCCATCGCACGGAACCGTGGCAGGTTATGACTCTCGACTTCAAGTGTCTCCGGCCCATAGATTGTTGTTTTTCGATCCCTCGAAACCGCGATGACCTGTCGTAAATGCTTGGCACTCGCCTGGGAGCCAAGATAGGTAGCCATATCTTCCCTGATGGCGGGCAGCAAAACCGTGGTGTCACGCCAGTTATCAGCACTTTGGCTTGATGTCTCCGCAAGGCGAGCGTACGCGCTTTTCAGGACATGAGGAAAACGCTCTTCGCACCTACAGAAAGCGGCCATTTCCGCAGCGGCGAGCGGATAGCTGTCCAGACTGCGGGCAGACAAAGCGTCGATACCGTATTCGGTCAGCTCTTTCTGAGACCCAATGACAAGTTCCTGACGTTCGTTCCGGTAAACCCAGATTGCCTGATCCCCTTCATTCACTACAAAGGTTTGGTCATTCACATGGACTGCATGGCTGGTATCCAGCCAGCAGGATACAAAGCGTTCGACGGTTCCGTCTGGAGCAATTTTCTGCACAAGGTCCGAATTTGCCCCCTTGTGGCTACGGAAAATTGGCAGTTCGAAGCCGACCGCTTTCCGGGCCGACGGTATGGTGCGATCGAGAAGCGGCATCTACGCGATAATCTCCTACAACATGCCCTTCTGAGCGTAGTAGGTCAGGCAGGCGTCAGTGACAGTAGACATGTACTCGTTGGGCTTCATCCTTGAATGTACATTGTATGGCAGTATCTCGATGTTTAACCGCCGCAGCGCATCCCCCGTCTCGGATTGAACGAAGGTCGAAGGCACGACTGCGGCTTCTACCCAATTGCTGATCGAGATCGGGTCCGCGATCTGAATTTCGATGCCGGAGCCTCTGCTATCCATCGCGTTGCTATTCTTAGCGTCGATCAAAGCGGCGTAACTTCGAGCCTCGAACTGTGCTGGATCAAATTGTGTCTTTGTATCGGGTGCTGCATGGAGATAATTTCTTGCGGAGCCAAAGAAGGTCGTAATAACCCGGCCGGGGGTATCCAGGTCAGCTTCCAACGCAAAATCCCCTAGCCCCATCCTCCTGTGCATGAAGGTGCTGTAGTAGTCATTTGCAAATGCGCCTGTATCGAAAGGAAAAATCCTTTTTAAGTCCTGCGCGAAAGACAATTTGAGAATCAGGCAAACGGGAAGGTAGTGATCAAGCGACGTTGCCGACTCATTCATATTCGGCCTGTAGGATGGCCGCCCGTAGAAGGTATAAATGAGGGCCTCTCCTATAAAGACGTCACAATCTCGGGGCTCAAGATTGCCGTCCTCCAACGCGTCGGTAAACGTGTAGGCGTCGGTGCTATGAACTAGCGGAAGTTTAGGGTGGGCCGGCTCTGACCGAGCTACAAACTTCCTCAAACGATCCTTTCCCTTGTCATGTGGATGCATTCTGCGCTCCAATTTTTCACCGACAGTGGCGTGTGCCTGTCGTTCAAGTTCGGTAGGGACTGGGCATTAACGTGAGAAACCTGTTCGTTATCGAGTGCACGACCATCCGGCTTCTTGTTTTCTGTTTGTTCCTTTTTTGTATTTCCGGACGCCGAAGCGCCCGGAATTTACGATTTCTGGCAACATAGTGCGCCGATAAGACGCTCAGCTGCACCCGCTCGTCGCGCCACACGTGTCGCACTTCTCGCAGGTGCCATTCCGCACCATCGTGAAGTTCTGGCACTCCGAGCACATGTTGCCGGTATAGCCCTGCATGATCGAGCGCTGGCGGCGTTCGGCTTCCACCTTCTTGGCTTCGGTCTTGGCCGTTGCCGCGTCCGCTGCCGCCTTGTCGGAGAAGAGGGCGGTGGCGTCGCTGGTGATTTCTTCCATCACCTCTTCGGCGATCTCTTCGGCCAGTTCCTTGGCGCGCTCCTCGTAGTCGCGCTTGAAGGCGACGATTTCGGAGGTGGAGATGGCCGTGGTCGGTTCCAGCTTGCGGGCGGCACTGCCGGCAAAGGCGGTGACGGTGCCGGTGGAGGCGGCGCGGGCAGGGGCTGCGGTGGCGGCACCCTTGGGTTCGCCCGCCTGGCGTTCACCGCCGGTGCCGGAAACCAGCGTCGGCTTGTAGCCGCGGGTCCAGCCGGTCGACAGCAGGTTGGTCTTGCCTTCCTGGATGCCCTTGCCGAGCGCCGTGTTGGAGAAATCCGACGTATCGACATGGGCGAGGTCATGACGGCCGAGATAGGAGACGGCCAGCTCGCGGAAGACGTAGTCGAGGATCGACGTGGCGTTCTTGATCGCATCATTGCCGATGACCATGCCGGCCGGCTCGAACTTGGTGAAGGTGAAGGCCTCGACATATTCCTCGAGCGGCACGCCATATTGCAGGCCGAGCGAGATGGCGATGGCGAAATTATTCATCATCGCACGGAAGGCAGCGCCTTCCTTGTGCATGTCGATGAAGATCTCGCCGAGGCGGCCGTCGCCGAATTCGCCGGTGCGGAGATACACCTTGTGTCCGCCGACCGCGGCCTTCTGGGTGTAGCCCTGCCGGCGGTTCGGCAGCTTCTCGCGTTCGCGCGAAACCCGTTCGATCACCCGCTCGATGATCTTCTCGGTGATGGTCACGGCCTGGGCGGCGACGGGCGCCTGCAGCAGTTCCTCCAGCGCATCCTCGTCATCCTCGTCCTCGATCAGCGAGGCGTTGAGCGGCTGTGACAGCTTCGAGCCGTCGCGGTAGAGCGCGTTGGCCTTCAGGCCGAGCTTCCAGGAGAGCAGGTAGGCGTTCTTGCAATCCTCGACGGTCGCCTCGTTCGGCATGTTGATCGTCTTGGAAATCGCGCCGGAGATGAAAGGCTGGGCGGCCGCCATCATGCGGATATGGCTTTCAACCGAAAGGTAGCGCTTGCCGATCTTGCCGCAGGGGTTGGCGCAATCGAAGACCGGTAGGTGCTCGGCCTTCAGGAAGGGCGCGCCTTCCAGCGTCATGGCGCCGCAGACATGGATGTTGGCGGCTTCGATATCCTTCTTCGAGAAGCCCATATGGTCGAGCAGGCTGAAGCTCATGTCGGAGAGCTGCTCGTCGGAAACCTTCAGCGTCTCCTTCAGGAAGTCGGCGCCGAGCGTCCACTGGTTGAAGACGAACTTGATGTCGAAGGCGCTCTTCAGCGCCGCGTTGACGGCTTCCACCTTCTCGTCGGTCAAGCCCTTGGCCTTCAGCGTCGACGGGTTGATCGCCGGCGCCTGGTTCAGATTGCCGTGGCCGACGGCATAGGCTTCGATCTCGGCGATCTGGCTCTCGGAATAACCGAGCGTGCGCAGCGCTTCCGGCACGGCGCGGTTGATGATCTTGAAGTAGCCGCCGCCGGCGAGCTTCTTGAACTTGACGAGGGCGAAGTCGGGCTCAATGCCTGTCGTGTCGCAATCCATGACGAGACCGATCGTGCCGGTCGGGGCGATGACCGAGACCTGAGCATTGCGGTAGCCATGCTGTTCGCCGAGCTCGAGCGCCTTGTCCCAGGCCGATTTGGCATGGGCGGCAAGATCCTGATCCGGATTTTCCGAATGGATCAGCGCGACCGGGTCGATCGACAGTGCCTCATAGCCGGAGGTTTCGCCGTAAGCGGCGCGGCGATGGTTGCGGATGACCCGCAGCATGCTCTCGCGGTTCGGCGCGAAATTCGGGAACGGCCCGAGTTCGGCAGCCATTTCGGCCGAGGTCGCATAGCAGATGCCGGTCATGATCGCGGTCAGCGAGCCGGCAATGGCGCGGGCTTCGGCCGAGTCATAGGGAATGCCCGAGGACATCAGCAGGCCGCCGATATTGGCGTAGCCGAGGCCGAGCGTGCGGTATTCGTAGGAGAGTTCGGCAATGCGCTTCGACGGGAACTGCGCCATCATCACCGAGACTTCGAGCACGATGGTCCACAGGCGAACCGCGTGTTCGTAATCGGCGATATTGATGCGCTTGGTGGCCTTGTCCTTGAACTGCAGGAGGTTCAGCGAAGCAAGGTTGCAGGCGGTGTCGTCGAGGAACATGTATTCCGAGCACGGGTTCGAGCCGCGGATCGGGCCGCCGGCCGGCGAGGTGTGCCAGTCGTTCATCGTCGTGTTGAAGTGGATGCCCGGATCGGCCGAAGCCCAGGCGGCGTAGGAAATGGTTTCCCAGAGATCGCGCGCCTTCAGCGTCTTCATCACCCGGCCGTCCTTGCGGGCGGTCAGGTTCCATTCGCCGTCATTTTCGACGGCGCGCAGGAAGTCGTCCTTGATCGAGACGGAGTTGTTGGAATTCTGGCCGGAGACCGTCAGATAGGCTTCCGAATCCCAATCCGTATCGTAGGTCTTGAATTGAAGATCCTTGTAGCCCTGGCGGGCGAACTGGATGACGCGCTGGACGTAATTCTCCGGAACCTGGTCCTTCTTGGCGGCGCGGATTTCGCGCTTCAGGGCAGGGTTCTTGGCCGGATCGAAGCAATCGCCATTGTCGCCGCCGTCGCAATTGACGCAGGCCTTCATGATCGCCTTCAGGTGCCGGGCGACGATCTTCGAGCCGGTGACGAGGGCCGCGACCTTCTGCTCTTCCTTGACCTTCCAGTTGATGTATTCCTCGATATCCGGATGGTCGATATCGACGACCACCATCTTGGCGGCGCGGCGCGTCGTGCCACCCGATTTGATGGCGCCGGCGGCGCGGTCGCCGATCTTCAGGAAGCTCATCAGGCCGGAGGAGCGGCCGCCGCCGGAAAGCTTTTCGCCTTCGCCGCGCAGCATCGAGAAGTTGGAGCCGGTGCCGGAGCCGTATTTGAACAGGCGCGCTTCACGCACCCAGAGGTCCATGATGCCGCCTTCGTTGACGAGGTCGTCCTCGACCGACTGGATGAAGCAGGCATGCGGCTGCGGATGTTCGTAGGCCGACTTGGACTTGGTCAGCTTGCCGGTGAAGGGGTCGACATAGAAATGGCCCTGGCCGGGGCCGTCGATGCCATAGGCCCAGTGCAGGCCGGTGTTGAACCACTGCGGCGAGTTCGGCGCGACGCGCTGGGTGGCGAGCATATAGGCAAGCTCGTCCTTGAAAGCCGCCGCATCTTCCTCGGAGGAAAAATAGCCGCCCTTCCAGCCCCAATAGGTCCAGGTGCCGGCAAGACGGTCGAAGACCTGGCGCGCATCGATCTCGGAGCCGGTCTGCTCCTCTTTCGGCAGGTTCTTCAGCGCTGCATCGTCGGGAACGGAGCGCCACAGGAAGGAAGGAACGTCGTTTTCCTCAACCTTCTTCAGTCGGGTGGGAACGCCGGCCTTGCGGAAATACTTCTGCGCCAGAACGTCGGTCGCGACCTGGGAGAATTGCGCGGGAACGTCGATATTCTCGAGGCGGAAGACGATCGAACCGTCAGGGTTCTTGATCTCGCTCGTCGCCTTGCGGAATTCGATATCCGCATAGGCGCCTTGTCCGGCCTTCGTGAAACGACGTTCGATGCGCATGGTCTTGACCTCGTGTTGGCGCCCGGTCCCCGCGACCGGGGCGCAAAATTTCTATCCGGCGGCACATTGTCGTCGTGCAGCCAGTCTCGTTTCCGTATTGTCACAGGGGTGTCATCCGGAGATGTCCTTCCTGTATCTTGTGGTGATGGTGGCTGCAAACGCTAAATATAGTATTAACAGCTTATTATCGCCAGTCCCGACGTCACTTTTTTTGGAGGCTGAAAACCGCGCGGAGATCCCTTCAGGGCTGAACCGTTGCCGGCCCATCCTCCTGATTCCGCGTCCAATTTTTCAAAAGGGAACCGGTCTCGTTACCTCCGGTCCTGTCGCCGCCGCAACATCAGGGACAGTAAGTTTGAAACGGGTGATTCCGTCAAGGGCTGGATCTTAATTGATTGCTAACCACAACATCTTGTGGATGCGCCTGTGGAGATTGGGGAAAGACGGGGAGCCCTGAAAATACAATGGCTTGCGGGCGCCGCCGGCTGAGGAAAATGCCGGAACGGCAAAAAAGCGTCCGGCGGCAAATCTTGTGATGGCATTTCCACCGCAAATGCGCATGGCGATTCGCCGGAAAAATTAGGGGTGTCCAACTGCGCCGGCGACGATGCCGGCGCCCTCCTATTCGTGGTGGTCAGCGGGCGCCCTTGGCGATCGGCTCCTGATAGGTAAAGCCCATGTCCCAGGGGAAATAGATCCAGGTATCCTGGCTCACCTCGGTGATGAAGGTGTCGACGGTCGGCACGCCCTTCGGCTTGGCATAGACGCAGGCGAAATGCGCCTTCGGCAGCATGGTGCGCACCTGCGCGGCGGTCTTGCCGGTATCGGTGAGGTCGTCGACGACCAGCACGCCTTCGCCGCCGTTTTCCGCAAGCTCGGGCGCAATTCCCTTGAGCAGCACCATGTCGCCCTGGTTGGCATAGTCATGATAGGAGGCGATGCAGACGGTTTCGATCAGGCGGATGTTCAATTCGCGCGAGATGATCGCAGCCGGAACAAGGCCGCCGCGGGTGATGCAGACGATCGCCTTGAACGTCTGGTCGAGGCCGGCAAGCCGCCAGGCAAGGGCGCGCGCATCGCGGTGGAACTGATCCCAGGAAACGGGAAAGGCTTTATCGGGAAGGGACATCGGGCTGCTCCGCGGCATGATAGAGATGACACGCCGTTTGCCGGCGACCGGACGGGCTTGCAGCGGCGATCGGCAAAACAAGAAATCGCGCAAGCCGGAACTGCGCGAAATCGGCCGAGGCTCGAAGCCCTCATCGGTCGCTGCAATTAGCGGGATTTGCCGGAAAAAGGCAAGAGCGCCGATCCTTGCGGCAGGCAGTCATCGCGACAACAGCGTCAGCGCCGTCATCGATTGCAGCAAGCTCTTCGTCGTGCCGCCGAAGATCATCTGCCACAGCCATGAATGCGTATGCGCGCCCATGACCAGGAGGTCGATGCTGTCGTCCGACAGCCGGTTTTCGATGACATGCGAGGTGTTTCTGTCCACGCTTCGGGCCGTCGAAAGCGTCGTCTTCACGCCGTGGCGGGCAAGTCCCGCGGCGATCTCGGCGCCCGGGGTCAGCGATGAATGCGGCGCCGTCTCGGCCGGATCGACCGAAAAGATCTCCACCGCCTCGGCCGCCTTCAGGAACGGCAGCGCGTCGAAGGTTGCGCGCGCCGCCTCCTTCGAGCCGTTCCAGGCGATCAGCACGCGTTTGATTGGCTTCGGCTGTCGGATGATATAGGGGATCATCAGCACCGGCCGGCCGGTTTCAAAGAGAAAACTGTCGAGATCGACATGGCTGTCGGACGGGTTGGCCGGGTCGGCCTGCGAAGCGATCAAGAGATCGGCGCTGCGCGCGCTGTCGATCAGCGGCGCCGAACCGTAGCCGGTCGAGGTGGCGAAGCTGCGCCATTCGGAGGAGGCGCCGGCGGCCTGCGCCTTGGCGCGGAATATGGCCTCGATGGCGGTCGTTTCGCCATGCGCCATATCCTGCAGCGCCTGCACGGCGACGGGATCAGGAATTTCCATCGGCGCCACCAGCGGCACGGCGGAGATATTTTCGGCGTGCAGTCCGATCACATGAGCGCCGTTTTCGGCGGCAATGGCAAAGGCGAAATCGGCAACGGCGGCGCTATTGTCTCTCGTATCGAGAATGGCGAGAATGGTTTTGTAAGACATATCAATTCTCCTTGCGCTGAAATGGCTGACGCCAGCGATGGAATGCACCGACCTTTCTCCTGTTCCTTGACCGATATCAAGGATGGCCAGTTCCCGTACTGTCCTCACGCCTCGGCGGAATGGTTCTCAGTGACCTCCTTTTTCCGGCGGATGGCGTCGATCATCGCATGCACCTCGGCGCCGGCCGCATCGATTGCCGCCTGCGCGCGGCCGCGCACGACGATCTCGGTCGAGAATTTCTGGCCGATATATCTGGGGTAGGAGCCGATGCTGGTGTCCGGATGAGCTTTCTGGATGGCGGCAAGCGGTGTGCCGATATCGCCTTCGCCGTAAGGGCAGGCGATCGCGAGCGACAGCACCGGCGTGCCGGTTCGAAGCGTCGGCAGCACATTGTCGACCATCGCCTGAAAAACCTGCGGCACGCCGGCCATGACATAGACATTGCCGATGATGAAGCCCGGCGCGGTCGAGACTGGATTGGCGATATGGGCCGCCCCGCGCGGCATGCGCGCCATGCGCTGGCGCGCCTCGGTGAATTCCATCTCGCGGCGGCGATACATCTCGGCCAGCAGCGTCATCGCCGCCTCGTCATGCTCGCAGGGCAGGCCGAACGCCTTGGCGATGGCATCGGCGGTGATGTCGTCATGCGTCGGCCCGATGCCGCCAGAGGTGAAAACGTAATCATATCGAGCGCGAAGCGCATTCAGCGCCTCGACGATCGCCTCTTCGTCGTCGGCGACGATGCGCACCTCCTTGAGATCGATGCCGGAAAGGGTGAGCAGCTCGGCGAGATGACCGATATTCTTGTCCTTGGTGCGGCCGGAAAGAAGTTCGTCGCCGATGGCGAGCATGGCGGCGGTGACGACGGTGTCATGGCTCATGGGGTGTTCCGTGATGTGAGGCTGGTCAATAGGTAGCGCCCTTCGGGGGCTTTGCAAACCACCAGCCCATGCGTCAATTTTGCTGAACGAAACAGCAGGTGAATTTTCGCCTCGTTGAACACGGAGTTCCTCGCGGCGGTGGCGTATTTGTGCTTGCCCTTGCAGAATGCGGCCGGACTTCCTCAACGCGGCCCGCAATCGATGCGGGATTTTTACCGGCGGCTCTTCCCATCGCCGATGACGCAAGATATTGAAAACGCCGCAAGCGGGCGTGGCGAAACTGGTAGACGCAAGGGACTTAAAATCCCTCGGCCTTAGGCTATACGGGTTCGATCCCCGTCGCCCGCACCACCTTCATAATCCTGTATGAGAATGCTGTATTTTGTACAGAAAAGCGCGTTATTGCTTGACAATGGCATTTTCGGTGCAAGTATTGCGCGCAACGAGCGAGTAAGTGTTGTCTTGTGGGAGTAAGACGATGGTTTACGATTGGAGCGGGACCAAGGTCCGGCGCATCCGAATCTTCAAGACCAGCGTCGCACTTGTTTTCGCAACTGCGATGGCTGCGATACCATTGATTTTCTGGGCAGCGGAGTTGCCGGGTTTCTGATCCGGTCCAATCAGCGTTCTGCAAAGGGAAGCGTGTTCGCCGCCCTGGTTTCTCGCCACCTGTTGATCACCCAGCCGGCCAGCAACCCGAGGGCCGCGCCCATCGCCTTGACGCCGGCGTCATGCAGGCGCGGATGGCGGGTCGGCGTGAAGTATTGCAGATATTCGATGGCGACGGCGCCCGTTATTAGCAGCACGGCAACCAGTTTCCACTGTCTGGGATAGGCGAGCGCGAAGGCGAGGCCGAGGAGAACATAGGCGCCGCCACGGTCCGTATCGACGCTCGTGACCGTATGCGGTCTCAGCCCGATCGGCGAAACCGTGACAAAGAGGATCAAGGCGAGCAGCAGCCACGCGAGCGGTCTTGTGAATTTGACGATCATCATCGCTCCATATAAGTGGCAGGCCTTTGCATTGACAGTTAAAATCAATTCATCTGCCGCCGATTTTGCGATTGGCTTAAGAAACGCTTCCCGAGGCCGGAACGGGCATCAGGAGATGAGCGGCTCGGTCAGCGAACCGGAAATGGCGGGAGCCGGCTTTCTTTTGCCGGCCGGCCTGTGCCATAGCGGCGGCGGTTAATCTTTAGGAATGGACCACGCCCGTGACAAGACTTGAAGTCGAAAGCGCCGAAGCGGCAATGCGCAGCCTTTTCCCGGCGACGCCCCTGCAGCTCAATGACCATCTCTCCGCCCGCTACGGCGCCGATATCTGGCTGAAGCGCGAGGATCTGTCGCCGGTGCGCTCCTACAAGATCCGCGGCGCCTTCAATTTCTTCCGCAAGGCGATCGGGGAGGGTGCTTCAGGCAAGACCTTCGTCTGTGCCTCGGCCGGCAATCACGCCCAGGGCTTCGCCTATGTCTGCCGCCATTTCGGCGTGCCGGGCGTCGTCTTCATGCCGGTGACGACGCCGCAGCAGAAGATCGACAAGACCCGCATGTTTGGCGCCGAATTCATAACCATCCGGCTGTTCGGCGATTTCTTCGACCAGTGCTACCAGGCCGCGCGTGACCACGTCGAGGCGATCGGCGGCGTCATGGTGCCGCCCTTCGATCACGCCGATATCATCGAGGGGCAGGCGACCGTCGCCGCCGAAATCATGCAGCAGCTGCCTGATGGAGCGGTGCCTGATATGGTCGTGCTGCCGGTCGGCGGCGGCGGGCTTGCCGCCGGTATTACCGGTTATCTCGAAGGCGTTGTGCCGAAATCGGCCTTTGTCTTTGCCGAGCCCGCTGGCGCGCCGAGCCTCAGGCGCAGCATCGAGGCGGGTCAGGTGACGACGCTTGCCAAGGTCGACAACTTTGTCGACGGCGCAGCCGTCGCCCGGATCGGCGACCTGAATTTCGCGGTTCTGCGCGATTTTCCGGCAAGCCAAGTGCAACTGATGCCGGAGAACGCCATCTGCGTCACCATTCAGGAGATGCTGAATGTCGAGGGCGTCGTGCTGGAGCCGGCGGGCGCCCTGTCGCTGACGGCGATCGCCGCGATGGATCCCCATGCGATCCGCGGCAAGACCATCGTTGCGGTCGTCTCCGGCGGCAATTTCGATTTCGAGCGCCTGCCTGACGTAAAGGAAAGAGCCATGCGTTACGCGGGGCTGAAGAAATACTTCATCCTCAGGCTTGCCCAGCGTCCCGGCGCGCTCAGGGATTTCCTCAATCTGCTCGGCCCCGACGACGATATCGCCCGCTTCGAATATCTGAAGAAATCGGCGCGCAATTTTGGCTCGATCCTGATCGGCATCGAAACCAAGGCGCCGGAGAATTTCGCCCGGCTGATCGGAAATTTCGAAGCAGCCGGCATGGGTTACGAGGATATTACCGAAAACGAGATCCTCGCCAGTCTGATCATTTGACTTGGCGAGCGCGATACCGCCGTGTTAGAGACGGATCATGGCTTCGTTCCTTTCAAATCTCTTTTCGATGTTCTCCGGCGGCAAGGCCGCTTCGGAGGCGACAGGCCCCTCCGGCGAGCCGCAGCTTTACGGCGATTGCACGATCTATGCGGAGCCACGTAAGGAAGGCAGCCAATACCGTCTGGCCGGCCGCATCGAAAAGAAGGTCGGTGACGAGGTGTTGGTGCGCAATTTCATCCGCGCCGATCTTTTCTCTTCCTCCGACGACGCGATCGAGTGCACGGTGCGCAAGGCGCAACAGATCATCGACCAGCATGGCCCATCGCTCTTCGGCGATGGCGAGAAGCTTCGCCAGGTCTGAAGGTGCGATCTGTTCCGACTCGGGGCGCCGGCAGAAATTCCTTGCTTTTCAATCGTATGACTTGAGCGTTCATCCCAAATATGAGAACGCGCTCACGTAATCTTAAAGTATTGCGGTGAAAGCTATGGCCTGCAGGATTTGCAGGACGCCATCGTGTTTGACTTTCTCGGACGATCGATCAAAGGAATCGCAGCTGCGATCGCCGCATTGGCGCGGCGCCGGCCAGCAGCCGAGGTGTCGTAATGGAGGCGCTCAACCTCGTTCTCTTCGTCGTCGAAGCCGTCGCCTATTTCGTTCTGATGGTGACGCTTCTGCACTTCCGCCATCGGCTCGGTCTCGGGGTCTTCCTGACGGCGCTCGGCGTCATGCATTTCATGGAGACCTATCTGGCGGCGGTCTTTTACGTCTCGCTGCCGTTCGGGGATGTGTCGCCGGGTTCATCCGTCTTCTTCTCCGGCAAGCTGATGATGATCCTGATGTTATACCTGTGGGAGGATGCCGCGGCGGTGCGCCAGCCGATCTACGGTCTGTTCCTCGGCAACCTGCTTACCGTCGGCATCGCCTGGGTGCTGCAACTGCACCATCCGCTGCAACTATCGTCAGACCAGACGCCCGACGTCGATTTTCTGAAGGAGATGGGCTGGCTGATGATCTGGGGCACGGCGCTGCTCTATGTCGATTCGCTCGGCATCATCCTGCTTTACGAAAAGCTTGGCGATTTCTTCCGTCGGCGCGTCGTGCTGCGTTTCATGATCTCCGGCTTCGTGCTGCTGACTTTCGACCAGGTCGGCTTCTTCGCCGCGCTGCATTATTTCCTAGATGTACCCGTCGCCGTGTTCTGGGGCGGCTGGAAGGCGAAGATGTTCGCCGTCTGCCTTTATGGGGCAATGTTTGCGATCTATGAATATCGTATCCGCCGCCTTGGCGCCGACGCCGCCGCGCGCTCGATCAGCGATGTCTTCGGCGATCTGACATTCCGCGAGCGCTACAATGATCTTCTGGAGCGCACCGGCCGCGATATGCTGACCGGCGTCTATGACCGCACGCGCATGGAGCTGGAGGCGCCGCTGATGGTGCGCGAGGCGCTGCGGCAGGGGCTGTCTGCGACCGTTCTCATTATCGACGCCGATCACTTCAAGGACGTCAATGATGGTTACGGTCATCTCCAGGGTGACGCGGTGCTGAAGTTGATCGCCGCCCGGCTCGGCACGACGCTGCGTTCCAGCGACCGCATCTTCCGCTTCGGCGGCGAGGAGTTCGTCGCCGTCTGCCCGGGCACGAACCATGAGGAAGGACTGTTGCTAGCCGAGCGTCTGCGTTGGACGATCGCGACCAGCGTCAAGACGCCGGATGGCAGTCCTGTCACCGTCTCTATCGGCGTTGCGACCGCCGACGAGGACGGCACCAGTTTCACCACGGTGCTGTCGGCTGCCGACGGCCGCCTTTACGCGGCAAAGAAGAGCGGCCGCAATTGCGTCGTCGGCCGCTCCGGCGTGGTGAACTCGGGTAAGCCGGCCGATCCTCCGATCAATGCGATCGGTTGATTGTTGGTTTGAGGTGTTGCGTAAACCAGAATAAGTGCCCCTCTGATGAGGCGCTGTCGGACGAGATCCTCGAGATGATGCGCAATTTCGTCGGCATCGACAAATAAGGAACGGCCGGCGAAGGCCGGCCGTCCACGAAACATTGAAGAGCCGATCAGGCTGCGAGCGCGATTTCCTCGACGCGCGACTTGGCGGCGTCGATGGCCTTTTCCGCAGCTTCCGGGCCGAAAGCCAGGCCCTCGACATAGATCGTCTCAATGTCAGTGATGCCGAGGAAGCCGAGAACCGACTTCAGGTACGGCACGGCATGGTTCAAGGGAGCAGCCGGTCCCTGCGAATAGACGCCGCCGGAGGCCAGAACCACATAGACCTTCTTGCCGGTGAGCAGGCCGACCGGACCGCTTTCCGTGTATTTGAAGGTCAGGCCGGCGCGGGCGACGTTGTCGATCCAGGTCTTCAGCGACGAATAGATGTTGAAGTTGATGAGCCCGGTGCTGATGACGATGGTGTCGGCGGCAAAGAGTTCGTTGACGAGTTCGTCGGAGGTTTTGACGGCGGCGGCTTCTTCCGCCGTGCGGGCCTCGGCCGGCTTGCGGATGGCGCCGGTGAAGAGGTCATCGATATGCGGCAGCGGGTTGGTTGCCAGGTCGCGGCGAACGACGACGCTGCCCGGCTTCTGGTTCTTCAGCTTTTCGGCGAGATCAGCGGCGATCGGGGTCGAGAGCGACTCAGCGCGCGGGCTGGACGTTAGAAGAAGGATGGACGACATGCTGCATTTCCTTTCGAATGAATTTGACGGCTCGTTGCTGGGAGGTGAGCCGGCGGTGTCGAGGAGGAAAATAAGTCTGGCCCGCTATCGAAAAAACGGTGATAATGTCGATCGAAATTATCGATGGAATGGATGGAAGATGCTTCCGAACCCGACTTTGGACCAGTTGCAGGTGTTTTTGACCGTTGCCGAAACCGGCAGCTTTTCGGCCGCATCGCGGGCGCTGAACCGGGCACAGTCGGTCGTCAGCTATACGATCGCCAATTTGGAAGCGCAGCTTGAAATGCCGCTTTTCGAGCGGTCCGGCGCGCGCCAACCCAAGCTGACCGAGGCGGGCAAGGCGATGCTCGAGGATGCGCGTCGCATTCTCGGCGACCTTCAGGTCATGCGGGCGCGCGTCAAGAGCCTGAGGGAGGGCCTCGAAGCCGAGGTTTCCGTCGCCATCAGCGTCATGGTGCCATCGCAGGCGGTCGTGGACGTGCTGCACGAATTCCGCGAAAGATACCCGACCGTTTCGTTGAACCTCAATGTCGGTGAACTCGGAATGGTCATGGATCTCGTTCTGAGCGGCAAGGCAACGATCGGCATCGGCGGCGCGGTGCTCAAGCCGGACGATTCGATGGTCACGGAACGGATCGGCCATTCCTTCATGCTGCCCGTTGCCGCGCCCAACCACCCGCTTGCCGTGATCGACCGGCCGCTCACGCTCGGCGACGTGCGCGAGGAAGTGCAGCTCGTCGTCACCGACGCGTCGGGCCGCACAAAGGGGCGGGATTTCAACGTTCTGTCCTACAAGACGTGGCGCGTCAGCGACATTGCGACAAAGCACCAGCTGATCAAGGCCGGCCTTGGCTGGGGTGGTCTTCCGGCGTCCATCATCCATGACGATCTGCGCAGCGGCGCGCTCATCCACCTCGACCTGGATGCCTATGAACAGGGTGAGTATGGCATCTATTCGATGCGCCAGCTCGCCAACCCGCCCGGACCGGCCGCCAGCTGGATGATCGATGCCTTCCGCACGCGGCTTTCCTATTGCCCGAACCAGGCCGATTTTCATGCTGAGATGGCGGAACTGCGGGACACCGCTCCACCGCTCGCGGCCGAATGACGAAGGCGCGGAGCCGCGCCTTCGTCGGTATACTTTTGCTTAAAGTACCAGCCTGAATTTCGAGAAGCCGTCGGCCCCGTCGCCGGCCTCCTCGATCTTGACGCTCTTGACCGCAGCGAGGAACTGCTTCGCCTTCGGGCCGCTTTCGAAGGTCGCCGTCGTGCCCGGCAGCGGCTTGAAGGTCCAGTTCGCATCGGCCGACGGATTGATCGTGCCTTGCTCGTGGACGTAGCGGACGATGACGTCGCGGTTGGTGTCCGGCGCCTGGAAGATCACCTTGTCGGCGGCGATCTCCGGGAAACTGCCGCCGCCGCCGGCGCGGTAATTGTTGGTGACGACGACGAACTTCTGGGCCGGATCGATCGGCTTGCCGTCGAAAGCGAGGTTCTGGATGCGGTTGGCATCCGGATTGATCGCCTTGCCGGACGAATCATATTTCGGCGGCTGCGACAGGTCGATCTGGTATGTAACGCCGTCGATCACGTCAAAATTGTAAGACGGGAAGTCGGTATTGAGCAGCGGCGCGTCCTTCGCGCCGGCGTCAATGTGATTGAACATGCCGGCCGACATTTCCAGCCAGTTCTTCACCTGGGCGCCTGTGATTGCGACAGCCTGCACGGTGTTCGGATAAAGATAGAGGTCGGCGACGTTCTTGATGGCGATATCGCCGGCCGGGAAATCGGTATAATAGTCGGCGCCGCCGCGGCCGCCGGCCTTGAAGGGAGCTGCGGCCGAAAGCACCGGCAGATCCTTGTACTCGGTGTCGGCCAGCATCTGCTTGATGTACCAGGTCTGCGCCTGGCTGACGACCTGCACTGAAGGATCGTCGGCGACCAGCGCGAAATAGGAATAGAGCGGTGCGGAGGTCTTGCCGACTGGCGTGCGGATATAGGCGAGCGTCGCCTCGTGCTCGGCCTTGGCGGCTTCGACCACGTCCTTCTTGTCGGCGTAGTCAGCGACCACTTTCTTCTTGTCGTCGCGATGGTAGATCGGCCGCGCTTCCGAGGTGAAATCGACGATCTTCCAGCTGTTGCCGTCCTTCTCGAGCAGCAGGTCGATGAGGCCGAGATGCGAACCCCAGAAGCCGGCCATCACGGCGGGCTTGCCGTGCAGCGTGCCCTTGACGGGATCGGCATTGGCGATGCCGTCCCAGCTCTTCGGGCCGGGGAAGACGAGATGCTGGTGGCCGGTGAAGATCGCGTCGATGCCTTCGACGGCGGCAAGATGCAGCGAGGCATTTTCCATCTTTTCGGACGGTGCTGCTCCGTCGATGCCGGAATGGGAGAGCGCGATGACGATATCGGCGCCGGCTTCCTTCATGGCGGGAACCCAAGCCTTGGCGGCCTCCACGATATCGCGGGTCTGCGCCTTGCCTTCGAGGTTCTTGATGTCCCAGAGCATGATCTGCGGCGGTACGAATCCGATGAAGCCGATCTTGACAGGGCTCTCCTTGCCAGCACCGTCTTTGATCTGCTTTTCGACAATGATGTAAGGTTTGAAGAAGAGATCGTCCTGCTTGGGATCCGAGGCGAGCTGGCCCTTGGTCAGGTTGGCGCAGACGAAGGGGAAGTTCGCGCCGGACAGGACCTTGAACATGAAGTCGAGGCCGTAATTGAACTCGTGATTGCCGAGCGTGCCGACCGTATAGCCGAGCGTGTTCATCGCCTTGATCACGGGATGGACGTCGCCGTCCTTCATGCCGTGCTGATAGGCCATGTAGTCGCCCATCGGATTGCCCTGCAGCACGTCGCCATTGTCGATCAACAGCGAGTTGGCCGCCTCGGCACGGATATTGTCGATGATCGTTCCGGTGCGCGACAGGCCCATCGTGTCGTTCGGCTTGTCGGCGTAATAGTCATAAGGGAAGACGTTGACGTGAATGTCGGTCGTTTCCATCAGCCGCAGATGCGCCTGATTGGCGTTGGCACGGGCGCTGAAAGGGTGCAGCAGCACCAGGGCGGAAGTCGCGGCGAGACCGCCAAGCAGGGAACGGCGGCTCATGAGACCGACATCAAAAATGGAAGACATGGAACTCTCCTATGGGATCATGCATCGTCCGGCCCGTCAGAATTACGGACGATTTGGTGAGGAGTACACTGCCAAAATGACAGGACGGCAAAACAATGGCTAGCAAGGGCGGCGCGATCTGAAAATGCAATGTATAGTGCGGCACTCCGGCTCAAATCCATCGAGGGCGGGATCATGAACAGGGTCGTCATCGGGTGGCGCCATCGACATCGGGACCATCGACCTTAGCCTGCGGCAGACGCAAGGCTCTTGTTGCGTTCGACGTCGACCAGTAGCACTCCTGGAACGATGTCAGCCGTTCCTTTGCCGCTGAAGCGGTGCAGCCCTAAGACTTCAGCGTCAACGTCGCCGAACGAGGCGGGCGCTCGACGTTGGTAGCGGCTCTCAGTTGGCGCACCGCCAGCACAGGGCGTATTTCCTGATGGAAGAAGCGGAAATAGGAGGAGACCTGCGCCCGCGCATTCGAATTCACGTCGAACTGGATGCCGACGCGGCCATTGTGCTTCCAGCGGATGATGCCCTCGAGCATTCCGAGGTTTTCGGCTTCGATGCGCACCTTGCTGCCGGAAGCGGCATGGAGCGGCGTCTTCGTCTCCAGCGCGGCGCCGGTCACTGACAGGTTGAGAATTCGGACATCCACTTGGCTGTTCAGATATTTCACATTGCCGAAGACGCGGCAATTCTTCCGATCGGCCTTCCGCGCCGTGATTTTCAAGTTGCTGCTCATACTGTTCCCCTTGATCGCGAGGGCAGCATAGCGCCGGAAAATTGAAATCGTTTTAGGGGCTTGAGTAAAATTGCAGTGAAATTTCAATTGGCGGCCGCCGCCCTGCGCCCCACCACATGTTCGCGCCAGATGGTGAAGATGCCGGCGGCAACGACGATGATCGAGCCGATGATCATGTTGAGACTGAGCGTTTCGTCATAGATCGTCACACCAATGATCGAGGCATAGACCAGCGAGAGATAGGTCAGCGGCTGGACGGCGGCGGCATCGAGAACATCGTAGGCGCGGATCAGGAAATAGTGGCTGGAAATGCTGGTGATGCAGACGAGCGCCATCCAGCCCCAGTCGCCCGGCGACATCCAGCTCCAGTAGAACGGGCCGACGAGCGTCATCGTGATGCCGCCGATAACGCCGGTATAGAAGAAGCTGGTCATCGACGAATCGTCGCGGCTGACGAAACGGGTGGCGATGACGTAGAAGGCGAAGTTGAAGCAGGAAAGAATGGCGAGAAGCAATTTTACGTCGAAAAACTCGCCTTCCGGCTTCAGGATCAGCAGCACCCCGCAAAGCCCGACGCCGATCGCCGTCCACCGTCGCCATCCGACCCGCTCGCCGAGGATCGGCATCGACAGCAGCGCGATCAGGATCGGCGTCGCGGAAAAGATCGCTTGCGAGCGGGCAAGGCCGATTACGGCAAAGCAGGTGATGGCCAGAACCACCTGGACGGCCAGCAGCGCGCCGCGAACCACCTGAAGAAGCGGACGTTTTGTGCGGGCCGTCGCCTGGAGGCCACCGCGTATTTTCGAAGCGAGGACGATCGTGAACAGCGCGAAGGCCCAGTAGCGGATCATCGTCACGAAGATCGGCGGATAAGTCGATGCCAGATGTTTCGAGATGGCGTCCTGCAAAGAGAAGATGGTGGTCGCCAGCAGGGCGAAAATATAACCGTGGGTCTTCGATGTCATGGTATGCCGTAAAGGGGAAAACGTCCGCGAGCCCCGAAAGTCTGGGCAGCGTTTCGGCAAATAAGCAAGGCCTCAAAGTCCCACATTCGGCCTGTCGATGATTTCTCTGAGTGCGAAGCTCGAATTGATCTTGACCACATGCGGAAGCGCCGACAGCCAGTCGCGATGGATGCGCTCGTAATCCTCGAGATCGCGGGCGGCGACCCTGAGGATATAGTCGTATTCGCCGGACATCAGGTAGCAGACGAGCACGTTTGGGCAGAGTTTCACAGCGGCTTCGAATTCCGCCAGCGTTTTGGCGAACTGGCCGGACAGCGAGATATGCACGATGGCGATCATCTTGTAATCGAGCGCCTTGTGCGAAAGCCGCGCATGATAGCCGCCGATGACACCGCTTCTTTCGAGGATGTCGAGCCGGCGCGAACAGGCCGAAGGCGACAGCCCGATCTTTTCGGCAAGCTCGGCGTTGGTGATCCGGGCATTGGCCTGCAAGACCTTGAGAATCGCAAGATCGATGGTGTCGAGATTAGTCATTCGCAGAACCTTCGAAGAAAAGGGAGATACACGCAACAATCGCCGAAAAATCCCTTCCGCGCAAATCGTCTTTGCAAGGACATTTCACGCCCTTGGTGGTTGGATTCATCGTCCGAGGAGATCCGCGGCTGCGGAGAGGAAATGGAGAGGAACGCCAATGCGTGTCGGTTGCCCGAAGGAAATCAAGAACCATGAATATCGTGTCGGCCTGACGCCGGCCTCGGTGCGCGAATACGTCGCCCATGGCCACGAGGTCTGGGTAGAGACCAAGGCGGGCGCCGGCATCGGCGCCGATGACGCCGCCTACGCGGCGGCTGGCGCGAAGATCGCCGCCTCCGCCAAGGATATCTTCGAAAAGTGCGACATGATCGTCAAGGTGAAGGAGCCGCAGCCCGCCGAATGGGCGCAGCTGCGCGACGGTCAGCTTCTCTATACCTATCTGCATCTGGCACCCGACCCCGAACAGACCAAGGGTCTGATCGCCTCCGGCGTCACCGCGATCGCCTATGAGACGGTGACCGACGAGCGCGGCGGCCTGCCGCTGCTGGCGCCGATGTCGGAAGTGGCAGGACGCCTGTCGATCCAGGCGGGAGCCACCGCGTTGCAGAAAGCCAATGGCGGTCTCGGCGTCCTGCTCGGCGGCGTACCCGGCGTGCTGCCGGCCAAGGTCGCCGTCATCGGCGGCGGCGTTGTCGGCCTGCACGCCGCCAGAATGGCCGCCGGCCTCGGCGCCGATGTCAGCATTCTCGACAAATCGCTGCCGCGCCTTCGCCAGCTCGACGACATTTTTGCGGGCCGTGTGCACACCCGTTATTCCAGCATCCAGGCACTGGAGGAGGAGGTCTTCTCGGCCGACCTCGTCATCGGCGCCGTGCTCATTCCCGGGGCCGCTGCCCCGAAGCTCGTCACGCGCGAAATGCTGTCCGGCATGAAGAAGGGCTCCGTCATCGTCGACGTCGCCATCGACCAGGGCGGTTGCTTCGAGACCTCGCATGCGACGACCCATTCCGATCCGACCTATGAGGTCGACGGCGTGGTGCATTATTGCGTCGCCAACATGCCGGGCGCTGTGCCCGTCACCTCGGCGCACGCGCTGAACAACGCCACGCTGGTTCATGGCCTGGCGCTCGCCGATCGCGGCCTGCGCGCCATTGCCGAAGACAAGCACCTGAGAAACGGCCTCAATGTGCATAAGGGCCGCATTACCAGCAAGCCGGTCGCCGAAGCCCTCGGCTACGAAGCCTTCGCGCCCGACAGCGTGCTGAACGTAGCGTAAGCTTCCTCACTCAAGGTCAGGTCAAGGCACCGATTTCCGCAAGGGCCGGCGCCTCTATCGTGTCAATCCGGCACTGAAAGCAGTTGTTGCGTGCCGAACGCACATGGACATAGGCGACGTCCGGCCGTGCCAGCAGCTTTTCGCCATAGGCTGCGATCTCGCCGATCACGGTCACCGCGCCGGTGCCATAAACGATGCGGTTGTCTTCATTGTAGCCGCGGAGAATAAAGTCCGGACTCGTCGCCAACACCGGCGGCAGGATCTCCTCGGCAGCATAGCGTTTGCAAGGCCGCTTGTGCAGGAAGATCGGGCCGGTTTCGGCATAGGGCTGCAACTCCGGGAATGGCCGATAAGCGAAAACCAGCAGTTCCTCGCCCTCATCGATATTCTCAAGGCAGTGGCGGCAGGGATGACCCGGGCCGTCGGAAATGATCGTCTCGGGCAGTCTGTCGTAAGCATCGCGGCCGCCGCTCCAGAGATGCTCGGCGTCGATGGTCGGCATGGCGGCAAAGCGAATGGCGGTCATGGCAAATCTCCTTTGTGGTTGCCATGAAATGCATCCGCATCATTGTATAAGCCACCCGTTTCTTGCCACGCTGCATCGTCAAAGGAGAGTTGCCATGGCTGAAGTCGATTTGGTGCTGCTGGCGCAGCAGAACGCCGAAATATTGGAGGAACTCAGGGCCTTGCGCCGGGAGGTGGCGGAACTTAGGGAGCTGTCGGGCCGTACGCTCGACTTCGAGCGCCGCAATGATCCACGCCGACCAAGCAGCCTGACGCGGCGTTAGCTGCTTTTTCCCGCGCGAGCGATCCGACCCTGAAGCCCAGCACCGCAGCACATCCGGTGTATCAACCGTTGGTCTGCACAGGTTGCGGCTCTGCTGTGGCCGGCATCGGAACCGCGGAAAGCGCCTTGATGACAAGAAGCGCGGTGACCATTACGGGGACCACCACCCAGTAGGACATGCGGATGCCGAAATATTCGGCAATAAAACCAAGCAGGGGCGGGCCGGCGAAAAACACGAGGAAGGTCGTCTGCCCAAGGGCCGCGACGTTAACCGGAGCCGGCCGGTCCGTGCGGCGGGCCGCAGCCGAGATGGCAAGCGGATAGACCGATGAGCAGCCGATGCCGGTCAGACCGAAGCCTATGAGTGCTGTGGCCGGATGTGCCGCTGTCGCGACCATAACAAGCCCGACGACGACGATTCCGAGAAGGACTATTGCGACCGGGTGTGGGTTGAAGCGGTCGATCACAGGGTCCATTGCGAGCCGTCCGATGGCGATGCACAGGGAGAATATCGTCACGCTGAGCCCGCCGATGAAGGGTTCGGCCGCAAAGACGTCACGCATATAGATCGCTGACCAGTCGACGCTCGCGCCTTCAGCCAAAAGTGGCGCTGCGCCTATCAGGCAAAGGGACAACAGCCCCATTGTGGGAAAAGCGATGAGCGGGATTTCTCCGGAGTGCGCGTCCTGCCGAGGAGGCGCGTTCTCGATCTTCGAGAAAACGACGGAACCTGAAATGAGGACGGTCAGGAGGACGAAGAAGGTGTGGAGTTCGATGGAGACGGCGGCTTGCCGCATGCCGGCGGCGATAAGGGCAGTCATGCAGAAACCGAGGCTCCACATGCCATGAGCGCGGCTCATGATGCGGTAACCAAGCAGAGCCTCGTGTCGGTCGGTTTCGATATTGGCATTGATCTCGAACGCCCCGGTGAAAAGACCGGTGATGAAGAACAGAGGCATTGCCGAGAGCGCTGAAGGCATCCAGGAGATCAGCGACAAAAACAAGGATGCACCGAACACCGTGACGAAAGCTGTGGCGCGCGCACCGAACCTCTCGATGATCCTCACCGAAAATGTCAGCCCGCAAAGAACCCCCAATGACATGATAGCGAGCAAAAGCCCGAGTTCGCCCTCGGTGAGACCGAACTTGCGCTGAAGATCAGGCAATCGCGATAGGAAGGCACCCACGGAAAGGGCGACAGCAAACTGGATGAAGAAAATGCGGTGGTGCGGCTTCATCTCGGGACCTGCTCCGATCGGATTGGATTGAGGCCCAGCCAACGGCAGAATAGCAGGGCTCTATGGTGAGATGGCGGCGGGTTCAGAAACCGGCGGCTTACGGATTATCTACACCGCTGCTGACAGACACTGTCAGCATGAAGTCCGGCGTCCGCGATAATCCTCAACTTTTCCGCGCCAGCTCCAGAAGCTCCTTGTCACTCAGCGGCCGGACGATGCCGGTGCCGGTCGAGACCGGGGAGAAGCCGTACATCTGGTAGAGCTGCAGCGCGCGCGGGTGGTCGAGATTGTTTGTTGTGGTGGTGACCCGCTTCGGATTGAGCGACCAGATGGCATAAAGCGCCTGCAGCAGAAACCACTTGCCGATGCCGAGGCCGAGTGCATGTTCGATCAGGCCGAAATGGCTGAGTTCGATCGTATCCTCGTCCTCACAGAAATATTCATAGAAGCCGGCCGGGGCGCCGTTCACATAGAGGACGCTGATATTGTTGCGCTTGTCGTTCAGCATTTCCGCCAGTTGCTCGTCGCTCATGCGCAGGCGGTCCACCCACTGCCAGCGCGCGCCCACCTGCCGGTAGAGATAGCGGTAGAAGGGCAGCGGGATGCCGGGCGCGCGCATGATCGCCGTCTGGATATTGACCGGCACCGGCAGGCTGGCTTTTGGTGGCGCCGTCATTTCGAGACGGGTGATGTGCGCCTTGAGCGAAGCGGGCGTCTTTCCCATGGCGGTCAAGCTTTGACCGGCGTCGGCGGGCCGGTGACGACAGGCGTATCGTCACGGCTTCCCCATTCGCTCCACGAGCCGTCGTAAAGCTTGTTATCCTGATGGCCGAGCGATTCCAGTGCCAGCGTGATGATCGCCGCCGTGATTCCCGAGCCGCAGGAGGTGACGACCGGCTTCGAAAGATCGATGCCGGCATCCTCGATCGTCTGGCGGAGTTCGGGCAATGATTTGAACCGGCCCTGGTAGGCAAAGACGCCGGAGGGCAGGCTGCGGGCGCCGGGCATATGGCCGGAGCGCATGCCGGCCCGCGGCTCGGGCTCGGTGGCGGCGAAGCGGCCGGCGCTGCGGGCATCGGCGATCTGCATCGCGCCGCTCGAGACGATGTCGCGCATGGTATCGAGCGTCACCACGCGGCTCGCATTAAAGTTTGGCGTAAACGTCGCCGGCGCATGGCCGGGCGTCGTCGTTTCGAGCGGACGCCCCTCGGCCTTCCAGCCGTCGAGACCGCCGTCGAGCACGAAGACGTTCTTTGCCCCCATCACCCGGAACAGCCACCACACTCGCGGCGAGGCAAACAGGCCGATGCCGTCATAGACGACGATGCGATCGTTCTCGCTGATGCCGAGGCGGCCGGCTTCGGTGGCGAAATAGTCGGGCGAGGGGATCGTGTGCGGCAGCGACGTCGAATGGTCGGCGATCTTGTCCTGATCGAAACGGATGGCGCCGGGAATATGGCCGGCCGCATATTCGGCATCGGCATCGCGTTTCTGCGCCGGCAGATAGAAGGATGCGTCGAGCACACGCAGATCCGGTTTGCCGAGCTCGGCCTGCAGCCAGTCGGCGGAGACGACGAAACGGCTCTTGCTCTCAGTCATTATGCTCTCCCCTGTCAGGCTTCTTCGCCGGGCGCGCCGAAGCGGATACGGAAGCGCCGGTTCTCCTTGCCCTTCTTTTCAATCTTGGCGATATGGATCTGGCCGACTTCCTGCGTTTCCGAGACATGTGTGCCGCCGCAGGGCTGGCTGTCAATCGAGGAGTTTTCGCCGATGCAGACGAGGCTGACACGACCGAGACCGATCGGCGGGCGCACATTCTTCGATTTGACAATATCAGGATTGGCCGCAAGCTCGTCGTCGGTGATCCATTGCAGGTAGACCGGATGGTTCTGGCCTACCAGTTCCATCAGCCTCGCCGTGACCTCGTCCTTGTCGATCGTCTCGCTCATGTCGAAGTCGATGCGGCTTTCTTCCTCGCCGACAGCGGCCCCGGTGATCGGATAGGAGCAGATGACCGACAGCAGGTGGCAAGCCGTGTGCATGCGCATCAGCCTGTAGCGGCGCGGCCAATCGACATGCAGCACCAGTGTCTCGCCGATCTCAGGCTGCGGCTCATTGTCGAGCGGCACATGGATGATGATATCCTTGCTCGCGCCATGTTTCGTCTGGCCGAGCACGATCTTGCTGCCGTCGGCGCGTTCAAGCTGTCCGGTGTCCCCGGGCTGGCCGCCCGACGCCGCATAGAAGCAGGTCTGGTCGAGTTCGATGCCCCCGTCGTCGTGAACGGCGGTGACGACCGCCTCGCATGTCGAGAGATAGAAGTCGTCACGATAGAGGGCATTGACGGGCATGGGTATCACACGGGTTCGTAGGGAACGTGTATGTCGGAGGACCTAGCCATCCAGCCCGGAACGGGCAGCCCCTTCGACCGCAGAAAATCCGGGTTGAAGAGTTTCGACTGATAGCGGTTGCCGTAGTCGCAGAGGATTGTCACCACCGTGTGACCGGGTCCGAGATCCCGGGCGAGATTGACGGCGCCGGCAATATTGATCGCCGTCGAGCCGCCGAGGCACAGGCCTTCATTTTCGACGAGATTGAAGAGATAGGGAAGGGATTCGGCATCGGAGATCCGATAGGAAAAGTCCGGCGTGAAGCCTTCGAGATTGGCGGTGATGCGGCCCTGGCCGATGCCCTCCGTGATCGATGAACCTTCGGATTTCAGCGTGCCGTTCTGGTAGAATTCATAGAGAGCGGCGCCGTCGGGATCGGCGATACCGATCTTGACGTCGGCGTTGAAAGCCTTGAGGCCGGCCGCGACACCTGCCAGCGTGCCGCCGGAGCCGACGGAACAGATAAAGCCGTCGACCTTGCCGTCGGTGTCCTTCCAGATTTCCGGCGCGGTCGTCTCGACATGCGCCTGCCGGTTGGCGACGTTGTCGAACTGGTTCGCCCAGATCGCTCCGTTCGGCTCGCTCTTCGCCATTTGTTCGGCAAGCCGCCCCGACACCTTCACGTAATTGTTCGGGTTCTTGTAGGGAACGGCGGGCACTTCAACGAGTTCGGCGCCGAGCAGTTTCAACGCGTCCTTCTTTTCCTGGCTCTGCGTTTCCGGGATGACGATGACGGTGCGGTAGCCGAGGGCCTTGGCGACCAGCGTCAGGCCGATGCCGGTATTGCCGGCCGTGCCTTCGACGATGACGCCGCCGGGCCGAAGCAGCCCCTTCCGCTCGGCGTCGCGGATGATGAAGAGCGCGGCACGGTCCTTGACCGACTGGCCGGGGTTCAGGAACTCTGCCTTGCCGAGAATGGTGCAGCCGGTTGCCGCCGAGGCGCCCTTGAGTTTGATCAGGGGCGTATTGCCGATGGCTTCGAGAACGGAGGGATGGAAGGTCATGGAATCTGCCTCTTTCGAACTCTTACTTTAAGAACGGTCTTTTCCGTTCACAAGGCTGTGTTGGCAAGAAATGCTATTCCATGCCGCTGTCGGCCACGACAAAATTTCGCTTTCCCTGCCCGAAAAGGCCCATCACCCGCCATCCGGCGGTTGCGCGGTGATCCGAAGGTTGACTTTACCCGTACGGATGATGACAAAGCGAAGCGGGGCGCAGCAATAGGGCGTGACCAAAACCGACATGGTTCACGAGCAGATCGATACGATCGACACATTGATGGCGCATTACGTCGCCGGCTCCTTGCCCAAGCCGGCGCGGGTGCTCGTTCGATCCCATCTGCAAATGAAGCCGGACAATCGATACCTGGTGAGCAGCCTCGAGCTTTTGGCCGGGGAAGCCCTTGAAAGCACACCGGAAGCCGCCATAGCCGATCGCGACCAGCGGCTTGCGGCGATATTTTCCTCTATGCCTTCTGCTTCGGAATACCATGTTTCCAAAAAGGTGGCCAAAAGGGCGCCGTTTCCCCAGGCTTTGCGCGATCTCCTCGGCTTCGAAGCCGAGGATGTGCCCTGGCGCAGGCGCTTGCCCGGCTTCAAGGACTATTCGTTCGACATGGAAGGTTGCGAGGTCAGCCTGATGTGGATCCGGCCGGGCCGTGCCTTACCGGCCCACACCCATAAAGGCCTGGAACTGATCCTGATCCTCGACGGCGCCTTCAACGATGAACGCGGCCGTTTTGGTCCCGGTGACATCTCCATCGCCGACGAGACGGTCGAGCATCGCCCGGTCGCCGAAAAGGCCAGGCCCTGCATCGCCTTTGCCGTTTCCGACGGGCCGGTCAAGCTCACCGGATCCCTTCGTCAGATGATCGGCGACCTGATCGGCTGAAAGCAGCCACAATGGTGTGATAAAGCCGTAAATCCGGGAGGAGATGATAACTTCCGGACCCGTTGTCGTGTTGGTCAGGCAGAGCCGGAGGACATGTCATGCGTGATTTCATCGCCCGTCCCGAACATGGAATCGTCTGGATTTCGGGCGCGAGTTCTGGCATCGGCCGGGCGCTTGCGCTGAAGCTCGCCGGCGAGGGATACAAGGTCGCCGTCACCGCCAAAAGCCATGAGAAACTGGTCGAACTGCAGGCCGAGGCTAGCGGCCTTGACGGCAGCATCGTCGTTCTCGACGGCGACGTCACCGATGCAGAGGACATGGAACATGCCATGGCCTCTATCGAATACGAGCACGGCACGCTCGCCATGGCGATCCTCAATGCCGGCATCTATCTGCCTGTTCATGCCGAGGACCTGCACCGCGCCGATTTCGAAAAGAGCTTCGCCGTCAATCTTTCCGGCGTCGTCAACTGTCTCTTGCCGGCGATCCGCCATATGAAGGCGAAGGGGCAGGGGCAGATCGCCATCGTCTCCTCCGTTTCCGGCTATGGCGGCCTGCCGACGGGGGCTGCCTATGGCGCCACCAAGGCGGCGCTGATCAACATGGCCGAAAGCCTCAAATTTGATCTCGACAAACTGGGCATCCGCATCCAGCTCGTCAGCCCGGGTTTCATCGATAGCCCGGCGACAGGCAAGAGCGCCTTACCGATGCCGGCGCTGGTGTCGCCCGAGGAGGCTGCCCGGCAGATCGCAGCCGGCTTGAAGTCGCAGGCGTTCGAGATCACGTTCCCCGGGCGCTTCACCACGATGCTGAAGCTTGCGCGTCTGCTTCCCTACGGGGCTTATTTCCCGCTGGTGAACCGCTTGACCGGCTGGCGCGAACGGCCGTCATCGGCAGGTCACCATCCGGCGACACCGCATCCGGCGGAATGATCAGCTGCGCGAGAACACCACCTGGCGCACATCGATATTGCAGGCCCGGAAACCGGCTTCGCAATAGAAAAGATAGAATTCCCAGAAGCGCTTGAAGCGCTCGTCGAAACCCATTGGGCGGATGCATTCCCAGACCGACCGGAAGCGCTCGCGCCATTCGGCAAGCGTACGGGCGTAATCGAGCCCGAAGCTGAAGTCCTTGACCAGTGACAGGTCGACCCTGCCGGCGAGCTCGGCCAGGTGGTTGCGCGTCGGCAGCATGCCGCCGGGAAAGACGTATTTCTGAATGAAGTCGGGATTGCTGCGATACTGGTCGAAGGCTTCAGGCCGAATGGTTATGATCTGCAGGCCGGCCTTGCCGCCCGGCTTCAGGCATTGCCGGAGCTTGGAGAAATAGGACGGCCAATATTTTTCGCCGACAGCCTCGAACATTTCGATCGAGACGATCCGGTCGTAGAGCCCGGCTTCATCACGGTAATCCTGAAAACGAAATTCGACGCGATCGCCAAGACCTGCCTTTTCGATGCGTGCTTCGGCATAGGCGAGCTGCTCCCGGCTGATCGTCAGCCCGGTGACCTTGCAGTCCAGCTCGCCGGCTGCGAATTCGGCAAAACCGCCCCAACCGCAGCCGATCTCCAGCACGTGATCCCCGGGCCTGATGCCGGTCGCCTCGGCGAGCGCGCGGTATTTGGCATTTTGCGCCGATTGCAGGTCGTTGGCGCCGGTGGAATAGAGTGCGGAGGAATAGGTCATGCTCGGGTCGAGCCATTGCCTGTAGAAATCATTGCCGAGATCGTAATGTGCGGAGATGTTGCGTTTCGAGCCCGCCTTGGTGTTGGTATTCATCCAGTGGCGGACACGCTCGACAAGGCGGCCGACGCCGCTTTTGCCGTGGGCATAGCTGTGCGCGGCCTCACCGTTGACAAGAAAAAGTTCGAGGAAGGCCGCGATGTCGGGACTGTCCCAGTCACCGTCCATATAGGTTTCGGCAACCCCGATCGTGCCGCTCGTCAGCGCCCGGTAAGCAAGGTTCCAGTTGTTGAGGCTGAGGGCCGCCCTCGGCCCGGCCTGCCTGCCCTCGATCAGCAGCCTGCGGCCATCGGGCAGGGTCACGGCAAGCGAGCCGTGCTGCATGCGCAGAAGTCCGCGTAGCGCCAGCTTCGCCTTGAATGGTAGACCCTTCGCCAGACGGGATACGTTTTCGGCCGTCAGCGTCACCGCGTCGCGGGCCAGCAGATTCCAGTCCTGCACCTTGCTCATCTCTCCTCCTCCAGCATTTTTTTGCCGGTTAGGGACGACGATACACCCGTGACGATGTGGTCGGGCGGCCTCCGGCCCTTGTCCTTGAAAACTAGCGGTCGATGGGCAGATTCAATGTGTACGCGAGGCGGCCCTTATTGCGTCGTAGGCGGCAAGCGCCCTGTTGCGCGCGCTCCCATGGTCGACCATCGGTGCCGGATAGGTGTGGCCGAGGATGATGCCGGCCGCATCGAGCACGCGTTTCGGCGCTTCGAACGGTCGGTGGATGTATTTTGGCCCGAGCCGCCGAAGTTCCGGTACATAAGCCCCGACATAGTCGCCCTCGGGATCGAAGGTTTCGCCCTGCAACACCGGATTGAAGATCCGGAAGAACGGGGAAGCGTCGGCCCCTGATCCCGCCACCCATTGCCAGCTTGCGGCATTGTTGGCCGGATCGGCATCGACCAGCGTATCCGGGAACCAGGCCTCGCCGCAGCGCCAATCGATCAGCAGATCCTTGACGAGGAAAGAGGCGGCGATCATGCGCACGCGATTATGCATCCAGCCGTGGCGCCGGAGATGACGCATGCCGGCATCGACGATGGGGTAGCCAGTCATGCCGCGGCGCCACGCTCGGAATTCGTCGTCGTCGTTGCGCCATTCGAAGCCGTCGAAACGTTCGTTCCAGTTGGCCGACGCAAGGCGTGGGAAATGATAGAGCAGATGATAGGAGAATTCACGCCAGGCTATCTCCTTGCGGAAATGCATGATGTCGGCCGCCGGCACCCTTTTCGACAGGCCGCGTGTCGCATCCCATATGCGGGCAGCGGAGATTTCGCCGAGCGCCAGATGCGGCGACAGCATCGATGTCGCCCGCTTCGCCGGATAGTCGCGGTTGTCCCTATAGCCGCCGAGCATATCGTCGACGAAGCCCGATAGCCTCTCCTGTGCGCCATGTTCGCCCGGTGTCCAGAGCTCGGAGAAATCGGATGCCCAATCCGGCTTCGCCGGCAGGAGTTTCCAGGTGTCCAGTGCTTCCGAGAGAGGAAGCCGTGAAGCAAGCTTGAGCTCGGCCGGTGCATCCCGCGGCAGCTCTGGTTCGCCGGCACTCTCCAGTGCGCGCCAGAACGGCGTGTAGACCCGGTAGGGGGTGCCCTTGCCGGTCACCAGCCGGCACGGATCGTGCGGCAGCTGGCCGGTGAAACTCCTTGCTTCGATCCCCTGCTCTTCCAGTTCAGCCTTGATGCGAACATCGATCGACATTCCGGACGGGTCGTAGCGCCGGTTCCAGTAAACGGCGTCTGCGCTGCTCTTCCTGATGACGCCACGCAGCACCTCGAGCGCCTCGCCGCTTGCAAGCACCAGCCGTCCCTGCCGCTTGCGCAACGACATATCCAGCGCTTCCAGCGAATGATGCAGCCACCAAGCCTGAGCGGCACCGAGCGGACCTGTGCCCGCGGGCGTCGGCTCGCGGATATAGAGGGGGGATGATCGGTCGCCCGGAACGATGAGCGGCCCCAAGAGCCTGGTTGTCGTCAAGGCGCAAATCCTTGCGAAACCACAGTATGACAGGTTTTGTCTCGCCCGCTGCCAAGAAGCCGTCTCCGCTCGTGTCATTGACGCTGCTACGAATCGACGGAATGGCCGGATCAAATTTTCATCCGAAGACATGAAAAAGGCCGGCGTGAACCGGCCTTTCTCAAAGTGGGCGATGGCCTGCTCAGTTGTCGTATTCGCGGCAGGCTTCGCTGATCGATGCGCCGCTCTGACCGCCACGGGTGTCGACGCCTGAATTCTGCTGCGGCATGCCGGGGCATTCCATCGTCTGGGGCCGGCCGATGCTCTGTGTCGTGGTCGGATCGACCGGGGCGACCTGCACCGGACGGATGCCATTGTCGCTGTTGGTGTAATCGGACGAATAGTTACCCGAACTCGGATCGGTCGAACCGCCATTGGTCGGCCCGATCGGATCGGGGTTCGACTGGGCAAAGGCCGACGATGCCATGCCGATCGCGAGCAGCGAAGCGGCGATAAGAGATCTGGTCATGAGGATATCCTCCTTTGATTTTCATCTTGGATGACCGTTGGGTAACTGGCCCACGGAGGCATTGTTCCAAAATTTAGGAAAAACCTGCACGCTGGCCTTGCATGGTTACGCATAAACCTTAACCGGCCAAGCCGCTGGATCGCTGCCACTGTCTGCCTTAGGCACACGAAACGCTAATCCGCAGCATGAGGCCGCTATGTTCGTTTCCCCTCGCGAGGCCGCAGATCTCGGTCTGCAGATTGCGCTTTCACTTGCTTTGACGGCAGGTGGAATGGCGATCGCTGCCACGGCCATAGGCGGCGAAAGAGCCGATATTTCCGCGATCGACGTCAGCCGCCCCTCCTTGTGGACCGCCATTCCGACACGCGTCGATCCGACAGGACAGGCCCGTCTCCGGGCGGACGCGCCGGCTGAACTGCGGCTAGCCGCCAGAACTGGCGACCTTTGCCATGACCGGATCGGCCTTCGCCTCTCCTGCGATCTGATAGCGGCTTCGGGCGCCGCCGCCTTTTAGGACAGATTTGCGACATCGTCGCAGTCACGCTCGAAAACTTGCAAAACATGGCGATTTGCCGTTTCATCGCGTCCAGCGACTGCCATCCGACTCTCTTTCCCGAAGGATTCAGCATTTTGTCCCAGCCGATGCCGCGTGGCTTCGAGAAGCCTTATGCCGCCTTCCTGTTCGATATGGACGGTACCATTCTCAATTCGATCCGTGCGGCCGAACGGGTGTGGAGCGATTGGGCCAGGCGTCAAGGGCTCGATGTTGCGGACTTTCTGCCGAAGATGCATGGATCGCGCGGCATCGACACGATCGCCCGGCTGAACCTGCCGGGCGTCGATCCCGAACATGAAGCCAAATTGGTGACCGAGGCCGAAATCGCCGATGTCAGCGATGTCGTCGCCATTTCTGGCGCTGCCGCCTTCCTAAGTTCGCTGCCGCCGGATCGCTGGGCGATCGTCACCTCCTCGCCCTTGCGTCTTGCCCGCCGGCGGCTGGAAGCGGCAGGCCTGTCACTGCCGAAATTCATGGTGACGGCGGAGGACGTCAAAGTCGGAAAGCCCGATCCGCAATGTTACATTCTCGGCGCCGAACGTCTCGGCGTCAGCACCCAGGACTGCCTGGTGTTCGAGGATGTCACAGCCGGCATCATCGCCGGCGAGGCCGCGGGCGCCGACGTGATGGTAGTGACGGCAACCCATCACCAGAAGATGGAGACGTCGCATCCGACCCTCGCATCCTACGACGAAATTTCGGTGCGCATCTCGGCCGACCACAAGATGTTGATCGCCCCGAACGTGGCCTGATATCGCCACGTTACAGTTTTTCGCCTTTCACTCCGCGGCCGCGGCAAGACAGCGATCGATGATCCGGCCGATTTCGCCGCGGCAGGAGCCGCAATTGGTCCCGGCGCTGGTTTCCTTGCCGACCGCCTCGACGCTGTGGCATCCGCCGCGCACGGCAGCGGCGATCTGATTGACCCCGACGCTGAAGCAAGAGCAGACGGTGGCGCCCGGATCCGGTCTGCCGGCCCCAGGGCGGCCTGCTACCAGCGCGAAGCGTTTCCGCAGGTCACCATGCGGCACCGAGAGCTGCGAGATTGTCCAGTTGCGCGCCACGGCGACCGGCTCGCGCGCGAGGAACAGCGCGGCGAGCAGCGTCTCGCCGTCGAAGAAGGCGAGCCTGAGGTCGCCGGTTTGCCGGTCGGCGTAACCCAGCGGTTCGATTTCGTCGGGAATGGCAAAAACCGCCCGGCACCAGGCCGTCCAGTCCTCGACGGTTTCGCCGAAGGCAAGCTCCAGCCGCCAGCCGCCGTCGGCTTTCGCCAGCGCCCAATAAGCCGCCTCCGGCGTGGCCGGTTTGACGGCCGAGACCGCGAAGCCGTAATGCGCGGCGCGGAAGGGGCGGACGGCGACGGCGACGTTTTTCGATGCCGGCTGGCCGGAAATCGGATCGGTGATCGGCGCGACCACGGCGTCGATCCGCGCTTTTGCCGCGAACTGGTCGTTCCAGTGCATGGGCGCGAAAATGCCGCCGCGCGCTTGGCGATCGGTCACCAGCGCCCGGACGATCGCCTTGCCGTGCGGGCTGTCGATCTCGACGAGACCGGCGCTCGATATACCGGCCTCGAGGGCATCGCGCGGATGGATCTCGGCAAAGGGTTCGGCGATATGGGCGGAAAGCCGCGCGCTCTTTCCGGTTCGCGTCATCGTATGCCACTGGTCGCGGATGCGTCCGGTATTCAGCGTAAAGGGGAAGTCGGCATTGGTGCGATCGGTTGCCGGCGGTTCCACCGCAACGAAGCGCGCCTTGCCATCGGCATGGTAGAAGCCGCCATCGGCGAAGAAGCGGGTGACGCCAGGCGCGCTCCCTGCCGCCTGCGGCCATTGGAAGGGCGACAGTTCTTCATAGGCGGCGCCTGAGATACCGGCGCGGGCGCCGATGTCGAAGTCGCGGCTGCCGTTGTTTTCGAAGGCGGAAAGGGCGGCGTGTTCGGCGAATATTTCGGCCGGCGCATCGAAATCGAAGGCAGCGGCAAATCCCATGCGGCGTCCGACCTCCGCAAGCTGCCACCAGTCGGCCTTCGCATCGCCAGGGATGCCGAGAAACGGCCGCTGCCTGGAAATGCGCCGTTCGGAATTGGTGACGGTGCCGTCCTTTTCGCCCCAGCCGAGCGAGGGCAGAAGCACATCTGCATGCCGGGTCGTATCCGTCTCTCTCAGAACGTCGGAGACGACGACGAAGGGACAGGCGGCGATCGCGCTTTCGACGCTATCGGCATCCGGCATCGAGACGACGGGGTTGGTGGCCATGATCCAGAGCGCCTTGATGCGTCCGTCGGCGACGGCGCGGAACATGTCGACCGCTTTCAGGCCCCCTTTTGCGGCGATGACTGGCGAATCCCAGAAGCGCTGCACGCGGTCGCGGTCGTCAGGATTTTCGATCGCCATATGGGCGGCGAGCATGTTGGCGAGACCGCCGACTTCGCGCCCGCCCATGGCGTTCGGCTGGCCGGTCAGCGAGAACGGGCCCATGCCCGGACGGCCGATGCGGCCGGTCGCCAGATGGCAGTTGAGGATGGCATTGACCTTGTCAGTGCCGGAAGAGGATTGGTTGACGCCCTGGCTGTAGCAGGTGACGACCTTCGACGTTGTCTCGAACAGGCGGAAGAATTCCCGGATCTGCATGGCCGGCAGGCCGGTCCGCTCCAGGAGATCGTTGATATCAAGCGCTGCGGCGGCCGCAAAGGCGCCGGCGAAGCCTTCCGTATGGGAGGCGATATAATTCTGGTCGATCGCTGGGCTTGTGGCGAGATGGGCGAGCAGCCCCATGAACAGCGCGACGTCGCCGTCCGGGCGGATAGCCAGATGCAGGTCGGCGATATCGCATGTCATCGTCCGGCGCGGATCGATGACGACGATCCGCATGTTCGGCCGCGCCGCTTTTGCGGCGGCCAGCCGCTGGTAGATGACGGGGTGACACCAGGCGAGGTTGGAGCCGGTGAGCACCACGAGATCCGCAAGTTCGATATCCTCATAGGTCCCTGGCACGGTATCGGCGCCGAAGGCGCGGCGATGCCCGGCCACCGACGAGGACATGCAGAGCCTGGAATTGGTGTCGATATTGGCCGAACCGATGAAGCCCTTCATCAGCTTGTTGGCGACATAATAATCCTCGGTCAGTAACTGGCCGGAGACGTAGAAGGCAACAGAGTCAGGCCCGTGTTCGGCTATCGTTTCGGAAAAGCGCCGGGCGACCAAATCGAGCGCCTCGTCCCAATCGCTCCGTTCGCCTGCAATTTCGGGATAAAGCAGCCGGCCGTCGAGATCGATGGTTTCGGCAAGCGCCGAACCCTTCGAGCAGAGCCGGCCGAAATTCGACGGATGCTCGGGATCGCCCTTGACGCTGACGGCGCCGGCCTCGTCCACCGTGGCGATAACGCCGCAGCCGACGCCGCAATAGGGGCAGGTGGTCTTGACCTCAGCCGCCATTATTCAGCCGCCATCATCAGGCTTTCGAGCGCGATGAACAGGGCGCCGTCCTCGTTGCGGACCGGTATGGTCCGCACCGCGCCATCGTCGGCGCCGAGCGCCTTGCCGGTTTCCAGAGAGATCACCCAATTGTGCAGCGGGCAGGTGACGGCCTTGGCATGCACGATGCCCTGGGAGAGCGGACCACCCTTGTGCGGGCAGTGATCCTCGATGGCGAACACCTCGTTTTCGGCCGTACGGAAGACGGCGATCTTGCCCTGCGGCGTCTTCACGCAGCGCGCGCCGCGCAGCGGGATATCGGAGATGTCACCGATTGCAACCCAATTCATGTCCATCTCCTTACTCGGCAGCCTGCGGATAGCCGATCGTCGCCATCGGCTTGAATTCATGCTTGTCCTTGCCGGAGACGCGCTCCGACCAGGGATCGACTTGGGCGAATTTCTGGCTAAAGACGAAGCGGTCGTAATAGGCCTTGCGCTTTTCGGCATCGTCCATGATCTGGCGGCGAATTTCATCCAGGCCGACGCGCTTGGCCCATTTGTAGATGCGCTCGAGATAGCGGGCCTGCTCGCGGTACATCTGCGTCAATGCCACGATATGCTCCAGCGCCTCGTCCTCGGTCTTCACCAGGCCGAGCACTTCGGTGCCCTTGATATCGAGACCGGCGGCGCCGGCGAAATGGATCTCGAAACCGGAGTCGACGCAGATCACGCCGATATCCTTGCAAGTCGCTTCGGCGCAATTGCGCGGGCAGCCGGAGACGGCCATCTTCAGCTTGGCCGGTGTCCATGAGCCCCACATGAATTTCTCGATGCGGATGCCGAGACCGGTCGAATCCTGCGTGCCGAAGCGGCACCAGTCCGAACCAACGCAGGTCTTCACCGTGCGCAAGCCCTTGGCATAGGCCTGGCCGGAGACGAAACCGGCTTTACCGAGATCGGCCCAGACGGCGGGGAGGTCTTCCTTCTCGATGCCGAGCAAGTCGATGCGCTGGCCGCCCGTCACTTTCACCATCGGGATTTCGAACTTGTCGACGACATCGGCGATGGCGCGCAACTCGTTCGAATTGGTGACGCCGCCCCACATGCGCGGAACGACGGAGTAGGTGCCGTCCTTCTGGATGTTGGCGTGGACGCGCTCATTGATGAAACGCGACTGGTAGTCGTCGGCATATTCGTCCGGCCAGTCGCAGACGAGGTAATAGTTGAGCGCCGGCCGACACTTGGCGCAGCCGCAGGAGGTCTTCCATTCCAATTCCTGCATGACGGCGGGGATGCTCTTCAGACCTTTCGCCTTGATCAGGCGGCGAACATCGTCATGGCCGAGTTCGGTGCAGGTGCACATCGGCTGCACGGCAGCCGGATTGTAGCCGTCGCCGAGCGTCAGCGCCATCAGTTGCTCGACGAGGCCGGTGCAGGAGCCGCACGAGGCGGAGGCCTTTGTATGGGCGCGTACGTCGTCGAGTGACGTCAGCCCTTTGCTCGTGATCGTCGAGGTGATCTTGCCCTTGCATACGCCGTTGCAGCCACAGATTTCCGCGTCATCCGGCAAGGCTGCAACGGCCGCCATAGGGTCCAGCGGCGACCCTCCCTGATAGGCTTGACCGAAGATCAGCGTCTCGCGCATCTCCGAAATATCGGTCGCCTTCTTCTTCAGATCGTTAAACCAGGCGCCGTCGGCGGTTTCGCCGTAAAGCACGGTGCCGATGATCTTGTTGTCCTTCAGCACCAGGCGCTTGTAGATGCCAGCGCTGGCATCGCGCAGTACGATCTCCTCGCGGTCGTCGCCATCGGCGAAATCGCCGAGCGAATAGAGTTCGATGCCGGTGACCTTAAGCTTGGTCGGGGTGTCCGCATGCACGAAAGCAGGCGAACGGTCGCCGGAGAGATGCGCTGCGGCGATGCGGGCCATTTCGTAGAGCGGCGCGACGAGGCCGTAGACCATGCCGCCCACCTCGGCGCATTCGCCGAGCGCGAAAATGTCGCCATCCGAAGTCTGCATGCCGGCATCGACGACGATGCCGCGATTGACCGCAAGGCCGGCGTCCTTCGCCAGGCCGACACTCGGGCGAATGCCGACGGCCATGACGACGAGGGTGGCCGGGATGATGCGGCCGTCGTCGAGTTCGATGCCTTCGACCTTGCCATTGCCGATGATCGCCTTGGTGTTGGCCTTGCAGATGACCTTGATGCCGCGTTCTTCGACCGCCTTCTGCAGCAGATAACCGGCGGCGGGATCGAGCTGGCGCTCCATCAGCGTCGGCATGACGTGCAGGACGGTGACGTCCATGCCGCGCTGGGCAAGGCCGGCCGCCGCTTCGAGGCCAAGCAGGCCGCCGCCGATGACGACCGCCTTTTCGCGCGACTGGGCGGCAAGCAGCATCGCTTGCACGTCGTCGAGATCGCGATAGGTGATGACGCCGGGCAGATCCTTGCCGGGAACCGGGATGATGAAGGGCACGGAACCGGTGGCGATCACCAGCTTGTCGTAGCTTTCGGTGACGCCGTGGTCGGAGGTGACGGTCTTGGCGGCGCGATCGATGTTGACGATCTTGTGGCCCTTGTAGAGCATGATGCCGTGCTTGATGTACCAGCCGTCACCGTGAATGATGATCTGCTCGTAGTCTTTCTCTCCGGAGAGAACCGGCGACAGCATGATGCGGTCGTAATTGACGCGCGGTTCGGCATTGAAGATCGTGACGTCGTAGCGTCCGGGCGCCCGTTCGAAGAGGTGCTCCAGCATGCGCCCCGGCGCCATGCCATTGCCGATGATGACGAGTTTTTCGGTCATACGTTCAAGTCCCTTGGATTAGGTTGCAGGCACGGGCGCGGAGTGCCCTTGGCGCGACAGTTGCTTGACGGACAGGTGCATCCAGATGAGCGAGATCGCGACGATTGCGAAGAGCAGCAGGAAGCAGCTGGACCAGAGGCCCGTCATGTCCTTGAGGAGGCCGAAGGCGATCGGCAGGATGAAACCGCCGAGACCGCCCATCATGCCGACGACGCCGCCAACGGCGCCGACGCTGTCGGGATAGTAGCCCGGAATGTGCTTGTAGACGGCGGCCTTGCCGAGGCTCATGAAGAAGCCCAGCACGAAGATGACGGCGATGAAGATGACGGGTGTGATTGTCGCGACCGGCAGCGACAGGATGAGCGTGGCCACGGCCGACACGGCGAACATTGCGTACATCACGCTGCGTGCGCCCTTCTTATCGGACAGCACGCCGCCGAAGGCCCGGAAGATGCTGCCGGGGATCGAGTAGGCCGCCGCGATCATGCCGGCAGTTTCGAGGTTGAAGCCGTAGACGCCGACCAGATAGCGCGGCAGCCACAGCGACAGGGCGACGAAGCCGCCGAAGGCGAAGAAATAGTAGAGCGAGAAGCGCCAGACCTGGACGTTCTGCAGCGGTGCGAATTCCTGGGCTAGGCTCTTCGAAGCGGCGCCGCGCTCGCGGCGAAGACGGAAGGCCGGATCGTCCGTGGTGGTGAACCAGAAGACGATGGCCATCACCGCCAGACAGACGGCCCAGATTTCCGCAACCGCCTGCCAGCCCCAGGCGAGCAGAACGAAGGGAGCGGCGAATTTGGTCACAGCCGCGCCGACATTGCCGGCGCCGAAGATGCCGAGCGCCGTTCCCTGCTTCTCCGCCGGGAAGAACGGCGAGACATAGGCGACACCAACCGCGAAGGAGCCGCCGGCAAGCCCGACGCCGAGGCCGGCGATCAGCATCTGCGTATAGGTGTGGGCGTAGGAGAGCAGGAACGTCGCCACTGCGGCGGCAAGCATCGTCAGCGTGTAAACGAGACGGCCACCGTAACGCCCCGTCCAGATACCGAGCACGATGCGCACGAGCGAACCGGTCAGAACCGGAGTGCCGATCAACAATCCGAACTCAGCCTCGTTGAGGTTGAGCTCCTGCTTGATACGGACGCCGATGATCGCAAAGATCGTCCAGACGGCGAAACAGAGGGTGAAGGCAACCGTGGAGATCCACAATGCTTTGGCTGGTTCGCCGGCGGACATAGGCTGCGCTTTCTCGATGACAGACATGGCTTCTCCGTGGCCCGACAAGGTCGCGCCGATCCATCGCTGGGGGTTAAAAACAAAAAAGCCGCTGGTCAGGCTGCGCTGCACGAGGTGCGCGAAATATCCTGATCAGCGGCTTTGCTGGTGGCGCCCGCCGTTGGACGCCGAATTCATGGTCTTCTGCGAGCGCCTGTTGCGCTCACATACTGCGCTGATCGCCATTGATCTGTGCGCTAATAGTCTTGCAAACTGCGTGCCAGTTTTATGGTTTTTCTTCAAGTTGTTGGATATAAAGGGAATTTACCGCCAGCATCCATCTGCTCGTTTTTACGGCTGCCAAAAATCGTGCAAATCTTTTGTGCGTTGCGGTGATGGTGGGCATCGAACTTTGCTGGCGTTTTGTGCAGTCCGGCAAGGATCAGGTCTCATCGCTGTGGGGAGCGAAGGGCAGGGTGCTTTTGACGGCAAAGCTCGCTACATAGCTCGGCAGTTCCGTCGGATCGAAGACGTGGCCGTCCATGAAGCGGTCGCCCTCGTCATTGCCTTCGATACGGATATCGGCGTCGTCAGGTGCGTTGGCGTCGCCGAGAGCGGTGCGATAGAGATCGGGGCGGTAGGCGGAGGCGGCGGCCCGCGCCTTGACGAGGCTGGCCTCGGCCTGCCCCCAGCGCATCATCTGGCTGTAAATCCACAGCGCATGGCTCGGCCGGGGATAATTGGCGAAGCCGGAATGAAACTGGAAATAATCGGCGATGATGCGCCGGTTTCCCCTGCCATCGAGGCTGAATTCGCCGGCGAGAACGCGGCGAATGATGTCGACGGGGGCGGCAATATAGCGCGGATCGGCGAGGGCGGCGGCCAGCGCGTTGTGATTGTCTGGCCGGTCGCACCAGCGGGCAGCCGCGTCGAGCGCTACGATCAGCCGGGAAACGGTCTCCGGATGGCTTTCCGCCCAATCCGGCCGCATGCCGATCACCTTTTCCGGCGCCGACGGCCAGATGTCCTGTTTGGCGGCGACGATGCGGCCGAGACCGCGCTCCGAGGCGACCATGTTCCAGGGAGCGCCGACGCAGAAGCCGTCGATCGCGCCTGCCGCCAGCGCATCCGATGTCAGCGGCGGCGGCACGACGACGAGCTTGACGTCCTTGTCGGGATCGATGCCGCCGGCCGCCAGCCAGTAGCGGAATTCGTAATTGTGCGAGGAGAAGGGATAAGTGACCCCGAAGGTCGGCAGCGGCTCGCCGCGCGCCTTGATCGCGGCGATCGTTTTTGCCAGAGCATGGGCGTTATCCAGCGCGGTTGCTGTTTCCGGCAATCCGGTGTCATCCCGCATCCTGTCGAAGAGCCGCGCCGACAGCGTGATCGCATTGCCGCCCCGGCCAAGGGAAAACGGCGTGATTGTCGGCGAGGGATTGGAGCCGAGGCCGAGCATGGACGCGACCGGCATCGGCGACAGCATATGGGCGATATCGAATTGGCGGAATGCCAGGCGGTCACGGACATTCGCCCAGGAGACGTCCTTGACGAGATGGAGCGTCAGGCCTTCCTTCTGCGCGAAGCCGAATTCCGCTGCCGCGATCAGCACCGATGCATCGACGAGCGGAATGAAGCCAGCCCGCAGCACTTTCGGGCCTTCATTGTTGATCTGCGCGGGCGAGGGCAGCCCGCCGCTGGAACTGGCGGTCTTCGTCATCATGTCCACTCCGGTTTCCTCCGGAAATTTAGGAGGCCCGCCATCACATCAAAAGCCCCGCGGCGGTGACAACGCTCTGGGCGATTTCCGACATCTTCTTCTTCTCGTTCATCGCGGTCTGGCGCAGTAGGGCGAAGGCCTCTTCCTCGCTCAGGCCGCGTTTCTTCATCAATATGCCCTTGGCGCGCTCGATGAGCTTGCGTTCCTCCAGCGCCGAACGGGCATCGGCAAGCTCCCGCCGCAATCGGCTGAAGGCGTTGAAGCGGCTGACGGCCATGTCGAGGATCGGTTTGACGCGTTCCTTCTTCAGTCCGTCGACGATATAGGCGGATACGCCGGCCTCGACCGCAGCCTCGATCGAGGCGGTGTCGGAGCGATCGACGAACATGGCGATCGGTCGGCTGACGGTGCGCGTCAACTGAAACAGATGCTCCATCATATCGCGGTTGGGATTTTCGATATCGATGATGATCACGTCAGGCATCAGCGTTTCGATGGTTCGTGCAATGCCGTTGACTTCATGCACTACGGTAACGCGCGCGTGCCCAGCCTCGCGCAGCCCTTCCTCGATGATGGAAGCGCGAATGGTATTTTCGTCGATCACCAGAATCGTCAGATCGAGATGCGTCATGCCTCTAATAATGACGCAGTGCAGCAATTTTGGCAAGATATCCGCCCTAAAATTGTGCATAAATAAGATCGCACAAAAAATAGCCAGTGTGCTGCGCTTTTAAGCGCGGGATCGGAAGAAAATTTCGAAAGAGCTCCTGCTGGGCTGTGACAAGACCGATCAAAATTGATCGGTCTTGTCATCGCGCCAGCTTGCCGGGAAAAATAATGCCGGCGGAGGCTGCAAATCGAAAGAGCGTACCTTCGGTTATCGTGGTATATAGCTTAAAGAAATGCAGCGAAAACCGTGGGATGGGAGAGTTTTCCGCTCGCAGCCGATGCTATCCGGTCGATCGCAACTTATCACGACTGCGGCAGGCAGTCCCATGGCCGCCGTTTTGAGATAATGAAACCAACAACGGCTTTGGAGGGCCGACCATGAGCTTACGTATCAACGATATCGCTCCCGACTTTACCGCTGACACCACGCAGGGACCGATCAGCTTCCATGACTGGATCGGCAACGGCTGGGCCGTGCTGTTCTCACATCCGAAGAATTTCACGCCGGTCTGCACAACCGAGCTCGGCGCGATGGCAGGCCTGGCGGGCGAATTTTCCAAGCGCGGCGTCAAGATCATCGGCATCTCAGTCGATCCGGTCGAAAGCCACTCCAAGTGGAAGGGCGACATTAAGACGGCAACCGGCTTCGACGTCGATTATCCGCTGATCGGTGACAAGGATCTTAAGGTCGCCAAGCTCTACGACATGCTGCCGGCCGGCGCCGGCGACAGCTCGGAAGGCCGCACGCCCGCTGACAACGCGACGGTGCGTTCGGTTTTCATCATCGGACCCGACAAGAAGATCAAGCTGATCCTTACCTATCCGATGACGACGGGCCGCAATTTCAACGAGATCCTGCGCGCCATCGACTCCATCCAACTGACGGCCAAGCACCAGGTAGCGACACCGGCAAACTGGAACCAGGGCGAGGACGTCATCATCACCGCCGCGGTGTCCAACGAGGACGCGATCACGCGTTTCGGCTCCTTCGATACGGTTCTGCCCTATCTCCGGAAGACCAAGCAGCCGACGGCCTGATCGCTGTTTTCAAGCTGTTTCCAAGCCGCCGCGGCCATATGGTCCGGCGGCTTTTTCGTGCCGGCATTGCTGAAATGGGGAAGCTTCGCGCCTCGATTGATGTTATCTAAGATCAGCGTCGCGATGGAAGTCGAACCTGCCGAGATGATAGGGCGAAAACGTCAGTCCGACATGGGGAGGAGATCGGCGAAGGTCATGCTTTCGCTCGGCTTGCTGTTTTCCACGGCGGACACGCCAAAAGCCCAGCCGGAAGGAAGCGATGCGCCACCGGCCTGCCTCTATTCCGGGCCTGCTGCCTCGGGATTAGGCGAGACGCTCTGCATCCGCAAGGACAATTTCAATCGCGACCTCTGCGCCGCGATCGAGCATTTCGCCGGGGCCAATCGCTTGCCGCCGGATTATTTCGCCCGTCTCATTTGGCGCGAAAGCACCTTTCGCCCCGATGCCGTCAGCTATAAAGGCGCGCAGGGTATTGCGCAGTTCATGCCCGGCACGGCGAAACTGCGCGGCCTCGACGACAGCTACCAGGTGCTGGAGGCGCTGCGGAAATCGGCGCAGTATCTCGACGAATTGCGCAACCGTTTCGGCAATCTCGGCCTTGCCGCCGCCGCCTATAATGCCGGCGAAAATGGTCTTGCTTCTTACCTTGCGTCAGGGAGATTACCTTACGAGACGCGGAGCTACGTCATGGCGATCACCGCCCATACGGTCGAGGAGTGGAAGGACAATCCGCCGAAAGACGCGGCAGCCCCGCTTGACAAGGACAAGCCCTTTCTCGATGGCTGCGTGGCGCTCGCCGAAAGGCGGAGGTTGAAGGACACGCCCTGGCGTCAGGAGGGCAATTGGGCGCCCTGGGGCGTTCAACTGGCCGCGAATGCCGATGTGGCGGTGGCACGGCGCTTGTTTCTCGATGCCGTGCAGGATCTGCCTTCACCTCTGAATGCGGAACAGCCGCTGATCCTGCGCCAGCGCGATCGCAGCTTCGGTTTCCGCCCGCGTTATGTCGCCCGCATCGCCCGGCAGACGCGTGGGGAAGCCAACGACGTCTGCAACCAGATCCGCCGGCATGGCGGCACGTGTCTTGTTTTCAAGAATCGATAGCCGGCCCGCTCGCCACTCTCGGGGAAAACTCCGCTTGCAGGATCTTGGGCCGGCGCAGCATAGTCGGTGCGGATCACGCCAACGGAGGAACGACAATGCGGGTTTTGGTCATCGGGGCGACGGGCCATGTCGGAACCTATCTCGTTCCGCGCCTGGTGGAGGCAGGTCACGACGTCGTCACCATCAGCCGCGGCGCGGCAAAACCTTATATGGAAAACCGCGCTTGGGACTCCGTCGACCAGCGCCGGATGGATCGAGCCGGGATGGAGCGGGCCGGCGAATTCGGCCCGGCCGTGCGCGCATTGAAAGCCGATATCGTCATCGACATGATCTGCTTCACGCTGGCAAGTGCCGAGCAGCTGGTGACGGCCTTGTCCGGGCATGTCGGACACTTCCTGCACACCGGCACGATCTGGACACATGGCTATCCCGTGTCTGTGCCAACCCGCGAGGAAGCCCCAAAGTCTCCGTTCGGTGACTATGGTATTCAGAAGGCGGCGATCGAAACCTATTTGCTGCAGCAGGCAAGGCTGCAAGGCTTCCCGGCAACCATCATCCACCCTGGCCATATCGTCGGCACCGGGTGGGCGCCGCTCAATCCGGCCGGCAACTTCAACCTGGAGGTCTTCTCGACCCTTGCTCGGGGCGAAACCCTGACCCTGCCCAATTTCGGCCTGGAGACCGTTCATCACGTCCACGCCGATGACGTGGCGGCGATGTTCATGGATGCAATTGCCCACTGGAACGCGTCGATCGGTGAGAGTTTCCACGCAGTTGCCGAGCAGGCCCTGACCCTTCGCGGATATGCGGAAGCCATGTCGCGCTGGTTCGGGCGGGAGCCGAGGCTCACCTTCGCGCCTTTCGATGCCTGGGCCGAAGGCCAGACGGCCGAGGATGCGGAGGCGACATGGGAGTATATTGCCCGCAGTCCAAATTGCTCGATTGCCAAAGCCCGACGCCTGCTCGGTTATGCGCCGCGATATACGTCGCTGCAGGCAGTGCAGGAATCGGTCGGCTGGCTGGTGGGGCAGGGGCGGATCAAGACGTGATCCGGCCGGGTCTCAAGCGATCAGGATGGCTCTGAAATCATTGACATTGGTGCCGGTCGGGCCTGTCTCGAAGAGATCGCCGACGGCAGCAAAGCCCGAATAGCTGTCATTGCCGTCCAGCAGCCGCCGCGCATCGAGCCCGGCGGCGCGAAGGCGCTTGACCGTGCCGCCATCGACAAAGGCGCCGGCATTGTCCTCCGAGCCGTCGATGCCGTCCGTGTCGGCAGCAAGGAGATGAATGCCTTCCTGTCCGTTGATCGCGAGCGCCATGGCGAGCGCGAATTCGCCGTTGCGCCCACCCCTGCCGCCCTTGGCCCGGAGCGTCACCGTCGTCTCGCCACCGGACAGGATGACGACCGGCTTCGAAAAAGGCCTGTTCCGGCCGAGCACTTCACGGGCGATCGCCGCATGCACCTGCGCCACGTCGCGCGATTCACCTTCGATCGCATCCGAAAGGATCGCCGGTTCGATGCCATGCTCTTTCGCCTGGGCGGCCGCCGCCTCCAGCGATACGCCGGCCGAGGCGATGACGTGATGCTCGTGCCGTGAAAACACCGGATCGTCCGGCCGCGGCGCATCGGCCTTCGGCGAGTTCAGATGATCGAGGGCAGCCTGCGGCAGCTGCAATCCGTATTGCCTGATAATCTCGAGGGCCTCGTGCCGAGTCGAACCGTCGGGCACGGTCGGCCCGGAGGCGACATGGGCGGGATTATCGCCCGGAATATCGGAAACGATCAGGCTGACGACCCTCGCTTTCGTCGCCGCCGCAAGTCTGCCGCCTTTGATGGTGGAGAGATGCTTGCGCACGATATTCATCGCCGAGATCGGCGCACCCGAAGCAAGCAGCATTTCGTTGAGTTCGATCTCGTCTTCAAGGGTCAGCCCCTCCGGCGGGGCCGGTAGCAGCGCCGAGCCGCCGCCGCAGATCAGGGCAATCACCAGATCGTCTTCCGTCAGCCGGTTCACCGTTTCCATCAACCGTCTTGCCGCGGCAAGCCCCGCCGCATCGGGCACAGGGTGGGCGGCCTCGATGATCTCGGTGTGGCGCGTGTCGCAGCCATAGCCGTATCTGGTAACTACCAGTCCCTCGAACGGGCCGTCCCAGACGCTTTCGAGCGCCTGCGCCATTTGCGCCGCACCCTTGCCGGCGCCGATCACCACGGTTCTGCCTTTCGGCTTCTTCGGCAGGCGCGCCTTTATGCCGGTCAGAGGATCGGCGGCACGAACCGCCGCGTCGAACAGGCTTTTCAGGAAGTCGCGGGGGGCGGCGGTTATTGTCATCATTGGTCTCTGCTGGCTGAGGTGTCGGTCACGACTGTCGGCGCATCGGCGTGCCGCCGTCAAGGTCGAAGACACTGCGATTTGACCACGCGGCACCACGTCTTGCCGCCGAACCAGTCAAATGAATAGAAAGCATTAACCATCGTCCCGTAGACAACATATAGGATCAAAGGAAACCTGTGTTCGATGGCCACTGAAACGACCCGCCGCCCTGCTATCTCTCATGAAGGCAAGGTTATCGCCTTTCCCTCCGGAACCGGAATCGCCAATATCGAGCGCTGCGCCCGAGAGCTCGGCCGCCGGCATGGCGCCGAAGCGATCGAATTCTGGAAGAGCGAATGCCGCAGACTCGCCGATCAGCTTTTGGCCGCAGGGATGTCGGAGAGTGAGGTCGGTCAGCGAGTGCTGGAGTTTCAACAAGATGTCCAGATCGAGCTCGTCCTAAGCCACCAAAAACGGGCAGTTGCGAAATCTCAGAAAGGCTGATGCAGGTCGCCGGAGGCACGCAGCGGCTGTGAAGAGAATGTTTTTAAGTACAACGATTTAAGGCCGTCCACGTGCATTGGTTTAATGCAATGTGCTGTGGCGGCAACTTCGAAGATTGAGCCGCCGCCCACCCCCAGACGGGTCCTACGGCATGAGGAACTTCCGCCCGGATCTGGAGTTGATTTGTCGAATGACAGCATTGACGACGCGGGAGCCTGCTCAAATGTCGAACAAATCAAACTTCTTCTCTTCTTTTTCAACCGCCGTCGCCGAGCTTTCGGGAAGACCATATACCTTTGTCGCCGCTCTGGCGCTCGTCCTCGCCTGGGCGGTTACCGGACCCTATTTCGACTATTCTGAAACCTGGCAGCTTGTGATCAACACGACGACCACCATCATCACCTTTCTGATGGTGTTTGTGCTGCAGAACACTCAGAACCGTGATGGAAAGGCTCTGCAGGCCAAGCTCGACGAGCTCATTCTCACGAGCCAGGCCGCCAATAAATTCGTCGGCATCGAAAAGCTGGATGAGGGCGAACTGAGGGAAATGAGCAAGTCGCTCGCTGAAAAGGCCGAATGCGTCGAGGAGAAAGCGGAGGAGAAATCTGACGCAGAGGCAACATCCGCCTAAATCCGTCGCGCTTCAGGCTTGCCTTTCCGAAATCTGTGCTTGGTGTTGCCGGCGCATAGCCTCGATGGCGTCGGCATCTCTCTTCTCGGCCGCAATCCAGTGGTTTCCCGCCTCGCTTGAACGGATGAGTTCGTCAAGCTTGGCATGGAGCGCCTTCGTGTCTCGATTTTGGGCGTGTTGCACCAGCAGCACTACAAAGAACGCGATGAGCGTGCAGAAAGTATTGGTCAGCAAAAACCACCGCCGAGGAAAGGAAAAGTTCAGACCGACCGCCGTCCATATGACAACGAACGCGATCAGCGCGACGGGCAGCACACGATGTCCTGCCCAGGAGGCGGCGAGGTCAGAAATCTGTCGAAAGCGCCAGCGCATACGGCTCTCCACAGCCCTGTAATCAGAGATGGAGCAGATCGGAGCCTTGTCCATCACCCGATCGCGTGGCAAGCCTAAGTTCGAAAGGTTGGAACTGAAGCTTTGCGGCGGCCCCGTGTTCGGCGCGAGCGAAGCGTATGACAAAAGCGGCCGCCTGGATGACGCCTCATCCGACGTGAGAGAGCCGGGGGTGTTTACATGGGGGCACAGCATTTCCGCGCCCCCATTGCTCATCCTCTACACCCGGGGGGTGACGATGAGATCTTCCTCTTCGTCGCGCTGCGATCCTCCGAGAGCCGCGGCCGCAGCGGCGATGAAAGCACCGACCAGAAGCGACAGGGATCCAAGCAATGCCGTGGTGGAAGCGGCCTTGCGTGCCTCGTCGGCAGCCTTCTGGGTGGCGACCTTGGCGTCGTCGACACGTTTCAGAACCGTGTCAACGCGGGCGCGCGCATCGGCTTCGGAAAGACCGGTCCGGGCAGAGACGATGGTGGCAAGATAGGCCTTGTCCTCGTCGGGAACTTGTCCCTCGGCGGCACCATTGAGGAGAATGCGGGAGACTTCCGATGTCGCCGCGACATCATTGGATGTGGCCGCCGCACGCGCCTGATCAGGACGAAGCAAGGCGTCGGTGAAATAGGCGGTGGAAAGATCCAGCGGCGACGTTGCTGACGATGCGGCTGCCGTACCGGCGGCTGTGGCAGTGGAACCCACGGCCTGTGCGGCCGATCCCACCGCTTGGGCGCCGGCGCCGGCGAGCGATGACAGCGACGATGCGAGGAACCCGGCGACAAAGATCGTCGCCAGAGCCCAGCTTAAGAACCCATGTGCGGTGTCCCGGAAGAACACCTCATCGGTGTGGACGGCCGCCCATTTGGTCCGCAAGCGGCCGGTAACATAGCCTCCAAGCGCAGAGGAGAGCCATTGCACGAGAACGAGCCAGATTGCCGCCGTAACGCCAAGTGTTCCGAGCGAACTGCTTTGCCCCGACCAGGGAGACACCATCGTCAGCCCGAGCCCGGATCCCAGAAGCAGAAGGATGAGGGTCACTCCGATGGCGGCGGCTGCGCCGCCGAAGATGGGTCCCCATGTCATGGCCGATTTGGAGGATTCGACCGGAGTGGCAACTTCTCCGGAACCTGTCATTGAAACCGACATGATCTGTTCCTATCGCATAAACAGAGCCAGAAGAATGATGATAGGCAGTGGAACACCGAGCAGCCAAAGTAGAATACCGCGACCCATGAGAGACCTCCTGTCAAAGTCGACGTTACATGGTTGATGCCACACAACTTTTAACCACGAGGTTTGTTCCCGGCAGACTATGTCGTTGCGCAACGCGCGGGGACGTCCTCAATCGCGCGGCAGCATCCGAAGGAGCAGCAGGTTGGCGGAGCGGTTGTCGCATTCCCGACATCTGAGGCGCTTGGCCAGCGTGGCGAGGGATAGGTTTTGGCCGCAGCGCCAGGCAACGTCCCGCCGGTCTATAGGCGCTTGGTGGCGGCAAGCACGGCAACGGCCGTAGATGACGAACCACTCCGGCAGGTTCGCCAGCGTTGCCTTGTCGATTTCAATGGCATGACGATCAGGCGGCACGAGCTCGATGCTGCGACGATGTTTCATGTTCCTTCGCGAGACGTCGAGCGTTCACATGCCGTGCCGCGGCTCACCCCTCCATCTCGAAGGGCAAGCTGAAGTCGCAGGTGACGGCAATCCAGCAGCAGCATGGTAATGGCGGCACGAATGTCGCCGTCGTGAAAAGCGACGACTGCGTCGACTTCTCCTTTCAGCGCGTCTTCTGCCAGTTTTTCAGCTGCCTGCGGACGCACGACCCCGATCTCCTTCAAAAACCACGTTTATAGCCGTCGCTCGTCAGATGTTCTTATTATGTTCCGGATGACCACCGAGTCAAGAAAGAAGGCGTCCCGCGCATCCATCGTGCAGCAGTGCGAGACGCTGAAGGGGATAGCGATGATGGAGGAAGGATCGCACAGCGAGAGTGGTGCGTGCGCGAACAGAGACTCAGTCCGCGCGATCCAGCTCAGGAAACAAAATCGGCGAGGGCGGAAGTTCCAGTACGCTTTCGAACCGAAACAATCTTCAGAGGCTCTTGTTTGCTGCTATCGGCAATGAAGCACCGAGGAGGATACCATGCTTCTAAAAATAATGGCAGTAACGGCAATTTCGGTTGGCCTCGCAACGTCGGCGATGGCCCAATCGGGCGGGGGATCTGGCGGCGGTAGCAGTGGCGGAGCTTCAGGTTCCGGCAGCGGCACCACGTCTGGTACTGATGCTTCGGGCTCCGGCAATACCAACGCCAGCGGCACCGGCGCAAATTCCACCATCGGCGCCGGCGCGACCGGTGCGAACAGCTCCGGCGGCGACCCGAACGACTGTCAGCGCCAGCAGGCCGGTGGCACCGGCAACCCGGCTCCCACTTCCGGCAACAGCTCGACACAACCCGATGCTGCAAATGCATGTCAGTAAGCGCGGGCGCCGCGTCACAAAGCTACCCCGGAAGGAACATCGCTTCCGGGGTACGCGGCCAGCGCTATTCGAGATGCCTTAGCACGGGCGGTCATATCGGACCGCCTGCACGCAAAATTCATGACGATCGGCAAGAATACGCGCTGCTGGAGCTGCGTCCCTTGCAGAAGTGCCTATATCTCTAAGCGCCAGCGATTTCGGAGTAAGTTTGGAAAACGACTCCCTTTGTTCCTGGGGAGCTCGCTCACCGATCGCGGCGACAATGGGAGAAGTAGACATGAAGAGATTTCGGGCATTTTTAGCGGCCGGCACAATTACTCTGGCCGCCCTTGCCTCAGCCTGCTCGACCTCACCAAACTCATACGGCTCGGCATCGGGATATCAGCCGGGCGATTCAATGAACCCGGCCTGTGCCGACGGCTTCCGACCCGGCAACGGTCGGTCGTGCAGTTATTAGAGATGCTACCGTGGTCAATCCGCGGGCCACTGTGATTGATCTGTGGTGTGTGAATATTTTTCCGCAAGGTGGAACCGCCACCGCTGACTGAAGCGGAACCCTTATCGTTCGTCCCCGTTCCTCTATCCCAAGATAGGAGGAACTAACCATGGATTGGAATCGCGTCGAAGGTAACTGGAAGCAGATGAAAGGTAAGGTCAAGGAGCAATGGGGCAAGCTGACCGACGATGATCTTGATGTCATCAACGGTAAGCGCGATCAGCTCGAAGGCAAGATCCAAGAGCGCTACGGCTATGAAAAAGACCGCACCAGGAGAGACATCGACGATTGGTATAATCGCCAGACCTGGTAATTCACCTGCACCGCGCAGCGGCCGCCGTTAGCCTTAATCGCTGACCTGCTGCGCCTAATTTCGCGACGGGCGTTCTCATCTCTTTCGGCTGCGTCCCGTCGCAAGTTGGGCGCTGTCAATTGATCGATTTACATTGGCTTCCGCGGCGCTCGGAAAAAATGCCCCGCCGTGGCGGGGCAAGCTTGGCGAGCGGACCGCACAGAAAAAACGAGGAACACCCGTGCGATCCTACGCCTTAACGGCAGGGGCTCGGCCAAGTTCCTGTACGGTATTTGACAGAGGATATTCCGCTAGTCGCACCAGTCGTTACGCTGCTTCGGACTCCAGGGGGTCGAAAACCCTCCGTAAGCATCTTCTTCCCAATCTCTTCCCTTTTTTATGCTCCAGGTGACTCAGAATATCTCCGTTCCAATAAACCGTACTTGTTGAAAAACTTATGAGAGGGGTATGGCGCACCTTCGATCCGCAGCGGAGAGCCGTTCATCCTAGGTTAATGCCTATTAACCCAGACTTGCGGGCTGGAAAGGATGCGCCGATGAACAAGCTTTTACCCGCAGTCGCAGCGTCAGTCTTGGCTGCATGTTTCGCTCTGCCGCTAAACGCCATGCCGATCGTCGTGCCAAAAGCGGTAGCTGTGCACACCTCCGACGTCGAGCAGGTCAAACACCGTCGTCACGGTAATGGACATGCGTATGGCCACTGGAAGAAACGCCGGTACGCTTCCCGCGACTGCCGGTACTACGACTCTTGCTACCGTCCGCGGTATTATCGCGAGCGTTACGGCTATCGCGATTATTCCCCCTATCGCCGTCGGTCGGGTGTGACTGTGTACTTCAATTTTTAGGCGGCAGTGCCTGGGCCACTTGGCCGTCGGCCTCACAGGCCGGCGGCACGCTTCCGTATCGCCGGCATCTTGTCTGAAACCGGCTGTATGCGAACACAACCCGTTTTACATCTCCGACAGAAACGCGTGCGCCATCGGGGCGCACCGATTTCGCTCGGAATAAACATGCATCACAAAAGAAAGCGCCCGCCCAAGCTGCGTGCGGTGCAGAACTTCAACCGCGAATTATCACAGGATGCTAAAGCGGGGAGGGAAGGTGGGAAGTAAGTGCCTGTCTTCGGATTTCTCGACAAAACAGGCAATTAAGAAATGGCTCCCCGGGCCGGATTCGAACCGGCGACCTGTCGATTAACAGTCGAATGCTCTACCGCTGAGCTACCAGGGATCACTGCTTGGCGCGGTGTGAGTGGGCTAATACAAATGCTTGCCCGATTTGCCAAGCGGTTTTTTCAAAAAAATGAAATGAACTTGTATTTGGGTGGCCTATGCCCATCTCTGGGAAATGACAAAAAGGGATGATCGCCAGAACACGGGTAGCGAGAAGCGCAGGGTGCGGGCACGGCGCTTCGGCATCGATCACGCAAGCCACAGGCTTATGCTCGGCTCCTTCAGCATCGGTATGCCGCGTTCGCGCATCGGGCGGATGGCAATCGGCGTGGCCCTCGTCTTGTGCGGCTTCCTGGGCTTTCTTCCGATCCTGGGTTTCTGGATGATACCGCTCGGCCTCCTGGTGCTCTCGCATGACCTTCCCATAGCGCGCAGGCTTCGGCGCCGGCTGGCAGTCTGGTGGCATAAGCGGGGAAGACCGGCCGGGTGAGGCTGATCACCGCAGAGCCCCGCGGGAGTGCGGATCGCTTGCGCCAACACGGCACTACCGAGGGTGAGGTAATGAAAGTGTTCTTGATTGTCGTCCTGTCAGCGGCGGCGATTCTTTCGGCGAGGTCCGCCGGAGCCCAACCCGTCGACAGCCGCGGATTTGACGCCGGCGGTATTTGCCGCCGTCCGGAAGGCTGCGTCATCGATCAAGGCCAGGGCGGCGGATATAGCGGGCCTCGCAACTATCGCAATTTTAACGGCCGCAATGAGCGCGACGGCGAGAACGACCGTGGCCGGGACGATCGCCGCTACCGCTCCCGGAGCAGGACCTCGCTTGCGACGGTCAGCATCGTTGCCTGATTGCGCGCTGCAGGCTGTCGGGATCGAGACGCATGGACCCCGGGGCGCACGCGGTTCTAATTCGATCTCAGTTGGCTTTCCTCGAAAATCACGTCATGGCCCGGATCGAGATCGGTTGCCATCAACAGGCTGCAGGCGGCCAGAAGCAGAACGAGCTTCAGTCCGTAGGAGACCATCGAGATCGGCCCTCGACGAGCCGGCGAGACGCGCGATGGCGCGATATAGTACTGGTAATAGAAATGGGGATCGTTCGTTTCCAGCAGGTTCTGGTAGACATGCGGCGGAATGTCGGCATGTCGTACCGCCGCGGAACCGGAGAACTTTACGCGGAGATCGCCGGTTTCGGCGTTATACGCCGCACGTCCCTGATTTGACTTGAGGGCAGCCCATTTCATACAGCAGCTCCTATACCCTCCCGGGGCGGAAGATGGCGGGTAGGCGTCCGAAGTCAAGTTAAGAGTTGGTTCAAATGCTGTGGTTGGTGCGAAACAGGGCGTGATCGCCGAGAGGAAGTTTCAGCCTGGGCCGCGGCGTGTCCCGGGATGGAAAAATGGTCTTCTCGGCTGCCGCGGAATGGCGTTTTTGCAAAATGCCCTCTTGCGATTTCCTTACGATCATTCTAAACGCTCGCCACGGCTCAGATGATGAGCATGTGAGGCCTCGTGGCGGAGTGGTGACGCAGAGGACTGCAAATCCTTGTACCCCGGTTCAATTCCGGGCGAGGCCTCCAAAAAATTCTCCACTAAAAACAGCGGCTTAGCAAAGGGCCCCGGACTTCCGGGGTCTTTTATGTGCCATTCATGTGCCACAAAATTTTACCAACAATTACAACGAATTTCCGCGAGGCTCTTTGGGCTCACGGCAGCTCCACGGCACATAGGATGGCACATAGACGCCGGCCAAAACCCCGGCTGCGTCTCTCTTTTCCTGCCCTTGGTGTTCTGTCATTCTTCCCCCATGCCTGCGCCATCGAAAAGAACGCCGTCCTCCGATCCGCATCGCTCCTTGCGTGCGGTGACGATCCCGAATCCGTACTACACCCCGGCGCATGACGGGGACGTGAGCAACCCCCGAACCGTTCCGGCGATCGTCAACATCAAGGAAAGTGCCATCACGATGCTGGCCTCACGCGGCCGGATCGACGCTGCTCAGCTCGCCGCCGCGACGAGGTTCCGCGCCTTGTGGGAAGCGATGTGCCGGAGCACACGGGCTATCGATTACGGCCGAGAGCCGGTGGACGGCGGCGGTCGTGCGGACCCGATCGGTCACCGCCAGATGCACGCAGCAGAGGAGCTTCGTCGGATTCGACCTCTGCTCGGCGACAAGGGCTACTGGCTGGTGTCCCGGATATGCGGGGAGGGCTATTCCCTCGGTGAGATCGTCGGCCCAGGTAGCAGCAAGCGGGCAAAGCTGAAGGCCGCCCGCGACCTCCGCGAACTCCTCGATCTGCTCTGTGAATACTGGAACCTGTCCACCCGGCGCTGATGCCCGGCTTTGCCTCCCACGGGGCCGCCAGCGCGCTTCGTGCATAAAGGCCGGGGGAAGGCAGCAGTGCGCGGAGATGGCCGCCTAGGGCCGGCCTTACCCACCTTGCACTTCTGTAAATAGTCGGTCTTAGATCACGACAATATCACTGGGGGCTGGGATGTGAATTGGTCGCGAGGTTTCTTCCGAACATGGATGCTGATTTCTATTCTGTGGGTGATCACGGTCGGGTTGTTTAGCTATAGCTCAATCGAGAGACCTTACCTGAAATCGGCTGGTTATTTGTACGATCTGGATACCTCCAAACCACCGAAGCTTATGGAGGAGTATTCCAATGACTTCGGCGAAGCAGATCGGCGCAAGGGTGAAGGCGAGTTGGTGAAATATGAGATCACGATAGATGAAACACCAAGCTTCATCACGTATCACTTCCTTCCCGCCACGATTCCGCATGAACAGCACATTAAGGCGATCGAGGGCTACATGGACCGTGCCAGAGCCATACAGAGCGCTAGGATGGGGAGCGCGCGCCAGGAAAACACCATCAGCATGATCCAGTGGATGATCTTTCCTCCCATCATTCTGTTGTGCATCGGTGTCGCGATCCGGTGGGTCCTCCTGGGCTTCCGGCGAACGCCTCAGGGCCAAAACTGACCGCTCTCTGATCATCTCCGGCGACGTCGAGCGGCTTGACCCCGGCAAGCACGGACTCGGCCAGGGGCCTGGAATGATCGAGAACAGTGCGAGCTTGGCGGAGGAGTTCATTGCCAAAAAGCCCCACTTTCTGGGCATTTTTTGCAGGGTCTTTTTTCCCTCGCCCTCGTTCAGTCTGGGGGTAAAGCATCGCGACGGCCATCGCGCGGGCGCCCTTGGTCATGTGCCGCCGCTCTACGTTCTCGGCCATGATCAGTTGCCGCACGTCAACGCATCACGATTTCGATTTCCGCCAGCCGGCCGCCCAGGCTTCGAATTCCGAGCAGAACCAACGTTCTCCATACTGGGGGCTGATCTTCGTCTGTGCGTAATACCGCTGGCCCGGCACGTGGAAGATGCGCTCGCCGGTGTTGATGCTGATATTGCCCTTGATCGTGCACGATTGCCCGGAGCCGCCAGCAGCGCTCCATGAGGCCAGCAAGTCGCTCGCGGTCCAGCCGCCGGCCGCACCAAACGCGACCGCGCCGATGACCAAACCCGGAAACTTGAGAAGCCCCGATTTCTTCTGCGGATTGCGATAATTCGGACGCATGCCCCCATCTCCGCCATGTCGCGCGAAATATCGTAATCGCGTTGGCGCACGGCGAACATCTGTCCAAAAGGGGTATATCATTCATTCCAACCTGCGGGACGTGGAATGGCGGCAGTGGTCAGACCGGGAGATCGCCCGGCGCTGCCGGGTTGGGCATCCCCTAGTAGCGAAAATGAGAGTGGAATTAGAGCCGCGCGAGGATACTGGAATTAATTCCAGTATGAACCGGACGTTCATTCATCCGAAGACCGGTGAGCCGGCGGTGATGAACACCGGCGGCATCAATGCCGGCTGCGAACCGAGCCGCCTTGAACCAGTGCCGCCGCCGGAGCCCTCGCCTCCTATGCCCGGCAGGCTGACGACAAGACGCTTGAAAACTACGCCATCCGGATTCGGTCACGCGCCATAAAGCGTTCGGGCGAGCTGCTGAAGGAGTTCGAGCCGGCGCACGGCGCAAACCAAAACATTACTGACGGCGGCGGCACCAAAGTTCCCACTAGGACCGACGCGGCACGCCAAGCTGGCATGTCCGAGCGCCACAAGTCACCGCCGTCCGCGTCGCAAACGTTCCGGCCGAGGAAATTCGAGCGCCGGAACCTGTCCGCCGGGCAGCGGGCGATGGCGCGGGCGATGCTGACGAAGGATGTAAAGAAGGGCGAGCGAACCAATAAAACCTTTGCAAATCTGCAAAGATTGGATTCTACCGAAGCAAGCCAAGTCTCACGCGCCCGCTTTGTCTTGCGCCACGACGAAGCCCTCGCTCGCTCCGTAATGAGCGGAGCGGAGACGCTTAACGCCGCGTATGAACCGGGAAAAGCCGACGTCGGCCGCTGAGGGAATACCGTTCCCGTCTGGAACGGTTTTGGGCCGTCCGTCCGTTGCTACCTCGCCCCGCTCTTGCGCCGCGTCGTATTCATCGGCCAGCCGCCGCTTGGCGATGGAAACAGAAGCGGGTGCGCGCCCGGCCGGTTAGAACAACCAACTCAGAAACGCGAAAATCAAAATGAAGCCCACCAAACCAGCAGCCCATGAACTCATGCTCGGATTGGTGTTCTGATTGTCTGATTTTCGTTTGCCGACCTTTGAGGAAAAGCTAACCCCGGTCCCAGATATGCTAGCGCTGACGCGCTGCCCCGACGTCCCCACTGTGTAGCCGGCGCCCTTCGGACCAACGCGAATGCTACCGCCCTTCTTGCCTATGTTGAGCCGGAGCCCCGGCGCGAGTTTCAACGACTTCCTGAACCGCATCCCCATGCAGCACCCCCCCATTAACAACCCTTGAATACTCGCTGCTCTCGGAGCCGCCAGCAAGTTAGCAAAATGACGGATCGCCGGGTCAATGCCGGCATGGAATTAGGTAGACCATCGGCATATCGGGCAGCTAAAATATTCACCGGCATCGATGCAGGAATGTTTGCATACTCCACGGCGGTTGGATTCGGAGAGGCCGGTTTTCGCTGCCGTATCCTTGGTAAAACGGTCGGCCTTGGCAGAGTCGCCCAGTTGGCGACTCTGATCCTGACCGCCACCGATAGCGCCGTGCCGCGTCTCCGGATGCAGCGCTTCTTTGTGCCAAGGCGCCTCGATCAGATGCGGCAAGCGCAGAAGGAGACGATCGGGCTTGCGAAGGCCGGGCGCCCTCCGAAAATTGGGGTTCCAGATACCCCAATTATTCCAACGCTAGCCGAAGCCGGAATCGACAAGAACCTCGCCAAAGAGGGGCGCAAGCTCAGCGCTTTCATTCGGTGCCGCCGGCAGGAATAACCTCATGGATGTCGGTCACGACATAGCCTCTAGGCTCATCGCGAATATACTGAACGTGCACATCCACGACGAACGCGCTGGTTAGCGGGTTGACCTCTCGCGTAATTTGGCTTTTCAGGTTTTGGAAGCTCTTCCTGAAATAGACTGGTAAAGGCTTGTCGTAGATATCAGGTATGATCCCTCTGTCACCTGTGCGGCCACGCTCTTTCCCAGGGCCACGATTTGCCTGATCGATAAAGAGCATGACTTCCCGCTTGATCTGTTCGCGAGGCACATTTTCGGCCTCTTCCATGAAGGGGGACTCAAGCGCTTTGTCGATGTTTATTGCCGCCCTATTCAGTTCGGATTCAGTGAATTTGTATTCAACGACCACCGTTCTTTCGCCTTCGGTCTTCTCATACCGGGCATGTTTAATGCCCAATGCTGAGCCATTCTTGCCCAGAAGCGGTTTCGTAAATTCCTTAATATCCAGAGCGTCTTCTGGCGAAGGGGGCTCAATCCAGACGGACTCGGCCGGCGGCAAACCTGAAAACGCTACTACGCCCCGCCACAGTCGGCTCGTGAAATCAGCGACAATAACGGCGCTATCCATGATGGAGAGGGTTCCCATTATCATCGCGTATGGAGCGATCTCCATTAGAACAGAGCCGGTTTCGAGCTTCGTTACGTATAGCTTGGGTGCCGTCTCGCCGTCGTGGCGATAATGACGCTCGTACATCCGAGCCAGCGCGGCAAAGCTGCTAGACAGGTCACCAAGCTCTATCGGATCGCCCGGATAAAGCTCGATCACAATCCTGTCGCCCTCATGTCGAGACGATAATTCAACCATTTCCTTTTCCCCTCAAAGTAGGCCAATTCCGCATGGCCCACCTTATCTCGTCAACGCTTAATTGAGGGTGACGTTAGCGGAGGTGCATACCGCGACCACCCAAACCGGCTTCGAAGGAGGAAGATGATCGCCCGGAGCGCCACATCATCACTCCCGGCGGCAAGGCGGAGCAGATGGCCGACAAGGGCGGCTTCAAGCTTGGCGGCGCCGATATCCAGCTCGCGGCGAAAGCGTCGCCTCAGAGTTTTCGGATCGATCTCCAGCGCCCGGCCGATTTCGCGTTGGGGAATCCCCTGGGCGGCAAGTACCTGGACGAGACGCCGGTCGGTTACGCTGGGGATGTGCGGAGGTCGTCCACGGGTGGCTCTCGGGTGCATCTCATCCATACGCGGGAAAAAACACGTCCTCTATGTTTTGCCGGCGAGAAAAAAATCTGCGGATGAGGATGCGCGCGGGCCTTTTGAAGCCGGCCAATTTGGAGTTGGTCACCCCCCCGGCTAGGGTAGGTTCGGAGATGACGATCGACTGAGGGACAGGGCGCATGCGCCCATTTTGCCCGCTCCGCGCTCAACCACTCTGCTGCCTGAGCATCCGCCAGCCCAGTGCACGCCACTCCGGGAGCAGGTCCAGAAAGGTCGCCTCATTGACCTCCATCGGAAGCGCAATCGACCAGACAAGTGTAAGATCGTCATCGGCCATCCACGCATAAAAGCAAACGCTTCTGCCGCCCTCGGCAAGTTCAGGATCGATCTGCTGGACGTCATCGACCGTCATCATGTTGTCGGCTCCGAGCGCGCGGCGATGCGAACAATCGGCTTGGCCTTTGTCGCGCCGGCCTGAGCTTCAAGAAGCAGGAGACGGGCTTCAACCGCGTCGAGCCGGGCGGCTACCGGGGACAGGTTCCGCTCAAGGTGATCCTTCACGATCTGGACGATTTCCTGGCCGAATGCCTTGCCGTCGAAAGTGCTCATCTGCATGTCCTCCGATCAACCGGACACTACCGGCGGCCACTCGATGCCAGTCAGCACGGCAAGCGCATCGGGCGTGCCGGCTACGGCGCCGAAGAGGGCGCTGATTTTGACGGCCACGGCATTGACTTGCCAGAGCGAGACCACGGGCGTTGCCGTCGGCGTGCTCGCGTCCATGGTCGGCTCGTCGTTCATCTGAAGTGCGGCATGGCGCGCGACGTCAACGCCGAGGGACTCGACGTCAGCGAGGACACGGTCGCCGTCGAGGAGAACGAGCGTGCCGGCGGCGAGGCCGGCCGAGACGGCGTGGGGCAGGCCCAAAAATTCGCTTACGCCTTCCGGACTCGCCGTGCCGCGCCCGTCGTTGAGCAAGGCAATGCTGTTCGCGACATCGGGAGCGGCGATCCAAGCCAGCCTGCCTTCGCCGGTGTTCACCGAATCCAACATCTGCTTCAAGTCGGCGGCATGGTTGTCGGTGGCGGCGAACGACGGTGTGGCGGATGTGATGAGCGTGCTGAGGGCGCCGACGTCGAGCGCCTTCGCGACTGCCCGGCGGAGCTGCCGGCTCAGAAATGCCTGGGCGGCGGCCGAGGCGTTCTCGATGACCTCCCGGCTCAGCACGACAATCGCGTCGGCCTGTTGCGGCAGCAACGCATCGCCGCTCAGCGTCATCCGCGAGACCGGCCGGGATTTGCCTTCTCCGGTCACATCAGCGACGACGCCCTCGGTGACCGCGCCGACGCGAGACCGAAGCGGCGCGCGGGTTAAAACTCCGACGTCGAGCAAGCTGGCGAAAGCGCTTCGACCGCCGAGACCTTGGAGGAACGCGCTGCTCGCGGCCTGCATGTCGGCCAGACCGGAGGCCCATGCCGGATCGCTCAGCGTCCCGGCGCCGACCGCCGATTTGAGGATTCGTGCGGCCGGCGCCGGCAGGCGCAGTCGATCAGCGATTTCGTTGAACGGCTCGCCCGTCTTCGCGGCGATCACGAGGGCTCGAATGAGGCTTTGGATGGTGCCGGCGAACTCGGCCTGATGGTTCTGCATCGGATTTCTCCTGGGTTGCCTCGCAAAGGTGCAGGAGCAAACGCGCATCACCAACCCCTCGAAACGCGCGAAACGCGCACGGTCACCGGCCGATATGCCGCCGAAGTCGTGGGAGCGAGACCATCCATCGGCCGCCATGCAGAACACCGATGCCGTAGTCCCGGCACCATCGCCGCAGCTTGTCCTTTGAGACCTCAAAGCGTTGAGCGGCGAGCGGCAGTTCGATCATATTGGCCGCCGCGAAGTCGTCAGCGAAGGCTTCCGACTCCGCCTCTGATCTCAGATCGCTGGCTACGGAGCTTCGGAGAGAAATCAAGAGGTCGACGTGACGTCGGGCGCCTTCTATCAACCTGTCGAGTGTGGCGAGGTCATCCGTCATCAAGGCCGGCCTCGATCCCCGATTCCGATCGAAGCGCATCGTGCCGGCGGTCCTGCCGTGAAACGAAATCTGACACCGCATCGGCTGCGGTACGTTTCATTCTTTCGTCCCTGTCAGCGAACAGCGGCCGATCGGTGGGAGCGCTTGCCGACGTCACGGCGGTCTCCGCTTTCTGGGCGGCCCGCCTGACGCGCCACTTGGCGACGGCCTCCGGATCGCCTTTCGGCGCCGGCAGGGCGCGGGGCTTGTCATCATCGGCCCATTTGTAGCGGTGCGCCGCCTCGGCTTCGCGCCGACGAGCCGCCACATGCGGGGCCATGACCCGGTCGATCTCCCCGCGTAATTCGGCCGGCGATGGCATGTAGGGGTGGCCGAGCGAATTCTGGTTGATCCGGCGCTCCGCCTCAAACAACGCCCACTGGCCAACACCTTCAAGCGCTAACAGGTAGGCGCGTCGCACAAGACGAAATTCGTTTGGTGCGCGGCTGGGATATGCCGCGAATAAGCAGCTGAGCACGGCTAGCTTTTCAGCTTCAGTGGCCGCGCGAGATATGTCTGGCTGGTTCGACGGTAGGTTCGTTTGCGTCATTGACCATTCCTCCGTTCCGGTCTTGCTCGTAGGCTTGGCGCGCCGCTTCGCTAAACTGCCTGGCAAGGGGGGCCTGCTGGCGATCCGGCCCATTGGGGCGGCGCGCGAAATCCGGCACGCGGCGAATCCAGTTGCGCCACGCTGCATTCCAGTCGCGAACCGGCTTTCCTTTGGCGAGGTAGTAGTCGACGAACATCGCAGCCTGCCGCTCGGCCTCGGCGTGATCCATACCAGCGGAAAGAGCGACGCCAAGATCCGGTTTGAAATGTCCAGGAAGGAGCCGGTCACGTGGAACGAGTTTCGCGCTCTCTCGATTCAAAGTGTTCCGTTCAACGTGTTCCTCTTTTGAGGCGCCGGAAGCTGTCTTCCGGTATTCCCGCCCAGAATTTCCGGTGGTCGCGCCGTTCACCGGAAGTCCGTTTCCTGTGTTCGTGTTGTTCACCGGAACTGCGCTTCCGGTAGTCGGGTCGAGGAAGTAATAGAAGTTCGATCGACCGCGTCCCTTTGGGAGCTGCCGTTCTTCGATTTTCAGCCAGCCGCAAGCGCGGAGGTTGACGAGCGAGTTTCTGACCGTGCGATCCGTCACACCGAGGTCGGCGGCGATTGTTTCTTGCCTCGGAAAACAATTGCGGGTTTCCGCGTCCATGTAGTGAAGCAGGCGATAAACCGCCCTGAAATCGGTCGCCGACAGCCGGTGGTCAGCCGACATCCGGTCCAGCAGATCGAGCTTCCACGACGTGGTGAATTTTTTCATGGGCGGGGCTCAATTTGTGCCTGTCAGAAACTTCGTTAGATTGGTGACGGAGGCGACCCAAACGCCGCAGACCTTCCGGGCCGGCAATTCACCCCGCTCAAGCATGTGGTAAATCTGCCGTTCTGTGCGGCCGATTTTCCGGGCAATGGCGCGTCCGCCCCAAAGCAGATCATCCTTCAATTCAGTCTCTTCCATCGGCATCGTCACGATCCCATCGTTGATTCGGCGCCGGCTAGAAGGCGGTCGAGTGCAGCATTCAAGATCAGCAGCCGCTTGCCGATGCGAATATGGGGAATCTCCCCGCGCCGGACGGCTTGATAGGCTTGATTGCGACCGATCCCCAGTCTCTCTGCCGCCTCCTCGACGCTGGATGTTTCGCGCCTGTCTTCGTGCTTCATGGTCATTGATCTGATCCCTTCTGACGTTGGTGGGCCTCAAGTGTTTGAGCCTCACAACTCCTTTCTCATGTTCACGAGAAACCTGACAGCTTCAGTTCTGCTTGACAAGCACTTTCTCTTGATCGTAAGAAATAAGGACGGAAGGGGATCACAGATGACAAACGAACAGAAGCGGATTGGCCGCCCTTTAAAGGAAGCCGAGCCCGGCAAGCGGGTTTCATTGGGCCTCAAGGTCACGGCGGCCATAAAGTCGAAACTGGACAAGGCGGCGCGCGAAGTGGGGCGCACCCAAAGCCAGGAAGCCGAGGTGCGGCTTGAACGATCATTCGAGGAAGAGGCAGCGTTTGGCGGGCCGGACCTAAAGCGGACGCTCTACCTCATCGCCGCCCACTTCGGCACCGCCGGTCAGAGGGCCGCGATGGCCGCCGGGCGCGACGATTGGAAAGAGGACTCGTGGGTTAATGACCCCGATTGCTATCGCTCGGCAGCGCTTGCCGCAATGGAAGCTCTGCTGTTCGCGCAGCCGAACTGGACCGCCGAGGACGTGCGTCTCCAGATCGAGGCGCTGAAGGGGCGGGCGATGAGCCACCTCGCCAGCGCAGGGAAGATTAAGTTCTAGTTCGGAAATGACGGAGAAGACAGGGAGGGTTGATCTAATGTCAGTACGCAAGCGCACATGGACAGGGCCGGACGGCGAAGAGAAGACCGCGTGGCAGGCCGATTATGTCGACAACCGAGGCAAGCGCCGCCGCAAGACGTTCGGCAAAAAGAAGGAGGCCGAGGCGTTCATTATCAAGGCGGCCAGCGAGGTCCAGGCCGGCATTCATATCGCCGACGGTGATAGCATCTCGGTGAAGAAAGCCGGCGATCTGTGGATTACGACGGGTGAGGGAGAGGGGCTTGAAAGAAGCACGCTCGACCAGAAGCGGCGCCACCTGAAGCTTCATATCGAGCCCTTTATCGGCGACACGCTGGTTTCGAAGCTGACGGTTCCCGCCGTCCGGGAGTTTGAAGATCAGCTCAGGGCGGTCGGCCGGTCAAGCGCGTTGATCAAGAAAATCCTTGTCTCCCTCGGCGGCATCCTGGCGGACGCTATGGAGCGCGGACTGGCGACGCGCAATTCGGTCAGTGAGATCGGGAGAAGCCGGAAAGGCCGCCACCGGCGCCAAGAGAAGCGCCAGAAGGGACGCCTGGAGGTCGGAACCGATATTCCCACCCGTGATGAGGTCAGGGCTCTTCTTAGCGCGCTGGAGGGAAACTGGCGTCCGCTACTTCTGACCGTAGTCTTTACCGGCATGCGATCGTCGGAGTTGCGTGGCCTGCGCTGGCAGGATGTGGATTTCCAACGCGGTGAGATCAACATCCGTCAGCGCGTCGACCAGTACCGGGAAGTCGGCCCGCCAAAGTCAGAAGCTGGGAGACGAACCATTCCAGTGCCGCCGCTTGTCATCAACACCCTTAAAGAGCTGAAACTCAAGCAGGGGAATAAGCCGGGCTTTGTGTTCGCCAATCCGGATGGTGATTCCCGTTCACATGCTAACGTCGTGAAAAAGGGCCTCCAGCCGGCGATGGTGCGTGCGGGCGTAACGGTCGATACCGGTAACCTCGACAAGAGGGGCAGGCCGATCCTCAGGGCCAAGTACCGGGGCCTGCATGCCCTTCGACACTTCTACGCCTCGTGGCTTATCAATCGGAAAGAGGACGGTGGCCTTGGCCTGCCGGCAAAGATGGTTCAAGAGCGCCTTGGGCATGCTTCGATCGTGCTGACAATGGACCGTTACGGCCATTTGTTCGCGCGCGGTGATGATGCCGACGAACTGGCAGCGGCAGAAAGGTCTCTTCTGGGTTGAATGCCGATGGCACACGGATGGCACATCGAAGAGGAAACATCAATAAAAACAAAGGCGGATAAACTTCTGCAAATCCTTGTACCCCGGTTCAATTCCGGGCGAGGCCTCCAATATTTCCCCACCGCTGATAAATGATTGTGAAACCTTGATATTTCAAGGCTATCGCGCCGAATTGCAGCCGCCGCTCGGTCCAGCCTATGCCAACCGGCGTGCGCAGCCCGCGTCCGCCCGGATGAGATCGTGACCGGCGCCAGCGGCTCCATGCCGCAGCGCGCGCTCCTCAGCTTGTTTCACCGTCCAGCAACCCGCAACAGAAGATGCCGATGAGCGCTGCGAGGATGAAGAAATCGAACAGCGTCAGATATTCGAAAATCGCAGACATGGCCTGCTCCTCCCATTTCCTCCGCTGCAAATCATACCATGAAGGGGCAGGGGATTCCATGTTTGGTCTGCAGCGCCTTTCCCCTCCTGTGGCTCGAAAGAGGCGTCCGCCGGATTCTTTTCGCCGACTGCTGCCAAGCCTTGAAAGCATTCGTGTCGGAGATTAAGAGACGGGGGACAGGAACCGCTTTCAAGAGCGAGAGGACATGATGGATTTCGAAGCAGCGCGCGCAAAGATGGTCGACAACCAAGTTCGCACGACCGACGTGACCTCGCATTCCGTGCTGACGGCGTTTCTCACGGTGCCGCGTGAGGCTTTCGTGCCGGAGAAGGCAAAGCTCCTGGCCTATGTCGACAACGATGTCGAGATCTCCGCTGCCGCACCGGGCAAGCCGGCCCGCTTCCTGATGGAAGCTTCGCCACTCGCCAAGCTGCTGCAGCTCGCTGCTATCAGCAAGGATGATTTCGTGCTCGAAGTCGGTTGCGGCACCGGTTACACATCGGCGCTGCTGTCGATTATCGCCGGCTCGGTCATCGCGCTCGAATGCGACGAGGGTCTGGCCGCCGAGGCGAAGGAAAAGCTTGCCGGCTACGGCAAGGTCGAAGTTGTCACCGGCCCGCTCGAAATGGGCTACGGTGCCGGCGCTCCCTATGATCTGATCTTTATCAATGGCGCGGTCGAGGAAGTTCCGGCCGCTCTTCTCGGCCAATTGCGCGATGGCGGCCGTCTGGTCACGGTCGAAGGTCATGGCAATGCCGCCCGCGCCAAGGTCTTCGTCGCCGAGCGCGGCGCCATTTCGGAGAACGTCTTCTTCAATGCTTCAGTCAAGCCGCTGCCGGGTTTCGCCAAGGCGCGCGAATTCGTTTTCTGACGCTGGTCTCCTCGACGAATTGCAGCGACGGGCGCCGATGGCGCCCGCTTTTATTTGCGCGCCGCGTGTCTTTTCAGACGCGCAAAGGACGCTGTGACAGTTTGCATCAGCGCATCCGCCCTCAAGATCGATTCCGATTTCCGGGCGGAGTCGTTCGCGCTGCCGGAAACCCTTCACAAACATCATTTATCCTGACGCCTCGGCCGCGAATTGCCGACGGCATTCATTGGGTAACAAAACTGTGCATGGCCGCATTCATTTGATTCGCGATGATTTTTTTCACGTCTGGGGTATTCTAAGGTCGTGGTGATTCGGATGAACGCTCCACACCATCCGGTCGTTGTTTTGGGATAACGGGGATAGATATGGCTCAGCCAAGTGTAGCGCGTGAACCGTCCATGGAAGAAATTCTGGCGTCCATCCGCCAGATCATCGAAAGCAATGAACCCGGCGCCGGCAAGGCGATTTCCGCATCCCTGCCGCCGGTTTACGGCTCCGACGAGGACGTGAACGGCTCCGAGATCCATCTGACCGTCGATGACACCTATGCCGGCGTCGAGTTCCCCGAGCCGGCCATGCGCTCTTCCGATCCGCGTTTCGTCGCCGCCAATTCGGCCGGGACCGCCCCCGAGACGGAAGCGCCGGCCCGCGCCCTGTCGCTTGCCGATGTCGCCGCCCGCGTGCGCGCCGCCTCCGAGCGCAGTGCCGTGCAGGCCGGTCAGGCCCTGCGGGAAATTCCGAGCGGCTTCCGTCAGCCCGAACCGCAGCCGGCCGTGACGCCGGAACCGTCGCGCGCGACGGCGCCGCAGCCGCAGCCGGTCCAGCCCGTTTTCCCGGCCGCTGCAGCACCCGTTCCGCCGCATGGCATTCAGCAGCCGGCCGAGCCGGCTCCTGTCGAAACGCCACGGGTGGCCGTCGCCGAGCCGGCCCCGGTCGTCGAAACGGCGCCGCCTGCCTTAGAGCCCGCCGGTTCGTCGACCGAGCGCTTCCTGCCGAGCGTTGTCGATGAGGTCCAGTCGACGCTTCTCTCCGAAGGTGCCGGTCTGCAGATCAGCCGTTCCTTCGAGGAGCTTGCTGCGGCGATCGACGGCGCGGAGCGCCGCTCGCTGGATGAAATCGCAGAGGACATGCTGCGCCCGATGCTGCGCGAATGGCTTGATGATAATCTGCCGACGCTGGTCGAGCGGTTGGTGCGCGAGGAAATCGAGCGCGTGGCGCGCGGCCCGCGCCGTTGATCGGATTGCTTTTTCTTGGAAAAGCCGCTCCGGTCTCCGGGGCGGCTTTTTTATTGACTTGGCCGTGGCCATCCTATTTACAAACGCCACCCTCGAACCTCGAAAATTGGTCAGAAAATGCTCGACAAGACCTATGATTCCGCCGCCGTCGAACCAAAAATCGCAGCGAAATGGGATGAAGAGGACGCCTTCCGCGCTGGCGCCAACGCCAAGCCCGGGGCCGAGACCTTCACCATCGTCATCCCGCCGCCGAATGTCACCGGTTCGCTGCATATGGGCCATGCGCTCAACAACACGCTGCAGGACATCCTGGTGCGTTTCGAGCGCATGCGCGGCAAGAACGTGCTCTGGCAGCCGGGCATGGATCACGCCGGCATCGCCACGCAGATGGTCGTCGAGCGCAAGCTGATGGAACAGCAGCTGCCGGGCCGCCGCGACATGGGCCGCGACGCCTTCATCGACAAGGTCTGGGAGTGGAAGGCTGAATCGGGCGGCCTGATCTTCAATCAGCTGAAGCGCCTGGGTGCCTCATGCGACTGGTCGCGCGAACGCTTCACCATGGACGAAGGCCTGTCGAAGGCCGTTCTCGAGGTTTTCGTCACGCTCTACAAGGAAGGTCTGATTTACCGCGACAAGCGTCTGGTCAATTGGGATCCGAAGCTGCTGACGGCAATTTCCGATATCGAAGTCGAGCAGCACGAGGTCAAGGGCAATCTCTGGCACCTGCGTTATCCGCTAGAAAAGGGCGTCACCTATCAGTTCCCGATCGCTTTCGATGAGGAAGGCAAGCCGACCGAATTCGAGACGCGCGACTATGTGGTTGTCGCAACCACACGGCCGGAGACAATGCTGGGCGACACCGGTGTTGCCGTCAATCCGAAAGACGAACGCTACCAGGGCATTGTCGGCAAGCATGTCATTCTGCCGATCGTCGGCCGCAGGATTCCGATCGTTGCCGACGACTATGCCGATCCGGCCGCCGGCAGCGGCGCGGTGAAGATCACGCCCGCGCATGATTTCAACGACTTCGACGTCGGCAAGCGCGCAGGCCTTCGCATCATCAATATCATGAATGGCGACGGTACGATTATCATCAAGGACAATGAGGATTTCCTCGAAGGTCTCGATAATCCGGCGGCGCTGCACGGCGCCTGGGATCGCCTGGAAGGGCAGGATCGTTTCTTTGCGCGCAAGGTCATCGTCGAGATTTTCGAAGAGGCCGGTCTCGTCGACAAGATCGAGCCGCACAAGCACATGGTCCCGCACGGTGACCGCGGCGGCGTGCCGATCGAGCCGCGGCTGACCGAGCAATGGTATGTCGATGCCAAGACGCTCGCCGAACCGGCGATCGCTTCGGTGCGCGAGGGCCGCACCAGGATGGTGCCGAAGAGCTGGGACAAGACCTATTACGAATGGATGGAAAACATCCAGCCCTGGTGCGTTTCCCGCCAGCTCTGGTGGGGTCACCAGATCCCCGCCTGGTACGGTCCGGACGGCCAGGTCTTCGTCGAAAAGACGGAGGAAGAGGCGTTGCAGGCGGCGATCCAGCATTACCTCTCACATGAGGGGCCGATGAAGGCCTATGTTGAGGACCTCCTCGAAAACTTCAAGCCGGGCGAGATCCTGACGCGGGACGAGGACGTGCTCGACACGTGGTTCTCCTCCGCTCTCTGGCCCTTCTCGACACTCGGCTGGCCGGACGAAACGCCGGAACTCGCCCGTTATTATCCGACCAACGTTCTCGTCACCGGCTTCGACATCATCTTTTTCTGGGTTGCCCGCATGATGATGATGGGCCTGCACTTCATGAAGGATGACGACGGCAACCCCGTTGAGCCCTTCAGTACCGTCTATGTCCACGCGCTGGTGCGCGACAAGAACGGGCAGAAGATGTCGAAGTCGAAAGGCAACGTCATCGACCCCCTGGAACTGGTCGACGAATACGGCGCCGACGCGCTGCGCTTCACCCTGGCGATCATGGCCGCACAGGGCCGCGACGTGAAGCTCGATCCGGCCCGCATCGCCGGCTACCGCAATTTTGGCACCAAGCTCTGGAACGCCACGCGCTTTGCCGAGATGAACGGTGCAAAAAGCGATCCGCATTTCGTGCCGGAGGCGGCCGAACTCACCATCAATCGCTGGATCCTCACGGAACTTGCCCGTACGGAACGTGACGTTACGGAAGCGCTTGAAGCCTTCCGCTTCAACGACGCGGCCGGCGCGCTTTATCGTTTCGTCTGGAACGAGGTCTGCGACTGGTATCTCGAACTTTTGAAGCCGGTCTTCAACGGCGAGGACGAAGGCGCCAAGGCCGAAGCCCAGGCCTGCAGCGCCTATATTCTCGAAGAGATCTACAAGCTGCTGCATCCCTTCATGCCCTTCATGACCGAAGAGCTCTGGGCGCATACGGCAGGTGAAGGCAAAGAGCGCGACACGCTGGTCTGCCATGCCGAATGGCCGGCGCCCTCCTATGCTGACGACGCGGCTGCCGACGAGATCAACTGGCTGATCGACCTCGTCTCCGGCATTCGTTCCGTGCGCGCCGAAATGAACGTGCCGCCGTCGGCCACAGCGCCGCTCGTCGTGGTCAAGGCCAACAACCTGACCCGCGAACGGCTGTTCCGCCACGACGCCGCCATCAAGCGACTCGCGCGTGTCGAGGCGATCTCGCTGGCCGACGATGCGCCGAAGGGAGCAGCCCAGATCGTCGTCGCCGAGGCCACCATCTGCCTGCCGCTCGGCAATCTGATCGACCTTTCCGCGGAAAAGGCGCGTCTCGAAAAGGCGATTGGCAAGATGGAAGGCGAGATGTCGCGCATCGACGGTAAGCTCTCCAACGAGAAGTTCGTCGCCAATGCCAATCCCGAAGTGGTCGAGGCTGAGCGCGAGCGTTTAGAGGAACTGAAGGGTCAGATGGCGAGCCTGAAGATCGCCCTTTCCAGGGTGAGCGAAGCCGGATAAGTTTCGCTGCCCATTTTGGCAAATCATTTCAAAGACGCGCCCGGCTAAGGGCGCGTCTTTTGTCGTTCTAGGCGCCCGCGTGATTCGGTCATGAAAGCGGCTGATTTCAGGCCCTGAGCCTGTGGATTGTGGCTCTGCTGGCATGCCAAGGGCGAAAACTGCCACTGTTGTCGGATTGATACAGCTTTCGCAATGTGTGGAATGAAAACCCAAAAACGAGACTGAAACCCGGTGGTTTCGGAATAAAATTTTATTAACCAGATTTTTTGACGTGTCCGTCAATTTCTTTACGTAAGTTGGCCACTGCAATGCCCGGGAGCGCTGCCGTGGGGCGCGTTGCCATGTCAGGCGAACACTTACTAGAGTGGCGCCACATCAATTGCTGGAGTGGGGGAGACACAATGGCATCGCGTAGGTTTTCCAAGGGCGTAACGTCGCTCGTTCTTCTTTCGTCGCTTACATCGCCGTCCTTCGCCGGCGGTCTGGAGCGCGGCGGCTACAATATTGACCAACTGTTCGACACGTCGCCTTTTTCGTTCCAGTCGGGTGTGACCTACGTCACCCCGCAGCGCAAGCTGAAGGACGTCCGTGACACGAATACCTCCGTCTTAACTGGGGGTGGCAATCTCAACACCCGTTCGGACACCGCCGACGAGACGTCGAATTACACCATTCCCTATGTCGGCTTCAAAGCCGGCTTCGCCGATACGATCGATTGCCTCGTCGATTATTCCGAGCCCTTCGGCGGCCACTCCGATCCTGGTCTGAACTGGGCGGGCGCCAACAACAACATCGAAACGGAAATCAAGACCCGCAACTATGGCGGCACTTGCTCCTATCGGTTCGATGTCGGCCCTGGACAGCTTCGCTTCATCGGCGGTGCCTTCTATCAGGAAGTCGAGGGCTTCAAGGAACGTCTGGTTTCAACACTTCCGCTTCTACTCGGCGTAGGCACGGGCGTCGGCCGCCTTGATCTGGAAGATAGCGGTTGGGGTTGGCGGGCCGGCCTCGCCTATGAGATTCCGGAATATGCGATGCGCGCGAGCCTCGTTTATAACAGCCGCGTCAAGTACGACGACCTGACCGGAACTGTTGATCTCCGTCAGGTTCCAGTTGTGCCGGTTTATGGAGGTCAAGTCACACCTGTTTTTGGTTCCGCCGAAGCGCCGGATTCACTTGAGCTGAAGTTGCAAAGCGGTATTGCTCCAGACTGGCTCGCCTTCGGCTCGGTGAAATGGACGAACTGGAGTGTGCTTCAATCCGTGCCTTTCTGCCCGACCTCGACAAAGGGATTGGCCGCCTGCAAATCCGGCGGCGCGACGGAACTGACCTCCCTCGACCTGCTTTATCGTGACGGTTGGACGATCTCCGGTGGTGTCGGCCACAAGTTCACCGATCAATGGGCCGGTGCGGTAAGCCTGACCTGGGACCGCGGCACCAGCCAGGGCTATGGTGCACAGACAGACAGCTGGACGCTGGGTGTCGGTGCAGCCTATACGCCGACCGAACATATCGAATGGCGCATCGCCGGCGCCGTGGGTCTGTTGACGAGCGGATCGTCCGGCGTTGTGACCCAGAATGGTGTCACCTTTGGAGATGATGTCTCCTATTCCTTCGGCAACGATCTGGTCACTGCACTGTCGACGAGCCTAAAGGTCAAGTTCTAATACTCCGGTTTGAAGAATTGAGAGCCCGGCACTGCCGGGCTTTTCTGTTTTACGTCCGTTAATCATACTATTCCCCGCCGATTTTGTGACGATTCAGCAACACTTTTTTACGACGGTTGGCATATGGTGACTGCGCGGCGAATTTGTCTATTTCCCGCCACAAAGAGAGCGCAGCGATATTGGCAGGCGACGAGACGGCAGACGTAGGGTGCGTGTAAAGAGTAGCATGGGTCGATTTTTTTCCGGCAACAGCAGGTCATACGACGCGATTGGCGACAGTCGTTCGATTGCGGCCGTTTCGCTCTCTGGACAAGGCTGTTCCGGCCGCAGATCCAGCCTCGCAACGAGGTTGTCGATCCGTCGAGTGCCGGTTTTTTCGACCAACACGCCTGAGCAGCGCGGCTTTGGCGGAGAAGCCGATACTGGTTTCGTCACATTTGCTGTTTACCAAAGCGATCAAGGCAGGAAGGCGAATACCGCGCCTGCCAAAGGAATGCCAGGCAGATTGCAGTGGGGCCATGCCGGGAGCCGGGTGGTTCTAGATGACATGCTGAAAATTCGGCTGGGAAACGGCCAATGGGCTGGATGCGACGCGGGCAAAGGGGCCATGGAGCCCACCGCGGGATCGCTCGCCTCGAATGAATACATCGACCGTCTGCCCGGCGCCCGCGCCGGCTGCGTGCGATGAACGAAAGAAATCGGTTGAAATGGTAACGTCCGAGTTCAAGTTGTTCAAATTCATGCTGATAGGCATAGGGATCGCGCTGGCAATGCCTGGCCCGGTTCGCGCTTTCGACATCAAAAGCGACGTCAGCAAGGAATCCGGTCCTTTCGACCTCTTCAAGTTCGGCTTCAAGGCCTACAAAAACGGACAGAAGGAGGAGGCGGTCGAAGCTTACAAATACGCCGCCGAAAAAGGCCATACCGGTTCACGCTGGGCGCTCGCCAATATGTATGCCGACGGCGACGGCGTCACCCAGGATGATTTCGAAGCCTTCAAGATCTACAGCGAGATTGCCCAGCAGGGTGTCGAACCCGGCTCGGAGGACACCGGCTTCTTCGTCAACGCGCTTCTCTCGCTCGCAAATTATTACAAGCACGGCATATCCGGCAGCCCGGTCAAGATCGATCTCACCCAGGCACGCCAGCTTTATTTCCAGGTGGCCTCCACCTTTGGCGTTCCCGAAGCTCAGTTCCAGCTGGCGCAGATGATGCTGGCCGGCGAGGGCGGCAATGCCAACCCGCAGCAGGCGAAGAAATGGTTGAACCAGGCGCGCAAGAGTGGCCATCCCGGCGCCATGGCAATTTTCGGAAATATTCTCTTCGACGAAGGCCAGACGGCCCGCGGTCTCGCGCTGATGACCGCCGCTCTCGACCGCTGCAAGCCCAAGGACTGCGGCTGGATGGAAGCCCTGCAGGAGCAGGCTTTCTCGGTTGCGAACGAGGCCGACCGCCGCACGGCAGTATCGCTGTCGCACGCCATCGCGAGCGGCTCCGACTGAAGCCTGCGATGCAGCGCCCTGATACGCGCTTGCAATGACGCGGTGCTATGGGCTGCGAATGTCAGGCCGCAAAATCGAAATAGGCGATGACAGGCACGTGGTCGGACGGCTTTTCCCAGGCCCGCACATGTTTTTCGATCGCCGCCGACGTCATCCGGTCGGCAGCCTCCGGTGAGAGCAGCAGGTGGTCGATGCGGATGCCGTTGTTCTTCGGCCACGCACCTGCCTGATAGTCCCAGAAGGAATAGAGCCGCGTCGCGTCCGTCGTTGCGCGCACCGCATCCGTCAGCCCGAGATTTTCGAGCCTGCGGAATGCCTCCCGCGTCTGCGGCAGAAACAGCGCATCGTTTTCCCAGACCTTGGGGTCGAAGCAGTCGTGCGGCTCGGGGATGACGTTATAATCGCCGGCAAGCACCAGCATCTCCTCATAGGCGAGGCGCTCTGCGGCAAAGCTCCGCAGGCGTTCCATCCAGGCGAGCTTGTAGGGATATTTCTCCGTTTCGACGGGATTGCCGTTCGGCAAATAGATGCAGCAGACGCGCAGGATGCGCGTGTTCGGCAGCGTGAACACCGCCTCGAGGAAACGCGACTGTTCATCCAGCGCATCGCCGGGCAGGCCGCGGTTGACTTCGGAAGGCGAAGTCTTGGAGAGAATCGCCACACCATTGAAGCCCTTCTGGCCGTGCGTCTCGACGTGATAGCCGAGCGCCTCAATCTCCAGCCTGGGAAAACCTTCGTCGATCGTCTTGATCTCCTGCAGGCAGACTATATCAGGATCGGAATCCTTGAGCCATTGCGTCAGATTGTCGATGCGCGCCTTGACGCCGTTGATGTTCCAAGTCGCGATCTTCATCTCTTCGTCCTATTTCGCTGCGTGCGCTTCTTTTATCGTGGTCTTTTACAACAGGACAAGACGATAAACCGGCCGGAAGCGCTTCTTCGGCCGGTTCGTTCGCACAGCGAAATGTTTCTGGAAGGTCAGATCGAGAAGCTGGTGCCGCAGCCGCAGCTTGCCACCGCATTCGGGTTCTTGATCTGGAAGGATTGACCAAGCAGATTATCGACGAAGTCGATCTCCGAGCCCGCCATATAGACGAGCGACAGACTGTCGATCAGCACTTTTGCGTCGTTCTTTTCGACGATGATGTCGTCGTCGCTCGCGCTGTCGGCGAGGTCGAACTTATAGGAAAAGCCCGAACAGCCGCCGCCTTCGACCGAAACGCGCAGCGCGCTCTTGCCGGCCTCCGCGCCGATGATCGCGGCGATACGCTTTGCCGCGGCATCTGAAAGGGTTACACTCGTATCCGTCATGTTTCCTCCTGCCGGGGTCAAGATCCGGAGAGAATGGGTTTTGGCATTGAAAGTTCAAATGCCTGATATCAAAAGAACTTACCATGATCTTCGCAAAAAGGCCATGATGTGCGCAACGGTCGGCGGGCGCCTCTTTGCCGTTTCGCCGGGCTATAGGTATGAAGAGGGCAAAGCGGCGTCAATGGGCAGATGCGGCAACAGGCAGAATGACGGTGAAGAATGACGGTTGACAGGCGGGCTTTAGGTTTCGGCGGCAGCGAAAGGGCGGTCTATGCGGCGGACCCCTGGACGACGCGTGGGCGTCTTTATCCGGAGGACGGCAGCCCGACGCGCTCGGACTTCCAGCGCGACCGCGACCGCATCGTCCACACGACGGCCTTCCGCCGGCTGAAGCACAAGACCCAGGTCTTCATCGCCCAGGATGGCGATCACTATCGCACCCGGCTGACGCATACGATCGAGGTGGCGCAGATCGCCCGCGCGCTCGCCCGCGCCATGAAACTCGACGAGGATCTGGCCGAGGGCGTGGCCCTGGTACACGACTTCGGCCACACGCCCTTCGGCCATACCGGGGAGGACGCATTGCACGAGGTGCTGCTGCCCTATGGCGGCTTCGACCACAATGCCCAATCGCTGCGCATCGTGACCAAGCTGGAGCGGCGTTATGCCGAATTCGACGGCATCAACCTGACGTGGGAAAGTCTCGAAGGCCTGGTTAAGCACAATGGCCCGCTGCTGACGCCTGATGGTGTCGGCACGCGCGGTCCGGTTCCGCAGCCGATCCTCGATTATTGCGAACTGCACGATCTCGAGCTTGCGACCTACGCCAGCCTCGAGGCCCAGGTCGCGGCGATCGCTGACGATATCGCCTACAATACCCACGATATCGACGACGGCCTGCGCTCCGGCTACCTGACCTTCGACATGCTGGAGGAAATCCCGTTTCTGGCGGGGCTAATGGCCGAGGTGAGGGCGCGGTATCCGCATCTCGAGCCGAGCCGCTTCACCCACGAGATCATGCGCCGGCAGATCACCCGTATGGTCGAGGACGTGATCGGCGTCGCCCAGCAGCGTCTTTCAATTCTTCGCCCTGAGAGCGCAGCCGACATTCGCGCTGCCGACCGGGTGATCGCAACCTTCTCCGACGCGATGGCCGAAACCGACAGGCAGATCAAGGCGATGCTCTTCAAACGAATCTACCGCAATCCGGATATCATGCGCATCCGCGCCGGCGCTGCTCAGATCGTCACCGACCTCTTCGGCGCCTACATGGCCAGCCCCAAGGAGATGCAAAGCCATTACTGGGTCGATCATATCGCCGGCCTCGCCGATGCCCCGAAGGCTCGCCATGTCGGCGACTATTTGGCCGGCATGACCGACACCTATGCAATCAGTGCCCACAGGCGATTGTTTGACCACACTCCGGATTTGCGATAGGCAGCGGTCGCCCGCCGAAGGCCGATTTGCGCCTTTGGCACAGCCTATGCATGGAAGAGTGCGATGAACCTTTTTACCGACTTCGAAGCCAGGATCAAAACCGCCCTTGAACAGATTGATCTGGTCAGGGAAAAGCGATCCGAGCTCGATTTCGGCCGCATCACCGTCGAGCCGCCGCGCGACGCCAGCCATGGCGATGTTGCGACCAACGCCGCGATGGTGCTGGCAAAGCCGCTCGGGTCCAACCCTCGCGCGCTTGCCGACGTCATCATCGCCAAGCTCAAAGAGGATGCCGACGTCGCCGATGTCTCGGTCGCCGGTCCCGGCTTCATCAACATCCGTCTCGCCGTCGGTTATTGGCAGCGGCTGCTCGCCTCGATGATCGCCTCCGGCACCGACTACGGCCGCTCGACCCTCGGTGCAGGCCGCAAGGTCAACGTCGAATATGTCTCGGCCAATCCGACCGGGCCGATGCATGTCGGTCACTGCCGTGGCGCCGTCGTAGGCGATGCGCTCGCCAACCTGCTCGCCTTTGCCGGTTACGGCGTCGAGAAGGAATATTACATCAACGACGCCGGCTCGCAGATCGACGTGCTCGCCCGCTCGGTCTTCCTGCGTTATCGCGAAGCGCTCGGGGAACGGATCGGCGAAATCCCCTCGGGTCTCTATCCAGGCGATTATCTCGTGCCCGTCGGCCAGTCGCTTGCCGCCGATTACGGCGTGCGGCTGCACAACATGCCGGAAGAGCAATGGATGCCGATCGTCAAGGATCGCACCATCAGTGCGATGATGGTGATGATCCGGGAAGATCTGGCGGCGTTGAACGTCCATCACGATATCTTCTTCTCCGAACGCACCTTGCATGCCAATGGCGCCGCCGCGATCCGCACGGCGATCAATGACCTGACCTTCAAGGGTTACGTCTACAAGGGCACTCTGCCGCCGCCGAAAGGCCAGTTGCCTGAGGATTGGGAGGATCGCGAACAGACGCTGTTCCGCTCGACCGAGGTGGGCGACGACATGGACCGGCCGCTGATCAAGTCGGACGGCTCCTACACCTATTTCGCCGCCGATGTCGCCTACTTCAAGAACAAGTTCGACCGCGGTTTCGACGAGATGATCTATGTGCTCGGCGCCGACCACGGCGGTTACGTCAAGCGCCTGGAAGCGGTTGCGCGTGGCGTTTCGGACGGTAAGGCGAAGCTGACGGTGCTGCTTTGCCAACTGGTCAAGCTCTATCGCAACGGCGAGCCGGTGAAGATGTCGAAACGCTCGGGCGATTTCGTCACGCTTCGGGACGTCGTCGAGGAAGTCGGCCGTGATTCGGTCCGCTTCATGATGCTTTACCGCAAGAATTCCGAACCGCTTGATTTCGATTTCGCCAAAGTGACGGAACAGTCGAAGGACAATCCTGTTTTTTACGTGCAGTATGCGCATGCCCGCTGCATGTCGGTCTTCCGGCAGGCGAGGGAGGCTTTCCCAGGCCTCGATGTTTCGTCTGAAGATCTGGCGAAAGCCGTTGCTGGCATTGGCGATCCGGCCGAATTGCAGCTCGTCGCCAAGCTCGCCGAATTCCCCCGTGTGGTCGAAGCAGCGGCTCAGTCGCAGGAGCCGCATCGCATCGCTTTTTACCTCTACGACCTCGCCAGTTCCTTCCACGCGCACTGGAACAAAGGTAAAGATCAGACGGAATTACGATTTGTTAATGATAAAAACCGAGAATCAAGTATTGCCAGACTAGGGCTGGTGTACGCCGTCGCGTCGGTTTTGAAGTCGGGACTTGCCATTACAGGCACTGCCGCACCTGACGAAATGCGATAACGTCACCATTTCCCCACAATGCGCTGGCATTTGAGCGTTGGCGTTTGCGAGTGGGAAAAGCATGGCTGAGAAACAACTTGCGTATGATACGCGCGGAAGAGACGATCTGTTTGCTGACGACGATCCGTTGGCCGAGCTTGCTCGTATCGTCGGCTTCGAACCGCGTGTTGCAGCAAATACGGTGACCGAAGCCGCACGGCGCGAGCCCGCCTTCGATCTCGAAGATGAGCTCGGGCGCGAATTCGACCGTTACGATTCGCCGCGTCCGCTCGCAGAGCTCGACCATCCGGCCGAGCCGATTTCCGACGAGATCGCGCCTGAGGATTATGTCGAGCCCATTCTCGATGCCTCTCCCGCTGTCGGACATGCCGAGATTTCCGAGCCGGGTTCCGTCGCCCCCGTTGTCGCCGAAGAAATAGCTGCCGCACCTGCCGCGAGCGGTGCAGACGAGCAGGCCGCCGCCTGGGCGGTTGCTCCCCAGCCGATCTCCATCGATCCTGCTTTCGAGGCGCCGGTGCAATCGGCCTTCGGCGGTGCGCGCGACCTCATCGAAGAGCTCGAATTGTCGATCGGTGCGGCGCCGGTTTCTGCTGTGCCGCAGCCTGTCAAGGCGCCGCAATGGTCGGCTGCCAGCATCCGGCTGCCGCTTGCCAATTTTCATGCCACCAAACGCGAGGAGCCGGTCGTTCAGCCGGAGCGGGTCGAGCCGGTGGCTGAACCGACCGCCGCAGCGCCGGCCGAGACGTCGCTTGCCGATCTTCCCGAGGTGGAGCCGGCGCCCGTGGTCGAGGAGCCGGCGCCCGTCGCCGCTATCGAAGCTTCGGCCGCCGTCGAACCTGCCGAGGAGTTCGCATCCGTTTCTCCGTCGCTCGGCTTCCCCGCCGAACTCGATCGTCACGATGATGAGATGGTCGCGCCGGAAGAGATTGCAGAGGTAGAGGATTTCGTTGAGATCGAGGAGGACCTTCAGGAATTTAGGCCCGACGCCGGTTTCGATCTCATTGCCGCCGCCGTCGAAGGCGAGATCCAGGCCGATGCGGCGCTGACCGAGGTCGTGCCTGAAGTGCCGCATACTGCCGGCACGTTCGATCTCGACGATCTGCTCGCCGATGTCTCGCGTTATCCCGTGCCGCATCCGGTATTGCAGCGTACCAATCCGGTGCCTGTCACATCGCAGCCTGCCTCGATCGACGTCGCGGCCGTGGCTGCTGCCCCCGTGGCCGAAGCGCCCGTCCGGCCTGCGCCGGCCGAATCGGCTCCGGCCCATGCCGTCGAAGCCGTAAGGCCGATCGCGCCGTCGCCTACTGCGGTTGCCGCACCCCAGCCTGCCGCGCCGTCATATTCGCGGGCGCCGCAGCCGGTGCCGGAAGCCGACGACCCCTTCGCCGGCCACGATTTCGAGCTGGATCTTGCCGGCATCGAGCTGGAACTTTCCGATCTCGATTTCTCGGAAGCATCCGAACCCGCGCCGCAGCCAAAGCCGCAGGCGCCGGTCATCGCGCCTCGGCCGCAGGCGGTCGCTCCCGCACCCCAGCCGATGGTGCCTCCGCCCCAGATGGAAATGCGCCCGATGGCCGCTGCCGCTCCACGACCCGCGCCGGCTTTCGTTCCCGAGCCGCCGGCCTCAGCTGCGGCTTTCAACTGGGCGCCGCCAGTCGCAGAATCGACCGAAGACCTGCCTTTCGATCCGGCGATGATCTCTGACCCGGAGGAACGTCCCGAAACCGTCGACGACATGCACGTGCCGGCGCTGCCGCCGGTCGAGCAACCTGCTCCGGTCGCGAAGACGGCAGACTTCGATTTCGATCTCGACGCGGAGATCGCGAGCTTCTTCGAACCGGCCAAGCCGCGGGAAATGCCGTCGTCGGCCCGGGATACCGAAGCCGCGGCCAAGCCGGTCAAGCCGACCATTGCCGACGGCCTCGACGATTTTGAACGGGCGCTGGAGGAGGATTTCCGCCGCAGCGTGCGCGAGCCGGTCGAGCGCCGCGAGACCTCGGAGGTCCGCATCGAGTCAGCAAGCCAGGCCGCCGATTTCAGCCGCGCCCGCTCGATGCGCCGGTTGCTAGCCGGGGCTGTCGTGCTCGTGGTCTTCGCCGGCGTCGGTTATGGCGTCTATTCCTCCGTCTGGAACGGCGAGGGACTTGGCATTGTCGCATCCGGCGAGCCGCGCGTGATCACCGCCGATAAGGAGCCGGTCAAGGTCGTTCCGGAAAATCCCGGCGGCAAGACCGTGCCCAACCAGGACAAGGCCGTTTATGATCGCGTTGCGGGTTCTGCCGAGGATCCGAAGCAGAAGGCGCTCGTGTCGTCCGACGAGGCGCCCGTCGATGTCGTCCAGCGGACACTGACACCGGAAGCGCTGCCCGAGGACGACGAGAACGCGGGCGTCGACGATCGGGTCACGCCGACTGCGGTCGGTGAGACGGAGGATCCGCGTCTGCTGCCGAACCAGGCGAACGCCGACGACGCGCCCGCAAGCAGCGCCGACAAGACGCCGTCCGTTTCGCCGCGCAAGGTCCGCACGATGATCGTCAAGCCTGACGGCACCCTGGTCGCCCGCGAGGAGATTGCGCCGCTCGATCAGCCGGAGCCGCCTGCACAGTCTGCCCAGACAACGCCGTCTGTCCAGCCGCCGGTCACCGCCCAGTCCGCGCCGTCGACCCCGGCCGTGCCGCCGGTCGGCGGAACGGCTGCAAGCTTCCCGGCAAGCGCCGAGGTTGCTTCCGCCGATTCGCGTTCGGCAGCACCTGTTGAAGCAGCGCCGGCTCAGCCGTCGCCTGCGGCAACTGCCGATGTGCAGCAGGCAAATCCCGCCCCGGTCGATGCGCCGGTACGGCCGGTCAAGACGACGGCGGTCGCCGATACGGCCCCGGTTCCGATCGCCCGCCCGGCCGATCAGCCCGTCAATGTCGTCGGCACCGTCACCGAAAGGGGCAATGTCCGCACGCCTGCGCAGCAGCCGAAGCCGACGCAGGTCGCCTCTGCCGCGCCGGCCGCCGCCCAGCCGCAGCAGGCCGCATCCACCGGCGGCTACGGCCTTCAGATCGCGTCCCTGCCGTCGGAGGACGAGGCCAACAAATCCTATGCCAACCTCTCGAAGAAATTCGCCGGGGTGCTGGGTGGCCGTGCTCACGAGATCCGCAGGGCCGATATCGCCGGCAAGGGCACTTTCTACCGTGTTCGCATCCCGGTCGGCTCTAAGGATGAGGCCGCAGCACTTTGCGAACAGTATCGCGCAGCCGGTGGAAGCTGCCTGATCTCCAAATAAAATCAGGTCACGGAATTGTGAGAGCGGCGGGCCGATCGGCCCGCCGCTCTTTTTTGTGCATCGCGCCCGCGCTTGCTCGCATTTGGCCCGGGGCGGTCTATGATTCCCAAATGACCGAATCAAAAGCGATGATCCTGGGCTGCAGCGGCCTTGCCCTCACATCCGAAGAGAAAGCCTTCTACCGGGGCGAACGGCCCTGGGGCTTCATCCTTTTTGGGCGCAACATTTCCGAAGCTTCGCAGATTGCCGATCTTGTCGCCGAACTGCGCGACAGCGTCGGTTGGCATGCGCCGGTGCTGATCGACCAGGAGGGTGGTCGCGTCCAGCGCATCCGCCCGCCGGTCCTGCCGCGTTATCCATCGGGTCAGGCGCTCGGTGATCTTTATCGCCGCGACACAGCACTCGGCCTGCGCGCCGCCTGGGTGATGTCGCGGCTGCATGCTTTCGACCTTGCGCGGCTCGGCATCAATGTCGATTGCCTGCCGGTGCTCGACGTGCCGGTCGAAGGCAGCAGCAATGTCATCGGCGACCGCGCCTATGGCGGCGATCCCGGGACCGTCATCGCCATGGGCCGGGCGGCGGCCGAAGGGTTGAAGGCAGGCGGCCTGTTGCCTGTGATGAAACATATGCCCGGCCATGGTCGCGGTTTTGCCGATTCCCATCTGGAACTGCCTGTCGTCACCGTCTCGCGCGATGAGTTGGAAACCCATGATTTCCCGCCCTTTATCGCCATGAAGGACGAGCTGATGGCGATGACCTGCCACCTCGTCTTCACCGCCATCGACCCCGACAATCCGGCGACGACCTCACGCAAGGTGATCGACGGCGTTATCCGTCAGCATATCGGCTTTACCGGTCTGCTGCTTTCCGACGACAGCTCGATGAACGCTCTTTCCGGCACAATCGGCGAGCGTGCGGCGAATATCATTGCAGGCGGATGCGATATCGTGCTGCATTGCAATGGCAAGATGGACGAGATGCTGGATGTCGTGGCAAACGTTCCGCCGCTCGCCGGCGCGTCGCTTGCGCGCGCAAAAGCGGTAGAAGCAGGTTTTGCCGCGCCGGATACAGCCCATGAGGCTGAGTTGCGGGCGGAATTCGAGGCGATGTTTGCGATTGTCTGATCGCAGAGGAGCAGGTTGGTGAACACGGTCAAGGGCACGGAGCGTCCGCAGGCGGCAACGCCGATGGACAAGCTGTGGCAGGACAACGGCGCCGAGCGCGCCAGCCATGAGCCGGCGCTGGTGATCGACGTCGCCGGTTTCGAAGGTCCGCTTGACCTGTTGCTCTATCTCGCCCGCAACCAGAAGGTCGATCTGTCGCGCATTTCGGTGCTGGCGCTCGCCGAGCAATATCTGCAGTTCGTCGAGAGCGCCCGGCGCATCCGCATCGAACTTGCCGCCGATTATCTCGTCATGGCGGCCTGGCTTGCCTATCTCAAGTCTCGCCTGCTCATTCCCCAGCAGGTCAAGGATGACGGCCCCTCGGGCGAGGAGATGGCGGCAACGCTCGCCTTCCGTCTGAAACGTCTCGAAGCCATGCGCCAGGCGGCCGAAGGCCTCGTCAACCGTAACCGCCTCGGCCGCGATATTTTTGCGCGCGGCGCGCCTGAGCATATTCCCGACCGGCAGCAGTCGGCTTATGCGGCCAGCCTCTACGATCTCCTGACCGCCTATGCGGCGCTGCGCCAGCGCCACGCCATCACCCAAGTGACGATCGAGAGGCGCAATGTCTGGTCGTTGACCGATGCCCGCGAGCTACTGACCCAGATGATCGGCGAGGTCGGGGACTGGACGGCGATGGAGCACTATCTGCTGCGTTATCTCGCGGCGCCCGAGGAACGTGTTACCGCCATCGCCAGCGCCTTTGCCGCTTCGCTGGAACTGGTGCGCGAGGGCAAGCTCGAAATCCGCCAAGACGGCGCCTTTCAGCCGATCTATATGCGCCGAGGCCCGAAACATGCGACGCTGCAGGTGGTGGAACAGGAGCGGCCGGCTTGATCGATCTGAAGGGCGACGAGGATTTCGAGGACGAGGGCCGCGATCTGCAGGCCGCGATCGAGGCCGAGCGCATCGCCGAGGCGCTGGTCTTCGCCTCATCGCAGCCGGTCCCCGAAGCTTTCCTCGCCGAGCGCCTGCCTGAGAAAGTCGATGTGCGGGCGATCATGCTGCGCCTGAAGGCGCAATATGCGCCGCGCGGCGTCAACCTCGTGCAGGTGGAGGGAGCCTGGGCCTTCCGGACTGCCGCCGATCTCTCCTTCGTCATCCGCCGCGATGAAAACGAGGTGAAAAAGCTTTCGCGCGCCGCCCTGGAAGTGCTTGCAATTATCGCTTATCACCAGCCGGTGACGCGCGCCGAAATCGAGGATATCCGCGGCGTGCAGACTTCGCGCGGCACGCTCGACGTGCTGATGGAAGCGGGCTGGGTGCGGTTTCGAGGCCGCCGGCGCACGCCGGGCCGGCCGGTTACATTGGGCACCACGCGGGATTTTCTCGACCATTTCGGCCTCGAGGAATTGCGCGATCTGCCCGGTCTCGAAGAATTAAAGGGAGCAGGCCTGCTCTCGGGCCGCATTCCGGCGAATTTCAATATTCCCTCGCCATTGATGAACGACGAGCTGAGCGAGGACGAAGACCCCATTACCCAGATGGATCTCGAAGAACTTGGGTTGCTTGCCCCGCGTTCTACGTCCGAAGATTGAAGGACTTCCTCTTGCTTTTGCCATGCTTGACGAAAACAATGGTGCTCACCATTTTTCGGCGGTTCTGTGGCTTGTCACAACGGGCGATACCGTGACATTAAGCGCAGTTCGAAGGGCTTGATGTTGGAAACGGTGTGGGAAATCCTTACATCGAGGGAACATCACAACAGGGAGTAAGCGTAATGGGTTCTTTTGGCATCTGGCACTGGCTGATCGTTCTGGTCGTCGTGCTGTTGTTGTTCGGTCGCGGCAAGATCCCGGAACTGATGGGCGATGTCGCCAAGGGCATCAAGAGTTTCAAGAAGGGCATGACGGACGAAGACGCGCCGGAAACGGCAAAGACCGTCGATCACAAGGCCGACGAAACCAAGTAACCAAGTCCGGGAAAAAGCGCCGCCCCCGCGCTTCCCGTCCAGGAGCCTTGCATGTTCGATATTGGTTGGACCGAGCTTTTGGTCATCGCGGTCGTGCTGATCGTCGTTGTCGGTCCCAAGGATTTGCCGCCGATGCTGCGCGCTTTCGGCAAGATGACGCAGCGCGCCCGCAAGGTGGCGGGTGACTTCCGTGCGCAGTTCGATGAGGCGTTGCGTGAAGCCGAGCTTGACGATGTCCGCCAGACCATCGGCGACGCCCAGAAGCTCAACCCGGTCAACAGTCTGCGCGAGGCAATGAACCCCCTTCGTCAGATGGGTAACGAGATCAAGGCCGATCTGCAGAAGGCAAGCACACCTCCTCAGAACAAGACCGAAGTGCCGCCGACTGCGGCTTCGGCCCCGGCGCCTTCGATGAGCCTGCCGGAAACGCCGCCACTGGTGCCGACACCGGCGCCGACGCCGGAACCCGTCGCCGCAGCGGCCGTCCAGGCCGACACGATTGCCGCCAAGCCGAAGGCTCCGAGGAAGCCGCGCGGCAAGGCCGCTGATAAGGCCGATGCCGTCGCGGCCACTGCAGCGCAGGTGGAAAAGCCGAAGCGCGCGACGGCAACCAGGAAGCCCGCAACGCCGAAAACGCCGGCGCAGACTGAGAAGAAGGACGAGGCATGAGCGGTGATATCGAAGACAAGCCGCAGCCGTTGATCGAGCACCTGATGGAGCTGCGCACGCGGCTTATGTGGTCGATCGGCGCGTTCTTCATCGCCTTCGTCGTGTGCTTCTTTTTCGCCAAGCACATCTTCAACTATCTGGTCTATCCCTATAAGCTCGCCGTCAGCTGGGCCAACCTCGATGTCGAGAAGGCGCAGCTCATCTACACCGCGCCGCAGGAATTCTTCTTCACGCAGGTCAAGGTCGCCATGTTCGGTGGCCTTGTGATCGCTTTTCCGATCATCGCCGCCCAGATCTACAAGTTTGTCGCTCCAGGCCTCTATAAGAATGAACGGGCGGCCTTCCTTCCGTTCCTGATCGCTTCCCCACTTCTGTTCCTCTTAGGCGCCGCGCTGGTCTATTTTTTCTTCACGCCGATGGTCATGTGGTTTTTCCTGTCGATGCAGCAAGCGCCGGGCCATGACGAGGTAGCGATCTCGCTTCTGCCGAAGGTCTCGGAATATCTGAGTCTGATCATGACGCTGGTCTTCTCCTTCGGCCTCGTCTTCCAGCTGCCTGTTGTCACGACACTGCTTGCCCGTGTCGGCCTGCTGACGTCGGAATGGCTCGCCGAAAAGCGTAAATTCGCCATCGTGCTGGCCTTTGTCGTCGCTGCCGTGCTGACGCCGCCGGACCCCTTATCCCAGATCGGCCTTGCGATACCGGCGATCCTTCTCTACGAGATTGCCATCTATGCGGCGCGACTCGTGGAGCGCCAGCGTGCCCGGCAGGCGGTCGAGAAGGAAACCGGATCCGCAGACGTTGCCAAGACGGACAGCGTCTGAAGCGGCGATCCGGCAATCCTTTCATGAGCGCCGTCCCATCCGGTCGAAGCCGATCAGGCTTTGGCCGGGTCACTTCTGTTGCAAGGACCTGGAACGACGATGCTCGATATCAAATGGATCCGTGAGAATCCCAAAGCGCTCGATGCCGCCCTTGCCAAGCGCGGTGCGGAGCCTCTTGCGCAAAGCCTCATTTCCCTCGATGAAAAGCGCCGCTCCGCCGTGCAGAAGGCGCAGGACCTGCTGTCCCGCCGCAATCTCGCCTCCAAGGAGATCGGCGCGGCGCTGTCCCAGAAGAACGGCGAACTCGCCGAGAAGCTGAAGGCCGAGGTCGCCGAGCTGAAGACGTTGCTGCCGATGGTCGAGGAAGAGGACCGGCAGCTGACGGCCGAGCTCAACGACGCGCTCTCGCGCATCCCGAACGTGCCTTTCGACGACGTCCCGGTCGGCAAGGACGAGCATGACAATGTCGTCACCCGCACCGTCGGCGAAAAGCCGCGCTGGAACCACACGCCGAAGGAGCACTTCGAAATCGGCGAGGCGCTCGGCTATATGGACTTCGACCGCGCCGCCAAGCTCTCCGGCTCGCGCTTCACGGTGCTGACCGGGCCGCTCGCCAGGCTCGAGCGCGCGCTCGGCCAGTTCATGATCGATCTCCACACCCGCGAGCACGGTTATACCGAAGTAAGCTCGCCGCTGATGGTTCGGGCTGAAGCGGTGTTCGGCACCGGCAGCCTGCCGAAGTTCGAAGAGGATCTCTTCAAGACGACGGATGGCCGCTATCTCATTCCGACGGCGGAGGTGACGCTGACCAATCTGGTGCGCGAGGAGATCCTCGACCAGGAAGAGCTGCCGCTGCGCTTTACCGCGCTGACGCCGTCCTTCCGCTCGGAAGCGGGCTCGGCCGGCCGCGACACGCGTGGCATGCTGCGCCAGCACCAGTTCTGGAAATGCGAGCTCGTTTCGATTACCGACGCCGAGAGCGCCATCGCCGAGCATGAAAGGATGACCGCCTGCGCCGAAGAAGTGCTAAAGCGTCTCGGCCTGCACTTCCGCACCATGACCCTTTGCACCGGCGACATGGGCTTCGGTTCGCGCAAGACCTACGATCTGGAAGTCTGGCTGCCGGGACAGAACACCTTCCGCGAAATCTCCTCCTGCTCGGTCTGCGGCGATTTCCAGGCCCGTCGCATGAACGCGCGCTATCGCGGCAAGGATGACAAGACCAACAGGTTCGTCCACACGCTGAACGGCTCCGGCACGGCCGTCGGCCGCTGCCTGATCGCCGTGCTTGAAAATTATTTGAACGAGGACGGTTCGGTCACGATTCCGGACGTTTTGCTGCCTTATATGGGCGGATTGACCAAGATCGAACGGGCGGCCTGAGGCGATGCGCATCCTGCTTACGAATGACGACGGCATTCACGCAGAGGGCCTGGCCGCACTGGAGCGGATCGCCCGCACGCTGTCCGACGATGTCTGGATCGTGGCGCCCGAGACCGACCAGAGCGGTCTTGCCCATTCGCTGAGCCTGTCCGAACCTCTGCGGCTGCGCAAGATTTCCGACAAGCATTTCGCCTTGCGCGGCACGCCGACCGATTGCGTCATCATGGGTATCCGCCAGGTGATGGACATCAAGCCCGATCTCGTTCTATCCGGCGTCAATTCGGGTTCGAACGTTGCCGACGATGTGACCTATTCCGGTACGATCGCCGGTGCCATCGAAGGCACGATGCAGGGCGTGCGCTCCTTCGCGCTCAGCCAAGCCTATCTCTATGAGGATGGCGCACGCATCGTGCCCTGGGAAGTCTGCGAGGCACATGCCCCGGCTCTTCTGGAAAAGCTGATGGGTCTGGACTTGCCGGAGGGCACGTTCCTCAATCTCAACTTCCCGAACTGCCGTCCCGATGAGGTCGATGGCGCCGAAGTGACCATGCAAGGCAAGCTCGCCTTCAATCTGCAGGTCGATGCCCGCTCCGACGGCCGGGGCTTTCCCTATTACTGGCTGAAGTTCGGCGAACGCGCCGGCGCCTTCATCGAAGGTACCGATATTCACGCCCTCAAGCATAACAAGATTTCGGTAACGCCTTTGAAACTGGATCTGACCGATTATTCCGTGACGGACCGCGTGGCGCGGGCCCTGGGATACGGAGCACAGGTTTGACGGCAAGACTGGCGGAGAAGGAGGGCTTTGCGGCGCTCGTCCTCAGATTGCGTGCCGAAGGCATCTCCGACCTCGATCTGCTGACGGCGGTCGAGCAGACGCCGCGCTCGCAGTTCGTGCCGGCGCAATTTTCCGACAATGCCTATTCGAGCCGAACGATCCCGATCGAATGCGGATCCTTCCTCGAAGGCATCGATTTTGCGGTCCGCATCCTGCATCACCTGAAGCTCAAGCCGGGCCAGCGGGTCCTGGAAATCGGCACCGGCAGCGGCTTCACCGCCGCCGTCATGGGGCGCCTGGCCGAGCGTGTGCTGTCGATCGACCGCTACAAGACGCTGACATCGGCAGCGCAGCGGCGCATGGAATGGCTTGGCCTGCGCAACGTCGTCATCCGCCATGCCGACGGCAGCGCCGGCATGCAGGGCGAGGGCACCTTCGACCGTATCCTGGTGACGGCGGCGTTCAATGCGATGCCGCGCTTTTATACCGACCAGCTCGTTTCCGGCGGTTCGATGATCGCGCCGCTGATGATTTCCGAAAACGAATGTCGCATGGTGCGGCTGACGAAAACCGGCAGCCGTTTCGAACGCGAGGAACTGTTCGAAGCCCCTTATCTGCCGATCGTTCCGCGTCTTGCCTCGCTGCTGTAGGCACTGCGATTTTTCACCCGTAAGCTATGGTTATCAACTCCTCAAAAATATCGCACTGATTCCAGCATCTTAACCGCGTGGTAATACTAACGCGTTTTAATAGACTCACAAATGGTTGCGTTCTCAGTGGGTCGAGTCAATGCGTTTCAGTCTTTCGCCAAAGTTCGGTAAGTCGGCCGGTAATCTTCTGGTTGTGGGCCTGCTGGCGAGTGCCGCAACGGGCTGCAGTTCCGATGTGACACGGTTTGGCAGTTTGTTTTCCTCCTCCGGTCAGGATCAGATCACCACAAGTTCCATTCCGCGCCGGGGCGGCGTCCAGGGCGATCCGGTGCCGCGTGCCGATCTCGGCGGTACGGCCCTCGCCAGCCAGCCCGGTTACGGCGGCAACAATGCGCCGAACCAGCCCTATCCGGTAAACCCGGGCTACGAGCCGGTCCGTCCATCGAGCGCACGTCTGGCTTCCTCGCCGGTCTCGATACAGCGTTCCGAGCTTGCCGCGCCGACCGCTGCCGCGCCACCCCGTCAGCGGGAAAAGGAAGTGGCGCTCGCCCAGCCGTTCCCAGCTTCGCCACGGGCTGAAAAACCGCGGCTGGTGGCGCCGAAGGCGGCGCCCGATTCGCTGACGACCGGCACGACGCCGAAGATTTCCGGCTGGTCGGCGACCAATGCGCCTTCCGTGACACTGCGTCCGGGCGAAAACATCGCCACGCTGTCCAGACGTTTCGGCGTTCCGGAAAAGGAAATCCTGCGCGTCAACAATCTGAAGACGGCCTCTGCCGCCCAACCCGGCCAGGCGATCCTGATCCCGACTTTCAATGGCGGCAATGCCGCCAAGGCGGCATCGCAGGCGGCCGACCTTTCCAAGCCCGGCAATATGCCGGGACCGGCCAAGGCGCCGGAGCAGAAGGTCGCCGTCGTCCCGGGCGCCAATTCCGCGCGTGACAAGACCATGGCGAGCGCCGATCCGACCGGCAAGCTTCCCGCCGGCGCGGGCAAGGATCCGAAGGCGCCTGCCGGCACTTATGTCGTCAAGCAGGGCGATTCGCTGGCAAAGATTGCCAAGGCGACCGGCGCCAATATCGACGATCTCAAGGCCGCCAACAATATTTCGGCGAGCTCGCTGCGTGTCGGCCAGGCCCTGAAGATTCCGAACGGCAAAGCCGACACGATCAAGACCGCCTCGATCCCGGCTGAAAAGGTCGAGTCGAAGCCGGTCGAGCCCGCGCCTGCCCAGCAGACGGCGTCCGTTCAGCCCGCACCCTATAAGGCGCCGGCCGCCACCCAGACCCTCGACGAGGTCGAGAAGAAGGCCGATGTCAGCGCCGACGCGCCGGAATCCACCGGCATCGGCAAGTATCGCTGGCCGGTGCGCGGCCAGGTCATTGCCGCCTATGGCGCCAACGTCAATGGCAACCGCAACGACGGCATCGATATCTCGGTACCGCAGGGTACGCCGATCAAGGCGGCCGAAAACGGCGTCGTCATATATGCCGGCAACGGCCTGAAGGAACTCGGCAACACGGTTCTCGTCCGTCACGACGACGGCACCGTCACCGTCTACGGCAATGCCGACACGCTGAGCGTTGCCCGCGGCCAGAAGATCCAGCGCGGTCAGACCGTCGCGGTCTCCGGCATGAGCGGCGACGTCAAGCAGCCGCAGGTCCATTTCGAGGTGCGCAAGGACGCGTCACCGGTCAACCCGATGACTTTCCTGGAATAGGTACAGCGTACCAGGAAGCGCAAAAGCCCGGCCAACCGCCGGGCTTTTGTCATTTTAGACTCTATCGATATGGACGCGCATGCGTCCCGCCAGATCCTGAATATACTGCCAGGCAACGCGGCCCGAGCGCGCACCGCGCGTCGTTGCCCATTCCAGCGCCTCGGCATGCAGCGTGTCGCGCGCGAGCCCGAGTTTGAAGTGATCGGCATAGCCGTCGATCATGCCGAGATAGTCTTCTTGGCTGCATTTATGAAATCCGAGCCAGAGGCCGAAACGGTCAGACAGCGAGACCTTCTCCTCGACGGCTTCGGACGGATTGATCGCCGTCGATTGTTCGTTTTCCATCATGTGGCGCGGCAGCAGGTGGCGCCGGTTCGAGGTGGCGTAGAAGAGCACGTTGTCCGGCCGTCCTTCGACGCCGCCGTCAAGCGCCGCCTTCAGCGACTTGTAGGCGGTGTCGTCGTGATCGAAGGAGAGGTCGTCGCAGAAGACGATCACCCGGTACGGCGTGTCCTTTAAGAGGTCGAGCAGGTTGGGCAGGCTGGCGATATCCTCGCGGTGAACTTCGACCAGCTTCAGCGCGACGCCGCTTTCGCGCCTGACATCCTCGTGCACGGCCTTGACCAGCGATGATTTGCCCATGCCCCGTGCACCCCAGAGCAAAACGTTGTTGGCCGCATAACCCTCGGCGAAACGCACCGTATTTTCATGCAGGATATCGCGCACGTGGTCGACACCGCGGATGAGCTTCAGCGCCACCCGGTTGGGTTTCTTGACAGGCTGCAGATGCTGGCGCAGCGGCGCCCAGACGAAACAGTCGGCCGCATCCCAGTCGTTGACGGAGGGTGCCGGTCCGGCAAGACGCTGGACGGCATCAGCGAGGCGCTTGAGCTCGGCAAGTAGGGCGGTGTTGATTTCCTCGGTCATCGCAAGCTCCTGATTTCTTGCTGCGGCTATCCGCTTTATCTTTCGATGCGGGTAGCATGGCGTTTTGCCCCCGGAAAGGTTATGAGGCAGCGGAATCGGTACTGTTCCCGGCTGTTTCTGTTGCATTCATCGAAGCGGCAACTATAGTCCGGCAACCTGAAAAACGAGGCGGAGTTCCGCCGCCAAGCCTGAGGAGTTTAGCATGTTCATCACCCCGGCATTCGCCCAGAGTGCGACCGATACCGCAACCGGTTTCGGCGGCTCCGGTTTCGAAATGATCATTCTGTTCGTGCCGCTGATGGTCGTCTGGTATTTCCTGCTGATCCGCCCGCAGCGCGCCCAGGCCAAGAAGCGTGAGGAAACCCTGAAGGCGATCCGTCGCGGCGACCAGGTCGTGACCGGCGGCGGTCTCGTCGGCAAGGTGACGAAAGTCGTCGACGACAAGGAAGTCGAAGTCGAGATTGCCGAAGGCGTTCGCGTGCGCATCGTCCGCAGCGGAATTTCGGAAGTTCGCGTCAAGGGTGAACCTGTAAAGGCCGACGCGGCGTAACAGGCGATAACGGCAAACCGCCGGATCGGAAGATCGTCGAGAGAATGTTGCATTTTTCCCGCTGGAAAACACTTCTGATTTGGCTGGCCGCGTTTGCGGCCGTCGTCATCGCTGCGCCCAATCTGCTGAGCGAGGCACAGCGTGCCTCTCTGCCGGATTGGCTGCGAAACGATCGCGTGATGCTCGGCCTCGATCTGCAGGGCGGTTCGCATATCGTTCTGAAGGTCGAGCGTTCCGATATCGTCAAGGACCGCCTGGAAGAGGCAGTCGCGAATGTGCGCAACGCGCTGCGCGGCGCCGGCATCCGCTATACCGGGCTGACCGGCAACGACCGGACCGTCACTGTCCGGATCACCGATCCTGCCGAGACGCAGAAAGCGGTCGATCGTCTGAAATCCCTGACGATGACCGGCGGCGATTCCGCCGCCGGACTCGCGCTGCAGCAGGGCGGCGAAGGGCAGCTTTCGCTGCAGATTTCCGACGCCGGCATTACAGCTGATGTCGCCTCCGCCCGGACCCGGTCGCTCGATATCGTCGGCCGGCGCATCGCCGGATTCGGTTACGAGAATTTCCTCGTTCGCCCCGACGGGGACGACCGAATCACCGTGCAGGTGCTGGGATCGGTCGATGCCGAGCGGTTGAAGAATCTCCTTAACCAGCCGGCCAAGCTTTCCTTTCATCTGATCGATGAAAGCATGTCGGGGCAGGAGGCGCTGAACGGCCGCTGGCCGGCGACATCGCAGGTGCTCTATTCGCTGGACGATCCGCCGGTTCCCTATCTCGTCGACCGTACGGCCTTTGTCACCGGCAGCAACATGGTCGACGTCGAGCCTGTCGTGGATCCGCAGACCCAGGATGTCTCGATCACCTATCGCCTGGACGCGGAAGGCACGCAGCGGCTGGCTGAGGCGACGGCGCGGAATATCGGCAAGCACCTTGCCGTCGTCTTCGACGACCAGGTTATGTCGGCGCCGGCCATCGATGCGGCGATAACCAACGGCGAAGGTCGGATCTCAGCGAACTTCTCCGAGGATGGCGTCCGCGACCTGGCAGTCATGCTGCGGGCAGGGGCCCTGCCGGCAACGCTGACGAGCGTCGAGGAACGCAGCGTCAGCCCGCGCTTCGGCGCCGACTCCATCTTCTCCGGCCTCATCGCCGGCTTCAGCGCCGTCGTGCTGGTCGCAGCATTGATGATCGCGCTCTATCGTATTCTCGGCCTTGTCGCCGTCGTCTCGCTCTTCTTCAATCTGATCTTGATCATTGCCGTGCTGAGCCTTGCCGGCGCGACGCTGACCTTGCCCGGTATTGCCGGCATCGTGCTCATCGTCGGCATGGCGGTCGATTCCAACGTGCTGATCTACGAGCGCATCCGCGAGGAGGAGAAAACCGCCCATTCCTTTGCGCAGGCCGTCGAGCGCGGTTTCTCGCGCGCCTTCGCAACGATCGTCGATGCGAATGTCACGATCTTCATCGCCGCCGTCATTCTCTTTTTCCTCGGCAGCGAATCCATTCGTGGATTCGCCGTGACACTGGCGGTCGGCATTCTGACGACGGTTTTAACGGCATTCACGCTGACCCGCTCGATCGTCGCCGTATGGCTGGCGCGACGCCATCCGCGGCACCTGTCGAAAAGCGTCCTGACCCATCTCTTCGAGCACGCCAATATCCGGTTCATGGGGATCCGCCGCTATGTCTTCACGGCGTCGGCTGCGATCTCGCTGATTGCCATGGCGGCTTTTGCCACTGTCGGCCTGCAGCTCGGCATCGACTTCACCGGCGGCTCGCTTATCGAGGTGACGGCGAAACAGGGCAATGCCGACATCGCCGATCTCAGATCGCGCCTCAACGATCTCAATCTCGGCGAGGTCGGGGTCGAACGCACCGGCGGGCCGGCCAACGCGCGAATCCGCATCGCGTCCCAGGGTGGCGGAGAGAATGCCGAGCAATCGGCAGCGACGCTGGTGCGCGGCGAGCTCGAGGCGGATTATGATTTCCGCCGCGTCGAAGTCGTCGGCCCTGCGATCTCGGGCGAATTGACGATGATGGCGACGCTTGGCGTCGTTGCCGCGCTGGCGGCAATCCTGCTCTACATCTGGATCCGCTTCGAGTGGCAGTTCGCCATCGGCGCCATCGTCGCAACGCTGCACGACGTCATCATCATGCTGGGGCTTTTCGTGCTAACCGGTATCGAATTCAATCTGACGAGTATCGCCGCGGTGCTGACGATTGTCGGCTATTCCCTGAACGACACCGTCGTTGTCTATGACCGGATGCGCGAGAACCTGAAGCGTTACACGAAGATGCCGCTGCCGATCCTGATCGATGCCTCGATCAATCAGACATTGTCGCGCACCGTCCTGACGGCGGCGACGACGCTGCTTGCCTTGCTGGCGCTCTACCTGTTCGGCGGCGACGTCATGCGGTCATTCGCCTTTGCGATGCTCTTCGGTGTCGCTCTCGGAACTTTCTCTTCGATCTATATCGCCGCTCCCGTGCTGATCGTCTTCCGGCTGCGGCCGGAGAGCCCCGACGGGCAAGAGAGCAACAAGACGGATGCTGGTGTAAGATCCGGCACGGTGGTTTGAGAACATGGCAAAAGGCATAGAAATCCGCGCCGCGCATTTTCCCGGCCGCGCCCCGATCGATACTTACGGCAATGGCGGTTTCCGTTTTGCCGACATGTCGCATCGCGGTTCGATCCTTTGCCTGCCCTCCGGGATTCATGGCTGGGACATGGACATGTCGAAGCCGCTGTCGCCTGAAAATTTTCGCCGCGTGCTGGAAGAGGCCGCCGATGTTGAGGTTCTGCTCGTCGGCACAGGAACCGAGCTTCGCCGTCTGCCCGAGGAATTGAAGCAGGCGCTGAAGGCGCGCGGCATCGCCTCCGATCCGATGAGCACGGGTGCCGCAGTGCGCACTTTCAACATCATGCTCGCAGAACAGCGCGCCGTCGCCGCGGCATTGATTGCGGTCTGACGATGGCGGAAGGAAATATTGCGACGAACCAGGATATCTGCCTGGCGATGCTGCGCGACAATGATCGCGACCGCTATCTCGCCTGCCTTCTGTCACCGCAGGACAAGCGCGGGGCGCTTGCGGCGCTTTACGCTTTCAATGCCGAGCTTGCCCGCATCCGCGACCTGGTGCACGAGCCGCTGCCAGGCGAGGTGCGCATGCAATATTGGCGTGACCTGCTGGAAGGCAGTGCGCATGGCTCGACGGCGGCCAATCCCGTCGCCGTGGGCCTTCTGGGCGCAATCGAAACGCATCGCCTGCCTCGTAAGACGCTGATCGATATGATCGAGGCTCGCACTTTCGATCTCTACGACGACCCTATGGAAACGCGTGTTTCGCTTGAAGGTTATGCCGGCGAAACGGCGTCCGCGCTGATCCAACTCGCAAGCCTTGTGTTGTCGCCTGAGGCAGCCGCCCAATCGGCCGGCGCGGCCGGCCATGCCGGTGTCGCCCAGGCGGTCGCCGGCCTGCTGCTGCTGATGCCGCTGCATCGTCGCCGCGGCCAGCTCTATATTCCGCTGCAGATCCTTTCGGCCACCGGCCTCGACCGCGATACCTTCCTTGCCGGCGAAGACCGGCCGCGCATCTCCGCCGCCGTCGAGGCCTTCGCCGGCCTCGGCCGCGAGCATCTGGCAAAGGCAAGGGGGGCAGGACCGATTGCGCCGGCCGTCTTTCCGGCCTTCCTGCCGGTCACGCTGGCCGAGCCGGTGCTCCGCAAGGCACAGAGGCGTGGCGCCCTTGTGTTCGAGCGGCCGCTGCAGCCGCCGCAATGGCGCCGCCAGCTCGCAATGGCGCTGGCTGCATCGCGCAGGAAAATCTGAGATCGGTCAAATTCGCGCAAGTCTCGCGCGCTACAAGCTCCTCACCGCTACCCATTGAACGGAGACTCGGCGTGGGCATTATCGTCTGGTGCGTCCTTTTCGCCATCGTCATTTTCTTTGCCTTCGTGGCAACACGCATGGCTGCGCAAAACAAGGACGACAGCCTGCACGACACCGGTCTCGCCATCATCGAGTTCGGCCGCGCCTTTCCCAACGAGGCGATCCGGCAGTTGCAGGCGACTGAAAACGGCCAGGCGATCTTCGTGCGTCTACACGACAACAAGGCTGGACTGATGCGCAACATGGCGCGCCACTTCTCCTGCCATCTGATCGAGCCCGGCCGTGTGCGCGTGGTAAGCTCGGAGACGGGCAGGGGACTGGCGATCGATTTTCTCGACGCCCCTCATCACAACGGCAAGTTCGAATTCGCCTCGCCCAAGGAGGCGTCCGAGGTCGCGCTCTGGCTGCTCGGCAACTACATCGCCGAGCCGGATAAGGATCTGCCTCCGGGCACTATCGCCGCGGCGAACAAACAGTAGAAGTGTTGCTTACGGCTTTGCGCGCTTGAAAAGACGCCCAAAAACGGTTTCAGCATAATGCAGAGGCGCTTTCGGCAACCCCCTGCGTCTGGCCGAGCCAGGCGGCGCAGTCAGCAAGCGCGCGACGCGCGATCAACTGCCGTTTCATGATCGTCTTGTCCTTGCCGCGGAAACGCTTCACGCCCTCGGGCTTGACGATCGAACCCGGCTGAAGCTCCGGAAACAGCCCGAAATTGATGTTCATCGGCTGGAATGACCGTTTGCCGGGCTCCTCGTCGGAGACGATGTGGCCGCCGGTGATATGACCGAGCAGCGAGCCGAGCGCGGTCGTTGCCGGCGGCAGCAAGATCGCTTCGCCCTTGCGTTCGGCGGCGGCGAAACGGCCGGCCATCAGCCCGACGCTGGCGCTTTCGACATAACCCTCGCAGCCGGTGATCTGGCCGGCAAAGCGCAGGCCGGGCCGCGATTTCAATGTCAGCGACGGATCGAGCAAGGTCGGGGAGTTGATGTAGGTGTTGCGATGCAGACCGCCGAGGCGGGCGAATTCGGCATTTTCCAGTCCGGGGATCATCCGGAAGATTTCCGCCTGCGCGCCGTATTTCAGCTTCGTCTGGAAACCGACCATGTTGTAGAGCGTGCCGAGCGCATTGTCCTGGCGCAATTGCACAACGGCATAGGCCTTGACTGTCGGATTATGCGCGTTCGTCAGCCCCATCGGCTTCATCGGCCCGTGGCGCAGCGTCTCGCGGCCGCGTTCGGCCATCACTTCGATCGGCAGGCAGCCGTCGAAATAGGGGGTGCCTTCCCATTCCTTGAAGCCGACGGTGTCGCCCGCTATCAACGCATCGACGAAGGCATTGTACTGCGCCTCGTCCATCGGGCAGTTGATGTAGTCCTTGCCGGTGCCGCCGGGGCCGACCTTGTCGTAGCGCGACTGATACCAACAAATATCCATGTCGATGCTGTCACGATAGGCGATCGGCGCGATGGCGTCGAAGAAGGCGAGCGAATCCTCGCCCGTCTGCGCCTGGATGGCGCTGGCGAGCGATGGCGCCGTCAGTGGCCCGGTGGCGACGATGGCAAGATCCCAGTCGCGCGGCGGCAGGCCGGTGACTTCCTCGCGCACGACGGTGATGAGCGGGTGATCGTGGATCGCCTTGGTCACGGCTTCAGAAAAGCCGTCGCGATCGACGGCCAGCGCGCCGCCGGCCGGCACCTGGTGGCGATCGGCGGCGGCCATGATCAGCGAGCCCGCCATGCGCATCTCGGCGTGGATGACGCCGACGGCATTGCTGGTCGCATCGTCGGACCGGAAGGAATTGGAGCAGACGAGCTCGGCAAGAGCGTCAGTCTTATGTGCGTCCGTGCCGCGCACCCCTCGCATTTCATGCAGAATGACGGGAACGCCGGAGCTGGCGATCTGCCAAGCGGCTTCCGAACCAGCAAGCCCGCCGCCGACGACGTGAATAGGAGGATAGGAGATCGTGTTCATTCCGGGCTGATATCATGTCGGCAGATGCGATCCAACACCCCCGAATCAAAAACGGCGCCCTGATGGCGCCGTCTTGAAGCATCGTGCCGGTTACCCGCTATTAGCGGAACGAGCGGGATGCAATATTGCGGATGTCGTAGCGGCTGACGCCGATGTCGGAAAGGGTCTGGTTCGACAGGCTGCCGAGTTCGTTCAGTGTACGGCGGTAGCTGAGCCAGCTTTTTGCAATGCGGATCGGGTTCATTGTCATCTTCCTCGAACAAATGTCCGCTGGACGGCGGGATCGCCTGTCTCTCTGCGGTTGATGTTTATATAGGCGCAAACCCTCTCATTGTGCAGTGCAAATAAAAGGCGTCTGCCATGCAAATGTGCAATATGATGCTTCAGAAATAAGCGGTGAACATTTTTTGAGCGGGCAAAGGAACCCGGAAGATCCTGCAACCGCGACGACCGTCGATCGCCGAAAAAGAAAACGCCCGCTGTGGTGCAGCGGGCGTTTTAATCTTGGAGGGATCTGCTTGGGAGGAAGCAGAAACCTTTGAATTAACGCGAAGAAGCTTCGCGGGCGACGCGATGGATGTCCGAACGGTCGATGCCGAGGTCATGCAATTCGCGGTTGGTCATGCGGCCGAGTTCGGTGACCGTCTGACGATACTTGCGCCAGTTGTTGAAAGAGCGTGTGATGTTCATGTTAAGCCCCTTTCCGAGGGTTTGATCTGCCAGCAGCCACCCATCGGCGCTGACCTCTATTTGATGGCCGGAATATATGTTGCGGCGCGAAGAACGAAAACAGCCAAGTTTTCAGGTCACCTATGCGAGATATGCAATGCTTTACACAATCTTACCGCACTCTGGTCAACGATTAGGCAAAGTCACTTGAGCGAATACTCGAGCTTTGAAGTGGCGAAGGGGCTGCGATGAGGAAAACCCGCCTCTGGCGAGTTGCGCGCTGGGCAAGTGATCCGGTGCCGGTTCGACAAGCCTGTCCGTCATTGCGTCTGGCCGCCGCAAAGCGTCGCGATCACGAATCCGGCGCCACGGCTTGATGCGAAGAAAAATCCGGTGAACCTTGTTTTCTCGGTGGCGCAGCGCAACCAGCCTCGAGGTGCTAACGCCTTGAACTTACGTAGTATGCCGTCATCAAATAAAACGCCCGCCGGGGGAGGATCCGGCGGGCGCATTATAGTGACTGGCAACTGGGAGGAGGAGTGTCGCCAGTCTATCGCGGCGCGCTTGGGAGGAGGAGTGCGCGGCTGCGAATCTCGTCACGGACAAAGCCATCCGCGGGCGTCCGGCAGTGCCGGGCCGGGGCGCCACCCCCGTGCTTCGATATGTCGGTAAATAGTATGACTAATTGATATTTTGCAGTGCAATAATTACATGTGAGATATGCCGATCGCGCATACCTCGTCCTTCATATGCTGATGTTAGCAGTTCCGACGTTAGCGCCCGGTTAACACCTGACCCAAATTAGACCAATGAGGAATTTGCATATTCAGCGCTGAGGCGTTTGCGAAGCTGCCTGCTGCGTCTATAAATGACGAAGCCGCAGCGCCGGGCGAGCGTCGCGAAACTGAGGGGTGGAATCATGTATCGCGGCAGATTGGAGCGGGATCTCTCGCTCTGGGTGGGCAAGGGTCTGCTGGCAAAGGAAACGGCCGGCGCGCTTCTCGCCGAATATGACAGCCGCCCGGCCAGCTTCAGCCTCGGCCGGGTGCTGATGGGGCTGGCGGCGGTGCTGCTTGCTGCTGCCGTTCTGCTGGTCGTCGCCTCCAATTGGGAAGCCATTCCGCGCCTCGTCCGCGTCGGCGCCATCCTCGCTCTGATCTGGGCGGTGCATATCGCCGCCGCCCTGATGCTCGCACGCGGTGCGACAGCCGCTGCAAGCGGCCTGCTGGTCATCGGGGCGATGAGCTTCGGGGGTGCCATTTCTCTGGTCGGGCAGATGTATCATCTCTCCGGCGACCAGCAGACGGTGATGTATCTCTGGTTCGCCATCGCGACGATCTCGGCGATCCTGTTCCGTTCGGGCGCTGTGGTGGTCGTCGCCGGCTTCCTCTCCTGGGCCTCCTTTGCCGTTTACCTCGAGAATAATGACACGCATTGGATCGGGCCTGATCCCTGGATGGCGCCTGTTATGGCGGTGATCGTCATCGCGCTGGTGCGTTACACCGGCGCTGCGCGGGCTCGTCATCTGGCCTATTTGCTGATGATCGGCTGGCTTGCATGGCTCTACACGCTTTATGAGGAGATGGCGGTAGCGCTTGCCTTCGCCATCGGCGGTATGGCGGTTTTCGTGCTGACGGCGTTGCCGCATCCCCGTATCGCGCCACTGGTCAGGAGTGCCGGCGCGGCCCCGGCATTCTACAGCTTCCTCGTCGCGGCGATCGGCTTGCTGCTGCTGCATATCGAGATAGAGCAGGGATGGCGGCTGGTGGTGCTCGGTCTGGCGACACTTGCCGCCGCCGTGCTGGCGATCGCGCTGCATGGCAGGAACAACGGTGCCGTGCGTTACCTTGCCTATACGGCCTTCGCTGCAGAGATGCTCTATCTCGCTTCCGTGACCGTCGGCTCGATCCTCGGCACGTCGAGCCTCTTCCTGTTTTCCGGTCTCGTGGTTGCGCTGGTCGCATGGATCGTCATCCGTCTCGAGCGGCGCTTTTCGGCAAATGCACGGGAGGAGCTCGCATGAGCTCGTTGATGGCACGGCTGCAGTCCGGCAAGGGCTACCTGCTTTCGGCAATCATCGTCGCCGGCCTGCAGACTGTGATCCTCGGCACGATCATCCAGAGCCGGGCGTCGATTCTCACCAACGGCACCGAAGTGCTGCTGAAGACGGCCCCGGTCGATCCGCGTGATTTCCTGCGCGGCGATTATGTCGTCCTGAACTACGACATTTCCACTGTGCCGGTGCAGACAGTTTCCGGCGGCATTCCGGCGGAGCCGGGCGAACGCACGCTGTGGGTCCGGTTGAAGAAGCAGGGGGACGGTTTTTGGACGGTGACCGAATCGTCCTTCCAGACGCTGCCGCGTCAGCCGGAAACGGTGATCCTGCGCAGCCAGCCATTCTATAGCGGCGGACTGGCTGCGGGTGACAGCATCCGCGTCGAATACGGCATCGAGCGCTATTACGTCCCCGAAGGTCAGGGTAAACCGCTGGAGGAGGCGCGCAATGATGGCAATGTCGCCATAGCGGTGCGCGTTTCGCCTGACGGAAGCGCGCAGATTCGCAGTCTGCTCGTTGACGGCAAGCCGGTTTACGACGAGCCGCTTTACTGATCCCGCAAGCCTTCGGAGCAGGGCGGCTGGAGACCTTAAATCCCTTGTCATTTGCCGTTCATTTTTCCTTTGCCTCGACCAAATCGGGTGATATAGAGACGCCGCGCTCCGGAAGGCCTCATGCGCAGGCATAGGCATGCGGTTCTGTGGACGCGGGTATGGTGAAATTGGTAGACACGCCAGATTTAGGTTCTGGTGCCGCAAGGCGTGGGAGTTCAAGTCTCTCTACCCGCACCAGGCTGTTTGCAGGGGGAGACTAAGATCTTAGTTGTCCCCGAATGACCGAAGGTTGTTCCGAATACTCGGAAGTGAGTGCCGTTCCCCTTTTTGGCGGAATGATACAGGAATTGGGAAAAGCCACGCGCGGCACGCAGCCGGCGTCGTGCTCATCGAAACGAACGGCGTCTGGGCACGGCCGCCACGACATGAAGGTAGGAAGACATGCAGGTTATCGAAACGCTCGCTGAAGGGCTGAAGCGCGAAATCAAGGTCGTTATCCCGGCCAAGGACATGGAAGACAAGATGAATGCGCGTCTTGCCGATGTGAAGGACAAGGTTCGCATCAACGGCTTCCGTCCGGGCAAGGTCCCCGCAGCTCACCTGAAGAAGGTCTATGGCAAGTCGATCATGGCCGAACTCGTCAACGAGATCGTCCGCGAACAGCCGTCCGCCATCCTGTCCAGCCGCGGCGAAAAGTCGGCCACGCAGCCGGAAATCGCCATGACGGAAGACAAGGACGAAGCCGACAAGATCCTCTCCGCCCAGCAGGATTTCGAATTCACCCTTTCCTATGAAGTGCTGCCGCCGATCGAGCTGAAGTCGGTCAAGGGCATCAAGGTCACGCGCGAAGTCATCGACATCTCGGATGACGAAGTCAACGAGCAGGTCCTGAAGGTTGCCGAAAGCGCCCGTTCCTACGAAAGCAAAACCGGCAAGGCCGCCAACGGCGACCGCGTCACCATGGATTATGTCGGCAAGGTCGACGGTGAAGCCTTCGAAGGCGGCACCGACCAGGGCGCCGAGCTGGTGATCGGTTCCGGCCGCTTCATCCCGGGCTTCGAAGACCAGCTCGTCGGCGTCAAGGCCGGCGAAGAGAAGACCATCACCGTGACCTTCCCGGCCGACTACCCGGCCAAGAACCTCGCTGGCAAGGACGCGACCTTCGACATCACGGTCAAGGATGTTGCAGCCCCCGGCGCTGTCGAGATCAACGACGAACTCGCCTCCAAGCTCGGCATCGAATCCGCCGACCGCCTGAAGGAGATCGTCCGTGGCCAGATCGAATCGCAGTACGGCTCGCTGACCCGCCAGAAGCTGAAGCGTCAGATCCTCGACCAGCTCGACGAGATGTACAAGTTCGACACTCCGGCTTCGCTCGTCGACGCCGAATACAACGGCATCTGGAGCCAGGTGAACAACGACCTCGCCCAGTCGGGCAAGACCTTCGAGGACGAAGACACGACCGAAGAGAAGGCGCGTGAGGAATACAAGACGCTCGCCGAGCGTCGCGTCCGCCTCGGTCTCGTTCTCTCCGAGATCGGTGAAAAGGCCGGCGTCGAAGTGACCGAAGACGAAATGCAGCGCGCCATCTACGATCAGCTGCGCCAGTATCCCGGCCAGGAAAAGCAGATCCTCGAATTCTTCCGCAGCCAGCCGGGCGCCGCCGCCTCGATCCGCGCCCCGATCTTCGAAGAGAAGGTCATTGATCACCTGCTGACCGAAATCGACGTCACCGACAAGAAGGTGACGAAGGAAGAACTGCTCGCCGAGGGAGAAGGCGAGGCCAAGGCTGACACCAAGAAGGCGGGGCCGAAGAAGAAGGCTGCCGCCAAGGCCGAAGCTGCCGACGCCGCTGAAGGCGAGGAAGCCGCTCCGAAGAAGAAGGCTGCTCCGAAGAAGAAGGCAGCCGACGAAAGCGCCGAATAATCGCTTTTCAGTTCTGAAGCTTGGAAAGGCCCCGCCATCGCGCGGGGCCTTTTGTTTTTTCGGATCATCCGGACGGTTCATTCTCCAATGCCGTCTTCGTGGTCTTGTCTTGAATGCAACAACAAAGAGTTGAAATGAAGTAGTATTCAAGGCAGATTTTACGGGGGAATGGGAGGACCGGAAAATGACTTCAACGCATGAGATGAAAAAGCTGGTAGAGGAAATCTATGCTGTGCGTGGTCGCGGCGATATCGAGGGCACGCTGGCGCTGCTCGGCGAGAATTGCACCTTTCGCATTGTCGGCAATACGCGGATGGCGCCTTTTTCTACTGAAACAGGCGGACCTGCCTTTCGCCAAGCGATTACGCAGCTGATCAATGACTGGGATCTGTCCGGCATGAGGACAGCTGGGATGTATGCCGATGAGGACCATGAGGTGGTCGTTGCGCATCGTGAAGGCGAGGTCCGACATATCCCGTCAGGGGTGCGCTTCCGCACCGAGTTCATCGACAAGATCCATTTCAGTGGCGGCAAACCAGTGAAGATCGTGGAATTTCTCGATACCCTGCAGGTGGCTGAGACCAGCCAAATGATCCGAGTGGCTTAGTCGCCGGTCAAAGTCGGAGCGCCAGGCTTCGCCTTTGACGTCTCCGGTGATTTCCGGCCAACAGGGCGTCAGCCGCCGTTGCCGGGATTGCAGCTCAATGCCGTGTCAGCTCCGCGACTTTCCGGACATGGCTGACGGCCGCCGCTCCCCCGGCGGTTTTGGTGAAGAGGCTGAGCGTCTCTTCCTCGTCGTCGGCGACCGGCGTCAGAGCCTGATCCGTGTAGCTCTTCGATTTGGCATCCCACGAAATCAGGAATGCCGAAATTGTCAGGCCGATAATCGTGCCGGCGAGCGAAGCATGTTTGCTCAAAGTTTCCCAGGCAAAGCGCGGCCAGAAGACCAGCGGGTTTTCGCGCGGCAGTTCCGGGCGTCGCTCGGCCGGCGTCTTCAGGCGCATGAGGCCGCTCTGCAGCGGATGCACGTTTTCCAGCGGAACGGTGGTCGCGAAGGAGACGAGAACCTTGACGAGCCTTGCGAGCGGCACCCCGGTCGCGACAGCGCGGCGCAGCAGCGTCTTCATATGATCAGGCGAATAATAGAGCGACCAGGCCTCGTGGTAGATGTCCTCCCACTCCTGCTTGCTCATCTTCTGATGCGCAGTGCAGACGTGCTCGACATCGTAGATGTTGAGGTCGCCATCCATCTCGACGCCCTTCTTCCACAGGACCTGATGGTCCTCGGAACCCGGCAACGGCGTCAGGATGAAGAATTCGATGACGTCGAGCGGCAGCTCTTCCTGAATGATCGCAATATCGCGGCGGATCGATTCCGGCGTGTCGGCGGGGAAGCCCAGAATGTAACCGGCCAGCGTCATGATGCCCTGCGCCTTCCAGGCGAGCAGCATCTTGCGGTATTCGGTGATCTTGTTCTGGTTCTTCTTGGCGGCGGTCAGATTGTCCGGATTGACGTTTTCAAGACCGATGAACACGCGGGTGACGCCGGCGCGCCGGGATTTCTCGATGAAGTTCGGGATTTTGTGGCAGAGCGTGTCGACCTGGATCATCAGGCCGAGCGGAATTCCGTCCCGCTCCTTGAGCTCGATCAACCGGTCGAAGATCGCTTCCCAATCTTTGTTGCGGGCGAAATTATCGTCGGTGATGAAGAATTTGTGGATGCCCTGCGCCCAGTTCATCCGCACCAGCTTTTCGACATCGTCGGCCGAGCGGAAGCGCGACTTGCGTCCCTGCACGTTGATGATGGTGCAGAACGAGCACTGGTAAGGACAGCCGCGCCCGGCATCGAAGCTGGTGCTGAGGCCGAGCGTGCGCTGGATATTGTCCTTCGGCAGGAAGGGAACCGGTGTGCCGCCGATGCCGGGAAGGTCGTTCATGAAATTGTAGAGGGGCTTCAGCTCGCCGTTGGCGGCATCGCGCAACACCATGTCCAGCCGCCCCTCGGCCTCGCCGGCGAACATCGAGATGCCCATGTCGCGGCAGGCGTCGAGCCCGACCGCCTTGCCGTCGAGCATCGACAGGCAGCCGGATACATGAAAGCCGCCCATCGAAACCGGCAGGCCGGCATCACGGAAGGGGCGGGCGATATCGAGCGCGCGCGGATACTGGTTTGACTGGACGCCGACCAGCGCGACCATGCCGAAATTGCCGTGGCGCTTGAACTGGGCGAGCAGCCTGGGGAAATCGATCCGCGTATTGGTCTCGTCGATGACGGTGATATCGATTGCGGTATCGGGCCCGAGCACCTGGCGCTCGGCGCATTCGGCGGCGATGCCGTAGAGAGCTGCGAGTGAATTGGAAGGGATCATCGCCCGCCACCAGCGGATGACGTAGCCGTCGTCATCATAATGCGACGGCTTGATCAGGATGAGCTGAAAACGTCTGCGTGCGGCTTCCAAAGCATGGGACAAGAGTATCTATCTTTCTTTAGAAACGTCTGCCCGGAGGCAAAATGGCGTTGAGGGCACAAATCAGGCACGGCGTATTAATGCGATTGATCACGGTTCAACCTAAGGCGTAAAATCGTACATTGCGCGCAAAAGTTTGGGCGGCGCGCGCCGTTCCTCAATATACTACACGATATCGAGCAGCAATGCGCGGTGGTCGGAGACCTCGGGGCTCGCCACCACCTCGAACTTGGCAATTTTCACCTCCGGCGTCACCAGCATGTAGTCGGCAAAGCGGCCTTGCTTCAGATAGTAGGAGGTCCGCGTATCGACAAGGCCGTTTCCGGTGACGAGATCGGAAAGACCTAATCGGGCGAGGATCCTAAAGGTCGCACTGTCAAAGTCTATCGCCTGGGCGATGACGGAATGCGATTTGCGCACGAAGGTCGCCAGCCCGAATTCGGCGACAATGGCGGCATCGCCGTCGAAGAGCGTGCCTCGCGATGTCGGGCAGAAGAAGCCGTCATGGCCGGGCAGGGCGGCGCTGATCTCCGCAAACAGATTGGCGCGCTGCGGCAGCTCCAGCCCCGAATCGCGATAGATCGGCCATCCGGAACCAGGATCCGGCGCCCGCAGCACCTCCTGCAGGCACAGCACATCAGCATCGGACTGCCTGACATAATCGATCAGGGCTTCATGCAGCCTGCCGCCCCATGCGTTCAGGGAAATGATGCGCAATGCCTTCGGCGCCCTTCAGGTGGCGGGATTGAGATGGCTGCTCTGTCGCCGTGCGGCTACAGTTCCGACTTGATGTCGCCCATCCGGTTCCAAGCATCGAGCCCGGCGATCTTGTAGGCTTCGGCGAGCGTCGGATAGTTGAAGGTGTTCTCCACGAAATATTCGACCGTGCCTTTGAGATTGAGCACCGCCTGGCCGATATGCACCAGCTCGGTGGCGCCTTCGCCGACGATATGCACGCCGAGCAGGCGGCGCGTCTTCAGCGAGAAGATCAGCTTCAGAAGTCCGGTGTCGAGACCCATGATGTGGCCGCGCGAGGTCTCGCGAAAGCGGGCAATACCGCATTCATAGGGAATACCGCGCTCTTTCATTTCCTCTTCGGTCAGGCCGCAAGTCGAAATCTCCGGCACGGCATAGATGCCGTAGGGGAAATATTTCTGCGGCTCCTTGGCAACCGCCCCGATCGCTACGCGCGCGGCGATGCGGCCCTGTTCCATCGAGGTCGAGGCGAGGCTCGGAAAGCCGACGACGTCGCCGGCGGCGTAGACGTTGGCAACCGATGTTTGAAACGTCTCCGGGTTGACCTTGAGGCGGCCGCGGCTGTCGGCTTCGAGGCCGATGGCCTCAAGGTTCAGCATGTCGGTCGCCCCCATACGGCCGGCGGCGAAGAGCACCATATCGGTGGTCAGGCGCCGACCGCTATCGAGCGTCAGCTCGACCTTGCCGTTTTCGAGCTTCTCAACTTTGTCGGCCTTCTGGCCGAGCAGTAGCTTCATGTTGCGGTCGCGCAGCTGATAGGTGAAGTCCTCGATGATTTCCTTGTCGATGAAGTCGAGCATCGTCGCCTTGGGGTCGATGACGGTGACGGCGGTGTCGAGTGCGCTGAAGATCGTCGCGTATTCGATGCCGATGACGCCGGCGCCGATGACGATCATCGAGCGCGGCAGCTCCTCGATGTCGAGCAGTTCGTCGCTGTCGAGGACCGTCTTGCCGTCGAAGGGCATGTAATCGGGGCGGAACGGCTTGGTGCCGACGGCGAGCAGCACGCTGGCGGCGCTGACCTGGGTGATCTCGCCGTCATCCTTGATGACCTGCAGCGTCGACGTATCGACGAAGCTCGCCCTGCCGCGCATATGGTGCACACGATTGCGGGCGAACTGATGCTCCAGCACTTCCACTTCATGGTTGAGCGTAATCAGCAGGCGACGGCGCAGATCTTCGGCGCTGATCTCCTGCTTGACGCGGTAGGATCGGCCGTAAAAACCGCGTTCGCGCCAGCCGGAAAGATTGAGCGCGGTCTCGCGCAGCGTCTTCGAGGGAATGGTGCCGGTATGGACGGACACACCGCCGACGCGCTTACCCTGCTCGATGACAAGCACTTTCTTGCCGAGCTTGGCAGCCTGGATCGCGCCGCGGCGCCCCGCAGGACCGCTACCCACCACAACGAGATCGTACTGAAACATCATCAAGCCCCGGATTGGAATGGAATCATTTGCGACAAAAATGTCGCGCCTCATCGGTAGCCGGTCAATGTTACAGATTGTTTTACGACCGCCGATTCAGCCGGACCTGTGTTTTATCAGCTTCAGCATCTTCAGGCGACATGGCCGTTCTTGCCGATGATGATCTGGTCGTGGACGATGATATCAAGTGCTTTCACCGCGTCGATGATCAGCTTCGTCCTATCGATGTCAGCACGCGACGGCTTTTCATGCGCGGGTGATGTAGTCCGCAGAAATATCGCCCACCTTGGTAACGCCGAGCAACGCCATATTGCTATGCAGTTCCGCCGTCAGGATATCCGCCGCCTTCAGCACGCCCGGCAGCCCCGCGACGGCTGCGGCATAGAGGAACGGCCTGCCGACGAACACGAAACGGGCCCCCAGCGCCAGCGCCTTCATGATATCAGTTCCCCGCCTGATGCCGCCGTCGATCATGACGGCAATGCTGTCTCCGACGCGTGCCGCAATCTCCGGAAGGACCTGAAGGGGAGATGCGGTGCCGTCGAGCTGGCGGCCGCCATGATTGGAGACGATCACGCCATCCGCCCCGGTATCGGCCGCCCGTGCTGCGTCTTCGGGATGCATGATCCCCTTGACCACGAGCTTGCCGGACCACCTCTTGCGGATCTGCTCCAAATGGGCCCAGTTGAGATGGTCACGCCTGCCGAAATCGCGCATGACGTTGGAGGAGATGATCGGCGCGCCTCTTGTGGCATAGGAATTTTCAAAATGCGGAATGCCGTGCCGGGCGATCGTGCGCAGCAATGTGCCGGTGGTCCAGCGGGGATGCGAGATGCCTTGCCATGCCAAGCGGAGGCCGGGACGCAAAGGCGTCGAAAATCCAGCCCTGACATTGTTTTCGCGGTTGGGCAGCGTGGCAGTGTCCACGGTCAGCAGAAGCGTGTCGATGCCGGCCGCACCGACGCGATCGATGAGGGCATCAATACGATCGGGTTCGCCGGGCAGATAGGCCTGAAACCATGCTTGTGGCGAAGCCGCAGCGATCTCTTCCAAGGGGATAAGCGACGAGCCGCTGATGATCATCGGGATTCCCGATTGGTCCGCGCCTTGCGCGAGCACGATGTCCCCCCGATAGGCCATCAGCGCGCTGATCCCCATCGGCGCGATGCCAAACGGGGCGGCGTGGGTCTTGCCAAAGAGGCTCGTCTCGGTGCTGCGCGTCGAGACGTCTCGAAGGACCCGAGGCCGGAAGGCATAGGCCTGGAAGGCCTCGGCGTTACGCCGCAGCGACGCATTGGTCTCGGTCGCGCCGGCGATGTAACCGAACAGCGGCTTCGGCAAATGTCGCCGTGCCTTCATTTCAAAGTCGTCGAGGCAGAGCACGCCGCGGCAGAGCCGGGTCGATCGATCAATGTTACCGCTGCGGATCGTCATGGAGCTTCATCTTCTCGGTATCCCCAGCGGGCATTGTTCAGCGAATGGAGCGCAGATTGCATACAATCGCGCGCCACCGACTGCTGTCAACTCCAGCCTTGCTTCTCAGATCAGCTTCAGCCCCTTGAGGCTGACATGTCCGTCCTTGCCGATGATGATGTGGTCGTGGACGGTGATGTCGAGCGCCTTGGCCGCCTCGATGATCACCTTCGTCATGTCGATGTCGGCGCGAGAGGGCGTCGGGTCGCCGGAGGGGTGGTTGTGGACGAGGATGATCGCTGTTGCCGAAAGCTCGAGCGCGCGCTTGACCACTTCGCGCGGATAGACTGGCGTATGGTCGACCGTGCCGCGGCCCTGTACCTCGTCGGCGATCAGCACGTTGCGCTTGTCGAGGAAGAGGATGCGGAACTGTTCGCGGGTCTCGTGCGCCATGGCGGCGTGGCAGTATTGAATGACCGAGGACCAGGAGGAGAGCACCTGTTTGCTTCTGATCTCGCTTTTCAACGTCCGGTGGGCCACCGTCGAGATCAGTTTCAGGTCGAGGGCTACATTCTCGCCGACGCCTTTGACCTCGGTCAGCAACGCCGCCGGCGCGCCAAAAACGCCGGAAAGTGAGCCGAAGCGTTCGATCAGCGCCTTGGCGATCGGCTTGGTGTCGCGCCGCGGGATCAGGCGGAAAAGCAGGAGCTCGAGGATTTCATAATCGGCCAGCGCCGTGTCGCCCTGCTCGCGGAAGCGGTCACGCAGCCGCTCGCGATGACCGTGGTAATGTTCCGGTGCGGAGAGCGAGGCGGGCAGGGCGGTCCGGGCATTCGGCACGGTTGGGTTTTGCGGCCGGCCGCCGAAGAACGAACGTTCGTCGGCAACAGGCTCTTCAGTCGCGAAAGGCAGCTCGTCGTCAGAAGATGTTGCAGCAGGCCCCTTCGCCATCGGATCGTCACCTGGCAAGCGACGGCAGTCCGGGCCGGTCGAGCCCAGCAGGTGACAGCGTGAAGATCTCGCAGCCGTCGGCGGTGACGCCGACCGTATGTTCGTATTGTGCCGAAAGCGAGCGGTCGCGGGTCACCGCCGTCCAGCCGTCGGCCAGCACCTTCACATGCGGCCGGCCGAGATTAATCATCGGCTCGATGGTGAAGATCATGCCTTCACGCAGTTCGGGCCCTTCATTGGCGCGGCCGTAATGCAGGATGTTCGGTGAATCATGGAACAGCCGGCCGACGCCGTGGCCGCAGAAATCGCGCACCACCGAACAGCGCTCGGCCTCCGCATAGGTCTGGATCGCTTCGCCGATCGCCCCGGTGCGGGTGCCCGGCCTGACCGCGGCAATGCCGCGCATCAGCGATTCATAGGTCACTTCGAGCAGTCGCTCGGCGGCGCGCTTGACGGTGCCGACGGGATACATCCGGCTGGAATCGCCGTGCCAGCCGTCGAGCACGAAGGTGACGTCGATATTGACGATATCGCCTTCGCGCAGCGGCTTGTCGTTCGGAATGCCGTGGCAGACCACATGGTTGATCGACGTGCAGGTCGACTTGGTGTAGCCGCGATAGTTCAGCGTCGCCGGATAGGCGCCGTGGTCCATGCCGAAATCGAAGACGAACCGGTCGATCTCATCGGTCAGCAGGCCGGGCTTGACGATATCGGCCAGCGCATCGAGGCAGCGGGCGGTCAGCTGGCATGCCTTGCGCATGCCTTCGAATGCTTGCGTGTCGTAAAGCCGGATGGCGCCGGTGTTCTTCGGCGGCGCGGAAGAGGCTTCGATATAGTTCACCATTGCAGGGCCTTAGCGGAGAATATTAGCTTTGTTCATAATTCAGCTATGACGGGTTCGTCCATCGCGATCAACCGTCGGGGCGAGATTTCTCAAGGGATTTGGCCGCCTCAAGCAGCCATTCGCAGCCGAATTATTCGTGCCGAACGAAATATCCACAATCTTCCCAAAGGGATAGGATTGATCGGAGGAAGCCTCCCCGCTACTCACCGATTGGTGACAGCGGGGAAGGGTCGGTCATGCTGAATGAAGCAATAAATCTTGATAGTTCGCCCGGCGCCGGTGGCGAGCCGGAACGGCGGGTGCGCGATCGCGGCGCCACCGAGCGCGCCATCCTTGCCGCCGCAAAGGGCCTGCTGGCGGAAGAAGGCTTCCAGAATTTCGGCATCAATGCCGTCGCCCGCCGCGCCGGTTGCGACAAGCAACTGATCTACCGGTATTATGGCGGCCTTGACGGTCTGGTCGAGGCGATCGGCGCCGATCTCGGCACATGGGTGAGGGATCGCATTCCGGAAGATGCTGGCGGCATGTTCCTGCTCACTTACGGCGATCTGATGGAGCGGTTGGCGCTGCTTCTGCTCGACGCCTTGAGAAATGATCCGCTGATGCGCCGCATCCTCGCCTGGGAGGTATCGGAAAATACCGAGCAGGTGAGGCGCCTTTCCGAAGCACGATCGAAGGCTCTCGCCCTTTGGCTGGATCGCATGCGCGGCTCGCTGGCGCCGCCGAAGGGTGTGGATGCGGCGGCTGTCAATGCCGTCGTCATCGCTGCAATCCAGCATCTCGTGCTTGCCGGGTCCGCCGGCGGCCAATGCGCCGGCCTGTCGCTCAAGACATCAAAGGACTGGGAGAAGGCGGCGACGGCGCTGAAGCGTCTCGTTCGCGGCGTCTATGGCTGACATTTCCGTTATCCACAGGAGGCGGATGCGGCGTTAACCTTAACGAATGGTTTACGTTGCGTGGGGCGGGTTAAGCCGACACTGTGACACCAGCAGAGATGGTACGAGTGAAAGTCCCCGAGTTGACATCCATGGGAAGCAAGATCGCCAAAGCCGCATTTTTGGTGACGGCAATGATGTTCTTCGCGCTCCTGGCGCTGGATATTGCAATTCCGACGCTGGTGCTTTGCACCATGGCATTGTCGACTTGGTTGGTCTCCCTCGATCTGCCCGTCGCGCGCAAGCATGGAGGAGAGGCCGCATGAAGTGGTTTCTGATCTTCTGGGCCGGCCCCATCGTCTTTCTGGGCGGATGGTACTGGCTCTCCTATTACGACATCAATTTCGGCATCTTCATGCTGACACGGCAGGTCCATGACCTGACGTTCCAGATCTACGGCGAGGCGCTCGGCATGCCCCCGGAGGCTATCCCGCCGCTCGTTGCCCGGGCAATCGCCGTCGACAGTGTCATCGTCTTCGCCCTCCTTGGCTTCAGAAAGCGCAAGTCGATCATTGCCTGGTGGCAGGCGCGTCAGGCGCTGAATTCCTCCCCTGCAGATCTTGCCAGCAAGGAAAGTCTGTCGAGCGCGCCCTGAAGAATGAAGCTGGCCGCGGCCGAATCGATCCGTTCGGCGCGTTTGGCGCGCGAGACGTCCATTTCGAGCAGCGTCCGTTCGGCCGCAACCGTTGAAAGCCGCTCATCCCAATAGACGAAGGGCAGCGCCGTTTTCTGCTCCATGTTGCGTACGAAGGCACGCGTCGCCTGCACGCGCGGGCCCGCCGATCCGTCCATATTCATCGGCAGGCCGATCACGAAGCCCGCGACCTTTTCCGTTGCCGCGAAACCCAGCAGCGCCTGCGCATCGATGGTGAATTTGACACGGCGGATCACCGGCCGTGGCGTGGCGAAACGCCGTCCGAGGTCGGACATCGAAAGCCCGATCGTCTTGGTGCCGAGATCGAGGCCGGCAATCGCCTTCCCGGGGGCGAGGGTTGCGGCCATTTCCTCGATGGTCAGCACCGTCATTGCCATTTCATCCCGTCAAAAGAAATTGAAGTCGCCGCCGCTTTCCTTCGCCGGCGCATGAGATATGTCCTTACCATCGAAATCAGATTTTGCATCACGTAAGGAGAGATTTTATGAAGATCACCTGGCTTGGCCATTCCGCCTTTCGCATCGAGACCGGAAAGGCGAAGATCCTGCTCGACCCGTTCCTCAATCATAACGCTTCCTTTGCCGGCCAGGACATCAAGGATGTTTCTTCAGGCATCACCCATATCCTGCTGACGCACGGCCATGGCGACCATGTAGGCGATACGGTCGCGCTCGCCAAGGAAACCGGCGCCGTCGTTCTCGCCAATGCCGATCTCGCCGGTTGGCTGGGTTCCAAGGGCGTCGACAGGATCGAAATGGGCAATACCGGCGGCACGATCACCTTCGGCGGCTTCTCGGCGACCTTCACCAATGCGCTGCATTCCTCCGCCCAGATCACCGAGGACGGCGTCTCGCATGCGCTTGGCAACGCCAACGGACTGATGCTGCATTTCGACGACGAAGCCTCGATCTTCGCCATGGGCGACACCGATATCTTTTCCGACATGGGGCTGATCAACGAACTGCACCAGCCGGATATCGGCTTCGTGCCGGTCGGCGACCGCTTCACCATGGGCGGCGCAGTGGCGGCACTCGCCTGCCAGCGTTACTTCAGCTTCAAGACCGCGATCCCCTGTCATTTCGGCACCTTCCCGATCATCGATCAGACGGCCGATAAGTTCATTGACGGCATGGAGGGATCGAAGACTGAGGTGAAGGCGCTGAAGCCTGCCGAGAGCCTGTCGATCTGACGAAACCCCGTTGCACCGGGCGGACATGGCCTTTATAGCGATAGGAAAAATCCTATCCGGAGAATGCCATGTCCGTCGATCTTGCCACCGTGAAGCGCGTCGCCAAACTCGCCCGTATTGCCGTCTCCGAGGACGAGGCAAACCGCATGGTCGGCGAGCTGAACGGCATCTTGGGCTTCGTCGAGCAGCTCTCCGAAGTCAATGTCGACGGCGTCGAGGCGATGACGTCGGTCACCCCGATGGCGATGAAGAAGCGGACCGACGAGGTGACCGATGGCAACAAGGCGGCCGATATCGTCGCTAACGCACCGGTCACCGACCACGATTTCTTCCTGGTGCCGAAAGTCGTCGAATAGGGCGCCACAAGCCTCTTTCCGACCCTGTTGCCATTTAAGATCTGAAGCGAAAACACGATGAGCGAACTTACCAGCCTGACCATTGCCGAAGCCCGCCGGAAGCTGCGCGCCAAGGAAATCACCGCACTCGAACTGACCGACGCTTACATCGCGGCGATCGATGCGGCCAATGAGCGGCTGAACGCCTATGTGAAGGTCACGCCGGATCTGGCCCGCGTCATGGCCAGGAAATCGGACGAGCGCATCGCCGCCGGCACGGCGGGCGAGCTCGAAGGCATTCCGCTCGGCATCAAGGATCTCTTCGCCACCGTCGGTGTCCACACCCAGGCCTGCAGCCATATCCTCGATGGGTTCGAGCCGCGTTATGAATCAACCGTCACGCAGAACCTTTGGGACGACGGCGCCGTTATGCTCGGCAAGCTGAACATGGACGAATTCGCCATGGGCTCGTCCAACGAGACCTCCTATTACGGCCCGGTGATCAATCCCTGGCGGGCTGAGGGCTCCAACCAGCAGCTCGTTCCGGGCGGCTCCTCCGGCGGCTCGGCCGCCGCCGTCGCCGCGCATCTTTGCGCCGGCGCCACCGCAACCGATACCGGCGGCTCCATCCGCCAGCCGGCTGCCTTCACCGGTACGGTCGGCATCAAGCCGACCTATGGCCGCTGCTCGCGCTGGGGCACCGTGGCTTTCGCGTCCTCGCTCGATCAGGCCGGTCCGATCGCCCGCGACGTGCGCGATGCCGCGATCCTTTTGAAGTCGATGGCAAGCGTTGACGCCAAGGACACGACCTCGGTCGATCTGCCCGTGCCGGATTATGAGGCAGCCCTCGGCCAGTCGCTGAAGGGCATGAAGATCGGCATCCCGAACGAATATCGCGTCGACGGCATGCCCGAGGAGATCGAGACCCTGTGGCGCCAGGGCATTGCCTGGCTGAAGGATGCCGGCGCCGAGATCGTCGATATTTCGCTGCCGCACACCAAATATGCGCTTCCGGCCTATTACATCGTCGCCCCCGCCGAGGCCTCCTCGAATCTGGCGCGCTACGACGGCGTGCGCTACGGCCTGCGCGTCGACGGCAAGGATATCGTCGACATGTACGAGAAGACGCGCGCCGCCGGCTTCGGCCAGGAAGTCAAGCGCCGCATCATGATCGGCACCTATGTGCTGTCGGCCGGCTATTACGATGCCTATTACATCCGCGCCCAGAAGGTCCGCACGCTGATCAAGCACGATTTCGAACTCGCCTTCGACGCCGGTGTCGACGCCATCCTGACCCCGGCCACCCCATCCTCTGCCTTCGGCGTCGCCGACGAGAACCTCGCCGCCGATCCGGTGAAAATGTATCTGAACGACATCTTCACCGTGACGGTCAACATGGCTGGCCTGCCGGGCATCGCCGTGCCTGCCGGCCTCGACCACAAGGGCCTGCCGCTCGGCCTGCAGCTGATCGGCAAGGCCTTCGACGAGGAAACTCTCTTCAAGACCGCTTACGTCATCGAACAGGCCGCCGGCAAGTTTACGCCGGCCAAGTGGTGGTAACGGATCTCACGATCCGAACGATAGTCCCCGCCGACCACGAAGCGGTCGGTGCCGTCGGCTTCGCCGCATGGGCCGCAGGCGGCGCCTTCGAGGATTGCTATCGCGATCCTCATGTGATCGCCAAGGTACAGCAAGAGTTCGCCGCCTTTCCACATGAGACGAAGGGCGAAATCTTCGTTGCTGAACAAGCGGGCGAGATCGTCGGCTGGACAGCACGGGAAGGCGAACGGAATTATGTGTCCGATCTCTGGGTGCATCCGTATTCTCAGGGCAAGGGTGTCGGCCGGGCTCTGCTGTCGTATTTATATGAGCTGATGGCGGCCGAAGGGCTGGCGACGGTCCGGCTCGACACACATGCAAGGAATGAGCGCGCGATCCGTCTCTACGAACGCTGCGGCTTCACCATCATCTGGCATGGCGTCGAATTCTCCAAGAGCATGGGCGTTCCGCTCGAAAAGGTGCATATGGAGAAGCAATTGGCTGATCGACCAAATCGGAGATGAGGTCTTATGGCGAATAGTGATCTTGTGCGACTGATCGAGGCAATCGATCGTCTGGCGGCAGGCGGTTTCGTCATGGGCGCGGATTGGCAGGCGGTTCACGATATCTGTCAGCGCCATGAAGGCGAACAGCCGTTCGACTGGGGCCATGCCCTCTGCCACCGCATCGAGGGCGACGACTGGAATGCCGATTACTGGTATCGCCGCGCCGGCAAGACGCGCGGCACCGGCACGATGGCCGACGAATGGTCGGCGATGCGAGCGGTATTGTCTCAGAAGGCTTGAGGCCGTGCCCTGACCGCGCCGGTTTGAGGCGCGATCAGGTTGATGGCCCTATTATCTGTTGTCCAGCTGTGATCTGACCAGCTTCAACCCCCTTTCGGTAATCCGGTAGGGCTGGCCGCCAGACGATTTGATCGCCTTCAGCCGCTTCAGCCTGCGGAAGAGATCGAGGTCGACGCCGGGATAGAGCCAGCCGTCACGGGTGAAGCAACTGACGTTCTCGATCTTCCTGTCGTCGTCGCGGGTGATTTCGATGCGGCCGCCTTGGGCCATGAGATGCAGGATGCGCTGATCCGTGCGGGAAATATCCATGTGTTGAGATCCGGTATTGCGCCCGGCAGGGCGCACAAAAACGGTCTGACGCTCAATCGAACGTCAGGGCTTCGTTTTTTCGGGCCCATGCGCGCAAGAAAACTTGCGGGCAGGGCCTTTACCGGGTCTCAGGCAGGTTCAACATAAACACCTCGATAATGTTTTGTATTGAGGTCGCAAAAAGCGGTCAAGAGCGCCCTTGTCGTTCAAAACCGGTCGAAAACCATGGTTTCCACCAGTCATCCTTTTGGGGGCACTGGTAAAATCCGCGACTCAATGGTCTAGTTGTGGGCTAACGCGGAGGTGTCGTTGATCCACATTCGCAATGCCCGCGACGGGGAAGCGGAACTTTTGAGTGAGATCGGGCTGAGGGCCTGGCAAAAGGCGATGGCGTCGATCGGCGAATCGGACGCGATGATCGACGCAGCGCGTAGCGCCTTTCGCAACTTCGTGGAAAACGACTGGCTGACCATCACCGTCCTCGAACAGAACGGCCAGGTCGCCGGCTGGGCGGCGCGCGAGGGCCTGGATGAAACCATCTCGGATTTCTGGATCGACCCCGTCTTCACTCGACAGGGGCTGGGTTCGGCGCTCCTCGAGCGCATTGAAAAGGAGATCGCCGAACAGGGCTTGGAGAAGGCGGCGATGCAGACTCACTCTGGCAACAGCGAGGCGATCGGTTTCTTTCGGAAGCACGGCTACAGCATCCATTGGCTCTCGGTCGCCTATAATCCGAAGCTCGACCGCGACGTACCCTCCGTCGGACTGACGAAGCAGCTCGTCTCCGACGGCGGCGGATACGGACAGGAATTCTGAGGTTTCAAATCCCCGCAGAAGGCGGATGAGTGCTTGCGGCGCGCATGTGCAAATGTCGCCGGGCGCCGTACGCGAGGCTATTCGGAGGTGACGCAGAAGTTGTTGCCTTCGGGGTCATTCAAGACCGTGTAGGCATCCGTCTCACGCACGAAAGTCGCGCCGAGGGATAAGAGCCGTTCCACTTCTTGTCTGCGATCCGAAGCGGCGATGTCGAGATGGACACGGTTGCGGGCGGGGCGCTCTCCCTGGCGAAGGTGGAAGCAGAGGCGTGTTCCGGGACCGTCGACCATCACGGTCGGGTCCGTCTCAGGTGTCAGCCCCATCTCGGCAAGGCGGGCCAGCTCCGCATCGTCATAAGGCATCACTTCGTAGCCATCGAGCGCCGCGGCCCAGAAACGGGCGACACGCGAGGGGATGTCGCAGTCGATGACGATCTCCTTCAGCCTTCCCATGACGCTTCTATGACTTGCGGGATCGGCGCTGGGAAACGCGCTCGACGATCGCGCCACCGATAGCCGGTAGCAGTGCGAAAAGCATGAGCTGCGGTGTTCCCTGCAGCGTCAACAAGGCGGAAATGATGAGCGCGACCAGCACCCCCGTGAGGGTTCCGACCAGATAGGGCAGATAATCCTTCAATCGAGCCTCCATATTGTCAGGGCCTCAAGTCCGAACGGTATTTTGAGACAAACATAGAGAGGACTGCGGTATCGACAATCGGGGACGGTCGAAGCTCGTTTCGGTCGCTTCGCATATCGGAGCATACCGCGCTCCGGTGCAAAGCAGCGTCTCGGCCTTAAGCGACCATAGGCGGCTGCTAACGCCGCGAAAGCCTTGCACCGGCACGCCATTTCCTTTACCTCACCAATGGAAAAGAACAGCCTGCAAAGAGTATCAGATGACCCTTGTCGACGTCCGCACGCCTGATCCGAAACGCTTCATCCCCGGCGCCACCGGCGACTGGGAAGTCATTGTCGGCATGGAGGTTCATGCCCAGGTGCTGTCCAATTCGAAGCTCTTCTCCGGCGCCTCGACGGAATTCGGTAAGCCGCAGAATTCGAACGTGTCGCTGGTCGATGCCGCCATGCCCGGCATGCTGCCCGTCATCAACGAGGAATGCGTCAAGCAGGCGGTGCGCACCGGTCTCGGCCTCAAGGCTCGGATCAACAAGCGCTCGCTCTTCGACCGCAAGAACTATTTCTATCCCGATCTGCCGCAGGGCTATCAGATCTCGCAGTTCAAGGATCCGATCGTCGGCGAGGGCAAGATCGTCATTTCGCTCGGGCCGGACCGTCAGGGCCAGTTCGAGGATATCGAGATCGGCATCGAGCGCCTGCATCTGGAACAGGATGCCGGCAAGTCGATGCATGACCAGCATGCGACCATGTCCTATGTCGATCTGAACCGGTCCGGCGTGGCGCTGATGGAAATCGTTTCCAAGCCCGACATGCGTTCCTCCGACGAAGCCAAGGCCTATATGACCAAGCTGCGTTCGATCGTGCGTTATCTCGGCACTTGCGACGGCAACATGGACGAGGGCTCGATGCGCGCCGACGTCAACGTCTCCGTCCGCCGCCCGGGCGAGGCTTTCGGCACCCGTTGCGAGATCAAGAACGTCAACTCCATCCGCTTCATCGGCCAGGCGATCGAATATGAAGCCCGTCGCCAGATCGGCATTCTCGAGGATGGCGGCGAGATCGAGCAGGAGACGCGCCTCTTCGACCCGAACAAGGGCGAGACGCGCTCGATGCGCTCCAAGGAGGATGCGCACGACTATCGTTACTTCCCCGACCCGGACCTGCTGCCGCTCGAATTCGACGATGCCTTCGTCACGGCGCTGGCAGCCGATCTGCCGGAACTGCCTGACGACAAGAAGGAGCGCTTCGTGCGCGAGCTCGGCCTGTCGGTTTACGACGCCTCCGTGCTTGTCTCCGAAAAGGCGATCGCCGACTATTTTGAGGCTGTGGCCGCGGGCCGCGACGGCAAGACAGCGGCAAACTGGGTGATCAACGACCTGCTCGGCGCGCTGAACCGCACCGGCAAGGACATCGAGCAAACGCCGGTCTCGCCGGCCCAGCTCGGCGCCATCATCGACCTTATCAAGGCTGGAACCATATCAGGCAAGATCGCCAAGGACCTCTTCGAGATCGTGCTGACCGAAGGCGGCGACCCCGCCGAAATCGTCGAAGCGCGCGGCATGAAGCAGGTGACGGATACCGGCGCGATCGAAAAGGCCGTCGACGAGATCATCGCTGCCAATCCCGATCAGGTGGAAAAGGTCAAGGCGAAGCCGACCATGGCCGCATGGTTTGTCGGCCAGGTGATGAAGGCGACCGGTGGCAAAGCCAATCCGCAGGCCGTCCAGGCGCTGGTCAAGGCAAAGCTCGGCATCGAGGAATAAGCGGTGTATTTCGTCCGCACCGCCGGCGAGGGCGACCTGGAGAAGGTTCGCGCTCTTCTGGTGGAGAGCTTTCACGCCACCTATGACGACCTGCATGGCAAGACCAAGGTGGACGAGCTGATCGCCCATCTTTTCACACCGGCGGCGCTGAAGGCGCGCCTGGCGCGCAAAGATGCCGAGTTCCTCGTTGCCGACGACGGCCGCAAGTTCGGCGGCGTGGGGTATGCGGCGATGTCGCAGGCGTTGACGAAAACGGTCATGCTGCATCTGCTCTATGTCAGCCCGACGCTGCAGCGCCAGGGCATCGGCCGCGACATCTTCGCTGAACTCGAAACCTGCTTTCCCGATGCGGAAATCATGCGTCTCGAAGTCGAGCCGCAAAATGCGGCGGCCATCGCCTTCTACCATGCGCACGGCTTCACCGAGGTCGGACGCAACGAGTATAGCGCGCCCGGGCAATCCGGCATTCCGGCGCTGATCTTGGAAAAACCGCTCGAGGGGCACTGAGCCATGCAGGTCGGGGTGCCTGATATTCTCGTTCGTCAGGCGCGAAAGGACGATCTCCCGGCCCTCGTGGCAATCTTTGCCGCCGATGCGCTCGGCGGTCACGGCGATACGACGGATCCTGAGGCCTTTGTCGATTATGTCAGGGCTTTCACAGCCATCGAGGCCTCGCCCAACCAGACGCTTTACATTGCCGAGCGCGGCGGCGAGGTCGTCGGTACGTTCCAGACGATGCTGACGATCTCGTTAACCGGCCGCGGCTCCTCGGCGATGATCATCGAGGCGGTGCAGACGCGCTCCGATATGCGCGGGCAGGGGATCGGCGCGCGGATGATCGAATTCGCCATCGCCGAGGCAAAAGGCCGCGGTGTGCGCCTTGTGCAATTGACCTCGAATGCGATACGCAAAGACGCCCATCGTTTCTATGAAAGGCTTGGCTTCAAACCTTCGCATCTGGGCTTCAAGATGGCCTTGAAATGACCCTTGGCTCTCGTGGAATCGCTGGACAATTCGGCTTGGCGACGGCATAAGCGAGAAAACGAATTCTGGTTTGGTCCGCGCTGGCGGGCACAAGGAAAAGACATGTGGAATCTTCTGGTTCAGACCTTCACCTGGTGGAATAGTCAGACGATGGGCACGCGTTTTGCGACCTGGCGTTTCGGCAAACGCGTCGGCGAGGATGAATTCGGCAACGTCTATTATGAAGGCGGCATGTCGTCCTACGGTCTGCCGAAGCGCTGGGTGATCTACAAGGGTTATGCCGAAGCCTCGGCCATTCCGCCGGGCTGGCACGGCTGGATGCACCATCGCACCGATGTACCTCCGTCCAAGGAAAACTACGTCGCCAAGGAATGGCAGAAGACGCACCGCCCCAACCTCACCGGATCGCCACAGGCTTACCGCCCGCCGGGCTCTCTCGCGGTTCCCGGCGAGCGTCCGCGCGTCACCGGCGATTACGACGCCTGGACGCCAGGCAACTGAGACGGCTGACCGGGCGATCCCCAAGCCCGGCTTTTGGCCACAATTGACCTTTACCCGCAGGTTGGCCGCGCTTGACCGCGGATGAAACTGAAAATTATCTGGAGACGGGTACATGAAGCTCTTCACGCGGAACATGGTCCTGCGTGCCGCCGGATCGCTGCTGGCGCTCACGGCTTTGCTTCCGATCGGTGCGGCACATGCCACCCGCATCGAAAACCCGGTTGCCGTCTTCTCCGGCCTCGACAAGATCACCGGCCGCATCACGACCTTCGACGTCTATGTCAACGAGACGGTGCAGTTCGGCGCGTTGCAGGTGACGCCGAAGGTCTGCTATTCGCGCGATCAGGCTGAAGCGCAGAAGATCGACGGTTTTGTCGAGGTCGACGAGATCACCCTCGACCGCAAGATCCGCCGCATCTTCACCGGCTGGATGTTTGCCGCCAGCCCCGGCCTCAACGCTGTCGAGCACCCGATCTATGACGTCTGGCTGAAGGACTGCAAGACAAGCTCCGACGTCCCGGCTCCTGACGGCACCAAGGCGACCGCCCGTTAACACGTGCCGCGCGAGGGCACCGCAGCGTCAGCGCGTCTTTTGAGACACGCAGGGGAAGCCGCAGCACTTTGCTGCGCTCGCGCGCGTACCGGTGGTGTTTTGTTCCTCGATCGCGCTTAAAACTTGAGGTGTGGCGATTCCATCGCGGCGGCAAGCAGCAGGGCATAATCGGCCTTCGGAACGTCGATCGCTCCGAACGTCTTCAGATGCTCGGTGGTGAACTGGGTGTCGAGCAGGGTGAAGCCCTTTTGCCGAAGCCGGTCGACCAGATGCACGAGGCAGATCTTCGACGCGTCCGTTCGGCGTGAAAACATGCTTTCGCCGAAGAAGGCCGAGCCGAGCGAGACGCCGTAGAGGCCGCCGACCAGTTCATCGCCGTGCCAGGCTTCAACGGTGTGGGCGTGGCCCATGTCGAACAGCGTCGAATAGAGCGATCGGATTGTCTGGTTGATCCAGGTGCTCGGGCGACCCGATGTCTCCTCGGCGCAAGCCGCAATCACCTGCTCGAAGGCGTGGTCGAAACGGATCTCGAAAGGATGCCGGCGCACCGTCTTGGCGAGGCTCTTCGATACATGGAAACGATCGAGCGGCAATACGCCGCGCATTTCCGGCTCGACCCAGAAAATCTCCGGGTCGTCTGCGGATTCGGCCATCGGGAAGAGGCCGATGGAATAGGCGCGCAGGAGAATGTCAGGGGTGATGCCTGGTGATTTCCTGCGCGGTCCTGCCATTCCTATCCTATGCCGCCGGTGTGTTGGCGAGGTGGTGTTCCAGCCAGTGGATGTCGTAGTCGCCGTTGGCGATATCCTGGTTGGAGACGAGTTCCTGGAACAACGGCAGCGTCGTCTTGATGCCGTCCACGACGAATTCATCGAGCGCGCGGCGCAACCGCATCATGCACTCGACGCGGGTGCGGCCGTGCACGATCAGCTTGCCGATCAGGCTGTCGTAATAGGGCGGGATCTTGTAGCCCTGATAGGCGCCGGAATCGATGCGCACGCCAAGGCCGCCCGGCGCATGGAAATGCGTGATCGTGCCGGGCGAGGGCACGAAGGTGCGCGCATCCTCGGCATTGATGCGGCATTCGATGGCGTGGCCGGAAAAATGCACTTCGTCCTGCGTCACCGACAGGCCGCCGCCGGAAGCGACACGGATCTGCTCGTGCACGAGGTCGATACCGGTGATCGCTTCGGTGATCGGATGTTCCACCTGCAGGCGGGTATTCATTTCGATGAAATAGAACTCGCCATTCTCGTAGAGGAATTCGATCGTGCCGGCGCCGCGATATTTCAGCTTCTTCATGGCGTCGGCGCAGATCTGGCCGATCTTCATCCGCTGCTCGACATTGAGCGCCGGCGAATTCGCTTCTTCCCAGACCTTCTGGTGGCGGCGCTGCAGCGAGCAGTCGCGTTCGCCGAGATGGATGGCGTTGCCTTCGCCGTCGCCGAACACCTGGATTTCGATGTGGCGCGGCTTGCCGAGATATTTTTCCATGTAGACGGCATCGTTGCCGAAGGCGGCTGCCGCCTCCGTGCGGGCCGTCGACCAGGCCTCGATCAGATCGGCCTCGCTCCTGGCGACCTTCATGCCGCGCCCGCCGCCGCCGGCGGTTGCTTTGATCAGCACGGGATAGCCGATTTCGGCGGCCGTCCGCAGCGCATCCTCTTCGGTCTTCACTTCGCCGTCCGAGCCTGGAACGACGGGAATGCCGAGTTCCAGTGCCGTCGTCTTGGCGGTGATCTTGTCGCCCATAATGCGAATATGATCCGCAGTCGGTCCAATGAAGGTGATGCCGTGGGCTTCGAGAATGTCGGCGAACTTTGCGTTCTCGGAGAGAAAGCCGTAGCCCGGATGCACGGCGTCGGCGCCGGTGATCTCGCAGGCGGCGACGATCTGGTGGATATTGAGATAGCTCTCGCGCGAGGAGGGCGGACCGATGCAGACGCTTTCGTCGGCAAGGCGCACATGCATGGCATCGGCGTCGGCGGTGGAATGCACCACGACGCAGGCAATGCCGAGCTCTTTGCAGGCCCGGAGCACGCGAAGGGCGATTTCCCCGCGATTGGCGATGAGGATTTTCGAAATCATGGGCATAGGCCTATTCGATGACGACGAGGGCTTGGCCGTATTCGACGGGATGTCCGTCATCGACGAGGATCTCAGTGACCTTGCCCGACTTCGGCGAAGGGATCTGGTTCATCGTCTTCATCGCTTCGATAATGATCAGCGTCTGGCCTTCCTTGACGGTGGCGCCGATCTCGATGAAGGGGCGCGCGCCCGGAGCCGGCGCCATGTAGACGGTGCCGACCATCGGCGCATTGACGACATTGGCCGGATTGCGGGTGGGTGCTGCGGCCGGTGCTGCGCCTGCCGCTGCCGGAGCGGCGACTGCGGGCGCGGCAAAGGCCGGTGCTGCGATCGGCGCCTGCACGTATTGCGTCGCGCCGGCGCGCGAAACGCGGATGCGCAGGTCGTCCTGCTCGACCTCGATCTCCGTCAGATCCGTCTCATTGAGGATGTTGGCGAGATCGCGGATCAGTGCCTGATCGATACCCGATTTCTTTTCAGCCATGGTGTTGCCCTGTCTTCTTCTTATGCCGTGATGTTTTTCAGCGCATGCAGCGCCAGGATGTAGCTGTGAGGCCCGAAACCGCAGATCACGCCCTTGCATGCAGGCGCGATCATCGATTTGTGGCGGAATTCTTCCCGTGCATGGACGTTGGAAATGTGCAGTTCGACGACGGGAATGGAAATAGCGCGGATCGCATCATGCAGCGCGACCGATGTGTGCGTATAAGCGCCTGCATTGATGGCGACGCCGACGGCCTTTTCGTCGGCCTCGTGAAACCAATCCACAAGCGTACCTTCGTGATTGCTCTGGCGGAAATCAATATCGAAGCCGAGTTCGCGGCCGGCGGCCCTGCAGTCCGTCTCGATGTCCTTCAGCGTCTTGCCGCCATAAATGCCGGGCTCTCTTTTACCGAGCATGTTCAGGTTGGGGCCGTTCAGGACAAAAATCGTTTGCGTCATCGAATGTTCCGTAAAATGCACGACGGCAACCTATAGACTCCGCGAGGGCTGAATGAAAGCCCTTACGGATTGGCCGGCCGGAATCGCGCCACATTTGTCCACATGGCTGAAACGCTTCGATTTTGGCGATTTGATGAGATGGCCGCTTTGCTCAGCAGGCGGTCTTGCCGCAGTTGCGCATATTCTTGACCTTGGCTTCGAGATCGTCGAGGCCGACGGCGCCCGGCACCAGTTCGTTGCCGATTACGTAGGACGGCGTGCCGCTGATGCCGAGGCTGGAGGCGAGCTGGTAGGTCGCCTGGACGATGCCGTCATTCGGGCTCTTCGCCATCTCGGCGCGGATCTTGTCTTCGCTGACGCCGAGCGAGGCGGCAACCCCGATCGCGCTTTCGTCGGAGGCGCGGCCCTCGCTGCTGAGCAAGGCAAAATGGAAATCGGCGTATTTCTCCGGCGCCAACTTGCGGAAGGCGTCCGCCACCTTGTGGGCGGCAACCGAATCCGGCCCGAGGATCGGAAATTCCTTGAGCACGAATCGGACATTCTTGTCCTTCTTCAGCATCGCCTGCATGTCGGAAAGCGCATGACGGCAGTAGCTGCAATTATAATCGAAGAACTCGACGACGGTGACATCGCCCTTCGGATTGCCGAGCGTGACGTCGTTCTTCGAATCGAAGATCGCGGCCGTGTTCTCTTCGATCGCCATATTGGCCTTCACCAGCCGCTGGGCTTCCTGCTTCTTCTGCAGCGCCTCCTGGACATCGAGCATGATCTCGGGATTCTCGATCAGATATTGCTTGATGAATTCGCCGAATTCCTTCTTCTGCTGGTCGTCGAGCGCTGCCGCCGGAAACGGAAGGGCGATCGATGCGGCAAGCGCCAGTGCGGTGAAGGTTTTCGGGAAGAAGGCCATGATATCCTCGTCAACGGCGATGGGTGGTCTCCTATTGAGAAGACCGTCGCCGGGTTAATGGACTTGAATGCGTCGCGTCAAGGTAGAGGGCGTTCGGTTCCGCTCAAACAGGAATTTTTCATCCCCGCGTAACGCTCGCGGGATTGTGATGAGCCGATTAATGCGGCAATTGTCGGGCCGTCATCGAAGAAGCCGAGCGAGAAACGACCTTGTTTTCCATATCCAAACGCAGCGAAGTCGAGCCTTTTCACGCCATGGATGTCCTGGCCGAGGCGACGAAGCGGCGCGCCGGCGGCCATCCCGTCATCTCCATGGCGGTCGGTCAACCCTCGCATCCGGCCCCTCAGGCGGCCCTCCAAGCGGCCCGCGAAGCGCTGGCAGAAGGCCGGATCGGTTACACCAATGCGCTGGGAACGGCGCGGTTGAAATCGGCACTTGCCTGGCATTACCGGAATCGCCACGGCCTGGAGATCGATCCGGCGCGTATCGCCGTCACCACAGGTTCCTCGGCCGGCTTCAATCTCGCCTTCCTGTCCCTCTTCGATGCCGGCGATGCGGTGGCGATCGCAAGACCCGGTTATCCCGCCTATCGCAACATCCTGGGCGCGCTGGGCCTGAAGGTTGTCGAAGTGCCGGTAAGTGCCGAGACTCACTTCACCCTGACGCCCGAGAGCCTCGAGGCGGCGCAGAGGGAAAACGACGTGACGCTGAAAGGCGTGCTGCTCGCAAGCCCAGCCAACCCGACCGGAACCGTGACTGGCCGGGACGGACTGAAGGCGCTTGCGGATTATTGCGCGGCGCATTCCATCGCCTTCATCTCCGATGAAATCTATCACGGGCTGACCTTCGCCAGTGAAGAGGCGAGCGCGCTGGAGCTGACCGACGAGGCGATCGTCATCAACTCCTTCTCCAAATATTATTGCATGACCGGCTGGCGAATCGGCTGGATGGTGCTGCCCGAGCGCCTGGTGCGGCCGATCGAGCGGGTGGCGCAGAGCCTTTATATCTCCCCGCCCGAGCTCTCCCAGATCGCCGCCACGGCGGCGCTCGGCGCAGCCGAAGAGCTTGACAAAGTCAAAGCAAGTTACGCCGCCAATCGTGATCTGCTGCTCGACCGCCTGCCGAAGATCGGCCTAGCACCCGCTTCACCGATGGACGGCGCCTTCTATGCCTATCTCGATGTCTCGCGCTTCACCAATGACAGCATGGGCTTTGCCAAGCGGATGCTCACCGAAATCAATGTCGCCGCAACCCCTGGGCTGGACTTCGATCCGCTGGAGGGACACCGCACCCTGCGCGTGTCTTATGCGGGATCGCAGGCAGAGATCGCTGAGGCGGTGGAGCGAATCGCTGCCTGGTTGAAGTAGCGTTCGGCGAGAGCAAAACTGCTTGTTCTCTTATCCATCAGCTGCGCGATGAAAACAGCGAGGCAAGCGTCGAAGCCGGCTTGTTGTTCAGCCGCGGCACGACCACGAGCTGCTTGATCTCGCCACGCTTGTAGGCGGCCAAGAAGCGCTTGTAATCCTTGAAGGAAACGCAGCCGTTGGAATCGCCGTTCTTGCCGAGCATGTAGGTGTGGGCGAGCAGGCCGACCCGATCGTAGATGGCGTCAGAGCCCTCGACCGGCGTCAGCCGCAATGCCTCGACGCCGTGGAACGGGGCCTCGCGCATGGTGAGGACATAGGTGTGGGGCGGTGTCGGTCCGCGCATCTTCTTGTTGGCGTAACGCGGATTGTCGCGCATCTTGCCGAGGCCGGAATGGGCCTCCAGCCGCTCGCCGTTCGGCAGATAGACGGTGCTGTTTTCGATATCGTAGATGGCGACGCCGGCGCGCAGCTTCGGCGAGAAGACCGGCTTGTCGTAACGCGGGACGGCGTCGTCCTCATCGTCCTCGATCGGCGCGTTCGGCTTGGCATAGGCAAGCACGGGCGCGGCGGAACGCTGCACCTCCTTGGAACCCAGGGCCGGTTTGCCGATCAGGCCATCCGGACGCGCCATCGGCAGCGGCACTGAACCGGCATCCGGCGCCAGCACGAGATCGAAGGGTTGCTGTTCTTCGGCCTCGGCAACTTCTACCGGCGCAGGCTTTTCCTGCGGCAGCGACGCCGTCTTGAGGGCGGGTGCGGCCGGCTCGACCGGGGCTGGCGCAATCTGCTGGGGCCCGGCATCCGCAAGGGCGAGCAGGGCAGGAAGTTCAACGGCTGCGACGGTTTCCTTGGAAGGAATGATGATGCGGTCGCCGTCGTTCTCTTCCGTATCCGCCCGGGCAAGCTCGACCGACGGCGTGATGCTGTCGTCCTTGACGAATTTCGCGGTGTCGGAAGGCGTTGCTGCGGCAACGGCGACCGGCGGTTCGGCAGGGGTGACAGGGCGATTCTTTGCAAGCGCCAGCGATGCCGCTGCGGCAGCGTTGGTCTTTTGCGCATGCGATTGGATGAGATGAGCCGTCAGGGCAACGACCGGCTTGGCATTGAAGGCGGCCAGCCGATCGGCTTTGCCGACATGGATCAGTCGTTCGTGCGACGTCGCCGGCTTAGACTTCGGCGCCGACGCGACATGCGTGAAGCTCTCGGACGGAGAAACGGGTGCGCCGATCGAATGCATTGTCGCGAAGGTCGCGATCAGCCATGTCGAGGTCAGGAATCCGGCGCCGACGACGCCGTAAAGAAAGCCGCGAGATCTGCGCAAACGAACAGCAGATCCACCAAGTGAGGTGGCGCCATTAAACGCCCCGACCGCAAACGCCATACCAGACTCGTCTTTCAAACTCGCTACGCAGGCCGGCGGCACTGACTGACTACACTTCGCCGGGGCCGGTAATGGCGCAAATGGGCCGAATTTAGACCATTCGCGACATCCGACTGTTTCGCAAGAATGACGAATTATGGTTTCTAATTTGTTTACGCGGGATTGCTCTTTCCCAAGACGTCTCAAAGAGAGATGCGGGTAGGCTTCTCAGACGCGTTCCATCACGTAACTTCCCGGCGCTTCCTCGATCGCATTCAGCGCATCGCCGCCGGGTTTGCGCGCCGCAACGCGTCTGCCGTCATGCGTCTCGATCCAGGCCCGCCAATGCGGCCACCACGATCCCGGCGTCTCGGTCGCCTGCTCGAGCCAGGTTTCGTACTCGCCCTTGGCCGGGCCGCCCGTCCAGAATTGATACTTCTTCTTGTCGGGCGGGTTGACAACGCCGGCGATATGTCCCGAGCCGGTGACGACGAATTCCACCTTGCCGCCGAAGAACCGGCTGCCGAGGAAGACGGATTTGGCAGGGGCGATGTGGTCCTCGCGGGTGGCGAGATTATAGATCGGGATCTTCACGTCCTTCAGCGACACGGGCTTGCCGTCGAGGATCATCTCGTTCTGCGTCAGCGCGTTGCGGAGATAGCAGTTGCGCAGATAGAAGGCATGATTTGCCGCCGCCATGCGGGTCGAATCGGCGTTCCAGAACAACAGGTCGAAGGGCAGTGGCTCCTGGCCCTTGAGGTAGCTGTTGACGAAATAGGGCCAGATCAGCTCGGAAGCGCGCAGCATGTTGAAGGCCATCGACATTTTCGAGCCGTCAAGATAGCCGGCGGACTTCATATGCTCTTCGAGCGCGGCAAGCTGCTCCTCGTCGACGAAGACTTTCAGGTCGCCGGCATGGGTGAAGTCGACCTGGGTGGTGAAGAGCGTCGCAGTCTTGATGCGCTTGTTCTTCTCCTTGGCGTGTAAGGCCAGCGTCGCCGCCAGCAGCGTGCCGCCGACGCAGTAGCCGACGGCATTGACCTCCTTCTCGCCGGTCGCCTTCTCGATTATCTCGAGCGCGAAATCGATGCCTTCTCGGGCATAGGCCGCCCAGTCCTTCTCGGCGTGCCGCGCATCCGGGTTGACCCAGGAAATCACGAAGACGGTCTGCCCCTGGTCGACGCACCATTTGATGAAGGATTTCTGCGGGTTGAGGTCGAGAATATAGAATTTGTTGATCCAGGGCGGGCAGATCAGCAGGGGCCGCTTCAGCACCGTCTCGGTGGACGCCTCGTACTGGATGATCTGGCAGATATCGTTCTGGGCGATCACCTTGCCCGGCGTCAGCGCCATGTCGCGGCCGACGGCGAATTTCGTCATGTCGGTCTGGCGAAGGCGAAGCTCGCCCCTGCCGGCGGCGATATCCTCGGCGAGCATTTTCATCCCGCGCACCAGGTTTTCGCCGTTGCTGGCAATCGTCTCGCGATAGAGCTGCGGATTGGTGGGGATAAAGTTGCTCGGCGAAAGCGCTGCCGTGATCTGCTTCACATAGAAGCCGGCCTTGTGCTTCGTGTGCTCGTCAAGGCCGTCGGTCTCCGACACCAGCTTCTCCACCCAGTCGGTGGTTACGAAATAGACCTGGCGGAGAAAATCGAAGAAGGGATTCTTCTGCCAGTCCTCGTCGGAGAAGCGCTTGTCCTTGCGGGTGTCCGGCTCGGGCGGCAGGGGCTCGCCTGGCAGTCCGCTCATGCTTTGCATGCGCTGCATCGAGCGCATCCAGATGCCGAAGAACGAAGACATCAGCTGCGTCTGCGCCTCGAAGGTGCGGCGGGGATCGGAGATCCAGTATTCGCTGACCTTGGAAAGCGTCTTGACCATGTCTGCCATCGGATCGATGACGGTTTCGCTGATCTCGCCGCGTTCGCGCGGCGCAAGCCAGGCCGAAGCGGCTTGCCCGAGATTTTCGAGCGCCCGGGCGAAATTCATCGCCATGGTCTCGGGATCCTTCAACACATAGGGATCGAGATCGGTTGCGTCGAAACCGGCCTTGCCGCCATTCTTCTGGCCGCCACTCTCCTGCTTGCTGTCGGTCACCATTTCCTCCGGCGGCAGCACCCTATTTATCCGTTCGTTGTACATCGTGATCGAACGAGAAAACAAGTTCCACCCGCATCGGCTCGTGCTATTGCTTTGTGGCTGCGACAAATTTAACAGTCGAAGCAGTCAGAACTGGATTTTGAGGCATGACGAAGAACGGCATTCGGCGCATCGCAACCTTCAACCGCACCGCATTGATTTGCGCCGCGGCGGCGATGGCCCTTGCCGGATGCAATCTTACGGCGGAGGAGAAGGCCGCGGCCGCTGCCAAGCGAGCGGCGCCGACCGCCGTCGTCATGCCGGCCACCAAGGGCGATGCAATCGAAGGTGGGCTTGCGAAGTCGCCGGACGGCTATCCGAATTTCGGCGCGCCGCTGACGGCCGCCAATGTCCAGATGAGCGACGAGCAGGCGGCCGAACTGCAGCATCAGCTGACAGCACTTGCCGCCCGGCGCAAGGCCGGCACGATCTCGGAAGCCGAATATCAGGCCAAGGTCGCCGAAATGCGCCGCCTGGCCGCCGAGCACGGCGAGCAGACGCTCTCCGAAATCTCCAAATAAACCTTGCCTTTCAAGCGATTTGGACGCAAAGCCTTCGGCAAGGATCGGAAGATGCAATTTTCCTGATAATGCGCTTTGCGCGGCCTTTTCGTCAAAGATTTGCCGCGTGGCTTGGGTCTGATGAATACGGCGCTGCGATTCTGAAGTTCGTGTCGCAGCCGCCGGGAGACGGAACGAACTTCGACTGCGGCCCGAAATGCCGCCTTTCCATGGGGAATGAAATGGAAGAGTTTCACAAAGTCCGGCGTTTGCCGCCTTATGTTTTCGAACAGGTCAACCGTTTGAAAGCAAGCGCGCGAGCGGGCGGCGCCGATATCATCGATCTCGGCATGGGAAACCCTGACCTTCCCACTCCCCAGGCGATCGTCGACAAGCTCTGCGAAGTCGTGCAGGACCCGCGCACGCACCGTTATTCGTCGTCCAAGGGCATTCCGGGGCTGCGTCGCGCTCAGGCCGCCTATTATGCCCGCCGTTTCGGCGTCAAGCTCAACCCGGATACGCAGGTGGTCGCCACCTTGGGCTCCAAGGAAGGCTTCGCCAATATGGCCCAGGCGATCACGGCGCCCGGCGATGTCATCCTCTGCCCGAACCCGACCTATCCGATCCACGCCTTCGGCTTCCTGATGGCGGGCGGCGTGATCCGCTCCATGTCGGTCGAGCCGGACGAGAGCTTTTTTCCGCCGCTCGAGCGCGCCGTCCGGCATTCGATCCCGAAGCCGCTGGCGCTGATCCTCAACTATCCCTCGAACCCGACCGCCCTCGTCGCGACGCTCGATTTCTACAAGGACGTCGTCGCCTTCGCCAAGAAGCACGACATCATCGTGCTGTCCGACCTTGCCTATTCGGAGATTTACTTCGACGGCGCTCCGCCGCCGTCGGTTCTCGAAGTGCCGGGCGCGATGGATGTGACGGTCGAGTTCACCTCGATGTCGAAGACCTTCTCCATGCCCGGCTGGCGCATGGGCTTTGCCGTCGGCAACGAGCGGCTGATCGCGGCGCTCACCCGCGTCAAGTCCTATCTTGACTACGGCGCCTTCACGCCGATCCAGGTGGCGGCGACGCACGCGCTGAACGGCGATGGTTCCGACATTGCCGAAGTCCGCAACGTCTATAAGCGCCGTCGCGACGTCATGGTCGAAAGCTTCGGCAAGGCCGGCTTCGAAGTGCCGCCGCCGGCTGCCACCATGTTCGCCTGGGCGAAGATTCCGGAAAAGTTCCGTCATCTCGGCTCGTTGGAATTCTCCAAGCTCTTGGTCGAAAAGGCCGACGTCGCCGTTGCCCCCGGTATCGGCTTCGGCGAACAGGGCGACGACTATGTCCGTCTGGCGCTTGTCGAGAACGAACACCGCATCCGCCAGGCTGCGCGCAACATCAAGAAGTTCATGTCGACGGCGGACGAGACGATGCATAACGTCATTTCGCTGAACGCACACCGCTAATTTCAACGCTCGGCAGCCGCCTTCCGCGGCTGCCGCCACACAGACATTTCAGGATCGATCCATGGCAGATGCCCTCAAAATCGGCATTGCGGGCTTGGGCACCGTTGGCGCCTCGCTTGTCCGCATCATTCAGCAGAAGAGCAACGAGCTTGCCGTCACCTGCGGGCGTCCGATCACGATCACGGCGGTCTCCGCGCGCGACAAGACGCGGGACCGCGGGATCGACCTTTCCGGCGTCACCTGGTTCGACCGGCCGGAAGAGCTTGCCGAAAAGGGCGACATCGATGTCTTCGTCGAGCTGATGGGCGGGGCCGAAGGGCCTGCCAACGTCTCGGTGCGTACAGCACTGCGGCGCGGTCTCCATGTGGTGACGGCCAACAAGGCTCTGCTTGCCTATCACGGCGTCGAGCTTGCAACGATCGCCGAGGAGAAAGGCTCGCTCCTGAACTTCGAAGCAGCGGTCGCCGGCGGCATTCCCGTCATCAAGGCCCTGCGCGAATCTCTGACGGGCAATGCCGTCTCGCGCATCTACGGCATCATGAACGGCACCTGCAATTACATCCTGACCAAGATGGAGAAGGAAGGGCTTTCCTTCGCCGAATGCCTCAAGGAAGCGCAGCGGCTGGGTTATGCCGAGGCCGATCCTGCCTTCGATATCGAGGGCAACGACACCGCCCACAAGCTCGCCATCCTGACGACGCTTGCCTTCGGCAATCGCATCGCCGCCGACGATATCTATCTCGAGGGTATCACCAACATTTCGATCGAGGATATCCATGCCGCGGCCGAGCTCGGCTACCGCATCAAGCTGTTGGGCGTTGCCCAGCGCACCGAGACCGGCATTGAGCAGCGCGTCCATCCCACAATGGTGCCGGTCGATTCGGTCATCGCCCAGGTGGACGGCGTCACCAATGCGGTGGCGATCGAATCCGATGTGCTCGGCGAGCTGCTGATGGTCGGTCCCGGTGCCGGCGGCAATGCCACGGCCTCGTCGGTGCTCGGTGACATCGCCGATATCGCCAAGAGCCGGCCGGGCGCCCAGCGCGTGCCGGTGCTCGGCCATCCTGCAAAGGCGCTCGAGCCCTACCGCAAGGCGCAGATGCAGAGCCACGAGGGCGGCTATTTCATCCGCCTGACGGTGCTCGACCGCACCGGCGTCTTTGCAAGCGTCGCCACCCGCATGGCCGAAAACCACATCTCGCTCGAATCGATCGTGCAGCGCTCCAAGCAGCATCTGGCGCCGTCGCACCACCAGACGATCATTCTCGTTACCCATGCGACGATGGAGGAATCGGTGCGTAAGGCCGTCGCCTCGATCAGGTCGGAAGGTTATCTCTTCGGCGAGCCGCAGGTCATCCGCATCGAGCGGCCGAAAGAGGAAGCTTGATCCTTTCCCGTTCGGGAACACGAGCCGCCCTGTCTTCTTGAACTGACCCGCGAAAGTTGGACATCAAACTTCGGGGCAGTTCACGATGGCAGCGCGGCTATTTCTGTTGATCGTGCAACCCGTCCGTAATGAAGTCTATATTAACAAAGACGCAAATATTGATATAAATAAAACCATAGATGGTGAGTCGTCGGCGTGGAGAATTTCATGAGCAAGGACAGCCATGCCGGGAAGGGGTATGGCTGCCCGAGCGAGGCGCCGCCAAACCGTCCTGATGTGCCTGGGGCAATTCTCAAGCCGGTCCATCGCGACATTCGCGGGGAGATTGCCGATGACATTGACGACGAAGAAAACACCGAGGGCCGCAACTGGGCCATTCTGCTGACGCTCTTTTCGTTCCTGCTGGTGCAAATCGGCGGCATTGCCATGATCATCTGGGCGATCTTCTGGTAAAAATCCGTGTCTGCACGTCGATCCCTATGTTATCTCCGCTGCTCCTGTAGAAAGAACAGATGACATCAGCGGAGTTTGGCATGGCAGATCTCGTCGATCCGGTACAACGCGCGTTTCTCGGCGTGGAGAAGTCCGCGCTCGACAATCGCTGGGTTGCGCGGCTCGACCAGGCCGGCCAGAATCGGGCGCTCGCCATGTCGCAGGTTCACGGGCTGCCGGATCTGATCGCTCGCGTGCTCGCCGGACGCGGCGTCCCGGTGGACGAGGCGATCGAATTTCTCGATCCGACGATCCGCAGCCTGATGCCCGATCCCCACACGCTGACCGACTGCGAGAAGGCGGCGACCCGCCTCATGCGGGCGATCGAGCGCGGCGAGAGCGTGGCGATTTTCGGCGACTACGATGTCGACGGCGCGGCCTCATCGGCGCTGATGTTTCGCTTTCTCAGCCATTTCGGCGTCAAGACGAACATCTACATTCCCGACCGGATCTTTGAAGGCTACGGCCCCAATCCGGCAGCGATCAACCAGCTGATCGACAATGGCGCCCGGCTGATCGTCACCGTCGATTGCGGCTCCACCAGTCACGAGGCGCTTGCGGCGGCTGCGGCGCGCAATATCGATGTCGTCGTTATCGATCACCACCAGGTGACACACGAGCTGCCGCCTTGCCATGCGCTGGTCAACCCGAACCGCGAAGACGATCTCTCGGGGCAGGGGCATCTGTGCGCGGCCGGCGTCGTCTTCATGGTGCTGGTCGCGACGCTGAGGCTGCTGCGCGCGGCCGGCAACAAGGGCATCCTGGCCATCGACCTGTTGCAATGGCTGGATATCGTCGCACTTGCGACGGTCTGCGATGTCGTGCCGCTGAAGGGGCTCAACCGCGCCTATGTGGTGAAGGGGCTGGTCGCCGCCCGCCACCAGAGCAATGCCGGACTTGCCGCGCTCTTCCGCAAGGCCGGGCTCGCCGGCCCGGTGACACCCTATCATTTCGGCTTCCTGATCGGCCCGCGCATCAATGCGGGTGGGCGAATCGGCGATGCCGCACTCGGAAGCCGCCTGCTGACGCTCGACGATGCGGGCGAGGCTGAAATGATCGCCCAACGCCTCGACGAGCTCAACCGCGAGCGCCAGGCAATGGAGGCCGTGATGCTACAGGAGGCGGAAGCCGAGGCGCTGGCCGAGTACGGCGACGGCGAGGGCGCCTCCGTCATCGTCACCGCCCACGAGAAATGGCATCCCGGCATCGTCGGGCTGATCGCGGCGCGGCTGAAGGAAAAGTTCAAACGGCCGGCCTTCGCGATAGCCTTCGATCCCTCCGGCCGCGGCACCGGCTCGGGCCGCTCCATCAACGGCTTCGACATGGGCAAAATGGTGCGGGCGGCGGTCGACGAGGGGCTGCTCGTCAAGGGCGGCGGCCACGCCATGGCCGCGGGCCTGACCGTCGAGCGCGCCGATCTCGGCAGGCTCAGAACTTTCTTTACCGAAAAGGCGGCAAGGACGGTGGCGAACCTCGTCGCCAACGAGACGCTGAAGATCGACGGGGCGATCGGCGCCAGCGGCGCCACGCTCGAACTCATCGATCGCCTGGAGGCCGCCGGCCCCTACGGCTCCGGCCACGCCCAGCCGCTCTTTGCCGTGCCGGCGCACCGCGTGCGCGACGCGCGCCTAGTCGGTGAGAAACATGTGAAGGTGACGCTGGAGGCGATGGACGGGTCGCGGCTCGATGGAATCGCGTTCCGCGCCGCCGATACGGCGCTCGGCAATCTTCTCGTCAATTCACGCGGCGCCAGCCTGCATGTGGCCGGTACGCTCGGCGCCGAGCATTACCAGGGCGCCCGCCGCCTCCAGCTGCGCGTCTGCGATGCCGCGCCGGCAAAATAGAAGGCCGCACAAAAGGGCTGATGTTGAGGAATTCGCGGGGAGAAAAGTGGCACGCCCTAGGGGAGTCGAACCCCTCTTCCCAGAATGAAAATCTGGTGTCCTAACCGATAGACGAAGGGCGCTTCCTTCGTGGTGGCGCCCTTATAGTCAGCACCTTCAAAAGCCGCAAGCGCCAAGGCGCGAAAAAATCATCGTTTTCGCCGATTTTTTTGCTGCTGTGGAAAACGTGGCGAACGGTATGGCGGACCGGGAGAATTCAAGCCCGGCGGATCATTTGGGGGGCACGCCCCACCCCTTACGAGAGCTCTGCGCAACGTCGGTTGTGTGCGTCAAGTTCAGCAAAATGGGGCAGTCATGAGACTGGTCATGCGGCATTGCGGAGAGCGAGTTTCTTGTGCTCTCTGAGGTCGTCCATGTTGATGTAGCGGTTGGCCTCCATCCAGTTTTCGTGGGTTTCGACGGCTAGTGCCCGGACTAGGCGCAAGCAGCTGTCGGTGTTGGGAAAGATGCGCACGACATAGGTTCGCAACGTCTTACGAGAGCTGTCGCCGCGATGACTGCCGCAAAGCGGTCGCCTCCTCGATGATCAGATTTTCTTCGGCGCGCCTTCGTCAAAGGCAAGCTCTAGCCCAAATGTGGTACGCCCTAGGGGAGTCGAACCCCTCTTTACAGAATGAGAATCTGTCGTCCTAACCGATAGACGAAGGGCGCAGGCCGGCTTTGCTAAAATAGGAGCGCACGCCGGCTTCTGCAAGCGGATGCGTTGGCTTCAATGTGGAGGAGAATGGCACGCCCTAGGGGAGTCGAACCCCTCTTCCCAGAATGAAAATCTGGTGTCCTAACCGATAGACGAAGGGCGCTTCCTTCGTGGTGGCGCCCTTATAGTCAGCACCTTCAAAAGCCGCAAGCGGCAAATTCAATTTTTTTCAAAAAAATGACAGATATTTTCGCGGCTCAAGGATGGGACATTACCGCTGCCGAATCAACGGCTTGTATGGCTTGCCGGAAGCGCGGCAAGCCGAGATGACGTAACGTGATGCCATTCCATGCGGTCGATATCAGATCGCTTTGGCGGTCGTCATGGGCGCGCGTTTGCCGCCGCAGCCCCAGTTCCAGTCGCGGCTCTTGCCGGTGTCGAGGTGGACGGACTCCGTGTGGCAATAGGTGCCGACGCCGCCGCGATCCGGCAAGGAGCGGATATAGGCGGCGACATCCCATTTCGACACGCCGTCGATCCGGATGTCGGCGGCCTCACAGCTCTTGTGCATCGATTCGTCAGCGCCGCCGACCAGGCGGTTATGCTCTTCGTCGCGATAGCCCGAGGTGACGATGACGGGCCGGCCGAAATGGTTTTCGACCATTTTGATCACTTTCAACAGGTCGGGCTTGAAGCAGCCGACCTCGACATGATCGTTCTGGACATGCAGCCCGTTCGGGGCGACACGCGTCACACCGGGCAGGGCGGCCTTGTGCAGGAGGCCGGAAAGGCTGCCGAGCAGGTTCTGCTTCGGCGCGCTGTAGAGCGCGTTCGTCGTCGAGGCCGGAATGCCCCCTGTTGCCAGCGCGGCGGTTTGAACGGGTAGAGGCTGCGTGCCGGAGTTCTCCGAGGATTGCTGCGGCAGCACCGGCGTCGCCGGCTGTGCGGGCACGGCAGGCTGGCTGTAAACGCTGCTTCTTGTCGGTGCCACGCCCTGCGTCGGCGCATAGGCTTGCGGCTGGATGATGGTGGACGTGCTGTTATTTTGCGGCAGCGGCTGGCGATCGGAAAAGATGCTCATCGCCTGGGCGTTGATCCGTGTCGACTGCATGACCAGCCCGCCGATATTGGCAGGCGCTGCCATTGCCGGATCGGCCGGCGGAACGGCGGCATTCGGATCCGCTAGCACGCCCTGGGGCGCGGCCTGGGCGCCGGAGACATTGACAAGGCGGGGGTCGGTGTAGACTGAGCGCGGCGCAGATTTCGCCGGCGCTGTCGCGGCAAGTTGGGGCGCTGCGGCGGCCGTTGCCGGAACGACCGGAACAGCGGCGGCTGAATCGAGCGCCTTCTTGTCCGACGCGCAGCCAGACAGCGCCAGCATCGAGGTGGCGATCAGCAAAGCGCCTGTTACGGGCATCCGCATCTCATTGTTACGCAAGCAACCAGTCTCCAGTTGATGCGGAAAACGGCCGAAAATCGCCATTTTCCGCGTCGAGTCAGCTGGAGATTGCCTGCGGGGCCGGACCGCGGCAAGCACCAAGGCGCCGGCCGGACCCGAAATCGCAAAAGCCGCAAGCTTCGCAAAAGCCTTGCGGCGAAAACCCTTACCAGGCGCCGGTATTGCCCATGGACGCCCAGGGTTCGGAAGGTGGAAGCGGGCTTCCCTTCTGCAGGATTTCGATCGAGATGCCGTCGGGCGAGCGCACAAAGGCCATATTGCCGTCGCGCGGCGGCCGGTTGATCGTGATGCCGTTGTCCATCAGCTTCTGGCAGATCGCATAAATATCGTCGACTTCATAGGCGAGGTGGCCGAAATTGCGTCCTCCGCTATAATCCTCTGTATCCCAGTTGTAGGTAAGCTCGAGGCAGGGCGCTTTTTCGCTGCGCGCACGCTCAAGATCGTCGCGGGCAGCCAGGAAAACCAGGGTGAAACGGCCCTTCTCGTTTTCGTGGCGGCGAATCTCCTCCAGCCCGAACAGGGTGGTGTAAAAGGCGAGCGAAGCGTCCAGATCTTTGACGCGAACCATCGTATGAAGATAACGCATTCTATCTACTCCTTTATTGGGGCTGGCCCTTATCGGCCAGCCGTGGTCAGCTTCGGGCAAGTCATCTTTATAAAATGTGCAGCTGGGAATAACCGAAAACTAGGACTTGCGCTTATCCGTTACCAAGATGTTAATCTTGATTTCAAGAATCAGTTAACCGTAACAGTGTGACGCGTATTCGAGGGGCTGGCGACTATGGCTGATAGGATTTCATCGAACGAATACACTGATCTCGACGAGCTGTCGTCAGAGACGGTCGATCTTGTTGAAATCACCGGGGTCGTCAAGTGGTTCGACGTCGCCAAGGGCTTCGGCTTCATCGTTCCGGACAATGGCATGCAGGATGTTCTCCTGCACGTGACTTGCCTGCGCCGCGACGGTTACCAGACGATCCTCGAGGGAACGCGGATCGTTGCCCTCATCCAGCGCCGCGAGCGTGGCTACCAGGCTTTCAAGATCCTTTCAATGGATCAGTCGACCGCGGTTCATCCCTCGCAGCTGCCCCCGGTCCGCACCCATGTGCAGGTCACCGCCACCAGCGGTCTCGAGCGTGCGCTCGTCAAGTGGTTCAACCGCACCAAGGGCTTCGGCTTCCTGACGCGCGGCGAGGGCACGGAAGACATATTCGTGCATATGGAGACGCTGCGCCGTTTCGGCCTGACGGAGCTGCGCCCCGGTCAGGTGGTTCTCGTCCGCTTCGGCGATGGCGAAAAAGGCCTGATGGCCGCGGAAATTCACCCCGATATTCCGAGCCCGGCAAGCCGGTCGCACTGAGATGCGAGATCTCGTCCTTCATGCGATTAGAAGCGCCATCACGGCGCTTTTTTTCTTGGTCGCCCTGCCGGCCCTGGCTGAGGAGCCGATGCGGTTCGACAAGGAGCCGCTGCTCATCCAGACGGCCGCCGGCAAGACGCTGCATTTCACCGTCGAGGTCGCGGTGACCCCCGACCAGCGCGCCCATGGACTGATGTTCCGCAAGACGATGGGCGATGACGCCGGCATGATCTTCGATTTCGGCGAGCCGCGGCGCGTCGCCATGTGGATGGAAAACACCTTCCTGCCGCTCGACATGCTCTTTGCCGACGACACCGGCACGATCCGCCACATCAAGGAAAACGCAACGCCCTATTCGCGCGACATCATCGATTCGATGAGCCCGGTGAAATACGTCGTTGAACTCAATGCCGGCATTGTCGACAAATTCGGAATCAAGGTGGGCGACAGGATCATGAGCGCCACGACGACAAAGGTGAAATGACGGCGCGCAAGCGTGTGCGCCCGCGGGCTGCGACGCAACTATCGAAAACTCGGGAATATCGGGATATTGAATGGTCGGAGTGGAGAGATTCGAACTCCCGACCCTCTGGTCCCAAACCAGATGCGCTACCAGACTGCGCTACACTCCGTGCCGTGATTGGCAGGGGGAATACACGGTTCACTTCGCCCTCGCAACCCATAAATCCCGCTCTGCCCGGAGATTTCTCACCTGCCTGTGGACGCAATGCGGAAAATCTTCAGCGGCCCCCGATTTGTTGGTGCGATCAGCCGCCAGCATGGTTCAGCCTTCAGCCGCGGGCGAGCAGGCCGATATATTGGGCATAGCTGATGGCGACATAGAAGAACGCGGTGATGCCGGCTCCTATCACAATGGCATTGAACTCTGCCGAACGTCTCATCATGCTTGCAAATCCACTGAAGTCGATTACGCCGTAAACTAGTTCCCGGCACCGACTGCGGCAATCAGGTTGTGATCACAACATGAGACAATCGGTTACATTGCGAAATCCGTCGGATTGGCCGTGACGGCGGGCGATAGGATGGAAGATGTCTGCAGCCGCCTGATCCGCCTTTTTTCTTGAAAAGGCAGGGATTCGCGGATAAGCAAAATTCACCTCTTCGCGTTATCCCTGACGACGAAGCAAAGCCCGGCGACGGGATTGAGACCATGAAAGGCGGGCACTGTCCCCGCATATTCGGAGATGCCGCAGTCATGTCTGCCAAGATCTATCGTCCTGCTAAGACCGCCATGCAGTCCGGCAAGGCCAAGACCCATCTCTGGGTGCTCGAATTCGATCAGGAGTCGCCCCGCAAAATCGATCCGATGATGGGATATACCTCCTCCAGCGATACCCGCCAGCAGGTCAAGCTTACCTTTGAAACGCAGGCGCTCGCGGAAGCCTATGCCCAGCGCAATGGCATCGAATACCGCGTCATCGCGCCGAAAGAGCCGGCTCGCCAGGTCGTGGCCTATCCGGATAATTTCCGATATACCCGCACGCAGCCCTGGACGCATTGAGGTTTCTCGTCCACATATGCCGCATCCGGTCGCGCTTCTTGGGCGCGGCCAGCAGACGGCCCCTTAGCTCAGCTGGATAGAGCACCTGCCTTCTAAGCAGGTTGTCGCAGGTTCGATTCCTGCAGGGGTCGCCACCATTTCAATAACTTAGCCCACGGCAGTTTCGGCAATCGGCGTCAGGGTAACAACTGGGGTAACGGTGGCGGCATTTCGCCTATGAGAAAACCCCGGCCCGCCAGTGACGGCGTCCGGGGTTTTGATAGAGGGTTTCTACGAAACCGACGTCAGTATCCATCTTCCGAAAAGTTGCTGTCCACCTCGTCGCCGTTCGGTTCCGTGTCGCCCCCGTCCTCGTCATTCTCGTCTTCGATTTCCAGATCGGTCTGTTCCGAACCCACCGGCATATACCAGTGGGTTTGCGTGACATGCTCAGGGGCGCCGAGGCTGGGTTCATTGTCGTTGTCAGGTTCCAGGTTCTCGTCGCCGTCCATGAAGTCCAGAATGCCGATAAGGTCCTCGATGCAAGCTTCGATGTTTGCACGATGGTTGACTATGGCGACGATGCCGAGTTTTTCGGCATCACTCATCGAGCCAAGTATCTGCACCAACCGCGAGACGCGCATGGTCACACCTCCTGACGAACTGGAAAGGCCGGTCGTTCGTCGCCCACGACGAGAACGAACTGAACCTTGTGGTCGATAACATGGCGCCACGCCATCTCGGGATGCATTGCGGCCATTGCTTCGGTCAGGGCGTTGGCGTGAAAGCTGGCAAGTTCGGCCGGAGTTGCCTCCGCGAAGAAAGCATTCCAGTCGAAAGTCTTCATTTTGGCAGGAGTTGCGGCTGCCGGGATAATGGCGGTCACGGCTCCAAGAAGCGTTCGTCTGCTCAATTTCGGCAAGCCTTCGGCGGCTGCCAGAATCGTTGCGTTCGGCATTTTGAGATCCTTTTGTGGTTAGTACCAAGGTTGATTGGTATCTTAACCATACGCCGCTTATTTGCTTGCAGTCAACAAGAACTTGGGTATGATACCAAAATAAATAGTCTGGAACACAAATGGCAATCACAGGAAATCAAATGCGAGCGGCACGGTCTCTCGTCGGGTTAGATCAAATCGCACTTGCCGAGATGGCTGGCGTCAGTGCCAATACCATTCGAAATATGGAGGGCGCAGGAGCCGGGCGGATAAATGTCCGGACGATGACCCTCGATGCGGTCACGGATGCATTAAAGGCAGCGGGGGTCGTTTTTGTGGAAGAGGGCATGAACGACGGTGGACCCGGCGTACGGCTGACGGCGCGCAGCGAGGATAAATAATGCAGGACGAGGACAGAAAGACGTCTCCTGGGCATAGCGGATTTTTCGCTATCGACCCGAGAAGATGGACAGAAGCTTGCGCCGACGGGATGAATTCAGCGGTCTCTTATCTGATCCTGTGCCGGGGCACTGGTGGCGACAACCGGACTACCTCATGGTCGGTTATGGCGATAGAGAGATGGACCGGCATTTCGAGACCTCGCGCTCAAGCGGCAATCGATCTCCATATAAAGAAGGGAAGGGTGGAATTGGTTCGTGGGGGAAGAAACCCACAGTATCGGATCGTAGCGTTCGAGAATGAGGGCACGGACGATGACCGGAGGATATGGCTTCCTAACACCCTAATTGACGGCGCTGCTGATGAGGCGCCTGCGATCGAACTCATTCGCCAAAACGGAAATGTAAAGGCTCTCGAATTACTGGTTGATCTCTACGAACAGCACTTTCTCGCAACTGAGGGCGGGATCGAGTGGCGTCAAGGTAAAGGCATTCGCGTAGGCTACGACCGAGACAAGGTGGTTGATTGGGGAGAATTCTCTGTTTGGACATTCACAGCCAATTCGAATGAAACAGCTTGGAGAGATTTCCCACCGTTCGCGAAGTTTTCGGAATCTTCTACCTTCTGGGAAGCTTGGCATCTTCTCCGGAATCTGGGCTTGGTCACCAGCGTTGCGCATCTGGTTGAAAGTGACAGTGAAGAAGGCGAAGTGATGCACCCACTTCCATACGATACCGATGGGATGCCCCATGAGAAAGAGATAGCCGAAGCAGCGCACGACGCAGCGGTTTCGATGATGGCCGAATGGCGGCAGGAGCACCCGGACTTTTATTACGCGGATCCGCTTGTGCCGTTGCGGCGGCATTTTCAGAAAGTCGAACTCGTAGGGATATTTCGTCTACGTTACTTGCCTCACACGAGAGCGACCGCCGAATGGATGAGGAAGCAATCTGAGTGGGCTGGCATAGCTGATGACTTCCGCGAGCTTGAGGCCGTAGCTACCGGGAAATCTGTTAGAAATCAGCATCATGCAATATCAAGGGTAGATCAAGGATGATCAATGCTGATCAAGGTAGTTCAATGGGAGATCAACGCCAGTCAAGAGCCGAAGGCGAATACTATCTGACCCACAAATCAGAAGCAGAGCAGCAACGTCACGTGACGGCCGACTGACGGTAGGAGGGTGTATGATAAACGTTCAGCTATATCGACATCTAATCAGGCAAGCGATCGACGGGGAGCGTCGAGCCAGCGGCGAGGAAGCATTGGCTCTTGAAAAGGGGCGCCGCGAGGCCCTGCCTCGATCTAACGTCGTGTGGATCGATTTCCGCAGATCAACGACGGTGAATCAGGACATGCCAGGCCCGGTACGTTAGAACGAATTGTCTCCGGCAGAGCGCGCCACGCAGACCGCTCGGCGCAAGGCGATATATGAGGAACTCCACCCGGAAACAGCGCACGGCAAAGCCACGGCAAACAAAGACGAAAAGTTTGCGTCTTTCGCTTCCGAGACGGCTAGCGCCACTGGCCATTCCGAGCGCCTTGTTCAACTGAATGCGGAGCGCGGCACGAAGGTCATCGCCGAAGTCATCGACATGATCACCGGCACGAGCGCGATACCGGCACATATCCTTACAGGCTCAAGCCACTGTCCCCGAACGAAATCGACACGCAAAGCTTGAATGCTGAGCTTTTTCAGAAAACTGAGGAAAGCTCCTGCATCGGCCTTGATTGGAACATTTTGCCACCAAGCCCCTGCCATATCATGTGCATAACTGAGAACAAATGGAAAACAAAATTCCCTTATGTACCTCGGATGTATGAGATTATGCTATGATGTGATTTGTTAGCGAGTGTGGTCACATGAACGCGAGTCAAGGAATGGAGTTCTAAACGGATGGCTTATTTGACAGCGAAACAAGTGCAGGAGCGATATCAGATCTGCTCGATGTCTCTCCACCGATGGCTGAAAAATGACGAAATGAATTTTCCCCGTCCAATGGTCATCAACCGACGGAGGCTCTTCGATGAAGACGACATCGTGGAATGGGAGCGCAGGCGCGCAAAGAAGGCCGCGTGACGGTCGCAGCGATGCAGCACGGGCGCTCCAGGTCGCCAAACTCAGAAACGCCCGTGCCGCGGATCATCGATAACGAAAGGATCGCTTTCAATGACAAGGAAAAGCAAAGCACAGGTCTATGGCCGAATCCAGCTTTATGACGGCGATATGCCGATGGGGCTGCCGATTACTGTGGTCGGCCGAGAATGGTGGGCGCTTCAGCAACTGATCCAGGCCGGTGGCAAGGGTTGCACGCCGATCGACAACCCGGCTCCTCGGTGGGCACATTATGTCTGGCTCATTCGCGGCAACGGCATTGATGTCGAGACCATCCACGAAGCCCATGGCGGGCCGTTTCCCGGATCGCATGCGCGATATGTACTACGGACAAAGCTTTCGATTGTGGAAGAGGTCGGGAGCTTGGCGGCATGACATCGAGAGACCATTCGACGGTCGACGGCGCTGCAAGGTGGCTTGCGGCGGAGATCGATCACATGCCGAACGTCATCGGCATTCTGCGGCAGAAGTTTGGGCTATCTACGGTGCAAGCTGCCCAAGCCTGCACCCTGGCGAATAAGTATCGCGTCGAGGCTCACCAGTTGCGGGCAGGACCTTCCGGAGACGTCGGGGCATCACGTGACGTCACGCGTGACCGTATCGCGTTGCGTAAAATTACGGGCGTCACCAATTCCGCGGATTCCTTGGAATTCCATCGACCCGTCAGTGCCGCGGCGCCGATCGATCTTTCCGATAGAAAGGGCGCGGCATGACGCCAATCCTCAACGTTACCCTCAACGAAGACGGCCAGTTCGAAATCACCGACGCCGGCGGCAAGATGGTCGAAGGTCCTTTTGATACCAACGCCGCAGCCTGGTCTGCGCTCGATCGCATCGACCAAGATACGATGCCCGGCAAGCCCCGCAGCAATAAAATGGTTCTCTGGGGCAAGCCCGAGAAGCCAGCAAAGCGCAATCGCAAGAAGGCGTCCAGGCGCCAGGCTGCGAAGGACGAGCACCGGATGAAGGTCAATGCCGCAAAGGCGCCTGCCTGGGTGCGGTCGGTCGCTGCAGCTAAGTTCGATCCGGCCGGCGAACGCAAGTTCCGGGATTACAAGCTAGGCACGTTCGGCGCCGCCTCCGAGGTGAAGCGTATCGATCCAGCAACGTATTTGGCAGAAAAGGCAGCGAGGGGCGAATGACGATCAAAGAACGACAGGAGCGCGAAGCGCATGATCGGGAAAACCCGTGGCGCCCGATGAGCACGGCACAGCGCGGTACCGGCATAATTTGCGATCTACTTTTCGATGATATGGTTGGACACTTCGCAGCGGAGGGGCTGCAGTTTTTCCTCGATGGTGACGGCAATTGGTATCAGATCGACCCACCGAGGCGGCACTATTCCCCGACGCCGATCAACTGGCGTCCTTCCTATGTGCGCATGACGCGAGAGCGCCGCAACGTGATCAAGAAGAGGGCCGGCGTATGAGGAACGACGATAGCATCTTTCCTTGGGTGCAGCTTGACCGATCAGGGCAGGCCGTACGGAGTGGTTATGTCATCCGCATCAAAGAGCGCGGACAGTGGAAGACGTGGGGGAATACGGTCTTCCCGACGGAGGACAGCGCGAATGTGACCGCGGCGCGTTGCGTCAACCGGGACTGCGACATCATACCCGCGAAAGAAGTCGTTCACCGCATCGGCAAGCCAGGGCGAGATGTTCGCTTCGCAACGAAGATCATCGTGGATGAAACGAGGGTATAGCAGCATGTGGAAGTATCGAAGCGCCGATGCGGTTCCAGAGGCCGAGTTTTACGAAGCAAGGAGAGGCGAGGGGCGGCGATCGGCGCCGGTGGAGACATGGTTCGCAGTTAAGGCCGCTCCTGGCGCTCAGCGCTGCCCATCAATACGGGAAGGGCAGGACCGCACGGGCGACAGCGTCGTCGAACGCAACCTCCGCAACGAGGGCTTCGAAGCCTTCATGCCGAGCTACCGGATCGAGGTCCGCCATCATCGCCAAGGGCACTGGATCGAGCGACGCTTCCCGACATTCACCGGATACCTGTTCGTCAACATAGGCCCGCACGACTACCGGGCCGTTGAAGCAGTCGACGGCGTGAGCAAGATCCTGCGCTTCACGAAGCAGTACGAAAAACGACCAATGCCATTCGAGTTCCCTCAGGAGACGATCGACCGCCTGCGCTACATCGCTTGGGAGCAGGAGCAAAACTTCCTAGTTGCCCGAGCCCGCCGGCAGCGCGAGGAAGAGATCGAGCAAGAGCAACGGAGCCGTGGGAAGCCGGTAAACGCCAGCAGCCGAAGGATTCGGAGAGCGCAGTTCACCGACCTGGGCGGCGGACTGTCATCCAGTATGTCCTCGGCGTCATCTCGATCGTTCATAACTGAAACGTTGAAAACTTTGAGCAATATTGCGGCCCGGCTTGATTAATAATAACCATCTGGTAATGTTTGCGCACTGATTTGTGGATGTACAGTGCGCAAACGACGCCGGTCCACGCGGATAAGCAGCAATCCGCGCGATGGAAGAAATGCGTCTAGCTTTAGCTGCTACCGATTTGCTGCCGGCGTCAGCCCGGCTTTCCACCAATCAACAACATCCCTGGTCAGAAGCACGGTCGGTTGCCCGGTTTTTTTGATTAACACGGCGGCCAGTTTCTCCGCCGCATCAAGGTCGGCCACCTTCTCGACCCACGGATCTTGTCCGTCGACCGGTGGGCAGTAAACCAGTACGTCTTCTGAATCGCTCGGCGCGATGATGATTACTCGGCGCATCACGCTTGTGGCGTCATAGGTGAAGTAAAATCGCATTTGCTAGCGGCCCTCATTGAATTCACTCTTCCCAGAACAGTTCGCGGCGCCGCCAAACCGCCTTCAACTGCTCTTTGATGTCGTCTTCGGTGCGATGTGAGAAATGGTCAGCCAGCATGGCGGCGACGGCCGATATATTCTGGTTCCTTGGCTTAGCTCGCTCTGCTAGATCGGCCTGAGCGTTGATTTCGCGCATCAAGAGGTCATCGTCTTCCTGACTCACTTCATCCTCCATAATGTGAGTTGCCCGGATTCAACACGTCACCGCTCAATTCTTTTGAACGGCGAACACCAGCAATTGCCAAACTATCGGAGCGAGGTTCGCGTGTTGATGGTGGTTTTGTGGTGGCAAAGGATTGCCCTTGTTTGCGGCGATTTCATCTCCGCAGTTCTTGCATCGGTAAATCCCCGAGTTCGGCGGCCTAGAGCCAGGCGCCCATTCGTTGTCATAGGCAACGCTATCCTCCTGATGGAGATGCCCACCGTATTTGTAGTTCGCCATGCATTCCTCCTTTTCGGTTGCACGGCATACCACTGCGAAAACAACTAAGAGTCGAGTCCATACTTGCGGCAATCCACTGCATTTGAGTTGCTGGCAATTGTTTAATCAATCGAAATGGGAGAAATGACGATGTACGATCTGTCAAAAGCAAACATCATCGGCGCCACGGGTATCTCTGCGGGCCTCAGTTCCCCTGCAACCCGCGCTGAGCCTAGCGCAATCAATGCCGCCGGCAGCGCTCTTGAATCTGCCCGTGAACTCGCCAATCGCATCGATGATCTGGTCAACCGTCTTTGCGGTGCTGTGCCACAGGCGGTCGGGCAAGCGGTCGATCAGAAGGCCGGCCCTATCCTCAGCGGTCTTCGCCAGGATGCCGAGCGGACAGCCGAGATGATCAGCAACGCCCAAGGCCAGCTCAACCGCCTTGAGCGCGAGGTGATGTGAGATGGACCCTTCAATTGCTCCGGCTTCCCGTGCAGCAGTGGTGACGCCGAATGATACCGCCATTGTAGGCGCCCGTGCGCTCTATATCGGCACGGCCGGCGATGTGGCGATTGCTCCGCGCCGCGACATGGATCCCGTCATCTTCAAGAGCGTGCCGGCGGGAACGATACTGCCGGTGCATGCGGCAATCGTAGCGCTGACCGGGACCACGGCGTCCAACATCGTTGCGTTGTTCTGACATGGGCACTGGCAAGAACGAACCGCTGAACGAGATCCCGTCGCTGGACAGCGGCGGTAAGGTAACCGCGCCAGTCTTCGCCACCACAGAACCGCACCAGCCGATCAGAAGGCAGGAGACAATGACAGGCAGACCGAGCAAGTTCACCCCTTCCATCGCTGACATCATCTGTGAGCGAATCGCGGATGGCGAAAGCCTCCGCTCGATCTGCAGGGATGACGCGATGCCGGCGAAGTCGACTGTGCTTGCATGGCTGGCTGATGACGAGAAGTCAGCATTTCGGACCAAGTACGCGCAGGCGCGAGAGATCCAGGCTGACGGCTTCGTCGACGAGATGATCGAGATTGCCGACGACGGCACCAACGACTGGATGGAAAAGCAGTTCGGGGAAGAAACACGCTGGGTTGAAAATGGCGAGGCGCTTCGACGCTCGCAGCTCCGTATCTCTACCCGTCAGTGGATCGCGGAAAAACTGAAGCCGAAGAAGTACGGCGCCAAGGTCGAGCTCGAGCACGGCGTGACGAGTGGCGTGGCTGAGTTGCTGGAAGCAATCAATGGCAAGACCCGCGGACTTCCAAACGGCGGTTGACCAGTTCTCGGACTGGCGCTGGCGGCTGAACAACCTGTACTGGATCACCGATAAGGGCGGCCGCCGCGTCAAGTTCGAAATGAACTGGGCTCAGATGACGTTCTTCGAGCAGATGCATTATCTGAACGTGCTGCTCAAGGCTCGCCAGCTCGGCCTGACGACGTTCATTCAGATCTTCATGCTCGATGCCTGCGTCTTCAACCGGGATATCCGCGCCGGCACCATTGCTCACACGCTCGGCGACGCCCAGACCATCTTTCGCGACAAGGTGAAATATCCTTACGACAATCTGCCGCAAGGCATCCGCGATGCGGTCCCGATCCAGAGGGACAATCAGACGGAACTGCTGCTGGGGAATAACTCGAGCATCCGCGTCGGCACGTCGCTCCGATCGGGCACGCTGCAGTACCTCCATATCTCGGAATATGGCAAGCTCTGCGCGAAGTATCCGGAGAAGGCGAGGGAGGTCAGGACCGGCGCACTCAACACCGTTCAGGCCGGGCAGCTGGTGTTCATCGAAAGCACCGCCGAAGGGCAAGAGGGTCATTTCTACAATCTTTGCGAGGACGCCCAGGTGAAGCAGCGGCAAGCCTCGGCGCTGACGCCGTTGGATTTCAAGTTCCATTTCTTCCCGTGGTGGAAAGAGCCGCAATATTCCATTGATCCGGCTGGCGTGATCATCACCGACGCCTTCGCCAAATATTTTCGAGGTCTCGCAGATCAGGGGATCGACCTCACAGATGGGCAGAAAGCGTGGTACGTGAAGAAGGCTGAGACGCAGATGGGCGACATGAAGCGGGAATATCCGTCGTCGCCGGCTGAAGCCTTCGAAGCGAGCGTCGAAGGCGCCTACTACGCCGACCAGATGGCGATGGTGGACGCAGAAGAGCGGATCGGCGCTTTTCCGCATGTGGCGGGCTATCCGGTGCACACCATCTCCGACATCGGCATGGATGACACCAACAGCGTCTGGCTGTTCCAGGTGCTCCCGAGCCGCGTGCGGATGATCGGTTACTTCGAACACACCGGCACGGGTATGGATGGCATGCTGGACGAGCTGGAGCGGCGCGCAAACGAGCGTGGTTACGTCTACGGCGTCCATAACATGCCACATGACATCCGCGTCAGAGAGTGGACGCGCGGGGGCATGACACGCATCGAGATCATGCTGCAGGAGGTCAAGGCGCGAAACCTTGGCACGGTCAGGAAGGTCGAGCGCGCCTATGTCCATGATCGCATCAGCGGTACCCGGCGCATCCTGGCGAAGGTCGAGTTCGACCAGGCCGGATGCGCCGACGGCATCAAGTGCCTGAGGAACTATCGGAAAGAATGGGACGAGGATCTAGGCGTGTTCCGCGACGAGCCGCTGCACAACTGGGCCTCGCACGGCGCCGACGCTTTTGGCGGGCTGGCAATCATTTTCACCGGATTGGCGGCCGAACCATTGAAGCCTGATCCAAAGCCTCTGCCGACGTTCCAGACAATGACGTTCAACGATTTCGTCAACTCCACACCGACATATAGAGAGCACGTTTGATGGATGACGAAGCAGCGACATTGCCGGCCGGCGACCAGTACGACCTGGCTAAGGTCGGCGCGCACTGGCAGCAGGAACTTGAGCGTGCGCAGCGCTATTTCAAGTCGTGGGTCGATCGCTGCACGAAGATTGAGAAGATCTATCTGCAGCAGCAGGCGGATCAGACGAGCGCGGCCAAGCGCCGGTTCCCTATGCTGTGGGCGAACACCTCGGTTCTTCAGCCGGCCGTCTATGCCCGGGTTCCTCAGCCTGTTGTCGAGCGCCGGTTCAAGGACTCGCAGCCTGTCGCTCGCATGGCGTCCGAACTAGTCGAGCGCAATCTAGCGTTCACCGCCGATGACGCCGATCTGGATTCCGTCATGCGGGCGGTTCGGGATGACTTCCTGCTCTGCGCCCGTGGGACTGTCTGGCTCCGATATGAAGCGGACTTCGAACCGATCGACATGGGCGTTGAACCGTCGGCGGCTGACGATGGCATGGGCGATGACCCGGTCTCTCCGCTCGAGGCGATTACGGACGAGCGCGTCTGCATCGATTATGTCCATTGGTCGGACTTCCTACATTCCCCGGCGCGCCGTTGGAAGGATGTAACGTGGGTCGCCCGGCGTGTGCCGATGACCGATCAGGAGTTCGACAAGCGATTTCCGGACGGTCGAGCAAGCCTTGCTGCCAATGGCGCCGGATCGAACCACGGCACAAACCAGACCGAGCGCGCTCAGAACGAGGGGAAGACCTACGTTTGGGAGATCTGGTGCAAAACAGAAGATTACACGGTCTGGATTGCCGAAGGCGCGCCCGTTGCTCTTGAGGTGTCGGAACCGCCGCTGAAGCTGACGCGCTTCTTCCCATGCCCGCGGCCGTCCTACGGCACGTTGTCGACGGGCTCGCTCATCCCGGTACCGGATTACGTCTACTATCAGCAGCAATGCGATGAGATCGACAACCTCACCCGGCGCATCAACAAGCTGACGGACCAACTCAGGCTGAAGGTGTTCTATCCATCGGGTGACGGCTCGGTATCGCCGGCAATCGAGAAGGCCATGCGGCCGGAGAACGACACCGTTATGGTGCCGATACCGGAATGGGCGGCGTTCACCGACAAGGGTGGATCGAAAGCCATCGTCACCTTGCCGATCGACGACGTTCAAAAGGTCATTGTCGCCTGTATAGAGGCGCGTAAGCAGCTCATCGAGGACGTTTACCAGATCACCGGTATCTCGGACATCGTCCGCGGCGATACGCAGGCTTCGGAGACGGCGACGGCCCAGCGCATCAAGAGCCAATGGGGATCCATCCGCATCCGTGACCGCCAGGCGGAACTGGCGCGATTTGCTCGGGATATCGTCAATATCGCCGGCGAGATCATCTGTGACCAGTTCCAGCCTGAGACGCTGATGCTGGTCAGCGGCATTCAGCTCCCGACCGCGGCGCAGAAGCAGCAGGTCCAGATGCAGATGCAACAGCAGCAGATGATGGCGCAACAGGCCGCGGCTCGCGCGCAGCAGATGGGTCAGCCCGCACCGCCGCCGCAAACGCCTCAGTTGCCGCCTGAGATCCAGCAGATGATGCAGCAGCCGACGATTGACGAAGTGGTGCAGTTGCTTCGCAATGACAGCGTGCGCGGCTTCCGCATTGATATCGAGACGGACTCGACGATCGAGCCGGACGAGGACGCCGAAAAGCAGCGCCGCATGGAATTCGTCGAAATGATCGGCGGTTTCATGCAACAGGCCGGCGCTATTGCACAGCAGACACCGATGCTCGTCCCCGTGATGGTCGAGACATTGCTGTTCGCCGCCCGCGGCTTCCGCGCCGGCCGCCAGCTGGAGAATACTCTTGAGCAGGTAGGGGCACAGCTTTCGCAGGCAGCGACCGCGCCAAAGCCACCTCCGGAGCCCACGCCAGAGCAGATGATCAATCTGAAGACCGCCCAGGTAAAGGCCGGCGCCGAGGAGCGAAAAGCACAGCTTGGCGTCGCTCAGGCGGAAATCGAGCATCGCACGACGGTAGAGCAGGCAAGGGGCGACATGGCACAACAGGCGCTGCAGCAGTTCCAGACGCAGCCGTCGAGTTACCAGTAGAATTTTAGGGGTCAAATAATGAGAGAACGCTATTGCCGCGTCTGCGGCGGCTGGCACGCACTCGACAGATGGCCGCACAATTGCATGCCGGCGCAGACCGTGGCGCGGTCGGATCTGCCGGCGCCGCATTTCGTCAGCGACAGCATCGAGATCCAATCGATGCATGACGGAAGACACTACACCTCGAAGGCCAAGCTGCGTTCCGCCTATCGGGCGGCAGGCGTGGTCGAGATCGGCAATGAGAAGCCGCAGCCGATCGAAAAACCCAAAGCGGACCGGAAGGCGATCCGCAACGAGTTGCGGCGGGTTCACGCCGAATACAACGCCTGAACGGGCATCAATCCCCGAGATAGGAACAGTCCGACATGGAAGACCTGATTGACGAGGCCGGGAACGGCAGCGAAGACCTCGGCGCGTCTAGCGACAAGCCTGTAAGCATCCGCGACAGCCTAAGGGCGGCCATGGACAGCGCAGAGTCCAGTCCGGCGCCAAGCGGCGCTGCCGATCGCCAGCGTGACGAGCATGGGCGTTTCGCGCCGAAGGAGACGGACAAAGCCGCTCCTGCGCAACAGCAGGCCGCTGCGCCAAAGGCTACGCAGACGCCAGCCGCGGCAAACGCTACTCCAGCCGCCCAGCAGACGCCGCAGGCTCAGCCCCAGGCATCAGAGCAGCAGTCAGCCGCGAATGCCCATCGCGTCCCGCCGGGATGGTCCGCAGAGGCAAAGGCCCAGTTCGCTACTCTGCCGCCAGAAGTGCAGGCCGCTGTCGCCAAGCGCGAGCAGGAAGTCGACAACGGCTTCCGGGTTCTCCAGGACTATAAGGGTCTCGAAGAATTCACTCCGATCGTCCGCCAAGCCGGCACCACTCACGCCGACGTCATGCGCCGCGCGATTGAATGGGAGCGTTCCCTACAGCAGGACCCGGTCAATACCGTCCTTCACGTCGCCAACATGGCTGGCGTCAATCTTCGCGCCCTTGTCGCCGGTCAGCAGGATCAAGTTCTGCAGCGCCGGCCGCAACAGGCCCAGCCACAGCCTTCGCCTCAACCCGTCAACGTCGAGGCAACGGTTGAACAGGTACTTCGGAAACGAGACACTGAAACTCAGGTCAATGCCTTCATTTCCGATCCAGCAAATGTGCATGCCGAGGCAGTTCTTGACGACATGGTCGCCCTTATCAGCGCGGGACGGGCATCGTCGCTCAAGGATGCATATGACGCAGCATGCTGGATGCGTCCGGACATTCGCCAGCAGCTGATCAGCCAGGCTGCACCAGCGAACACAGTTCAGGACCAGACTTCCCAGAGGGCAGCAGCGGCAGATCAGGCCCGCCGCGCCTCTCGATCCATCTCCGGCTCTTCCGCCCCCGGTCCGACCCAGGGCGCCGGCGCCGGCCAACCAACCTCCATCCGGGACTCGCTTCGCACTGCATTGCACGCTGCGCGCGGTCAGGTTTGATCAAAGGAAAATGATCAATGGTTTCTCCAAACCTCTCTGAAATCGTGACGACTACCCTGCGGAACCGCAGCGGTGTCGTTGCCGACGACGTGACGAAGAACAACGGTCTTCTCACGCGTCTGAACAGCCGCGGCCGCAAGAAGCCCGTCTCTGGCGGCCGCACCATCGTTCAGGAACTGCAATATGCCGAAAATAGCAGCTTCAAGCGCTACAGCGGCTACGAGATCCTGAACGTCCAGCCCTCCGACGTCATCACCGCTGCAGAATTCGATTACAAGCAGGCTGCGGTTGCCGTTTCCATGTCCGGTCTGGAACAGCTTCAGAATTCCGGCGAAGATGCCGTTCTTGATCTGCTCGAGCAGCGCATCGACAACGCGGAAACGACGTTGAAGAACAACATCGCGCTCGACTGCTATTCCGACGGCACTGCGGATGGCGGTAAGCAGATCGGCGGCCTGCAGCTGCTCGTCTCGACGTCGCCGACTTCCGGCACCGTCGGCGGCATCTCTCGCGCCACCTGGGGCTTCTGGCGGAACAACAAGTTCTCGGCCTTGGCCGATGGCGGCGCTGCAGCAACGACCGCCAACATCCAGTCCTACATGAACCGGCTCTACATGAGCTGCGTTCGCGGCGCCGATGCACCGGATCTGATCATCGGCGACAACAACTACTTCCGCCTCTACTGGGAATCGCTGCAGGCGATCCAGCGCATCACCTCGGCGGATAAGGGCATGGCCGGCTTCCAGACCCTGCAGTACATGGGCGCCGACGTCATCTTCGACGGTGGCTTCGGCGGTGGCGCACCGGCCAACCAGATGTTCTTCCTGAACACCAAATACCTGTTCTACCGCCCGCACCGCGACCGCGACATGGCTCCGATCGGCGACGAGCGCATGAACACCAACCAGGATGCCTTCGTCCAACTGATGGGCTTTGCCGGCAACCTCACCATGAACAACGCCTTCCTGCAGGGCGTGCTGTTCGCCTGATCGTCAACGAAAGGATCAACTCCAATGACTATCGCAACTTCCCAGACCGATCGTCTTGGCGCGAACCCGTTCGTCGTCGAAGGTCCGATCGTTTCGGGCTCCGGTGTTCCGGGCCCGAACTTCGCTCTTGGTGCTGTCTCTGGAGGCACCAAGGAGTCCGAATGGGTTTTCGTCAAGCTTGTCCTGGCGGCGACCACCACGCTCCAGCCCGGTCAATGGTTTCAGTGGGACCGGGACTATACCGCAACGCTGCTGACCACGGCTGCTGCTGTTGTCGGTTATCGCTGCGGCGTCTTCGCCGGGGCAAATCAGGCGCCCACGCAGTCCGGTGGACCGGCACAGGCCATCAGCCTTGCAGCCGGAACCTATTACATCTGGCTGCAGCGCAATGGTCAGGCTCCGGCACTGGTCACCACCGCAACGGCGGCTCTTGTCGTGGCCGAAACCACAGCCACGGCTGGTCTTGCAACTGCCCCGGCGTCCCCGACGGCATCGAGCAAGGCCATTCAGGGTGTCAACTTCCAGGCCGCCAACCAGACCTTCACGGCAACGACCGTCAACGGCTCGCCCGTGCTCTCGTCTCTGGGCAGCGTGACCCCGGAAGGCGGCCCGTTCATCGGGGCGTCGATCTCGGGCACCGGCATCCCCGGTTCCACGACGATCAGCAGCATCACTTACAGCCCCTCGGGCGTTGTGCAGAGCATCACCATGTCCGCTAACGCCACAGCCAATGGCTCCGCCATCACGGTCACGGCGACGGGCGTGCTCGAGGCGACACTGATGCGTCCTTACATCTCGAAGGTGAACTAACCTGCAATCCATGGCGGGCGCTTCGGCGCCCGTTTTCCTTTTCCCCGCCATCAACAGCGAGACAATCACCATGACCGACAGCAAGGGCGTCTACGCCTCCTTCAGCATCGAGCCCGTTGAACAGCCGTTCCTCACCGAACAGGAAGGACGGCCGATTTTCAAAGACACAGAATTCGTCACCATCTTCATCGCCGGCGACAAGCACACGGAAGTTCATCGCGTTGCGACAGAGCACGACAAAGAGCGGTTTTCGGACGCCTACAAGCGTTTCAAGGACGGCGCCGCGGCGCGCGAGCAGCTGATCGGCACGCCGCTTTCGCAGTGGGCGTATCTCAAGCCCAGCCAGATCAAAGAGCTGGAGGCTATCAACGTTTACAGCGTCGAACAGCTGGCCGCTCTTTCCGACACTGCCAAGCAGAAGATCGGTATGGGCGCGCACGAGCTCGTCGCTGCTGCCCAGGCGTTCCTGACGACCGCCAAAGATGCCAGCGCCGCGTCGGCTTTCGCTGCTGAGAACGAACGTCTCAAGGGTGACGTCACGCGCTTGCAGCAGCAGATCGACGAGATGGGCAAGCGTTTCGAAACCCTTGCCAAAGAACAGGGCGGCTCCGGCCGTCGCAGTGCAGCAGCCTAAACCGGAGACCCGCGCATGTCGCTGTTGTCGATCATTCAGAATGTATGCGCGGAAATCGATCTCGATCAGCCGACGGCCGTTATGTCGTCGGCTGATCCGCAAATAAGGCAGTTGCTGATCCTGTCCACCCGCGCCGGGCGTGATCTGCTGAAAGATCATGACTGGTCGGCGCTGATGACGATCCGGGATTTCACGGCAACCGGCGCAATCCCGGAGCCGACAGAGCCGCCAGCCGATTTCAAGCGCTTCGTCGCCAATTCGATGATCTGGAACGTCTCGCGTCTGTGGTCGCTCAATGGGCCGTTGGAGCCGGCAGCATGGGACCGGCTTAGGATCCAGAATTCCAACCCCGTGCCGCAGGTCTGGCGCATGCTCGGGGGTAAGCTGGCCTTCTTCCCGAACGATGTGAGCGAGATCCTTCGCTACGAATACATCTCGGGCAATTGGATCGCGGTCAACGGCGGCGCGACCTATGCCGAGAACTGGGCGAACGACACGGATACGGCGCGCTTCCCGGAAGACCTCGTTGAGCTTTCTCTCATCTGGAGATGGAAGCGAGCCAAGGGCCTCGATTACGGCGAAGAGCTCGAAAACTACGAGCGCGCCAAGGAGGCAGCCGTTGGCGCCGATCGCGCTGCGCAGCCCATGAGCATGTCGATGCCGTACCGCGGCGAAGTCCCTGAAAACTACTGGCCTGGCACGATCACGGTATGACGAGAAAACCAGTTCCCCCCGGACGCACCGGCCGCGTCTCGCCCAGCAAAGACTGGATTGCGCCTATTGGCGGCTGGCGAACCGACGTCGAAATGGCGGACATGCCGAAGGACGCGGCGTTCCAACTGGATAACTTCTTCCCGGAAGCGAACCGAGTCCGCGCGCGATATGGGCATAACGCCTTTGCGACAGGGCTTGGCGCTTCGGTGCTGACCGTCATCCCGTATGTCGGCGCAAGCAATCGTCTCTTCGCGGCCGCAGGGGGCAACATCTTCGAAATCACGGCCGGCGGCGCGGTCGGGGCTGCTGTCGTAAGCGGGCAGAGCAGTGCGCGCTGGTCCGTCCAGCAATATACGAACCCTGCCGGCCAGGAGTATCTTCGCCTCGTCAACGGGCTCGATCTGCCGCTACTCTACAATGGCACGACGTGGACCAACAACATACTCGTCGGCACCGCCACGCTCGCCACGCAGAACGTTGCGGTGAAGGCGGTTCAGTATACCCTCAGTTTCTTCGGAACGGGCTCCGTGACGCTCTCCGGTGCCTTCGCGGGCGTCCTGAACGGAACGGGCGTCGGCAACCGGGTGACGCTGACATTCACGCCAACGGCCGGCACGCTGACATTGACCGTGGCCGGATCGGTGACCAATGCCCAGTTGGAGACCGGCGCGACAGCCACGCCTTATGTCTCGTCGACGATGATCACCGGCATTTCGGATTCGTCGCTGCTGATCGCGGTGACGGCCTATCGTTCGCGCTTGTGGTTCATCGAGAAGAACTCAACCAACGTCTGGTATCTTGCCACGGACGCGGTGAGCGGAACCGCCACTGTACTGCCTGTCGGCGGCAACATGAAATATGGCGGCACGCTGGTGGCGATCGGCGCATGGACCATCCCTGTCTCCACCGGGCTGCAGCAGTGTCTGGTCCTCATGTCGACCGAGGGCGAGGTGATCGTCTATCAGGGCTCCGATCCCTCGAGCGCTTCGAATTGGAGCCTGCTCGGCACCTTCAAACTCGGCCGGCCGCTCGGGACAGAACGTTGCTTTCTCTCGGTCGGCGCCGATCTCGCCATCATGACCACGGACGGGATTGTTCCGATCACGAAAGCGGTGCAGCTCGATCGCGGCGCGACCAGCCTCGGAGCAATCACCGCGAAGATCGGCCCGACGTGGCGCGAAACCGTCATGACCGGCGGCACGACATCGCAGGAATGGCAGCTGGCAAGCTTCCCGGCGCGCCAAATGGCGATTGTCAACCTGCCGTCGTCTCTCGGGCCGTATCAGTATGTGATGAACACGGAAACGGGGGCATGGTGCCGCTTTGTCGGGCTTGCTGCGTCCTGCTGGGCCAACTGGCAAGACCGGCTGTTCTTCGGCTCCAGTGATGGCACAGTCTATGAGGCCGAGGTCGGGGCCAACGACAACGGCGCGGCGATCGACGCTCTCATGGTCGGTGCTTGGAACCGGTACGGTGAGGACCTGGCAACGAAGTTTTCCAAACTTATCGGCGTGACGGGCCGGATCGGCGTTTCGACGCTGATGTATGCCGGCATGTCCTTCGATTATCAGGTGAAGATCCCGACCGCGCTTCTGTCGTCGGTGGACAGCAATGCGGCGGCCAAGTGGGGAACCGCAATCTGGGGCGTGTCGATATTCCCAGGAACGTCGCTTGTCCGGAAGTTTGCGGCTGCAGGAGGTGTCGGCTCTGCCTTGGCGCCGACGATCCGGGCGCTGATTTCGGGGGCAACAGGTTCGGTATCCGAAGCGGCGGTCGTCGGCGGGTCGGTCCTCTATGAAAAAGGCGCTCCGATTTGATCGTCTCCGAACCCCGCGAGGATATCGCGGCGTGGGTCGGCGGGAAGATCGGGGTGGCCTTCCATCCGCCCTTCACAGCCATCGCCCAGGTTGAGGGCGGCCGGATCATCGCCGGCTATGTCTTCAACGTCTGGACTGAACATGACGTCGAGGTCTCGCTTGCCGCCGACCGCCTATCCAAGACGCTGATGCGGGCGGCGTTCCAGTATGTTGTCGAGCAGCTTGGATGCCGCCGTGCAACGTTCAGAACGCGCGCAGACAACATCCCGGCCCAACGGGCGCTGGAAAGGCTCGGTGCGCGTCTGGAAGGCCGACAGCGGGCTTATTTCGGCGACAGTGATGCGCTGCTCTACGGAATTTTGAAAGAGGACTTCCCCTATGGTCTCCACACCCAAGGCGCCTAAGGCACCGGACCCGACGCAGACCGCGGCGGCGCAGACAGCGACGAACGTGGATACCGCGATTGCGAACGCTGGCCTGAGCCATACGAACCAGTACACGCCCGATGGCTCACTTGAGTACAAGGTCAGCGGTTACACGACCATGACCGACCAGAACGGCAAGACCTACAAGCTGCCGACCTATTCCGCCTACCAGACCTATTCGCCCGAAAATCAGGCGATCTACGACCAAACACAGCAGACCCAGCTCGGGCTTGCCAAGCTCGCCAACGATCAAACCCAAAAGGTCTCCGGCATCCTTGGCACGAATGTCGATCTCAGTTCGGGCAACGTTGACAAATACGTCAACGACCATTGGCAGTCGGGGTTCAACAACCAGTGGGACCGCGAACAGGCGAGTCTTGATCAGAGCCTGGCTGATAAAGGCATCTCGATGGGCTCGGCAGCCTACAACAATGCCATGCAGGACTTCACCACACGCAAGCAGGCGGCGGCGGATCAGTACCTGGGCGACATGTATTCGAACGCACAGAATTCGATCCTCACGGAACGCAATCAGCCGCTGAACGAGATTTCAGCGCTGATGTCCGGGTCTCAGGTCAACCAGCCGAACTACGTCAACACGCCGACGACGCAGTTGCCGACGGTCGACCAGGCCGGGCTGATCAATGAGAACTTCAATCAGAAAATGGGCATCTACGATCGGCAGGTGCAGCAGTCCAACGCGGCCATGGGCGGCTTGTTCGGCCTTGGTGGTTCTCTGCTCGGCGGCTGGGCGATGTCCGATCGTCGGTTGAAGCGTGACATTCACCAGATCGGTGCAACTGCTTCCGGCATCCCGGTCTACGAGTACGAATATTCCTGGGGCGGCGGCCGGCAAGTCGGCGTCATGGCCGACGAGGTCGAGGCGATTGCTCCTCACGCCGTCGCTGAAGGCCCTGGCGGCTTCAAGATGGTCAACTACGCGGGGATTTTGTGATGGGGTTCATCTTCGGCGGCGATACCGGCCAGTCGCAAGCAGACGTCACCGACGCCCGCAAGCGCCTTGCCGCAGCGATGCTCCAGCAGGGCACCGACACGAGCCCTATTCAGTCGCCTTGGGAGGGTGCAGCCCGCATGGCCCAGGCGCTTATGGGTGGCCTTGCCATCAAGAACCAGGCGAACCAGCAGAAAGCCGCCGACGCTCAAGTGATCGCAGCCATCACCGGACAGCCTTACACGCCTCCAGAGCAGCCCAAGGGCTTCCTGTCATCGCTGTTCGGCGGCGGCAATAAGCCGGCCAACCCCGGCGCTTCCGGCTCCTCCATGCCGAAGGTGGACTCATCGGGGAATATTGCCGCCACCCCGACCAATGGTGACCTCCCGTCGTCTTTCCTTGCCGCGGTCGACAGGACCGAAGGGGCGGGCGATTACGACACTCTCTTCGGCCACGCTCAAAAGGATGGCCCTTTCGCTGGCACATCCATTTCGAGCATGCCGATCAGAGACGTCTTGGCCTTCACCGACCCGAGCGGCCCATATGCCCAGTATGTCAAAGGCAAGGTTGGCCGTGTCGCAACTCCGGTCGGGAAGTATCAGACTGTTGGCACAACGCTGCGCAACGCTGTTGGTGCGCTTGGCCTTGATCCGAACGCTCCCTATGACCGAGCCACTCAAGATCGGGTGGCGTCTTATCTCGCTCGCCAGCGTATCGCTTCCGCCGACACACTGCCTGGGAAGATCCAGGCGCTGCGTTCTGAGTGGGAAGGGTTCAAGAATATTCCCGATGCCGAGATGGCGCAGATCGTGGCCGATTTTCAATCTGGCGCTACGGCTGTCCCCGCTGGCACTCAGGTCGCAAGCGCGGGCCCCGTCGCGCCTCCTGCAGCGCCGATCCAGCCGCCCCCGGTCAATGCACCGGCAGCGGCGCCGACGCCCGGGTATCGTGATCCGATGGTGACGACGTCCGGACGCCCCGACGCACCACAGCCGCCAGCAGCTGCACCGGGTGAAGTTGCAAGCCTCGACCCTTCGATCGGCATTCCCATGCCCGGCGCTGCTGGCCAGATGCGCGCATCCGATCCGGCGCAGGTCATGCCGCCTCAGGCAGGCCCCCAGGTTGCGTTGCTTCCGACGTCGACAGTCGGCCCGACACCTCCCGTTGCGAGCGCGCCGTCTCTTGATCAGCAGCAGCCAGCGCCTGTTCGCCTCGCACAGGCGCTCGACAACGCCCCCCAGCAGCAGCCGAACCCGATGGCGAACCCGCGCGTCCAAGCGCTGGTGCAGGCGATCATGAATCCGAATACTTCGCCTCAGATTAAGGCGCTGGCAGCGCAGCAGTTGCAGGTTCTTACGCGGCCGCCGGAATACGGATTTGAGACGCTGCCCGACGGAACGGTTCTTCGTTCAGATCCGCGCACCGGGACGCTGACGCCGGTCTATCGGTCGGAAATGTCGCAGGCCGATCGGGCAAAGCTTGATTTCGATCGGGAGAAATTCGAGCAGGAGCAGGAAAACCGCCGGACGCTCACCGCAGCTGAGCAGGCAAACATCGATCTCGAGCGGCAGAAGTCCGATTTCGAGAGGAACAAGCCTGTGGTCGTGCAGCCAGGTGAGACCCTCTTCAGCCCCGGCCAGGAGCGCGTCGTCTACCAAGGCACCGGCTACAAGCCAGAAGATGTGTCGAACCTCCGCAAAGAGGTGCAGAACCTTCCGACCTACAAGAGCTATCAACAGGCAGCGCCGGTCTACCAGTCGATGATCGACACAGCGAAGACCGACAGCAAGGCGTCCGACCTGAACCTTGTCTATGGCCTCGGCAAGATCATGGATCCGAATTCCGTGGTCCGAGAGGGCGAAATGGTCATGGTCAACAACACGGCCAGCCTGCCGGACTGGTTTTCCGGAATAATCAACAGCGTCAACGGTGGCCAAAGGCTCACCCCGGAGACGCGCCAGGCAATCCTTGCAGAGGCTCGAAGCCGCATGGGCGCCTACCGAGGCGCGCTCGACAACGACATCGGGCAGTATCGCGGCATTCTCGGCCGGCGTGGCATGAACGAGGCGGACGTGTTGCCGACGCTTGGGGATATCCCCGAAGTGCCGAGTTTGGCGCCGCCGTCAGCGGGGGACATTGGAGCGCCGCCGGAAGGTATCCCGGCCGATGTTTGGGGCGCGATGACGCCCGCGGAGCGTAAGCTATGGCAGAAATGACACCCGAGCAGCAGAAAGCTATGGCGATTGCCGCCGCGCGCCTGCGTCTGAGTCGAACCCAGCAGACGCAGCAGCCTTCGGCGGCAGACCCGGCAGCAGAGCCGCCACCTAAGACTGGCGAAGAGTTGCGGGCCCGCGTCTACGCTGACCTCGCTGCCGAGCGCGAGGCCGCGCAGAGGCCGCCGGTGCTTGACCGGTATGGAGTGCCGGCGGACGACGCCCTTTCAGTCGCTAGAACAGGCGTCGGCGGACTGATCGAGGGTATTCCGATCATTGGTCCGCCCATCCGCTACGGTACCGAGAAGGCTGCAGCAGCGACTGTCGCGGCGTTCTCGGACGAAACCTACGACCAAGTCATGGATCGTATGAATGAAGCGACCAGAGCGGAAAAAGCAGCGAACCCGATAGTCGACAAGGGAGCGCAGTTAACTGGAGCCGTTGCTGGGACCATCCCGGCGGTCATGGCCGCCCCCGTCGCATTTGGAGCCGGCGGCGGGAGCTTGCTCGTCCGTTCGGGCATCTCTGGGTTGACAGGCGCGACAATTGGCGGGGCTGACGCTGGTGTTCGCTCTGGGGGTGACCCGGAGAAGATATGGGAAGGCATAAAGCTGGGTGGCCTGTTTGGCTTGGGCGGTCCCCTGGCGGGCAAGGTCATTGGGGCCGGAGCCAGATCGCTCGTCGATGCACTCCGCGCGCGCACGGCGGCGCAGACTGCCGGCATGGACCCTCAGGCGTTCGGCTACTTCCGGCGCGCAGTGACCGATGACGGCCTTGACGCGGTGACTCTTCCTCAAAGATTGGATGAGATGGGGTCTCAGGCTATTCCCGCGGACCTCGGGCCGAACCTTCAGAAGCAGGCCGGCGCGCTTGCGGCAACGCCTGGACCGGCGCAGACGACGATCCGAACCACGCTCGCCGATCGCGCGGCGGGCGCGAACACCAGAATTGGTCAAACGATCGACGAAACGACCGGTAGAAACATCGTCCCTTCCGAGATCCAAGCAGATATCGCCGCGAACCAGAATGCTTATTCGCCGCTCTATCGCGAGGTGTTCCGCGAGGCTAGGCCGTACAATACAGAGCCGATAGCATCCGCGATCGAGGCTGACATCAGCCGGCTTCGCGGCCCTGCACAAGCCCGGCTTCGCCAAGTCCGCGACATGATGAACGTCGCGGACTCTAATGTCCTGTCCACAGATCCCGGCGTCATGTTCCAGACGCGCCAGGCGATCGACGGGCTTTTGAAGACGGAAGTTGATCCGAAGGTGATCTCCGCGCTGACCGAAGCTCGTCAGATGCTCGACGACGGCCTCGCGCGCGCCGTTCCGCGCATCAAGGAGATTGACGCCGGATATGCGGAACTTGCCCGTCAGGATGAGGCTGTTACCCGCGGTCAACAGGTTTTGGACAGCGGTCGCACCGCGCCACGGCCATCCGAGCTTGCTGCAGAGGTCGAGCAGGGCGTTCAGCCGCAGGGGATGCAGATCGGTCCTTCGGCAGTGCCGTTGCGGCTGTCTCAGGGTGCGAGGGCTGAGATTGATCGCATAGTCGGCACGAATTCCAACGATATCGCCGCCATGAATAGGCTGATCAAGGGAGAGGGCGATTGGAACCGCGCGCGTCTCGCAACCCTGTTCGGCCCAGAGAAGGCGGAGCGGTTGTTCAAGGTGCTCGATAACGAGCGCATCTATGCCGATACCGCCAACACGGTTACCCGCAACAGCGAAACCGCGGCACGCCTCGCAGCTCAGAACGAGCTGGGTGGCGGCACTGGCGGAAATTTTGGAGTGAGGGAAGCATTCAAGGCCGGCGGCTTTCTGGGTGCGGCTCGATCGGCCGCTGTCGATAAGGTCGACAGCATCGTCAAAGCGCTCATGTCCAGCGAGACCGGCAATGCAACGCGCGAAAGCCTGGCCCGTGCACTTATAGGGGAACAGCGTGAAAAGCTGGTCGAAGGGCTGATCAGAGCTCAGGGGATGGGGACGACGCCCGCGCTAGTCGACCCTGTTGTCAAAGCGTTGCTTCTGAACGCCGGAGCCGCGAGGACGCGATGACGGGTCGATCCAGCAAATAGCGAGATAGAGCAGGGCAGCGAAACAGATACCCAGTACAAATCCCGCGTCAAACGACCCGCCAAGGACGTCTCCAATTCCGTCGACTGCCCAATTGATCCCATAGAGAACCGCGGCGGTAAGGACGATGCAGGTGATTTGCAGAACTCTCAGCATGCCGCAACCAATACTACACCATCGACGGCCTCGCAATTCGCGGGGCCGTTTCCTTTCGGAGAAGGTGAATGCCCAGAAACCCATCAACCGGCGTCTATTCCAAGCCCGCCGGGACGACGCCCTCTGTCGGCCAGGTCATCGATCCGGCGCCATGGAACGCGCTGACCACCGACCTCGGCAACGAAATCACCAACTCGCTGCCGCGGGATGGTTCCGCGCCGATGACATCGCCGCTCAAGGCCGCCAGCGGCACAGTTTCGGCGCCGGGACTCGGCTTCGCTTCAACGCCGCAGACCGGCCTTTATCTCAAGGGCGGCGGTCTGCTGGGGTTCACGCAAAATGGCGTCGATCTCGCGCTTGCGAAAGCTTCCGTCTATGCCGCTAAGGCCGGCGATTACACGGCGCTAGCATCGGACGACAACGCGGTTCACCGCTTCACAGCAACCGCCACGCTCACACTGACCGCAGCGGCAACGCTAGGCGCAAACTGGCAGTATACTGTTATCGCCGACGGCGGAGACGTGACTATCGATCCGAATGCATCGGAAACAATCAATGGCGCACTGACCCTCCGCGTCCCGAACGGTTCGAAGTGCTTCATCATTTGCAGCGGCGCAGCGTTCTTCGCCTTCGTCACGTCAGACGATACGCATGGTGAAGGCCGCCTCGCGCTCTCCGGTGGCAATCTGCTTCTTTCCCGCTTCAATGGCCGGCGACTGACGATCAACGGCGCGTCAGAAGTCATCCCAAGCGCGGGCATCAACCTTGCAGCCACCGGCCTGACGCCTTCCGCACTCTACTACATCTACGCCTTCATGAACGCCGGCATCATGACGCTTGAGGCATCCGCCACGGTTCCCGCTGTGGATGCGAGCACCGGGATTTCAATAAAGACCGCGGATGCCACTCGAACGCTTGTCGGTATGGCGAGGCCTGTCACCGGCCCTGCATGGTCCGACACGGTAAAGCAGCGCTTTGTCCGTTCCTGGTATAATGACCCCGGTGTCAGCCTGTTCAGCAACTTCACGGCAAACCGCGCGACCACAAGCACAAGCCTTGTCGAACTTAACTCCGAAATCCGGTGCGAGGCGCTTGTCTGGAGCGGCGAGATTTTTGAAGCCATAGCATCCGGTACATGCGTGAGCGGCGCGTCGAGCGGCGGCAATAGATCCTCGCTTGCCTTTAATGGCACGACACCAGAGCCGAGCGGGTCAATGGCAATCGTGGTCGCCGCCGGCGACTCCATCCCGTTTTCGGCCCAAGCCGTAAAAACCGGGCTTAGCGAAGGGTATAATTTCGTGACCTTGATAGGTGGCGTCCAAACGAGCGGCACCGGCACCTGGTATGGTGATGCGGATAGTCGCCGAACCAGCATCGCCGCTCGCGTCAGGAGGTAGAATGTTGAACATCGGGCCGAATTTTGCGAATGAGTTGCTTGCTGCTGGGCTCAGCGGTCTACCTATTGCGTGGGGAGGAGACGGCGATATCGAATGCGGCGCTCTGAGTGATGAGCAACGCGCAAAGCTGGATCTCGTCATTGCCTCACATGACCCGAGCAAGCCAGACCAATCGCAATTTGATCGGGTGACGGCCCGTCAGTTCAAGCTGCAGCTTCTGTCTGCGGGCCTTCTCGACGCTGTTGACACCTGGGTAGCTCACCAGCCCCGAGACGTTCAGATCGCCTATGAGTATTCTGGCACCTTCGTGAAAGACAGCCCCATGATGACGGCCGGATTCGCGGCGATGGGTTTCACGTCACTGCAGATCGACGCGTTCTTCACGGCGGCGGCGCAACTATGATCCTCCGCTACATCGCCTACCTCCCGATCAACCTCTTCTTCGTCGGCCTGGCCTATCTGCTTTCGCCCTTCCTGGCTGGCGCATCCGTCATCTTCGACAGCAACCCTCTCCCCGGTAGATGGCAATGGTTCTCCACCCTCGATGCGGACCTTGACGGCGGAATAGGGCAGGGCGTGAAGGGCTACAAGGCCGATTTGTCGGGCTGGCGTCTTTGGTGGCAACGCACAAGCTGGATATGCCGGAACCCTGCACACGGCTGGCAGTCGGAATTGCTTGGCATGCCGGCGGCCGGCGCGGTCATCCTCGAGCAGCAGATCGGCGAGCAGCCGAAGCGGCAATGGTACCTGATGGAAACGGCCAATGGGGTCCGGTTCTTTTGCTGGAAACGCGATCAACCGCTGATCGGCGGCTTCTACCTCAAGATCTGGCTCGGCTGGGTGAATAGGCCCTACGACGGCCGGAATCACCACTACTCATTCCAGATCGGCCCAAAGCGCCGGTCGTAACGACCATCCTCACAATCCGGAGCATACCCAATGGCGCGACAAGTCAACGCCACGACCGAAGCTGCGCTCAAGCAGTGGGAGTCCTTCATTCCATTCGTTTATGACGATGCCGACCCGAAGCCAGGGCTGAAGAAGACGCGGCTGCGGCCGGGAATGAAGGTTAGAGGCACGGCCACTCAAGGCTACGGCCACACTGGCCCGGGCGTCTATCCTGGCGCTCCTGACGTTACCGAAGCCCAGGCGCTGGCGTGGCTTCGTGGTGACCTTGATCCCTGCGAGCGCGCTGTCGCGACGGCGGTGAAGGTCGATCTGACTGATAACCAGTTCGGCGCTCTCGTCATGTTCGCATTCAATGCCGGGATCGGTGCCTTCAAGTCGTCCACGCTGCTGAAGAAGCTGAACGCCGGCAACTACGCCGCCGTGCCTGGCGAACTTGCAAAGTGGAACAAGACGACGATCGACGGCAAGAAGGTCGTCAGCAACGGTCTCGTGAACCGCAGGGGGGCGGAGGCGGGACTCTGGGCCAAAGGCGGCTATATCCAGTCCAGCGGCACGCCTGCGCTTCCGCAAAGGGCGCCGCTTATTTCAAAGGAAGTGACGACGACAATGACGGCCGTCGCGTCGGGCGGCGCTTTGCAGTTCGTTCCGACGAATGGCCCACTTGCCTATGCCCTGGCCGCCATCCTGATCGGGGCCGCGCTCTTCGGCCTTTATCTTTACATCGAGAAGCGGCGGGAGCGCTGATGAACTTCATCGTTAAGCTCATCCCTGACTGGCTCAAGCTTCCGCTGGCTGGCTTCCTCGGGCTCGTGATCGGTGCAGGCGTTGCCTACTATCCCTCAAAATTGGTGGGTGCGCGTGAGGAGCGCCAGGCTCAGCAGATCAAGGCGGCTAAGGAAGCGCTCGACCGGATCAATACCCTGGAGAAGAACAATGCGAATTTCCGCAATCTCCCTGCTCGGGATCGTTGCCTTGTGTTCATGCGTGACAGCGGGCTGCCAGAAGACAGCTGCGATCAACGGTAGCGGCTACCAGTTCGTCCGCTTCTCCGATGCAGCGGCGGCCGTAGCTGCGTCTCAAGACCCTACTGCCGGCCCCGCCATCTCCTCCAACAATCTCCAGTGCCGCAAAGATGCGGCGTGCCGAAAGTAATCACCCATGACGCTTGCACTAGGTATGGGGGTTGGCCTCCCGTTCAGGAACGTTGTCAACGATGATGGTCATCCTGAATGGGTGCCCGATCCGGCACGATATATGCCCTTCTCAATGGCTTGGCGCTGGCCGGCGGCCTTTGCCATGGTCGCAGGTGCAGGCCTCGGGGCTATCGGTGGAATCCTCGCGTTCGCCACCGGCGGATGGGACGTTACATCACCGCGGTTCCACTTCTCTGGTTGGGCGTGCACTGAAGGGAGCAATTCCCCGCAGGAAACCGTCTATCCGACCGCGGCATTCGATATCGGCTGTGATATCTCCACCGATCGCATCAACTGGGTTCCGTTCGACTTTAGCGGCTCGGCGAGCTTCAATATGCCTGCGCAGAGTCAAGGCACCTGGGCATCCGCGAACATCACCCTTCCTAAGAATTCGACCTTCTATCTGCGCCCCAAGCTGCTGATCGCCGAAGGTCAATCCTACATTGGCAATTACCGCATCCAGAAGCACCGGAATGAGAAAATGTGGGGTGCTGCTGATTGGACAGCACTGCAGGCTTTGATGGACGCCGACGCGTCGAACACCGCGGCGATCGACCAATTCTACAATACGGTGGGCAACGCCGGCAATTCGCAGCTTCTGCTATACGGTCCAGACTTGATGGTCGGGCTAGGGTGGGATGGCTCGCCCGTGCCGATCATCCTTTCCGATAGCCTAGTGGAGAGGCAAGAAATCGCCGCGTCGGCAGATGCTCGCAGAAACCTCGGTCTATGGCGCCGGTGGCTGGATGAGCCGGATCCGAAGCAGGGGCGGCTAGTTGGCCTCTTCATGGGTGTTCCCGGCACGAAAGCTGCGAACGAATTGACTGGCTCTGGATCGACGATTGCAACGCGACGTTGGGCCATCATTGATGAGGTGAAGACGCTCAATGGCGGAAAGAACTGCTGGACCGGGATCGCCGCCGCGGAAAGCGGCACGAACGACAACAATACTACCCTCTCGACTTGGCAGAACGCGATTTACAATCTGACGTCGACACGGTTTCTTGGCCGATATCCCGGCACGAAAATGCTCGCTGTTCCGATGCCGGGCCGCACCAACGTCGGAACGAGCCTCAATTTTCAGACCGTCGCGGGCCAGACAATCGGCGCACCGTGGAGCACGAACCTCGACTCCATCAATGCTGCTCTGCGTACAGGTGGCGGCGGCCGCTACTCCGAATATATCGATGCTTATGCCTTTACCATGGACCCTGCCAACCACGGGAAGTTCAAAGGCGCCGAAAGCTTCCCGATCGGAAACATCTCCGGCGCGACGACGAGCTCGACGGCGGCAAAGGCAACCCAGCCCATCCTTGCCGGCGCCAGGGTCAATTTTGAGACGGTTCCTGGCACCACCTACACCACTCAAATCGTCTTAACGTGCACGCCCGACGGTAGCGGCCTCTACGACCTCGTTTTGCAAGGCAGCATGACGTTACCTGACGGCGCTGCAATCTTCGGCCGGGCGACGGAAGACGGAACTCATTTGGCGCTCTACGGCATCATGGATGCTCTCGCGCGCTGGCCGCAATCTCAGAAATCAAAACTTTACCCGGTGGTTTAGGCAGCATGACATCCAATGACGATATCCTGCGTGCCCTCGGGCGTGTCGAAGGCAGATTGACGGGGATCGAGGAGAATGTTTCCCTCCTCCGAGAAGAGGTCAGCGATGAGAAGCAGAACGCTCATGAAAGTCGATCGGTCATTCACCGCCGGCTCGATGAGCAAGGGACTCAGATCAATCTTCTCGACAAGGCTGTGGTGATAAATGCCGGCGTCGATGCCCAGGTTCGTGACGAACTCAAAAGTATCAAGGAGACGGTGCAGAAAAACCATGAAACCATCCAGCCAACGCTGGAGGAGTGGAAGCGCCTCAAAACTCTTGGTTATGGGGTTTCAGGATTGATCGCCTTCGCTGGTCTCACCATCGGCGGGATGGTCGCCTATGCCAGCGACGGCGCGGCGACCTGGATCAAGCACTGGCTGAAGATCAGCTGAGGACGATGGGAACGCCGACGGGTGCGTGCGCCAAACGGCTTAATCCGTAGGAGCGGTGGGTCACTACTAATGGGTTTCTATCTCAATTTGACAACCTCTGATAATGTCGAACACCACACGCAACCTGTTCAGCCAACAGCTCGTTCGATTCAGAGGAGCAGGTCATGCCAATTGTAGCTGAAACCATCGGTGTCAGCGCGCCAGTTTGGACTTGGGCAGTTCCATTGATCGTAGGAGTGATTGCTCTTGCAGGTGTGATCGCCACCGCTGCTGTTGCCTATCTAAACACGAGGCGGCAGCTAAGATCGGCGCATACGCTCAAGATTGCGGAGATGCGGCAGAACTGGATTAACGAATTGCGCGATACCATGGCGTCGTTCCACTCTTACGGTACCTCACAGATATCGACCACCACAACAAGCGAGAGTTTTATGAGACGGGGACGAAAATCGAGCTGATGATGAATCCGCTCGACGAGGACTTCGATGCCCTCCGCCACAGCATTGAAAAGTATATAGAAGCATCGACTCAAGAGGAGAGGTTTGATGCAAATGACGAATATGTTGTGATATGCCAGAGAATTTTGAAACGAGAATGGACTGTCTTACGAGACGATGTGATGCCGTGGAGGATTGGTAAAAGGCCTAACGGCCCGTCGCGCATAATCGGCTAATGGCCGGAAATGTGTCGCCGTCGACGGCCGTCAGCGAGGCACAGAGGATCAATTCAGCAATAATCGCGTCGTCTCCTACTGGGGTCAGGAGCGGGCCGCCCAGCCAAACTGAGCGACCCGCGGTGCGGGATTGTATTCAGCGGCCACAGCAATGACCCAACATTCTTGTCGGTCTAACGCTCTATCTTAAAACGCTGACCCTTTGCCGTTACGGCAAGTAGGTGGCAATTATGTTCGGCGCACTCTACCAGTGCTTATCCAGGTCCTGCCTTTCCTACTTGAATTTGTCATGCCGCCGCTGACTGCTCCCGCACCTGTTCCGCTAATGCCTTCGGGTTAGAACGTCAATTTTCCACCAGTTCAGCCGGGGCGTGATAGCTTCCGCCCTTGGTCATCAACGCCCAGACCACTCTTGCAATCTTGTTGGCGAGCGCGACTGCGACCACTCTGAGCGGGCGCCTGTTCATAAGCCTGCGGAGCCACCCAGAGCCCGTGCCCCATCGCCTAGCTGCGGTCAGCACACCCATAGCCCCAATATATAGGAGGGAGCGTAACTCTGCGTTTCCCATTCTCGAAATGCTTCCGGATCGCTGCCTTTCGCCGCTCGAGTTCTGCTTTGGCGTTAGACCGAGCCACGCCGAAAAATGGCGAGCTGATTTGAAGCAGCCAGGATCAGGCACCTGCGCTTGAATCGTTGATGCTGTGAGTGTTCCAACGCCAGGAATCGCCGTCAGTCGGCGGATATCCTCGTCTCGCTTTGCATGGGCTGCGATCCGGTCGTCAATGCGCTGAATTCGCCCAGAGAGGTTTTCGATCTCCGCTAGGATTTCATCGAGCATGAGCCGCGCTGCGGGAGGAATGTGAGTATCGCCTCGGTCTGAAAGAGCAGCGACAAGTTTGCCGAAGTGGGCAACGCCGCGATCTGCAACGAGGCCGAACTCCGCCATATAACCGCGTAGTGCGTTGACCGCATTTGCTCTTTGACGGACGAAGAAGGTTCGCGTGCGCAGGGTCATCGTCGCCGCTTGTTGCACTGCCGTCTTCACGGGAACGGAACGGATATCCGGCCGCTTCATCGCTTCAGTGATGGCAATCGCATCGGCGGCATCCGTTTTCCCCCGCATCACAAACGGCTTGACGTACTGTGCCGGCAATATTTTCACCTCATGCCCCAAAGCGCTGATTTCTCTTGCCCAATAGTGAGAGCTTGCGCAGGCCTCCATCGCGACCACACACCTTGGAAGTTTTTCGAAGAACGGGCGGACTTCGCCCCGCCGGAGCTTTCGGTTGAACACGGTGGCGCCTTGTGCGTCCGCGCCGTGCACCTGAAACACCTGCTTGGCAAGATCCAATCCGATTGTTGCGATTTCTTTCATGCTCATTCTCCAGCTGAAGTGACAGCGGGAGCTATGTGGATGCCTGCTTTACACCATGTAAACGTCAGGCGATCCGAAGCATTTTTGCCTTCGATGACCGAACTGCAGCTGCTGTAATGCTTCCCGCCAGTTCGGTGCGACAGGGGCCGGCCCGTCCGTATCAGGCGCAACTTTACTTTTCGTCTTCTATCGCCTTAAGGCCGGCTGCGGGTAGGCTATCGAAATCGTCGGAAACTTTAATCTTGCCGCGCAAGGCACCGGGCTTGCGGACGGCCATACCGGCGTGAGTGTTAGCCATAAGCCGCCGCGACATGTCCTCCTCGTTCATTGTCTCTGGATCAAAACCGAGCCTGTCATACCATTTTTTTAGAAAATGCTGAGGATCGTCAACCACTGGATAGCCGCCGGCACCCGTCCGCCACTCTTTACCCTTATCGGAACCTAGCTCCCCGCTCTCCAACGCGCCATCAGCCCCTGCGCTGTGTGCGTTGATCAGTTCATTTGGATCAAGCGATAATAACCATTGGTCCAGCCTCAGCCTTAAGTACCGCTGGCCACCAACAGGTTCTGGGAATGAGATCGGCTTCACGGGGCAAAGTTGGCTGAAAAGCTCGTTAGAAATCCCGCAGTAAAGGGCTGCCATCTCCATATTGAGGACGGCCGGCCAATAGGGCAGGCGCCGTTCGTCGATGTCTTTCACTTTGGTACCTCACTCCCACTTGGCTAAAGTTGAGCAATCGCACAAGGACTGCGCCCGCAATCAATGGTCGCACTCCATGTCGGCAATATCCCCTTCCAAGGCCATGGCGTGCTCCGACAGAATGGCAGCAACATTGTCTAGAAGCATTGCCAATTCAGGGTCGGTGTCGCAGAACTGCTCCTGCTTAGCCTTCAGCTTCCCGATATAGAAATTGTGGATATGCAGCGAACCGGTCATCTGGGCGAGACTGGGCATCTTATGCTCCATTCTAAGAAGTATGGTTCGCGGAGGATAGCGTGGCTCAGGCATTCCCGTCCACATCGCCGTCTTCGTCGAGCTCGTGGACCGGCAGATAGGTGTTCTTCTCCAACCACTCCCGCACGATAAACCTAATCGTGTCGTTGCGCGTCATGCCGAACTCGCCGGCGAGGTTACGCAGAGCTTCTTCTGCATCGTCGTCCATTGAGATGTCGCCGGCATTGCGCAACCGCAGAGCCGCGCGCCGCAGCATGATCTGAAGATCCGCTCGCGAGATATCTGCGATCCGATCGGCGGCATCTTCAAGAAGCGTGGCAGTGTCCGCTGTGGTCATGGCGTCTCTCCCCGGCGTGAGTCTGTATTGCGGGACGAACGACGATCTGCTTTTCAGCCAGCCCAACCAGCGGACCCGAACAGCCATCTCTACTTGGGATGGCGTTTTTCCTTCGCGCATTCATAACCCGCCCGGCGGCTCTTTCGGTAATCGGACGTTTATTTCATTGATGACGCCACTACGCCCGCTACACCAAAGGGAACAAGAAACGTAGGGATGGCATGAAGGATCTTTGCCAGACCGATCCATTGGCTGAAAAACGCGGCTACCTGATTGTCGGGAGTTTCGAAGATATCGTGAATGGCCTCGAGGACGGACGTAGATTGCCACTCTCCCGTTTTCATATAATCAAAAACGGAGGCTCCCAGGATGAAGCATCCAAGGCCGATAAAACCTAGGATGATGATAGCCTTGATGACCATCCCGTTAACTGATGCGTTGCTCACGGTTCGCGCTCTCTCTTAAAAAGACAATCGTCCCGAAACGACCACGTCAATATCTTTTTTCCATCACCATCCCCCTGGACGAGACATTGCGCTTCTATGGCCACACCTGTTACCGGCGGCATCATATTGCCAATCGTACTGGCAGTTGCCGGGGTAGCGCCTCGGCGGATTGTAGGCACCGCCGCCGCAATTTCCGTTCGCGCACACGGCAGCCGCCGTCCCGACCAATGCGAGGCCGACAAGAACTGCGGCCGCCTGCTGTTGCTGAATGACCATCTGTTGACACTCCGGAATGCTCATCCCGCGGCGGCTCAACTCCGACGCGAGTTGGAGCTGAAAAGCTGGATCTTGCGTTTCCAGGACGGTCTTGCAGAGCGCTGCCTTACTAACCGCCGACGGCTTCTTGTTGAACTCAGCGGGCGTCGTTGTGCAGCTCGCCAAAGCAAGTGAAATCGCCACGACGCCGAAGCGCCGAGCACACAAATGAATATTCACGGATAACCCCTCAGTTGCCCGCTGCTAAGATGGCAGAACGCCGCTCCACGTCAAATTGCATTTTAACATAGCGTTAACGCACCTTTGGGATGCAACTGGCTGGCTACCGAAAGGCAGCCTTGCAGATTATGCGGCGTAAGCGTCGAAGTTCGAGCGATCATTTGGCTGGGGCCGGACCAGTCGTTCGTCGAGTGGCGACGCATTGCACTCGATTTAAACTTGTGTCAGATGATGAGGATTGAACGAGCATTACTTGAGTCTTATATGAGTTTGGACCAACTTTACGGCCCTGCTACTGAGCCTGGTCGACCTATCTCCGACGCGGAGCGTGTATTTTCGCCAGCAAGTTTGGACAAGCTGTGCAACGAGACCGCGCAGAAACTGCAGTCTTATTTGCGCCTTAGCGAAGGCCTGAAGATCCCTCAGGTGGTGCACCGAAGTGCGACTGTGCTATGGATTGTGGATACTGTAGGTGACATATATTTTGCCCTTGAAGAGATGGCAGATCGGGAGACGGGCATGTCGGAGTACGTAAGGCCGCGGTCCGACTTTACGCCTGCAACACACCATATCAAACTGGGCCACCCCGCACTGCTACCGCCAGGATCTAGCAAGGCTGCGAGAATCGGCGGAGAAATCCTCTGGGATCAGGTCGAAGGTGAAGAGAACCCCTGGGTGATCAACAGGTATTCTGGGCGGTATGGAACGCGCCCACATCAGGAGAGAAAGCACCTGGAGGCAGTCGCTACAAAATTTAAAGAATTCGGACTATATTTCCGGGTAGTGGAGTAGTTCACGTGCAAGGGGCTGGTTAATGTTATCTCTCGCGAGCCTGCGCCCATCGCAGTTCAAAGCTCTGGAAATAGAGCTTGGAAACAAACTGCCGCTGGAGGAGTTTGTCGACGCGGTATGCCGCTTTCTCGCCACCATCCCTGCAGACGGTGGCGCAGACAGCGACTTTATCTTTATGACCGCCAGGAAGCTGACATCTGCGCAGGTCTGGAAGAAGGTGCCGGCAGCAAGCTTGGGAGCAGCGCTGAGAAGCGTTCCGACGGAAGCTCTGAAGGTCTTCGCTGAGGGGTTACCACCGAACTACGCTGAGAAGGTGTTGACGAGTGCAGCGAAAGAGGAGCTTGAGAAAAAAGCTGCGCAAGGTGGCTTTTCTGTCCTATCGCACGGAGTTAGAGTAGGGAAGATATCCTCTGCATTAGCTGGAACGGGCGTAAAGGTTACCGGCGTACGCACCGCTAGAGGGGCTGATGTCGCCGCGGCTTTGGCGGGTCTCTACAGGGGTGAAACGATGAAGCCGCAAAGTCGCGCGGTTGCAGGAAAGCCCTCAGCCAAGCAGAAGACTAAGGATGAGGATGAGAATCGCCGCGCATGAGCCGACTTCCCTCTGTAAATTGAAGAGCGATTAGTCGTTCCCGTACTTCAGTGTCTTCTTCCAGTGAGGAAGAAAAGTTGATCGCGCTGCGGTTGACTCCGGAACGCCTTGATTCAAAAATCCGCCTCCTTGGGAGGATTTTTTATGTCCGAGCTAGAAGACCTTTTAAGACAAAAAGCTGAGATTGAAGCCCGGATCGAACAGGTCCGTGCATCGGAAATCGATGGGCTCAAGCGGCGATTTGCCGACATGGCCCTTCAATTGCGCGAGCTGAATGCGTTACCTGCCGCTATCGTCGAGGCGTTCACGGATAAAGCGGGAACCTTCAACGTCTTCCGAACCATGAAAGTCAAGAAGCCTTCCTAGAGGAGGGGATTTTGCACTTACGTGACTTAGCACGAGGCGCGGCGTCGGCCGCTCGCCTGCGCGGCCATATCCTTCGTTCCGGATATACCCTGTTCGGGCAGAAGGTCTGGACAGAAGGCGAGGACCTAGTCTGCCGGCTGTTTTATCCAGATTATTTCGCATTGAGGCAGATCCTCTATACGCGAACCCCAGACGCTATCCGTGCTCATTGCCGGGTTCTCGGTCTATGCAAAACTCGGCGCACTTGGGGACCGCTGGACAAAATGAGGCTGAAGAAGCTTTATCCGACCGGCACCCGAGAAGAAATCTGTGCGGCCTTCCCGGGCATCGAGTGGGAGAACATTTGCGCGGTTGCGCGATACTACGGGTATCATCGCAAAAAGAAGCCGTACAAAATTACCGGGGTGCCAGCATTGGATGCCGTAAGGCTTCGTTGCTACGACGTGAAGATCAATATGCGGGAACTCGATGAGGATTGCCGCACCAAGAGCTACTTCCAAAAGCGTGGGTGTCAGCCCCGATACCCGAACTTCAGAGCCATAAATCGGGCTGCGTCTTACCTGGGAGGATATCTCGACTTTCACTTTCCTCCTGATACCTGAGGCAGAGGGTTCGGCACCTAAGCTGGGTTTGCAGTCAGTTCCCTGACGAAGTCAGCCCAACCGATCAGCGCCGCACGCTTTTCCTCGGCATAGTCGTAGCGATTGTAGACGGCTGCGACCCCTTTGATTGATCCTGATCGGTGATTGATCACCGCTTCCACTACATGCACAGGCACACCTAACCGGGCCATTCCACTCGCTGCGGTTCGTCTCAGGTCATGGAATGTCCACGGCTCCAGTTCCACCTTTTCCGCGGGGCGTCCGGCGCCCTTTGCCTCCTCTTTGGCAATCTTGAGCATTTCCGTGTCGAGGTTCTTCTTTGCCCGACCGTAGCCAGAGACTTTCGTCGCGCCCGTCGTGGTGAAGAGAAAAACGGGCTGTTCGTCCTCGGCCGGCCGGACTTTTGGCAGAGCTTCGATTTCCGTGATGGCCTCGGCTGCAAGAGGAACATAGTGCTCCTTTGAATTCTTCGCCCGTTCCGGCGGAATGATCCATTGCTGATCGTTGCCCTCAAGGTGCATTTCTGCCCACCGAGCCCCGGAAACCTCGCTTCTGCGCTGCGCCGTCAGGAGGAGAAGGCGCACCATTGGTCCGAATGGGTAGCCGAGCTTACCAGACGCCAGCCAGACAAGCCTGACTTCATAGTCTGTCAGGATTCGATCTCGCGTCCTCTCCTGGCTTGGCTTGTCGATCTTCTTTTCCATTGGCGACGTGTCGATGATGTCTTTCTGGACTGCCCAGTTGAAAAACTTCCCGAGCAGAGAAAGAAGCCGGTTCGCAACGATGGGCGCCCGCTCAGCCACCTCATCCAGATGAGTGGCAATCTCCTGTCTGGTGAGGCTCCTCATCCTCCGCTTGCCGAACTTCGGCCGGAAGTCCTTATCAAAGAGACGCTTCCGCTCCTTGATCGTCGAAAGCCGGTTTTTCTTCTCAACGTACCGCTTGATAAACTCGTCGATCGCATCTTCGACAATGTCGAGCTTGAGCGTTTTTTGGGCCGCTTTAGCTGCCGCTGGATCTCTGCCCTCGGAGACACCGCGCAAAAGCTTCGAAGCCTCGTCACGGGCCTTCGCTAGTGGAAAGAGGGGCAGGGGACCTATCGTAAACTTCTTTGGTTTTCCGTCGAACCTATAGCGAATGGCCCAGCTCATCACTCCGGAAGGCTGGACGACCAGGTAGAGACCCGGCAGGCCACCGTCGGGAATCTCTTTTCGAACGTCCGGTTTTTTCAGGGCTTCGATCGCGCGGACGGTAAGGGCTTTTGCCATCTGCTTTTCCAGGGTAACGCCGGGGTAACGGCGGAGGGGTGATAGGTCGTGATTGCGAATGTTATTATCACGATTGATCACAAGCCCTGCAAGGCCTGGATTTCAGCAAGTTCACTGATATCTGTTGATAGCGTTTGATAGGCGGAGTTGGTTGGAATTACCTGCCTTCTAAGCAGGTTGTCGCAGGTTCGATTCCTGCAGGGGTCGCCACCATTTCAAAAAGTTAGCAGTCCTTGTTCTCTTTGGCCACTTACTACGAACATCTGATGGTTTTTCGCAGAAGGGCTTTAGCATTGATGTTTGTCAGCGAGGTATTGCCGGACCTTTTGCCCAACGGTGCTTCACTCGCATTCATAGGCATTTAGCACAAAGCTCGAATGCCCGTCTTTGAATGTGTAATCATACAAGGCTGACGTAAATTCACCTGCCTTGAATTTGGGCTTCCAAAAGTCGCACGCCTCTTTGCCCAACCCAGCCTTCATCACTTCTCCGCTAGCGGTGGGGACTGTGTCGCTCAGACGATAGAAGTACCTGATCGCCTTCCCATCCATCTCGACGCAACGTCGTGATTGCGTCTAGCTTCCTTGGAAGACCCTTATTGGCGTAATCGCTCGCCACTCTTGCAGCAACGAAATTTTCGGTAATGGGTCTGGAGAGAACTATCCCAATGATCACAAGGATCGTGCGGGCCTTGTCAAAACGCGCTGATAATAACCCGCCAATTAGGGCGCCAGCGGCCCCGCACACCGCGCCCACAAATCCATACATGGCCCAACTTGGCCACTCGCCCATAAATGCAAACATTTTCCCCCTCAGTCCGAAGCGCAGCCCTTCAATAGGTCGTCCCAGGTCTAGATTTTGGCATCAACATGTAGCTACTCCCGCGTGGAAAAGCCCTTTCTGGACTGCGACCGAAGGACTGATGCCCGGCAGTCACGGCAGCATGGACGATCATCGACGACGGCCGATGTTTCCGACCGGCCTCGCTTGACCTGATACCGTTTCGCTTGGCTGTGGCGCTCCCCCGAAAGCTGCTACCCGTGTCACATGGACCCCACAGTGTTGTCCAGGTCGAAACCCTCAGTCGATCAGAGCGGGTTCTGCACGGCAACGGGTGCGCCGGTAGAATATCACTGTGGTTGTAAATTGCGAGTGTGATTGCAGACCGTAGGCTCCGATCAAAAGCGATTGAGTTAGCGCGCCTTTAAGTATGCCTTTCACAAGTCGCCTTACCCCGACGAACCGCTCGGCAGAATTCTTCAAACTAACGCGGGAGAGGCACGAGACCGGTGCGGAATTATTGTTCGAGCTGATATCGCAACACCACGAACGCATTGCCACCTTGATCGCCAGCAGCTTTTCCGTTCGACGAATGCACGGCCTGCCCCGTATCCGGGCGCCCGACCGGCGCTCTGCTCGATCGCGTCACCCGCCATGTCAACATCCTCGAGATGAACGGCGACCGCTATCGCCTCCCGCAAAGCGGCACCGGAAAGGTCGGCTGACACCCGTCAAAAACGCAGCGCGTGGATGAGATCGCCGCTCGGGCTATGCCCTCCCAGCTTGCTCATCCACGCGCTGAAGTAAACCGAAGTTTGCGCGCCGTGGGGCGGTTTTTACTCCGCCGTCGACATGTTTCCGATTGTTGCGGCGGTCCGACGACCGCCGCAACGGATCGTTACAGGAGAAAATCGCCTGCCCCCAGCTGGACGTGGCCCTTCAGCTGAATCTCGAAGTCATGAACGCCGTCGCCGTTCAAGTCGGCCTGGATAACGGTATCATCGTCCTGGTAGTGCCAAGCGAGCGCGCCGGCCTTCCTATCGAACAAGGCATTCTCCTGCGCCTGGAAATGGAAGGTTGCATCGCCCTGCGCAGAGCCATTCGCATCGATCGCCGAGACGTCGATCTTATCGATGCCATGCCGGAAGTCGGTGATGAGGTCGCGGGCCCAGCCGGACCCGGTCTCTGTCGGTGCCTTGAAGGCGAAGGTATCCGAGCTGGTGCCACCGGTCATGATGTCCTTTCCGGTACCACCAATGAGGATGTCCGAGCCGGCGCCGCCCTTCAACACGTCATTGCCGCCGAGACCCTTGTAGGTTTCGTTACCGCCGTTGGACTGGCCGGTGTGTGGCAGGTAGTCGTTACCACTGGTGCCGGTGTATACCTTCGTCGATGTGGTCGGCGCGGTGGGCGCGGTGGGCGCGGTGGGCGCGGTCGGCGCGGTGGGCGCTGTCGGCGCGGTGGGCGCTGTCGGCTCTGTCGGCGTGGTTGGCGCTGTCGGTTGCGTCGGCGTGGTTGGCGTTCCCGAAACCGGGGCGGAGCCAGATTCGTAGGCACCCATATCGATAGTTCCAACGACGCGGGCGTCGCCGTCCAGGTCGACCGAGTCGACGCCGTACTTGGTGGTTCCGCTGTCGATTGCCGCCGAGCCCGAGGCGAGGTGGAAGTCGCCGTTCGCTGCATTCACGAAATGCGGGTCGACGCCAAGCTTGTTGCCGTTCGCTGTGCTCGGCATCGCGTTGCCGCCGTCGGTCTTGACCGAGGCCTGGCCGGCCGTGCCGTTATAGGTGATGTTGTTGGCCCAGACGACGTTGTTGTTGGTGTAGCCGCCGGTTGACGTGTTATCGATCGCAGTGTTGTTCTTGTTCAGCGATGGGTCGGCTACGCCAATGTTGTTGACCCAGGTGTTGTTGCTCGACGCCGAGTTGCTGAGCTCGCCGCGCCAGGTGCCGTCATTCTGCGGGTCCTGATTGTTGTGGTATGCGGTGTTGTTCGACACAGTGACGGAGTCGCTCCAGGTAACCTGGATGCCTTTGCCGCCGTTCTCGTAGACAAGGTTGTTGTCGACCAGGGTCTTGAATGTGTAGTTCGGATGACCGCTCGTCTGCGTGCTCTGGAAATCGTCGATGATGATACCGTTACCATCGGTGTGCGCACCCGATTTCGTGACGTTGTCATGGGAGATGTTGTCGCGCACGATGTTCCGGTAGCCGTCCGTCGAGGTATCACCGGTGATGTTCCGGTTCTGGTAGAGCGAGATGCCCGAGAACCAGCCCGACGACGCATTGTTGTAGGTCTCGTTGCCTTCGACGTGGATGAAGTCCGACTGGTTGAACTGGATGCCCGACTCCCCGTTGCCGTGGACCTTGTTATTGAGGATCTGGACGTGGTGGACACCGTTCGCTTCGATGCCGTCGCCGGCGGCGCCGCCGATGTCAAAGCCGTCGATGACCACGTAGTTGGCGTTGACACTGATCGCGTTCCACGAGCCCGCGGGCGGCCGGATCAGCGCTGCGCCGGGCACTTCCGAGCGCAGCGTGATGTCGGCTGCCGCCGAGCCGTCCTTATCGAAGTTGATGCTCTCATTGTAGGTCCCGGGCTTCACCACGACCTCGTCGCCTGGCTTAAGGTCCGCCCTCATCGCCTCACTGATCGTGCGAAAGGGGGAAGAGGCACTGCCGTTTCCGCCGCTGCTGGTCGTCGATACGTAATATGTTGTCATAGTCCTGTTCCTCAACTCTGACGTTGTGTTTGTCAGTTAATATTTTCTAGCTAATCAGCCGTTACGGCGGGGGTTATAGGACGTCATCCTGGGAAAGTGCAACAGCATCGCGACAGTAAGTACTTGAGAAGTATGGCCATATTGCTGCCATAATGTGCCGATCACTCCGGAGTTACATTTTGAAATATTTGCGGAATTTTGACTGACTCAAAATGTGGCAGTATTTCTATCCCGCAAGCCGCGAATTATTCTTTCTGCAACTATAGCGATATGCACAGATTGAAAACATTACAAAAAACTTGGTGGGCGTGAGCGAATTCCTCCGGCCAAAGGTGGAATCTGCATTTTTTGTGAATCCAGCCCTTTTTGGGTAGATTCGCCCTCAAAAGTGATACTTATCGACATGGTAAGGGAGGACATGACCGTCGAATCGCCCACACCTCGAACGTCAAAATGAGCCCCCAATCAAGGGAATTGCCGGTAAGGCAATGCTCTCGTGTTGAGCCCGACAACGATCGAGGTACTCGGAAAGCATGCCGCAAGGAACCGCGCCAACCACTCACTCGAGCGAGGCTGAACCAATTCCCAGTTATCCGCAGAGCAGGCGATCGCTTTTGATCGACCGTCAACATTGCAGCACGAACCGCAGCACTCGCATCACTCGGTCAATTGCTCGCCGCCGCAAACCCGTTGCCGACTGATGTCACAGGGAAAGCCCCGGCTCAGGCTAGGCGTTGACAAAGTCGAGAAGCAAAGATTTCCTCAAGGGACTGCTGCGGCAATTGGTCTGTCGTCAGCAGGCCGACCCGGACGGAACGTCACGGTCACTTTCTTCGCGCGGATGAAACCATCCAGCCCGTAACAGGGTCGGAGCTCGATTTCGATGTCTTCCGGTAGTAGCCAGCTCGACCGCGATCTCTTGCGTAGCGGAGGACGAGACCATTGATCACGTTCTGGTGGCTGAAGCCGTCCAACTGCAGGTCCATAATATCTTCGAAGGCGAAAGTGACGACTGCATGCTTGTCAAGGATGCAGTATCCATCTTGATCAACACCATCGGTGGCGATCCACCCATGAATCGTCAACTCGCTGACCCCAGTGCGATTGAGTGAGAGACTCAGAATTTCCGCGTCATGAAAGGTCGGCTTCTGGCGAAACCATGCCAGCAGTTCCGGGCCTCCTGCTATCTTCTCGTAGGTCATCTCTCATCTCACGCGTCAGATTGGTGATGCCACATGCCACACGATAGCAATCTCAGATGAGTTGGCCATCGGCCCTGAATGCACCGCGTGCGTCGCTTTCTGGGCGGCGGCTTCGCTCCGGAGCGAGTTGTCGACGGCTTGAGCTTGAGGCTGCAAGCCGCCGCGCGATCTTGTTTAGCGACCTTGGAAAATTTTGATTATTTTGGGAGTGGGCCGTTGGCGTTTGATATCAACGACGTCGTCATAGGTGGCGCGACCGGAAACGACCGCTGCAATAAAACGATCGCAACCAACGCGTACAGCGTCCTTGTCCGATGTGTCTGTCAAAAGGCCGAGGTTGCGACTGGACTTTCCATCGAAGCCCCTCACGCAATCTTTAGTTGCTTCATTTCTTGCTCTTGAGCTGCCCTGTAGCAATGTGACGTATGCATCATAGTCCTGGCGCGTCGGCACGCAGGCAGTCAGAAGTCCCATGGCAATTAATACTGTTGTGGTACGAGCGCGCATTATTATTCTATTCCCTAATTACCCAATGATCGGCGTCCGATGTTTATTTCGATTCGTGTGACGCCGGAAAGACCTCGCGCGAAATCACAAGGTTTTCACCGGAGCTGGAAGCAATTGCTTATTGTGGATTGCCGCAGCGACGGCCGAATTTCATCGCGTTCCCAGCCGTCGCGCTGAAGCTCTTCTCAGCGATCCAGGAAATGATCGAAGTAAACCTTGGGAATGGGGTAGGCATAGACGCCACGGTCGACGAAGCCGCGTCTGTAAAGGCAGTTTCTGAGCGCTGCGTTGTAATGCAGGCTTTGCGAATCCGGCGAGCCGCGTCGCGATGAACCGGCCTCCGGTACGCACCAGCCGAGGGCTTTGTCGTATCGAGCCAGGAGGACGGGATCGGTATCGACCCGAACACCGCTGTAGGATCGATAGTTTGAAGGGGATTCTGCGGCCGAGATACAGCCCAAGCTAAGTGCAACGCCAACGACTGCCATCAATCTCATTGGATTTAGATTCTCCCCTGATCGATCCTCGAAGTAATCGAGCGTGAGGTTATTTGCTTCAACGCCTGCGGGCAAGAGGGGGCGCACTGCCGGCGCATGGTGCCCAAAGTGTGAGCGGTTTTCGGATGACATCCTGTTCTAGCCTGGCCGGATGACCACCGCCGCAGCGTGGCGGCTGTGGTCATCCATCATTTTGATGGATCAATCCAGGAGATCGGCCGGCACCTTGCCGCCATTTTCCGAAAGCCGCTTCATCAGCGCCTTGTGCAGCCACATATTCATTTTTGCGGAATCACCGCTGTCGCCGGTATAGCCGAGCTCGGCGGCGAGCTCCTTGCGCTCGGTCAGGCTCGCATCCATCCCGACGGCTTTCATCAGGTCGACGATCGAGTGACGCCAATCGAGTTTCTGGCCGCTCTTTTTTACCGCCGCGTCGAGGATAGGGACGATATCCACTGCGGCTGTGGCCGGGGCGGTGGCCGGCTTGCTCTGAGCGGGGGAGGCCGCAGGCGCCGGACTGGGTGCTGGTGACGGCGAAACGGGCTGTGTCTTCGGCGCGCTGGCCGGTTCGGCTGCTTTCGCTTCTCGAAAGATTGCCTGTTTGATCTTGTCGAAAATGCCCATTCCAGAACCTCCACTCGGTTAGATGAGAACATGCTGAAACATGGATTTCTCGCCCGATATATCCAGGCGGAAGAGGAGTTATTTTTGGCGGCATCGATCAGCGGCAGAACGTCCGGTTCTGGACAAGGTATTGGCGATCTGCGCGACAGCGTTGCGATAGATCAATCGCGGCAATTCCGTCGACAACTGAGCTTTTCTTGCTCACCCCGGGGATTTCCTGATGCAACCCAAAAGGACATAATCGGTCGGCGTTCTACTCGCTGCAGGACACGTTTGTTTTTGGCACAGTCTGGCCGGCAATTGGTATTTCAATAACCCTGAAAGAACATTGCTCGCCCTAGAGCCGACTTGCCGGGCAGTGTCGTGAAACATTTGTCATCTCCTCACGTTGCCTTGCCGTGGACGCCCTGTAGGTTTGCAGGCGTCCGGACGATCGACGGCACGCGCGTTCCTCGATTTTCAACTGCCGGACAAGTTCGCCCGGCAAATGACAACGGAGAGGAAAACATGACCCACAAGCACCATAGACTATCCCTCGTAGCGCTTGCATCCACCTGCGTCCTGTTTGCCATACCCGCAGGCGATGCGCATGCGATTGATGTCGGCGTGTCCGTGAATGCAGGCAATGCCGCCAGCGCCGATGTCGGGGCTTCGCTTGGCGGCGGCATCAGCGCCGATGCCAATGCGTCACTCGGCGGCTCGAGTGGTGTCAATGCCGATGCGGCGGCCAATTTCGGCGGCGGCAGGGGCGTCGATGCCGATATCAATGCCGGTCGCGGCGGCGGCAATGGTCTCGACACGAATGCCAATGCCAGGCTCGGCGGCGGCCGCGGCGCCAATGCCGATCTCAATGCGCGCATCGGGAGGTCCGATAGGCTCGATAACGCCACCGCCTCCGTCAGACGCGGTAGCGGCGTCGAAGCTCTTGCGGTCGGCAGAGGAGCGGGGGCAGACGGCAGCAACGGGTCCGCGGCTGACGGCACGCTTAGCGCTGCCCAGGCTCGCACCCTGGACGACTTCCGGGCAAGGCCGGTCAGTGAGCAGCGCAAGATGCTTGTCCGCTGCGCTGATATCTCGTCGCCGGGCGGCTCTGCTTCAGGTGGCTCCGATTCCGGTCTTGCCGGCCTCTGCAGCCTGTTACAGGCGGCAACCTTCCGCTGAATGTAAAAGGCCCGCCGAACCGGAAGGCTGCGGCGGGTCTTTGAAAGCTTCGGCCTTGGCTCAGTGCAGAATCTGGCTGAGGAACAGCTTGGTGCGCTCGTGCTGCGGATTGTCGAAGAACTCGGCGGGCGAATTCTGCTCGACGATCTGGCCCTGATCCATGAAGATGACGCGGTTGGCGACCTGGCGGGCAAAGCCCATTTCATGGGTGACGCAGAGCATGGTCATGCCTTCCTCGGCAAGACCCACCATGGTGTCGAGTACTTCCTTGATCATTTCGGGATCGAGCGCCGAGGTCGGCTCGTCGAACAGCATGATCTTCGGGTTCATGCAGAGCGACCGGGCGATCGCCACGCGCTGCTGCTGGCCGCCGGAAAGCTGTCCCGGATATTTATTAGCCTGTTCCGGGATCTTGACGCGCTTCAGGAAGTGCATAGCGATCTCTTCCGCCTGCTTCTTCGGCATTTTGCGCACCCAGATCGGCGCCAGCGTGCAGTTTTCGAGGATCGTCAGGTGCGGGAAGAGGTTGAAGTGCTGGAACACCATGCCGACTTCGCGCCTGACTTCATCGATCTTCTTCAGATCGTTGGTTAGCTCTGTGCCATCGACGATGATCTGGCCCTTCTGATGCTCTTCCAGGCGGTTGATGCAGCGGATCATGGTCGATTTACCCGAGCCGGATGGGCCGGCGATGACGATGCGCTCGCCGCGCATGACCTTCAGGTTGATGTCGCGCAACACGTGGAAATCGCCGTACCACTTGTTCATGTTGATGATTTCGATCGCCACTTCCGTTGCGGAAACGGTGAGCTTTTTAGCTGGAGCTTCAGCCATGATTGTTTTCCCTCATTCTTATCGTTTGTGGCCGGTGTCGAGGTGACGTTCGACGAATGCTGAATAGCGCGACATGCCGAAGCAGAAGAGCCAGAAGGCGAAGCCGGCAAATATCAGTCCCGTCAGCGGCGTTACTGCGGTCGCCCAGTTCGGATCGACGAAGTTGAGGCGAACGATGCCGAGAAGGTCGAACATGCTGATGATCGAAACCAGCGAGGTGTCCTTGAACATGCCGATAAAGGTGTTGACGATGCCAGGGATCACCAGCTTGATTGCCTGCGGCATGATGACCAACCGCATCTTCTGCCAGTAGCCGAGCCCCAGCGAATCCGCTCCTTCGAACTGCCCCTTAGGGATTGCCTGCAGACCGCCGCGAATGACCTCAGCCATATAGGCGGAGGCAAAGATCGATACCCCGATGATCGCGCGCAAGAGCTTGTCCACCGTCCAGCCGGCAGGCAGGAAAAGCGGCAGCATGACGCTCGCCATGAAGAGGACCGTAATCAGCGGCACGCCGCGGACGACCTCGATGAAGACGATGCAGACCGTGCGGATGATCGGCATTTGCGAGCGCCTTCCGAGCGCCAGGATGATGCCGAGCGGGAAGGAGACGGCGATGCCGACGAAGGAGAGGACCAGCGTCACCAGCAAGCCGCCCCAGAGCGGGGTCTCGACGATTTCCAGGCCAAATCCACCATAAAGCACAAAGAAGGAAATGACCGGCAGCACGCCGAAGAGCAGGATGGCGTTGAGGCCCTTGCGTGGTGCCGAAGGGATGAGCATCGGCACCAGCAGGAGCACGAAAAGAATGCCGACCAGCGTCGGGCGCCAGCGCTCGTCAAGCGGATAACGACCAAAAATGAATTGGTCGAATTTGGCGTTGACGAAGGCCCAGCACGCACCGTTCCAGCTATCCGGCTGGATGCCGCCCTGTACGGCAGTGGCACAGAAGGTGCGGTCTGGGCCACTCCAGACAGCCTGTACGAAGAGCCAGTCGATCGCGTGGAGCATCGCCCAGGAGATAAAGACTAGCGCCACGATGGTAAGAACGATGTCTTTCGGCGTGGCAAGCAGGTTGCGGCGAATCCAGGCGACCGCGCCCCTTTCTCCCGGTGGAGGCGGCTCCGGCGCGAGTATGGCGGTTCTGACGAAACTGTTGCTCATCTTACCTCTCCACTAGCGCCATCTTGGCATTGAACCAGTTCATGAACAGCGAAGTCACGATACTGAGCGCGAGGTAAATGACCATCCAGATGAGAATCACCTCGACGGCCTGACCGGTCTGGTTCAGCGTTGTGCTGCCGACGGCGACGAGATCGGCGAAACCGATGGCGATCGCCAGCGATGAGTTCTTGGTCAGATTGAGATATTGGCTGCTCAGCGGCGGAATGATGATGCGGAACGCCTGCGGAATGACGACCAGCCGGGTGATCGACGAGGGATGAAGCCCAAGTGCACCTGCCGCCTCCGTTTGTCCCTTCGCCACGCCGCGAATGCCCGCGCGCACGATCTCGGCGATGAAGGCTGCGGTGTAGAAGGAAAGCGCCAGGAAGAGCGACATGAACTCAGGCCCGACGACGGAGCCGCCGGTGAGGTTGAATTTACCCACGATCGGATAATCGAAGGAAAGCGGCGCGCCTGCGATCAGGAAGGCGATGAGCGGCAGGCCGATCAGCAGGCCGATCGAAGCCCAGATCGTGTGGAACGGCTGACCAGTGGCCGCCTGCCGGCGATGCGCCCATCGGGCCGTCGCGATGACGGCGATGATCGCGATGACGAAGGAGACGCCGACGAGCCAGAAACCCTCACCGAAAATCGGCTTGGGGAAGGCAAGGCCGCGATTGTTCAGATAGGATCCGAGCGGCAGATGCAGCGATTCGCGCGCATTCGGCAGAACCGCCAGAACGCCCGAATACCAGAAGAAGATCACCAGCAGCGGCGGAATATTGCGGAAAACTTCCACGTAGACCGTACACAGCTTGGCAATCAGCCAGTTCCGCGACAAACGGCCGATGCCGATGATGAAGCCGATGATGGTGGCGGTGATGATGCCGGTCACCGCGATTAGCAGCGTGTTCAGAAGGCCGACGAGCAGCGCGCGGCCGTAGGTCGAATCGCTTGAATAGGCGATCAGCGACTGACCGACCTCGAAGCCGGCGCGGCCATTCAGAAAGCCGAATCCCGATGCGATGTTGGCGCGCGCCAGATTGACGGCAGTGTTATGTGCAACCCACCAGACGAAGGCCACCAGCAATACGATGGTGAGAATCTGGAAGAAAATGCCCCGAATTCTCGGGTCGTAGAGGGCAGTCTGGAAGCTCCAGCCGCTCTTGGGTAAATGTGTCGAATCCACAGCCTGATGCGTCATGCCTGGCCAATTCCCCATTACGCTCCTTTTCGGAGCTTTTTTATTGGAGGAGGAAAGGCGGTCGCCCGCCTTTCCGGCTTTCCTGCGTGATACCCCTCAGCGAACCGGCGGGGCGTACTGGATGCCGCCCTTGCTCCACAGGGCGTTGAGGCCGCGATCGATCTTCAACTGGCTGCCCTGGCCGATATTGCGCTCGAAGACTTCGCCGTAATTGCCGACGTTCTTGACGATGTTGTAGGCCCACTCATTGGTCAGCCCGAGATCGGTGCCGATCTTGGTGTCTGCTTCCACGCCGAGGAAGCGCTTGATGTCAGGGTTCGGCGAATTTTTCATGTCGTCGACATTGGCCTGAGTGATGCCGAACTCTTCAGCATTGATCATGGCGTAGCCAACCCAGCTGACGATGTCGAACCACTGGTCGTCACCCTGGCGAACAGCCGGCGCCAGCGGCTCCTTGGAAATGATTTCCGGAAGGATCGCGTGCTCGTCGGGGTTCTTCAGCGTCAGGCGCAGCGAATAGAGACCGGACTGGTCGGTCGTGTAGACGTCGCAGCGGCCGGCGTCATAGGCGGCGTTGACCTCATCCAGCTTTTCGAAAACAACCGGATTGTACTGAAGGTTGTTTGCCTTGAAGTAGTCGGCGAGGTTGAGCTCGGTGGTGGTGCCCGACTGGACGCAGACGGATGCGCCGGAGAGTTCGAGCGCCGACTTCACGTTCAGGCTCTTGCGGACCATGAAGCCTTGGCCGTCATAATAGTTAACGAAACGGAAGTTCAGGCCGAGAGCGGTGTCGCGGTTGATCGACCAGGTCGTGTTGCGAGCCAGAACATCGACTTCGCCGGATTGAAGCGCCGGGAAACGGTTGGCGGCGCTGAGCGGGGTGAACTTCACCTTCGTGGGGTCGCCGAAGACGGCTGAAGCGACGGCCTTGCAGAAATCGACGTCGAAGCCGGCCCAATTGCCGGAAGCGTCGGGTGCAGCAAAGCCGGCCAGGCCGGTATTGACGCCGCATTGTACGAAACCCTTCGCCTTGACGTCACCGAGAGTGGTGGCCGAGGCTGCCGATGCGCCAAGTGCCAAAACCGCTGCGCCGATGGCGGCGGACAGGAGCTTATTCTTCATTTTCCCAACCTTTTTCCGTTGTCTTATCTTTATCTTGTGGGGAGTGCGCCCGAACGTTGCGTCGGCCTCCCCAATCGTCTCGACACCCTCCCGGCGCGAGTGGGTCTATCACAGTCGCAAATGTCACCATGGTCAAGTGTCGCCATCGATAATTGCGGCAAAATTCAGAAATTTGGTCAATTGCGCCGCATTCATGGGCGGTTGGCCAGGAAATGGGCGTCCAATTGCGGAAAAATAACGCGAAAATCATACTTTTCGATGGGATCTACCCCAAGGTCCCAAGGGGTTGACCGGAGGCGGCGAGGTGTCCAAAAGTCTCGTTTTCGCGTTCTTCGCCAAAGGCTATTCCCGACCATGAAAGACAAAGACAGCTTGCTGCAGAATGCCGGTATCAACACCCGCTTGAGCCATATCGGCAACGATCCCTTCGACTATCACGGTTTCGTCAATCCGCCAGTCGTGCATGCCTCGACGGTGCTGTTTCCGAATGCCCGGACGATGGAGACGCGTTCGCAGAAATACACCTACGGGACCCGCGGCACGCCGACCACGGATGCGCTCTGCGAGGCGATCGACGCGCTCGAAGGTTCGGCCGGCACCATCCTCGTTCCCTCGGGGCTTGCGGCCGTCACCATTCCGTTCCTGGGTTTCGCCGCCGCCGGCGACCATGCTCTCGTCGTCGATTCGGTTTACGGTCCGACCCGACATTTCTGCGACACGATGCTGAAGCGCCTCGGCGTTGAGGTGGAATATTACGACCCGTCGATCGGCGGCGGCATAGAGGCGCTTTTCCGGCCGAACACGAAGATCGTGCACACCGAGGCTCCCGGCTCCAACACCTTCGAGATGCAGGATATTCCGGCGATCTCGGCGGTTGCCCACCGCCACGGCGCCGTCGTCATGATGGACAATACCTGGGCGACGCCGCTTTATTTCCGGCCGCTCGATCATGGCGTCGACATCTCCATCCACGCGGCGACGAAATATCCGTCCGGCCATTCCGACATTCTGCTCGGGACGGTGTCGGCCAATGCCGAGCATTGGGAGCGGCTGAAGGAGGCGAACGGCGCCCTCGGCATCTGCGGCGCGCCCGATGATGCCTATCAGATCCTGCGCGGATTGCGCACTATGGGCCTGCGCCTCGAGCGCCATTTTGAAAGTGCGCTTGCGATCGCCGAATGGCTGGAGGGCAGGGACGATGTTGCCCGCGTGCTGCACCCGGCGCTGCCGAGCTTCCCCTCCCATCATCTCTGGAAGCGCGATTTCAAGGGGGCCAGCGGCATCTTTTCCTTCGTGCTTGCCGCCAATGGTCCCGAGCAGTCCAGGGCAAAGGCGCATGCCTTCCTCGATGCGCTGCGGATCTTCGGCCTCGGCTATTCCTGGGGCGGTTTCGAAAGCCTCGCTCTGCACGCCTATCTCAACGACCGCAGGGTCGCCAAGGCCCCGACCGACGGTGCGGTCATCCGCCTGCAGATCGGCATCGAAGACGTGGCTGACCTCAAGGCCGATATCGAACGCGGGTTTGCCGCGGCAAGCGCCGTCTGAGGGCAGGCGTGGGCGCCTCCGTCGGTTGCGGCGCTCTATGGCCGCATGGCGCGATAGCCGTAGATCCAGTCGAGATCCGCCGCCAGGCTTTGCGGCGGCTTCAGCCCGAGCACGAGGTCGCGGCCGATGCGGATCGGCCCTCTCGCATGATAGGCAAACCGGTTGAAGGCGCCGCGCTGGCGAAGCTTGGCGATGCGCGGCGCGCGATGCCTTTCGAAATGCGCCAGCGCTTCGGTCACGGGACTATCCGACAGAAACGCGGCAAGTTCGTAGGCATCTTCGATTGCCATCGCCGCTCCCTGGGCGGCAAAGGGCATCATCGCGTGAGCGGCGTCGCCGATCAGAACCGCCCTGCCGTCCTGCCACGCGCCTGACGTCGTTTCGAACAGCGGCCAGAAGGTCAGCTTCCGCTGCCTTTCGAGCAGCGAGACGATGGCCGCGTTCCAGCCGGCGAGACGCGCTCGCAGCTGTGCGCGTTGCTCTGTCGTCGGCTCGCTTTGCCAGGTCTGGGGCGCAATGTTGCCGGCAGTGATTGCCACCATGTTGAAGCTGCCGGTCTCTTTTAGCGGATAGCTGACCAGATGCGCCGACCCGCCGAGGAAAGCGGAAACGCTTGTCCGATCGAGGAAGCCGGGGGCTTCATCCTCGGCAATGGTGAAGCGGTAGGCGATATTGCCGGAAAAACGTGGCGAGGGGCCGCCCGCAATAGATTGCCGCAGCTTCGACCAGACGCCGTCGGCCCCGATCACGACATCGGCCGGCCGCTCGGAAGGCGGACCCGCTTCCATGCGCATGCCGAGACGAAGCCGGCAGAGCGGATCGGCTTCGACCGCGGCGAGCAGCGCTTTCTGCAAAGTGGTGCGGTGCAGGACGCCATAGGGCGCGCCCCAGCGCTGCCGCGCGAATTTGCCTGCCGGCACTGCCGCAAGCTGGCGCAGCGAACTGCCCGAAATCAGTCGGATGCTCTCTGGTTCGAGCCAGATCTTGGAAAGTACGTTGAGGATGTCGAGGTCACCAAGAATACGCGAGGCATTCGGCGAAAGCTGCAATCCGGCGCCGATTTCGGTGAGTTCGTCCGCCTGCTCGAAAATCTCCGAGCTGATGCCCCGGCGCGAAAGCGACAGCGCAGCGGTCAGCCCGGCAATTCCGGCGCCGATGATGACGGCATGTTCGACGGGCATTGCCAGTCCGTTCCGGCTTCTAGTCGGGCTACGCCGCCTTCACATGGAAAACGCAGCCGGCCGGATTGGTCTGGCTGGGCTTGAGGGAGGAATTGAAGCGATAGAGCGTCGAACAGTAGGAGCAGACCTTCTCGTTGTCGTCGCCCATGTCGATGAAGATGTGCGGGTGATCGAAGGGAACCGAAGCGCCCGTGCACATGAATTCCTTGACGCCGACTTCGATGACGCGATGACCGCCGTCGTTCTGGAAGTGAGGAATGTTGTGGCCGGCCATATCGCTCTCCGAATGCTTTGCAAGGTGCGCGGACCTTATAAGCCTTCGCCGCAAATGTGTAGAGCCAAAGCGCCGCGGCAAGCACAGTTTTCAGCTACGGTTTTTGGCTTCACGCTGGCAGGCGGCTCAATTATGGTCGCGCCAAAAAGGAAGACCCGATGAACCTGAACACGCCCGCATTTTCAAGCTTCACTCATGACGGATTGCGGCTCGCCTTTTTCGACGAAGGCGATCCCTCCGGTGTGCCTGTCCTGTTGATTCACGGCTTTGCCTCGACGGCAAACGTCAACTGGGTGCATCCAGCCTGGCTGAAGACGCTCGGCGATGCCGGCTACCGGGTGATCGCCATCGACAATCGCGGTCATGGCGCAAGCGACAAGCCGCATGACGCTGAAGCCTATCGTCCGTGGGTGATGGCCGGTGACGCAATTGCGCTGCTCGACCATCTCGGCATCGCCGAAGCCAATGTCCTGGGCTATTCCATGGGCGCGCGCATTTCCGTCTTTGCCGCACTTGCCAATCCGCATCGCGTCCGCTCGCTGGTGCTCGGCGGCCTTGGCATCGGCATGACCGACGGCGTCGGCGACTGGGACCCGATTGCCGATGCGCTGCTGGCTCCGTCGCTGGACGTCGTGACGCATGAGCGCGGCCGCATGTTCCGCGCCTTTGCCGAACAGACAAAGAGCGACCGCACCGCGCTCGCCGCCTGCATTCGCGGCTCGCGCGATCTCGTCGCTCGCTCGGATATGGCCAAACTCGATATGCCGGCGCTGATCGGCGTCGGCACCAGGGATGATATCGCCGGCTCGCCGCAGCAGCTGGCCGCACTGATGCCCGAGGCCGAGGCGCTCGATATTCCCGGCCGCGATCATATGCTCGCCGTCGGCGACAAGGTTTTCAAGCAGGCGGTGCTCGCCTTCTACGCAAGGGTGGCCGGGCGCTGACATCATCGTGATGCCGAAAAACCGTGCTAAAAACCATGGTGACGGCACCCATTTATGTTATTGGCGTTTTCCACTATATACTGGCATTGCGAAAACGGCATTCCTGTTAGGTACCGAGGAGAGTGGCGATGGTCGCCAAGACAGACATTCGTGCTTTTGAGACAGGCCATCCGCTGAAAGTGATGGATCCCATCTGGGACAGCCTGCGCGAGGAAGCCCGCGCCGCCGCCGAAACGGATCCGGTTCTCGCCGCCTTTCTCTATTCGACGGTGATCAATCACCGTTCGCTCGAGGAATGCGTCATTCACCGCATTTGCGAACGCCTCGATCACCCCGACATGCAGGCGATCCTCCTGCGCCAGACCTTCGAGGAAATGCTCTCCGATTGGCCGGAATGGAGCTCGATCCTGCGAGTCGATATCCAGGCGGTCTATGACCGCGATCCCGCTTGCCTCCGCTTTATGGAGGCCGTGCTCTATTTCAAGGGTTTCCATGCGCTGCAGACGCATCGTCTGGCCCATTGGCTGCTGAACCGCGGCAGGCGTGACTTCGCCCTCTATCTGCAAAGCCGCTCCTCCAGCGTGTTCCAGACCGACATCAATCCGGCCGCCCGTATCGGCAAGGGCATCTTCCTCGATCATGCCACCGGCCTCGTAATTGGCGAAACGGCGGTTGTTGGCGACAATGTCTCGATCCTGCATGGCGTCACGCTCGGCGGCACCGGCAAGGAGGGCGCCGACCGCCATCCGAAGATTGGCAGCGGCGTGATGATCGGCGCCGGCGCGAAGATCCTCGGCAACATCGAAATCGGCTTCTGCTCGCGCGTTGCCGCCGGCTCCGTCGTGCTCAAGGCAGTGCCGCCGAAGAAGACGGTAGCCGGCGTGCCGGCCAAGGTCGTCGGCGAGGCCGGTTGTTCCGAACCGTCGCGCAACATGGACCAGGTGATCGGCGCCGATATCTGAGCGCCTGTTGGAAAAAGATAGGAAAACCGGCAGGAGCCGAGCGGGGACAGCCACTGCGCAAGCAGCAGCCCGCCTTTACACCGCTGCTTTTCCTGTGCGAGAAGCGGCCAATCAAGACCGCTTACGGAGATGACAGAGTGAAGCCTGAAGAAATCAAGAAGCTCGACGCCTATTTCAAGCGCATGTTCAACCCGCAGATCATCGTCAAGGCGCGTCCGCGCAAGAATGATTCCGCGGAAGTCTATCTCGGTGAAGAGTTTCTGGGCGTCGTCTATATCGATGACGAGGACGGCGACCGCTCCTACAACTTTTCGATGGCGATCCTCGACGTCGATCTTTGATCGCGCGCAGACGTTTCAAGAGGACCGGGCGGCGCGATCCGCCCGGTTTTTTCGTTTTTTGGCTTGTCAAAAAAATTTTTTTTTAAAATCTTGGGTTGTGGGCATTTGATATATATTAGCAAAATCAGTTAAAGACGTACGTGCCCCGGCGCGCGGCCTTTGTTTTATTACTGTCATGCAACCTCAGGGTTGTTTTGCATTGCACAAGACTACTTGACTATTTGTGCGTCGCAGTTACCCTGCCGCCATCCACAGCCCAACGGAGGACGGTCATGTTCAACTTTGATGATGCAAACAGGAAGAGCAAGGAAGCCGTCGATACGGCGCTGAGAACCTATTCCGAAACGGCGAGGGGCTTTCAGGCAATCGCCGCCGAAGCTGCTGATTATTCGAAGAAGTCCTTCCAGGATGCAGTGACGCATTTCGAAACGCTGGCCGGGGCCAAGAGCTTCGAGGCCGTGTTCGAACTGCAGACCAGCTACATCAAGTCCAGCTATGAGAGCTTCGTTTCCGAGGCCACCAAGCTCGGCGAAATGTACGCCGATCTCGCCAAGTCCGCCTACAAGCCTTACGAGGCTCCGATCGCCGCTGCCGTCGCCAAGACGGGCAGGCAGGCGCCGGCGGCAACGCCTGCCGCCGCATGAGTTGATTGCGACGGCGCAACCTGCGCGACATATTGAAATACCGGGGCCGGCTGCGCATCTGTAGCCGGTCTTTTTTGTTTCCACTTTCGCCACAGCGTCGGCTTGGATCGGCCCGGGGACTTTTTTGGTCTTTCCCGTGCATGCCGGCATTTCTTGATTGCAGTGTCTGACAGGGGGCTTAAAATCGGCCTATTATGAACTAAGTTAGTGTTTCAGATATTCGGCGGGAAAAGCACCCTCCCATGCTCCGCCGGATTGATTGAGGAATGAATGACAATGATCGCAAAGCCGATCCGGATGCAAAACGACAGCGAAAGGAACGGGGACAACGGAAATCGCGGAACCTCGGTCATCACGCGCACCAAGCCGAAGACCAAGAAACCCAACCTCTATCGCGTGCTGCTTCTGAATGACGATTACACGCCCATGGAATTCGTCATTCATATTCTGGAACGGTTTTTTCAGAAGGATCGTGAAAGTGCCACCCGCATCATGCTCCATGTCCACAATCACGGCGTCGGCGAATGCGGAATATTCACATACGAGGTAGCGGAAACGAAGGTCAGCCAGGTGATGGACTTCGCCCGGCAGCACCAGCATCCGCTGCAATGCGTCATGGAAAAGAAGTGAGGATCTGAACGTGCCAACATTTTCGCCTAGTTTAGAGAAGGCGCTCCATCAGGCACTGACCTTTGCCAACGAGCGGCATCACGAATATGCGACGCTCGAGCATCTGCTGCTCGCCCTGATCGACGATGCCGATGCGGCCGCGGTCATGGGTGCCTGCAATGTCGATCTCGACGCGTTGCGCAAGACGCTCGTCGAATATGTCGATAATGAACTTTCCAATCTGATCACCGGATATGACGAGGATTCGAAGCCGACCTCCGGCTTCCAGCGCGTCATCCAGCGCGCCGTCATCCATGTGCAGTCTTCCGGGCGCGAGGAAGTCACCGGCGCCAACGTGCTCGTCGCGATTTTCGCCGAGCGCGAAAGCCATGCCGCCTATTTCCTGCAGGAGCAGGAAATGACCCGTTACGACGCCGTCAACTACATCTCTCACGGCATTGGCAAGCGGCCGGGCGCCTCCGAGGCCCGCCCTCCGCGCGGCGCCGAAGAGGAAGCCGAGAGCAAGCCGACGGCACGCGGCGGCGAGGAAGAGGGCGGCCCCAAGAAGCAGCAGGATGCGCTGAAAGCCTATTGCGTCAACCTCAACGAGAAGGCCAAGGGCGGCAAGATCGATCCGCTGATCGGCCGTCACGCCGAGGTGAGCCGTACCATCCAGATCCTGTGCCGCCGTTCGAAGAACAATCCGCTCTATGTCGGTGATCCCGGCGTCGGCAAGACGGCGATCGCCGAGGGCCTCGCCAAGCGCATCGTCGAGGGCAAGGTTCCCGAGGCGCTTGCCGATGCGACGATCTTCTCGCTCGACATGGGCACGCTGCTTGCCGGCACGCGCTACCGCGGCGATTTCGAGGAGCGCCTGAAGCAGGTCGTCAAGGAGCTGGAGGAATATCCGGGTGCGGTGCTGTTCATCGACGAGATCCATACGGTGATCGGCGCCGGCGCCACCTCGGGCGGGGCGATGGATGCATCGAACCTGCTGAAGCCGGCACTGTCATCCGGCGCGATTCGCTGCATCGGGTCGACCACCTACAAGGAATATCGCCAGTTCTTCGAGAAGGACCGGGCGCTGGTGCGTCGTTTCCAGAAGATCGACGTCAGCGAGCCGTCGATCAACGATGCGATCGAGATCATGAAGGGCCTGAAGCCCTATTTCGAAGAGTATCACCACCTGCGTTATTCGAACGACGCCATCAAATCGGCCGTCGAACTCTCGGCCCGCTACATCTCCGACCGCAAGCTGCCGGACAAGGCGATCGACGTGATCGACGAAACCGGTGCGGCCCAGATGCTGCTGCCGCCGTCGAAGCGCCGCAAGCTGATCACCGAAAAGGAAATCGAGGCAACGATCGCTACGATGGCGCGCATTCCGCCGAAGACCGTCTCCAAGGATGACGAAGCGGTGCTCGCCAATCTCGAGCAGGAACTGCGCTCGGTCGTCTACGGCCAGGATATCGCCATCGAAGCCCTTTCGACCTCGATCAAGCTGGCGCGTGCCGGCCTTCGCGAGCCGAACAAGCCGATCGGCTCCTATGTTTTCTCCGGTCCGACCGGCGTCGGCAAGACCGAGGTCGCAAAGCAGCTGGCGTCGTCGCTCGGCGTCGAGCTTCTGCGCTTCGACATGTCGGAATATATGGAGCGGCATACGGTCTCGCGTCTGCTCGGTGCACCCCCCGGCTATGTCGGTTTCGATCAGGGCGGTCTTCTCACAGATGGCGTCGACCAGCATCCGCATTGCGTGGTCCTGCTCGACGAAATCGAAAAGGCGCATCCTGACATCTACAACATCCTGCTGCAGGTCATGGACCATGGCACGCTGACCGACCATAACGGCAAGAAGATCGACTTCCGCAACGTCATCCTGATCATGACGACCAATGCGGGCGCGTCCGAAATGGCCAAGGCTGCGATCGGCTTCGGCTCGTCCAAGCGCACCGGCGAGGACGAGGAGGCGCTGACCCGTCTGTTCACGCCGGAGTTCCGCAACCGTCTCGACGCGATCATTCCCTTCGCGGCGCTGCCGACGGCTGTCATTCACAAGGTCGTACAGAAGTTCATCATGCAGCTGGAGGCCCAGCTTTCCGAACGGAACGTCACCTTCGACCTGCATGAGGACGCGATCGCCTGGCTGGCGGAAAAGGGTTACGACGAGAAGATGGGCGCCCGCCCGCTTGCCCGCGTCATCCAGGACACCATCAAGAAGCCGCTTGCCAACGAAATCCTCTTCGGCAAGCTGAAGAAGGGCGGCGTCGTCAACGTCACCGTCGGTCCCAAGGAAGACGGCAAGCCGGGCATCGTGCTGGAAGCCATACCGGATACGGCGCCGATCAAGCCGAAGCCGGAAGCCGAAGTCGTGCATCCCGAAGCCGATGACGAGGGCGACGGCGAGCTGAAGACGAAGACGGCCCGCAAGACCCGCGCCAAGACGGTCCCGCAGGCAGAGCCTGAAGTCCGCGACGCCCCGAAGAAGGGAAGCACGGTCCCCAAGGTTCCCCGCAAGAAGTGAGATCTTGCCACTGAATTGGAAAAGGCCGCGTCATCCGCGGCCTTTTTGATTTTCCGCTTTGTGTTGCTAGCTAAGGGCGCACTGTAAAATCGCGTACGAAATCTGCGAAAAAGGCTGAGGCATGAACGGATCGCTTATGCACGGCGATCGTCTGGGGGATTTCGGAGAATGTTCCTTCCACGAGCCGGAAGCCTGAAATTCTTTCCGAAGTTTGGATGAGATACTCGGTCAGTCCAGCAGCCGCAGCGCACTGCGATTCGACAAGCAGATTGATGGCCGTTGCAGGGCTATCGGTGTAGGAGACTGAAGCTCTTTGAAGGATTCGTTCGAGCTGCTTCGTATAGGCTGCACTCCTTGCAGAGGCGATCTGGACTCCTTCGACGTCAATATCTTGGACACGCCGGAATGACGAACTGTCAGGCACGAGATAGGTCGCTTTGACGGAGATGTATGGAGGTGAGAAGGAGAAGCGGTCGGCTCTTGATGGATCCGAGGCAATGAAAGCGATGTCCCATTCGTCGCCGTCGGCATTGGCAAGTATGTCGGCAGCCGAGCCGTACTGGATTAGAGAGAGGCCGCAATCCAATTGTTCGGCAATCTCGTGGGCTATCTGGGCGCTCGGACCGACCAGGGCGCCCGCCTCATCGTCCCATCGGACCAACGCCGCATTTGACATATTGATGGCGGCCCTGATAGCGCCGGTCGGCGCTATCTCAGCCAAAATCTGCTTCCGCGTCGACATCTTCGCACTCCCTAAGATGCGAACCTGGCCGCGAGCGCTTCGGATCCTCTTGCGAGTAGGGCGACATCTACACCGACTGCGGTAAACAGCGTCCCCAGCGAAATGCAGCGGGCTGCGAACTTCTCGTCGGGGGTGAGTATGCCCGTCGGCTTTCCAAGCGCCTTCAAGCGCTTTATCGCGTCCTCGATCGCCACAGTCACTTCCGGGTGGCCCGGTTGACCAGGATGGCCAAAGCTCGCCGCGAGATCAGCCGGGCCGATGAAGATGCCGTCCACTCCTTCGACAGCGGCGATGGACTCGAGATGATCGAGCGCTTCCCGGGTCTCGATTTGAAGAAGCAAGCATATCTCCTGCTCCGCGACCTGTGCGTAGTTCAAAACGCGCCCGAAGCGCGTGGCACGCGTCAAGGCGGAGACACCGCGAATCCCGCGCGGCGGATACCGAATGGCTGCTACGGCGGCCATCGCCTCCTCTTCATTCTGCACATACGGAACGAGCAGCGTCTGCACGCCAATGTCCAGGAACCGTTTGATCAGCACAGGGTCATTGAAGGCAGGGCGTACGACGGGAGAAACGCTGTAGGGCGCGACCGCCTGCAATTGGGGCAGGACGGTGAGGACGTCGCTGGGAGAGTGCTCGGTGTCGAACAGCAACCAGTCGAAGCCTGCCGGCGCCACGATTTCCGCTGCGTAGCTTCCCGGAAGGCCGCACCATAGACCGATCTGGCTTTGCCCAGCCATAAGATTCCGCTTAAAGTGATTGACGGGGAGTTCCATCGCCGCCTCACACGAACGAAACGCCGATGGAGCCGACCGGCCCGTAATCAGCCTGGATGACATCGCCCTTGGCGATATCCACGGGGCGGGTGAACGAACCGGCAAGAACGATCTGGCCCTTCTTCAAGCCACCTCCGACAGCATGGAGCTTGTTCACGAGCCATGCGATTCCGGCGGCTGGATGCCCCATGATGGCTGCGGAAACGCCAGACTCCTCGATGATGCCATTTTTCGAAAGCGTCGCGCCGACCCAGCGGATATCGATATCCATCGGCCGGACGATACGACCACCCACGACGATCGCTCCGAAAGCCGCGTTGTCGGCGATCGTGTCGGTGATCGCTCTTGGCACTTCGGTTCGATAGTCGATGATTTCGAGAGCTGGAACGACAAATTCGGTCGCCCTCATCACGTCATAGATACGGGTGCTTGGACCTTCAAGATCCTCGCCCATTACGAATGCGAGTTCGACTTCGAGACGAGGTTTGATGAACAGATCCGCTTTGATCTGCGCTCCATCATTGAAGAGAGCGTCGTCGAGAATGACGCCGTAATCGGGCTCCGTCATCTTCGAGGCCATCTGCATTGCCCGCGACGTCAGTCCGATCTTGTGGCCGACGATCCGTGCACCTTTCGCAACCCGCGCCTGCGCCCAGAGCGCTTGTATATTGTAGGCGTCTTCGAGTTCCAGGTTCGGGTATGTCTTGCTTGGCTGGATGATTGGCTTGCGTTCGACTTCGGCCCTCAGCAGCGCGTCGGCTGCCTCCTGGCGTTCCTTTTCCGTGATCATGATTTGGCTCTGCTGGTTTCGTTATTTGATCGGAGGGCGCGGCAGGGCGGCCTCGCCCCGCTCCATGACATAGGTGTAATCGAGCGAGAACCACGGGCCTGCGACGTCTGAGTAGGACGGGTGCGGCTCTTCATGCCGGACAAAGTCGCCCGTCAGCGCCGCGGTCACGCCAAACTGCACGTCGGAGTCGATATTTGGATCGCTCGGGTCGAAGACCTGGGAGATGAGTGTCTTGTACCCGTGCTTGAAAATGAGTGCATGGAGGTGGGCGGGGCGATAGGGGTGACGGCCTTGCGCCTTGAGAAGGCGGCCCACGACCCCGTCGACGGGGATAGGATAACCAACCATCTTGACCGTTCTGAACCAGAAGCGGCCTTCTTCGTTCGTGGTGAGCTTGCCACGGAGATTCATTTCTGCCTGATCGGGATCCTGGTTTTCGTAAAGACCGACAGGCGACGCATGCCACACGTCGACCTCGGCGCCTGCTATAGGCTTGCCGTCCCGATCAATCACCTTCGCGTGGACGAACAAAGGCGTGCCTGGAGTCTCGGACCGGATGATGGTTCCGCCGTTCTCGACCCGCGGGGAGTTAAGCCGCCAGAATGGTCCGAGCAACGATTGCGACGTCTCCGTCTGCCCCTTGTCACCGTTATTGAGCAGGCAGACGAGCGAAGAGACGCCGAGCGATCCTGCCATCAGCACGAACTCGTTGTGGCTATTAGTCTGCAATTGGCCAATTTCGTTGAGGACCGCTGTGGCCTCGCGGAATTCAGCTTCCGAAAGCCTGACCTCCCGTACGAACGCGTGGAGATGCTTCACCATTGCGACGAGTATTTCGCGCAGTCTCGGATCCTCGGTGCGGTTCATCACGGCGAGGACGGCAGGCGTCAACTCGCTCTCGGTTCTGATTGGCATGCTGCCACCTCCTCATGGCGCTCCAGTATTGAAATAATCGATTATTTGTCAAGCTGAGTAAGTGCGTCTTAACCGCCAAGTTTGTCTGGCTGACCGGTAAAGCAGAATTAACTTATTGATTATGAATAATATTTCTACTAATCGTGAACCGATTTGTGGGAGTCGGGGAGCTTTTCTTAGGGGAAAGTTGACATAAATAATCGTTTATTATATCGATCATCGAAAGTTTTGATTGTCTGGGAGGAGAGATGGACTCGAGCGACGACGGCGCCCGTGGCGCACTGACAGAAGAAGACGCGCCGTCCGCTGCTTTTGCCGATGATGGAAAAAACACCATCGGCAGCCAGCTGGCTTCGCGTCTTCGAGAGGCCATCATTTCTGGGGAACTGGAGGCGGGCAGCAAGATCAATCTCGACAGGGCGCGAAAGACGTTCAACGTCAGCCTGAGCCCGTTGCGCGAAGGCCTGGCCCGACTCATTTCCGACGGCTTGGTTGAGTTTCAGGACAATCGAGGCTATCGCGTCGCCCCGATCTCGCTTGCCAATCTCGAAGAAGTTACGACACTTCGGGAGGAGCTCGAGGTCTTCGCGCTACGCGAATCTATTCGCGTCGGCGACGTCGAGTGGGAGGGCAACATCATGCGTGCGCTCCATCGTTTGAACCGCTCTGAGCGCGATGCCGCCCGTCCCGAAACCCTGGAGCACTGGGAAGCGCTGCACCGCGAATTCCACCTCACCTTGATCTCGGGCTGTGGCAAGCCCCTGCTTCTTCACTTTTGCAATCTTCTGCTGAATCTGAACGACCGATACCGCCGCGCCTTCCTTGTCCGCACATCCGGGGACCGCAATGTAGGTCAGGAACACAGCGAGATTGCGCAGGGCGCCGTGGCGCGCGACGTTGAATATGCTTGCGAGAAGCTGCGACAGCACATCCACCGCACCGGAACCAATCTTCGCAACCATCTTGCGACGAAAGGCGTCGCATGATGGCCGCCTCAAGACCAAGAGCGACGCTCCCGATCGGCGTCGCGCACTTCTCGTCTATAATGCTGCCCCCTGCGGAGTTCGCAAAGATAGCCGGACGCGCAGGTTTCTCCAGGATCGGCCTCAGGCTCCACCCAGCCTTTCCCGGTGCGCCGTACTATGAACTGCCTGTCGGTAGCGCAGCAGCCGGAGAGTTGAAGGCTGTGCTTGCCGGTGAAGAAGTAGAGGTCTTCGACATCGAGTTCTTCGTCATCGATCCCTCTTTCGACGCGTCGTCAGTGGAGTCGACCCTCGCCGCTGCTGCCAACATTGGAGCGCGTCGGCTCAGCGTCTGTGGTGACGATCAGGATCATGCCAGACTGTTATCGAACTTTTCGGATTTCTGCGTTCTCGCGGGACGGTACGGCTTGGCGGTCGACATCGAAAACATGGGCTGGCGGGTGGTCAAAGCCTTTGAAGACAGCATTGATCTCGTGAGAGGGGCGGGGATCGAGAATGCCGGCGTTCTCGTCGATGGCATCCATTTTTTCAGGAACGGCGCGGCTCTGGCAGAGTTGCGGGCCAACCTCGACAAAGTGAAACATGTTCAAATATGCGACGTAGCCGGCCCGGCGCCGACAAAGCCGGAGGAAATGATCGCGGAAGCACGAAGCGGCCGACTGCCTCCAGGCGAGGGGGAGCTGCCGCTGAGGGATTTGGTTGCTGTGGTCGGCACCGCCGCTTCCATCTCGGTGGAGGTGCCTCTGGTCGGATCCATGGCGCCGGAGGTCCACCTTAAACATCTTTTCAACTGCGCGGAAAGAATGGTCAGACCGGATCGATAGTCCGGCGCGGGTGCAAATTTTCCGCACGGGGAGGAGGAAATCATACATGGGTTATACGTTCGATTTTGGTGCGGTCTTTGACCGCGCCCCGGAGTTGCTTTGGGGTTCGCTCGGTACGATGGGGCTGGCGCTGGCCGGAATGCTCCTCGCGCTCCTAATCGGCGTTCTCGGCGTTGCCGCCAGAACGTCCAAGATTCCGCTCGTTCGAGCTCTCGTCATCGGGTTCGTTGAAGTCGTCCGGAACACGCCTTTCCTCGTGCAGATTTTCTTCATCTACTTCGCGCTTCCCTTGATGGGGATACGCCTAAACCCGACCGTCACCGCGATCATCGCGCTGGGCATCAACGGCGGTGCATACGCGATCGAGATCATCAGGGGCGGCGTCGAGAGCATCAGCAAAGGTCAGATCGAGGCAGGCTTCGCGCTTGGCCTCCATAAGGGCGACGTCTTCCGGTTGATCGTGCTGAAGCCGGCTCTGCGGGCAATCTACCCGTCGCTCACAAGTCAGTTCGTGATGCTGACCCTCACGACCTCCGTCTGCACCTCGATCGCAGCCTACGAGCTGACATCGGCGGCGCAGAGAATCGAATCCGATACGTTCCGCAGCTTCGAGGTCTACTTCACCGTAACAGCCATCTACCTCGTCATTTCGACCCTGATGATGGGTATGTTCGCCCTCATTTCCCGCCACCAGTTCAATTACCCGACGCGATAGGAGGCACTTATGAGTCCCATCGGCGAAAACGAATTTCTCTTCATCTTGCAGGGCCTCAAATGGACCGTACTGCTAGCGATCATCGGCTTTGTAGGTGGAGGCGTGTTCGGGATATTGATCGCCCTGGCGCGCACATCGAGAAATCGGACCGCGCGCATCGCGACTTCGGGCTACATCGCACTCTTCCAGGGCACGCCGCTCCTGATGCAACTTTTCGTCGTGTACTACGGCGTGGCGCTGCTCGGCATTGATGTCAATGCCTGGCTCGCGGTGGCTATTGCCTTCACTCTTCATGCGAGTGCCTTCCTCGGCGAGATCTGGCGCGGCTCCATCGAAGCCGTTCCGAAAGGTCAGAGCGAAGCCGCAAACGCGCTCGGCCTCCACTACGTATCGCGGATGAGGGACGTCATCCTTCCGCAAGCCCTGAAAATCTCCATGCCTGCGACCATCGGCTTCCTTGTCCAGCTCATCAAAGGAACCTCGCTTGCGGCGATCGTCGGCTTCATCGAGCTGACCCGAGCTGGACAGATTATCTCGAACCAGACCTACCGGCCGCTCCTCGTCTTCGGGGTCGTCGGCGTGATCTATTTCATCATTTGCTGGCCGCTGTCGCACCTTGGAAGCGGCCTCGAAAAACGGATGGCGAAAGCAGTCCGCTAACCGCTTCGTTCGAAGCAAAACCAAAGAGGAGGAATAAGCAATGCAGATCAACCGTAGGAAATTTCTGGGGATCGCTTTTGCGACGGCCGCTTTCGCCAACATCGGCGCTGCCGCCGCATCGGCCGCCACGGTCGAAGAGATCAAAGCCAAAGGCACTCTCGTCGTCGGCATCCAAGGCGACAACGCACCATGGGGCTTTGTGAATACGAGCGGCAAGCAGGACGGCTTCGACGCAGATATCGCAACGCTGTTCGCCAAGGAACTCGGCGTGAAGGTCGAGTTCCAGCCGCTCGCCGTCGCCAACCGAATTCCGGCGCTGACGACGGGGAAGGTGGATATCCTGTTCGCCACAATGGCCATGACCGAGGAGCGCGCCAAATCGATCCAGTACAGCAAGCCGTATGCGGCGAACACAATCTCGCTCTATGCCGCGAAGGCCAATGCCGCAAAGGCGCCGGCCGATGTAGCTGGCTGGGAGATCGGTGTGCCGAAGTCGAGCTCGCAGGATAAGGCTGTGACGGACGCCGTAGGATCGACTGCAACGATCCGCCGCTTCGACGATGACGCCGCCACTATCCAGGCTCTCATCTCGGGACAGGTAAAGGCTGTCGGCGGCAACCAGTTCTACGGACAGAGGCTCGATACGGCCAGCGCCGGGACTTACGAGCGTAAGATCGACTTCCTGAAGACCTATAACGGCGTCGGAACTCGCCTTGGCGAGAGGGACTGGAACGAAGCCGCCAACAGCTTCATCGACAAGATCAAGGCAAGCGGGGAGCTGGCGGCCATCACCAAGAAGTGGATGGGCATCGACCTTCCGACATTCCCCGAATCCATCCCCAACATCCCGTTCACTGTCAAGTAAAGCATAGATGGAGGGCGCCGTGCTCAATTCTTCAAACGATCAGTCGACGTTGATTTCACTCGAGAAGCTGGAGAAATGGTACGGCTCCTTCCATGCTCTGAAAAACGTCAGCCTGTCGGTTCGCAAAGGCGAGAAGATCGTCCTTTGCGGCCCATCGGGTTCTGGCAAATCTACTTTGATCCGCTGCATCAACGCGCTTGAAACGGTCCAGGACGGGAAGATCGTCGTCGAGGGACAGCTGCTGGATGGCAGCACCAAGGCTGTCGACACGATCCGACGCGAAGTGGGCATGGTGTTCCAGAGTTTCAATTTGTTCCCTCACATGACCGTACTTCAGAACTGCACGCTAGCGCCCATGCGCGTTCGCGGCACCAGCCGCGCCGACGCCGAACGACTGGCACGAAAATATCTGGAGCGTGTCAGGATTCTTGATCAGGCGGCAAAATATCCCGCCCAGCTTTCCGGAGGCCAGCAGCAGCGCGTCGCGATCGCGCGTGCGCTCTGCATGGAGCCGAAAGTGATGCTGTTCGATGAGCCCACGAGCGCGCTTGACCCTGAGATGGTCAAGGAAGTGCTGGATACGATGATCGGGCTCGCACGCGACGGCATGACCATGATCTGTGTGACCCATGAAATGGGCTTCGCCCGCCAGGTCGCAGATAGGGTCATCTTCATGGCCTCCGGTGAGATCATCGAAGAGGCTCAACCGGAGATTTTCTTCAAGTCTCCTCGGCACGAGCGCACCAAGGCGTTTCTCGGCGAAATACTTGCCCACCACTGATCCGGTAGAGCTATCAAAATGGACAACAGGAAATTTCATGTCGGGCTGATCGGAGCGGACATTCAGATGTCGAAGTCGCCCGCTCTCCATGAGACCGAAGCATGTCAGCTTGGACTGGAATATCGGTACGAGCTTCTCGATCTGGCCGAGCGTGGTCTCCCTGCATCTGCGCTGCCAGACCTTCTCGACGAGATCGAACGCCGGGGCTTTGCGGGAAGCAACATCACTCACCCGTGCAAGCAGACCGTCATCGCTCACCTTACCGATCTGTCGGAAGATGCCCGGATGCTCGGTGCAGTCAACACGGTCGTGCTTCGCAATGGAAAGCGGATTGGGCACAACACCGATTGGTATGGCTTCTATAAGAATTTCGAGCTTGGATTGCCCGATGTTGCCAAAACGCATGCGGTTCTGCTTGGCGCAGGGGGCGCGGGGGTCGCAGTCGCGCACGCAGCCATCAAGCTGGGAATCGAGCTGCTTTCGATCTTCGATCAGGACGCAAATCGCGCCGCCACGCTTGCCGATCAGCTCAATCAGCGCTTCTCAAAAAGGTGCGCGCAGGCGATCAGGGATGTCAGGGCCACGCTCGCTTCGGCCGACGGGCTGATCCACGCCACGCCGACGGGTATGCGAAGCCATCCTGGCATTCCGATCGACCCGGAAGCGCTTCAGTCGCGTCACTGGGTGGCCGATATTGTCTACATGCCCGTCGTGACCGAACTTCTGGCTTTGGCCGAGAAGAAGGGCTGCAGAACGCTGCCCGGTGGTGGAATGACGGTATTTCAGGCCGCCGCGGCGTTCGAATTGTTCACCAGCGTGCAGCCGGACGCGGAACGAATGTCGCGTCATTTTGAAGAGTTGTGCTGAGCTGGAGGACATGCGATGCCGCATATCATCATTGATTATAGCCGGGGCGCTGCCGAGCGCGTCGTTATCGACGAGCTGACCAGAGCAGTGCATCGCCGAGTCCGCGACGGGGGACTGGTAAAGCCTACTATAGTTCGTACATTCGCCAGGGAAGCGACTTTCTCCTGCGTCGGTGACGAACATGCCGACAATCACTTCATTCAAATAATTGTGCGTGTGGCTCCCGGACTGCCGGCGGAGACCAAGCGAGAACTGCTGAAAGCGGTTCTCGACGCCGCTCAGAATGTCGCAGCACCCGCACTGCAGGAAGGGCGGCTTGGGCTTCGCGCCGATCTCTACGAATCCGATCCGAATTTCGCATTCCAGGAAGTAGCACTCGCCTGAACTCGTCGGTGCTTTCACAAGGGTAATTGCAATGAGCCTGATCTATGTTTTGAACGGCCCAAACCTCAACCTACTGGGCAAGCGCCAGCCCCACATCTACGGCCACGAGACACTGGCCGACGTCGAGGCGTCCTGTCGGAGGCTGGCATCGGAACTCGGACACGAGCTCCGCTTCCACCAGAGCAACCGCGAATACGAAATCATCGACTGGATCCATGAAGCGCGTGAGAATGGAGCCGGGATCGTGATCAACCCAGCTGCATTCACGCACACGTCGCTTGCCATCCTCGACGCTCTGAATACGTTCGAAGGTCCCGTCATCGAGATCCATATCTCCAACGTGCATAAGCGCGAAAGCTTCCGCCATCACTCCTTTGTCTCCCATCGGGCAGACGGCGTAATCGCCGGCCTTGGGACGGAAGGCTACCAGCTCGGTATCCGCCGCGTCGCGACAATGCTGAAGACCCCGAAGAACGACTAGCGCAAAATGGTCGACCGGTTCAAACGAGCGGTCGGCCGGTCTTCCTAAACCTCATCCACGACATCGACGATCTTCGCTACCTGTTGGGGGATATCGCGGCCGTCCAGGCGCGGCTCCAACGCAATGCGCGGAAACACCGTCGAGGAGACAGCCGGGATCCTCATCGCTTAAGCGCGTTGCGCTGCCCTGAAGCACGTCACGTGATACCTATGCCAGAGCTGCCCTGATTTTCTCGGCGTTGGCGGCAAGCACCGCGCCGTCCTCCATCTTGCCGGAATGCGGCTTGAGCGCCACGCCTTCATGGCGGGGAATGACGTGGAAATGCAGATGAAACACCGTCTGCCCGGCGGCCGGTTCGTTGAATTGGGCGATAAACACACCATCGGCATCGAAGACCTCTTCGAGCGCCTTGGCGACCTTCTGGACGACGGTGATGGCATGGGCGAGGGTGGCGGGATCGGCATCGAGGATATTGCGGGAAGGCGCCTTCGGGACGACGAGCACATGGCCCGGCGCCTGCGGCATCACATCCATGAAGGCGACCGCATGCTGATCCTCATAGATACGGTGCGAGGGAATTTCGCCGCGCAGGATCTTGGCGAAGATGTTGTTGTCGTCATAGGCGGCCGGCTTGGTCATCGCGAAATCTCCTCTTTTCTGGTTGGGGTAACGCGGCCGGCAGGGCAACGTCAATCCTCCTGCTGGCGCTCGCCCTTGCGGAAGGGGCTGTGCTCGGCCAGCAGCTCGCCCATCTGTTCGACATCGGCGCGCTCGCGGGCGAGATAATCGCCGATCGCCCGACGAAGGCCGGCATGGGCGACATAATGGGCCGAATGCGTCGTCACCGGCAGGTAGCCGCGGGCGAGCTTGTGTTCGCCCTGGGCGCCGGCCTCGACCCGCTTCAACCCTTTCGTAAGGGCAAAATCGATCGCCTGGTGATAGCAGACCTCGAAATGCAGGAAGGGATGGTCCTCGATGCAGCCCCAGTGACGGCCGTAGAGCGTATCGCCGCCGATGAAGTTGATCGCGCCGGCGATATAGCGCCCGTCGCGCTTGGCCATGACGAGCAGGATGTCGTCGGCCATGCGCTCGCCGATCAGTGAGTAAAATTTGCGGGTGAGATAGGGCCGGCCCCATTTGCGCCCACCCGTATCCATGTAGAATTTGAAAAACTGGTCCCAGATGCGTTCGGTCAGGTCGCGGCCGGTCAGCCAGTCGATGCTGATGCCGTTCTCCAGCGCGACACGGCGCTCCTTGCGCAACGCTTTGCGTTTGCGCGAAGCGAGCGTTTCGAGGAATTCCTCGTGATTGGCATAGCCGTCATTGATAAAATGGAACTGCTGGTCGGTGCGGTGCAGATAGCCGTCCATCTCGAAGACGCCGATCTCTTCATCAGGCACGAAGGTGACATGGGCCGAGGAGATGCCGAGCCGGCGCACGACCTCCTTCAGGCTTTCGGCGATCGCACTCTGGATCGGCAGCCGTTGCAGCCCCTCGGTGACGAGAAGCCGCGGGCCCGTCGCAGGAGTGAATGGGATAGAGCATTGAAGTTTGGGATAATAGCGCCCGCCGGCCCGCTCGAAAGCATCGGCCCAGCCATGGTCGAAGACATATTCGCCCTGGCTGTGATTCTTGAGGTAGGCGGGCAGGGCGCCGATCAGTTCGCCGCGATCGGTCTCGAGCAGCAGGTGATGGCCGAGCCAGCCGGTCTCGGCAGTGGCCGAACCCGATTCTTCCAGCGACGACAAAAAGGCGTGCGAGACGAAGGGATTGTAAGCGATCGTGGTGGCGCTCTTCGATGCCCCGGAAAGCCTGGACCAGCTCTCCGGGGAAATCGCGGTGAAGGAGCGTTCTACGCGAATGGATAATTCATCGGTCATGGAGCAGATGCGAAGCCTGTGGGAAGATGGTCTCGGCTTTGCTTCAGTCTGCGCATGATCTTGGCCAAAAAGCGAGCCTCAAACCGCCGCACGCGGATCGAACCCTTCGAAGGTCATTTGGTCTGCGTTGGCGAAGGTCCGCTGGCGCGCCTCTTCGTCGCGGACCGTCCAGGTGATGACGGGAATGCCCTTTTCGCGTTCGCCTGATATGAAGGCATTCGGCAGGTCGTCGTAATAGTAGGAGATGAAATCGAGACCGATCTCCATCGCCTGGGCGTGGGTTGCGAACTCCTCCCGTGTGTTGCCGATGGCGGTCAGCCCGAGCGGGTAAGGGGGGCCAAGCGCCTTCAGATCGCGCAGCAGCCAATGGTCGAAGCTCATCAGCGCCACCTTGCCTTCATAGCCTTCCAGCACTTCGAGAACAGATTCGGCAAACCCTTCGTCATCGGCCTCGCGGCCCTTCAGCTCCAGTACCAGCGGCACCTTGCCCTGGACGAGATCGAGAAGCTGGCTGAGCGTCGGCACCTTGTCGCTGGTGCCGCCGACGGCGATCAGTCCAAGCTCCCGGGAGGTGCGCTCGCGAACGTCGCCGGTGAGACTGCACAGTCGCTGCAGGTCCTCGTCATGAAAAATGACCGGCACGCCGTCGGAGGCGTAATGCAGATCACATTCGATCGCAAAGCCCGCTTCGACGGCGCGCGAAAAAGCCGAAAGCGTATTTTCCCAGACGAGCTTATTGAGGTCGTGAAAGCCGCGATGGGCGACCGGCACGTCCTTGATCCAGTCTGCATTGGTCATTCTGTGATTTCCATGATAGCGTCGATCTCGACGGCGGCGTTCAGCGGCAGGGCTGCCATGCCGACGGCGGCACGCGCATGTTTGCCGGCCTCGCCGAGCACGCCGGCAATCAGGTTCGAAGCGCCGTTGATGACGAGATGCTGCTCGACGAAGTCGGGCGCCGAGGCGACGAAGCCGTTCAGCTTGATCACCCGGCGGATGCGGCCGAGATCGCCGCCAAGTGCGGCCTTGGCCTGAGCGAGGATGTTGATGGCGCAGAGTTCGGCGCCGCGTTGACCGCTTGCAACATCAACCGTCTTGCCGAGATGGCCGGCGACGGCGACCTTGCCGCCTTCGAGCGGCAGCTGGCCGGAGATGTAGAGAAGATTGCCGCTGATGACATAGGGAACGTAATTTGCGGCTGGGGCTGCGGCTTCGGGCAGGGTTATCCCCATCTCAGTCAGGCGCGCAGCAATTTCATCGGACATTTTCGTCTCCGCTTTTGTTGTCAATGTTTCAAAAATTATGCATCAAGACTAGAATCTTTATTATGACAGCTTCGAGCCTCGATTTGGCCGAAAGAGTTCATATAACATTGCGGCCGAGTCCAACAGGAGTGAATGAATGTTCCGATCGTCGCTTGCCGCTCTGCTTCTTGCCAGCGTATCCGCCAATGCATGGGCGGGCGCGCCTGCGGCAAGCGCTGCGGCCGCGACCGGCCTCATCGCCCATCGCGCCGTCTACGATCTGGAATTGAAGGACGCTTCGGACCGCTCCGGCATCGCCGGCATGTACGGCCGCATGGTCTACGAGTTCGACGGCAGCTATTGCCAGGGCTTCACCACCAATTTCCGCTTCGTGACGCAAATCGACACCGGCGACAGCGTGCGCGTCAGCGACCAGCAGACGACGACCTTCGAGAACCTGAAGGACGGCAAGTTCACCTTCGACACCAAATCCTTCACCGACGACCAGCTCGACAAGGAGGTCAACGGCGCCGCTCAGGACCAGCCTGATGGCGTCAAGGTCGATCTCAAGCAGCCGGCGAGCCGCGAGTTGCAACTGGCCGAAAGCCGCTTTCCCACCGAACACATGCTTGATGTGATCCAGAACGCCAAGGACGGCAAGCGCTTCTTCGAGGCGCGCGTTTTCGACGGTTCCGATGACGGCGACAAGGCGCTGGTGACGACGACGATCGTCGGCAAGCAGCAGACGCCGGTTGCCGAGGAGGCCGATGCCGGCAATGCCGGCGCCTTCTCGAAGACCGCGTTCTGGCCGGTGACGATCGCCTATTTCAACGAGAATGCGAAATCGGATGCGCTGCCGGTCTATCGCATGTCCTTCAAGCTTTATGAGAACGGCATCACCCGCGACCTGACGATGGATTACGGCGATTTCGTCCTGACCGGCAAGCTGGCCAAGCTGGAACTGCTTGAGCGCAAGGCCGAGGCTTGTCAGTAAACTGCGGCTTGTCCACTGTCATAAATCTGCAGCATAAAGTTCATTATTGTGTCGGGACCAGCGATGATTGAGTCGCCTTCTATCGTCCTGCTCACCGGGTCGATGCGATCCCAGCGGCCAGTCCATCGCGATGAGGCCTGTTTGTTGCGAAGATGGGCCTCCAGACGATTCCTGCCGCAAGCCTGGAAAGCCCTGCCTCATGGCCGATACCGATCTCGCGACTGTTCAAAACGCCGCCCTGCCGGTCGTCGCCGCCGATCCAGCGGAAATTGCCCGCATTTCCGATACGATCAACATCACCGACCGCGCCGGCATCTCGGTCTATGGCGACCGAGCCCAGCAGGCGGTCAGCGACTATGCCGACAGGATCCTGCGCGAGGTCCGCAACAAGGATCTCGGCGAGATCGGCCGACTCTTGAGCGATATCATCCTCAAGTCGAAAGGCCTCGATCCGGCGTCGCTGAAGGACAAGGGTTTCCTCAGCCGCATATTTCTTTCCGCCAAGGCCCGGCTCGAACGGTTCAAGGCGGAGTTCGAGGACGTGGCCGGCCAGGTCGACCGGATCGGCCTGGAGCTCGACCGTCACAAGGATACGCTGCGGCGCGACATCGCGCTGCTCGACGACCTGCATGAGGAAACCCGGCAGTCGATCATGCGGCTCGAAGCCTATGTGCAGGCCGGCAAGACTTTCGCCGAGCGTTTTCGCAGCACCGAGCTGCCGAGGTTGAAAGCGCAGGCCGAAGCGGCCGCAACCGGCCCCGGCGGCGGCATGCTGGAGGCGCAGACCTATCAGGACAGTCTGCAGGCGCTCGACCGGCTGGAAAAGCGGGTGTTCTACCTGCAGCAGGCGCGCCAGCTCGGCATTCAGCAACTGCCGCAAATTCGCATCGTCCAAGCGGGTGACGAGACGCTGATCGAGAACCTGCAGGCGACTTCGGCGCTGACGGTGCCGGCCTGGAAGCAGAAGATGGTGATCCTGCTCGGCCTGACGCGGCAGAAATCGGCGCTCGAGCTGCAGAAGGCGGTGACCGACGCCACCAACGACATGATCCGCCAGGCATCCGAGATGATGAAGGACCAGGCGATATCAATCGAGCAGCAGTCGCAGCGCGGCATCGTCGATATCGACACGCTCGCCAAGGCGAACAAGGATCTGATCGATACGATATCAGGCGTGCTTCGGGTTCAGGAGGAGGGGCGTCGGAAGCGGGCGCTCGCCGAACAGCAGATGGAGCAGATGACGAGCGAGCTTAAGAAGGCGATGACTCAGGCGTGATCGACAGGATGACGATGCGAGCGCTGCTTTCAGGCCTGGCACTTCTTGCCGCTCTCCCCCTTGCCGGCTGCAATCCCTTCGGCCAGGGGCCGGAGTTCTCGATCGTGTCGGGATCGGAGAATACCGTCCTGCAGCCAATCGTCGAGGAATTCTGCAAGCAGAAGAATGCCACCTGCACCTTCAAATACGAAGGCACGCTCGATATCGGCCTAGCGCTGCAGAGCGACCAGGGTGTCGCCCAGGATGCGGTCTGGCCGGCCTCGAGCGTCTGGGTGGACATGTTCGACACCAAACGCCGCGTCAAGAGCCTGACCTCGATCGCCCAGACGCCGGTGGTCTTGGGCGTGCGCCGGTCGAAGGCCGAGCAGCTCGGCTGGATCGGCAGGGATGTCTTCATGAAGGACATTCTTGCTGCCGTCGAAAGCGGATCGCTGAAATTCCTGATGACTTCGGCGACGCAATCCAATTCCGGCGCCAGCGCCTATCTCTCCATGCTGTCGAGCGCGCTCGGCAATAAGCCTGTGATCGAACCCGGTGATCTCGACGACAGAGCAGTCCAGGAGAGCGTCCGGTCGCTGCTGTCGGGTGTCGTGCGCTCGTCCGGCTCTTCCGGTTGGCTTGCCGATCTCTATGTCGATTCTGCCGGCAAGGGCACGCTCTACGACGCGATGTGGAATTACGAGGCGGTGCTGAAGGAAACCAACGACAAGCTTGCCGCCCTGTCGCAGGAGCCGCTTTACGCGATCTATCCGGCCGATGGCGTGGCTATGGCGGATTCGCCGATCGGCTTCGTCGATCATGGCCGCGGGCCCGAAGTCCAGACCTTCTTCAACGATCTGCTCGCCTATCTCCGCTCAGGCCCCGTGCAACAGCGCATTGCTGATACCGGCCGGCGCATCCCGTTAACCGACGTCGCCGCGAAGCCGGAACCAAACTCGAATTTCGATCCGAGCCGGCTGGTGACGGCGATCCGTATGCCGGAGCCGGGCGTCATCCGCCAGGCGCTCAACCTTTATCAGGCGGCGTTGCGCAAGCCGTCCCTGACCGCGCTCTGCCTCGACTTTTCCGGCTCGATGCAGGGCGACGGCGAGGACCAGCTGCAGAAGGCTATGCGATTCCTGCTGACACCGGACGAAGCGAGCAAAGTGCTGGTGCAATGGTCGCCGGCCGACCAGATCATCGTCATCCCTTTCGACGGCCGCGTGCGCAACACCTTCATGGCAAGTGGAAATCCGCTGGAGCAGGAAGGACTGCTGAACGAGATTTCCCGGCAGAAGGCCAACGGCGGCACCAACATGTATGCCTGCGCCGAACGGGCGCTGCAGCAGATCGCCAGAACCGACCGGCTCTCGACGTATCTGCCGGCCATCGTCATCATGACCGACGGCAGGTCCGATGATCAAAGCCGGGCCTTCATGAGCGAGTGGAACGCGATCGAGCCGCGTGTACCGATCTTCGGCATCACATTCGGCGACGCCGACAAGACCCAGCTTGACAGTCTTGCCAAGCAGACCTCGGCGCGTGTGTTCGACGGTGGTTCGGATCTCGCCACCGCCTTCCGCACCGCGCGCGGTTATAATTAGGACAGGCATGCGTAACTGGCTCGGCAATGACGGCAACTGGATCGTGGCGGGACTGGCGGCGGCCATCACCGTGCCGCTGTTGAGTTTTGCCGCCGGCATGCCCTTCTGGATTGCCGCCATCATCGCCCTTCTGGTCTTTGTCGGGCTCGTGTTTCTGCTGGCGCCGCGTCGGCTGTTCGAAGGTCTCGATTTCAAGCGCATCGGCAGCGGGCGCGTCGCTTTTGCCCGCGACCTCTTGGAGGCGGCCGTTCCCTTTGCTGAAAGGCTGGAGACTGCCGCCGATGCGATCGGCGACAAGCCGGCTGCAGCCGCCGTCCGGCACCTTGCCGAAATCGCCGCCGATGTCTTTCGCAAGGTCGAGGCCAAGCCCGAAAGCGCCAACGCCGTTCGCCGGTTTCTCTCCTATTATCTGCCGCGCGCCGCCGAGGTGGCGGAGGGGTTTGCCGTGATCGAAGCCAAGCGCGTTCCCGACCCGAAGCAGTTGGGGGAGGTGCGCGGCGTTCTGGTGAAGCTCGAAGAGGCTTTCGTTCATTATGCCGATAGTCTCGTCGACGAGGAACTCGGCACGCTCGACACCGACCTGCGCCTCATCCAGGCATCGCACAAAGAGGATATCGGACGCTGATGGCCCTTTCTCGTCGCGCCTTTGGAGTGGGATTGCTCGGAGCCGGTGTCGTCGGCACCGGCGGTTATTTCGCCGTTCGGGACCGGCCGGAATTGCAGGGCTTGCTGGGCAGCCGCACGACGCTGTTTGGCTTCGTCGGCGGTGAGAAGGAGGCCTTCCTCGCCGACCCCGAAGTTGTCAGGGCGCTCGGTTCATACGGATTGACGATGGACAGCCGCGTCGCCGGCTCCGTCGAGATGGTGCGCGAACAGGCGCTGCTGTCGCAGCATCCGCAATATTTATGGCCGTCCTCTTCGATCATGGTCGATATCGCCCGGCAGAGCGGCATCGGTATCCGCAACGACCCCGTCGTGCTGAATACGCCGATCGTCGTCTATTCCTGGCAGCCGGTGGTCGATGGGTTGATGAAGGCGGGTTTGGTGACGGTGACCAGCGAAGGTCATCATCAGCTCGATCTGAAGGCCCTGCTCGATGCGATCCTCGCTGGCGCCGACTGGTCGAAGCTCGGCGTCAATTCGCTCTATGGCCGCGCTCGCATCGTCTCGACCGATCCCAACCGCTCCAACTCCGGCTTCATGTTCGCGGGGCTGGTGCTGAGCCTTTTCAGTGGCAATGTCGCGACGGCAAGCGATCTTGCGACGTTCGGCGGCAAGGCGCAGGCGATCTTCCGCAATATGGGTTTCAAATCGCCGTCGTCAGGCAAGCTTTTCGACCAGTATCTGGCCGGCGGCCTTGGCGGCGAGCCGATGATCGTCGGCTATGAGAACCAGCTGGTCGAATGGATCCTCGCCGACCCCACGCGCTGGGATCGCATCAAGACGAGCGCGGGCGCGAAGCCGGTGGTGCTCTATCCCAGACCGACCGTCTATTCCGCGCATCCGCTGATCGTCGTCGACGAAAACGCCAACCGACTGATCGAGGCGCTGGTGAGCCCGCGGCTACAGGAACTTGCCTGGACGAGACACGGCTTCCGCGGTCCCTTGGGCACTGCGACCGGCAATGCCGACAGTGCGATCGGCAGCCTGTTGCCGGCCGAGGTCGACGCTATTCTGCCGATGCCGGACGCAGGCGTGATGCTGTCGCTGCTGTCGACGCTGGTGAGCTGAGCGGCGGCATTTGCAGGGCAGGGCAGCGTCGGGATGCGCGGCGGAGTCCGTGTTTCTGTGCCGAATGGAATGTTTTCCTTGCTTTTATGCCAAACGGGATGTATGGGCACCGGCATTCCACACGTAAGGCATGGGATCGTCCGGGAGAAATCCGGGCTGTTCCGCCCGGTGGCATCCTCGAAGAGGATGCTGTTTGCCTTGCGGAGGTTCAACCGGAAAAGGACAAAAAGGCATGGCATTGCCCGATTTCTCTATGCGCCAGCTTCTTGAGGCAGGCGTCCACTTCGGCCACCAGACGCACCGCTGGAACCCGAAGATGAAGCCGTATATCTTCGGCGATCGCAATAACATTCACATCATCGACCTGGCACAGACCGTTCCGATGCTGTCGCGCGCCCTGCAGGTTGTCAGCGACACCGTTGCTCGCGGCGGCCGCGTTCTCTTCGTCGGCACCAAGCGCCAGGCGTCCGAGATCATCGCCGACAGCGCCAAGCGCTCGGCCCAGTACTACGTCAACTCGCGCTGGCTCGGCGGCATGATGACGAACTGGAAGACGATCTCCAACTCGATCCAGCGCCTGCGCAAGCTCGATGAAATCCTCGGCGGCGAAGCCCAGGGCTTCACCAAGAAGGAACGTCTGAACCTCGAGCGCGAGCGTGAAAAGCTCGACAAGGCTCTCGGCGGTATCCGCGATATGGGCGGGACTCCCGACCTGATGTTCATCATCGACACCAACAAGGAAAAGATCGCGATCGACGAAGCCAAGCGCCTCGGCATCCCGGTTGTCGCCATCATCGACTCGAACTGCGATCCCGACCTGATCGACTATCCGATCCCGGGCAACGACGACGCATCGCGCGCAATCGCTCTTTACTGCGAGCTGATCTCCCGCGCTGCCATCGACGGTATCGCTCGCCAGCAGAGCTCTTCCGGCCGCGATCTCGGCGCATCCTCCGAAGTTCCGGTCGAGCCGGCTCTCGAAGAAGCAGCCGAAGGCTGATGAAAGCGGGCGGATCGGAAACTCCGCCAAAGCTTGCATAGACTGGGAAGGCCGCTCGCGACTCATCGAAGTTCGGCGGCCTTACCTGTTTCAGGGCGGAGGCGTCAGCCGTTCGCCAGATAAGTTTTCGTTATGACGCGTCTTCATCACGCTGTCATACATACAGGTACATTTCGTGCCTCAATCCGGTGTCGCGCCGCGCTTTGCGGTCCACCGTTTGAACCGACAAGAGGAAGATAATGAGCGAGATTACGGCTGCAATGGTGAAGGAACTGCGCGAAAAGACCGGCGCAGGCATGATGGACTGCAAGAAGGCGCTTGCCGAAACCAATGGCGACATGGAAGCGGCGATCGACTGGCTGCGCGCCAAGGGCATCGCCAAGGCCGACAAGAAGTCCGGCCGTACCGCTGCCGAAGGTCTCATCGGCGTTTCGAGCGAGGGCACCAAGGCCGTCGTCGTCGAAGTCAACTCCGAAACCGACTTCGTCGCACGTAACGACGCCTTCCAGGATCTCGTCCGCGGCATCGCCAAGGTCGCCGTCTCCACGAACGGCAGCGTCGAGGACGTTGCGGCCGCGACCTACCCGGCATCCGGCAAGTCGGTTTCCGACACGATCAAGGATGCGATCGCAACGATCGGCGAGAACATGAACCTGCGCCGCTCGGTCGCTCTCTCCGTCGAGGACGGCGTTGTTGCCACCTATATCCACAATGCCGTTTCCGACGGCCTCGGCAAGCTCGGCGTCCTCGTCGCGCTGAAGTCGACCGGCGACAAGGAAGCCCTGAACGCAATCGGCCGCCAGGTCGCCATGCATATTGCCGCGACCGCGCCGCTGGCGATCCGCCCCGAAGAAGTCGATGCCGCCGTCGCCGAGCGCGAGCGCAACGTCTTCATCGAGCAGTCGCGCGCCTCCGGCAAGCCGGACAATATCATCGAGAAGATGGTGGAAGGCCGCATGCGCAAGTTCTTCGAAGAAGTCGCCCTTCTCTCGCAGGCTTTCGTCATCAATCCTGATCTGACCGTCGCAGCCGCCGTCAAGGAAGCTGAAAAGGCCGTCGGCGCTCCGATCGAAGTTGCCGGCATGGCCCGTCTTCTGCTCGGCGAAGGCGTCGAGAAGGAAGAAACCGATTTCGCAGCCGAAGTCGCGGCTGCCGTCAAGGGTTGATCTTCCAGCCATAATTGGGAAAACAAGAAGGGCATCGCGTGACAACGCGGTGCCCTTCGTGTATCGGGCATTCACGGCAATTTACGAGGAGCCAAGATGTCTTTAGACCCTGTCTATAAACGCGTTCTGCTCAAGGCTTCCGGCGAAGCGCTCATGGGTGCTCAGGGTTTCGGGATCGATGTCGCGGTGGCGGACCGCATTGCATCCGATATCGCCGAGGCAAGGCATATGGGCGTGGAAGTCGGCGTCGTCGTCGGTGGCGGCAATATCTTCCGCGGTGTCGCGGTGGCATCCAAGGGCGGCGACCGGGTGACCGGCGACCATATGGGCATGCTCGGCACCATCATCAACGCGCTGGCGCTGGCGACCTCGCTGCGCAAGCTCAACATCGACACGGTGGTACTTTCGGCCATCTCTATGCCGGAGATCTGCGAGAGCTTTTCGCAGCGCGCGACCCTCTATCATCTGTCGATGGGACGCGTGGTGATCTTTGCCGGCGGCACCGGCAACCCCTTCTTCACCACCGATTCCGCCGCCGCGCTGCGCGCTGCCGAAATGGGTGCGCAAGCGATTTTCAAAGGCACGCAGGTCGACGGCATCTATACCGCCGATCCGAAGAAATATCCCGACGCGACGCGGCTTGATCGTCTGACGCACCAGGAAGTGCTGGACAGGGGGCTTGCGGTGATGGACGTTGCCGCCGTGGCGCTCGCCAGGGAGAATTCCATTCCGATCATCGTCTTCTCGATTCACGAGAAGGGCGGTTTTGCCCAAATCTTGACGGGCGGTGGCCTCAAGACCATCGTCTCCGACAATTGACAATAGTTAGAGCATGATGGTGTCCGAAACCGCTGACGCTTTTTCGGCATCGTGCTTGAGACGGGAGCATCGACATGAGTGAAGGTATCGATATCAAGGAACTGAAGCGTCGCATGGATGGCGCAGTTTCCGCATTCAAGAGCGACATCGCATCGCTGCGCACCGGCCGTGCCTCGGCCAACATTCTCGATCCGGTGACGATTGAGGCCTATGGTTCGCGCGTGCCGTTGAACCAGGTGGCCAACATCACCGTGCCCGAGCCGCGCATGCTGACTGTTTCCGTCTGGGACAAGTCGATGGTCAGCGCCGTCGAGCGCGGGATCCGCGAATCCAACCTCGGCCTCAACCCGATCGTCGACGGCCAGAGCCTGCGCATCCCGCTGCCGGAGTTGAACGAGGAGCGTCGCAAATCGCTCGTCAAGGTCGCTCACGACTATGCCGAAAAGAGCAAGGTCGCGATTCGCCATGTCCGCCGCGACGGCATGGACGGTCTCAAGAAGGCCGAAAAGGATGGCGTGATCGGCCAGGACGAGAGCCGTGCACAGTCGGAACGCGTACAGAAGATGACGGACGAGACGATTTCCGAAATCGACCGCTTGCTTGGCGAGAAGGAAAAGGAAATCATGCAGGTCTAGTGGATCTGTGCCTTTGCCTGGAAAGACCGGACGGGAAATGTCGGAAACTGTATTTTTGACTGTGCCAGAGCATGTTGCCATCATCATGGATGGCAATGGCCGCTGGGCCAAGCAACGTGGCCTGCCGCGCACGATGGGCCATCGCAAGGGCGTCGAGGCTGTGCGCGAGACAGTGCGCGCGGCCGGCGCGGCCGGCATAAAATATCTGACCCTCTTTGCCTTCTCCTCGGAGAACTGGCGCCGGCCCGAGGCTGAAGTCTCCGATCTGCTTGGTCTGCTCAAGGCTTTCATCCGCCGTGACCTGGCCGAGCTTCATCGCCAGAATGTGCGCATCAGGGTGATCGGCGATCGCCACAGCCTGCGCAGCGATATCCTCGGTCTGCTGCTCGAGGCGGAGGAGACGACCAAGGATAATACGGCGCTGACGCTGGTCATCGCGTTCAATTACGGCTCGCGTGATGAAATCTCCCGCGCTGTGGTGAGCCTGGCCAAGGACGTCGAGTCCGGCCGCCTGAGGGCGCAGGATATCACGCCTGCGCTGATCGACGCCCGTCTCGACACGGCGGGCATCCCCGATCCGGATCTCATCATCCGGACCAGCGGCGAGGAGCGGCTTTCCAATTTCCTGCTGTGGCAGGCCGCCTATTCGGAATTCATCTTCGTTCCGGAATATTGGCCGGATTTCAGCCCGGAAATCTTTCGCTCGGCGCTCGAAAAATTCGCCTCCCGCGACAGGCGTTTCGGCGGCCTGTCGTCGCAGGCAGCCGCGGTTGGCACCTGATGCAGCAGGAACTGAAACTGCGCATCGCTTCCGGGCTGATTCTCGCAGTCATCGTTCTTGCCGCCACCTGGTATGGCGGCCTTGCCTTCCGCATTCTGGCGGCCGTGATCGGCCTGCTGATCTATTATGAATGGTCGAAAATATCAGGCGTCGCACGTGACTGGGTTTCCAATGCCGTCGGCTGGATCGGCGAGGCGGCGATCGCTTTGCTGGTGCTTGTCGGCAATTTCGAATTTGCCGCCGGCATGCTGGCCGGCGTGACCGCCGTCGGCATCGCGCTGATCATCCTTCACGGCACCAGCCGCTGGTTCCCGGCGGGCCTGTTTTATGCCGGCGCCACCGGCGTGGCGCTCGCCGGTATCAGAGGCGACGACCGGCCCGGCCTTTATGCCATGCTCTTTGTCTTCGCCGTCGTCTGGACAACCGATATCCTCGCCTATTTCGTCGGCAGGGCTCTGCGCGGGCCGAAGCTTGCGCCCTCGATCTCGCCCGGAAAGACCTGGTCCGGCGCCATCGGCGGCGCCGTCTCGGCGGTCGCAGCCGGCGTCGTTCTTGTCCATTTTCTTGTTCCGGGCGCGGAAGTCGTTGCCGCCGGCGTGGCGCTCATTCTGTCGGTTTGCAGCCAGTCGGGCGATCTGTTCGAATCTTTCATCAAGCGAAAATTCAGGGTCAAGGATTCAAGCCGTCTCATCCCGGGCCACGGCGGCGTCATGGATCGAGTCGACGGACTGATTTTCGCCTGTTTTTCGGCGTTCTTGCTTGCTGGGCTTTTTTCCTTGATAAAGGGGGCTGAAATGACGTCTCTCGGCTCGGCATTGTTCGGCCTCTGATGAGGCTGCAGGCTGACGGAAGGAACTCAAGGAAGTGATGAGCGGCCTATATACATTTTTGATGGGGAATGTCGTCACCTTCATCCTGGTGCTGTCGCTGCTCGTCTTCGTGCATGAGATGGGCCATTACCTCGTCGGGCGCTGGAGCGGCATCCGCATCCTGGCCTTTTCTGTCGGCTTCGGTCCGGAGATATTCGGCTTCACCGATCGCTATGGGACACGCTGGAAGATTTCGGCAATCCCGCTTGGCGGTTACGTCCGTTTCTTCGGCGATGAGGATGTTTCAAGCAAGCCCGACAACGATGGGATCGCCGCCATGTCCGAGGAGGACAGGGCGCGCTCCTTTGCCGGCGCCAAGCTGTGGAAACGCGCCGCGACCGTCGCCGCCGGCCCGATCGCCAACTTCCTGCTGGCAATCGCCATTTTCGCCGTTCTTTTCTCGGTTTATGGCCGCATGATCGCCGATCCCGTCGTTGCCGAAGTTGCGCCGGACGGAGCGGCTGCTGCCGCCGGCATCCTTCCCGGCGATCTGCTGGTTGCCATCGACGGCAACAAGGTCGAGACCTTCGACGACGTGCGCCGCTACGTCGCCATTCGTCCAAGCCAGAAGATTATTGTGACGGTCGAGCGCGGCGGCCAGAAGCTCGATGTGCCGATGGTGCCGCAGCGGACCGACCGGACAGACCAATTCGGCAACAAGATCGAACTCGGCCAGATCGGCATCATCACCAACAAGGAAGCGGGCAATTTCCGCCTGCGGACCTACACGCCGCTTGAGGCGGTGCGTGAGGGTGTGATCGAAAGCGCTGGCATCGTTACCGGCACCTTCAAATATATCGCCAATATCTTCGCCGGGTCGATGCGGGCCGATCAACTGGGCGGGCCGATCCGCGTGGCGCAGGCGTCCGGCCAGATGGCAAGCCTTGGTATCGGCGCAGTGCTGCAACTTGCTGCCGCACTTTCAGTTTCGATAGGATTGCTTAACCTGATGCCCGTTCCGGTACTTGATGGCGGCCACCTGATGTTCTATGCGGTGGAGGCGGTGAGGGGCAGACCCCTGGGTTCCAAGGCTCAGGAAATTGCGTTTCGCATCGGCTTGGCAATGATACTGACATTGATGGTTTTTACGACCTGGAACGACATAAGCGTGAGCTCAGGGTAAACGCGCAAGGCAAGGGAATTACTATTTATTTACGATGTTTCAAGGCTGTAGTGGCGAATGGGTCACGCTTCGAAATGAAGTAAACAGAAATTAACGCCCTCCCTTGCTTGTATGTCAAAAGCGGGTAAAACGACACACGTGACCGGAATCGGGTTCTCCCGGGGACGGGGACGAGGGAAAAAAGGTAATAGGTGAAATGAAGGCTGGTTCAAAGTTTTTGAACGCAGTATCGGCGGTTGCGCTGTCTGCTAGTGTTGTTGCTTCGGGCGCAGGCGCTTTGACGTTCGTTTCCGCTACGGCCGTCGAGGCCGCGGTTATCCAGCGCATTGATGTGCGCGGCGCCAGCCGCGTCGGCGCGGAAGCTGTCCGGTCGAACCTGACCATCACGCCCGGCAAGAGTTTTTCGAACACAGACATCGATGACTCGGTCAAGCAGCTCTACGGCACCGGTTACTTCTCCGACGTCAAGATTTCGGTCTCCGGCGGTACGCTCGTCGTCAATGTCCAGGAGGCCCAGCTCGTCAATCAGGTCGTCTTCAACGGCAACCGCAAGATCAAGGACGACAAGCTCGCGACGATCGTCCAGACCCATGCCGCCGGCCCCTACAGCGACACCCAGATCCAGGCCGATATCCAGGCGATCAAGGAAGCCTATGCCGCCACCGGCCGCAGCGAAGTCGAAGTGACGACGCAGGTCGTGCCGCTCGGCGAGGGCCGCGTCAACCTTGCCTTCGTCATCAACGAGGGTGACCGCACCAAGATCGATGCGATCAATTTCGTCGGTAACAATGCCTACAGCGCCGGCCGCCTGGCTGCCGTCATCAACACCAAGCGTTCGAACTTCCTTTCGTTCCTGACCCGCAAGGACGTCTACAACGAAGACAAGCTTCACGCGGACGAAGAAGCGCTTCGCCAGTTCTATTACAACCGCGGCTATGCCGATATGCGCATTGTCTCTTCCGATGCGAGCTTCGACGAGGCAACCAACAAGTACACGCTCACCTTCAATATCGAGGAAGGTCAGCGTTACGACTTCGGACCGGTGACCGTGCAGTCGACCGTCGAAGGCGTCGGCTCGGATCAGCTGCTGCCGCTGGTGCGCACGAAGGAAGGCCATGTCTACAGCGCCAAGGAGGTGCAGAAGTCAATCGAAGCGATCTCCGATCAGGTGGCCTCTGCCGGTTATCCCTTCGCGCGCGTCACGCCGCGCGGTAACCGCGACCTCAACAACAACACGATCGGGGTCGAGTATCTGGTCGACCAGGGCGAGCGCGCCTATGTCGAGCGCATCGAAATCCGCGGCAACAGCCGCACGCGCGATTACGTCATCCGCCGCGAATTCGACATGAGCGAAGGCGACGCCTTCAATCAGCAGATGATCACCAAGGCCAAGCGCCGCCTCGAAGCGCTCGGCTATTTCTCCTCCGTCAATATCTCCACCCAGCCGGGCAGCTCGCCGGATCGCGTCGTGGTGGTCGTCGACGTGCAGGATCAGTCCACCGGTTCGTTCGGCGTCGGTGCGGGTTATGCCGCCGGCGGTGACGGTCTGCTGCTCGAAGCTTCGATCGAAGAGAAGAACTTCCTCGGCCGCGGCCAGTACATCCGCATCTCGGCCGGCGGCGGTCAGGAAGGTTCGCGCGCCTACGGCGTCAGCTTCACCGAGCCCTATTTCCTCGGCTATCGTCTGGCGGCGGGCTTCGACGTCAACCACAGCGAGACGTCGAGCAACGACAACTACGATTACGAGGAAACCAGCGTCGTCCTGCGCGTCACCGCGCCGATCACCGAAGATCTGGCGACGACCTTCCGTTATAACTACAAGCAGATGAAGTATGACGCTGATAACGGCGATCTTTCCGACCTGTCGGCTCCATATCAGCACCTCGTCGAGGACAGCCCGTGGACGCGGTCTTCCATCTCGCAGACGCTGACCTACAACACGCTCGACGACACCGTCCTGCCGCGCGAGGGCATCTACGCGACGGCGACGCAGGAAATCGCCGGTCTCGGCGGTGACTCGCAGTTCTACAAGATCTACGGCAAGGCGCGTTATTACCACCTGCTCGCTGACGATGCCGATATCATCGGCTCGGTTTCGGCCTCGGCTGGTTATGTCGTCGGCTTCGGCGAGCACCTGAACGTCTTCGACCAGTTCACGCTGACCAACGGCGACATTCGCGGTTTCGAAAACAAGGGCATCGGCCCTCGCGTTGCCGGCACCAACGACGATCCGCTGGGTGGTACGACGTATTTCACGGCGTCGGCCGAAGCAACCTTCCCGATGCCGGGCTTCCCGCGTGACTTCAATCTGCGCGGCGCGGTCTTCGCCGATGCGGGCACGCTGTTCGGCAACGACGTCGACCTCAGGGGCGACGGCATCGAGGGTGAAGACGCCTCGCTGCGCGCTTCCGTCGGTGTCGGCGTCGTCTGGCAGTCTCCTTTCGGTTCATTGCGTCTGGATTACGCAATCCCGGTCCTCAAGGAAGACTTTGACAAGACGCAGAACTTCAAGTTTGGCATCAACAACCAATTCTGATATCGGCAGTCCGGAACTGTAAGACTCAATTCCGTTCTGGAGCATTGCCGATGGAGCAAAACGTTTTTTTTCTGCCCCATGAAGGTCTGAAGCTCGCTGAGCTGGCAGAGTTTCTTGGGGCGGAACTCGCCAATTCCGATCATGCCGATGTCATTGTCCGATCCGTCGCTCCCATCAACCGGGCGCGGGCGGGCGATGTTTGTTACATCCTGTCGCGCCGCAGCCGGGATGAGCTGCTGACCTGCGAGGCTTCGGCGGTGATCTGCGACAAGGCGCTCGCCGACCTCGTACCTCAGCATATCCCGATCATCCTGTCGTCCAATCCGCATGCGGCTTTTGCGATAGCAGGCGGCCTGTTCTATCCGGCAGCACTGCGTCCGGTCGCCATTTCGCCGGGTGAAAGCGAGATCGCGCCGAGCGCGGTGATCGATCCGAGCGCCAGGCTGGAAAAGGGCGTGATCGTCGAGCCGCTGGCGGTTATCGGCGCCCATGCCGAAATCGGCGAAGGCACCCGCATCGGCGCGCACAGCATCATCGGTCCGGGCGTCAAGATCGGCCGGGATTGTTCGATTGCAGCCGGCGCCAGCATTCTCTGTGCGCTGATCGGCAACGGCGTCATCATCCACAACGGCGTTCGCATCGGCCAGGACGGTTTCGGGTATGCGCCCGGTCCGCGCGGCATGATCAAGATCGTCCAGATCGGCCGGGTGATCATCCAGGATAATGTCGAGATCGGCGCCAATACCACGATCGACCGCGGCGCCATGGACGATACGGTAATCGGCGAGGGGACCAAGATCGATAACCAGGTCCAGATCGGCCACAACGTCCAGATGGGCCGCCATTGCGCCATTGTCGCGCAGGTCGGCATCGCCGGCAGCACCAAGATCGGCAACGGCGTGCAGATCGGCGGCCAGGCCGGCATCAAGGGCCATGTGACGATCGGCGACGGCGTGCAGATCGCCGCCAAAAGCGGTATCATGACCGATCTTGCCGCCGGCGGGCAATATGGCGGCGTGCCGGCTCGTCCGCTGAAAGACTATCTGAGAGAGGCGGCGCAACAAGTGGCGAAGTCCAAGTTGCGCGGGCGGAACCCTGGAGGCAAGGAAAATGACTGAGGAAGCCACGACGACGCTTTCTTCGGCTGACATCATCGAGATCATGAAGCTGTTGCCGCATCGCTATCCGTTTCTGATGGTCGACAAGATCATTGAGATCGATGGCGACAACTCAGCGGTCGGCATCAAGAACGTCACGGTGAACGAGCCGCATTTCACCGGCCATTTTCCGGAGTCGCCGATCATGCCGGGCGTGCTGCTGATCGAGGGCATGGCGCAGACGGCGGGGGCGATCTGTGCCAAGAAGGAAGGCCAGCCCGGCAACCTTGTCTACTTCATGACCATTGAGAATGCGCGCTTCCGCAAGCCGGTTGTGCCCGGCGATCGCGTCGAATTCCACGTTAAGAAGCACAAGCAGCGTGGTAATATCTGGAAATTTCATTGCGACGCCAAAGTGGACGGCGCGCTGGTCGCCGAGGCCGATATCGGCGCGATGATCGTTCGTAAGGATCAGGCATGAGTACGATTGCCGAAAGCGCCCGCATTCACCCGATGGCCGTCGTCGAAGACGGGGCCACCATTGGTGAGGGCGTGAAGATCGGTCCCTTCTGCCATGTCGGGCCGCACGTCGTCCTGCATGAAAATGTCGAGCTCCTGGCGCATGCGATCGTCACCGGCCGGACCGTGATCGGCAAGGGCACGCGCATCTTCCCGATGGCGGTCGTCGGCGGCGATCCGCAGAGCGTGCATCACGCCGGCGAAGAGACGACGCTTTCGGTCGGCGCCAACTGCACGATCCGTGAAGGCGTGACGATGAATACCGGTACCGCAGATTTCGGCGGCCAGACGATCGTCGGCGACAACAATCTGTTCCTGGCCAATTCGCATGTGGCACATGATTGCCGCGTCGGCAACCACGTGATCATGTCGAACAACGTCATGCTCGCCGGCCACGTCGTCATTGAGGATCGTGTCATTCTCGGCGGCGGGTCGGCCGTTCATCAGTTCACCCGCGTCGGCCGCCAGGCTTTCGTCGGCGGGCTGTCGGCAGTGAGTTACGACGTCATTCCCTACGGCATGCTGAACGGCAATCCCGGGCTGCTGGGCGGCCTCAATGTCGTCGGCATGACGCGCGCCGGCATCGACCGCGCTGTCATCCACAGGGTCCGCCGCGCCTACAAGGCGATCTTCGAGGGAACGGCCTCCGTGCGTGAGAACGCCGCGGCCATCCGCGAGGAATATGCCGATTGCGCAGAGGTGATGCAGATCCTGGATTTCATCGCCGCCGATAGCGACCGCGCCCTGTCCTCGCCGACCCGAGGTCAGAAGGGCTAGCCGTGGCTTTATCAAGCGACACCGCGGCGGGCCGGCTAGCGATCATCGCCGGCGGCGGCCTTCTGCCTTCCTATGTCGCGGAAGCCGCACGCGCCGCTGGCGAAAATCCTGTTATCGTCGCCCTGAAGGACGAAAGCGACCGGCGTTGGGAAGGCTACGACCACGCCATTATCGGCATCGGCGATTTCGCTGCCCTCGATAGTCTTCTCAACCGTTATGGCATCGGCCGCGTGGTGATGTCGGGCAGCGTGCGCCGCCGGCCGGAATGGCGTGAGGTGCGCCCGACGCTGCGTATTCTGATGAGGGTGCCGGCTGCGATCCGCACCCTGCTCTCCGGCGGCGACGATACGGTCCTGCAGATGGTGATCCGGCTGATCGAGGGAAATGGCCGGCGCGTCGTCGGCGCCCATGAGATCGCCCCCGACCTGCTGGCTTCCGTCGGTCCGCTTGGCGCCGTCACACCCGGTGACGAAGATCGGCGCGATATCAGCCGTGCTGCCGAAGCCGCCGAGACGCTCGGCCGGCTGGATGTCGGGCAGGGCGCCGTCAGCATCGGCGGGCGGGTTGTCGCACTGGAGGGTCTTGAGGGCACCGACGAGATGCTTGACCGTGTCGCCGGGCTCAGAGCCGCCGGGCGCATTTCGACGCGCCGCCGCGGCGTGCTCGTCAAGCTCTGCAAGCCGCAGCAGGATATTCGTGCCGACCTGCCGGCGATCGGCGTTTCCACGGTGCTGAACGCCGGTAAAGCCGGCCTTGCCGGTATCGCCGTCGAAGCCGGCCGCTCGCTGGTGCTCGATCGTGCTGCCGTCATCCGCGCCGCCGACGAGACAGAGCTTTTCGTCTGCGGCATTGATCGCGGCCTGCCGGAATGGGGGCTGGAATGAACGGCGCGCCGCTGAAGATTGCCGTCATTGCCGGTGAGGTGTCAGGCGATCTCCTCGGCGCCGACCTCATCGCTGCGCTGAAGCGCATCCATGACGGACCGGTGGAACTTGTCGGCGTCGGCGGGGAGGGGCTGCAGGCGGAGGGCCTGCGATCCCTGTTCGATTTTTCCGAACTGTCGATCATGGGCATCACCCAGGTGCTGAGCCGGCTGCCGAAGCTGTTTGGCCTGATCCGCCGGACAACGGCCGAGATCATCGCCGCGAAGCCTGACATTCTGCTCATCATCGACAGCCCGGATTTCACTCATCGCGTGGCAAAACGTGTCCGCACGGCGCTGCCGGATTTGCCTGTCGTCAATTATGTCTGTCCGAGCGTCTGGGCCTGGAAGGAATATCGCGCCAACCGCATGCTTGCCTATGTCGATCACGTGCTCGCCGTTCTGCCATTCGAACCGGCGACGATGCAGCGCCTCAACGGCCCGGCAACGACCTATGTGGGGCATCGCCTGACCGCTGACCCTGCGCTCCTGGAGACCCGACGCCTGCGCGCCGGAAGACGGCCCGGCAGCGGCACAATCCTGCTTCTGCCCGGCTCACGCTCCTCGGAAATCCAGAAGCTCCTGCCGCATTTCGAGGCGGCGGTGAGCGAACTTGTCTCCCGCAATGGGCCGATGCGTTTTATCCTGCCGACGATGAGACACAAGGAAGGGCTTGTGCGCGAATTGACTGCGAAATGGGCGGTAACGCCGGAGATCGTTGTCGGCGCAGAAGCAAAGTGGAAGGCTTTCGTCGAGGCCGATGCGGCCATGGCCGCATCCGGAACCGTTATTCTCGAGCTGGCGCTTGCCGACGTTCCCGTCGTCTCAGCCTACAAGGTCGACTGGATCATGCGGTTGCTGACATCGGGCATCAAGACCTGGACAGGAGCGCTGCCGAACCTGATCGCCGATTACGCGGTCGTGCCGGAATATCTGAACGATATCGTTCGCGGGGCAAGTCTCGCACGCTGGATGGAAAGGCTGTCGGCCGACACTCTCCAGCTCAAGGCGATGAAGGAAGGCTATCAGCTGATCTGGCAGCGCATGCAGACCGAAAAGCCGCCCGGCGAACATGCTGCCGAAATCCTGCTCGAGGTGCTGAAAAAGAAAAAACCCGGTCGTTTCTGACCGGGTTTTCGTTTGAGCCGATTGGTCTCAAGCGATCAGCGCTTCGAAACCGGGATGTAGTCGCGCTTCGGTTCGCCGACATAGAGCTGGCGCGGACGGCCGATGCGCTGTTCCGGATCCTCGATCATCTCGTTCCACTGCGCGATCCAGCCGACGGTGCGGGCAAGCGCGAAGAGCACGGTGAACATGGTCGTGGGGAAGCCCAGCGCCTTCAGCGTGATGCCGGAATAGAAGTCGATGTTCGGATAGAGCTTCTTCTCGATGAAATATTCGTCGGTGAGCGCGATGCGCTCCAGCTCCATCGCCACTTCCAGCAACGGATCATCCTTGATGCCGAGTTCGCCGAGCACTTCATGCGTCGTCTTCTGCATGATCTTGGCGCGCGGATCGTAGTTCTTGTAGACGCGGTGGCCGAAGCCCATCAGGCGGAACGGATCGTTCTTGTCCTTGGCGCGGGCAATATACTCAGGAATGTGGTCGACCGTGCCGATCTCCGTCAGCATGTTGAGCGCTGCTTCATTGGCGCCGCCATGCGCCGGGCCCCAGAGGCAGGCGATGCCGGCGGCGATGCAGGCGAACGGGTTGGCGCCCGACGAACCGGCGAGGCGGACCGTCGAGGTCGAAGCATTCTGCTCGTGGTCGGCATGCAGGATGAAGATGCGGTCCATGGCGCGCGAAAGCACCGGATTGACCACATATTCCTCACACGGAACGGCAAAGCACATGCGCAGGAAGTTCGACGCATAGTCGAGGTCGTTCTTCGGGTAAACGAAGGGCTGGCCGATATGGTACTTGTAGGCCATGGCGGCAAGCGTCGGCATCTTGGCGATCATGCGCAAGCTGGCGACCATGCGCTGGTGCGGATCGGTGATGTCGGTCGAGTCATGATAGAAGGCCGACAGCGCGCCGACGCAGCCGCACATGACGGCCATCGGATGCGCATCGCGGCGGAAGCCGGTAAAGAAGCGGCTCATCTGCTCATGCACCATGGTGTGATGCGTGACGCGATAGTCGAAGTCCTTCTTCTGCGCTGCCGTCGGCAGTTCGCCGTAGAGAAGCAGATAGCAGACCTCGAGGAAGTCGCCATGTTCGGCGAGCTGCTCGATCGGATAGCCGCGGTGCAGCAGAACGCCTTCGTCGCCATCGATATAGGTGATTTTGGATTCACAGGATGCGGTCGAGGTGAAACCCGGATCGTACGTGAAGGAGGCGGTGTTCTTGTAGAGAGCACCGATATCGATGACGCTCGGGCCGATCGTGCCGCTTTTGACGGCGAGGTCGACTGATTTGTCACCGATTTTTATTGTTGCGCTTTGATCCGTCATGCTGATCCTCCGAAATGTCGGTGGCGCCACAAAAGCGCCATAGGGGTTAAGCGTCCTTTGCGATAGCTATATGATCGCGAGGCTAATGCCAAGTTACCGTGACGCCATTTTGTGCATTGCGGCATCACCTTTTAGGCACTGCAGCGATGAGCAGCACGCATAGCGGAAGCCGATGATTCAACTGATCTTTTCGCGCTCGCAATTTTCGCCCGTATTTCAATCGATTATTCTTGCCGGATGAGCTCGGAGGTTGCATTCTGGGCCCAGGGTGAGGTCATTTTGGGCGGCGCATGCAGGAGTTGACGACAGTCGAATTGCGGCCGCAAGCAGGCGTCGGCCTTGCCGATCCCGTCGCGTTTCCGGCTCCTGCCGTGGGATCGCGGCCGGCAAAAACGCAGTCTGCGGTGCCATTGCGCCACCGGCTGACGACCGCGGTCGCACAATTGCTGCGCGCTGCCGGCCGTTTGCTCAGCGAGGAGGCCGACCACGGCCGCCTGCTCCTGTTCTCGCCGGTCTTCCTCGGCGCCGGCGCGGCATACTGGTTTCTTGCTGCAACGGATTTTCCGCTCCTTCCATCGTTGCTCTGCCTGTCGGTGCTGATGCTTGCGGTGCTCGTCGCCGGCCGCAGCCGGCCGGCCTTGCGGGCAACCTTTATGGCGCTTGCCCTCGTGGCATGCGGCATGCTCTGTGCGCAGCTCGAAAGCTGGCGGGCGTCGACTGTCATCCTCGATTCATCCGTGACAACGACGGTGACGGGCCGCGTCGAGCGGCGCGAAGGCGACGATCGCGGGCGGTGGCGCTATGTTCTTGCGGTCACCGGCACCGAGGCGCCACAGGTGAAGCGGCCGCCGAGGCGCATAACCGTGATCGCCCGCGGCGCCGATGCGTCCTTCGAGATCGGTGACGTCATCACCGGCCGAGCACGGTTGACGCCGCCGGCGGGACCGGCGCTTCCCACCCTCAACGACTTTTCCTTCGGTGCCTATTTCGATGGCATCGGGGCCAACGGCTTCTTCTACGGCGCGCCCGAGAAAGTCGATTCGCAGGCAGGCCCGCAGCCTGCGAGATCGACGTCCGAAGCTCTGCTCGAATGGCTTTACCAGTTGCGCAGCGGCATCGGCGATCGCATACGCTCGATTCTGCCCGGCGACACGGGCGCTTTTGCCGCTGCTCTGGTGACCGACGAGCGGCGCGCCATCTCGAAGGAAACGACGGAGGCGCTGCGCCAGTCCGGCCTTGCGCATATCGTGGCGATCTCGGGCCTCAACATGGCGTTGTCGGCCGGCATCTTCTTCGTCGGTTTCCGGATGCTGCTCAGCCTCGTTCCTGGTGTCGCCCAAGCCTATCCGACAAAGAAGATCGCCGCCGCCGGCGCGCTCATCGCCGTCACGGCCTACTTCCTGATCTCAGGATTCGGGGTTTCGGCCGAGCGCGCCTTCATCATGATGGCGATCATGCTGATTGCCGTCTTCTTCGATCGGCCGTCGATCAGCCTGCGCAATGTCGTTCTCTCGGCGCTCGTCATCATCGCCATTTCACCCTCCGAAGTCTTGGGTCCGAGCTTCCAGATGTCCTTTGCCGCGACTTTGGCACTGGTATCGGGCTACCAGCTGTGGAAGGAGCGGCGCGTCCGGGAAAACCCGTTGCTGAAGCTGCCGGTGCTGCGGCTGGTCGTGGCGGTCGCCGGTTTCTTCGGCGGCGTCTTCCTGACCTCGCTGATCGGCGGCTTTTCCACGGCGTTGTTTGCGGTCGAGCATTTTCATCGCCTGACAGCTTATGGCCTGCCGGCGAACCTTGCGACGATGCCGATCATCTCCTTCATCGTCATGCCGGCCGGGCTGCTGGCGATGTTGCTCATGCCATTCGGCCTGGACGCTCCGCTCTGGACGGTGGTCGGCTTCGGCCTCGATCTGGTGATTGCGGTCGCCAAGACGGTGTCCGCCTGGGGCGGCGATATCGACCTCGGCCGTTTGCCCGCCTGGTATTTCGCGGTGGCCGTGGCAGGCTTTCTGCTGCTGACGCTGCTCCGCACCCGATTGCGCCATGCCGGCACATCGATCCTCGCCGTCTCGACGCTTATCGTGCTGATCCTGCCGGGTTCCCGACCGCCGGATCTGGTGATTTCCGAGGATGGTGGTCTGGTCGCGCTCGTCGCGACGGCGGCAATGGCTTCCAACCGTGAAAACCCGCCGGACTTCATCTTCGACCAGTGGCAGAGAGCGCTGGTCCTGCCGACGCACCACCCGCCGAAGATGCTGGATGGCCCTGCCATCCCGCCGCAGGGTGAGGACCGCCGCCTCAGGCTTTCCCGCGATCAGCAGAATGAGGCGAGGACGGCAATGATGGCCGCCGCAGCCGGCGGTGAGGCAAATCGTTTTTCCTGCGTCAAGAAAGCCTGGTGTATCGCCAGGCTCGGCAATGGCCATGTCGTCGCCGTCATCGACAATGCCGCCTATCTCGGCCCGGCCTGCGACGCCAGCGAGATTGTCGTGACCGCGGTGCGCCTGCGTTTCGACCGCTGCCACTCGGGTGCGACACTCTTCACCGGCGAGACGCTGCGCAGGACCGGTTCCGTCGAATTGCGTTTTGCGCAGACAGGCCCCGAGGTCGCAACCGCATTCGATACCTTGTCGCGTCCATGGATGCGCCATCGCGCCTATGATTGGCGCAAAGACGCTTTTACCGAATCAGCCCCGTTGGCTGTCAGTGATAGCGGCGAATGAGGCCGACCAGCTTGCCCTGCACCTTGACCCGGTCAGGCCCGAAGATGCGGGTCTCGTAAGCCGGGTTGGCGGCTTCGAGGGCGATCGAGGCGCCCTTGCGGCGAAAGCGTTTCAGCGTCGCTTCCTCGTCGTCGACGAGCGCAACGACGATATCGCCGGGGCTTGCGGTGCTGCCGTTGCGGATGATCACGGTGTCGCCGTCGAAGATCCCGGCGTCGATCATCGAATCGCCCTTGACCTCCAGCGCGTAATGTTCGCCCGAGCCGAGCATATCCGCAGGAACGACGATGTCGTGCGTATTGTTCTGGATCGCCGAGATCGGCACGCCGGCGGCGATCCGGCCCATGACCGGCACGGAGACAGAGCTGCCGTTGTCGGCGATCGGCTTTGCGGCAGCGGGGGCGGCGACCGGCTGGGGCTTGCCGAGGCTGCCTTCGATAACGCTCGGTGAAAAACCGCGGCGCGGCTGAAGACTGGGGCTATAGGCCTCCGGCAGCTTGATCACTTCCAAGGCCCGGGCCCGGTTCGGTAGGCGGCGAATGAAACCACGTTCCTCCAGCGCCGTGATCAGGCGATGAATGCCGGATTTCGAGGCGAGATCCAGGGCATCCTTCATCTCGTCGAAAGAGGGAGGAACGCCGGATTCCTTCATGCGCTCATGAATGAAAAGGAGAAGCTCCTGTTGTTTGCGCGTGAGCATCGACGTCAGACCCCTGATTGAAACAAATCCAGAACGGACCCTATATGTTCCATATGTGTTCCGCAAGTAGCTAAATTTCCGTAAAACTTCGCGCCAACTCGTCCAGATTTTTATTTTCATTCGCCGGATTGGCGCACATGTCTTGCATTGGGAATGGGGCTGTCGCACATCTCTTTGACGTGTCAGGAGGGGTCCTATGATCGCACATTCCGCCAAGCCGCACCCGCTGGATCATGTCGTGCTGCCCGTCGTCAATATCGATCTGGCGCGCGAAAGGCTCGGGAAGCTCGGCTTTACCGTCGCCGCCGATGCGCGCCATCCGTTCGGAACGGAAAATGCCTGCGTCTTTTTCGCCGACAAGACCTATATCGAGCCGCTCGGCGTGGCGAGCGTCGAGGAGAGCGAGGCGGCGGCCCGTCAGGGGAATGTCTTCATCGCCCGCAATCGTGCCTTTCGCTTCCGCTGCGGCGAGGAGGGGCTTTCGGCGCTGGCCTTCCTCACCGAGGATGCCGGCCTCGATCATCGGCGATTCGTCGGCAACGGCGCGAGTGCCGGCGAGATGCTGCAGTTCAGCCGGCCGATGCGGATGCCAGACGGTTCCGAAAGCGTCGGCAGCTTCAAACTGGCCTTTTCAGGAGATCTGCGCGCGCCCGACTTCTTTCTCTTCACCTGTCAGCGCATCAACTCCTTCCCGGCCGATCGCGCGGCGCTGGAGGCGCATGCCAACGGCGTGACGGGCATTGCCGAGATCGCGCTTTGTGCGCCGGAGCCGGTTGCGTTTGCCGCCTTCGTTGGTCTTGCGGTCGGGCAAACGGCGGTGGAAAAAACCGGTTTCGGTATGAATATCGCGGCATCGAATGCCAAGATCAGCCTGATGACGCCGGAAGGGCTGGAGGCCTATTTCGAGCTTGTCGTCTCCTCCGCCGATCGTGGTCTGCGCGGCCGGGCAATCCTCTTCACCGTTACCGATCTTGCCGTGACAGAAGCGCATTTGGCTGCTAACGGAGTGACATACACACGCAAGAACAATCGCATTCTGGTGAAGCCCACGCCCGGGCAGGGCGCGCTTTTTGCCTTCGAGGAACCACGATGAGCACTGATACCAATTCCGAGGTCAAGATCGGCGAAGGCGAAGGCCAGGTCACCTTTTCCAATACCGGCCGCCTGTCGCTGATTGCCGGCCCCTGCCAGATGGAGAGCCGTGATCACGCTTTCATGGTCGCCGGCACGCTGAAAGAGCTCTGCGCAAAGCTCGGCATCGGCCTCGTCTATAAGAGTTCCTTCGACAAGGCGAACCGCACCTCACTCTCGGCCGAGCGCGGCATCGGGCTTGAAAAGGGCATGCAGGTCTTCGCCGACCTGAAGCGGGAATTCGGCTTTCCCGTCCTGACCGACGTCCACACCGCCGAGCAATGCGCCGAGGTGGCGGAGGTGATCGACGTTCTGCAGATCCCTGCCTTCCTATGCCGCCAGACGGATCTTCTGATCGCTGCCGCCAAGACGGGCCGCGTCGTCAACGTCAAGAAGGGCCAGTTCCTCGCCCCCTGGGATATGAAGAACGTTCTGAAGAAGCTCAATGCCAGCGGCAATCCGAACGTGCTGCTGTGCGAGCGCGGCGCCTCCTTCGGCTACAACACGCTGGTTTCCGACATGCGCTCGCTGCCGATCATGGCGGCGATGGGTGCGCCCGTCATTTTCGATGCGACCCATTCAGTCGCCCAGCCCGGCGGGCAGGGCGAGTCCTCCGGCGGCCAGCGCGAATTCGTCGAAACGCTGGCGCGCGCAGCCGTGGCGACGGGTATTGCCGGTGTCTTTCTCGAAACCCACCAGGACCCTGACAACGCTCCGTCCGACGGCCCGAACATGGTCTATCTCAAGGACATGCCGCGGCTGCTTGAGAAATTGCTTGCGTTCGATGCGGTTGCCAAGGCTTGACGTTCAACAGGTTGACATGATCGTGGTTTAGGCCACTTCAGAACGCCGGTACGAAGGCTGGAAATTGCGGCATTGTAATTTGCACGCCTTCGATTATGACAGGCTTCGAACGATTGATCACCCACCGAGCAGGAAGAACCCATGACTGCAATCACCGATATCATCGCCCGCGAGATCCTCGATAGCCGTGGCAACCCCACCGTCGAAGTCGACGTCTATCTCGAAGACGGCAGCATGGGCCGCGCGGCTGTTCCCTCGGGCGCCTCGACGGGCGCCCATGAGGCGGTCGAGCTGCGCGACGGCGGCAAGCGCTACCTCGGCAAGGGCGTAGAGAAGGCCGTCGAGGCCGCCAACACCGAGATCTTCGACGCCATCGGCGGCATCGACGCCGAAAACCAGATCCAGATCGACAACATCATGATCGAACTGGACGGCACGCCGAACAAGTCGCGTCTCGGCGCCAACGCCATCCTCGGTGTGTCGCTCGCCGTCGCCAAGGCTGCCGCCCAGGCCTCCGGCCTGCCGCTCTACCGTTATGTCGGCGGCGCTTCGGCGAGCCTGCTGCCGGTGCCGATGATGAATATCATCAACGGCGGCGCTCATGCCGACAATCCGATCGACTTCCAGGAATTCATGATCCTGCCGGTCGGCGCCGATTCGATCGCCGAAGCCGTGCGCATGGGTTCGGAAGTCTTCCATACGCTCCGCAAGGAGCTTGCAGCCCAGGGCCACAACACCAATGTCGGCGACGAAGGCGGTTTCGCACCGGGCCTGAAGAGTGCTTCGGAAGCCCTCGACTTCATCGTCAAGTCGGTTGAAAAAGCCGGCTACAAGCCGGGTGAGGACATTTACCTCGGCCTCGACTGCGCCTCGACGGAATTCTTCAAAGACGGCAAATACGTGCTCGAAGGCGAAGGCCGCACGCTCGAATCGGGCGCCATGGCCGAATATCTGGCCGAACTCGCCGCCAAGTACCCGATCATCTCGATCGAGGACGGAATGGCTGAAGACGATTGGGACGGCTGGAAGGCGCTGACCGACCTCACCGGCAAGAAGACGCAGCTCGTCGGAGACGATCTCTTCGTCACCAACTCCGCCCGTCTGCGCGACGGCATCCGCATGGGTGTCGCCAACTCGATCCTCGTCAAGGTCAACCAGATCGGTTCGCTGACGGAAACGCTCGATGCGGTCAATACGGCGCACAAGGCGGCCTACACCGCCGTCATGTCGCACCGCTCCGGCGAGACCGAGGATTCGACCATCGCCGATCTCGCGGTTGCCACCAACTGCGGCCAGATCAAGACCGGTTCGCTGTCGCGTTCCGACCGTCTCGCCAAGTACAACCAGCTGATCCGCATCGAGGAGGGCCTTGGCCCGCAGGCCCAGTATGCCGGCCGCTCGATCATCCGCGGCTGATCGGATCTGATTTGAATGGCTTCACCCGCGCCCACCCGGCGCGGGTTTTTTATTGCCTGATTTTTACGGTCAACGAACGGTTAATCTCTGCGCATTATGCTGAACGAATTGGTAATGCGTTCAAGAGCATACGTGTATGTGGACAAAGCATCATAAGAAGAGAAAGCTCGGCCGCTTCGTCATTCCGGCCATGACGGTCGCCTTCCTTTCCTATTTCGGTTATCATTGCATCCATGGCGATTACGGGTTGCGTGCGACCGAGACGTTCGAGCGTCAGCGCGTCGAGCGCGAAAAAGAGCTTGCGGTATTGAAGGCGAAGCGCGAACATCTGGAAAGTCAGGTCGCGCTCCTCAGTGACGGTTCGCTCGACAAGGATATGCTGGACGAAAAGGCGCGCTATCAGCTGAACATGTCGCGCGCGGACGAGATCGTCATATTTAATCATTATGCCAATTAACCGGAATTCGGTTAATTGCGATTTCTGATGTATTTACAATAGCTTAGTGCCGAATACGAGCCATGCAATTATGGCATTGCTGTGGTCATATTTCTTCCCTATGGTACGCGCCATCGAGAAACGACAAACCCATAGGGAGGGTTGAATGGCGCCGCGAAAGACCGCGACCGTTTCCAGCCGCAAAACTGCAGCAAAACCAGCAGCCAAAGCATCGAATGGAGGCCCGGTAGCCGACTTCGATCGGGATGAGGAACTCAAGGCCTATCGCGAGATGCTATTGATCCGCCGCTTCGAGGAGAAGGCCGGTCAGCTTTACGGCATGGGCTTCATCGGCGGCTTTTGCCATCTCTACATCGGTCAGGAAGCCGTTGTCGTCGGCATGCAGATGGCGCAGAAGGAAGGCGACCAGGTCATCACCGCCTATCGCGACCACGGCCACATGCTGGCAACCGGCATGGAAGCGCGCGGCGTCATGGCGGAGCTGACCGGGCGCCGCAGCGGCTATTCCCACGGGAAGGGCGGCTCGATGCATATGTTCTCGAAAGAGAAGCATTTCTACGGCGGTCACGGCATCGTCGGCGCCCAGGTTTCGCTCGGAACCGGTCTCGCCTTTGCCAATCGCTACCGTAACAACGGCAATGTCGCGATCGCCTATTTCGGCGACGGCGCCGCCAACCAGGGCCAGGTCTACGAGAGCTTCAACATGGCCGCTCTCTGGAAGCTGCCGATCGTCTATATCGTCGAGAACAACCGCTACGCCATGGGCACCTCGACGGCCCGCGCCACCGCGCAGTCGAACTATTCGCTGCGCGGCTCCGGCTTCGGCATCCCTGGCATCCAGGTCGACGGCATGGACGTGCGCGCCGTCAAGGCGGCGGCCGACGAGGCGCTCGAACATTGCCGCTCAGGCAAGGGCCCGATCATTCTCGAAATGCTGACCTATCGTTACCGCGGCCACTCCATGTCCGACCCGGCGAAATATCGCTCCAAGGAAGAAGTGCAGAAGATGCGCTCCGAGCAGGATCCGATCGAGCAGGTCAAGGCGCGCCTCATCGAAAAGGGCTGGGCCTCCGAAGACGATCTGAAGGCGATCGACAAGGATGTCCGCGACATCGTCGCCGACAGCGCCGACTTCGCCCAGGCCGATCCGGAGCCGGATGCATCCGAGCTCTACACCGACATTCTGCTCTAATCGGGGGAGGGAACCCATGCCTATCGATATCCTCATGCCCGCCCTCTCTCCGACGATGGAAGAAGGCACGCTGTCCAAATGGCTGAAGCAGGAAGGTGACAAGGTCACCTCCGGTGACGTGATCGCCGAAATCGAAACCGACAAGGCGACGATGGAAGTCGAAGCCGTCGACGAAGGCATCATCGGCAAGCTGCTGGTCGATGCCGGCACTGAAGGCGTCAAGGTCAACACCAAGATCGCAGTGCTGCTGCAGGACGGCGAATCGGCTGACGCGATTTCCACCGCTCCTGCCGCTGCTCAGCCGGCTCCGGTCGCTGCTCCGCAGGTTGCTCAGGAAGAAAAGCCGACAAATACCGGTTCCGCTTCTGCTCCCGTTCCCGCAGAGCCCAAGGCCGTCGTTCCGAACGACCCGGAAATCCCGGCCGGCACCGAAATGGTGTCGATGACCGTGCGCGAAGCGCTCCGCGACGCCATGGCCGAAGAAATGCGCGCCAGCGACGACGTCTTCGTCATGGGCGAGGAAGTCGCCGAATACCAGGGCGCCTACAAGGTCACTCAAGGACTGCTGCAGGAATTCGGCCCCCGTCGCGTCATCGATACGCCGATCACCGAACACGGCTTTGCCGGTGTCGGCGTCGGCGCCGCCATGGCCGGCCTTCGCCCGATCGTCGAATTCATGACTTTCAACTTCGCCATGCAGGCGATCGACCACATCATCAACTCGGCCGCCAAAACGCTTTATATGTCCGGCGGCCAGATGGGCGCTCCGATCGTCTTCCGCGGCCCGAATGGTGCAGCCGCCCGCGTCGGCGCCCAGCACAGCCAGGATTATGCGGCCTGGTACAGCGCCATCCCCGGCCTGAAGGTCGTCATGCCCTACACGGCATCCGACGCCAAGGGCCTGCTCAAGGCGGCCATCCGCGATCCGAACCCGGTCATCTTCCTCGAAAACGAAATTCTCTACGGCCAGCACTTCGATGTGCCGAAGCTCGATAATTTCGTCCTGCCGATCGGCAAGGCCCGCATCCATCGTCAGGGCAAGGACGCCACGGTCGTCTCCTTCGGCATCGGCATGACCTATGCGACGAAGGCGGTTGCCGAACTCGAAAAGATCGGCATCGACGTCGAACTGATCGACCTTCGCACTATCCGCCCGATGGACCTTCCGACGGTCATCGAATCGGTCAAGAAGACCGGCCGTCTCGTCACCGTCGAGGAAGGTTATCCGCAGTCCTCTGTCGGCACCGAAATCGCCACCCGCGTCATGCAGCAGGCCTTCGATTATCTCGATGCGCCGATCCTGACGATTGCGGGCAAGGACGTGCCGATGCCTTACGCCGCCAATCTCGAAAAGCTGGCGCTTCCGAACGTCGGCGAAGTCGTCGATGCGGTGAAGGCTGTTTGCTACAAATAAGGGGAGGGTATCTCGATGCCGATCAATATCACGATGCCCGCCCTCTCTCCGACCATGGAAGAAGGCAATCTTTCCAAGTGGCTGGTCAAGGAAGGCGACAAGGTCAAGTCTGGCGATGTGATCGCCGAGATCGAGACCGACAAGGCGACGATGGAAGTCGAAGCCGTCGATGAAGGCACGGTCGCCAAGCTCGTCGTTGCCGCCGGCACCGAAGGTGTCAAGGTCAACGCGCTGATTGCCGTTCTTGCCGCCGATGGCGAGGATGTCGCCGCCGCCGCCAGCGGTGCGGGCTCCGCTGCTCCGGCAAAGGCTGAAGCCGCACCGGCTGCGAAGGCCGAGGCTGCACCGGCCCCGGCCGCTCCGGCTGCTGCGCCCGCTGCCGCACCCGCGGCAGTTTCGGCCGGCGGCAACCGCACCTTCTCTTCGCCGCTTGCCCGCAGGCTAGCGAGAGAAGCCGGCATCGACCTTTCGGCGGTTGCAGGCTCCGGCCCGCATGGCCGCGTCGTCAAGAGTGATGTCGAAGCCGCCGTTGCCGGCGGCGGTGCAAAAGCTGCCGCCGCGCCGGCCGCTGCTCCCCCGCAGGCTGCCGCAGCTCCGGCTCCGGCCGCCGCAGCGCCGAAGGGCGCTTCCGATGACGCCGTGCTCAAGCTGTTCGAGCCGGGCTCCTACGAGCTCGTGCCGCATGATGGCATGCGCAAGACGATCGCCCGGCGCCTGGTTGAATCCAAGCAGACGATCCCGCATTTCTATGTCAGCGTCGATTGTGAGCTCGACGCTCTGATGGCGCTGCGTGCCCAGCTGAACGATGCGGCGCCCCGCAAGGACAACGCTCCGGCCTATAAGCTTTCGGTCAACGACATGGTCATCAAGGCCATGGCGCTGGCGCTGCGCGACGTTCCCGAGGCCAACGTGTCGTGGACGGACAGCAACATGGTCAAGCACAAGCACGCCGATGTCGGCGTCGCCGTCTCGATCCCCGGCGGCCTGATCACCCCGATCATCCGCAAGGCCGAGCAGAAGACGCTGTCTGTCATCTCCAACGAGATGCGCGACCTCGGCAAGCGGGCCAAGGATCGCAAGCTGAAGCCCGAGGAATATCAGGGCGGCACCAGCTCCGTCTCCAACATGGGCATGATGGGCGTCAAGAACTTCGCCGCCGTCGTCAACCCGCCGCATGCGACGATCCTGGCGGTCGGCGCCGGCGAGCAGCGGGTCGTCGTCAAGAACGGCGAAATGGCGATCGCCACCGTCATGAGCGTCACACTGTCGACCGACCATCGCTGCGTCGACGGCGCGCTGGGCGCCGAGCTGCTCCAGGCCTTCAAGGGCTACATCGAAAACCCAATGGGCATGCTTGTCTGATCGCGAAGCGGAGGCGGAAATGACCAAGACCGTTCTTTGCTATGGCGACTCGCTGACCTGGGGTTATGACGCCGAGACGATCGGCCGTCATGACTACAAGAATCGCTGGCCGAGCGTGCTTCAGGCAGCGCTCGGCAGCGATGCCCGCATCATTGCCGAAGGCCTGAACGGTCGCACCACCGCCTTCGACGATCACCTCGCCGATTGCGACCGCAACGGGGCGCGCGTCCTGCCGACGATCCTGCAGACGCATGCGCCGCTCGATCTTGTCATCCTCCTGCTCGGCACCAACGACATGAAGCCGGTCGTGGCGGGTTCGGCCTTTGCCGCCTGCCAGGGCATCAGCCGCCTCGTGCGGCTGATCCGCAATCACGCCTGGCCCTTCGAATTCGATGGGCCGGAGATCCTGATCGTGGCGCCACCGGCGATCTGCGCGACGGGCAATGTGCCTTTTGCCGCATCCTTTCCCGGCGGAATCGAAGAATCGGCCAAGCTTGCAACGCTCTATCGTGACCTTGCCGACGAACTCGGCTGCGGCTTTTTCGACGGCAATTCCGTCGCCAAGACCACGCCGATCGACGGCATTCATCTCGATGCTGAGAACACGCGTGCGCTCGGACGCGGCCTGGAATCGATCGTGCGGATGATGCTGGGGATCTGAAAATGGCTGCCTTCGTCGCCCTGCGGCAGGCCTCGCGGCGGGATGCCTCGGAGCTGGCGATCCTGGCGGATATCGCCTCGCATGGCTTTGCCTCGTGGCTTTGGTTCGCCGATGTGGCGAACGGCATAAGCGACACACCTTTGGAGCGGGGGCGGCTGAAAATGAGTGAAGAGGAAGCCGTTGGCGGCTGGCGGGATGCGGTGATCGCCGAGGCTTATGGCGAGGTTGCGGGCGTGGCAATCGGCCATACGCTCGGGGAAGGCATAGGCGATATCGAGGCGACGAGCGCGGCGACCGAGCCGATGCTCGTCTTGCAGAAGACGGTTGTGGGAAGCTGGTTCATCGGCAGTCTCGGCGTCTACCGCCATCTGCGTGGCATCGGCATCGGGCGAACGTTGCTGGAGGATCAGATCGACAGGGCCGATGGCCGGCCTGTCAGTCTCATTACCGCAAGTGATAACGAGGCGGCTCTGTCGCTTTATGGAAGAAACGGATTCTCGGAGGCTGCGCGCGCTGATGCCGTGCCGCTCTTCGAAAACAGCAAGAGACACGCGTGGGTGCTCATGACCCGCAGCGCAGCGTAAACGAAGGGCAGGACACATATGGCTGAATCCTACGACGTCATCATCATCGGCTCCGGCCCCGGCGGCTATGTCGCCGCCATCCGTGCGGCCCAGCTCGGCCTGAAGACGGCGATCGTCGAGCGCGAGCATATGGGTGGCATCTGCCTGAACTGGGGCTGCATACCCACAAAGGCGCTACTGCGTTCGGCCGAGGTGCTGGATCACGCCAACCACTTCAAGGATTTCGGTCTCGTTCTCGAAGGTACCGTCAAGCCGGACGCCAAGGCCGTCGTCGGCCGCTCGCGCGCCGTCTCCGCCCGTCTCAATGCCGGCGTCGGCTTCCTGATGAAGAAGAACAAGATCGACATCATCTGGGGCGAGGCAAAGATCACCAAACCAGGCGAGATCGTCGTCGGCAAGTCGTCGAAGCCGGTCGTCGAGCCGCAGCATCCGCTGCCGAAGAACGTCAAGGGCGAGGGCACCTATACTGCCAAGCACATCATCATCGCCACCGGCGCCCGTCCGCGCGCACTGCCCGGAATCGAGCCGGACGGCAAGCTGATCTGGACCTATTTCGAGGCGCTGAAGCCCGACGCGCTGCCGAAGTCGCTGATCGTCATGGGCTCGGGCGCGATCGGCATCGAATTCGCCAGCTTCTACCGCTCGATGGGCGTCGATGTGACGGTTGTCGAAGTCATGCCGACGATCATGCCGGTCGAGGATGCCGAAATCACCGCCATCGCCCGCAAGCAGCTGGAAAAGCGAGGCCTGAAGATCTTCACCAGCGCCAAGGTCACCAAGGTCGAGAAGGGGGCGGGCAGCATCACTGCCCATGTCGAGACGTCGGACGGCAAGGTGCAGCAGATCACCGCCGACCGGATGATTTCGGCTGTCGGCGTTCAGGGCAACATCGAAAATCTCGGCCTCGAAGCGCTCGGCATCAAGACCGATCGCGGCTGCGTCGTCGCCGACGGTTACGGCAAGACCAATGTCGCCGGCATCTATGCCATCGGCGACGTCGCCGGCCCGCCGATGCTGGCGCACAAGGCGGAACATGAAGGTGTCGTCTGCGTCGAAAAGATCGCCGGCCTGCCGAACGTTCATCCCACAGACAAGGGCAAGGTCCCCGGCTGCACCTATTGCAATCCGCAGGTCGCCTCTGTCGGCCTCACCGAAGCCAAGGCCAAGGAGCTCGGCCGCGACATCCGCGTCGGCCGCTTCTCCTTTGCCGCCAACGGCAAGGCGATCGCGCTCGGCGAAGACCAGGGCATGGTCAAGGTGATCTTCGACAAGAAGACCGGCGAGCTGCTCGGCGCCCACATGGTCGGCGCCGAAGTCACCGAACTCATCCAGGGCTTCGTCGTTGCGATGAACCTCGAGACGACAGAGGAAGAGCTGATGCACACGATCTTCCCGCATCCCACAGTTTCCGAGACGATGAAGGAAGCGGTGCTCGATGCCTATGGCCGTGTGCTGAACGCTTGATAATTTCCGGGGCCGCCCTCTTTGTCCGGGGTGGAAATTTGCTCCCGGGGTGGAAAGCCACGCCGGGAGTGGAAAAATCGAAAGGAGATCCTCATGTCTATGGAGACGCAGGCGTTGCTGGTGTTTTTGCTGATCGGCCTGGTGGCGGGCTTCCTTGCAAGTCTCGTCGTCGGTGGCGGCGGCTTGATCAGGTGCCTGCTGAGCGGCATCATCGGCGCCTTCGTCGGCGGCTATCTGTTCAGCGCGCTCGGCATTTCGCTGGGCATTGAGAACGCGCTGGTCGTACAGATCATCCACGCCACCGTCGGTGCCATCATAGTGGTTCTGGTCGCCAGAGCGGTCGCTTAGGGGTAAGGGCGGGTATGGAAGGCGTGGGCTGGATCTCGGCAATCATCATCGGCGGGCTTGCAGGCTGGCTCGCCGGCAAGCTGATGGAGGCGCGGTACGGGATTTTCCTGAACATCGTGCTCGGCATCGCCGGCTCGGTCGTCGCCACCGCCATCCTCGCCCAATTCCATGTCCAGCTCGCCGGCGGCCGGCTCGGTTATTTCGTGACGGGTTTCCTTGGCGCCTGCCTGCTGATATTCCTTGCGCGGCTGGTGCGGCGCTAGATCAAGAGATGATGCCGCTTAAAGGGCGACGGAAAGCTGAAACTGCAATGGTGACCATTCTCGACACGATCAATCCCGACGCCAAGCGCGTGCGCCATCCCGAAAAGGCGCATCGGCCGGATACGGAAGTCATGCGCAAGCCGGACTGGATCCGCGTCAAGGCGCCGACCTCCAAAGGTTATGCCGAGACGCGGGCGATCGTGAAGGAGCACAAGCTCGTCACCGTCTGCGAGGAGGCCGGCTGCCCGAATATCGGCGAGTGCTGGGACAAGAAGCACGCCACCTTCATGATCATGGGCGAGATCTGTACCCGCGCCTGCGCCTTCTGCAATGTCGCCACCGGCAAGCCGAATGCGCTCGACATGGCCGAACCGGAAAATGTCGCCAAGGCGGTCAAGGAGATGGGCCTGTCCCACGTCGTCATCACCTCGGTCGACCGCGACGACCTCGAGGACGGCGGCGCCGAACATTTCGAAAAGGTGATCTGGGCGATCCGCGCCGCCTCGCCAATGACGACGATCGAAATCCTGACGCCGGACTTCCTGAAGAAACCGGGCGCGCTGGAGCGTGTTGTCGCCGCCAAACCCGACGTCTTCAACCACAATATGGAAACGGTCGCCGGCAACTATCTGACGGTTCGCCCCGGCGCCCGCTACTTCCACTCCATCCGGCTGCTGCAGCGGGTGAAGGAACTCGATCCCACCATGTTCACCAAGTCTGGCATCATGGTCGGCCTCGGCGAGGAGCGCAACGAAGTGCTGCAGCTGATGGACGACCTGCGCACTGCCGATGTCGATTTCCTGACGATCGGCCAATACCTGCAGCCGACCCGCAAGCACCACAAGGTCGAAAGCTTCGTCACCCCCGAAGAGTTCAAGTCCTATGAGACGGTCGCCTACAGCAAGGGCTTCCTGATGGTCGCCTCAAGCCCGCTGACCCGCTCCTCCCACCATGCCGGCGACGACTTCGCCCGGCTGAGAGCGGCTCGGGAAAAGAAGCTGTTGATGGCGGCTGAGTAAGGTTCGGCGCGCAATCTTTCGCCCTGGTCGGTCTGCGGACGACAATGCTTGCTAACCTCTCCTGCGTCATGCTCGGGCTTGTCCGACGGTTGTTCGGTTCACACTCACGATTGCCCCTCACCCTAACCCTCTCCCCGTTCTGACGGGGAGAGCCCTGCGAGTGACTGGAGAGAGGCGGAGAGGTCGCGACCCGCGGCTCGACCCCGGTCGGTGGCGGCAGGCGGATGAGGGGCAGCCTTCGCCGATCTCCCAGGCCGGGGGATGTCGCCTAGGTAGTGAGCTGCCGTTCGTGTCCCGAACAGCGAAAAACGCCAGAATCAAAGACAATCAGTGTCTTCCGTCCAGTCCAAATTTTTTAACCGGACGGCTGTGGGCTTGTCCGGAGCATCTGCTACCGATTAATGCGCAGCAGATCCTCCTTCTAATGATGCTCAAGCTGTGCAGATGCCGGCTACGGCGACCTTCTGAAACAGGTGCGGCCGAGCGACGGCGGATGCCGGGTATGCAGCGACCTGGGCGCGAAAGTCGGGATGAGTGAAGGCGGCTCGGAATGCCTCGTTCGATTCCCACATCGCATAATTCAGGTAGGTCATGCTCTCGCCGAGTGCTCGATGAAGCTGCGTCGAGATGAAGCCGGGCTGCCGCTTCATAAACTCGGCATCACGGCTCCAGACTTCGAGAAAACGCGGCTCATCAGCGGGATCGAGCGTGAAGAGGTTGATCAGCACGACCGGGGCTGCATCGACATCGAGCTGGCGGTGGATCGGAAAATTCTCATCAAGTGGTTGCATGTGCATGACTTCAGATCCCTTTCGTATTGGTGTAATGATGTCAATTTGGTGTGGTGCATACATAACTTGACATGATGATGTCAATAACAATATATGGTGACAAATGGATGAAGCGACGAGAACCACGACAGGCGACGCCTTGACGGAACTGATCCTTTCAATGTTTCGGGTGAATAACTTGACCTTGACCTGGGGAGACAGACTTGTGGCGGCCTATGGGCTGACCAGCGCACGCTGGCAAATCCTCGGGGCCATCGTCTATGCGGATCGGCCGCAGCCGGTGGCATGGCTGGCCCGGGACCTTGGTGCCAACCGCCAGAACGTGCAGCGCATCGTCAATGATCTGCACGGAGAGGGGCTGGTCGCCTTTGAACCCAATCCGCATCACCGGCGGGCGCAGCTCGTCGTGCTGACCGACAAAGGACGACAAACCTACGATGCTGCGATCGCAGCCTACAACCCGCGCGTCAACGCCATGGCCGCAGGGCTTTCACTTGCCGAAATCCAAACCGCACATCGCGTCATGACGAGGCTGCGGCACAGTCTCGAAGGAGAAATTGATGCTGAAAAGCACGACTGATCGCTACGGCGCCATCGCCGTCTCCATGCATTGGCTGACCGCCATATTCTTGCTCGTTGCCCTCGTCTCCGGCTTTCGAGCAGGCAATATCGTCGAACCGGTCGCAAAGGTGGCGCTCCTTCGTGTTCATATCCCAGCGGCGATCATGGTTCTTCTGCTGACCGTGTGCCGCATCGTGTGGTGGTGGCTTTTCGACAGGAAGCCGCTGCCTGTTCAGGGCGCGCCCTCGTGGCAAGAGTGGCTGGCCCGCGCCGTCCATCTTGCCTTCTACGTGGTCATCCTCGGCATGATTGCGAGCGGCGTCGGCATCATCGCGCTGAGCGGCGCGGCGCAAGCCATATTCGGTGCTGGCACGGAATTGCCGAACTTCTATCTCTATCCGCCGCGCCTGCCGCATGGGCTTGGGGCAAATCTCCTGCTGGCACTGCTTTCCGCACATATTGGAGCGGCACTGTTCCATCAGTTCGTCCGCAGCGACAGGTTGCTCCAGCGTATGTGGTATAGGCGCTGAGACCGCGCCGCCTTCGCCCCGTTCTCAGCTAAAATCCCGCCGTCGTATGCGCCAGCTTCTTGATCTTCTTGGCGCAGCCGCTTAAGTGCCGCCTATGCCGCACTTCGAAACGCACCGTTCCGTACCGCATACGCCCGACCAGATGTTCGATCTCGTTGCCGATGTCGAACGTTATCCCGAGTTCCTGCCGCTTTGCGAGGCGCTGTCGGTCAGAAGCCGCAAGGAGCGTGACGGCAGGATCCTGCTCGTGGCCGATATGACCGTCGGCTACAAGGCGATCCGCGAGACCTTCACGACCCAGGTGCTGTTGAACCGGGCCGAGCGTGTCATCGAAGTCAAATATATCGACGGTCCGTTCAAATATCTCGACAATCGCTGGCATTTCATCGAGACACCGGCTGGCGGCTGCACCATCAATTTCTTCATCGATTACGAATTCAAAAGCCGCATCCTTGGCGCTTTGATGGGCTCGATGTTCGACCGCGCCTTCCGCATGTTCACCGAAGCCTTCGAAACGCGCGCGAGTAAGATCTACGCTCCGGTCTGACGGCCGGTTGCAGGCACATCAATGCGTGAGCAGCAAACGCACCATCTCCAGCGCCGTCCTGACCGTTGCCAGCCGAACCTCACTGCGGCCGATGTCGCCATAGAGCATTTTCCGATGGATAAGGACGCCGGCGCGCGATTTGGCAGCGAGATGCACGAGGCCGACCGGCTTCTCGGCTGATCCGCCGCCGGGGCCGGCAATGCCGGTGACGGCGACGGCGATATCGGCGCGCGAGCGGAAGAGGGCGCCGTGCGCCATTTGCCGGGCGGTCTCCTCGGAGACTGCGCCGAAACGCAGCAATGTTTCCGCCTGCACCCCGAGCAGCTCGGTCTTGGCGCTATTCGTATAGGTGACGAAGCCGCGGTCGACGACGGCGGATGAGCCGGATATCTCCGTCAGCGCGCCTGATATCAGCCCGCCGGTGCAGGATTCGGCGGTTGACACCATCAGCCCTGCCGCGGTGAAGTCACGGATGATCGCCTCTGCCGCCGTAAGGATATCTGGAGGGAAAGGGCTCATCATTTCCTCCCGCGATAGACGACGGTCGCCGTGGCGATCGCCGCGATGCCTTCGCGCCTGCCCACGAAGCCGATCGTCTCGTTGGTCGTCGCCTTGACCGAGCAGCGCTCGAGATCGATGCCGAGATATTCCGACAGGTTCGCCCGCATGGCCTCGCGATGCGGGCCGACCTTCGGCGCCTCGGCGATCAGCGAGACATCGGCATTCATGATCGTGCCGCCGCGTTCGCGCACGATTCGCGCGGCATGCTCGATGAAGATCCGCGAAGCCGCTCCCTTCCACTGCGGGTCGGATGGCGGGAAATGATCGCCGATGTCGCCGGCGCCGCAGGTGGCAAGCAGCGCGTCGGTCAGCGCATGCAGCGCCACGTCGGCATCCGAATGGCCTTTCAGCTTCTGGTCGTGCGGAATGAACACGCCGCAGAGCGTGACGCCGTCGCCTGCTTCGAGCTGGTGCACATCGTAGCCGTTGCCGGTGCGCACATCAGGAAGCAGCGACGCCGACAGCTTGTCGTCGGCCATGACAATATCGCTTTTAACAGTCAGCTTGACGTTATCTCCCGTGCCCTCGACGATCGTCACCGGAATGCCCAGCCATTCGGCGATCGAGGCATCGTCGGTGAAATCGCTGCGCCCGCTCGCCGCCGCCTTTTCATGCGCGTCGAGAATGGTTTCGAAAGCGAAGGATTGCGGCGTCTGCGCCGAATAAAGCTGCTCGCGTGAAACCGTCGTCAGCACCGTGCCGGCGCCGTCGGCGCGTTTCAGAGTATCGGTTACCGGCATGGCCGGCAGCACTGCCGCCGCGCCGTTGCCAAGGCTTTCGGCAATGCGGTCGAGAAGCGCGTGGTCGAAAAAGGGCCGCACCGCATCGTGAATCAGCACATGGCTGACATGCTTGTCCTTGAGGTATCGAAGGCCGGCCAGCACCGATTGCTGCCGGGTGGGGCCGCCATGCACGATTTCGATCGGCGTTGCCGAAATGATATGGCGAAACGCCTTGGCAAACAGCGCCTCGTCATCGGGATGAATGACGACGACGATCTCGGTCGCCAGCTCCCATGTCATGAAGTTTTCAAGCGTATGGGCGATAACCGGCTTGCCGCCGATCAGGCGATATTGCTTGGGACCGTCCTTGGAGGATCCGGCCCGCTCGCCGCGGCCGGCGGCAACGATGACAATTCCGGCCGATATCGGTTGCTTGGACGGCATTTGCAGCATAAATCCCCTAAAATATGCGGAATTGACCGGAGTGCTCTAACCTCTTGCTTGGGCCTTTTCCAGCATCTGCCCGAAAAATATCGATTCCGATCCAAGCCCCCTTGGCAAAGCCATGGATCTATGGCTAAAAATAATGCAGTTACACGGTGTGCCTGAAAGATAATCATTTGATTTGCAAGGACCTCGCAGCGCCTCTCCGAATCGGATCCGTATCCGTGCGGAACCGCGTTGTGCTGGCGCCAATGTCCGGCGTCACGGACGTGCCGTTCCGCGAGCTGGCGTGGCGCTTTGGCGCCGGCCTTGTAGTCACCGAAATGGTGGCGAGCCGCGAACTGGTCAACGATACGGCCGAATCCTGGTCGCGGCTCAAGGCGGCGGGCTTCCGACCGCACATGGTGCAGCTTGCCGGCCGGGAGGCGCACTGGATGGCGGAGGCGGCGAAGATCGCCGCCGATCACGGCGCCGATATCATCGACGTCAATATGGGCTGCCCGGCAAAGAAGGTGATCGGCGGTTATTCCGGCTCGGCGCTGATGCGCGACCCCGATCACGCGCTCGGCCTGATCGAGGCGACGGTCAAGGCCGTCGACATTCCGGTGACGCTCAAAATGCGCCTTGGCTGGGACGAGAATTCCATCAACGCGCCCGACATTGCGCGCCGCGCCGAAGGCGCCGGTATTCAGCTCGTCACCATTCATGGGCGGACCCGCATGCAATTCTACGAAGGCCGCGCCGATTGGGATGCGATCCATGCCGTCCGTGACGTCATCTCCATCCCGCTGATCGCCAATGGCGATGTCGAAACCGCCGCGGATGCGCAGGAAATCCTGCGCCGTTCCGGCGCCGATGCCATGATGATCGGCAGGGGCTGCCAGGGCAGGCCGTGGCATGCCGGCGTGCTTGCCGGTGCGGCGGAGCCGCGACGCGAAGACATTGCCGATATCGCCGTCGAACATTACCGGATGATGCTCGATTTCTACGGCGAGGCGGTGGCGATCCGCCATGCCCGCAAGCATCTCGGCTGGTATCTCGAGCGTTTTGCCCCCGCGCTGGCCGGCGGCGAGAAGGCTGCGATCATGACCTCGCGCGATCCGGGCGAGGTGGCCGCGCGCCTTTACGATGCGCTTGATACAGCTCTTGTCGATAGCCGGGAGGCGGCATGACGAAGGATACGATATCTCCGCCCGATCAGACCGGCGGAACCGTCGCCATGGCCGTGCTGAACGCCATCCAGAACCCGGTCGTCATGGTCGACGAATCCGGCTTCGTCGCCTTCGCCAATTGGGAGGCGGAAGCCTTCTTCGGCGCCAGCGCCCCGCATCTGGCGCGTTACCGCATCTCCACCTTCATTCCCTTCGGCAGCCCGCTGCTCGCCCTGATCGATCAGGTGCGGGAGCGCAAGGCGCCGGTCAACGAATATCGCGTCGACCTGAGTTCGCCCCGCCTCGGCCAGGACAAGCTCGTCGATCTCTACGTCGCCCCGGTGCTCAGCGAGCCCGGCGCCGTCGTCATCGTGTTTCAGGAACGATCGATGGCCGACAAGATCGACCGGCAGCTGACGCATCGCGCCGCCGCCCGCTCGGTGACCGGTCTCGCCTCGATGCTGGCGCATGAGATCAAGAACCCGCTCTCCGGCATCCGTGGCGCCGCCCAGCTGCTCGAACAGTCCGCGGTTGACGACGACCGGGCGCTGACCCGGCTGATCTGCGACGAGACCGACCGCATCGTCTCGCTGGTCGACCGCATGGAAGTCTTTTCCGACGAACGTCCTGTTGACCGCATGCCGGTCAATATCCATTCCGTTCTCGATCATGTGAAGGCCGTCGCCAAGGCCGGTTTTGCTCGCAACATCCGCGTCACCGAAAGCTACGACCCGTCGCTGCCGGCCGTCTATGCCAATCGCGACCAGCTCGTCCAGGTCTTCCTCAATCTGGTGAAGAACGCCGCCGAAGCGGTCGGTGACCGGCCCGACGGCGAGATCATGCTGACGACCGCCTATCGCCCGGGCATCCGTCTTTCCGTCGCCGGCACCCGTGAAAAGATCTCGCTGCCCTTGGAATTCTGCGTTCACGACAATGGCCCCGGCGTTCCCGCCGATCTGCTGCCGCATCTCTTCGATCCCTTCATCACCACCAAGACGAACGGCAGCGGACTCGGCCTGGCGCTGGTCGCCAAAATCATCGGTGATCACGGCGGCATCATCGAATGCGACAGCCAGAACAGCCGCACGACTTTCCGCGTTCTCATGCCGGCGTCGAAAGACGTTTCGCTCGAGGATGCCTCTTCCGCAAGCTCGACAGGACCTTCTCGATGACAGCCACGATCCTCGTTGCAGATGATGATGCGGCGATCCGCACCGTGCTCAATCAGGCTTTGAGCCGCGCCGGCTATGACGTTCGCATCACTTCCAACGCCGCTACCCTCTGGCGCTGGATTTCGGCGGGCGAGGGTGATCTTGTCGTCACCGACGTGGTGATGCCTGACGAAAACGCCTTCGACCTGCTGCCGCGCATCAAGAAGGCGCGTCCCGATCTGCCGGTTCTCGTCATGAGCGCGCAGAACACCTTCATGACCGCCATCAAGGCTTCGGAGAAGGGCGCCTACGATTATCTGCCGAAGCCCTTCGACCTGACCGAGCTGATCGGCATCATCGGCCGCGCGCTCGCCGAGCCGAAGCGCAAGCCCGCCAAGCTCGAAGAGGATATGCAGGACGGCATGCCGCTCGTCGGCCGGTCGGCGGCGATGCAGGAAATCTACCGCGTGCTCGCCCGTCTTATGCAGACGGATCTGACGCTGATGATCACCGGCGAATCCGGCACTGGCAAGGAGCTTGTCGCCCGCGCGCTGCATGATTACGGCAAGCGCCGCAACGGCCCCTTCGTCGCGATCAACATGGCGGCGATCCCGCGCGACCTGATCGAATCCGAGCTCTTCGGCCATGAGAAGGGCGCCTTCACCGGCGCGCAGACCCGCTCGACCGGCCGTTTCGAGCAGGCCGAAGGCGGCACGCTCTTCCTCGACGAGATCGGCGACATGCCGATGGACGCCCAAACCCGGCTGCTGCGCGTGTTGCAGCAGGGCGAATACACCACCGTCGGCGGCCGCACGCCGATCCGCACCGACGTGCGCATCGTCGCCGCCACCAACAAGGATCTGAAGCAGGCAATCAACCAGGGCCTCTTCCGCGAGGACCTCTATTACCGCCTCAACGTCGTGCCGCTGCGCCTGCCGCCGTTGCGCGACCGCGCCGAGGATATTCCCGATCTCGTGCGCCATTTCATCCAGCAGGCCGAAAAGGAGGGCCTCGGCTCCAAACGCTTCGATCAGGAGGCGCTGGAACTGATGAAGGCCTATGCCTGGCCGGGCAATGTGCGCGAACTGGAAAACCTCATCCGCCGCCTGATGGCGCTCTATCCGCAGGATGTCATTACCCGCGAGATCATCGATGCCGAGCTGCGCTCCGACGTTCCCGATAGCCCGATCGACAAGGGGCCGATCCGCAACGGCTCGATGACGATCGCGCAAGCGGTCGAGGAGAACATGCGCACCTACTTCTCCAGCTTCGGCGAAAACCTGCCGCCGCCCGGCCTCTATGACCGGGTGCTGACCGAGATGGAATACCCGTTGATCCTTGCTGCGCTCACGGCAACGCGCGGCAACCAGATCAAGGCGGCCGATCTCCTCGGCCTCAACCGCAACACATTGCGCAAGAAGATCAGGGAACTCGGCGTTTCGGTTTACAGAAGCTCCCGCACGACCTGAAAAAGGCGGTGGGCTCCTCGTTTGCCCACCGCCTCCTCCTCCCAGTATCCGCCGCCACGCTCGGGAACAAAATTAAATCTATCCCAGCCCCGTCACGGTTTGTATCTGCGCCGGAAAACAAAAACGCAGTGTCATTTGATAGTCACATAGTATTTGCGAGCTATTGTTTGCCGCCGCGCAAATGTCATTGAAGTTGCTGCGGTCGCCGCCACCACGCCTGTGGATAAGCTGTGGATAACAGGTGGATGGCATGGACCGGTCAGCGGGCGACGGCGGCCCGATTTCGCCCGGATGTTGCTAGTTCGTTCCAAGGAGCGTCATCGCCGTTGCTTCCGTCGGGCTTAGGTCATTGAGGAAGTAGCTCTTCGCGGTCAGAGTGACGAGACAACCGCCGAAACAACCTGTTTCGCAGCGGCTACGGCCCCGGCAAGAAAGCCGGGTTCAATCGCGCTCGTCTCGCGGCCGGCCATGGCCAGCCGCCGGCTCCACCGTCCCGACACCCAATTCGTATCCTCGGCCGATAGGTGTCCCGCCGCGACGCGGTCACGGCTTGTGGCAGTCAATGGATCGGCTGCCCAGTCTTTCAAAATAGTGCTGCGCGGCTCCAATGCGCCAGCGCCGAAAATTCGCCCGAACTGAGCAAGGCAGGCCTTGTTCAACAGCTCTTCGCCGCGTGCCGCTCGCTGATCCGCGCCGGTGCCGATGAAGACGAAGAGGGCTGCCTTTCCATTCGCCAGCGTCGCGTCATGCATCTCGACCATCGGCCCGACCATGCTCTGGGCGGTGCCCGACAATCCGCCGTCCCGCCAGAAGGGCCGATCATAGATTGCGAAAAACTTGGCGTGCGGCGCCATCCAGGTCGGCGTATCGCGCCAGCGAGCCAAGCTGGATTGGTCCTGCTGCGGCGTGAAAGTCACGTTTGCTTCGAGCAGTCGAGGCGGCAGGGCGCAGATGACCTGCTGCGCGTGGATCACTGCGGCCATGCCGCCGGCAGCGTTCGAGGTAATCTCGACACCGTCACCGGTAAGCGCCATGGCCGAAACATAGCTGTTGAGTTGAATCCTGTCGGCCGGGATCCCTCGGTGCAATGCTCGCACCAGCGCCGCCGAACCGCCGGTCAGTCGAAGCGATTTTCACTGCTGTTCGACCGGGCGATACCTCTGCGGTCCTTCCCGCGACATTCGCTCGAATATTACATCGCCATCATTGTTTTGCGAGAACGAAGGGAGCCCCAGTTCCAGGACGAGGTCGGCCATGTCAGGCTGCATCAGCGGCCAGAACCAGGAAGGGCCGAGATCGAACCCGTCGTCCGAAGAAATTCCATGTTCGTCTGATGTCAGGATGCGGCCGCCCAGCCGATCCCTCGCTTCAAGCAACAGGAAGTCGATGCCCTTCGAATTGAGGGCCCGTGCGGCGCAGAGCCCGGCGAGCCCTCCGCCGACGACGGCAACTTGGCATCTTTTCATCAAAACACCTCTGGCCCGCCGGCAGAATGCGGATGCGGGCGAATTTCAGCGCAGGTTTTATTTACAGGACCACGCATGCCGGCGTCCAGTCAAAGACGCCGAGCAAGGTGATCTGCTACGATGGGAGCTTCAAAACATCGGCGTGCTGCAATGGTGCGTCTTTGATCCAGGCAGATGCACCCTCTGGACCGGCGCTCGCCATCAGGTTTTCGCCTTCGGGCAGCCGCATCCAGCTCTGGGATCGAAGTCGCTCCGTCCCGATAGACAGCTCGCCTTCGAGAACCAGCAGCTCCAATCCGCGATGATTCGAAAGTTTGATCGAGGCGCTGCTACCCCACCTTTGCAGACAGACCTGCTCATGACCGTCATCGAACAGGATCGTTGCGGTGACGGCATCGTTTTGAAGTCCAGGCTCTCCTTCACCGGGTTTGCGCACGATTTGCGCCTCGTCGCCCTCGCGAAACTGCCAGAGCTTGACGAAGATGGTGCAGCCGTCAGCGGATGCAGGCGCATGCGACGTACCCGGCGGATTTCGGAAGTATGATCCGGCCGGGAAACGACCGTGTTCGTCCTCGAATATCCCATCGAGCACCAATATTTCCTCACCGCCCGTGTGGGTATGAGACGGAAATACGCTGCCTGCGGCATAGCGGACAATCGAGGTCGCCCGAGCCACTTCCTGGCCGACACGATAAAGCATCCGACGATCGACCCCGCGGGCCGGACTGGCAACCCAGTCGAGTTTCGCGGCGTGCACAACGGTCGGCTTAGTGAAATCATCATTCAGACGCATTGTTTTTCTCCATGGTCAGCACCACTCGAAACTTGACGCCACCGGACTTCATCTTTTCGAAAGCGCTCGCGGCCTGTTCGAACTGCATGGTCTCGAACTGGGGACGCACGCCAACGAGGACGGAAAAGTCCAAGGTTTTTTCGTTCTCGAAAGGCGTTCCGGTGATCGAACCCAACACGCTGCGCTCACCGCCGACCAGCGGTCCTGACGACACCGTCAAAGGGTCCTTTCCGATCCCAAGGACGACAAGCCGGCTTTGCGCCGCGATCCCCGGCATGAGTGCCGAAACCATCTGCAGGTCTCCGATGGTGGAAATAACGGCCTTCGCACCGCCAAGGCGCTGCAGATACTCTACTGCGTTTTCCCTCGCCGTATCGATATAATCATGGGCGCCGAGCGATCTGGCGTCGTCAGCAATGTCGTCGCCCCGTCCGATGGCAGTCACCTTGAAACCCATCTTGCGGGCATATTGCAGCGCCATGTGGCCAAGACCGCCTATGCCGACAATGGCCACGACGTCGCCGGCTTCCGCGCCACATTTCTTCAGTGCGTTGAAGATGGCGAGCCCCGCGCACAGGATCGGCGCGGCCTCCTCGGCCGTGAGTTCGTCGGGTATCGCGACAAGCCCGGTATTGCGGGCGATCATCATCTCGGCATAGCCGCCGTCACAGGTCGCGCCGACGATCGGCTGGTTCGTGCACAGCTGAAATTGGCCACCGCGGCACGCGTCGCATTCGTTGCAGTGACCGCCAAGGCGACCGACTCCAACTCTTTGGCCGATTTTCCATCGTGCGGGTGTCCCCCGTCCTATGGCAGCAATCCTGCCGACCACCTCGTGACCCGGCACTCGAGGCAAACGGCCATTGGTGTCCGGCCTCTCAATGTCTTTAGCGTCCGCACCGCAGATTCCACAGGCATCGACCGCAATCAGCACTTCGCCGTCGCCCGGCGTCGGAATTGCTCTCTCCACCAACTCAAGCGTGCCTGGGCTCGTCACCTGCATCGCGCGATATGTCCGTTTCATATGAACCTCCTGGAATGTCACAAGGTGAATGCCGAGGCCGAGCGCTTGGGAAGGCCTTGCCATATCCGTTCAATGTCTGCCGCGACCCGTAGAGCCGCTTCCGCCGCGCCTTCCAGGTAGCCCGGGTTGGTCACGCTGGTTTCGGAACCGGCCAGCATCAGCACCGGCGACCAGTCTCCCGACACCCACGGCCGAGCGTCGGGGAGGGGATGACCGGCGGCGATCAGGTCGTCCTCGGTCGCCGTCAACGCGTCGGCGGCCCAGTCTTTGTACAAGGTCGCCACCGGTGTCCGGGCTTTATCTCCGAACAGTCGGACGAGCTGTTCAACAGACGCTTGGATGATCGGTTCGGGTCCGATCGTTCGACGCTGCGCGGCAGTTAGGCCGACGAAGCCGAACAGCGCTGCCTTGCCGGACGATGTCGTCGCGTCATGTATTTCCCCGAGCGGGCCGATCATACTCTGCGCCGCACCGGAGAGCCCGTCACTTCGCCAAAACGCTTCATTGTAGATTGCGAAAAACTTGGCGTGGGGAGCCATCCAGGTCGGCGTCGAACGCCACCGTCGAGTCAAGGCAGGATCGATGGGCGGCTCGAACGTAATGGAGCGGTCGATCAGGCGGGGCGGCATTGCGAGCACCACGATCGCAGCCTCCATCGTCTCGGCGGCTCCATCCGGGCCTTCCAGCGTTACCGACACCGAGCCGTCCAGACGAGTGAGACCCGTCACTCTCGTGCCGAGCCGCACATGTTCGGCGGCAATTCGACCTCTCAATGCCGCGATGAGCGAGGCGGTGCCGCCCTTCATGCGCATCGAGCGCGGCTCGCGTTGAAAGGTTGGAAAGCGCTGAGGCGCGATGCTTGCGGACCGCTCAAGGACGATGTCGCCCTCGTCATTCTGGGCAAAAAGCCGGATGCCCAGCCTATCTGCCAGAGAAGAGAGGGCTGGCTGCATCTCCGGCCAAATCCAGGATGGGCCGAGATCGAATCCGTCTTCGGACGGCAATCCGTCGTTCCCGGCCGAAAGAATTCGGCCTCCCAAGCGGTCACGCGCTTCGACGAGGACGAATTCAATGTCTGCCGACTGCATTGCATGAGCAACCGTCAGGCCCGCAATACCGCCGCCAACAATCATGACCGGAAGGGTCATTGGCCGCCCCGAAGGCAGGTCTCGTTATTCAACATGAGCTGCTTCCCCAAACCCCGGCGGAGAGCGCCAGGGATTTGATTGAAAGAAAAACTTTGTGTCTCCGCAAACCGCAATTGCGTCGCGCCCAGCGACACAGCGCCGCCGGAGACACTCCACTGATGTCAGGATTGATCGAAGCTGCATGAACTCGCAAACGCGAAGTTCTTCGTCGATCGGAAAGAAAAACTATTCGGTCTGCCGGCGCTCGGCGAGCGCTTCCGCGAAAAGCCAGTCCCGGAATGCGGCAAGACGCGGCAGTCCGGCAAAATCGGGCCGATAGGTCACGTAATAGGCCAGCGGCGAAGCGGCCGACCGATCGGGGAACAGTCTGACCAGCCGGCCGGCCGCAAGATCGTCATGCGCCAAAATACTTCGGGCCAAAGCGACGCCACGTCCATCGATTGCGGCTTGCAGCACAGCTGCCGAATTGTTGATGGTTAAGCCCCTTGGCTGCGTCGTCTGCGTAGAGCCGACCGTCTTGAACCACAAATCCCAGGTCATGAAGCCGGAACTCGGATCGACCGAGACGTCGTGAATAAGCGTGCAGGCAGCAAGTTCATCCGGCTGCTGTAATTTAAGGGAGCCCCTCAGCGTCGGAGAACACACTGGAAAAACCTCTTCCTCCATCAATTTCTCCGAAACCAGGCCGGGCCAATCACCGGCGCCGTATCGGACGCCGATATCGATGCCCTGGGCAGCATAGTCGGCGAGCTTCAGGCTGGTGTCCAAGCGAATATCGACCTCCGGTACCCTCGCTTGGAACCGCTCGATTCTGGGAAGCAGCCACTTTGCCGCAAAAGCGGGACTGACCGTGACCGTGAGGACCCGGCCGGCAGCCCCTTCCTTCAGGCGCTCAAGTCCGAGGCTCAGTCGATCCAATCCTTCCCGGATGTCAGGCAAGGCCCGGTTTGCCGCCTCCGTTGGCATCAGCCGGGTTTTCCCCGTCGCCGTTCGATAAAAGAGCGGCGTGCCGAGCCATTCTTCAAGGCCGCGCACGAGCTGTCCGACGGCAGGAGCCGTCACATTGAGCTCGGCGGCGGCTTCGACGAAGCTGCCATGCCTGGCGCTGGCTTCGAACGCGCGGAGAGCATTGAGATAGACGGGCGATTTCATGGAAATGTTTTCTTTGTCGTGAGCGGAATTTTCGATGTTGTCAGAACGGGGTGAAACTCTAAATTGCCTCCGCCTTCCCATGGCGATGTCGGGCGAGGGGTGCCGGCCCCTTTCTTGCATTATGGGTCAGTTTTTCTATTCGAGACAAGTCCGGGAAGTCGCCGCTGCGGGCGCCGGTCTGGCAGAACGAATTGCAGGTGAAGCTTGATCGATGAACGCGCCAAAAACCGAAACACATACATTCTGGCGGGAAGCCAGGTTTTTGGCGGCGCCAATGGTCCGATCGTGATTTCCCTGGGTGGATTGGTCGGACAGCATCTCTCCTCGAACCCGGCGCTCGCCACAGTTCCCGTCAGTCTCTACAATGTCGGGCTGGCGCTCGGCACCCTTCCAGCCGCTTACTTCATGCGCCGTCTGGGCCGCCGCAATGCCTATATCCTTGGAGCCTTCCTGGGGATATCAGGCGGTTTGATTGCCGCTTTCGGGATCATCGCGAATCTGTTCTTGATCTTTTGCCTGGGAACAATGGCTGCCGGCTTTTATGGCTCCTATGTTCAAAGCTACAGGTTCGCAGCCGGCGACGAGATGTCGGGATCGCAGCGGGACAAGGCTATTTCCCGCGTCATGGTGGGCGGGCTGCTTGCTGCTATCATCGGGCCGCAGCTCGTCATCTGGACGCGGGATTCCTTGCCCGGCTTTGCCTTCGCCGGCAGCTTTGTCAGCCAGGCGGGCCTCGCGCTCCTCGCGATCCCGCTGCTTCTGGCCTACCGCAGCACGCCTCCTGCAGCGAAGACTGGCCGCGGCGGTGGCGGACGTAGATTATCCGAGATCCTCACCACGCCCCGGTACGTCCTGTCGGTGGCCGCGGGCGTCGTCTCCTATGGTCTCATGACCTTCGTCATGACGGCAGCGCCGATAGCAATGGTCGGTCACGGCCATTCGATGGACAATGCGGCGCTCGGCATTCACTGGCATGTTCTTGCCATGTATGCTCCGAGCTTCATGACCGGTCGTTTGATGGCGCGTTTCGGCAAAGAGAAGGTCACGGCCGTCGAACTGCTTTTGATCGGCGGCTCGGCGATGGTGGCGCTATCCGGCCTCGACATCGGACATTTCTGGGGCTCGCTGATCCTCCTCGGCATCGGCTGGAATTTTGGATTCATCGGCGCGACGGCAATGGTGTCGGATTGCCACACGCCTGAGGAACGCGGCAAAGTCCAAGGGGCAAACGACTTCGTCGTGTTCGGCACCGTGGCGATGGCTTCGTTCTTCTCGGGCTCGCTGATGTTCAGCTCCGGATGGGAGACGGTGAACTGGTTCGTCATTCCCGCCGTCGCCCTGGTGCTCGTTCCGCTTGTATGGCAGTCGGCGCGGCTGCCACGAACGGCGTGATTGGCAGTTAGAGGTATCGAGGAGGCGTCAAAACCGCATCGAGCATCTTTCTCGGGGGCTGGTTTAAGCAGGTTGTTGCGCCGAGGCTCGCCTATCGTTGTTCATGCCATAGATTAAGCCGGTCGGTCGTTGATCGATTGTGTGAATGTCGAGGCCGGTCACCGGCCGGCACATGTTCAAAACCTGCGGGAGCTGCATGATGGAATATCGTCGTTTGGGAAAGTCGGGCCTGAAGGTGAGCGAGTTCTCCTTCGGCTCATGGGTGACTTTCGGCAAGCAGGTGGACGGCGGTGACGCCGTCGACCTCATGAGGCTTGCCTACGATAACGGGGTGAACTTCTTCGACAATGCCGAAGGCTACGAAAGCGGCAAGTCCGAGCTCGTCATGGGCGAGGCGCTGAAGGCGCTCGGTTGGAGCCGCGACAGCTTCGTCGTCTCCAGCAAGGTGTTCTGGGGAGGCCAGAAGCCAACGCAGCGCGGCCTGTCGCGCAAGCATGTGACCGACGCCTGCCATGCGGCGTTGAAGCGGCTTCAGGTCGACTATCTCGACCTCTACTTCTGCCATCGCCCTGACATCGACACGCCGATCGAGGAAACGGTGCGGGCGATGCACGATCTCGTCGCCCAGGGCAAGGTGCTCTATTGGGGGACATCGGAATGGTCGGCGCAGCAACTAACGGAAGCCTACGCCGTTGCCCGGGACCTGCGCATCACGCCGCCGACGATGGAGCAGCCGCAGTACAACATCTTCGAGCGCCAGAAGGTCGAGGCCGATTATCTCCCGCTCTATGACCTTATCGGCCTCGGCACCACCATCTGGTCGCCGCTCGCCTCGGGCGTGCTGACCGGCAAATACAATAACGGCGTGCCGGACGACAGCCGCATGAACCTGCCCGGCTATGAATGGCTGAAGGAGAAGTGGTCGAGCGACGCCGGCCGCGCCCAGCTCCAACAGGTCGGCCAGCTTGCAAAACTGGCCGACGAGGTCGGCCTGTCGATCACCCATCTCGCCCTTCTGTGGTGCCTCGCCAATCCCAACGTCTCCACTGTCATTCTCGGCGCCTCACGCGCCAGCCAGCTGCAGGACAACCTCGCGGCCCTCTCGCACCGGCACAAGATGACGCCTGAGGTGATGGAGCGGATCGATGCGATTGCAGGAAATAAGCCGGAAGGTGCACGTCGATTCTGACGCGTGTCGCGCAAAAGTGTCCCAGGCGGGGCTCCACCGGAGCTTGACAATGTGACAAGGCGCGTTGCATTTTCGCCACAATGCGTTGCTTAAAGGTCACGCAGGGTTTTGGACATTTCGCTCCCGATCGAGTCGTCTTGGCGCTGGCTTTCTCAAGCCGGCGTTGGCTGGTTTCGGTCGAAGGGCAGGGCGGCGGGCGCTGCCTGAAGAGAGGCCGAATGACGCAGGATGGGGTAGCGCCGGCGGCGGCGGGCGAGGCGGTGACGACGGTGACCGATCGCCGCGCCCTTTTTGCCGTGCCCGGCCTCGCGCTCGCCGGCGGTGCGCTTCTCTGCGCCACGATCACGCTTTTCATACTGCTGGGCCTGACGCCGATTGCGCCGACCTCGCATGTCGTCATCACCTCGGTCATCGTCAATTCCTTCTTCGTGCTGACGCTGCTGGCGCTGATCGGCCGCGAGGTGGCAAGACTGCTCAAGGCGCGCACACGTGGTCGCGCGGCCGCACGCCTGCATATCCGCATCGTCGTGCTCTTCTCGATTGTCGCGATCACGCCGGCGATCCTCGTCGCCATCTTCGCCAGCATCACGCTGAATGCCGGCCTCGACCGCTGGTTTGCGCTCCGCACCCAGTCGATCGTCAGCTCGTCGCGCAATATCGGCCAGGCCTATATGATGGAGAATGCCAGTTACCTGCAGGGGCAGACGGTTTCCATGGCGAACGACCTGGAGCGCAACCGCGCCCTTTACAGTCTCGACAGGACGGGGTTCGCCGAGTTGATGACGCGCCAGGCGAGGGGCCGCGGCTTGCTCGGCGCCTTTCTTGTCGAGAGCGACGGCTCGGTAAAGGTCCAGGCCGACATCGCCACCGAAAAACCGTTGCCGGCCATTCCGCAGGACGCGCTGCAAAAGGCGGCGGCGGGCCAGCCGACGCTGATCCCGCCCGGCGTCACCAACCTTGTCGGCGCCATCATCAGGCTCGATGCCATCCAGGGTACCTTCCTCTACACGGTGCGCGCCGTCGATCCCAAGGTCATGGGCGCCATGCGCATGATGGAGGAGAACGCCACCGAATACCGTTCGATGGAGGCCAACCGTTTCTCGCTGCAGATTGCCTTTGCCGTGCTTTACATCGGCTTTGCGCTGATCGTGCTCTTGGCGGCGATCTGGACGGCGATCGCCGTTGCCGACCGCATCGTTCGGCCGATCCGGTTGCTGATTACCGCTGCCGACAGCGTCGCCTCGGGCAATATGGACATCGTCGTGCCGGTGCATGCCGTCGATGGCGATGTCGCCAATCTGTCGCGCACCTTCAACAAGATGATCTCGGAAATCCGCACCCAGCGCGACGAGATCCTTGAGGCCAAGGACGAGGTCGACGACCGCCGGCGCTTCATCGAGGCGGTGCTGTCGGGTGTTACCGCCGCCGTCATCGGCGTCGAGCAGGACCGCCGCATCGCCATCGTCAACAGTTCGGCCGAGACGCTGATGTCATTGTCGGCCGACGCAATGCTCGGCAAGCAATTGGCAGACATTGCGCCGGAGGTCGATCAGGTGCTGACCGAGGCGGCGGTGCGCCATCGCGGCGATTTCCGCAAGCAGATCGCGCTGGTGCGCGGCGGCACGGTCAGGACGCTGAGCGTCCAGGTCACCCGCGAGGAAGTGCGTGACATGAGCGAATCCTATGTGATTACGCTCGACGACATCACCGACCTCGTCATTGCCCAGCGTTCGACCGCCTGGGGCGACGTCGCACGGCGCATCGCCCATGAGATCAAGAACCCGCTGACGCCGATTCAGCTGTCCGCGGAACGCATCCAGCGCCGCTATGGCAAGCAGATCGACCAGAACGACCGAACCGTCTTCGACCAGTGCACGGATACGATCATCCGTCAGGTCGGCGATATCGGCCGCATGGTCGACGAATTCTCCGCCTTTGCCCGCATGCCGAAGCCGACCAAGGAGCCGAGCGATCTGCGCGAGATTCTGCGCGACGCGATCTTCCTGCGTGAGATGGGCAACCAGCATGTCGCCTTCCAGCAGGATTTCGGGGACCAGCCGCTGGAGGGCCTGTTCGACAGCCGCATGCTTGGCCAGGCCTTCGGAAATCTCATCAAGAATGCGGTGGAAGCAATCGAAGCCGTCCCGAGCGACGAACGCGACGAGCGCAAGATTCTCGTCCGCGCCGCCCTCGACGCCGGCCGCGACCGCTTCACCGTCGACGTGATCGACAATGGCCGCGGCCTGCCGGTGGAAAACCGCCACAGCATTCTGGAGCCCTATATGACGATGCGCGAGAAGGGCACCGGCCTTGGCCTTGCCATCGTCAAGAAGATCATCGAGGAACATGGCGGGCAGCTGGAGCTGCACGATGCGCCCGCCGATTTTGACCGGGGAAGAGGGGCCATGATCCGCGTGCATCTGCCACGCCGGGATCCGACGCCTGCTGCCCCCGCAGCCAATGACAAGGAAAGTGTTTATGGCCTCTGATATTCTCGTCGTCGATGACGAGCACGATATTCGCGAGATCGTTTCCGGCATTCTCTCCGACGAGGGACACGAGACACGCACCGCCCATGACAGCGACAGCGCGCTGGCGGCGATTTCCGACCGCGTGCCGCGGCTGATCTTCCTCGATATCTGGATGCAGGGCAGCAAGCTTGACGGCCTGTCGCTGCTCGACGAGATCAAGACCCGCCATCCCGATCTGCCCGTCGTGATGATCTCGGGCCACGGCAACATCGAGACCGCCGTCTCGGCGATCAAACGCGGCGCCTTCGATTTCATCGAAAAGCCGTTCAAGGCCGACCGGCTGATACTGATCGCTGAACGGGCGCTCGAAAATTCTAAACTCAAGCGCGAGGTTTCCGAGCTGAAGCGGCGAACCGGCGATGCCTTGGAGTTGATCGGCACCTCGGTCGCCGTCTCGCAGCTGCGTCAGACGATCGAGAAGGTTTCGCCGACCAACAGCCGCATCATGATCCTCGGCGCCTCAGGCTCCGGCAAGGAGCTGGTGGCGCGGATGATCCACAAGAAGTCGGCCCGCGCCAACGGCCCCTTCGTGGCGATCAATGCCGCCAACATCACGCCCGATCGTATGGAAGTGGCGCTGTTCGGAACCGAGGGCACGCCCGGCCAGGCGCGCAAGATCGGCGCGCTCGAGGAAGCCCATCGCGGCATCCTCTATCTCGACGAGGTCGGCGAGATGCCGCGCGAGACGCAGAACAAGATCCTGCGCGTGCTGGTCGATCAGCAGTTCGAGCGGGTCGGCGGTTCCAAGCGCGTCAAGGTCGATGTCCGCATCATCTCCTCGACCGCCTATAATCTCGAGAGCCGCATCGCCGAAGGCTGGTTCCGCGAGGATCTCTATCATCGCCTCGCCGTCGTGCCGGTGCGCGTACCCGCCCTTGCCGAGCGGCGCGAGGACATTCCCTTCCTCGTCGACCAGCTGATGCGGCAGATTTCCGAACAGGCTGGCATTCGTCCGCGCCGCATCGGAGACGACGCCATGGCGGTGCTGCAAGCGCATGACTGGCCGGGCAATATCCGCCAGCTGCGCAACAATATCGAGCGGCTGATGATTCTTGCCCGCACCGACGGGCCGGATGCGCCGATCACCGCCGACATGCTGCCGACAGATCTCGGCGACATGCTGCCGAAGGTGTCGGCCAAGAATGACTATCACATCATGACGCTGCCGCTGCGCGAAGCCCGAGAGATGTTCGAGAAGGATTATCTGATCGCCCAGATCAACCGCTTCGGCGGCAACATCTCACGCACCGCCGAATTCGTCGGCATGGAGCGTTCGGCGCTGCACCGCAAGCTGAAATCGCTCGGCGTCTAAAGCATGATGCCGCAAAGTGTGAGCGGTTCGGGCAACATCATGCTCCACTTTTTGATCTAGCAGGAGCGGCCATTGCCGCCGCGCCATATCCTTCTATCGCTTCCCGGAAGATCAGGTTTCCCATGCCGAGAATCGCCTATGTGAACGGCCGTTACGTCAAGCATTCCGATGCGAGCGTCCATATCGAGGACCGCGGCTATCAGTTCGCCGACGGCGTCTACGAAGTCTGCGAGGTCCGTCACGGCTATATCGTCGATCTCACCCGCCACCTGAACCGTCTCGACCGGTCGCTCGGTGAATTGCGCATCGTCTGGCCGATGAGCCGGGCGGCGCTGACGCAGGTCATTCGCGAGACCCTGCGCCGCAATCATGTCCGCAACGGGCTTTTCTACCTGCAGGTGACGCGCGGTGTCGCACGCCGCGATCATGTCTTTCCCGCCGAGGGCACGCCGCCGTCGCTTGTCATCACTGCCAAGAGCACCGACCCGAAGATCATCGCCGCCAAGAACGCCAACGGCATCAAGGCGATCACCGTTGCCGACAATCGCTGGGACCGCGTCGACATCAAGTCCGTCGGCCTGCTGCCGAACGCCATGGCGCGTCAGCAGGCGAAGGAAGCCGGCGCCCAGGAGGCGATCTATGTCGATGGCGACGGCATGGTGAAGGAAGGGGCGGCGACCAATGTCTGGATCGTCGACCGGGACGGAACTCTGGTGACGCGGCCCGCCGAACACGGCATTCTGCGCGGCATTACGCGCACCACCTTGATCGACGTCGCAGCCCGGCTGGGGCTTGAGATCACCGAGCGGAATTTCTCCGTTTCAGAGATGCTCGCGGCCCGCGAGGTTTTCTTGACGGCAGCCACAAGTATTTGTTTTCCGGTGGTTTCCGTCGATGGCCAAGCCATTGCCAACGGTCATCCGGGCAGCGTCTCGCAGAAAGTCCGTGAAGCCTTTTTCGACGTTGCGGAAAAGATTGCGATTTGATACCAAGATTTGCTGGACAGGTGGAATGAGGGTGCCGCCGGTCTTGCATTGAGAGGTTGATTAATATTCAACCGGCCAGATCAGGTCGGCAATAAAGAAAGAAGCGGCGCGATGGCGGAACGTTCTCAGAATCTGCAGGACTTATTTCTCAATACTGTTCGCAAGCAAAAGATTTCCCTGACAATCTTTTTGATCAACGGCGTGAAACTCACGGGCGTTGTTACCTCTTTCGACAATTTCTGTGTTCTTCTTCGCCGTGACGGCCACTCGCAGCTGGTGTATAAGCATGCGATCTCGACGATCATGCCGGGTCAGCCGATGCAGATGTTCGAGAGTGAAGAAGCCGCGTCCTAACAGGATCAGCCGTCATTTCGACACGCGATACCAAGAACGATTCGATCATCCCTGAGGCAGCCAAGCACAGGGATGACATGCGCGCGACCGTCGTCGTGCCGGTTCTGAAATCCCGCAACCGCGGCGGCCAGACCGAATCGGCCTCGACCCGCACGCCGGAAAGCCGGCTGGAGGAGGCGACGGGCCTTGCCCAGGCGATCGACCTCGATGTCGTTAACGGCTCGATCGTCCCAGTCAATGATCCCCGACCGGCGACGCTGCTCGGCACCGGCAAGATCGAGGAGATCAAGGCGCTACTCGACGAGCGCGATTCCGGTCTGGTCATCGTCGATCATCCGCTGACCCCTGTGCAGCAGCGCAATCTCGAAAAGGAATGGAACGCCAAGGTCGTCGACCGCACCGGCCTGATCCTTGAAATCTTCGGCCGCCGCGCCTCCACCAAAGAGGGCACGCTGCAGGTCGATCTGGCGCATCTGAATTATCAGAAGGGCCGGCTGGTTCGCAGCTGGACCCACCTTGAACGCCAGCGCGGCGGCGGCGGCTTCATGGGCGGCCCCGGCGAAACTCAGATCGAAGCCGACCGGCGGCTGCTGCAGGACCGCATCATCAAGCTCGAGCGCGAGCTGGAGCAGGTCGTGCGCACCCGCCAGCTCCACCGCGCCAAGCGCCGCAAGGTGCCGCATCCGATCGTGGCGCTCGTCGGTTATACCAATGCCGGCAAGTCGACCTTGTTCAACCGCATCACCGGCGCCGGCGTGCTGGCCGAAGACATGCTCTTTGCCACGCTCGACCCGACGCTGCGCCGCATGAAGCTGCCGCACGGCCGCACCGTCATCCTGTCCGACACCGTCGGCTTCATCTCCGACCTGCCCACCCATCTCGTCGCCGCTTTCCGGGCGACGCTGGAGGAGGTGCTCGAAGCCGATCTCATCCTGCATGTCCGCGATATGTCGGATGACGACAATCAGGCGCAGAGCTCCGACGTGATGCGTATCCTCGGTGATCTCGGCATCGATGAGGCCGAAGCCGAGAAGCGACTGATCGAGGTCTGGAACAAGATCGACCGGTTGGAGCCCGAGGTGCATGATGCGATGGTGCAGAAGGCTGCCGGCGCTAGCAACGTGGTGGCGGTTTCAGCCGTCAGCGGCGAGGGCGTCGACACGCTGATGGACGAGATCAGCCGCCGGCTCTCGGGCGTGATGACCGAAACCACCATCCGCCTTCCGGTCGACAAGCTGGCGCTGCTGCCCTGGCTCTACGACCACGCGATCGTCGATGCCCGCGAGGACAACGAAGACGGCTCGATCACGCTCGACCTGCGCCTCTCCGAAACCGAAGCCGCCGAACTCGAACGCCGCATCGGCAACGGGCCGAAGGCTCCGAAGGAAGATTGGGAGCGGTAGCGTACGCGTTTGGTGCTACGCCTCTGACGGGGTTGAGTGGTGAGAAGCCACCCCGCTGGTGGGTGCGGTGTGGATGCTCGGCTCAGGGCCGAGCATGACGGAGGGTGGGGTTGAACCTCACGCCAACTCACTCAGCCGCAGTCATCACAGCCCTCTCAATCGCCTTCCCGGCTACAAGCTGGCGCTGCCGCTCTGGCACTACGAAGCCGCCGCGCGAGGATTGGGAGCGGGGCACGCATTTGGATGCTAAAACATTGATGGGGTTGAATTTGGCGAGAAGCCAACCCCACTCTCCGTCATCCTCGGCCTTGAGCCGAGGATCCATGCCTCGGCTGCTGTGGGTGTCGTGTGGATGCTCGGCTCAGGGCCGAGCATGACGGAGGGTGGGGTTGAACCTCACGCCAACTCACTCAGCCGCAGTCATCACAGCCCTCTCAATCGCCTTCCCGGCTACAAGCTGGCGCTGCCGCTCTGGCACTACGAAGCCGCCGCGCGAGGATTGGGAGCGGGGCACGCATTTGGATGCTAAAACATTGATGGGGTTGAATTTGGCGAGAAGCCAACCCCACTCTCCGTCATCCTCGGCCTTGAGCCGAGGATCCATGCCTCGGCTGCTGTGGGTGTCGTGTGGATGCTCGGCTCAAGGCCGAGCATGACGGAGGGTGGGGCTGACCCCACGCCAACTCACTCAGCCCCAGCCGTCACAGCCCGCTCAATCGCCTTCGCCGCCTGCCAGATCTCCTCCATCCGCTCCAGACTGGCCGCCTCCAGCGTCTCGCCTTCCGCATCAAGAACCTGCTCGATATGATTGAACCGACGTCGGAATTTCGTATTCGTTCCGCGCAGCGCTTGTTCCGGATCCGCCTTCACATGCCGGCCGATATTGACGACCGCGAAGATCAGGTCGCCAAGTTCGTCGTTGACCTTCGCGCGGTCACCGTCTCTGAGCGCCATCCGCAATTCGCCGATCTCCTCCTCGATCTTGTCGAGGATCGGCTCGGGCGCCGACCAGTCGAAGCCGACTTTGGCGGCGCGTTCCTGCAGCTTCAGCGCTTCCGTCAAGGCCGGGAAGCTGCGCTGCACCGAGCCGAGGAAGCCGCCGTTGAAATCCTCGGTAATCCCGCGCCGTGAGCGGCGCTCGGCGCGCTCGCGTTTTTCCGCTTGCTTGATCTCGTCCCACTGGATCTTCACCGCGTCGGGTGTATCCGCTTCCGAGCGGGCAAAGACATGCGGGTGGCGGCGGATCATCTTGGTGGTGATGGCGTTGACCACGTCGCCGAAGGAGAATTCGCCGGCTTCCTCGGCCATGCGGGCATGGAAGACCACCTGCAGCAGCAGGTCGCCGAGCTCGTCGCAGAGATCGTCCATATCGCCGCGCTCGATTGCGTCGGAAACTTCATAGGCCTCCTCGATCGTATAGGGCTTGATCGTCTGAAAGTTCTGCTCGATGTCCCAGGGGCAACCAGTCTCGGGATGGCGCAATGCCGCCATGATCTCGATCAGCCGCGAAATGTCTTTTGAAGGTTCCATGGTGCCTCGGTTCAGCATCCTCAGTTGAGGGGAATATCGTTGGCGCTCTTCGATGACTGGTAGCTGGCCGACAATGCGTCGTAGCGCGCCTTGATGCGGGCGGTCTGCGCCTTGAGCGCCTCTCTAATTTGAGCCTCTTCGGTCTCGACGAGATCGGCGACCGCAAAGCTGTTCCAGAAGGCGTTCTGCCTGCGATAGCCGCCGGGTTCAAGCCCGAAGACCTCCTTCAGGATCTTCAGGTCATGCGGAATGGCGAAGGCATCGCGGGAATCCTCGTGGCTGAAGAAATAATAGAAATTGTCGAAGCCCGCCCAGGTAATCGCCGACATGCACATGGTGCAGGGTTCGTGGGTGGAAAGGAAGATCAAATCCTTGGTCGCGGGCTCGTCGCCAAGTTCGTAGAAGCGCTTGAGCGTATGCACCTCGCCGTGCCACAGCCGATTCTCCAACTCGTTGTTGGTCTCGGCGACGACGAGCGACAGATCGGATTTGCGCAGGATCGCCGCGCCGAACACCTTGTTGCCAAGCGAAACGCCGCGTTCGGTAAGCGGCAGGATATCGTCCTCGATCACCGAAAGCAGGCGGGCGGCGATGGTCTTGTCAGGCATTGGCGTCTCCGGTTTTTCCCAGTCTATCGCCTTGGAGGCGCGAGCGAAATGCGCCAAACGCCGGTGGACGCCGTTTATCACAGGCTTTATACTGCAATGCAACAAAGGGAGTGGGCAAAGAGAATGGGAACAGGTGGTTTTCGTCGGCACGGTTGACTTTTCTCAAATCGCCGATGGCGCGAGCATAAGAATACGCGCTTGCTGGGGCTTTCGAATTTCTGTTCCTTCAATCCCTTGTCGATCACGGGCATATTCTGGCAACTTCGAAGTGGATTGATGATGTCTCCCAAGACTGAGCAGCTTTCGGTATTTCCAGCCTTCTTTCGCGTGGAAGGCCAGAAGACGGCTGTCTTCGGTAATGGCGACGAAGCCTTCGCCAAGGTGCGGCTGCTGCTCAACACGCGGGCGCGGATCGTCGCCTACGCCGAGCGGCCGGAAGCCGATTATCATGCCTTCCTGATCGCCAACCGCATCGAGACCGTGCGCGCCGCCTTTGCCGCCAAGCAGGTCGAGGGAGCTGCACTGGTCTTTGCCGCAACCGGTGACGAAGCTAGCGATCGCGCCATCGTCGATGCCGCGCGCGCCGCCAAAGTTCCGGCCAACGCCGTCGATCAGCCCGATTACTGCGATTTCTTCACACCGGCGCTGGTCAATCGTGCGCCGGTTGCCGTCGCAATCGGCACCGAAGGGGCAGGGCCGGTCCTGGCGCAGATGATCCGAGCCCAGATCGATCAGCTTCTCTCTCCTTCGCTTGGGCGTCTGGCCGCGCTGGCGACGAGCTACCGCAAGGCCGTCGATCAACTGATCCCCCGTGGCGTTTCCCGCCGCGTCTTCTGGCGCCGCTTTTTCTCCGGCGCCGTTGCCGATGCTGTTGCAAACGGCAACCTGCCGCAGGCCCGCCAGGCCGCCGACCGGCTGCTGGGCGCGATGGACAAGGTCGCGGGCCACGTCTGGCTGGTCGGTGCCGGTCCGGGGGCTGAGGATCTGCTGACGCTGCGCGCCCAGCGCGTGATGATGGAAGCCGACGTCATCGTTTTTGACGCGCTCGTGCCGCAGGCGATCGTCGATATGGGCCGCCGCGATGCCGAGCGGCTCTCCGTCGGCAAGCGCAAGGGCTGCCATTCGAAATCGCAGGAAGAGATCAACGAGCTGCTGGTCGAGCTCGGCCGCCACGGCAAACGTGTCGTCCGCCTCAAGTCCGGCGATCCGCTGGTCTATGGCCGGGCAGGCGAAGAGATGGCTGCATTGCGCGCTGCCGGCATCACCTATGAGGTCGTGCCCGGCATCACCTCGGCTTTCGCCGCCGCCGCCGATTTCGAGCTGCCGCTGACGCTGCGCGGCGTTGCCTCCTCGCTGGTCTTCACCACGGGCCATGATCTCACCGGCGATGTACTGCCCGATTGGGCAAGTCTTGCCGTCTCCGGCGCGACGATCGCCGTCTATATGGGCCGCACCGTTGCCGCATCGGTCGCCGAGCGGCTGATGCAGGCCGGTATTCCCGCCGAGACGACAGTCGCCGTCATCGAAAATGCCAGCCGCGCGGAGCGCCGCCTGCTGCATGGCACGCTTGCCGATCTGCCCGATCTGCAGCACCGCGACGAGCTGACCGGACCGGTCATGGTCATTATCGGCGATGCGGTCGCCGGCGCCAATTTCGAACTGTCCGAGCCGCTAGTGCGTGCGAACGCCCGGCTCGAGGAACTTGCAAGGAGCTGAATATGGTAGACAAGGTTCTGACGGCCAACCGGCTGACGGACGGCATTGCCGTCTGGCTGGATGCGAACGGGAAATGGTCCACCTCGCTGCAGGAGGCGCTTGTCGCCCGTCACAACGAAGCCGTCGAAGCGCTGGAAGCGATCGGCAAGAAATCTTATGCCGACAACGAAGTCGTTGACGTCGCCGTCGTCGAAGTTCAGGAAACCAACGGCATTCTCTGGCCGCTTCGCCTTCGCGAGCGCATCCGCGCCCAGGGCCCGACCATGGAATACGCACCGGGCTACGCTGTCGCCGATCCCGAATTCATTGCAGTCTGAGGAAGACGATGTACCGTTACGACGAATTTGACCATGCGTTTGTCACTGAGCGCGTCGAGCAGTTCCGCGACCAGGTTCAGCGCCGCCTTTCCGGTGAGCTTGCCGAGGATGCGTTCAAGCCGCTGCGCCTGATGAACGGCGTCTACCTGCAGCTTCATGCCTACATGCTGCGCATCGCCATACCCTATGGCACGCTGAGCGCGCGCCAGATGCGCATGCTCGCCCATATCGCCCGCACCTATGACCGCGGCTATGGCCATTTCACCACGCGCCAGAACTTGCAGTTCAACTGGCCGAAGCTGTCGGAAATCCCCGATGCGCTGGCCGATCTCGCCAGCGTAGAGATGCATGCCCTGCAGACCTCGGGCAACTGCATCAGAAACGTGACGGCCGATCACTTTGCCGGTGCGGCCGCCGACGAGGTCGCCGATCCCAGGCCTTATGCGGAAATCCTGCGCCAGTGGTCGTCGGTCCATCCGGAATTCTCCTTCCTGCCGCGCAAGTTCAAGATTGCCGTCACGGGCGCCGAGCGCGACCGCGCCGCCATCCAGGTCCATGATATCGGCCTGCATCTGAAGAAGAACGACAAGGGTGAGATCGGCTTTGCCGTCTATGTCGGCGGTGGCCAGGGCCGCACGCCGATGATCGCCAAGCTGATCCGCGACTTCCTGCCGGAGGAGGATCTGCTCTCCTACACAACGGCGATCGTCCGCGTGTACAATCTGCACGGCCGCCGCGACAACAAGTACAAGGCTCGCATCAAGATCCTCGTGCACGAAACCGGCGCCGAGGAACTGGCCCGCCAGGTGGAGGCTGAATTCGCTGCCTTGAAGGATAGCGAGCTCAAGCTGCCGGAACAGGATGTCGAGGCGATCGCCGCCTATTTCGCGCTGCCTGATCTGCCGCAGCGCCCCGAGGGCTGGGAAAACCTCGCCCGTTGGAAGAAGGCCGATCCGGCTTTCGCACGCTGGGTCCAGCAGAATGTGCAGCCGCACAAGAACCCCGATTACGGCATGGTGACGATCTCGCTGAAGCCGATCGGCGGCATTCCGGGCGACGCCACCGACGCGCAGATGGATGCGGTAGCCGATCTCGCCGAGGAATATGCCTTCGACGAAATCCGCGTCAGCCATGAGCAGAACCTGATCTTGCCGCATGTGGCGCTGGCCGATCTCGAAGCCGTCTATCGCGGCCTTGTCGCCATCGACCTCGCCGAAGCCAACGCCGGCCTGATCACCGATATCATTGCCTGTCCCGGGCTGGACTACTGCGCGCTTGCCAACGCGCGCTCCATTCCGGTCGCGCAGGAAATCTCCCGCCGCTTCGGCAATCCCGAACGCCAGGCCGAGATCGGCGAACTGAAGATCAAGATCTCCGGCTGCATCAATGCCTGCGGCCATCACCATGTGGGCCATATCGGCCTGCTCGGTGTGGAGAAGAAGGGCGCCGAACTCTATCAGATCACGCTCGGCGGCTCCGGCGACGAGCATACGTCGATCGGCGAAATCATCGGCCGCGGCTTCGAGCCGGACCGGGTGACGGATGCAATCGAGACGATCGTAGATACCTATCTCGGCCTGCGCCTCAATCCCTCCGAGACCTTCCTTGCCGCCTATCGCCGCGTCGGGCCGCAGCCCTTCAAGACTGCGCTCTACGGCTCGGCCGCCGAAGCCGCATAAGGAGGGGATGATGACGAAGATCTGGAGAGAAACCGGTTTTGTCGAAAACGATCCCTGGGTGATCGAGACCGACGAGGTGAAGGCGACCGGCGAGGAGAAGCCGCTGCTCGGCCTCGACGAGCTGATCGCCAAGGCGGATGAAAGCAATGAGATCGGCCTTGGCGTGCTGATCAAGCCGGCTGACGACGTGCGGAGGCTGGAGCCCTATCTCTCTCGCCTTGACATCGTCGCCGTCGCCTTCCCGGCCTTCAACGACGGCCGCGCCTTCAGCCATGCCTCGCTGCTGCGCCAGCGCTTGGGCTACGCCAACGAGCTGCGCGCCGTCGGCGACGTGCTGATCGACCAGGTACCGTTGATGCTGCGCGTCGGCATCGACAGTTTTGCCGTCAGCAACGCGACGGCGCTGAAGCGGCTTGCTGAAAATCGCCTTCCCGCCATTCCCCATCATTATCAGCCGGCGGTGCGTGACGCCGAAGCCGGCAAGGGCTATAGTTGGCGCCGTCAGGCGAAGCCGGCCGCATAAGCGGCTGGTCCGCCTCTTGCGATGGCGGAACAATAGCATGAAGACATTTGAAATCGCGGTGATCGGTGGCGGGCTCGCCGGCATGATCGCCGCAATTGCGCTCGCCGGCGGTGGCCGCAGCGTGGCGCTGGTTGCACCCGTTGCCGCGAAGGAGGACCGGCGCACCACGGCGCTGATGGATCAATCGATCCGCTTCCTCGATCGGCTGACGCTCTGGGACAGGCTGCGCCCGGCGGCAGCCCCGCTGACCAGCATGCGCATCATCGACGGCACCGACCGGCTGCTGCGCGCGCCGACGACGACATTCCGCGCCGCTGAGGTCGGCCTTGATGCCTTCGGTTATAATTTCCCCAACAAGGCGCTGATCGACATCCTCGAACAGGCCACGGCCGGCGAGGGCAACATCAGCCGCTTCACCGACATGGCCGAATCGATCGAGATCTCGGCCGAGAAGGTGTCGATCACCCTTGCCGGCGGCGAGACGCTCGCAGCGGATTTTGCCGTCGGCGCCGACGGTCGCGGCTCGAAGCTGCGCGAGACATCAGGGATCGGCGTTCGCAACTGGTCCTATCCGCAATCGGCCATGGTGCTGAATTTTGCCCATTCGCTGCCGCACCAGAACATCTCGAGCGAATTCCACACCAAACACGGCCCCTTCACCCAGGTGCCGCTGTCGGGAAGCCGCTCCAGCCTCGTCTGGGTGCAGAATCCCGCTGAGGCCGCCGCCCGCATGGAATTGCCGCTGGCCGAACTCGGCCGCCTTGTCGAGGCGCAGATGCAGTCCATGCTCGGCAAAGTCGACGTGGAAGAGGGCGTCCAGCTCTGGCCGCTGTCCGGCATGATGGCGCATCGTTTCGGCAAGGGGCGCATCGCGCTGATCGGCGAGGCGGCGCATGTTTTTCCGCCGATCGGCGCGCAGGGGCTGAACCTCAGCCTGCGTGATATCATGGCGCTCGTCGACATCCTCTGTGACAGGGCCGAATTGCTGTTGCCGGCCGATGCCGGCGACAGCTTCGACCGCAAACGCCGCGCCGACATCATGACGCGTACGGCGAGCGTCGATCTCCTCAATCGTTCACTGCTTTCCGATTTTCTGCCGGTGCAGATGCTGCGCGCTGCCGGCCTGCATATTCTTTCGGCCATTCCGCCGCTGCGCAACCTCGTCATGCGCGAGGGCATCGAGCCCGGCCGAGGCTTCCGCGATATTCCCGATTCCTTAAGGGAAAAGCTGAAGCGGAAGAAGGCCTGAGCGGATCACGATCAGCCAGAGCGAAACGCTCGCCACCGAAAGCACTGTCGTGATCAGGATCGTCGCCGAGGCGCGCTCCTGCCAGACGCCATATTGCTGGCCGATGACGAAGACGTTGGTCGCCGTCGGCAATGAGGCGAGCAGCACGGCTGCCTGGATCCAGACCGGCTCGAAACCGCCGACAGCTGTCAGCGCCAGAAAAAACGCGATGGGATGCAGGATCAGCTTGGCCGGCACGATATAGGAGATTTCCGCCGGGATGCGCTTCAGCGGCCGCAGCGCCAGCGTCACGCCCATGGCAAAGAGCGCGCAGGGGGCGGCCGCCTGGGCGAGGTAATCGACCAGGCGCTGAAACGCCAGCGGCTGGGCGATATCGAAGGCGGCGACGGCAAAGCCTGCCGCCGTCGACAGGATGAAGGGATGCAGCGTCACCTTCCGGGCGATATCGGCCGCAAGCTGGCCCGCTGAACGCTTGTCGTCGCCGGCCGCCGCCATCAGCGTCGGCGCGACGATGAAATGCAGCGCATTCTCGAAGCAGATGATCAGCGCCACCGGCACGGCGGCGCCTTCGCCGAGCGCCAAGAACGCCAGCCCCGGCCCCATATAGCCGATATTGCCATAGGCGCCAGCAAAGGACTGGATGGTGCAGTCATCAAGCGCATTGCCGCGCACGAAACGGCCGATGGCAAAGAGCAGGATGAAGACTGCATAGGTCGCGGCGATATCGGTGACGATGAATTCGACCCGCGTCAGCTCTTCGATCGGCGTGCGCGAGACGAGCTTGAAAAACAGAGCGGGCAGGGCGGCATAGATGATGAATGTGTTCAGCCAGCCGAGCGCTTCCGCCGGCTGCTTCGTCGCCTTGGCGGCGAAGTAACCGATCAGGATCAGGCCGAAGAACGGCAGAAGTAGACTGACGATATCAGCCAAAAGAGTTTTCCAATGTGCGGGGACAGATCGGCGAGGCTAAGAGCTGTTTAGCCGATTTTCATAAGGATCGGAAAGGTCTGCTGAAACCAGATCGCCACATCGCTGACCCAGCCGAACAGGAAGGCGAGGCCGGTGAGGATGAGGAAGACGCCCATCACCTTTTCCACCGTGCCGAGATGGCGGCGGAAGCGCGACAGGAAGCGCATGAAGGCGCCGGAAAATCCGGCGGCGATCCAGAAGGGAACGGCAAGGCCCAACGAATAGATGGCGAGCAACCCGGCGCCGGAGCCGACCGTGTCGCGCGAGGCGGCCACACCGAGAATCGCGCCGAGCACCGGGCCGATGCAGGGCGTCCAGCCGAAGGCGAAGGCCAGGCCCATGACATAGGCGCCCGTCAGAGTCGCGGGCTTCCCGCCACTTTGGAAGCGTGCCTCGCGGCCCAGAATTCCGATTCGGAAGAGCCCGAGGAAATTCAGCCCCATGACGATGATGATCAGCCCGCCGATCTTGGAGAGCAGGTCGAGATGCTGGCGCAGCGCCATGCCGATGCTGGAAGCGCCGGCGCCGAGCGCCACGAAGACGGTGGCAAAGCCGAGCGTGAAAAGCAGCGCGGAGAACAGCACGCCGCGCCTGACATCGGGCGCCACCGCCACCGCGGAGCCGCCCCGGAACTGCTCGACTGAAATACCGGCCATATAACAGAGATAGGGCGGGACGAGGGGAAGCACGCAGGGCGAGAGGAAGGAAAGCGCCCCGGCTATCAAAGCGCTCCACAGGGAAATATCGGCAATCGACACGCACTCTCTCCGGCTGCAATCTGCGCCCTGTTCCTAGCTTTGCGAGGCCCGGATTGCCAATCACCTTTTTGCGTGCGCAAGAACTCAAGTTGTCGCACGCAGGCGATAAGCCTCGAAAGCACAAGGGATACCCTTGAACGCGCAGGGATAACCCTTGCACGCGCGGGGGATAAGCCTTGCGCCCGCAAGAAATGTGCCGATCGCTGGAAAAAGCCGAATTTTTCGGTTGACCACAATGGGTCGCCTGCCTATGTTCCGCCCACTTCCAGCCGGGGTGCTTCACACCCGCGGAGAGGGAGAGCGTAGCTCAGCCGGTAGAGCAACTGACTTTTAATCAGTAGGTCTCGGGTTCGAACCCCGACGCTCTCACCATAAATCAAAGAACAAGTAAATTAGTGGCTTTTGCGACGCGGCGGAAGTCACACGCGTCACACGGTTAATTCGTCGACCGCTTTTGCGTCGTCTCGATCCGTTGCAGGTTCTCTTTCGTCGCGCGAGATGATTGACCTGTCATCTGATGACAGGAATGGCGGGAGTCTATCTAGCCAGGATTGGACGCGTAAGCCTACGGAGAAAACGAGTGACCGCACTCTTGGCCGTGATCTGAACTGGGGGCGTAACTACGCCTGTTCCAATGTACTGTCGGCCTTTATTCGTCAGGGAGAGTGTTTCGGTGAAGCCAAAACCGCCGCCATTATTCTCTCTTTTGATCAAGCCAAGCAACTCTGCCTCTGCATCACAAGGGCAATAGTGATCTTCCAAGACCTCGACACTGCCACCTTTGTCAGCGATCTCGCCAAGCATAGTCTTGATATCCACACGAAGCCCTTACCCAAATAGACCGCCAGCCGAACGTGAGAGCATTATCCCATCGCTTCTAAGAGCGAATAGTACAATTTCTCGGCATGAAAATTTACACCTGGATCGAGCTGCTTTCGCAATAGATCGGGATCGATGACGTCTGGCGATCTCAGGTAAGATATGCGGCAACTAGCGCAGAGGGCTGATTGGCCGGTGCGAGCAAAATACCGGGGCTTGGGTCGCGCCGGGTCGAAGTGGCGCCGCTCCGCCTGCGGCGGTGATGGGTGCGGCAGAGATTCTTCTCATGTCGGTGGGTTGGAAGCGCTGTCCTGCGCGTCTAGAACGACGAGATCAGCAGGATAGCGACTGGCAAGGCTGAAGACGCCACCGAGAATCAATGCGCGAGAAGTTTGGCGAAATCGGATCTGCAAGTGGCGCCGAGCGCGATAGTCGCCTCAGAGTAGCGGCAGGTGATTGAGAGTAATCATTTCTTTTCGCTCGGCGCGCGGCTCGCCGCTAAACAGCTGCGCCGGCCCATGCAGCGAAACGCGGTGCGAATTTTGGTAGAAGCAGGGATTGACGATTTCATCGATGTCGACGGCGCGGCGCGGCGTTTTCAACAATTCGACGACCAGCGAAGATGTCCGGTTGGCCGCATGCTCAGATCGTATTCTCAGTGAAGAGGTTCCAATACCCAGCGGCGTCTTCGGGCGCCGTCTTTTTATTGAGGCGCCGCCGATCCGCGGACGTTTGAGACTCTGAATTCGCCGGGCCAGCCTCACACCAACCGGATACGATAGCAGACATACAAGCCACTGCTAATGGTACCCATCACGCTGCGCCTGGCATCGTGCTCTGCGGCCAGAGCAGCGGCGCTGTTGCGTTGTGGATGGTGCGGTCGAGCCGCAGATCCCTTTCTCAACGGAAGCCGAAGAAGCTCAGGATAGCGAGCACGATGACGACGGCACCGACGATCCAAATAAGCTGGTTCATGTGAAATCTCCTTCGAAATGGAATGAGCCAAGTTGCAAGCATGTAATGCGTCGCGGCAGCTCTGGTTCCAATTTCGCACTACCATGCGCGTCTCCTCGCAATAACGCCCCGCGATCTCAGGCGAGACATGCGGCAACTGGGGCCGAGGGCTGATCGGCCAGTGCGAGCAAAAAATAAGCGGCGGTTTGATCGCCGTGTCGAAGCGCCGCCGCTCCGCTTGCCGTTTTGATGGGCGGCAAAGACCGCCACACCGAGAATCGACGCGCGAGAAAATTGGCGAAATTGGATCTGCAAGTGGCGCCGAGCGGGATCGTCGCTCAGGGCACGGGCAGGGAAACTAATGATTTCGTTTCGATCACCGGGCGGCTCACCGCTAAACGGTCCGGCCCCATATGTCGCGCGTGAACCGCGACGTGATCCGGAGGAATGAAAAAGCCCCGCCGAAACACGGCGAGGCTCTGATGCTATCGATCCGAGGAATTCTTATTAGAACTTCACACCGATACCGAACTTCAGTTCGTGCTGATCGAGGTCGACGTCAACGCCCAGGATATCTTGTTCGCCATAGTCATTGTAGCGGTATTCGCCGCGGGCGAAGATGTTGTTGGTGATAGCAAAGTCGACACCTGCTCCAACCGTGTACCCGTTGAACGTCTCGGTTTCCTTATCGAAGCCGGGCGCATCGACGTAACCGCGCGTGGCGGCCCAGCCGGCTGCGCCGTAGATCAGAGCCTTATCGAAGGCGTAGCCGACACGACCGCGAACGGCTCCAGCCCAATCCGTCCCGACTTCTGCGCCGAGCGCGTCCTCTTCATTCCAATTGTGTTCGAGGTTTCCTTCGATGCCCACGACAAAGTTATCGAACTGGAAATTGTAACCTGCGAACCCGCCGAAGACGCCGCCGTTAAAATCCTCAGAGGCAGAGGCACCGCCGGCGCTGAAATCACCGTTCAACCAAGCGGCGCCGCCATCGATACCGAAATACGGACCAGACCAGGTGAAAACAGGCGCTGCCGCAAGCGGGGCGGTCGGGGCCTCCTGAACGACATCGGCCGCGAACGCAGTCGTAGCGACAAGTGCGAGAAAGGTAGTGGCGATAGTTAACTTCATTTTCGTACCCCGTGGATTACATTAGAACCAAAGGATATACAGCTGTTCAACAGAAGGCTGTAGCAATAAGGACACACTCGCGGAATTGTAAGCTGTCGTACAAGTTGTCATGTCGCCGGGCCAGAGGGCGAGCCGAAGCCGGCGTCGTCAGAAACTGTCCTGATGCGGGCACATAGACCGACGATTTGCCTTTTCAAGATGTTCAACCCCGGAACCAAACGCGCTCGCATCTACTTTGACGGCTGAGCAATTTTGGAGATGCCATATGGAAGAGACACCCAAAACCGCTATCCGGGGAATGATGTTATACGTGCTCGCTCTCCTCGTCCTGGGCGTTCTGGCAGGCGCTGTCTACACGATCTACGGCCATCCCGCCGATCCCTCGGAGCCGCCGGCGGCTGAAACGATTCCGCAAAAAGCCACGGCTCCGCAGTGAGCGGCAACCACACCCAGCTATTCTGATCGCCCTTCGAGAACGAATGGTGAAATTGATGGAGTTTTGCCAAATCCGGCGCTGACCCGGTTTGGTCGCGTTGAAGCGCCTGGGTCTAAGCCAAGAAGCCGCACGAGCGGCAACGAAAAGGGCTTTGGAAGGCCAGACGGAAATCCTGTCGCAAGTCCTTCCCACCAGTAGAGAGCTTATATTTATAGGGGGAACAACCTGCGACAGGGGAATTAGGCACCTGAGAGAGCCGGTCAAACTGCAGGAGCACCAAGCCGGGCCGGTCGGTGTGGAATGCTGAGACGTTATCCTGACAGTCGGGGCAGAGGAGTTTGCGGATGAGGGAACATGCGGTCTTGATTGCCGGAGGAGGGCCGACCGGGCTGATGCTGGCGGGCGAGCTGGCCTTAGCCGGCGTCGATGTCGCCATTGTCGAGCGTCGCTTGAACCAGGAGATCGTTGGTTCGCGTGCCGGCGGCCTGAGCGCGCGCACGCTCGAGGTTTTCGATCAGCGGGGCATAGTCGAGCGGTTCCTGGCCGAGGGGCAGGTCGCCCAGGTGACCGGATTTGCGGTCACGCGGCTCGATATCAGCGATTTTCCGACGCGGCACAATTACGGGCTGGCGCTGCGGCAGAAGCATATCGAGCGCATCCTGGCCGGCTGGGTCGGCGAGCTACCGGTCGTGATCTATCGCGGTTGCGAGCTGACGGGCTTCGTGCAGGACGCTGCTGGTGTGACCGTCGAACTCTCCGACGCTTCGGAAATCCGCGCAGATTACCTGGTCGGCTGCGATGGCGGCCGCAGCCTGGTTCGCAAGCTGGCCGGTATCGAATTTCCCGGCTGGGACGCGACGACCAGCAATATTCTCGCCGAGGCGGAGGTGGAGGAGGAGCCGCCGCTCGGCGTCCATCGCACGGCACTCGGCATGCATGCCTTCGGCCGCGAGGATTATGAAATTCGCGACGGCAAGGTCGTCTTTGCCAGCGAAGGCCCGATCAACATCATGGTGACGGAAAGCAATGCCGGCGCAGCAGGCGAGCCGACGCTCGGCGATCTCAGGCAAGCGCTGATCGCCGCCTGCGGCACGGATTACGGAATTCATGGTCTCAAGTGGATTTCCAGATTCACCGACATGTCGCGGCAGGCGGCGGCCTATCGCAAGGGCCGGGTATTCCTGGCGGGGGACGCAGCGCATGTGCATTCGCCGGTGGGCGGGCAGGGCCTCAATACCGGCGTCCAGGATGCCGTCAATCTCGGCTGGAAGCTTGCCCAGGTGGTGAAGGGACTATCGCCTGAGCCCCTGCTCGATAGCTATCATGCCGAGCGGCATCCGGTCGCCGCCCGCGTGTTGCGCACGACAATGGCCCAGGTCGCCCTGCAGCGCTCAGATGACCGCACCGAAGCTCTGAGAGACATCGTGCTGGAGCTGCTTGGGCTGGAGGGGGCCCGCAAGACGATTGCCGGCGAGATGTCCGGACTTGCCCTCCGCTACGATCTCGGCGAGGGGCACCCGCTGCTCGGCCGCCGCATGCCCGACCTCGACCTCGCCACCCCGGACGGGGCCATCCGCGTCTTTGCGCTGCTCAGAAACGCGCGGCCGGTGCTGTTGAATCTCGGCGCCGCCGGCAGCCTCGACATCGCGCCATGGTTAGGCCACGTCCGGCTGGTTCAGGCGAGCTATGGCGGTCCATGGGAACTGCCGACGCTCGGGGCAGTTTCGGCGCCGAGCGCGGTGCTGATCCGGCCCGACGGATATGTGGCATGGGTCGGCGAGGGGACGCAGGATGGGCTTCACGACGCGATGATCACCTGGTTCGGACCACCCGCCTGAGAGCCGCAGCCCCGGTTAAGCGGCGAGCGGGATCGAGCCGCCCTCCGGTATCGCCTCGGGTTCCGGCATCGGCCTGCCGCGCCGTTCCCACGTCCGACGGCTGATGCCGAAGGCCTCCCATGGGCGGGACTGGCTGAGGGAGTTGGAGAGATAGTCGGCTCTGGGAACAGCGCCGGCGGCGCGGCGTTGCTGCTCTTTGCGGTTCTGCTCGCGCTGGCGGCGCTTTGCCTTTTGCAGTTTTGCCCTTTTCGCCTTCGGTACGTCGAAGGCGCCGACGGTGCGGATATCGAGCGCGCAGCGTTCGGCGTAGCTCAGATGCAGGGCATGGCCGAGCGCGTCGGCGGAAAGCGGGGAAAAGCGCACCTTTGTCCGCTCATAGATGATTTCCTCGATCGCGGCCTTCCCAGCCCAGGGGACCCACCGCGCCGCCCAGCCGAGCACCACCTCGACAAACCCTTCCTTGAACTCGACGAAAGCAAGGCTGGCGATCACCTCGACATAGATCAGGGCGTCATCCGCTTCCGGCACGATCTCTCCATGGCGGTGCCGGATCAATTTCTCGATCTCGCGCATGCGACCGCGGAAATGGTTCCAGCGGCCGCCCCGCATCCGGCGCTGCACGGCCTTGTAGCCCAGCAGACAATCGCCGATTTTGATCGCCGTGATATCCCGTGCGAGCGCCTCCGCATGAGCGGCTTTTTCCGCCGGCTTTGCCGATCGAGCCCCTTTCTCCTCAAGACGATCCATCGCTTCTCCTTCGTCGATCGGCCGGAGCCGAACCGATCGATTGTAAAGGAGGGCGAGGGGGTGATGCTCGCATTTTTCTCCGTTGTCCTGCAAATTGTTGAAACGGAGATGCAACGGGTGACGGGCGGCCCGACAGGCGATTGCTACCGGCGGACTCTGTCGATTGGCAAGCAAGCGGACCCATCGATTTCTATTGGCAGGTTGTCGTGTTATGATCGCGGCATTGACGTTGTCTGTCGTGTAATGCGCGTAGAGACTATCCAATGAGCGAAATGGACGTGCTTTTTGCCACCCTGCGACAGGCGGCTGACCCGCAGGTAGTCGAGTGCATCGAAAACGTCGTCAGGCATGGCGCCGATCGCGAGCTCAATCGCATCAATGTGCTCGCCTTCGCCGAAAAACATCATCTCGAGGAAGAGAAAACCATTGCCGCCTTTCTGCATGCCGCCCGCATTGGCGCGTTCGAGATGACCTGGAACGTGCTTTGTCCGGGATGCGGCGGCGTTCTGGACAGCGGCGCGACCCTGAAAGGCGTCGTCCAGGACACCTATCATTGCGCGCTTTGCGCGGCCGGATACGAACCGACCCTCGACGAGATGGTCGAGGTCACCTTTACCGTCAGTCCGCGGGTGCGCGGGATTGCCGCCCACGATCCCGACAGGCTGCCGCCGCTCGAATATTATCGCCAGATATTCTTCAGTTCCGGCGTCGACCTGCCGCAGGATCTGGAAGCGAAGTTTCAACGCATACTGCTGGAGATGATCGAGCTGGCCCCGGGCGAGAAGGCTTTCGTCTCGCTGCAGCTACCGGCGCAATTCGTCATCATCTTCGATGCGGTCACGCACTCGGCGCAGTTTATCGATGTGCAGGGTGAACCCACCAGCGAACGCCAGGCCCTGTCGATGGTCATCAGCCGCGGGCATGCGCTGAACGAAACCGTGACCCTGCGCCCGGGTCTGCTGCGGCTCACCCTGGAGAACCATACCGATCGCCGGGTGGTGCCGAATGTCTGCATCGCCGGAGATGATTTGCACGATCTCCTGGGCCGTCGCCGGCCTTTTCTGACGGCCAAGCGCCTGCTGACCAACCAGAGCTTCCGGGACATCTACAGGACCGATACGCTCGACGTCGACCAGCGCCTGAAGATCACCAGCCTGACTTTTCTGTTCACTGATCTGAGGGGCTCGACCGCGCTTTACGAGCGTGTCGGTGATCTTGCCGCCTTCGACCTGGTGCGGGCGCATTTCCGCGTTCTTCACGAGATCGTCGCCACCGAAGCGGGCGCCGTCGTCAAGACGATCGGCGATGCTGTCATGGCGACCTTCCCGAGCCCTGACCGTGCGGTGGCGGCAGCGCTCAGAATGCGCGAGGCGATGCGCCGGTTGAATGCCGAACACGGCAGCGAGGACCTGCTCCTGAAGATCGGCATTCACGAGGGACCGTGCCTCGCCGTCAACCTCAACGATCGGCAGGACTATTTCGGCCAGACCGTCAACATCGCCTCGCGCGTCCAGGGCCTTGCCGACCCCAACGTGATCATGACGACGGAGGCGATCGTCGAGGATGTCAATGTCTCGGAGATCCTGCGTGACAGCGGCATCAGCTCGGCCTCCCGGATGGCGGAACTCCAGGGCATCGGCAGGGAGGTCAGGATCTTTGCCCTGTCGTGAGCGTCGTTGCGCTGAACGCCGGCATCGAGGCGAAAGCGCGTTCGACCTGAACACAGCGCGGATGAGAAGGTCTGTGCGGTTTTGACTGGCGGGAACTGGGACTTGTGCGACCTGGCCGAGATATACCGGGTGGCCGAGTAGGATGCACGCCTAGTGAGAGGTAACGCCAGCACCGAATATCCGCTGCAGGAAGGGCCGGAGGGCCGCCTGAGAGTGTTCGCGCGGGATACGATGCCCGCATTCGAAGATGCTGAGACTAACCGGGACTCCGGCATCGGACAGAGCCTTCGAGAAACTTTCGGCCTGAGCAACGGGAGCGCGATCGTCGTGCCGTCCGTGCAGAAGGAGTGTTTCCGAGCGGATTTTTTGCGCATGGTGCAAGGCTGAGCGCTTTAGGAAAGCCTCTTTCGACAGGCCGGCTTCGGTTTCGATCGCTCTTTGCAGGCCGGGTGGGCTGTTTAAGAAGACGGCTTCAAGATCATAGACGCCGCTCGAGAGAACGACGGCTTTAAGGTCGGGAAACTGAGCCGCGACCATTGCCGAAGCAACGGCTCCCCTGCTGTTGCCGTAGAGGACGATGCGCTCGGGAGCGACGGACGGTTGTTGCTTCAGGAAGGAGAGGGCGGCCATGATCGCCCGCTGAGTGGATGGACCGCAGAAATCGGCCGGGCCGTCCGAAGCCCCAAAGCCGGGCTGTGATACGGCCGCCGCCGTGATATTCAGGCGGGACGAGAAGCGAAGCAAGGTTCCATCATCGGCGAATTCCTTCGCTCCAAGCAGAAGGCCGCCCTGATTGCCGTGGACGAACAGGATCGCACCGGCCGGCGCCGCACCGGTGGCCTCAGCCTGGAAAAGCTCGACAGCAGCGCCATCGCCTCGATCAATCAGATGCCGCGTCACTCCAGCCATGAACACCAAAAGGTTTTTCCGCCGGCCGACGATAGGCGGGCAGGGGAGGTTGTCAATCTCTGATGTTGGTAGAAGGCGGAGGTGGTTTGGGAGCAGTGGCCTTGGCGTTTCGGCCATTGGCAAACCTTGCCCTTAGCTCTGGTGCTTGAAAAGCCCCATGACGAAACGAAGGGGCGCCTCTTGTCAGTCGTCTGAATGCCGGGACGCCAGCCCCGGCATTCAGGTTCAGGCCACCAGTCCCTTGGTCAGTTCCAGTGCCTGGCGTTCGAACAGCCGGCGATAGATGCCGCGATTGAGCCGGATCAGCGCCTGGTGGTCACCCTCCTCGACGATCTTGCCCTTGTCGAAGACGAGCAGCCGGTCGAGCGCCCGCACCGTCGACAGGCGGTGGGCGACGACGAGCGTCGTGCGGCCGACCATCAGCCGTTCCATAGCCTGCTGGATCTGCTGTTCGCTCTCGCTGTCGAGGCTCGAGGTCGCCTCGTCCAGGATCAGGATTGGCGCATCGGCCAGAAAGGCCCGGGCGAGGGCGACGCGCTGGCGTTCGCCGCCCGACAGCTTGACTCCGCGTTCGCCGACCATCGTCTCATAGCCCTTGGGCAGGCCGATGATGAAGCCGTGCGCATTGGCCTGTTTCGCCGCCTGCTCGATCTCGCGCCGCGAGGCGTTCGGCCTGGAATAGGCGATGTTTTCCGCCAGCGTGCGATGGAACAGGATCGGCTCCTGCTGCACGATGGCGATCTGGCCGCGCAGGTCCGATTGCCTGACATCGGCGATATCCTGTCCGTCAATGCGGATGGCGCCTGAATTGACGTCGTAGAGGCGCTGGATGAGCTTGACGAAGGTCGTCTTGCCCGAGCCCGAATGCCCCACGAGGCCGACACGCTCGCCCGCTTTGATGGTGACTGAAAAGTCCTGATAAAGCGGATCGGGATGAGCACCATACTGGAAGGTGACGCGATCGAAGACGATCTCGCCCGTGTCGATCGCGATCGGCCTGGCGTCCGGCTTGTCCTCGACGCCAAGCGGCATCTTGTCGAGCAGCACCAGCTCTTCCATGTCGTTGACGGCGCGCTGCAGGTTGCGGATGTCCTGGCCGACATTGCGCAGATAGCCTTGCAGAACGAAGAACATGGCGAGCACGAAGGTGATGTCGCCTGGCGTCGCCAGCCCGCGCTGCCACATAACCAGGCCCGTTCCGAGGATGCCCGCCTGCATGGACACCATCATGAAGCCCTGGATGGTGCCACTCAACGTGCCGCGTTTCCAAGTGCGCCGGGTGCGCCTGTCCCATCTTGCCAGCACGTGGCGCAGGCGCAGTTCTTCGCGGCTTTCGGCGCCGAAGGCCTTGACCACCGAATTGCAGCTGATGGCATCGGCCAGCGCGCCGCCGAGCTTGGTGTCCCAGGCATTGGCAAGCCGCGCTGCCGGGGACACGAAACCCATGGAAAGCGCCACCGTCGCGCCGATATAGATCAGCGATCCCACTGCCACGAACAGTCCCATGACCGGCCAGTAGCTGCCGAGCACGATGCTGGCACCGATCAGCATGACGATGGAGGGCAGCAGGGCGACGAGCAGCAGGTCATTGAGCGAATCGAGCGCCCACATGCCGCGGGTGATCTTGCGCACTGTCGAGCCGGCAAAGCTGTTGGCGTGCCAGTCGGTCGAAAAGCGCTGCACCTTGTGGAAGCCGTTATTGACCACATCCGCCATGATGCGGAGCGTCAGCCGGATGATGCCGTTGAAGATGAACCAGCGCAACACCACGCTGGTGAGGCCGAGAACCACGACGACGGCGAAAGCGTTAAGGGCGCCGTCGGCTGCCGTGGCGCCGGCAATGGCATCGACGATGCGGCCGGAAAACACCGGCACCATGACTTCGGCCAGCGTGCTTGATATCACCAGCACGACAATAGCGCCGACAAGAGAGCGCTGATGGCTCCAATGATGAAAAACAAAGCCGAGCACCTGGCGATAGGCATCGGCACGGAAATCGAGCTTCTTGCGCGTCATTTTAACCTGCCCGGCCCGTAATTCGGCAACCGGCCTCAAAATAGAGAGTTGGATGACACAGCCCGGGCGGGAGGCGAAATGATCCCGTCAGATCAATCGGGCTATGAAGAGTGGAAAAACCGCATGTGGCGCGCTCGAGGCGGCCGCGAATGGCAAGGACCTAGTGTCGTCGCATGCCGTGCGGGAAGCTGTCGATGAATGCTGCTGTCACGCAACGCCTCCCTATGTTCGATCTGAAGCGGTGAGCTTTATGTACCGGAGCATTTCGCCATTGCCAAGCGGATTTTTACAACCCTGCAGACAGTGGTGCGGAAACGACACAATTTAAAGGCTGAAGAGGGCGGGAAGGGACGCATTCCAACGACGCTCGAGGCGGCCGGGCGGGCAGCCTGCGAACAGCTGTTACGGACAGATCGAATCCCCTATCGGTTGGCCTCGATCCACCTGCGCAGACAGGGCTCCCAGCCGCACGGGGAAGCTCCGTCACCGCTCTGCCGCTTCAGATGGTGCATCGCAGTACATATTCGGCTTTACAAATATGCAAAAATCTGTGAAGTAGTGTAAAGCTTCACAGACGGGACGAATGCCTTGAGCCAGACACGTTTTGCCACACGATTGAATTCCTTCGCCTCTGGTGCGCACCTCGCCTGGCCCGGGCAGTCTGGAAAGCCGTCCGTCCTGCAGATGGCGGAGCGTGCGGCTCGCGTGCAAGGATTGACTGACCTCGACCTGAATTACCCCGATCACGTGAACGACAATCCGGCTGAGTTGGCCCGGAAGCTTGGCGATTTCGGCCTGTCGATCAATGGCTTCGCGATGCGCTACTACACCAATCCGGATTTCAAGCTCGGCGCCTTCACACATCCGGAGGAAGCGGTTCGCCGCGAAGCGATCAATCTGACGAAGAAAGGCATCGACGCAGCGCGCGAGGCCGGCGCGAACCTGATGACCATCTGGCTCGGGCAGGATGGCTTCGATTACGCTTTCCAGGCCGATTATGCGAGGTTGTGGCAACACGAAATCGACGGAATCCGTGAAGTTTGTCAACATGACCCGGATTGCCTGATCTCCATCGAATACAAGCCGAACGAGCCGCGCTCCTACAGCCTGCTGCCTGATGCCGCGACAACGCTGCTCGCCATCAAGGAAGTGGGGGCCGGGAATCTCGGCGTGACGCTTGATTTCGCCCATGTCCTCTATGCCGACGAACAACCCGCCTTCGCGGCGGCCCTGATCGCACGTCACAGCCGGGTTCTCGGCGTCCATCTGAATGATGGCTACGCCAAGCGCGACGACGGGCTGATGGTCGGCGCCGTTCATACGCTGCAGACCATCGAGTTGCTCCGCCAGATTCGCCGGGATGGCTATGACGGCGCGATCTATTTCGACACGTTCCCCGATCTGACCGGTCTCGACCCGGTCCGCGAATGCGAGGTCAACATCAAGACCGTCCGACGGATGTTGAGGGTCGTCGACCGCCTCGAGCAGGACAACCGCCTTTCGAGCGCGATTGACCGACAGGACGCCCTTTCCACGCTGGCCATTGTACAGGAGTTGATGCTCGGCGCGGACCACTGAACCGACTTAACCCTCCGGGAGGAATTCCATGAACAGATTTTTTGCCGCGGCTCTTGCCGCCACCCTTTGTGCTGGCATCGCGACAGCGCAGGAACTGAAGCCGCTCAACTCGGACTCCGAGTCGGACAGCATGGACTGGTCCGACCTCGATGCCAAGCTCGGCGCACTGGCGAAACCGCCCGAAGGTCTCAAGGTCGGCGGTGTCTCCAAGACGCTGACCAATGAATACTGGCGCTCGCTCGGCGAGGGTTACCAGAAGTTCGCGGACAAGCTCGGTGTGAGCGTCGCCTATCAGGCTGCCCAAAGCGAAGGCGATCAGCTCGGCCAGCTGACGATCGCCGAAGGCATGGTCACGCAGGGCTACAATGTTCTGCTCGTCTCTCCGCAGACTGACGCCAATCTCCAACCGGTCATGGAACAGGCCAAGGCGGCCAATGTCCCTGTCGTCAATGTCAACGACGCCGTGATCCCGCAGGCGGAGCACTATGTCGGCAATGTCCAGCGCGACAACGGCGTCCGCGTCGCCAAGTGGTTCGTCGAAAACCGCCCGAACGGCGGCAAGGTCGCGATCATCGAAGGCCAGGCGGGAGTCTACGCCGCCGTGCAGCGCACCAGCGGCTTCAAGAGGACGATCGAGGAAGGTGGCAAGTTCACCGTGGTCGCAAGCGTTCCCGGCAACTGGGATTGGCAGATGTCCTATGACGCCGCGACCACCATCCTGCAGCAGCATCCGGATCTCGTCGGCTTCTACTGCAATAATGACGGCATGGCGCTCGGCGTCGTCGAAGCCGTGAAGGCGGCGGGACTGCAGGACAAGGTCGTGGTGTTCGGCACCGACGGCATATCGGACGCCTATAAGTCGATCGAAGCCGGCGAGCTCACGGGCACCGTCGACAGCTTCCCGGTTCTGACGGGCGAGGTCGCGATGGAAGTCGCTCTTCGCCTCGTTGCGGGCCAGAAGCTGCCGCGCGTTGTGGCGACGCCGCAGGCGCTGATTACCAAGGACAACGTCAAGGACTTCCAGGGTCAGGGCGTCGACATACGCACGGTGCTGATGAAGGCCGCAGGCAAGTAAGCGCCTCCCAAGGCGGGACGGCCGGCGCTCGGCCGGTCGTCCTCATTCACAAAGGGTTCGGTTCCATGGCTCCTTCCAGACTGGCATTCGAAGACATTTCCAAGGTCTTTCCCGGCGTCAAGGCGCTCTCGGAAGTCTCCTTCGACGTCGCGCCAGGTGAAATTCACGCGCTTCTTGGGGAGAACGGGGCGGGAAAATCGACGCTTCTGCGCATCCTCTCCGGTGTCTTTCGGCCGACGCAGGGCGAGGTGAAGGTCGATGGGACGGTCAATCATTTCCGCAAGCCGGAAAGCGCCCGCCAGGCAGGGATCGCCATGATCCATCAGGAGCTCCAGCAGGTTCCCCATCTCACCGTCGCCCAGAACATGTTTCTTGGTCATTCACTCACCAGGCTTGGAGGCATCATCGTTGACCGACGCGAGCAGGAGCGCCGAGCGGCTGAAGCCCTGGCGATGATCGATCCGGCGATCGACCCGTCTGCACCGATTTCCTCGTTGAAGGTGGCCCAGCGGCAAGTCGTCGAGATCGCCCGCGCGCTGCTCGACAAAGCCAGGATCGTTGCCATGGACGAGCCGACATCGAGCCTGACGCCCAGTGAGTTCGACCGGCTGGCCGAGATCATCGAACGGCTTGCCGACAGCGGCGTGTCGATCATCTATGTGTCCCACAAGATGGACGAGGTCTTCCAAGTTTGCCGCAGGGCCACGGTTATGCGTGACGGAAGGGTCGTGCGCACAGGCATCGATCTCAGGGCGAGCGCGCCTGATGAAGTCATCGGCATGATGGTCGGCCGCGAATTGCTGGCCGAAGAGCACCATTCGCACGCGACCCGCACGGTGAGTGTCGAAGTCCGCAATCTTTCAACGCACCGTATCCGCGATGTATCGTTCGACCTGCACAAGGGCGAGGTCCTCGGCGTGGCTGGTCTGGTCGGCTCCGGCCGGACGGAGCTTCTGCGCGCCATATCCGGCGCTGATAGGCTGACGTCAGGCACCGTCAAAGTCGATGGGACGACCTTGGCGCTATCCAATCCTCGTGCCGCGATCGCCGCCGGCATCGGTCTGCTCCCAGAGGAGCGTAAGCGGGAAGGAATTATTCCGGGGAGGTCGGTGACCTCGAACATGGCGCTGCCTTCGATGGCGCGTTTCTCCAAGGCAGGCATCATCAACCACCGCAAGCTCAAGCGAACCGCGGAAGACCTTCTCAACCGCGTCAATCTGCGGCCATTTCAGCTCGATCGCCAGATCAAGCTGTTCAGCGGCGGCAATCAGCAGAAGGCGATCATTGCACGGTGGCTGGCGGCCGGCTCGCGCATTCTGCTTTTCGATGAGCCGACCCGCGGCATCGACGTCGGCGCCAAATCCGAAATCTATCATCTGATCGAAGACCTTGCCGCCGACGGGCACTGCGTCATCGTCGTCTCCTCCGAGCTCCCCGAGGTGCTGAGGGTATCCGACCGTGTGCTCGTGATGCGCGACGGCGCTATCGCGGCTGAACTCGGCCGCGACCAGCTCAGCGAAGAAACCATCGTCTCCCATGCCGTCGGCACGACCGCAAGCCGCATCGGCGCGGTGTGACCAACAGGAAAGAGCCTATGTCTGACACCATCGAGAATACCGCAGCGCCATCAACCAGGCTTGTCGGATCCTTATCGGTCCGCGACGCCGGCACGCTGATCGGCCTTGTCGCCATCGTGATCATCTTCGGCCTTCTGGCTCCCGATTTTCTCTCGCAGCGAAACCTCCTGAACATCCTCCAGCAGTCCAGCATCAACGCCTGTCTGGCGCTTGGCATGACCCTGGTGATCATCTCCGGCGGCATCGACCTCTCCGTCGGTCCGACGGCGGCGATTGCGGCCGTCATTTCGGCGACGCTGCTTGTATCAGGCGTCCCGGTTCCTCTCGCCATCCTTGCCGGGCTCGGCATTGGCGTCCTCTGTGGCCTCGTCAATGGCGTGCTTGTCGCCTATGCCGGGCTGCAGCCCTTCATTGTGACGCTCGGCACGCTCAGCACCTATCGAGCTATTGCGCTCATCTATACCGGCGGCAACCCTGTGCTCGGTGTCCCGCAAAGCTTCCGGACGCTGTTCAACGGCAGCGCCGCTGGCATTCCAAATTCCGTCGTGATGGTGGCGGTCGTCGCACTCCTGGCCTGGGTGCTTCTCAAGAAGACTCCGCTGGGTGAATATCTGCTTGCGGTCGGCGGCAATGAAGAGGCGGCCTACGTCGCCGGTGTCCCGATCGCCATGACCAAGATCACGGCCTATGTGATCTCCGGTGTACTGGCGGCGCTCGCCTCGATGATCCTCATCGGTCGGCTTGGTGCCGCCGAACCTATCCTCGGCAATCTGTGGGAGCTCGACGCAATCGCCGCAGCGGCAATCGGCGGGGCGTCGCTGATGGGCGGCAAGGGCAGCGTCATCGGCACGCTGCTCGGGGCGATCATTCTAGGGGCGATGCGCAATGGATTGACGTTGATGAACGTGCAGGCCTTCTACCAACTTCTTGCCACTGGCCTTATTATCCTTGTCGCGATGATGATCGATCGCGTCACAAGGGGACGGGGATGAATTCTGCAAATGATCTCAAGGCGGTGGGCCCGCGCATCCGGATGATGATGCCTCAGCTCACCCCCTTGGAGGCGCGTGTCGTCGAGACGGTTTTCGGGCTGAGGGATTTCTCCGAAGACACCGCTCTCAAGGACCTGGCGGCCGAGGCCGGGGTTTCCGAGGCAATGGTCGTGAAGATCACCAAGAAACTGGGATTCAGCGGCTTTCGTGACTTCCGCACCGCCGTCTCAAGTTACAATAAGCTACCGACGGCGGAAATGCATCAGGAACTTTCCGCGGAAGACAGTTCCGCCGAAATTATCCAGAAAGTCTTCCGTACATCGATCAACGCGCTGGAGGAAACCCTTGCGATCCTTGATGTCGATGCCTTCGATCGCGCTGCCGACTTGTTGGCGAAACCGGGACAACGCGATTTCTATGGTGTCGGAGGTTCGGCGCAAATCGCCCGCGATGTCGCGCACAAATTCCTGAGGATCGGCGTGCGCTGCAGCGTCCAGGACGACTCGCACATGATGCTGATGTCGGCCTCCCTGCTGGGGACAGACGACGTGGCTATAGGATTCTCCCATTCGGGCAACACGACGGCGGTGATCGAGGCGATACAGCTCGCGCGGAAGTCCGGCGCGCGTACGATCGCCATTACCAATTACGGCGGATCGGCTTTGGCTCAGATCGCCGACATCGTTCTGTGTTCGACGGCGCAGGGATCGCCCCTGATGGGCGAAAACGCCGCGGCGCGGATTGCGCAGCTCAACATCCTCGACGCGCTTTTCATGGCCGTCGCCAAGAGAAACTACCAGGCGGCGGAGAGAAATCTCGAAAGGACGATGTCCGCCGTTACATCCAAACGCAAGGACAAGCTTCCATGACCAGTGCTTCACCCTCCGTCGTCGTGTTCGGCAGCCTGCACTACGACATTATGGTGTACGGCCCGGCGCGCCCGCGCAAGGGTGAAACGGTGACGGGAAGCAGCTGGCATCCCAAATGCGGCGGCAAGGGCGGCAACCAAGCGCTGTCGGCCGCCAAGGCAGGCGTCTCGTCACATATGGTCGGTGCTGTCGCCGACGATGATTTCGGGCGCGCTTTGACCGACCACCTTGCGCTTGGCAAAGTGGATCACCGCTTCGTCAAGACGGTGGCCGGCGTCGGCAGCGGCATGAGCGTTGCAATCTTCGATGGGCAAGGCGATTACGGCGCGGTCATCGTATCGGGCAGCAACCTTGCGCTCGGCCAGCCGGATGTCGATGCCGCCCGGGAGGTGTTTGCCGGCGGCGGCGTCCTGGTGTTGCAGAACGAGGTCCCCGATCCTGCCAACGTCGCGGCGGCACGGGCGATGAAGGAGGCCGGCGGGCAGGTGGTGCTCAATGCGGCGCCGGCGCGGCCCTTGTCGGACGACCTCGCGGAGCTTGTCGATATCGTCGTCGTGAATGCGATCGAGGCGGAGCAGTTGGCGCAGGTTCCGGTCGTCGACAGCTTGGCCGGGGCGCTGGCCGCGGCAAGGCGGCTGGCGGAACGTTTCCCGGTGGTCGTGGTCACGGCGGGTGGGGAGGGGGTAGCCTGCGCGACGAAGAACGGCGAAGCCTTCTCGATTGCAGCGGTCCAGGTTGACGTGGTGAGCACGCACGGCGCCGGTGACGAGTTCACGGGTGTGCTCGCTGCCGAGCTCGCCCGCGGTCGTGACATCCGCTCGGCGCTGGCTTCGGCGAACCGCGCCGCTGCTGTGCTGGTCAGCACGCCCCGCATCAGCTGAACGCGGCGCGCTTGGAGCGGCGCCCCTGGCGAGGTTGGCGCTCAGGGAAATCCCTGATGCTTTTCAATAGCTGCAGGAGCGAGCATTGCCGGGCCTGAACCCGCCTGCGCAAGCCGGGTTCCTCGATGTATCCAGCTGATACTGATAATCCTCCCTGTCGTGTTTCGCAGGTGAGGTGCAGGCGGAGCCCAGAGCGGAAAAGCCGATCAGCACGCCGGCTGCGGCCAATCTGATAATCCGGTTCATCTGCATCTCCTTCGGCTCGATTCTCGCAATCTATCATGGCAGCCCATGGATTCGCGAGCAGGGATGGACGTGATCACGCGCGCGGCAAAAGCTGTAATTGCATATTTTATGTTCAGCTGATCTGTCGCGCTATTCTGCCGTTATGGAAGTAGTTGCATTGTCTTTGTTGGCAAAAAATACTCGATTCATGTTGAAATATTCAAGCTTTTTCAGTAATATAAACCCATAAAAAAGTAATATAAATGGGAGGATACTATGCCAGAAGCTCGGTTCGAGCCGGTTTTTCTTCGCCGTCAGCATTTCGTCGCAGAGATCACGAGTCTCGACGAAATCATGGATTTTCTGGACGAATGGCCGCAGGACAAGCGAGGATTGGCATATGACACGCTTCTGAAGGCGTGCAGAGATACGGCGAGCGGCCGCTTCCCGTTGAACGCGGCGAGGGAGAATTTCCGCCGCTTCCTAAAAATGTCGGGCGTGCTTGCAAAAGGCGAGGGCGCGCCAATTCGAGCAGCTGATGAACGATCGAACGATCGGCGCTGCTTGATCTGATTGAGACAGGCGACGGATAAGGGCGCTGCCACGGCCGCATCGAGGCGGGTTCGGCCACCGCGAGAAATCGGCGGCGTGCTTGTCATGGCGCGTGGCGACGCGCACCGACCCGAAAATCGGGATGGTTTTTTCGGGTCGGTGCGCTAGCTCACTTGCCGGCGGGCGTTGGCCCAGTCGCATCGGAAGGCCAGCACGGGCTTGGCAAATCCCTTGAGACGGCGGCGTGTCGCGTGGGCGAAGAGATCGGCGGCGCCGTATTCCCGGAAAATATTCTCCGAGACGAGGATCTGGTCGCTGGCGGCTGCCGCGCAGAGGCGGGCCGCCAGCTGCACGGTCGAGCCGAAGAGGTCGTTGCTGTCCTCGACCGGCTCGCCGCAATCGATCCCGATGCGGATATGGATCGGCTGGGCATTGTTGCCGCTGTTGTAATGCTGGAATTCCTGCTGGATCGCCATGGCGCATTCGACGGCTGCCGTTGTCGCCGCGAAGGCCGCCATGATGCCGTCGCCGGTATGCTTGACTTCGCGGCCTGAATTCTTGCCGAGGCATCGGCGCACGATTGCGTCATGCGCCCTGACCAGCTCTGTCCCCATACGGTCTCCAAGGCGCGCCGTCATCTCGGTCGAGCCGACGATATCAGTAAAAAGGATCGCCCGGTGGCCTGGATCCATTTGCGGCGACGATTGGCCGGGCGCCGGATCAGGGTCATTGATGCGGCCGAGAAAAGCCTCCACCGCCGACAGCGCCACCTCGACGATCTCATTGGCGACAAACCCGTGCGCCTCGCGATGCACGCATTGGACGGTTTCCATATCGGGCGCATCCACCAGGCAGAAGGCCGTCCCGCGCCGCTCGTCGAACCAGTAGGTCAGGAACTTGACGCCGTATCGATCCTGAATGTCAATATCCATGCGATGTGCCTGGGCAACCTCGGCGGGCGAGGTACCTTCGAGAAAGTGCCGATCCATGAAGATGGGCATCGCGCGTCCTCCCAGATCCGCCGCGTGCAAGAGGCGGGCATTGTACGATCTGGATATCTCCCCGTCCACCTTCGGGATTATCGACGTTGCATTGTTGCGCTGCGTTGCTTCCGCAAAAGCAACGCGTTGCTGCATCGTCGGTAGAATAATCAAGAAAATAGCCAGTTTTAACGAGTAGGCTTGGCGCGCTAAGTCTGATATTTACCATAGTCTGTCGTTTATTGACTGATGGCAGGGTTTCCGGACCCCCTCGAGAGGCTGCAGGCGTTTCCTGTCTCAAGCCTAGCCCGCCGGATCCTGGATGGAGAGACATGTTTATCGCGGCCATGATTGGCCAGGATCGAAAAGCCGCCGCCAACGGCACGCAAATTGCTTATTATCGATTAGCTCGCCGAAATCAGGAAAAGCTGTAGCAAAGTGAGACAGAGGGCACATTTTCGACCGGTCGGCCTGGCCTCGATGCGGCTCGGGCACTATGCGGTTATTAACTCTGTGTGGGATGCCGCGCGCACGCTCCTCCATGACTGGCCGGTGGACGACGGCGAGGAATATTTCGAAGCCGTCAAAGCCTGCCTGGATGCGATCATCGGCGATTTGCCGCCGGATCATGTGCGGGCCGCCTTCGTCAGGGCTGCTCAGGAGGCGGGCATCGCCGTCATAGAAGCCGCCGACTGATCAGCGGCACATCTCGATCTCAGTTTCTCTCGTTTCCACGAGAAATCTCGCCGCACTTGACTTCTGCGGGTTAGGGTCTAAATTAGAACAAAACAGGAACACTGGAGATGGTCATGACACATACGGAACAGGTGATCGCCAACGCCCTGGCCCTCGTCGAAGCCTCCCGCGCGGCCCGCGAACGGGATCAGCAGCGTCGCGCTGCCTGGCAGAAAAAGGTCGAACTCAGCCGGCCGCTGCCGCCCTTGCCGCGGCCGGTCCAATTGCCGCTGGCGCTGAACTGATGCAGCCGGCAAAGACATTCAAACCCGATCCGGGGCGGCCGGATCCGGCTTGCTCCAACCCGGCTTGGCCCGATCCCGCATGGGAAGTGGAAGCCGTGCTCGCCTGGCATGACGACGATGCCAAGGCGGCGATCCGCACTCTGCTCGACGACTGCAGGCATCTGCGCCGGCAACTGGCGCTGGCGGAAAGCGTGATGAGCCGCGGGATGGCCCGCGGCTGGACACCGCGATACGAACGCGACACACTCTGAAACATGCCTGCCCGTGATATCAGTGACGATATCGGTAACGGCGCCGAGGAAGCGCAGGAAGAGGGCGGCTGATCGAAGCCGCAGAGAAGGCAGCGGGCATCCGAGTGATGGTGCAGGATGTCCGCCACGCCATCTAGGAACGGCAGGATTGGTTCTGACCTGGAAGACTCTAGTCGACCGGCGTCACACGGGTCCAAAAGGCGTTGAACGCGACCGAATCGAAGAAGGCCGAGGCACGGACGATGCGGCCGTCGCGCATGTCGAGAAACCAGGCATAGGTGTTTGCGTAGGGCTCTCCGTCGCGGGCGACGCCGCGGGCGTCGAAAAAGACGATCACAGTGTCGCCATCGACATATACGTTGCGGATCGCCGGCTTCAGCGGTGCCTTCATTCGGGCGTTAAACGGGCGGATCACCTCTCGCAGGAATGCCTCGCGGCTGGGATAGGTCTTCGATGCCAGCGAATAGCCCTCGATTGTCCAGCGGGCGTCGTCGGCGAGGAGGTCGTAAGGACTGCCTGTACCGGCCGCCCAGGCTTCGAATCCAGCCTCGACGGCTGCCTTGTTGCGGCGTTCGGCTTCAGTGAGAGACTGCGCTGCGGCGCGAGCTTCGAGCCCGCCCAGAGCAAGGATGGCGGCGGCGACGCCGAGAGTTGCATTGAAGATGCGCTTGGCCAGGGATTGCGGGCGGCAGACGGTTGCCGTTGCAGTGTAGGACATGGTTTTCTCCAGAGGTAAACGAGTGGGGCGACACCCGCTGGCCGGGTGCCGCTTGCGGCGCACGCAGCCGGCAATCTGCTTAGATCTGGTTTTCCCAGGCTCTCAGCTGATGCTCCTTCAGCATGTCCTCGATGACCTTCGGAACGACGTTGCGGAACCTGCCGATATCGGCCGGAACGACTTCGATCATCCGGTCGATCATCTCCTTCGGATCCATCTTGCCTTCGGGCGTCGCGAAGAAATCATCGAAGCCCTTTCGCAGATCTGCGCGCTTTGTGAAGTTCTTGCTGTCATCCAGCCAGCGGAACGGATTGTCCGCCATCGTCTCGTTATAGCCGGTGTAGTAGGCGCCTGGGTTGATCGTCTGGATCTTGATGCCATAAGGGGCGAGTTCCTGCTGCAGCGCTTCGGCGATCGATTCCAACGCGTGCTTGGTGGAGACATAGGTGCCCCAGTTGGCCGGAGTGAAAAGGCCGCCCATCGAGGAGGTGAACACGACTTTGCCCCTCTTGCCTTCGCGCACCCATCTCTGGACGACGCCCTGAGTCAGCACCAGCGGCAGGAAGACGTTGACTTCGTAATTTTTGCGAACAAGTTCGATCGGGATTTCCCAAACCGGGCCGGCTTCGCCCATGCCGGCATTGTTCCAAAGAACGTCGAAATCCCAGCCCTGCGCCTGCTTGATGTCGTAGGGATCGGTGAGGTCGAGCCGCTCGACACGGACGTTCTTGAGGCCGAGGGCGGCGACCTCCTCACGCAGTGGCGTAACCTGCGAGGAAACCTGCGTGGTCGCGATGATGCTGTGGCCGTTCCTGGCCATGCCGATGGCGGCGCCCTTGCCGAAGCCGGAGCCTGCGCCAGTGATCAAAATGGTCTTTGTCATGAGACGTTCCTTTCGAATGGTTTCGGGTTGGTCGAAGTCAAATCTTGGCACAGCATCACGCGACGGCCGCAGCTGCTGCCTGCGCGATTTCGAGGTCCTGTGGAACCGCTCCGCCGGACACGCCAACGGCGCCGATCACAGTGCCGTCGCGGGCAAAGAGCGAGATGCCGCCGGCAAAGGGAGTTAGGCCGCCATTGGATAGTTCGAGGGCATGGGCGGGAGCGCCGGGCTTGCAATAATCCCAGACGGCCTCGCTTGTCGTTTGAAACAATACGGCCGTCCGGGCTTTGCCTATAGCGAGGTCGATCGAGCCGAGCACTGCGCCGTCCATTCGGCTGAACGCCTTGAGATGCGCTCCGGCGTCCAAGACCGTGATATTGACCGGCACACCGATCTCATTAGCCCGCGCCTCACCTGCGGCGATGATCCTGCGAGCCTCGTCAATGGTAATCATCTCCTGTCTCCTCTTTTCGCTCGGGGCTAGCGCTCCCCGCGCGATGAGACAGGTGTATAGGCGGAACCGGTTGGCAGTATTTTCAGCTCTTGCTGCGCTATGCGCAAATCTTGCGCTCCGGCGTGCCGGCATGGGTGAACCGGGAATTATCTCCGATATGCGGAGCCCGCTAACCGGTGATAAGCGCGCGGTATTGGCCGGGCGTCAAGCCGGTCATCTTGCGGAAGACCCGGGTGAAATTGGCCTGCGAGCCGAAGCCGGTATCGAGCGCGATCTCCACCAGCGAGGATCGTGCGAGCCGCAGCTTTTCCTTGGCCGCTTCTATCCGTCGCTCGGTGACGTAGCGATGAGGCGTCAGGCCGGTAGCCTTGCGAAACATGCGGGCAAAATGAAAAGGACTGAGGCAAGCCTCCGCGGCAAGGTCATCCAGCGAGATTTCCGCTGCTATGCGGGCTTCAATGAAATCGAAGACGCGTTGCAGCCTTTTTGGGTCGACAGTCGGCGCCCGTGCGGCGGGTTGCCAGCGAACGGATGAATAGGTGCCGAGCAGGTGCGCCGCCAGCGCCATCTGAAGGCCGTCGAGGAGGAGTCGGTCAGTAGGCTCCAAGCTTCTGTTCAGCAAACCCCGGAAGAGCTGACCGATCTGCAGCACCGTAGGATCGGGGACGCCTCCGGCATAGGCGAGCTGCACCTTGGCCGGGTCGATGTCGAAATTCGAAAGTGCGCTCTCACCGACGAGCGGCGGCGGCAGGAAGATATGGAGGGACTCGGGCATGGTACCCAAGATTTCGACCCCGCTCTCATGGACACCCGCCGGACATATCCAAGCGACACCGGGGCGAGCGATCGCTTCCCGCCTGTGGCCATCACCAGTCCACCTGATCTTCGACTGACCCGACAGCAGGACGGCTATTTCCGTGCACTCGAGTGTAAGGTCAACCTGCCAGCCCGGATCGAAATGCCTGAGTTCGACCTGCAGCGATGAGCAGTCAACAAGCCCGCCCACTCGCTCGCTGGTCCGATACTTTCTGTCCCCTTGCGATTCCACGAAAGACATGTGGCATCCACGCCTTGAAGATAGATGTAAATTGGAGTTGTTTAGTCCCGGCAAGCCGATTTCGGTGCCGATACGCTGTCATCGATCTGCTGTCATCTTTGATGTATTGATGAATAACTTCCAGGGGTGCCGCGTTGCTGTCGGGCGCCTGAGTATTGCGACCAGTATTTTTGGCTAATTTTCAGGGGCGTGCAAGCCCCTTGGCACCAAGCGATACCGTACCTTTTGTTGCGGCTTCCGCGCCGGCATGTCAGGCGTATCCAGCCCCTGGACATGTTTGTTCGCCTTGCCGATCGCCGCGCCAGCAAGGCCAGCAAATCGATCTCGCCGGCCTTGGATTCCATCCCGTTCGGCAGGGCGGGCCGGACTGTTCCGTCGATGCAATCGAGGGGATTGGATGCAGCCTTGCGCCGGCGTGTCTGCAATGGTTTGGTAGCATCCTGCATTCGCAACACTTTCCGGTGATTCCCGATGTTCGATATTCTATTGCGCGGCCTGGCGATCGGCGCCGGCGCAACCATCCTGATGGATCTCTGGGCAGTTCTGCTCACCAAGGTCTTCGGCCAGACGCCGCCCAATTGGGCACCGGTCGGCCGCTGGTTCTGGCATCTTCGCCGCGGCAAGGTCTTTCACGAAAACATCGCCGATGCCGCACCTTATGCCGGGGAATTGGCGCTCGGCTGGATCAGCCACTACGCCGTCGGCATTCTCTATGGCGTGATCTTCGCGATCATCATGGGGCAGGGTTGGCTCGCCGCACCGACATTTCTCCCCGCCTGGATTTTCGGCATCATCACCGTTGGGGCAGGGTGGTTCCTGCTGCAGCCCGGCCTTGGCCTCGGCTGGGCCGCTTCCAAGCATCCGAAGCCGATGAAAGTCCGTTGCTTCAATCTGCTTGCGCATACGGTGTTTGCGCTAGGGCTATTTGGGACGGCGTTGATTCTGCGCTGAGATTGCCAAAAACCCCTCCCCAACCCCTCCCCACAAGGGGGAGGGACTATGCTGTGGCGTCCGGCGGCGACCGAACGCAGAGGTCTTGCTGGCTGTTACCGTTCGACGGATTGATACAGTAGAGTTTATGTTAAGCGGTGCGGCGTCTTAGTCCCTCCGCCTTGTGGGGAGGGGTTGGGGAGGGGGCTTTTGGTTCCCCGCGAAAGGCCCTATCTTACCGCGCCGCCCAGTTTGCGCCGCGGCGGAAGATCGTCTTCATCTCCGGCACGTCGAATTCCTTCGCTTGGTGGCCGAGCGAGGAATAGAAGACGCGGCCCTTGCCGTATTTGCGCTTCCAGACGACAGGCATGACGACGCCGTCGATCCAGTAGGCGTGCTCGCCGGTGAATTTGGTTGTCGCCAGAACCTCGTTCGAAGGGTCGACATGCATGTAATATTGCTCCGACCTATAGGGGAAATCGGAAATCCCCTCCATCAGCGGATCGTCCGGCCGGGTAATGTTGACGGTATAGTCGATGATGTTGCCGGGATGGGCCACCCACTGGCCGCCGATGATGAACTGGTAGTCGACGGAGTCGCGGAAGGCGTCGCCCGCGCCGCCGTGATAGCCGGCAATGCCGACGCCGCTCTCGATCGCCGCGGCGAGGTTCTTGACCTCCTCCTTCTCGATCTTCGACATCGTCATGATCGGCACGACCAAGCTGAGATCATGCACGGAAGGGTCGGCAAGCGCCTCGGTGCCATGTTCGAGATAGACCTTGAACCCGTCCTCCTCGAGCATCCCCTTGATGATTTCGGCGCATTCCTGCGGCTCATGGCCGCTCCAGCCGCCCCAGACGATCAGTGCTTCACGCATAGTCATTCCTCCTGAAATTATTTCGCCAGCCGTCCGTCGATGATGGAATCCGACAAGGGGGCAGGGCGCTCCGTCACCGTGGTGATGGTGACCGTCCGGCCGGTTTCGGCGGCGGTGTGGAAAGCTTCCATGACTTCGAGCACATGCAGAGCCAGGTCGCCATTGGCGCGATGTGGCCGGTTGGAGCGGATTGCATGCGCCATGTCGGCGACGCCGAGTGACCGGTAATTGCCCTCGGCATAGGGTGATGTGACCGGCTGATCCTCGAATGCGGCGCCCTTCTTCAGATATTCCACCGGGCCGCCAAATTTGTTCGGATCGGGAACGATCAACGTGCCTTCGGTGCCGTAGACTTCGAGCGGCACATGCTTGTGACCGGCGACATCGAAGCTCATGGCGATCTGGACAACGGCGCCGTTCTGAAAACGCATCATGCCGGCGACATGGGTCGGCACATGGACTGGAATGCGTTCGCCGTTGCGCGGCTCGCTGGTGATCAACCGTTCGGAACGAGGCGTCGTGGCAAAGCCGGCGACTTGAGCAACCGGCCCGAGAAGATTGACGAGATCGGTGATGTAATAGGGACCCATGTCGAGCATCGGCCCGCCACCGACCTCGTAATAGAAGGCCGGGTTCGGATGCCAGCGCTCATGGCCGGGGCACATGAAGGTGGCCGAACCGCCGACCGGCTGGCCGATGACGCCCTGGTCGATCAGGGCCCGCGCCGTCTGGTGGCCGCCGCCGAGGAAGGTGTCGGGCGCCGCGCCGATGCGCAGATTGCGGGCGCGCGCCGCTTCGGCCAATTTTTTCCCTTCAGCGAAATTAATCCCGAGCGGCTTTTCCGAATAGGTGTGTTTGCCGGCTTCGAGCGCCTGCAGCGCGACAGCGACATGGGCTTTCGGGATTGTCAGATTGACGATGATCTCGACCTTGGGGTCGGCGAAAAGCTCCTCGACCGATCTGGCGGGAACGTTGAATTCGCGTGCCTTGGCTTCCGCCAGTTCCCGGTTGAGATCGGCGACGCCGCGGATGTCGAGAATAGGAAAAGACGCCATTGCCGTGAGATAGGCGCCCGAAATATTGCCGCATCCGATGATGCCGATACCGACTTTATCCATAAACTCCTCCATTCATTGTGATTTTGTCGCTCGTCAGAGCGCCGGCCCGGTCGTGCTCCAGGGCGATTCGTAGAGCTCGTAGAGCGCCACCGCGGCGGCACCCTGCGCCCAGAAATCATCACTCGAATCGTCGAAGACGAGTTCGCTGACCCCCTTCAGCGAAGGCGGAATGGCGAGCGCATAGGCATCGCGCAGGCTGTTCAAAAAGGGTTCGCCAAGCGCCAGGCTCGACCCGACAAGAATGACCCGCGGCGGCGCAAACAGCGTGACGATATTGGCGATGGTCAATCCCACCGCTTCGCCGGCGCGAATGGCGGCGCTGATCAGCCGGTCGTCATCGGCCTTGATCAGCGCCTGGGCGTGGGTCATGCCGCGGCCGAGCCGGATTGCTTCGGCAAAACGCCCATCGGCCTGCTGTTCGCCGAGTATGGCGCTTTCGCCGGCCTGGCTGAACAGCCGCACGACGCCATTCGGCCCCATGCCGAGCACGAGATCGCCGAGATTGTGGCTGAGGCCGCCGGCGCCGCGAAACAGGCTGTTGCCGTGCAGAACGCCGAGACCCAGCGTCTGCTCCAATGAAATCAACACCATATCCTCGAGGTCGCGCGCTTTGCCGAACCAGTGATGGCCAAGCGTGATGGCATGCGCGTCGCTTTCGACAATGGTCGGCGTTGCGAGCCGCGTCGACATCTCGGCGGCAAAATCGACATTGATGTCGCGGAAGATCGGGCTGCTTCTGATGTAGCCAGTGCGGTGCTCGATGACGCCGGGAAAGCCGAGGCAGACGCTGTCGACATCTTCGAGCGACAGCCCAGCATCGACGACGCAACGCCGCACACCATCCTCGACGAGATCGGCGATAACGCCGATCGGCTGCCGGTCGATGCGGATCGGCAGCGCGAGCTTCGACAGCACGTCGCCGCGGAAATTGGTCACGACGAAGACCATCCGGTTGGCGGCGATTTTGCCGCCGACCACTCGCGCGGCGTCGGGATTGAGCTCCAGCGCCACGCGTGGCCTGCCGCGCACCGCTTCGTTGCGGATATCGCCTTCGTGGCGCGGCAGAATAAGCCCGTCGTCGAGCAGCGAAGCGGTGATGGCGGAAACCGTGGTGGTTGAGAGTTCGGTGCGTTCGCTGATCTCGATGCGCGAGATCGGCCCATGGCGCCGGACGGTATCAAGCACGTTCAAGCGATTGATCGCGCGCATCAATTCTGGATCTGCGGTCTTCATGAAAAACTAGCCGGCATCGTTCGTTGGGCGGAAGCCAATATTTTTAACGGGTTACGAAATAAATAGCAGGCAATCCCACGAGCCTGTCAAGCGCATTTGGTAAAAATAGCGCCTATTGGGTTGACATCCGACGAAAGCTCCGTTGAATTAATCCGCATAGGGGAAAAATTATGAGGATAGGTCCCCTGGGAGGAAAATCATGAAGTTCATGCTGAAGAACGCCGCATTCGGCGGCAGGCGTTTCGTATCCATGGCCGCGGCAGCCGGCATGCTGCTGGCGGGAGCAGGCGCTGCCTCGGCGACCACGGTGGTCAAATGGCTGCATCTCGAGCTCGACCCGAAAAATGTTGCGGCCTGGGAAGACATCGTCAAGAAATACGAAGCCCAGCATCCCGACGTCGACATCCAGATGCAGTTCCTCGAAAACGAGGCGTTCAAGGCCAAACTTCCGACGCTGTTGCAGTCCGACGACGTGCCGGATTTCTTCTATAGCTGGGGCGGCGGAGTGTTAAAGCAGCAATCCGAGACCGGCGCTCTGCAAGATGTGACGGCAGCCCTCGACGCCGATGGCGGCAAACTGCGCAAGGCTTATACGCCGGCATCGGTCAAAGGCCTGACTTTCGAGGGCAAGACCTGGGCTATCCCCTATAAGGTCGGCCTGGTCAGCTTCTTCTACAATAAGGCGCTGTTTGCCAAGGCAGGCGTCAAGGCCGAGGACATCAAGAGCTGGGCTGATTTTCTCGACACGGTGAAGAAGATCAAGGCGGCCGGTATCGTGCCGATTGCCGGCGGCGGCGGTGAGAAATGGCCGATCCATTTCTATTGGAGCTATCTCGTCATGCGCGAGGGTGGCCAGAAGGTCTTCGACGCGGCCAAGAACGGTGAAGGTGAAGGCTTCCTCGATCCCGCTATCATCAAGGCCGGCGACGATCTCGCCGAACTCGGCAAGCTCGAACCGTTCCAGCCCGGCTATCTCGGCGCCACCTGGCCGCAGACGCTCGGCGTTTTTGGTGACGGCAAGGCTGCGATGATCCTCGGCTTCGAAAACACCGAAGCTAACCAGCGCAAGAATGCCGGTGACGGTAAGGGGCTAGCGACCGACAATATCGGCCGTTTTGCCTTCCCGGCGGTCGAGGGCGGCGCCGGCAAGCCGACCGATACGCTCGGCGGTTTGAACGGCTGGGCCGTCACCAAGAAGGCGTCCAAGGAAGCGATCGACTTCCTCGCATTCCTGACGAACGCGGAGAATGAGCGGGCAATGGCCAAGGCCGGCATGCTTCTGCCGGTTGCCGTCGGCGCCGGCGACGGTGTCACAAGCCCGCTGCTCGCCGAATCGGCCAAGCAGCTTGCGGGTTCGACCTGGCATCAGAACTTCTTCGACCAGGATCTCGGCGCCGCCGTCGGCCGCGTCGTCAACGACGTCTCGGTGGAAATCGTCTCTGGCCAGATGAATTCCAAGGACGGCGCCCAGATGATCCAGGACGCTTTCGAACTGGAACAATAACCAGCGCCCGCAGAGCCTTCCCGGCGCTCCTGCCAAAAGCGGCGGAGCGCCGGCATTGCTGCCGACGAACGAAAGCAGGATCCATGGCCAATATTTCAGTCCCCTCGATGACATCGGCTGCAAGGCCGGCCCGACGAGCCGCAAACCGGAAAAGCTCGGTCGCTCACGACCGGCTGGCCGTGCTATTGCTCTTCCTGCCGCCGGCGCTGCTGCTGTTCACGCTCTTCGTCATCATGCCGATGGGCGAGGCGGCCTGGTACAGCCTCTATAAATGGAATGGCTACGGCACGCCGACCGAGTTCATCGCCCTGCGCAATTTCCAGGTCCTGTTCAGAAATGCGGCATTTACCCAGGCACTGGTCAATAACGGCCTGATCATCGTCATCTCGATCTGCATCCAGGTGCCGCTCGCCATCTGGCTTGCCACCATGCTCGCCCACCGCATTCCCGGTGTCGTCGGCTACCGGCTGATCTTCTTCCTGCCCTATGTTCTGGCGGATGTCGCCGCCGGCCTGATCTGGCGCTTCGTCTATGACGGCGATTACGGCCTGTTTGCCGCCATTTCCAACTTCTTCGGCTTCGCCAACCCCTATGTGCTCGCCGACAAGGACGTGGCGATCTATGCCGTGCTCGGGGTCGTCGTGTGGAAGTATTTCGGCTTTCACATGATGCTGTTCATCGCCGGCCTGCAATCGGTCGACAAGAGCGTGCTTGAGGCGGCCGAGATCGACGGCGCCACCGGCTGGCAGAAATTCCGTTACGTCACCTTGCCGCTGCTCGGCTCGACCTTGCGCCTGTCGATCTTCTTTGCCGTCGTCGGCTCGCTGCAGCTCTTCGACATGATCATGCCGCTGACCGGCGGCGGACCGTCCAACTCCACCCAGACGATGGTCACCTTCCTCTACACCTATGGCGTCATGCGCATGCAGGTCGGTCTCGGCAGCGCCGTCGGCGTCGTGCTCTTCATCATCTGCGTGACGCTCGCCTTCGGTTACAAAAGGATCTTCATGCGCCATGACTGATATGAGCTCTTCCATCCGCATGCGCACATCGACCCGCATCTACCTCTACGTGTCGCTGACCCTGATTGCCGCCATCGTGCTGATCCCGCTGCTGACGACGGCGCTTGGCGGCTTCAAGACGCTGGGCGACCTGCGCACCAACCCCTTCGGCCTGCCGACCGAGTGGCAGTGGGCAAACTATACCGACATACTGTTCGGCGAGCGTTACTGGCTGCAGATCGGCAATTCGCTGATCATTGCCGCACTCACCGTGCTGCTGACACTGATCGTCTCGTCGATGGCGGCCTTCGCCTTTGCCCATGTCCGCTTCTTCGGCTCGTCCTTCCTGCTCAATTATTTCCTGCTCGGCCTGATGTTTCCGGCCGCGACCGCGATCCTACCGCTCTTCATCCGCATTCGCGATCTCGGCTTGCTGAACACCTATTGGGGCGTGGTGCTGCCGCAGGTGGCCTTCGGGCTCGGCATGAGCATCCTCTTGTTCCGCAATTATTTCCGCAATCTGCCGGAGGAATTGTTTCAGGCGGCCTTCGTCGATGGCTGCGGCTATCTCCGGTTCTTCTGGCATATCTCGCTGCCGCTCTCCCGGCCGATCGTCGCCACCGTCAGCATCATCTCCTTCGTCGGCAGCTGGAACAGCTACATTCTGCCGCTGATCATGCTGAACTCGGAATCGAAATATCCCTGGCCGCTCGGCATCATGGTCTATCGCGGTGAATACGGCACGGAATGGCAGCTGGTGCTGGCCTTCATCACGCTGACCATCCTGCCGACGATTATCGTCTTCTTCGTCGCCCAGCGGCACATCATCGCCGGCTTGACCGCAGGCGCCGTCAAGTCCTGAGCCGAACCATTGGAGTTGCAATCATGGCATCCGTTTCACTGCACGATGTAAGCAAGGCCTATGGCGCCGTCGACGTCATCCACGGCATTTCGCTTCATATCGAAGATGGCGAATTCGTCGCCCTGGTCGGGCCGTCCGGCTGCGGAAAATCGACGCTGCTGCGGATGATCGCCGGCCTGGAAGAGATCACCGACGGCGAGATCGCGATCGGCGGCAATGTCGTCAACGGCATGACGCCGCGCGAGCGCAATATCGCCATGGTTTTCCAGTCCTACGCGCTTTATCCGCATATGACAGTCGCCGAAAACATGGGTTTCAACCTGAAGCTTGCCGGCGTTCAGAAGCCTGAGATCGAGGCGCGCGTCACGGAGGCCGCCCGCATGCTCGATCTCGCCCAGTTCCTCGACCGCAAGCCGGCCCAGCTTTCCGGCGGTCAGCGCCAGCGTGTCGCCATGGGCCGCGCCATCGTGCGCAATCCGGCCGTCTTCCTGTTTGATGAGCCGCTCTCCAACCTCGATGCTAAACTCCGCGTGCAGATGCGTTCTGAGATCAAGACGCTGCACCAGAAGGTGAAGACCACCTCGATCTATGTCACCCACGACCAGATCGAGGCGATGACGCTCGCTGACCGCATCGTCGTGCTCAACCAGGGCAGGGTGGAGCAGTCGGGGACGCCGCTCGAACTTTACAAGAAGCCGGCCAACCTCTTCGTCGCTGCCTTCATCGGCTCGCCGGCTATGAACATGCTTGAGGGTACTGTCGACGGTGAAAACGGTGCGCCCGCCGCCCGCCTCGAAGACGGCACGGCGATCCGCCTTGCGCCCGACCGCAGGGTCAGGCCCGGCCAGGCCATCACCATCGGCCTTCGTCCGGAACATCTCGTTCCCGGCCTTTCAGCCGGCACGCCGCTCGCCGGCCGCACCATGCTGGTGGAACCGACAGGCGCCCAGACCCATGTGGTCTTCGATCTCGCCGGCCAGCAGGTGACCGCAATTGTCGACGGCGAATATCCTGCCCGCTACGGCGCCGTCTTCGAGGCAAGCATCGCCAGCGACCAGGTGCATGTCTTCGACCGTGACAGTGGGGTGGCGCTGTAGGCGCGGTTTAGTCTGCTGGGGAACCGGAGAGGGTGCGGCAATTCCTCTTCTCCCCTCGGGGAGAAGATGCCGGCAGGCGGATGAGGGGGCGGCACCCCCTCACGTAAATTCTATTCCGACTCGCCGACGGAAATGTTGTGCCCAGCACCCCGAGCATGGTCGAGATGAGCCGGACGGTCGAAGCCCGCAGAGGGGTGAAGGAGAGACCGGCAATGCCGGCCCCCTCATCCGCCCTACGGGCACCTTCTCCCCGAGGGGAGAAGAGGGAATCGAGAGGGCGCGGCAGATACTCCTGCTGTCCTCCGTCGACGATTATTCCGCCGCGATCTTCGAGACGCCGTTGGCCTGGACGATCTTGTCCAAGAGCACCAGCTCCTCCTGCGTGAGATCCGTCAAAGGCGGGCGCACAGGTCCGGGGTTCTGGCCGAGGACTCGCAGGCCGGCCTTGATGATTGAGACAGCATAGCCCTTCTTGCGATTGCGCAAGGCGACGAAGGGGAAGAAGAAGCTTTTCAGGATTTCATCGACGGTCGCCTGGTCGCCGGTGCGCAAGGCGCCGTAAAAGCGCTGGGCGATGGCAGGGACGAAGTTGAAAACTGCGGACGAGTAGGTCGTCACACCGGCGGCAAAATAGGCTTGCGCATAGACCTCGTGGGTCGGCATGCCACCGACATAGACGAGACGGTCGCCGAGCAGCGTGGTGATCTCGATGACCTTGTCGACATCGCCGACGCCGTCCTTGAAGCCGATCAGGTTCGGGCATTCCTCGGCGAGCCGCGCGATGCTCCCGGCGGTCAGGACGGCATTGTCGCGGTTATAGACGATGACGCCGATGCCGACCGACTGGCAGACCGCCTTGACATGAGCGATCAGGCCGGCCTGTTCGGCAAACATCAGATAGGGCGGCAGCAGCAGCAATCCGTCGGCGCCTGCCTTTTCGGCCGCCTGTGCGATTTCGATGGCAAGCGACGTGCCGTAGCCGGTTCCGGAGATGATCGGCGTATTGCCCGCCGACACCTTGGCGGCTCGGACGACCTGCGGAATCTCGCTCGGATTGAGCGAGAAGAACTCCCCGGTGCCGCCGGCGGCAAACAGTGCGGCGGCGTCGTAACCAGCAAGCCACTCGACATGGCGGCGGTACTTCGCTTCGTCGAATTTCAGCTGGTCGTCGAAATGGGTGACTGGAAACGAGAGCAGACCACTGCCGACGGCCTTCTTCAATTCAATCGGGTTCATCATCAAGTCCTATTCCTTAGGTGTTGAAAATCGGCGGCGTCAGGCGCTCTCGAGCACTTGCAGGAGTGCTGCGATATAGCCGTAGCAGAAGGCGAATGCGGTGGCGGAAGGGTCCTGGCCGCTGACGGTCGGCACATGATCGGGCATCAGCATGTATTTGAAGCCGACTTCCTTATAGATCCTGGCCGAGCGGACCATGTCCATGTCGCCTTCATCGGGGAAGGTCTCCATGAAGGAAAGCTTGCCGCCGCGAATATTGCGGAAGTGGACGTTGAAGATCTTGTCGCGCTGACCGAACCAGCGAATGACGTCGTCGATCTCCTCGCCGGGATTTTCGAGCATCTCGCCGATCGATCCCTGGCAGAAATTCAGGCCGTGATAGGCATTTTCGCGCATCAGCACGAACTTCTTCAGGCCTTCCACCGTGCCAAGCACCCGCGTGACGCCGCGATAGCCGGGCGGCGTATAGGGATCGTGCGGATGGCAGGCGAGCCTGACGCGGTTACTTTCGGCAACCGGCACGACCCGTTCGAGGAAATAGTCGATCCGTTCCCAGTTTTCGTCCTCGGAGAGCACGCCGGCAAGACCAGGTGCGGCCTGCTGATCGGTCTTGTCCCAGCGGAAGCTGGCATTCATCGAGCCGCCGCGCCCCGGCTCATCCGGGGTGCGGGGAATGCCGATCAGGTTGAGATTGTATTTCACCGCGGGAATGCCAGCCTTCGCGACATTGTCGATCATTGTGCAGACCGCATCGATCTGCCGGTCGCGCTCGGGACCGGCGAGCAGAATATCGGGGTAAGAGGCCTTCTCGATCGGCTGCGAGGGTAGGGGCAGCTGGATCATGTCGAGGATCAGGCCGAAGCTTTCGACCTTGTCGCGATGGCGCTCGATGTCGGCAAGTGTCCAGCTGCTCGGCTTTCCCGGCGGATCGGCGCTGATATGCTTGACGCCCAATTGCGCGAAGATCCGATAATCGTCGTCATCCCGCGCCGCCACCTGTGTTCCCAAATACATTAGAGACCCTCTCGAATTCAACAATGTCATATGACATAATATGAATTTGAAAGGGTGTCGAGCCCTATTGCTGCTCCGCGAGCATTCGATAGCGCCTTTGGCTCGCCATCAAATGGGCGCGCATCGCTTGGCGCGCGCGGTCCGGATCCTGATCGGCGATCGCCGACAGGATCGCCACATGTTCGGCATGGACCTTTTGCAGATAGTCGCGGTCATTGGCTTCGGGCAGCGTCGGGAACTGCCCGCGCGGGATGGCGCGGGGGCCGAAATGGCGCAGCACGTCGACATAGAATCGATTGTTGGTGGCCGCGGCGATCGCCATGTGAAAGGCATAATCCGCCTCCACGGTTTGCTGTGCGCTCTCGATCAGCTGCGCCATTTTGCGGTTGGCCTCGCGGATCGCGGCCTCCTGTTCGGCGGTGCGACGATAGGCGGCAATCGCCGCCGCTTCGCCCTCGGTCGCCATGCGAAACTCCAGCAATTCAAGGGTTTCCGGAATGCTTTTGATTTCCACCGGCGTCAGCGACATCGCCGAATGGACCTTCGGATCCGCGACGAAAACGCCTTTGCCCTGGATCGGCCGGACGAAACCGGCAGCCCTCAGATCGGCGATGGCCTCGCGCACGACGGTGCGGCTGACGCCGAAGGTCGATTCGAGCTGCGGCTCGGTCGGCAGCTGGTCGCCGACGCGCAATTTCCCCGTCTCGATTTGTGCCCGCAGCTGATCGATGACCTGCTGCGCCAGTCTTTGCCGCCCACGGCTGAGTGTCGTCATTTTCTATTCCCCAGTTCCTTCGCCTCAAGTCTTCCGCACGGCTCTTGCAAATCGTTTTGGACTTCGATAAATCATAATACGACATACGGACGACATAATATGTCTCTTATAGTAATTCAGGGAGGAGTGACAATGAAGCATTTTTCTAAAGGCCTGTTCGTCGGCGCCGTCTTCGGTGCTCTGACGATCGCTGCGCCGCTCTCATACGCCGCCGCGCCGAAGGACCAGCTGGTGATCGGAACATCGTTGGCGCAGGTTCTGTCGCTCGATCCGCATCAGGCGACCGAGGGCAAGGCGGTCGAGATCATGTCGAACCTTTATGACCGGCTGGTCAACAGCACGCCTGATGGCAAGATCGTGCCGCAGCTGGCCGAAAGCTGGAAGGTCGACGACAAGGGCATCACCTTCACCCTGCGCCAGGCCAATTTCGCCTCCGGCAATCCTGTCACGGCAAAGGATGTCGTCTATTCGCTGGGGCGGCTATTGAAGCTCGACCAGGCGGCCGCCGCCAACCTTAAGCGCATCGGTTACGACAAGAGCAATGTTGACAAGCTTGTCACGGCGGTCGACGACAAGACCGTGCGCATTGATTTTTCCGGGCAGGTGACGGCGGAAATGCTGCTCTACCGGCTTGCGGCATCGACCACCAGCGTCGTCGACAGCGTCGAAGTGCAGAAGCATGTCACCGACAACGACTGGGGAAACGCCTGGATGCGCACGCACTCGGCCGGCTCCGGTCCGTTCACCCTGAACCGCTGGTCTCCTAACGAACTCGTGATCCTCGACGCCAACAAGGATTATGTCGCCGGTGCTCCGAAGATGAAGCGCGTCATCGTCCGCCATGTTCCGGAAAGCCAGGTTGAGCGGCTGATGCTGGAGCGAGGCGACATCGATATCGCAAGCGCGCTGACCGCAGCCGATCTCGCGACCTTCAAGGACAAAAAGGGCTTTACCATTCAGCGCATCCCGACAGGCGGCTTCTACGTGCTGTCGATGAATGCCGGCAACCAGTATCTCTCCAACCCGAAGGTCCGCGAGGCGATCGCCTACGGCATCGATTACAAGGGCATCGAGAAGACCATCATGGGTCCTTACGGGCGGGCGAGAACCGTTCCCGTGCCAGAGAATTTCGAATCTGCTATCCCGAGCCCCGATTGGCATCTCGACGTCGAGAAGTCCAAGCAACTGCTGGCTGAGGCAGGCTACAAGGACGGCTTCTCGCTAACGCTGAAGACGATCGCCCAGACGCCGCGCATCGATCTTGCCACCGCCATCCAGGCGTCGCTTGCCCAGGTTGGTATCAAGGTCGATATCCAGCAGGGCAACGGCTCGGAAATCATCGCCGCCCATCGCGCCCGGGATTTCGATCTGCTGATTCCGCAGACCAGCGCCTATATGCCGAATGTGCTCGGCTCGATGGAACAGTTCTCGTCTAACCCGGACAATTCGAAGGGGGCCAACAATGCCGGCAACTTCGTCTGGCGCTCGGCCTGGGACATTCCGGAACTCACGGCTTTGACGGCCAAGGCCTCGATGGAGCCGGACCCGAAGAAGCGCGGCGAACTCTATGTTCAGATGCAGAACATGTTCGTCGAACAGAAGCCGGCGGTGCTGCCGATGTTCGAGCGCTTCGAGCCGATCGTCCTGTCCAGCAAGGTTGAGGGTTATGTCGGCCATCCGACGCAGCTGACGCGCCTCGAGAACGTCACGAAGTCCGAAACCCAGTAATACTCCCGAGGCAGCCGATCATGAAGGAACTCTCTGTAGCCGAATTTGGCCGACGCCTGGCGCATCTGCTCGTCAGCCTGTTCATCCTCTTGTGTGTGACCTTCGTGATCGGCCGCGTCCTGCCCACGGATCCCGTCGGCGCCATCGTCGGCGAACTCGCCGATCCCGCCGCCTATGCGGCGATGCGGACGCGCCTGGGGCTTGATCTGCCGATCTATCAGCAGTTCTTCCTCTATCTGAACGGCCTCGCCCATGGTGATTTCGGCACGGCTGTGCTCACCGGCAATCCCGTTTCTTCGGACCTCGCACAGGCCTTTCCCGCGACATTCGAACTTGCGACGCTGGCGGTGATCATTTCGACCTTCGTCGGCGTGCCGCTCGGCCTGGTCGCGGCGCTGTTTCGCGACAGCCTGATCGACAAGATCGCCCGGGTTGTCGCCCTCGTCGGCCATTCGATCCCGGTCTTCTGGTTCGGTATCGTCGGACTCGTCATCTTCTATGCCGGCCTGAACTGGGTCGGCGGGCCGGGCAGGGTGGATGTCTTCTACGAGGGGCTGGTCACACCGCAGACCGGTCTGCTGCTGGTCGACAGCCTGCTGCAGGGCGAGACCGAAATCTTCTGGAACGCGCTCGGCCACATCATTCTTCCGGCCATCATCCTCGCCTATGCGGCGATGGCATACATCACCCGCATGACCCGCAGCTTCACGCTGGAGCAACTGAGCCAGGATTATGTCATTGCCGCCCGCGCCAAGGGTGTCAGCCCGACCGGCACGATCCTGCGCCATGTCCTGCCGAATATCGCGGTGCAGCTGATCACCATCCTTGCCATTTCCTATGGCGGGCTGCTCGAAGGCGCCGTCGTCACCGAGATCGTCTTCTCCTGGCCGGGCATCGGCCAATATATGACGAACGCGCTGATGATCGGCGACATGAACGCTATCGTCGCAGCCACCATCATCGTTGGATTCATCTTCATGTTCCTGAACTTCCTGGCCGACGTCGCCTATGCCCTGCTCGATCCGCGCATGCGGGAGGCGACCCGATGAGCGACGCCGTCCACAGCGAGATCCGGATCCGCCCGCCGAGCATGCCGAGCCGCGTTGCCGCCTCCTTCGGGCGCGCCGGCCGCAAACTGGCCGACGAGCCGCTCGGTCTTGCCGGCTTCGTCATTCTCGGCCTGCTCTGCATCGTTGCGATTTTCGCGCCGCTTCTGGCGCCCTACGATCCCACGATCCAGGCGCTTGGTGACGCCCTGCAGCCGCCGAGCCTTGCGCATCTGGCCGGCACCGACGAATTCGGCCGCGATATTTTGAGCCGCCTGATCTTCGGCACCCGCATCACCATCCAGACGGTGCTGTCGGTGTCCCTGATCGTCGGGCCGATCGGATTGCTGATTGGCGTCGTCGCCGGCTTCTTCGGCGGCAATACCGATGCCTTGCTGATGCGCGCCACCGATATCGTGCTCTCTTTCCCGTCGCTGATCCTGGCGCTCGCCTTTGCCGCCGCGCTCGGCGCCGGTCTCGGCACGGCGATCATTGCTATCTCGCTGACGGCCTGGCCGCCGATTGCAAGGCTTGCCCGCGCCGAAGCGCTGGTCGTCAGAAATGCCGATTATGTGGTCGCCGCCCGCCTGTACGGCGCTTCGCCGCTGCGCATCCTGCTGCTTTATATCGCGCCCATGTGCATTCCATCGGTGATCGTCCGCCTGACCCTCAACATGGCGGGCATCATCCTGACCGCGGCCTCGCTTGGCTTTCTCGGCCTCGGCGCCCAGCCGCCGGCGCCGGAATGGGGGGCGATGATCTCCAACGGCCGTAAGTTCATGCTCGATTACTGGTGGGTCGCCGTCATGCCCGGTGTCGCCATCCTGCTGACCAGCCTTGCCTTCAACATCGCCGGGGATGCTCTGCGCGACATTCTGGATCCGCGCCATGCCAGATCGTGAAAAGAAAGATCGTGACATGCAAGATCTTCATCAACCCGTTCTCTCCGTCAAGGATTTGACCGTCCGCTTCGGACGGGGCGCCGTGCCCGCGGTCTCCAATGTCAGTTTCGACGTCGGGCGCGAGCGTGTCGGCATCGTTGGCGAATCCGGTTCCGGCAAGTCGACGACCGGTCGCGCCGTCATGCGCCTGCTGCCGCCGGCTGCGATCGTCTCCGCCGAACGTCTCGATCTTGCCGGAAGTTCGCTGCTTGCCAAGACCGAGCGCCAGATGGGGGCGCTGCGCGGCAAGGATATCGCGCTGATCATGCAGGATCCGCGTTATTCCCTGAACCCGGTGCTGTCGATCGGCAAGCAGATCGCCGAGGCCGCCCGTCTTCACCTCGGGCTTCGCGGCAAGCAGGCGCAGGATGCCGTCCGCGCCATGCTGGAGCGCGTGCGCATCAGCGATCCCGATCGGGTCATGGCGCTTTATCCCCATCAGATATCGGGGGGCATGGGCCAGCGCGTGATGATCGCCATGATGCTGCTGGCACGGCCGAAGCTCGTCATCGCCGACGAACCGACCTCGGCGCTCGATGTCAGCGTCCGAAAGGACGTGCTGCTGCTGCTCGACGAGCTGGTGCGCGAAAACAATTCCGGCCTGCTTTTGATCAGCCATGACATCCGCATGGTGGCGGCCTTCTGCGAACGCATCATCGTCATGTATGCCGGCCGCATCGTCGAAACGCTGACCAGTCTCGAAGAGGCCCGCCATCCCTATACGCGCGGCCTGATCTCGGCGCTGCCCGACCCGAAGAACCCGGTTCGCCGCCTCGCCGTTCTCGACAGGGCGAAACTCGATCTGGAGGCGGCACAATGATCAATGTCCGTGATCTCGATGTCGTCTTTTCCGCCGGCAAATCCAGCAACCATGTCGTCAGGGGCATCAGCTTCGAGGTGAAGCGGGGCGAGACGCTTGGCATCGTCGGCGAATCCGGCTGCGGTAAATCGACGGTGCTGCGTTGCCTCGCCGGCATGGAGGCCGGTTGGACCGGTCAGATCGCGCTTGGCGGCAAACCGATCGGCAAGAAGCGCTCCCGCGAGGAACTGACGTCGGCACAGATGGTGTTTCAGGATCCTTACGGCTCGCTGCATCCCCGCCATCGCATCGGCACGGCGCTTGCCGAGCCGCTGCGCGCCATGCGCCATTCCGATATCTGGTCGAAGGTCGAAAGGGCACTGATCCAGGTTGGCCTGCCGGCCAGCTTCGCCAATCGTTTTCCGCATGAGCTTTCCGGCGGCCAGCGGCAGCGCGTGGCGATCGCCCGAGCGCTGATCCTGTCGCCGCCGATCATGCTGCTCGACGAGCCGACATCGGCGCTCGACGTCTCCGTCCAGGCCGAAATCCTCAATCTGCTGGCCGATCAGCGCGAGGAGAAGGGACTGACCTATCTGCTCGTCAGCCACGACCTAGCGGTGATCGCCCATATGTGCGACCGGGTGCTGATCATGAAGAACGGCGGCTTCGTCGACGAACTGACCAAGGAGGATCTGCAGGCCGGCACCACCCATGATGCCTATGCGCGCGAGCTGTTCGAGGCGAGCTTCATCGCGGCTTGATAACCTCTGCCTCTTGCCGTTGCTGTCCGGTTCGCACCGATCGCTCTTGCCCCTCACCCTACCGACCGGGGTCGAGCCATCCGATCCGTCCTTCGGACCCCCGTAAACGGGGCGAGGGGACGTGCCATGTGAGAGGTGGACAACGGACGGCGGCATGTCTCTTCGCACGTTTACGGGGAGAAGGTGCCGGCAGGCGGATGAGGGGCGGGTGCCCGCAATCTCTCGGCCGAGATCATCAGCGATCTGCCGGCGCCGCAGCAGGCCGGCTGACAGCCGCCACACTGCTCCTTTCGACGAGATGGCAGGCAAGCTCGACACGGCGGCGCGGCGCGGCAAGGCCGAGCATCATGTCGCGCAGGAGATCGAGCGCGGTGGCGCCGAGTTCTCGCATCGGAATATGCACGCTCGACAGCGGCGGATTGAGAAAGGCCGATTGCGGCAGGTCGTCGATGCCCATGACGGAGATGTCCTGTGGTACCGCATATCCCATCGCCTGTAATCCACGCATGGCGCCATTGGCAAGGCTGTCGCCCGCCGTCAGAACGGCGGTGAAGGTGAGGCCCTTGTCGCGCACGAGGCGGGTGATGGCTTCGGCGCCGAGTTCCGGCAGCCAGTCGTCGACCTCGAGCACCAGCTCGGCACCGGCCTTCAGCCCGTGATGCAGCAGGGCATCACGCCAGCCCTCCAGGCGCCGCTCGATCGTCCGCCGGCCCGGGCGCAGCATGAAAAGGATCTGTCGATGCCCGGCCTCGATCAGCCGCTCAGCGGCAATGAAGGCGGCCGAGCGGTTGCAGGGCGTGACACTCGAAAGCCGCATATAGGGGTCGTCGGTATTGACCAGCACGACCGGTTTTCCCAAGCGGGCGGCCGCCGCCAGCATATCCTCCTCGTCGACGGTCAGGATCAGCATGCCGCCAAAGCTCGGATCGTCGCGCATCTCGGCAATGACACGGGCTTCGTCTGCCTTGTCGGCGACTGGGCGCATCGCCATCTCGATGCCGAGCGCGGCCGCGCGCGCATTCAGGCCTTCGAGAACGTAGAGGGTGAACTGGTTGCGAACATAATCAATCATCGCCGCGCCGGAGGCGACGAGCATCACCTTCTTGCCGGCGACACTGGCCGGCAGGGCGTAGCTGACGGCACTGGCCGTTTCCAGCACCAGCTTGCGGATTTCGGGTCTGACGCCCTTTTCTCCGGCGAGCGCCCGGGAGACGGTGCTGATCGACACACCGCATCTTGCGGCGATGTCATCGAGGCGCGTGCGCCTGCCTTTTTTCTGATCCGGGCCCATGTCGTTTTCCTCGCTCTCCTCCTTTATGCAAAAATCTTTCAGATTGCGCAAATGGAATGCCTATGCACAATTGCCGGCGAGGAGTCCGCGACACCAGGCAGAGCAGGGAGGCTTTGAAGATGCGGCTTGACCGCCCGTACATGCGCCGGCGTTTTGTCAGAAATCCCAACGCCGGAGCGGCCTGAAATGGTCGAGCAATCTTACCTCGCCCGCGCCACCGGTAAAAACAGCCCGATCGTCTACTGGCAGCTCGGCCATCTCTCGCAGGCGCGCTACGATGTCGCCGACCGTCCGATGGAAGGCAGGATGGATCCGTTTTTCTTCGTTACCAAGACGAAGAATTTCATTCCGCATGAATATCCCTGCCGCACCGAATTCAAGGCTACTTTCGCGGGCCGGCGGCCGCAGCCGGCTGCCGAATTCGAGCCCATTCGCTGGTGGCTGCCTTTTGCCTCGCCACGTGTCGATCTCTCCGGCTTCTGGTTTCGCCCGACACGCATTGGCTGTTGGGCACGTACCTTCCTCGATGCCAGCGCGGCCGGGCCAGCGAACTTCCGCCTGTCGACCTGCGGCGGCGCCATTCTCATCGTCAACGGCCGCGAACAGGGTTTCATGGCGCCTTACGAGCGCAATCTGGAAGCCGAGCAGACCTTCGAGGTCGAGCTTGTCGCCGGCCTCAACGAGATCCGCGTCTATTTCGACGATCTCGCCGAGCGCGACGCCCGCTTCTATTTCCAGCTGGATTATCTCGACGGACCGGAAGTCGAAACATCTCTTCCCGTTCCGATCGCCGCCGATGAGGCCGATGGGCTGGAGGCGATCCTCGAAGGCATGCGCTTCGACCGCACCGCCTATCTCGGCGAGAACGTGACGATCCTGTTTCCCGCGCCGCTGCCGGTATCGCTGAACTGCCATGTCGAGATCGAGGGCGACTTCATGTCGGTCGAACGCTGCGACTATGATTTCGCGCTGGAAGCGGGGGCAACCAGGCTGGAACTCGGCACTTCGACCGATATGCCCGCCGATTTCCGCCATTTCCGCATAACCTTCAAAACAGGCGAACTTTCGCTTGGCCGCACGCTCGGCGTCGAGATCTGTCACGCCCGACGCCAGGGGCCGGTGCCCGCCGCGCTGGCTGACCGCGTCTCCGAGGCGCTTGCCGAAGTCGCCGCCCATTCCGAACCGGACACGGTCTGCGCTTTCGCCCGTCTTGCCCTGGGGCAGGGCGGCGAGGAGACCGAGGCGATGATTTCGGCTATGCTGCCGGTCATCGAGGATTGTCACGACTGCGCCGATTTCGTGCTGGTGCCGCTGCTCTTTGCCTATACGCGCTGGAGCGATCTGCTCTCACCGGCGCTGGGCGACAGAATCGCGCAGGCGGTCCTCAATTACCGCTATTGGATGGACGAGCCGGGCAACGACGTTCAGTGGTATTTTTCGGAAAACCATGCGCTGCTCTTCCATACCGCCGCTTATCTCGGCGGCAGGCTGTTTCCCGATGCCATCTTCGTCCGCTCCGGCCGCACCGGCGCTGAGCAGATGAAGGTCGGCGAAGAGCGGGTCCGCGCCTGGCTCGATCATTTCGAACGCTGGGAAATGGCCGAGTGGAATTCCGTTCCCTATTTCCCGATCGACCTGAAGGGCCTGACGGCGCTCGCCGCTTGCGCGCCGGATGAGACGATCCGCGCCCGGGCTAGCGCCAGCATCGTCCGCTTGATGGAAATCGTCGCCCGCTCGGCCCATCACGGCATGCTGACCGGTAGCCAGGGCCGCTCCTACGAACATACGCTGCGCCCAGGCCGCTCGGTCGAGCTGTCGGCCATCGCCCGGCTGCTCTGGGGTCGCGGCTGGTACGGCCGGCGCGTCCATGCGCTGCCGCAGCTTGCCGTCTGCATCCGCGATCACGGCCTGCAGTTCCCCGAGGCGCTCGCCGAAATGGCCGCGCACCAGTCCGACGACGCGCAGGAATGGACCTTCTCCCAGGGCGAAAATCGGTTCGCCGCCCTCTATCACTACAAGACGCGCGACACCGCGCTCGGCACCATCGCCCATTACCGCCCCGGCGCCTGGGGCTATCAGGAAACGGTGCTGCACCTGCGCTTAGGTCAACGGCCGGAAGCGCAGATCTGGATCAACCATCCCGGCGAAACCATCCAGTTCGGTTACGGCCGGCCGAGCTTCTGGGGCGGCTGCGGAACGCTGCCGCGCGTGCATCAATATCGCGATCTCGCCATTCTCGATTTCGAGATCCACGAGGGCCAGCCGGATTTCACCCATGCCTGGTTCCCGCTGGAGGCTTTCGACGAGGCGGCGGTCGATGCCAATCTGGCGCTCGCCCGCTCCGGCGGCGGCGTCGCCATGCTGATCGGCAACGGACCGCTAGAGCCGGTGAAGCAGGGCCCGACCGCGGATGTCGAGCTGCGGCTTGCCGGCCGCCGGGGCCGCTGGATCGTCCGTCTCTCCGATCTCGGCCGCGAAGGCGGTCTTGACGGCATGCGGGAGCGTTTCGCCAGCCTTGTGGCCCGCCGCACTAATGGGGGCGCATTGATCGTTGTCGATTCGGATTATGGCGAGGTCGTCTTCGAAGAGGACGGCACGGTGCGCGCCGAAGGCCGCATTCTTCGTCCCTCGGACTGGTCGGTGCGGGGAGACGCGGTACATCTAGAGATACCGGGCAGGCAGCTTCGCCGCGCCGCCTCGTAAACGATGCCCGGCAGGTGGAGGACCGGCCGGACCTGCTGCATAATTCCTTAAATCGGAATCGATTTAAGGATAAAATTAGGCAGCAATTCAAAGTGTTACAGCGTCCTTTGCGCGTCTGAAAAGACGCGCGGCGCTGTAGGAATTTATCGGTCAAGAGGAGGAGAAAATGACCAGAATGAAATCGATCGGCGCGGCCTTTGCCGCGGTTCTGTTGAGTTCCGTGGCTGCCCATGCCGGCGACGTGCGCATCATGTGGTATTCCGATGGCGGCGAAGGCGCTGTCATCAAGGACTTGCTGTCGCGCTTCTCCAAGGCCAATCCCGACGTCAACGTCATCCTCGACGAAGTCTCCTACGATGTCGTCAAGGAACAGCTGCCGGTGCAGCTCGAAGCCGGCAAGGGGCCCGACATCGCCCGCGTCACCAATCTGAAGGCGCAGGCGCAGCACTGGCTCGATCTTCGCCCGCTGCTGGCCGATGCGAAATATTGGGACGACAATTTCGGCGCCCAGGCCGACTGGATGCGTCCCGACGGCTCAAACGCCATTACCGGCTTCATGACCCAGCTGACGCTGACCGGCGGCTTCGTCAACAAGACGCTGTTCGAGCAGGCCGGTGTCGAAATTCCCGGCCCGAAGGCCACCTGGGATGATTGGGCAGCGGCCGCCAAGAAGGTCGCCGACAGCCAGAAGGTCTTCGCCATGGCGATCGACCGCTCCGGCCACCGCGTCTCCGGCCCTAATATCTCCTACGGCGCCAACTACATCGGCTCCGACGGCAAGCCGGCGCCAATCGATCAGGGCGCCAAGGAGCCTCAGCCGCTTGGTCAAGTGGAACGAGGAGGGCATCGTCAACAAGGATGTCTGGGTGAGTGCGGCCGGCACCACCTATCGCGCCGCGGCCGAGGACTTCATCAATGGCGGCCTTGCCTATTATTACTCCGGCAGCTGGCAGATTTCGGCCTTCGCCCAGAAGATCGGCGACAGTTTCGACTGGGTGATGGCGGGAAGCCCGTGCGGCACGGCCGCCTGCACCGGCATGCTCGGCGGCGCCGGTCTGGTCGCCGTCAAATACACCCAGAACCCGAAGGACGTCGCCAAGGTGATGGATTACCTGGCAAGTGCCGAGGTGCAGAAGGAATTTGCCGAGCGCAGCCTGTTCATTCCGGCGCATAAGGGTGTGGCCGCCGGCCAGATGGACTTCAAGACCGACAATCAGCATGTGCAGGCGGCGCTAAAGGCCTTCGTCGAATCGTCCGGCCAGACGGCCGCACCCGCAGTCAAACTGCCGGGCTGGAAGTGGTCGGACGCCTATTACAGCGCCATCGTCGCCCGCATCAGCCAGGTGATCGCCGGCGAAATGAAGCTTGACGACGCCTATGCCCGCATCGACGAGGACATCAAGGCCAAGGTCGCCGGCAACTGACGGAACAGCGCATGGCGGGAAAGACGGTTTCTTCCGAACCACCGGCAAAGGCCGGTCTGCGGCAGGCGCTCTCAGCGCCTGTCCGGCTTGTCATGGGGCTGGTCGACATCCCCATGCGCGCCTGGCAGAAGCTGACGGGGCTGAACGGCATGGCGGGCGTCTTCCTGGCGCCCAACATGCTGATCTTCACTGTCTTCGTGCTCCTGCCGCTGGTCATCAACTTCATCTATTCGACGACCAGCGGCAGCGCCATTTTCCTGCCGAACAGAACCTATGTCGGTGCCGAACAGTACCGCATCCTCTTCGACTGCGGCTCCTATCTCGACCCCTCGACCTGCGCGGCCGACACCTTCTGGGCGGCCGTGCGCAACACCGCCGTCTTCGTCGTCTTCCAGGTGACGGCGATGCTGATCGCGGCACTGGCGACGGCCTTGATCCTCAACCGCGAGCTTTCCAATCGCGGCTTCTGGCGCGCCGTCTTTTTCTTCCCGGTGCTGCTATCGCCTGTTGTCGTAGGGCTGATCTGGAAATGGATCCTGCAGCGCGAGGGGCTGTTGAACTATGCGTTGAGCCCCTTCGGCTTCGAGCCCTTCTCCTGGCTCAGCGATCGTTTCTGGGCCTTCTTCTTCGCCGTCTTCGTCTCGGTCTGGGCGCATATGGGCTTTTACGCGCTCATCCTGCTCGCCGGCCTGCAGGCGATCCCGAAAGATCTCTATGAGGCGGCAGCGATGGACAAGGCGAGCCCCACCCGCATCTTCCGGCGCATCACCCTGCCGCTTTTGATGCCGAACCTCATCGTCGTCCTGGTTCTAGCGCTGATCCGCGCCGTGCAGATCTTCGACGAGGTCTTCGTGCTCACAGGCGGCGGGCCGGGCACGAGCACCATGTACATCACCCAGTATATTTATGAGACCGGCTTTGCGAGTTCCTTGCGCAATCCGGGGCTTGCGTCGGCCGCCTCAATCCTGATGGGCATCCTGCTCGTCATCCTGACGCTGATCCAACTCAGCGCCAGCAATCGCAACGAGAAGAAGGGGAAACGCCAATGAGCGCCGTCGGCACCTTTCTCCTCCGCCGCCGCGGCGGCCGGGGCTGGCACTGGACTGACGTCGTCACCTGGATCTGGCTGATCTCGGGCGTCTTCCTGATGTTCGGCCCAGCCGTCTGGCTGGTCTTCTCCTCCTTCAAGACGCCGGCGGCCCTTGCCGAATTCCCGCCCTCCGTCCTGCCCTATGTCACCGAACAGGCTGTGGTGCCGGGCCACGACAAGCCATTGCCGCTCTATAACGTCACCATGCCGGATGGTAGCAGCCGCGTGCTCGCCGAAGTCCGCCGCATCGGTATCATGGGCCAGATGGTCGATCCGAAACAGCCGGGTGAAATCGTCAAAGTCAACATCAAGGACCGCACGCCGGTGCGTAAGGTCGAATTCGCCGCCGACAACTACACCGAACCATTCCAGCGCTTCGATTTCCTCCTGTTCCTGCGCAACTCGGTCTTCGTAACTGTGACGGCGACGGCAATCACGCTGCTTGTCAATTCCATGGCCGCCTTCGCCCTGTCGAAATACCAGTTCCCCGGCCGCACCGCCGTCATGCTGATGATCCTGGCGACGCTGATGGTGCCGCTATCGGTCATTGTCGTGCCGCTCTATTCGGTCATCGGCACATTGAACCTGTTCGACAGTCTCTGGGGCGTGATCCTGCCGACGGTCGCCACCCCGACCGGGGTCTTCCTGCTGCGGCAATATATGCTGACCATCCCCGACGAACTGATCGACGCGGCGCGCATGGACAAGGCTAGCGAATGGCAGATCTACTGGCGCATCATCCTGCCGCTGTCAGCACCCGCCCTTGCGGTGCTGGCGATCTTCTCGGTCGTCTGGCGCTGGAACGATTTCCTCTGGCCGCTGATCGTGCTGTCGCGCAAGGAACTCTATACGCTGCAGGTCGGCCTCAACGTCTATGCCGGCGAACTCAATGTGCAATGGCATTATATCCTCGCCATGACCGTCGTCTCGATGATCCCGGTGGTGCTGATCTTCGTCTTCCTGCAGCGCTTCATCACCACGGGCATTGCCGGCTCCGGACTGAAATAAGATGACACAGGAGAGTGCATGAGCGGCCTTGAGCTCAGAAACATCGTCAAGAATTTCGGCGCCGTCGAGGTCATCCGCGATGTCTCGCTTGCCGTCAATGACGGCGAGTTCGTCGCCTTCGTCGGCCCCTCCGGCTGCGGGAAATCAACGCTGCTGCGCCTGATCGCCGGCCTCGACAAGCCGACGGGCGGCAGCATTGCCATCGACGGCAAGGATGTGACCGAGATCGGCGCCGCCGACCGCGGCCTTGCCATGGTCTTCCAGTCCTATGCGCTCTATCCGCATATGAGTGTGCGGGAAAATCTGGCTTTCGGCCTGGAGAATACCAAGGTGGCGAAGCCCGAGATCGAAGCCCGCATCACCGACGCCGCCCGCATGCTGGAGATCGAGCCTTTCCTGCAGCGCCGTCCGGGTCAGCTTTCCGGCGGCCAGCGCCAGCGCGTGGCGATCGGCCGCGCCATCGTCCGCCGCCCGGACGCCTTCCTGCTCGACGAGCCACTTTCCAATCTCGACGCAGAACTCAGGGTCAGCATGCGCGCCGAACTCGCGGCCCTTCACGCGCGGCTGAAGGCGACGATGATCTACGTCACCCATGACCAGGTCGAGGCGATGACGCTTGCCAACCGCATCGTCGTGCTGAGAAGCGGCCGGATCGAACAGGTCGGAACACCGCTGGAACTCTATAACAGCCCGGCCAACCGCTTCGTCGCCGGCTTCATCGGCGCACCGCACATGAATTTCCTGGAAGGCTCGATCATCGGCCACGAGAACGGTTATGCCGAGGTCGAAACCGTCGGCGGCCACCGTCTTTCAGTCACTGCCCGGGAGACGCGCCCGGCGGGTGAAAGGGTCAGCATCGGCATCCGGCCGCAACACATCACCCTGGCTGATGGAGCCGCCGCAGGCCGGCTGGACACCCGCGTCACCCTTGTCGAGGAACTGGGCTCGGAGACCGTCGTCCACGCCGACGCATCAGGCAAGAAACTGATCGCGGTCTTTGCCGGCCAGCAGAAGATGAAATCCGGCGGCAGCCTGCCGCTGCATCTCGATCCCGCCGTGCTGCATCTCTTCGCCGAGGATGGCCGGCGTCTGTCCTGACACGAGACAAGGAAAAAGGCCCGCGCCGAAGCGCGAGCCCAATTTTCATTTCAGGACAGCTTTAGTGGCTGTTCTTGTGGCTTTGTTGACCAGCCTTTACATGCTGCTCATGGCTGCCGCCGCGGGTTCCGCTGGACTGCGCGTCGCGGCCGCCTGAAGAGGCGCTGCGGGTATTGGAGTCGTTCTTGTGACTCTGCTGTCCCGCTTTGACGTGCTGTTCGTGGGTTCCACCTTGGTTTGCCATTTGGTTTCTCCTTGGTTTTATCAACTGAGGCCACGTCGACCTCGTGTGAACAAACCTCGCTTCGGCGCGTGCGTTCCGCATTTTAACATTTCGTGATCTCATGCCGAAACGGGGAGATGAGGAAGCGGACCGGGCGGGTAGGGAGCTCGCCTGCCGTTTCGTTGGCCCTCGGGAGAAAGCGGAAAAATCCCGAGGTTCTCCAGCACCGCCGCGTCCGCTTGGCGCGGCCCGCAACCTCGCTTCGCAAACCAGCTATCGGCGAAAAGGTTCCGGAAAATCAGCCGCATCCGCCCCCCTTCACGGCCATGCGACTCTTTCCAAATGGGTGCGGCGCTCTAACTTAAAGGGCAGTTAATGAAAGGAGAAAACCATGACCGACGCACCGAAAACGGCGACCCCGGCGCGAAGAGTCCTGCGTGGCCGCCCCTACAGCTTCAGCGAATTCGCCAGGAAATACCGGCTGGACGACAAGGAGGCCAAGCGCCTCTATGAGAAGTTCGGCCCCTCTGCCACCGAACTCGATCTGCTGATGGCGGCAAAGCGGCGCCCGCCAGGGCTGCCCACCAGTCTCGATTCCTGACCGCCGCGATGCGGAGGCGAACGGGAGGCTGTCTTTGCGGGGCGGTTGTCTACAGCGTCGAGGGTGAGCCCCTCCGCGTCGGTCTCTGCCATTGCGCCGATTGCCGCAAAACGAGCGGTTCAGCCTTTGTCTTCTTCGCCGTCTGGCCGCGCCCGGCTTTTTCCCACACCGGCCAGATCGCCACTTTCGCCGGCCGCAGCTTCTGCCCCGCCTGCGGCGGTAGGCTCTTCTGCCTGCAGGAGAAGTCGGTGGAAGTCCGGCTCGGTTCCCTCGACAATCCCCCGACCGACCTTGAACCGAATTATGAACTCTGGATCAAGCGGCGCGACGCGTGGCTGCATCCGCTGCCGGCTGCGGATCAATATGCCGAGGATGCCGATTGACCGGCGCCGAGGGGTGTCGTTTGTCACGCGTCAGCTCTTTGGTTTCCCGATGTCATCATTGGGAAAAACGCTGCGCAGTTTCGCACGATAGGCTCCGCCGCTTCGAAACTTGAGTTTTCTTACCAATATTTCATTTCACCCGTCGGCAATTCCGTGCCAGTTCGGCGGCGACGCTAATTCCCGGTTCATCTGCGGTGTGATTAGTTCACTGCAGGGCCGAGGCGGCCACTGACTGATCGAGGATGACATGAACAAAATCGTGAGCGGCAACGAAACCGGAGCAAAGGCGGGCCCGACGCCCGACCTCGCAGCGGTTCTTGCCGCATCGGGCAAGCGGGACAAGCGCAGCCGCTGGCGCGGACGGCTGTTCATCCTGCTGATCCTCGTCGCTGCCGCCGCGGCCGCCGCTTATTTCTATGCCGGCCGCGGCCACAGTGAAGTGAGCTACACCACGCAGCCGGCCAAACGCGGCGACCTGACGGTGCTCGTCACCGCCACCGGATCGGTGCAGCCGACCGAGCAGGTGGATATATCGAGCGAACTTTCCGGCACCGTCCGCGACGTCAACGTCGATTACAACAGCACGATCAAGGCGGGCGATGTGTTGGCGCAGCTCGATACCAACAAGCTCGAGGCGGATGTGAAGAGTTCGCGCGCCAAGGTCAATTCGGCCAAGGCGAACGTCGCCAAGGCCAATGCCGATCTCCAGTCGGCAAGCACTTCGCTCGAGCGGCTGAAGAGCCTGGTCCGGAGTAATGTCTCCACCCAGCAGAGCCTCGACGATGCCACCTACAAATATGATTCCGCCGTCGCCGCCAAACAGATCAACGAAGCCGAAGTGCTCGCCTCGGAGGCCGACCTGCAGCTTGCCGAGGTCAATCTCGCCAAGGCTAAGATCATCTCGCCGATCGATGGCGTCATCCTCACCCGCTCGGTCAATCCCGGCGCCACCGTCGCAGCCTCGCTTTCGGCGCCGATCCTCTTCACCATCGCCGGCGATTTGAAGAAGATGGAGTTGCAGGTCGATGTCGACGAGGCCGATGTCGGCAAGATCGCCGTCGGCCAGAAGGCGAAATTTACCGTCGACGCCTATCCCGACCGGTCCTTCCCCGCCGAGATCGAGCAGATCCGCTTCGCCTCCGAAGTGGTCAACAACGTCGTGACCTATAAGGCGGTTCTCTCCGTCGACAATGCCGACCTGCTGCTGCGCCCCGGCATGACGGCGACCGCCGATATCACTGTCGAGGCTCTCAAGGATACGCTGATGGTGCCGAATGCCGCGCTGCGTTACGCTCCACCGCAGGCCGAGCGCCGCGGCCGCGGCATTTTGGGGATATTCGGCCCGCCACGCCGGCGCGGCGGCAATGCACCTCAGGCGTTGACGGGAGCGGAGCGCCGCGTCTGGGTGCTGCGCGACGGCCGCCCCACGCCCGTCGTCATCCAGGTCGGCTCGTCCGACGGCCAGTTCACCCAGGTCATCTCCGGCGAAATCAAGGAAAACGACGCGCTGGTGACCGACGCCGCGGTGCGGGCGAACTAGGCGGAGAGATGGATGACAAGCCCGCCGCTCATCGAATTCAGGCAGGTCTCGAAAATCTACGGCGAGGGCGAGGCGGCGATCCGCGCCCTCGACCATGTCGACCTGGCGATCGAGGCCCATGAATTTGTCGCGATCATGGGGCCGTCAGGCTCCGGCAAGTCGACGGCGATGAACATCCTCGGCTGCCTCGACGTGCCGACATCCGGCGAATACGTCTTCCAGGGTATTGCGACCAGCGGCTTCGACCGCGCCCAGTTGACGCTCCTGCGCCGCCACATGCTCGGCTTCGTCTTCCAGGGCTTCAACCTCCTGTCGCGCACCTCGGCGGTCGAGAATGTCGAGCTGCCGCTGATCTATCGTGGCATGGCGGTGCGCGAGCGGCGCGAACGCGCAAGGGAAGCTCTGGCCCTGGTCGGCCTCTCCGGCCGCGAACATCACAAGACGCAAGAACTGTCAGGCGGCCAGCAGCAGCGCGTCGCCATTGCCCGCGCCATCGTCACCGAGCCGGCGCTGCTGCTCGCCGATGAACCGACGGGCAATCTCGACACCAAGACCAGCGTCGAGATCATGGACCTGATGACGCGGCTGAACCGCGAGCAGGGCATCACCATCGTCATGGTCACGCACGAGCCCGATATCGCCGCCTATGCCGAGCGGCTGCTCAGGTTTGTCGACGGTAAGTTGGAGACCGAGGTCGAGCACCGGAGGAGGGCGGATCATGTTCTTTGAGACGCTGAAACTCGCGCTGCGCGCCATCAGCCGCAACATGCTGCGCTCCTTCCTGACCGTGCTCGGCGTCGTCATCGGCGTGGCCGCCGTCATCGCGCTGGTGACGATCGGCAACGGCACGACGGCGCAGGTCTCGACCGAATTGTCGCGGCTCGGTACCAACATGCTGTTCGTCCGTCCCGGCCAGTTCGGCCCCGGCCGGGCAAGCTCCGAGGCCAAACGCTTCAGCGTCAAGGACGTCGCCGCCATCCGCGACCAGATCGGTGGCCTGAGGGCCGTGGCGCCGCTCAATCAGTCGACGGCGACCGTTATTTTCGGCGGCCAGAACCATTCGACCAGTGTTTATGGCACCACGAACGACTATTTCGTCGCGCAGGACTGGAACCTGGCGCTCGGCCGCAATTTCACGCCTGCCGAGGAACGCGGCCAGTCCCGCTGCATCATCGGCGAGACGGTTCGCTCACAGCTCTTCGGCGCCGCCGACCCGATCGGCCAGCAGATCCGTGTCGGCAAGGTCTCATGCCCCGTCATCGGCGTGCTCGCCAGGCGCGGCCAGTCCGGCATGGGCACCGATCAGGACGACGTCGTCATCATGCCGGTCAAGGTGTTTCAGCGGCGCATCAGCGGCAACAGCAACGTGCCGCAGATCGTCATCTCGGCGCGCGACGGTGTATCGACTGCCAAGGTGCAGGCCGATGTCGAAAACCTGCTGCGCGAGCGCCGCAAGATCATTCCCGGCCGGCAGGACGATTTCAACGTCAACGACATGACCCAGATCGCCGAGGCGATGACCGGCACGACGACGCTGCTCACCGGCCTGCTCGGCGCGGTGGCTGCCATCAGCCTGCTTGTCGGCGGCATAGGCATCATGAACATTATGCTGGTCTCCGTCACCGAGCGAACCCGCGAAATCGGCATCCGGCTAGCGATCGGCGCCCTCGAAAGCCAGGTGCTCACCCAGTTCCTGGTCGAAGCGGTGGCGCTCTCGCTCTTCGGCGGCATCACCGGGATCGTGCTGGGGCTTAGCCTCGGCCTGGTGTCGGTCACCCTCCTGAAGGTCCCCTTCGTCTTCAGCCCGATGATGGTCGCCGTCGCCTTCCTCTTCTCCGCCGCAATCGGCATGATCTTCGGTTGTTTTCCGGCAAGACGGGCAGCCCAGCTCAACCCGATAGAGGCGCTGCGGCATGAGTGACGCAAGATAAAGGCGTTATGGCAAAGCGCGCGATCTCGTTCTTTATGCCGAGTGAGTTTGGGAGGAGCTCCAACCTGTCCTCCGTCTTCCTCGGCCTTGAGCCGAGGATCCATGCCGCGACTGCTGGCGGTTGCGGCGTGGATGCTAGGCTCAGGGGCCGAGCATGACGGAGAGTGGGGCTAAAGTCGCCGGAGATAGCTCACTCCAACAGACTTAGTCTCAGATCCGACCCTACCGCTCCCAATCTTCCCGCGGCGGCCTCGGCGTGGACAACCAAGTTATCAATGCATTCGCCGAAACTCACGCCGCTGTTATCTATTTGTCTCTGTTCTGGTATTTCAATGTTGTCTTCGGTTTTTGACCGTGCCACTATGTGATATATCAGTTTGGCCAGCGGACTTTCAGCATGCAGACGTCACAAAGCCATCGTGCCTATCTCGCGCTGGAGCACCTGATTGTCACCCTGGCGCTGAAGCCAGGCGCGCTCGTCACTGAGAAGCAGCTGATCGATCTGGCGGGCCATGGGCGCACGCCGGTGCGCGAGGCGATCCAGAAGCTTGCCTGGCAGGGGCTGATCCTGGTGAAGCCGCGCGTCGGGCTCCAGGTGGCCGAGATTGCGCCTGAGGATCATGGCAATGTCATGCAGGTTCGCCGCGAGCTGGAGCCGATTGCGGCCGCATCAGTCGCCGAACATGCGACTGATGAGCAGCGCGACCGCCTTGGCGACTGCGCCCGGGCGATGGAGGAATGCGCGGTGACCGGCGATCTCGCCGGGTTCTTCGCCGCCGACAAGGCCTTCGATGAAATCCTCGAGGATGCCTGCCCGAACGGCTTCATCGTGGCAGCACTCGGGCCGGTGCAGACGCATTCGCGTCGCCTTTGGTACTCGACGGCAAGCCCGGAGCGAATGGATCGCGCCATCGCGCTGCATGTTGCCGTCATTCACGCTATCCAAGAGGGCAGGGCGGAGGAGGCGCGCGCTACGATGACAGTGCTGATCGACTATCTGGCCGACAAATAGAAACGGCCCCGTTTCCGGAGCCGCCGCCTGATTTGATTATCGGGAAAAGTTCAGCCGACGAAAGCGCGTTCGATGACGAATTCCGCGGGCTTGCTGTTGGCGCCTTCATTGAGGCCGGCCTTTTCGAGCAGCTCCTTGGTGTCCTTCAGCATCGCCGAGGAACCGCAGATCATGCCGCGGTCGATTGCCGGGTCGAGCGGCGGCACGCCGAGATCGGTAAACAGCTTGCCTGACGAAATCAGGTCGGTGATGCGGCCGCGATATTCGAAGTCTTCGCGCGTGACGGTCGCATAATGGCGCAGCTTGTCACCGACAACTTCCTTCAGCAGCTCGTCGTTCTGGATTTCATGCACCAGGTCGAAGCCGTATTTCAGCTCGGCGACGTCGCGGGTCGTATGGGTGAGGATGACTTCCTCGAACTTCTCGTAAGTCTCGGGATCGCGGATCAGGCTGGCGAAGGGCGCAACGCCCGTTCCCGTCGAGAACATGTAGAGGCGGCGGCCGGGGGTCAGGGCATCGAGCACCAGCGTGCCGGTCGGCTTCTTGCGCATCAGCACCTGATCGCCAGGCTTGATCGCCTGCAGATGCGAGGTGAGCGGGCCGTCCGGCACCTTGATCGAGAAGAATTCGAGCTCTTCGGCCCAGGCGGGGCTGGCGATCGAATAGGCGCGGAACACCGGCTTGCCTTCGACCATCAAGCCGATCATCGCGAATTCGCCGGAACGGAAACGGAAGCCCTGCGGCCGGGTCATCGTGAAGCGGAAGAGCCGGTCGGTGTAATGCGTCACGGCAAGCACCGTCTCGGCATAGACGCCGGCGGGGATGGACGAGGCGAAGTCTTCGGTCTTTGCAGGCGCGTTCATTGCGGTAGAGGATCCCGTTTCGTCGGATGAACCATCAGATGCGAGGCAGATATTACATATCCGGCCGGAATTAAAGGCATTCCATTCCACGCAGCGCTCATGAAGGGAAATATGCATGTCATTGTCAGGATTCAATGGCCGCCGGGGAATGTCTCATTTCCCGCTGGCGAAGCCCGGCAAAGGATGCATATTAGGGCGGCGTGCCTGATGTGGACGCCGGTTTTCGGCAAAAGCGGTGCGACAACAACGATCTACGAGAACCGATTCAGCGACGGGATCGGTGCTGGTGGCAAAAAGACGCTTGCAGGGGCGAGCGCGATAGGGCGGTCGGGGAATATGAAGATTTTCAACTATAAGCGTGTTCCTTACGCGGAGATGCGCGCCTTTTCCGTCCATATATTGACGGCTTCCGGTTCCTTCCTGGCCTTTCTCGGTGTCGTCGCCGCCGCCGAGCACCGCTTCATCGACATGTTCTGGTGGCTGGGCCTTGCCCTCCTCGTCGACGGCATCGATGGCCCGATTGCCCGTAAGGTGCGCGTCAAGGAAGTGCTGCCGAACTGGTCGGGGGATACGCTCGACAATATCATCGATTACGTCACCTATGTGCTGCTGCCGGCCTTTGCGCTTTATCAGAGCGGCATGATTGGCGAGCCCTGGTCCTTCGTCGCCGCCGGCATGATTGTTGTTTCCAGCGCCATCTATTATGCCGATATGGGCATGAAGACGGAGGAATACTTCTTCTCCGGCTTTCCCGTTGTCTGGAACATGATCGTCTTCACCCTGTTCGTCATCGACGCCAGCGCGACGACGGCACTTGCCGTCGTCATCGTTTCTGTGGTGCTGACCTTCCTGCCGATCAATTTCCTGCACCCGGTTCGCGTCCAAAGGCTGCGCCCGCTCAATCTCGGCGTCTTTTTCCTCTGGTCGGCGCTCGGCATCTATTCGCTGCTGAAAAATTTCCAGACGCCCGAATGGGCGCTCATTCTCTTCATTGTGACCGGGATCTATCTTTACGTCATCGGCGCGGTGCTGCAATTCTTCCCGGCCCTCGGACGGAAAGCTTAAGGACGGCAATATGACGAAGACCCAGGCAGTTTCATTCTCCAAGACCGGCGGACCTGAGGTGTTCGAGTACGTCGACATCGACCTTGCGCCACCTGCTGCAGGTGAGGTGCAGATTCGTCAGGCCGCAGTCGGCCTCAACTTTATTGATGTCTATTTCCGCAATGGCTCCTACAAGGTGCCGCATCTTCCCTTTGTCACCGGCAAGGAGGGCGCCGGCACCGTGACGGCAGTCGGCCCTGGTGTGGAGGATTTCAAGGTCGGCGACCGTGTCGCCTATGCCAGCGCCGACGGCGCCTACAGTGTCGAGCGCAATATCGAGGCGCGTCATCTGGTTCATGTGCCCGGCGGCATAGAGCTCGAAACCGCGGCGGCAATGATGCTGAAGGGTATGACCGCGGAATATCTGCTGAACCGCACCTTCAAAGTTGGCCCTGAGACGGTACTGCTGTTTCATGCCGCCGCCGGCGGCGTCGGCCTGATCGCCGGCCAATGGGCGAAGGCGCTCGGCGCCACCGTCATCGGCACGGCGGGATCTGAAGACAAGGTCGCGCTTGCGCTCGCCCATGGCTACGACCATGTGATCAATTACAAGAGCGAAGACTTCGTCGGCCGGGTCCGCGACATAACAAGCGGCAAGGGCGTCGATGTCGTCTATGATTCGATCGGCCGCGATACTTTTCCACAGTCGCTCGACTGCCTGAAACCGCGTGGTCTTTTCGCCTCCTTCGGCCAGTCCTCCGGCCCGGTCGAGAATTTCACGCTTTCCCAGCTGGCGCAGAAGGGCTCACTCTTTGCGACACGGCCGACGCTCTTCACCTACATCGCCGCGCGTCAGGAACTGATCGACAGTGCGAAAGCGCTATTTAATGTTGTGCAAAGCAACAAAGTGCGTATCAATGTCAATCAAACCTATCCGCTGCGTGAGGTTGGGCGGGCTCACGCGGATCTGGAATCAAGAAAAACAACAGGAACGACGCTGCTGATTCCATGAGATCCGAACGGACCGGTTGGCAGAAGAAATGAGGGGAACGTGTCGCCATTGAATGTGCCGGATTCCGGTGCGTTACTATCCGTCCAGAAGTTGACGAAATTTTTCGGTGGCTTTGCCGCCTGCAATGAAATCGATCTCGATATCGCGCCGGGCGAAATTCACGCGCTTCTCGGTGAAAATGGCGCAGGCAAATCCACGCTGGTAAAGATGCTGTTCGGCGTTCTGGAGCCGACCCATGGTCATATCCGCTGGGAGGGCGCGCCGGTCACCGTTGCTTCGCCCGGTGAGGCCCGCAGGCTCGGCATCGGCATGGTGTTCCAGCATTTTTCGCTGTTCGAAGCGCTGACCGTTGCCGAGAACATTGCGCTGTCGCTCGATGACGCCATTCCAATCGACAGGATCGCCGAAGAGGCGAGGGCGCTCTCCGTCGCCTACGGCCTGCCGCTTGACCCCCATGCCCATGTCGCCGATCTCTCGGTCGGCGAACGCCAGCGCATCGAGATCGTCCGTGCGCTGCTGCAGAACCCCAAGCTGATCATTCTCGACGAGCCGACCTCGGTGCTGACGCCGCAGGAAGCCGACAGGCTGTTCGAAACGCTGTTCAAGCTGCGCGCCGAAGGGCGCTCGGTTCTTTATATCAGCCACCGCCTGGAAGAGGTGCAGCGCATCTGCGATCGCGCCACCGTGCTGCGCCATGGGCGCGTGACCGGCGCCTGTGATCCGAAGCAGGAGACGCCAGCCTCGCTTGCCCGCATGATGGTTGGCAGCGAGGTGGCGACTGTCACCCACCCCGAGCGTTCGGACAAGGGCGAGGTGCAGCTTGCCGTATCGAACCTATCAGTTGCCGCGCGCACGCCTTTCGCCATGGCTTTGCGCGACATCTCGCTCTCGGTGCGATCAGGCGAGATCCTTGCCATCGCCGGTGTTGCCGGCAACGGCCAGAGCGAGCTCTTCGATGCGCTATCCGGCGAATATCCGGTCGCCTCGGCCGAAGCGATCGTGATCCGCAAAAAGCCTGTGGGCAGCGAGGGCATCACGGCCCGCCGCTTGCTCGGAGCCGGCTTCGTTCCGGAGGAGCGTCACGGCCACGCCGCCGTTTCTACCATGAAGCTCTCCGACAATCTGGTGCTTGCCCGCAGCCAATCGGATCGCAAAGCCTTTCTCGGCGTGCTTGGCATTATCCGCCACGGCGCGGTGAAATCTGCCGCACGGCGCATTTCCGAAGCGATGGATGTTCGCAAGAGCGGCGATGACCCGGCCGCCGGATCGCTATCCGGCGGCAATCTGCAGAAGTTCATTGTCGGCCGTGAACTCGACCGCCAACCGGCCGTCCTCGTCGTCAACCAGCCGACCTGGGGCGTGGATGCCGGAGCGGCGAGCCGCATCCGCCAGGCTTTGGTCGATCTCGCAAAAACCGGCTCCGCCGTCGTCGTCATCAGCCAGGATCTCGACGAAATCTTCGAGGTGGCGACCGATATCGCCGTCATTTCCGAAGGCCGCCTTTCCAGGCCTTTCCCGGCGGGCGAGCTGACGCGCGAAAAGATCGGTCTGCTGATGGGTGGCCTGCATGAGAGCAGTTCTGCCGCGGAGGCAGCCCATGCGCATTGAACTGGAAAAACGCCCCGACGTTTCGAAGCTCTTCGGCTTCGTCTCGCCGCTCCTCGCTCTCGTCCTGACGCTGACTTTCGGCGCTATCATGTTCGCCTTGCTCGGCAAGGACCCCGCCGCGGCACTGAGCGCCTTCTTCGTCGAACCGCTGCTCGAGGTCTGGTCGCTGCATGAGCTGGCGATCAAGGCCGCCCCGCTGATCCTGATCGCGGTCGGCCTCGCCGTCTGTTATCGCTCGAACAACTGGAACATCGGCGCCGAGGGACAGTTCACCATCGGCGCCATCACCGGCTCCTATCTGCCGATCGTCTTCTACGACTGGCATTCGCCGCTAGTCCTGCCGCTGATGCTGATCCTGGGAGCGCTCGGCGGCGCGCTTTTCGCCGCCATTCCGGCGCTGTTGAAGGCGCATTTCAACACCAACGAAATCCTGACATCGCTGATGCTGGTCTATATCGCCCAGCTCTTCCTCGATTGGCTGGTTCGCGGCGCCTGGCGCGATCCGAAAGGCTTCAACTTTCCTGTTTCACGCGATTTCGCGCCGGAGGCCGTGCTGCCGGCAATCTGGGAAGAGTCGGGCCGAGCCCATTGGGCCTTCATCTTCGCCGTCATTGCGGCGATCGGCGTCTGGTTCATGCTGCGTTATACGCTAAAAGGCTTCGAGATCGTCGTGCTCGGCCAGTCGGAGCGGGCAGGGCGCTTTGCCGGCTTCTCCTCGAAGAAGATGATCTGGTTCAGCTTCCTCTTCTCTGGCGCTCTTGCGGGCCTCGCCGGAATATCGGAGGTGTCCGGTTCGATCGGCCATCTCCAGCCGGCAATCTCTCCGGGCTACGGCTTCACCGCCATTATCGTCGCCTTCCTCGGCCGTCTCAACCCGCTCGGGATCATCGCATCGGGACTGGTGCTGGCGCTGACCTATCTCGGCGGCGAGGCCGCGCAGCTTTCGATCGGCATTTCCGATAAGGTCACCCGCGTTTTCCAGGGGCTGCTGCTCTTTTTCGTACTCTCCTGCGATATGCTCATCTATTATAAAATCCGCTTTGTCTGGTCGCGGGTCAGGGGCGAGGCGGCATGAGCATCTTCGAAGCCATTCTGCTGACTGTCATCACCGCCTCGACACCGCTCGTTATCGCAGCCCTTGGCGAACTGGTGACGGAACGCTCCGGCGTTCTCAACCTCGGTGTCGAAGGCATGATGATCATCGGCGCCGTCGGTGCCTTTGCCGCAGCTCAGCTTACCGGATCGGCCTATATCGGCATCGTCGGCGGCATCGCCAGCGGAGCGGTTTTTTCGCTGCTCTTCGCCTTTCTGACGCTGACGCTCGTCACCAATCAGGTGGCGACGGGCCTTGCCCTGACGATCCTCGGCCTTGGCGCTTCCGGTATGCTCGGCGAACCCTTCGTCGGCGCGCCCGGCATCCGGCTTCTGCCGATCGAAATCCCGGTGCTCTCGGCTATTCCATATATCGGAACCGTCCTCTTCAAGCAGGATCTGATCTTCTACCTGTCGATCCTGCTCGTTATCGGCGTCAACTGGTTCCTCTTCAGGAGCCGCACCGGCCTGAAGATACGCGCCATCGGCGATAATCACGCCTCCGCCCATGCGCTCGGCATCAACGTCATCCGCACGCGTTATCTCGCCGTAATGTTCGGCGGTGCGTGCGCCGGCCTTGCAGGGGCGCAGCTGTCGCTGATCTATACGCCGCAATGGACCGAGAATATGTCGTCCGGGCGGGGCTGGATCGCGCTGGCGCTTGTCGTCTTCTCTTCATGGCGGCCTTGGCGGCTGCTGGCTGGCGGTTATCTCTTCGGGGCTGTGACGATCCTGCAACTGCACGCGCAGGCCTTCGGCATCGGCATTCCGTCGCAGTTCCTGTCGATGCTGCCCTATGCGGCGACAGTTGTGGTCCTCATCATGATCTCGCATAATCGGCGCACGACGATGATCAATACGCCGGCCTCGCTTGGCAAAGCCTTCGTGCCTGACCGGTGAGCAACAACAAAAAAGACGGGTTTCAAACTTCCAACCAACAGGGATCAAAATGAAAAAACTTGCACTTGCTCTCGCAGCGACAGCTGCCCTTGTCCTGAGCATCGGTTCTGCCGCCGAGGCTGCCGACAAGACCAAGGTCTGCTTCGTCTATGTCGGCACCCGCACCGATGGCGGCTGGACGCAGGCCCATGAAAACGGCCGACTCCAGGTCGAGAAGGAATTCGCCGACAAGGTCGAAACGTCCTTCCTCGAAAGTGTGCCGGAGGGTCCGGATGCCGAACGCGCCATCGAGCGCATGGCCCGTTCCGGCTGCGCTCTGATCTTTACCACTTCCTTCGGCTACATGGACGCGACCGTTGCCGTCGCCAAGAAGTTTCCGAAGGTGAAATTCGAGCATGCGACGGGCTTCAAGGCCGCAGACAATGTCGCGACCTACAACTCGCGCTTCTATGAAGGCCGCTACATCAGCGGCATTATCGCCGGCAAGCTGTCGAAGAACGGCACGGCAGGCTATATCGCCTCCTTTCCGATTCCCGAAGTGGTGATGGGCATCAACGCCTTCGAAACTGGCGCCAAGTCGGTCAACCCGAACTTCAAGATGAAGGTCATCTGGGTCAATACCTGGTTCGACCCGGGCAAGGAGGCTGATGCCGCCAAGGCGCTGCTCGACCAAGGCGTCGATATTCTCACCCAGCACACGGACACCACCGCACCGATGCAGGTTGCCGAGCAACGCGGCGTCAAGGCCTTCGGCCAGGCGTCCGACATGATCAAGGCTGGCCCGAACGTACAGCTTACCGCGATCATTGACACCTGGGGCAACTATTACGTCAAGCGCGTCCAGGCGCTCCTCGACGGCACCTGGAAGTCGGAACAGAGCTGGGATGGCCTCAAGGACGGCATTCTGACGATGGCGCCCTATACGAACATGCCCGATGATGTGAAGAAACTCGCCGAAGAGACCGAAGCCAAGATCAAGTCGGGCGAGTTGCATCCCTTCACCGGCCCGATCAACAAGCAGGACGGTACGCCCTGGCTGAAAGCGGGTGAGAAGGCCGATGACGGCACGCTGCTCGGCATGAACTTCTACGTCGAAGGCGTCGACGACAAGCTGCCGGCGCAATAACCGGTTGCTGATTTTGCACGTGCGAAGGGCGTCCCTGTGGACGCCCTTTTTTTGTTGCGGTGCATCCTAAAAAACCGATTTACAAAAGTAATACTATATGATTTTTTGACCCTGCGCCGCGAAGGAGCGGCATTGGGAGGATATCATGAAATTGAAGACTGCACTCTTGAGTGCTACGATTCTTGCTGCCTGCATGTTCGGTTCGGCTTCGGCCGCCGGCCTGACCGTCGGCTTCTCGCAGATCGGCTCGGAATCGGGCTGGCGTGCGGCTGAAACGACCGTAACCAAGGAGCAAGCCAAGAAGCGCGGCATCGATCTGAAGTTTGCCGATGCCCAGCAGAAGCAGGAAAACCAGATCAAGGCCCTGCGCTCCTTCATCGCCCAGGGCGTCGACGCCATCCTGATTGCTCCGGTCGTCGAAACCGGCTGGGACGATGTTCTCAAGGAAGCCAAGGAAGCCAAGATCCCGGTCATTCTGCTCGACCGCACCATCAAGGCTCCTGATGATCTCTACCTGACGGCTGTCACGTCGGACCTCGTCCATGAAGGCAAGGTCGCAGGCGACTTCCTGGTCAAGACCGTTGGCGACAAGAAGTGCAATGTCGTCGAGTTGCAGGGCACGACCGGTTCGTCGCCGGCCATCGCCCGCAAGAAGGGCTTCGAAGAAGCTCTCGCCGGCCACGACAACCTCAAGATCGTTCGCAGCCAGACCGGCGACTTCACCCGCACCAAGGGCAAGGAAGTCATGGAAAGCTTCCTGAAGGCCGAGAATGGCGGCAAGGATATCTGCGCGCTCTACGCCCATAACGACGACATGGCCGTTGGCGCCATCCAGGCGATCAAGGAAGCCGGCCTGAAGCCAGGCAAGGATATCCTCGTCGTCTCGATCGACGCCGTTCCCGATATCTTCAAGGCCATGTCCGAAGGTGAAGCCAATGCCACGGTCGAGCTGACGCCGAACATGGCTGGTCCGGCCTTCGATGCGCTCGAAGCCTATCTGAAGGACAAGAAAGCTCCGGCGAAGTGGATCCAGACCGAATCCAAGCTCTACACGCCCGCCGACGAGCCGATGAAGGTCTACGAAGAGAAGAAGGGTCAGGGCTACTGATTTGAACCTGGAACCGTACCGGTCCATCATGGACCGGTACGGAACTGCCGGTGCCGGACCGGGCGTCATGCCCGGTTTGGCGCAGGCGCAAGGCGAAATATCAGGAAACAGCAGCCCTCATGGTTCAAAATAACGAGACTATTCTCGCAGCCTCGGCCATATCGAAATTCTTCCCGGGCGCCATCGCATTGGACAAGGTGGATTTCACGCTGCGCCGCGGCGAGGTTCATGCGCTTCTCGGCGAGAACGGCGCCGGCAAATCGACGCTGATCAAGTGCATCACCGGCGCCTACCATCGTGACGAAGGCAGCCTGATGCTGGACGGCCAGGAGATCAATCCGGCCAATACGCTCGCTGCCCAGAATCTCGGCATCGGCACCGTCTATCAGGAGGTCAACCTCCTCTCTAATCTGAGCGTCGCCGAAAATCTCTTTCTCGGTCGCCAGCCGAAGCGTTTCGGCATGACCGACGTGCGCGCGATGAACCACAAGGCGCGCGAACTGCTCGCCGGCTACGGCATCGATATCGACGTCACCGCCGAACTCAGCCGCTTCTCCGTTGCCGTCCAGCAGGTGGTGGCGATCGCTCGCGCCGTCGATCTCTCCGGCAAGGTGCTGATATTGGATGAGCCGACGGCAAGCCTCGACAACCAGGAAGTGGCGCTGCTCTTCCGCATCATCGACGGCCTGAAGAAGCGCGGCCTCGGCATCGTCTTCATTACCCATTTCCTCGAGCAGGTCTATGCGATCAGCGATCGCATCACCGTGCTGCGCAATGGCAAGCTGGTCGGCACCCGCGACGCCGCCGATCTGCCGCGCCAGGGCCTGATCGCCATGATGCTCGGCCGCGAGCTCGCCCAGGCCGAAGAGACGGTCAGGAAACACAGCATTGCGGCGGGCGAGGTCCGCTACAGATTTGCCGGCTACGGCAAACGCGGCAAGGTCAAACCCTTCGATCTCGATGTGCGCGCGGGCGAGGTGGTCGGCATCGCCGGCCTGCTCGGCTCCGGGCGCACCGAAACCGCCGAACTGCTCTTCGGCGTCGAGCATGCCGATAGCGGCAGCGCCACGATCGACGGCCAGCCTGCAACCCTGTCCAGTCCGCGTGCCGCGATCGAAAAGGGCTTCGGCTTCTGCCCCGAGGACCGCAAGACCGATGGCATCGTCGGCGACCTGTCGATCAGGGAAAATATCGCCTTGGCGCTGCAGGCCCGCCGCGGCTGGACCCGGCCGCTGTCGCGCGCCGAGCAGAATGCGCTGGCCGACCGCTACATCAAGGCGCTCGACATCAGAACGACCGACCGCGAGAAGCCGATCCGGCTGCTCTCCGGCGGCAACCAGCAGAAGGCAATTCTTGCCCGCTGGCTGGCGACCAATCCCAAGTTTCTCATCCTCGACGAGCCAACCCGCGGCATCGATGTCGGCGCCCATGCCGAGATTATCCGGCTCATCGAACAGCTCTGCGCCGAAGGCATGTCATTGATCGTAATTTCCTCGGAACTTGAAGAGCTTGTCGCCTATAGTTCACGTGTTATCGTACTTCGCGACAGGCAGCATATCGCCGAACTCACGGGCGAGCGCATCACCGCCGCTGGTATCGTCGATGCCATTGCCGCCGCCGAACACAAGACGGAGGACGCATGAAATCCTCCCGGAATGCGCTGGCCTATCGCCTGGCGCCGCAATTGATCGCTCTCGCTGTCATTCTTCTGTTGAATTTCATAACGTCACCGCAGTTCTTTAATGTGGTGGTTCAGAACGGACGCCTCTATGGCAGCCTGATCGACGTTCTGAATCGCGGCGCGCCGGTGGCGCTCTTGGCGATCGGCATGACGCTGGTGATTGCCACCAAAGGCATCGACCTGTCCGTCGGCGCGATCATCGCCATCTGCGGCGCCGTTGCCGCATCATCGATCGTGTCTGGAAATTCAGTTGCCTACACCATTCTGTTGACGCTGGCGATCGGACTTGCCTGCGGCGTCTGGAACGGTTTCCTGGTGGCGATCCTCAACATCCAGCCGATTATCGCCACGCTGGTGCTGATGGTCGCCGGCCGCGGCATCGCCCAACTCATCACCGAGGGCGCCATCCTGACCTTCAACGATGACGGGCTGATCTTCTTCGGCAGCGGCTCCATGGCTCTCCTGCCGATGCCCGTCGTCATCTGGTTCCTCGTCGGCCTGCTCGTCATCCTGCTCGTCCGCCGAACGGCGCTCGGCATGCTGCTCGAGGCCGTCGGCATCAACCGCCGCGCCAGCACGCTCTCCGGCATCCAGACGCCGGTGCTGCTGATGGCCGTCTATATGCTGAGCGGGCTCTGCGCATCGATTGCAGGCATCATCGTCGCAGCCGACATCAAGGGCGCCGACGCCAACAATGCCGGTCTCTGGCTCGAACTCGACGCCATCCTCGCCGTGGTGGTCGGCGGCAATTCGCTGCTCGGCGGTCGCTTCAGCATCGTGGGATCGCTGATCGGCGCGATGATCATCCAGGCTGTCAATACCGGCATTTTGTCCTCCGGCTTTCCGCCCGAATTCAATCTGATCATCAAGGCGGTGATTATCATCGTGATCCTCGTCATTCAGTCGCCGGCGGTGCAGTCGCTCGCCATCTTTGCCAGCCGCCGGCAGGGCGGAAGGGAGCAGCCGAAATGAACTCCAAATACCTGCCGCTGCTTGCGACGATTGTCATTTTCGTGCTCGCCTATGCCGGCTGCACGCTGCAATATCCGAACATGCTGTCAACGCGCGTCATCGGCAATCTGCTGACCGACAACGCCTTCCTCGGAATTGCCGCGGTCGGCATGACCTTCGTCATCATTTCCGGCGGCATCGATCTGTCGATCGGCTCGATCATCGCATTTACCGGTGTCTTCCTTGCCGTTATCCTGCAGAACACCTCGATCCATCCGCTGCTCGCCTTCGCGCTCGTCCTCGTCATCACCACCGCCTTCGGTGCCGTCATGGGCGCGATCATCCATTATCTCGAAATGCCGGCCTTTATCGTGACACTTGCCGGTATGTTCCTGGCGCGCGGTATCGCCTTTGTGCTCTCGATCGACAGCATTCCGATCAACCACGACTATTATTCGACGCTGACGAGCCTCTATTGGCGGCTGCCCGGAGGCGGGCGGTTGACGCTGATCGGCGCCATCATGCTTCTGGTTTTCGCCGCCGGCATCTTCATCGCCCACCGCACCCGCTTCGGCACCAATGTCTATGCGCTCGGCGGTGGTCCGCAGACGGCGCGGCTGATGGGCGTGCCTGTGGGACGCACGACGATCCAGATCTATGCGCTGTCGGGTTTTCTCGCCGGCCTATCCGGAATCGTTTTTTCGCTGTACACCTCTGCTGGATATTCTCTTGCGGCGGTCGGCGTCGAACTCGACGCCATCGCGGCAGTCGTCATCGGAGGGACGCTGCTGACCGGAGGAGCGGGATTCGTGGCAGGAACCTTGATCGGTATCCTGATCCAGGGGCTCATTCAGACCTACATCACCTTCGACGGCACGCTGTCGAGCTGGTGGACGAAGATCCTGATCGGCCTTCTGCTGTTTGCATTCATCCTGATGCAGAAGGCGATCCTGTTCCTTTCCAGTTTGAACAAGAGGTATGCCTGAGGGGGAGACGGATCGCTTGCGCAACAAATTGATCGAGACACGCAAGACAGGGCGCCGGACGCGGACGAGCCACGCGCAGGTAGTCGACGAGCTCGGCAAGGGGATCGTCGCAGGCACCTATCCCGTCGGCTCGATCCTGCCGGGCGATACGGAACTGGCGCAACGCTTCAAGGTGTCGCGCACGGTCTTGCGCGAGACGATGAAGACGCTCGCCGCTAAGGGCATGGTCGTCGCCAAGGCGCGCGTCGGCACGCGTGTGACCGAGAAGAACCTCTGGAACATGTTCGACAGCGAGATTATCGCTTGGCACTTCGACAGTGGTGTGACGGAAGAATTCCTGTTGCAGCTTTACGATATCCGTCTTGCCGTCGAACCCTTCGCCGCCGGCCTCGTCGCCGAGCGGGCCAATGCCGAGGAAATCGAAACGCTGCGCGGGCTGGCGGAGGAGATGGCGGCAAGCGGCCATACGGCCGACAGCTTGGCGCTCGCCGACCTACACTTTCACCTGGCGCTCGCCGAAGCCTCGCACAATCCCTTCATGCGCACCCTCGGCAGCCTCATCGAGGCGGCTCTCGTCGGCATGTTCCGCATCAGTACGCCGCCTTCCGAAAATGGCTTTGCCAATATTGCCGACACCCATATGCGCATCGTCGATGCCATCGCTTCCGGTGACAGCGCCGCCGCGCGCCGGGCGATGGAAGTCGTCATCTTGGACGGCCGCGATCATGTGCGCGAATCCTTTGCGACCAGCGGCTCTCCTGATGTCATGGAGCCGCTTTCGCCGGAAATTTCACCTAAGTAAGGGCTTTGCCTGAGCTGTGGCTTTGTGCTTCTTTGGAGACGCGCAAAGCACGCCATCGCACTTTCGATCCTTCCATCGCGGCTTCCGAAAATCGATTCCGATTTCAGGAATTATGCAGTATGAGGCAGCAAAGCCGCCTTATCGCGCGGATTCGCGGAGCAGATCATGGAACGTACTTGCCTTGCCGTCATCCTTGCTGCCGGTGACAGCACGCGGATGAAATCCTCGAAATCGAAGGTGCTGCATCCGGTCGCCGGGCGGCCGATGATCGCCCATGTGGTCGAGGCGGTCGCCTCCGCCGGTATTTCCTCCGTCGCCCTTGTCGTCGGCCGCGACGCCGAGGCGGTTGCAAAGGCCGCAAGCACCGATGGTGTTGGCGTCGAATCCTATCTGCAGCAGCAGCGCCTCGGCACCGGCCATGCGGTGCTGGCGGCGCGCGAAGCGATCGCCAGGGGTTATGACGATATCCTCGTCACCTATGGCGACGTGCCCCTGCAGACCGACGGCCCGCTCAAAGCCGCCCGCCAGGGTCTTGCCGATGGCAGCGACATCGTCGTCATCGGTTTTCACACCGACCGTCCGACCGGCTACGGCCGGCTGCTTGTCAAGGACGGCGAACTCATCGCCATCCGCGAGGAGAAGGATGCGACCGATGCCGAGCGCGCCGTTACCTGGTGCAACAGCGGGCTGATGGCGATCAACGGCCGCAAGGCGCTCGATCTGCTCTCACGCATCGGCAATGCCAATGCTAAGGGCGAATTCTATCTGACCGATCTCGTCGAGATCGCCCGCTCGCTCGGCGGCCGCGTCACCGCCGTCGATGCCCCTGAAATCGAGATGACCGGCTGCAACAACCGCGCGGAACTCGCCGTCATCGAGCGCTTCTGGCAGGAACGCCGCCGCCGCGAGATGATGCTGGCGGGCGTCACCATGATCGCACCGGAAACGGTGTTCCTCTCCTACGATACCGTCATTGGCCAGGATGCGCTGATCGAGCCGAATGTCGTTTTCGGTCCCGGCGCAGTGATCGACAGCGGCGCCGTCATTCACGCCTTCTCGCATATCGAAGGCGCCCATGTCAGTGAGAGCGCGACCGTCGGTCCCTTCGCGCGGCTGCGGCCGGGGGCCGATCTCGCCAATGGTTCCAAGGTCGGCAATTTCTGCGAGGTTAAGAATGGCCGGTTGGGCGAGGGCGCCAAGGTCAACCATCTCACTTACATCGGCGATGCCGTCGTCGGCGCCGGCAGCAATATCGGCGCCGGCACGATCACCTGCAATTATGACGGGGTCAACAAGAGCGAGACGGTGATCGGCGAGAACGCCTTTATCGGTTCCAACTCGTCGCTGGTCGCGCCGGTGACGATCGGCGACGGCGCCTATGTCGGCTCTGGCAGCGTCATCACCGCCGACGTGCCGGCCGATGCGCTGGCGCTCGGCCGCGCCCGCCAAGAGATCAAGCCCGGCCGGGCGACCCTGCTGCGCGAGCGTGCGCTCGCCAGCAAGGCGGCGAAGAAGGCCAAGGCTTGAGGCCGCTTTCCGTAACCGGCGGAAATTGAAAGTGACCGCCGAGGCCATTGAGAAATAAGCGGAAATCAGTAGGACTGGCCTCATTGTTGGAGGCTCATGGGGATATTGCATGTGCGGAATTGTGGGGATCGTCGGAACTCAGCCCGTTGCCGGGCGCCTGGTCGATGCGCTGAAGCGTCTCGAATATCGCGGTTATGATTCCGCCGGTGTCGCCACCATCCATGAGGGCGTGATGGATCGCCGCCGCGCCGAGGGCAAGCTCTTCAATCTGGAAAAACGCCTCGATGCGGAACCGCTGCCGGGTTTGGTCGGAATCGCCCATACGCGCTGGGCGACCCACGGCGTGCCGAACGAAACCAATGCCCATCCGCATTTCGTCGAAGGCGTCGCCGTCGTCCATAACGGCATCATCGAGAACTTCTCCGAGCTTCGCGACGAACTGACCGCGGACGGCTCGGTCTTCGAAACCCAGACCGACACCGAGGTCGTCGCCCAGCTGATGGCAAAATATCTGCGCGAGGGCTTCGAGCCGCGCGCCGCCATGCTGAAAATGCTGAACCGGGTGACCGGCGCCTATGCGCTGGCCGTCATGCTCAAGGCCGATCCCGGCACGATCATGGCCGCCCGTTCCGGTCCGCCGCTTGCCGTCGGCTACGGCCGCGGCGAGATGTTCCTCGGCTCGGATGCCATCGCGCTCTCGCCCTTCACCAACGAAATCACCTATCTCGTCGACGGCGACTGCGCCGTCATCACCCGCGATAGCGTCTCGGTGCTGGATTTTACCGGCAAGCCGGTCGAGCGCGCCCGGCAGATCTCGCAGGCGACCGCTTATGTCGTCGACAAGGGCAATCACCGCCACTTCATGGAAAAGGAAATCTACGAGCAGCCGGAGGTCATCTCCCATGCGCTCAGCCACTATGTCGATTTCGCCGAGAACACGATCGGCGCCAATGCCGCGGCGATCGACTTCAAAGCGGCGACCGGCTTGGCGATCTCGGCCTGTGGCACCGCCTATCTCGCCGGCCTTGTCGGCAAATACTGGTTCGAGCGCTATGCCCGCCTGCCGGTCGAGATCGACGTCGCCTCGGAATTCCGCTACCGCGAAATGCCGCTTTCGCCGACGCAGGCGGCCCTCTTCATCTCGCAGTCCGGCGAAACCGCCGACACGCTGGCATCGCTGCGTTACTGCCGCGACAACGGCCTGAAGATCGGCGCCGTCGTCAATGTCCGCGAATCGACTATGGCGCGCGAATCCGACGCCGTGTTCCCGATCATGGCAGGCCCGGAAATCGGCGTCGCCTCGACCAAGGCCTTCACCTGCCAGCTCGCCGTGCTGGCGTCGCTGGCGATCGGTGCCGGCAAGGCGCGCGGCACGGTCAGCGCCGAAGAGGAGAGGGCGCTGGTGCGGCATCTCGCCGAAATGCCGCGCATCATGAGCCGGGTGCTGAACCTCATCCAGCCGCAGATGGAAAGCCTGTCGCGGGAACTGTCGAAATGCAAGGACGTGCTCTATCTCGGCCGCGGCACCAGCTTCCCGCTCGCCATGGAAGGCGCGCTGAAGCTCAAGGAAATCTCCTATATCCACGCCGAGGGTTATGCCGCCGGCGAATTGAAGCACGGGCCGATCGCGCTGATCGACGAGAACATGCCTGTTATCGTCATTGCTCCCTATGACCGCTTCTTCGAAAAGACCGTCTCCAACATGCAGGAGGTCGCAGCCCGCGGCGGCCGCATCGTCTTCATCACCGACGAAGCCGGTGCCGCCGCCTCGAAACTGCCGACCATGGCGACGATTACCCTGCCTGTCGTCGACGAAATCATCGCGCCGATGATCTTCTCGCTGCCGATCCAGCTGCTCGCCTATCATACGGCCGTCTTCATGGGCACCGACGTCGATCAGCCGCGCAATCTCGCGAAATCCGTGACCGTGGAATAAGCCTTTTGGACCGGGGTCTTCGCCCCGAAACATATTGTGCGACGCCCCGAATTCTGGCAATTTTGGGATGCGGACAAGGGGGAAGGGCCGGCGTTCCGGCCCGTCCAGGACTGAGATGGAGTTCATCAGGAAACGATGGCCGACAACGCCCCCAGAATGCCGGTCGCGACCCGGCTGAGGAACAATTTTCTCGCAGGCCTGATCATCTGCGCGCCGATCGCCATTACCATCTGGCTGACCTGGACCTTCATCCATTGGTCGGACAGCTGGGTCAGGCCTTATATTCCGGCGCGCTGGAATCCGGAAAGCTATCTCAATTTCGCCATTCCCGGCTTCGGCCTGCTGATCGCCATCGTGCTGATCACCGTCGTCGGTTTCCTCGGCAAGAACCTCATCGGCCAGAGCATCGTCCGTTTCGGCGAATCGATCGTCCAGCGCATGCCGCTGGTGCGCACGATCTATAAGAGCGTGAAGCAGATTTTCGAAACGGTGCTGAAAGAGCAGGCGAATTCCTTCAAGAAGGTGGGCCTCATCGAATATCCGAGCGCGGGCCTCTGGGCGCTTGTCTTTATCGCCACCGATGCCAAGGGCGAGATCGCCTCGAAGTTCAATGCCATGGGCCAGGATATGGTCGCCGTCTTCCTGCCGCCGACGCCGGTGCCGACGGCCGGCTTCCTGATCTTCGTGCCGCGCGAAAAGATCGTGATGCTCGACATGAGCCCGGAGGACGCCGCCAAGTTCCTGATCTCAGGCGGCCTCGTCGCCCCCGAACACAAGCCGTCCGAGCCGAAGCAGAAGCATCTGCCGCGGCCGAAGCCGGTGGCGGTGTCCAAGGCGGATTGATGCATGTCGCCCAAAAGTGTTTGGCGCTTTGAGATAACGACATGCATGGAAAGAAGATTGAAGCGCCGCGGCGCGATTTATCCTGCTCTTAAGAACCGGATCGCCTCGTCGCGGCGGAACAGGTAGAGCAGCGTGCGGATCGCCTGTCCTCTGTCGCTGGTCAACTCCGGATCGCGCTCGATGAGATAGGCCGCATCCTTGCGGGCAATTTCCAGCAGGTCGGCATGCGCCTCGAGGCTGGCGATACGAAAACCCGGCGTGCCGGACTGCCGGGTGCCGAGCAGCTCGCCTTCGCCGCGCAGCTTCAGATCCTCCTCGGCGATGCGGAATCCGTCCTCCGTTTCCCGCATGATCGAAAGCCTGGCATGGCCAGTCTCGCCGAGCGGCCCCTTGTAGAGCAGGATGCAGGTCGACGCTTCGTCGCCGCGTCCGACCCGGCCGCGCAGCTGGTGCAATTGCGCCAGGCCGAAGCGTTCGGCATGTTCGATCACCATGATCGTCGCATCCGGCACGTCGACTCCGACTTCGACGACAGTGGTGGCGACGAGCAGCCGGCTCTCGCCGTTCTTGAACGCCATCATCGCCGCATCCTTCTCCGGCCCGCTCATGCGGCCGTGGATGAGGCCGATATCGGGGCCGAGTGCGGCAACAAGTGTCGCATGCCGCTCCTCGGCCGACATCAGGTCGAGCTCTTCGGACTCTTCGACCAGCGGGCAGATCCAGTAGGCCTTCTTGCCCTCGGCAAGCGCGCTCTGCAGCCGGCCGACGATCTCGCCGGTGCGCTCCATCGGCACGGTGATCGTCTGGATCGGCTTGCGGCCGGCCGGCTTTTCCGTGAGCTTGGAAACGTCCATGTCGCCGAAGGCGGCAAGCACCAGCGTGCGCGGGATCGGCGTCGCCGTCATCACAAGCATGTGCGGCGAGATGCCCTTGGCCGTCAGCCTGAGCCGCTGATGCACGCCGAAACGGTGCTGCTCGTCGACGACGGCCAGCATGAGGTTGGCGTAAGATACAGTATCCTGGAACAGCGCATGGGTGCCGATGATGACCTGCGCCGCACCCGAGGCGATGCGCTCCAGGATCTCCTCCCGCTCGCGTCCCTTGGTGCGCCCGGTCAACACCTCGATGCCGAGCCCGGCGGAGGCGGCGAATTTCGAGATCGTCGCGTGGTGCTGGCGCGCCAGGATTTCGGTCGGCGCCATCAGAACGGCCTGGCCGCCGCTCTCGATCACCGCCGCCATCGACATCAACGCCACCAGCGTCTTGCCGGAACCGACATCGCCCTGCAGCAGCCGCAGCATGCGCTCGTTGCCGGCCATGTCATTCAAAATGTCGGCGATCGCCTCGTTCTGGCTTGATGTGGGTGAGAAGGGCAGCGCCTTCAGGATCTTGCCGCTGACCGCACCCGTCGCCTGCACAGGCTGGCCCGCCACCTTGCGCAGCCGCTGGCGCACCAGGCTCAGCGACAGCTGGCCGGCGAGGAACTCATCATAGGCGAGCCGCCGCCGCGCCGGGGCTTGCGGGTCGATATCGGCGGGGTCGCGCGGCTCGTGCAGCATATGGAAACTGTCGCGGATCGACGGCAGGCCCTGCTTCTGCGCCAGCGCCGAGTCGATCCATTCCGGCAGCTCGGGAAATCGCGGCAGGGCGGCATCGATGATCTTGCGCAATGTCTTCGGTGAAAGCCCCGCCGTCAGCGGATAGATCGGCTCAACCAGCGGCAGGTTCTCCGCTTCCTCCGCTCTGACGATATAGTCCGGATGCACCATCGAGGCGCGGCCGTTGAACCAGTCGACCTTGCCGCTGACCGTCACCTCGGCATCAACAGGCAGCTGCTTTTCCAGCCAAGCCGCTTGGCCGCGGAAGAAGACCAGCGTCAGTTCGCCGGTCTGGTCATGCAGGAAGACGCGATAGGGCACATTGGTCTTGCCGCGCGGCGGAACCTGGTGGCGGTCGACGCGGGCGGTTATCGTCACGATCGCACCCTGCGGCGACAAGGCGATTCCCGGCTGATTGCGCCGGTCGATCAGCGAGAAGGGCGCGTGGAAGAGGAGATCGATGACCCGGCAATCCTCCGGCGTCTCGCGACCGAGCAGCTTGACCAGCAGTTCGGCGATCTTCGGGCCGACGCCCGGAAGGCCCGAAATGGGGGAAAACAGCGGATCGAGAATGGCGGGGCGCATGCGGTCAAAATGCGATGAACAATGCGGCCTTGGCAAGGCTGACAAGCCGCTTTCGAGTGGCTATAGAGGCGCATCAACAGGAAGGTAATGCCATGACAGGTGTCACGCTCACGAGTGCCGGTCTCGACCCGCGCCGCCGCCGCATCCTTTTCCGCTGCTGGCATCGAGGCATCCGCGAGATGGATCTGGTCTTCGGCCAGTTCGCCGAAGCCGAGATCGCGACGCTTTCGGACGCCGAGCTCGACGAGTTCGAGACGATCATGGCCGAAGAGGATAATGACCTGCTCCGCTGGATCATGGGAACCTGGCCGGTGCCAGAGCGTTTCCAGACACCGATGTTTGCCCGCCTTGCCGCCTATACGCCCGATTTCGACAAGCCCCTCAGGACGCCGGAATGATCCCTGGTTTCGATGCGAAGAAGCTTGCGGCCATTGCCGAGCCGCTGACGATCGGCAATGTGCCTGCCGGCCTCGAACCGCTGCTGCTCGCCGAACTCGCCCGCACGGGAGAGCCGGTCGCCTATGTCATGTCAGACGGCCACCGCATGGCCGATCTCGAGCAGATGCTGGGCTTCGTCGCCCCCGACATTCCGGTTCTCACCCTGCCGGCCTGGGACTGTCTGCCCTATGACCGCGTCTCGCCGAGCGCCGATACCTCGGCCCGCCGGCTTGCGGCACTCGGCGGCCTCATCGCCCACCGGAAAAAGCCGCATGCGGCCATCGTGCTCGTCACCGCCAATGCCATGCTGCAGAAGGTGGCGCCGCATGATGTCATCGAAAGCCTGAGCTTTTCGGCCCGACCCGGCAACCAGCTGCGCATGGACGATCTCGCGGGGCGCCTGGAGCGCAACGGCTTCGATCGCGTTGCGACCGTTCGCGAGGTCGGCGAATATGCCGTGCGCGGCGGCATTCTCGACGTCTTCGTGCCGGGTTCGGAAGAGCCGGTCCGCCTCGATTTCTTCGGCGATACGCTGGAATCGATCCGCAGCTTCGATCCGGCGAGCCAACGCACGACGGGTCAGGTGCGCTCGCTCGATCTCAACCCGATGAGCGAGGTGACGCTGACGCCGGATACGATCAGCCGCTTCCGCAAGAATTACCTCTCGGCTTTCGGCGCGACGACCCGTGATGACGCGCTCTATCTCGCCGTCTCCGAAGGCCGCCGTTATCCCGGCATGGAGCATTGGCTGCCGTTCTTCTACGAGAAGCTCGATACCGTCTTCGATTATCTCAGCGGCTTCCGAGTCGTCACCGACCACACCGTGCGGGAGGCGGCGGAGGAACGCTCCAAGCTCGTCCTCGATTATTTCGATGCCCGCCTGAATTCCGGCCAGCCGTCCAAGGGTCAGATGGCGCAGGGCACACCCTACAAGCCGGTGGCGCCGGGGCAGCTCTACCTGGACAGCAAGCTTTTCGCCAAGACTCTCGACGCGCTCGGCGCGATCCGCATCAGCCCCTTCAACGAGATAGAGGGCGAGGCGAGGCGGGTCGTCAATATCGAGGCCCGCCAGGGCCAGCGCTGGGCCCGCTCGAATGCCGAAGGCGGCGGCGATGCCGAACGCGTCAATATCTTCGACGTCGTCGTCAAGCATATCGCCGACCGACGCGCCGACGGGGCGAAGGTGCTGGTCACCGCCTGGACCGAAGGTTCGCTGGAGCGCCTGCTGCAGGTGCTGAACGAGCACGGCTTGGAAAAGGTGAAGCCGGTCGAGGCGCTGAAGGATCTCGCGGCGCTGGGCAAAGGCGAGTCCGCCGCCGCCGTGCTCAATCTCGAATCCGGCTTCGAGGCCGGTGATCTCGTCGTCATCGGCGAGCAGGATATTCTCGGCGACCGCATGGTGCGCCGCTCCAAGCGCCGCAAGCGCGCCGCCGATTTCATCGCCGAGGTCGCCGGCCTCGACGAAGGCTCGATCGTCGTCCATGCCGAACACGGCATCGGCCGCTTCATCGGCCTCAAGACCATCGAGGCGGCGGGCGCCCCGCATGCCTGCCTCGAACTGCAATATGCCGATGAGGCCAAACTCTTCCTGCCGGTCGAAAACATCGACCTGCTCTCGCGCTACGGCGGCGACGGCACCGACGCCCAGCTCGACAAGCTCGGCGGCGGCGCGTGGCAGATGCGCAAGGCCAAGCTCAAGAAGCGCCTGCTCGACATGGCCGATGCGCTGATCCGTATCGCCGCCGAGCGCCTGACGCGCCATGCGCCCGTTCTGACGACGCCGGACGGCCTTTACGACGAATTTGCCGCCCGCTTCCCCTATGATGAGACCGAGGACCAGGATAACGCCATCGACGCGGTGCGCTCCGATCTGGGCGCCGGCCGGCCGATGGATCGTCTCGTCTGCGGTGACGTCGGTTTCGGCAAGACCGAAGTGGCACTGCGCGCCGCCTTCGTCGCCGCGATGAATGGCGTCCAGGTTGCCATCGTCGTGCCGACGACACTGCTCGCGCGCCAGCATTTCAAAACCTTTTCCGAGCGCTTCCGCGGCCTGCCGGTGCGCATCCAGCAGGCCTCACGCCTGGTTGGCGCCAAGGAGCTGGCGCTGACCAAGAAGGAAGTGGCGGAAGGGAAGACCGATATTGTCGTCGGCACCCATGCGCTGCTCGGCGCCGGCATCAAATTTGCCAACCTCGGCCTGCTCGTCATCGACGAGGAGCAGCATTTCGGCGTCAAGCACAAGGAGCGGCTGAAGGAGCTGAAGAGCGACGTGCACGTGCTGACGCTGTCGGCCACACCGATCCCGCGCACGCTGCAGCTTGCCATGACCGGCGTGCGCGAACTGTCGCTGATCACCACGCCGCCGGTCGATCGCATGGCGGTGCGCACCTTCATCTCGCCTTTCGACAGCCTGGTCATCCGCGAGACGCTGATGCGCGAGCACTATCGCGGCGGCCAGAGTTTTTACGTCTGCCCGAGGCTTGCCGATCTCGCCGATGTGCACGCCTTCCTGCAGTCCGATGTGCCGGAGCTGAAGGTTGCCGTGGCGCATGGTCAAATGCCGGCCGGCGAACTCGAAGATATCATGAACGCCTTTTATGAAGGCCGTTACGACGTGCTGTTGTCGACCACCATCGTCGAATCCGGCCTCGACGTGCCGACAGCCAACACGTTGATCGTTCACCGCGCCGATATGTTCGGCCTTGCCCAGCTCTATCAGTTGCGCGGTCGCGTCGGACGCTCGAAGGTGCGCGCCTTCGCACTCTTCACCCTGCCTGTGAACAAGGTGCTGACGCCGACGGCAGATCGCCGCCTCAAGGTGCTGCAGTCGCTCGATACGCTCGGCGCCGGCTTCCAGCTGGCAAGCCACGACCTCGATATCCGCGGCGCTGGCAACCTGCTCGGCGAAGAGCAGTCTGGCCATATCAAAGAGGTTGGCTTCGAACTCTACCAGCAGATGCTGGAAGAAGCGGTCGCCGAGGTGAAGGGCGTCGACGAGATCCACGATACCGGCTGGTCGCCGCAAATCTCGGTCGGCACGACGGTGATGATCCCGGAGGACTACGTTCCCGATCTGCATCTGCGCATGGCGCTTTACCGCCGTCTCGGCGAACTCACCGAGCTCAAGGAGATCGACGGCTTCGGCGCCGAGATGATCGACCGCTTCGGCCCGATGCCGATCGAAGTCCAGCACCTCCTCAAGATCGTCTACATCAAGTCGCTCTGCCGCACCGCCAATGTCGAAAAACTCGATGCCGGCCCGAAGGGCGTCGTCGTGCAGTTCCGCAACAAGGAATTCCCGAACCCGGCAAATCTCGTCGGTTACATAGGCAAGCAGGGTACGATGGCGAAGATCCGCCCCGACCACAGCCTGTTCCTGACCCGCGACCTGCCGACACCGGAAAAACGCCTCCAGGGGGCCGCGGTCATCATGACGCAACTGGCAGAGATGGCGAGATAAACCGAGGGAAAAGGGCATGGCGACATACGGCGCAACAATCGCCTGGCGGCGAAACGGCGAGACCTTCACGGACAACCGCTACAGCCGCGTCCATCGCTGGACGTTCGACGGCGGCATCGAGGTGAGGGCGTCCTCATCGTCGCATGTCGTTCCGCTTCCCTATTCCGCCCAAGACGCCGTCGATCCCGAAGAGGCTTTCGTCGCCTCGCTCTCCAGCTGCCACATGCTCTGGTTCCTGTCGATCGCCGCCAAACAGGGCTTCTGCGTCGACGGCTACACCGATGCCGCCGAGGGCATCATGGAGAAGAATGCCGAAGGCCGCCTCGCCATGACCGTCGTAACGCTCCGCCCGCATGTCGTCTTCTCCGGCGACAAGCAGCCCTCGTTGAGCCAACTCGAAGCGCTGCACCATCGCGCCCACGACGAATGTTTCATCGCCAATTCGGTGAAGACCGAGGTGCGCTGCGTGCCGGTTCTGGGGTAAATCTAGGGCCGTGTCCGGCCTTGCCCTCTGTTAGTTAAGCCCCGATCGCGCCTCGGCCTTCGCCTTGGCGATATCGCGCAGTGCATTCGCCAGCACATCCGGTGTCTGCGCGCCGCTGACGGCATATTGCTGGTCGAAGATGAAGAAGGGCACGCCGTTGACGCCCATTTCCTGCGCCGCCTTGATTTCGGCACCGATCAGATCACGATCGGCGTCGGAGGCGAGCAGCGAGGCGATGACCGAACGGTCTAGGCCGGCCTTTTCGCCGATATCGAGCAGCACCGCGTGGTCGCCGACATTGCGGCCTTCTTCGAAGTTGGCCTTGAACAGGGCGGCGACGACCCGGTCCTGCGCCTCGCGTCCTTCGATCATCGCCCAGTGGATTAGCCGATGGGCATCGAGCGTGTTGGGGCCGATCTTGATCGCCTCGAAATCGAAGGCAATGCCGACTTCGCGGCCGAGATCGGTCAGCATCTTGTGGGCCTGCGCCACACGCTCCTCGCCGCCGAGCTTCTCGGCCAGTGCCTTCTTCTGGTCGACCCCCTCCTTGGGATAGTCGGGATTGAGCCGGTACGGCCGCCAGTTGATGTCGACGCCGATCTCGTCCTGCACCTCGGCGATGGCGAGTTCCAGCCGCGCCTTGCCTAGATAGCACCAGGGGCAGACGACATCCGAGACCACGTCGATGGTGATGCGCTCCATGATCGTTTTCCTTATTCTCTGTGTCTCCGGAGGAGACATCGGGCCGAGGCGTTCGGCCGCTTCTATTGCGCGCTTGTATCCCACCATATCGGCAGCTGATAGCCATAAAGCGGAACCCTCTCGGGATGGCCGATGCGTTTGCTGCGCGCCACCCACTGCTGGTCCATGTGATAGAGCGGCAGCACATAGTGGCTCGAGAGCAGCAGCCGGTCGTAGGAGCGAACCGCCGCGGTGAATTCTTCCGCCGAGCGCGCCCTCAGCAGATGGTCGATCAGCGTGTCGAGATCGGGATCGTTGGCGCCGGCAAAGCTGTCCGAGCCCTCGCGCGTGCGGGCAGCCGAAGACCATCGGCCGAGCTGCTCGTTTCCAGGTGACAGCGAAGAGGTAAAGGACTTCATGATCATGTCGTAATCGAAGCTGTTCGTTCGGCTCTGATATTGCGAATCATCGACCGTGCGAATCGACGCCGCGATGCCGATCGCCTGTAGCGAACGCTGGTAAGCGACGGCGAGCTTCTCCTGGTCGGCATTCTGCGTCATGATTTCAAAAGCGAGTTGCCGCCCCGAGGGATCGGCCATCTTGCCGCCCTGGATCGTATAGCCGCCCTGTTTCAACTGCGCGACCGCCTGTTTCAGTACGTTGCGGTCGCGGCCGGAGCCGTCGGTAACCGGCAGCTTGTAGGTGCCGTCGAGAATCGCGGGCGCGATCTTGTCCTTGATCGGTCCGAGTAGCGCAAGCTCCGCGGCATTGGCGGGCACGCCGAAGCTCGAAAGCTCGGAATTCTGCCAGAAGCTCTGCGTGCGCTTGTAGGCGCCGGAATAGAGGTTCTTGTTCGCCCATTCGAAATCGAACACCAGCGACAGGCCTTCACGCACTTTCGGATCGGCAAAGATCGGCCGGCGCGTGTTGAAGACGAAGCCGAGCATGCCGCTCGGCAGTTTCGGCGTGAACACATCCTTGATGATAGCCCCGGAGGTGACCGCGGGGAAGTTATAGGCATTGGCCCAGTGACCGGGATTGCCGTCGGGATAGATGTCGACATCGCCCTTTTTGAAGGCTTCGAACAAGGTCGTGTCCTGCAGATAATACTGGACAGTGATCTGATCGTAATTGTCGGTGCCGACCTTGGCAGGAATGTCCTTGCCCCAGTAATTCGGGTCGCGCTCATAGGTAATACTTTCGCCGGGCTTGACCACCTTCACCTTGTAGGGGCCGGAACCGACCGGCGGCGTCAGCGATGTGCGATCAAAGGTTTCGGCATCGATCGCATGTTTCGGCAGCACCGGGAAAAGGCCGAAAATCAAAGGCGTCTCTCGGTCGGCCTTGTCATTGAAGGTAAAGCGCACGCTGTGTTCGCCGACCTTCTCCATCTTGGCGACGACCTTGAGGCGGTTGGCGAAAGGGACGCGGCCCCTGTCACGCAACAGCTCGAAGCTGAACATCACATCCTCGGGCGTTACCGGCTGACCGTCGGACCATTTTGCCTTCGGATTGAGGTTGAACTGAATGAAGCTCCTGTCGTCGTCCCATTCGACGGTCTGGGCAAGCAGGCCGTAAAGCGTGAAGGGCTCGTCCCTGGAGCGCTGCATCAGCGATTCGTAGACGAGGTTGCCGTAGTCCGGGTCCCACATGCCGCGTGCTGTCGTGCGCATGCTCTTCAGAATGAATGGATTGAGGTTGTCGAAGGTGCCGACGACGCCATAAGTGATCTTGCCGCCCTTCTTGACGTCGGGATTGACGTAAGGGAAGTGCTTGTAGTCAGGCGGCAGAGCCGGCTCGCCATGCATCGCGATTCCATGCAACGGCTCGGCGGCAACAGTGCCGCACAGCAGCGAGAGGACGAGCGGGACGACGATCCGGAGCATTCGGCAATCCTTGATCCGTGAAAGGGCATGATTCATCGCGAGATTATCATCTGGTCGACCGATTCCAACACGTGAGAGCCATTTCTTTGGCGTAGCGGCGAAATTGCTCCTTAAATTGCCAAAGAAAAGCTGGATATCTTGAACGCTGCGATGTAACAGGTGAACCCGAAGTTTCGGGGTCATGCATTTGCCTCATTTTTCCATGAGGTGGAGTGCCGAACGACCCGATGGTTGGGGCGGCAGGTCGCTGCCCCGAACGGATATCAGGAGACGGAATTCGTTATGATGTTCAAGTCTGAAAAGAAAATGCGGGCAGCACTGTCCGTTCTGGCAGTGATGTTCGGCGCCGCTTCGGCTCCGGTCTCCTCCTTCGCTCAGGATGCTGCGGCACAGGCTCCGGCCCAGGGCGTCGGCGCTCCCAAGCTCGGTTGGTATAAGACCTGCAGCAAGCAGGAAGACAACGACATCTGTGTCGTCCAGAACCTGATCCTCGCCAATGGCGGCCAGCTCGTTACGGCCGTCGGCCTGATCTCGGTCTCCGGCAAGATCAACCGCAAGCTCTTGCAGGTTTCCGTTCCGACCGCACGCCTGATTCCCCCCGGCATCATGATGCAGATCGATGGCGGCAAGGGTCAGAAGCTCGATTATGCCGTTTGCCTGCCGGACAAGTGCACCGCCGAAATCCCGCTGACCGACGCGATGATCGCCAGCCTGAAGAAGGGCAGCGACGTAATCTTCACGTCGATCAATTTCCGCCGCGCCCCGAACCCGATCAAGATCTCGCTCGAAGGCTTCACCGGCGCTTATGATGGCGAACCGGTCACCGAAAACAAGCTCGCCGAAAGCCAGCGCAGCCTGCAGGAAGGCATGCAGAAGAAGGCTGACGAAGCCCGCAAGAAACTGGAAGAGGCCCAGAAGGCAGCCAAGGCGCAGTAGTCCTGCCGCCATATCGAATGGAAACCCGGCTTCAGGCCGGGTTTTTTATTGGCCAACAGTTGTCTCGGTTTGGCTTTGCGCCTCGGTTGTGTGTTCGTGCTCTGGATATGCCCTTCACCCTAACCCTCTCCCCGTAAACGGGCGAGGGGACGTGCCCTGCGCGAGGTAAGTGCGAACTGAGACGCGGCTTGCTCCCTTCGCCCTGTCAGAACGGGGAGAAGGTGGCGGCAGCCGGAAGAGGGGCTTCCCAATGAAAAGCAAAAAGCCGGATCTGATAACAAAAGAAAAAGGCCTCGCTGGGAGAGGCGAGGCCTTGTTCAATGATCGGTACGTCTGACCTTAGTGGGCGAAGCTCATCTTCGGTTTGAACTGCCCTGATGGGGCTTGGTCGAAAATCTGGTAGACCTGCTGATTGCGAAGGGGCGTGCCGCTTTCGTCATTCACCAGGTTCTGCTCGGAGACATAGGCGACGTATTCGCTTTCGTCATTCTCGGCGAGCAGATGGTAGAATGGCTGGTCCTTGCTGGGGCGCACCTCGGCGGGAATGGAATTCCACCACTCCTCCGTATTCGCGAACTCCGGATCAACGTCGAAGATGACGCCGCGAAACGGGAATACCTTGTGCCGGACCACTTCGCCGATACTGAACTTTGCTACTCTTTCTTTCATGGTACGACTTCCTTTCATCACCGAATTTGGTGATTGGTGTCGTGCAAATCAAGATTTTTGCACTTGTCCGTCACATGAACGTCATATCCTCCTTCTGCCGTTCATGACCTGGGAAGGTGAAAGCCCCGGCGAACCGGGACTTTCAATATTGCAGCATTAGGCCGAATAATACATGTCGTATTCGACCGGGTGCGGCGTCATTTCGAAACGCATCACCTCTGCCATCTTCAGTTCGATGAAGGCATCGATCTGATCGTCGTCGAAGACACCTCCGGCCGTCAGGAACTTGCGGTCCTTGTCGAGGCTTTCGAGCGCTTCGCGCAACGAGCCGCAGACGGTCGGGATTTTCTTCAATTCCTTCGGCGGCAGGTCGTAAAGATCCTTGTCCATGGCCTTGCCGGGGTGGATCTTGTTCTTGATACCGTCGAGGCCGGCCATCAGCATGGCGGCGAAGGCGAGGTAGGGGTTGGCGGTCGGATCCGGGAAGCGGACTTCGACACGCTTGGCCTTGGGATTGGAGCCGAACGGAATGCGGCAGGAGGCCGAGCGGTTGCGGGCCGAATAGGCGAGCAGTACCGGCGCTTCATAACCCGGCACCAGACGCTTGTAGGAGTTCGTCGACGGATTGGTAAAGGCGTTGATCGCCTTTGCATGCTTGATGATGCCGCCGATATAGTAGAGGCAGCTCTCGGAGAGACCGGCATATTCGTCGCCGGCGAAGGTCGGCTTACCGCCCTTCCAGATGGACTGGTGGACGTGCATGCCGGATCCGTTGTCGCCGAAGATCGGCTTCGGCATGAAGGTCGCCGTCTTGCCGTAGGCATTGGCCACCTGATGCACGACGTATTTGTAGATTTGCATCTTGTCGGCGTTGCGCACCAGCGTATCGAACTTGATGCCGAGTTCGTGTTGGGCGGCTGCGACTTCATGGTGATGCTTTTCGACGACGACGCCCATTTCGGAGAGAACCGTAAGCATTTCCGAACGCATATCCTGGGCGCTGTCGACCGGCGGAACCGGGAAATAGCCGCCCTTGACGCGGGGACGATGGCCAAGGTTGCCGGTTTCGTAATCGGTGTCGTCGTTCGACGGCAGTTCGGTCGAATCCAGCTTGAAGCCGGTATTGTAGGGATCGGCCTTGTACTTGACGTCGTCGAAAACGAAGAATTCGGCTTCCGGGCCGACGAAGATCGTGTCGCCGATGCCGGAGGCCTTGAGATAGGCTTCGGCCTTCTTGGCGGTGCCGCGCGGATCGCGATTATACGCCTCGCCGGAGACCGGATCGAGGATGTCGCAGACGATGACCATGGTCGACTGGGCGAAGAATGGGTCCATATGCACCGTTTCGGTATCGGGCATCAGCACCATGTCGGACTCGTTGATGGCCTTCCAGCCACCGATCGAGGAGCCGTCGAACATCACGCCGTCGGCGAACATGTCTTCGTCGACGACGGCAACGTCCATCGTCACGTGCTGCAACTTGCCCTTCGGATCGGTGAAACGCAGATCGACGAACTTCACGTCGTTTTCCTGGATCTGCTTCAGAATTTCGCTTGCGGTCGCCATTAAATACCTTCCTCCAATTTGCAATGACAATAGGTGGGCGCGGTGACGGTATCGGACTTTGCGCGGTAGGCAAAGTGGTCAGATGGCATCGATGCCGGTCTCGCCGGTGCGGATGCGGATAACCTCTTCGACATTGGAGACGAAGATCTTTCCGTCGCCGATGCGGCCGGTTTGCGCCGCCTTGCGGATCGCGTCGATGACGGCCTCCGCGTTTTCGTCGGCCAGCACGACCTCGACTTTCACCTTCGGCAGGAAATCGACGACATATTCGGCACCGCGGTAGAGTTCCGTGTGGCCCTTCTGACGACCGAAGCCCTTGGCTTCCGTGACTGTGATACCCTGGAGGCCGACTTCCTGAAGGGCTTCCTTCACTTCGTCCAGCTTGAAAGGCTTAATGATCGCTTCGATCTTTTTCATGAGAAAATGCTCTCCGCTTCTCCCGTTATGGCAGGATGTTTCCCGCTCGCCGAATATGATGCAGATATCGTGCCAGTTTGAAATCCGTCTTTTCGAAAAAATACGCCGATTCTGTCAAAACCGGCGCGTTTGCGGGGCATTCGATATGGTTTTGGTGATGGAAAAGTGAAAAAACATGGCCTCCCGCCCAAAATCAGATCGAAAACCGCGAAAGTCACATTTTCCGGTGGTTGCCAAAGCAGATCTCGATTCGGTGAAAAGATAGGCAAATGCATAAAATAAGGGCTTCCGCTGGACGGTTCATGCGGTTGTTTTTTGAGCGTTTTTTGAATTGAATAGGCTGATGAGCAAACATCTCTCCGACCTTCTCCTTACGCCAGCCGAAATGGCAGCCGTCGATGCGGCTGCCGCCGCGTCGGGCATCGACTCCTTCGGTCTGATGGAACGAGCGGGGGCTGCGGTCGCCGCTGCCGCGCTGAGGCTTTACCCGGCTGCTCTGCGTTTCGTCGTGCTCTGCGGCCCGGGCAACAATGGCGGCGACGCCTATGTCGCGGCAAGGCATCTGCAGGAAGGCGGAGCGACAGTGGCGCTTTTCCATCTCGGCGATCCCTCCGGGCTGAAAGGCTACGCCGCCCGCGCTCGGGCCGGCTGTGCGCTTCAGGGTCAGGGGCTCGAGCTCTACCGGCCCGAAAGCGGCGATGTCGTCGTCGACGGCCTGTTCGGCGCGGGGCTCGCACGCGCGGTGCCGGCCGCTGTCCGCACGGTGGTCGAGCAGGTCGCCGAGGCCGACATCCCCGTGCTTGCCATCGACCTGCCCTCCGGCCTCGACGGCCGCACGGGTAAGGTGCTGGGCGCAGCCTTCGGCGCTCGCAACACCATCACTTTCATGACACGCAAGCCCGGCCATCTCTTGATGCCGGGCAGGGAGCTTTGCGGCGAGCTGGCGGTCTTCGATATCGGCATTCCCGCCCGCATCATCAGGGCCGAGGCAGGCGGTCTGATTGCCGAGAACAAGCCGGATGCCTGGAAGGCCGCGCTGCCGCCCGAGCAGCTGGAGACCCACAAATACAAGCGCGGCCATCTGGTCGTCTTTTCGGGCGACGCCGACAAGACGGGTGCCGCGCGCATGTCGGCGGCCTCCGGCCTGAGGGCTGGCGCCGGCCTGGTGACCATCGCAGCGCCCCATGCGGCAATGGCCGCCAATGCCGCCCATCTCACAGCCGTCATGCTGCATGCGATCGACGGCGAGGCCGAACTCGAAGACTGGCTGTCCGACTCCCGGCTGCAGACTTTCGTCCTCGGCCCCGGTTTCGGCATCGGCGCCAGGGCGCGCGCCTATGTCACTGCCCTTGCCGATCGCCGGCTGGTTCTCGACGCCGACGGCATCTCCTCGTTCAAGGACGATCCGCAACAGCTCTTCGATCTGTTCCAAGGCGAGCCGCGCCTGGTGCTGACGCCGCACGAGGGCGAATTTTCGCGGCTATTTCCTGAGATCGGCGGCGACGATGCGCTGGGCAAGGTCGACAAGGCGCTCGCCGCCGCCCGCCGCGCCAATGCCGCGATCGTCTATAAGGGCGCCGACACCGTCATCGCCTCACCGGACGGCCGCGCGCTGATCAATACCAATGCGCCGGCCTGGCTTGCGACCGCCGGTTCAGGCGATGTGCTCGCCGGCATCATCGGAGGACTGCTTGCGCAGGGCCTGCCGGCCTTCGAGGCGGCAGCCGCCGGCGTCTGGCTGCATGGAGAGGCAGGCCGCCGCGCCGGCAAAGGTCTGACAGCGGAAGATCTCGCAACGGCGGTACTGCCGTTGTAACTCGATTTATTTCGTCAGCAATTTCTGCAGGGCGATCGCCCCATGCGGTGCGTTCACCTTGCCCTCATGGATCATGAAGGCGAAGACGTCGCGCGGCTCGACCTTGATCTTGCGGTCTTTATCGATCAGCGGTAGGTCGTCAGGAACCTTGCCTTCCGCCCAGGTCTCGAGCCGGTCCGCCCAGGCCTTCAGGTCCTTGTCGGGATAGCAGGTCGCAATATCGTCCGATCCCTTCTGCAGCCTGGCATAGATGAAAGCGGCCGTGACGTCGGCAATCATCGGATATTCGAAATGTTCGGCGCAAACCGGCGCCACGCCGTATTTGGCAAGCAGGGCGACGAATTCCGGCACCTTGAAGGAATCGTGCCGGACCTCGACAACGTGGCGAAGCGCCAGCCCGTCCTGTTTTGCCGGCAGCAGCTTCAGGAAGGCTTCGAAGTCTTCCGGATCGAACTTCTTCGTCGGCGCGAACTGCCAGAGCAGCGGCCCGAGATGGTCGCCGAGTTCACTGATCCCGGATGTCAGAAAGCGCTCCATCGATTCCCCAGCCTCAGCGAGCACCCGCCGATTGGTGACGAACCGCGTCGCCTTCAGCGAAAAGATGAAGCCGTCGGGCACATCGGCCGCCCATTTCGCAAAGACCGCCGGCTTCTGAGTGCTGTAATAGGTGCCATTGACCTCGATGACCTTCAGCTGGCGGCTGGCATAATGCAGCTCGTCCTTCTGTTTGAGATCATCGGGAAAGAAATGCCCGCGCCAGGGCTCGAAGGTCCAGCCGCCGATGCCAGTGCGGATAGTGCCGGATTTCGTCATGTCGTCCTCCCCTTTGGCAGCCGCTCAGGCCGCAACAATCTCTTTCGCCATGTCGACGAGCGTCCATCCTGGCCGATAAGGCTTTTGCCGGCGACCCGTTTCCTGAAATCCGAAGGCGCGATAGAGCGCGACGTTCCGCTCCATCCGCGCATTCGTATAGAGCCGGATCTGCGGCGTGGCCCATTCCCGCGCCTTGCCTTTCAGCCAGCGCAGCATCGCAAGCCCGTGCCCGGCGCCCTGAAAGGCCGGCGAGACCCCGATGCTGAACAGCATGAGGTGGTCGGGATGCTGCTCGACGAAGACGAGGCCGACCGTTTCATCGCCGATCTCGCGCAGCCAGACCTCGCCGCGTTCGATGCGCGGCACGTAATCTTCTGTCGCTGGCACCGGTGGAACGCCGAAAAGTTCGGTATGGGGCAGATAGGCGGCTGCCGTCAGCGTCGTGATCGTTTGGAGATCGTCGCGCGACGCCAGCCTCATCGTCATTCCGCCGCCGCCGCCCTCTTCGCCGGGCGCCGCTCCAGCAATTCCTTGAGGAACTGTCCGGTATAGGAATGCTTCTCCTTGACGATTGCCTCGGGCGTGCCGGCTGCGACGATCTCGCCGCCGCCATCGCCGCCCTCGGGACCGAAATCGAGCACCCAGTCGGCCGTCTTGATGACTTCGAGATTGTGCTCGATCACTACAACTGAATTGCCCTGGTTGACCAGTTCGTGCAGCATTTCGAGCAGTTTGGCGACGTCGTGGAAATGCAGGCCGGTCGTCGGTTCGTCGAGAATATAAAGCGTGCGTCCGGTCGAGCGCTTCGACAGTTCCTTGGCGAGCTTGACGCGCTGCGCCTCGCCGCCGGAAAGCGTGTTGGCCTGCTGGCCGACCTTGATGTAACCGAGGCCGACATCCTTCAGCGATTGCAGCTTGTCGCGTACGGCGGGCACCGCCGCGAAGAAATCGACGCCTTCCTCCACCGTCATGTCGAGCACGTCTGCGATAGACCTCTGCTTGAAGGTGACGTCGAGCGTCTCTCTGTTATAGCGCTTGCCATGGCAGACATCGCAGGTGACGTAGACGTCGGGCAGGAAGTGCATTTCGATCTTGATGACGCCGTCGCCCTGGCAGGCCTCGCAGCGTCCGCCCTTGACGTTGAAGGAGAAGCGGCCCGGCTGATAACCGCGCGCCTTGGCTTCCGGCAAGCCGGCGAACCAGTCGCGGATCGGCGTGAAGGCGCCGGTATAGGTCGCCGGGTTCGAGCGCGGCGTGCGGCCGATCGGCGACTGGTCGATGTCGATCACTTTGTCGATATGCTCGAAACCGTCGATCCGGTCGTGGTCGGCAGGGATTTCGCGCGCACCCATGACGCGGCGCGCCGCCGATTTATACAGCGTCTCGATCAGGAAGGTGGACTTGCCGCCGCCGGAAACGCCGGTCACCGCCGTAAAGACGCCGAGCGGGATCGAGGCCGTGACATTCTTCAGATTGTTGCCGCGCGCGCCGACGACCTTGATCTCGCGACCCTTCTTCGGCTTGCGGCGCTGGTCGGGAACCGGCACGCCGAGTTCGCCAGAGAGATATTTGCCAGTCAGCGACTTCGGATTATCCATGATATCCTGCGGCGTGCCATGGGCGATGACCTGGCCGCCATGGATACCGGCCGCCGGGCCGATGTCGACGACGTCGTCGGCCGTCAGGATCGCATCCTCGTCATGCTCGACGACGATGACCGTGTTGCCGATATCGCGCAGGTGCTTCAGCGTGTCGAGCAGCCGGGCATTGTCGCGCTGATGCAGGCCGATCGACGGCTCATCGAGCACGTAGAGCACGCCCGTCAGCCCCGAGCCGATCTGCGAGGCAAGCCGGATGCGCTGGCTCTCGCCGCCCGACAGCGTGCCGGAATTGCGCGACAGGCTGAGATATTCCAGACCGACATCGTTCAAAAAGCGCAGCCGGTCGCGGATCTCCTTGAGGATGCGCACGGCGATCTCGTTCTGCTTGGCGTTGAAGCTGGCCGGCAGCGTCTCGAACCAGTCGCGCGCGACACGGATCGACATCTCAGTGACTTCGCCGATATGCAGCCTGTTGATCTTCACAGCTAGCGCTTCGGGTTTCAGGCGATAGCCGTTGCAGGCAGGGCAGGGGGCTGCCGACATGAAGCGCTCGATATCCTCGCGCGCCCAGGCGGAATCGGTTTCTTTCCAGCGGCGCTCGAGATTGGTGATGATGCCTTCGAAGTTCTTGTGGGTGGTATAGGAGCGCGCGCCGTCGGCGTAGTGGAACTCGATCTTGTCGTCGGTGCCGTTGAGGATGACGTCCTTGGCCTCTGCGGAAAGATCGTTCCAGCGGGTGCCGAGCTTGAAGCCGTAATGTTTTCCGAGCGCTTCCAGCGTCTGATTATAATAAGGCGACGTCGACTTCGCCCAGGGCGCGATCGCCCCGTCGCGCAGCGTCCGCTCCGGCTCGGGTACGATCAGATCGGGGTCGATCTTCTGCTGAGCGCCGAGGCCGTCGCAGGTCGGGCAGGCGCCGAAGGGATTGTTGAACGAGAAGAGCCGGGGTTCGATTTCCGGAATGGTGAAGCCGGAGACCGGGCAGGCGAATTTTTCGGAAAACAGCACGCGCTCATGCGTCTCGTTCAGCGACTTGTTGGCCGATCCGCCAGCCGAGGTCTCTTCCGGCGGCAGCGGCTTGTCGGCGAATTCGGCGACCGCCAGCCCGTCGGCGAGCTTCAGGCAGGTCTCCAGGCTGTCGGCCAGCCGCGCCGAAACATCGGTGCGCACGACGATGCGGTCGACCACCACGTCGATGTCGTGCTTGTATTTCTTGTCCAGAACAGGCGCCTCGGCGATCTCGTAGAACTGGCCGTCCACCTTGACGCGCTGGAAGCCCTTCTTCATCAGCTCCGCCAGTTCCTTCTTGTATTCGCCCTTGCGCCCGCGCACCAGCGGCGCGAGAATATAAAGACGGGTGCCTTCGCCGAAAGCGAGGATGCGGTCGACCATCTGGCTGACGGTCTGGCTCTCGATCGGCAGGCCGGTCGCCGGCGAATAGGGAACGCCGACGCGGGCAAAGAGCAGGCGCATATAGTCGTAGATCTCGGTGACGGTGCCGACGGTCGAGCGCGGGTTTCGCGAGGTGGTCTTCTGCTCGATCGAAATGGCCGGCGACAGCCCGTCTATCTGGTCGACATCGGGCTTCTGCATCATTTCGAGGAACTGCCGGGCATAGGCCGACAAGCTTTCGACATAGCGCCGCTGGCCCTCGGCATAGATCGTGTCGAAGGCGAGCGAGGATTTGCCGGAGCCAGAAAGACCGGTCATGACGATCAGCTTGTTGCGCGGCAGATCGAGATCGATGCTCTTTAGATTGTGCTCGCGCGCGCCGCGGATGGAGATCGTCTTCAGTTCGCTCATCGTCTCTGCTTTGGTTTTCTGGATAACAGCCCTTATTTAGTGATGCCGGCGGGCGAGTCGAGGCTGAATATCCGGGAAGGTTCAAGGTTTTCGATTCTGTTGACAGGATGATACGGATAAACTAGAACAAATAAAGAACAAATTTCCTGATGAATGCATGCGGCTTTCTGATGGATAAACATGTGGATTAAATGCCGCCCATGCGCATCGGCGGTCCGTGATGGTTTAAGGTGCGCCGATCGATTGAAACGCCGCCGGGCAGGGCGGCAGGCAGGGTGAGAAGATGGCTGGTAGCGTGAACAAGGTAATTCTGGTTGGAAACGTGGGTGCAGACCCCGAAATCCGCCGCACTCAGGACGGCCGGCCGATCGCCAATCTTCGTATCGCGACCTCGGAGACCTGGCGTGATCGCAATTCCGGCGAACGCCGCGAAAAGACCGAATGGCATACTGTCGTCGTCTTCAACGAAGGCCTCTGCAAGGTGGTCGAGCAATATGTGAAGAAGGGCGCCAAGCTTTATATCGAAGGCCAGCTGCAGACCCGCAAATGGCAGGACCAGCAGGGCCAGGACCGTTATTCGACGGAAGTGGTGCTGCAGGGCTTCAGCTCGACGCTGACCATGCTCGACGGCCGCGGCGACGGTGGTGGTGCGAGCTCCGGTTTCGGCGGCAGCCGCGGCGGCAGCAGCAATAATGATTACGGCGACGATTACGGCGCCCCGGCTTCGTCCCCATCGTCGAACCGCGGTGGTGGCGGCAACTTCTCGCGCGATCTCGACGACGACATCCCGTTCTGATCGGCCGCCTATCCCGGCTTGAAGAAGATCCGAGAGCATGATGCCTTTGACGGCGTCATGCTCTTTTTGTTTGCTCTCGCGCTGTTCAGTGCGGCGTCGCGCTGATCAGATTAAGCGCTGCCTTCGCGCCGTCGACGACGAACTGTACTGCAAGGGCGGCAAGGATGACGCCGAGGAGCCGTGTCAGGATCGCCCGCCCGGTGACGCCGAGGAAACGGTCGAGCCTGTCGGCAATCAGCAGCATGAGCAGTGTCAGCAGTAGGTTGGCGGCGATGACGGCGATCAGCTGGGCCTTTTCCACCGAGGTCGGCAGCGTGCCGGCCAATAGGATTGTCGCCGAGATCGCACCCGGGCCGGCGATCAGCGGCAAGGCGAGGGGGAAGACGGCGATATTCTCGATATGGTCCTTGGTGACAGCTGCCTCGCTGGCTTTCTCCTTCCGCTCCTGGCGCCGCTCGAACACCATTTCGAAGGCGATCCAGAAGAGCAGCAGCCCGCCGGCGATGCGGAAGGCGCCGATCGAAATACCGAGCACGCCGAGAACGCTTGAGCCGAACAGGGCGAAGACGGCGAGGATGATGAAGGCGATCGTTGAGCCGCGTAGCGCTACCTGGGTTCGCTGGCTCCGACTCATGCCGGTCGTCAGTCCCAGGAAGATCGGGGCGAGCCCGGGCGGATCGATGGTGACGAGAAGCGTCGTGAAGGCGTTGATCAACTGGTCGGCGCTTGCCATCGTCTCTCCGAAAGCCCATATGGGTGCGTGATTTTCTGCGATTGTGAAGCGGGGATTTGGATTTGGCAAATATGCCGCGGGCGGCCGCTGCGGATTTGTCCGGTCCGGCCGCACAAGTCCCGTGCTTTACCCTTTTTCGGCCGCAAAAGCCTGTTCAAAACGCGCTCGGAAATTGGCGCGGCAACAGGCTTTCCGCTATAAATCTTCAAGTGATTCTAGAAGAGATCGTGATCTGTTTTGACTGAGCAAACACCCCCCGGCGGCGGGAAGCTCCCGCCAGGCATCGAGCCCATCTCCATCATGGAGGAAATGCAGCGGTCGTATCTCGATTACGCGATGAGCGTCATCGTCAGCCGCGCGCTGCCCGACGTGCGCGACGGCCTGAAGCCCGTGCACCGGCGCATCCTTTACGGCATGTCCGAGCTCGGCATCGACTGGAACAAGAAATACGTCAAATGCGCCCGCGTCACCGGCGACGTGATGGGTAAATACCATCCGCACGGCAATGCCGCGATCTACGATGCGCTCGCCCGCATGGCGCAGCCTTGGTCGCTGCGGCTGCCGCTGATCGATGGTCAGGGCAATTTCGGCTCCGTCGACGGCGATCCGCCGGCGGCCGAACGTTACACCGAATGCCGCCTGGAAAAGGCCGCCCATTCGCTGCTCGATGATCTCGACAAGGAAACCGTCGACTTCCGCGACAACTATGACGGCACGCTCTCCGAGCCGGTGGTGGTTCCCGCCAAGTTCCCGAACCTGCTCGTCAACGGCGCCGGCGGCATCGCCGTCGGCATGGCGACCAACATTCCGCCGCATAACCTGTCGGAAGTGATCGACGGCTGTATCGCGCTGATCAACGATCCGGCGATCGAGCTGCCGGAACTGATGCAGATCATTCCCGGCCCGGATTTTCCGACAGGCGCAAAGATCCTCGGTCGCGCCGGCATCCGCTCGGCTTACGAGACCGGCCGCGGTTCCGTCATCATGCGCGGTGTCGCGACGATCGAGCCGATGCGCGGCGACCGTGAGCAGATCATCATCACCGAAATCCCCTATCAGGTGAACAAGGCGACGATGATCGAAAAGATGGCTGAACTGGTGCGCGAAAAGCGCATCGAGGGCATCTCCGACCTGCGCGATGAATCCGACCGCCAGGGCTATCGCGTCGTAATCGAGCTGAAGCGCGACGCCAATGCCGAGGTCATCCTTAACCAGCTCTACCGCTATACGCCGCTGCAGACCTCCTTCGGCTGCAACATGGTGGCGCTGAACGGCGGTAAGCCGGAACAGCTGACGCTGCTCGATATGCTGCGAGCCTTCGTCACCTTCCGCGAAGAAGTCGTTAGCCGGAGAACGAAATTCCTCCTGCGCAAGGCGCGCGAGCGCGCCCATGTGTTGGTCGGCCTTGCCATTGCGGTGGCCAACATCGACGAAGTCATCCGCGTCATCCGCCAGGCGCCGGACCCCCAGTCGGCCCGTGAAGAGCTGATGACCCGCCGCTGGCCGGCAGAAGATGTCGAAAGCCTGATCCGTCTGATCGACGATCCGCGCCACCGCATCAACGAGGACATGACGTACAACCTGTCGGAAGAACAGGCCCGCGCCATCCTCGAACTGCGTCTTGCCCGCCTCACGGCCCTCGGCCGTGACGAAATCGGCGATGAACTCAACAAGATCGGCGAGGAAATCCGGGATTATCTCGATATTCTTTCCTCGCGTGTCCGCATCCAGACCATCGTCAAGGATGAGCTCACCGCTGTGCGCGACGAGTTCGGCACACCGCGCCGCACCGAGATCGTCGATGGCGGTCTCGAAATGGACGATGAGGATCTGATCGCCCGCGAGGACATGGTCGTCACCGTCTCGCATCTTGGTTATATCAAGCGCGTACCGCTGACCACCTACCGCGCCCAGCGCCGTGGCGGCAAGGGTCGCTCCGGCATGACCACCCGCGACGAAGATTTCGTTAGCCGGCTATTCGTAGTCAATACCCATACGCCGGTTCTGTTCTTCTCCTCGCGCGGCATCGTCTACAAGGAGAAGGTCTGGCGCCTGCCGATCGGCACGCCGACCTCGCGCGGCAAGGCGCTGATCAACATGCTGCCGCTCGCCCCCGGCGAGCGCATCACCACCATCCTGCCCTTGCCCGAGGACGAGGCGAGCTGGGACAATCTCGACGTCATGTTCTCGACGACGCGCGGCACGGTTCGCCGCAACAAGCTGTCGGACTTCGTTCAGGTCAACCGCAACGGCAAGATCGCCATGAAGCTCGAGGAGGAGGGCGATGAGATCCTCTCCGTCGAGACTTGCACGGAACATGACGACGTTCTGCTGACGACCGCGCTCGGCCAGTGCATCCGCTTCTCCGTCGACGACGTTCGCGTCTTCGCCGGCCGCAACTCGATCGGCGTGCGCGGCATCAATCTCGGTGAAGGCGATCGCATCATCTCGATGACCATCGTCGGCCATGTTGATGCCGAGCCGTGGGAGCGCGCAGCCTATCTGAAACGCTCTGCCGCCGAACGTCGCGCGACGGGCGTCGATGAAGAGGATATCGCTCTCGTCGGCGAGGAAGTCACCGAAGAGGGACAGCTCTCGGACGAGCGTTATGAAGAGCTGAAGGCACGCGAGCAGTTCGTGCTCACGGTCTCTGTGAAGGGCTTCGGCAAGCGTTCGTCGTCCTACGATTTCCGCATCTCCGGCCGCGGCGGCAAGGGCATCCGCGCCACCGACACGTCGAAGACCGGCGAAATCGGCGAACTGGTCGCCGCCTTCCCGGTCGATGACGGCGATCAGATCATGCTGGTTTCGGATGGCGGCCAGCTGATCCGGGTGCCGGTCGGCGGCATCCGCATCGCCAGCCGCGCCACCAAGGGCGTCACCATCTTCTCGACGGCTAAGGATGAGAAGGTCGTTTCCGTCGAGCGCATCAGCGAGCCGGAAGAGGACGAGACGGAGGAAGCCGTCGAGACCGCCGAAGGTGCTCCTGTTGCTGAGGAAGGTTCAACCGGCGAGACGCCGGTTGCCGATGGCGATCCCGCCGGGACCACCGAGGAATGATCAAGAGAAAGGGCGGCTTCGGGCCGCCCTTTTCTGTTCGGGCTTAGCCTGGTTTATCCCAAGAAAAAAGCCGGATGCTGGGTGCATCCGGCTTTGTAGGGCCCGAGGCGGCGGAAGGGTGCCGCTCTTGGGTGGGGAAGAGAGGAATATCAGAATGCGCTATGCTTTTCGTTCAGCGCTTTCACCTCTTCGCCTTCGCGCCGGAGCGCTGAAATCGTCGAGGCCACAGACACGATGAACATGACGCTGATGAGGGCGGTGAGCACTGTCAAGATCGTGAACATAGGCATTCCTTTCCTGGGGAGTTGCGTTCTCGCCCCTCAGTACTGGCCAAGTACGGCCGTGCGGGCCGAAGCATAGGGACCATAAACCTTGGACGTATCTACCTTCTGATCATATAGAGCGACAGTTGCGGTGAGCATGCCCGTGACCATTACCATCCAGAGCACGTTAATCATCGTAATCTTGCCGGGCATCTTTAGTCCTTCCTGCCGCGATAATCGCATCTATGTGTCGGTTGAATGAACGCATCCGTTTTAAATTGGTTCCGCCGGATGTTGAGGCGGTGTTTACCAATGCCGATCTGAAGCCTCCTTGAATGTGTCGTTCATCTGGCGTTCAGATTCGAGGCCCGGTTTTGTTCGCGCAGCCGGCCTTGGGCGCGCACGATCGCGGCATGTTCGGCAACCTCCGGCCGCACCCAGCTCACTTGGTAGCGATCGGCGAAAAAGCCATAGGCCATTTCGGCAGCGAGAGAGAAAAAGACGGCAAGCGCAACGAGCACGATCAGCATGGATATGGTCCTTCGGGGAACGCCGGATGCCGGAATGGCATCGGCTGCCTTGATGATCCGAGTTAAGCAGGTCCTGTCTGAAACAGCCTTGAATGGCATGTTCATTCGCTGTTCAGCCGCAGGAAGCGGCGGGGCAAATCACTTGCGGCAAACCGGCATCCGTGACAAAAGGCGTCAAACCAACGGCCGAGCCAGATGACGACAGCTTTTTATCCTGGGTCCTTCGACCCGATCACCAACGGACATGTGGATGTTCTGGTTCAGGCCCTGAACGTCGCCGAAAAGGTGATCGTCGCGATCGGCATCCACCCCGGCAAGGCGCCGCTCTTTTCGTTCGACGAACGAGCCGAGCTGATCCGCCTTTCCCTGGCGCAAGCGCTGCCCGGCAAGACCGGCGGCATCACCGTCGTCGCCTTCGACAATCTGGTCGTCGATGCCGCCCGTGCCCATGGCGCAACGCTTTTGATCCGCGGCCTTCGCGACGGCACCGACCTCGACTACGAAATGCAGATGGCCGGCATGAACAGGGCGATGGCGCCCGACATCCAGACCATCTTTTTGCCGGCGGGCACGGCGTCGCGGCCCATTACCGCCACATTGGTCCGCCAGATCGCCGCCATGGGCGGCGATGTCAGCGCTTTCGTGCCGGCCGCCGTCTTGCAAGCCCTCACATCCAAGCGCCCGAACTAGCAAGTAAAAAGTCTAGCAAACGCAGACCAGGCGGAACCCGCCGCAACGGAGCCCATATGAAACTCTTTTATCTCGCATTTGCCGGCGTGCTCTATTTGGCCTCCTTCGCCGGGGATGCCTTCGCCCAGGCGGCCGATCATTATCTCACCATCCAGCTGAAGAGCGGCCCTGTCGTCATCCAGTTGATGCCCGGGGTGGCGCCGAAGCACGTCGCCCAGATCGAGGCGCTGGCCAAGAAGGGCGAATACGACAATGTCGCCTTCCACCGCGTCATCGACGGATTCATGGCCCAGACCGGCGACGTCAAATACGGCAACATGGAAAAGGGCTTCGATGCCAGCCTTGCCGGCACCGGCTCCTCCGACATGCCCGATATCCCGGCTGAGTTCTCCAAGACCCCGTTCGTGCGCGGCACGGTCGGCATGGCCCGTTCGCAGGATCCGAATTCCGCCAATTCGCAGTTCTTCATCATGTTCGCCGACGGTTCCTTCCTGAACGGCCAGTATACCGTCGTCGGCAAGGTCGTTTCCGGCATGGAAAACGTCGACAAGATCAAACGCGGCGAAGGCCAGAACGGCGAAGTCAGCAATCCCGACCGGATGATCAAGGTCACGCTGGGCAAGAAGTAAGTTACGAGACAAACAAGAGGAGTAGACAATGGCCGAGATCAAGGATCCCGAGAACACCATCATTCTGGAAACCACCAAGGGCAAGGTTGTCATTCAGCTGCTGCCGCAGGTCGCCCCGGAACACGTCGCCCGCGTCAAGGAACTCGCCCGCGAGAAGGCCTATGACGGCGTCGTGTTCCACCGCGTCATTCAGGATTTCATGGCCCAGACGGGCGATGTCGAATATGGCAAGAAGGGTTCTGAAACATTCAATCCCGGCCGGGCCGGCATGGGCGGCTCGTCCAAGCCGGACCTGAAGGCTGAATTCTCCGCCACGCCGCATGTGCGCGGCACCTGCTCGATGGCCCGTTCGCAGAACCCGAACTCGGCCAACTCGCAGTTCTTCATCTGCTTCACCGACGCTCCGTGGCTGAACAAGCAGTATTCCGTCTGGGGACAGGTGATCGAAGGCATGGACAATGTGGACAAGATCAAGCGCGGCGAACCGGTTTCCGATCCGGATTCGATCGTCTCGATGCGGGTTGCCGCCGACGTCTGATTGTGATTTCTGCTGGAACCCGCCCTTGCGCGAAAGCGCGGGGGCGGGTTTCGCTTTGAAAGTGCTCTTATGCGCGTAGACCTTTTCGATTTCGATCTGCCCGATGAACGCATCGCGTTGCGGCCCGCCGAACCGCGCGATAGCGCGCGCTTACTGGTCGTCGATCCCCATGCGGAAAGCGCGCTGTCTGATCATCACGTTTACGATCTGCCGTCGTTTCTGCGTGCCGGTGACGCGCTCGTCTTCAACGATACCAAGGTCATTCCAGCGCAGCTCGAGGGCATCCGCCACCGCGACGGCGCCGGCGGCCAGCAGGTGTCGGCAACGCTGCATATGCGCCTCGGCCCCAGCCGTTGGAAGGCCTTTGCCAAGCCCGGCAAACGCATCAAGGAGGGCGACCGCATCGCCTTCGGCCATTCCGGTGAAAGCTGCTTCCTCGGCTCGCTCGATGCCACCGTCGAGGAAAAGGGCGAGGCCGGCGAAGTGACGCTCGCCTTCGATCTCACAGGCCCGGCCCTCGACGAGGCGATCGCCGCCGTCGGCCATATTCCGCTGCCGCCCTATATCGCCGCCAAACGTCCCGAGGACGAGCGCGACCGCGCCGATTACCAGACGATCTATGCTCGCGAGGAGGGCGCCGTCGCCGCCCCCACCGCCGGCCTGCATTTCACGCCGGATCTGTTTGCGGCGTTGGACAAGGCCGGCATCGAGCGCCATTTCGTCACGCTGCATGTCGGGGCCGGCACCTTCCTGCCGGTCAAGGCCGACGATACCGACGATCACAAGATGCATCTCGAAAGCGGTTATGTCAGCGGTGAAATCGCCGCCCGGCTGAATGCCGTCAAGGCAAGGGGCGGGCGTATCGTCTGCGTCGGCACGACCTCGCTGCGGCTGATCGAAAGCGCGGCCGGGGAAAGCGGAGAGATCAAGCCGTGGGCCGGCGCCACCGGTATCTTCATTACACCCGGCTACCGTTTTAAAGCGGTCGACATGCTGATGACCAATTTCCACCTGCCGCGCTCGACGCTGTTCATGCTGGTCTCCGCCTTCTCAGGCTTCGAAACCATGCACGCGGCCTATGAACATGCCATTTCGACAGGCTACCGCTTCTACTCCTACGGCGACGCGAGCCTACTTTTCCGGAAAGACCAATGACCGAGAACTTCCAATTCACCCTGAATAAGACCGATGCCGGCGCGCGTCTCGGCGAAATCTCCATGCCGCGCGGCGAAATCCGCACGCCGGCCTTCATGCCTGTTGGAACGGTCGGTACCGTCAAGGCCATGTATCTCGACCAGGTGCGCGAGACCGGCGCCGACATCATCCTCGGCAATACCTATCACCTGATGTTGCGCCCGACCGCCGAACGCGTCGCCCGTCTGGGTGGTCTGCACAAGCTCATTCGTTGGGAACATCCGATCCTGACCGATTCCGGCGGCTTCCAGGTCATGTCGCTCTCCGGCCTGCGTAAGCTCGACGAACAGGGCGTCACCTTCAAATCGCATGTCGACGGCAGCCTGCATCACATGTCGCCGGAGCGCTCCATCGAAATTCAGGGGTTGCTCGGCTCCGATATTCAGATGCAGCTCGACGAATGCGTGGCGCTGCCGGCCGAGCCGAAGGAGATCGAGCGCGCCATGGAGATGTCGCTGCGCTGGGCCGAGCGCTGCAGGGTCGCCTTCGGCGAGCAGCCCGGAAAGGCGATGTTCGGCATCGTCCAGGGCGGCGACATCCCGGCGCTGCGCGTCCGCTCGGCCGAGGCGCTGAGCCAGCTCGATCTCAAGGGCTATGCCGTCGGCGGTCTTGCCGTCGGCGAGCCGCAGGACGTCATGCTGCGGATGCTGGAAACGACGCTGCCCGTGCTTCCGGTGGAAAAGCCGCGCTACCTCATGGGCGTCGGCACGCCTGACGATATCCTGAAATCGGTCGCCCGCGGCATCGACATGTTCGATTGCGTGATGCCGACCCGCTCCGGCCGCCATGGCCTCGCCTTTACCCGCCGCGGCAAGGTCAATATCCGCAATGCCCGTCATGCCGAGGATATGCGTCCGCTCGACGAACAGTCGAACTGCCCGGCCTCGCGCGATTATTCACGCGCCTATCTGCACCATCTCGTCCGCGCCAACGAAGCGCTCGGCGGCATGCTGCTCTCCTGGCACAACCTCGCCTATTACCAGGAACTGATGCAGGGCATTCGCAAGGCAATTGCCGAAGGCCGCTTTGCCGATTTCATGGCGGAAACGCAGGAGGAATGGGCGAGGGGCGACCTCGAACCTGTCTGATCGCGGCCTCAGCCTAGGTTGCTGATTGCGGGGCGATAGACGTCGGCTTCGGCAAAACCATGATTTTGAGCTTTTTGCGCACGGGCTCGTCGAAGCGAACGGCGAAGATGCCGGCAGCAATGAAAACTGCGATAACCACGATGATGCCGGCTCCCGGAGAGGCGGGAAGGTTGAAGCCCTTTTGCCGCAACGACTGCAGCAGGCTGAAGATGGGCCCATGCAGGATATAAATCGGATAGGACAGCCTCCCCAGCCACCGGAATGTCAGGTCAATTGAGCCGGTCTGCGTCGTGCGCATCGCAATCCAGACAATGGTCGGGAAAACCGTAAAGCATATTAGAAGATCGAAATACGGGAAGCCGAAGAATAGGGCGGCTGGTATGTTCGTGATCGTGAGTAAGCAACCACAGACAAGAAGGCCGATAAGATTGCCGTTCTCGGCAGTATTCGGTTTGCGGACGTCAAATAGCCTGTAGAGGCAAATTCCGAGCGAGAACGAGAAAAGCACGCGCGAAAAGCCAAATCCTAAATAGCCCGCCTGGTGGCCAATATCGAAATTGCCTCCGATCGATGCCCCATACGTTGTGATGCAGGCAGACCCCAGAGCCACCGCCAGCAAGCTTTGGAATGACAGCCGCATCAGCAGAACGGAGAACAGCAGTCCGGCCCAGAACTCGAAGAAAAGGGACCAACTGGGCTCGTTTAATGGAAACGCGCCTGCCGCATTCAGGTTTGGGACGAGCAGGATCGCCCTCACCAGAAGGCCTGCCAGAGCGCCGTAGTCCAGACCGAAGTGAACCGCATAGTTAACAAGGCCAATCGGGAGCGAAAGCAGATAGAGAGGGTAAAGCCGGATAATACGCTGGAGCAGAAATTTGACGGGTGAGATCTGTCCTGCGATCAACTGCTTCTCGTAGGAATTTGCCAGAACGACGCCGCTGAGAAGAAAGAAGAGGTCGACGGCAAGGTAACCGATGTTCGCCGGGATCGGGCCAAGCGTGCCTCCGGTATGCAGGAACATGACCATGATGGCCGCGATTCCTCGCAAGGCTTCAAGCGCCGTGAAAAATTGCTTGCCAGTATTCAATACGACAGTCCCCCGCTGGCGTTATCTTGCAACGGCAGGGTTTCAAAATTATTAGTGCAACCAGTCTGTGTTACGGCGAGCTTTCCTTAGCCCGTCAGATCCCCTTGCTGTCCGCATCCGGCATGATCTGCACGCCGTTGATCCCGTAGCTGCCGTCCGGCTGGCGGGTGATCTGGTAGATCGCTGTCCAATCCTTGCCGTCGCGGCCCGATATCAGCACCTCGTGGTAGATCAGCGCGCCGTTGTCGATCGAGCGGCTGCGGCCGAAGGCGTAGTTGCCGGGGTGGTAGACCGGCTCGTAGCTCTTCTTGACCATGGCGAAGAACAGGTTCTTGTCGGGATACATCGCCTTGATAGCGGGAGCGGCGAAGGAATAGGCGGTTTCGGCATCGTCCTTGAGGAAGGCTTTGATCTGCGCCTCGATCATCGTTCGCGTTGTGTCGATCGGATCTTCGGCGTGGGCCGAGACGATGGAGAGGAGGGACGCGGCACACAGAATGACAACTGCGAAGAAGGCGCGCATTGGGTGATCTCCGGCTCTATCGGAGAATAATCCCCGACAGAGCAGAGTGTAGGCCATTTCCAGCGTAAGAAAAGTGGACTTTACGACCAGCGCCGGAAGAGAGCACTGGCATTGACCCCGCCGAAGCCGAAACCGTTGGTGATGGCATAGTCCATCGCCACGGGTCGCGCTGTCTTGCCGACGATATCGATGCCGTCGGCATCAGGATCGGCTTCATCGAGGTTGCGGGTCGGCGGCGCGATCTGGTCGCGCAGCGCCAGGATGGTGAAGATTGCCTCCAGCCCGCCGGCGGCCCCGAGCAGATGGCCGGTCGCCGATTTCGTCGCGCTGACGGCAATGGCGCCATCGCGGCCGAAGACGGTGCGGATCGCAGCGATCTCGCCTTTGTCACCGACCGGCGTCGAAGTGGCGTGCGCATTCAGGTGCTTGACCTCGGAAGCAGGGATATTCGCCTGCCTGAGCGCGGCCTCCATGGCCCGGCGCGCGCCGTCGCCGTTTTCGGGACCTGCGGTCATGTGGTAGGCATCCGCCGCCGTGCCGTAGCCGACCAGTTCGGCAAGCGGTGTGGCGCCGCGGGCGAGCGCATGCTCCAGCGTCTCGATCACCAGGATGCCGGCGCCTTCGCCCATGACGAAACCGTCGCGTGCCGTGTCGAAGGGGCGCGAGGCCAGCTCCGGCGTCTCGTTGAAGCCTGTGGAAAGGGCGCGCGCAGCGGCGAAGCCGCCAAGGCTCACCTTGTCGATGCAGGCCTCGGCGCCGCCGCAGATCGCCACATCCGCCTCGCCGGAGCGGATCAGCCGTGCCGCATCGCCGATCGCCTGGACGCTGGCAGCGCAGGCCGTCACCGGCGCGCCGAGCGGCCCCTTGAAGCCGTAGCGGATGCTGACCTGGCCGGCGGCGAGGTTGACGAGGAAGGAGGGGATGGTGAAGGGCGACAGCCGCCGCACGCCGCGTGCCTCACCGATCCGCACCGCTTCAGCAATGGCCGGAAAGCCGCCGACGCCGGAGGCAATGATCGTTGCAGTGCGTTCGCGCTCACCTTCGTCGGTCGGCATCCAGCCGGCCTGCTTCACCGCTTCCTCCGTTGCCGCCATGGCGAACTGGATGAAGCGGTCCATCTTTTTCTGGTCCTTGGGTGTGATGTAGCGGTCGGGGTCGAAGCCCGCCTCAACATCCTCGGTGATACCGGGAACGATACCGCCGACCTTGGCCGCGAGTTCGCCGACGACATCCTCGGGCAGTGTCCTCAGACCCGAGGCTCCGCCGACAAGGCGTTTCCAGGCGGGCTCGACGCCGGTTCCGAGTGGCGAGGCAAGTCCCATGCCGGTGACAACGATGCGATCCATTTTATTATCCTTTCTATGCGTCGATGCCGAGATACCAGGCGCGCATGCGGGCGATCCGCGCGCGCACCTCGTCATCGGCTGCAGGGCCTGCAAGCAGGCCGGTGTTTTCGGGTGTCACTTGTTCGCCGGTCTGCGCATCGACCAACACGGTCTCGCGCGCTCTGCCCGAGGCCGCATCGCTGAGGAAAAAGGCGAGATCCTCTTCCGGAATGTGGCGGCTTCCCCAGGAAAACAGCGCCATCAGCACCGGAAAGAAATCGCGGCCCTTCGCCGTCAGCTGATATTCGTAACGGGCAGGGCGCTGCTGGTAGAGCCGTCGTTCGAACAGCCCCTGATCCGTCAGGTGTTTGAGCCGCCGCGTCAGGATGTTCGGCGCCACGCCAAGGCTTTTCTGGAATTCATCGAAGCGGGACAGACCCTGGAAGGCATCACGCACTATCAGAATGCTCCACCAGTCGCCGACGCTGTCGAGCGCGCGCGCCGCCGGGCATTTGGACTCACTGAAGCTGGTTCGTTGCATGATGATAGTCACTACAGCAGTGACTATCATCATGCAAGTTACATCTATCGCGCAAAAGAAAACGGGCGGGCAGGGTGCCAGTGACGCATGCCAGTTCTGCGGCAAACCGCGGGGCGCCCCACTTATCCCGAAGGAATGTCAGGCGAAACCGAGCGGCAGGTTTTCCGGTTTCCTGTCGGCGCCGTAATCGCGCTCATGCGGCGACCGGCGGCGGTCGTCGCGGCGCGAGGAAAGGTCGATACGGTTTTCGGCAAAGATCCCGTCGGGATAGGTGCCGGTATCATGGCAGTCGGCGTCGGTCTTCGGCGCAAGGATTTTCAGGATCATCGGGGTTCCTCCACGGCGCAGCATCAACACTCGGAAAGGCCGCATGGTTCCAACTATAGAAGCTGAATTATTAATAAATTAACCATAAATTCCGGCCGAGGGTAAGCCGCTGCAACCTCGGCGCGGCATTCACCCCGATTGAAATGGTATTGTCGCTGGAACTCCTGATGTTGCTCGCCGTTGATCTGGCATGAACACAGGAGGTTTCCATGCAGTTGATCGATACACGCGTGACACAGTCCGGCGACTTCTTCATCGTCGAATTCCTGGGCGAGGGAGGAGAATCGGTTTCCGTCAAAATCGATAATTCCCATGGCGAACTCGACAGCTCGACGGCGCTGGACCACGCCAAGGTGATGATGGTTCAGCTGACTGCATTTCCCGGCCGCGGCGCTGACGGCAGCATCAACCGTTACGACGCCTTGAGCAACGGCAACTTCGACGAAGGCAGCAAGGGTTTGAAAGGCCAGCCGAGCGCACGTTCGACCCATGACAGCGAAACGCTGGAAGAGGAGCTGAACGAAGGCCTCGAAGATAGCTTTCCGGCAAGCGACCCCGTTTCGGCAACCGTGTCGTCTATTCCCGCCACTGCGCCTCGGCACTGATCTCCGCGGAGCTTGCCGCTGACCGCCCCTTCGCGGGGGCGATCAACGCCCGTATGACGGATTGATGTCAAAACTGAAAAACAGCTGAAATCCGCGGATGTCTGATTGACATGCGAGCCTTCTAGAGAGGGTCCGAGAAGGGAGCGTCCGTGACGCGCTTCCCAGGTCTTGGAGACGCGCCCTCATGAAAATCATCCAGATCACCGACACTCATTTCAGCCCGAACAAACCGCATTTCAACGGCAATTGGGCGCCGCTTCAGAGCTGGATCGAAGCGACCGGCGCCGATCTGATCGTGCATACCGGTGATCTCACCGTCGACGGCGCCGACAAGGACGAGGATATAATCTTCTCGATGGATCTGATGCGGCAAGTGTCGATCCCGATGCTGATCGTTCCCGGCAATCACGATGTCGGCCACTTCAGGGAAACCGACCAGCCCGTCAACGCCGAGCGGCTGGCCCGCTGGCGCAGCCTAGCCGGTGACGATCGCTGGCTCGAGGATGCGGCCGGCTGGCGCTTCATCGGCTTGAATTCGCTGCTTCTCGGTCATGAGGATGACGAGGAAGAGGCCCAGTTCGAATGGCTCGCCAAGGCGCTCGAAGACAGGGCGGGGCGGCGCGTGGCTCTCTTCGCGCATAAGCCTCTGTTCGTCGATGCACCCGATGAAGGCGATACCGGCTACTGGAGCGTTCGCCCGGCTCAGCGCCGGCGGCTTTATGATCTGATCGCAGCCCATGACGTGGCGCTGTTTGCCAGCGGCCACCTTCACTGGGCCTGGCAGGGCCGTTTCGACAATACTCAGCTGACCTGGGGTCCATCGGCTGCCTTCATCATCGACAAGATGGAGCGCGAGATGCCGGGCGAGCGCCTGATCGGCGCCGTCGTTCACGAGTTCGATACCTGGGTCGAAAGCCAGATCGTCGCCGTTCCCGGCATGACCGCCCATGTGCTCGATGATGTTGTGCTCGATGTCTATCCCCAAGCGGTCAAGCAGCGGGAACCTGTCGAATGAGCGCGCTCTCGCTTCGCGGCATCACCAAGGCCTTCGGCGGAAACCAGATCCTCAACGGCGTCAGCCTCGATGTCGGCGCCGGTGAATTCATCGCCCTGGTCGGCCCCTCCGGCTGCGGCAAGAGCACGCTTTTGCGCGTCCTTGCCGGCCTCGACCATGCCGATAGCGGCGAAATTCTGATCGGTGGGCAAGACATGTCGGGCGTCGCGGCTGCCGAGCGCAACATCGCCATGGTCTTTCAGTCCTACGCGCTCTATCCGCATCTGACGGCGTCTCAGAATATCGCCGTGCCGCTGGCGATGCGCCGGCTCTCGAGGGTGCAGCGGCTGCCCTTCATCGGATCGCTGATACCAGGCCAGCGCGCCACTCGTGCGGCGATCGCCCGCGACGTCCGCGATATGGCGACCTCGCTGAAGATCGACCATCTGCTCGACCGCAAACCCGGCCAGATGTCGGGTGGCCAGCGTCAGCGCGTGGCGCTGGCCCGGGCAATGGTGCGCCAGCCGAGCATCTTCCTGATGGACGAGCCGCTGTCCAATCTCGACGCCAATCTGCGCGTTCACGCCAGAGGCGAGATCGTCGACCTGCATCGCCGCGCCGGCGTGCCGACGCTCTATGTCACCCATGACCAGGCGGAAGCACTGTCGATGGCGGATCGCGTCGCGGTGATGATGGGCGGCCGATTGCTGCAGATCGCAAGTCCTCAGCTCATCTACGACGATCCAGCCCATATCGAGGTCGCCCGCTTCATCGGCCAGCCGCGCATCAACCTGCTTCCGGCCTTTGCCGAAGGCGGCGTCGTTCTCTGCGGCGGCCTGCGGCTGACGCTTGAAAATTCACCCGCCGGAAAGATGCCGGTCACGCTCGCCATTCGCCCTGAATTCGTCTTTCTCGCCAAGAGCCGGCATGACGGCCTTGCCGCCCGGATCGAACGCGTCGAATTCCTGGGGTCCGAGGTTATCCTCCATTGTCGGCTCGACGCGATCGGTGAGACCGTCATCGCCAAGGTACAGCCGTCCGAAGCCTCCGGGCTTGCGGCCGGCGATGCCGTGGGACTGCGACTGTCGCCCGGCCGCACGCTGATCTTTGCCGAGGACGGCAGCCGGCTGGCCGGCTTCGTCGCCGGTAGTGATGCCGGGCTCAGCGCTGCTGATGCCGACGTCCAGCGGGAGTGGGCGCATGGCTAGCCTCGCCTCCATGGCCATCCCTGATAACTCCGCCGTTGCCCATCGCCGCAGCGAGGCCCGCATAGCCTGGATGCTGGTGCTGCCGGCGATGATCCTGCTCTTTCTCTTCGTGCTGTTGCCGGTCGCGGCTGTCGTCGTGCTCGGCTTTACCGATTTCGAACTCGGCTACGGCAAGTTCCGTTTCGTCGGCTTCGAGAATTACGCTCACCTGATCACCGACCGCACCTTCCGCAAATCGCTGTGGAATACGATGCTCTATACGGCGATCGTGGCGCCGGTCTCGATCCTGCTCGGTCTCGGCATCGCCTTGCTGATCGAGAGCGAGACCGCGGCGCGCAGCTTCTTCCGCACGGCCTATTTCCTGCCGGTCGCCTCGCTGATCGTCGCCATGGCGACCGTCTGGCAATATATGTTCCACCCGACGATCGGCCCGCTCAACGCGCTGCTGTCACTTGTCGGTCTGGCCGGTCCGAACTGGCTGGGCAGCTCCGGCACCGTGCTTTACAGCCTGTCGATCATCGGCGTCTGGCAATCGGCCGGCTTCAACATGGTGCTGTTTCTGGCCGGTCTGACGGCAATCCCGCGGGAGCTTTACGCAGCGGCCGAAGTGGACGGCGCCAGATCCGCCTTCGATCGCTTCCTGCTGGTCACCTGGCCGATGCTCGGGCCGACGACGCTCTTCGTCATCACCATTAGCATCACCAATGCGGTCAAGGTCTTCGAGACTGTCAAAACGCTGACCGAGGGCGGCCCGAACAAGGCGTCTGAAGTGCTGCTCTTCACGATCTACCAGGAGGGTTTCGTCTACCTACGCATCGGTTACGCCTCGGCGATGACCGTGGTCTTCCTGCTGATCCTCGTGGTGCTGATGTTCCTGCAATACCGCCTTCTCGATCGCCGGGTGCATTACACATGACGAGCGCATTTTCCCTTGGCAGGATCATCCGCCTGACGCTGCTTTCGCTGGGCGCAATCATCTTCCTGTCGCCCTACGTCTTCATGATCTCGGCGGCGGGCAAGACGCAGAGCGACATCTTTACCTCGTCGCTGTCGCTCATCCCGGCGCATCTCGCCTATGCCGAGAATTTCGCCAAGGCCTTGAGCCGGGTGCCGATGGCGCGGCTCCTGTGGAACGGCGTTGTCGTCTGCGGGCTGATCTTCTTCTTTCAGGTGCTGGTGGCCATCCCCTGCGCCTATGCCATGGCGAAGCTGCGTTTCGGCGCGGCGCGGGCCATGATGGTGCTGGTCATGCTCGGACTTCTCGTGCCGATCCATGCGACCGCGCTGCCGCTTTATGTCGCCTTCGACCGCGCCGCGCTGCTCAACAGCTATGCCGCCCTGGTCGCGCCTTTTACGATTTCGGTCTTCGCGATCTTCATGTTCCTGCAGTTCTTCCGTGCCATGCCTGACGACCTCATCCATGCCGCACGCCTCGACGGCATGTCGGAGCTCGGCATCGTCGCCCGCGTCATCGTGCCGAATGCCTGGCCAGCCGTCACCGCCTTCGCCATCTTCTCGGTCGTCGCCCACTGGAACGATCTCTACTGGCCATTGATCGTCATCAGCAAGCAGGACTATGCCACGCCACCGCTCGGGCTGATGTATTTCCGCGCCGCCGAGGCCGGCGACGACTACGGCGCACTGATGGCGGCGACCCTCATCATAACCCTTCCCCTCGTCGCCGCCTTCCTGCTTGCGCAGAAGCGTTTCGTCGAGGGCATCACCATGACCGGTCTCAAAGGCTGACCGGCTTCAACCAGGAGAACGAGCGATGAAACTTATCACCCAGATTCTCGCCGCAGCGGCCGTATCGATGGCAATCGCGCTTCCCGCGCATGCCGAGACGACGCTGACGGTTCACTACCCGATGCCGGGTTTCTTCAAGGACGTGATGGACACGATCTCGAAGAAGTTCATGGCTGAGAACCCCGATATCAAGATCCAGTTCGCCAGCCCCTCGGCCACCTATGAAGAAGGCATCCAGACGATCCTTCGCCAGGCCGGCACCAGCGAAATGCCCGATATCACCTTCATCGGCCTGAACCGCCTGCGCATGCTCGACGAACGCGATGTCGCCGTCGACCTCGGCCCGCTCGTCAAGAAGGACGGCAACATGGCCGAGCAGGGCTTCTCCGACACGATCCTCAAGCTCGCCCAGGTCAAGGGCAAGCAGGTTGGCCTCGCTTTCGCGACCTCCAACCCGATCATGTATTACAACGCCGATCTCGTGAAGGCGGCCGGCGGCGATCCCGACAATCCGCCGAAGACCTGGGATGAGGTCATTGCGCTCGGAGGCAAGATCAAGGCGCTCGGCAACGGCGTCGACGGCATCGATTTCCGCTGGCAGGGCGACGACTGGATGTTTTCGGCGCTGCTCTTCGGCGCCGGCGGCAAGATGCTGAGCGATGACGAAAGCAAGGTCGCCTTCAACGGTCCGGAAGGTCAGAAGGCCGTCGAGGTCCTGCATCGTCTGGTCACCGAGGGCGGCATGCCCGTCTTCACCAAGCCCGCCGGCGAACAGGCTTTCGCCGCCGGCAAGGTCGGTTTCGAATTCCAGACCACAGGCGCTCTGCGCAACACGATCAAGAATGTCGGCAATAAATTCGATCTGCGCACCGCCAAGATCCCGCTGATCGATCCGGTGAACGGCCGCCTTCCCACAGGCGGTAATGCCGTCGTCATCCTGACCCATGACGCCGCCAAGCAAGACGCCGCCTGGAAGTTCGCCAAGTTCGCCGCCGGCCCTTACGGCGCCTCGGTAGTCGTGCCCGGCACCGGTTATGTCCCGAACAACGAGCTTGCCGCCAAGTCGCCCGAATATCTCAGCGATTTCTACAAGCAGAACCCGCTGTTCCAGGCGGGCCTCAGCCAGGTGCCGGTCATGATCCCCTGGTATGCCTTCCCCGGCTCCAACGGTGTCAAGGTCACCCAGACGATCGTCGACAATCTTTCGCGCATCGTCGACCAGTCGGCCGAGCCGAAGGAAGCGCTCGACGATGCAGCCGCCGATGTCGAAGGGATGCTGCCGCGCAGCTGATCGTTTTCCGCGTCAGAAGAAGGGGCCGCCACGCCGAGCGCGCGGCGGCCCTTTATTCCGGGTGGTTAGATGGCGCGCACCGTGCCGCCGCGGCGCAGCGTATAGGCGACGTCGAGGTGGCGGGCAGGGGCGGCATTCTCTGCCATGTCGAGCAGCAGCGAGGCGGCCGTCGCGCCCATGCTGGCATCCGGCATTTCGATGGTTGTCAGCGGCGGATCGATCAGCCGGCCGATGGCGATGCCGTCGAAGCCGGCGACCGAAACATCCCCCGGCACCGACAGCCCCTCGCGCTTCAGCGCGCCGATGACGCCGAGCGCCAGAAGATCGTTGGAGGCGATGATCGCCGTCGGCGAAAGCGAGGTCATCGCCGCACTGAGATCGAGCTGGTCATAGCCGCCGACGAAGGAGATCTGAATAGCGTCGAGCGGCGTCAGGCCGTTCTCGGCCATGGCGTCGAGGTAACCCTGGTAGCGAAGACGAGCGCGATCGGAGGCGGCGAAATTGCCGGAGAGAAAGAGGATGTGGCGGTGGCCCATGCCGATCAGGAACGTCGTGATCACCCGGCCGGCGCCGCGATTATCGGCGGTGACGGCCGCCGGAAACTGCGCCGTCGGCAGGTTGTTGAGAAGCACGGTCGGCGGCAGCTTGGGGAGCAGCGCCTCGCTCGTCGACGGGTCGCAGACGGTGAGGATCAGCCCGGTCGGCCGGTCATTCAGGAGTGCGGCGACGGCATCGGCCTCGCGTGCCGGATCGTAATTCGACTGAGCGATCAACACCCCATGGCCGGCGACCAGCATGCGGTTCTGGATGCTCGACAGCGACGAGGCAAAGACCGGATTGGTGATGCTCGGGATCAAGACGCCGATTACCGGCCTGCGCCCGAGCCGCACGACAGCATGGCCGGCCGGGCGATAACCGAGTTCGGCGGCGGCACGGCGCACCTTGCGCACCATCAGATCGCTGGCCGGTCCGTTGCGATTGAGAACCCGGCTTGCCGTCGCCAGCGAACATCCTGCCCGGAATGCGACTTGCTGCAATGTCGCCATCGAATGCGCCCTCCTGGTCACAGCGTCGAAGCGCAATCTTTTAGTCGGGCTCGATGACAGTGATCTGACAATTGACGAGGTGTGGGGAATTCATCGGGAATGACGACGGAAGCCACGATCATAAGATTTAAATATCAACAGCCTATACAATAATTCTAAGATTTCTATGGAGCTCCCGCGAGCTCTAACCCGAATTATCTGCGTCTATCCATTCACACATGGAAGTTGAAGCAATATGCAACTTATGGAATGGTCGGTTCAAAGTCGTTTCCTCTCTTCATGCTCATCGCCTGGATAAGAATGTCTCCCAAACAAATGGAATGCGCCGCCGCTTGGCGGTTTCTCGCGACGGTCTCCCTTGTCGCAATTTTTGCATCGCCGGCCCATGCCGACACGCCGTCCACCGCTTGGCCGCAAACGCAAAGCGACATCCAAGCCGATTCCAATGTCCATTTCGGCGTGCTCGCCAATGGCATGCGCTTTGCAATCATGCGCAACGCCACGCCATCAGGACAGGCAGCGATCCGCTTTCGCATCGGCTCCGGCTCACTGGAGGAAAACGACGACCAGCAGGGCCTGGCGCATGTTCTCGAACATATGGCCTTCAAAGGTTCGACGCATGTCGCCGAAGGCGAAATGATCCGTATCCTGCAGCGCAAGGGCCTGGCCTTTGGACCGGACACCAACGCCCATACCTCTTATGACGAGACTGTCTATGCACTGGATTTGCCCGAGGTCGATCCAGAGACGCTATCCACGGGCCTGATGCTGATGCGAGAAACCGCGAGCGAGCTGACCCTCGATGCCGGCGCCCTCGATCGCGAGCGCGGCGTCATCCTGTCGGAAGAGCGGCTGCGCGATACGCCGCAGTACCGCGCGGGGCTCGCAATCCTGAATTCATTGCTCGCCGGCCGGCGCGTGACCATGCGCCCGCCGATCGGTAAAGCCGATATTATCAGCAATGCGCCTGTAGACCTCGTCCGCGATTACTACCGGGCCAATTACCGGCCCGATCGGGCAACGCTTATCGTGGTGGGCGATATCGACCCCGCTGCCATGGAAATCGAAATCCGGCAGCGCTTCGGCGACTGGAAAGCCATAGGACCTACGCCTGCAAGTCAGGATACTGGCGCGCTACAGGCGAAAGGCGAAAGCGCGGATGTCATCGTCGTTCCCGGCGGCATGACCAGCGTCCAGATCGCCTGGACGCGTCCTTATGACGCCGCACCCGACACCTTGGCCAAGCGCCGCACGCAGCTTATTGAAGATCTGGGCCTGATGGTGCTCAAACGCCGAGTCAGCACCATCGCCAGCAAGCCGGATGCGCCTTTCATCAGCGCGGGCGTCGGCTCCCAGGATCTCCTAGATTCCGCTCATGTCGTCCTGGTCACGGCGAATTCCGAACCGGACAAATGGCAGACGGCACTCGGGGCCATTGACCAGGAACAGCGTCGTATTCAACAGTTCGGCGTTGCCCAGGCTGAGATCGATCGCGAAATCCTCGAATATCGCTCAGCCCTGAAGGCTGCTGCCGCCGGAGCCACGACGCGCACGACCACCGATATCGCTTCGGCGCTGGCTGGCAGCGTCGATGACAATCAAGTCTTCACGTCGCCTGCCGACGACCTCTCGCTCTTTGAGAGGGTCACGAACGGCGTCACCGCGGCCGAGGTCAATAAGGCCCTGCAGCGTGCTTTCTCCGGCAATGGTCCGCAGATCGTGCTCCAGACCGCCCAATCGCCGCAGGGCGGAGCCGACGCGCTCCGGCAGGTCTATCACGCTTCCAAGGCGATTGCCGTCTCGGCGCCCTCCAGTGCAGCCGATGTCGCCTGGCCCTACACCCATTTCGGCGCGCCGGGCGCTGTGGTCGAACGCCGCGCCGTCGAAGATCTCGGCCTGACCATGGTCCGCTTTTCCAACGGCGTACGGCTTACCGTCAAGCCGACCAAGCTGCGCGCCAATGAAGTGCTGGTGCGCGAGGATATCGGCCGGGGCCGGCTGGACTTGCCGCATGACCGTCCCCTCCCGATCTGGGCATCGCCGGCGGTCGCGCTGTCCGGCGTGAAGGCCATGGACTACCAGGATATCCAGAAGGCGCTGACCGCCAACATCGTCGGCCTTGACGTCTCGGTAGGCGACAGCTCCTTCAAGTTCGACGGTCGCACGCGGACTGAGGATCTGGCGACGCAATTGCAGCTCATGACGGCATACACCTCCGATCCCGCATACCGCCCCGAGGCGTTCAGGCGGGTGCAGCAGGCCTTTTTGAGCGGCCTCGATCAGTATGAGGCCACCCCTGGCGGCGTTGTCAGCCGTAACCTCGGAGGTCTGGTCCACTCCGGCGATCCGCGCTGGACCTTTCCGGATCGCGCCCAGTTGTCCGCCGCCAGGCCGGACGATTTCGAGGCGCTGTTCCGGCCTGTGGTGTCTAATGGCCCGATCGATATCACCATCGTCGGCGACGTGACGGTGGACGACGCCATCCGGCTGACAGCTGAAACCTTTGGCGCTTTGCTGCCACGCCCGGAGGCGGCGCCGAGTAATGATTGGGGTAACGTGCGTTTTCCGGCGGCCACTGAGAAGCCCGTTCTGCAGACCCATAACGGAAGGGCAGATAGCGCCGCCGCCGTCGTCGGAGTTCCCGTCGGCGATTTGCTCTCCGATCTCCCGCGCTCCTTCACCGCCAATGTTGCCACCCAGATTTTCCAGAATAGGCTGACCGACCAGTTTCGTATTGCAGAAGGAGCAAGCTACGCGCTGGACGGCGACGTTAATCTGTCGAGGGAAATTCCCGGCTATGGCTACGCCTATTTCTACGTCGAGACGGATCCGACAAAGCTCGCGCGCTTCTATGCACTTGTCGACGAGATCGCCAACGATCTCGGGTCGCATGATGTTTCTGCCGACGAGCTCGCACGCGCTCGCGAACCCATCATCGAGACACTGAAACACCAGCGGCAGGGCAACGAGTACTGGATTGAATATCTGCGCGGCGCCCAGATGGATCCGCGTCGTTTGGACCGCATACGCAGCAATCTCAGCGGCTACAACGAGGTTACGGCCGCAAATATCCGCGAATTCGCCACAACCTATTTCCGCCCGGAAAAATTCTGGAAGTTCGAAGTGCTGCCGGCGGCCGTAAGGTAGTTTCTCGAACCGAAGCCCCTTAAATTGGACGGTGTTGGGGAGGAGACACCGTCCCGGCCGTTGAGCAACAACTCAGGCGCGGCGTTTGACCACCCGCATGTTCATCTCCGAGCGAAGCGTGAAGCCTTGCGCCTTGTAGAGGGAAATGGCGGAGGTGTTCCCGGCATAGACATGCAGATAGGCCGTGTCGCCGTTAGCAGCGATTTCGCCGGCAACGAAGCGGAACAGCAGGGTGCCGAGGCCACGCCCTTGGAAGTCGGGATGGGTGCAAAGGCCACTCAGCTCGATGAAACCGGTCTGCCGCATACGCTGCCCGGCCATCGCCACCACACGGCCTTCATGCCTGATCCCCCAGAAGCTGCCCAGGCTCTGAGCGCGCAGGGTGAACGGCCCGGGTCTGGTCAAGCTCGCCAGATCAAGCATGTCGGCGGCGTCGGCCTCGGTCAGCGGCTGAATGCGGGAATCCGAAATCCTCTCATGAGGCCGCTCGGCAACCATCTGGGTCACCGGCGCCTCCATGACGACGGCAAGACCCGCTGGAATCGCGATCGGCCCGGCCTCGACGAGAAACATCTTCTCTTCCGCTGACGGCAGATTCTCCAAGGCATCGAGGCTCTCAAGGCTATCGTCGGCAGAGGCCGCGAAGGGAACGATGGAGGGTGGGTATCGCCGTGCGTAGCTGTTGCCTTCGGCAAGAGCGGCATGCGCGGTTTTGAGCGCGCTCCAGATCGGCCGGTCAAGCACGTGATTCATCGTCTTTCTCTCCCTATTGCGCGGTGGAAAGGGCGTGCGGGCCTGCAACCGTGCTCCGTCGTATGAGCGGCAGTGCCGCCAGCCCGTCCTCGATGGCAGCGAGTTGCTCGAGGATCGGTCCGTCGAGGTCGCCGCAGAGATCCGCAACCGCAGCCGCAACGCGCGGCCAGATGGTTGCCTTCGAATGATCGACGAGTTCCTGTCCTTTGTCGGATAGCGACACCAATCTGCGGCGCTGATCGTCCGGCGCCGACTGCATATCGACGAAGCCGAGTTCGAGAAGCTGCCCGATGGTCCGCGTCACGCCGGGCTGGGTGATGCCCACCGCCTGCGCAAGCTCGCCGATCGTCAGCGGCCCGGCCCGGTCGATCGCTGCGAGGAACGGATACTGACCTGCCTGGATGCCGACGCCGGCCTCGTCGATGACCTGCTGCGTATCGGCCTGCAGTCTCTCGCCGATGCGACGCAACCGGCTGCCCAGGCACAAAAAGCCAAGTGTTCGCACCACATCTTCGACCATTCAATCTCTCCAATTGCATTGAATGTTATATAACACGTTATATATTTGCAACGCGAAATTCAAGAGTAGGTATCTAGCGGCCGGAGGGGACTTATCGAAAGCACGCGAGGTCCTTCATTGGTCACGCCGCCTCGCGGCCAACAGAGAAATCGCCAGGACACAACTGAGTAGGGCGAGGGACGACGGCAGCCCCTGGTGCCCGACCAGTTGCATTGCCAATCCGGCCGCGGGCGAGCCCGCCATGCCGCCGATGCCCCATGCGAAGGCGAAGGCCGCATTGCCGGCAATCAGGGCTTGACCGCTGAAACGCTCGCCGAGTTGGATCAGCGACATGGTGTAGAGCCCGAACGAGACGCCGCCCCAGATGAAAACGAGCGGCCAGATGAGCCAGGTGGTGAAGGTTGACGCCAGCAGCAGGCAGCCGGAAAGACAAGTGAGGACGCAGAACAACATGGTCCGCGTCGCGCCGAACCGTTCCGCCACGCGCCCGAGCAGGATCTGCAGCACGGCATTGCCGGCAACGAAACAGGTGATAAGCGAAGCGATGCGGCTTTCAGTGCTGCCGAGTGCCGCGCCATAGACGGCAAGCAGGGAGAGCAGGATCTGCTCGAAGGCGGCGGCGGTGAAAACCGCAAACAGCAGCAGCGGCGCCCGCGCAAGGAAGCCGCCGACCGATATTGCCTCGCCTTCGCCGGGCATGTCAGGCAGGCGGAGGGCAACAACAAGCACGATCAGGCCGCAGCCAAGGAAGGCCCCAATGCCGATCAGGAAGGGTGCCCAGCCTTCCGTGCCACTGAGGCCGAGCGAGAGCGGACCGACGGCAAAGCCGGCCGAAACGATCGATGAATAGAGGCCCATGATGCGGCCCCGGCGCGACGCCGGCGTGATCGCGATCAGCCAGGTCTCGCTGATGACATAGAGTGGATTGGCAAAGAAGCCGAGCAGGAAACGCAGCGGCATCCAGGCCCAGACGTCCTGCCGCCCGGCTATTGCAATAAGGGTGAAGGCGGCCAGGATCGAACAGAGGGTTGCAAGCCGCGCTGCGCCCACCCGCCGCGAGAGCGCTGGAATTACGGGTGCCGATATGATGAAGCCCAGGGGCGTCATCGCCGCCGACAGACCGATCAGACCAGAGGCCGTTCCTTGGCGCTCCAGGATGAAGCTCAGCAGCGGATAGGTTAGCCCTTGCGCCACGGCAAACACCGTGACCGTCGCTATGATGCCTGCCATCGCGGCCCCGCGGATCCGATCGTCTTGCTGTGCTGTCGTGCTTGCGGCAGTCATGCAGATCTCCTCGTCAGTCGGCATAGGTGAGGGGGCAGAAGCCCCGCCCGAAAGAGGATAAATTCTGCGGAATAGAAGGAGCGGCGTAATTAAGCCGCTCCAAAAAGTTCTCAAAAACTTCCAAACGGACTATAGATCCGCTCTATGCAGGGATTGCGCTTTGCCTTTGGTCCGTTCGTGCTTGATCCGGAGGCGGGAACGCTCCTTCGGAATGATGAACCCGTTGCCATTGGTCATCGCGGGTTGAAGCTGCTTGCGGCGCTCGTCGGGCGATCCGGCGAAATCCTTGCCAAGGCCGAACTGATGGACGCGGCTTGGCCGGGCATGGCGGTCGAGGAGGGCAACCTCACCGTCCAGATCGCGCAGCTGCGCAAGCTGCTCGGCCCCGCTGCCGACGGCGGCGAATGGATTGCAACGGTTCCGCGCGTCGGCTACCGCTTCACGGGTGCCATGCAGCGGCTGAGCGGCGTGAAGCGAAAGACCTTGCCGCTGCCTGCCAAACCATCGATCGCCGTGCTGCCCTTCCTGAACATCGGCAACGATCCCGAACAGGAATTTTTCGTGGACGGGCTGACCGAGGACCTGATTACCGACCTTTCGAGAATGCCGGGTCTGTTCGTCATCGCCCGCAACTCGGCCTTCGCCTATAAGGTCAGGGCGGTTGACGTACGGGAGATCGCCGAGGAGCTCGGCGTACGCTACCTGCTGGAGGGCAGCGCGAGGCGCGCCGCGGGGCGCGTGCGCGTCAACGCCAAGCTGGTCGACACCCTCAGCGGCACTCATTTGTGGGCGGAACGCTTCGATCGCAGCATGGACGATATTTTCGTCGTTCAGGACGAGGTCACCGCCAGAATCGTCGAGGCGTTGCTCGGCCGACTGCGCACCCCGCCGCCGCGCCATCGGCCCAGAAGTCTTGAGGCCTACGATCTCTGCGTGCGGGCGCGCAAGCTGATGGATGATTCCCCGCAGGCGGCTGAGGAGGCGCATCTGATGCTGACCCGCGCAGTCGCTCTCGACCCCGACTATGCCGAGGCCTATCGCTGGTTGGCCATGAACCACTGGATGGGGTGGGTTCATAGTGGCGGGCCGACGGAAGCGACCCGCAGCATCGCCTTAAACTTAGCGCGCAAGGCCGTTGCGATCGACCCCAACGATGCCGGCTGCCGCTGGGTGCTGGCCTACCTTCTTGCCTATGAACGCGATTTTGCCGCGGCGGATGCGGAGTTCGCCAAGGCGATCGAACTTGACCCGAACGAGGCCGATACCTTTGCGGCATTATCCGACGTTACCGTTCTAGCAGGGCGGGTCGAGGAGGGGCTTGAGCAGATTCGCAAGGCGTTCCGGCTGAACCCGTTTCCGGCAAGCTGGTATTATCTGACGCTCGGCCAGGCACAATATGCGGCCGGGCAATATGCGGCCGCCGTCGAGACGTTGCGCCGCGACGAGACGTATCGCACAAGCTCGCGCCGTTTCCTGGCGGCAAGCCTTGCTCAGCTCGGCCGGCTCGACGAGGCGCAGGCGGAGACCGAACTCTTCCTTGTTGCCAACCCCGGCTTTTCCATCCGCCATTGGGCGGCGACCGAACCGTTTCGCGACGCTCGCGTGCTTGACCATTTCGTAGAAGGCTACCGCAAGGCCGGTCTTCCGGATTGATCCGCCGCAGCACTCACGGCCGGCGAGCGTGCCATGGATGGCGCGGCGACGTCCGGATATCGACAAGAGGCCGCCCGGACACGCCTTCGCCGACCGCGGGCGCCGGCTTCCAATTTCGGATCAGGCGATTTAAGGCGGCCGCTTCAGACCGCCATATTGGCCGCCGCCGACATCACTTCCCGAGGGGCGGGAACGCCGAACATATGACGGCCGGCCTCCTCGACTTCAGTAAAGCACCAGCGCACGACGCCATCGCGATCGAGCAGGAATTCGCCGACAAGCTGGCCTTCGCCGGGGACGAGCATCCGTTTGTCATCCTCTGTCATTTCGTAGCCGTCGGCCCTGTCGAGAATTTCCATCGCCGCCATCGGGTTCATCGGTTCGGGAAGCTCGCCCGGCATGTCGACGCGCATCGACATCACCGTGTCCTTGCTGACCTTGTGCGGCCACTCGTTTTCGGTCTCGGTGAAATGAACGCGCGGCAGGCCGAAGGCGCGATGCGATACCCGTTCGGGATCGGAGGCCGCCAGCAGGTTGGGAAGCGGGTGGTAGCGGAAGTAAAGGCGGGCTCGCTCGATTGGGGTATTGACGACGGTCAGGCTGTCGATGCCCTTCTCCTGCAATGCATCGGTCAGTTCGGCCATGGCGGCGATCTGCCTGCGGCAGAAGGGGCAATGCAGTCCCCGGAACAGGCCGACGAGCAGCGGCTTCTGGCCGCGAAAGTCGTCGATGGCGATCTTGCCCTGGCGGGTGATCGCATCCAGCACCACGTTTGGCGCGCGATCTCCAGGCTGCAATGGTCTATCGGCGCGGTTCTCTTGCATTGTTCATTCCTCCCATTATATGTTTGAATCTCTTGATGGATTCGATATTGCAAGGTTATTGCGACGCGAACCATTCAGTCGAGAAACGGCAAGACGACGAGCGTACCTGGGTCGAGGTTGTGGCGGATGCACACATTCTGTGCCAGCGTGAAGTACCGTTCCGCTTCGTCCATATCGTCATGTTCGAGGCTCAACGTCGCCAAGCCATCATAACACGGAAAGAGCAGTTGCGGCTCGTCTATTTCCTGAGCAACCTCAAGAGCTTCTTCGTAATACTTACGAGCTAGCTTCGGCTGCCCATGGCATTGGTGGATCTGGCCGAGGACAATCAGCGGCACGGATAGATGATCGCGCTGATCGAGCGCCCGGTCGATTTCGACTGCCTTTTCCGCCGCCGGCACGCCTTCGGCGGCGCAGCGATCGGTGAAGGTGCAGCAGGACACTGCGAGATTGGCGAGAAGGCGCGCCTGAAAGCCGAGATCGCCGATGCGGGTTGCGACCTCCAGGCCACGGCGGCAGATCGTGATGGCGTTGGCCGGATCGACGATCGTGTAGAGAACGCCGAGATTGGAATAGGCGCGGCAGGCGGCACTTTGCAGATCGGCTTTTTCGGCGACCGAGAGGCTGCGCTCCACTTCCTGCACGGCATCGCGCCGGCGTCCGAGCCGCGCGAGCGCGGCACCCTTGGTGTTCAACGCTTCCGCCATCGCCCGGGCTGCCTCGCGACCGGCTTCGGTCGTGCCGTCGATCGGCAGCGTCTGCAGGCATTGCAGCGCCTGTGTCGCCCACTCGGCGGCGGCGGCCTGATCACCCATGCGGAAGGCGAGATGGCCGCGCTCCTGCAGTAGGTGGGCATGTTCGACCGGGGCATCGATCGTCGCAATCATCGCTTCCGCGGCGGCGCAATGCGTCTCCGCCTGGTCGCGGCGCCCCGCATCGAGATGCAGGCGGCCGATCTTTCGCAATATCCTTCCTGCGGCGATCCGGTCGTCGTTGGCGCGGTGGATCGCAAGTGCCTGCTGATAATAGGTCAAGGCATCGTCGCGGCGGCCGGCAGGGCCGCAGAGATCGGCAAGGCGCTCCAGCAGCTCCAATTGCTCCGGCGTCACCTCCGGCTCGTCAGCGAAGGCCGCGAGGGCTTGACGATAGAGGCGCATCGCATCGTCATTGGCATAGGTCTTGCGCGCCTGATCACCCGCCGCCATTAGGTAGGCTGCGCCTTTGGCTTTATCAGTCGTGAGGCTGAAGTGATGGCCGAGTTGCGCCAGATGCTCGGGACGCTCGGGCGCCAGGCCATATTGGCGCTCCAGAACCCGGCCGATCCTGCCATGGAGCTCCATGCGCCGTTGCAGCAGCAGATTCTGGTAGATGACGTCGTGCATCAGCGTTTGGCTGAAGCGATAGCCGGGCGACCCGCCGGCATCGGGGCCGCGCAATTCCTCGATGATATTGGCATCGCAGAGATAGTCCAGCGCGGCATCGATGGCGGCCGGCTCGGTGGCGACGGCGCGGAGCAGGGCGGTATCAAATTTCGGGCCGACCACCGCCGCCTCCTGCGCCAACCGTCTCATCTCCTGCGGCAGACGATCGACGCGGGCAAGCAACAAGGCTTGCAGGTTCACCGGAATGGCGACATCCGTGTCGTCGGCCGCAACATGCCAGCGCTCACCGTCATGATGCAACGTGCCCATGTCGATCAGTCCACGCAGGATTTCTTCGATGAAGAGCGGATTGCCCCCGGCGCGGTCGAGGATGCGTTTGCGCATTGCGACCGGTAGCTTGCCATGCGCCTCGCCAAAAAAGGCGGCAAGCAGCCTCTGCCCGTCGGCCGCGGCGAGTGGGCCAAGACGCTGCACGGTGACGTTGACGCGATTGGAGTTCAGTGGGTCGGTCTGCGATGTCGGCCGGTAGATCACAAGCAGCATCAGCCGGCTGCGCTCCAGCCGATCCATCATGAAACGAAGCACTTCCAACGAAGCCGCGTCTGCCCAATGTAGATCCTCGATGACCAGCAGAAGAGGGCCTTGCGCCAGCCGCCGCTCGAAGACGGTGCGGATCGCGTAGAAGATCTGCCGCCGCAACTGCTCCGGCTCGATGTGGCGCAACGCGCCATCGGGATCACCGAGGCCGAGCACATGCAGAAAAAGCGGCAGGAGCCCGTCGACATCGTCCTGCGTCAGATCGAGTGCGCGAAACCCCGTCGTCAACAGCTGTCGTGTCCTGTCGCGATCGTCGCGCTCGCCGATCCCGTAAGCGCTTCGCACGACCGCGGCGAGGGTGCCGTAGGATTGTTCGCCAAGGGGAGAGCAGGTGGCTTTGCGGATGGCAAGGCCAGGAAAGCGGGTCGCATTCGCGGCGATCCCGACGAATTCGGTGGCAAGACGCGACTTACCGATACCCGCTTCGCCGATCAGGCGGACGAGCTGCGCGGCACCGTCGCAGGCGAGATCGAGGCAGGCGAGCAGCCGCGACAATTCCGCATCCCGTCCGATCATCGGCGCCTGAAGGCCGAAACTTTCGAGCCCGCGCGCTGTATGCGGCGCGTCCAGCAGCCCGGTCAGCCGATGGACGTGGACGTTTCCGCTTTTGCCGCGCAAGGTCTGCGCGCCGAGGCTGTCGAAGGCAAAGGCATGCCGGGTGAGGCGGTAAGTCAGTGGACCGACAAGAATATCGTTTTCGCCGGCCATGGATTGCAGCCGTTGGGCGGTGTTCACCGTATCGCCGGTCACGGAATAGGATTTGGCGCCGACCGCGCCGAAGCCGCCGGTAACGACAGGGCCGCTATTGATGCCGATATGCAGGCGCAGCGGCACACCGGCGCGCGACTGCCAGCGTGTGCCGACCGCGGCGGCTCGGTCGATCATATCAAGCGCGGCGCCAAGCGCCCGCACCGGATCGTCCTCGTGGGCAACCGGCGCGCCGAACAGCGCCAGAAGGGCGTCGCCGACGAACTTGTCGACGAAGCCGCCATAGGCTTCCACCGCCCGGGTCATCTCTTCGAACAATTCGTTCTGCAGCGCCCGCATGGTTTCGGGGTCGATCTGCTCGCTCAGCGTGGTGAAGCCGCAGAGATCGGCAAACAGCACCGTCACCGGCCGTCGGTCGGCATCGCCGTCGGATTTCGCCGGCACGAGCTCAATAGTCGGCTTCGGCGCAGGCGGGGCTCTACCTGAGATCGATGCACCGCATTTGGGGCAGAAAGCAAAATCGGGCTGACACGCATAGCCGCAGGCGGCGCAGGAGAGGGGCTGCCTTGCGCCGCATCGCGGACAGAAAGCAAAACCGCTCTGAATATCGAAACCGCAGCCAGCGCAATCCATCGCAGGCGTCTCACGAACCCGGTATGCGACGGCTATATCAGCCGCAACCAACGGGCCTCAACAGAAGAGCAGCATGAACCTGTTGCCCTGTGCCCGCAAGCATCAAATCAGGGCGCAGAACGACGATCGCCGTTGAACGCCGGGCTCTCTTGCTATCGGCGTCGGAGGTCAAACGAGGTCACCTCGTCCCTGCCAGAAACTGGCGGAAGCGATCCGATTTCGGATGCGTGAAAAGCTCGGTGGGCTCCCCTGCTTCTTCGACGACGCCCCGGTGAAGAAAAACCACTTTGCTCGACACGTCTCGCGCGAAGGCCATTTCGTGGGTTACGACAAGCATGGTCCGACCTTCCTCAGCGAGAGAGCGCATCACTTTCAGCACTTCGCCGACGAGTTCGGGATCAAGCGCCGAGGTCGGCTCGTCAAACAGCATGACCCTCGGCCGCTGTGCGAGAGCGCGGGCGATCGCAGCGCGTTGCTGCTGCCCGCCAGACAAATGCGCCGGATAAAAATTTCGTTTTTCGGCGATGCCGACCCGTTCGAGCAGAGCTTCGGCCTCAGCGATACATTCCGCCCGGTTGCGCTTCTGCACGTGCACCGGCGCTTCGATTACGTTCTCCAGGATCGTCATATGCGACCAAAGGTTGAAATTTTGAAACACCATGCCGATGTGTTCGCGCATCCGGTCGACTTGCCTGCGGTCAGCCGGCACCGTTCTATGCCCCGATTTCTTCAGAGCATACATCTCGCCACCGATGCGAATTTCCCCGCTGTCGGGGATTTCGAGCATGTTGAGGCATCTCAGCATCGTCGATTTGCCGGAGCCGGATGAGCCGAGGATGGAAATCACGTCCCCCTCATGTGCTTCAAGCGAAATTCCCTTAAGGACTTCCAGCGGGCCGAAGCATTTGCGAAGATCCTTGACCGAAACGGCAGCGCTTTTGTCCTTATTGTCGCTGACCAAACCTGTTCCCCTGTCAGACATGCACACTCCCGTTTAAGATTGCAGCCGCATGCGCATATGAGGCGAAAGCCAGAAATCGACCACCATGAGCATTCGTGTGACGACGAAAATGATCGCAAGGTAGATCGCACCTGCGACGATGAATATCTCGAAAGCGCGAAAGCTGTCGGCGATCAATTTTCCAGCCAGGCCGGTGACTTCCATGATCGTGATCACAGACGCGAGTGCCGTTGCTTTGATCATCAGGATGATTTCGTTGCCATAGGCGGGCAGGGCATGCCTGATGGCAATCGGCAGGATGATCCGTCTGAACAAGAGAACGCCCGACATGCCGCATGCGCGCGCCGCCTCGATCTCCTGGACGGAAACGGCCTGCAGGCCGCCACGGAAAATCTCACTGCAGTAAGCGGCGGTGTTCAAAGTGAGCGCCAGCACCGCGCACCAGTATGGTTCGCGAAAGAAGCCCCACAGGCCGAGGTCCTGCAGTTCATGCCGAAATTGGCCTAGGCCATAATAGATCAGAAACATCTGGACCAGCAGGGGCGAACCTCTGAATACGAAGACATAAGCACTGGTCATGTTTCGACCCACTGCACCGCCCGTGACGGCCAGGAGCGAGATCGCAAGCGCCAAGATGCTTCCTGCCAAGATGGACGTAACGGCAAGCTCAAGCGTTAGCGGCAAACCGCTTAGAAGCGTGAGAAACGTATCCCACAGAAAGCCGGTATCCATTACAACGCTCCCCGTATGCCCTGGGTCGTTCGAGCTTCCATTCGTCTGAACAGGATTGAAGAGAACCAGGTGATGACGAGATAGAGAACGACGGCCATCAGATAGAACTCGAAGGGGCGGCGGGTCGATCCGGCAGCGATTTGCGATTGGCGCAGGAGCTCTACGAGACCGGTGACGGAGACCAATGCCGATTCCTTCAGCACCAGTTGCCAGGTATTTCCGAGACCCGGAATAGCGTAGCGCAGGACGAGGGGGGCGACGATGCGCCTGAATTTGGGCCATCGCCGCATGCCGACGGCGCTGGCAGCTTCGATTTCGCCGCGTGCAACCGACCTGTAGGCGCCGCGAAATACCTCAGCCTGATAGGCCGCCGAAACCACGCCAAGCGCCAGGGTTCCGGTGAGAAATGCCGGCATTCCGATGAACCCTTGATAGCCGAACAGGCCGCCCAAGGATCCCAGGAATGCGCTGCCGCCGAAATAGAAAAGATAGATGACCAGAAGGTCCGGGACGCCGCGCAGAACGGTGGTGTAACAGTCCGCAAGCCAGCGAATGGCCATGTGGCGGGACAGCTGCATGAAGGTGATCATCGTACCGATCACCGTTCCGGCCAGAAAGCCGCAGACGGATACGCCGATTGTCATGGCCGCTGCAGTGAGGAGGAGCCAACCCCAACCCGTCTGCCCGAAGCCGACGATAGCAAGGTAACTGTCGATGGGTGCCATGCGGGGACCTCTTTGAGAAGGATCGGGTTTGCGTCAGTCGGCTGCTCGCCGATGCGCCCAGATGCGCTGGAGCTTCGACATGTTTTTGAGCGAGCTTTGCACATGCGCTCGCGCGGCCGCGGCCGCCGCCTCCCGGTCGCGTGCGCAGATGGCGTCCGCGATCGCCCGGTGCTCGTCGAGGTCCGTATGCTCCAGATCGACCCAAAGAACTTCGAGCCAAAGGGCTAGGCGAAGCTGCTGATAAACTTGATCCGTCACCCTGACGAGGGCCTCGTTTCGGGTTGATTCCACGATGACGCGATGGATGTATAGTCCAAGATCGAGGTTACGGGCCGCGTCAGACGGCGTCTTGTTGGTCGTATCCTTGAGTTCGACCATCTGGGCAATGACGCCCCTGAGCCTATCGAGGTCTTCCTCGCTCGCCACCTCGCAGGCGAGTTGCGCCGCACAAACGTCGAGCGCTTCGCGAACGACCAGCAGATTGCAGAACTTGGTGACGTCGAGATCGGTCACCGTGTAACCAAAATTCCGCTGACCGACGATAAGCCCTTCTTCTTCCAGCTTCATCAGGGCTTCACGCAGCGGTGTTCGGCTGACGCCGAAGCGCTTGGCGAGCGTCACTTCCGAAAGGCGCTCGGAGGGGCGAAGTTGGCCGGTGAGGATCAGGTCCTTCAATTGCGAATAGGTGCTCTCACGCAACGATCCCCGCTGTTCAGTTTTGGTCGATGCCAATCGATTCCCCTTCCGTCTCCGGTCCATTCACCGCTCGGTGAGCGTCACCATAACTTTTTCCCTCTTGCTCGATCAAGAAGAATACGATTATGTATACAATGTTGGCTACAACAAGCAATCGTCTTTTCCCCGGCTTTCAAAGTCGCTGGCGATCTGGTCGCAACACCTGGAGGTCCAATGCCGGAGATTCTCAGTCTGGACGAATTGCGGAAGCGCTTTTCGAACGCCTCAGGCGGTGAGATGTTCGATCCGGAGTTTCGGAAGGTGGCCGACCTGGTCTTCGGCGAGGGCGATCGTCGCCAAGCGCCTTACTGCGGCGTCCCGACATTGCTGAAAGCGCCGTATCGTCCAGATGCCGCACCCAGCTTTGCTGATATAGACATTGCGCTTTTCGGTATTCCGATGGATCTCGGGGTGACAAACCGATCTGGAGCGCGTTTCGGGCCCCGGGCTGTGCGCAACGTCGACCGGGTTGGCCCTTACGATCATGTCTTGCGGACCGTCCCGACCGCCCATGCACGTGTTGCCGATGTCGGCGATGTCCCGTTCAAAAGCCGCTTCGATCTAGCTGCATCCCATGACGATATCGAAGAATTTGTCGGCGGCTTGATAAAGGCGGGGGTCGTGCCCCTGGCAGTCGGCGGCGATCACTCTATCGGCCTTCCGATCCTCAGGGCGGTCGGCAGGGATCGTCCTGCGGGGATGATCCACATCGACGCCCATTGCGACACGGGGGGTTCGTTCGAGGGATGCAAATTCCACCATGGCGGACCGTTTCGCCAGGCGGTTCTGGACGGTGTGCTCGATCCCAGGCGGACGATCCAGATCGGAATTCGCGGCAATTCCGAATATCTGTGGGAATTCTCGTATGCGTCCGGCATGACCGTCATTCATGCGGAGGAGGTCGGCGATCTCGGCATAAGCGCCGTCATCGCCAAGGCGCGAGAGATCGCCGGGGCGGGGCCCACCTATGTCAGCTTCGACGTCGATTCTCTCGATCCCGCATTTGCACCAGGGACGGGAACGCCAGAGGTAGGCGGACTGACCTCGGCGCAGGCCCTGGGCATTCTGCGCGGTCTTATCGGCTTGAACATTGTTGGCGGCGACGTTGTCGAGATCGCTCCGCAGTACGACCCGACGTCGAATACGGCGCAAATTGCCGCTCAGGTTTTGTTCGAACTCCTCTGCCTCGCGGCCGAGGCAATCAAGGTTCGCGCGTCCTAGCTTACGGACGTCGCGGAGTCTGCAACCGCCTTGCCTGGGAAAAGGGCAGGGCGCACCAAAAGGGGAATAAAAACATGCAAGTATCAAAGCTTTTTCTGACGTCCGCTCTGCTCGGCGTCATCTCGGCCGGCGCTGCCGTTGCGCAGACGAAACCAACCGAGATCACCATTGCGACCGAGGGCGCATACGAGCCCTGGAATTTTTCCGGTCCCGACGGCAAGCTCGCAGGGTTCGAGATCGATCTCGCCAACGACCTCTGCGCCCGCATGAAAGTGAAATGCACCATCGTGGCGCAGGACTGGGATGGGCTTATTCCATCGCTTACGGCCAAAAAGTTCGACGCCATCATGGCCTCGATGATCGTGACCGAAAAACGCCTTGCGGTCATCTCCTTCAGCAAGCCCTATGCCCCGACCGCCGCCACCTTCATGGTCGAGAAAACCGGCCCTCTCGCCGATCTGCCGGGGACGGGGACGACGGTCGACCTCGCCGCCGACAAGGCGAAGGTGGAGCAGGAATTACAGCCGCTTCGGGACGCCCTCAAAGGCAAGGCCGTGGGCGCGCAGGTATCGACGGCGAACGCCGCCTTTCTCGACAGCTATTTTAAGGGCGTTGTCGATCCGAGAGAATACAAGACCGTCGAGCAGCATGATCTCGACCTCCAGGCCGGCCGCATCGACGCCGTCGTTGCCCAGAAAACGTCACTGACTGCAACGCTCGGCAAGGACGACTTCAAAGACTACAAGATCGCCGGCCCGACCTTCAAAGGCGGGGTCTTCGGACAGGGGATCGCGGCGGGGATCCGTAAGGACGATACGGTGTTGAAGTCGATGTTCGACGCGGCGATCGAAGCGGCGGAAGCCGACGGCACGATCAACAAGCTTGCGCAGAAATGGATCAAGACATCCCTTAATTGATTAAGCGGCAAAGCTCCCTCGGCAGCAATTGGCAGCTGGTGCACCGACTAGGTCGCGCCGGCTGCCGGTGCAGCTTGCCAGGCGTCGCCTATGAATAAGATCCACATTTGGAGAACCTCTGTGACCATCCTTCTCAATTCCGTCGAATCCCGGGACGCTGCGTTTGTTCTTCATCCCTATACCAACGCTTCGCAGCATTTGAAGGACGGCCCGCTGGTGATCACCAGGGGCGAGGGGATCCATATCGTCGACAGCGAAGGCAACAAATACATCGAAGGTCTCGGCGGGCTGTTCTGCGCGTCGCTGGGCTTCAGCGAACAACGTCTGGTAGACGCGGCGACCCGCCAGATGAAGGAACTGCCTTTCTATCACAGCTTCGGCGGCAAAACGCATGAGACGGCGGTCGAGCTGGCCGAAAGGCTTATTCAGCTTTCACCAGTCGCCATGTCCAAAGTCTTCTTCGCAAATTCGGGTTCCGAGGCCAACGACACGGCCATGAAGCTTGTCTGGTATTATCACAATGCCATCGGCATACCGGAAAAGAAGAAGATCATCTCGCGCATGCGGGCTTACCACGGCGTGACCATCGCTTCGGCAAGCCTGACCGGACTGCCGAACAATCACCGCGATTTCGATCTGCCGATTGATCGGGTGCTGCATACGGATTGCCCGGAGTTTTATCGCTATGGCCGGCCGGGCGAAACGGAGGAAGAATTCGCCACGCGCTGTGCCCACTCGCTTGAACAGATGATCCTCGCAGAGGGACCGGAGACCATCGGCGCGTTCTTCGCCGAGCCCTTGATGGCATCCGGCGGCTGTATCGTTCCGCCGCCAACCTATTACGAGAAGATCCAGGCAATCCTCAAGAAATATGACGTACTGCTGATCGCCGACGAAGTTATCTGCGGCTTTGGCAGGCTCGGTACGATGTTCGGTTCGGAAAGCTTTGGGCTCCAGCCGGATATGATCGTCATGGCAAAGCAGCTTTCTGCCGCCTATCAGCCGATCTCGGCACTGATGATCAATGAAAAGATCCATTCCGCAGTCGTTGCTGAGAGCGAGAAAATCGGAACATTCGGCCATGGCTTCACCTATAGTGGCCATCCCGTCGCGACGGCCGTCGCATTGGAAACCCTGAAAATCTACGAGGAACGCGACATCCTTGGCCACGTCCGCACCATCGCCCCGGTATTCCAGCGGCGGTTGAACGAACTTGGCGACCATCCGCTCGTCGGAAACGCTCGCGGTCGTGGACTCATCGGCACCCTTGAACTGGTTCGCAACAAAGAAACGAAAGAGCCGTTCAAGCCGACGGACGGCATTGCCATTCACGCAGGCAAGCAGGCTCAGCTCCATGGCGTCATCACACGCGCCCTTGGCGACAACTACTCTCTTTGCCCGCCGCTCATCATCACCGAGGCAGAAATCCACGAATTGTTCGATCGCTCCACGCGCGCATTGGATGATACCTATACATGGGCGAGGGCAACCGGCCTCTATTGAGCGAAGGAAGCGACGATATGCGAAATTTCGAATTGCCGGGAAGATCGATGGCCGTCGGCCGCAATGGCATGGCCGCGACATCGCACCCGATGGCGACTTTGACTGCGATCGAGATCCTGAAAGCCGGCGGAAAGGCCATCGACGCCGCAGTCGGCGCCTGTGCCGTGCAATGTGTCGTGGAGGCCGGATCCACCGGCATAGGCGGCGATTGCTTTGCATTGCTGGCGTCGAATGGAAATGATGATGTCATTGCCTATAACGGCTCGGGGCGCACGCCGGCGGCGGCGTATTTTGGCTGGTTTCAGGAAAACGGCATCAGTTCGATCGAGCGGTCATCGCCGCATGCGGTGACCGTTCCTGGGGCGGTGGACGCCTGGACCCGCCTCGTTGCCGATCACGGCAGGATGCCGCTGTCGGAAATTCTTGCGCCGGCAATTGCATTGGCTCGCGACGGCTATGCGATCACGCCACGGGTTGCCGCCGACATCTCTAACCAACGGGACCTGCTGCTGCGCGATCCATCGACCCGTCGCCTTTTCCTGATCGATGACCAGGCTCCGCCGGTCGGATCGGTTCAACATCAGCCGGAACTGGCGCAGACGCTGGAAACGATCGCAGCGTCGGGCCGTGACGGCTTCTATCGCGGTCCGGTGGCAGCCGACATGGTGGCCCGGCTGAATTCCCTTGGCGGCCTCCATACAGTTGAGGATTTTGCCGCAACTGCCGGCGATTATGTGAAGCCGATCAGCGCGACATTTCGGGGATGGACGGTGCATGAATGTCCGCCGAACGGGCAGGGCATCGTCGCTCTGATGATCCTGAAGATCTTGGAGCGTTTCGAACGCAAAGGCGATCCGCTTGGTGTGGACAATCTGCATATCGAAGTCGAGGCCACGCGGCTGGCTTATGCGGCTCGTGATCGATGGGTTGCCGACATGGCGGCCTCGGACGTTCCGGTCGACTTCCTGTTATCCGATGAACTCGCCGACAGCCTTGCCGCCAGGATCGACCTGAATACCATCGCCGATGCCGGGGCCGTTATCGACGGCGTCGAGCATGCGGACACTGTCTACATTACGGTTGTCGACAAGGACCGAAATGTCGCCAGCTTCATCAACTCGATCTTTCATTCTTACGGAAGCGGATTGATGGCGCCGAATTGCGGTGTGTTGTTCCACAATCGCGGGCAGAGCTTCAGTATGAGGCAGGGGCATCCGAACGCGATAGGGCCGCGCAAGAGGCCCATGCACACCATCATCCCGGGTCTGGTCACCCGCAATGGCAAGAGCGTCTTGTCGTTCGGTGTGATGGGTGGGCACTATCAGGCGATGGGCCACGCCCACTTCCTCTCCAAGCTGTTCGAGTTCAATCTGGACATACAAAGTGCGATTGATCTGCCTCGGCTCTTTCCGCTTCCCGGCACGGCATCGATCGAAACCGAGGCGCTTCTGAGAACCTCGATCGGGCGTGAGCTCGAAGCCCGCGGCTTTAAGGTCGTCGCCCCGACTTGGGCGATCGGCGGCGCCCAGGCGATCTGGATAGATGATCAAAACAACACACTGCTCGGCGCCTCCGATCATCGAAAAGATGGTTGCGCGCTCGGTTACTAACAGCAGGAGAGCTGAATGTCGGCGTATCCGAGTACCCAACTTTATATCAACGGCCGCTGGAGGCAGGGTTCAAACGACGATCTGCCTGTCGTCAATCCGGCCTCGGGCGAAGTCATCGGCCGTGTTTCCAATGCCGGCGCTCCTGATCTCGACGAAGCGCTTTCGGCAGCCGCCGCCGGGTTTGAGCAGTGGCGGCGCATAAGTGCGTTCGACCGGGCAAAGATGATGCGTGAGTCGGCCGAGATCCTGCGCCAGCGCTCAGCAGCGATCTCTCGAATAATGACATTGGAACAAGGCAAACCGCTCGCCGAGTCCAAGGCAGAGTCAGCCGCAGCTGCCGACATCATAGACTGGTTTGCCGAGGAAGCTCGCCGTGCCTACGGCGGGCTGATCCCGCCACGAGCGACCAATGTCAGGCAGATGGTGATCAAGGATCCTGTTGGCCCGGTGGCGGCCTTCAGTCCCTGGAACTTTCCGCTGAACCAGGCTGTCCGCAAGGTCGCGGCCGCCCTTGCAGCCGGCTGCTCGATCATATTGAAGGGGCCGGAGGAGACGCCGGCGAGCTGCGCCGAACTGGTTCGCGCCTTTGCCGATGCGGGTCTGCCGGCGGGCGTCCTCAATCTCGTTTTCGGAATTCCGGCCGATATTTCAAATCACCTGATCCCACACCCCGTTATCCGGAAAATTTCCTTCACCGGATCGACGGTCGTCGGAAAGCAGTTGGCCTCCCTGGCCGGCGCCCACATGAAGCGGGTAACAATGGAACTCGGAGGCCATGCGCCTGCGCTCGTTTTCGATGATGCCGATATCGATCTCGCAGTCAGGCTATTGGCCGCTGCGAAATTTCGAAATGCCGGGCAAGTCTGCGTCGCGCCGACCCGGTTTCTCATTCAGCAACGCGTCTTCGATAAATTCCTCGATGGCCTGGTAAAGGCGGCCGAGGCGATCACAGTCGGCGATGGATTGAGCGACGGCGTCACCATGGGACCGCTTGCCAACGCGAGGAGGGTAGGGGCCATGGAGGCGCTGGTAGCAGACGCGGAGATGCGTGGTGCGAAGATTGCGACCGGCGGCAAAAGGATCGGCAATCTCGGTAACTTCTTCCAGCCGACGGTTCTCACCGACGTTCCGCAGCATGCCCGCTTGCTGAGCGAAGAACCATTCGGCCCCTTGGCGATCGTGAGTGCATTTTCGGACTACGACTCTGCCATTGCGGAGGCCAACCGTCTGCCATACGGCCTGGCGGCCTATGCCTACACAACTTCGGCAAGGACCAGCGCAGGCCTTGCTCGCGATATCGAAAGTGGGATGCTGTCGATCAATCATCATGGGTTGGCGCTGCCGGAGCTGCCGTTCGGAGGCATCAAGGATTCCGGCTACGGCTCGGAAGGCGGCGCTGAAGCAATGGAGAGTTACTTCAATACGAAACTCGTGACCGAGGCGGCTTGAGCAGGCTATCGGCTTGCCTTTGCCGTTCCCTTGCCCTTCATCCGGCAAAATTCGATCAACTGATCCGAGGTCATCGGTCGGGCCAGGGCGTAACCTTGCAGCAAATGGCAACCGAGATCTTTCAGGATCTTCGCATGCTCCATTGTCTCCACGCCCTCGGCAACGATGTCGATGTTTTGCGACCGGCCGATTTCGATGATGGAGGAGACCAGACGGCGTTGCGAGGGGGAGGCGATGATCGGCTTGATGATTTCTCGATCGATCTTAAGTCTGCGCGGCTCAAATCGAAGCAAGCTGACGATGCTGGCATGTTCCGTGCCGAAATCGTCGATCTCGATTTCAATGCCGAGCGCCTTGATCGTCGGAATGATCTCGCTGAGGGCAGGTTGAAGATCGTCGAAAGAGATCGTCTCGAGCAGCTCGAAACACAGACGGCCTTTCGCTATGGGAAGCTCCGACAGTTCGGTAAGCAGGCTCGGCTGCGCCAGGCGGCGCGCTGAAATATTGACGGAGACCCGCGGAATTTGCATTCCCAAGCCGTCCCATCTCGTCAGCTCGAACAGCGCCTTTTGCAGGATCAGCCGATCCATGTCGCCGGTGCGCCCCAGCTTTTCCGCGGCGTCAAGGAATTTGTCGGGTCCGAGCACACCCTTTCGCGGGTGGTTCCAGCGGGCGAGCGCCTCGACGCCTGCGATATCAAGCGTGACCGCGTTAAACTGCGGCTGGAAGAATGCGACGAGTTCGTCGCGATCGAGCGCCTGATTGAAGTCATCCGCCAATTCTTTTGAATGGATTGCGGCGCTGCGGAGCTCTTCGGTGAAAACGGCCGCGCGGCCGCGGCCGGCTTTCTTCGCCTCGTACAGAGCCAGATCGGCATTCAGAAGCAACTGACCGAGGTCCCGGTCGCGAGCCCGTTCCCAGGCGACACCGACGCTTGCGCCGACCACATAACCGGCTCCATCGATAAAGATGGTCTGCTGCAGTGCGTCGACAATCTGCCTGGCCAATTCGGTTGCTTTGGGCTCGGGATCGCTGCTCCAACTGGCGAAGACGAACTCGTCTCCGCCGATGCGCGCCGCGACATCGTTGGGGCCGGTCATTTCGGCAAGCCGCGAAGCCGTTGTTTGCAGGACCATGTCGCCGCCGGCGTGCCCCTTCGTGTCGTTGATCTCTTTAAAGCGGTCGAGGTCGATATGGATGAGGATCAGGCGATCTTGCGGATCGGGCCTCGGCGGCTGCGAGATCATCTGGTCGACAAACCGCCGATTGGGTAGTCCGGTGAGGGCGTCATGCAGTGACAGGTGCTCCAGCCTCTGTCGTGTTCGTACGAGCTTGCTCTTGTGAAGGCGCAATTTTTCGATGGTCTTCTGGCGCGATTTGGTCAGAAAGCCGACCCAGACGATCGGCGCGACGACACACAAGGCCAACAGACTGGCATAGAGCTCAAAAGTGCCGATGCCGTTATTCTGCCCCCATCCATGCCTGGGCAGTGCGGCGAGGGACCATCGGCCGTAAGTCATATCGACGGAGGCGACGACCGGTTTCTTCTCAAAGGTTTCCAGGCTGCCAAAAAAGACCTGTTTGGCCGAGTTCGGCTCCGGCGTCGTGCTGATGGCGATCTCCAGCTCGGTCGAACTAAGACCGCTATCCCGGTATAGCCTCGGAATATCGATGATGCCGGAAAGCAGACCCCAAAAGATCTGGCTGTTTCCATCGTCGATATAGACCGGGCACCTGACAACGAAAGCCGTTCCGCCTTGGACAAGCTCCACCGGGCCTGTCAGGACGATATTGTGTGTGTTGCGCGCCAGCATCGCGGCGGCCCGTTGCTTCTCATTTCTTCGGTAGTCGAGTCCGATGGCCCTTTCGTTTCCTTTTTCCGGATAGACCCACTGGACCACCATGTCGGGCGCAGCAGCGAAGCTTCGCAATTGCGAATCCGGCTGCAGAATCTGCGCGGCAAGTTTGGAAAATCTGTTCTGGCCCATCGCCGGATCGACCGCGATACCCGCCGCCAAACCTTGCAACAGCTTCACATTGCTATTGAGGTTGGTCTGAAGCCGAGATGACATCGTCGCAAGCTCGCCGGCAACAACCGAGCGCTCGTTGGCCAACGACCGCTCAAGCCGCCAGTTCGTTGCCACCCAAACGACGATGGCTGCGATAACGGCCGCAAATATTGCCGGAGCAAATGCGCTCGCATGGCTCATCAGGGAGCCAGCGAGGCCACGAATTGTCTTTGTGTTTCTTCGAAACTTCATCAAGTCGCCAGTATGAATGACAGGCTGGCATCCTTGCACAGTTTCTTTAAGGCAACGCTAAGCGGCCGATCCGGGTGCAGGAAGGACAATCCAGTGGGAATATGGTCAGTCCGGCGCGCGCGGGTTGCGGAGTCAGGAGGGCGAGGAGGAGGCGGGACCGTCGCACTTGGAAATAGAATGTACCCGGCTACATCAAAAGATCACATAAGATAGATTATGGAACAAAATCTTTCATCATTGACGCCAAAGGCTTGCGCCGCTCCAACGTTGCGCTGCCCCAGTCCGGCTCAGCTCCGATCGCGTTGCGGGTTCAGCGCGATATTCAGGCCCACCTTCACTCTGTCCATCGCTACAAAACTGCGGAACCGCTTGACGTTCCTGTTGGCGAAGAACAGGCGCCGGGTCATGGCTTCGTAGTCTCCCATGGTTCGGACGACGACGATCAGAATGAAATCCACTTCGCCCGTCACGTAGTAGCACTGCTGGACTTCAGGAGCCTCGGCGAAGGATTTCTTCGTCGCGTCGTGCGTGGCGCCGAACTCGCTGTGCATCTCGACTTCGACAAAGACCGTGATCTCGTGCCGCACATGGGAAGGCTCGATCACCGCGACGTTGGCGGCAATCGTACCCGTCTCCTCCATCCGCTTGATCCGGCGCTGCACGGCTGGTGCCGACAGACCGACGACTTCCGCGATCGAGCGCTGCGGTGTCTTGTTGTCCCGCTGGAGAATCTCGAGAATGGCGAGGTCGAAGCGGTCAAGCTCCACCATATCCGCTGAAATCTTGTCGATCATACAGTGATCCCTTTGAGAGGAGCATTTGGCGACAAAGTAAGAAAACCCTCCATTTTGGCGGCGGTAATGAGCGAATGTTGCATAATTGGTATCGAAATACAGCGCCAATTTCTATCGGGATGAAGTAATTATCAGGGCGTACGCATTTTCGAAAGGATGTCCGGATGGTTCTCCTGAACCAACACGCCGACTACCGCAAACCCATCGACGCAGCCGACGCCGAGGTTTTGGGAGTTGAAGCCGCCAAGACCGTCGAACGCTTCTTGCATCATCGCGAGGGCCACAAGCCGCCTCCTTTGCTCTCGCTCGCAAATCTTGCGCGTGAGATCGGGGTCGGTTCGATCCTGATCAAGGATGAGGGCCATCGCCTCGGTCTTGGCAGCTTCAAGGCGCTCGGCGGTTCCTATGCCGTGATCCGGCTCGTTCTGGAGGAGGCTTCGAAGCGCCTTGGCCGCGAAGTGGACGTGGCAGATTTGCAGACCGTCGATGTGAGAGCCATCGCATCGAAAATGACGGTCGCCTGCGCAACCGACGGCAATCATGGGCGCTCCGTCGCCATGGGGGCGCAGCTCGTCGGCGCCAAATGCTCGATCTTCGTTCATTCCGGCGTCAGCAAGGAGCGGATCGACGCAATCGCCCGCTATGGCGCAGATATGATCCGCGTCGACGGCAATTATGATGACTCCGTTCGCGAAGCCGCGCGCGTTGCCGAGGAGAAGAACTGGATCACGGTCTCCGACACGTCTTGGCCGGGCTACGAACGCATCCCGGGCTTCGTCATGCAGGGCTACACCGCGTTGCTGACCGAGGCGCTCCGCCAGATGCCGGAGCCGCCGACCCATGTTTTTGTGCAGGCCGGCGTGGGCGGCATCGCCGCTACGGTTGCGGGCCACTTCTCCGTCCTTTTCGGTGACAAGCGCCCCTTCTTCGTGGTCGTCGATCCCTCCCGCGCAGCCTGCATCGTCGAGACAGCGCGCGCCGGACATCCGGTGAAAGTCGATCATGGAGAGGCCACCGTGATGGCGATGCTGGAGTGTTATGAGCCGTCGCTGGTGGCGTGGCGGATCCTGTCGCATGCTGCGGACGCATTCATGACGGTCGACGACCCCGACGCGATCGAAGCGATGAAACTGCTTGCGAGCCCTGGTGGGTCCGACCCAGCGGTCGTTGCCGGCGAAAGCGGCGGCGTAGGTCTCGCGGCCCTTCTGAAAGTTGCCGCCGACAGGGAACTGCGGGCGAAGGTCGGCCTTGACGCGCAATCCCGCGTCTTCCTCATCAACACCGAGGGCGCGACAGACCCCCTCCTCTACGAGAAGTTTGTCGGCGCAACGCCGGCGGACATAGCAGCGAAAAACTCCGGCCAAAGCGGAGTTAAGGAAAAGGTGGTGTGATGAGCGAGATTTCCATCAACTCCGAACGGCTGCTCGGCCGGATCCTTGAGCTCGGCGAAATCGGTCGTGACGACGACGGTCGGCTGACCCGTCTCGCGGCTTCGGATACGGAGAAGCTCGGACGTGACAAGTTCGTCTCGTGGATTGAGCAGGCCGGCTTGGGAGTTGCCGTCGACCGTATCGGCAACATATTCGGCATCTGGAGGCCCGCAGCCGTTTCCGACGAAGCACCGCTCATGCTCGGATCGCACATCGATACCGTGATCAACGCGGGCATTTATGACGGATGTTATGGCGTTCTGTCTGGCCTTGAAGTCATCGAGACGCTTGTCGCAGCGGGTTTCCAGCCGTCGCGTCCGATCGTGGTCGCCGCCTTCACCAATGAGGAAGGTGTGCGCTACGCCCCCGACATGATGGGATCGCTCGTCTATGCGGGCGGCCTCGATGTCGACGCCGCTCACGCAACTGTGGGAACAGATGGCACGAAACTTGGTGAGGAGCTGCGGCGCATCGGCTACGATGGAGAGCATCAGCCAGGCTTCATCCGGCCACATGCCTACATCGAGCTGCATATCGAACAGGGTCCGGTTCTCGAGCGCGAAGGCATTCAGATCGGCGCCGTGGAAAACCTGCAGGGCATCTCCTGGCAGCGGGTGACCATCAGCGGCGACGCCAACCATGCGGGAACCACACCAATCTCGATGCGTCGCGACGCCGGACATGCCGCCGCGCTCGTCATCACCTTCCTGCGGGAACGCGCAAGGAACTCGAAGACGCCGACAGTGGCAACGGTTGGCTGCATGAGCTTCGAGCCGAACGCGATCAACGTCATCCCTTCCCGCGCAACCTTTACGGTGGATCTACGCGATCCGGACGAGGATCGGCTGAAGCAAGAGGAGGCCGCTCTCGAAGCCTACCTTGCGCAACTGGCGAAGGAGGAGGACGTGTCCTTCGAGGTCGAACGCCTCGCCCGCTTTCAGCCGGTGGCGTTCGACGGGAAGATCATCGAACTGATCGAGAAAGCGGCGGCCGGGCGCGGACACACGGTTCGCCGCATGACGTCGGGGGCGGGCCATGATGCGCAGATGATCGCGCGGATCGCCCCCTCGGCGATGATCTTCGTGCCGAGCCTCGGCGGCATCAGCCATAATCCGAGGGAAAAGACCCAGGACGAAGATCTGGTCGCCGGAGCGAACATGCTTCTCGACGTTGTAAAGCAGATTACGGGCGGAGGAGTTTGAGATGGCGATCGATATCGATGCTCTGAGGAACGAAATGACGGCGTGGCGGCGCGACCTGCATGCCCACCCCGAGTTCGGATTCGAGGAGCAACGCACCTCGGCCTTCGTCGCCGCCAAGCTGCGCGAGTTCGGCCTCGACGATGTGGCGGAGGGTGTTGGAGGAACCGGTGTCGTCGGCACGCTCAAGCGCGGATCCGGCAACCGCTCGATTGCGCTGCGGGCCGACATGGACGCGCTTCGAATCCCGGAGCAGGGAAATCTTCTCTACAAATCGTCGAACCCTGGGGTCATGCACGCCTGCGGCCACGACGGGCACACCACCATGCTCCTCGGAGCCGCCAAGCTGCTCGCCGAGGAAGGTGGTTTCGACGGAACCGTCCGCTTCATTTTTCAGCCAGCGGAGGAATGGGGACGCGGCGCACTTGCCATGCTCGCGGACGGATTGATGGAGCGCTATCCGTTTGAGGAGATCTACGGCATTCACAACATGCCCGGCCTCCCCGTCGGCACATTCGAAACCCGGCCGGGGGCGATCATGTCGGCCGAAGACAATTTCGAGATCGTGCTTCGCGGCGTCGGCGGCCATGCTGCCCGCCCTCACGGGGGCAACGAGGTTCTCATCGCCGCCTGCGCCCTTGTGACCAACCTGCAGACGATCGTCTCCCGCCGCCTCAGTCCCACGGACACCTCCGTGGTTTCGGTCACTGAACTCATCACCGACGGAACTCGAAACGCTCTGCCCGGAGAGGCGAGGATCCTGGGCGACGCACGAAGCTTCCGTTCGGAAGTCAGCGCCGAAATCGAGAAGCAGATGCGCATCATCGCTGAGGGAACCGCTCTCGCCTATAATGTCTCGGCCGAGGTGACTTACACCAGGGAATTCGTTCCGCTCCTAAACGATCCCGATCTGGTCGAGGAGACTTTCGCCGCCGCTTACAGCATTTTCCCTGAGAAAAATGTTCGCATGGCACGGGAGCCGATGACGGGAAGCGAGGATTTCGCACACTTTCTGGAGCATGCGCCCGGTGTGTTCGTATTCCTTGGCAACGGTGACTCGCCACCGTTGCACAATCCTCGCTATGACTTCTGCGACGATGGCCTGATCCATGGGACGAATTTCCACACGGCGATCGTCCGCCGCCGGCTGCCCCTGCCCTGATTTCCGCAGGCGGCTGCTATCTCACAGCCTTTGAGAACGACTAAGTCTTCTCGATACCGAGGCGCGCTGGATCGTTCACCACCGTCTGGTTTGCGAGACATGACCGGCAAATCCGCCCAGCAATACGCCGAACGGCAAGCGCCTGATCGCCCTCGCCGCGACGAAGGCTGCGCCGGTGGCGAAGGCGAGTTTCAGCCACGGATAGTCACCGAGCTGGACATGGGCATTCGCATCGACGGATGTAGCCTTGGCTTTCAGCGCCGCTTCCGCATCGTCACGCAGAAGGCCGATGCGGGCGTGCAGCAGCCTCAATTCCCGCTGCAGGTGGTGCAGACTTTGGTCGGCCTTGTCACGCGCGGACTCGGCGGCCGCATCGGCAAAAGGCAGTTCGCCCTCTGCGACCAGCTCATCGGGATCGGGCGGAAGAAAGCCGTCGCGATTGATGGATGATTGCATCGACATGTCCTCGAATTAGTCAGCGAAGCAACGCCCGGCATTGCCGCCGGCCTCGCTGCACATCAATGATCGCGCCGGAAACTCTGGCTCTGCTGTGATCCGCCTTGCGTCTGCGACTGCCGATCCGCATCGTTTGACGATGCGGAGGCGCCGGTGAATCTGTAAGCACGAACCTTGGCGCTTCCATGCGTTGTGTCGCGCATTGCGACCGGGCGCGCCTCGTCGGAAGCCGGCGCTTCGAACGCGCTTTCCGATACGGCCAGATCGTCCGCGGCTTTGCCGCCGCGGGCTGCACCGGCATAACCGGTATTGGATCCGCCTTGGCGTCCGCTTTCCGATAACCAGAGATCCGCCCGCTCGTCGATGTCGATGCTGCCCTCGTCGTCCAGGATATCGTGAACGGTTTCGTAGAGTGCGTCGTCGATATCGTTGACCTGGACGAGGAAGCCGCCTCGCCGCAGCCCTTCTGCGTACATAGCGCGATCCTCGTCAGGGAAGAAGAAGTCGGCAAGGGCATCGAAGAAGCCGCTGCGATCATCGCTCATGACGCCGGCATTTTTTTCATCCGCCTCATATCCCGGCATCAACCTTATTCTGGCGACGGGGACGCCTGCGTCTTCAAGACGGGAGACCGCTGATTCGGCGTCCGACCGGCTGTCGAAAAATGCGGTAAGGCTGCCGCCGCCCACGGGGCCTGAAAAACCCGGGTTGGTATCGTTGTGAATGTTGCTCACGGAACTCTCCTCTCGATGTCGCGTTCCAGCCGCCGACCCGACGCCTGGTTTCCTGACTCGGAGAACCGGCAGCCGAGATGAATGTTCCACGACGAAGACGATGGCTTTGGCGGCGGCGGCGCAGGCGGTTCATAACGTCATCGCCAGCTGTTTCGGATGCACTGCCCGCTGAATTGCATCGCCTACGGCGTCCTTCAGCGGTTGACGTTAAACCGTCGAGACGCTAGCACGGCTCTGGACGCATTGGGGATATTTCATATGGACATGTTTACGGCAGCCGGTATGACGGCTTTGCTGCAGGTCATTGCTATCGACCTCGTTCTCGCCGGCGACAACGCCGTGGTTATCGGTCTTGCCGCTGCCGGCCTCGAGGCTACGCAGCGCCGCAAGGCGATCATCGTCGGCATCGTCGCCGCGACCCTTCTTCGTATTCTGTTTGCCAGCGTTGCAGTCTATCTGCTGGCGATCGTCGGCCTGCTGCTGGCCGGCGGACTCCTGCTCCTGTGGGTCTGCTGGAAGATGTGGCGCGAGCTTCGCGCCGGTCATCACGAGAGCCACGAGGCGGTGGGCGGCGAAGGCGCGCCGAAAAAGACCTTCTTCCAGGCGGCGACCCAGATCGTCATCGCCGACGTCTCGATGTCGCTCGACAACGTCCTCGCCGTTGCCGGTGCTGCGCGCGAACATCCGAGCGTGCTGGTCATCGGTCTTGCCCTGTCAATCGCGCTGATGGGTATCGCCGCAAACCTGATCGCCCGGTTGCTCAGCAGCCATCGCTGGATCGCCTATGTCGGTCTGCTAATCATCCTCTACGTCTCGCTCGACATGATCCACCGCGGTGGCGTCGAACTGTGGCCGTACGTGCAAGCGAGCGGGTTCAAGCTTTAGTCTAGAGCCTGATCTCGGTCTCGAAGCTCATCTGGTCATACGCCGGCACCACATGGTCCGGCGTCTCGGCCATCACCACGTCGTAGTCGAGCGGCGTGTGCATATGGGTGAGGATCGCCCGTTTCGGCTTCAGCCGGCCGATCCAATCGAGCGACTGTTCCAGCGACAGATGGCTCGGGTGATAGGTATATTGCAGCGCGTCGATGACCAGCACATCGAGATCCTGCAGCTTCTCGACGGTCTGCGGCGGGAAATCGCTGATATCGCTGCAATAAGCCACATCGCCGATGCGGAACCCGAGCGAATGGATATCGCCATGCTGCTGGATGTGCGGGTAAAAGTCGATCTTGCCGCCGGGACCGCGGATTTCGACGGGTTCGTCGATACTTTTGATGACAACAGGCAGCACGATCGGCGGGTAATTGCTGCCGGGCGGCGTTTCCAGGCAATAGCGGAAGGCTTCACGCAGCCTGTCCATCGTATACTGGTCGGCAAAGATCGGCACCCGGCGGCGCGTATTGTGGAAATAGCCGCGCAGATCATCGATGCCGTGAATATGGTCGGCATGCGGGTGGCTGTAAAGCACGGCATCGACATGGTCCGCCCCTGCCCTGATCATCTGCTCACGAAAATCCGGCCCGGTATCGACGACAACCGTCGTGACGCCGTCAGGGCCGAATTGCTGCACCATGAACGAGGCGCGCGTGCGCCGGTTTTTCGGATTGTCGGGGTTGCAGGCGCCCCAGTCTCCGGTAATGCGCGGCACGCCCGGTGACGACGAACAGCCGAGAATGGTGAAACGCCGCCGGTAGAGCACGCCGCTAGATCCTCGGCATTTTCGTAAACAGGCGCAAAGCGTTCTCGGTCGTGATCCGCGCGGTATCGGCGTAGGAAAGGCCGATCGTCTCGGCGAGCACTTCGGCCGTGTTGACGACATAGGACGGCTCGTTGCGCTTGCCGCGCCAGCGCTTCGGCGCCAGATACGGCGCGTCCGTTTCCACCAGCAGCCGCTCATGCGGGACCGTCTTGGCAATCTCGCGCAGCTCTTCCGATTTCGGGAACGTCAGGATGCCAGAGAAGGAGATATAGCCGCCGAGTTCGACACCGGTTCGCGCCAGTTCCGGACCCGCTGAAAAGCAGTGCAAGATAAAGGGGAAAGCCCCCTTCCCTGTTTCCTCGGTCAGGATGGAAGCCATATCTTCGTCAGCGCTGCGGCTGTGGATGACGAGCGGAAGCTGCGTTTCCCGAGCGGCGGCAATATGCCGGCGAAAGCCGGTCTGCTGGTCCTCGGGCTTCTGCGTGTCATAGAAATAGTCGAGGCCGGCCTCGCCGATCGCCACTACCTTTTCATGGGCGTTTGCCAAGCGCACCAGATCTTCCGTCTGGATGTCCAGCTCGTCGCCAGCATTGTTCGGATGCGTACCGACCGAGCAGAACACCGATGGATATTTCTCGGTGAGAGCGAGCAACCCGTCGAGCTTCCGCACGCGCGTCGAGATCGTCACCATCTGTTTGACACCAGCCTGATGCGCGCGCGTGACAATCTCGTCGCGCTCGGCCTCGAAGTCGGCGAAATCGAGATGGCAATGCGTATCGATCAGCACGGCCTCAAGCCTCCGGAGCCACGTAACGCGGGAAGACCGGCGTCGGCGCCTCGAGCGGCGTTCCGGCGATCAGGCGGCCGGCCTCGCCGAGGGCGGCAAAATCGCGCTTGTCGGCAGGCGCAGCCACGAGATCGAGCAGTTTGCCCGATGAGTCCGGCATGAACGGCTGCAACAGGATGGCGATCTGGCGCACGACTTCGGCGGTGACGTAAAGCACCGTACCCATGCGCGCCGGATCCGTCTTTTTCAGCGCCCACGGCGCCTGGCCGGCGAAATAGCGATCGGTATCGGAAACGACGGCTATGATCGAGGCAAGCGCCCGGTGAATCTGCTGCTTGCCCATGTCTTCGCGCGTCGACGCGTGCAGCGCGTCGACCTGCGCCAGCATCGCCTTGTCCTCGTCGGTCAGCGGCCCGCATTCCGGGATTTTGCCGTCACAGTTCTTGACGATCATCGACAGCGAGCGGCTGGCGAGATTGCCGATGCCGTTGGCGAGGTCGGAATTGATGCGGATGCCGATCGCCTCTTCGCTGTAGCTGCCGTCCTGGCCGAAGGACACTTCGCGCAGGAAGAAGTAGCGCACCTGATCGAGACCGAAATGGTTCACCAGATTGACGGGATCGACGACATTGCCGAGCGACTTCGACATCTTCTCGCCCTTGTTGAGCAGGAAGCCGTGGGCAAAGACCCGCTTCGGCAGCGGCAGCTTCGCCGACATCAGGAAGGCCGGCCAGTAGACGGCATGGAAGCGGATAATATCCTTGCCAATGATGTGCACATCGGCGGGCCAGTACTTCGCCCGCGGGCCGTTCCTGTCCTCGATATAACCTGTGGCGGTGATGTAGTTGGTCAGTGCGTCCACCCAGACATACATGACGTGGGACGGATCGTTCGGCACTTTGATGCCCCAGTCGAAGGTCGTGCGCGAGACCGACAGGTCCTTGAGGCCCGATTTGACGAAGGAGATCACCTCGTTCCGGCGCTCGGCCGGACCGATGAAATCGGGATTGGCCTCGTAATGCGCCAGCAGCTTCTCCTGGTATTCGGAGAGCTTGAAGAAATAGCTTGCCTCTTCCACCCACTCGACCGGCGTGCCCTGCGGGCCGTAGCGCACACCGTCGGCGCGCAGTTCCGTCTCGTTCTCCTGGTAATAGGCCTCGTCGCGCACCGAATACCAGCCGGCATAGCTGTCCTTGTAGATGTCGCCATTGTCGGCCATCAGCTTCCAGATATTCCGCGAGGTCTCGTGATGACGCTCCTGCGTGGTGCGGATGAAGTCGTCATTCGAGGCGTTGAGCAGCGTCGCCATCGCCTGGAATTCGCCGGAGTTGCGGTCGGCGAGCGCCTGCGGTTCGATTCCTTCGGCGCGCGCTGTCTGCTGCATCTTTTGGCCGTGTTCGTCGGTGCCGGTCAGGAAGAAGACATCCTTGCCGTCCAGGCGCTGGTAGCGCGCCATCGCATCCGTCGCGATCAGCTCATAGGCATGGCCGATATGCGGCTTGCCGTTGGGATAGGAAATCGCGGTGGTGATGTAGAAGGGTGTCTTGTCTGTCATGGCGGCCAATGTCCGGCTTACTCTATAAAAATGGTCAGCCGCTCTTAGCGCATGTCACCGACAAGCGAAACATCAAGTTTTGGCGCCTTCGATGATTTCCGGGACACCGTCGTGAACTTGACTCCGCTTCGCACGCAATTTACCGGTCGTCCCAAAGAGGGCGGGACAGAACGAAGTGCCAGTTTTCATCTACCGGGATAGTCGTGGTCGCGCGCCGTCGGGGGCGCTTGCTTGACATTCGAGCCGCTCTATTCGCTTTCCGGCCTGTTCGTCGGCGCGCTTGTGGGCATCACCGGCGTTGGTGGCGGTTCGCTGATGACGCCGCTGCTGGTGCTGCTCTTCGGCGTTCATCCCGCAACCGCGGTCGGCACCGATCTCCTCTATGCGGCGATCACCAAGACGGCGGGCACTGCCGTGCACGGCATGCATGGACGGATTAACTGGAAGATCGTCGGCAGCCTTGCCGCCGGCAGCGTGCCGGCCGCCGTGCTGATGCTCTGGCTGTTGGCCGGCGTCGATCGCAAAAGCATCGGCGTGACCAACACCATCACGGTTGCGCTCGGCTGGCTGCTTGTCATGACCGCGATCATGCTGGTCTTCCGCGGTTCCATATTGGAATTGGCGCGCCGCGCCATCGGCGATCGCACACCGCCGCGGCCCACAACCATTCTGATCCTCACCGTCATTCTCGGATTCTGTCTCGGCGTCTTGGTCACGCTGACTTCGGTCGGCGCGGGTGCGCTCGGTGTGACGATCCTGCTGGTCCTCTATCCCAGGCTCAATGTGCGTGAGATCGTCGGGTCCGACATTGTTCACGCAGTTCCGCTGACCCTGATCGGCGGCATGGGCTATTGGCTCATCGGCGAGATCGACTGGGCGATGCTGTTTGCCCTGCTCATCGGCTCGATCCCCGGCATCATCATCGGCAGCCTTTTGGCGCCGAAGCTGCATGAACGCACGATCCGCATCGTCCTGGCCGCCACGCTCGCCGTCGTCGCCGGCAAGCTCTTGACCGGCTGATCAGCCATCAGAATTCGAATACATTTCGCCCGGAAGTGTGCAGCGGTTCCGGGACAACGACATGCATAAAAACAAAAAGCTAAAGCGCGTCGCATGAATCAAATTCGATGCGGCGCGCTTTAGAGCGTATCTGGATTTAGTTGAATCGGAAGGGATTCCGTTTTTGGCTGTTTTGTGATTCAAGATGCTGGCTGGAGTGGAGGCCAGCATCGGATGACTCGACCTCTTTCAAATGATCTTCGCAAGCGTGTTGTTGATGCAATCGAAGCCGGCGAGAGCTGCCGGTCGGTGGCGGTGCGGTTCGGTATTGCCGTGTCTTCAGCGGTGAAGTGGTCTCAGCGCTACCGTTCGAGCGGATCTGTCGCGCCTGGGAAGATGGGCGGCCACCGCAAGCGGGTTCTTGAGCCGTACCGGGCGTTTATCGCCGAGCGGATCAACCAGACGCCGCATGTGTCACTGAACAGGTTGAAGGAAGAACTGGCCGCGCGAGGGGTGAAGGTATCCCACGACACCGTATGGCAGTTTCTGCGGCGCGAGGGACTACGGTTCAAAAAAAACACTGTTCGCCCTTGAGCAGGCGCGCGCTGACGTCGCGCGACGGCGACAGCGCTGGCAATCCTGGCAGGCTGGCCTCGATCCAAGCCGGCTGGTCTTCATCGATGAAACCTGGATCAAGACCAACATGGCGCCGCTTCGAGGCTGGGGGCCGAAGGGCAAACGGCTGCGCAGCTTCGCCCCGCACGGACATTGGCGCACCCTGACTTTCCTCGGCGCGTTGCGCTGCGATCGGCTCACCGCACCCTGTGTCTTCGATGGACCGATCAACGGTGAGTGCTTTCGCGCTTATGTCGAACAGCAACTCGTACCGGTGCTCAAACCCGGCGATATCGTCGTGATGGATAATCTCGGCTCCCACAAGTCGGTCGCCATCCGTCAGATGATCCGCAACGCTGGTGCTCGGCTCTGGTACCTGCCGCCATACTCCCCCGACCTTAACCCGATCGAACAGGCTTTCGCCAAAATCAAGCACTGGATGCGCCTGGCTCAGAAGCGAACCATCGATGACACCTGGCGCCACATCGGACACCTCGTCACAACCATCGAGCCCAGAGAATGCAGCAACTACTTCGCCAATGCCGGATATGCTTCCGTGAAAACCTGAAACGCTCTAGAGGCCCGGCTGCTTGATATCGGAGAGAATGCTGATGATCGTCTGCTTGCGGTCGAGATTATAGGCATCCGAAATGGTGAGCCGCTCGGTGATCTCGGAATAGAGCCGCGCCAGACGTTCGGCAGCAGCGATCTGCCCCTCACCCGCTGCCACACGCGCACGATTCATGATGTCGTCGCCGACATGGCTGACGAAGAAATCGAAAATCGTGTCGCTTTCCTTTCCCGACAGCGCATCGGCCAGCCGGTGCATCGCCTTGCGGGCCGCCGGCCCTTCGGCCGAAAGCACCTCGCCATAGGCCGCAATGATCTCTCCGCCGCCATAGTTCAAGAGCTTCAGTGCTTCGCCGACGCTGCCCTTGGCCGCCGCAAGCACCGCCCCGCCCTCTCCCGATATGCCGAGATGGTCAAGGGCTGCCGCCAGCGCATCGTCCGAAAGCGGCGACAGTTTCAGCGGCAGGCAGCGCGAGCGGATCGTCGGCAGCAGCCGACCCGGCGCATGCGACAGCACCAGAAACAGCGCCCGCTTCGGCGGTTCCTCGAGGATTTTTAGAATAGCGTTGGCCGCATTGCGGTTCATGTCGTCGGCCGGGTCGATGATGACGATCCGCCAGTTGCCGGTGCCTGACGTCTGCGAGAAGAACTTGCCGGCGCGGCGCACCTCGTCGACTGTTATCGCCGATTTCACCTTGCCGGTCTTTTCGTCCACCGGCCGCGCGAGATGCAGGAGATTGTGCGAGGCGCCGGAGACGATCTGCCGGCTGACGGCGGAGTCAGGATGCGGATCACCGATCGTCTCGGGCGCAGTCTCGGGATCGGGATACGAGAGCACGTGGTTGGCGAAACGGAAAGCGAGCGTCGCCTTGCCGATGCCCTCCGGCCCTTCGATCAGGATGGCGTGATGGCCTTTGCCAGATCGGTAGGATTGCGCAAGGAAGGCCTCCGCCTCCTCATGGCCGAATAATCTGGTGTTCTCGGCGGGCCAGATGGCGCCGTCGAGCAGTCCCGGCCTCTCCTCACTCATAATGGACTTCACTCATGATGGGCGGCTTCCGGCATTCGGGCGCGGTCTGCGGGCGACTTGAGCTGCTTGACGATCGCCAGGATCTCGGCCGCGATCGCCTCTTCCGTCTGCATGGCGTTGATCACGCGGCAGCGCTCCGGCTCGCGCGCGGCAATATCGAGAAAGGCTTCGCGCCGTTTCTCGTGGGTTTCGAGCCGCTCCTTCTCGAATCGGTCGGGCGCTTCGGCAGCGCTGCGCTTCTGCGCCCGCTCCAGGCCGACCTTTGCGGGAATGTCGAGTATCAAGGTGCAATCCGGCACGACGCCATTGATGGCGATGCGCTGCAGCGTCTCGATAAAATCGGGTTCAAGGTTGCCGGTGATCCCCTGATAGACGCGGGAGGAATCCATGAACCGGTCGCAGAGCACGATCTTGCCGGCAGCAAGCGCCGGCCGGATCACCTCTTCGACATGGTCGTTGCGCGCAGCGGCAAAAAGGATCGCCTCCATCCGGGTGCCGAAGGCCTCGGCAGCCCCCGACAAAAGCACGTGGCGCACAGCCTCGGCGCCGGGCGACCCGCCCGGTTCCCGCGTCACCAGCACCTCGTGACCTTCGCCCTTCAGCGCCTCCGCGAGGCGGCGGATCTGCGTGGATTTGCCCGCGCCTTCCCCGCCTTCAAACGTAACGAACAATCCCGTACCGGATGACAATGACAGCTTCCCGCATTCCCGGCGCCGCACGCGCGCGCCCTGCCTCTTCTATCTATCCGAAGACATCGGGAAGGAAAACCTTTCGCCGCGGCGACATAATCACCTTCCCCGGCAAATTGTATCAGAAGGCTGGGCGCTCAAGTCCAGAACATGTGGCGTGCGACACTGGACAATCGCTTCAGCCGGGCGCGGACTTTTCCCAGAGCCAGGAGAAGAACAGCGATTCGCCGAGTTCCAGCATGGCATCGACCGCGCGGCTGCTGAGCGAGCCTTCGCCAACCGCCTGTGCCGTATAGAGCGGAACTTCCCTGAGAAGCCGGCTGCCGGCGAAAATCCTGAGCGTGCCGGCCTGATAATCCGGCGGCACCGGCGCTGTCAGCGGCCAGCGATAGACGATGCGCGCCGACAGCCGGTCGGGGTTGCTGACCGGAATATAGACGCTGACCGGCGCTTTGGCGATCAGATCGACGGTGCGCGCTGTGCCGCCATAAACGCTGGCTGCGCCGATCACTTCATGCTCGGCGAAAATCTGCCGGTTCTCGAAGGCCGTCAGACCCCATTCAAGCACACGCTTGGCCTCTTCCGTCCGCTCCTTGTCGGAGGCGATTCCGGCAAGCGCCAGAAACAGCCGCCGGCCGTCACGCTGGACCGAGGCAACGATCGAATACCCCTCACCCTCTGTAAAGCCCGTCGCAAGTCCGTCAGCGCCGAGATCGAGCCCGAGCAGCGGGTTGCGGTTGCGCTGGAAGATCTTGTTCCACTCGAAATCGGGCAGGGCAAAATAGGGATAGAGATTGGGATAGGATTGCTGGAGGGCGGCGGCAAGCGTCACCATTTCGCGCGCCGTCACCTTGCTCTTACCATCCGGAAGGCCGGTGGAATTGCCGAACACCGCCTTGTCCATGCCGATTTCGCGGGCGCGGCGCGTCATCGATTCGGCGAATTGCTGCTCGCTTCCGGCCATACCCTCGGCGAGGATGATGCAGCTGTCATTGGCACCCTGGATGGCGACGCCCTTGATCAGATCCTCGACGCGCACACGCGATTTCAGGGCGGCGAACATGGTGGCTGTCCGCGACGGCGCGCCGCCGGTGCGCCAGGCATATTCGGAAACCGGATATTCGGTGTCGAGCGTGATCTGGCCCTTGGTCACCGCATCGAAGACGAGGTTCATCGTCATCAGCTTGGCAAGCGAAGCCGGCGAAAAACCCTGATCCTCGTTCTTGGCGAGAAGCACCGTGCCGGTGGACGCCTCGATCATATAGGCCTGCGCCGCCTTGGTGGCGAAACCGGCAGCACCCCCATCGGCTGCCTGCGCGCCTGCGGCGAGCGGCATCAGGCATGCAAGAGCAACGGCAGCTAAAGTCAGGAGCGGTTTTACGTCCGGAATTGCAGAAAGACAAAAGGTTAGAGCGGCTCTGCGCTTCGGTGAAAAGCGCAACCGCTCTAGAGGGCGAAGCACAGGCCTCAGCATCGCAATTCCCATCGGTCAACGGCAGTTTTGAGAAGGTTAGAGCGCGGCGAAATCCGATGCAATCGCGATGCTCAGCGCGCCGCGGATTTTGCCTGCTGTCGCTTGGCCGAGGCAAGGATCGAGGCCTGCGTCAGCCCGTCATTGCGCACCATCACCGCGTCGAAAGCGAGATCGACGGTCACCGTCTTCACGTCCCCGTTCTGATAGCCGAGCGCGAGGGAAGGCTGGGAGCCGCCGTAGGGCCGCTCATAGGGCATGGGACCGATCTCCGGCAGCACGACCATCTGTTCGAAGGCCGGCGCGGCGTTTGCGGACGGTGCCGGTGGCGCCACCAGAACATGGGCGCCGGGGGCAAGCGCGGGCGTCGCATTGTAGCGCACGCTCGGCGTCGAACCGGCAAAGGAGGTCGCCGACATCGGCACCGGCACCTTGGCCGGCTGCGCCTGGTAATCTTCGGCGCTCTGCAGCTGATCGCGGGTGATCTTGCGGCTGTTGGAGGCAACCATGACGCCGCTTGCAATCTGCCCTTCCGGATTGACGCCGGGAATGCGGCTGCCCTTCGGTACGTAGGAAGCCATCAGATAGGGCATGTCGTGGCCGTCCATGCGGGCGCGTCCGACATATTGCACACGCACCTTGCCGGTGCCGCTGTGCTGCAGATCCAGCATATTGGCGGTCTTGTTGGAAAGATCGATGATGCGGCCTTCATGATAGGGACCGCGATCGTTGACGCGCACGATGACCGACGAGCCGTTCTCGACATTGGTGACGCGAGCATAGCTCGGCAGCGGGAAAGTCGGATGCGCGGCGGAAAGATGCATCTGGTCGTAGACTTCGCCGTTCGCCGTGAGGCGTCCATGAAAGGCCGAACCATACCAGGAAGCGATGCCGACCTTGCTATAGGAGAAATCTTCCTTCGGATAATACCATTTACCCTTCACCACGTAAGGATTGCCGACGATGTAGCGGCCGCCGCCCTTCGGGATGTTGTTGCCGGTGGCGACGCGGGGGCTGGCCTTCACGCCATATTCGGATTCGGAGAAATATTCTTTGCCATGGGCTTTTTTCTTCGGCACGGCCTGTGTCGTGCCGCATGCAGCAACCGTCGCACACATCGCCGATATCGCCAGCCACCGCGCTGTCGTTGCGAAAGACGCCGCCCCGTATCCCAATGTCATATGTCCCACGCCGCTCAAAGATCATTATGGTTAAGGAACTTTGCCCCACACTGGGCCAATACGCCTTATCCCCGCCCGCCTAACGAGGCTTTAATCTTGTTAAGTTCGTGGCAAATTTGCGAACGTTTTCCCAGCGATAGCAACAATTCCATTGATTATGGTTTATAAGTTGCTAACGCCGCAGCTCCTCCCCTGCTCTCCCATTGCCGCAATCGGGCTCGAAATGAGCGTGCCGATGCGAGACATTGCCTAGACCCGCCGCCTGCTCTTGAAAGGGCAGGACGTACCGGATCGACACGCAGGAGACCGTTGTCGAATGCGGTTACGCAGCTATTCCTCAAGCGCCCGATGAGGCGTGATACCTCTCCCCATAGTAGTGGATTTCCTTCCGTGATCTCCCGCATAGGTGCGTATGACAGCCCAGGTACGGGCTCCCGCTCCCTTAGCGCGTGTAGTTTGTTGCTTGACTCAAAGTGGAGTAGAAAGTTTATTTGCGACGTTCGGGTGGTAGCCCGGCGTCCTTTCCACGCTCATCTTTAGGGAGACGAGCTATGGCAAATCACAAACCAGCAGTGCCTGACGTGTCGATCCACGACTACGCACCAGCGGAAGCCATTGAAGGAAACCTTCTCGACAACGCCTCAGATTCCGACGGCGACCTGCTTCAGGTTCAATTCGTCAACGGAATAAGAATTCCCAACAAGGCGGGTGAAGCAGGCTATCTGACCATCGAGGGTGAACACGGAACGCTGACGATCTGGAGCAACGGCAGCTATAGTTACACGGTCAGTGATCCCGCAAGCCTTGAGTCCGGCGAAGTCTTCGCCGAAAAATTCTCCTTCAAGATCTCCGATGGAAAAGGCGGCACCGATGTCGCCAGTCTCAACATCGGCGTGCATGCGCCGCCGCAAGGGCTGTATTCCATCGATTTCGAAAACGCTCCGACGGAATATCCCGGGCAGCCGGATATCGCTTCGGGCTATGGCGGTTTCAGGTTTGGCGACAAGCTCGACGGCAATCTGTGGACGGTCGCCGAATCCGGCGGCAACGAATACGTCGTCACCAACCCCTACAATCCTTTCTTCGACCGCGTTGACGGCAAGCTCTTCACGATCGAGGGTGTCGACGTCGCGACTGTCTTCGACCCGGCCTATCAAGGTGTCGATGCGCTTGTGACGTTCGAAGGCTATATCGGCGGCAACAAGGTGAGCGAGATGTCGCTAACGGTCTATGGGGACACCATTGGCGATGGCCAGCACATTTCGCTGGAAGCCTTGGGAGCAGTCGATTTCATCCGCTTCGATATTCAGCCCGATGTAGAGCCGACGGGCTTTCCGCAGCTCGCATTTGACAACTTCACCGTCCTGGTCTGACGACGGCAGAGAGAAGCGGCTGTCGAAGCCGCTTTTCTGCAGAACAAGTTGACGCTGCGGTCAAAGCTGCTAAAAAGCCGGCCTGTGAGTGAATGGGCAGCAAATCGGCAGAAACCACCGATGCACCAGAAATCCAGCAACGGAATTTCTTTGGGCTTCTCAATTACTTGGAAGAGTGTCCGAGTGGTTTAAGGAACCGGTCTTGAAAACCGGCGTGCGGGAAACCGTACCGTGGGTTCGAATCCCACCTCTTCCGCCAGTTTCCATTTTCATGTGCCAGCGTTCTGCCGCCCGAATAAGCGGTCTTTGGGGCGTGCCGTTAAGAGATCGAGTGCAGGCGGCGAGAGAAAACGGCGGCTCCGCCGTTTTCTGCAGCGATAATCCTCATGTCGAAAAGAAAGCCGCCGGACTTGCCGCAGCCTAGTCGCTTACGGCCGTTATTCCAGAACGACGACGGCTTCGACCTCGAAGAGCATCGGGTCTATTGCAAGTTTGGGAACCGGGACAAGGGTCTGCGCCGGCAGCGCCGCGCCGAAGGTTTCTTTGACGTTTCTGGTCAGTACTTCGAGCTTGGACATGTCGTGATCGACCACGAAAACAGTAAGCTTGGCGACCTGATCCGGCCTTGCGCCGAGCCCATCGAGAGCGGCGCGCAGATTTGCGTAGGCCTGCTTAACCTGGGCGGCGAAGTCCGGCGACAAGGCGCCGCTGCTGTCCTGGCCACCCTGTCCTGAAATAAAGGCCAACCTGGCGCCGCGCGGTGCGATCACCGCCATGCTGTAGCCGTTCGGCGTCGGGTCGTAGAGGTTTTTCGGATTGACGATGGTTGGCTTGAGGTCGCCCGCATTCGCCGTCGTCGCAGTGGAAATTCCCGTGGTCATGATGATCAGCCCTCCGATAAGCAGATTGATGGTGTGTGACATGATTTTCTCTGGCCGTGCGGACTGCGAGCAACGTCGCCCGCGGTCTCCGGTTGAATTTTCGTTCGATCGTCGCATAATTGACTCGTACAACGTACGATCAAATCGCATCGTACGTTGTACGAGTCAATCGGGCGAAGTCGACATTCGTAGCTTTGTCGGCTTAAAACGACCTTCAGATCATTTAGGAAGGACGCATGGCAGCCAAAGGCGGCGGCGCTCAGGGTAAACGGCCTCAACGGCAAGCTGGGTCGGTCCCGTCCATGCAGCAGGCGGGCAGTGAACCGGCGCTATCGATCGAACGGATCGTGGCGACCGCGGTCGAATTGCTGGATGCCGAAGGTGTCGACGGATTGAAGATGCGCCGCCTGGCCGATCGCCTCGGCGCGGGCGCGATGAGCCTCTACTGGCACGTCGACAACAAAGAGGAAGTCTTTGATCTGGCGCTCGACGCAGTGCTCGAATATCGCGGGCCGCCGCAAAGGATCGAGGCTGCCGACTGGCGTGGTGCAATCTTTCACATGCTGGAGGACTGGCGCGCCAGCATGCTCCGCCATCCCTGGTCGGCATCGCTGCTGCCGCGCCGGGCACTCGGCCCGAACATCCTCAATCGTCTGGAACTGCTGGGCAGGATTCTATCCGGAGCCGGCGTCGCAGAGGCAGATTTGAACGGCGCGATATGGTCGCTCTGGAACTATGTGATCGGCGCGACCATCACCCGGGCGAATTTCGACCTTTCCGACGACGACATGGCCGCCGCGCAGCAGCGCCTTGCTCATCTCAGCGAAAAATATCCGACGATCGAGCGTGCTCGTCTGCTGCTGGATAATGATTGGGACGGCGCTTTCAGGAAAGGTCTGGATTTCCTGCTTGACGGGCTCGTGCCAAGACAATGAACCGGGCTCGGCCTTCCAGTTGATCAGCACTCTTGGTCCGAAGCTTTGACCATGATCCCGGTTTGATTGAGATTGCCCAGGACCGGCGCCGGCCATGACTTCGCTTCGCCCGACTGCCCGATGAAATGATCGAGGACTGAAGGTGTGAGGAGCCCTCACGATAACAGCGAGTAGACCCAGACGCCGATAGAACCCCAGAAGATCACCGGCGTCAGTATCATTCCTACAACGATAAATTTCGTCACGGCTATAAAACTCCGCAATTCCGCCCCGCCGCGAGAACCTATTGCAGCAACCAAGCGTTTGGTATCGGCACGAAGTCCGGGTCTGATCGGACCTTGGTCTCAGTTTTGCAGAGGCGCCAATTAAGGCCGGCCAGAAGCGTGCATGGCCGACGCCTGGGCTTATGACGGCATCAGAGCTGCGAACGAAACGTTCAGCCGTGCGATAAGGCGCTCTTTTCGGGCGTGGAATTCGAGGATCGAATGCAGCCGGCGGGTGAAATCGGCGGTATCGCCGTTTTCGTCAGCGATCGCTTTCAGGTCGATGAGAAGGCTGGTTGCTTTGTCGTAGCCGGAAGCGTTGCGGTGTTCGATCTCGACCTCGACCTCGCGCCAGACATGATCGCCCCGCTCTATGATGGCGTTCAGCCGGGCGGATGTCGTCGGCTGCAGCCACTTTTTCCCTTGGCGATACCCTGATCCACTGTTTCTTGCGGCGCCATATCCTCGGCCTATATTCGTTGAGAATATCGGTTGTGTTTCGTGAATCCGGCGGGATAGAATGGCAAACCACGAGAGGTGAGCAGTGCGATGAAACTGGGCTGGCAGCCACGGAAATGGCTCGAGAAAAAGACCAAGCGAGGTGTACGCAGCTATCCCATCGGTACGATCGCTTACTATGGTCCCGACAATCGCCGAGCCACGAAGGCGGCCGTCAGCATCATCCTGGCGCCGCATGCGGAGCCGGCCGACCTGCGCCGATGGTTTGCTGAAACCGGTGATCTCAGGACGGACGAAACCATTGTCGCTGAGATCGTGGCATTCCTGCGCGAGAATGACGTGAAATCAGTGGCGGCGATGGATGGGATCATCGGCTGCCCTCACGAAGAGGGAATCGACTATCCGCTTGGTGAGGACTGCCCGGCTTGCTCATATTGGAAGGGGCGAAACCGCTGGAGCGGCAAGCTCGAAGCGAGTTGAATTCCCGACGGCCTGTGCTCGATAAATCCGTTCAGCGCACCGCAGGCTGCCGTGCTCTGCCGCCCCTCGCCGCGGTTGACTATCCCCCGTCGCCGTGATTTTGCGTCTCGCATCATCAAGCGAGGACATCATGGCCGACGACATCATCATAAGGGACAGCAACGGAAGCCAGCTTCACGACGGCGATTCGGTGACGCTGATCAAAGACCTCAAGGTCAAGGGCACCTCGGAGACGCTGAAGCGTGGAACCCTGGTCAAGGGCATTCGCCTGACCGACAATCCCGGTGAGATCGAGTGCAACACCAAGCAGGTAAAAGGGCTCGTGCTCAGAACGGAATTTCTGAAGAAGGCATAGATTGCTCACCCCGGCGATCCCTGAGCGTCCTTTACGGCACTTCCTCGGTAATCACCTCGAAGCGAGAAAGTGTGGCCGGGCCGAATGCCGTCGACATGGCGACGTCGGTTGCGTCGCGGCCGGTCGCCATCAATATTCTGCCGATGCGCGGGGTGTTGTGGCGGGCATCGACCGTATGCCAGTGGCCGCCGAGAAAGACCTCGAACCAGGCGCTGAAATCCATGGGATTGGGATCGGCTGGAACGCCGATATCGCCGAGATAACCCGTGCAATATCTGGCAGGAATATTCATGCATCGGCAAAGCGCCATGGCGAGATGCGCAAAGTCGCGGCAGACGCCGCTCTTGTCGGTGAAGCCGCCATGCGCGGTTCTGAGAACGTCGGCCTTCTGATAATCGAAGGTGATGTGATTGTGGACGAAATCGCTGATTGCCTGCACGCGCGCCCAGCCGAGCGGTGTCGACGAGAAGGTTTCCCAGGCGAAATCCGAAAGCCTGTCGATGTCGCAGTAACGGCTGCCGAGCAGGAAGACGAGTACCTCGTCCGGCAGGTCCTTGATCGCGTGCTGTACGGCCTCGGTCGGCACGGTATCGGGTTGCCCTGTATCGTAGATCTCGAACTCGGTCGAAATCGTCGTCAGCCCCGGCGGAGCGACGATCCGGCTGCAGGCGTTGCCGAAACTGTCGGTATATTCCCAGGCGTCGATCGGCCGATCGAATGTCAGGACCTGCTCGCTCAGAAGATCGGCGCGACGCGAGGGGTGAATGTTGAGGACCAGCAGCATCGGAGTCGGCTGGATGCATTCATAGCCCAGATGAAACCCGGCGCGTATCTTCATTGCGGTTTCCTCGTCCTCCCCCTGCATGGGTGGAGGTGAGTATGGAACGCCGATCGCGCTGCCCGGTTCCGCCGACCGCGGCTATCGTCCGGCGCCGATCCAGCATCGCCGGCTGGCAATCGACCGCTACCCCTCATTGATCCATGGCTGCTGCGTGGTCACGTTGACCTGCACCGTCATGCTGTCGAAATCCGACCCGTTTCCGTCATAGCTGCCGCTCAAAGGAACTGCCTGGCGCGGATCACGGGCAACGGCCACGCGAATGAGATCGCGGTTGCCGACGATGCCGTTGGTCGGATCGAATTCCGCCCAACCGGCCCCGGGAAGATAGACCTGGCACCAGGCATGCGTGGCGCCGCCGCCGAGCACCGTGGAGCCGTCCCGATCGGGAACGTAAACATAGCCGCTGACGAAACGCGCTGCCAGGCCGAGCGTGCGGGCAGCCTCCATCATCAGAAGCGCGAAATCCCGGCACGTGCCGGAGCGAAGATGCAAGGTCTCAAGCGGTGCCTGCGTCCCGTGTTCGTGGCGCCGCGCATAAACGAAGCTTTCCCGAATGGCATAACAGAGCGTCATCAGCAGGTGCCCGGTCTCGGTCGGGTGCCCCAAGCGCACAAACCGGCGCGCCCAGCGGCCGATCTCATCGCCCGGATCGAGATAATGGCGCTGCATCGCCGGCGCGAGATCGGCGATTTCGTCCTTGTCGTAGGAGAAGGGATAGGTGAGCGCCGCCTCGTCGATTCGAATATCCGGGGCGAACTGGGGTGTATGGTCGAGCGTGATCCAGGTTTCGAAGCGAAGCTCGGCCGACGGCCGCGAAAAATCGACGAGCGCCACGCAATTGCCGAAAACATCATGGATCCAGCGCACATGACTTTGCTCCGGGTAGGTCGTCAGCGACGCCTCGATCAGCCGCTGGTCGAAACTGTCGCGCGGCCGGAACATCAGGCGATGCTCGCCGAAATCGACCTCCCTGCGGTATCGATAGGCCGTGATATGGCGGACCGTAAAAATCGTCATGGCCCGCCACCGGGTGATCTATTCACCTTACTGCTCCCAAGATGGCGACTCCGTCTTCTCATGAAGCGCCCTTCCCGCTTCCCCGCATATCCCGATTTCTTGTCATATAAGCAGGTTTGAAAGATTGCTATTGTACTTTGACCGATCGACGGCAGAGCCGTCCAACCTAAGAGGATACCATGCATATCATCTGGGACGTTCTGACGCTTCTGCTGACCATCGGTTCGCTCTATGGCGGTCGCGAATATCGGATTATTCGCGCCCGCGCTCGCGCTCAGAATTGGGGCAACTTTTGAACCCCATCCTGGCGGTCGCGGCCGGAATCTGTCGGTCGCGGTTACGTCGAATGACGCAAGGCCATACGCTTAAGGAAATGCTGTATTAGTCGGGGCGGTTTCCATCCGTCCATTCTCTCTGTTATGCCAAGCCCGCCTCACCCCAGGCGGGCTTTTTCATGCAAGCTTGGCCGCTCGGTGACGGCGCGCATTTCGCTGCTGCCCTTACTTCTTGGCACCGGCCGAAAGCACCCGATGCGTCGCGTTGTCCATTGCGTGGCTGGCCTCCTGTCCATCCTTCTTCAATCCGTACGCGGTATTGCCGCAGGCGGAAAGCGTGAGCAGGCAGAGGCAGGCAAAGGCGACAGCAGCTTTTGACATCGAGTTTTTCCCTGATAGAGGCGAACTCCCGGAAAAATGATGCAGTCGGCGCCAAAATCAATCCGCCGCATCAGGACATGAAAGCGGGCTCTAGCCGAAGAGTTTAAGCACCCGCGCCAAATCGGGGTACATTCTGGCGCCCATTCCACAATGGTCCAGCTTATGCCAGGTAAAAACTCCACGAAATGACGCATTGTTTGACATTGGCGAGAGCACCACCAGTAAGCGGTGTATATTTACTTCGAATCATAATACATCGGTGGTATTTATAATTTTACTTAAATATCGCACTTAACTACTTATTAACAATAATCTTGCGTCGACCGCACTTAGGCTTATTCTTTACTCAATAGGGGAGAGGAAAGAATGTTTAGCAAAAGCCTGATCATGCCTTTCGGCTTCGCAATGCTTGCTGTAGCCGGCCTGCTGTTCCAGCTGATGGCCTACCTGCTGGAGGCGCCGGTTACCCTGCTTCAGCCATAATCGACTAAGTTCCTCCAGGAGTGGAACTTTCTGCGGTTTCGTGCTTACTTGCGAGTCGGTTTACCAGGAGGGATTACCATGGAAGGCGTGGGTTGGATTGCAGCCATCATCATCGGCGGCATCGCCGGCTGGCTGGCGGAAAAAGTCATGAGCAGCAGCATGGGCGTGCTCATGAACATATTGCTTGGCATCGTCGGCGCGATCGTCGCCAACTGGATCCTCGGTCTTTTGCACATTCAACCGCTGGCCGGCTGGCTGGGTTACCTGATCACCGGCTTCGTCGGTGCCTGCCTTCTGATTTTCATCGGCCGCGCCATCCGCCGCTGACGGCCCGGATATAACTATTTAGACACGACTGGCCGGGCGCGCCTTGCGTCCGGCTTTTTCTGTTCCGAATTCCGTGTCAGCGGCGGCTCAGCAGGCCGAAAACATAGGCGATGCCCGCCGTCACCGCGAGCGCCATGATCGGTTCTTCGCGAACCTTGTCGCGCAGCCGTTCCGTCATCAGCGAAGCTTCGTCCGTAACCACCGACTTCGCGCCCTGTCCCAGCGACCGCACACTGTCCGTGAGTCTGGACAGATCTTCACGGAGTGCCGTGACCTGGGCCGACAGATCGTCTGCTGCGATATCCGCCTTGACGCGCGCAGCGGTGGATTCGGCGGAAGCGGTTTTCAAATCTGCCATGGTCTGCTCCTGTTTCATGGGATGCCGCTTCAACGAAATGGCGGCCCGAAAGGTTCCGCCGAAGCCGATCTTTTGTTTGCCGTCAACGCCTTGCGCCGCCACCGCCGCTCTGCGCAGCTTTTCGCGTGACAACCCTTCATTTCCTGTCGGGTTTGTTCTAAGGAACGTCGAATGTCTGCCCGCGCGCGGGTCAATGAATACTGCGAGGTTTGCGTTTCCATGTTCCATTTTCTGAGAAGAGCCGCTCAGACCTGGGTTGCCAAGCTGCTCCTGCTTCTCTTGGTCGCCTCCTTCGGCGTCTGGGGCGTATCACGCGAGCTGATATCAGGCGGCAACAGCACCACGGTCGTGACCGTCGGCGATCAGCGTGTCGATGTGAACGAATTCCACCTCGCCTATCAACGTCAGGTGGCAAGCCTCGGCCAGCAATTCGGCATGCGCCTCACGCCGGAACAGGCCCGCGCCTTCGGCGTCGAACAGCAGGTCCTCTCTCAGCTCATCGCGGGCGCTTCGCTCGACCAGCTCGCCGCAGACATGAATCTCGGCCTGTCCGAGGATCGCCTCGCCCAACTGATCGGCGATGATCCGGCGTTCAAGGCCGTTAACGGCCAGTTCGACCGCGACCTGTTCGTCTCGCGCCTGCGCAATGCCAACATCCGCCAGGACGATTACATCCAGGAGCGCAGCAAGGTCGCCGTCCGCAGCCAGATCGTCGATGCGGTTTCCAACGGCTTCACCGCGCCGAAGACGCTGGTCGACGCAATGAAGCTTTATGGCGGTGAAAGCCGCAGTGTCGATTATCTCTTGCTGACCAACGCCAATATCGAACCGATCAAGGCGCCGGCCGACGACGTGCTGGCCTCCTGGTTCGAGGGCGTCAAGCAGCGTTACCGCGCGCCGGAATATCGCAAGATCGCCTATCTGAAGCTGCAGCCGGCCGACATCGCCGATGCCGCGACGGTCACCGACGACCAGGTGCGCGAGGCATTCGACAAGGGCAAGGATAGCTACCGTACACCCGAAAGCCGCACCATCGAGCAGCTGACCTTCACCAGCAAGGATCTTGCCAACGCCGCCGAAACCGCGCTGAAGAGCGGTACCAGCTTCGATCAGCTGGTCTCCGACCAGGGCAAGACGGCAAGCGACGTGCTGCTCGGCGAATTCACCAAGGACAAGGTTCCCGATCAGGCCGTTGCCGAAGCCGCCTTTGCGGTTTCCAAGGATGGTGGCACGACGCCGGTTGTCGACGGTTCCTTTGGTCCCGTCATCCTGCGCATCACCAACATCAAGGCGGAAACGGTGAAGAATTTCGACGAGGTGAAGGAGGAGATCCGCAAGCAGCTGGCCCTTTCCAATGCCTCTCAGGAAGTGATCAACGTTCACGACCAGATCGAGGATCTGCGCGCCGGCGGCGCCACGCTTGAAGATATCGCCAGCCAGCTGAAGCTCAACGCCGTCACCATCGACGCCGTCGACGCGACCGGTGCCGACAAGGACGGCAAGGAGGTCAAGGATATCCCCGTCAAGCAGCAGCTGCTCGGCGAAGCGTTCAAGACCGAGGTCGGCGTCGATGCGCCGCCGCTTCCGATCGGCAATGACGGCTATGTCTGGTTCAATGTCCGCGAAATCACGCCGGACCGTGACCGCCCGATCGCCGAAGTGCGCGAGAAAGCCGTCGAGGACTGGACGGCGGAGCAGCAGAAGGCCGAACTCGCCAAAAAGGCCGACGAATTGAAGGCCCAGGCGCAAAAGGGCACCGCCCTTGCCGACATTGCGACGCCACTCGGCATCGCCGTCGAAAGCAAGAGCGGCATCACCCGCTCCACCGACGATCCGGTTCTGGGCCGCGCCGGCGTCAAGGCCGCCTTCTCCGGCCCTCTCGACACGGTGGCGAGCGCTGTCGGCGCCGATCCCTCGACCCAGATCCTGATGAAGGTCACCGAGGTCAACAGCCAGCCGACCGGCGACGTGCTGAACAACCGCGATGCCCAGCTCACCGCCCTGGCCAACGCCGCCGGCGATGATATCCTCGATCAGATGGTCAACCTGCTGCAGACGCAGTACGGCGCTGAAGTCAACCAGACGCTCGCCGAACAGACGGCGGCCCGCTAGAACAGGATGATTTTAGGCCAGGTCGGCTTAAAATCTGAATCCCGTTCCGAATTCAACAGTTAGAGCATGATGTCCGCCGAAGGTCGCTCACAGTTTTCGGCGTCATGCTCTGGGAGGTTTTATGTCCGATCTGAAACCGTTCCTGGCCAAGGCCGCAAGCCGCGAGCCGCTGACGCGTGACGAGGCGCGCGCCGCCTTCGACATCCTGATGTCGGGCCAGGCCACACCTTCGCAGATCGGCGGCTTCCTGATGGCGCTGCGCGTGCGCGGCGAAAGCGTCGACGAGATCGTCGGCGCCGTCACCACCATGCGGTCGAAAATGCTGACCGTCGAGGCGCCGGCCGATGCCATCGACATCGTCGGCACCGGCGGCGACGCCAGCGGCACCTACAATATTTCGACGCTGGCGGCGCTGATCGTTGCCGGCGCCGGTGTGCCGGTGGCAAAGCACGGCAACCGGGCGCTGAGTTCGAAATCCGGTGCGGCGGATAATCTGTCGGCCCTTGGCGTCAATATCGATGTCGGTCCCGAGATCATTTCCCGCTGCATTGCGGAGGCTAGCGTCGGCTTCATGTTCGCGCAGCTTCATCATGCCGCCATGCGCCATGTCGGCCCGTCCCGCGTCGAACTCGGCACCCGCACGATCTTCAACCTTCTGGGGCCGCTCTCCAATCCGGCCGGTGTGCGCCGCCAGCTGCTTGGTGTCTTTTCGCCGCAGTGGCTGGTGCCGCTGGCCGAAGTCATGCGCGACCTCGGATCCGAATGCGTCTGGGTGGTCCATGGCGACGGTCTCGACGAGATCACCACAACCGGCATCACCAAGGTTGCAGCCCTCGAAGACGGCAAGATCCGCACCTTCGAACTGTCGCCGGCCGACTTCGGCGTCAGCCCCTGCGTGCTCGCCGATATCAAGGGCGGCGATGGTATCGCCAATGCCGCAGCACTTCGCGAGGTTCTTAGCGGCGCGAAAAATGCCTACCGCGATGTCTCTCTGGCCAATGCCGCCGCCTCGCTTGTCATCGCGGGCAAGGTCGAAACGATCCGCGACGGCATGACCCTTGCCGCGCATTCGCTCGATAGCGGCGCCACGGCGCTCGCTCTCGACAAACTCATCGCCGTTTCCAACGATATCGATTAGGATTGCCGGATGAGCGATATCCTGAAGAAGATCGAACTCTACAAGCGCGAGGAAATCGCTGCCGCCAAGGCGACGGTGTCGCTGGCTGACCTGAAGGCGATGCAGGCCGGGCAGTCGGCGCCGCGCGGTTTTTACCAGGCGCTTACGGCCAAGCGTGAGGCTGGCCATTTTGGGCTGATCGCCGAGATCAAGAAGGCAAGCCCGTCCAAGGGCCTCATCCGTCCGGATTTCGATCCGCCGGCGCTGGCAAAGGCCTACGAAGCCGGCGGCGCAGCCTGCCTTTCCGTGCTCACCGATACGCCGAGCTTTCAGGGTGCGCCGGAATTCCTGACGGCGGCACGGGCCGCCTGCGCCCTGCCCGCTTTGCGCAAGGACTTCATGTTCGAGACCTATCAGGTCCATGAGGCCCGCGCCTGGGGCGCCGATTGCATTCTGCTGATCATGGCGTCGCTCACCGATGACGAGGCGGAGCGTCTGCAGGACGAAGCTTTTTCGCTTGGTATGGATGTTCTGGTCGAGGTTCACGACGCGCCGGAAATGGAACGCGCGCTGAAGCTCTCTTCACCGCTTATCGGCATCAACAACCGCAACCTCAGGACTTTCGAAGTCAGCCTGACCGTCAGCGAGACGCTTGCCTCCCTGGTTCCTGATGATCGGTTCCTCGTCGGCGAAAGCGGCATCTTCACCCATGCAGATTGCAAGCGCCTGCAGGCCGCCGGCATCAATAGCTTCCTGGTCGGCGAAAGCCTGATGCGCAAGGACGACGTGACGGCCGCCACCCGCGCGCTGCTCATTGGCGAAGCGGCAATCGCGGCCGAATAAGATGAGCGGCGGAAAGCCCGGCCTCACCCATATCGACGCGTCAGGCGAGGCGCATATGGTCGATGTTTCCGATAAGGCCGAGACGGTGCGCGCCGCCACCGCCGAAGGCCATGTGAAAATGGCGCCGGAAACGCTCGCGCTGATTCGCCAGGGCAATGCCAAGAAGGGCGATGTGATCGGCACGGCCCGGCTTGCCGGCATCATGGCCGCCAAACAGACCGCCAATCTGATCCCGCTCTGCCATCCTCTGATGCTGACGAAGGTCACCGTCGAGATCGCGGAAGATGCGACCTTGCCCGGTCTGCGCGTCACGGCAACCGCCAAGCTGACCGGCAAGACCGGCGTTGAGATGGAGGCGCTGACCGCCGTCTCCGTCGCATGTCTGACGATCTACGATATGGCCAAGGCCGCCGACAAGGCAATGGAGATCGGCGGCATTAGGCTGCTCGAAAAATCCGGCGGAAAATCCGGCGATTTCCGTCATCCGGAGGCGAGATGAACCTTCTCCCCGTCACCGAGGCGCAAAACCGCCTGCTCTCTCGGGCTAAGCCGGTCGCAGAATCCGAAACGCTGCCGCTCGCCGAAGCAGAGGGCCGGGTCCTGGCCGTCGATCTGACGGCGGGCCTGACGCAGCCACCATTCAATGCGTCGGCGATGGACGGCTATGCGCTGCGCCGTGACGACGCGCCGGAGCCGGGTGCTGTGCTGAAGGTCATCGGCACCTCGGCCGCCGGCCACGGCTTCGAGGGAACCGTCAGCCACGGCGAAGCCGTCCGCATCTTCACCGGCGCGCCGGTTCCGCAAGGCGCCGACAGCGTCCTGCTGCAGGAGGATGCGGAGAAGATCGAAGGCGGCATCCGAACCAATTTTCCCGTGCGGCAGGGACAGCATATCCGTCCCCGTGGCCAGGATTTTGTCGAAGGCGAAGCCGTGCTTTCTGCCGGAACGGTGATCGATTTCTCGCGGCTGACGGTCGCAGCCGGCATGAACCGGCCCGACGTCGAGGTGCTCCGGCGCCCGCTGATCGCCATCCTGGCGACCGGCGACGAATTGCTGCCGCCGGGAAGCACACCCGGCCATTCGCAAATCATCGCGTCCAACACCTTCGGTATCGCAGCCCTTGCCCGCAAAGCCGGCGCCGATGTGCTCGACCTCGGCATCGTCCCGGATGACAAGGCCAGGATCACCGCGGCGATCGACACGGCGCGGGGAGCCAAGGTCGATGTCATCGTCACGCTCGGTGGCGCCTCGGTCGGCGATCACGATCTGGTGCAGCCGACGCTGATCGAGGCCGGCATGCAGCTGGATTTCTGGCGCATTGCCATGCGTCCCGGCAAACCGCTGATGGTCGGCAGCTTCGGTGAGACCCATGTGCTCGGCCTGCCCGGCAATCCGGTCTCGAGCCTCGTCTGTTCGCTGCTCTTCCTGGAACCGCTGATCCGCAAGCTCGCCTCCCTGCCGCCGGCACGGCGCGAGGCGACGATGGAGGCAGCCGTCCCGCTGCGCGCCAATGACCATCGGCAAGACTATATCAGGGCAAAACTGTCGAAGTCCGCCGCCGGGACTTGGCTCGCCGAACCCTTCGACAAGCAGGACTCGTCGATGATGAAAACCTTCGCCCGTTCGGACTGCCTTATCATCCGCCCACCGCATGCACCGGAATTGCCCGCTGGAGCACCCTGCCCGGTCATGCTGTTGCGGCCGGACCTTCTGGCTTAATTGCGTCTTTAAGCATCGCGGAAAGCGAAAAGACGCCCGCCTGCACCGCCTTGGCAGCCGATCCCGCCCCGAAATCCGCAACCCCATGGGTTGCGATTCGCGTAAGTTCCCCATGCGGCAGATGTGCGCGCTCGGGATCGCCGATCAACATCTCGATACCGGCTGCCTGGCAGCGCCGCAGGAAGGCCATTACCCGTAAAGCAAGTGAGGGATCGTAGAACAGGTCGCCCACCAAAAGGAGATCGATCTCCTCCGGCGGCGGCTCGTCGATGATATCGGCGGCGACCGCAACGATGCTCACACCGTTCACCGCCGCGTTGAGGCCGATCGCGGCAATGGCATTGGCATCGACATCAATCGCCGTCACGGCGGCAGCGCCGGCCTTCGCCGCCGCGATGGCGACGAGCCCGGAGCCCGCGCCGAGATCGAAGACACGGCGGCCGATAACCTTTTCCGGCCGATCGAGCAGGTGGCGGGCAAGCACGGCGCCGCCAGCCCAGGGATAGGCCCAGTAAGGCGGCGGATCGGCTTCTTCGCGGCCGGCAAGCCGCCAGAGCCCGCTCGCAGGCCCTGCCGTATGCAGCAGAATCTCGGGAATGGCCGGAACGGGTGAGATCGACAGATTGGCCTGGATGAAGGCCGCCGGATCGGGATGCGGCATGCCGGAGCTTTTCATCGTCATCCTCCCGATCCCATTTAGGCACAAGCAGTAGAAAATTGTCGCCCTAGGAGATCGCCGCCTGCCCCTCATCCGGCTGCCGCCACCTTCTCCCCGCGAGCGGGGCGAAGGGACATGCCGCACCGGCTTTCCGTACCCTCGACGTTGCGTTTGGCACGTCCCCTCTCCCCGTTTTTACGGGGAGAGGGTTAGGGTGAGGGGCAGCTTCGCCACCCGGCTGCCGGCGAAATCAGCCGGGCTTCTTCTTCGAAAACTTGCTTTTCGCCCCGGCGCCGCCCTTGCCCTCGTATTTCGGGCGTTCAGATTTGGCGCCTTCGAATTTCGGCTTGTCATATCTCGGCTTATCGCCTTTCGGGCCATCGAAGCCGGGCTTGCCTGGTTTCTTGCTCCAGGGCTTGCTGTCCCGCTTCTCCCCGCCGGCATTCTCAACCGCGGCATATCCGCCGCCCGGGCCTTTGCCGAACTTATTCTTCGGCCGCTCATCGCGGAAGCCCTCGCCCGGCCGTTCGTCGCGCGACGACTTGCCGGCATAGGGCTTCTGTGCCGCCGCGCGGCTGAAATCCGGTGTGCCGGAAAGCCTCGTGACGCGGATGCCGCGTTCGAGCGTCTTGTTTGGCCCCAGCGCTTCCTGGAAACCGTCGGCGCTTGCCGTGGCAATCTCGACATAGGTTTCCTCGGGCTGCATCTTGATCGCGCCGATCTCGCGCTTCGTCACGTTGCCGTTGCGGCAAAGCATCGGGATCAGCCAGCGCGGCTCGGCATTCTGCTTGCGCCCGACCGAGACGGAGAACCACACGCTGGGGCCGAAATCCTCGCGCGGTCCCTTTTGTGCCGGCGCGTATGGCTCGGCATTGTCGCGGCGCTTGCGGCTGCGCTCATCCTGCACGGTGACCTCGATCAGGTCCTCCGGCGCCGAATGATTGGTGCGGTAGAGACGCAGGAAGGCGGCGGCGAGCTTCTCGGCGCCGTGGCTGGAAAGCAGCTGCTGCACCAGCCCCTGTTCTTCTTCCTGCGGCGCTTCGCTGAAGATCGGATCGGCGAGCAGCCGCTCGTCGTCGCGCTCATTCACCTCTTCGGCCGACGGCGGCCGTGCCCAGGCTGCGGAAATGCCGGCATTCTCCAGCAGGCGTTCGGCCTTGCGCCGTGCATTCAGCGGCACGATCATGGCGCTGATGCCTTTGCGCCCGGCCCGGCCGGTCCGGCCGCTGCGGTGCAGCAGCGTTTCCGGATTGGTCGGCAGGTCGGCGTGGATAACCAGATCGAGGCCCGGCAGATCGATGCCGCGGGCGGCGACATCGGTTGCGATGCAGACGCGGGCGCGCCCGTCGCGCATCGCCTGCAGCGCATGGCTGCGTTCGTTCTGCGTCAGCTCGCCGGAGAGCGCCACCACAGCGAAATTGCGGTTGTTGAAACGCGCGGTCAGATGGTTGACGGCGGCGCGCGTCGAACAGAAGACGATGGCATTGGTCGCCTCGTAATAACGCAGCACGTTGATGATCGCGTTCTCGCGGTCGCTCGGGGCCACCATCAGCGCGCGATATTCGATGTCGATATGCTGCTTTTCCTCGGCGGCGGTGCTGATGCGCACGGCGTCGCGCTGGTAGCTCTTGGCAAGCTTGGCGATCGCCGCCGGCACGGTTGCCGAAAACATCAGCGTCCGGCGTTCGTCCGGCGCTGAGTCGAGAATGAATTCCAGATCTTCGCGGAAGCCGAGATCGAGCATCTCGTCGGCCTCGTCGAGCACGGCGGCCTTCAGTTCCGACATGTCGAGCGCGTTGCGGCGGATATGATCGCAGAGCCGGCCCGGCGTGCCGACGACGATATGGGCGCCGCGTTCGAGCGCCCGGCGCTCGCTGCGGATGTCCATGCCGCCGACGCAGCTGGCGATCACCGCGCCGGTCATCTCATAGAGCCATTCGAGCTCGCGTTTCACCTGCAGGGCAAGTTCACGCGTCGGCGCGATGACGAGGGCGAGCGGGGCGCCGGCATTGCCGAAGCGTTCCCTGCCCTCGAGCAGCGTCGGCGCCAGCGCCAGCCCGAAGGCGACGGTCTTGCCGGAACCGGTCTGGGCGGAAACCAGAGCGTCGGATGCGGCAAGATCAGGATCGAGCATCGACTTCTGCACCGGGGTGAGTTCGGCGTAACCGCGCTTCTGCAACGCCTTGGCGATCGCCGGAACGACGCCGTTGAATTCTGTCATGAGTTCGATCTTTCGGAGCTGTCAGGCGCGAAATGCGCCATGGCCGGAGCCAGCCGGCGGGATATTTGCGCCGTTCCTAGCCGCTCCCGCAGCGATTGTCAAAGCGTGCGGCTGCGCCACAGCCAGGCGTCGATATGGCTTGCCCGGCCGCGCAGCTCCGTTTCCAGCGGACCATCCATCCGCCCGGCCCGCAGCAGCACGCTGTCGGGGCCTGCGGCACGGACGATTTCGGCGCTCAGCGCCAGCTCGACGCCGTTGCGGGCGGCGACCTCCATCAGCCGGGCGCCGACATTCACGGTGTCGCCCGCCGCCGTGATCTGCTGCCGGTCGCCGGTGCCGAGCCGCGAGGCGACGATCGGGCCGCAATGGGCGCCGACCTTGAAGCCGATCTTCTTCTCGGCAAAGCCCGCATGCGCGCCAAGCCAGGTCCGCGTACGCTCGCAGAGGCTGACCGCGCAGGCGACGGCGCGGGCGGCATCGTCATCGGCCGGCTCCGGCAGGCCGAACAGGATCATTGCCCCGTCGCCCATGAAGCTGGTGATGGCGCCGCCGTGAGAGCGGGCCTCCTCGTCGATGATTTCGAAGAAACCGCTGAGCACTTCGCTGACCTTGACCGGCCCGAGCGTTTCGCTGAGGCCCGTGAAGCCTGAGAGATCGATGAAGATGACGGCAGCGTTCTGACGCACCGGCGTGGCAAGGAAATTCGGATGGCGCGCCAGCCATTCGCCAAGGCCGGGAGCCTCGATACGCTGCAGCAGCGCGCTCTGCTCGGCGAAATGGCGGGCGCGGCCGCGGTCGAGCCAGAGTTCGGCCGCACCGAGCATCAACGCCGGCGGAAGCGCCGCCGCGATCGGCAGCGCCGCACTCAGCCAATAGCCATGGGCGAAGGCCGACAGATTGAGCATGGCCCAGACCACCAGCACCAGCACCATGATGAGATAGCCCGCAGCACTCCGCCGCCAAGCCACCAGCGAAACGAGCAGGAGCGCCAGGCCGATGGCCGTGCCGGCATCGATCAGCCTCATCCTGTGGTCGCGCACCATGCCGTCGCCGGTGACGAGATGGGTGATTGCCGTCGACATCACCTCGACGCCGGGCATGACGGGATCGAACGGCGTCGGGAAGACGTCGCCGCCGCCGGTGACCGTCGAACCGATGACGACAATACGGCCTGCCACAGTCGCCGCCGGCAGCTTGCCGTCAAGCGCATCGGCGGCGCTGAACGTGGCGATGCTGCCGCGTCCGCCATAGAAGGTCACCGGCAGGCGTTGACCGATATCCGTCGGAATACGCAGCGCTCCGAGCATGACGGCACCGCGCTCGATACGGGGATCGGCGCCCAGCGCGACGGAGGCGGCACGCAGCGGAAAAGCCGGATCCAGCCGGTCGGCGCTGCGCGAAATCAGCGGAATGAACCGCGGCGTGCCGGTCCGATCGGTTGCGACATTGACGATGCCGACGGCGGAGGCCTCGGCAAAGCGCGGGAGCGGCAGCAGAAGCTGGTTTGCCTCGGGTATGGCGGCCAACGGATCCTCGGCGGCGTCGGTGACCCGCTGCCTGCTTTGCGCAAAGGTGGCCGCCCCCGCGATGACGGTTGGCCCCTGGCGCAAGGCGGCGGTCAGCGCCGCATCACCCTCCTCCGCCCCGGGATCGACCAGCAGAATGTCGAGCGCCAGGGCTTTCGGCTTACCCGCATTGATCGCGCCGACAAGACGGGCAAGCGTGGCCCGGTCGAGCGGATAGCCGTGGGCGGCGGCGGTGCGGTCATCGATCGCGACGATCGAGACGACGGGCGGCGGCTCTCTTGCCCCAACGACGAGGCTGCGGATATCAGCAAGCGTCGCCTCCATCCGGTCGAGAAGGCCGACCTCGCCGTTGAGATTGAGATAACCGAGCGCCGCGCCCCAGAGACCGGCGAACAGCAGCGCGATCACGGTCAGCAGACGATGGCTCATGATATTTACTGGCCGAGGCGGGCAAGAAGGGCAGCGACGCGTGCCGCAGGCCAGCGGCGCACGACAAGAGGTTCGGTTGAGCTGGACACATCGACGCCCTCGCCTGGCGACAGCACCACCGGCTCGCCGGCCGGCCGACGGACGGCAACGCTGCCGCTGACCACCAGCACCGAGGTCTTGCCGCCTGCGACGTCGACAGCCCACTGCGTGCCACGGACGGCAGCAATCGCCTGCGGCGTTACCACCTGGAAGCCACCTGTGTGCTGACTGCTGTCGACATCCACGAGAATGGCCTTGCGCCGTAGCGACGCCGAATCGGGACTGCCGTCACGGTTGCGGTCGGTGAGGCGGAAAGACGCCCCGGCTTCTGCCGTCACCTTGACGCCGCCGGGGCAGCTCAGCACCTGACGGGCGCCGGCGTCACGCGATATCGCGCAGCCCACAGACTGCGCTAAGGCCGCCTCATACGGAATGAGGCCGGCAGCCAGCGCGGCGACAAACAGGTTGCGAAGCGTCGTATGCATGGAAAGCCCCCGTGACCGGGCGGAGCAGCTTTTGCGAAAGCGCCCGCCAACCGTCTTCTTCCATATCGGGCATGATAGCCGAATTCCGATATTTCCCTAGGCGAAAAGTACACCGCTGAGACCGCCGGCGAATTCTCAGACACCGCTTCTCATCTGCGGCGCCGGCCCGGCATAACGCGCGCGCGGGCGGATCAACTCTCCGCTCTCGATCTGCTCCATCGCATGAGCGAGCCAGCCGGTGGAACGGGCAAGCGAAAAAATGATGATCGGCGCCTCTCGAGGCAGATCGAACGCGGCCGCCATGGCGGCAAGCGCGAAATCGACATTGACCTTCTCGCCGACCATCTCCTCGCCCCTTTCCCGAAGCTCGGTAAATTGCGGCGGCAGGGAAAAATGCGAAAGCAGCGCCAAAGCCCTGATATCGCCATCGGGATAGAGCGGATGGCCGAAGGCAGAAAGGTGATTGCCCTGGACAAGCGAGCGGCGGATCGCCTGCTCCGCGCCAAGCGCCGAAGATGACTGGATCAAGGCGTCGACGCCTTGCCAGGCAGCGCCGTGCAGCGGCCCCGTTAGTGTCGCCAGACCGGAGAGCACCGCAGCCGACAGTGCGGCACCCGCCGAGGCGGTGACCCGCGCCGCAAATGCCGACGCGTTGAGTTCGTGATCGGCAAGCAATACCAGGGCGCGGCGCAGGCAATCGGCGGCATCCGGCCGCTTCCAGCTCGCCGCCAGCCGCAGATGCAGCGGCTGGTCTGAGGGCCCCGGCGCCACCGCATCGGCGATGGTCGAGAGAACGCCGTGCGCCTCGCGCCGCAGGGCGGCTTGCGAACGGCCGAGCGATGGCAGATCCGCCATCACCCGCCCGGCCAGCGCCAGGAACGCAGCCTGAAGCGACGGCGGGCCATTTCCGGCTACCGTGCCCGAGAACAGCGTTTCCGTGCCGTTCCAGAGCAGTGCCGCCGTCTGCTCCAGCGTCGCTGCCTCGGCGAAATCGGCGGCATCCCGTCCGCGATAGAACAGCCGTCCTGCGATGATGGTGGAGATCGCCGAGGAGAGAACCGGGTCGCCCCAGCGGATCGTCTCGGCAGCAACCGTTTCGGCCTTGCGGCGGCCGGCATGGCGTTCGGCCAGTCGCTGCACGTCGGCAGCCTGGTAGAGGCTGCGGCGCGGGTCGGCGGGATCGGGCTTGGCGCGGATGCGCCCGCGGCTGACATTGGCGTAAAGCGTCTGCGGCTTGGTCTTCAGCGCCTGCAGCGCCTCCTCGGCGGTCAGCCACGGCATCGGAGCCTCATATTGATCAATTGCATCAAGATTGACGTCAATGAGACTAGGTCGGATCATCCTTATCGTAAAGGAGAAACAACATGAAAAATGGCTTGGAAGACGTCATTGCCGCCGAAACGCAGCTCTCGGATGTCGATGGCGAAGCGGGGCGGCTGATCATTCGCGGCGTTTCGCTGGATCATCTCGTCGCGGAGGGGACCTATGAGGGCGTTGCCGCCCTGTTGCTTGATGGCCTGATGGAGCGGAGCGTCGATGAAGTGGAATTGCGCAGCTGGCTGGCGAAAGCGCGAACGAAGACCTTCGTCCATGTCCAGGCCGCCGACGCTGCCCTGCTGGCACTGCCGCCGGTCGATGCGATGCGGGCACTGATCGCACGGCTGCCGGACGGAGAGGATTTCGACACCGCGCTCGGCCTTCTGGCAGCGCCTGCAGTCTTCCTGCCTGCATTGCTGCGGCTGCAGCGCGGCCAAAAGCCGATCGCGCCCGACGCCGCGCTGTCGCAGGCGGCCGATATCCTGCGCATGCTGACCGGAAAAATGCCGAGCAAGGAGCAGGTGGCGGCGCTCGATACATATCTCGTGACGATCTCAGACCACGGCCTCAACGCCTCGACCTTCGCATCGCGGGTCATCGCCTCGACCCAGGCCGGCCTCACCTCTTCGGTGCTGGCGGCGCTGAGCGCGCTGAAGGGGCCGCTGCATGGCGGCGCGCCCGGGCCTGTCCTCGACATGCTGGATGCAGTGGGAACGGCGGAGAATGCTTGCCGTTGGCTGGCCGAAGCGCTCGATCGCGGCGAAAGGCTGATGGGCTTCGGCCACCGCATCTACCGCGTGCGCGATCCACGCGCCGATGCCCTGAAAGGCGCGCTGAAGCCGCTGATCACGTCAGGACAGGTGGACAGCGCCCGCGGCGCGCTCGCCGAAGCCGTCGAGGCCGCCGCGTTGGCGATCTTGAAGGCGCGCAAGCCGGACCGGCCGCTCGACGTCAATGTCGAATTCTACACCGCCTTGCTGCTCGAAGCCCTCGGCTTCCCGCGGGAAGCCTTTACCGGCGTCTTTGCGATCGGTCGAACGGTTGGATGGCTGGCGCATGCCCGTGAACAGGCGCTCGACGGCCGGCTGATCCGCCCCCGTTCGGTCTATGTAGGACCGCTTCCGGCCGCAGCCTGACGCTTGGATTCGGCGGCGGGGCATGTCTTGGATCGGCCGCCAATCTCAACCACCGACGAAAGTGGCAAGTTTGCCGAGCGTCAAGCGGCAACCTTCTTCATTGTCTTCAAGCCGAATGCCGGCTGGAATGTTCTCGCAGACGATCGTCACGTCGGTGCCGCCGTCAGCAGGCGACAAGATCGTGCTGACGGTCATCTCGCCTGAAAATCCCTCGTCCTCGGAATCGAATACGGTCGCCCAGACGATCCGTTCGTCAGGCACAAGTCTGGCAAAACGGCCCTCGAATCTGTCGGTCTTGTCAGAGGTTTTTCCCGGCTGTGAGGCCTCGTCGTCGGGGTAGACGAGCGACATGCTGAAGGCACCGCCTTCCCGGCCTTCGAAGGCGTGGACAATGCCTATCATCGAACCGGGGGGAAGCCATGTAGCGACGGCTTCCGCATCGAGAAAGGCACTGTAGATGCGCTCGCGCGGCGCGGCGATGAAGCGTGAGACGGTCGTGCTGCGGGCTGCCATGCCGCCAACATAGCGCAAACATGGCCATTATCCAGATCGCGCGAAGGCGGCGCGATCTGGTATGCGCATTCGTCAGACGAGGCGGCTCTGTTCCGTTGCCGCTTCGATGAAGCTGGCAAACAGCGGATGCGGGTCAAGCGGGCGGCTCTTCAGTTCTGGATGATACTGCACGCCGATGAACCAGGGGTGATCGGGATATTCGATCGTCTCCGGCAGAACGCCGTCCGGCGACATGCCGGAGAAGACGAGGCCGCAACTCTCGAGGCGGTCCTTGTAGTCGACATTGACCTCATAGCGGTGGCGATGACGCTCGGAAATATCGGTCGAACCGTAGATTTCCGAGATTTTCGTGCCCTTCTTCAGCGCCGCCTTGTAGGCGCCGAGGCGCATCGTGCCGCCGAGATCGCCGGCCGCGGTGCGCTTCTGCAGTTCGTTGCCCTTGACCCATTCGGTCATCAGGCCGACCACCGGTTCCTTCGTCGGGCCGAATTCGGTCGACGAAGCGGCGTGTACGTCGGCGAGATTGCGCGCCGCCTCGATGACGGCCATCTGCATGCCGAAGCAGATGCCGAAATACGGCACCTTGCGCTCGCGGGCGAAGCGCGCAGCGTGGATCTTGCCTTCCGAACCACGTTCGCCGAAGCCACCCGGCACGAGGATGCCATGCACCTTTTCGAGATAAGGTGCCGGATCTTCCTTCTCGAAGACCTCGGACTCGATCCATTCGAGCTTGACCTTGACGCGATTGGCGATGCCGCCGTGATGCAGGGCCTCGATCAGCGACTTATAGGCATCCTTAAGGCCGGTATATTTGCCGACGATCGCGATCGTCACCTCGCCTTCCGGCGTCCGGATGCGATTGCAGACCTCTTCCCACTGGTCAAGGCGCGGCTTCGGCGCCGGCTCGATGCCGAAGGCGGCAAGCACTTCGTCGTCGAGGCCTTCCTTGTGGTAGGCCATCGGCACGTCGTAGATATTGGCGACATCGAGCGCCTGGATGACGGCGGACGGGCGCACATTGCAGAACAGCGACAGCTTGCGGCGTTCGGCTTCCGGGATTTCGCGATCGGCGCGCACCAGCAGGATATCGGGATGAATACCGAGCGCCTGCAGTTCCTTCACCGAGTGCTGGGTCGGCTTGGTCTTCAGTTCGCCGGCCGCCGGAATATAGGGCATCAGCGTCAGATGGACGTAGACGGCGGTGCCGCGCGGCAGGTCGTTGCCGAGCTGGCGGATCGCCTCCATGAAGGGCATCGCCTCGATGTCGCCGACCGTGCCGCCGATCTCGCAGATGACGAAGTCGTAGTCCTTATTGCCCTCGGTGACGAAATCTTTGATCTCGTTGGTGACGTGCGGGATGACCTGCACCGTCGCGCCGAGGTAGTCGCCGCGCCGTTCCTTGTCGATGATGTTCTTGTAGATGCGGCCGGTGGTGATGTTGTCGGTCTTGGTTGCCGAACGCCCTGTGAAGCGCTCGTAGTGGCCGAGATCGAGATCGGTTTCCGCGCCGTCGTCGGTGACGAAGACCTCGCCGTGCTGGGTCGGGCTCATCGTGCCCGGATCCACGTTCAGATAGGGGTCGAGCTTGCGAAGCCGGACTCGATAACCACGAGCCTGCAGCAAGGCTCCGAGAGCAGCGGCCGCGATTCCTTTTCCGAGGGAGGAAACCACGCCGCCTGTGATGAATACGTATCGCGCCATGGGATTCACCGGATACCTTTTCAAAAACGATTCCACCAGCCCAAAAATTCTTTTCCAGAACTTTCGAAGCCTGACGCGGGAATCTGAACAAAAGAAAACCGGCAGACCCGAGGGCCTGCCGGCGGTTTATGTCGAAGACCGGTTTACTGTCCCGTCGGGACGCCGGAGGGCTGAGCCGGCGCCGGCGCGGCAGGAGCTGCGGGCGTTGCCGGGGCAGTCGTTGCCGGAGCGCTTGCTGCCGGCGCATCCGTTGAAGGCGCGCTGGCCACCGGGGCCTGGGCTGCCGGAGCCTGCGGAACAGGTGCGGCGGCGCCGCTGCTCGGAACGCCGTTGCCGGCCGGCTGGTTGGCCGGAGCCTGTGCGCCGCCGAGCGAATCGAGGATACCGTTGCCCTGGCCGCTCGTGGCCGGGATGCGGTCGAGAATATCGCCCGGACGGCCCTCGTAACGCGTCAGTATGCCGAGGCCGAGCGACGTCAGGAAGAACAGCGTGGCAAGGATCGCGGTCGTGCGCGTCAGCGCATTGGCCGTGCCGCGGGCCGACATGAAGCCCGAACCGCCGCCGATGCCGAGGCCGCCGCCTTCCGAGCGCTGGATGAGCACGACGCCGACGAGGGCGAGCACGATCATGAGATGGATGACAATCAATACTGTCTGCATGGGTCCAGTCCTGCCCGCCGGAAGACGGACATAATTAAAAATTCTGGCGGCTCTTTACATGAGGCGTTCGTCTATTCCAAGCCCTTCGGCCGAGAATACGCCCCGGATTGAACGAATTAGCCCGGGAACAAACAACGCCTCAGGCGAGCAGCGCCTCGTAGGCCCGGTAGATGGCGAGGAAGTCGGCGGCTTTCAAGCTCGCCCCGCCGATCAGTGCGCCGTCGACATTGGCAATGCCCATCAGTTCGCCGGCGTTGGCCGGCTTGACCGAGCCGCCATAGAGAAGGCGCATCTTGCGGCCCTGATCGTCGAAGCGAGCCGCCATTTCGGCGCGCATGAAGGCATGCGCCTTTTCCACGTCGCCCGATGTCGGCGTCACACCGGTACCGATCGCCCAGATCGGCTCATAGGCGATAACCGTATTTTCGGCGGTCGCGCCATCGGGAACGGAGGCCGAAAGCTGGCGCTTGATGATGTCGAGCGCCTGACCGGCGCGGCGTTCATCCGCCGTCTCGCCGATGCAGATGATCGCCGTCAGCCCCGCGGCAAAAGCGGCCTCCGCCTTGGCGCGCACCAGATGGTCCGTTTCGGCGTGGTCGGTACGGCGTTCGGAATGGCCGACGATCACATAGGTGCCGAAACTGTCGGCAATCATTTCTGCCGAGATGTCGCCGGTGTGCGCCCCGGAGGCCTTCTGATGGCAGTCCTGCGCGCCGATCGAAAGCGGGCTGTCGGTGCAAAGCGCGGTCGCCACATAGAGCAGCGTCGCCGGCGGGCAGATCAGCGCCTCGACCTTATCGGCGAGCGGCGGGCGAACACCCTCGGCGATCGCCTTGATCTGATCCAGAGAGGCACGGGTGCCGTTCATTTTCCAATTTCCCGCCACGAGCGGGCGCACGTCAGGTGTCATGCCGGCCTTCCCTAAATCTGCTTATGCCTGCGGCCATATCAAAAGCTTGCGGCAAAGAAAAGCATCATGCCCCTGACGTAAGGGGAATCTCGGCAATCCCAGGCAAATTTTGCCTAAAATCCCGCGCTAAGCCGCAAGAATCCAGTTCAACACCCTGCGCCAGTCGATCATTCGGATCGGCGTTCCGTGATTGCCGGTTTGAAACAGCGTGAAGCGCGCCGGATATTTTGCCTTGCGCAGTCTTTCGAACAGCGCCTGCTGGTCGCTGGCGGCATAGACCGGATCGCGGCTGCCATGCGCGAACCAGAGCGGCAGCTTCGCCCTGTAGAAGGCGCTTTTGGTGAAATCGGGATCGGTAACCCCGCTCATGACAAGCATGCCCTTCAGCCGCTTGACGCTGCCCTCGTCGCGGGCAATGCCCCAGCAGACCTGGCTGCCCATCGAGGCGCAGGAGAGGATGACTGGCCGGCCGGGCGATTGGGCGCTGGCATAGCGGACGAGGCCGGCGATGGCGGCAACGCCGTTGCTGTCGAAGCTCTTGACCGTCGGCGAATAGTAGACGCCGCCATTGCCGGCGGCGAGGTTCTTCAGCCGGTTGAAATTGCCGCCGAAGCTGTAGTCGTTGGCCCCGAGCCTGCGGTCGCCGTCGCGGCCGTGAATGAAGATCACCGTGAATGCGGCATTTTGCGGCGGTCCCACCCTGGTGACATCGAGCTTGATGCCGTCGAGCGAGAGCGTTTCGTCCGCTTGGGCCTTGCGGATGCCGAGCGCCACATATTTCTGCTGCACCCGCTTTTGCGGGATCTGGTCGCGGCCGTTGATATCGCGCATTTCGTCGTAGTCGATGACCTCGAAAGCACCGTCGTCGCCGGTCTGCAGGATGGTCTGCTTCGAGAACAGTTCATCCTTGAAGGGCGCCAGCGTGCCGGCCGCTTGCGCCGGCCCGCCTGATGACAGCATGGCCGCAGACAGGAAAAACGCCGCAATTACCGATATAACAGCGCAATCACTTGTGGACATTCGCATGCGGATGGTTTCCTGAAGCCTGCCGCCGCTTGCCATTCCGCGCCCGGCAACGCAAATCATGTGTCAACTCCGCCAGAATTGGCGGTGTCGCGTATTGAGGTGCTTTCTGGCAGAATCTGCCTGATTCGCAAACGTGACATGAAATGCGGTGATTTTGGGTCGGCGGCGGATGCAAGCCCAAGACAGGATGAAGATCTGAACGGCTCCATGGACGACAGCAACGACCTTTTTTCCGGACTGCCCCTTTCTGAAAAACGCGAGGAGGCACAGAAGCCCGTAGCGCCGGCCGAGCGGCCGGCAGCCGCAGCGCCCGTCGCCGCGACGCCGCCCGCCGCCTCCGCGCGCCCGGCGCCCGCCGGATCGAACTCGGACGAATACGGCGCCTCGTCGATCCGCGTCCTCGAAGGGCTCGAGCCGGTGCGTATGCGCCCGGGCATGTATATCGGCGGCACCGACGAAAAGGCGCTGCATCACCTCTTTGCCGAAGTCATCGACAATGCGATGGACGAGGCGGTCGCCGGACACGCCAATTTCATCGAAGTGCATCTCGATCTGCAGGGTTATCTCACCGTCACCGACAACGGCCGCGGCATCCCCGTCGAGAACCATCCGCAGGTTCCCGGCAAATCGACGCTCGAAGTCATCATGACCAAGCTGCATGCCGGCGGCAAGTTCGACGGCAAGGCCTACGAGACATCGGGCGGTCTGCACGGCGTCGGCGTCTCGGTCGTCAACGCGCTGTCCGACTTCCTCGAGGTCGAGGTGGCGCGCAACCGCAAGCTCTACCGCCAGCGCTTCTCCCGCGGCCTGCCTCAGGGCGGGCTCGAGGAACTGGGCGACGTCCATAATCGCCGCGGCACCCGCGTGCGCTTCCATCCCGACGCCCAGATATTCGGCGATCATATGAAGTTCGACGCCGCCCGCGTCTTTCGTATGGCGCGCTCAAAGGCTTACCTCTTCGGTGGCGTCGAGATCCGCTGGAGCTGCGAGCCCGGCGTTCTGCCGGAAGGATCCGAGGTGCCTGATAAGGCCACCTTCCATTTCCCCGGCGGCCTCAAGGATTATCTCCAGGCGACGATGGGCAAGGAGTTCACCGTTACCCGCGAGATCTTCGCCGGCAAGACGGAGAAGGCCAGCGGCCACGGCTCGATGGAATGGGCGATCACCTGGTATGGCGGCGATCCGCAGGTGCATTCCTATTGCAACACCATCCCGACCCCGGAAGGCGGCACGCACGAGGCAGGCCTGCGCATCGCGCTGACCAAGGGGCTGAAGGCCTATGCCGAGCTGACGCAGAACAAGCGGGCCGCACAGATCACCACCGACGACGTGATGATCTCGGCCGTCGGCATGCTGTCGATCTTCATCCGCGAGCCGGAATTCGTCGGCCAGACCAAGGACAAGCTGGCGACCGTCGAGGCCCAGCGCATCGTCGAGAACGCGCTGCGCGACCCGTTCGATCACTATCTCGCCGACAATCCGAACGAGGCGGCCAAGCTGCTCGACTGGGTGATCGAGCGCGCCGAGGAACGCCTACGCCGCCGCAAGGAAAAGGAAGTCAACCGCAAGACGGCGGTGCGCAAGCTGCGCCTGCCCGGCAAGCTCGCCGACTGCTCGCAGAATACCGCCGAAGGCGCCGAACTGTTCATCGTCGAGGGTGACTCGGCAGGCGGTTCGGCCAAGCAGGCGCGCAATCGCGCCAATCAGGCGATCCTGCCGCTGCGCGGCAAGATCCTCAACGTCGCCAGCGCCGGCCGTGAAAAACTCGGCGCAAACCAGCAGCTCGCCGATCTCATCCAGGCGCTCGGCTGCGGCACGCGTTCGAAGTATCGCCAGGAAGACCTGCGCTACGAGCGCATCATCGTCATGACCGATGCCGACGTCGACGGCGCCCACATCGCTTCGCTGCTCATCACCTTCTTCTATCAGGAGATGCCGGAACTGGTCCGCGGCGGTCACCTCTTCCTTGCCGTTCCGCCGCTCTACAAGATCACGCAAGGGGCGAAATCCGCCTATGCCCGCGACGACAACCACCGCGCCGAGTTGATGCAGACGGAGTTCAAGGGCAAGGCCAAGGTCGAGATCAGCCGCTTCAAAGGTCTCGGCGAAATGATGCCCGCCCAGCTCAAGGAAACCACGATGGATCCGTCCAAGCGCACCCTGCTGAAGGTGCTGATCGACGAGGTGGATTTTGAGGGCACCCGCAGCGCCGTCGACGATCTGATGGGCACCAAGCCGGAAGCCCGCTTCCGTTTCATCCAGGAGCGTGCGGCCTTCGCCGAAAACCTCGATATTTAAGCAGGTCTGAGGCGCGCCGAACCTCCGACAAATACTCTCGGCCCGCCCTTATTTTAGCAGTCGCGATTTCACGGAACTGACGAAGAACCGTAACAACTCCGTCAAACAACCGGCGCATGAAGCGGTCGGCGCGCCCTCCCCGGGGAGGAACGCCTGCCTCCGTTCGAAACTTTTCAACCCTTGCCGGATATTTTTCATGACCAAGCGTTTTCTCGCGACTGCCGCTTTCGTTCTCCTGTCCAGCACCGTGACTGTCCGCGCCACCGATATCGGCGCTACCTTCGAGACCGCCTGCCCGTTCGGCGATTGCGCCGCCGGCATCGCGCTCTCCTATCTCGGTGAATTCGTCATCCCGACCGGGCAGATGGAAAACGGCGTCGAATTCGGCGGCATTTCCGGCCTCGATTTTGATGCCGCCACCGGCCACTATATCGCCATCAGCGACGATCGCTCGGACAAGGCCCCGGCCCGCTTCTATGAACTCGACGTCGATGTCGACGCATCCGGCCTCAAGGGTGTTTCCGTCGTCAAGCACGTGACCCTGAAGGACAAGAACGGCGAGCCTTTCGCGGCAAAAACCGTCGATCCGGAATCGATCCGCCTCGGCAAGGACGGCATCTATTGGGGCAGCGAAGGCGACGCCAAGGTGCTGTTGCCGCCCTTCATCCGCGTCGCTGCGCCGGACGGTTCTTTCCTGCGCGAATTCAAGCTGCCGGAAGGCTTTGCACCGACCATCGACAGGTCGACCGGCATCCGAGACAATCTCGCCTTCGAGGATCTCGCCGTCGCACCCTCGGGCGAAGTTTTCGTCGGCCTCGAAGCCGCCCTCTACCAGGACGGTCCGAAGCCGTCGCTGACGACGGGCAGCCTGTCGCGCATCATCCGTTACGACGGCGCATCCGGCGAGCCGAAGGCGCAATATGTCTACCCGGTATCGCCTATACCGCAGGCCGCCGCCAAGGCCGACGGCGGCAATGACAACGGCATGTCGGAAATGCTCGCGCTCGACGATCACCGCCTGCTTGCCGTCGAGCGAAGCTATGCCGAAGGGGTCGGCAACAACATCAAGATCATGATGATGGATCTCGCCGACGCGACCGACATATCGGCCATCTCCTCGCTCGCCAAGAACGACCAGCGCGTCGTCCCGGTTCGCAAGAGCCAGATCCTTGATCTCAGAGCAATCGGCCTTGTCCCCGACAATATCGAGGCGATGTCGTTCGGCAAGGCCAAGGATGGAAGCGACGTCCTCATTCTCGGCTCGGACAATAATTTCTCGGCCGCGCAGAAGACGCAGTTCTACGCCTTCAAGATTTTGCGTCGTCCGCAACAGTAAGACATCGGCTCTGATGGCTGAATAGCGACGCATTGTATACGCTTTCACGGCGCGGACCTTGAAACCGCCGGGTTCATAGCCCATAACCAGAAGACAAGAACAAGAAGAGGCGCGCGTGGGTGTGTTTGACCGTCAGAGAAGCAATCATGAACCGCGATGGCTGGGCTCGTCGGCGCCGACACGCACGCCGCTGATACCCTCCATCTCAGCGGCGCGCTGGCTGCTGGTGCTGATCGTCGCCGCCGGCGTTTATTTCTTCTACGGTTTCCTTGTGCCGGTGCTGGCCGCCCTTGTCATCGGTTTCGCCAGCTGGCCGCTCTACCGCAAGCTTCTCGCCCGTGTCGGCGGCAATACGACGATCGCCGCGACCATCGCCATCATCATGATTGTCACGTTCCTGGTCATCCCGATCGGATTTGCGGCCACCTATACCACGGGCGAAGTGCGCACCTGGCTCGCCTGGGCAATCGACGCCAACCGTTCAGGGGCCGCGACACCTGGCTGGATCGTCGCCTTGCCGTTTGCCGGCCCCTATCTCGACGACCTTTGGACAAAATACATCGGCAGCCCGGGCGCGCTCGGCGAGCTCATCCAGGCGGTCAGCGGCGCCCATATCGGCAATATCTACCGGGCCGTTCTTGCGGCCGGCGGTGGCGCCTTCCATCTTCTCCTGACGCTGCTCTTCATGCTGATCGCGCTGTTCTTCGTCTATCGCGACGGCGTCTCCTTCTCGAAGCAGATCGACATGCTGGGCGAGCGCATCCTGCCGAACCGCTGGGAACGCATTTCCCGCGTCGTTCCGGCGACAATCAGCTCCACGGTCATGGGCATGACGCTGATTGCGATCGGCGAAGGCATCGTGCTCGGCCTTGCCTATTGGGTCGCCGGCGTGCCGTCGCCGGTGACGCTCGGCGTGCTGACGGGCGTGATGGCACTGATACCGGGCGGTGCGCCCCTCTCCTTCACGCTGGTCTCCATCTATCTCCTGGCGAGCGGCTCGCATGTCGCCGGCGTCGGTCTCTTCGTCTGGGGCACGGTCGAGCTCTTCATCGTCGACAAGACATTGCGGCCGAAGCTCGTCGGTGGTCCGATAAAGCTGCCCTTCCTGCCGACCTTCTTCGGCCTTGTCGGCGGCGTCAAGACGATGGGTTTCCTCGGCCTCTTCATCGGCCCGGTGCTGATGGCGCTCATCGTCGCCATCTGGCGCGAATGGATCCACGAGGCCCGCAACGCCGAGACTAGCGAGAGCGGGCAGCAGTTCGTCATCGACGAACAGGCCCCGCCGTCCAAGCCGGTTCCCCGCGTCGCAGAAGGCTGAACCAGGCCTTTTGGCCCTATCCCAGCCGCTTTTCCATGAACAGGCTGAGCGGGTCCGGCAGATAGGCGCCGAAAGCCTCGATCTCCCTATATCCGTATTTGCGATAAAGAGCGATCGCCTCGGGCTGATAGATGCCGGTTTCGAGCCGGATCGCCGTCAGCCGCTTTTCCCTTGCGACGGCCTCCAGCGCGTTCATCAAGCCGCTGGCGACCCTCAGTCCCCTCGCCTGCGGGTCGACGAACATGCGCTTGATCTCCGCCGTATCGTCGCCGGCCTCCACCAATGCGCAGCATCCGACGATTGCGCCGTGGTTGCGCGCGACGAAGAAACTCACGGAAGGCCTTTCCAAGAGAGAAAGATCCACCAGATGATTGCTCTCGGCCGGATAGAGCGACTGCGCATAAGCATCGGAAAGATCGAGAAGGCGGAGTACGCCCTCCTGCCGCGGCGGCTCCTGGGCAATGGTGACGGACATGCTGGCTCCCGATGCTTGCGAGGCGCAATTTTTCGCGGAGATGACGAAGAGTTAATCCTCTTGCCTTCATTCGGTTGGAATTGCGCCGTCTAAGGCGATGTCAGGTTCAATAGCCAAGGAAGCAGAATATGCAAGCGGTGCTCATCGCGATGACGATTCTCGGTTGCGACGATTCCGTCAGCCAATGCAGCTATGTCGCGACAGTCGACAAGCGTTGGGAAACGGTTGCCGCCCGCGATGCCGAGGCCGAGCGCCGGCTGAAGTCCTATGCCAATGTCCACTATCCCTCGGTGATCGCGGTCTGCGAGGCGCCGAAAGCCGTCGCCGCCGCCGAGCCGCCGAAGCCGGCGCCCATACCGGCCCCCGTTCCTGCGCCCGAGCCTGTCGAAGAACCCGTGGGAAAACTCGCCAGCTTCGCTGAAAATATCGCCGGCCAGGTTCGCGCACATCTTCCCTCGGGCCGGGACGTCAAGGAGACGCTCTCCAAGCCCGCGCATTTCGTATCCGCCAGCTATTCCTGGGTGGTGACACGGATCGCCGATTAAAGCATGTCGCGCAAAAGTGTGCGCGGTTTTGCGGCAACAACATGCGTGAAAACAAAGAGCTAAAGCGCAGGATCGAATCTGAAAGATCGCGATGGGGCTTTAGGCCGCTGCAAGCGCCGCATAGACGCGGGCTGATTGCCGCTGTTCGGCGACGTGCAGTTTCTCCACCATGTCGAGCAGTTCGCCGACCGCAGCATGGGCGCCGTCGTGATGGCGGAATTTTTCGAGAAGACGACCGCAGACAGTGCCGAGCACGCTGCCTGGCGCCTTGCGGGCTGCCTCGCGCCACAGAAGCGTCGCCTCCACGAAGATCACGCTGATATCCCTCGGGAGGCCGGCGGATTCATAGAGCGCGCGCACCGCATGCATGCGTCCCGTCGCCAGGATCGCGCGCACGCGGCGCTCGCCGCAGCCTGTCAGATCGACGATCGCTCCGGCGAAGAAGTCCACCTTGCCGGAGCAGAGGGCGTGCATCAGGAAGGACGGCGTCAGGCGGCCGTTGAGGCGCAAATGCTCGACGAGGTCAGGTATCTCCCGCGGCGCGATATCGCCGGCGATCGATACGATTGCCGCTTCCGTCGCCTCGCGGCTGATCCGCTGCAGCCGCTGCAGCCCGATCGCCGCCTGAACAAGCGGCAGACCGACCAGCGCATTGCTGACATGCTGGGTGAGCAGCTGGCGGGCATCGGCCGGGAGATCGCTGCGTTCGAGAAGCAGATTGCGGATATCGCAGCAGTCGCCGAGCCGTTCGGCGATGCGCTTCAACGACAGGCTGGAAATGACAGCGCCCTCGTTCTCGAGCAGGCAGAGCAGCTCCTCTTCATCGCCGACCTCCGCAAGGGCGGCTGAAACCGGCCGCGTCACACGCGCCCTCGCCGCGATCAGCATCCGGGTCGCGCCATTGCCGCGTGCGGCGAGATCGACGAGATCGGCATCGGTCAGAAGCGGTGAACAGGTGACGGCGTGGCAGGCGATCTCAGGCTGATCCGCGGCAAGCGAAAGGACCAGGCTGCGCGGCGCGTCGGGCGACCAGGCGACCGCCTCGGCAAGCGCAAGCCGCACGCGCGGCGACGGATCGTCGAGCAGAAAGGTCATTGCCATCTCGGCCGCCGCCCGCTCCTCCGCGCTCATCTGAGATTGCAGATAGGCTCGACCGAGTGCGTTCGCGGCCCGGGCCCGATCGCCGGTCTTGGCCGTTTCGATCCAACGAAGGAAAGCTTCTACGATCACGCGACGCCCCAGCACTTGAACGCGATTCCCTCGCGTTCCTTTCATTGCTGCGACCGTAGCGGCAAAAGGTTTAAGATTCGTTCACCATATTTCTTAAGCCCTTGTATGCCTTCTTGTATGCCTTCGCGTCAGCCCTCGACCTGCGGCCGGAGCATCTCGAAGACATCGCTGCCCTCGCTGTAATCCATGTAACCCATGCGGGCCACAGGCCGGGCAATCGACATGTCGAGGCGGCCGTCCCTGACAATCGCTTCGTCGATGCGGATGCCGATCACCTCGCCGAACACCATGACGTTTTCGGATGGCGTACCCGACAGCGTCTTCGGCTCGATGATCTCGGTCACCCTGCATTCGAGCACCGAGAAGGCCTCGCCGACATAGGGGGCATCGATGAGTTCGGCCTGCTTCGGCGTCAGCCCGGCGAAGCCGAATTCGCTCTCGCCGTAGGGCAGTGCGGCAGAGGAGAGGTTCATCTTTTCGGCGAGATCGCGGCTGACGAAATTGCAGGTAAAGACGCCGGTCTCCGCCGCGTTGCGCTGGCTGTGCTTGCGCCCGGCGGACGAAAACATCACCAGCTTCGGACGGTCGGCGACGGCGTTGAAGAAGGAATAGGGCGCGAGATTGATCGAGCCATCCCTGCCCTTGCTGCCGATCCAGCCGATCGGCCGCGGCGACACGATCGCCTTGAAGGGATCATGCGCCAGCCCATGGCGGTTGCTGTCGGTGGTGTAGAACATCAATCCTCTCCGCCGACCCAGGTGACGGTGTCGGTAAGCTCCGGCCGCGGCCGCTCGATTGCCGGAAATGTCGTCGAGCCGATATGGATGAAGCCGGCCACCTTTTCATCGGCTCCGACGCCGAGCAGTGGATAGGCGCGCTCGTCATAGGCGAACCACTCCGTTAGCCAGTTGGCGACGTAGCCGTGGGCATTGGCTGACAGGAGGACGTTGAGGCAGAGTGCGCCGGCCGACATCAGCTGCTCCCATTCCGGGATCTTGATGTGCGGCCCCGCCTTGCTGACGACGGCCACGACCACAGGCGCGCGGGTGAAGCGGGTGCGCTCGACCTGGATCATCTCTTCGGAAAGATCGGGTTTCGTCTCGAGCGCCAGCTTCAGCAGCGCCTCTCCGAGGCGGACGCGTTCCTGTCCGCGATAGACGATGAAGCGCCAGGGTGCGATCTTGCCGTGATCGGGAACACGCGAGGCGAGACGCAGGATTTCTTCGATTTCCGCCTTCTCGGGGCCCGGCTCGCACATCTGGAAAGCGGGGATGGAGCGGCGCACGGCGAGATAGTCGATCAGCTTAATATCGGATTTCATGCGGGAGAAACTTTCATTTTTATGCTGCTGCAAAGGGTGGGTCTTGAATTTGCCATCGCGTTGGTCTTGAAGTGGCCTTTGCGATTTCAGAAGTCAATCGGTTCACGAAACAGATGTTTGGCATTTCGCCTCTTGTACGCACCGGCCTCGCCATCGCGCTGATGGTATTGATGCCTCTCAGCGCCGGGGCGCAGGATGCCTTCAAGGATTTCAAACAGCTCGATTCGACATCGAAGATGCCGAAGCTCAACGCCTTCATCGCTCCTGGCACCGCGCCCGAAGGCGCAAAACTGCGCGATGTCGCAATGGAAGCCAAGCTGACGACCGACGGCACGGCTGTCGAGGACGGCCTGTCCTGGTACGTCTTCAGCCCGATCGCCGGACCGGACGGCAAGCTGCCGCTAATCGCCAGCGCCAAGGGCGGACCCGCCGCCTTCCAACTCGCTCCAGGCGATTATTTCGTCAATGTCTCCTTCGGCCGTGCCGGCGTCACCAAGAAGCTGACGGTTCCGGCCGACGGTGAGGTCGACAAGCAGGTGATGGTGCTCGATGCCGGCGGCCTGCTGCTCAATGCCGTCTCCGGCACCGATGCCCGCATCCGACCCGATCAGTTGAGCTTCTCGATCTATTCCTCGGAAGTGCGCGACGATGGCGAGCGCGGCCTCGTCGTGGCCGACGTCTCCCCGAACACGGTAGTGCGCCTCAATGCCGGCACCTATCACATCGTTTCCGAATACGGCAACGTCAATGCCGTTATCCGCGCCGACATCCAGGTTGATGCCGGCAAACTGACTGAGGCGACGATCCAGCACCGCGCCGCCCAGATCACCTTCAAGCTGGTCTCCGAAGCCGGCGGCGAGGCGATCGCCGATACGGCCTGGTCGATCCTGACGGCAGCCGGCGACAGCGTCGGCGAAAGCGTCAGCGCCTTTCCAACCATGGTTCTTGCCGAAGGCGAATATTCGGCCGTTGCCCGCAACAAGGACAAGATCTACCAGCGGGATTTCAAAGTGGTCGCCGGCAGGAACACCGATGTCGAGGTTCTGATGAAGGACCAGCAGCCGCAGCAGCCGGCGAGTGCGGCCCGCACGGTGCAGCAGGTGCCCGCCGGCACACCGCCGCCACCGGGCGTCCAGCCGCCCCCCGAAACGCCTCTGCCCTCCTATGAACAGCTCGTGCCGCAAAGCGGCGACGGCGCCAGCCTGGATTGATTTTCCCGCGCACGCGCCTCGGACGGATGCAAAACTCACGCGGATCGGCCAGCGCTTTAAGCGCCGGTTTCCATCATTGCTGAAAGATACTTCGAAGAGCAGCCGGGTTCGGAATGCACCGCTTTTATTCGACAGCGCCGAGGTTCGGCGCTGTCGTATTCCGGCTGTTTTCAGGCCGCCTTGGCTTTTCTTGCTTCGGCCTTGCGGCGGATATCAGGCGGTGTCGCCTCGAGCGTCAGGCTCTCGACCGCAGCGTCGAGCCCCATCGAAACCTGGTCCTGGCTGCCGAGGCGGCGAATGTTGACCGTACGCTCCTCGGCTTCCTTCCTGCCGCAGACGATGATGACGGGAACCTTGGTGACCGAGTGCTCGCGGATCTTGTAGTTGATCTTCTCGTTGCGGAAGTCGGTCTCGACGTTGAGACCGGCCTCGCGCAGCGCCTCGGCCACTTCAAGCCCGTAGGCATCGGCCTCCGAGGTGATCGTCGCTACGACCACCTGCAGCGGCGATACCCAGAGCGGCATATGGCCGGCGAAGTTCTCGATCAGGATGCCGAGGAAGCGTTCCATCGAGCCGCAGATGGCGCGGTGGATCATCACCGGCTGCGTCTTTTCGGAATTGCTGTCGATGTAGAAGGCGCCGAAACGTTCCGGCAGGTTGAAGTCGACCTGCGTCGTGCCGCACTGCCATTCGCGGCCGATCGCATCCTTCAGCGTGTATTCGAACTTCGGACCGTAGAAGGCGCCCTCGCCCGGCAGGATACCGGTCTTGATGCGGCCCTCGGACTGTGCCTCGATCGTCTTCAAGACGTCGGTCATCACGGCTTCGGCGCGATCCCAGAGCGCATTGGAACCGACGCGTTTCTCCGGCCGGGTGGAGAGCTTGACGACGATTTCCTTGAAGCCGAAATCTTCATAGACCGACAGGATCAGATCGTTGATCTTCAGGCATTCGGCCGCCATCTGCTCGTCGGTGCAGAAGATATGCGCGTCGTCCTGCGTAAAGCCGCGCACGCGCATCAGCCCGTGCAGCGCGCCCGACGGCTCGTAACGATGCACCAGACCGAATTCGGCAAGCCGGATCGGCAGCTCGCGATAGGACTTCAGGCCATGCTTGAAGATCTGCACATGGCCGGGGCAGTTCATCGGCTTCAGCGCAAAGACGCGGTTGTCGGCTTCCTTGTCTTGTGGGTGCGTCATCGCATGTGCCGATTTCACGGCAAACATGTTCTCCTGATACCAGCCCCAGTGACCCGAGGTTTCCCAGAGCGACGTGTCGAGCACCTGCGGCGCGTTGACCTCTTCATAATCGACGGCAAGCCGACGGCGCATATAGGCAACGAGCGTCTGGAAGATGCGCCAGCCCTTGCCATGCCAGAAGACGACACCGGGGCCTTCCTCCTGGAAGTGGAAGAGATCCATCTCGCGGCCGAGCTTACGATGGTCGCGCTTCTCGGCTTCGGCCAGCATGTGCAGGTAGTTGTCGAGATCGGCCTGGTCAGCCCATGCCGTGCCGTAGATGCGCGACAGCATGGCGTTGTTGCTGTCGCCGCGCCAGTAGGCGCCGGCGACCTTCATCAGCTTGAAGGCGGTACCGACCTGACCGGTGGAGGCCATGTGCGGGCCGCGGCAAAGGTCGAACCAGTCCCCCTGATGATAGATCTTCAGATCCTGCCCTTCCGGGATCGCATCGACGAGCTCGACCTTGTACTGTTCGCCCTTGGCGGCAAAAACTTCCTTGGCCTTGTCGCGCGACCAGATCTGCTTGGTGAAGGGCGCGTTGCGGGCGATGATCTCCTTCATCTTCTTTTCGATCTTCGGCAGATCGTCGGGCGTAAACGGCTCGTTCTTGGCGAAGTCGTAATAGAAGCCGTTCTCGATCACAGGGCCGATCGTCACCTGGGTGCCGGGCCAGAGTTCCTGCACGGCTTCGGCCATCACGTGCGCGGCGTCATGGCGGATGAGTTCCAGCGCGCGCTGATCCTTGCGGGTGATGATTTCGATCTTGCCATCGGTGACGGCGTCGGAAAGGTCGCGCACGGCGCCGTCGATCGCAATGGCGACGGCGCTCTTGGCAAGCGACTTGGAAATGGATTCGGCGACATCCTTGCCAGTTGCGCCGGCCGGGAAGCTGCGCACGGAACCATCGGGAAATGTCAGGGAAATAGCTTGGGACATCGAAATTCTCCTTGTCCAGTCCCGCCAACGAATGCGGGTGGTTGAAACGAAGCGCCTCCGTCCTTTGGAGGCGCTGCCGCCTGATACCCAGATTTCCCTCGGGAGTAAAGAAGAAGACGGTCTACATGATCATCTGAGCGAGGCCGCAGACCGTGTTCCAGTTGCGCATCGTACCGATGCCTATCCGCTTGGTGGTCAGCGCCGAAAGCAGCTTGGACTGGCTCGGCTTGCCGGCGAAATCGATCCAGAGGTCGCCGCCGACGATGGCGATGCGCTGGCCTTCCGTCATCAGCGGCTTCAAAGCCTCGACCTTCTCAGGGTCGACCGGCAGACGCATCACCCGGACGATCACCTGGTCGCCGCTGCCGTCCCTGAACGGATTGGTACTGCAAAGCGCCATCCAGGTGCAGTCGCTGCGCACGATGATATCGACATGTTTGCCGAACTTCTCTTCGAAGCCCTCTTCCAGCGCGACCTCGAGTTCATGCGGCCGCATTTCGTCGGCTTCGAAAACGAGATTGCCGGTTGAAACCAAGGTCCGCGGTTCGCGATAACCCAGCTCTTTGGCAAGCGCGCGCAAATCTTCCATGATCACGCGGCGATCCGGCGTCAGGACGATGCTGTGCAGGAGAGCGATGAAGGTGCTCATGGCCGCCAGGACTCCTCAATTATCCCAGGTGAGAAACCACGGTCACCGAATGGTGACCACACCTCGCCCGTCGTCAATGCCGGAACTCCGCCACGCACGCGTATTCGCTTGATATCGTCATAGCACTCACCCTCTTTTGCGTCCGAGGGAGAGATACCGCCAGGGCGTCCACCAGTGGAAGCCGTCGCCGAGCGCTTCGGGCACCGGGTCGAGGCCGCTGGTGCCGCCCGGGCCGCAGCGGCTGACGCGAAACAGCGTCATCCAGCCGCCGGCCCACAATCCGTGCCGGGCGATCGACTCATAGCCATATTCGGAACAGGTCGGGATATGGCGGCAGGAATTGCCGACGAAGCCGGAAAGCGTCAACTGATAGAGGCGGATCAGCCCCATGCCGAGCAGGCGGTCGGGACTCTTGCGGAACGCGCCGGTATAATTGCGGGAATAACGCGCCGGCCTTCCGCGCGGCTGGCTCGATCCGGCCGCGCCGCCATCGTCCTCATCCTCAGCCTGCCGGACGCAGAACTCGCACATCTCGGTTACGCCTCGATCACTTCCGCCCGTTTCGCCTCGATCTGTCCGATCGCATCGACGACCGCGTCGAAGGTCAGCATCGTCGAGGCATGGCGGGCCTTATAGTCGCGCACGGGCAACAGATAGCGCATGTCCTCGAACCGTCCGGTGGGACCCACCCCGTCTGCCTTCAACATGGCAAGCATATCCTGACGGGCCTGCCGCAATTCACCCGATGTGGCGCCAACGACATGGCGGGCCATGATCGAGGACGATGCCTGGCCGAGTGCGCAGGCTTTCACGTCATGCGAAAAGGAAGTGACGACATCGCCGTCCATCTTCAGCCAGATCCGAACCTTCGAGCCGCAAAGCCTGGAGTGTGCCTGGGCGGTCGCATCGGCGTCCGCCAGCGTGCCGGTCAACGGAATATTGCCGGCGAATTCGAGGATTTTGCTGTTGTAGATGTCGTCCATGCTGGGTTTCCGCTCCAAAATCGCTGCGGATCGGCCTTAATGGCGCTGTTATTGTTATTGAAACAAAAAACACACCGTGTCATCTGAGGATACTTACATAAGGTGGCCGTCTTCCTATATGTATGTCGTTCGAAGGCCATGAAAATGCAATGGCCTCGTGTAAGTTTGATTGGGAAACCGTGCCGGACGGGCGTTGAATTTGCCCCGAAAGCCCCGGAGCCTGCCAAAGGTGCATGAATTCCCGCATGGGACTGACCAGTGGCAATTCCGACAGATGGGTTCGCGGTGCGGACCAGGAGACCATTGATCATGGACGCCATCGTAAAGAACTTTCCGCAGCCGAACCGCGACTCGGACCGCCCCTCCCAGCAGGAGGCGGAGGAAGCCGTGCGCGTTCTGCTGCGCTGGGCCGGTGACGATCCGACGCGCGAAGGCCTCATCGAGACACCCGCCCGTGTCGCCAAGGCCTATCGCGAGCTCTTCGCCGGTTATGACATGGCGGCCGAGGACGTGCTCGGCCGGACCTTCGAAGAGGTCGCAGGTTACGACGACATGGTCCTCGTCAAGGACATTCCCTTCTACTCGCATTGCGAACACCACATGGTGCCGATCATCGGCAAGGCCCATGTCGCCTATATGCCGGATGGACGCGTGCTCGGCCTGTCGAAAATTGCCCGTGTCGTCGAGATCTATGGCCGCCGCCTGCAGACGCAGGAAACGATGACGGCCCAGATTGCCCGCGCCATCGACGATACGCTGCAGCCGCGCGGTGTTGCAGTGATGATCGAGGCCGAACATATGTGCATGGCGATGCGCGGCGTTCAGAAGCAGGGTTCGACGACGTTGACGACCACGTTCACGGGAACGTTCAAGACGGAACCGGCCGATCAGGCCCGTTTCATGAGCATGGTGCGGAGCCGCTGATACCGGCTCCCGCAGGAGGGCCGCGATGAGTCACCTGATCTTCAATCAACCATCCGAGGACAAATCGGCGTTGGAAGACGCCGGCGATTTCACGCCGCGGTTCGACGATCGCGGCCTGATCACCGCGATCGTCACCGACGCCGGCGACGGCGAACTGCTGATGGTCGCGCATATGAACGCCCAGGCGCTGGCGCTGACCATCCAGACGGGAACGGCCCATTATTTCAGCCGCTCGCGCGGCAAGATCTGGAAGAAGGGCGAGACCTCGGGCAACCTTCAGACGGTCAAGGAAATTCGCACCGATTGCGATCAGGACGCCATCTGGCTGAAGGTCGAGGTCGCCGGCCATGACGCCACCTGTCACACCGGCCGCCGCTCCTGCTTCTATCGCACAGTCACGCTTCGGGACGGAAAACCAATGCTCGATATCGTTGACGACGAACGTCATTTCGATCCGCAGGACGTCTACGGAAAATAGGTCGAACTTCCCGCATTTGCCCCTTATTGTGCCAGAAACCGCTTCTATATACCATTTGGCAACTGAACGGGCACACTATGGGACATACGTGTTCTGCTGGGAGGGGAGAGCGCAATGCTGAACTGGAGTCTGCATCGTCAAAGCGCTGAAGGCGAAGATTCCGGTTCCAGCATGTCGACGATACTCGAGACAATCCCTTCCCCTGCGCCAGCCAAGAAAATCAAGATCGCGCTCGCGCTTGGCGGCGGCGCGGCCCGCGGCTGGGCCCATATCGGCGTATTGCGCGCCCTTGACGAAGCCGGGGTCGACATCGGCATGATTGCCGGGACGTCGATCGGCGCCCTGGTCGGCGGCTGCTATCTTGCCGGCAAACTCGACGAACTCGAAACCTTCGCACGCTCGCTGACCATGCGCCGGATCGCAAGCCTGCTCGATCTGACCATCGGCGGCAGCGGCCTGTTCGGCGGCATGCGGCTGACCAAGCGCATGCAGGAGCATCTCGAAGGCCTGAATGTCGAGGATCTGGACCGGCCTTTCGTCGCGGTCGCCGCCGAGGTCAACACCGGCCATGAGGTCTGGATCGCCAACGGTTCGTTGATCACGGCGCTGCGCGCTTCCTATGCCCTGCCCGGCATCTTCGAGCCGGTGCGCAGCAATCACCGCACGCTGGTCGACGGCGCGCTGGTCAATCCCGTTCCCGTCTCCGTTTGCCGCGCCTATGAGCAGCCGCTGGTCGTCGCCGTCAATCTCAATTACGATCTCTATGGCCGCTCGGCCGTCGTCCGGCACAATGCCAGCCTCTCGCCGCAGGAAGTGCAGAAACAGGAAGAGGCGCCCTATGCCCGCCTCGGAATGACCGGCGTCATGGTGCAGGCCTTCAACATCATCCAGGACAGGATTGCCCGCGCCCGCCTTGCCGGCGATCCGCCCGACATTTCGCTGCAGCCGCGCCTCAGTTATATCGGTCTTTCAGAATTCCACCGGGCCGGCGAGGCGATCGAACGCGGCTACGAGGAAGCCAGAGCCAGGCTTCCCGAAATCAAGCGTATGCAGGAAGTCTACGCCACCACTCCGTGAGGCGTCGTCCCGCAACAGGCGGCTGGGGACGACGGCATCGTTTGGACAAATAGGCGAGCTCAGCCGGCAATATAGGCCTTGATATCCTCGGCCTCGCGCACGACTTCGGCAATCCGCGATTTCACCACGTCGCCGATCGAGATGATGCCGGCGAGCTTGCCGTTGCTTTCCACCGGGACGTGGCGGAAGCGGCGGCTGGTCATCAGTTCCATCAGTTCGTTGACGGTCGTCTCCTCATGGCAGCGATAGACCTTTGCTGTCATGACCTGGGCAAGCGGCTGGTCAAGACCCTCCTTGCCGTGCTTGGCAATCGCATGCACGAGATCGCGCTCGGTGAACATGCCCGAAATCCGATTGTCCATGCCGACGACGACGATGGCGCCGATCTTCTTCTTGCTGAGGATGACGGCTGCCTCGGCGACGGTCGTGTTCGACCCGGCGGTAACGACGTCCCTACCCTTCAGGTCGAGGATTGCTTTGACTGAACTGGTCATTCGAACCTCCTATGTCGAAACTGTAACGCTTGTCACAGCTATCCGCGGCGGTTTCTCCCCCCAATCGCGAATGGTTCGATGGTGCACTGCCCCGCTCAGGATTGCAACACATCCTTCTCCGCTTCGGCTGGTTCGATCGGCGGCTGCGGCGCCGCTCGGTCGAACAGCGAAAATAGAAAGAAGCCGAAGACGAAGCCGCCGATATGCGCGTCCCAGGCAATCTCCTGATCGCTGTCGCCGACGAGCGGGATGCCGACCGCGATCAGGGCGTTGCCGACCAGCCAGAGCAGCATGAAAAAGACGACGGTCCGGTTCTTCAGCGCCCCGACGATGGAAAGCCGGGCGTTGAGATGCGCCGCCAGCATCGGACGTCGCTCAGCGGGAAAGGCGAACCGGCAAGCGGCCCCCATCAACCCGGAAATGACGCCGGAAGCGCCGATCAGCAGCGACACGTCTCCCCAGTTGAGCACCGCGTGCAGGGCGGCGGAGGCGGCGGCGGAAAAGAGCCAGAAGAACACGAATCGCAGCGTCCCGATGCGGCGCACGACCGGGGCGCCGAAGGCCATCAGCCAGAAGGCATTGAAGACGATATGCTGAACGCTGCCGTGCAGCAGTGAATAGGTGACCGGCGTCCAGAACAGCTCCAGGCCCTGCTGCGACAGCGGAATCACATAGCGGGCGGGAACGAAGCCAAAGGTGAAGAGCAGCCAGCTGACAGCATCGTCGGACAGCACGAGCGCCTGCACCGCGTAGATGGCGACAAGCAGGCAAAGGCTGAAGAACAGCGCCGGCGGAAGGTTGAAGACTGGCTCGCGCGGAGGACGTGCCGGCGGGACCTCAAAAGGTTCGGGCGCCTTCTGCGGCTCGCCCGTCTGCTCATTCATCTGTGTTCGCCTCGTTGTGGCCCCAGCCATACAGGAGCGATGGCCAAAAAAAAAGCCGCCCGGAATGTCGGGCGGCGTACCGGGAACCCTGAGGAAAGATCTCGGCCCGGGCAGGTTGTGCAGAACTTCGAAAGTCGAAGTGATGACGCGACAGTGTCACGACAGCCGTCACGCCTCAACCGAAACCCTTTCTTAACCTTAATGGCCGGGATCTGGCATGAAATCCGCAAGGTAGAAGTTGTCCGGGCAATGAGTGCCCGAAAATGATCCGGAATGGGACAGGTTGGTGTGAAATGCGTGTGCAAACGACCATCGAAATTTTTGACTATTGGAACCGTATCCGCGGCGCTGCCGATGCGCCGCTGAAATCCCAGGTCGAGCCGTCCGCCGTACCCCATCTACTGCAAAGCCTCTTCATTCTTGAGGGGCGCGAGGACGGAGACATCGTTTTCCGGCTCGCCGGCACCCGCATCTGCGACCTCTTTGGACGGGACCTGCGCGGCGAACGGTTCTCCTCGCTCTGGGCGCATGGCCAGCACGGGGATATTGAACGCACCGCGATCGGCGTCATGGACCACGCCATACCGGCCCTGTTCAATGCCACCGGCTACAGCACCGTCGGCCACCAGGCCGCCTTCGAGATCATCATGATGCCGCTGCGCTCGTCGCACGCCGCTTGCGACCGGGTGCTCGGCGCGATCGCGCCGGTGGCGGCTGCAAGCTGGCTGGAGATCGTGCCGCTCGAATTGCTGGCGCTCGACCGCAGCCGTCTGCTGCCGGAAAAATTCAGCAAGGTCGCGCCGGCCGAACTGCGCCCGATCAACGAGATCGTCGCGGGAAAAGGCATCGGGTTCGGCCAGGCCATGCGCCGCGTGGTATCGCAGCTGCTCAGTGCCGAGGCGCGCTGAGCGTCTCGTTTCAGGACAGCGGCCATACTCGTTTTTGGCTATGTCGGCAGGGGCCGAGACAACCTTCTGTTAATGGATTGGCGGTAAGGATTGGTCTCTGCGATTTTCATGAAGAAGCCTTTTGATGCACTCGTTCCAGCCAGCTCAGACGCAACGACCTGCGCCGCGCCCTGAACAAGGCGTTTTCCAGCGCGTGCCGATCAATATGCAGGGCCGGCTGATGCTTGCAAATTACGAGGAGTTTGAATGCATGGTGATCGACATGTCGCCCGGCGACATGTACGTCACCTGCTCCGGCCGGCCGCGCGCCAACGAACGCGTCGTCGCCTATATCGACCATCTCGGGCGCGTGGAAGGTTATGTCCAGACGCTCGACGGCCGCGGCTTCACCATGTCGATCAATGCCACCGAGCGCAAACGTGAGAAGCTCGCCGCCCAACTCACCTGGCTTGCCAACAAACACGAGCTCGGCCTGCCGGAAGATCGCCGCCACGACCGTCTGACGCCGCGCGACGTCAAGACCGAACTGACGCTCGATGACGGCACACGCTATGCCTGCCGTATCATGGACCTTTCGCTCTCCGGCGCCGCCGTCGACGTCGAGATGCGTCCTTCCATCGGGACGGCCGTGCGTCTCGGCAATATGCGCGGCCGCGTCGTTCGCCATTTCGTCGAAGGTGTGGCGATCGAATTCCTGTCGATCCAGTCCCGCGAGACGCTGCGGGAATTCCTCTGACAATTGCTGGGAAGGCGCGCTGCCCTGTCGGGATTTCCGGGGCGGCCGAAATTCCCAAAAGACTTCCGCCGAAGCTGCTGCCAACGCCGGCGCGCACCTGCTCAGGTCGCGTCGAGAACGCCCGGATTTCACCGCAACGGATCTGCAAGCGGCAACAGATCTGGCTTTCGAAGGCAAGCCGAAATCCTGTCGCAAGTTGTTCCAACCATTAGATACGTACTCTTATGAGCGGAATAACCTGCGACACCGATCAGGCGGGAGCGGGCCTTCTCAACGGTGCCTTGCTGGAGGACGGCGTACTGAGGAATGCCGCACGGCTTGTCGGCATTCCAGGCATCCTGTTGCAGGGACGGTTCGACATCGAGGCACCGCTTGTCACGGCCTGCGAACTGGCGCGCTGGCCAGAAAGTGAGCTCAGGATTCTCCCGCAGGCTCCCCCTTCGACCGCAAATCCCGACATGAGCGCCGCAATCGTCGCCGCCACCGACCATTTTCGCGATTTCCCTCAAAAATAATTTTTCCGTCTGAGCCGGTCGGCGCGGTATTTTCCCGGTGATCGGCGCGACGATACGCGCCATTCCGGCTCTCTTTGTCCGAAGACCGCGCGTCGCCGGTAAGGTCGCTTTCCGCAGAAGTTTACTCGGCTCAAGGAAAACCATTAATGGTCGGACCGCAGCACAGCCTTTTCTCGCGCGAAAGCCTTGCCACGTAAATTACAATTTTAACCGAATTCGAGACAAATGCGCCTCGAATTTTATGCGCATTCGACTTTGTTTTTAGCCAAGTTTTATCGGCATTTGATTCAACTAAGTCTTTAATTCTATTACGCAATTTTGCGCGAGATAAAAACGTCTGTGTCATTGTCGCCTCAACTTAGGGGAGATGGCAATGACGACTGCGAATATCCTGAAAGGCGGCTTTTTGGCCGGTGCGATCATGATGGCCATGGCGGGTTCGGGACAGGCAACCCCAGCAAGCATGGCACTGGCAGGCAATGCTAGCCCGCCGATCGGACACTATGAATTCTGCAAGGCCAATCCAACGGAATGCGCCTATGCCGGCGGCGACGCCGGACCGGCCATTCTCACCGAGGAGCGCTGGAAGGAAATTCTCAAGGTCAACTACACCGTCAATTCGTCGGTCCAGCCGGAAACGGATGAACAGATCTATGGCGTCGAAGAGCGCTGGGCCTATCCGACCAGCGTCGGTGACTGCGAGGACTATGTCCTGCTGAAGCGCAAGATGCTGATCGAGGACGGCTTTTCGCCATCCGACACGCTGATTACGGTCGTGCTGCAGCCGAACGGCGAAGGCCATGCGGTGCTGACGGTCCGTACCGACCACGGCGACTTCATTCTCGACAACATGCGCAATAAGGTGCTGCTGTGGTCGGACACTGAATACACCTATCTCAAGCGCCAATCCGCTAATGATCCGGGCCGCTGGTCGAAGCTTCAGGACGGCCGCGCCGTCGCGGTCGGTAGCGTCAAGTAAGCCAGGCCGCCGGCCAAGCCGGCACAGGTTTCGGCCCGGTCACGTCCCCGCATCCCGTCCCCGACCGGTGCCCAAGAGCCGTTCCCGCTGTCCCGGGAACGGCTCGCCTCATTTTAGGCAGAGGCGATGGCTTCCGGCCCCGAAATCTTAGCAAAGTATTAACCCTGCCGGTCCGATGATGCCGATCAGATTCATCATCGGCACCGGCGGCTCATGTTCTTCCTGCGGCGGACCGAAAGGCAACGAGCCGCCATGAGCCATACCGCGCAAAGCGCCCCCAATGAGCAGCCGCTGCTTTCCATGGGGTTTCTCCTCCGCACGACGGCGGTGATCGCCGTCCTGGCGGTCCTGACGGTCGCCATCAGCATCGGCGGCCGTTGGTTCGGCCGGCACATCTCCCTTGCCGGCAACACCGACAGCACAGCTGAAATCACGCTGACCATCGGCCGCGACACCGTGAAGCTTCCCGAAAATACCATCCGCTTTCCGAGCCAGCGGCATGACGGAGCAACCGAGCGCGTCGATCTCTACCTCGCCTGGCCTGATATGCGGGGTTACGGCAAGGACAACCATCTTCGATTCGACGACGTCGCCCAATCCTCCGGGCTGATCTTCCTGCAGATCGCACAGAGCACCATGTCGCGCGATATGTCCGGCCGGCTGGAGCCGATCTATTCGCATCTGATCGAAGGCCCGGCCGAGCCTTTTCGCGACGGATTGACGCTCCACCGTCTCCGCGCCGACGCCGGTTATGGCGACGAAGTGCTGCTGACGGCACCCGTCGAGGGCGGACCGGACTATGTCGTGCGCTGCATATTGCCTTCAGCCCCGGGCAAGGCGGCAAGCGGAGATTGCCAGCGAGATATCAAGGTCGGCAAGGATCTCAGCGTCCTCTACCGCTTCTCCAGCAGCCATCTCGCCGATTGGGGACATATTGATGCCGCGATCCGCACCTTTGTAGAGGCCCGTCTTGTGAACCGTTCTGCGACAGGTCCCTAAAATGCTTCCGGACGGCGAGTGAAACGATTCATCATAAACGGATTGGTAACGCTGAATCGGTAATTTCAAAAGACGAGCTGTGCGGCGGGGGGTGTGCGGTTCCTGCCCAATATCTGAAATGCAAGCGAAGAGTGGAATAGTGTCAAGGTCAGTCTCCTCCGTATCATCATTCCGGTCCGGCAGCTTTTTCGCAAAGCTCCTGGCGATCCTTTCGGTGGCTTTCACGGTCGTCCTGGTCGATTCGGTCAATGCCGAAGCGGAAGCGGCCAACTCGAAATATGCCGGCATCGTCGTCGATGCCAAGACCGGCAATGTCCTCTACAGCGAGAACGCCGATCGGCTGCAATATCCCGCTTCGCTGACCAAGATGATGACTCTCTATCTGGTCTTTGAAGCATTGGAGCAGGGTCGCATCCGCCTCGATACGCCGGTTCCCTTTTCTGCTCATGCTGCAGCCCAGGCGCCGACGAAGCTCGGCGTGCGCGCCGGCGGCACTATTACCGTCGAGCAGGGTATTCTCGGTCTCGTCACCCTGTCTGCCAATGATGCCTCAACTGCCCTTGGAGAAATGCTTGCCGGCAGCGAGGATCGCTTCGCCCAGCTGATGACTGCCAAGGCACACGCCCTCGGCATGACGCGCACCACTTATCGCAACGCCAACGGTCTGCCGAACACGGCGCAGATGACGACGGCGCGCGACCAGGCTCGCCTCGGTATCGCCCTGCGCCAGCATTTCCCGCAATATTACGGCTATTTCTCCACCCGCGCCTTCAAGTTCGGCAGCCGCACGATCCGCAGCCATAACCGCCTGGTCGGCTCGGTGCGCGGTGTCGACGGAATCAAAACCGGTTACACGCGGGCTGCCGGCTTCAATCTTGTGAGTTCTGTCCAAGTTGACGGCAAGTCGATCGTCAGCGTGGTGCTTGGCGGTACTTCCGGCGCGGCTCGCGACGCCCAGATGCGCAATCTGATCGCTACTTATCTGCCCAAGGCGTCGAGCCGCGGCGGAAACTCGGCGCTGGTGGCTCAAGCAGCCCCTGCCCCGGCGATTATCCAAACGCCCGCTCCGGTTCAGCCGCAGAAGGCCCGGCAGCAGCTTGCCCCGCAGCCGGTCGTTCAGCAGGTCGCCCAGCAGCAGGTCGCAAAGACGATCACCGCAGCGCAGCCGCCAATTTCCGCCGCTGCCGCCGACCTCGGCCTGCCGCGTAAGGGACCGCTGCCGGACGCCCGCTATCAGGTGGCCGAGACCGAGGTCGCCTATACCGAAACATCCGCGACGAAGTCCGACAACCCGTTGGTCGCCCAGGCCATGCCGGCACCGACCAAGGTCAAGACCACGAGCTTCAAGCAGCAGGCTCCGGCCACTGCACCTGCCGAACCCGCAGACGCCGCCGTCGATCACGTCACGACTGCTTCGACCAGCGCCGCCCCGGCAAGCGCCGCGCCTGCGGGCTGGGTCGTACAGGTCGGCGTCTCGCCGAGCCGGCAAATGGCCATGGACCTACTGGAGGGTGCCAAGAGCAAGGGCGGCAAGGCGTTGGCCTCGGCAAAACCCTTCGCCGTCGCCTACGGTACGGGCAATGACCAGGTCTACCGCGCCCGCTTCGGCGGCTTCGACGATCAGCGCGATGCGGTCAACGCCTGCAAGGCCTTGAAGAAGGCCGGCATCAAGTGCTGGGCGGCTGCACAATGAGATATTCGATGCTGCCTGCAACATGGCCGGCGGCATTGGTAACGGCCGGAATCGGTGTTTGCGTTTCCGGCCACCATTCTTGAACTCGATCAGTAGTGCGTACGGGGAAAACAATGGCGATCAATGAAAATGTTCCGGGAATGCCAGGCGACCGCCGCATCGGGGCCAAGGGGCGCTCAGCCCTGCATCCGCTGCACGAAGCGGCGCTGCGGCTCGCCGAGATGGGCCTGCAGCGGCCGAGAGCGAAATCTGCCAAGACCCGCGATCTCATCAACCTGCTGCTTTGCCACGGCGCTCGCGCCTGGCGCTATTCCCAGCCGGAAGCCCGGATCCATCTGCATGTGACCTCGCCCGACGGCAGCGCCCCCGTGCAACTGCGTCTGCGCTGAAATGCGGTCGCCCGCCCCCGGTGTTTCGGGCGGAAAGATTAGAGCAGGCCAAGCTCGGTAAGCTCGCGTCGAAGGTCGGCCGGCATTTCGGCGATGCCGGCGCCCAGGCTCGTCAGATCGACCGGCACGTCATCCTGAGTACAGTAGCGCCAGCCCTGGAACGGCCGCTTCGGCTGTACCGCGGTTTCGATGACTTCGGGACCGAGCATCAGGCGGCAGCGTGAGATCCCTTCGTCGTCGGTGAAGGTCTTTATGTCGAGCAGCCGCTGTCTCGCCTGCACCTGCCCCTTGATCACCCAGTAGAGCGAGCCGCCGTCAAGCAGCTCCTCCATGCGTTTGGGCACCATGCGGGTCGTATGAACGGAATGCGGCTCGAGCCCGGCGGCAATGGCGCGCAGCGAACGCTCCGCCACCCATTCGCGCAGATCGTCGATCGAGTCGGCGCCGACGCAGAGTTTGATGAGATGCAATGCCATGCCGCCGTTGAAATCCTTTTGGCGGCGAGCGTCAAGCGCCTACGGCATGCCGCACGAAACTGTGCAGCAGTTTTGCGCCTGCCTGAAATGTTTAAACCGTGCTAACGCGGTCGTAAACTCAGCATTCGACGACATTGACGGCGAGGCCGCCGGTCGAGGTTTCCTTATATTTCTCGCTCATGTCGTGGCCGGTCTGGCGCATCGTCTCGATGCAGGCGTCCAGCGGCACGAAGTGCTGGCCGTCGCCCTTGACGGCGAGCGATGCCGCCGTGACGGCCTTGACCGCCCCGAGCGCGTTGCGCTCGATGCAGGGAACCTGCACGAGGCCCGCAACCGGATCGCAGGTCATGCCGAGATGATGTTCGAGCGCGATCTCGGCGGCGTTCTCGATCTGCTCGGGCGTGCCGCCCATCACGGCCGCAAGGCCGGCAGCCGCCATCGCCGCGGCCGAGCCGACCTCGCCCTGACAGCCGACCTCGGCGCCCGAGATCGAGGCGTTATGCTTGATGATGCCGCCGATGGCGGCAGCCGTCAGCAGATAATCGCGAATACCATTCTGGTCCCAGTCTTCATGGAAATGCTCGTAATAGCGGATCGTCGCCGGAATGACGCCGGCTGCCCCGTTGGTCGGTGCGGTGACGACGCGGCCGCCAGCCGCATTTTCCTCGTTGACGGCCATCGCATAGACGCTCAGCCAATCGTTGGCGAGCAGCGGATTGACGCGATTGCTGCGCCACTCCTCCTGCAGCTTGTCGTGGATCCTGCGGGCGCGGCGCTTGACGTTGAGGCCGCCCGGCATGACGCCCTCGACCTTAAGGCCGCGCTCGATGCAAGAGCGCATTGCCTCCCAGATTCTGTCGAGCCCCTGATCGAGCTCCTCTCGGCTGCGCTGGCTCTCCTCGTTCGCCCGCTTCATCTGTGCGATCGAAAGCCCCGAGCGCTCCGCCATTTCGAGCATCTGCTTCGCTGTGGAGAAGGGATAGGGCACGCGTGTGCCGCCGGCGGCGTTCTTCTTCGCCCGCATCTGTTCCAGCTCGGTGTCCGTGACGACGAAGCCGCCGCCGACCGAATAATAGATGCGTTTCAGGAGCAGCCGGCCATCCCTGTCAAAGGCTGAGAAAATCATGCCGTTGGCATGGCCGGGCAACGGCTGTTTCTTGTCGAAAACCAGGTCGGTTTTCGGCTGGAATTGGTAGGCGGGATGGCCCGCCGGCGTGATCCGGCCGGTGCGCTCCACCGTATCGATGATGCCGTCCATCTTGTCGGGGTCGACACTGTCTGGCGCCTCGCCCATCAGGCCGAGAATAACTGCCCTACCCGTTCCATGGCCGATACCGGTATGAGCAAGCGAGCCATGCAAGCTGACCTTGATCGCGGCGACCTGCGCACCCGACGACGGGCGCGGCCATTCGTCCGACAGGATCAGGTCGAGAAAGCGGTTGGCGGCCGACATCGGACCCATCGTGTGCGAACTCGACGGCCCGACACCGATCTTGAAGACATCGAATACCGAAAGAAACATGGATGCGCCTTCTGAACACGAGGATGCAAGCTTAAACGACGCCGGTTTCGGATCCACGCGGCGAACCGACATCGCATGGAACCGGTGCGACATTCAGCCAGCATACCAGAACGACACACACCAGACTCAGCCCAAGCAGCGATGCGGAGTTTATTCGCCGATCGTGACGGACAGTACACCCGGAGGAGCCCGAGCCGAGACAAAAACTCTTCTCACTGATTGAACAGCCATGCAAGATCATGGTGCTGGTCAGGCGACGTTTCTACCTCCAGATGCCCCATTCTCGGCGACAAGTGATGTCCGATGCCGCCAAACAGGCCGAACTCCTGTTCGCTTGCATCGCTCGACGCGTCAGTCCATCGAAGACCAATCCGACTGAACTTTGCCATTGTGCTCACCAAGCCTCGGCGATTTGTGATGCGAGGTCAGCGCCGTCCCCGAGAAGATGATCGGCGTCCGGATGCCAGGTATCCCTTCATTCTCCACCGCCATCTTCCGATGCGCGACCTGCGGATCCGCGAATACGTCTTCCACGGTATTGATCGGTCCGGCGGGAACGCCCACACGCGCAAGGTCGGCTAATAAATCGGTCCGTTTGAAAAGCACCGTCTGCGCTTCCATCACGGATGTCAGCTCCTCTCGATGACGCACTCTGTCCGCGTTCGTCTTGAAACGGACATCGGAGGCCACAGCGGACAGCCGGAGGATATCGCATATCCGCGTAAACTGAGCGTCATTGCCGCAGGCGATAATGATATTGCCATCAGATACCGGAAAAACTTGGTACGGGGCGATATTGGGATGCGCATTGCCAAGCCTCGTCGGCGCCTTTCCGGAGGCCAGGAAGTTCATCGCCTGGTTGGCCAGCACGCCTACGGCGCTGTCAAGGAGCGCCATATCTATGTGCTGCCCCTCGCCTGTGCTGTTTCGCAGCAACAGAGCGGCTTGGATCGCGATGACCGAATAGAGCCCCGTGAAGATGTCGGCAAACGCCACGCCGATTTTCTGCGGCTCCCGACCTGGTTCACCCGTCAAATCCATAATGCCGGCCATGCCCTGGACGATGAAGTCGTATCCTGCCCGCCCGGCATAGGGGCCGGTTTGGCCAAAGCCGGTAATCGAGCAGTAGATCAGCTTCGGATTGATCGCCTTCAGGCTCTCGTAATCAAGGCCGAACTTCTTCAGCCCGCCCACCTTGAAGTTCTCGATAACGACGTCCGCGTGGGCGATCAACGCGCGGACCCTTTCCACGTCTTCCGCCGAGTTGAAATCCGCCGTGATGCTGAGCTTTCCGCGATTGCAGCTATGGAAGTAGGCTGCAGCGACGTCATCGCCATCCTGAATGAAGGGAGGTCCCCAGCGGCGCGTATCGTCGCCCTCCGGGCTTTCCACCTTGATGACCGTCGCTCCCAGGTCGGCAAGGGTTTGTCCAGCCCACGGACCAGCCAGGATACGTGCCAACTCCACGACCCGCACGCCTTCAAGTGGAAACTGCATCGATAACTCCCTGATCTATTCCCAAGTTCGCTGATCGTCGTTTGGCTACATATTCGGATAGACCGGCCCCTCGCCGCCCTGCGGCGGCACCCAGTTGATGTTCTGGTTGGGGTCCTTGATGTCGCAGGTCTTGCAGTGCACGCAGTTCTGGGCGTTGATGACGAAGCTCTTGTCGCCATCCTTCTCCACCCATTCATAGACGCCGGCCGGACAGTAGCGGGTCGACGGGCCGGCATAGATGCCGAGCTCGGAGCTTTTCTGCAGGCCCATGTCCTTGACCTGCAGATGCACCGGCTGGTCCTCCTCGTGATTGGTGTTCGACAGGAACACCGAGGACAGACGGTCGAAGGTCAGGACGCCATCCGGTTTCGGATAGGCGATCGGCTTGTGCTGCGAGGCCGGCTCCAGCGAGGCCGCATCGGTCTTGCCGTGACCAAGCGTGCCGAAGAAGGAGAAGCCGAACAGCGTGTTGGTCCACATGTCGAGACCGCCGAGCGCCACGCCAAGCGCGGTGCCGAACTTCGACCACAGCGGCTTGACGTTGCGCACCCGCTTCAGATCGCGGCCGATGTCACCCTTGCGCCAGTCGGTCTCGATCTCGACGACCTCGTCATGGCTGCGGCCTGATACAATCGCCGCCGCCAGCTTCTCGGCCGCCAGCATGCCCGACAGCACCGCATTGTGGCTGCCCTTGATGCGCGGCACGTTGACCAGACCGGCGGAACAGCCGATCAGCGCCCCGCCGGGGAAGGTGAGCTTCGGCACCGACTGATAGCCGCCCTCGGTGATGGCACGCGCCCCATAGGAGAGCCGCTTGCCGCCCTCGAAGGTGGAACGGATCGCCGGATGCGTCTTGAAGCGCTGGAACTCCTCGAAGGGATAGAGATAGGGGTTCTTGTAGTTCAGATGGACGACGAAGCCGACCGCCACCAGATTGTCTTCGAGGTGATAGAGGAAGGAGCCGCCGCCGGTCTTCATGCCGAGCGGCCAGCCGAAGGAATGCTGCACCAGGCCCTGTTTGTGGTTCTCCGGCTTGACCTGCCAGAGTTCCTTGATGCCGATGCCGAATTTCTGCGGCTCGCGATCCTTGGAGAGATCGAACTTGGCGATCAGCTGCTTGGCGAGCGAGCCGCGCACGCCTTCGCCGATCAGCGTGTATTTGCCGCGCAGCTCCATGCCGCGGGTATAGTTCGGGCCGGGCTCGCCGGTCTTCTCGATGCCCATGTCGCCGGTGGCGACGCCGATCACGGCCCCCTTGTCGTCATAGAGCACTTCGGCGGCGGCAAAGCCCGGATAGATCTCGACGCCGAGTTCCTCCGCCTTGCCAGCCAGCCAGCGACAGACATTGCCGAGCGAGACGATGTAATTGCCGTGATTGTTCATCAAGGGCGGCATCATGACATTCGGCAGGCGGATCGAGCCGGCGGGCCCAAGCAACAGAAACTGGTCATCGGTCACTTCGGTCTTGAAGGGATGATCGGCATCCTCGCGCCAGCCGGGCAGCAGCCGGTCGATGCCGATCGGATCGACGACGGCGCCGGAGAGAATATGGGCGCCGACTTCCGAGCCCTTCTCCAGCACGACGACCGACAGTTCCGGATTGACCTGCTTCAGCCGGATCGCCGCGGAAAGACCGGCAGGACCCGCGCCGACGATCACCACGTCGAATTCCATGCTCTCGCGTTCGTCTGCGTATTCTTCCGTCATGATGGTTGCCTGCTAAATCTCGATGTTGGAAAGAATGGGATCAGCGAGTAGCTCGAGCCGGAACGTACCTGTAGTCGTAGAACCCGCGTTGTGCCTTGCGACCGAGCCAGCCCGCTTCCACATATTTGACCAGCAGCGGGCACGGCCGGTATTTGCTGTCAGCCAGTCCTTCATGAAGGACCTGCATGATGGAAAGGCATGTGTCCAGACCGATGAAATCGGCCAATTCGAGCGGCCCCATCGGATGATTGGCGCCAAGCTTCATGCCGGTGTCTATCGCCTCCACGTTTCCGACGCCCTCATAGAGCGTGTAGATCGCTTCGTTGATCATCGGGATGAGAACGCGGTTTACGATGAAAGCCGGAAAATCCTCGGAGACAGTGACGGTCTTGCCGATGGATTCGGCGAAAGCCTTGGCTGTGGCGAAGGTCTCTTGATCCGTTCCGATGCCGCGGACCAGCTCGACCAGCTTCATAACCGGTACGGGATTCATGAAGTGTATCCCTATAAAACGATTGGGTCTGTCGGTTGACGCGGCGAGCCGCGTGATGGAGAGCGACGATGTGTTCGTCGCCAGGATCGCGTCGGGCTTCAGAACGGTGCACACATCCGCAAAAACCTTCCTCTTGATGTGTTCATTCTCGCTGACCGCTTCGACGACCAAATCGGCCTCCGCCAGGTTCGGGAGAGAGAACGCGCCCTTGATCCGGGAGATGGCCTGCTCAGCCGACTCGCCCGGCATTTTACCGGTTTCGACCTGACGTCCGAAATAACAGGCACTCGCTTCGAGGCTCGCCCGGATCCGATCTTTATCGAGATCGTAAACCAAGGCCTCATAGCCATGTTTCGCCACGACTTCCGCGATCCCGGTCCCCATCTGGCCGGCGCCAATGACGGCGACGGTAGAAATCTTATTCGCTATAGGCATGCTGCCTCTCGTTGATCCGGAGATGGAAGGTCGATCTGCGCCGAACAGATTGCGGTCGTCAGAAGAAAGCCTGGAGGCCCGTCTGGGCGCGTCCAAGGATCAGGGCATGGACGTCGTGGGTGCCCTCGTAGGTATTGACCGTCTCCAGGTTCTGCGCGTGGCGCATGACATGGTATTCGATCTGAATGCCGTTGCCGCCGTGCATATCGCGGGCGTGCCGCGCTATTTCAAGCGCCTTTCCGCAATTGTTGCGCTTGACGAGCGAGACCATTTCCGGGGCCATCTTGTGCTCATCCATCAGGCGGCCGACCCGAAGCGAGCCCTGCAGTCCGAGGGTGATCTCGGTCATCATATCGGCGAGCTTCTTTTGGTAAAGCTGCATACCTGCAAGCGGTTTGCCGAACTGCTTGCGGTCCAGACCGTATTGACGCGCACGGAACCAGCAGTCCTCGGCAGCTCCCATGACGCCCCAGGAGATGCCGTAACGGGCGCGGTTGAGGCAGCCGAACGGCCCCTTGAGGCCGGAGACATCGGGCAGAAGCGCATCCTCGGTGACTTCGACACCATCCATCACGATTTCGCCCGTGATCGAGGCCCGCAGCGAAAGCTTGCCGCCGATCTTCGGAGCCGAAAGGCCCTTCATGCCCTTCTCGAGAACAAAACCGCGAATTTCGTTGTTGTGAGCCACAGACTTTGCCCAGACGACGAAGACATCGGCAATCGGCGAGTTCGAGATCCACATCTTCGAGCCGCGCAATCGGTAGCCGCCCGCAATTTTCTCGGCACGGGTTTTCATGCCGCCGGGATCGGAGCCGGCGTCAGGCTCGGTCAGACCGAAACAGCCGATCAGCTCACCCGAAACCAGGCCCGGCAGGTACTTCTTCTTCTGCTCCTCGGAGCCGTAGGCGAAGATCGGGTAAATGACCAACGAGGACTGCACGCTCATCATCGAGCGATATCCGGAGTCGATGCGCTCGACCTCGCGAGCGACCAGGCCATAAGCGACGTAGGAGGCGTTCGCGGCCCCGTACTCTTCCGGCAGCGTCACACCGAGGAGGCCGGTCTGCCCCATCAACCTGAACAATTCGGGGTCGGTCGCTTCTTCGAGATAGGCTTCCTGGACACGCGGCAGGAGTTCGGATTCTGCGAAAGCCGCCGCGGACTCGCGGATCATCCGTTCATCTTCGGTCAGCTGGTCGTCGAGCAGAAAGGGGTCATTCCAAGAAAAGGCCAAGGTCGTCATCCTCCCGTTGAGGTTTTCGGCAATTCGAATTTGATGGGATTAAAGCCGCTTTTGGGCGATTGACAAAGCGAGCTTTACTCATCGGCCTATGAGCTCTAGTAATAGCCAATGGCAAACCTCTCTCGAAGACTCCTTCCCTCGACCTCCGCTCTCGCAGCTTTCGATTCCGTCGCGCGGCTGAGCACCTTCTCTGCGGCGGCTGAGGAACTTTCCCTGACTCAGGGCGCCATCAGTCGGCAAATTGCCGGATTGGAAGAGCAACTGGGCGTTTTACTGTTCGAGCGCACAAGCCGCGGCGTCATTCTCACAGAGGCCGGCGCTGATTATGCACGGGCGATCGCCAACGCTCTGGCGGAAATCCGTTCCGCTTCGCTGCACGCCATGACCAAACAGCATAATGATCAACTCAATCTCGCCATCCTGCCAACATTCGGCACACGCTGGCTGATGCCACGCATTCCGCAGTTTGTCGCGAGACATCCGGAGATCACGTTGAACTTCGCAACGCGCATAGGGATGTTCGATTTCGACCGCGACGACATCGACATGGCGATCCATATCGGCCAGCCTGATTGGCCGGGTGCGGAAAGCACCTTTCTCATGGAGGAGATGGTGGCACCGGTCGCGTCCCCGTCTTTTCTGAGTTCGCATCCCATATCGAAGCCTGAAGATCTGCTTCGCCTTCCGTTGTTGCAGATGGCGTCCCGTCCGGGTGCGTGGAACCATTTTTTCGAGAGCCTCGAGGTCAACGGCACCCCATCCCAGGCCATGCGCTTCGAACAGTTCAGCAACGTGGCCCAAGCCTGCATTGCCGGACTGGGGCTCGCCTTGATGCCGCTTTTCCTCATCGACTCCGAGCTTGCGAATGGCCAGCTGGTCCAAGCCTTCCCGCATCAGGTCAAAAGCCCCAGTGCCTATTATGCCGTCGCGCCACTTAGCAGGAAAGACTTCCGTCCTGTCGGAGCATTCCGCGCATGGCTTCTGGAAGAGGTCGCGCGCTACCAGGAAAGCGCGGCCGCTGATGCGCGAGCATGGTTGCGATAGCAGCCGCTCGCGCCCATCTGCGCCTCCGCTCATGATCGATTGCGAGCATCCTTGACTCCTGGCGGAAATCCTGCCACCTTATGCTAACGTTAGCACAAGGAGCGGACATTTGCATCTTCAGTTGAAGAAAGCAAGCATGCAGGGAAGACGCCTCACGGCCAGCAGGGCCTTGGTGAGGGATGTTCGCCTCCTCGGCCGCCTGTTATGCGAGGCTATAGAAGCAAGCGACGGCAAGGAGGCCCGCGAGATTGTGGAACAGGTCCGCACTCTCTCGATTGCCGGCCGCAGAAAGACCAGTCCGCGCTTGAACGAGAAGCTCGCCCCCTTCTGCGCAGACATGCCTCCCCGCACCCTCAAGCGCGTGATCCGCGCGTTCAGCCAGTTCTCGCAGCTCGTGAACATTGCAGAAGACGCTCATCAGGCCAGGGTGCAGCGCTTCAGCATCGCCGATGGCGAACCCGCCATGCCGGGGACGATTGCCAGATCGCTGTCTGTTCTGGCCGCCGCCGGCGTAGAGGCGGAAGCTATTCGCAAGCTGCTCGTTGAAGCGGTCGTCTCGCCTGTTTTCACGGCGCATCCGACCGAGGTTCGGCGAAAGAGCGTGATCGACATCGAACAGCAGCTGGCACAATGCTTGAGCCGGCTCGAGCAGGCCGGCCTGACCGCGCAGGAGACAGATCGATATCAGGCAGATTTGGAAAGAGCGACGACGACCCTTTGGCAGACGAACAGCTTGCGAGGTCGGCGACTGCAGGTCGTGGATGAAATCCTCAATGGCCTGTCCTATTACGACAGCACCATTTTCCGGGTTATCCCGGAAGTTTATGAGGGTCTCGAAAATCAACTCCGAGGCTCGCCTTGGAGGTTTGCTCAAGACGCGCTGCCGCCATTCCTGCGCATGGGTTCCTGGATCGGCGGCGACCGGGATGGCAACCCTTTTGTCAACGGCGAGACCCTCAGGGAAGCGCTCCGGCTGCAGAGCGAGAGGGTTTTCTCCTTCTATCTCGGAGAACTCCACAGCCTTGGCGCCGAACTTTCTTTGGATGATCGGTATGTAAAAGTCTCGCAGGAACTCCAGCGGCTTGCGACCGACTCTCCCGATCGATCGGAGCAGCGCCGGCACGAGCCGTATCGCCTGGCGATCTCGGGCATGTATGCTCGCCTGGCGGCCACTGCACGGAAGTTCGGCAGTACGGAATTGGTTCGCGAGCCTGTGGCGGCCGCCCCCTGCTATCTGAGCCCTGCCGAGTTCGCCGAAGACCTGGCAACGATCGGCAAATCCTTGATCGCCAATGGCGCAGGAAAGATCGCCGCTGGAAAACTGCGTAGCCTCCAACGCGCCGTCGACGTCTTCGGCTTTCACCTTGTCAGCCTCGATCTGAGACAGAATTCCGAGGTTCATCAGCGCGTCGTTCATGAGCTTTTCGAGAAGGTGCGGCCCGGCACAGGCTACGAGGCGCTCGCCGAAAGTGACAAGATCCACTTGCTGACGGAGGAGCTTCGGTCTTCCCAGCTGCTGGTGACATCGCTCAAGACCTATTCGGCCGAGACGATGTCGGAGCTTTCCGTGCTGCGTGAGGCTGCCGAAGCCCACAAGCGCTACGGCCGCGCCAGCATCCCCAATTACATCATCTCGAAGGCCGGAAGCCCTTCCGACCTTCTGGAGGTCATGGTGCTATTTCGGGAAGTCGGACTGTTCCGGCCCGATGAACCCGAAGCAGCCTCAGTCAACATCATACCGCTTTTCGAAACGATCTCCGACCTCCGCAGCTCGCATGACGTGATGCAGACGGTTTTGGCCATCGAAGCCTATCGAACATACCTGCGCGCACTCGGCGGCAAGCAGGAGATCATGCTCGGCTACTCCGACAGCAACAAAGATGGCGGATATCTGACATCGGGATGGGAGCTGTACAAGGCGGAGATGGCCTTTATTCAGCTCTTCGACCGTGAAGGCATTCGCCTCAGCCTGTTTCACGGCCGCGGCGGTTCCGTGGGCCGCGGCGGCGGCCCAAGCTATGAGGCGATCACCGCCCTGCCCGCCGGCGCGGTTGCCGGATCGATTCGGCTGACGGAGCAAGGTGAAGTCATAGCGGCGAAATATTCCAATCCGGCACTCGGCCGCAGGAACCTGGAACTTCTTATCGCCGCGACTTTGGAAGCCTCCTTGCTGCCTTCCGACGCACAAGAACCGGATCCCGAATTTCTCCACGCCATGGAGGAGCTGTCCGGACTGGCTTTCGGCGCCTATCGCTGCCTGGTTTACGAGACCGAGGGATTTGAACGCTTCTTCCGGGAAGCCACGATCATTGGCGAAATCGCAAAACTGAACATCGGCAGCCGTCCGGCCTCACGCAGCTCGTCACGTCGCATCGAAGATCTTCGGGCGATCCCCTGGGTGTTCGGCTGGTCGCAGAGCCGCATCATGTTGCCGGGCTGGTTTGGTTTTGGCTCGGCCGTCGAACAGTGGCTGACTGGACATCCCGACGGGCTGCCAACTCTGCAAAGAATGCATCGGGACTGGCCTTTCTTCCAGACGCTGATCGCCAACATGGAGATGGTGCTGGCAAAAACCAACATGGCGATCGCGGCGCGGTACGTGAACCTCACCCCTGACGCACCCGCGCATGAGAAGATCTTCGCACGCATAAAAGACGAATGGGAAGCGACAACCGCTGCCCTGCTCGGCATAACCGATCAGGCCTCGCTGCTGGAGAACAATCCGGCGCTGAAGCAGTCGATCCATCATCGCTTTCCATGCCTCGATCCGCTTAATCACATGCAGATCGACCTTCTTCGCCGCCACCGTGCCGGAGAACGAGATCAGGACACCGAAGAGGCGCTGCACCTGACAATCAACGGAATTGCCGCGGGGCTGCGAAACAGCGGGTAGCCAACCGCAATGCGGATGGCATTCGCTTTTTTCTTGACCTCGGCAAAACTGGTGCGCTAACGTTCGCACAAATTGGGAGGAAATCATGACACGGACCGTGCTGTTGACGGACTACGCCTGGCCGGATGACAAGGTGGAGCGGGAGGTGATCGAGCGGGCCGGGTTTACCCTCGTCAGCGGCCCCGCCGAGCCGTCGCCCCCTGCTGAGATCGACGCTTTGGCTGCAGAGCATCGTCCGGACGCTATCCTGACCTGCTGGGCTCAGGTCAGCGCGACGGCGATCGCCGCCTCGCCTAATCTCAAGATCGTCGCGCGCCTTGGAGTTGGCCTGGACAATATTGCAGTCGATGCAGCGACGGAGCGGGGGATCTGGGTCACGAACGTTCCCGACTATTGCGTTGCAGAAGTGTCCGACCACGCCGTCGGTTTCGCAATTACCTGGGCGCGCGGCCTTGTCCACTTCGATCGTGAAGTTCGCGATGGGCGCTGGGACCCCGCCTCTGCAAATCTGCGCAGGCTTTCGGAACTGACCTGCGGCATCGTTGGCTTCGGCCGCATCGGCCGCGCGACGGCAGCAAAGATGCAGGCGCTGGGATGCCGCGTGTCGGCCCACGACCCCTATGCCTCGAATGCCCCCGCCGGCGTGGAGCTTACCGACTTCGATACGCTGCTGGCCAGGAGCGATATCGTCATCGTCCATGCGCCGCTTTCGCCCGCGACCCGCCACCTGATCAACAAAGACGCTATCTTGAAGATGCGTCGTGGAAGCTTGCTGATCAACGTCAGCCGAGGCGGCGTCGTGGATACTGCCGCCGTGATCGAGGGGCTGGCGTCCGGCATTCTGAGCGGTGTCGGCCTTGATGTGCTCGAGGATGAACCACGCGTGCCGGCGGAGCTGATCGCTCACCCCGGCGCGATGATCACGCCGCATGTCGCCTTCTCCTCGGATGCTTCGCTGATCGAACTGCGTCGCCGGGCCGCGGAGGAAGTCGTCAGGGTTCTTTCCGGAGAGATGCCCGAACAAGCCCGCAACAGCCCCCGCCGCTAACGCAGCAAGGACAATAGTTTTATGTCTGTAGCCGAGATGATGATTTTCGACGATTTCCTGCTGAAGAGCGGCCTGAAGAGCGCTTCCGAGGAGGCGGTCTACAAGCCCCTGACGGGTGGTGTTTCCTCAGATATCTACCGCGTGGAGCTCCCCGGCCGGCTCATCTGCGTGAAACGCGCACTGGCCAAGCTTAAAGTATCTGCCGATTGGCAGGCGCCGGTGTCGCGAAATGTATACGAATGGAACTGGATTTCCTTCGTGGCGGAGCATTTCCCTTCTGCCGTTCCGAAGCCTCTCGCGCACGACGAGTCGTGTGGTATTTTCGCAATGGAGTTTCTGCCGAGCGACGAGTACCCGCTGTGGAAGACCAGCCTGCTTCAAGGAAGCGTCGACCGAATGGCAGCAGAGGTCACAGGCCGGCGGATCGGGCAGATCCATTCCGTGAGCGCCCGCACATCGGGCTTATCGGACAAATTTGACTCTGGACCGAATTTCTATGCGCTCCGGCTTGAGCCCTACCTGGTTGCGACTGCCGCCAAACATCCCTTCGTCAGCGATCGCCTCGCCGAGCTCGTTCAGCGCACGGCGGAAACAAAGCTGGCGCTCGTCCACGGCGACGTCAGCCCGAAGAACATCCTGCTGGGCAAGAACGGACCTGTGTTCCTGGATGCCGAATGCGCCTGGTTCGGTGATCCGGCTTTCGACCTGGCCTTCTGCCTGAACCATCTGTTGTTGAAGAAGATCGTTGCGGAAAAGGCGGCATCTGAGCTCGCATCGTCATTTGCGGCTTTGACCGCAGCCTACATGGATCAGGTCGATTGGGAGGATCGGGACGCTCTCGAGGCTCGGGCCGCAAGCCTGCTGCCCGCACTCTTCCTCGCCCGGATCGACGGCAAATCGCCCGTCGAATACATAACCGACGAATGCCAGCGCGAAGCTATCCGCAAAGCCGCCATTCCGTTGATCGCATCGCCTCCGCAAAAGCTTGCTGACGTGGCGCAGGCCTGGTTTTCTTAAGGAAGCCAGGTGCTTCCGGAGCGGTTGCGCTTTCCACTTCGAATGAAAAAGAAAAAGCCACCGCGCTGTGTTCGCGATGGCCGACGAAGTCTTGCTCTGCTTCGGCTCAGAACCGGCCGACCCAGCCTTCGAACGCAACCAGGAAGCTCTCGATGAACTTCTGGGTTCCTTCGTTGAGGAATACGCCATGGTCGCCCACCAATTTGTCGGCCGTACTGAGGTAAACTTCAGGCTGGGGCATGGTCGGCACGTTGATGTTGGTTAGGATAACCCTGAGCTGGAGTGCTGCCGCAGCGCCGCCAATCAGGCCGGGAGAAGCCCCGGTCACCGCACCGGGCTTATGATCCCATACGCTTTTCCCGAACGGTCGAGAGCCGACTTCGATCGCATTCTTCAATGCCGCCGGTACGGATCTATTATATTCCGGCGTCACGAAGATTGCCCCGTCGCAAGCCTTGATGCGCTCGCGGAAGGATGTCCATTCCACCGGCGGCGTTTCGGTCTCGAGGTCCTGGTTATAGAGCGGAAGATCGCCGATCGGTACGATTTCCAGGTTCAGCCCGTCGGGCGCTACTTTCTGCATTGCACGGGCAAGCTTCAGGTTGATCGAAGCCTGACGAAGGCTTCCAACCAGGACCGCGATATCTTTCTTGGACATGTTCTCTCTTCTCGCGTGAGGGCGGCGCCGGCCGCAACCGGCGCCGGTGATTGTTATTGATAGGCGGCAGGAACCGGAGGAATGACCACGTAGTTACTGAAGCCGCCATCGCGTTCGCCGATGCCGGAGATGGCCTCGTTCACCCGCTCGAGCGGATAGATCTTGTGCTCGAGATAGGAGAGGTCGAGCGCGCCGGTGCGAACCATGTCGGCCATCTCCTGCCCCTGGGCAGCGCTGAACCAGTTGGAGCCGATCAGCTGAACCTGCTCGTCCATCAGCCACTTAACGTCGACCGGAACATCTTCCGCGACGCCGCCAACGACAACCACACGGCCGCCTCGACGAACGCCGCGCATGGAGTCGACCACGGTCGCAGCGGGAGCTCTCGCGCCCAGCGCACTGATGACGAAATCCACACCCTCGCCGCCGGTCTGGGCCTTCGCCCACTCTCCGGTCGAGCCTTCACCGAGCATGATCGTGTCGATGCGGTCGGGAGCGATGGCCTTTATGCGGTCCATCAGTTCCTTGTTCCTGCCGGTGCCCAGAATTTTGGAGAGGCCCATTGCAAGAGCGAGCTTGGTTGCCGCGACACCGAGCGTGCCGGTAATCCCGTCGATGAGGCAGACCTGGCCGGGACCGGCCTGCGCATTCTTCAGGGCGCCGTAGGATGTGCCGAGGTAGCCGAAACGGCCGGCCTGTTCGAAGCTGAGATTATCCGGCAGGCATACGAGTGAATATTCCGGGGCGGTCATGTACTGGCTGAAGCCGCCGTACGGATAGAGATCGAAGATTCTTTGACCATCACGGCTGGTGCTGAAGTACCCATTCAAGGTGTAGTAGCGGCATTGGCTGCGGTTGCCCGACCGGCACGCCTTGCAGGAGCCACAGGATCTGAGGGGGCTGACATAGACACGATCGCCAATCTTGACATTGGTGACCGCCTCGCCGACTTCGGCGACGACCCCGGCTGGATCCAGGCCGAACACTGCCGGAAACTTCGGCAGCGGCTGGTGGGGAAACCAGGTCGGCCAGTTATTGATGACGTTGGCCATGTTGGGCACGATACCGCAAGCCCTGACCTGCACCAGAACGTCGTTGGGCCGGGGCGCGGGAATCGGAATCTCATCCAGCGACATCGGCTGATGCAGAGCATGCAGCCGAGCAGCGATCATAGTCTTAACCATTAACTCCTCCATAGGGACATCGGTCAGACCTTGGCTGACCGAATGCATTCTTGCAGTTTCAGGCGGGTGCGCGGCCGCGCGATGCGTATCCGTCACGGGACGAGGAACGCCTTGTCAGCCGGTCGGAAATCCGCGGGCCAGACCGTCACCCAATCCTTTCCTTGAACTTGCTTGAGCTTCGTCGATGGCTTCCCGGCATTGAACTTGCCGTCGAAAGTCCTTGGCCCGACGACCGTCTCGACGGTATTCGAGCGCAACCATGCAGCCATCGCGGCGTCGTCCAGCTTCCCTGCCCCTTCGGCTGCTGCCGCCAGAATTTGCCACGCAGCATATTCGACGGCGGCCTGATACTCGGTGCGCGGATAGGGGAAGCCTGCCGCCTTCGCCTTGTTGTCATAAGCGCTGACGAACTCCTGAGCGCCGTGATATTTGAGGAACGGCTCGTGCTCCTCGAACCAGGTCAGCGAGGTCAAGCCATTGGCTTTCGGGTGAGCTGCGGTCGGGCCGGGTGCCGGGAACAGGTAGAACTGGTTCCTTGGTTGGTAATCGATCCGGCTCATGGCATCGAGAAGCTGCACTGCCTCCATGCCGATCGCACCGGACCACAGCAGATCCGGATCAGCCGCTTTGATGCGGTTTGCGATTGCGCCGAAGTCCTTCGTGCCGAATTCGTATTCGAGGTCCAGCACGCTTTTGATGCCACGCTTGTCAGCGACCTGCTGACCGCCCTTGGCGATCGTCAGCGCGGACGGGAATTTGCTGGTGACGAAGGCGATCGTCTTGGGAGGGGTTGGCAGGCTGGCATAGGCATCAAGAACGACCTCGGTGTCGGTCAACTGCGGCTCGGCCCCGATCGGAAGAGAGGGGAACTGCAGCGGATAGGGTGCAAGGCTTGGGTCGCCAAGGCTGCTCTGAACAAGCATCTTCTTGAACCGAGCGGCAACGCCCATGGCTGCGATAATCGACGACGTGCCATAGGGGCCCATCAGGAGATCGACCTTATCGGCCGTCACCAGGCGTTCATAAAGCGTTCGCGCATTGGCGGGAAGCGATTGATCGTCGAGAAGGACGAACTCCACCCTTCGTCCGAGAATACCGCCTTTGGCGTTGATCTGCTCGACGAACACCTCGGCCGCGAGCTTATGGATCGCGCCGACGCCCGCAAGCGGACCGGTCAGCGGCAGCGTTCCGCCGACGCGGATCGGCCCCTCCTGGGCAAAAACTCTCGGCATCGAGCTGAAAGCCGCCGCGGCGGCGGCTGAGCCGAGAAATGCACGTCTGTTCATTTTAATGGAATTTGCACTCATCTCATCCTCCCATGTGCTTCCGGCATGTCTCGCGCTTGCAGCTGTCGCAGCGCGTCAGTCTCCTGCCTCAGGCGGCAGGTCAGCTCTTCGCGAGCCCTTCTGCGTATCGCTCCAGCGTCATCGGGTTCGGCATTTTCTCGGGGTGCTCCAGCGGCACTCCCGTAAATTCGCTGGCCTCGAAGAACCACTTGGAGACGGCCGGCATCCCCCAATGCACGTTGGTGCTCAGGGATGCCGCGTCCCAACGAATGGGCTCCAACTCCGCATCTATCGTGGTGTAGTGATTGTTGAAGAATTCCACCCGGTGTCCATCGGGATCGCGCAGATAGACGAACAGAACTCCCGAAGGGCCGTGGCGGCCAGGCCCGCGCTCGACGCTGTCTCCATATCCGTAACGGCTGGCAAAGTCGCACACGGCGAAGATGTCGCTGATTTCGGGGACCGTATAGGCAAAATGGTGCAGTTGCGGGCCGATGCCGGGCACCAAGGCCAGGTCCAGGCAGACACCTTTGCGATACATGAAGTTCGCAATGAGAGTGTCGCCCGCCGCTATATATTCCGAAGTGCGGAAACCCAGTTCGCCGTAGAACGCGCTCAGCCCCAGTGGATCGGCAACCATGATCTGGCAATGGTCGAGGCCCTGGGCTCGAGCACCACGATGTTCATGCACGTCGAGAAATTTACGAGGATGGACGCTCATGCTGGAGCAAAGCTCGATGCGAGCGCCCGAGGGATCGCTGACAAGCAGCGTGCGGCCCTGGTTTCGAACCTCGACCCACTCCGCCGGAAGGCCCTTCTCCTCAAAGAAGATCTTGGCCTTGTCGAGATCTTCCTCCAGGAACACCCGGTACCCGATCCGCCTGCACGTCGGCTTGCCGCCGGCGGGTGTGAGCACGAGGCTGTGATGGCAGGCCTCGGACAGCCCGCGGAGGTAGGAGACACCGTCCGCGAATTCTGTTTCGACGAGGCCGCCGACATTGACATAGAAATCTCGGCTACACCCCACGTCATCGACTTCAAGCACGACGTGGCTGAAGCGCGTGATGTTGAAGGGAGGTTTCAAATTAACAGCCGGTAGCATGTCATCCTCGTCTATTTATTGCTAACGTTAGCATAAGAGGGCCGGTTGTTTTGTCAACGCCTGTTTTGTGCGAGACGCGCATTCGGCCCATCAAAAATTCTAACCTACGGCGGCAACCGCGGCCGGCCTTTCAGCCAAGTCTAGCGCCGACCAGCCAGCGAACGAAGCCTCTTTTCCAAGAGCCTCCTCGATCCGGAGAACCTCGTTCCACTTGGCCATGCGCTCGGAGCGGGAGAACGATCCGACCTTGAGCTGCTTGGCATCCCAGCCGACCGACAGATGGGCGATCGTCACATCTTCCGTCTCGCCGGATCGCGCCGAAACGATTGTCCGAAAACCTGCCCTTTTGGCGACCGAGAGTGCTTCGAACGTCTCTGTGATCGTGCCCGCCTGGTTCGGCTTGATCAGAACGGCATTGGCGCTTTTATCCCCGATCGCTTCCGTCACCCGCGCCGCGTTCGTCACGAAGAAGTCGTCGCCGATGATCTGGCATCGGGAGCCGTAGCGGGCGGTAAATTCCTTGAAGCCATCGGGATCATCCTCGGCGAGCGGATCCTCGATAGAGACGATCGGATATGCCTTCAACCAGCCGCCAAGCATGTCGATCATCTCGGCCGTGTCGAGCTGCCGATCTTCCAATGCCAGCGAATACTTGCCTTCGCGGCCGAATTCGGAAGCCGCGATATCGAGCGATATCGCGACCTCGCCGCCGGGTTTCAGACCGGCAGCCTCGATCGAACGCACCAAGGCATCGAGAGCCTCTTCATTGCTGGTGAAGGCAGGCCAGTAGCCTCCCTCGTCCGCCACGCCCTGGAGCTTGCCGGCACGCTTCATGATGTCGCCCGCCGCGCGGTAGACCTCGGCCGTCCACTCCAAAGCCTCCGAGAAAGTCGAGGCGGCAGGGCACATGATCATGAAATCCTGGACGTCTACCCGGCGCGCTGCATGCGCTCCGCCACCGAAAATCTGGATTTCCGGCAGCGGCATCGTAATTCCCCTGTCGGAGCCTGCGAGATACCGCCAGATCGGTTGGTCGGCCGCAGCCGCAGCGGCGTGAAGCAACGCCATCGACGTTGCTACCGACGCATTTCCACCTAGTCTGCTCCGGTTCGGTGTACCATCGAGTGTGATAATCGCGCGGTCTAGCTCGGCCTGATCCCTGGCATCCCGGCCAACCAGCAATTTGGCGATTTCCCCGTTGACGGCGGAGAGGGCCTTGTTGATGCCCAAGCCGGCAAGGGCGCTGCCGCCATCGCGTAGATCGAGAGCTTCGCCGGTTCCGGTCGATGCGCCAGCCGGGGCAATCGCCCTGCCCGTGGCACCGGAGGCCAGCTCGATTTCTACCTCAACGGTGGGCCTGCCACGGGAGTCCCAGACGCGACGGCCCTGCACTTTTCGAATTTCGGTGTTCATCATGTTCAACTGGTCCACAAAGTCAGGTTGAAATATTGGGTCATCGAGGCTCACAGGCCGTCATCGTTAATCCGTCATATCGGGGGTCCGTGCGCCAACCAGCACCACGGCGATGGTTGCCGGTCTGTCGCTTTTGTTTCGCCAGGCGTGACGCGTTCCGTTCTGTACGAAGGTGTCGAATTGGCCCAGGCGAGTCTCATTGGCATCGTCGAGCTCCATCCAGATCTCGCCGTCGAGAACGATGCCGTAATCGACGGTCGGCGTTTGATGTTTACCATCCGGCTCGAAACGTTCGGCCAGGCCTGGGCTGACCGCCAGGTTCTCCGCCACAGCCGCCGGCCCATCGAAATCCGGAGCCATAAAAACGGCATCCGGTGGGAACGTTAGCACTAAAAACCGCGTTTCACCCGGCTCGGGAACGAAGCTCGTCACCAGCGGAGTTGGATCGGTTCCGTTGAGTGGGACCGTCGTTGAAGCCGAAGTCGACCAGACCATCCGCGACACCAGTCCGGGAACCGTCTTGAATATGTCGGTGCGCGGAACGGCGCCGTCCTCGGCGAACCTGGCAACACCCTGACTGCCGTGCTCCGTCACAACGCGCCTGATATGCACGGGAACTCTCCCGCTCAATTTTTCAGATTCCAAGATAGGCCTCCCTGATGCTTGGATCATTGATGAGAACTTCGGGCGCTCCGGAGGCCGTCACGCGGCCTTGCTCGATCACGTAGGCCTGATGGGCAATTTCAAGCGCCTTGTTCACGTTCTGCTCGACGAGCAGCACGGCTACGCCTCGCTCATTGATCATCTGGATGATTTTGAACATTTCGCCGACGATCAAAGGCGACAGCCCGAGCGACGGCTCGTCCATGAGCAGCACGCGCGGCTTGGCCATCAGGCCGCGGCCGATCGCAACCATTTGCTGCTGCCCGCCCGACAAGGAACCCGCCAACGAATTCTGACGCTCTTCCAAGACAGGGAAAAGCTGAAACACCTCAGCGAGGGTAGCATCGCGCTCAGCACGAGCGAGCGAGCGGTATGCTCCGAGCAACAGATTGTCCAAGACCGTCATTGCCGTGAAAAGACGCCGCCCTTCCGGGACTACCGCTATGCCGTAATCGCACACCCGATGGCTGGGCACCTTGGAGACGTCCTTCCCCTCGATGACGATCTTTCCTTTGTGCGGACGAAGAATGCCGGCGATGGCATTTACCAGCGTGCTCTTCCCCGCCCCGTTCGGGCCGACGACCGAGACGATCTCGCCTGCTCTTACACCGATTGACAGATCCCACAGAGCGATCGCATCTCCGTAGCCGACCTCGATCTTATCGACCTCAAGCAGCATGACTGCCTCCCAGATATACGCTGACCACTGCCGGGTCTCTCATCGTTTCGCTTGGCTGCCCAAGCGCCAGAACTTTCCCCTGGTCCAGCACCGCGACACGGTCCGCCAGCGCGACAACCGCACGCATCAGGTGCTCAACGAAGATGATCGTCGTACCGCCAGCCCTGATCCGCTTGATCATTTCGACCGCATGGTCGACCTCGGCCGGATTCAAGCCGCAAAGCACCTCGTCGAGCAGCAGCAGCCGCGGTTTTGCCGCCAGTGCTCTGGCGAATTCGACAAACTTGCGGTCATGCAGGTTCAACGCCTCCGGGAGCAAGTTGGCCTTGTCAGCCAGGCCGGTAAAGGCGAGAGCCTCCCTGGTGACTGCGTCGACCGCATCCAAGCCCATGCCATCTGCGCCGCCAAATCTAGCGCAGAGCCGAACGTTTTCGAGGACAGTCAGATTATCGAACAGGCGCGGGATCTGGTAGGTACGCGCCACGCCCTGCTGCGCGATCAGATGCGGTGATCGACCGGAGATCTCCTCGCCTTCCAGCGTGATCTTACCGGAGGTCATGGCGTAATGGCCGCTGATCATGTTGATCAGTGTTGACTTGCCGGAGCCATTCGGCCCGACCAGGGCGAGAATTTCCCCCCGCCGGACGTCCAGGGTCACGCCGGTCAAGGCACGGATGCCGCCAAAGGACTTGGTGACATCCTCGCATTTGAGAAGCACCGGACCGGAGCCTGCCGGGGCTGAGGGCGCGAACCGCGCAGCGGCCTGATCACTCGCCTCCTGTGCGCCAGCTCCGCTGCGCCTGTCGGCAAACCGGCGGATCAGGCTGGGAACAATGCCGGACGGCAGCACCAGTATGACAATGATCAGCGCGAGAGCCACGCCCGCACGGCCGAATTCCGCATGAGCGCCGCTGACGATGGCGCTTTGCAGCACGGTGATGATGACCGCGCCGATGGCAGGTCCCGCCCAATGGCGCGCACCGCCGAGAATGCTCATGAGCACGACATAGAGAGGAACGGTCACCGCGAACGTCTCGCCAACCGTGACGTAGCCTACATATACCGCGTGTATTGCACCCATTGCGCCTGCAAGCGCCGACGAGATCGCAAACGACATCAGCTTGTAGCGGAACGTCGGAACGCCTTTCACCTCTGCGACGTCTTCATCGTCGTGGATTGCAAGCAAGCCCTGGCCGAACTTGCTGTGAAAGATGAAATAGGACGACGCCAGCGCGGCAAGAGCCGCGATAAGCCCGAACATATAGAGCGAGCCAGACGCCGTCGCGCCGATCATTGGGATTTCGATTCCCGAGAGGAATACGCCCGTGCCCGAATCCAGCGCGGTGTTCGACACAATGGCCGCAATGACGAAGGTTACCGACAGCGTCAGCAGCGCGAAGAACTCGCCGCGCAGAGCTCCCGAGCGAAAGACCACCAAGCCAATCAGGACAGCGACCGCGGCCGCAAGCAGTGCCGCGGCAGGTATCGTCGCCACGAAGGGCCATGACAACTGCGTCGTCAGCGTCGCCGTCGTGTAGACCCCGATGCCGAAAAACGCGGCGTGACCAAAACTCCAGTAGCCGGTGTAACCGCTGAGGATGCCCCAGCTCGTAGCCAGCACGACCCAAAAGAAGATGATGTACAGGTAGGAAAGGTAGTAATCCGCCATTCCCAGGTAAGGCAGCGAGGCCAGGACCGCGACGGCGGGTGCTGTGATTAGGAGCTTTTTCATGGTCAAATCACCGGTTTGCGCAGGAGGATGACGATGAGCACGCTGAATGCCACGAGCGGCGCCCAAGCGGGGTTCACGACGGACATGGTCAGGCTCTCGGCCACGCCAATCAGCATTCCGGCACCCAATGCGCCGATGGGGCTGCCCAATCCTCCAATGATGGCGACGGCGAACACAACCCCGATCCAGGCCTCGATTTGAGATGGAGCCAAAGTTCCGATCAGGGCGATGAAGACACCCGCGATACCTGCCGTCGCTGAGCAGAGGCCGGCCAGGATGTACGACACGCGGGTGGAATTGATTCCGAAAGCCGATGCTACGGGGGCGTCATGGGCAGCGGCACGCAGTGCCTTGCCGAGCATGGTCTTGTTCAATGCGTACCAAGCCGCTCCGGCAAGCACGCCGGCGCAGGCAAAGGCGGAAAGATCCAATACGGGCACGAAGATCGGGCCGAGCCGGATGGTGGTCTGCGCATAGGGCGTTTCGTAGCGAAGGAAATCGGCCGACCAGACCCATTGGATCAGCGACTCGATCAGGATCGTGACGCCGAACGTGACCAGGAGAGAAGCGAATTCCTTCACCTTGAAACGCACGAACACGCTGTGCAGCGCAACGCCAAGCGCGAAGAACAGCGGAGCGATCAGAAGGGCGCTTAAATATGCCGGGACACCATAGACCGTGCCGAGCTGGTAGGTCAGGTAGGCGCCAAGGAACGCAAGCGCGAAGTGGCTGAGGTTCACAAGTTTCAACAGCCCCCAGCTCAGGCTGAGCCCCATTGCCAGCAGGCCATAAATCCCGCCCAGCAAAATGCCACCAACAGCCGACTGCAAGAAGAGAGCAAGGGTCATCAGCATCCACGTCCTTCTGTGGGCACGATGATCATCTCCAAGATTGCCAGAACATCCATCCGTTATGCCTCCTCCTGCGCTAACGTTTGCACAACATTGGTCTCATAGGGCGGCGGCCATGTCAATGACATTCACGAGGTAAAATTCCTCAATGCGCGTCGCCCGAGATGCGGCAATACCGAGAGATAATTCCAAAAGGTGAAATCAACCCCATGAGATCGCTAGCTATTACGACGGGGACCCAGTCAGCGCACCGAAGATCCGTGAACGAACATCAGAGCATCTTGATTCGCCGGAGTTGTTCTGCGATTTCGGCGTTTGACAACCGCCGCGCCAATGCTATCGTTGGCGAAAGTGATCATTCGGGCTAAGCACAATGGTAACAATCAAAGATATCGCCGCCAGACTTCAGGTTTCACCCTCAACGGTGGGTCGCGCCCTCGCCGACGATCGACGCATAAGCGCCGAGATGAAGCGAAAGGTGAACGAGGCCGCAGCTCAAGCCGGTTACGTTGCCAATCGTGCTGCACGAATGATGCGCGGGGTTCAAAGCAACCTCGTTGGCCTGATCGTGCCGGATATCCGCAACAGCTTTTATTCGACCATCGCCCATGCTCTGTCGAGATGCCTTCTTTCGGCGAATTATCAGCTGACTTTGTGTGAAACCGATGACGACAGAATGCACGAGCTTCGTCATATCAGGGAACTCACCAGCGTCAACGTCGCCGGGATCATTCTGGTCCCAAGCGCCAAACCTCATCCCGATTCTGCGCGAATCCTGAAGATGACACCTCACATCCAATTGCTGCGCAAGGCGCCGTTGCTCGGCGACCAATGGTTTGGGATCGATGACAGAAGGGCGCTTTACGAGAGTACGGAACATATCATCAATGAAGGTCACAGACGGATCGCTTATATCGGCGGCACGGAAGAGCTGCCCACCGGCGCGGCTCGCGTGCAGGGTTTCCGTGACGCGGTCAAAAACTCCGGCGAGAAGATTGTCGTTCATGAGGAACTAGGCGCTCCCTCCTCGCCCGAATTCGGCCGCGAGGCCGTACGCCGCCTCCTCTCCCGCAAGGATCGACCGACGGCGCTGGTGATCGGTGCGGTACAAAACACCTCCGGAGTCATTGATGAAATCCAGGACCAAGCTTTGAGCGTCCCGGGAGACATTTCCGTCATCGGGTTCGGCGATGAACTTGGATATCGGTGGTGGGGCCCCGGACTTACGACAGTTCAGTTACCGGTTTCGGAATTGGCAACCGCCTGCGGGCTGTGGTTCCTCCATCACCTTCAGAACAAGGGGGACCTTAGCAAGCCTTATAGCTTCATCTCGCCGCCACAATTGATCATTCGCGGCAGCACGGGCGCTCCATAAACGCCGGCAGGCCAATGGATATCCAGCGGTAGGCTGCTGAATCGGGGAGAGGCGCCCGTCCCGCGACGCGCACCTCTCTTTATTGGCCGTGATTCACCCCATCCCGAGCGCGACGCTGAAAGCCCTGGATTTAGATGAGCCGCTGCCAAGACTATGCGGCATGACGAAGCGAACGCAGCTCCCGCGCTGCCAGCTTGCTCATCGGTATCCCTCTTCAAGATCAATTTTCAACGCGCCCATCAGACGAACACCGGAATTGTACCAGGCAACATTGATCGCGAGTTCGACAAGTTGCTTCTCCGACAGGAACTTCGCGACTCCACCCCAGACTTCATCCGACACATCGACGTTCAGCGTCGAGTCCTTGGCAAAGGCCATCACAGCCTTCTCCTGCTCATTGAAAAGGTCCGAGGTCTCGAAATCCGGAATGGCATGAAACTGCTCCTCCGTAAGGCCCGCCTTGAGGCCATGGGAATGATGATGCTTCACCTCGTACTCCGAGTTTGTGCAATAGCCGACCGTAAGGATCGCCATCTCACGCAGCTTCGGGCTGAGGTCGGCAGCCCGCACAGCGTTCGCGTAGGTCAGGAAATCGTTAAGGACTGCGGGAGCATTGGCGAGCGCGAGGAAGATATTTCCGGTCGGAACCTTCCTCTCCTTCAGCAAGCGCTCATTCAGCGCGGGTTGCGTCTCAGCCAATTCGGTATTTGAGACGTATCGGACTCGTGCCATTCCACCACCTCAGATTTTTTCGCAAATCGCCTGCCTAAGACCATTCGATCGGCCAGAATTTGCTAACGTTAGCATTACTTGTGTTAGAGAACCTGAGTCAATCAGATTTTCTGGCTGCAACGAAATTCCTTTGCAGGATCTCTCGCGCTCCGCTTAATGCCGCGCAGGAACCACGTGATTTTTCAACACGCCGATACCGGGAATCTCCACCTCGAGATCGTCGCCGGGAACGATCGGTCCAACGCCGGCCGGCGTGCCGGTCATGATCACGTCGCCGGGGAGCAGCGTCATGAAGCGGCTCAAGTAAGCAACGATGTCAGCAACCGGGTAGACGAGGTCTCGCGTATTCCCCGACTGTCTGACTGTGCCGTTCTGACGAAGGATGACGTCAAGGTTGGTCGGATCGATATCCGTAATGATGGCCGGACCGATCGGGGCAAAAGTGTCGTAGCCCTTGCCCGCCAACAGGCAGCCGAACTTGCTTTCCTGCCGCTGGATGATGCGGTCGCTGATATCATTGCCGCATGTGTAGCCGAGCACGTGCTGCAAGGCGTTTTCTGGGCTGATGTGGCGCCCTCCTTTGCCCACGATAGCGACCAGTTCAGCCTCGTAATGGACGATTTCGCCATCACTCGGATATTCAATGGCATCTCCGTTGCCGCACGCGGCCGTGCTTGGCTTCATGAACAACACAGGAAGCGTCGGTTGCTCTTTTCCCGTCTCGTCGGTGTGCTGCCTGTAATTATACGCGACCCCGAATATCCGCGGCCGCTCGATCGGGCACAGCAGATGGACGCTCGAAAGGTCATCCGCCTGCCCCGTTCGTTCGATCGACTGGAAGGGATCACCAGCGAGCCGTTCGATCACGCCTTCGCTTTCGACCCCATAGTGAATTCCATCGCCGGACCGGTAACGCACAATCTTCATTCTGGTCTCCATTTTTGCTAACGTTAGCGCAGACGCGATGTCTCGTCAACGCACTTCGTGCCCGGCGGTTGGGGATTGGAATTGGATCCTAGAATGCTGCAAAACAATCGGCATCGGTGCCGTCTTGCTACGAATTTCGCGCCGATAGGATGCGCGAACGGCGCTCAGCATTTTGGCTGTGCGCATCGAAACCGGTTTTCGCCTTTGGTGCTTAAACCAGCCAGCTCGCCTTACCAGTCATTGCAGCATCTCGATGCATATGTAAGGTGGCCGCACTTCATGCGGAGACTGAATCACCGATGACGACGGCGGACTACATTGCTCTGGCCTTCTTTGCCTGTGTCTGGATGGGCTATTCCTGGCTGCTGAAGGGCCGCACATTTTTCGGCCGCACCAGTCTGACGCATGCGATGACCGAACGGCGCCGCGAGTGGATCTACAATTCGCTGCGCCGCGACCTGAAGATGATCGACACGCAGATCATGGCCGGACTGCAGAACGGCACGGCCTTCTTCGCCTCGACCTCGATCTTCGCGATCGGCAGCTGCTTCGCGCTGCTGGGCGCCACCGAGAAGGTCGACGCCGTCTTTGCCGACCTGCCCTTCGTCTTCCATGGCGGTCATGCCGTCTTCGAGATGAAGGTCGGCGGACTGGCAGCGCTTTTCGGTTATGCCTTTTTCAAGTTCGGCTGGTCCTATCGGCTGTTCAACTACTGCACCATTCTCTTCGGCTCCATCCCGATGCTGCGCGATGCCGAGAGCGACGTCATCGCCGCCGAGCGGGCCGCCGAACGCGTCATCCGCATGAACGTCATTGCCGGCAGCAATTTCAACGAGGGCCTGAGGGCGATCTTCCTGTCGATCGGCTATCTCGGCTGGTTCATCAACCCTTATGTCTTCATGCTGACGACGGCGATCGTCATCTTCGTGCTGGCGCGCCGGCAATTCTTCTCTGAGGCGCGGCTGGCGATCATGGATGCCGGCCCGCCGCCCAATCTTCACCTTTCTCCTGTTCGCCGCGACATGCCGTCGAGCAGTGGAAGTGATTTGTCCGAGGGACTTTGATGACAATGCCGGCAATGCAGGCCGATGCGACTGCGAGACCCCCGCGCATCGGTCTATTGGATACGGCGCGCGGCGTCGCGCTGATCGCTATGGCAAGCTACCATTTCACCTGGGACATGGAGTTCATGGGCTATCTTGCGCCGGGCACGGCCGAGACCGGCTGGCTGAAGATCTATGCCCGGGCGATCGCCACGACCTTTCTCTTCATCGTCGGCGTCAGCCTGGTGCTTTCGAGCACGCCCGCGGTTCGCTGGCCATCTTTCTGGAAGCGTTTCGGCATGATTGCCGCGGCCGCCGCGGTCATCTCGATCGCGACGCGGATCGCGATGCCGGACGGGTGGATCTATTTTGGCATCCTGCATTGCATCGCGGTGCTCACGCTCATCGGCATCGTTTTCATCCAGCTGCCGCTCGCCGTCACGCTCGTTTTCACGCTGGCGCTCCTGGCCGCCTGGATCATCGATAATTTCGGCACACCGGGCCTGCTGCGCTCGTCCTTTTTCGATCCGCGATATCTCGCCTGGATCGGCCTTGCCGCCATGCCGGAACGGTCGAACGACTACGTGCCGCTGTTTCCCTGGGCAATGCCGTTCTTTGCCGGACTGAGCTTCGCCTCGATCGCCATCAGAACCAGGCTGCCGCACCGGCTTGCCACCCTCGGCACCGGCTCCTGGTGGCCGGCGCGACTTGGCCGCCACAGCCTTGCCTTCTACCTCATCCACCAGCCGGTGCTGATCGCCATCGCCTATGGGCTTTCCCTTCTCGTCCCGCCGCCGACGCCGGATCCGGCGGAAACTTACCTAAGGCAATGCAACTCCACTTGCGTGATGCAGCAAGGCGAAGCGCTGTGCCGCAGCTTCTGCCAGTGTACGCTCGGAAAATTGCAGGCCCAAAGCCTGTTGATCCCACTGCAGGCAAACGAGATCGACGTCCAGAACGATGAACGGGTCCAGACACTCGTCGCCGAATGCAGCGCCGAGGCGGAATAAAGACGGGCGAGGCTCTGCCCGTTGTCAGGTAGTGACGCCGATTTCGGCGAGGCGGCCGAGGCAGGCCTCTTCGATATTGTCGAGTTCCGTCAGCGTGTCGTCTATATCCTTGCGCTTCTGGCGCAGGTCCTCACGCTTCTCGTCGACGCGCTTCATCAGAAGCTTCAGCTGGCCGAGTTCGCCCGGCGGCTCCTTGTAGACCTGGATGATCTCGCGAATTTCCGCGATGGTGAAACCGATCCGCCGCCCGCGCAGGATTTCGCCGATCAGCCGGCGGTCCGCCGGCCGGAACAGGCGGGTGCGCCCTCGCCGCTCCGGATGGATCAGTCCCTCGTCCTCGTAGAATCGGAGCGTGCGCGTCGAGACACCGAATTCGCGCGTGAGCTCCGTTATGCTATAATATTTGTTCACCGGCATGTGTTCCCCGTCGTCGAACCGGCAATAATATTGACTTTTACGTAATAGTCAATTTCAGCCACCATTCAGATGCCGAACCACCAGGTCGCGATGCCGAGAAAGGCGAAAAAGCCGGTACAGTCGGTCACCGTCGTAACAAAGACCGAGGAGGCGATGGCCGGATCGGCCCCCATCTTGTCGAGCAGCAGTGGCAACAGGATGCCGGCAAGGGCTGCCGCCATCAGATTGATGATCATCGCCGCCGCGATCACCCCCCCGAGCTGGTAGTCGTGAAACCATGTGCCGGCTATCGCGCCCATGATCGTCGCGAAGATGACGCCGTTGAGGATGCCGACGCCCGCCTCTCTGCGGATGATGCGGCCGGCATTGTAGATGTCGAGATCGCGGGTGGCGAGCGCGCGCACCGTCACCGTCATCGTCTGCGTGCCGGCATTGCCGCCCATCGAGGCGACGATCGGCATCAGCACCGCAAGCGCGATCATCTTCTCGATCGAGGCGTCGAAGAGCCCGATGACGCTGGCCGACAGCATCGCCGTGCCGAGATTGATCAATAGCCAGAGGAAGCGCGAGCGCGCCGTCGACAGCACATTGTCGGACAGCTCTTCGTCGCCGACGCCGCCGAGGCGCTTGATGTCCTCGTCCGCCTCTTCATGGATGACGTCGACGACGTCGTCGATGGTCAATACGCCGACCAGCCGGCCGTTTTCGTCGACGACGGCGGCGGAGAGAAGGTCGTACTGTTCGAAGAGCTGGGCGGCCTCTTCCTGGTCCATCTCGGCCGGAACCGGATGATTGGTTTCGCGCATGATCTGCTCGATCTTCGTCTGCCGCTTGGTGCGCAGGATCTGATCGAGGTCGACGGCGCCGAGCAGCTTGAAGGTCGGATCGATGACGAAGATCTGTGAGAAGGAATAGGGCAGATCCTCCTCGTCGCGCATGTAGTCGATCGTCTGTCCCACAGTCCAGAACGGCGGCACGGCGACGAATTCCGTCTGCATGCGGCGCCCGGCCGAGCTTTCCGGATAGTCGAGCGCCCGGCGCAACCGCACCCGTTCGGTAAACGGCAGTTGCGCAAGGATCTCTTCCCGGTCTTCCTTGTCGAGATCTTCGAGAATGTAGACGGCATCGTCCGAATCGAGCTCGCCGATCGCAGCGGCGATCTGCTCGTTCGGCATCTGGTCGACGATCTCGCGGCGGATCGCCTCGTCGACCTCGGTCAGCGCCGTCATGTCGAAATCTTCGCCGAGCAGGCGCACCAGCGCCAGCCGCTGATCCGGCTGGATCGCTTCCAGCAGGTCGCCTATTTCGGATTCATGCAGGCGGGCGACATTCTGGCGCAGGAACAGCGTATCGCGATCGGCGATCGCGGCGCCGACGAGGGCAAGGAAATCGCCACGGACATTGCCGTCCTCGTCGTAAATATCCGCTTCCTCGTCATCGCGCCGGCGAATGCGGTCTTCCGTATCGGTCGTCGTCATCTGCCGCCCTCGCACCTGGTTCCAATTTCAACGGCTACCGCGCCGCATTCGCAAATGTCGGCCGAAAACACATTGTCAACAAGCGGATAGTAAATTCCGCGCGAAGCTCCCGCAGTCGGAATTCTGCTCCTGCTAGCTCAAAGCAACCCTGCCGTAAAGCGTCAAACCGCGCTTCTTGATGACAATGCCTGCGGCCAACGATAGTTTTCCCGTCGTTCAAACAGAGGAAGCCCGCTTCATGCCCGTCCGTCCGATCCTGCGTTATCCGCATCAGGGCCTGAAGACTGTCTGCGCCCCGGTGACGGCCTTCGATGACTCGCTCGCCGCGCTGGCCGACGACCTGCTGGCGACGATGCGCGCGGCCCCCGGTGTCGGCATCACCGCCGCCCATATCGGCGTCTTCCTTCGTGTGACGGTGCTCGAGCTGGACAAGACCGATGGGGTGCGCCTCTATGTCAATCCTGAGATCACCTGGCAGTCGCAGGAGACGATGATCCATACCGAGGGCAGTGTCTCCATGCCCGGCGCGACCGATGAAGTCACGCGTCCGCGGGCAATCCGCTTCCGCTATCGGGATGCCGACGGCAAGATGCACGACGAGGCCGCCGAAGATTTCCTCGCCATTTGCATCCAGCACGAGGTCGACCAGCTCGACGGCATTTTCTGGCTGCAGCGGCTTTCGCGGCTGAAGCGCGACCGCCTCGTCAAGAAATGGGAGAAGACGCAGGGCTGACAAATCGCCCGGCACACCGAACCATTCGCCCCTGTCGGCGTTTTCCCGCAGAGAAACAAGGAGCGACCATAATGGCAAGGATCGGTGACAAGACCCCGATTTCACGCGAGTCCCCGGAGCTTTCCCGTGAAGAGGATTATCGCGACCTCGAAGAACGCAATCTCGACGACGGCTGGCCCTATGCCGACGGCACCGCTGGCAGCGACCCGGCCAACCGCCCCTATGGCGAGACAAAAGCGAATTTCGACCGCGATCCAAACCAAGGCTTTCGCATCGACGGCACGGATAAGGACGGCAACGAGAACCGCCTGAAGGATACGCTGCGCCCCGGCACGATCGATCGTGACGACAGCGACGAGCTCGAAGCGCGGGTAAACGACATTCTCGAAAACATTCCCGAAGTGGATATCAACAGCATTGAGGTCCACGCCGACGGCCACGTCATCACCCTGGAAGGCTCGGTGGAGACGATCGGCATCGCCCGCAAGGTCGAGCTCGGCGCGCTGTCTGTCGACGGCGTCCATCATGTCCGCAACAGGCTGCAGCTGACCGGCGTCGACGCCCACATCCCCAACGAAGACTGAACCTCACTTGACGATCATGACGGGAGGCCGCTGCCGCCTCCCCTTAGGTTCTGTTCAACATTACCAAAAGTTAACAATCTTCGATTGTAGCGATCACGGATGATCAGATTGGCTATTTTGTTAGGCGGCTGCCGTAACGGCAACGTCAAGTTCATTGACAAGACCGTGATTTCATTTGAACAAAAGGTTGCGGGCCAGCCGTAATCCGTTCACAATTTCGCCAGAATTGGAGCGCGAACTCTATCCGCCGGGGATGGTTTATGTTGTTGAATTCAACAACAGATTGAGGAGAAGAAACCATGCGCATCAAATTTGCCCTCGCCGCATCTCTGTTCGCCGTCAGCCTCGCAGGCGCTGCCTTCGCCCAGCCGACATATTCCGACGACTATACCAATGACAGTGACGGCTTTGCGCCGAGCCCGATGGCCAAGCCCGCTCCGGTTCACTACAGCAACCGCAAGGCCCCGGCCTATTCCAGCGATTACACCAATGACAGCGACGGCTTTGCCCCGTCCGCCGTGGCCACCCCAGTCGTCGACAAGACGGCGACCGCGAGCATCAAGCCCCTGCCGCCGTGCCACAGCATGGTCGGTCCGAGCGGCTCCCATACCAAGGGTGCCGACAGCGGCGCCTCGCGCACCGAAGCCTGCCGCGCAACTCATTGATCCAATAGAAGGGGCCGAAAAATCGGCCCCTTCCTTTTAATCCGGTTCTGTCGCCTCAGAACGAACGGAACGAGCCGGTAACGGGTCGTGGTCATGAAGGCGTCGTCTCAAAATCAGATCGCGATCTTTCGAGGATCACTTTTCGCTTGAGTCGCGGTTCAGATCAGCGCGACGTGTTTCACCGTCGTCGATGCTTATGTCCGACGCGGCGGCAATCACGGCCAACTGGCCGTGTCACACATATAAAAGGTGATCAAGCTATACCGAAATCATCGCCCGGCGAGCGTTCCCTGAAGGGGATGGTGCGGTCGAGAAGACTCGAACTTCCACGGGTTGCCCCACAGCGACCTCAACGCTGCGCGTCTACCAATTCCGCCACGACCGCATCGTGGTAGGTGCCGATTTGCGTCGGCGGGGCAGCATGTAGCAAAAGCATTTGGGGTGCACAAGGGCGATATGACAGTTTTTTTGAAAACCTTTCACAGCATTTGAATTGGCTGGAAAACGGGTCCATATAGGTTGCCTGCCGCCCCTATTTATCAGGCATTTCGGGGCAAGCGGCAAGGAATGGCCATGCTTCGCACCGATCTCGAATTCTCCATGCTCCCCAAACTCGATACCCGCCCGGTGCGCTGGCGCATCGCCGACGGGCTCGTCGCCTATGAGGAAGCGGTGGAAGCGATGGAGCGCGAGGTCGCGGCGATCGCAGAGGGCGGCGACGAGCTTGTCTGGCTCGTCGAGCATCCGCCGCTCTATACCGCCGGCACCAGCGCCAATGCCGGCGACCTCGTCCAGCCGGATCGCTTCCCGGTCTTTGCGACGGGACGCGGCGGCGAATATACCTATCATGGACCCGGCCAGCGCGTCGCCTACGTCATGCTCGACCTGAAGCGCCGCCGCCAGGACGTGCGCGCCTTCGTCGCCGCCCTCGAGGAGGTCGTCATCCGCACGCTCGACATGATGAACGTGCGCGGCGAGCGGCGCGAGGATCGCGTCGGTGTCTGGGTGCGCCGCCCGGAAAAACCGCTGCTGGCCGACGGAACCATGGCTGAAGACAAGATCGCCGCCCTCGGCATCCGCTTGCGCAAATGGGTGACCTTCCACGGCCTGTCGCTGAACGTCGATCCGGACCTCGATCATTTCAGCGGCATCGTGCCCTGCGGGATATCGGCCTATGGCGTGACCAGCCTCGTCGACCTCGGCCTGCCTGTCATGATGGCGGATGTCGACATCAGCCTGCGCGCCGCTTTCGAGACGGTTTTTGGCGAGACAGTGAACGCGCCCTGACCGCTTGCGAGGTTTGACGGCTTGATTTGCCTGGCTTTCCCGTGATGATGGGCGCCGTCCCCGAAAGAATCGGCCGCCAATGTCAGAGCCCCATCAAAACTCCCTGCAGGGCATGGCCATCATGTCCGGCGCCATGTTCATCCTGCCGACCATGGACGCCATCGCCAAATACATGGCCACCTTCGAGGCGATGTCGCCGGGCCAGGTGACATTCTACCGATTCTTTTTTCAGATCGCCTGCACCCTGCCGATCCTCGTCGCTCTTTTCGGGTTGAGGGCGTTTTCGGCCAAACGACCATGGATGAATATTCTGCGGGGCGTGCTGCATGGGGCTGCAAGCCTGCTATTCTTCGTCGCCGTCAAATACATGCCGCTTGCCGACGTCTTCGCCATCTATTTCGTCGAGCCCTTCATGCTGACCGCCATGTCGGCTGTATTCCTTGGAGAGAAGGTCGGCTGGCGGCGCTGGATGGCGATCGCGGTCGGTTTCGGCGGCGCGATGATCGTCATTCAGCCCAGTTACGAGATTTTCGGCCTCAAGGCGCTGCTGCCGGTCGCCTGCGCCTTTCTGTTCTCGCTCTATCTTTTCCTCAATCGCGCAATCGGCGAGGCCGATTCGCCGCTCACCATGCAGACGATGGCGGGCATTGGCGGGACGGTCTTCATGGCCGCCGCCCTTCTCGCCGGCAGCGGCGCCGGCAGCGAGGATTTCGCCATCTCCCTGCCCGCCTCCGGTCTCGGTCTCGCGCTGCTTCTCGCCCTTGGCTCGATCTCCGGATATGCGCATATGCTGGTGGTCCGGGCTTTCCGGCTTGCGCCGCTATCGCTGCTTGCGCCGTTCCAATATTTCGAGATCATCTCGGCCACGGTGCTCGGCTATGCGTTGTTCAACGATTTCCCGAGTTTTTCCAAGTGGATCGGCATCTTCATCATCGTTGCATCGGGCCTTTTCATCATCTGGCGCGAGCGGCAGCAGCACAATCGCTAAAGTCCTAATGATTTCGGGAATGTCAGGTTAACGCCTCTTCTTGAGGGATCGTCAATTCGCAGGCGATAAAACTGTCTCCGGCTTCATGATGAAGCCTGGAGTTAAAACATGAGCGAATTCCGTCTCGCTTTTCCGGCCTGTGTCGTGGCCGGCAAGCATCGGCTGACGGCCGAAGATATCGTATTGTTGCGCAAACATGCCTTTCCCGAGGGGATCCGGACATCCCAGGATGTCGGGGCGATGTTGGCGCTCAACAATTCCTGTCCTGAAAAATGTGCCGAATGGAACGCTTTTTTCGTGGAGCAGCTCGCCGGTTTCATCGTCAACCACACCCATCCGCAGGGCTCGTTGGATGACATCAACGTTGCCTGGATCATGCGCATGTTCACCACCGATGGCGTCGTCAACTCGGCGCTGGAGCTCGAGCTCATTCTCCACATCATGGAGCTTTCGGCCGATGTCCCGGGTGAACTGCGAGCGCTTGCCCTCGACCAGCTTCGCCTGGCGATCACCGACGGCATCGGCGGCTACAAGCAGTCACGCGCCGTCGACCGAAGGAGCATCACCCGCCAGGACGTCGATTTTACGATGCGCATCTTCAGAAGCATTGCCGCAGGCGGCGTCATCGCCGTGGCTCCGGCCGAATATGGCGTCTTCCAGCAGATCGAGCAGGCAACCCTGCCGGCTGCCAACCATCCGCACTGGGCCGGCATCATGGCTGCCGTCGAACTGCTCGATCGTTTCGAGCCGCGCCGCAGCCGCTGGCTTCGCATCGTCGACGAAGAACCGGTAGCCCAAGCCGCCGTCGCCTGAGCTTTCTCAAGCCCGATTGTGCGTTCCGGTGTTTTATGCGTAAAACTCCGGAACGCATTTCTGGGTGGAGTCTCGATGTTCAAGAAAATCCTGATCGCGAATCGCGGCGAGATTGCCTGCCGCGTGATCAAGACCGCGCGCCGCATGGGCATTTCGACCGTCGCGGTCTATTCGGATGCGGATCGGGATGCGCTGCATGTCGAGATGGCCGACGAGGCCGTGCATATCGGCCCCGCTGCGGCCTCGGAAAGTTATCTGGTCGCCGAGAAGATCATCGCCGCCTGCAAGGCGACCGGCGCCGAGGCGGTTCATCCCGGTTACGGCTTTCTTTCCGAGCGCGCCTCCTTCTGTGCCGAATTGGAAAAGCAGGGCATCGTCTTCATTGGCCCGAAGCCGAAGGCGATCATGGCGATGGGCGACAAGATCGAATCGAAGAAATTCGCCAATGCCGCCGGCGTCTCCACCGTGCCCGGCCATCTCGGCGTCATCGAGGATGCCGCCCATGCGGAAACGATCGCCGGCGGCATTGGCTATCCCGTCATGATCAAGGCGTCGGCCGGCGGTGGCGGCAAGGGCATGCGCATCGCCTGGAACAAGGCCGAAGTCCGCGACGGCTTCGAGCGCGCCCGCTCGGAGGCGAAAAGCTCCTTCGGGGACGACCGCGTCTTCATCGAGAAGTACGTCGTCGAGCCGCGCCATATCGAGATCCAGGTGCTGGCCGACGCCCATGGCAATGTCGTCTACCTTGGCGAGCGCGAATGCTCGATCCAACGGCGCAACCAGAAGGTGGCCGAAGAGGCACCCTCGCCTTTCCTCGACGAAAACACCCGCAAGGCCATGGGCGAACAGTCGGTTGCGCTGGCCAAGGCCGTCGAATACCAGAGCGCCGGCACCGTCGAATTCATCGTCGACCGCGACCGCAACTTCTACTTCCTCGAAATGAACACCCGCCTGCAGGTCGAGCACCCCGTCACCGAGCTCGTCACCGGCATCGACCTCGTCGAACAAATGATTCGCGTCGCGGCCGGGGAGCCGCTCAGCTTCGGCCAGGAGGATGTCAGCCTCGATGGCTGGGCGATCGAAAGCCGGCTCTATGCCGAAGATCCCTACCGCAACTTCCTGCCTTCGATCGGCCGGCTGACGCGTTACCGCCCGCCGGCGGAAGGCCGAAGCGGCAACGTCGCCATCCGCAACGATACCGGCGTCTTCGAGGGTGCGGAGATCTCGATGTATTACGACCCGATGATCGCCAAGCTCTGCACCTGGGCGCCGACGCGCGGCGAGGCGATTGACGCCATGGGCCGGGCGCTCGACGGTTTCGTCGTCGACGGCATCGAACACAATGTCCCCTTTCTGTCGGCGCTGATGAAACATCCGCGCTGGCGCGAGGGTCGGCTTTCCACCGGTTTCATCGCCGAGGAATATCCTGACGGCTTCGCGCCGACGAAGCCGGACAGGCACGAGGAGACCACGCTTGCCGCGATCGCGCTGTCGGCTTCGCTCATCGAAACGAACCGCCGCGACGGTTTTGCCGATCGCCTGCGCGCCGCATCCGGCCCGCTGCGTGAGCATTGGGTGGTTAAAACAGGCGAAGACTACGTCGATGTCAGCTTGCTCGACGGCCTCGTCACCATCCCCTTCGATATGGACATGGCGATAGAGGGCGAAAACCGGAGCGTTGTCACCGATTGGAGACCGGGTGATCCGGTCTGGAGCGGCAAGGTCGGCGGCCGGGATATTACTGCCCAGATCCGTCCCGTTCTCAACGGCCTGCGCATCGACTGGCAGGGACTGTCCGTTATCGCCAAGGTCTTTTCGCCGCGCCATGCCGAACTCGACAGGCTGATGCCGGTAAAGCTGCCGCCCGATACATCCAAGCTTCTACTCTGCCCGATGCCAGGTCTCGTAGTGTCCATTGCGGTCGCCGAAGGCCAGGAGGTCAAGGCCGGTGAGACGCTTGCGATCGTCGAGGCGATGAAGATGGAGAATGTCTTGCGCGCCGAGCGCGATCTCGTCGTTTCGAAGATCAATGCCGCGGCTGGCGAAAGCCTGGCCGTCGATGCCGTGATCATGGAATTCGCCTGAGAGAAAGCCCGCGGCCGGCCGTTTTCGCTTGAGCGCGGCGCGCCGACCATGCCAAGCTCCGCCCCAGTAACATTGTCAGGGAGATATCAAATGGACGTTCGCGCCGCCGTAGCCGTTCAGGCCGGAAAACCGCTCGAAGTGATGACCGTACAGCTCGACGGCCCGAAGGCCGGCGAAGTGCTGGTCGAGGTCAAGGCGACCGGCATCTGCCACACCGACGACTTCACCCTGTCCGGCGCCGATCCCGAAGGCCTGTTCCCGGCGATCCTCGGCCATGAGGGTGCCGGCATCGTCGTCGATGTCGGCCCCGGTGTCACCTCGGTCAAGAAGGGCGACCACGTCATTCCGCTCTACACGCCGGAATGCCGCGAATGCTACTCTTGCCTTTCCCTCAAGACCAATCTCTGCACCGCCATCCGCTCGACCCAGGGCCAGGGCGTGATGCCTGACGGTACTTCGCGCTTTTCGATCGGCAAGGACAAGATCCATCATTATATGGGCTGCTCGACCTTCGCCAATTACACCGTGCTGCCGGAGATTGCCCTTGCCAAGGTCAATCCCGACGCCCCCTTCGACAAGATCTGCTACATCGGCTGCGGCGTCACGACAGGCATCGGCGCGGTGATCAATACCGCCAAGGTCGAGATCGGTTCAACCGCGATCGTCTTCGGCCTCGGCGGCATCGGCCTCAACGTGCTGCAGGGCTTGCGGCTCGCCGGTGCCGACATGATCATCGGCGTCGACATCAACCCTGACCGCAAGGCCTGGGGCGAAAAGTTCGGCATGACGCATTTCGTCAATCCGAAGGAGGTCGGCGACGACATCGTGCCCTATCTCGTCAACATGACCAAGCGCAATGGCGACCTGATCGGCGGCGCCGACTACACCTTCGACTGCACCGGCAACACCAAGGTGATGCGCCAGGCGCTGGAAGCATCCCACCGCGGCTGGGGCAAGTCGATCATCATCGGCGTTGCCGGCGCCGGCCAGGAGATTTCCACCCGGCCGTTCCAGCTGGTCACCGGCCGCAACTGGATGGGCACCGCCTTCGGCGGCGCGCGCGGCCGCACCGATGTTCCCAAAATCGTCGACTGGTACATGCAGGGCAAGATCCAGATCGACCCGATGATCACCCACACCATGCCGCTCGAGGACATCAACAAGGGCTTCGAGATGATGCACAAGGGTGAAAGCATCCGCGGCGTGGTTGTTTATTGATGGCTGCGACGACCTACACCGCCGTCCTCAAGAACGTCGATGAGCTCCTCGCGCGGGAGCTCTACGAACTCTTGAAAATGCGCGTTGATGTCTTCGTCGTCGAGCAGAACTGCCCCTATCCGGAACTCGACGGCAAGGACATCGACGCCCTGCACCTAAGGCTGCTGCAGAGCGGCGAACTCCTGGCTTCGGCGCGGATCCTGAAACCGCATGAGCCGCATGATCCGTCAAAGATCGGTCGCGTCGTCGTCTCGCCGGCCCATCGCGGAAAGCGGCTGGGCGATGCATTGATGAGCGAAGCGATCTCTGCTTGCGTACGGCTTTTTCCGGCAAACCCCATCGCCTTGTCGGCGCAGGCTCACCTGCGCCGATTCTACGAAGGCTTCGGTTTCGTCGTGGCGTCGGAGGAATATCTGGAAGACGGCATTCCCCATATCGATATGGTCCGCCAGCCAGCCATCCAGCCGGCAAGGATATTGTCATGATCTATGTCGACGCCGATGCCTGCCCGGTGAAGCCGGAGATCATGAAGGTCGCCGAACGTCTCGGCCTCGAAGTCACCTTCGTCGCCAATTCCGGCCTGCGCCCATCGCGCGATCCGATGATCCACAACGTCATCGTTTCCAGCGCGTTCGATGCCGCCGACAACTGGATCGCCGAGCGCGCCGGAGCGGGCGATGTCGTCGTCACCGCCGACGTGCCGCTCGCCGTGCGCTGCGTCGCCACAGGCTCCTTCGTCAGCGGCCCGACCGGCCGTGTCTTCGACGAGACCAATATTGGCATGGCGAGCGCCATGCGCGATCTCGGCGCGCATTTGCGCGAAACCGGCGAGAGCAAGGGCTATAACGCCGCCTTCAGCCCGAAAGATCGCTCACGTTTCCTCGAAACCTTCGACCGCCTCTGCCGCCGCGCCAAGAGCCTTTCCGCCGAGGCTGGCGGGAAGCCCTGATCACACCCGCATGAAACGGGTGGCATGGCTGCCATGCGGATTCCCACCTTGAATGCATCCGTCCCCTCACGCATATAGACGCTATCGCAGACGACTGCGGCATCCTGACGGATGCAACGTCGCGGGGACGGCCTCGCTCTTGACAAGGAGAGTCGCATGGCCTGGTTTCTGCTTTTTCTTGCCGGTCTTTTCGAATGTGGTTGGGCGATCGGCCTCAAATATACCGATGGCTTCACGCGGCCGTTGCCGACAGCGTTGACGGTCATATCCATGGTCGTCAGCGTGGTGCTGCTCGGCCTGGCGGTGAAGCATCTGCCGATCGGCACTGCCTATGCGGTCTGGACCGGCATCGGCACGGTCGGCACCGTGCTGCTCGGCATCTGGCTGCTCGGCGATGAGGCAAGTGTCTCCCGTCTTGCCTGTATCACGCTGATCGTCGGCGGCATCGCCGGTCTCAAGCTCACTGCCTAAATAAACAAAACGCTGCGGGGCACCGCAATGCCCCGCAGCCTATCATCAGGCTAGCTTGCGGTTATCGACAGCAAAAGCGCCGGGACCGGAGAAGAACAGGTAGAGGAAGACGAAGCAGAACAGGATGGCAGCGTCGCCCTGGTTGACGGCCGGGAAGAAGCTGTTCGGAGCATGCGCCATGAAATAGGCGACGGCCATTTGGCCGGCCAGCAGGAAGGCGACGGGACGGGTCAGCAGGCCGACGAGAATGAGGATGCCACCGACGAGCTCGAGAAGAGCCGCGAAGAGCATCAGCGGCGGAAGCGGGCCAGACATCTGCGAAGCTGGAAAGCCGAAAAGCTTCATCGTGCCGTGTTCGATGAACAGCAGCGCGGTGATGATTCTGAGAGCGGCCAGCCCATAGGGGCGATAGGCGGAAAGACGCTCGAAAGTTGACATAAAACCTCTCCATTTGAAACAATGCAGCCGAGCGTTAGCTTGTCCCCCGCAAGGATTGAACACACGGATCGTTGACGGCCGTTCACTTTTTCGACAGCGGGTAAACACCCGGCCGTGCGCCTTTATTCGGTGAAAAATCTCAGAGCGGAATGTTGTCGTGTTTCTTCCAGGGATTGGCGAGATCCTTGTTGCGCAGCATCTTCAGCCCGCGCGCCAGCCGCCGCCGGGTCGAATGCGGCATGATCACCTCATCGACATAACCGCGTTCGGCGGCGACGAAGGGGGACAGGAACCGGTCCTCGTACATTTTCGTATGGGCGGCGATCTTTTCCGGATCGGCGATATCCTTGCGGAAGATGATCTCGACCGCGCCCTTGGCGCCCATCACGGCGATCTGCGCCGTCGGCCAGGCATAGTTCAAGTCGCCACGCAGATGCTTCGACGCCATCACATCATAAGCGCCGCCGAAAGCCTTGCGGGTGATGACGGTGAGCTTCGGCACCGTCGCCTCGGCATAGGCAAAGAGCAGCTTGGCGCCATGCTTGATGAGCCCGCCATATTCCTGTGCGGTGCCCGGCAGAAAGCCCGGCACGTCGACGAAGGTGACGATCGGAATGTTGAAACAGTCGCAGAAGCGCACGAAGCGGGCGGCCTTACGCGAGGCGTCGCTGTCGAGCACGCCGGCCAACACCATCGGCTGGTTGGCGACGAAACCGACGGTGGAACCTTCGATGCGGCCGAAGCCGCAGACGATGTTGCCGGCAAAGCTCGCCTGGATCTCGAAGAAATCCCCCTCGTCCGCCACCTTCCGGATCAGCTCCTTGATGTCATAAGGCCTGTTGGCGCTCGCCGGCACCAGCGTGTCGAGCGAGACGTCGGTCTCCGTCACCGACTGGTAACATTCGATCTCGGGCAGCGGCGCGGTGTTCGAAAGCGGCAGGAAATCGATCAACCGGCGCACCTGTAAGAGCGTTTCGACATCATTGTCATAGGCGCCGTCGGCAATCGAAGAGCGCGTGGTATGCACCACGGCGCCACCGAGTTCCTCAGCGGTTACCGTCTCGTTGGTGACGGTTTTCACCACATCGGGGCCGGTGACGAACATGTAGGAGGTATCGCGCACCATGAAAATGAAATCGGTCATGGCCGGCGAATAGACGTCGCCGCCGGCGCAGGGGCCCATGATCACCGAGATCTGCGGGATGACGCCCGAGGCGAGCACATTGCGCTGGAAGACTTCGGCATAACCGCCGAGCGCGGCGACACCTTCCTGAATGCGGGCGCCGCCCGCGTCATAGATGCCGACGATCGGCGCGCGGTTCTTCAGCGCCATGTCCTGCACCTTCATGATCTTCTCGGCATGCGCTTCCGAAAGCGAGCCGCCGAAGACGGTGAAGTCTTTGGCGAAGACGAAGACCGTGCGGCCATTGACCGTGCCCCAGCCGGTCACGACGCCGTCGCCCGCAATACGGCTCTTGTCCATACCGAAATCGGTGGAGCGATGTTCGACGAACATGTCGAACTCCTCGAAGGAGCCTTCGTCGAGGAAAAGGTCGATACGCTCGCGCGCCGTCAGCTTGCCGCGCTTATGCTGAGCCTCGATACGTGCCTTGCCGCCGCCAAGGCGAGCGATGCCGCGGCGGCGTTCCAGTTCTTCGAGAATTTCCTTCATGCGATTTCCCTCACCGCCTGCGTGTTCGATATGCCCTAAAGCATGATGCCGAAAAGTGTGAGCGGTTTCCGGAGGACACCATGCTCTAACTCACTAATCTAGAACAGGATTCAGATTTACGTCCGACCGGGCCTAAAATCATCCTGTTCTAGCACTACGACCGCTGAGCGAGAAAACCGAGCGTATCCTGGCTGCCACATCCTCGGCGATGATTTCGTCGGCAAGCTTGGGATCGGCGGCCATGCTGGTCACGTCAAAGGCGCTGACAGCGATCACCGACCCATCCTCCACCGAAGCCGCGTCGACGCTGATCTTGGCGACGTTGCGGTCCTTCTGGAAACCGAGGCCTTTCTGGATGGATATCACGCGAATCGTCAGTACAACCCGCGGCAGCGCGGTATCACGCACGGTGGCGTTGATCGCGGCATTGACGCGGTCGTTGATGCCGGAGAGCAGCTCGGCCGGCATGTTCGGCCCGGAGAGAACGACAGCGCTGCGCACATCGTAGAGCGGCGCCGCAGGCTTCGGACCCAAAAGGCTGGCGCAGTTCGTGAGCGCAATACAGACGAGTACGGCCCGGCAAAAACACGACCTCAGCCAATTCATCACAAAATCCCGCACCGCCCCGTTGGAGTCGCAGATTTCGTCATAATGTCCGGGAAGGCAATATGTTTCAGGCGCTTAGGGCGAAAAAAACATCCGCGGCCGCCTTGAACTCGACAAAGCGCTTGGCGCGGCGCTCCTCGGCGTCCTCGTCGCGCCCCCAATGCTCGATCGTCCAGTCCTCGTCGAGATGAGCAAGCGACCACACCTCTTCCACCGTCAGCCGGCGCTCGGCGAAGGCGAGCGCAAGGATCGCCGAGCCGGTCAGCGTCGTGATGGTGTGGAGCGCGGCGAGCGCCATCGGGCTCTGATGCCGCGCCAGCGTGATGGCAAAGGCTGCGGTCGCCTCGCGCGGCTGTTCATGGTGCATCACCCCTTCTATGAGGATGAAGCGGGCGCCCAGATCATTTGCGGCCCAGTCGATTACCGGATCCCAGCGCTCCCTCTGGCGCTCGACCAGCAGTTCGGGGCCGTCCGCGCGGTAGCAGAGGAGGTCGCTCGAGGAAAAGCGCAGGATGTCTTCGAAGATCGCCTGCGCATTGGTGGCCACGCCGTCGAGCGCGGTGTTGACGAGCCGCGTCACTGGCATGGTCACGGGATCGATCTCCTGGCCTTGGGCTTGCCATTCGGCGGCGACAAGCTGCGCGAGCGCTTCGGTCGGCACAGCGAGAACCTGCCGCGCCGGCGTGCGCACCATCTTGCCGTCGAGCGTGATCGCAAAACCACCCTCATGTTGGGCAACGGCGACCTCGGCATAGAAGCGCTTCGGCAGCGGTTTCTTCATCTGAATTTGCGCCCGGCGGATGGGATCGGGATGGCTCAGGCCTTCGGAAAGATCGTTCAGCAGATCACGCATGGGCTCACCTCAGGAAAAATGGCGCAATATCTCGTTTGGATGATAGGCGATCGCATCGGCGCCATTGGCGATCAGCTCATCCACGCTGGCATAGCCCCAGGCAACGCCGATCGCCTTGGCGCCGGCAGCCTTTGCCATCTGCATATCGTAAACCGCGTCGCCAATGACAATGGCGTCACGCGGATTCATGCCGGTTTCGTCGCAGCATTCCGTCACCATGGCCGGATGCGGCTTTGACGGGCAATCGTCGGCGGTGCGGGCAACGACAAAATGCTGATCGAAACCGTGCGTCTCCATTACGAGGTTGAGCCCACGCCGGGATTTGCCGGTCACCGCCCCGATCAGCAGGTTCTCGCGGCCGCTGATCGCGTCGATCATCTCGCGAATGCCGGCAAACAGCGGCTCCCTGTAGTCGAGATCCTGGCGCACGACGGTAAACAGCGATTTATAATGCGCCGTCATGTCGATATCTTGCTGCTCGACATGCGGCCTGCCCTGCATGCGAGCAATCGCGATATCGAGCGACAGGCCGATAATGGCCTTGGTATCCTCAAACCGCGGTTCCGGCTTGCCGAATTTATCGAAAGTCCGACGCATGGTTTCGTGGATCAGGCCGGCGCTGTCGACCAGCGTGCCGTCGCAATCGAAAAGCGCAAGTTTCATTCGCTGTCCCTTTCAGCCCCGGCAAGGTCGAGACCGAGCAAATTCCAGGTCTGCACCATATGCGGCGGCAGCGGCGCGCTGACGCGCAAGCGGCCACCGGATGGGTGCGGGATGTCGATATGGCGCGCGTGCAGATGCAACTTCTTCTGGATGCCGCCTGGAAAATCCCAATTCGGATCGTCGTCGAAATATTTGGGATCGCCGATGATCGGATGGCCGATATGCAGGGCATGGACGCGCAGCTGGTGGGTACGGCCGGTATAAGGCTCCATTTCCAGCCACGCGAGGTTCTGCGCCGCCGTCTCCAGCACGCGGTAGAAGGAAATCGCATGATCGGCGCCGTCTTCGCCGTGTTTGGCGATGCGCATGCGGTCGCCATCGGCTGTCGGTTCCTTGACGAGCCAGGTCGAGATCTTGTCCTCGTGTTTGCGCGGCACGCCCTTGACCAGCGCCCAATAGGTCTTCTTGGTGTCGCGCTCGCGGAAGGCGGCCGTCAGTTTCTGGGCGGCGCCGCGGGTGCGGGCGATGACAAGAACACCTGACGTGTCGCGGTCGAGGCGGTGAACGAGCCGCGGCTTTTCGCCCTTGGGGCTGGTCCAGGCTTCGAGCATCTGGTCGATATGCCGGGCCACACCGGAGCCGCCTTGCACCGCAATACCGGGCGGCTTGTTGAGCACGATCACCTTTTCGTCCTCATGCAGCACCATCCGCGACAGGAGTTCGAAATCGCTGGAATGCTTGAGATCCTTGCCGGCGATCGGACCCGATTTCAGCTTCGCATCGACATCCAGCGGCGGCACGCGCACCGTCTGGCCGGGCTGCACGCGCGCATCCGATTTGACACGGCCGCCGTCGACGCGCACCTGGCCGGAGCGCAGCAGTTTCTGCAGCGGACCGAAGCCGAGCCCGGGAAAATGCACCTTGAACCAGCGATCGAGGCGCATGCCGGCTTCGTCGGGTTCAACCTTGATATGTTCTATACCAGCCATAAAAAATCTTTCGGAAATAACTGCACGGGCCGAGCCGGCGTTCTTGCCGCAGCCTTTAGAGCATTTTCATGCAAAACGGAAACCGGAATCAGACCAAAGCGCGCATGATGGCGAGCCCGGCGATGACCGCCGCCATCGAAAGGCCGACGCTAGCTACGATATAGATGCCGCCGGCGACGGCCTCGCCGCCCTCGAACAGCGAGATGGCGTCTAGCGAAAAAGCCGAAAAAGTGGTGAAGCCACCGAGGAAGCCGGTGATGAGCAGCAGGCGCAGTTCGGTTGAGGCGTTGAATTTTCGGGCGATCAGTTCCGCGAAGACACCGATGACGAAGCAGCCGACAACATTGACGGCGAGCGTGCCCCAGGGAAAGGCCGGCCCCATGAGCTTCAGCGCCCATCGGCCAACATAATATCTAAGCACGGAACCGATGGCGCCGCCGACGGCGACGAGGAGAGCCTGGATCATGGGCGGAACATCCTGACTAGAACGCTTTCAATCGTGACGGAATAAATTCTTATAATTCAGTAAAATGCCAGAGGTTTTCTTATGCTGGCGCCAACATCCTGCCGATACTGTGCCGGCATGACCCAGCTCCTTTCCATTTCGGCAAACACCGCTGCCATTGCCGCTGAAACGCTGAGAATACCGCAGCGTGTTGCGAACAGCACCGCCGCGCGTGAGTCGCGCCGTCTCGCGGACCGGCAATTGAAAGCCGAGAGCACCGAAGGGGTGGACGATCCATCCAGCATCATTCAATCAACCGAAGTGGCGCTCGACCTGATGACGAAGGGCAACCGCCAGCCGCAGGCCGGCCTGAAGCAGGCGCTGCAATCCTACGAAGATTTCTGAGGCTCCCGCCTTTCCAACGAAAAGCCCGCGTCGCGGGCTGTTCTATTTTGATCGGCTTTAACTCACTTGCCCTGGGCCGACAACACCTGCAGCACCAGGTCGACCTTGCCGGCCTTCTCGAAGGTCAACGTCACCGGCACGGTATCGCCCTGCTTGAACGGCGTTTTCACCTTCTGGAACATCAGATGCAGGTTACCGGGCTCAAGCTTGACGGTTTCACCCGCAGCGATGGCGATGCCATCCTTCAGCTGCCGCATCCGCATGACATTGTCTTTCGTTTCCATCGCATGGATCTGAACCTCGCCTGACACCGGCGAGGTTACCGACACCAGGCGATCGTTCGTCTGGCCGCTATTCTTCACCGTAAGGAAGCCGCCGCCGACCGGCTGGCCGGGCAGCATCGCCTTGGCGAAGCCGCCGGAGATTTCGAGGTCGCCGGCCTTGACTGTTTCGCCGGCCGGCACCGCGGCCGCCATACCCGACATGTCCATGCCGGCCATGTCGTGGTCGTGACCATGGCTGTCCCCCGCGACGATCTTCAAGAGCGGCGCCGGATTTTTCATCCCATGCGGGTCGCTGCCGTCCTTTGCCACCTGATCCCAGGCGGCCACCGCGTCGCCGCACATCTGGATTACCGGAAAGGCCAGCGACGTACCAGCCTCAACGCCCGATACCTTCCCCTGGATGACAAAGGTGTCGTAGAAATCGTCGGAGAGGTTGCCGTTCTTCCAGCGGATCTCGACCGCGCCCGTCTTCACCTTGTCGCCGTGGTTGTCGTAGGTCTTCTGGTAGTCGCCTTTGATCACCTCGAGCTCCCAGCCGGCTTTCGGCTGCGGCTTGGCGAAGACGAAGCCTTCCGGGAGTTTGACCCGCACTTCAGTGGTCGCCTTGCCGTCGCAACCATGCGGCAGCTGCAGCATGGCGAGAATGGTAGTTTCCTGTGTCGCCTCCTTGTTAAGGAAGGTCATATGGGCCTCGGCGCCGGCAAAGGCAGTTGCGGAAAGAAGCGCCGCAAGCGCGAAAGTCTTGGCAAATGTTTTGATGGTCTTCATCGGATATCTCCTCGCCGGCCGCGGACGCTGTTGGGCGGATCGGCATGCTTCATCATCGGTTGCAAAGGCAGGTCAGATGAGAACCGGTGGAGCGCGGGAATTCGCCCGACTGACGGCGCTGGCGCCGGCAACGGCTGATGTTTCGATCGGGGCATTGATGAGCGAGGCGAGCTTGCGCTCGAGCCAGGAACCTGCATCCGGCGTCGGCAGGATCACCGAGGCTGATAGCCGGCAGGCCTCGCAATTCGGCTTGAAGGCAACGGTCTTGCCGCCGGTGTCTTTCACCGTGACGCAGAGCGAGGCAAAGCTGCCGTCGGGCAGCATATAGGCGGCAGCGTCATAACCGTCGGAAGCGACAGCCTGCGGCGCCTGGTGGGCAAATCCGAGCAAAAGCAAGCTCAAGGCGCAAAGCATGCGCAGAAAGAGTGTTGCTTTCGGTCCGTTCTGCCGCATGAGATCCCCTTCAACAGCATGTCGCGATAGCCGGTTTCCCCTTGAATTGCAAAAGCAGATTTGCCGCAGTTCAGGGTCGGACCTGACTATCGCGACAAAAATTTGTTCGGCGACGACATTTGCCGCTTGCCAAGTACCGCAGCCGCCGGATAATTGCGCCAACCTTGTTGGGAGAATCCGGTGCTTTCGCCACCGGTGCCGAAGGAGCAACCGCCCCGGAAACTCTCAGGCCAAAGGACCAGCAAGGGGCAGACGGAACTCTGGAGAGAAGCGTTCTCGAAACGCTCGCCGAAGGGATAACAATCTCAGGCGTCAAGGACAGAGGGGGCTCAGGAGAGAAGTGCGCAGCCGCGCCTTCAGATTTGAGCCCGCGCCTTCGTGAGAAAGCGCAAACCCCGGAGGCGTCGTTTGGACGATACTGCTGCCCTGAAGAAAACCCCGCTGCATGCCCTGCATCTCCAGCTCGGCGCCCGCATGGTGCCGTTCGCGGGTTACGACATGCCGGTGCAATATCCCGCCGGCGTGATGAAGGAACATCTTCATACCCGTACTGAGGCCGGCCTCTTCGACGTCTCCCATATGGGTCAGGTCATCGTGAAGGCGAAGTCGGGCAGTTATGAAGATGCGGCGCTGGCGCTCGAAAGCCTGGTGCCGGTCGACATCCTCGGCCTTGCCGAGGGTCGCCAGCGCTACGGCTTCTTCACCGACGACACCGGCGGCATTCTCGACGATCTGATGATCACCCATGTCGACGACCACCTCTTCGTCGTCGTCAACGCTTCTTGCAAGGAGGCCGACCTCGCCCATCTGCAGGCCCATATCGGCGACCAGTGCGACATCACGCTTCTGAACCGCGCTTTGATCGCTCTGCAGGGGCCGCGCGCCGTCGAGGTTCTCGCCGAACTCTGGGCCGATGTCGCGGCGATGAAGTTCATGGATGTGCGCCATTGCCGCCTGCACGACGTCTCCTGTCTCGTCTCGCGCTCGGGCTATAGCGGCGAGGACGGCTACGAGATCTCCATCCCTACGGACAAGGCCGTGGATGTCACCATGCGGTTGCTCGAACATCCCGATGTTCAGGCGATCGGCCTCGGCGCCCGTGATTCGCTGCGCCTGGAAGCCGGTCTCTGCCTCTATGGCAACGATATCGACACCACCACCTCGCCGGTCGAGGCCGCTCTGGAATGGGCGATGCAGAAGGCCAGGCGAGGCAATGGCGCACGCGCCGGCGGGTTCCCGGGCTCCGGCCGCATCCTTTCCGAGCTCGAAAACGGCGCCGCCCGCCGCCGTGTCGGCCTGAAACCGGAAGGCAAGGCGCCGGTGCGCGGCCACGCTAAACTCTACGCCGATGCCGAGGGCAAAGTCGAAATCGGTGAAGTCACTTCGGGCGGCTTCGGCCCCAGCGTCGAAGGCCCCGTCGCCATGGGTTACGTGCCGGTCTCCCATGCTGCGGCCGGCACGCTCGTCTACGCCGAGGTGCGCGGCAAATATCTGCCGATCACCGTCAGCGCCCTGCCCTTCGTCACACCGACCTACAAACGATAAACCCATTCCAGAGAGGACGAACAATGCTGAAATTTACCGAAGAACACGAATGGCTGAAGATCGAAGGCGGTGTTGCGACCGTCGGCATCACCAATTATGCCGTCGATCAGCTCGGCGACCTGGTTTTTGTGGAACTGCCGGAAGTCGGCGCGACCTTCTCCAAGAACGGTAATGCCGCGACCGTTGAATCGGTCAAGGCCGCTTCCGACGTCTATTGTCCGCTTGACGGCGAGATCACCGAGGTCAATCCGGCCATCGTTGCCGATCCGTCGCTGGTCAATTCCGATCCTCAGGGTGCCGGTTGGTTCTTCAAGCTGAAGCTTGCCAATGCCGCGGATGCCGACGGCCTGCTCGACGAGGCCGCCTATAAGGAGCTCACCGCGTAATGACGACGCCGACCGAATTCCAGTTCACCGATTATCAGCCCTACGATTTCGCCAATCGCCGCCATATCGGCCCCTCGCCGGCCGAGATGACCGACATGCTGAAGGTGATCGGTTACAACAGCCTCGACGGGCTGATCGACGCGACGCTGCCGCCCTCGATCCGCCAGAAGGCGCCGCTCGTCTGGGGCGCGCCGATGACCGAACGCGAGGCGCTCGACAAGCTGCGCGAGACCGCCAACAAGAACAAGGTGCTGGTCTCGCTGATCGGCCAGGGCTACTACGGCACGATCACGCCGCCGGTCATCCAGCGCAACATCCTGGAGAATCCCGCCTGGTACACGGCTTACACGCCCTATCAGCCTGAGATCAGCCAGGGCCGGTTGGAAGCCCTCTTGAATTACCAGACGATGATCTCGGACCTGACCGGCCTCGATGTCGCCAACGCCTCGCTGCTCGATGAGGCGACTGCCGCTGCCGAAGGCATGGCGATGGCCGAGCGCGTCTCCAAGTCGAAGGCCAAGGCTTTCTTCGTTGATGCCGACTGCCACCCGCAGACAATCGCCTTGATCCGCACCCGCGCCGAACCGCTCGGCTGGAGCGTCATCGTCGGCAATCCCTTCACTGATCTCGATCCCGTGGATGTCTTCGGAGCGATCTTCCAGTATCCCGGCACGCACGGTCACGTGCATGACTTCACCGGCCTGATCGCACGCCTGCATCAGGCGGGCGGCATCGCCGTCGTCGCGGCCGATATCCTGGCGCTGACGCTGTTGAAATCGCCCGGCGAAATGGGCGCCGACATCGCGGTCGGATCCTCGCAGCGCTTCGGCGTCCCGGTCGGCTATGGCGGCCCGCATGCAGCCTTTATGGCGGTCAAGGACGCGATCAAGCGCTCCATGCCTGGCCGCCTCGTCGGCGTTTCGGTTGATGCCCGCGGCAATCGCGCCTACCGCCTGTCGCTGCAGACCCGCGAGCAGCATATCCGCCGCGAGAAGGCAACCTCGAACATCTGCACTGCCCAGGTGCTGCTCGCCGTCATGGCCTCGATGTATGCGGTCTTTCATGGGCCTGATGGCATCAAGGCGATCGCCCAGCAGGTGCACCAGAAGGCCGTGCTGATGGCCAAGGGCCTGGAAAAGCTCGGCTATAAGGTTGACCCCGAAAACTTCTTCGACACGATCACCGTCGATGTCGGCCATATGCAGGGCCTCATCCTGCGCGCCGCCGTCGCCGAAGGCGTCAATTTGCGCAAAGTCGGCGAAACCCAGATCGGCATGAGCCTCGACGAGCGCACCCGGCCGGCGACCCTCGAAGCCGTCTGGCGCGCCTTCGGCGGCAATTTCACCATTGCCGATTTCGAGCCCTCCTACCGCCTGCCGAAGGGCCTGCTTCGGACCAGCGACTACCTCACCCATCCGATCTTCCACATGAACCGGGCCGAAAGCGAGATGACGCGTTACATCCGCCGGCTCTCCGACCGGGATCTCGCCCTCGACCGCTCGATGATCCCGCTCGGCTCATGCACGATGAAGCTCAATGCGACGGCGGAAATGCTGCCGATCACCTGGCCGGAATTTTCCGACATCCATCCCTTCGTGCCGGCCGACCAGGCGCTCGGCTATCGCGAGATGCTCGACGACCTGACGGAAAAGCTCTGCGCCGTCACCGGCTACGACGCCTTCTCGATGCAGCCGAATTCCGGCGCTCAAGGCGAATATGCCGGCCTGCTGACGATCCGCAACTACCACATCGCCAATGGCGAGGCTCATCGCGACGTCTGCCTGATCCCGACCTCGGCGCATGGCACCAACCCGGCTTCGGCCCAGATGGTCGGCATGAAGGTGGTCGTCGTCAAGGTGCGCGAGAACGGCGACATCGACATGGAGGATTTCCGTGCGAAGGCAGAGGAGCATGCGGCAAATCTCTCCTGCTGCATGATCACCTATCCCTCGACGCACGGCGTGTTCGAGGAAACCGTCAAGGAGATCTGCGATCTCGTGCACAAACAGGGCGGCCAGGTCTATCTCGACGGCGCCAACATGAACGCCATGGTCGGCCTATCCCGCCCCGGCGACATTGGCTCCGACGTGTCGCATCTCAACCTGCACAAGACCTTCTGCATTCCGCATGGCGGCGGCGGTCCCGGCATGGGCCCGATCGGCGTCAAAGCGCATCTGGCGCCCCACCTGCCCGGCCATCCCGAGACCGACGGCCGTCCCGGCGCGGTGTCTGCGGCAGCCTTCGGCTCGGCTTCGATCCTGCCGATCTCCTGGAGCTACTGCCTGATGATGGGCGGCGAAGGCCTGACGCAAGCGACTAAGGTGGCGATCCTCAACGCCAACTACATCGCCGCCCGGCTGAAGGGCGCCTATGACGTGCTCTACAAGTCGAAGACCGGCCGCGTGGCGCATGAATGCATCATCGACACCCGGCCGCTGGTCGACAGCGCGGGCGTCACCGTCGACGACGTCGCCAAGCGGCTGATCGACTGCGGCTTCCATGCGCCGACCATGAGCTGGCCGGTGGCCGGCACGCTGATGATCGAGCCGACGGAAAGCGAGACCAAGGCCGAGCTCGACCGTTTCTGCGAGGCGATGCTGGCGATCCGTGAGGAAGCCCGCGCCATCGAGGAAGGCCGCATGGACAAGGTCAACAACCCGCTGAAAAACGCCCCGCACACGGTGGAAGACCTCGTCGGCGAATGGGACCGGCCCTATTCGCGCGAGCAGGCCTGCTTCCCCCCCGGCGCCTTCCGCGTCGACAAATACTGGTCGCCGGTCAACCGCGTCGACAATGTCTATGGCGACCGCAACCTCATCTGCACCTGCCCGCCGGTGGAAAGCTACGCGGAAGCAGCGGAGTAACAGCAATTCGGCAAGCCCCTCCCGTCGTCGGGAGGGGCTGGTTGCCTGTCGGCCTCAATGTTTGGCAAGCGGTCGAACCCCGCGATGCCCGTTTCGGGGCACAGGGTTCAAATTTAACCTTTCTTAGCAAGTCCCTGTTAGCTTTTCATAAAGGCGGTTCCGATCACCGTCGATCTCTTGTTTTGCGTACAGGTTCTCATGCGTCCATCGGCTGTATCTGCAATCTTCCTCGCCGCCCTGATCCTGTCGGGATGCGCCGCCAGTTCCGGGGCCGAAGATGTGCTCACTCCTGTGCCTTCGGCGGAAACGACCAATGCGATCACCAAGCCGGACGGCCCGATACCGGCCGCCGCCGTGGGCGACACCGCTGCGCAGACAAGCCCGCAGCAGCAGGCGCTGAGCTGGACAGGGCCGGTTCCGCAGCCGCAAGCGCTGGTGCCCGCAGAAAGGCCGGTCGGCATGCAGATGCCGACGGAGAGACCTGTCGCGATGCTCATGCCCAACAACCCGGCAATCGATCCCGGCATCGGCACGAAATCGCCGTCGCGCGGGCGGATCTACGGCCACCGCTTCCGCGACGCCAAGCCGATCAACTTCGGCAGAACCTCGCCGAGAAATCTGGCCGTGCACGGCGTCGACGTATCGCGCTGGCAGGGCGAGATCGACTGGGAGACGCTGCGAAAGCAAGGCGCGAACTTCGTCTACATCAAGGCGACGGACGGTGGCGATCACCTCGACCCAATGTTCAAGAAGAACTGGCGACGCGCCAAGGAAGCCGGTCTGAAACACGGCGCCTATCACTTCTTCTACTGGTGCCGGACAGCCGGCGAACAGGCCGACTGGTTCATCCGCAATGTGCCGAAGGAAGCAAACGCGCTTCCGCCCGTCATCGACGTCGAATGGAATGGCGAATCGAGCTGCAAGCGGCGCATTTCGCCCGCCCGCGTCCGGGAAAAGATGCAGGTCTTCATGGACAAGCTGGAGCGTCATTACGGCCAGCGCCCGATCATCTACACGGCGCCGGATTTCTACCGCGACAATCTGAAGGGCCAGATGCTCGACTATCCCTTCTGGCTGCGCTCGGTCGCCGCCCATCCCTCCAAGGTCTATCCGGGCCGCAAATGGGTCTTCTGGCAATATTCCGGTTCGGGTCTTTCCGACGGCGTCGACGGCAAGATCGACCTCAACGTCTTCAACGGCAACGAAAGCGATTGGCACGACTGGGTGGCGTCGCGCTAGCGAAGCTGATTCCCGTGCCAATCCGGAACAGGCGGAACGGCAGGGCCCACGTCCTGTAGGTCTTTGCTAATGCAAGGCCTTCAGCATTCCCTAAATCCTTGCGGGTAAAAGACGATCATCCAGTTCTGGGGAAACGGCTGATGAGCATATCGGGCATTACGAACACTGCTCTTTCGGGAATGCGGGCGCAGACGACGCGGATCGGCGCGATCGCCAACAACATCGCAAATAGCAGCACACCTGACTACGCCAGGCTGAACACCAGCCTCACTGCCGTTACATCAGGTGGTGTCAAAGCCGTCGTCAGCCCGACGGCGTCGGACGTCGATCCCGCCACCGAACTGACCGACCTGCTCGAAGCCGAACTGGCCTACAAGGCGAACGCCGTGGTCTTCGAGACCGGCGCGGATCTGTGGGAAATGCTAATGAGCATTACGCGCGATTGAGCGCTCCGTCCTAAGATAGGTCGCGCTATTCTACGCCGTCGCGATTCTTCAGGAATGCGCCGGCTCGCTCTGGCGCTGTGCGGCAAGGGACGCTAAATCGGCGGGTTTCAGCTCGACGGATTCGCCGCAGCCGCAGGCCGATGTCTGGTTCGGGTTGGTGAAGGTGAAGCCGGAGCGCAGCGTCGTCTGCTCGAAACCCATCTCTGTACCAAGCAGATAGAGCACGGCCGATGGTTCGACCCAGACCCTGGCGCCGTCGCGCTCGATCAGGTCGTCCTTGGCGTTGGGTTCGGTCACGAGGTCGATGGTATACTCCATCCCGGCGCAGCCGCCCTTCTTGATGCCGACGCGAACGCCTTTGGCCTCCGGGCCGGAATTTTCCACGATTGCCTTGACGCGGGCCGCGGCGCCGTCCGTCATGCTCATCACTGCAAAGCCCATCGGCTTCATCTCCTTCCACAACCGGGGTCAAGATCCGGTGCTTCGTGATTCAAATGTAGTCGTCCGAGGTAAACGGATCAATACCGCGGGATGTCAGTACCAGCCGACGGCGACCTGCGCCTCTTCGGACATGCGGTCCGGCGTCCACGGCGGATCGAAGGTCATTTCGACCTCGACGCCGGACACGCCTTCGACGGCGCCGACGGCGTTTTCCACCCAGCCCGGCATCTCGCCGGCCACCGGGCAGCCCGGGGCGGTCAGCGTCATCATGATCTTCACCATCCTGTCGTCCTCGATGTCGATCTTGTAGATCAGACCGAGTTCGAAGATGTCGGCGGGAATTTCCGGATCATAGACGGTCTTCAGCGCGCCGATGACGTCGTCGCTCAGCCGTGCCAGTTCATCGGCCGGGATGCTGGAATGCACGATGCCTTCGCGCACGTCGATCTTCTGTTCGCTTTCGTCCAGGCTCATCACGGACACTCCTCAAGCAAAGAACTTGCGCGCATATTCAAGCGCATCGGCCAGGGCATCGACCTCGGCGCGGGTATTGTACATGCCGAAGGATGCACGGCATGTGGAGGTGACGCCGAAGCGTTTCAAGAGCGGCATGGCGCAATGCGTGCCGGCGCGCACCGCAATGCCCTGTCGGTCGATCACCATCGAGACGTCGTGAGCGTGGATGCCGGCAAGCTCGAAGGAAAAGATACTGCCCTTGTCGGGCGCCGTGCCGAACATGCGCAGCGAATTGACCGATTTCAGCCGTTCCACAGCATAAGAGGCAAGATCGGCCTCATGCCGGGCAATCGCCTCGCGGCCGACCTTCTCCATATAGTCGAGCGCATAACCGAGCCCGATCGCCTGGACGATCGGCGGCGTGCCGGCCTCGAAGCGATGCGGCGGATCGTTGTAGGTGACCGCATCCTCGGCGACCTCGAAGATCATCTCGCCGCCGCCCTGGAAAGGACGCATCTGGGCAAGCCGCTCCTTCTTGCCGTAGAGAACGCCGATGCCTGACGGGCCGTAGAGCTTGTGGCCGGTCATGACATACCAATCGCAATCGATATCCTGAACGTCAACGGGCAGATGCACGGCACCCTGGCTGCCATCGATCAAGACCGGGATGCCGCGCTCATGGGCGATGCGGCAGACTTCATTGACGGGGACGATCGTGCCGAGCGCATTCGACATATGGGTGATGGCGACGAGCTTGGTGCGCTCCGTCAGGCTCTTCTCGAAATCCTCGATATGGAAGGCGCCCTCGTCGTCCACCGGCACCCAGACCAGTTTGGCGCCCTGCCGCTCGCGAATGAAATGCCAGGGCACGATGTTGGAGTGGTGCTCCATGATCGTCAGGACGATCTCGTCACCTGCGCCGAGCTTGGGCATGCCCCAGCCATAGGCGACGGTGTTGATCGCTTCCGTCGAATTCTTTGTGAAGACGATGTCGTTGACCGACGGGGCGTTGAGGAAACGGCGGACCTTTTCGCGCGCCGCCTCATAGGCATCGGTCGCGGCATTGGAGAGATAGTGAAGACCGCGATGCACGTTGGCGTATTCATGGGCGTAGGCATGCGAGATCGCGTCGATCACCGACTGCGGCTTCTGGGCCGAGGCGCCATTGTCGAGATAGACCAGCGGCTTGCCGTGCACCTTCTCCGCCAGGATCGGAAAATCCCGGCGGATGGCTTCGACGTCGTATTGCGTGGCCGGCACGATCTTGTCCATTGTTATATCCGATCAGGCGTGCTTTTCGAGCCAGGCCGAAATCACGCCTTCCAGCGCCTCGACCAGGGCTTCGTCTTCCAATTCCTCGACGATCTCGGCGACGAAGGCGTTGACGAGCATTGCCCGCGCCTTGTTCTCCGGAATGCCGCGCGCCATCATGTAATAGAGATGATTGGCGTCGATATCGGTCACCGTCGCGCCGTGGCCGCATTGGACGTCGTCGGCGAAGATCTCGAGCTCGGGCTTGACCGAGAACTCGGCATCGTCGGACATCAGCAGCGTGTTGCAGGCCATTTTGGCGTCGGTCTTCTGTGCATTGGGCGCCACCCGGATCATGCCCTGGAAGACGCCCTTGGCGCGGTCGAAGACGACATTGCGGATCACCTCGGTCGAGCCGGTATGCGGCACGTCGTGACCGAGCACCATCGTCACGTCGGTATGGCTGTCGGCTCCAAGCAGGTTGATGCCGCGCAGGGTAAGGTCGGCGCCCTCGCCCGTCACCTTGATGTGCAGTTCCTGACGCACCAATTTGCCACCGGCATTGATGACGAACAGGCGAAGCTTGGCGTCAGCGCCGAGATCGACGCGGATCTGGCCGAGATGCGTATCGTCGGCCCCCTGCTGCTGCAGGATGATCCAGGTCAGCTCCGTGCCTTTGTCGATGGTGATGTCACTGATATGGGACACGAAGGCAGCATCGCCCGTCACCGCACGGTGACGCTCGATAACGGTTGCCTTGACGCCGGCGCCGAAGGAAACCGGAAGGCGCGTATGCGTCTGCCCGCCAGCATGGATGAACTGGATCTCGAGCGGATTTTCAAGCTCGGTATTAGCAGGCACATCGACCACATAGCCGTCGCGTACGAAGCTGCCATTGATGCGGCCGACCGCATCGTCGCTGCCGAGCGCATCGAGCCGGACCGCGGCCGAACCGTCGCGCAGACTTTCGCTATAGGCGGACACGCCAAGAGCCTCTGCGGCCACCTTCTGATTGGCATGGCCCTGGATCACCGCCAGCACCCTGGATCCCGCGACGAGCGGCTCGAGCGGGTCGGAGCCGGCATCGCCTGCCTGCGGCGGCAAGGCGCGCAGCAGGCTTTTGAAATCAGTGTAATGCCAGGCTTCGATGCGGCGCGTCGGCAGGCCGGCCTTCTTCAGGTCATCGAGAAGCCGGTCGCGCAGCGCCGTCACCGCGCCGTTGCCCGGCAGGTCGCCGATCTGCTGATTGAAGGCCTCGATCAGCGCCGTTTCGGCCGCGGTCAGGCGGCTCGTCGTCTGCATGTTCATGGAGGTTGTCCTTTCCACCCGAACTCAGGCCGCCGTGCCGATGATATCGGCGTAGCCGTTGGCTTCGAGCTCATGCGCCAGCGTCTTGTCGCCCGACTTGATCACCTGGCCCTTGTAGAGCACGTGGACGGTATCCGGAACGATATAGTCGAGCAGGCGCTGATAGTGAGTGATGACAACGACGGCGCGATCGGGCGAACGCAACGCGTTGACGCCGTCGGCGACGATCTTCAGCGCGTCGATATCGAGGCCGGAATCAGTTTCGTCGAGCACGCAGAGCTTCGGTTCCAGCAGCGCCATCTGCAGGATCTCGGCGCGCTTCTTCTCGCCGCCGGAGAAGCCGACGTTCAGCGGACGCTTCAGCATCTCGGTGTTGATCTGCAGCTTGCCGGCAGCATCCTTGACGCGGCGCATGAAGTCCGGCGTCGTCAGCTCGTCCTCGCCGCGCGCCTTGCGCTGCTCGTTCATCGCGACCTTGAGGAACTGCATGGTGGCGACACCGGGGATTTCGACCGGATACTGGAAGGCGAGGAAAATGCCCTTTGCGGCGCGCTCGGCAGGGTCGAGCTCGAGGATGCTCTCGCCATTATAGAAGATGTCGCCTTCGGTCACTTCATAATCTTCGCGGCCGGACAGCACATAGGAGAGCGTCGACTTGCCGGAGCCGTTCGGCCCCATGATAGCGGCCACTTCCCCGGCCTTCACCGTCAGATTCAGACCACGGATAATCTCGGTGCCGTCTTCGGCGATGCGGGCATGAAGGTTTCTGATTTCAAGCATCTTTGTCTTTCCTGTTATCCGGCGGATTTCAAGGATCCGCCCAATTGACCGCTCGCGCTGGTCTCGATCCGTCATCCTCGGGCTTGTCCCGAGGATCTAAGCCCTCAATTGTAATCGCTCCACTCCCGCGTATTCGGATGCGGTCGATAGACATTCTCAATTTCATCAATCCGCTCATAAAGGTCTATCCAGGTCGGATTGAGCTCCTCTATGAGCTTGATTTTCCACTCTCGCATATAGCGCTTCAGAGATTTCTCTCGCTGGATCGCCAACACGATGTTCGGATGGTTCTCGAACCAAACGAGATTCTTTGCTCTGTATTTCTGCGTGAAACCCTTATGGATTTCGTTGCGGTGTTCCCATATGCGACCGTGCAGATCACTCGTAACGCCGGTGTAGATCACGCCCCGCGGTTTGTCGGACATCATATAGACAAAACCAGTCATCCCTGTCCTTGACCGCAGCAGATCCTCGGGACAAGCCCGAGGATGACGGAGGCTGTGTTTTAGCCGACACTCCCCTCAAGCGAAATGCTGATCAGCTTCTGCGCCTCGACGGCAAATTCCATCGGCAGTTCCTGCAGAACTTCCTTGACGAAGCCGTTGACGATCAGGGCGATCGCCGCCTCGGTCGGGATACCGCGCTGCAGGCAGTAGAACAGCTGGTCCTCGGAGATCTTCGAGGTCGTCGCTTCGTGCTCGAACTGCGCCGTCGAATTCTTCGCCTCGATGTAGGGCACGGTATGGGCGCCGCACTTGTCGCCGATCAACAGCGAATCGCACTGCGTGAAGTTGCGCGCGTTCGACGCCTTGCGGTGGGCCGAGACCTGGCCGCGGTAGGTGTTGTTGGAGACGCCGGCGGCGATGCCCTTGGAGACGATGCGGCTCGACGTATTCTTGCCGAGATGGATCATCTTAGTACCGCTGTCGATCTGCTGATGACCGTTCGAGACGGCGATCGAATAGAATTCGCCCCTGGAGTCGTCGCCGCGCAGAATGCAGGACGGGTACTTCCAGGTGATCGCCGAGCCGGTTTCGACCTGCGTCCAGGAGATCTTCGAGCGGTCGCCGCGGCAATCGCCGCGCTTGGTGACGAAATTGTAGATGCCGCCCTTGCCTTCCTTATCACCCGGATACCAGTTCTGGACGGTGGAATATTTGATCTCGGCATCGTCGAGAGCCACGAGCTCGACCACGGCGGCATGCAACTGGTTTTCATCGCGCTGCGGCGCCGTGCAGCCTTCGAGGTAGGAGACGTAGGCGCCCTCTTCCGCGATGATCAGCGTGCGCTCGAACTGGCCGGTGCCCTTCTCGTTGATGCGGAAATAGGTGGAAAGCTCCATCGGGCAGCGAACGCCCTTCGGCACGAAGACGAAGGAGCCGTCGGTAAAGACAGCCGAATTCAACGTCGCGTAATAATTGTCCGAGGTCGGCACGACCGACCCGAGATATTTCCGGACGAGATCGGGATGTTCGCGGATGGCTTCCGAAATCGACATGAAGATCACGCCGGCCTTCTTCAGCTCCGCCTTGAAGGTGGTGACGACCGAGACGCTGTCGAAAACCGCGTCGACAGCGATCTTCGGCTTCTCGACGCCGGCCAGGATCTCCTGCTCACGCAGCGGGATGCCGAGCTTCTCATAGACCTTCAACAGCTCCGGATCGACCTCGTCAAGCGACTTCGGACCCGGCGTGCTCTTCGGCGCGGCGTAGTAATGGATGTCGTTGAAATCGATCTTCGGATAATTGACGCGAGCCCAGGTCGGCTCTTCCAGCGTCAGCCAGCGCCGATAGGCTTCCAGACGCCATTCCAACATCCATTCCGGCTCCTGCTTCTTGGCCGAAATGAAGCGGATGATATCCTCGGACAGGCCCTTCGGCGCCTTGTCCATTTCGATGACGGTCTCGAAACCGTATTTGTACTGGTCCACATCGATCAGGCGCACCTGGTCGATCGTTTCCTGCACGGCAGCCATTTCATTCTCCAATCTCGCCGGATCCAAGGTCCGGCAGCTTGTAGCATATGGGCAATCGTCTCGCCCTTCCTGTTGGGCAATCCTTTGCCCTGATGGTCGGGCAATGCCTTGCCCTGATGTAAGAGGCCAAAAGGGACTTTTCAGCCCGATTGGCAAGCGGAAATTTGCGTTTCCGCAAGTTTATAATGCGGTCAGGCCGCCTCGCCCGCCGACCTGCGCCGGCAGGCGATCTTCGCAAAAGCGGCAACCGCCCTGTCTATGTCTTCTTCCGTGGTCGAGAAGCCGAGCGAGATGCGCAGTGCGCCGAGCTTGGCGTCGCGGCCCATCGCCGTCAGCACATGGCTTTCGCCAAGCCGTCCCGACGAGCAGGCCGAGCCCGCCGAGAGCGCGACACCTTCGAGATCGAAAGCGATCTGTCCGGTCTCGGCCTTCAACCCCGGCAAGGTGAAGAAGATCGTATTGGCGACACGCTCGCCGCTCTCGCCATGGATGATCACGTCGGCGGCGTGCCGTCGCATGCCTTCCTCCAGCCGCTCGCGCAACGCGCCGATTGCCGCATTGCGCGTCTCCAGCTCGCCCGTGGCCCTCTCGGCCGCCGCGCCAAAACCGATCAGCGCCAGCGAATTCTGTGTCCCCGACCGGTGACCACGCTCCTGCCCGCCACCCTGGATCAGCGGCCGCGGCATCAGCGCCTCGCCGCGCGCAATCAGCGCGCCGGCACCTTTCGGTCCGCCGATCTTGTGCGAGGAGACGATCATGAAATCGGCACCGATCCTGTTGATATCGAGCGGGATACGGCCGGCCGCCTGCACGGCGTCGACCACGAAAAGTCCGCCATGGGCATGCACGATTTTTGCCGCCGCCTCGACCGGCTGGACAATGCCCGTCTCGTTGTTAACAAGCATGACGGCGACCATCGGCAGGCCGGCGGCCTTGTCATGGGCAGCAAGCAGGCGGTCAAGCGCGTCGAGATCAACGATGCCGGCTTCCGTCACCGGAACCTCAGTCATCTTCTCCTTGGGAAAACGCCCGCCCTCGCGCACGGCGGGATGTTCGATCGCCGAAAAATAGAGACGGCCAAGCTGAAGCGGCGTACGCCCCATGCGGAAATCCGGCGTCAGCACCAGATTGGCGGCTTCCGTCGCGCCGCTGGTGAAGACCACATTGCCGGCATCGGTGCCGGCCAGTGCCGCTACTTTGCGTCGCGCGCCTTCGATGGCGGCGCGCGCGGCGCGCCCCTCACCATGCACGCTGTTCGGATTGCCAAACACGTCGATGGCGCGCATGATCGCCTCGCGCGCTGCCGGATGCAGCGGCGCTGTGGCATTCCAGTCGAGATAAAGGCGTGGCGGCGCCATGATCTTCAGTCCTGCGCTTGACGAGCTTGCTTCAGCACCCGCGGTTCATTTTTCTTGAAATTTCCGCCGGGCTTGCCTTATGACACGTTCCACGAAGCGTGGATCGCCATGCAAGTTTCGAATTGTTCTAAACTGCGTTTTAGAAAAGCTGACAACGTTAGTCAAGTCATGTTGTCGTCCAACGCAGCGCGAACGCGAAATAAAACCCGGAGTACCAATGCCCGAAGTAATTTTCAACGGCCCAGCCGGCCGTCTTGAAGGCCGCTACCAGCCCTCCAAGGAAAAAAGCGCGCCCATCGCCCTGATCCTGCATCCGCATCCGCAGTTCGGCGGCACGATGAACAATCAGATCGTCTACCAGCTCTTCTACATGTTCCAGAAGCGCGGGTTCACGACGTTGCGCTTCAATTTCCGGGGCATCGGCCGCAGCCAGGGCGAATTCGACCACGGCGCCGGCGAATTGTCGGATGCCGCCTCGGCGCTCGACTGGGTGCAGAGCCTGCATCCCGATTCGAAGACCTGTTGGGTCGCCGGTTATTCCTTCGGTTCCTGGATCGGCATGCAGCTCCTGATGCGCCGGCCGGAGATCGAGGGCTTCATGTCGATCGCGCCGCAGCCCAATACCTACGACTTCTCCTTCCTGGCGCCCTGCCCCTCCTCCGGCCTGATCATCAACGGCGAGGCCGACAAGGTGGCGCCGGAAAAGGACGTCAACGGCCTCGTGGAGAAGCTGAAGACCCAGAAGGGCATTCTCATCACCCATCGCACCGTCCCCAACGCCAACCACTTCTTCAATGGTCAGGTCGAGACGCTGATGAGCGAATGTGAGGACTATCTTGACCGCCGCCTCAACGGCGAACTGGTGCCGGAGCCGGCCGCAAAGCGGATCCGCTGACCTCATAGAGCCGGCGTCCGCTCGATGCGGCACGTCCGGCCGCACCGGCTCCCTTGTGCCTGAACAGATCACTTACCCTGTCCATCATCACGAGGCGCTGGGCCTTCCCGGCCGCATATCGGCGGTCATCTCGAAAGCGGCATCGAGGCCTCCATCGATCAGGATCGGCGTACGTTCGCGCATGCCGATCTTCCTGAGAACGCGCTGCGAGGCGATATTTTCGGGATGGGTGAAGGCGATGAAGCCAAGCGCAAATCTCCTATCGAAAAACCAGTCGGCCAGCGCGCTTGCCGCTTCCGTTGCCAGGCCCTTGCCCCACACTTCCTCGCTCAGGGAATAACCGAGTTCGAACTGCTCACTCCTGAACCGCGAAATGCCGGCGCGGCCAATGAACCGGCCGTCCTCCCCGAGAAGCTTGTATTTGGTCGTGCCATCGCGCGCCTGTTCCTCAAACCAGCCCCGCACCCGCTGTTCCGCCTTCTCGAGGCTCCATGGCGCGTTCCCGGGCAGATATCGCGTCGTCGCCATCGTCGAATGCAGCCGCTGTACCAACGGCGCATCGGCTTGGTCCCACATGACGAAGGTGAGCCGCGGCGTTCGGAGGATCACCCTATCCTCATTCATGGCCTTGCCAGCAAGCCGCCGCTGACCGGGATCTCGACCCCGGTGGTGCCGGGAAAGGTCAACGGCAATCCATCCAGCGAGCGGACGGCGAGATAGGCCCAGGCCTCGGCCTCCATCGCGTCGCCGTCAAAACCCGCCTCCTCCGCGGTCAAAACCTTCGATCCAAGCGCTTCGGCCATGACTGAAAACTCAGCCATCAAGGTGGCGTTAAGCCGCCCGCCGCCGCAGACAATATAGATCGACGGCTTCTCAGGCAGGAAACCGGCGGATTTGACGATCGAGGCGGCAGCGACATGAGCGAGTGTGCGGGCGCCGTCTTCGAGGCTCGCGTCGCCCTGATGAAGCGGCGCGAAATCGCCGCGGTCAAGCGACCGGCGGACATTGCCGCGGAAGAACGGGCTCTCCAGATATCGCTGCGCCAGGGCGGCGACCACCTTGCCGCGTCCGCCGATCTCGCCGCCGGAATCATAGGTTTTGCCGGTCTGCATCTCCACCCATTGGTCGATCAGCGTATTGCCCGGGCCGCTGTCGAAGGCCGATATGCGGCCGTCAGGGCCGATCGAGGTCAGATTGGAGATGCCGCCGATGTTGACGAAGCACACCGCTTCCCCCGCCTGCTGGAATTTTCCCGCGAGTGCGGCGTGATAGGCCGGCACCAGCGGCGCGCCCTGCCCACCATGGCGCATGTCGTTGGCGCGCATGTCGTAGACCACCGATATGCCGGTTCGCCGGGCGAGGTCGCCGCCGTCGCCGATCTGAATCGTCAGTCCTTCGTCGGGCCGGTGAAGCACGGTCTGGCCATGAAAGCCGAGAACATCGACGGCATCGGCTGACAGCCCGAAACGCTCAAGGAATGCCGTAACGGCAATTGCATGCCGCTTGGTCAACTCAAGCTCGATGTCACGAAGTTCCGCGGGTCGCTCGCGCCTATCGGTTAGCGGACGCGCCAGGTCCAGCGCCCGCTTGAGCCGCTCGCGAAATTCGGCCTCATACGGCACGCCCAGGAATGGCCCGCGCTCGATGAAGCCGCGGCCGTCTGTCTTGACCAGCGCGACGTCGATTCCATCCATCGACGTGCCGCTCATCAGGCCGATCGCGGTTCTGATCACGTCCATGAGGCTTGCCTCCCATGCGATTCACGGATGCACTTTTGTAAAAACAGTGCTAAACGCGCCGCGACAGATCAACAACAACGAAGTTGCGCAAGGCCACACGGGACCGAACGCAGACACCAAGAGACGAAAGCCATGTCCGAGTTCAAGTCCGATTTCCTCCGTACGCTGAAAGAGCGCGGCTTCATTCATCAGATCTCTGATGAGCGCGGCCTCGACGACCTGTTCGCCAAGGAAACCGTGACGGCCTATATCGGCTACGACCCGACCGCATCCAGCCTCCATGTCGGCCATCTCACGCAGATCATGATGCTGCACTGGCTGCAAGCGACGGGCCACCGGCCGATTTCGCTGATGGGCGGCGGCACGGGCATGGTCGGCGATCCCTCCTTCAAGGAGGAAGCGCGTAAGCTGATGACGATCGAGACGATCGAGCAGAATATCGCCTCGATCAAGAGCTGCTTCTCGAACTATCTTGATTACGACAAGCCCGGAAACGCCGCGCTGATGATCAACAACGCCGAATGGCTGCGCTCGTTGAACTACCTCGAATTCCTGCGCGATGTCGGCCGCCATTTCTCGGTCAACCGCATGCTGTCCTTCGACAGCGTGAAGACGCGCCTTGACCGCGAACAGTCGCTGTCTTTCCTGGAATTCAACTACATGATCCTCCAGGCTTATGATTTCGTCGAACTGGCCAAGCGCTACGATTGCCGTCTGCAGATGGGCGGTTCGGATCAGTGGGGCAATATCGTCAACGGCATCGATCTCGGTCACCGCATGGGGACGCCGCAGCTCTATGCGCTGACCTCGCCGCTGCTGACCACCTCGTCCGGCGCCAAGATGGGCAAGTCGGCCTCCGGCGCGGTCTGGCTGAACGCCGACCTGCTTCCCGTTTATGACTTCTGGCAATATTGGCGCAACACCGAGGACGCCGATGTGCCGCGCTTCCTCAAACTCTTCACCACCCTGCCGATGGATGAAATCGCACGGCTTTCGGCAATCGGCGGGTCGGAGTTGAATGAAGTCAAAAAGATCCTGGCAACCGAAGTCACCGCGATCCTGCACGGCCGTCCGGCAGCCGAACAGGCTGCGGAGACGGCGCGCAAGACCTTCGAGGAAGGCGGGCTCTCCGAAAACCTGCCTTCCGTCGAGATCCCGGCCATCGAACTCGACGGCGGCATCGGCCTGCTGTCGCTGATGGTCCGCGCCGGCCTTGCCGGCTCCAACGGCGAGGCCCGCCGCCACGTCCAGGGCGGCGCGGTGCGCATCAACGACGAGGCGGTCAGCGACGAACGCCGCCTGATCGGCAGCGACGAAATCACCGCCGACGGCGTCATCAAGCTGTCGCTCGGCAAGAAGAAGCACATCCTGATCCGCCGGGCGGCGTAAGCGGCGGCTTAAATAAAACAGAGACAACGGCCGGCGATTGAGCCGGCCGTTTTCGTTTGGCTGAAGCCGTGGCGAGTCAGAAGATCACTCAACCCCGGACCGAGATATCGCATCCGTTCGTTCGACCGCTTGAAAGAAATAGGGTGACGGATTGACGTCTGTAGCGGGCGGCACGCGTGACCACCAGCTGATTGAGAAGACCGGCGGGGTGACCGTCGCGTCGAGGGGAACCATGAGGATATGGTCGGAGCGGACGGGCGCCGGCCTCAGTCGCGCTCCCTTCTCTGCGGCATAGGAAAACTGGTGGCCAGACGTGATCGCGATCACGGCGGCAAATGCGAAAGAGATTGTCCGAGCACACAGCATGGCATTCTCCGCCGGCCGTCGATTTCCGGCCGAACCCTATTTTACATCAGAACTTGCTAAAATGCTCAAGCGTCGATCACGAATTTGTCGGTCGCGGTTGCGCACCAGCCGTGAACCCTCACCACCCTTCCGGAACCTTTTCCGTCCGGCGGGATTTGCGACCAGATGGATTTGGAGCGCCGGCATGATCAATGACCTCTGGTACAAAAACGCCGTCATCTACTGCCTGTCCGTCGAGACCTTCATGGATGCGAACGGTGACGGCGTCGGCGATTTTCAGGGACTGATGCGCCGTCTCGACTATCTCTCCGGCCTCGGCGTGACAGCGATCTGGCTGATGCCGTTTCAGGCGTCTCCCGGTCGTGACGACGGTTACGACGTCTCCGACTATTACAATGTCGACCGGCGCTACGGTTCGCTCGGCGATTTCGTCGAATTCACCCACGGCGCCAAGCAGCGCGGCATCCGGGTGCTGATCGATCTGGTGATCAATCACACCTCGAAGGATCATCCCTGGTTTCAGGACGCCAGAAGCGATCCGAATTCGCGCTATCGTGAATGGTACGTCTGGTCGGACAAAAAGCCTGCGAATGCGGATCAGGGCATGGTTTTCCCTGGCGTCCAGAAGACCACCTGGACCTATGACGAAAAAGCCAAGGCCTATTATTTCCACCGCTTCTACGATCACCAGCCCGATCTCAACACCTCCAACCCAGAGGTCCAGGCGGAGATCCTCAAGATCATGGGCTTCTGGATCCAGCTCGGCGTCTCGGGCTTCCGGATGGATGCCGCCCCTTTCATCATCGCGACGAAAGGTGCCGAGGTCGCCAAGCCGGTCGAGCAGTTCGACATGCTGCGGAAGTTTCGCGAGTTCCTGCAATGGCGCCTCGGCGACTCCATCGTGCTGGCGGAGGCCAACATCCTGCCGAAGGATAATTTCGAATATTTCGGCGACGATGGCGACCGCATGCAGATGATGTTCAATTTCCAGGTCAACCAGACGCTGTTCTATGCACTCGCGACGGCCGATACCCGCCCGCTGAAGAAGGCGATGGAGGCCACCAAGCCGCGCCCGGCAACTGCCCAATGGGGGCTGTTTCTTCGCAACCACGATGAATTGGATCTCGGTCGTCTGACGGATAAGCAGCGCAACGCAGTATTTGCCGCGTTCGGACCCGAGAGGGACATGCAGCTTTATGACAGAGGCATTCGTCGTCGCCTGGCGCCTATGCTTGGCGGCGACCGGCGCAGGATCGAGATGGCCTACAGCCTGCTATTCTCGCTGCCCGGAACTCCAGTCATCCGCTACGGCGATGAAATCGGCATGGGCGATGATTTGTGCCTGCCGGAGCGCAATTGCGCGCGCACCCCGATGCAATGGTCGACGGAGCCGGAAGGCGGCTTCACCAAAAGCCAAAAACCCATTACGCCGGTCATCAAGGACGGCCCCTACGGCTTCGAACATATCAACGTCGCCGTCCAGCGGCGCGACCCGAACTCGCTCCTGAACTGGACCGAGCGAATGATCCGAATGCGCAAGGAGGCTCCCGAAATCGGTTGGGGCGATTTCTCGGCGGTCGACACAGGCGACGACGGCGTACTGGCGCTGCGGTATGACTGGCGCGGCAATTCGGTGCTGATCCTGCACAACCTGCATCCGCACCCGTCGGAAATAAGCTTCGATCCCGATGTCGGTGAACAGGGGCGAAAGTTGATTGATATTGCCGAGGGTGCGAGCAGCGAGGCGGACGACAAAGGGTGCCATAAGGTCATGCTCGATGCCTATGGCTATCGCTGGTATCGCGTCGGCGGTCTCGACTATCTCCTCAGGCGGAAGGACATTTAGAGCCCTGTCTCACTGGAATTCGAAGATCTGCCGGAAGACGCCCGGCGCGATGATCGACAGCGGATTGATCTGCAGGTTCGGCTGGTCGAACTTGCCGGTGAGCTTGAAGGTGATGCCGATCAGGCCGCGATCGCTGCCGTTGCCGAGGATGACGCCGATCAGCGGCAGTTCGGCGAACAGGCGATTGAGGCCGTAGGCCGGCATGAATGTGCCGGTCATATCCATATTGCCCTTGCGGTCGCGCACCACGCCCTGGAACGTCGCGCCGATCTGGTCGCCGCGCAGCACCCCGTTCTCGATACCGATCATGCCACCGCGCGAAACGATGCGGGCAAAAGCGCGCTGGAAGCGTTGCGACGAAGTGTCGATGTCGCGTTTGACGGCCTCGTTGAGGCTGCGCTGCTCGTTTCCGACGGGCGTGGAGACGATCGAACGCAGGCGCTGTTCGTTGACGATCGAGAAACGGCGCACATCGAGCGAGCCGTCCCAGCCGCCCTGCGCACCCAAGCGGATCGCCAGATTGAGCAGGCCGCCCTGCATGTGCTGGTAGAGATCGGCGAAGCGCGAAACCGCGCCCGCATCACCGCTGGTGATGTTGATGACGCCGCCATCCTTCATCTGGCTGACAACGGCCTCGCCGCTGTCGGTGATGCCGGAAAAATTCAAGGCCTGCAGCTTGTCGCCGCGCAGTGACACCTGCGCCTGGAAATTGCCGACCTTTTCGTCGTTGAAACCGACGACGTTTTTCAGCCTGGCGCGCACCGACACGCCGGTGTTGTCGGAATCGCCGCCCTCGTCGTCGCCCGAGCCCGATTTCAATCGCGCGATGACCGGCCGCGCATCGGCGCTGGTTCCTGAAACGGAGACGTCGAAATTGCCCTTGCTGCGCTTCACCGACAGGGCGAAATCGTCGAGCGAGGAGAGCCTGACGCTGTCGAAATCCGCGGAGATCAGGCCCGTCTTGCCGACGTTCAGCGATCCAGTGGCGCCGAAACCGTCACCCTTCAGCCGGAAATTCTTGATCTGAGTATTTTCGGGCGGACCGGACATCTCGAATTCCGCGGATGCGGCAATGCCGCTGCCTTTCGACCAGCCGATCCAAGGCAGGTCGAGCATCGATTTGGTGAGGTCGAGCTGAACGTCTTGCCGGTCGTCGTCTATCCGTGTCAGCACCATCTTCAGGTTACCCCTGACGATATCGGAAAGCCCGGGCATCACCTTGCTGCGCTGATCATCCGAGAGCGTCGCCGTGATCACGCGCTGCCGCTCCACGCCAGACGACGCTTCGACCGGCTCGGTCAGATCGATATCGGCGGGAATGCCGTCGATCTCGCCCTTGGCATCGAGCGTGATCTGCTTCGGATCGCCATTCAGCATGCCGCTGACATTGCTGATCGTGCGGCCGGAAAACGGCTTGGCCAGATCGACGTCGACGAGCTTCATGGCAGCCTTCCACTCGGCCGGCGGCGGGTTCTGCGACGACAACAGGCCGAAATGCGCCTTCACATTCGCGTCGATATGTCCCTTGAAATCGTCGGGCGTAAAGCCGGCGCGCTGCAGCACCCGGATCGGTTTGTAGGTCAGGAGCTCGCCGACTGCGTCCGCTGCACCGGAGACTGCAAGATCGATATCGGCCATCAGCGGTTTGTCGTAGGCGGAAGGTATGACGAAGGTTCCCTGCCCGAGACCGACGGACCGGCCGGAGGGGAAATAGGAGGTGCCGCTCTTGATCGAAATCGTGGCAACCGGGCCGGTCAGATCGAAATGCGCCGCCGTATCGCGCACCGGCGGAATGTCGCCGGCCACGTTCATCCGCGCGCCGGCAATGTCGAAGCCGATGCGGATCTGGTTGGCGTCGAGCTTCAATCCCTTGCCGCCGGCTGCCTCGTCAAGCCGTCCGAACGGAATGAAGACGGATATGGCGGCGTCGGTGACGGTGCCGCCGAAGAGATTGCCATGCACCCATGTGCGCACCTTGGGCGCCATCCAGAACGGCCAGAGTTGCTTGATCGCCGTCGTCTGCAGCTCTCTGGACTGCCCGGCAAAGCTGATTTCCGGCGACTTATCGCCGAGCCTGACGTGCAACGCCCCGTAAAGCGCGCCGAGCGGGCTGGAAACGGTCATGTTGGGGAACAGGAATTCCCGGCCGGCGACCATATAACGCCCGGTCGCCTGAATATCGAAGGAGAGCGGCTGTTCGCCGGAGCCGCCAGGCGCGGCGGTACCGCCGCTGACAAGCAGGTCGATGCCGAAGCCCTTGCCGGCCTGCGGGTCGAGCTTGTCGAGATCGATCAGCGCGCCGTTGATGGGAACCGTGGTCGCGCCGAACCGGGCGTTCGACTTGGCGATCTCGAGTGTCTGCTTGGCGAAATCATAGGCGAGGTTGATCTGCCCGCCCGACAGCTCCTGCGGATCGCCATCCGCATAAATCAGGCCGGGATCGATATCGACCGTTGCGGCAAGCGCCGGCTGCACGCCCTCGCGTTGCCTGGTCGCCGACACCGTCAAGTCGACGAAGGCGCTGAGCCCCTGCCGTATTACGCCCTGATCGTTGCGTTTCAGCGCGAAGGGCGTGAGGTCGGCGTGCTTGAGCGTCGCCATCACCATGGACACCTGGCCGCCTTCCTTCTCGGCCAGAACGTCGAGCTCCGCCACCTCGCCGTTGAGCGCAACCTCACCCCTCAATTGCAGCGAGGATGGCCCGGCATGCGCAAAGACGAGATTGTCGACGACGAGCGACAAGGGGCCGTTTGCGGTATCGGCGAATTTGATGTCGATCCCCGAGACGCGCACGGAATTGGTCGAGCCGCGTGTCACGATGCTGTCGAACATGTCGAGCTGCGAGAAGATCCTCTCCATCGCCGCCGGCATGGCGTCGATGCGCAAATCGTCGAGCTTGACGGGATTGCCGGAGGGCAGAAGCGCGGTGTCGAGGGCGATATCCTCCGCTTCGATATCGGCCACGGCGATACGGCCGCGGAAAAGCTGCAGCGGATCGAGCCCGAGCCGCACCGAACCCGTCGTCGACAAGTGCTGACCGCTCTGTTGGTCGATCATATTGACGTTGCGCGCTTCCAGCGCCAGCCGGAAGTCAGAGGTGAAGCGGATGACGGTGGAGCCGACCTCGGCGCGGTAGCGCGGTCCGGCTACACCGTTCAGCGCCGCCTGCGCATGCTGCGACAGCGGCTTGTCGAACATGCCGCTCTCGACGGTGAAGACGATGGCGCCGAGGATCAGGAGAATCAGTCCCAGAAATCCCAAGGTCACCTTCGCCGTGCGCCGCATCGGCGAACGCGGCGGCGGGCAATGAACAATGATCGGATCCTCGGTCTGGGCGGACGGCAAGCGGTCCAGCGCAACGATATCCTTCTTGCGAAACGTGACCTTTTCGCCGCGGATGGCTGACATGCGCCTTCGGGCTCTCCCTAAATCGAAAGAATTGAACCCGGCCATGCTGGACGGGTTTCCGTCCACTATATAATTCGGGGAGAGACAGTGTCATCCACAAACCCGGCAAAAGAAAGGTTTTCCCAATGGCGGTTCCCGGCATCGGTGCCCTGGCCCCCGATTTCAATCTCCCCCGCGACGGAGGCGGCCGTATCTCGCTTTCCGATTTTCATGGCAAGCCGCTGGTTTTGTTCTTCTATCCGAAGGACGACACCACAGGCTGCACCGCCGAATCGCTGGCCTTCACGGCGCTGGCGCCGGAGTTCGAAGCAGCCGGTGCTGCCGTGATCGGCATGTCGCCCGATTCGGCCGCCTGCCATGACAAGTTCATCAGGAAACACCGGCTTTCGGTGGCGCTCGCCTCGGACGAAGAAAAGACGACGCTGCAGGCCTATGGCGTCTGGAAGGAAAAGAGCATGTACGGCCGCAATTTCATGGGCGTCGAGCGCACCACTTTTCTCATCCGTCAGGATGGTACGATCGCCACAATCTGGCAGAAGGTGAAGGTGCAGGGCCATGCCGAAACCGTGCTCGAGGCCGTCAGGAATCTGGCCGCGTGAGCAATGATTTCGCGATAAGTTCGCTGCGCGGCGGCGCCGTCGACGCCATCCTCTCGGCCGATCTCGACCGCAAGACGGCCCTGGCGCAGGAAAGCGCCACCCGCTGGTTCGCCCGCCGGGTGTCGCTGCGCTCCCCGCTCGACGACGCCCTGCCGGAAAGGCCCGGCCGTCCTGACAAACCGGTGCTGACGCCGCCGACCCAGGTGGAGAAACGGTCGCTGCACACCCTCAAAGGCCGGATCGCCCTGCTGCATGCCATCGCCCATATCGAACTCAACGCCGTCGACCTGGCGCTCGATATCGTCGCGCGGTTCGCGACCGAACAGGTGCCGAACTCCTTTTTCGACGGCTGGATGCAGGTCGCCTTCGAGGAAGCGAAACATTTCCGCATGGTGCGCGCCCGCCTCAACGATCTCGGCGCCGATTACGGAGATCTTCCCGCCCATGATGGGTTGTGGCAGGCGGCCCATTCGACGCGCAACGACCTGACGGCAAGGCTCGCCGTCGTGCCGCTGATTCTCGAAGCCCGCGGCCTTGACGTCACGCCGTCGCTGCAGGCGAAGATGCGCGAGACCGGCGATCTCGAAAGTGCCGCCGTTCTCGATGTCATCTACAACGACGAGAAAGGCCACGTCGCCGTCGGCGCCAAATGGTTCCGTTTCCTCTGCGCCCGCGAGAAGCGCGATCCGGCAAAAGCCTTCCAGGAGCTGGTGCGCGCCAATTTCCGCGGGCCGCTGAAGCCACCCTTCAACGATCTCGCCCGGGCCGAAGCCGGATTGACGCCATCCTTCTACCGCTCGCTGGCGTCGATCAGCCACGCCTGAAACGACGCGCATTTTCGACACGGATGGCGAGAAGGAAAGCATTCATTAACCATAACCGTGTCTAATTTTCCGAAAGAGGCGTAGAGCATCATCGGGAGAGCCTGCGTGAACAGCGGACATCAGCACCGGGTATTCGGCAGGCGGGCGCAGGAACACATCCTCATCCTGGCAAGCGGCGACAAGGTGCGCCACATGACGGTCCGGCCATGGATGGCGGCGCTTGCCTTCTGCTTCGTCGGCGTGTTCTCGATCGGCTATCTCCTGGCGACCTCCTACCTCGTGCTGCGCGACGACCTGATCGGCGCCACCATGGCGCGCCAGGCCCGCATGCAGCACGACTACGAGGACCGCATCGCCGCCCTTCGCGCCCAGGTCGACCGCATCACCTCCCGCCAGCTTCTCGACCAGCAGGTGGTCGAGGACAAGGTCGACAAGCTGATGGAGCAGCAGATGGCGCTGACCTCTCGACACGGCAAGCTCGACAATCTGCTCGACCGCGCCGAAAGTTCCGGCCTGACGGAAAAGAACGGCGCCCTGCCCGCGCCGTCATCACCCGTCCAGTCCTTTGCCCCCGATATCAAGGACAAGCGCGCTTCACTCACCGACGGCATCGAGGCGATCGAGAGACAGCTGGCGAGCGGCGCGCCCGCCGACGCGACGCCCGATAATTCGACGCTTGCCTATGTGCCGTCCGCCGAGACGGTCGGCGACCGCGCCGACCGGATCTTCTCCAAGGTGACGCTGTCGCTGAAGGATGTCGAGCAGGACCAGCGCAACCGCGTCGAGCAACTGACGAGCGACGCCGGCCACGCCGCCAGCGCCATCGAGACCGTGCTGACCCGCTTCAAGATTCCTGTGCCTGAGGAGACGGCCGCCGCCAGGCAGGAGGAGGAGAGCGCCATCGGCGGCCCCTATCTGGAACCCGAGAGCAACGACGACTTCAACAATTCGCTGGCTGCCCTCGACGGCGCGCTGACCCGGCTGGAGGCCGTGCGCAGCACCGCCGAGTCCCTGCCCTTCCGCAATCCCGCCATCGGCAAGGAAGTCACCAGCCCCTTCGGCAACCGCCGCGACCCGTTCCTTGGCCGCCTGGCGCTCCATTCCGGCATCGACTTCCGCTTCTCGCCGGGCGAGAGGATCCGCCCGACGGCGCCCGGAAAGGTCATCGCTGCCGGCTGGACGGGCGGCTACGGCAATATGGTCGAGGTCGACCACGGCAACGGCATCTCGACGCGCTACGGCCATATGTCACAGGTTCTCGTCAAGGTCGGCGACACGGTCGGCCGCAACAATGTCATCGGCCTTGCCGGCAGCACCGGCCGCTCGACCGGCACCCATCTGCACTATGAAGTGCGCCAGAACGGCCAGGCGGTCGATCCAGTATATTTCATGAATGCCGGCCTTAAACTCGCCAGCTATATCAAGTAACAGCCATCAGGTAACCATCGCTTCACTCTGCACGGCGTGCCGCCTCTCTATTTCTTGACTTGCCGGCCATTCGGGGCTATGTCGCGCTGCATTGCGGCATGCAATCCCGCCGACTCGTTCAGAGCTCGGCCGAACCGGAACGGAAACAGTTTTCCCTTTGACGACATTCGCTGACCTTGGCTTGAGCCAAAAAGTGTTATCCGCTGTTACCGACGCGGGCTATACGATCCCCACGCCTATTCAGGCGGGGGCCATTCCCTTTGCGCTCGAACGCCGCGACATTTGCGGCATTGCGCAGACCGGAACCGGCAAGACCGCATCCTTCGTGCTGCCGATGCTGTCGCTATTGGAAAAGGGCCGCGCCCGCGCGCGCATGCCCCGCACGCTGATCCTCGAGCCGACCCGCGAACTTGCTGCCCAGGTCGCCGAGAATTTCGAGAAGTATGGCAAGAACCATCGTTTGAACGTCGCCCTGCTGATCGGCGGCGTGTCCTTCGAAGACCAGGACCGCAAGCTTGAGCGCGGCGCCGATGTGCTGATCTGCACGCCTGGCCGCCTGCTCGACCATTTCGAGCGCGGCAAGCTCTTGATGAGCGGCGTCGAGATCCTCGTAATCGACGAAGCCGACCGCATGCTCGACATGGGCTTCATCCCCGATATCGAGCGCATCGCCAAGCTGATCCCCTTCACCCGTCAGACGCTGTTCTTCTCGGCGACCATGCCGCCTGAGATCCAGAAGCTCGCCGACCGCTTCCTGCAGAATCCGGAGCGCATCGAGGTGGCCAAGCCGGCATCGGCCGCCAAGACGGTGACGCAGCGCTTCGTCGCCTCGCACAGCAAGGACTACGAGAAGCGCGCGGTCCTGCGCGAACTCGTCCGTGCGCAAACCGAACTGAAGAACGCCATCATCTTCTGCAACCGCAAGAAGGACGTCGCCGATCTCTTCCGTTCGCTGGAGCGCCACGGCTTCTCCGTCGGCGCCCTGCATGGCGACATGGATCAGCGCTCCCGGACAATGATGCTGCAGAGCTTCCGTGACGGCAATCTCCAGCTGCTCGTCGCCTCCGACGTCGCCGCCCGCGGCCTCGACATTCCCGATGTCAGCCACGTCTTCAATTTCGACGTGCCGATCCACTCCGAGGATTACGTCCACCGCATCGGCCGCACCGGCCGTGCCGGCCGCTCGGGTGCTGCCTTCACGCTGGTCACCAAGCGCGACACCAAATTCGTCGATGCGATCGAGAAGCTGATCGGTGAAAAGATCGAATGGCTGAACGGTGACCTGAACGCGCTGCCACCGGCCGAAGAAGGCAAGGACAGCGAGCGTCCGCGCCGCAATGGACGCGAGCGCGGCGACAAGGGTGAGCGGGGCGAGAGGGATCGTGGGCGCGGACGCGGCAATCGCGGCGCCGCGAGTCATAAATCTGATAACGACATACAGGATAATGACGTCCAAGTGATCGAAGCAGCACCAGCAAGGGCCGAAGTCTTGAAGAACGAGCGCAAAGCAGAGCAGAAGCCGCAAAACAACGCGCGCAACAATCGGCCCTACCCGGCAAATGACGACAGCCGAGACCGCCGCCGTCATCGCGATCACGACGACGGCCCGACTCCGGTCGGATTCGGCGACGACATCCCCGCCTTCATGCTGATCGCCGGCAGCGCCAAGGTCTGAACATCCAATGGGCAGGCCCGGCCTTGACTTCCCGGGCCTCGGCGTCGGTCTGGTGATCCTGCGAGACGACCAGATCCTCCTCTACAAACGTCTGAATCCACCTGAAGCCGGCTACTGGAACATCGTCGGCGGCAAGGTTGATCACATGGAGCCGGCTGAAGAGGCTGCTCGCCGCGAGGCGGAAGAGGAAACCGGCCTGACGATCGGCCGGATCGAACGCATCGGCGTGACCGAGCAGATCATCGACGCTGACCGCCAGCACTGGATTTCCATCCTCTATCTCGCCCGCGACGTCGAAGGCGAGCCGCAATTGACCGAACCGGCCAAGCTTTCGGATTTCGGCTGGTTTCCGCTGAATGGTTTGCCTGAACCGCTGTCCGCCTTCACCAGGGCGGCAATATCGGCCCTGCCCGCCAAGGAACGCGCTTAGCCCTCGGCGCGAAGCGCTGCCTCATAGGCCAGCCTGACCCATTTCGCCATCAGGTCGGGATCGTCGTAGGCCTCTTCGGGAATCGACCAGTAGGGCATCTTCACCGGCTTGCCCTTCTTGCCCTCATAGGCCCATTGCGTGGCGCCGGCGGCGGCAAATTCCGGGGCGCTTGTTTCGTCGGCCTTCAGCAGCATCTCGTCGCGCACTTCGACTGCAACGATGCGCCCGAGGTGATAAATGCCTTTGCCGCCGAACATGCGCTTGATCGTGACAGGGCCGAGCCCCTGAAACATTTCCTCGATCCCGGCATTGTCCATTCTCAGTCCCTCGAATTCCCTGCCAGACGGATCACAGCGTGTGATAATCCCGGTTCATGTAAATAAGCGCCGGGTGCTTCTCGCTGAAGCGGACGGCCGCGACTTCGCCGAAGATGACGTTATGCGTCGGCATTTCCTTGATGTCGGTCACCCGGCAATCGAAGGCGGCAAGCGCATCGGCAAGGACCGGCGCGCCGGTGACGAGCGTTTCGAAACGGGTGCTGGCGAAGCGTTCGTCATCGGCAAGCGACGTGCGTCCGGAGAAAGCGTCGGCGACGCCCTGGTGGTGAGCGCCGAGCGTATTCAGCACGAAGATGCCGCTGCGGAAAAAAATCTCGTTCTTCGGATTGGTGTTGTTGAGGCAGATCAGCACCGAGGCCGGATTATCCGAGACCGAGCAGGCGGCTGTGATGGTGACGCCCCGGCGCATGCCTTCCATCACCGTCGTCACGAGTTGCACATGGCCGGCATAACGGCTCATGGCATCCCGATAAAGGCCGGGGTCGATATGCTGCCTGTTCAACACCTGCTTCTCCGTACGCTTTTCTGCCGACTGCATACATCCATAAATCGGAATCGACTTGAGGACCAAATTACGCGGCTATTCAAAGTGCTGCAGCGTCCTTTGCGTCACCGAAAGGACGCGCTGCGCTGCAGTTCGACTTTCCATCGCGCCAATATGGCGAGCATGGGTTACCTTTTCTACAATAGGACCGCTGAAAAGCATGGAGTTACGCTTGTTTTTCTTTGACGATCGCGGCCTTGCGGATAAAAGGGCATGGACGATGGCTAGGGATCTCCGCCTTTCATGATCAACCTGCGTGGCATAGCAGCCGTTCTGATGCTGCTGGGAGCGGCGGCGCAAGGCCATGCGGCCGGCGTGACGATTGGCGTCGTCGCGCCCCAGAATGGCCCGCTCGCCCTGCTCGGCGCCCAGATTGCCGCCGGCGCCGGTTTCGAGATCCAGCAGTCCGGCAATACGCTCGTCGCCGTCAACGAGCCCTGTGAGGACAATAGCGGCGCGGCAGTCGGCGATGCGCTTGTCGCGGCCAAGGTGCAGATCGCCGTCGGCTTTCTCTGCAGCGACACGCTGGAAGGCGCCCTACCGAAGTTGAAGGATGCCGGCATTCCGGCGATCACCGTCTCCGTGCGCTCCCGCATTCTGATGGAGGATGCGCTGAAAAACGGCTGGCCGCTCTTCCGCATGGCGCCCGCCGATGGCGCCGAGGCGGCAAAGATCAACGAAGTGATCTTGAAGAACTGGGCAGCCGATCCGATCGCCCTGATCGAGGACGGCACCATTCACGGCCGCGAACTGACGGAAGCGGTGCGCAATGCGCTGGAACAGAACGGCCTGAAGCCGGTCTTCACCGATACCTATCGCCCGGGGCAGGAGCAGCAGATCGCTCTTGTCCGCCGCCTGAAACGGGCCGGGGCCACCAGGGTCTTCGTCGGCGGCGACCGCAACGACATCGCCGTCATCGCCCGCGACGCGGAAGCCGAGAACATCCCGCTCTCCATCCTCGGCGGCGACGCCATGCGCGCCGCCGATCAACCGCTGCCGCTCGGGCCCGGCGTGCGCGCCGTCGCCCTGCCCGAATATGCCGTTCTGCCGGAAGCCGCGGGGGCGGCCGAAGCGTTGCGCGCCAAAGGGATCGAGCCGGAAGGTTATGTCCTGCCGTCGCTGGCGGCGGCATTCATTGCCGGCCAGGCAGCCGAAGCCGCGGCTGCGGCCGGCAAGCCCCTCCAGGAGACGCTGCTCGGCACGACTTTCCAGACCCCGGTCGGTGCCGTCGCCTTCACCGGCACGCATGAACTGTCGCAAAACCCGTACCGCCTGCTCGAATGGCGCGGCAACGGCTTTTTTCCACCGGCTGCGCCGACGCAATGAGCGGCGGCCAGCCTTGATTCCGGCGCCGTGCTCGGCTGGCGCCCATACGGAGTAAGACTTGATGACGCTGCCCATTCGCATTGCCCCCTCGATCCTCGCGGCGGATTTCGCCAGGCTCGGCGAGGAAGTACGCAATGTCACCGCGGCCGGGGCCGACTGGATCCACCTCGACGTGATGGATGGGCATTTCGTGCCGAATATCTCCTTCGGCCCCGATGTCATCAAGTCGCTGCGCGCCTATACCGACGCCACCTTCGACTGCCACTTGATGATCTCGCCGGTCGACGACTATCTCGAAGCCTTCGCCAAGGCCGGCTGCGACCGCATCACCGTCCATGCCGAATCCGGGCCGCATCTGCACCGGTCGCTGCAGACCGTCCGTAATCTCGGCAAGAAGGTCGGGGTGACGGTCAATCCGGCAACCCCGCTGAGTGCCATCGAGAACGTGCTCGATGATGTCGACCTCATCCTCATCATGTCGGTCAATCCCGGCTTCGGCGGACAGAAGTTCATTCCGGCGATGGCCGCCAAGATCGCGGCGGCAAAGTCGCTGATCGGTGACCGGCCGATCGAACTTGAAGTCGATGGCGGCGTCACGGTGGAGACGGCGGCGGCAATCGCACAGGCCGGCGGCAACGTCCTCGTCGCGGGCTCGGCGATTTTCAAGGGCGACACGGTCGAGGATTATCGCCGGACGGTTGCCGAGCTGCGACAGGCAGCCGAGGGGGCACGCGCATGAAGAAGCAGCTTTTCATCGCCGGTAGCCTGCTCGTCGCCGCACTCGCCGGCTTGCCCGGTCTGTCACTTGCCGGCGACATTGCCAGCATCCAGCCGATCGGCTTTTCCGCCGACGGCAAGGTCTTCGCTTTCCAGGAGTTCGGCATCAAGGAGGGCAGCAATGTCCCCTATTCCAACACATATTTCATCGATACCGATAAGGGCCAGTATCTCGAGGGCACGCCCTTCCGCACCGAGCTGACCGACCAGGACGCCAATCTTTCCAAGGCGCGGCGGCAGAATCTCACGGCGGCGCGCGGCCAGATGGACAGATACGATCTTCTGACCAACCCCGGCCTGATCGCCGCCTTCAATCCGCCGACCGAACTCGGCTCTCCCGCAAAGACGCTGCGTTACACCACGCTTGCGACCGACGGCCCGCCGAAATCGCCCTATACGCTTTCGCTCGGCGAGTTGCCGATAGCGGTGCCGAAGGACTGCGCGGCGATCGCCAAGCGGGTCCTCGGCTTCAGCCTGCAGATGATCGAGAAGGAAGGCGCTCCGAACCGGCAGGCAGCGCGCCAGGTGCAAACGGTTCCGGCCGAACGCGCATGTTCGGTCGAATACAGGATCGGCGGCGCCGTCGTCTATCAGCCGGAAGCCGCAAACCAGGTTCATATCGCCCTGGTCCTCGCCTTCGATGCGCAAAGGAACGGCCGCTGGATCGCCGTTCCGGTTCATCCCTGAGGCTGGTTTCCCGACATGAAGCGCCTCAGGGCGGCATGGCCGCCCTACTCCCATCTGATCCTCGGCGCCTTGCTTTGGGCCGTGCAGATGCTCGTCTCCGCCATGCTGGGTCTCTATCTGCGCAACGGCCTGGAGACGAGCCGGCTTGCCGAAGTCGCCACGCTCTATTTCCTCGGTGGCCTGCTCGCCTGGCCCTTCGCTTTGCCGGCCGCCCGCTTCCTTGCCTATGGCAAGCCGCCGGAGGCGCGTTTCGCCGCCTTTTTCGTCACGCTGATCGCTGCCACGATCGCGATGACTGCCTTCCTCTTCGCGATGGAATATCGGATCTTCTATTCGCGCTGGCACGCGCCCTTCGGAAGCGGCATCTGGGTCTTCCAGTTCATCTTTACCAGCATCAGCGCCGTCTATCAGTTCCTGGTGATCGGCCTGCGCCTTTTCCTGCCGCTCGGTCTCCTCTGCCTCGTCGTCAGCAGCTACTATCTTGCCAAACGCATGCGTTGAGATTGCCGCCCGTCTTTGCTACAGGGGCGCTGAAGCAATTCAGCAAAGACGCTAGGCGGCTTTACCAGGAATTGCGTGAAAACAGAACTTCGACGCTCAAACCTCTTGAAGTGAAGGCAGCCGCCCATGATCCCGCGTTACTCCCGGCCCGAAATGGTCGCCATCTGGTCTCCCGAAACCAAGTTCCGCATCTGGTTCGAGATCGAGGCGCATGCCTGCGACGCGCTGGCCGAACTCGGCGTCATCCCGAAATCGGCGGCAAAGACCATCTGGGAAAAAGGCGGCGCTGCCACCTTCGATGTCGCCCGGATCGACGAGATCGAGGCTGTCACCAAACATGACGTCATCGCTTTCCTGACCCATCTTGCCGAGATCGTCGGCCCGGATGCACGCTTCGTCCATCAGGGCATGACCTCGTCCGACGTGCTCGACACCTGCTTCAACGTCCAGCTGGTGCGCGCCACCGATATTCTGATTGCCGATCTCGACCGTTTGCTCGCGGCACTGAAAACCCGCGCCTTCGAACACAAGGACACCGTCACCATTGGCCGCTCGCACGGTATCCACGCCGAGCCCACAACCTTCGGCGTCAAGCTGGCGCTCGCCTATGCCGAATTCGAGCGCTGCCGCCAGCGTCTCGTCGCCGCCCGCGAAGAAGTCGCGACCTGCGCCATCTCGGGCGCCGTCGGCACCTTCGCCAATATCGATCCGCGCGTCGAAGAACATGTCGCCGAGGCCCTCGGCCTGAAGGCCGAGCCGGTCTCGACCCAGGTGATTCCGCGCGACCGCCACGCCATGTATTTCGCCACCCTCGGCGTCGTCGCCTCCTCGATCGAGCGGCTCGCTACCGAGATCCGCCACCTGCAGCGCACCGAGGTTCTGGAAGCCGAGGAATATTTCTCGCCTGGCCAGAAGGGCTCCTCGGCCATGCCCCACAAGCGCAACCCGGTTCTCACCGAAAACCTCACCGGCCTCGCCCGGATGGTCCGCTCCTACGCCATGCCGGCCATGGAAAACGTCGCCCTCTGGCACGAGCGCGATATCTCGCACTCCTCGGTCGAGCGCATGATCGGCCCCGACGCCACCGTCACCCTCGACTTCGCCCTCTCCCGCCTCGCCGGCGTCATCGAAAAGCTCTTGGTCTATCCGGAGAACATGGAGAAGAACCTCAACAAATTCCGCGGCCTCGTCCACTCCCAGCGCGTCCTCCTGGCGCTGACCCAGGCCGGCACCTCCCGCGAAGACGCCTACCGCCTGGTCCAGCGCAACGCCATGAAGGTGTGGGAACAGGGCAAGGACTTTTTGGAGGAACTGCTGGCGGATGCTGAGGTCCGCGCTGCGCTGTCCGAGGAGGATCTTCGCGAAAAGTTCGATCTTGGGTACCACACCAAGCATGTCGACACGATTTTCCGGCGCGTATTTGGGAATGCTTGAGAGAATCCCAACCCATCGGCGTCATCCTCGGCCTTGTGCCGAGGAGCTGCCACATAGCAACCGGCAGTAGATTCGGGACAAGCCCGAGGATGACGAGAGAGGGGTTGTAGGCGTTGTTTTAGCTCATTGTTTTTATGCATCTCCTCGAAGCCGCCGCTCTCTCCGGGTGACATCCATTAAAAGGTCTGACCTCACCCGTGCATGAGTCGTCTTCTTAATATAATCCCGAATTGTCTTCAGCTTTTCTCAAGCGGCCGTTGTTTCATCTTTGAGGCTTTAGCGTTCCCAGGACGTTTACGCGCCTCGGCCTTTTTCGGCGTAACGGTTTCTGCGGCATCCGTCGTCCTGCACGCCTCCGTCTCGCCCCTGCCCTTGGCAGCCTTGGCGACAAGTCGGTCGAGATGCTTCAACTCATCCTCGTCGAGGTTTTCGATGCCGATGAAGCGGTTTTCGGCGTGGCTCGTCAGAATGATTTCGTTGAGCTTGGCCTGGATCGCCCGCGTGTCGCGCGTCTGGGCGTTCTGCAGCACGAAGACCATCAGGAAGGTGATGATCGTCGTGCCGGTATTGATGATCAGCTGCCAGGTTTCCGAATAGTCGAAGAAGGGGCCGAGTGCGGCCCAGACGATGACGATGCTCAGCGCCAGGATGAAGATGACGGGTTTGCCCGCCCATTCCGATGTCTTGGTTGCGAAGCGGGCGAACAGATGTTTCATCGTCACCTCTGAAATCCTCCCTCGGAGCCATATTAAAACTCCGAGGCAGGTTCGAGGTTCCCCTGGGGAATCGGAATCCGAAATCCCCGAGGGGCAAAGCCGTGGCTACGCGATCTCCCGCGCAACCAGCTTGCGGTAGAGATGCCAGGTCGCATGGCCGAGGATCGGCATGACGAGCGCAAGCCCGGCAAAGACCGGAATCGTGCCGATGACGAGGAGTGCGGCGACGATCAGACCCCACAGCAGCACCGGTACCGGATTGGCGACCGTGGCCCGGATCGAGGTCACGACGGCGGCGACGGCCCCGACATCGCGGTCGAGCAGCAGCGGAAAGGTGATGACGGAGATAGCCAGCACCACCAGCGCGAAGACGAAGCCGATGAGATTGCCCCAGATGATCAGCTGCAGGCCTTCAGCCGTACCGAAGACCTGGCGGGTGAAATCCGCCATGGTGCGCGGAAACACGTCTCCGAGAAGATTGGTGTAAAGCGTCTGCGCAGTCACCAGCCAGACGACGAAAAGGGCAAAAAGCATCAGCCCGACCGCGACGATCGACGGCAGTGCCGGTGAATGGCGCACTTCGAGTGCATGCGTCCAGGACGTATCCAGGCCTTCTTCGCGCCGGCGGCTGATCTCATAAAGGCCGATCGCCGCGATCGGGCCGATCAGCACGAAACCGGACATCAGCGGGAAAACCATCGGCAGAAGATTGGCGCCGGAGGTCCATAGCGTCAAGAAGATGCCGGCGATCGGATACATCAGGCACAAGAACACATAATGCGAAGGTTTTTCCTTAAAATCGTCGAGCCCGCGCTTTAACGCGTCGAAGACGTCAGCAATGCCAATGCGATTGACGACGGGCCGCGCCAAGCTTTCGCTGGCACCGGTCATGACATGAAATGCCGCCATGGCTTTCTCCTCCTCAGCCGAGACTTAATCGGCGGCGGCACGCATAGGCGGGCAAGCCGATACGAAATCCGCAACCGGCACTGGAGCAATATAACAAATATCAATGCCCGTGTCGCTCTCTCCCTTGACCGCCTCTTGACATCTTCGTCAGGCTTTCTCACATCGGCGGCACTATGAAAGCCTCAGACGCAGATATCCTCATCATCCCCGGCTACACCAATTCCGGCCCCGGCCACTGGCAAAGCCGCTGGGAAGCGAAGCTCAGCACGGCGCGGCGCGTCGAGCAGGCGGAATGGACGAAGCCTGTCCGCGAGGACTGGATCGCTCGCATCGCCGAGGAGGTGAACGCCTCGACCCGCCCCGTCGTTCTCGTCGCCCATTCGCTCGGCGTTCCCTCGGCGATCCACGCCATCCCACTTTTCCGCAACCGGGTGGCGGGCGCCTTCTTCGTCGCCCCGCCCGATGTCACCAATCCCGACATCCGCCCGAAGCATCTGATGACCTTCGGCCCCTACCCGCGCGAGCCGCTGCCCTTCCCGTCGATCACGGTGGCGAGCCGCAACGACCCGTTCGGCAGCTACGACCATGCCGACGATATCGCCAGCAGCTGGGGCTCTTTTCTCGTCGATGCCGGTGAAGCGGGACATATCAATGCCGATTCCGGTCACGGACCCTGGCCCGAGGGCACGATGGTCTTCGCCCAGTTCCTGAGCCGTCTCTCCGCTGCTTGAGGAAAACCGCCTTCTCGTTAATTCAGCAATTGCTTTCTAAGTCTTTCTTAATGGAAAGGCAGCAGACTGCGCCCGAGATGAATAAGCGAGAATGCCCGTGAAGAATGCCCACCCAAAGGCCGAGAACCCGCATGGCGATGCCACAGCGGCTGAGGCCGGCGTCGGCGGGGCAGCCGGCGGTTCCGAGCTGGCGGAACGGGAGAGCCGATGGAACCATGCGCTGGTCGGCTCCGGCCTTGGCGTATGGGATCATAACTACCGCCTCGACCGGAAATATTACTCGCCCACGTGGAAAACCATCCGAGGCATGGCCCCCGACGAGGAGGTCGCCGGCGATTACAATGCCTGGCTGCAGCTCGTCCATCGCGACGACCGCGATTTCGTCGCCCATGCCATCGAGCGCCAGAACGCCGGCGATCCGGATTACCAGGTCTTTCAATACCGCGAGCGCCACAGGGACGGCCACTGGGTCTGGATCGACTGCCGCGGCGCCTGCGTGGAATGGGACGAGAACGGCGTGCCGACGCGAATCGTCGGCACGGATGTCGATATCACCGCCCGCAAGGAAGCCGAGGAGACGCTGTCGCGCTTGTCGCGCCGGCTCGATCTGGCGCTGGAGATCTCCCATATCGGCGTCTTCGAGGCCGATATCGAAAATGATACGGTCGAATGGGACGATCGCCTCATTGCCATTTACGGGCTGAAAGGCGCCCCGCATCAGATCGCGGCCGACGCCTGGGCCAAAAGCCTGCATCCCGACGACCGCGAACGCGTACTGGGCCTCGCCGGCCGCAGCGTTGAAAGCGGCAGCGATTTCCAGCAGGAATATCGCATCATTCGCGGCGACGGCGCCGAACGTATCATTCGCGCTCGCTCCGCCTTCTTCGTCGACGGCAACGGCCACCGCAAGCTCATCGGCGCCAACTGGGACGTCACCGAGGACGTCGCGCTGCGCAATGAGCTGCAGCGCGCCAAGGATCTGACCGAGGCCCGCAACCGCGAACTCGAAGCCGCCAAGGAGAGCATCGAGCGCTTGGCGCTGCATGATTACCTCACCGGCCTTCCGAACCGGCGCTATCTCGACAAGATGCTGGACGAGCGCTCGGCCGAATGCCGCGCCAAGAGCTTTGCGCTTGCGATCCTCCACATCGATCTCGACCGTTTCAAGCAGATCAACGACACGCTCGGCCACCGGGCCGGGGACGCCATGCTGCAGCACGCGGCGAATGTGCTGAGAAACTCCGTCCGTGCCGCTGATTTCGTCGCCCGCATCGGCGGCGATGAATTCGTTATCCTCTGCACCGTCGATCCCGCCTCGAAGAAGATCGGTGGCCTTGCCGAGCGCGTGATCCGCGAATTGCGCAAACCTGTCAGATATGAGGGACACGACTGCCGTTTCGGCGCCAGCATCGGCATCGCCATCGACAGCGGTCCAAAGCTCGACGCCAAGCAGACGCTGCTCGATGCCGATATCGCGCTCTATCGCGCCAAGGGCCTCGGCCGCAACCGCTTCGAATTCTTCTCCGCCTCCGACCGCCGCGACATCGTCTTGGCCAAACATCTCGCCGACGAGATCCTGATCGGCCTCGAACGCAGTGAATTCATCCCCTTCTATCAGCTGCAGTTCGATGCCCGAACCCTCGACGTTACGGGCATCGAAACCCTGGCCCGCTGGCAGCATCCGCGGCGCGGGCTGATGACGCCCGACCTTTTTCTTGATATTGCCGAGGATCTCGACGTCGTTTCGACCATCGACGCGCTGATCCTGGAGCGTGCGCTGGCCGACCGCCGTGCCTGGATCAAGGACGGCTTGTCGATTCCGAAGGTATCGGTCAACGTTTCGGCCCGCCGGCTTGCCGATCCCGATCTCGGCAAAAAGCTCCGCGCCCTGAAGATAGAACCCGGCGCCATCGCCTTCGAACTGCTGGAATCGATCTCGCTGGACGATTGCGACGCGCTGGTCGCGGCCAATCTCAAGAAGCTCCGCAAGCTCGGCATCGACATCCAGATCGACGATTTCGGCACCGGCCACGCCTCGATCGTCAGCCTGCTGCGCCTGAGCCCGACGACGCTGAAGATCGACCGCGAGCTGATCCGCCTGCTGCCGCAATCGGCCGAGCAGCGCAAGCTGGTCGGCTCGATCATCGATATTGGCCGCTCGCTGAACATCCGCGTCATTGCCGAGGGCGTCGAAACGGCGGATCACATCCGCATTCTCGAAGAACTCGACTGCGGCACCCTGCAGGGCTACGCCCTCGCCCGGCCGATGCCGGCGATGCAGATCCCCTCCTTCATCCGTGCCGGAAGCTGGCGCCAGGGGCAGACCACTGCGCGTGCCCTGCAGACGCGTCTTCGCCGCGCACTGCCGGAAAGAGCCGCCAAATAAAACCTGTATAAGCGGCCCGCCATTTCGCCTTCATTCCACCCTATAGGAAAAGGCGCTAGGCTCGTCCTGCAAATTCATTCGATTCTCTTGGCGGTATTCCGTAAAATCCGGAAACCGGGACCGGAAATCCCGAAACGGGGGAAGGAGCGACAGGCGGATTGTGAAACTCACTCTTTTCCTTTAAGGGGACGCCACGAGATCGATCCACTCGCGCCATCCCAAGAGCGCCAACAACAGAGAATGACCACGATGAACCGTCGCCGCCGTATCTACGAGGGCAAGGCAAAGATTCTGTATGAGGGTCCGGAACCGGGCACCTTGATCCAGTTTTTCAAGGACGATGCCACCGCCTTCAACAAGAAGAAACATGAGGTCATCGACGGCAAGGGCGTCCTCAACAACCGCATTTCCGAATATATCTTCAGCCATCTGAACAAAATCGGCATCCCCACTCATTTCATCCGCCGGCTCAATATGCGCGAGCAGTTGATCAAGGAAGTGGAGATGATCCCGCTTGAGATCGTCGTGCGCAACGTCGCCGCCGGTTCGCTGGCCAAGCGCCTCGGCATCGAAGAAGGCGTCGTGCTGCCGCGTTCGATCATCGAATTCTATTACAAATCCGATGCGCTGGACGATCCGATGGTCTCGGAAGAGCACATCACCGCCTTCGGCTGGGCCAATCCGGCCGAACTCGACGACATCATGGCGCTTGCCATCCGCGTCAACGATTTCATGACCGGTCTTTTCCTCGGCGTCGGCATCCAGCTCGTCGATTTCAAGATCGAATGCGGCCGCCTCTTCGAAGGCGATATGATGCGCATCATCCTCGCCGACGAGATCTCGCCGGACAGCTGCCGGCTCTGGGATATCGAAACCCGCGAAAAGATGGACAAGGACCGCTTCCGCCGCGATCTCGGCGGCTTGCTCGAAGCCTATTCCGAAGTTGCACGCCGTCTCGGCATCATCAATGAAAACGAGCCTGTGCGCGGCACCGGCCCCGTTTTGGTTAAGTAAAAATCGTCTCGTCAAGCAAGGCAGGATAGGCAAAGTGATCAAGGCTCGTGTCACCGTCACGCTGAAAAACGGCGTTCTCGATCCGCAGGGCAAGGCCATCGAAGGCGCGCTCGGCGCCCTCGGCTTTTCGGGCGTCGGCCATATCAGACAGGGCAAGGTCTTCGACCTGGAGCTCGAGGGCGCCGACAAGGCGAAGGCCGAGGCCGACCTCAAGGCGATGTGCGAAAAACTGCTCGCCAATACGGTGATCGAGAACTACGCGATCGCGATCGACGGATGATCACCGACCTGCCGGCCGGCAGATTTTGAGGATTTGGCGTCATGACGAAGGCACAGCTGGAGACGGAAGTCTCGAAATATATGAGCTATGTCCTGCGCCATGCGCCCGATGCCGCCGGCTTGACGCTTGATGGCGAGGGCTGGGTGTCGTTCGACGAGCTCGAAAAGGCTTTGACGTCGAAATACGATGTCTCCCGCGCCGAGATTATCGCGATCATCGAAAACAATCCAAAGAAGCGCTTCACGCCCGCCGACAACAGAATTCGCGCGAACCAGGGTCATAGCGTCGAGGTCGATCTCGCGCTGACCGCGGTCGAGCCGCCGGCAGATCTTTTCCACGGCACCTCCGCGATTGCCTGGCACTCGATCGAGCGCGACGGCTTGAAGAAGATGCAGCGCCACCACGTGCATCTGTCGGCGGATGTCGAAACGGCGAAAATCGTCGCAACGCGCCGCAAGGGTGAATATGTCATCCTTCGCGTGGATGCGGCCCGCATGTTTTCAGAGGGTCATTCTTTCTTTGTTTCCGACAATGGAGTATGGCTCACCGAAAGCGTTCCAGTTCAATATCTTTCGCCAGACGCAGGGACCCCATGAAATCAGCTGTCGTTCAACTTCCGGGCCTTAACCGCGACCGCGACATGATCGCAGCCCTGACCAAGATCTCCGGCCGCGAGCCGATGACGATCTGGCAGACGGAAGCCGAAATCCCTGAAGTCGACCTGATCGTCATTCCCGGCGGCTTCTCCTATGGCGACTACCTGCGTTGCGGCGCGATCGCCGCCCGCATGCCGGTCATGCAGGCGATCATCGACAAGGCTGCAAAGGGCGTGAAAGTGCTCGGCGTCTGCAACGGCTTCCAGATCCTCGTCGAGGCAGGCCTGCTGCCCGGCGCGCTGATGCGAAATGCCTCGCTGAAATTCGTCTGCCGCGAGATCAAGCTTGAAGTGGTCAATGCCGAGACGGATTTCACCCGCGCCTACGCGCAAGGCCAGGTCATCCGGTGCCCCGTTGCCCATCATGACGGCAATTATTTCGCCGACGAAGCCACGCTGGCGAAAATCGAAGGCAATGGCCAGGTTGTCTTCCGTTATGCCGAAGGCACCAACCCCAACGGCTCGCTCAACGATATCGCCGCGGTCATGAACGAAAAGGGCAACGTGCTCGGCATGATGCCGCATCCGGAAAACCTGATCGAAGCCGCCCATGGCGGTTCGGACGGCCGCGGCCTTTTCGCCTCGGCGCTCGACGTCATCGCCGCCTGAGCCCTGCTCGTTGCCTAAAAGCGCGCGCGGTCTTGGGCAACGGCATGCACACGAAAATTCCGTCTGGATCGGAGCAAGATCGATGCGCCATCGCCTCGCAAACCCCGCTTTGTTGACCGCTCTCGCAGCCATGCTCGCAGCCTGCCAGACGCCGGCGCCGACGACAGGCCCCAACCGCGCCGCGCTGCCGACGATGGAACGCGTGGCGCTCGGCGCCAGTGCATGCTGGTTCAAGTCAGGTGACCCCGCTTTTGCAGCCTATAAACTCGCCCCGGAGCTCAACTCCTTCACCGGCCGGCCCCGCATCCTGCTCGTCCACAAGGGCAGCCCGGAAAGCCGGCCGCTGCTTGTCGTTCAGGCCGAGGGAAGCCCGTCGCGTCTCCAGGCCTTCGGTCCGATGATGTCGGAACCGGTCGCCGACCGCATCGTCGCCGACGTCAATCGCTGGTCGGGCGGCAACAAAGCCTGCAGCTGATCGCAGCCGGCGATCCCGATAACGCATTCAGTCCCAGAAGAACGACTTGCCGACTTCGCGTGCGGCTTCGGACTGCGACACGCCGATATCCTTGAGCTCGCTCGTCGTCAGGCCTCTCAGCGCCCGCCGGCCTTCCCGCTTCTGATGCCAGAGAAGAATTGCGGTCCAAATCCGCCCCAAACGCGTCGTCACCTCAGGAGGCGCCGCGGGAAGGACGACCTGCCTCCTATCTTCATAAGAGACAATCGGTACAATTGGCATTTTGATCTCAGGCAAGGCAGACATTCCAGAAATCCTCTCGGTTTGCCACTGGAATTGACTCATACGCTTGACCGATACAATGTGCCAATATATACAATTGTCACCATGACAAATTGGCTTCCTGATCTTTCCCGCGGTTCCGGGCCGGTCTATCTCCGGCTTGCCGACAGCATTGAATCCGCCATCGCGAGCGGCGCCCTACCCGCCGGCAGCAAATTGCCGCCGCAACGCAACCTCGCCTATGATATCGGCGTGACCATCGGCACGATCGGCCGCGCCTATGCGCTGGTGCATGAGCGCGGCCTGGTCGCCGGCGAGGTCGGGCGCGGCACCTATGTGCTGAACCGCTCCGAGACGCAGCCCGGCGAACAGACCGACCCGCTGACTGTCTCGCTCAGTGGCACCCGCGTCCAGGACGCGCCTGCCGACAAAATCCGCTTCGATACCACGGCCGCACCAGATCTCGGCCAGGGCAAGATCATATCCGGCATCCTAGCCGAGATCGGCGAACAGCATCTCGCCGAGATTTCGTCCTATTCCCGCACGTTTCCGCGCAACTGGTTCGAATCCGGTCGTCTCTGGCTTGCCCGCAGCGGCTGGACGCCGGATGTCGAAAACATAGTGCCGACGCTCGGCGCTCATGCGGCGGCGGTTGCAGCCATCGCCGCCGTCTCGGCGCCGGGCGACAAGATCGTCTTTGAGGATCTCACCTATACGCAGGTCAGCCGCAGCGCCCGCCTTCTCGGACGCCGCACGCTGACGGTCGATTCAGACGAACAAGGAGTGATCCCGGACGATTTCGAGCGGCTCTGCCAGCAACAACATCCAAAGATCGCCTTCCTGATGCCGACCGTTCACAATCCTACGGTGACGATCATGCCCCTCGAGCGGCGCGCGGCAATCGCCGCGATCGCCAGGAAACACAGCGTCTGGCTGATCGAAGATGATCTCTACGGCGGCATGTCCGACGATGATACGCCACTGCTCGCCTCACTTGCCCCCGATCGCACCTTCCTGGTCAACGGGCTGTCGAAATCGGTCGCCGCCGGCGTACGCGGCGGCTGGGTCGCCTGCCCGCCGCATTTTGCCCAGCGCATCCGGGTGACGCATAAGATGATCACCGGCGGCCTACCCTTCATTCTGGCCGAGACCTGCGCACGCCTCGTCGAAAGCGGCACTGCCCACGAGATCCGCAAGCAGAGCGTCGAGGAACTCTCCCGGCGTGTCCGACTCGTTCGCGAGCAGCTGCAGGGCTTCGATTTTGCGTCACACCCGCATGCGCCCTTCCTCTGGCTGAAATTGCCGGAGCCCTGGATGTCGGGCACCTTCAAGAATGCCGCTTTCCGGGATGGTGTGCTCGTCGACGACGAGGACGAGTTCAAGGCAGCCCGCGGGGAGAAATCCTATCATCGAGTCCGCATTGGTTTTTCCTCGCCAAAGACAGGGCAGGAACTGACCTCCGGCCTGATGATCTTGCGCCGGCTGCTGGAAAATGGCGGATCCGCCTATGATGGTGAAATCTGACCTGTTGCAAATACACGTCATAATCTACAAAAAATCCCTGGGGCTATTCGCAGCCGTTTACCGACTCAATCTGCATGCTACCTCTTCGATATTCTCGCCTGACGCGAATCAAGGGACAGCAAATGAGTGCGGACTTCGGAAGCATCGTGTTGCGTTTTTTGACCACGGCGTTATTCGCAGCGGTAGCCGGCACCGTCGCAGGCTCGGCATCCGCCGGCGAGCAGATATTTGATGAACTGCGTTTCGGGGTCTCGACCTCGCTGCAATCGGGACATTCCCGGGAAGATGGCGTCTTTCCCGAAATCACCGCTCTCTTCGACCCTTTCGGATACGAGCAGGCCGTCGGCTGGCAGCAACAGTTGCTGCGTCCCCGTGTCCATCTCGGCACCTCGATCGGCACCGCGGGTGAAGCCACCCAATTCTTCACCGGCTTCACCTGGACTGTCGATCTCAACGAGAAGCTCTTTGCCGAAGCCGGCTTCGGCGGCGTCATCCACACCGGCGACCTGGACAACAATGATGACGGCCCGGACCTCGGCTGCCGCGTCCTCTTCCACGAATATGCCGGCGCCGGCTATCGTTTCACCCCGCATTGGAACGTAATGGCCCAGATTGCCCACTCCTCGCATGCCAATCTCTGCGACGGCCCGAACGACGGCATGACGCGCGCCGGCATCCAGATCGGCTACAAGTTCTGAGCAATTGCCGCCTTCATGAAAAAAGCCTGCCTGCCCCTGTGAACTGCCCCCGAAGTTGGGTGTCCAACTTTCGGGAGTCAGTTCACTGTGTTGACGGCAGGCTTTTTTCTGTCGCGCGCCGCCGCTACTTAAGCTAAAGACAGCGCAAAACGCGCCAGGGACTTTCCGCTCATGACCATTCCAAACACCATCCCGATCACGCCGGAACTCATCGCGGGCCATGGCCTGAAGCCGGACGAGTACCAGCGCATCCTGGATTTGATCGGCCGCGAACCGACCTTCACCGAGCTCGGCATCTTCTCGGCCATGTGGAACGAGCATTGCTCCTACAAATCCTCGAAGAGATGGCTGCGCACGCTGCCGACCAAAGGGCCGCGCGTCATCCAGGGGCCAGGCGAAAATGCCGGCGTGGTTGATATCGATGACGGCGACTGCGTCGTCTTCAAGATGGAGAGCCACAACCACCCCTCCTACATCGAACCCTACCAGGGTGCTGCGACCGGTGTCGGCGGCATCCTGCGCGACGTCTTCACCATGGGTGCGCGCCCGATCGCCGCGATGAACGCCCTGCGCTTCGGCGAGCCGGATCATCCGAAGACCCGCCACCTCGTTTCCGGCGTCGTTTCCGGCGTCGGCGGCTACGGCAATTCCTTCGGCGTGCCGACGGTCGGCGGCGAGGTCGAGTTCGACGCCCGCTACAACGGCAACATCCTCGTCAACGCCTTTGCCGCCGGCATTGCCAAATCCAACGCCATCTTCCTATCCGAAGCCAAGGGCGTCGGCCTTCCGGTCGTCTATCTCGGCGCCAAGACCGGCCGCGACGGCGTCGGCGGCGCCACCATGGCGTCGGCCGAATTCGACGAATCGATCGAGGAAAAGCGCCCGACCGTTCAGGTCGGCGACCCCTTCACCGAAAAGTGCCTGCTCGAAGCCTGCCTGGAACTGATGCAGACCGGCGCCGTCATCGCCATCCAGGACATGGGTGCTGCCGGCCTCACCTGCTCGGCCGTCGAAATGGGCGCCAAGGGCGATCTCGGCATCCTGCTCGAGCTCGACAAGGTGCCGGTGCGCGAAGAGCGGATGACCGCCTATGAGATGATGCTGTCGGAAAGCCAGGAGCGCATGCTCATGGTGCTGCAGCCGGAGAAGGAAGAGCAGGCCAAGGCGATCTTCGTCAAATGGGGCCTCGATTTCGCCATCGTCGGCAAGACGACCGACGACCTGCGCTTCCGCGTCGTGCACCAGGGCGAAGAAGTCGCCAATCTGCCGATCAAGGATCTCGGCGATCAGGCGCCGGAATATGATCGCCCCTGGCGCGAATCCGGCAAGCCTGCCCCCCTGCCCGCCAACCTCGTCGCCGCACCGAAGAATTACGGCCAGGCGCTGCTGCAGCTCGTCGGCTCGGCCAACCAGTCGAGCCGACGCTGGGTCTATGAGCAATATGACACGCTGATCCAGGGCAATTCGCTGCAGCTTCCGGGCGGCGACGCCGGCGTCGTGCGCGTCGACGGCCATAAGAGCAAAGCGCTTGCCTTCTCTTCCGACGTGACGCCGCGTTATGTCGAGGCCGATCCCTTCGAAGGCGGCAAGCAGGCGGTCGCCGAATGCTGGCGAAACATCACCGCGACGGGCGCCGAACCGCTCGCCGCCACCGACAATCTCAACTTCGGCAATCCCGAAAAGCCGGAGATCATGGGCCAGTTCGTTCAGGCGGTGAAGGGCATCGGCGAGGCCTGCCGCGCGCTCGACTTCCCGATCGTGTCGGGAAACGTCTCGCTTTACAACGAGACCAACGGCGTCGCCATCCTGCCGACGCCGACGATTGCAGGCGTCGGCCTGCTGCCGGACTGGCGCAAGATGGTTCGCATCGGCAGCGCCAACGCCGGCGACAAGGTGATCATGATCGGCCTCGACGGCAGCCATCTCGGCCAGTCCGTCTATCTCAGGGATGTGCTCGACAGCCGCGAAGGTCCCGCCCCCGAAGTGGATCTCTTCGCCGAACGCCGCAACGGCGATTTTGTCCGCTCCGTCATCCGCAACGATCAGGCAACCGCCTGCCACGACATTTCCTCGGGCGGCCTTGCCGTCGCACTGGCTGAAATGGTCATGGCATCCGGCAAGGGGCTGACGATCGATCTCGGCGAATGCAAGGGTGCGCCGCATGCGCTGCTCTTCGGCGAAGATCAGGCGCGTTATGTGCTGACGGTGCCGGCCGATGTGGCGGATTTCGTCTGCGCCAATGCGGAAGGCGCCGGCGTCCCTTTCCGCCGCCTCGGCACGGTCGGTGGCGATGCGCTCGTCGTCGGCGATCTCATTGCGCTGCCGATTCAGCAATTGCGCGATACCCATGAATCGTGGTTCCCTGATTTCATGGAAGGCCGCGGCGAACTCGCCGCGGAATAATGCGCAAGGAGTAACGATCATGGCCATGAAACCCGGCGATATTGAAGACATGATCAAGGCTGGGATTCCCGGTGCCAAGGTGACGATCCGCGATCTGGCGGGCGACGGCGATCACTACGCCGCCGAAGTCGTCGCCGAAGCCTTCCGCGGCAAGAGCCGCGTGCAGCAGCACCAGATGGTCTACGAGGCGCTGAAGGGCAATATGGGTGGCGTATTGCACGCGCTCGCACTGCAGACCTCGGCGCCTGATTGACATTTGCGGTAGCCCACCCTCTCCACATTCCTGTGACGAGCACAGGTGGTAAGAGAAGGCGAATCTGTGCCGGCCTATGAAGCAATGCTGTGATTTGTCTTTGTACACTGACAGCGAGTTTGGCGAGAACACCAACCACGCTCTCCGTCATCCCAGGCCCTGAGCCTGGGGATCCATGCGACTGCTGCTGATGGATGCGGTGTGGATGCTCGGCTCAAGGCCGAGCATGACGGAGGGTGGGTTCGGGGCTGTGGTGAACGCCCATTGATCCCGGCACCCTGCCGGCTGGAATTAAGTCGAGTGCCCAAAAAGAAGCCACCAACGCACTCGACGTAAACGCCATGCGTCCATCGCTAACGAGGTACTCGGGCCTTCAAGCCGGCAACCTGTCCTGCTCCGGATAAGCAAACACCGAAGCCGGCATCGGTCCTGATGTCATCAGCGTGAAGTCGAAGGGCGCCTTGAGATCCGGCCCCAATACATATTGCCGATGGACGCGCAGCTGATCCTTGCGGATCTTGCGGTAATGTTCGCGCGCCAGCATCTGCTTGACGCGGATCAGGAGCATCTTCGCCGGGGGCGCCTCCGCATGACCGCAGACGGTGACAACCGGCACTTTGTAGAAATTGATCGAATCCGTCAGGCACTGCACATCGAGCCAAGAGATCTCGGGACAGCGGGCGATCAGACCGACACGGGCGCGCAGCAGGCTCGCAGACGATAGCAGCGCGCATTGCAGAATGGCGCTGCCGAGGGTTGCAAATACCACACGTTTGCCCTTGAAGATCTCCGGCTCCCTTTCCAGCAAGATGCCGATGACATGGGCCGCCACATTCGATCCCATGCTGTGCGAGGAGATCACATATTCATCCGCCTCCTCCTCAAGCGCCTTGCGCACCGCGGTGGCCCGGTCTTCCAGCCAGTCGTTGAAATCGGCACGGTGCATGCGGCCGAGCGCCACCGCCATTGCCCAATCGGCAAAGAGATGCAGCGTATGGAAGCGTTCGGAAAACGGCAGGAAAGCGAAGATGAAGAAGCAGAGCGCCAGCGGCCCGCTCCACAGCATGTGCCATAGCGAAAAACCGAGACGATAGGGCGCGACAGCGATCAGCGCCGTCAGCGCAATCGCCAGCCCCGTCAGCAGAAATGGAAAGAGGAAGAACAGGCCGAAGCGCCAGGCATGACGGAAATATCGCCGCATGCCGCCTTCGAGCATGATCTGGGCGCAGCTGCGAAAACCTGCAGCGATCTGGCTCAGCGTATTGCCACTGCGCAGCCTGCGCACGAACATGTCGTGATCGACCATGTGGATTCGGCTCTTCGTCTGCCAAGTGGCAGGAGCAGGGTCTTCCCCGGGCGCCGAACCGGCTGCCCCGGGCGCCATCTCGGCTGCCCCGGGCACCTCGCCGCTGGTCGTAACCTCGAAACTGAGGGGATCGCTGCCGCCGTCCGGCGTCCCGACCTCGAGCGAGTAGCCCCAAACGGCGGAACTCTGCCTGGCTGAGCGCTCGTAGCGCGCCCGGTGGGCAGCGCCGTCAAGCGGCTCGAAGCCCGGAAAATGCAGGACGACCCGCTTTTTTATCAATCTCATTCCGCTCTTTCGGCCGGGCGAATGGCCGGCATGTTCGTGCGATCCGGCTGCTGTGCCGCCGATCTCGGCGAAAAAGCAGGTATGATCTCGAAGGCGTCTTGCTAACCGAAGTCATCAGGAATTCAATAGCCGCCATGTCGTTTCCACCGTGAGCGGAGGGGTTTTGTGGCCGATCTTGTCAAAGAACTGATATCAGGCGTTGTCGACAGCGTATTGAAGGAAATCCTGAAGAAAACCAGCGGCCGCATCACGACGAAGCGCAGGAGGCGTAAGACGCGCCCCGCTGCGACAACTGCTGCCGCCCGAAAGACGACCTCCGCCAAGCGCAAACCCGCCCGCAAACAGGTCAGCAAGCGACGCACAGCCGCCGGTCGCAGCCGCCAACGCCGCAGCTGACGCAACTATCCGACCGCTGAACCCCGACCCTCGGCGACGTCGAGATTGACCGGATGCAGGCCCATCTAGCCCGACAACCGAAACGTGATAGCAACATCGCCGAAGTGGCCTGACCAGATTGGTCTTTTTTTGGTTTAGGCGTCTGGAATTCCTGCTGTCACATGCTATCTAAGGACAACGATTGAAACGGTGGGCCTTTAACCCGCCCGTTGAAAGGATCAGGTCCCATGAGCGGCATTCACGAATTCATCGACAACGAAATCAAGAGCAACGACGTCGTCCTCTTCATGAAGGGCACGCCGCAGTTTCCGCAGTGCGGTTTCTCCGGCCAGGTCGTGCAGATTCTCGATTACATCGGCGTCGACTACAAGGGCATCAACGTGCTCGCCGATTCGGAGATCCGCCAGGGCATCAAGGATTATTCCAACTGGCCGACGATCCCGCAGCTTTACGTAAAGGGCGAGTTCGTCGGCGGCTGCGACATCGTCCGGGAAATGTTCCAGGCCGGTGAACTGCAACAGCATCTCCAGGAAAACGGCGTCACCGTTCGCGGCGCCGCCTGACCGGTCACCGGACGTCCGCCCGGTTTCCAAATCTGTTTCTCGAGTCCGAGGCGCTGCGTTGAGCAGCGCCTTGGCCTGTTTATGGGAATTTCATTGTGACAGATTCATCGCAAGCCGTGTCCGCGGGCCGCCTGCCCATGGGCAAGCGTGAATTCATCGCGCTCGCCGCGTTTCTGATGGCCGTCAACTCTCTGGCGATCGATATCATGCTGCCGGCGCTGCAGCAGATCGGGGCGAGCCTCGGCGTCGAGAGCGAAAATCATCGACAATTCGTCGTCTCTACCTATCTGCTCGGTTTCGGCTGCGCTCAGCTGTTCTACGGGCCGCTCTCCGACCGCTTCGGCCGCCGCACGCCGCTGTTGATCGGTCTCGTCATCTACATTCTCTCCGCCATCAGTATCGTTTTCGTCCCCTCTTTTGCCGGGTTGCTCGCCCTGCGCTTCCTGCAGGGCGTTGGTTCGGCCGCAACCCGCGTCATCACCGTCTCCATTGTCCGCGATATCTATGGCGGCCGGCAGATGGCCGAAGTGATGTCGCTGATCATGATGGTCTTCATGATCGTGCCGGTGATCGCGCCCGGCGCCGGCCAGATCGTCATGTTCTTCGGCAACTGGCACCTGATCTTCCTCTTTATTGCCGCCATGGCGACCGGTATCGCCGTCTGGGCTTACATCCGCCTGCCGGAAACCCTGCATCCGCAGAATGTCCGCCCCTTCACCGCCCGTTCGATCTTCGGCGCCTTCAAGCTGGTGCTGACCAATCGCGTCGCGCTCTGCTACACCATCGCCAGTACCTTCATTTTCGGCGCACTGTTCGGCTTCATCAATTCCGCCCAACAGGTCTATGTCGGCATTTATGATCTCGGCGTCTATTTCCCCTTCGCCTTTGCCGGCGTGGCGATCTTCATGTCGTTGTCGTCCTTCTTCAACTCGCGATTCGTCGGCAAGCTCGGCATGCGTCGCCTGTCGCATGGCTCCCTCATCGGCTTCATCGCCATCAACACCATTTGGCTCATCGTCCAGATGGCGAGTTCCGAGCCGATGCCCTTCGCCTTGTTCATCAGCTTTTTCGGCCTGGTCATGTTCCAGTTCGGCTGGATCGGCTCGAACTTCAACTCGCTCGCCATGGAGCCGCTCGGCCATGTCGCCGGCACCGCCTCCTCCGTGCTCGGCTTCATGAGCACGGTCGGCGGCGCCTTGATCGGCGCCGGCATCGGCCAGGCCTTCGACGGCACTGCCCTGCCGATGGTAGCCGGTTATTTCATCGTCTCGATTGTCGGGCTGATCTTCGTGCTGATCGCCGAAAAGGGCCGCCTCTTCCAACAGCAGAACCCGGCCGTCTGAACGGCCGGCCTCGTCTGCATCCGGGATTTCACCACATGACGCCGCATAAACCGCACCAGGAAAACCAGGGCTCCCGCCGCATCGGCATGGGTTTCGGCGAGTTCGTCGTCACCATTGCGATCATGACGGCCAGCATCGCCATGGCCATCGACAGCATGCTGCCGGCATTGCCCAATATCGGCCATTCCCTCGGCGTCACCAATACCAATGACGCCCAGCTGATCATCGGCGTGTTCTTCTTGGGCTTCGGCGTCTCGCAGATATTCTTCGGCAGCCTTTCCGATACGTTCGGCCGCCGCAACATCCTGCTCGGCGGCCTGGTTTGTTACATAATTGGAATGTTTGCCGCCGCAGCCACCGGCAGTTTCGAAATGCTGCTCCTGATGCGTTTCGTTCAGGGCGTCGGCGGTGCAGCCGTACGCATCACCACCATGGCCATCGTCCGCGACTGTTTCGGCGGCCGCGAAATGGCCCGCGTCATGTCCTATGTCATGATCGTCTTCATGATCGTGCCGATCGTCGCCCCATCGGTGGGCCAGCTCATCATCCTATATACCGACTGGCACTGGATCTTTATCCTGCTCGGCGCCGTCGCCACCATCCTGTTCCTCTGGGCTCTTCTGCGGCTGAAGGAATCGCTGCCGCCGGAAGAGCGCCTGCCGCTGTCAGTCAGCTCGGTCACCGACGGCTTCAAGACCGTGCTCACGAACCGCATCACCTCAGGCTACATGATCGGTCTCACCATGTTTACCGGCGTCATCAGCGCCTACGTGATCTCGGTGCAGCAGGTCTTCGGCGAAGTTTACGGCCTCGGCGATTGGCTGCCGATCGCCTTTGCGGCTACCGCCGGCGGCATCGCGGTGGCTAATTTCGCCAACGGCTTCTTCGTCCGCAAATTCGGCATGCGCCGCATTTCGCATGCCGCGCTGCTGATCTTCACGGCACTGTCGGCAGCAGGCTTTCTCATTGCGCTGGCCGGCAAGGCGGATTTCGCCACAGCCTACGGCATCTTCACCATCGTGCTGATGATGTTTGCCGTGATCGCCACCAATTTCACCGCCATCAGTCTTGAGCCGATGGGCAATCTCGCCGGGACGGCGACCGCCATCACCGGCTTCGTCTCGACGACGGTAGGCGCCATCCTCGGCGGCCTGGTCGGCCAGATGTTCAATGGCACGGTGCAGCCTCTCTTCGGCGGCTTCGCGCTCTTCGGCCTGGTGACGATCGCAGCCACCCTCTGGGCCGAGAACGGCAAGCTCTTCACCCATCCCGGAGACAGCCCGCAGCTGGATCCGGGTGCAGCGCATTTCTGACATCGAAATCATTGGCGTCAGCGCGACAGGCATATCCGATGGACGACCGAATTCTGATCAGGCCTTACGCGCCAAGCGATGCAGACGCGACGATCGAGATTTTTCTGCGCGCCATTCGGGAGGTTTCATCGAAAGACTATTTGCCCGCTCAGATCGAGGCTTGGGCAAAGGTGGAAGATCGCAGGCTATGGGCGCAGCGCCGGATAAGCAGACCTGGCTGGATCGCGGAAATCGATGGAGCGCCGGTGGGGTTTTCCGACCTGACCGATGACGGATGCCTGGACATGATGTTTGTGCACCCTGAATTTCAGGGGCTCGGTATCGCAAGCCGCCTGTTGAGCAGGGTCGAGAAGGAAGCTCTGAACCTCGGATTCACCCGAATCTATACGGAGGCGAGCCGAACCGCCCGGCCGTTTTTCGAGCGCAGGGGTTTCCGCGTGATAACCGGGCAAACCGTCGAGAAACGCGGGCAAAGCCTGGAAAATTTTCTGATGGAAAAGCTCTACGCGAAGTAGGGTCGAACCGCCGATCCGCGTCGTCGAACGAAGCCGGCATTCCCCGTCGAAGGCTACGGCCGCAAAACAGTGTTCTGCGGCCGGTTTTCATGCGTTCAAACGGTAACCACCTCACGGCGCAGCACCTCCCACGAGGCCTTGTCGGGGGCAATCAGCAGCCCGCCGTCGAGATGGTGTGGCAGATAGGAAGAACCGTCGAAACGGGCGGCATGGGCGCCGGCCTCCTGGGAAATGAGCGTGCCGGCGAGGTGATCCCAGGGCATCAGCTTGTTGTACATGAGGTAATGCACATGGCCGCCCGCAAGGGTGCGGTATTCATGGGCCGCGCAGCGATAGTTGGTGAGGAAGCGCACCTTGGCGAGATTGCCGAGGATCTCGGCCCGCTTCTCCTGCGGCAGGTAGCCGGTGGAGGCCATGCCGACCATCTGGTCGAGCGCGACAGGCTCGGCGGCACGCAGCCGCCGCGCTTCGCCGTCCGGCCGCCGCAGCCAGGCGCCGCCCCCCTTTTCCGCCATCACCCAATCGTCGCCCATCGGATCGTAAATGATGCCGGCAACCGTCTCTCCGCCTGATATGACGGAGGCCATGACGCCGAAGGCCGGAATGCCGGCGGCGAAATTGAACGTGCCGTCGACCGGATCGACCACGATGGCGAGATCCGCGTCTGCCAGCCTGCCAAGCAGCGCCGGCTCGGCCGCGACCGTTTCTTCACCGACGAACAGCGCGCCGGGCCAAAGCCGTTCGGCTTCCGCCTTGATCATCCGCTCAGCCTGCTCGTCGGCCTCGGTGACGAGATCGGTTGCTTCGCTCTTGGCGCGTACGTCATCCCGACCAAGCCGGCGGAAGCGTGGCAGAATCTCCGCCTTCGCCGCCCGGCGCAAGAGATCGGCAAGAGCGGTCACATCGACAGTCGCAGTCATGTCAAATCCTTTCGCGTGTCAAATCATATGCCGATGATTTCGCGGCGGATCAGCTGCCAGCTTTCCCTGTCGGGTGCGGAGATGATGCCGCCCGTCGTCTCGCCGGGCCGATAGGGCGTGCCGTCGAATTTCGCGGTATGGCCGCCGGCTTCCTGATGCGCAAGCACTCCGGCCAGGTGATCCCAGGGCATCAGTTTCGCATGACCGATGAAATGCAGCTTGCCGGAGGCGACCATCCAGTATTCGTAGGCCGAGCAGTTGAAAGCGAAGGTCATCCTGATCTTCGCCAGGTTGGAGCAGATGCGCGAGCGATCCGGGTCGTCCATATGGCCCCAGGAGATGCCGCCGACCATCTGATTCAGGGCGGCGGGCTCCGCCACCTTGAGCCTGCTCGATTGCCCGTCCTGTCGCGTCAGGAAGGCGCCCGCTCCCTTGATCGTCGTCACCGTGTCGCCAAGGACCGGATCATGTATGATGCCGGCGACCGTCTCGCCCCTGACGGTGACCGCCAGCATGGTCCCGAAGACGGGAAGCCCGGCGGCGAAATTGAAGGTGCCATCGACAGGATCGATGACGAAGGCGAGCTCGGCGTCGGCAAGGGCAGGAACGACGGACCGATCGGCGTCATAGGCCTCCTCGCCGACAACGAGGGCTGTGGAAAAACGCTCTTTCAGCGCCGCGGTAATCCTATGTTCGGCGAGCACGTCCGCCTGCGTCACCAGATCGGTCGCTGAGGTCTTTTCCGAAACATCGGCAGCGCCGAGATTGCGGAAACGCGGCATGATTTCGGCGCGTGCAGCCTCCCTGACGCTATCGCCAAGAAAGAGAATATCCTTATCTGAAATGCTCATGCGAAATCCTGTCCTTCATGCAACGACCAGCCTCCCCGCAGCCGGCCTTTCACGAAGGGTCGGCGACTGTCAAGCCGGAAAAGTCGAAGAGCTTCGGATCAAGCAGATGCGAGGGATTCACATGCGCAAGCGCCCGCAGCATCGTGTCTTTTCGCCCCGGCATCCGCCTTTCGATATCGGCGAGCATGTCCTTCATCGCATTGCGCTGCAGCCCGTCCTGCGAGCCACAGAGATCGCACGGGATGATCGGAAACTGCATAGCGGCAGCGAACTTGGCGAGGTCGTCTTCGGCCGCATAGGCAAGCGGCCGCAGCACCATCAGGTCACCCTCGTCGTTCAGAAGCTTCGCCGGCATCGAGGCCAGCCGCCCGCCATGGAAGAAATTCATGAAAAAGGTCTCGAGAATGTCCTCACGGTGATGGCCGAGCACCAGTGCATCACAGCCCTCCTCCCGCGCGATACGGTAGAGATTGCCGCGCCGCAGCCGCGAACAGAGCGAGCAGTAGGTCGCCCCTTCCGGCACCTTTTCCTTCACGATCGAATAGGTATCGCGATATTCGATCCGGTGCCGGACGCCGATCCTCGTCAGGTAATCCGGCAGAACATGATTGGGAAAGTTTGGCTGGCCCTGGTCGAGATTGCAGGCGATCAGTTCGACCGGCAGCAGCCCGCGCCATTTGAGATCGAGCAGCAGCGCCAGCAGGCCGTAGGAATCTTTGCCGCCGGAAAGGCCGATCAGCCAGCGCTTCTGCCCCTTCAGCATATCGAAATCGTCGAAGGCCTGGCGCACCTGCCTGAGCAGCCGCTTGCGCAGCTTGTTGAAGGAGACCGAGCGCGGCGCGTCGGCAAACAGCGCGTGGCCGCTGGTATCGGCCTCGCCACTCTCCATTTCGTCGGCGATGTTGGCTGCGATATTCATTGCTTCGTCCAATCAAGATTGCAGGCTTGAATTGCGAGCCCGTCTTATCAAGCTGCCTTTAGCAGAAAGTCGCCGGCCAACACAGCATCAATCACCGAACACCGACCAGCCGGTGCGCGCCGCCAGCATCTCCAGCGCCACGGCGCCGAGCTGCGAATTGCCGACCTTGTTCAACCCGGGCGACCAGACTGCGATCGATGCAATGCCCGGCGCAACAGCGAAGATGCCGCCGCCGACACCGCTCTTGCCGGGCAGACCCACGTGATAGGCGAAATCGCCCGAGCCGTCGTAATGGCCGCAGGTCAACATCAGTGCATTGATGCGCCGTGCCCGCTTCGGCGAGACCACCGAATGGCCGGTCATCGGATTGCTGCCACGCGCAGCCAGGAACAGCCCAGCGCGAGCCAGCTGCTCACAGTTCATAGACAGGGCGCATTGATGGAAATAGACGCCGAGCACGTGTTCGACCGGATGGTCGAGATTGCGGTAGGCGCGCATGAAGTTGGCAAGCGCGACGTTGCGATATCCCGTCTGCGTTTCCGAGCGCGCCACCTTGTCATCGATGGTGATCGACTCGTCGTCGGCGAGATAACGCACGAAGCGCAGCAACTCGCCGATCGCCTCGCGCGGCGCATGCCCGGCCATGACGACGTCGGTGACGGCGATCGCGCCGGCATTGATGAAAGGATTGCGCGGGATGCCGCTCTCATGCTCGAGCTGGACGATCGAGTTGAAGGCCGATCCCGACGGTTCGCGCCCGACGCGCTTCCATAGACTTTCGCCGACCTTGCCGAGCGCCAAGGTCAGCATGAAGACCTTAGAAATGCTCTGGATCGAGAAGGCGATATCGGCATCGCCGACACGATAGACCTTGCCGTCGACGGTGACGATCGTCATGCCGAACTGCCGTGGATCGATCTTGGCGAGCTCGGGAATATAGTCGGCGACCTTGCCCTCGCCGACCCGGGGCAGAATATCGGTATAGATACTGTCGAGGATCGCCTGCAGATCCGCCATCGCTTCTCTCCGGATAACAAAAAAGCCGCCCGAAAGAGCGGCTTTTCCATAAGCGAAAACGCCTGGTTCTTCTTAACGCGAATAGAATTCGACGACCAGATGCGGTTCCATGACAACCGGGAACGGAACGTCGCTGAGCGTCGGAACGCGGCCGTAAGTGGCGACCATCTTGTTGTGATCGACTTCGATATAGTCGGGAACGTCGCGTTCGGCGAGGCTGACAGCTTCCAGAACGGTCACCAGCTGCTTCGACTTTTCACGAACTTCGATGACGTCGCCGGCCTTGCAGCGATAGGAACCGATGTTGACGCGCACACCGTTGACGGTGACGTGGCCATGGTTGACGAACTGACGGGCAGCAAAGACCGTCGGAACGAACTTGGCGCGATAGACGATCGCGTCTAGGCGGGATTCCAGAAGACCGATCAGGTTTTCGGAGGTGTCACCCTTGCGACGGGAAGCTTCAGCGAAGATCGCGCGGAACTGCTTCTCGCGCAGGTCGCCATAATAGCCCTTGAGCTTCTGCTTGGCGCGCAGCTGCACACCGAAGTCCGAAAGCTTGCCCTTGCGGCGCTGGCCGTGCTGGCCCGGACCGTATTCGCGGCGGTTCACCGGGGACTTCGGACGGCCCCAGATGTTTTCGCCCATACGGCGGTCAATTTTGTACTTGGACGATTCGCGCTTGCTCATCGTATTTCCTTTCAAAGGTTTATGGCGGCTTGTTACCAAACCGCACGAAGGAAACACGCCCTCCTCTGATCTCTTTCGAGAGCTGACAGGATGTTTCGGTTACGCGAACAGAAACGGTCCACGGGACATGTCAAATGAAACACCGGACATTGCTGCCCGGTGCTTGGCGCGGTCTTTAGAGGCCCCTCATGAAAATGTCAACTGCGCCGACGCCCGAAAGCGCCACTATTCCGCAGCGAGCGGCTGATCGCCTGTATCCGGCGCATTGGCATCACCCGGTGCGGTCTGGCAATTCATGTCGGGGAAAGCCACGATACGTTTGCCGGAGAAGTCCGTGTGCACGACGACAATCCCCTGCTCCTCGAAATAGCCGAGCAGACGGCGGGCGCGCCGCGCCGAATGGGTGCCGTAGGCCCGAGCGATGCGGGCGTCGGACGGGCACGGTTCGCCGCAGACGGCGGCCTTGGCGAGCATCAGGAAAACACCCTGCAGGTCATCCGTGACGCCTGACGACAGCGACAGCGCCGTCGCCCACTCATCGCTCGCCGCTGTCGCGGCATCGACGCCGGAACGGGAAATCGCCACGCGCCTGCGGAAATCCGGCAGTGCGATCGGCGGTCCCGGCACGCGGCGCATGCGCAGCCGTACGAGAAAATCCTGATAGAGCACGGAATCGGTGCGGAAGGCTGAGGTGGGATCGTCGAGTATCTCGGCAAGAACGCCGGCAAGGCGCTCTTCCCGCTCCTCGGCGGAGATCTCCGGCTGGCTCGCCCGCGGCTCGACCGGCGCTGGGGATGCCGCCGGCGTCGAGCGCGAGAGCTCCGCCAAAATGTCGGTGGTCGGCCGCGGCGCCGGCGGCACGCGGCGCACGAGCGGACGTTGGAATTCCTCCGGATCGGGTGTGAAGATCAGGTCCTCGACATCCTGCGGCGCATCCGGCAGCGGCATGAGCTTTGGGCTGGAGGACCGCGCCGAGGTTTCCACCGCGCCGATCTGGATCGGCAACGGCCGGCGCGACAATGCCGGCCCAAGAGCGACGAAATTGCCGCGCTTCAGGTCGCGAAACATCTCGGCCTGGCGCCGGTCCATGCCGAGAAGGTCGGCTGCACGCGCCATGTCGATATCGAGGAAGGTGCGGCCCATCAGGAAGTTCGAGGCCTCGGCCGCGACGTTCTTGGCGAGTTTGGCAAGCCGCTGGGTGGCGATCACCCCGGCAAGCCCGCGCTTGCGGCCGCGGCACATCAGATTGGTCATCGCCCCGAGCGACATCTTGCGCGCATCTTCTGAGACATCGCCGCCCACCGAAGGCGCAAACATCTGCGCCTCGTCGACGACGACGAGAACCGGATACCAATATTCCCGATCGGCATCGAACATGCCGTTGAGGAAGGCAGCAGCGGCACGCATCTGCTGCTCGATATCGAGGCCTTCAAGCGTCAGCACGCAGGACACCCGATGCTGGCGGATACGGTTGGCGATGCCCGCCAGCTCCGCCTCGGTGCGCTCGCCATCGACGACGATATGGCCGAACCTGTCGCTGAGGGTGACGAAATCACCCTCAGGATCGATGATGACCTGCTGCACCCATTGCGCGGATTGCTCGAGCAGACGGCGCAACAGATGCGATTTCCCCGATCCGGAATTGCCCTGCACGAGCAGACGCGTTGCCAGCAGCTCCTCGATATCGAGCGTCGCCGGGCTGCCGGACGCCAATCCCATATCGATACCAACCTGCAATGCCGATCCTCGCGACGAAAAGACTCACATGAACGAAGCGCCATTCTTCCGAAACGGCAACGCCCCGTCTATCAAAGAATCTGTTGATTTTCAGGGCCGGATTTCGCCAACCCACAGGACAATTCCCGGCCTCAATCGAGAAGCCGATCCATCGCCGTTATCGGCAGCACGAGACGAAGCGCCGCGCCGGAAAGCCGCCGAAAACCGAAGCGCTGGTAGAAGTCTGCCGCACGCTCGTCTTTGGCATCAACGATCATGCCTAGAATTCCGATCTGGCCCGCGGCTGATCGCGTTATCGCAAAGGCATGAACGATCAATGCGTCTCCGAGGCCTCGGCCCTGATATTCACGATCGACGGCAAGCCGGCCCAGTATCAGGAACGGCAATTCCTCATAGGGTCCCGCCTGGATCTTCGGTGGAAGATCTTGACGGGAAACCGAATGAGCGCTCAGCGAGAAATAGCCGGCAATTCGCGCCTCCTCACCTAGAACATAGACGCGTGTCAGACCACGCTGATTGGCGAAGCGTCTCAGGTAGGTATTCAATGCGTCCACGCCGCAATCGAATCCCTCTCGGTCATGCCGTTTTGGGTCGAGCAATTCAAATTTCATGAGCCGCCGATGATATCGCGATATTTCTTGACGGCATTGATCATACGCTCTGTCGGCTTTGCCGGTTCGTCGAATGCCGCGAAAAAGTCTTCCCAGTCCTCGGCCGTAAAGCGCGTCCGCCCATGTACGGCAATTACGGCCTCGGCCTTCTCGCGAATGCTTTCGCGGATGAATTTGCTCTTGTCGAGATGAAGGTAATTACGCGCAGTTTCCATCAGTTCGAACGTCGGTCGGTCGACGCGGATCTTCAACGTATCGTCTCTGTGAGCATTCTGGGCCATATCAGCTCCTTGTCTTTGTGGGTGCAATTGTACCCACAAATCATCTGGCGTCAAATATAGCTCTATGCTTTTAGGCCGAATCCCTGCATCAGCCGCCGCGTCGCGAAATCCTGCTGGCCTGACGTAAACATGGCGAAGTCGAAATTATCAGGATGCACGGCATCGGCAACCAGCGGAACCAACGTGCGGGCGCGCCGCGCTATTGCTTCGGCCGGATCAAGCCAGTCGACCGGCCAAGGGGCAATCCGCCGGAAAAGATTGGCCATGAAAGGATAGTGCGTGCAGGCAAGCACGACGATATCCGTCTTCTGACCGTCCTTTTCGACGAAACACTGGTCGATTTCGGCAAGCACCGCGTCATCGGAGACGGCGTCGCCACGGATATAGGCTTCCGCCATGCGCGCCAGATTCTCCGAACCGACGAGACGGACATGGCATTGCTGCGCGAAGGACTGGATGAGATCGCGCGTATAGGCCCGCTTCACCGTTCCCGGCGTTGCGAGCACCGAGACGAGGCCGGAGCGCGTGCGCTCAGCCGCCGGCTTGATCGCCGGCACGGTGCCCACGAAGGTCATCTGGGGAAAGGCGGCGCGCAGATCGGCGCCGACAAGGGTGAAAGCGGTGTTGCAGGCAATGATGCAGACTTCGGGATCATAGTCATTCAGGAGCTTGCCGAAGAGCCCGATAATCCGCTCTTTCAGCGCCTGTTCCTCCCAGCCGCCATAGGGAAAGCCGGCATCGTCAGCGACATATATGAAGCCTCGCTCCGGCATCAGCACGCGCGCTTCGCGCAGCACTGTCAGTCCGCCGATCCCTGAATCGAAGACGAGGACGGGTTTCAGCTCATTCGTCGGCGCTGTCATCGGTGGGCGCTTTCTTGCCGGATCTGATGGAGCCGCCTTTGCGCGGACTGTTGCGCGTAAAGCGGTCGAGAGAGGAAATGACGCCACGCAGCACGCTGATTTCCTGTTCCGTGAATGCCCGGCGGGAGAGGACTGCGCGCAGGTTGTCGACCATTTTCGGCTTTTTCGAGGGCGGATGAAAATAGTTGCGCGAATCGAGCGCCTCTTCCAGTTGATCGAACAGACCGAAGAGCTGCTCCTTGGTGGACGGGCGCTGCTTGAGCGCCTGGAACGGCACGGCTTCCAGATCCTCCATGCCCGATTTCATCCACTCATAGGACATGAGCAGCACGGCCTGGGCGATGTTGAGCGAGGCGAAGGCGGGATTGACAGGGAAGGTGACGATCTCGTCGGCAAGCGCCACTTCCTCGTTGGTCAGGCCCCAGCGCTCGCGGCCGAAGAGGATACCGGTCGCCTCACCTGCCCGGAATTTCGTGCGCAGCGTCTCGGCAGCAAAAACCGGCGAGCGCACCGGCTTGTAATTGTCACGGCTGCGCGCCGTCGTGGCATAAACGAAGTTGAGGTCGGCTATCGCCTCGTCCAAGGTGGCAAAGACCCTCGTGCCCTCAATCACGTGGTCGGCCTTGGAGGCTGCAGCCTGCGCCTTCTCATTCGGCCAGCCGTCACGTGGATTGACGAGACGAAGATCGACAAGGCCGAAATTCGCCATGGCGCGCGCCACCATTCCGATATTTTCGCCCATCTGCGGCTCGACCAGAATGATAACCGGCCCCTCGGCCAGAAGTTGACGCTCGCTGTTCGTGCCTGCCATGGTCTTATCCTTGTTTCGAGCGCGCAATAGCCTCGCCCGCCGCAAACGGCAAGACGTCGGCCTGCGGATAGAGCCTTTCCAGCGCCGAACCAATCATTTCGAGCCCCAGCCTGGCGCCCTCGCGCGACAGCGGCAGATGTCGTCCTGTCGTCCGCGACGCCTTGCGCTTGATCAGGAAACAGCTCGAGCCGCGCGGAGCGGCATCGTCGATCAGGGCAAGGTCCGCCGCGATCAGCCTGTTCAGATTGTCGTCGGAGGCCGGCGCTTCATAACTCTTCGCCAGGATACGCGCCCAGTAGGTGCAGGACAGGAAGATCGCCAGCGTCTGGCGGATCTGGCCGGGCCGCGTCACCACCGACCAGGAAGAGCCGAGTGGCCGCGCCGCCACCGTTACATCACGGTAGCAGGCATCGATTTTCTGCGACAGTGCCATCAGCTCGAAACCGCTCTTGCCCTCACCGAGGGCGCCAAGCAGATCGCGCAGCGCCTGGAACCAGCGGGCAAGCGCAGAATCGAGCGCGCCACGTGTGCGTGTGGGAAAGACGATGAAAGCGACCGCCGTTCCGGCCGCCGCTCCGATCATGGTCTCCCCGATCCGCAGCTTCAGCAGATCGAGCGTCAGCACGCCCGTCATGCCGTAAACCAGGCAGAGCACGATTGAGATGAAGAAGGTCATGGTCGCATAGGAAACCTGCAGAAAATAGAAGGCGAGGAAGATACAGACGGCGGCAACCGGAATGGCGATATCAGGCTCGCCTGAAATCAGCGTCGCCAGCACAAGACCGATAGCGATCCCGAACACGGTCCCCAGCGAGCGCGACAGCGCCCTCATCGCGGTGTCGCCGCGCGAATTGGTGTTGGTGAAGACGAGGAAGGAGGCCAGCACCGCCCAGAACCATCGTTCGCGCGACAAGAGCAGCCCGAAGCTCATGGCGATCGCCGACGCGATGGTGATTTGCAGCGCTGCGCGCAGCAGCGGATTGGCAAGGGAAAAGTCGATTGCCTGGGATTGCACCATATCCTTGCTGTCATCGATCTCGGAGAAACCGGAGGCCCGCCCCTCGCCGATCGCCTGCGTCAACTGCTGCCGCGCCTTGCCGAGCCAGAGAAGCGCCCGCACGGTTTCGCCCTGCGGCTGATCCCCAACGGCGTCGACCATCCCCTCAAATCGTGCAAGTTCCGCCATATCCGCCTCGATGACGGCGTGGACGAGCGGGAAAGGCGGCGGGCTCTGGAAGCTCAGCACGATCGCGCTCTCGGCGGCAAGATGGGCGTCGAAAAGGCGGATCACCAGTTCGGCGGCGGGATCGGCGGCGCCATCGAAAACGCCGGCCGGCGGGCGCGGAATGAAGGTCTCCGCCATCAGCACCACTTCCTTCAGCCGGTCTTCAAGCTGGCGCAGCTCCTGCCGGTCGGTTTCGCCGATCTCGGCGCCGTTGATAACCGCGAGCTTGAAGAGGATCTGGTTGATCCGGCCCCTGACGCTTTCGAGCGAGCGCAGCAGGTCGCGCCGCCAATCGTCGGGCAGCAGCACCGCCCTTACCAGATGGCCGACAAGTACCGCGACGACGGGGCCGATCGCCACCGCCGGCAGTTCGCCAATCGGCGGCCGGAAATAAGCGCCCATGAAATAAGAGGTGAAGGCGAACATGCCAATGGCAAAACCGCGTGGCCCGAACACCCGTCCGGCCGATGCCAGCGCGATCACCGCGAGGAAGATGAGATCGGAGAGCAAGCGGTGATCCTCGAGCCCCGCCGCAATGCCAACGACGGCAAGGCTTGCCGCACAGCCGAAGAGCCGCGTTATCAACTGGCGGGAATTGCCCTTGTCGCGCACCGCCACGCCGCCTTCGATCGATGCCGAGGCCGAAGGCCGCAGTCGGCAGTGGCAGGATTGCCATGTGGATGGCTAGAAGGACCAAAAAGGAGAAAACGATCGTCAGCGTCACCCGCAGCGCCATGCGCAAGCGCGAAAGCGCCGGATCATTGGCAAGCAGCCAGTCGCGAGCCTGAAAGCCGGAAAACAAATGCAGGAACCCCTCGTGCCGCGGAAGGATCGACACATAATGCCATGCCTGACGAAAGAAAACCGCCCGACATCGAGTCGACGCACGCGAATATGACCGCCTATTGGCCCTTGGCAATCAGCGTCATCGTCGCCTTCAGGGAATTGCGGCCCTGAGTTTCCTTATTCTCGGTGACGATATCGTCGATCACCGGCTGACCGGCCTCCTCGACCACCTCGAAGCGAACGGTCGTATAATCCTTGGCATCGGGCGCGTCCGAACAGGCGGATTTCCTGAAGCGCACCGTGACCTCGGTCGTTCCGTTGACCGGGGGAGCCGCCTCCATCGTAAGATCCTCCAGCGGGCATGCATCCTGGCCGTTGACGATGACGTCATAGTCGAACGGCGATATGCCGTCGTCGTCGACGGCGGGAAATTGCGCGGCCGCCTGGTATCTGGCGACGAAGTCTTTGCTGTAGAGATGGTCGAGCCGGCTCGCAGCGAAAATGTCGGTCCAGTCGCTGTTGTTATCGGCCCAGTTGCTCTTGGTCGCGTCCATGATCTCCTGCACGGGAGCGGTAGCATCGGCAGCATGGGCAGCACCCGAAAAGCCGATAAGACTTGCGATAACAATGGCGATTGTCTTCATGGTCGAATGTTCCGGGGCGGGCAAATCAAGGCGGACACAGAGCATGATGCCGAAAAGTGTGAGCGGTTTTCGGACAATATCATGCTCTAACTCTTTAATTGAACAGGATTCAGATTTTAGGCCGATCCGCCTAAAATCATCCTGTTCTAGCCAGATTTCAGCGCTTGGCAATGGCGGCAAAAACGCATTGCGAGAACCGTTGCAGCTTTGCGTTCCCGGTTCACAATGCTATAGCGCTCCTCATCACGTCACCCACCCGGGACGCTTGTCCCCCTTCAAGCTCGAACGAGGCAGATACATGAACAAGATCAAGGTCGCCAATCCCGTCGCCGATCTCGACGGCGATGAAATGACACGCATCATCTGGCAGCTCATCAAGGATAAGCTGATCCATCCGTATCTCGACCTCGACATCGACTATTTCGACCTCTCCGTCGAAAACCGCGACGCCACCAACGACCAGGTCACCGTCGACGCCGCCAACGCCATCAAGAAATACGGCGTCGGCATCAAGTGCGCGACGATCACGCCGGATGAAGCCCGCGTCAAGGAATTCAACCTCAAGGAAATGTGGAAGAGCCCGAACGGCACGATCCGCAACATCCTCGGCGGCGTCATCTTCCGCGAGCCGATCATTTGCCGCAACGTTCCGCGCCTGGTTCCCGGCTGGACCCAGCCGATCGTCGTCGGCCGCCATGCCTTCGGCGACCAGTACCGCGCCACCGATTTCAAATTCCCTGGTAAGGGCAAGCTGACCATCAAGTTCGTCGGCGAAGACGGCACGGTCATCGAGAAGGAAGTCTTCAACGCGCCGGGCGCCGGCGTTGCCATGGCCATGTACAACCTCGACGAATCGATCCGCGAATTCGCCCGCGCCTCGATGATGTACGGCCTGATGCGCAAGTGGCCGGTTTATCTGTCGACCAAGAACACCATCCTCAAGGCCTATGACGGCCGCTTCAAGGACATCTTCGAAGAAGTCTACGAGACCGAATTTAAGGATCAGTTCAAGGAAGCCGGCATCACCTACGAACACCGCCTGATCGACGACATGGTTGCTTCGGCGCTCAAGTGGTCGGGCGGCTACGTCTGGGCGTGCAAGAACTATGACGGCGACGTCCAGTCCGACACCGTTGCCCAGGGCTTCGGCTCGCTCGGCCTGATGACCTCGGTTCTGCTGACGCCCGATGGCAAGACGGTCGAAGCCGAAGCCGCCCACGGCACGGTGACCCGCCACTACCGCCAGCACCAGAAGGGCCAGGAAACCTCGACGAACTCGATCGCCTCGATCTTCGCCTGGACCCGCGGCCTCGCTCACCGCGCCAAGCTCGACGACAATGCCGAGCTTGCGAAGTTCGCCTCGACGCTGGAAAAGGTCTGCGTCGACACCGTCGAATCCGGCTTCATGACAAAGGACCTGGCGCTGCTCATCGGCCCCGATCAGCCGTGGCTCTCGACCACTGCCTTCCTCGACAAGATCGACCAGAATCTGCAGACGGCGATGGCGTAAGCCAGCCCTTTCGGGATAGCATTGAAACGGCGGGGATTTCCCCGCCGTTTTCATTTTGGGAGAACCGCAGATGACCGCGACCGTGCGCCCGCTCGAACCCTCTGACCGCACCGCTTGGGAGCCCCTATGGAAGGCGTATCAGCGCTTCTACGAGGTGGTCATCCCTGCCGAAACCACGGATCTCACCTGGACCCGCTTCCACGATTTGGACGAACCGATGCACGCGCTCGGCGCCTTTGATCAAGACGGCCGCCTCGTCGGCATCGTCCATGCGATCTTTCACCGCTCCTGCTGGCTGCCGCAATGGACCTGCTATCTGCAGGATCTCTATGTCGCCGATACCCAGCGCGGCATCGGCACCGGTGCCGCACTGATCGATGCGGTCGCCGATTTTGCGCGCGCGCACGGCGCAGGCAGGCTCTACTGGATGACGCACGAAACGAATGCCACGGCGCGGCGGCTGTACGACCGGATCGCCGAACGCTCAGGCTTCATCCAGTATCGCAAAGCTCTCTGACGATCGGACTTGCACAAAGACCTTGCCGCGCTATTGATTCCGGGCGACGGCTATGCCTGACAGAACGGCAACAGGAGGAAGATGTCATGGCCGAAGAGTTGGTATTCTATACAAACCCGATGTCACGCGGGCGCATCGCGCGCTGGATGCTGGAGGAAATCGGTCAGCCCTATCGCACCGAACTCCTGACCTTCGGCGAAACTATGAAGGCGCCGGAATATCTTTCCGTCAACCCGATGGGCAAGGTGCCGGCAATCCGCCACGGCAACACAGTGGTCACCGAATGCGCGGCAATCTGCGCCTACCTCGCCGAGACCTTCCCGGAAAAGGGGCTGGCCCCAAGACCGGAGGAGCGCGCCCGCTATTACCGCTGGATGTTCTTTGCCGCCGGTCCGCTGGAATCGGCGGTGACGATGAAGGCGCTCGGTTTCGAAATTCCGACGGAGCGCCTGCGAATGGCCGGCTGCGGCGGTTTTGGCGACGTCATGAACACGCTCGAAATGGCCGTTTCCGGCTCGACCTATATCACCGGCGAGCGCTTCACCGCCGCCGACGTCTATGTCGGCGCTCATATCGGCTGGGGCCTCGGCTTCGGCTCCATCGAGAAACGTCAGGCCTTCGTCGATTACTTCGGCCGCGTCAGCGAGCGCGAAGCCTATAAGCGCGCCAATGCACTGGACGACGAGGCCGGCAAGACGATGCAGGCGGCCTGAGCGTTCAGGCACGATCGAGCACGCGGCGACTCCGCCGCGTCCTCGCGCGAGGTCAGGCAAGCGGCATGTGGATCTCTGTCAGAAGCTCGGTTGGCGGCACGTCACGTGGGTTGTTGAGATATTCCTCGAACATGACGCTGTCCTTCAACTGCCGTCCCGATTTGGGTAGCCATTCCGCATAAAGCCACTGATAGGCCTTATGCATGTCGGCATAGGGGCCCTTGTGACGCAATACCGCATAGGTGCCGCCGTCGACCCTGCGCCGCTCGAACGGCGCTTCGGCCGGAACGTCGGCTGAGCTGGTCACACAGGCGATCGAGCGCAGCTGTTCGGCCGGCACGATATCGGGATCGTCGAGATAGACACCGATCATCCGCATGTCGGGCCTGGCGAGGCCGCGGGCGTAAAGCGTGCCGAACAATGTCTCGAAGGCTTTGCCGATCTGCATATAAGAGCCGGTATGGGCGACGCCGATCAGCTCGGTCGGCGCGATCTCACGTATGGTAACGTCGAACATGGTTTGGGTCTTTCCGTTAGGTGAGGGTTCAAAGGCTGTGTGGCTTCCCTCTTTCCGATAGCGGGCCGGCGGCATGCCGTAGACCGACTTGAAAATGCGATTGAAGGATTGGAGATTGGGATAGCCTGATCGTTTCGCAATCTCGCTGACGGCAAGCTCCGTGCCGACGATCTCGCCCGCCGCGCGATGCAGCCTCAGCCGCTTGACGGTCGCCGCCAGCGTCTCGCCATAAATCGCCCGGTAGATCCTGTGCCAGTGATAGCTCGACAGGCAGGCGATCCCGGCAAGGCGCTCCATATCCAGCTCCTCGTCGAGGTGATCGTGGATATAGGCAGAAACCCGTCTCAGACGGCTTTCATAAAGTGCCCATGCCGTTTCGCCATTCATGTCAAACCTCGTGCAAATCGATCGGCTGCAGAGAACCATAGCTCGATTTGACAAATCCTGCGGACTTGCACTGGCGGCGAATCCAACGCTACGCGGCAGAAGAAGCGTCGCTATTGCCGACTACGCAGCCTAACCTCCCTCATTCCTGTGCTCGTCACAGGAATCCAGCCACGGCGCGTCCGCGCCGTGAATGAATCAGTATCTAAAGAAAAAACTCCTTCGCCCCCAAGGACTTGGGCGCACTGGATTCCTGTGACATCCCTCGGGCGAAGCCCTGAGGATACAGGAATGAGGGAGGTCTGGGAGAACGCCGAGTAAAGAACGTTCACAGCCAAGCTAAGGCAGGAGCCGAGCTTCCGCCTTAGAATCAACCGTCAGCTCAGCCGGCGAGAGCCAAGGCCACCGCCTCGATCGCCTCGTCGGCCTTCGATCCATCCGGGCCGCCAGCCTGCGCCATGTCGGGACGGCCGCCGCCGCCCTTGCCGCCAAGGGCGGCAGACGCGATGCGCACCAGATCGACGGCGCTGTAACGCTCGACGAGGTCAGGCGTCACGGCGACGACCGCACTTGCCTTACCGTCATCGGACACGCCGACGAGCGCGACGACGCCGGAGCCGATGCTGGTTTTGCCATCATCGGCAAGGCCCTTGAGGTCCTTGGGATCGACGCCCGAAATAGCCTTGCCGAGGAACTTGACCCCGGCGACTTCGCGCACCGCATCGACCGAGCCGCCCTGCCCGCCGCCCATGGCGAGCTTGCGCTTGGCGTCGGCCAGTTCCTTTTCGAGCTTGCGGCGCTCGTCCATCATCGCTTCGACACGCGAAAGCACTTCGCCCGGCTGCACCTTCAGCGAGGCGGCAAGCGCCTTCACGCGCTCGTCCTGTTCGGCCAGGTATTCGCGCGCCGATTCGCCGGTGACGGCCTCGATGCGGCGAACGCCTGCTCCGACCGCACTTTCGCCGAGAACGCGGATCAGCCCAATCTGACCGGTGGCAGAAACATGCGTGCCGCCGCAAAGTTCGATCGAATAGGGCTTGCCAGCCTTAGCGCCGCGCACACCCTCACCCATCCCGACGACGCGGACTTCGTCGCCGTATTTCTCACCGAACAGCGCCATGGCGCCTTCGGCGATCGCATCGTCGACGCTCATCAACCGCGTGGTAACAGGCGAATTCTGCAGCACGATTTCATTTGCCATATCCTCGACGATCTTCAGCTCTTCGGCCGACATCGGCTTGGGATGCGAGACGTCGAAGCGCAGGCGCTCGGGCGCGACCAGCGAGCCCTTCTGAGCGACATGGGTGCCAAGCACTTCGCGGAGCGCCTCATGCAGCAGGTGCGTTGCCGAGTGGTTGGCGCGCAGCCGCGATCGGCGGGCGTGATCGACCGTCAGCACGACCGCATCGCCGTCCTTGACGACGCCGTCTATGACAGTGCCCTGATGCACGAACAGGCCTTCACCCCTCTTCTGCGTATCTGAAATCTCGATCTTGCCGTGGTCGGACGAGATCACGCCGGTATCGCCCATCTGGCCGCCGGATTCGCCGTAGAACGGCGTCTGGCTGACGACGATCTGCACCTTGTCGCCGGCCTTGGCCTCCGCAGCAACGGCGCCGTCCTTGACGATCGCCTGCACCACGGCTTCTGCGGTTTCGGTGTCGTAGCCCAGGAATTCGGTCGCACCGTGTTTTTCCTTAAGCTCGAACCAGATGGTTTCCGTCGCCTTTTCGCCGGAGCCGGCCCAGTGCGAGCGGGCTTCGGCCTTCTGGCGCTGCATGGCATCGGTAAAGCCGGAAATATCAACGCCAATCTCGCGGGCGCGCAGGGCGTCCTGCGTCAGGTCGAGCGGGAAGCCGTAGGTGTCGTAGAGCTTGAAGGCGGTCTCGCCATCCAGCATATCGCCCTTGCCGAGATCCGTGGTGGCATCCGACAGCAGCGACAGGCCACGCTCCAGCGTCTTGCGGAAACGGCCTTCTTCGAGCTTCAGCGTCTCCGAGATCAGCGCCTCGGCGCGTAGGAGTTCCGGATAGGCGCGACCCATCTCCTGCACCAGCGTCGGCAGCAGCTTGTACATCAGCGGCTCCTTGGCGCCGAGAAGCTGGGCGTGCCGCATGGCGCGGCGCATGATACGGCGCAGCACATAGCCGCGGCCTTCGTTCGACGGCAGCACGCCATCGGCGATCAGGAAAGCCGAGGAGCGCAGGTGGTCGGCGATGACGCGGTGGCTGGCGCTGCCCTCCGCCTTGGCGCCCATCGTCTCTTCGATGGTGCCGATCAGCGTGCGGAACAAGTCGGTGTCGAAGACGCTCTGGACGCCTTGCAGAATGCAGGCCATGCGCTCCAGACCCATGCCGGTATCGATCGACGGACGCGGCAGCGGGTTGCGAACGCCGGGCTCGGTCTGCTCGAACTGCATGAAGACGAGGTTCCAGAACTCCAGGAACCGGTCGCCATCTTCCTCCGGCGAACCGGGAGGGCCGCCCCAGACGTTCTCGCCCTGGTCGATGAAGATTTCAGAGCATGGGCCGCAGGGGCCGGTATCGCCCATCTGCCAGAAATTGTCGGAGGTCGGGATGCGGATGATCTTGTCGTCGGAAAAACCGGCGATCTTCTTCCACAGCGCCGCGGCCTCCTCGTCTTCGGAATAGACGGTCACCAGCAGGCGATGCTTCGGCAGGCCGAAGCCTTCGGTCACAAGCTTCCAGGCAAGTTCGATCGCATTCTCCTTGAAATAGTCGCCAAAGGAGAAGTTGCCGAGCATTTCGAAGAAGGTCAGGTGGCGCGCGGTATAGCCGACATTGTCGAGGTCGTTATGCTTGCCGCCGGCGCGCACGCATTTCTGCGAGGTCGTCGCCGTCGAATAAGGACGCCTCTCCAGGCCGGTGAAGACGTTCTTGAACTGCACCATGCCGGCATTGGTGAACATCAGCGTCGGGTCGTTGCGCGGCACGAGCGGGCTCGACGGAACGATCTCGTGGCCGTTCTTCTTGAAATAGTCGAGGAAGGTCGACCGGATATCGTTCACGCCGCTCATTCTATGCCCTTCAATGCTGCCGGAGGCAGATAATACAAATCCATCGGCTTTTAACGTTCGCCCCCGCCACTGTCCAGCCGACAAACGAAACCGGCCGCATTCTCATCAGGAATGCGGCCGGCTGAGATATCCGACAAAATCAGGCGCGAAGCTTACATTTCCCCGGCAGAATCGCCGTCATCCGCATCCGGTCCGCCGTTCTGCAGGAAGCGGTCGGCGATCAGACCGGCATTCTGGCGCAGCGCCAGCTCGATCTCGCGGGCGAGATCCGGGTTGTCGCGCAGGAAGGTCTTGGCGTTTTCGCGGCCCTGGCCGAGACGCTGGCTGTTATAGGAGAACCAGGCGCCCGACTTTTCCACGATCCCGGCCTTGACGCCAAGATCGACAAGTTCGCCGGTCTTCGATACGCCTTCGCCATACATGATGTCGAATTCGACCTGCTTGAAGGGAGGCGCCATTTTGTTCTTGACGACCTTGACGCGGGTCTGGTTGCCGATCACCTCTTCGCGCTCCTTGACCGAGCCGATGCGGCGGATGTCGAGGCGCACGGAGGCATAGAATTTCAGCGCATTGCCGCCCGTCGTCGTTTCCGGCGAACCGAACATGACGCCGATCTTCATGCGGATCTGGTTGATGAAGATCACCATGGTATTCGACTTGGAGATCGAGGCGGTAAGCTTGCGCAGCGCCTGGCTCATCAGGCGCGCCTGCAGGCCTGGAAGGCTGTCGCCCATTTCGCCTTCGATTTCGGCGCGCGGCGTCAGTGCGGCGACCGAGTCGACGACCAGAACGTCGACGGCGCCGGAGCGCACCAGCGTATCGGTGATCTCAAGCGCCTGCTCGCCGGTATCGGGCTGCGAAATCAGAAGGTTTTGGAGATCGACGCCCAGCTTGCGGGCATAGACGGGATCGAGCGCATGTTCGGCGTCGACAAAGGCGCAGATGCCACCCTTCTTCTGCGCTTCCGCAATGGTCTGCAGCGCAAGCGTTGTCTTGCCCGAGCTTTCCGGCCCGTAGATTTCGATGATGCGGCCCTTCGGCAGGCCGCCGACGCCAAGCGCGATATCGAGCCCAAGCGAACCCGTCGAAATCGTCTCGATTTCGATGACGTTCTCGTTGGAACCGAGTTTCATGATCGAGCCCTTGCCGAACGACCGCTCTATCTGTGAGAGTGCCGCTTCAAGCGCCTTGCTTTTGTCCACCGATTTGTCCTCTACCAGCCGCAATGAATTCTGAGACATCTGATCCACCTTTAGGTTATTGAAGCCGCCCAAGCAATGTCGAGTTTGTACCCTATTTGTTCCATACTCGCAATAGGCGATCAAACGATTGAAAGAAAAAGGTAAAACAGCTCGTGTTCTATATTTGTTTTATCGATGCAAAGCAACGGCTTAGGCCAGATGCGGCGGCTTGGTCGCGTCAGGCGGCACCGTCTCGATTCGCGCTTGCGGGCGTCGGAAGGCGGTTGAAATGAAGAAAAAGATTCTTGTTCTCGGCGGCGCCCATATCGACCGGCGCGGCCGCATTTCCGGGGAAACGGCACCGGGCGCCAGCAATCCCGGCACCTGGTTCGAGGAGCCGGGCGGCGGCGGCTTCAATGCGGCGCGCAACCTTGCAAGGCTCGGTTTTCAGGTGACGATGATTTCGCCCCGCGGCGGCGACCCCATCGGCGAGATGGTCGGCGAAGCCGCCGATTTCGCCGGCATCGACGACCGGCCCTTCGTTTTCCTCGACCGCAAGACACCGAGCTACACCGCGATCATCGAGAGGGACGGCAACCTGGTGATCGCCCTTGCCGACATGGATCTCTACCGCTTCTTCGTGCCGCGGCGTCTATCCATCCGCTGGGTGCGCGAAGCCTTCGCCGCGCATGATCTCATCCTTTTCGATGCCAATCTGCCGGAAGAGACGATCGCGGCAATCGTCGCCAAGGCACGGTCGCTGGCCAAGCCCGTCGCGGCGATCGCCATTTCGCCGGCTAAGGTCGCCAGGCTGAAATCCTGCATCGCGGATATCGACTACCTGTTCCTGAACGAGGCCGAAGCCGCTGCCCTTGCCGGTGAACGGCCGGACGACGCCGGCGGCTGGCCGCCGCTTCTAAAAGAAATCGGCATCCGCAGCGCCGTCGTCACCCGCGGCCAGCGCGAGCTGGTCGCTTTTTGCGACGGCCGCGCCGTGACGTTGCAGCCGCCGATCGCCGAGACCCTCGCCGATGTCACCGGCGCCGGCGATTCCCTTGCCGCCGGCACCCTCGCCGCCCTGATGCATGGACTGCCGCTCGATGAAGCCGTCCGCCACGGCACCGCGGCAGCAGCGCTGACTGTACAGTCGCCGCATGCGGTCAACGAAAATCTGACGCCGGATCTGCTGAATGAGGCGCTTGCCCTTGTTCCCGAGATCAGAATTCTGCATTGAAGCGGCCAAATGAAATAGTCGAGCATGATGTCATCGGAATACCGCCGACACATTCGGCATGATGCTCTATCGACGACAGGACAAGATCATGACCCAGCCCATCTCCCCTCTTCTGCCGATCGCCTATTCGAAGGAGGTCGCCAGCGCCAAGCAGCGCGGCGCGCCGCTGGTGGCGCTGGAATCGACCATCATCACCCACGGCATGCCCTATCCCGGCAATATCGAGATGGCCCGCAGCGTCGAGGCGATCATTCGCGAACAGGGTGCGGTGCCGGCAACGATTGCCGTCATTCACGGCACGCTGCATATCGGCCTTGAAGCCGGCGAACTGGAGCAGCTCGCCAAAGCGACCGACGTGATGAAGGTGTCGCGCGCCGATCTCGCCTTTGCGATCGCCGAGCGCCGCACCGGCGCCACCACGGTCGCGGCGACGATGATCGCGGCCGCCCGCGCCGGCATCCGCGTCTTTGCCACAGGCGGCATCGGCGGCGTGCACCGCGGCGCCGAGGAAAGCTTCGATATCTCGGCCGATCTCGAAGAACTGGCCCGTACCGGCGTCATCGTCGTCTGCGCCGGCGCCAAGGCAATTCTCGACATTCCGAAAACGCTGGAAGTGCTGGAAACCCGCGGCGTGCCCGTCGTCACCTATGAGAGCGAAGAATTCCCCGCCTTCTGGTCGCGTTCCTCGGGACTTCGCAGCCCGCTGTCTCTGAACAGCCCGGCGGCAATCGCCAATTTCCAGGCAACGCGCGAGCAGCTCGGCATCGACGGCGGCATGCTGATCGCCAACCCGGTGCCCGAGGCCGACGAGATCCCGCGCGAAGAGATGGAAATCTATATCGAGCGCGCGCTGGACAGCGCCGAGCGCGACGAAGTGACCGGCAAGGCGGTGACACCCTATCTGCTCTCGACGATCTTCGATCTGACGGACGGCCAGAGTCTCAAGACGAATATTGCGCTTGTTGAGAACAATGCGCGGCTGGCGGCAGAGATTGCCGTGGCGCTTGGGTAGTAAGGGTTGACGGGGCGGGTTGTTCGTTCCCGCCCAGCCTTTGCCGGACTGCCGTGGATCACCCCCTCTGCCCAGCCAATCTCCCCCACAGGTGGGGAGATTGGCTGGGAGCGCCGGCCTCACGAATAATGAACATTGCAAACTGCACAACGTTAGCGACGTGCAAAGGTCCAGCCGAGTGTCAATCTCCCCCTTGTGGGGGAGATGCCCGGCAGGGCAAAGGGGGTACCACACCCCACGCCCTCTCCGAGCCTTTCAGCGCCTAGCTATCCAGCGTCTCTTTCACCACCACAGCAAGCTGTTTCAGCGAAAACGGCTTCGGCAGGAACCCGAATTTCGCATCCGGCGGCAGGTTGCGGGCAAAGGCGTCCTCGGCATAGCCGGAGACGAAGATGAATTTCAGGTCGGGATAGTTCTTGCGCAACTCGCGCAGCAGCGTCGGGCCGTCCATTTCAGGCATGACGACGTCGGAAACGACGATGTCGACTTTGCCCTCGAGCTCTTCCATGATGCTCAGCGCCTCGACGCCGGAGCCCGCCTCATGCACGGTGTAGCCGCGCGTTTCCAGCATCCGCTTGCCGCCACGGCGCACGGCCTCCTCGTCTTCGACGAGCAGGACGACGGCGGAGCCGGTCAGGTCCTCGGGCTGCTGCGCAGCAGGCGCCTCGGGGGGCGTGCCGATTGCGGCAATGGCACTGTCGATCGCGCCGGCTTCGGCGGCAACTGCCGGCTCGGGGATATGGCGCGGCAAGAAGACACGGAAGGTCGTGCCTTTGCCGACTTCGGATTCCGGCTGGATGTAACCGCCCGACTGCTTGACGATGCCATAGACCATGGCAAGACCAAGCCCGGTGCCTTTGCCGACGTCCTTGGTGGTGAAGAAGGGTTCGAAGATCTTGTCCATGATCTCAGGCGCGATGCCGGTGCCGGTATCGGTGACCTCGACCAGCACCATGTCCTCGGCGGGCATGTAGGAATAGTTGAAGGCGGAGACCTCGTCAGCCGTCAGATTGCGGGTGCGCAGCGTCAGCGTGCCGCCTTCCGGCATCGCATCGCGCGCATTGACGCAGAGATTGATCAGCACCTGCTCGAACTGCGACAGGTCGGTTTTGACGGGCCAGAGATCGCGGCCATATTGCACGTCGAGCTTGACGTTGGTGCCGGAGAGCAGCCGGTCGACCAGCATGCGCAGGTCGCCGACCACATCCGTCAGGTTCAGCACCGATGGCCGCATCGTCTGCTTGCGCGAGAAGGCAAGCAACTGGCGGACCAGCACGGCGGCGCGGTTGGCGTTGCGTTTGATCTCCATCAGGTCGGCGAAGCTCGCATCGGAAGGACGGGCCTGCAGCAGCAGATGGTCGGACGACAGCAGGATCGCCGTCAGCACATTGTTGAAGTCGTGCGCGATGCCGCCGGCAAGCGTTCCGACAGCGTTCATCTTCTGCGTCTGCGCCATCTGAGCTTCCAGCGCCTTCTGCTCGGTCACCTCGACAGCATAGACGATCGCCGCCTCCTCCGGCGCCTCGTCGCTCTGGTCGATGACCGCATTGACATAGAAGCGGAAATAGCGGGCCTCGTCGGTCGGTGTGCGGGTGTCGAGCGGCGCGATGTCGCCCTGCCGGTCCTTGGCCGCCGCCAGCGCCGCGGCCAGCTGTGGCCGGTCGCTCTCCTGCACGATGGTTTCGAGTGAGGGTGATTTCTCGAGATCGTCGCGGGACACGACACCGGAAAACAGTTTCAGGAACGGCGCATTGGTGCGTAGAATGCGCCCTTCGCCATCAACCGAGGCAATCGCCATCGGCGTATTGTTGAAGAAGCGCGTGAAGCGCATGGCGGCGGCCGAAGCGGACTGGCCGCTCTCGCTGCTCTTTTCGCGCGCCAGCACGATCGTCCGGCTTTCGCCGGGCGCGCCGTCGCGCATCGAGGTGACGCTGTGGATGATCTGCACCGGCAGGCTCTGGCCGTTGGTCTTGCGCAGATCGAGATCCAGCGTAACCGTCTTTTTCAAGCCGGGTTCGGCCTGCACCGACTGGATCAGCGCCAGCCCCTCGCCCGCCACCAGGTCGCCGATCGACATCGAGCCCGGCAGGAACTTGGTCAGGTCGAGGCCCAGCCACTCGGCAAGCGTTGCATTGAGGTAGAAGATTTCGCCCTTCCGGCCGGCGGAGAAAAAGCCGGCGGGTGCGTGATCGAGATAGTCGATCGCGTTCTGCAGCTCCTTGAAGAATCGCTCCTGATCGTCGCGTTCGGCGGTGATGTCGGTGATCTGCCAGATCTGCAGCGGCTTGGCGCCATTATCCTCCTGCTGCAGCAGCCGCGCCTTCAGCCGGTACCAATGCGCGCCCGAGCTGCTGGAGCCGGGGCCGACGGCGCGCAGCAGACGGAATTCCTCGCGGCCCTCCTTGCCCTCGCGCAGACCGTTGACCAGCCGGTAGAGCGCCTCGTTGGACTCACGATGGCGCGACAGCAGCGTTTCGAGCGTCTGCACTTCGGTCGCCTTGCGCGCCCCGGTCAGCGCGCCGTAGGCAGCGTTGGCATAGATGATCCGGCCCTTGTCGTCGGTGATCAGGGTGCCGTCCGGATGGCTGTTGAGGAAGGCGCGCGCCAGGCTGTCGGACTGGTGCTGCGGCATCACCTCGATGAAGCCGATGACCGAGGAGACCAGGAAGAAGATGCCAACCATGGCGAGCACGCCGAGGCCGCCGAGCACCATCTCGTTGTCGAGTGATCTTTTGAAGACGACGAAGGCACCGGCTGCCGCGATCAGCACGAGCGCCAACAGGAGGATGCGCAAAACCGTGCCAGAACGCCCCCCACGATCCACAAGCGGTGCGTTATAGTCGTCGGCCTGACGCGGTTTCGTCATGTATTCCTCGCATAAGCCCTTCCCGTTTCATAGCACGAACACGAAGCAGGAATCAGGCACTCTTTCCTTCTTAGCAATTTGCCACGCCGGCAAAAACACCGGTCGCCGGCAAGACTGCTTGAATTCACAGGCTAGAGCGCCATCTGCCTCTCGGGCCGCCGCCGCTGCCCGTGCGCAAGCCGGCAGCCGTCATCCGGCACAATCGGGAATCGCCTTCGTGCGTCGCTGGACAAGACGTTCGGCCCTTGTTTAAGGAACGGAAAAGTCGTCAATATGTGCCGAATGCGAAATGGAGTGAGTGACTATGTTCGATGATCTTGTCGGAGCTTACGGCAGCCGTTTCCTGCTTGCGGCCGGTGGCGTCGGCCTGGCGCTTCTCCTGCTCATCCTCGTGCTCTGGGTGATCCGCAGCCGCGCCCCCTCGCCCTTCGTGCGCGGCGGCCGCAACCGTCAGCCCCGCCTGCAGGTGCTGGATGCTGCAGCCGTCGATACCCGCCGCCGGCTGGTGCTGGTGCGTCGTGACGACGTCGAACATCTGATCATGATCGGCGGTCCGACCGACATCGTCATCGAAAGCCGTATCCTGGCCGAGACGGCCGGACAGCCCGAAAGCGTCAAAGGGCCAGAGCCCGCCGGGGAGTGGCCGTCGAAAGTGTCGAACCCCGAATCATCGGCCGTTTCCGTAGGCCGTCCACCTCTTGCTGCCCGTACCGAGCCGGCCGCCGAGCCCGCCTTCGCGGCCCCAGCCGTCCCGGAGCCTCGGCCTCGCCCCGAACTGCCGGCCCAGCCGGCCGTGCCGCCGCCGGTGGCCACCAGCCCGCTTCCGGCGGAGCCCACAACGGTTCCGCTGTCGGCCGAACGCGACCATTCTCCGCGCCCCGCTCCGCCCCAGCCGCGCCCACCGGAACAACCAGTTGCTCCGCCGGTCGCGCAGCCCGCACCGTATCACGATAGGGCGAGTGCTGCCGAAATCCTTGACGCCGCACGCCAGCGGGTCCTGCCGCAGCAGCGCATCGATCCGGAAGTCTCCGCCCCTGACAGGCCGGCGCCGCGCACCGCGCCCGCGACGCCCGAGGACGAAGCGGCTGCGCAATCGGCAGCGGCGATTCGCCGCGATTTCCAGCGGGTGCTGGAACAGGAAATGGCAAACAATCTGACGGCCGAGCGCATCGTGCCGGCGCCGGCAAACCAGACCCAGCGCCCAGCCGCGCCGCAGCCCGCCAACCTGCCGCGCCGCGATCCCGAGCTTGCCCCGATCACCGGCGCCGACACGGAGCTGCAGAAAGAAGTCGCCCGCATTTTCGGCGAAATGAGCGTCAATCGCGACAAGTGACTGCCGGCGCAGGCGCGGTTGCGCGCATTCGTGACCTCATCATGAAGTTGCAGAAATGCCGCAACGCCGCGGCTTCTTCAGTCCTGGAGCCCTTCGGGCCTCCCCACCGCGTCGATCATTTGTTATCAATCGACGCGAAGAGCTTTGGCGCATCGAGGTCACACTTTGCCTAAGTAAATACCGGTCTCACCCCAGTTTCACCCGTACTGCCGCAAAGCGAGACGCTGGCGGCATGCGACCATGTTCATCGGGTGGTGGCGAGAGACCGGTTTGGCATTGTTAGAATGTGCCATGCGCAGCTCCGCTGCTCAGCTCTTCAGCCGCCGACAACATCGCCACACCGCGCCCGCAAGGCTTTCTCATGCACCATCTTGGTGGACTTCCGAACGGAAGACCAAGACGATATGTGCAAGACGCTTCGGGTCCGATGGACCATCACGCCCAAGACAGCCCCCCAGCCATGGATCGCGTGTAGCGGATGCGGAGGCCTCAGAGCTTTCCGATCCAGCGGCAAGATCCGGGTGAATGCCAACGGTCGCAAGCTCGACGCCTGGCTGATCTACAAATGCCTGATCTGCGAAAGGACATGGAACCGGCCGATCTTCGAGCGCCGGAATATCCGCGACATCGATCCGCTGACGCTCGAGGCGCTGCAGTCGAACGACCCGGATTGGATTTGCGCGGAAACCTTCAATCTCGATGGGCTGCGGCGCAAATCACAGCGCGTGGACGAGTTCGCCGAATTCGACATCGCCAAGGAGATACGCCACGAGATCGCAGGCTGGACAAGCCTGGAAATCGAACTGACAGCCCGGTTCGCAACAGCGATACGCCTGGATCGGCTGTTGGCCGGGGAGTTGAAAATGTCGCGCTCGCGCCTGCAGGCTCTGCACGATCAGGGCCTATGTCGAACGGACCCCGGCGGGGCAGACATCATGCGGCGGCGGATCAGGAGTGGCACGCGCGTCACGATCGATCTCGCCATGGAGGCAGAGCGGGAGCGACTGTGGGAACCACTGGCGACAAGCGGCCCGCTCTAACGCATGTCTCCCGGAAGTGTGCAGCGGTTCCGGGACTACGACATGCATAAAAACAACAGCTGAAGCGCGTCGCAGGAAGACCGATCGACACCCGGGGAGTGGGACTTAACAAAAAGGCGCCGCGATCAGATCGCGGCGCCGATTATATCTCTGCCTATATGGAATCCGTCATTCGTCGCGGTAGACTTTTTCACGACGTTCGTGGCGCTCCTGCGCCTCGATCGACAGCGTCGCGATCGGGCGGGCGTCGAGGCGCTTGAGACCGATCGGTTCGCCGGTCTCCTCGCAATAGCCGTAGGTGCCGTCTTCGATCCGCTGCAGGGCCGCGTCGATCTTGGAGATCAGCTTTCTCTGCCGGTCGCGGGCGCGAAGTTCGATCGCCCTGTCGGTTTCCGACGACGCCCTGTCGGCGAGATCGGGATGGTTTGCGCTTTCCTCGGCCAGATGGTCGAGTGTTTCGCGCGCTTCTCTAAGGATATCGTTTTTCCAGGCGACCAGCTTCGCCCTGAAATAGGCACGCTGGTTTACGTTCATGAACTCTTCCTCTTCCGAGGGAACGTAATTGCTAAGATCGATCTTCTCACTCAACGCGATTCTCCTGAAGAACATCTCATCTGGGCGGGTGTATATCCCAAGCGCTAGCCGCGATTCAAGCCAAATACGACAGGTAAACAGATTTTTAAATCTGTTACAATTTTAAGCTAACGGCCTATTTTGTCATGGTTATTCCGGCTGTCGTTTTTGGCTTCGCCCTCAAAACGCCGTGTTGTCAGCCACGTTTTAGGCAGTTGCGGCATGGCTGGCGATTGACGGCTGCCGACCGCAGCCGCTACTGAAAAGACCCGCCCGATCCTGGATTTGCCCATGACCGTACCGCTGCCTCCGCCCAATCGCATCTACCTCCTGCGTCATGCCGAGGCCGCCTTGGCCGAGCCCGGACAGCGCGATTTCGACCGGCCGCTCAACGAAAAAGGTTATGGCGATGCCGAGATCATCGCCGACAAGGCAGCCGACAAGGGCTACCGTCCGGATCTTCTGATCAGTTCGACGGCGCTGCGCTGCCGCGACACCGCCGATGCCGTCCACCGGGCGGTCGGCAGCGGCCTCGACGTGCGCTATGTCGATGCGCTCTACAACGCCACCGTCGACACCTATCTCGAAATCGTCGACGCGCAGGATCAGGCGGCCGTCATGCTGGTCGGCCACAATCCGACCATGGAGCAGGCGCTGGAGGCACTGATCGGCCCCGAGGCGATGGTCAGCGCCCTTCCCGGCGGCTTTCCGACGGCAGGCCTTGCCGTGATCGATTTCGATGTGTCCGTCACTGCCTGGCGCCTGACCGATTTCGTTGTCGTCTGAAGTCGTCGGAGCAATTGGAAGAGCGGCAGATAATTTCGTTTTCTGCGGGAAACGAAAATGCGTTCGCGCCACTTCTTTTGCGGACAACGTCGCCTTCCTATATTGCCGGCAGTCATCAATCGGAATCGCGCCTTGCCGCCACGCCTGACATCCCTTGCGGACGACGCCCGCATCGCCTTCGACAATCTCGCCGACCGGGCGACCGGCCTCGTCAATCCGACCTTAAGGCTCGGCGTCACCGGCCTCTCGCGATCCGGCAAGACGGTTTTCATCTCCTCGCTTGTCCACAATCTCCTGCATGGCGGCCGACTGCCGCTGTTCGAGCCGGTGCAATCGGGGCGCGTTTCCGCCGTGCGGCTCGAGCCGCAGCCTGATGATGCCGTGCCCCGCTTCCAATACGAGGATCATATCCGGGCGCTGGTGAAGGACCGCATCTGGCCGGATTCGACCCGCGCCATTTCCGAGTTGCGCATCACGCTCGATTATCAGAGCGCCAGCGGGTGGAATCGCCTGTTCTCGCCCGGCCGGCTGTCGATCGATATCGTCGATTATCCCGGTGAATGGCTGCTCGACCTGCCGCTGCTCGGCAAGGATTATCGCACCTTCAGTGAGGAGACGATCGCGCTGGCGCAAACCGGCGTCCGCTCCGCCTTGTCGCAGGGATGGTTGGCGCTGACACGTGCCGCCGATATAAATGCCGGCGCCGACGAGATGGTCGCCCGCGAACTTGCCACCGCCTTTGCCGATTATCTCAAGGCCTGCAAGGCCGACGAACGCTCGCTCTCCACCTTGCCGCCCGGGCGCCTGCTTCTGCCCGGCGATCTCGACGGCTCGCCGGCGCTGACCTTCGCTCCGCTCGCCTTGCCGCCCGACGGACGTCCCGATCGCGGCTCGCTCTGGGCGATGATGGATAGGCGATACGAAGCCTATAAGTCGGTGGTCGTCAAACCCTTCTTCCGCGAGCATTTCGCCCGGCTCGACCGCCAGATCGTGCTGGTCGACGCGCTGCAGGCGATGAACCGCGGCCCCGAAGCCGTTCAGGATCTGGAACGCGCACTGACCGATGTGCTCGCCTGTTTCCGCCCGGGCACCAATTCGCTGCTCTCCTCGCTGCTTGGCCGCCGTATCGACCGCGTATTGGTCGCCGCCACCAAGGCCGATCATCTCCATCATGAGAGCCATGACCGACTCGACGCATTGACCCGCCGCCTCGTCGATCGCGCCATCGCCCGCATTGGCATGGCCGGCGCCGGCATCGATGTGATGGCGCTTGCCTCCGTGCGAGCAACTCGAGAGGCGTTGGTCAAACGTGACGGCCATGACCTGCCCGTCATTGTCGGGACGCCGATGGCGGGTGAAACCATTGCCGGCGAGCGCTTCGACGGCCAGAGAAAGACCGCGATCTTCCCCGGCGACCTGCCGCAGGATCCGGAAGGGCTGTTTGACCGTATCGCCTCGGGCGACAACGGTGGAACCCTGCCCGAAGTCAATGTCGTCAGGTTCCGTCCGCCGCATCTCGAGGAAACCGGCGGCGGCATCAAGCTGTCGGTGCCGCATATCCGCCTCGACCGCGCCATGCAGTTCCTGTTCGGAGACCGTCTCGCATGAGCAAGCCCCCGTCCGATCCGCCGCGCTGCCCACCCGCAGCCTTCGCTTATGAAGATGAGGCATCCGAGCCGCGCGATAGCGGCCGCCAGCAGCAAGGCCGGCGCAAACCCGAAAGCTTCTCTGAGAATATCCTCGTGACGCCCGACGAGGATGACCCCTTCATCAATCCTGAAGGGGATCTGAGCGCGCTGCCGGTCGCGACGCCACGCGAGCGGCGTACCTCCTTCGGCAAGATCGCCGCCGGCGCCTTCGGCATCCTGCTGTCGCTCGGCCTCGGTCTCTGGACCGACCGGCTGATCCGCGATCTCTTCACCCGCGCCGACTGGTTGGGTTACGCAGCCCTTGGTGTGCTCGCGATCGGCATCCTCGCCGTGTTTGCCCTCATCATCCGCGAGACCGCGGGCATGATGCGCCTTGCCGCCGTGCAGACGATCAAGGCCGAAGCGGAAGCCGCGATTCTCGAAACTGGGCCGGCGAAGGCGCGCGCCGTCGTTGCGCGCCTCACCACGCTGCTTGCCGCCAACCCCGAGACATCGAAGGGACGTGCGACGCTGAAGGCGACCGAGGGTGAGGTCATCGACCCCCCGCATCTGATTGCCTTGGCCGAACGAGAACTGCTCGCCCCGCTCGACCGCAAGGCCCGCGCACTCATTGTCAATGCCTCCAAACGTGTGTCGATCGTCACCGCCGTCAGCCCGCGCGCGGTCGTCGATTTGCTGTATGTACTTTACGAGGCCGTCCGCCTCATCCGCGCCATGGCGGAACTCTACGGCGGCCGCCCCGGCACGTTCGGCATGTTCCGCCTGCTGCGCGACGTGCTGGCGCATCTGGCGGTCACCGGCTCGATCGCCGTCGGTGACAGCCTCGTCCAGCAGGTGCTCGGCCATGGGCTGGCCTCGAAGCTCTCGGCCCGACTCGGCGAAGGTGTCATCAACGGCTTGATGACCGCCCGGATCGGAATCGCAGCGATGGATCTTTGCCGCCCGCTGGCCTTCCGCGCCCTGAAACGGCCGGGAATCGGTGATTTCATCGGCGATCTCACGCCTTCCATGTCGCCGCGCAGCAACAATCCTTAATCGACGAAGCAATTCCGTACCTTTCGCCTTCCCCAGCGTGAAGTCGTAAAATAGCATTTTCCTCAACAGGTTAGCGGCAGGATATTAAAATCCTTACGGCATGGAACGCCTGTAATCCCTTGCATTTCGGCACAGTCGAAAGGAAGGATTAACCATTCTTCGGCAAAACTTGGCACCAGTTCGTGAGTGGTGTTTGCCAAGGAAAATCCATGTATTCGCGCAAGTTTCTCTTCGTATGCGGCCTCGCCGCCGCGGCATTGTCTCCGGTCGCAGATGTCGCTCCGGCAGCCACCGCCGCAACCCGTGACAAGGCCTTCTTCGAATCCGTTGCGGGCTCCTGGAAGGGCCCCGGCGAGATCGTCGCCGGTAAGTACAAGGGCACGAAATTCACCTGCAACCTGATCGGTGAGCCCACCGGCGACAGCAATGCCGGCATCAAACTCGATGGCACCTGCCGCGTCGGCGTCTTCAAGCAGCCGATGACCGCCGTCATCTCCCAGTCAGGCTCCAGCTATAAAGGCAAGTTTCTCGATGGCGCCGCCGGCAAAGGTCTTGACGTCGTCTCCGGCGCCGTCACCGAGGATACCGTCGTGGTCGGCATCAACCGCGCCAAGCTGAACGGAGCAATGATCGCCCGCGTGCGCGACGACAAGACGATGAACGTCACCGTTTCTGTCAAGGTCGAAAGCCAGATGATCCCTGTTATCGGCCTGACATTGACGCGTCAGGTCGACGAAATGGCCGTCGGCTCCATCCAGTAGACAGAACGCATAACGGATTTTCCTGAAGCGGCGGGTTTCCCGCCGTTTCGCGTTTCAGGATCCCGGCTTCAGGCGCTCCGCCACCACCAGTCGCCGCTGTCATCGGCGACCTCGATGCCCGTCACGTCGGCGTCGAGCAGCCAGTCGCTGACCGGCCGCCCCCTGACGAGAAGGCTTGGCGCGATATCGGCAAGCGGCATCAGCACGAAACCGCGCTCCGTCATCCGCGGATGCGGCAGTTCCAGCCGCGGCGCGTCCTGGACGACGTCGCCATAGGTCAGCACGTCGATATCGAGCGTGCGCGGCCCCCAGCGTTCGACACGCTCGCGTTTCATCTCGCGTTCGATCGACAGGCAGAGATCGAGCAAAGCTTCCGGAGGAAGCCAGGTTTCGATGGCGGCGCAGGCGTTGAAGAAGAAGGATTGGTCCGTCTTGCCCCAGGGCGGCGTGCGATAGAGCCGTGACACGGCGGTAATACGGCACTCGTCGTGCCCGTCGAGCCTTTGCAGCGCCGCCGCCATCGCCTTTACCGGCTCGCCGATATTGCCGCCGAGGCCTAGGGTGGCGGATCGCAATGCGGCCTCAGGCAAAGTGCTCAACGCTCACCTGCACGAAATCGAGCACGCCGGGCACCGGCGCATTCGGCTTGCGCACCGTGATCTTCGCCCGCCTCACCTGCGGAAATGTCTCGCAGAGCCCTTTGGCAATATCGAGCGCTAAGGCCTCGATCAGATAGCGCCGCTTGCCGGTGACGATCTGCTCGATCACGGTGAAAGCGATGCCGTAATTGACGGTATCGTCGATCGAGTCGCTTTTCAGCGCCTCGCCGGCGACGACATCGAGCTCGGCATCGACGAAGAAGCGCTGGCCGAGGAATTCCTCCTCGTCATGCACGCCGTGGCGCGCAAAGAAGGCGCAATTCTGCAGCGTGATCGTGTAGGTGGTCATGTCGGCCGCTTCCTCTCGAATTCCTGGCGCGCATTCAGCATAGCATCGGCGATATCAAGCGCATCCCTGTTGATTGCGACATTGTGCACCCGGAAAACCGCAGCTCCTTGGAGGCGCAGCAGCACGCTCGTCGCAGCCGTCGCCACGTCCCGGTCCGAAGCATCCCGCCCGGTCACGGTGCCGAGGAAACGTTTGCGTGAGGTGCCGGCAAGCAACGGTAGGCCAAAGCGCGAAAGTTCGGAAAACCGCGCCATCAGTTCCAGATTCTCCTCCGCCGTCTCCTTGGCAAAGCCGAAGCCCGGATCGAGCACGATGCGGTCGCTGTTGACACCTGCCGCAGCGGCGATCGCAAGCGACCGTTCGAGAAAGTGCACCTGGTCGGCGATCACATCGGCAAGCTTGATCCGGTCGCGGCCGGTATGCATGATGCAGAGCCCCGCCCCTGTCGCCGCAGTCAGCTCCGCGATACCGCTCTCCTTCTGCAGTCCGGAGACGTCGTTGACGATATGGGCGCCGGCGCTGACTGCAAGCCGCGCCGTCTCGGCGCGATAGGTGTCGATGGATATCAGCGCCTGGGTGCGGCCGCGCAGCGCCTCGATGACGGGCAACACTCGCGCCTGCTCCTCCGAAGGGCTGACCGATGCTGCGCCCGGCCGGGTCGATTCGCCGCCGATGTCGACAATCGCGGCGCCATCGCTCACCGCCTGCAGCGCGTGTTCGACGGCGGCATCGACGGTTTTGAAGCGTCCGCCATCGGAAAAGGAGTCCGGCGTCACATTAATGATCGCCATGATGAGAGAACGACGGCCGAGTTCGATCTCCCGGCCATGGCCGACACGCCATAAACTGCCTTCGAGCCCTGTCACCAGACTTGTCCTATTGATGACGAAAAAAGCCGCCATCCGATATTGCGCTTGCGGTGGCTATGCCCCAAGCTCCTGTCGATTTCAACATGGGTTGCGTTCAGAATGCCGCTTGCAGTGCGTAATATGGTCCTTCCTGTCGCCTTTTCCATTGCTCTGTCTCTCAGCGGCGAAGCTGCAGCCGAAGTGATCGCAACGAAAAGCTATTCCTATTTCGACATCCGCGGCAAAACCGCGGAGGAGCTCGACCAGGAACTCAGCCGGCGCGGCCCGACGGCGAGCGGCTCGTCGGCGCGCCATCCCGGCGCCACCAAGATCCGCTTCGGCGGCGAGGCCACCTATATTCAGGATGACGGCCGCTGCCGCGTCGGCAACGTCAAGGTCACGGTCCACACCCAGATCATTCTGCCGCGCTGGAACAGCCGCCGTGGTGCTAGCAAGGAACTGTCGATGATCTGGGACGCGTTGTCGAGCGACATCAAGCGCCACGAGGAGCGCCATGCGGAGATCGCCAGAGATCAGGCCCGCGCCATGGAGCGCGCCATCCGCGCCCTGCCGCAGCAGCGCAGCTGCGAGGCCATGCAGGAGCTCGTCTCCAACGAGTCAGCTCGCGGTATAGAGGAGCACGATCGGCTGCAGGCGCGATTCGACCGGGTTGAGGCGGTCAATTTCCAGAAGCGCATGTTGCGATTGCTGAATAATCGAATCAAAGGTCGAGCCGGCGCAAAATAAGGATTTTTCAAGCTGCTTGCGAGCGGAAAAACTTAGCTGCGCAACTAAACTTGTGCGAAACTTGCGCGCTCCCCAGCGTCTTAATGGTCATTTTTCATCCTGGCAGACTCAACCGGAACGCGTTAATATGAACGCATTCGAAAGTTCAGCTACGGCATCTGGACTTCCTCGCTGGGTTCTCCTGGCGCGTTCCGAAACCGCGGATGGTCCTCCCTCATCCGTAGGTAATGCGCCCGCCTCGCCTCGCTCGCACCAGCGCGCGAGGCGTCTTTTTTGTGGTTATAGCGGCGAAAGGCCGACCTCAGGCCTGGCGTTCAGGCACGTGCACTATGAGCCCGTCATAGGCGGCCTTCATCCGGATCTGACAGGAGAGCCGCGAGGTGGGGCGCACATCGAAAGCGAAGTCGAGCATGTCCTCTTCCATCGCTTCGGGCTGGCCGACCTTCTCCGTCCATTCTTCGTCGACATAGACGTGACAGGTCGCGCAGGCGCAGGCGCCGCCGCATTCGGCCTCAATGCCGGGCACCGAATTGCGCACGGCATTTTCCATCACGGTGGAGCCTTGATCGACGTCGAGGTCGAAGCGCGTGCCGTCGAAGGCGACGATGGTAAGTTTGGGCATCAGGACTATTTCCGGTCTTGAAATGGGTGGGCGGCTCTACTTCCGACAATTCGACGCATCAGTCAACATTGCGAAATTCGCCATAACCTCGCAGATCGGGCCGTCGCCCGTCGTCTTCAATGCGCCATATCGGAGGTCGCAAAAAGACCCGTGGTTCCGCAATGGAACATCGGCCTGCTGCCTAATTCCTTAATTAATGGCCGTTCAAACTGCTACAGGTCTGAAAAGACGCGCGGCGCTGTGGTTCGAACAACGGTGAAAGAGAGATCAGCCGCGGCAGAGCTTCAGGATGAAATTCTCCGCGTCGAGGACGGCAGCGCCCAGCGCCGCCATCGCACCGGCATCGCCGCCGGTCTCCTCGATGACTTCCGCCGTCTGCGACACGCGGAATGCGCCGACCGAACTAGCCGCGCCTTTCAGCCTGTGCGCGGCGGCGCCGACACGGACGGTTTCGCCGCTCGCAATATCCTGAAGACAGGCGCGGGCTTGGCGGGCAAACATCTGAAGGACTTCGATTTCCAGCGTCTTGTCGCCCATCGTCTGCTTCGCGAGGTGAACCAGGTCGATCGGCCGGACCTTCGAGGGACAAGGTCCCTTTGCATTGTCCGGCGCCTCGAATACGATATTCAATGCTGCCATCTGGGCCGCCATCTGCCAATTCTCCGTCTCACGTCGTCCGCACTTGCAACAGTTCTGCGTCACGAGGGTGGCCATCCCGTTAAATTCCGGCACAGCGGGCGCGGAAATCTCGGCATATGGTTAACGTCCGTTAAATATCCCTAAATTATTGGTTTTTAAGCCGGCTCTCGGATTCAAAATTGTTAACAACGAGTTAACGAGCTGGAAATCTCAAGCCTTCATTAATTGTGTGATGAGCCCAGATGTGTCACTACGATACTGGTGGAGCGGGTTTATGGTACGCGCCTTTGCCGAGTGAGTGGATAATGGTAGTGTTTTGATACCTTCCGTTTGAAAAAGCGGCTATCTACTCTGAAATGACATGCTTATCCGTCCGCGGTTGGGATGGAGGGCATAACGGCAAAGTTGTTCCGGGATAAGGCGGAAGCCTGGGCAGCGCTGGCGGACCGGCCGACAGTAACGAGGCGTAACCGAATGGCGAATAACAAATACAATGAGTCGATAGAGGACAAGGCGTTCAAGGCATTGGACGAGGCGCTCCAGATCGATTTCGGCAAGGATAATGTGCCGTCTCGCCGCGGCGACGCGCCTGAGGCGCCGGAGGGGAATGTGTCTGATCCATCGAATGCGCGTAATCAGCAAGCCCAGGAAGAAATGCAGCGCCGCAACCGCCGCAGCGCCAATGGCGAGCAGGCTTCCAGGGCTCCGGCCTTTGCGCCCGCCAATGATGCCAGCCGCAATACGCCCGCCTCGATCCTGAAATCCTTCGACGGCGCCTCCAGCCGCTCGGCAATGCGCACCGCCACCCTGTTTTCCGTGCTCTGGGTGATGGCGGGCCTCGGCCTGATGTCGCTGCTTTACGCGCCGCAGATCTGGCAGATCCGTTCGATTGCCGACCTCGTCGCCCTGCCCGGTGTCATTGCCGGCCTGGTCGGCATCATCATTCCGGTGACGATGTTCTATGCGTTTGCGGTCATGATCTCCCGCGCCCAGGATATGCGCAACGCCGCCCGTTCCATGGCAGAGGTGGCATTGCGCCTGGCGGAGCCGGAAACCATCGCCTCCGAACGCATCATGACCGTTGGCCAGGCGGTGCGCCGCGAGGTCTCGGCCATGAATGAAGGCATCGAGCGCACCATTGCGCGTGCTACCGAGCTGGAAACGCTGGTCCATTCCGAAGTCAACGCGCTGGAACGCTCCTATGCGGACAACGAATTGCGCGTGCGCGGCCTTGTCCATGAACTCGGCTCCGAACGCGAGGCGATCGTCAACCATGCCGACCGCATCCGCACCTCGATCGGCAGCGTCCACGATCAATTGAAGGAAGAATTGTCGCTGGCGACCGAAGAGATCGCCGTGCGTCTCGCGACGTCGGGCGAAGCCTTCGCCTCGCTGATCGACACGCGCGCAGCGACGATCCTGGAAAAATCGGACAGCGCTTTGCAGTCGATGGGCAGCCTGCTTGCCGCCAAGACCGACAGCCTGCTCCAGACGCTCAACGCGTCCGGCTTTGCGCTGGCCACCGAATTCGACAACCGCCTCGAAGCGCTCACCGTCAATCTCAACGAGCATGGCGAAAAACTGCTCAGCCAGTTCGAGACGCGCGCCTCGACCATGGACAGCAGCACCGAGAAGCTCAACGCAGCACTGAACGAGCGCACGCATCAGCTCAACGAAATCCTGATCGCCCGCACCCGCGAGATCAACGAAAGCCTGACATCAGGCGAACGCACCATCGGCGGTACGCTCGACGACGTCTTGTCGAAACTGAACAGCGCGCTTGACGAAAAGGGCGCAAGCTTCCGCCAGAGCCTGCAGAGCACCGCCGACGACGCCGTCATGGATCTCGACCTTCGCTCCGGCTTCTTCGAGGAACGGCTGCAGACGACCGTCGCTCAGCTTTCGACCGCCTTCGATGAGCGCGTCGCCGAATTCACCAGCGCTTTCGACAAACGCACCGGCTCGCTCGACACGAAGCTGATGGAAAGCCTTGCCCGCATCAACGAGACGCTGACCGGCGGCTCGGATTCGATCGATGGCATCCTTAATTCCGGCATCGACCGCATCGGCTCCTCGATGACGGATCACTCGCTGGCGCTCGCCACCGCCCTCGCCACCAGCCACGAAGTGCTGGAAAACACGCTCGGCACTCGCAGCGAGGAAATCACCACCGCGCTGACCAGCCGCACCGGCGAGCTGACCTCGGCGCTGCAGAACGCGACGTCCGACATCTCGCTAGCGCTTGCATCAGGCACTTCCGACCTGCAGAACAATCTCCAGGCTCGCTCAGCCGAGTTCCGCGACACGCTGCGCGCCACCACCACCGAGCTGACCGCCGCCGTCGCCGCCGGCACGCAAGAGGTGACCACCGCCTTCGGCGGCCGCGCCGAGGCGTTGAGCGGCGTGCTCACGGCACGCACTGCCGAAATCAGCGAGGCGCTCGGCGCTGCGCATGGACGCATCGACAGCGTCATGGCAGAGCGCGGCGGCGCGCTCGTGGATGCGCTGACCAGCCATCACGGTCGTTTCGAGGAAGCGCTGTCCACTCGCTCCGACGCGATCATCAACGCTGTCGCGGGCACCCACGACCGTCTCGCCGAAACGCTCGACGAGAAGGCCATGGCGCTTGCCATTTCGTTGAACGAGAGCCAGGCCCGGATCGAAGATACGCTCGAAACCCGTTCCGCCACCCTGCTGAACGCGGTTTCCGGCACGCATGACCGACTGTCGGAGACGCTCGACGAGAAGGCAATGGCGCTCGCCATCTCCTTGAACGAAAGCCAGAGCCGCCTCAAGGACACGCTCGAAACCCGCTCCGCAGCCTTCCTCAATGCCGTGTCCAGCACGCATGAGCGGCTGTCGGAAACACTTGATACGAAGGCAGCTGCGCTGACGACGTCCCTCGACGAGAGGCACGCGCGCATCGAGGATGCGCTCGGGACACGCGCGGAAGCCCTGCTCAGCACCATAGCCGGCACGCGTGACCGCCTTGCCGAAACGCTTGATGAAAAGGCTATGACGCTTGCCATTTCCTTGAACGAAGGCCAGGCCCGTATCGAGGACACGCTGGAAACCCGCTCCGCAGCCCTGCTGAACGCTGTCTCCGGCACCCACGACCGCTTCGCCGAGGCGCTGGACGGTAGGGCGTCGGCTATTGCCGCCTCGCTGAGCGAGACCCAGGCGCGTATCGAGAATACGCTCGAAACCCGCTCCGCCGCCCTGATGGATGCGGTTTCCGGCACGCATGACCGCCTCGCCGAAACCTTGGACGAAAAAGCGATGGCGCTTGCCATCTCGCTCAACGAGAGCCAGGCTCGCATCGAGGATACGCTGGAAAGCCGCTCCGCGGCTTTGCTGAATTCCGTTTCCGGCACCTACGACCGTTTCTCCGAAACAATCGACGAGAAGGCGATGACGCTTGCCATCTCGCTCAGCGAGAGCCAGGCACGGCTCGAAGACACATTGGAGACCCGGTCCGAGACCTTCCTCAAGGCCGTGTCTGGCACACCGGAGCGTATCGCCGAAATGCTCGACCAGAATACATCGGCGCTCACCGCTTCCTTGAACGAGGGCCAGCGGCGACTGCAGGACACGCTGGAGACGCGCTCGGAATCCTTCCTCAATGCGGTTTCCGCCACCCATGACCGGCTGTCCGAGACACTTGACGATCGGGCGATGGCGCTGGCCATCTCGCTGAACGAGAGCCAGAGCCGCCTCGAGGAGGCGCTGACATCGGGTGCCGATGCGATCACCAACGCCGTCTCCGGCACGCATGAACGCCTGAACGGCGTGCTCGACCAAAAGGCCACCGCGCTGGCCGCCTCATTGAACGAAGGCCAGGTCCGCATCGAGGAAGCCCTGGGACACCGAACCGCGGCGATCATCGGCGCCGTGACGGCAAGCCACGACCGGCTCACCGATACGCTCGACGAAAAGACCATGGCGCTCGCCATTTCGCTCGACGACAATCAGAGCCGCTTCGACAGCGCGCTCGAAGCCCGCAGCAATTCCATCATGGAAGCCGTCGCCAGTGCCGAGGCGCGCGTCGCCGGCGCCTTTGCCGACAAGACCGATGCGATCCATAACGCTTATGCCGACAATCAGCAGCGGCTCGAAAATGCGCTTTCCCAGCACAGTGCGACCCTCTCGGGCGTTCTCGATGCCGGCGGCGCCCGCTTCGAGGATATCGTCGGCGGCTTGACCGGCCGCATCGAAGGCCGCCTGAGCGATGCCCATGCGCGGCTCGGAGGTCTTGCCGAGGAGGCCGCGGCGCGCATCGAGAGCGGACTGGATTCTGCCCATGAGCGCATCCGCACGACGCTGGAGGATCGCGCCAACGCCATCGACCTGTCGCTGAACCAGGCCCATACGTTGATCAGCGATACGCTGACCGAACAGGCGACCAGCATCGGCACATCGGTGGCGACGACCGTGAGCATGCTCGAGATGTCGCTGGAGCAGCGTGAAGCCTCGATCCGTCAGGCGATCGATGCCGGCGCTCAGTCATTGGAAGATCGCATGCATGCCGGCGCCGGCCAGATCGCCGGTCGCTTCCAGGAGGCGGCAAACACAATTTCGAACTCCGCCCAGAACCTTTCCACCCATCTCGACCAGTCGGTTGCAAACCTTGCGGGCAGTCTTGAAGAAACCGGTTCTCGCATGGAAGCCGGCCTGACGGCGATCGAGAGCCGCATCCGTGACGGCGTCGGCGGCGTTGCCGACAAGGTTGAAGCTGCCAGCAGCCAGCTGTCCGGCGTGCTTGCCGACGGCATATCCCGTCTCGGCGCTCTTGGTGACGACACCACCCGACGCATCTCGGCGACGCTCGAAGGCAGCGCCGCAAATCTCACCCAGGCGATCGACAGCCGCACCGCGAATCTGGCCGAGACCCTGGACAGCCGCACGACCACGCTGGCGGGCGCCATTGAGGGCCGCACGGCAAGTCTCGGCGAAACTCTCGACCGCGGCAACGAGCGCATCGAGGAACGCCTCTCGACGATGGATCGCGCTTTGACTGTCGGCCTCGAAGCCGTCAACCGCACCATCGAAGGCAAGGCCGCCGGCCTCGCTTCGACGCTACGCAGCGCCGTGGCAGAAGCCGCCCAGGGAATGGAAGGCGAAGCGACGAGAACCACCGAACTGCTCGGCAAGACCGGCCAGCAATTCGCTGAGGAACTCAATGCAAAAAGCGACGAATTCACCCGCACCATGGATGAACGTTCGTCGCAGATCGTCACCCGCGTCGCCGAAGCCCAGAACCGCCTGGCAACCCAGGCCGCTGCCGTCGCCCAGACTTTCTCGGAAGCCGGCAATGCCATTGTCAACAAAGTCGCCGAGGCCGAGACCATCGTCGGCACGCAGGTCAACGCCATTTCCAAGGCCCTGTCGGATGCCGGCCAGTCTCTCGAAGCGCGCGGCAATGCCATCCGCACGACGCTGTCGGGGGCCGGCAGCGAGATTTCCGCCACCATGGCGGATGTCGACCGGGCGCTCGAAGCCCGCAGCAGCGCCATCCGCACAAATCTCGAGGAGCGCAGCCGCGAGATCGATACCACCCTCTCCGATATCGACCGGGCGCTCGAAGCGCGCGGCAACTCGATCCGCTCGACGCTCGAGGAACGCACCCGCGACCTCAACTCGATGCTATCAGGCCGCTCTGTCGAATTGACCCGTATCCTCGACGAAACGGCCCGCCCGATCATCGATCGCTACACCGATGCCGGTGAGCAGGCTGCCGCCCGCATCACCGCCGCCGCCAACCTGAGCGCCGACCGTCTGCGCGCCGAAAACGAAGCGCTCGCCAGCGCCGTTGCCGCCCGCACCGAGAATGTCGCCAATGCCGTCAGCGCCATCGAGAGCAGCCTGGTCGGCAATGTCAACGGTCTGGTCCAGCGCATGTCGGAAAGCAGCGCGGCGATGGCCATGATGATGAACCGCGCCGCCGAGCAGTTGACGAGCGTCGACGGACGTCTCGGCGAAACCACGACGCGCTTTGCCGACTCCGCCACCAAGGCCGCCGAAATGGTCAATGCCTCGACCCGGCTTCTCGAAGGCAAGGTCGACCGCCTCTCCGACATATCAGGCCAGACATTGGCCCAGGTCGGCGGCATCATCGGCCGCTTCGACGAACATTCCAAGGTTCTGACCCAGGCCTCACAGCTTCTGGGTGCCGCCCAGTCCAACCTTGCCTCGACGCTCGAGGAGCGTGAAGGCGCGCTGCAGGCGCTCTCCGTCAGCCTGGTCCAGCGCTCCGACGAGATCAAAAAGACCATGCAGGGCCTCGGCGGCATGATCGAGACCGTGTTCGAGCGGGCCGAGCAGCGCTCCAACCAGGTCACCGGCAATCTGCGCCAGGGCGTACAATCCTCCTTCGCCGATATCGGCCGCATTCTCACCGAAACCGAGAAGCGCGCCCAGGAGGCGGCCGAGACGATGCGCCAGGCGATCACCCGCGCGGGCGAGGAAGCCAACACGACGATCGACGGCACTTTCGCCAATGTCGAGCGCCGTTCCGGCGACCTCTCCAATCGTATTCGCGGCGGCCTCACCGCCTCGTTGTCGGAAGTCGAGCGCATGCTCGGCGAGGCCGGCCGCGCCTCCGACGGTGCCGCTCAGCACATGCGCGAATCGCTGCGCGAGGCGATCGAGGATGCCGTTGGACGCTTCTCCGGCGCCACCGAGGATATTCGCCGCTCCGCCGCCGACATTCGCAGCGAGCTCGACGCCACCCGCGCCGAACTGAAGCGCGGCGCCTTCGACTTGCCAGAGGAAGCCAAGGAAAGCGCCTCGGCCATGCGCCGCGCCGTCGCCGAGCAGATCAAGGCGCTTCAGGATATCTCCCAGCTCGTCGGCCGCTCCAGCCAGCAGCTTGAAATCTCCCAGCCCGTCGCCCGCTCGCTTGCCCAGGCACAGCCGGCGCCGCGCCCCGCCCAGCCGGCCGCTCAACCGCCGCAGCCGGCGGCACCGCCGCCGATCGAAGCGACGGGGCTGCGCGGAACGATCGCGCCCTCCGCTCCGGCTGTCGCCGCTCAGCGCGCCGCCCCGCAGCCGGCCCCCGCTCGCCAGGAAGCAGCCCGTCAGGAACCGACCCGGGAAGGCGGCGGCTGGATCAGCGATCTTCTGCGCGGCGCTTCGCGTGACGAGGCCGCGGACGAGGCGCCTGCCCGGGCTCCGGCTCGGCCGGCGGAAACCCCCGCACCGGCCGCACGCAGCAACGACAGCCGCAATCCGCGCCACGTCGTAGAATCGCTGAACTCGCTCTCCGTCGATATCGCCCGCGCCATCGACCACGATGCCTCGGTTGATCTCTGGCGCCGCTACCAGCGCGGCGAGCGTGACGTCTTCACCCGTCGTCTCTACACGCTTAAGGGCCAGCAGACCTTCGACGAGATCAAACGCAAATACGACCGCGAGCCGGAATTCCGCACCGCCGTCGACCGCTATATCGGTGATTTCGAAAAGCTGCTCGCCGATGTCGCCCGCACCGACCCGAACCAGACTGTCACTCAGTCTTATCTGACCTCGGATACGGGCAAGGTCTACACCATGCTCGCCCATGCAGCCGGCAGGCTCCGCTAAGCCTGTCCGATAGCCGTGATTAAAAGCCGCCTGAACGTCTCAGGCGGCTTCACTTATGTGAGCGGTTGATCTGCTCCTCTGCGATGGAACCGCGAAGCAAATGACCAAGGCCCTCCTGATCATCGATGTGCAGAATGCAATTCTCTCCGGCAAGGCCAAGCCGGAGCGGCAGTCTCTCGTCGATTCAGCACTGGATCAAACCGTCGCTCGCCTCGCATCGCTCCAGGAGCAGGCGAGACAGGCAGGCGCGCCGGTCGTGCTGGTCCAACATGACGGCGACAGCAGCCATCGGTTGGCGGTCGGCACGGTGGGATGGGCACTGCGCCGGGAGATTGCGCCTGGGGAAGGCGAGGTCGTCGTCCGCAAGCAAAGCGCCGACTCCTTCTTCGAGACCGATCTCGCCGAACGCCTGAACGAACGGGCGGTCACCCATCTCGTCATCGGCGGCTGCATGTCGCAATTCTGCGTCGACACGACCGTCAGGCGCGCCGTTTCGCTCGGCTATGATGTGACGCTGGTTGCGGACGGCCATACCACAGGCGATACTGCGACCCTCACCTTCTCCGAGATTGTCGCCCACCACAACGAAACGCTCGACGGGTTCGACGCGGGCAAGGCGGCGGTGGAAATCCGCCCCGCGGCCGACATCGCCTTTTCATAAAGCACCGTAGCAACAGCCGATATCATATCGGAAGCAGGCGCTCGGTCCTCAGCTTGACGATCAGCGCCTCGACGATCTCCGGCACATCCCTCGCAGCCGTATCGACAATGATCGGCCTCTGCCCCCAGTCATCATAAATTCGCTCGACGATTTCTTGCCACGTCGGTTTGACCAGACCTTCCACATCCGTTTTCCGTGCCTCGACCCGGCGGCGATGTTCGGTTTTGTCGGAACAGATCACCTCGACCTCGGCCGCGATCACGCCGGAGCGCTGAGCGACCGCCAGCCATGCCTCGCGGGTTATCGTCAGCGGGTTGACCGAATCTGCGATCACGACCCTGCCGAGCGCTAGATTGTCCGCGGCAATGCCGTAGGCCACGACATAACCTGCCGGGCCGATGTCCGTGGAAGGATCAACCGACGTTCTGATTGCCTGCTCGATTGTATCGACCCTCACATATACGGCTCCGAGCCGTCTCGCGAGGGCGCGCGAAATAGTCGTCTTTCCACTACCCGGCAAGCCGCCCAAGATCACCAGCATCGTCTCTCGCCCGTTTGCGAATGCGCAGCGAAGCCGGACTGACAAGTCCAGCTTCGTCCATCACTTCTTTGTAGAGGAGATGTTTCGCAAAGCAAGCGGAAGTAGTATTTCAACGCGAACCGGCACCATTGCTGCCCTGCCCTGTCCTATCGATCGGCTGCCATGCCCCAATTGTAAACGCACCGATCGAGACCGACGGCCATTTCCAGCACGAGGAAGACGGGACAAAAGGAATCAGCAGTGGATAGGGCCTTTTAATTGCCGCCTGTCCTTCATTTTGTCACAAACTTTATAGATCCGCTTGCGTTTAGCCAACAGCCCACCGACGCCCAACGACAGAGACAGTAACATCGATGACCAAGACGACATCCCGGCTTCTTGCCTCCGCGCTCCCATTCGCCTTACTGGTGGGTGCTTTCATTCCGGCCGAGGCCGGCCAGGCAAGCTTCGTCCTCGATGTACAGTCCGGCCAGGTGCTCGAAGCCTCCAATCAGGACGATCTCAACTATCCGGCGTCGCTGACCAAGATGATGACGCTCTATCTCGCTTTCGAGGCATTGCACGACGGACGCCTCACCTGGGATCAGAAGCTCACCATGTCGGAAAATGCCGAGAGCAAGGAGCCATTCAAGCTTGCCGTCGGCGCCGGTCGCAAGGTAACCCTGCGTGAAGCGGTCGAAAGCATCGTGGTCTTGTCTGCCAACGACTCTGCCGTGGCGATCGCCGAACAGCTCGGCGGCTCCGAACAGGCTTTCGCCAGAACGATGACCGACAAGGCGCGCCAGCTTGGTATGAAGGACACGGTCTTCAAAAATCCCTCGGGCCTTCCCGATCCGGAGCAGGTCACAACGGCGCGTGACATGGCGACCCTCGGCGTCTCGTTGATGCGGGACTTCCCCGAGGAGTTCAAACTCTTCTCCATGCGCCGCTTCCAGTTCCGCGGCATGAAACTGCGGGGCCACAACAACCTGATGTATCGCTATGACGGCGTCGACGGCATCAAGACCGGCTATACCGACGCATCCGGCTATAATGTCGTGACGTCGGCGCTGAAGGGTGGCCGGCGCGTGGTTGGCGTCGTCATGGGTGAAAAGACTGCTGGCCTGCGTGACGACAAGATGGCCGGACTACTGGACAGCACCCTGTCATCGACCGCTACTGCGTACACCACACCGGGCAGCCAGCCCGGAGCGACGATGACGGATTCGCAACCGACGAAATAGGCCGCTATCTATTTGAACGCCACTTCCAGGTGTTGCCGGTCTTGCGCAATTACCCTGCAATTCGTTTCGAAGCCTTCTCCTTTAATGGCAAGAACGAATTCAGCAGGAATGCCCGATGTATTCGAAACCAAGATACCGGCGCTCTCCGAGCCGATGGACTTGACGGTGCAGTCGATGGTCGAGCGCCGATCGTTGAACAGGATCGAACCTGCCTTCAGCACCCGCCGGCGAGCGCCGATCGCGTGATCGGCGTGAATGGAGCTCCAAGATACGCAGCGATTCCGGCCTCCGTGTTTGGCCTGATACATGGCGGCATCCGCCTGCCCCAGCAAGGTCTCGATGTCCTTGCTGACGATAGAGAGCGCCGAGCTGCCCAGACTCGCCGTGACGTGCAGGACACCATAATCGCTGCGGACGGGCTGCGAGGCGATGGCGGCTCTGATCTTTTCGGCGACGGCGACTGCACCCTCACGGTCGACATGCGGCAGCACGACGGCGAATTCCTCCCCGCCGATCCGTCCGAACAAATCACCGGCGCGAAGGGTCGCCTTGCAGGCGGATGCCACCGCCTTGAGGACTGCGTCTCCGGCGGCATGTCCATGCCTGTCGTTCACCTGCTTGAAATGGTCGATGTCGAAGACGATACATGACAGGTCGTGCTGGTGCCGCAGGGCGAGCGAGATAAGCTGATCGGCCTCCTGCTTGAAGGCGCGCCGGGTCATCGCCTCGGTCAGGCTGTCGGTAGCGGCCGACTGCATGAGATCAATGCGGTCCATCGCCGCCCCCGCGAGTTCCAGGAGAATGCTAAGGTCTCTGCTGCCGAACGATCGTGGCTGGCGGTCGATCGCGCAAACTGTTCCGATCATATGCCCGGCCTTAGTTCTGAGCGGCACACCGGCATAAAACCGGATATGATCCTCGCCGGTCACCGCGGAATGCTTTAAAAATCGTGCGTCCTTGGTGGCATCCTGCACGATGACAGGTTCGTCACAGTCGACCACGCAGCGGCAGAACGTATCTTCCAGCGACACCTCGTCGGCCGCGAGGCCGGAACAGGCCTTGTACCACTGCCGGTGCCCGTCGATCAGGGATATGATGCCGATGTCGATGGAAAAGATCTGCTTTATCAGACGGACGATCCGCTCGAAGCCTTCGTCCCTCGGCGTATCGAGGAGATCGAGTTGCTGCAGCGCAGCCAAACGGTCGTTTTCGCGCTGGATCGCCTCCGGCGACGACTTCCCGAACACTCGTGCAACCACCATGCAGCGTGCCTCCTGATAGCGTTAACATGATGGGTTCCACAAATTCGTGAAAAATTTGAATACGGCGGCGGCCCCAATCACAGGGGACGAGATTTTTTCCGAATTGGCAACTCTTGATTTGGAGCCAGCGATTGCCAAACGCCATCTCAGATTGAGCGCAGCGTCCAGTTGACGATCTCCGATACAACAGCGGCGAAGGCGCGGTCGAGACCCTTGACGAAAGCGACATTGTCGCCGCCGGCCGGCGCCATGGCGCGGAACACCTTCTGGGCGCGCACGGTGCCGTTGCGGTCGTTGAGAATCTTGGCGGAGATTTCGACCACCGCCTGATTGCCGTTCGAAGCATCGATCTCGAACGAGCGGATGTCGGTGACGATCTGGTAGTCGATCGCCAGCCCCTGCCCCGGCATGCCGACGCCGCCGACCTTGCCGGAATTCTCGAAGGCTTCCACCAGTTTCGACTGCACGATGCGCGGCAGCCTGTCGCCCCACTGCGCCCGCGAAAGATATTGAATTTCCGAAGGCGAAACGCGGATGACGATCTGCTCGCTATCCAGCGCCTTCAGCGCCGTCGGACCGGCAATCAGGATTTGGCGGGTTTTGGCTGCGGGTCCGTCGCCGTCGACGGCGCCCGCCAGGTCATAGGTGTCGTTCTTGGCCGCGGTGCCGCACCCGGAAAGGATCAGCGCAGTCAGCGGCAGCGCGATCACCGTTCCCCTGATCCATGAACGGCGCGACAACAGATGCGATGCGACCATATTAGGCTATCCCTGACTTACCCTATTAGCGCCGCGTCCGGCCGTCATACTGCTTGACCGTGTCCCCACCGAAGATCAGGCGTTGCGGATTGCGGTCAAAGTTGGTGATCGTCTCGTTCAGATTGTTCACTGTTCCGCGCATGTCGTTGACGAGAGTCTGCACGTCGCGCAAGCCGCCGCTCGAGAACTTCTGCAGATTGTCGGCGATCGGCCCGATTCGCGCATTCAGATTGTCTGCGACTTTCTTGAAGGATTCCAGCGTTTCCCGCGCTTGCGCGAACATCGATTGTGTATTGTCGGTCCCGAGCAGCGCATCGACCTTGATGAGAATGCCGTCGATGCGGGTCGAGGCTGAATTCAGCTTGTTGGCAAGCTGCGATACGTCCTGGATCGTCTGGTCGATATCTTTCTGGCGTCCCGAAACCGTGTTGGCGACATCGCGGATCGAAGCGACAGCGGCGCGCGCATCCTTGGTCGCCTGCGAGATATCGTCGACCGACCCCTTGAGCTTGGCGGGATCGATCTGGGCGACGAGTGTATCGACGCGGTCGAGTGTGGCCTGCGCCTGCTTGCCGAAATCGTTGAATGTGGTGGCCGTCTCGTCGAACTTCTGGATCGCGCCCCTGAGATCGCCTGAGGCATCAGCGACGTTGGCGGTAATCTTCTCGGCATTGGAGACGATATTGTCGATCTTCTGAGCGTCGACAGCCTTGACGAGCGATTCCACCGCTTGAAGGGTCGAATCGACCCGGCCGGAGACCGCCTTCACCGTATCGGAGAGCTCACCGACGCTCTGCAGGAAGGCGTCGATATTGTCGGAATTCTTGGCAAGCGCGTCCGAGAATGTCTCCGCATTCTTGAAGGTCTGGGTCAGCGGAGCGCGCGAATCCTCGATGAAACCCTGGAGTTCGCCGACGGCGTCGTTGGCGCGGTCGAGGATCTTGTCGGCGGTGGCGAGAAGATTGGTGACGCTCGACTGGTCGGCGACGATGACGGCACGTTTGTTATTGTCGATCGCATGTTGGAGGATGCTTTCCTCGCCCTTGCGACCGCCCGAGAGTTCGATATAGGCAGCCCCGGTCAGGCCCTGGATTTCAAGGGCGGCCTTGGTCGACGGGTAGATCGGCGCATCGGTGCGCACCTGGGTGAAAGCCAGCGAATATTGCGGATCGTCGGCATCGATCGACAATGTCTGCACAGAGCCGATCTGGATACCGTTGAAGCGCACCGGCGAGCCGACGCTGAGGCCGTTGGCCGAACCCGGAATCCGCACGATCAACTCGGTCATCGGGCCGCCGCGGCCATATTCGGCCATCCAGTAGACGAAGCCGAAGGCCGCCGCGATCACCAGCACCGTGAAAAAACCGACAATCGTGTAATTGGCTTTAGTTTCCATCTATCCGGTCACTTCCCGCCGCTGCCGTGCCGCGCGCCATTGTCCTGCGGCACGATCGACCGCGCCCGCTTACCTCTAAAATAGGCCTGCACCCATGGATCGTCATAGGCCAGCATGTCGTCGATCGTGCCTTCCACCATTACCCGCTTCTTTCCGAGCACGGCAATACGGTCACAGACGGAAAACAGGCTGTCGAGATCGTGTGTTACCATATAAACGGTCAGTCCCAGACTATCCCGCAAATTGGCGATCAGTTCGTCGAACTCGGCCGCCCCGATCGGATCGAGACCTGACGTCGGTTCGTCCAGGAAGACGAGATCCGGATCGAGCGCCAGGGCGCGGGCAAGGGCGGCGCGCTTGATCATGCCGCCTGAAAGCTCGGACGGATATTTGTCGGCGGCATCGGCCGCCAGTCCCACCATGCGGATCTTCAGATGCGCCAGTTCGTCCATCAGTGAGCGCGGCAGATCGAGATATTCGCGCATCGGCACCTGGATGTTTTCCTTGACCGTCAGCGACGAAAACAATGCACCTTGCTGGAACAGCACGCCGAGCCGCATGTCGAGCGCGTTGCGCTGCGGCTCGTCGAGTTCGTCGAAGTCCTGACCGAGGATCTTGATCGTGCCCGAGCGGCGCGGCAGTAGCCTCAGCACCGTGCGCATCAGCACCGATTTGCCGGTGCCCGACGCGCCGACGAATCCAAGGATTTCGCCGCGATAGATATCGAGGTTCAGATTGTCGAGCACCACCTTCGAGCCAAACCCGACGGTGACGTTGCGCGCCGAAAGCACGACATCCCTGCCCTGTCCTTCGCTTTCGATCGCTTGCTCGTTCACGCGGTCCGCCATGCTAGAAGTTGATCGCTGCATAGAACATCGCAAAAAGCCCGTCCATCAGGATGACGACGAAAATCGCCTTCACGACAGAGGCCGTCACGTGCTGGCCGAGCGATTCGGCGCTGCCGCCGACCTTCAGCCCTTCGACGGCGGCGACGATACCGATGACGAGCGCCATGAACGGCGCCTTGATCATGCCGGACAGGACGGTCGACAGTGTCACCGCCTCGTGCAGGCGCGCCAGGAAGTTGGCGAAGGTGATGCCGGAATAGCCCCAGGCGACGGCCGCCGCACCGGCAAGCGAGGCGAAATTCGCCAAGACCGTCAGCAGCGGCAGCGCGATGGTCAGCGCCACCAGCCGCGGGAAGATCAGCACGCCGATCGGGTTCAGGCCCATCACCTTCAGCGCGTCGATCTCCTCGCGCATCTTCATCGAGCCGATTTCGGCGGTGATCGCGCTGCCGGAGCGGCCGGCGATCATGATCGAGGTCAGCAGCACGCCGATTTCGCGCAATTGCAGGATGCCGACGAGATCGACGACGAAGACTTCCGCGCCGAAATAGCGCAACTGGAAGGCGCCCTGCTGGGCGATGATCGCTCCGATCAGGAATGACATCAGCAGGATGATCGGAACGGCGCGAACGCCCATATGGTCGATCTGATTGACGATGGAGGCCGGCGAAACGCCGCTGCCGCGGCCGAATTTCATCTGCGCGCCGCGCACCGCCGAGCCCAGGATATACATGGCGGCGGCGAGATTGTCCCAGACGTCGTAGGTCATTTTGCCGATCGGCGCGAGGATGCGCGCAGCAAGGGAGATCTTCTCCCTCGGCTCCGGCTCCGGTTTGGCCGGCTCCTCGGAAAACATCGCCAGCATTTCGTCGATATGCGGATTGGTGCCTTCGAAGCGAACCGTCCGCCCGGCCGCCTCCGCTTCTTTTTTCAGCCGGCACAGCAACCAGATGCCCGCCGTATCGATATCGGTGATATCAGACAGATCGACCGTCAGGTCACCGGACTTCTGGTGCAGGAGCTTTTCGAAATCGCGCAGCACAAGATGCACATAGGCGCTGCGCCAGTTACCACTAAGACGCACACGCTGTCCCGAACCTGTGGACTGGTCGTCCACGGCAAGCGAGGCAGCGTTGCGATTATCGGCGTTCAAGATACTTGTGTCTTTCAAGGCTTACAGCGACAGTGCCGACTCGCGAAGCGGTTCGTCGCCCGGCGCGTCAATATACAGAAGCAACGTGCAATTTCCATGCTCGCAGGACAGCAATAATGCCGCGCATCCTTGATATCCAGATGAATTCCTTTCCGATTGCCGGGAGCTTTACCATCGCCCGCGGCGCAAAGACGCAGGCTGAGGTCATCACCTGCACGCTGACGGACGAAGGGGCTGAGGGGCATGGCGAATGTGTGCCCTATCGCCGCTACGGCGAAACGATGGGGAGCGTTCTTGCCCAGATCGAAGCCGCGCGTCCGCTGATCGAGGCAGGCATCTCGCGGCACAACCTGCTGTCGGCGATGCCGCCCGGCGCTGCCCGCAATGCCGTCGATTGCGCCCTCTGGGATCTGGAAGCCAAACAGATGGGCCAAAGCGTCGCGTCTCGACTGGGCATTGCCGATCCGAAACCGCTGACGACGGCCTATACCATCTCGCTCGGCGAACCGGAGGTGATGGCGGCCCAGGCGCGCGAACATGCCGGCCGCGCCCTGCTCAAGGTCAAGGTCGGCACCGGCGACGATGAAAGCCGCATCCGCGCCGTCCGCGCGGCCGCGCCGGAAGCCGCAATCATCCTCGATGCCAATGAAGGCTGGCCGGAAGCGGTGCTGGAACGTCACCTCAACATCGCCGCGGAGGCGGGTGTGACGCTCGTCGAGCAGCCGCTGCCGGCTGGCCGCGACGCCTTGCTTGCCGAGATCCGCCGCCCGCTGCTCGTCTGCGCCGACGAGAGCGTCCACCATACCGGCGATCTCGCCAGCCTTGCCGACCGCTATGACGCGATCAATATCAAGCTCGATAAGTCGGGCGGCCTCACCGAGGCCCTGGCGATGAAGACAGAGGCCGAGCGGCTCGGCTTCTCGATCATGATCGGCTGCATGGTCGGCACCTCGCTTGCCATGGCACCGGCGGTGCTGCTCGCCCAGAATGCCGATTTCGTCGATCTCGACGGTCCGCTGCTGCTCGCCCGCGACCGGCAGCCCGGCCTCCGTTACGCTGCCTCCCTGGTTTTTCCGCCCGAAAGCAGCCTCTGGGGCTGAAGGTAATAGGCTGCGATGACGATGCCGAGGCCACAGAGCGCGACCAGCGCCATGACGCAATAGCTGACGACGCCCAGCCAGGCATAGAGATAACCGGACGCCAGGGTCATCAGCGCCATCGCCATGCCGACATAGAAGAAATAGGCGCCTTGCGCCGATGATTCCTGCGTTTCCTGTACCGTCGCCACGATCCGCCGCTGCACGCCGGTATGTACGAAGGCATAGGTGAAGCCGTGGAAACATTGCAGCAGGAAGAAACCGGCAAAGCCCGTGTTCATGGGAAAGAGGATCCAGCGGCAGACGCTGACGGCGCAGCCGAAGCGGATCAGCGTCCATGCATCGAAGCGCCGGTTTAGACGCTTCGAAAGAAAGAACACCGTCACCTCCGAGGCAACGCCGGCGCTCCAGAGCAGGCCTATTTCGGTGCCGGAAAAGCCGAGCTGATGCCAGTAGATCGACGAAAAAGTGTTGAGCACCGCATGGCTCGACTGCTGGATGGCCACGCCGATCAGAAGCAGCAGCAGATGCGGCTCGCGCAGGCCGCTGCCGGTGGCCGCCGGAATGTTTATCGGCTGGCCGCGCCGCCGCGTCGGCCCGATGCGCGGACAGAAGATCGCCATGACGATCGTCATGGTAAAGCCGAACACCATGACGATGAGCACCATCCCGCCGCCCCAGCGGCTGACCAACTGCCCCCCGACCAGCGTCGAGGCGATGAAGGCGATCGAACCCCATACGCGCATCGACCCGTAATCGAGCCCCCAGCGGCGCACGCCCGAGATGACGATCGATTCGACGACCGGCAGATACGGCGCGAAGGTGGCGCCCTGCAGCGCATAGACGATCGTCACCGGCCAGAAACTTGTCGTCCAGTAAAGCGCGATCGCCGTCAGCAGCGACAGGCCACCCGACCACAGCAGCACATCGGCGCGTTCCTTCAAGCGGTCGGCGATCATGGCGACGATGGGCGCCACCAGCACCCGGACCACCATCGGTATGGCAAGGATGATGCCGATCTCATGGTCGCTGAAACTGTGGGTCGCGAGCCAGACGGGGAAGAACGGCAGAACGATGCCGTTGACCAGCAACGGCGCACAATAGGAAAGCGCGCTGAGCAGCCGGAAGCGCGGCGGCGCTCCCTCACTCGTCGGGGAATGGTGAACGGGAATCATGGGGGGACCTGAAGGAAACTGACGTTGTCCTACCACGGCCACCCCGGATGCGACTATTGCGAGAAATAGCCCTGCTGAAACGTTTTAGAAAATAAATAGGGCCTATCGCCTGACGGTACCGGCTAAATTCCTGGAAAGTACCGGCGCGGGCGCGCCGGCACGAAATAATCAGCCGAAATCAGGCAGCCTGGGGTGCCAGCTCCGCCTCTTCGCGCTCGACCGCGGTCAGCGCCGGCACTGTGCTGGCGAGCGCCCGCCAGGTGATCAATTCAAACGTGCCGTCCTCGTGCTCGGCGACCGCCGTGCAGCTTTCGACCCAATCGCCGGTATTGATGTAGCGGATGCCGTCCATGTCCTGAATGATCGCGTGGTGGATATGACCGCAGATCACCCCGTCGGCACCGCTCTTGCGCGCCTCTTCGGCGACGACGCGCTCGAATTCCCCGATGAAATTGACGGCATGCTTGACCTGCAGCTTGGCCCAGGCCGAGAAAGACCAGTAGGGCATACCGAGGCGGCGGCGCACGGCGGCCAGCAGGATGTTGATGCGGATCGCCGTATCGTAGGCCCAGTCGCCGAGATAGGCGAGCAGGCGGGCATTGCGAACGACGACGTCGAACTCGTCGCCATGCAGGATCAGGTATTTCTTGCCGTCGGCGCCGTCATGCATCATCCGCTCGACGACCTCGATGCCTCCGAAATGCATGCCCGGAAAATCGCGCAGGAACTCGTCGTGATTGCCGGGGATATAGACGACGCGCGTGCCCTTGCGTGCCTTGCGCAAGAGCTTCTGGACGACATCGTTGCAGACCTGCGGCCAATACCAGCTGCGCTTCAGGCGCCAGCCATCGACGATGTCGCCGACGAGCACGATCGTATCGGCTTCGTGGTAGCGCAGGAAGTCCAGGAGGAAATCAGCCTTCGCGGCCTTCGAGCCGAGATGCACATCGGAAATGAAGAGCGTGCGGAAATGTCTGGGTTCCATCATGTCTATCACGAGCTACGGCTCATGCCCCATCTTTCATATAGCCTTCCAAAACCAGACTCGTGTTTCAGGAAGATGACAGACTGGGGAAAAGGCCTGCACCGCTGGTTATCCCAACGGCAATAAGTCAATCGTCGGGGCAGGAATCGCCTTCCTGCAATGTTGCCCCGCGCATCGCTCGCGTTCATGATGCGGCGATTCACGTCCGACAATGCGGGGACGGCTGATGCGCCTTTTTCTCGTTCGCCACGGCGAATCCCTCGGCAACATCGATGAACGGGCCTATCGGCAGTTCGGCGACCACAGCGTGCCACTGACGCAATGGGGCTACCGGCAGGCTTTGGAGGCCGGCTGCGTGATCACATCCTATCTGCGGGGATTGCCCGACAGCGGATTTCAGAAGCTACGCATCTGGTACTCGCCGTTTCTTAGAACACGACAGAGCAAAGACGCTTTGCTCGATGCCCTTCCGGAAGATTTCGTCGGCGATGTCAGGGAAGATTATCTGCTGCGCGAGCAGGATTTCGGCCTCTTTACCGAAATCTACGACCATTCCGAGAGAAAACAGAAATTTCCCGAGGAATTCGAAAAATGGGCGCGTCTGCGCAGCAATAGCGGCAAGTTCTATGCGCGTCCACCCGATGGCGAGAGCCGGGCGGACGTCGCTCAACGGGTGCGGCTCTTCCTCCAGACGGTGATGCGCGACGGCGAGAACGACGACCATAACATCGCCATTGTCGGCCATGGCGTCACCAATCGGGCGGTCGAAATGAACTTCCTGCACCACCCTGTCGAATGGTTCGAGCGCTCCGACAATCCCGGAAATGCCGACATCACGCTGATCGAGGGCACGCGCTCGCAAGGCTATGCGTCGATCCTGCTGCACCGGGCGGCCGACCGGCTGCCTGGACATGAAGGCGATCTGCGCGATGCCCATGGCGCCGACGTGACGATCACGCCAAGGCCTGGTGGCTAGTCATCTGAGTGGAAAGAGAGGCTCGGATCCATTTCATCATTCCGATGTCTGCTCCAGCTGGCGCGCACAACTAGTCCCTCCCCCCGTGTGGGGAAGGGTTTTGACAGTCGCCTGACCGCACCAATCAGGCTACCCGCACAGCCGCCAGCGGTTTCACATTCTGGTTCATGCGGAACAGGTTGTTCGGATCATAGCGCAGCTTGATTTCAGCGAGACGCGCATAATTGGCGCCATAAGCCATCTCGACCCGATCCGTCTCATCCTCCGGCATGAAGTTGATATAGGCCGTACCCACAGCATGCGGCTTGGTTGCCTCGAAGAGTTCGCGCGCCCAGCCGATGCAGCTTGCATCCATTCCGGTTTCCCGCCAGCGCGCATGCACATTCATGACGAAATGCGAGCTGCGCTGCGGAAATGCCGTGGCTTCGGTAGGAATACGCCCGGCGGCCCCACCGACATGGCCGATGAATATTTCGCATTCCGGCCCTGGCAGCTTGCGCACGGCTTTCAGCAGCATGTCGATCGCCGCATCCGAGAGGGATGCGAAATCCTGGCTCTTCCAGTAATTGCGCGCGCCGGGTGTCAGAAGCGGATCGAATGCCTGCTGCCAGCCGGTAAACGGGACCGGACCGACGACATCGGCAATCGGATTGCCGATCGCCCGCAATCTGGCCGTCGCCTTTTCCCCCGCCGTTATATCTCCGCAATAGCACATGGCGAGGACCACGATCTCCTTACCGTGCCATTCGGCCGGCAGGAAAGGCAGCGGCGGCGCCTGGCGCATCACCACCCAGCAGGTCAGTTCATCGGGTGCCGCGTCCAGCGCCTGCCGATACTCCCGCAGCACCTTCTCCGCATCAGCGAAGGGATGCACGACCAGCCCCGCAAGAACCTCGGAATGCAGCGGGTTGAGCTGGAATTCGAAGGAGGTGACGACGCCAAAATTGCCGCCGCCGCCACGCAGCGCCCAGAAGAGATCCGGCCTTTCCCTTTCGCTCGCTTTGACCAGTTCGCCGTCGGCCGTCACCACATCCACCGAAACCAGATTATCGAGGGTCAGCCCGAATTTCCGTGTCAGCCAGCCGAAACCGCCGCCGAGCGTCAGGCCGGCGATGCCGGTCGTCGAATTGATGCCTGTCGGCAGCACCAGCCCGAAGGCCAACGTTTCCTTGTCGACGTCGCCAAGCGTGGCGCCCGGCTCGACCCTGGCGCGGCGTATCTCGGGATCGACCCGGACCGACTTCATCGTCGACAGATCGATGACGATGCCTCCTTCGCACATGGCGTTGCCGGCAATGCCATGGCCGCCGCTGCGCACCGAAACGAGCAGATTGTTGTCGCGGGCAAACCGCACCGCGCGCACGACGTCGGCCGCCCCGGCGCAACGCGCGATCAACCCAGGCCGACGGTCGATCATCGCGTTCCAGATCGCCCGAGCCTCGTTGTAATCCGTATCCTTGCTGGTCAGAAGATTGCCGCGAAATCCAGCGGCAAAAGCATCCATGGCCACGTCATTGACCATCGTCTGCCCGCTTTGCAGCGTCGTCAGGTTCAAATTGTCCATGATTTCCTCCCTGCGACCGGCGCCCCGCACTGTCGCGGCGGCATATTGCGCCTGCAGTGGTCGCCAAACAAGTTTTCCAAAAGGATTAGCTCTTTGCCACCGCCGCGAATGGGGCTCCACGCAAAAGAACGTTTTAGGTGTGCCGTGGATACCCCCCTCTGCCCTACCGGGCATCTCCCCGACAGGTGGGGAGATTGGATGGGCGCGATGGCTTGCTCAAACAATTACCGCACGAATATGCCGATGCGTAGAGAGGGAACGATGATCCAGCCTCCTGCCGATCTCCCTCCTTGTGGGGGAGATGCCCGGCAGGGCAGAGGGGGTATCCACGGCACACCCTCTCGACGAAAACTTCGTCCATCCCCGATTTCCATACTGTCGCCGGTATCCGATTGATGTATGGAGGGAACTCCAGAAAAAGACGTGCACGGAGGCGGCAATGGATCACCAGGATAAATCCAAGACGGACAAGAACCTGACGAGCGGCGATCTCGACGAGCAGGCGCTCTTCTTCCACCGCTATCCCCGCCCCGGCAAGCTGGAGATCCAGGCGACCAAGCCGCTCGGAAACCAGCGCGACCTGGCGCTCGCCTATTCGCCGGGGGTCGCCGCCCCCTGCCTTGCCATCCGCGACAACCCTGAAACGGCGGCCGACTACACGTCCCGCGCCAATCTCGTCGCCGTCATCTCCAACGGCACCGCCGTGCTCGGCCTCGGCAATATCGGCCCGCTGGCTTCGAAGCCAGTCATGGAGGGCAAGGCCGTGCTCTTCAAGAAATTCGCCGGCATCGACGTCTTCGATATTGAAATCGACGCCGCAAGCGTCGAGCAGATGGTCTCGACCGTCAGCTCGCTGGAGCCGACCTTCGGCGGCATCAATCTCGAAGACATCAAGGCGCCGGAATGTTTCGAGGTCGAGCGGCGCCTGCGCGAGAAGATGAAGATCCCGGTCTTCCACGACGACCAGCACGGCACGGCGATCATCGTCGCCGCCGCGATCCTGAACGGGCTCGAACTTGCCGGCAAGGCGATCGAGAACGTCAAGATCGTCGCATCCGGCGCGGGTGCCGCCGCGCTTGCCTGTCTCAACCTGCTGGTAACCCTCGGTGCCAAGCGCGAAAACATCTGGGTCCATGACCTCGAAGGCCTCGTCTATGAGGGCCGCACCGAGCTGATGGATGAGTGGAAGGCCGTCTACGCCCAGAAGAGCGACACGCGTACACTGGCTGAAAACATCGGCGGCGCCGACGTCTTCCTCGGCCTGTCGGCCGCCGGCGTGCTGAAGCCCGAGCTGCTGGCGCAGATGGCCGACATGCCGCTGATCATGGCGCTTGCCAATCCGACGCCGGAGATCATGCCGGATCTCGCCCGCGCCGCCCGTCCGGATGCGATGATCTGCACCGGCCGCTCGGATTTCGCCAACCAGGTCAATAACGTCCTCTGCTTCCCCTATATCTTCCGTGGCGCGCTCGATTGCGGCGCCGAGACGATCAACGAGGAAATGAAGATGGCGGCCGTGCGTGCCATTGCAGCGCTTGCCCGCGAAGAGCCGTCCGATGTCGCCGCCCGCGCCTATTCCGGCGAGACCCCGGTCTTCGGCCCGGATTATCTGATCCCCTCGCCCTTCGATCCGCGCCTCATCCTGCGCATCGCGCCGGCCGTCGCCAAGGCCGCCGAACAGAGCGGTGTCGCCCGCCGCCCGATCCAGGATTTCGACGCCTATTTCGATCAGCTGAACCGCTTCGTCTTCCGCTCCGGCTTCGTCATGAAGCCGATCTTCACCGCAGCCAAGGCTGCCGAGCGCAAGCGTGTCATCTTCTCCGAAGGCGAAGACGAGCGCGTGCTGCGCGCCGCCCAGGTGCTACTTGAGGAAGGCCTGGCCAAACCGATCCTCATCGGCCGTCCGCAGGTCATCGAAACGCGCCTCAAGCGCTACGGCCTGCGCATTCGCCCGCTGCAGGATTTCGAGGTCATCAATCCAGAAGACGACCCGCGCTTCCGCGAATATGTCGATCTCTACTTTTCGCTCGTCGGCCGCCGCGGCGTCATCCCGGAAGCCGCCCGCACCATCGTGCGCACCAACACGACAGTCATCGGCGCGCTGGCGCTGAGGCGCGGCGAAGCCGATGCGCTGATCTGCGGCCTCGAAGGCCGCTATGAAAAGCATCTGCGCGATGTGCGCCAGATCATCGGCAAGCGCAAGGACGTGCGCGATTTCTCCGCGCTCAGCCTGATGATCTCGCAGCGCGGCGCCACCTTCTTCACCGACACCTACGTCACCTTCAATCCGAGCGCCGAAGAGATCGCCGAGGCGACGGTGATGGCGGCCGAGGAAATCCGCCGTTTCGGCATCACCCCGCGCGCCGCCCTCGTCTCGCATTCCAACTTCGGCTCGCGCGAATCCGAAAGCGCCACCAAGATGCGCAATGCCCTGCAGCTCGTGCGCGACGCCGCGCCCGATCTCGAGGTCGATGGCGAAATGCACGGTGAAAGCGCCATCACCGAAGCCCTTCGCAAGCGCGTCATGCCGCACACGACGCTGCACGACGAGGCAAACCTGCTGGTCTTCCCGAACCTCGACGCCGCCAACATCACGCTCGGCGTGGTCAAATCGATGACGGATGGACTGCATGTCGGCCCGATCCTGCTCGGCGCCGCCATGCCCGCCCATATCCTCGCGCCCTCCGTCACCTCCCGCGGCGTCGTCAACATGGCGGCATTGGCCGTCGTCGAGGCATCGCAGCCGGCATAAGCCGGCTGCTCGCAACCCGGCGAGAAATATCACACAGCCCGGATCGACAGGCGCCCTTCGTCCGCGAGCGCATCGGCGCGTTCGTTGCCGACAATGCCGGAATGGCCTTTGCACCAGGTACCGGTCACCAGGGCGTTCTGGGATAGCTGAAGATCGACTGCCTTCCACAGTTCCGCATTGTCGATCGTTCGCCTTCGAGCATTTCCATTCGGGCTGCTTTTCTTCCAGCCGTTGTTTTTCCCAGATATGTCGCCGGCTGTTGCAGCCTTTGACGGCATAGACGGAATCGGACCAGATGGTCGCAGCTTCGCCGGCTGCTTCGCTATTGATCCAGATTGCGGCCTTCAGGACGGCGGTCAATTCCATCGAATTATTGGCCGACTCCTGGACGCCACCGAATCCGGAGGCGATCTCCACTGCATCGCGATAGGTGACAAATGCCCAGCCGCCGTGTTGGGAACCGGGTTCGTAACAACCGTCTACGAAGATGTGAAGGCCGTGTTGAGCTTCGCGCATCCGGCCGGTTGCTCCAGGCAAGCTAAGTTCGTTAAAGATGCCTATCATTCTCGCCTCGCTCCCGCCTTTGCTACGCTCGCCGCCCAGACCAGCGCCTATCGCGACGGTCTGCGCGCCGCTTGACGCGGAATGCACCCCGTCGATTGTGTCGACCATTTGACGATAGTAGCGGCAGTGGTGCCTATTGCCGAGGGGGGAACTATGGGGCAGCGTGGATCATGGACAATCCGTTGAGCAACGCCGGTAAGCGCGATCGAACCGTAACCGTACGTCGTATTCTCAAGGTCAATCATGCTGGCGAATTCGGCGCAATACGCATTTATGGCGCACAGATCTGGATGGCCCGTAGGCTGTTTCCCGACATCGTTCCTGCACTCCGCGATATGCGAGATGACGAGATCAAGCATTGCCGCCTGTTTCGCGACGCGATGCCGTCCAGGAAGGCCAGGCCATGCCGCGTCATGGCATTCTGGAGCCTCGGCGGTTACCTGCTGGGTTTCCTGACTGCCCTCGGTGGACGTAACATGGTCTGGATCTGTACCGAGGCGGTTGAAAGCACTGTTCACCGTCACCTTGAGGATCAACTGGCCTTTCTGGCGGCCGGAGACCCCGAGCTTCATGGCCTTATTGCCTCCATTCAAGAGGAAGAATTGGCTCATCTCAGGGAGGCCGAGAAAAACCAGACCGCACGCGGAATGAGCCACACACTGCTCCTGCCCGTCATCGCCGCACTCACCGATTTGATGATCTGGCTCTCGAAATGGCGCGCTCGAAGCAGATCTGACAGTCCGCGACCGGATCTGTCCGCGAGCGACGTCTGGCGCGACGCGTGGAATCGCCGGCCTCTGCTGGATAAGATCGCGAAAATACGCTAAGAATTTCTCTGAGCTTATTAAGAGAAACACGCTAAGAGGAAACGCGCGGCGAAGTGACGTCGCATTCGACCACCAACCGTTTGCTCATTCCGGGACGACGCCGTGAAACGCCGAAACCTGTCTTTTGTGCTTCTCGTTGCCTTCGCGACGCCCGTCGCCGCGCAGACGAGCGCCATCTGCGACGACCTGCGCGGTCGCCTCGCCGACCTGCCGCGATCGATCGGCAACGGCAATGGTCTGGAAGCGCGCCAGTTTGCTGGTGCCATCGCCGAGCAGAACCTCGAGCTGCGCAAGGTCCGCAACGACCTGCGCAGCTACGGTTGCACCTCGGGCAGCATGGTGGTGATCGGCGGCGAGAATGCCGATTATTGCGACGAGCTCTCGCAGGCCGAAGCCCGGATGATCGACAATATCCGCTATCTCCAGGATCGTCGCGCCGAACTGCGCAGTCAGGGCGGTGATGACGGCGGGCGCCGCGAACTGATGGCAGCTCTTGAGCGCAATGGCTGCAACAGCGAGAATTTCTACGCCCCGTCCGATCGCAGCGCCAACGATCCTGCCCCGAGCATCGAGGAACAGGCGATGCGCGGCGATACCTTCATTCCGCTCGGCGGCGGTGAAGAGTTCGATCCGCGTTATGACCTGCCGCGGGCCGAGATGATGTCGCCGGTCAGCACCATCTGCGTGCGCAGCTGCGACGGCGGCTTCTTCCCGATCAGCTCGAACGCCATTTCGGTCGATTTCGGCCGCGATGCTGAGACCTGCGCCAAGATGTGCCCCGGCATCGAGACCGAGCTTTTCTATCGCGACGTAAGGAGCACGGAAGCCGCGAACATGATTTCGGTGGCAACCGGCACACCCTACAGCGCTATGCAGAACGCCTTCGCCTATAAGAACCGCGCGCCCGGCGAGAAAAATGCCTGCGCCTGCAATCTCGCCGCCTATTACGAAGAGATGCGCGGCAAGCAGGCCCTGAGCGAACCGCAGCAGCAGAGCTCGATCACGACGATCCGCACCAATCCGCCGGCGAAAGATACCGCGGCTGCGCCAACGGCACCCCGGCCGTCAGTCCCGGAGCGTCCCTATGACCCTGCGCAAAACAAGGTCCGGCAGGTTGGCCCGCAATTCCTCGCAGGCGACCAGGGTTCGATCGATCTTGCCAACCCGGCAACACCTGGCCCGCAGCCGCAACAGCAGTGACCGCTACGGCTCGCTCCGTCCCCAGCCATCGTGGAAGACGAGCTCCTCGAGCGGTAGGCGCTGGCGCCAGCCTTTGACGGAAAGCTCCGGCTCGTCATACAGCCGGTCAACGAAGCCTGCGCAGAGCCAGGCGACCACCTCTATATGATCGGGTATGCCGAGAATGGTTTTCAGCTCGCCTTCGCGAAAGATGCTGACCCAGCCGATGCCGATTCCTTCGGCGCGCGCCGCAAGCCAGAGGTTCTGGATGGCGCACACCGTCGAATAGCTATCCATCCGCGGATTGTGCGTGCGGCCCAGCACGACGCTGCCGCTGCGCGTGGGATCGCAGGTAACGCATATGCCGAGCGGCGCCTCGACGATGCCTTCGAGCTTGAGAGAGCGGTACGCCTGCCGCCGCTCGCCGTCAAACATCAGTGCCGCCTCTTCGTTGGCCTGTGCAAAAGCGTCCCGGATGCGCGCCCGCACGGCTTCGCTCTTCACCAGGATGAAGTTCCACGGCTGCATGAAGCCGACGGAGGGGGCGTGATGGGCGGCCGTCAAGAGCCGCGCCACGACATCGTCCGGCAAGGGATCGGGCAGGAACTGGCTGCGCACGTCGCGTCGCGTCATGATCGCGTGATACACGGCCTCGCGTTCGGCCAGAGAAAAACCGGGTGCCGCCGACATGGCATCCTCATCAAAGGGTCGCATCGTCAAATCCCCAACAACGCAACCGCCCGCCGTCCGCGCGGGTTGGGTCTATCTTGCCAGGCCGGTCTTCTGACTCGGCGTCATCCGTCTGCCGCAGCCTTCCCGGCAAAAGCCAGTGGCATGATGAAGCGGCAGGCGTCGGCCTTACAGCGTTGGGCACGTTCCGGTCTTCCACCGGATTCCCGATTCTCCCGCGCGAAAGCGGGCACCTGACGAAGCATCTATTTCAGGAAAGCACTTCGCGGGCAAGCGCCGGCAGCACAGCGATTTGCCCGCTGACGGGCCAGTGCACAGCCAGCAGCTGGTCACGACCACGCTTGCAAATGCATTGAAGAAACTTGCCGCCAGAAGACGGATTGCTGCACGCCGGAGCCCTCTTTCAGGCCGCCAGATTCTGCGTGACAACGGGAGGCCGCCACGCTAAACACGCCGCATGTCGATCACTTCCGTCTACGCCTCGCGATTTTATTGGTACCGCTGCTCCCAGCGGATGCGGGTCCATGCGTAACTGAAGTCGACGCGACGACAACCCGAACAGCCGCTAGTCTACCTGGCGGCTTTTTTGTTTCCGCACGGTATGACCAAACAGGAGCCACACCGTGTCCGATACCATCGACGATCTGCGTATCCTCGAAATCACCCCACTGACCAAACCCGCCGATATCCTCGCGGAAATTCCCCGAACCGCTGACGTCAGCGAGACGGTGACCAGTAACCGCAATGCGATCCATAAGATTCTGGAGGGAAAGGACGACCGCCTGATCGTCGTCATCGGCCCCTGCTCTATCCACGATCCTGCCGCCGCCCGCGAATATGCCGAGCGGTTGGTGCGACAGAGGCAGCGCTACTCCGGTGATCTCGAAATCGTCATGCGCGTCTATTTCGAAAAGCCCCGCACCACGGTCGGCTGGAAGGGTCTGATGAACGACCCGCATCTCGATGGCAGCTACCGCATCGAGGAAGGGCTTCGGATTGCCCGGCGCCTGCTGCTCGACATCAATGCGATGGGCCTGCCCGCCGGTGTCGAATTCCTCGAGACGATCACGCCGCAATACATTACCGACCTCGTCAGCTGGGGGGCGATCGGCGCCCGCACGACCGAAAGCCAGATCCATCGCCAGCTCGCCTCCGGCCTCTCCTGCCCGATCGGCTTCAAGAACGGCACGGATGGCGGCGCACGCGTCGCGCTCGATGCCATCCTCGCCGCCTCGCAGCCGCATCACTTCCCCGCCGTCACCAAGGACGGGCAGGCTGCCATTGCCTCAACAAAGGGCAACGAGGACTGCCACATCATCCTGCGCGGCGGCAGGCGGCCGAACTATGAAGCGGCCGATGTTCAAGCTGTCGTCGGCGAAGCCGTCAAGCTCGGTGTTCTCCCGCGCATCCTTATCGATGCCAGCCATGCCAACAGCAACAAGGACCCGATGAACCAGCCGCATGTGGTCAAGGACGTCGCCGCACAGATCACCGCAGGCAATCGCCACATCAAAGGCATGATGATCGAGAGCAACCTCGTCGCCGGCCGCCAGGATCTCGTCCCCGGCAAGCCGCTCGTCTACGGCCAGTCCATCACCGACGGCTGCATCGATTGGGATATGTCGGTCGCCGTGCTGGAAGACCTCGCCGTTTCCGCCCGCGAACGGCGCAAGGCGGCGGCCGCAGCTTAACCGGCCGGGAAGTATCTGACATAGGCGAATTCTTCGCCGTCTGGTGACCAGCAGGGCACGTTGATCGTGCCCTGCCCGCCGAAAAGCTCGAACAAAGTCTTCAGATTGCCGCCATCCATGTCCATCAGCCGCAGCCGCACGTCGAGATCGCGGGGATGATCGAAAACGCTGGGGTCGTAGGACAGGATCAGCACCTTGTCGTTCTTGGGCGCCGGATGGGCGAACCAGTTGCCGTAATTGTCCGAAGTCACCTGCTCGAGGCCGGTGCCATCGGGATGGATGCGCCAGATCTGCATCAGGCCGGTGCGGCTGGAGTTGAAATAGATCCATTGCCCGTCGGCGGAATAATCCGGCCCATCATTGCGGCCCTCGCCATGCGTCAGCCGCGTTTCGGCGCCGCCGTCGACGGAGATCGTATAGATGTCGAAGAGATCGTCGCGGATGCCGCAATAGGCGAGCTGGCGGCCATCCGGCGACCAGCCATGCCAATAGGAGGGCTGATTTTTCGTGACGAGCCGCGGCGTTCCGCCGTCGATCGGCAGGATATAGATAGCCGACTTGCCGAACTCGCTCTTGTCGGAGATGACGATCTCGGTGCCGTCGGGGGAAATGCCGTGATCATTATTGCAGTTGACGGCAAAGCCGGTATCGACCTGAACAACCTCGCCGCCATCGAGCGGAAGCCGGAAGAGCAGCCCGTCACCGTTCAGCAGCAGATAGGAGCCGTCGGGAGCATAATTCGGCGCTTCCACCAGCCGATCTGTCTGCCACACCTCACGCGCCCTGCCCGTCCTGACATTGTAGATCTCGACCGAGCTGCGCATCAATGCTCCTCCTGACCTCTCGATCGTGCTAGCGATCCCGATCATCCTAACGATCTCGATTGGGTAACGGTCTCGATCGCTTCAGCGATCACGGAACCGGTTGGTGATGGGATAACGCCGGTCGCGGCCGAAATTCTTCTTGGTGATCTTCACGCCCGGCGCCGACTGCCGACGCTTGTATTCGGCCAGATAGAGCAGGTGCTCGACGCGGTGAACGGTCGCCACATCATGGCCGCGTGCGACGATCTCTTCGACAGCCATCTCCTTCTCGACCAGGCATTCGAGGATATCGTCGAGAACAGGATAGGGCGGCAGCGAATCCTGGTCCTTCTGATCGGGACGCAGCTCGGCGGACGGTGCCTTGTCGATGATGTTCTGCGGGATCACCTCGCCCGACGGCCCCAGCGCACTCGGCGGCACATTCTCGTTGCGCCAGCGGGCCAGCGCATAGACCTGCATCTTGTAGAGGTCCTTGATCGGGTTGAAGCCGCCGTTCATGTCGCCATAGAGCGTGGCGTAACCGACCGACATTTCCGATTTGTTGCCCGTCGTCACCACCATCGCGCCGAACTTATTGGAGATCGCCATCAGGATGACGCCGCGCGCGCGGCTCTGCAGGTTCTCCTCGGTGATGCCGCTCTCCGTGCCCTCGAAGAGATCGGAAAGCGCACTGCTGAAACCCGTCACCGGCTGCTCGATCGGCACGATGTCGTAGCGGCAGCCCAGCGCCTTGGCGCAATCGGCCGCGTCCTTCAGCGAATCCTCCGATGTATAGCGGTAGGGCAGCATGACGGTGCGCACCCGCTCCTCGCCGAGCGCATCGACGGCGATGGCCGCGCAGATCGCCGAGTCGATGCCGCCGGAAAGGCCGAGCACGACGGTCTTGAAGCCGTTCTTGTTGACGTAATCGCGAAAGCCGAGCAGGCAGGCGCGGTAATCGGCCTCCTCATCCTCGGGGATACGCGCCATCGGCCCTTCGGCGCAGTGCCAGCCGCTTTCGCCGCGCTTCCACGTCGTCACCGCAAGCGCCGTCTCGAACTCGCTCATCTGGAAAGCAAGCGACCTGTCGGCATTGAAGGCGAAACTCGCGCCGTCGAAGACGAGCTCGTCCTGGCCGCCGAGTTGGGCGGCATATATCAGCGGCAGACCGGTCTCGATCACCTGCTTCAGCACCACCTGATGACGGATATCGACCTTGCCGCGGTAGTAGGGAGAACCATTCGGCGACAGCAGGATTTCCGCGCCGCTTTCAGCCAGCGTCTCGCAGACGCCGAGCTCACCCCAGATATCCTCGCAGATCGGAATGCCCAGGCGCACTCCGCGGAAATTGACCGGCCCCGGCATGGCACCCTGATGGAAGACGCGCTTCTCATCGAACTCGCCGTAATTTGGCAGATCGACCTTGTCACGCACCGCGACGACCTTGCCACCGTCGAGCACAGCGACGGAGTTATAGCGCCCGGTCTCGTCCTGCCGGGGAAAACCAATGACGACCCCAGGTCCGCCGTCGGCGGTATCGGCGGCCAGGCTCTCAACTGCCTTCCAGCAAGCGCGGATGAAGGCCGGCTTCAGCACCAGGTCCTCCGGCGGATAGCCGGAGATAAACAGCTCGGTCAGGACGAGCAGATGCGCACCCTCCCGGGCAGCATCGGCGCGGGCCTCGCGCGCCTTGGCAAGATTGCCGGCCACATCACCGACCGTTGGGTTGAGCTGGCCGATGGCGATGCGGAAGATTCCAGAAAGAGCGTTTTCCTGTGTCATGTCATTTATTTAGCCTGCGCCTTCCGTTACCGCAACACGTTCGCTGTCAAAGCGTTGCATCGCGTCGACGAAATTTTTGTGAACGGCTGCATCAAAACCTTGCGGCAACGATCCGCATTGCAATTTCCTGGCGGAGCAGAATACTGGCGCCGAAATCCACTGCATCGATAACGGGCATCGGAAAAAGGCCATGAATAATCTTTCGAACTTCGTGCACCATCATTTCGGCAAGCCGGCCGATGAACTCGGCGCTGTCGAAAAACACGTGCTGGCGAAAACGCATGAGCGCAAGATCATCTCGACCGACGTCAATGCCGCCTTCTCCGCCGAAGCTTCGTTCGGCGAGCGTGTCGCCGACGGCATCGCTCGTGTCGGCGGCTCCTGGTCCTTCATCATTGCTTTCCTCGCCTTCCTCGCCGTCTGGACCGTGATCAACACCGTCGTTCTCGCAAGCGGTGCCTTTGACCCCTACCCCTTCGTTTTCCTCAATCTGATCCTTTCGATGCTCGCAGCCATCCAGGCGCCGATCATCATGATGTCGCAAAACCGCCAGGCCGAACGCGACCGCTTCGAGGCCGCCAAGGATTATGAAGTCAATCTGAAGTCCGAGCTCGAAGTACTTTCGCTACACCAGAAGATCGACATGAGCGTACTGACCGAGTTGAAGGCGCTGCGCGAGGATGTCGCTCGCCTGACCGCCGCTCTTGCTGCGAGAAGCTAAGCTCGGCACTCATTGATTAAAAAGCAAGAAGGACGCTTGCAGCCCTTGGAAATCCATCTGATCCGGGGGAAGATCATCCCACTCTAGCTTTTTGGGGACTCTGATGGACAACCACGAACCGTTTTTACGCGAGGCGATTGCGCTCTCGAAATCCGCGATGGCAAAAGGCGACGAACCGTTTGGCTCGGTACTGGTAAGGGATGGCGACGTCATCCTGCGCGCCGAAAACAGCGTCTTCACCGGCCACGATATGACAAACCACGCCGAGATGAACCTGGTTAAACTAGCGGCGAAGCACTACGATCCGGCATTTCTCGCGGACTGCACGCTCTACACCAGCACCGAGCCATGCGCCATGTGCTCCGGGGCGATCTACTGGTCGGGTATCGGACATATGGTGTTTGCTTGCTCCGAAACCCGGCTCGGCGAGATTGCCGGGATCGGGTTGAACGTGCCCAGTCGGGCGGTGTTGCAGAGCGGCGCGCGGGCCGTCACCGTGGTCGGCCCGACAAGCCTCGAAGACGAAGCCGCCGAAGTCCACCAGGAATTCTGGCCCAAGCACCTGGGCAAGGTTTAGGTTCAGGGCTCGTTCAGCCAGACGATGGCGGCTGGGATGCGGATGGCTGACAAGAAGGTGTGGACGTATCAGTCGAGCGGCCGGAATGAATAGGTCCTGAGCCTAGACGGGATACCTGTCATATTGCGGCAGTCCGTCTGATATCTCATAGAAATCGCCCTTGTCGGCGCAGTAGATGTGGTGACTGAAGACAAGGCCGCTCGGTTCGTCGAAGCTTCCGGCCAGGACCGAAACCTCCACCGCTTCGTCTCCCTGCCAGAACAGCGCCGATCCGCAATTCGAACAGAAGCCGCGCTGCGCTTTGCCGCTCGACCGATACCACCGCACCGTATCGGCGTCTTCGACCGAAAAAGCCGTGCGCGGCACGTTGACCGCGGCATAGTAGAACCCCGTCTGCCGGCGGCATTGCGAGCAGTGGCAGCCGACGACGGGGCCGAGCTTGCCCGTAATCGAATATCGCACGGCGCCGCAAAGGCAGCCGCCTGTATGCCGTTCGGTCATGACCACTCCTCCATTTTTCAGAACGTTGCCGCCCTTCGGATCCTGCGTCAAATCCATTCCGTTCAATGAAAGATCAGAAATCTTGAAGCTCGCTGACATCGAGGGACAACCCTCTGGTGTTGCCCATCGACAACACCCGCCGACCTCCTAACCGTCCCCGCGTTGAATTGATGCCGGTTCGCGGTGATACTGAGGGCTCAACCATTCAAGCCTGGGAGACTGACATGAGAGCGACCCTGTCCAAACAGAAAGGAAACATCGCCCACAAGGACATTCTGCCTCATGAATATTCCGTTCTCCCGCGCGAGGAAAAGCTCGCGACGCCATAACGCCTTCCTCAAATTCCTCCTCAACGACCCCGCCGCCGATCGCAGCCGGCGCTGGTTGCGCATGCGAAAATTTCTCTCCTACTACCGCCCGCATCTGCCTCTGTTGCTGGCGGATCTGCTTTGCGCCATCCTCGTCGCAGGCACGGCGGTGGCCCTTCCGCTCTGCGCCAATATCGTCACCAGCCGGCTTCTGGCCCTGCCCGATGCGCCGCAGGCCTTCACCCAGATCCTTGTGATGGGCGGCGTCATGCTGGCCGTTCTGGCGGTCCAGATCGCCGCGGTCTTTTTCGTCGATTATCGCGGCCACGTCATGGGCGCCCGTATCGAGGCGACGGTCCGGCAGGAACTCTTCGAGCATTGCCAGAAACTCTCCTTCAGTTTCTACGATCGCCAGCGCACCGGCCAGCTGATGAGCCGCATCACCAACGACTCCCTGTGGCTGGGAGAGCTCTTTCACCACGGCCCCGAGGATCTCTCCATCGCCGTGCTGAAATATGGTGGCGCCATGCTGGTGCTGTTCTTCATCGATCCGCCATTGGCCGGCCTTATCCTGCTGCTGACCCCTGTGGCAGTGGCTTATGCCCTTTATTTCAACCGGCGCATGAACCGCGCGCTCGAAGCCAGCAAGCGGCAGATCGCTGCCGTCAACGAGCGGGTCGAGGACGCTCTGGCAGGCATTCGTGTCGTCCAGTCATTCGCCAACGAGGCACTGGAAAGGCAGCGCTTCGACGTACAGAACCAGCGCTTCCTGCAAAGCCGCGCCGAAGGCTACCGCAGCGAGGCCTGGTTTTCGGTCGGCACGGAAACCTTCGCCCAGCTCGTGACGATATTGGTGATCATCGTCGGGGGATTGCGTATCCTGTCGGCGGATCTCACCGTTCCCGACATGCTGACCTTCCTGCTCTGCGTCGCCGTGCTGGTCGATCCGGTGCAGCGGCTCGCCAATCTCGTGCGGCTCTGGCAGGAGGGCTATACCGGTTTCATCAGGGCCATGGAAATCCTGGAAATTGCCGCTGATATCACCGACCGGCCGGCCGCCCGGCCGATGCCGGCACCAAGGGGCGAGATCAGTTTCTCCGACGTCTCCTTCGGCTACGAGGCCGATGGCCCGCGTGTACTGGAGCGGCTGTCGCTGACCATCGCCCCCGGAGAGTTCGTCGCTTTGGTCGGCCCTTCCGGCGTCGGCAAGAGCACGCTCTGCGCCCTCATACCGCGCTTCTACGATGTCGCGGCCGGGACGATCCGGATCGACGGCACCGATGTAAGAGATGTAACACTGGCCTCGCTCCGGCGCCATGTCGGGGTAGTGCAGCAGGATGTCTACCTCTTTGCCGGCTCGGTTGCGGAAAACCTGCGCTACGGCAGGCCCGACGCCAGCGATGCCGAGCTGGAAGCGGCGGCCCGGGCCGCCAATGCGCACGACTTCATCATCGCCCTGCCCCAGGGCTATGATACCGATATCGGCCAGCGCGGCGTCAAGCTCTCCGGCGGCCAGCGCCAGCGCATCACCATCGCCCGCGCCTTCCTCAAGAATCCTGAGATTCTGATCTTCGACGAGGCGACCAGCGCGCTCGACAATGAAAGCGAACGGGCGGTGCAGCAGGCGCTGCTGAGCTTGGCGAACGGCCGAACCACCCTGGTCATCGCCCATCGCCTCTCGACCGTCCGCCATGCCGACCGCATCTTGGTCCTGACGGGCGACGGCATCGTCGAACAGGGGACGCATGACGATCTGATGGCGCAAGGCGGCGTTTACGCCAATCTGCACAGCGTTCAGGCCAGCATCTGAAGACAATAAAAAACCCGGCATCACGCCGGGTTTTTCGTCATTCCTTTCGGCTGTCTCAGCCGTTGGCGACCATGCGCTTCTCGTCGCGGCCGCCCTTCATGCGCTCGGCAAGCAGGAAGGCCAGTTCGAGCGCCTGGTCGGAGTTGAGGCGCGGATCGCAATGGGTGTGGTAGCGATCCTGCAGGTCGTCGGCGGTGACGGCGCGCGCACCACCAGTGCATTCCGTCACGTCCTTGCCGGTCATCTCGACATGGATGCCGCCCGGATGCGTGCCTTCAGCGCGATGGATCTGGAAGAAGCTTTCGACTTCGGAAAGAATCCGCTCGAAGGGACGAGTCTTGTAGTTGTTGAGCGTGATCGTGTTGCCGTGCATTGGGTCGCAGGACCAGACCACCTTGCGCCCTTCGCGCTCGACGGCGCGGATGAGGCGCGGCAGGTTTTCGGCGACCTTCTCATGGCCGAAACGGCAGATCAGCGTCAGCCGCCCGGCTTCATTAGCCGGATTCAAGATATCGATCAGCTGCAGCAGATCATCGGCCTGCAGCGAGGGGCCGCACTTAAGCCCGATCGGGTTCTTGATGCCGCGGCAATATTCGATATGCGCATGGTCGGCCTGACGCGTGCGGTCGCCGATCCAGATCATGTGGCCTGATGTGGCGTACCAGTCGCCCGAGGTGGAGTCGACGCGGGTCAGCGCCTCCTCGTAGCCGAGCAGCAGCGCCTCATGGCTGGTGAAGAAATCGGTCTCGCGCAGGCTCGGGTGGTTTTCCGAGGTGATGCCGATCGCCTTCATGAAATCCATGGTTTCGCTGATGCGGTCGGCAAGCTTGCGGTAACGCTCACCCTGCGGGCTGTCCTTGACGAAACCGAGCATCCACTGATGCACGTTTTCGAGGTTGGCGTAACCGCCCATCGCGAAGGCGCGCAGAAGGTTCAGAGTCGCGGCCGACTGGCGGTAAGCCATCGCCTGCCGTTCCGGGTTCGGAATGCGCGACTCCTCGGTGAACTCGATGCCGTTGATTATGTCGCCGCGATAGGCCGGCAACGTCACGTCGCCCTGCTTCTCGACATTCGACGAACGCGGCTTGGCGAACTGGCCGGCGATGCGGCCGACCTTGACGACCGGCAACTGTGCGCCGAAGGTCAGGACAACAGCCATTTGCAGGAAAGCGCGGAAAAAGTCGCGGATATTGTCGGCGCCGTGTTCGGCGAAGCTCTCGGCACAGTCGCCGCCCTGCAGCAGGAAGCCGTCGCCTTCGGCGACACTGGCGAGATGCTTCTTCAGGCGGCGCGCCTCACCGGCAAAAACGAGCGGCGGATAGCTGGCGAGCGTGGCCTCCGTTGCCGCCAAAGCGGCTGCATCCGGATATTCGGGAACCTGCAGGATCGGTTTCTGCCGCCAGCTGCTCGGGGTCCAATTCTCTGCCATCTCACTCACCTGTTCTCGCCCCAGTTCCTGGAATGCGGCCTACCCTTGATAATCCGGCGGCTTATAGACCTTTAGATCCGGCTTGCAAAGATCAATCGCCCAAAGCGTCTCGTCTGGCCGCCGCAGTCGGCCATTTCCCGGTTAAACCGGCATATACCATGTCGCTTTCCCCATATTTTAGACTTTGCAGGTAGAACCGAAAGGAGTTTCACATCGGGGACATGGCATGGCGATCCTTCCGTCCGGTTTCATATCGGACCGCTCGGGCAATTTCGGCATCATGACGGCATTGCTGATGGTGCCGCTTCTCGGGACGGCAGGCATGGCGGTGGATTTCGCCCATGCGCTGAGCCTGAGAACCCAGCTTTATGCCGCTGCCGATGCCGCCGCCGTCGGTTCGATCGCCGAAAAATCCGGCGCGGTCGCAGCAGCGATGGCGATGAACGGCAACGGCACGGTCTCGCTCGGCAAGACCGACGCGCGCAACATCTTCATGTCGCAGATGTCAGGGGAACTGGCCGAGGTCCAGGTCGATCTCGGCATCGACGTCACGAAGACCGCCAACAAGCTGAATTCGCAGGTCTCATTCACTGCGACGGTGCCGACGACCTTCATGCAGATTCTTGGCCGGGACTCGATTACAATTTCCGGCACGGCGACTGCCGAATACCAGACCGCCGCCTTCATGGATTTCTATATCCTGCTCGACAATACGCCCTCCATGGGCGTCGGCGCGACCCCGGACGACGTTTCCAAGCTGGAGGCCAAGGCAGGCTGCGCCTTTGCCTGCCACCAGATGGACAAGACCATCAACAACTACACCATAGCCAAAAGCCTCGGTGTCGCCATGCGCATCGACGTGGTGCGCCAGGCGACCCAGGCGCTGACCGACACGGCCAAGACCGAGCGCGTCAGCAGCGACCAGTTCCGTATGGGCGTCTACACCTTCGGCACCAAGGCCGAGGACGCGAAGCTGACGACGATCTCCGGCCTTACCTCTGACCTGACGAAGGTGAAGAACTACACCGACTCGGTCGATCTGATGACCATTCCCTATCAGAACTACAATAGCGACCAGATCACGAACTTCGACAGCGCCATGACGCAGATGAACACCATCATCGACCCGGCCGGCGACGGCACGTCGAATACCAGCGCCGAAAAAATCCTGTTCTTCGTATCCGATGGCGTCGGCGACAGCTACAAGCCGTCCACATGCACCAAGAAGACGACCGGTGGCCGCTGTCAGGAGCCGATCGACACCTCTTTCTGCAAACCCTTGAAGGATCGCGGCGTCAAGATCGCCGTGCTCTATACCACCTATCTGCCGTTGCCGAGCAACAGTTGGTACAATACCTGGATTAAGCCCTTCCAGGGCGAGATCCCGACGAAAATGCAAGCATGCGCCTCGCCCGGTTTCTATTTCGAGGTGTCGCCGACCGAAGGTATCACCGATGCGATGAAGGCGCTTTTCCTCAAGGTCATCCGCGCGCCACGGATCACCAGCTAAAGAACTGGACTTAGACGCGCTTTCCCTCGCGAATGCGGTAGCTCGGCGCATACATGGTGACGAGCTCCTCGGCCGCCGTCGGGTGAAGCGCCATCGTCTGGTCGAAATCATCCTTGGTGCAGCCGGCCTTCAGCGTGATGCCGAGCAGCTGCGCCATCTCCCCGGCATCATGGCCGAGGATGTGGGCACCGACCACCTTCCGGCTCGCCGCATCGACGATCAGCTTCATGACCATGCGTTCGGCCCGGCCGGATAGCGTGGCCTTCAGCGGCCGGAACTGAGCACGATAAACCTCGAGTTCGCCGTAACGCTTGCCCGCCTCCTCTTCCGAGAGGCCGACGGTGCCGATTTCCGGCTGCGAGAAGACGGCGGTCGGGATCAGATCATAATCCGGCCTCGTCGGATTGTTCTTGTACTCGGTTTCGATGAAGCACATCGCCTCGTGGATTGCCACCGGCGTCAGCTGTACCCGGTTGGTGACATCGCCGAGGGCATAGATGTTTTCGACATTGGTACGGGAATAGTCATCAACGATGATGGCGCCACGCTCGTCGACAGCGACGCCGGCCGCCTCCAGACCGAGCCCCTCGGTGTTGGGATCGCGTCCGAGCGCCAGCAGGACGACGCCTGCCTGCAGCGTGCCATTATTCATCGTCTCCAGAGTGAGCCCGCCCTCGCCTTTGGAGACCTTCTGCAGCGTGTCGTGGCAGAGAATGCGTATGCCCTTGGCGACCATCGCCTCGTGCAGTCCGCGCCGCAGATCCTCGTCGAAACGCGACAGGATTTCGGCGCCGCGATAGATCAGCGTCGTCTCGACGCCGAGACCGTGAAAAATATTGGCGAACTCGACGGCGATATAACCGCCGCCGGCGATTACGATTGATTTCGGCAGCTCCTCGAGATGAAAGGCCTCGTTGGAGGAAATGCAGAACTCGTGACCGGGCAGCGCGACATGTGGATTCGGCCTTCCACCGGTGGCGATGACGATCGTTTTTGCGGTCACCGTCTGCCCTGTTTTCGCAAGCCGGACCGTATGAGAATCGACCAGTTCGGCGCGCGTTTCCAGGATATCGGCATTGGCGCCGGCGAGCCCCTTCTTGTAGAGGCCTTCCAGCCGCGCAATCTCGGCATCCTTTGCCGCCACCAGCTTCTTCCAGTTGAAGCTGCTTTCGCCGACCGTCCAGCCGAAGCCCTCCGCATCCTCGAAATGCTCGTGAAACTGCGAGGCATAGACGAAGAGCTTCTTCGGAACGCAGCCGCGGATGACGCATGTGCCGCCATAGCGATATTCCTCGGCGATCGCCACCCTCTTGCCGAGCGAGGCGGCAACGCGGGCGGTGCGCACGCCCCCGGAACCGCCGCCGATGACGAAGAGGTCGTAGTCGTAGGAAGACATGAGGAACTCCGGAAGGGAATCGCAGGAAAGGACGTTCCTGATATAGGGGCGATCCTCATGAAAACAAAAGCCCCGCTCCTGCGTCTTCCGACTCTCCATTGCCGAATCATGGTCTGAACCGGTCACCGTTTACGGTTGACCCGGTCACCGTTTTACGGTTGACCGAGCCAGCTGAGGCTGGCAGGCAATGCTTGAGATGCAAAAGGATGCCGGAGCAAAAGATGGATCAAACTCAGTTCGCCAAGCTGTGCAAGGCCGGCAAATTCAAGGAGGCGCTGAATCTCGCCATCGAGGGCCACGAAGACGAGAAATTCACACCGAGCCGCTTTGCGATGGACAAGAAAACCGGACTGCCGATTTTCTACCGCGGCAACAAGCGCGTTGAGCCGGACGAGACAGGAGCATGGCAATTGGCCAAGAGCTCGAAGGATTGGGGCTGAGCGTCACATCCATCTGCGATGGCCGCCCTTGGTGGATTGCCGCTATCAGCCTGTGATGCGGAAATCCGTCGGCATCTCATCAAGCCGGATCGCTTCCTTCTCCACGCCAGAAACCCATGCCCCTGCAGGCCCGCGCCTCAAACGCTCGATTATCGTTGAGATCGCATTGTCCGGCCCGGCGATCAAGGCGGCGACGGATCCGTCCGCTTCGTTGCGCACCCAGCCGGTCAGCCCGAGCCGCAGCGCCTCATCCCGCGTCCACATGCGAAAACCCACACCTTGGACCCTGCCTGATATTCGTACCCGCACAGCCTCGTAACGATCGGACATGTCTGCCTCGCCAACCTTCGCCACCGGCTCTAGATGATTTTAGGCCCGATGGGCCAAAGAGCATGATGTCGTCCGGAAACCGCTCACACTTTCGGCATCATGCTCCGATGCATCATAACAAAAAAGCCCGGGCGATGCCGGGCTTTCGCGAATTCTGGCCAGCAGTCGTTACTGCTGGGCGGCCGGTGCCGGAGCGACCGGACTGTCGGTTGCCGGCGGCGGTGCCTTGATAACCTTGGAAAGCTCTGCATTGCTCTGCTTTTCCAAGTCGCGCGAAATTCCCTGCGCCCAGATGTCGGCAGCCTTGGCCGTTTCGCGGGAGGCGACCGGGCCATCGCGCAGCAGCTTCTTGCCGACGTCGGAATTATAGAAATCGGCAATCGCCTTCAGCTCGTCGATCGTAAAGGTCTTGGCATAGGTGAGTGCCGCCTCCTTTTCGAGATCACCGCGGCGCGGCGCCAGCTTCAGCGCCTGCTCGTCGACCGTCGAGGAAATAATGTCCTGGTAGTTTGGCGAATCCTGAATCAGGCCGGCCTTCAGGCGCTCGGCGAGACCGGGCAGGATGTTGTCGAACTGGGCAGTGGCGCCGATGGCGTCGATCGCGGCGCGAGACGCCTTCAGCTGTTCCTCGGAGACTTCCTGCGCCTTGACGGCGGAGCCGAAGGCAAGCCCGGAAAGAACGAGGGTCGCAGCGGCGAGACGGCCAAGACCTGCAATGTTCATCATGAGTGTATGCTCCTGTTATCTGTTTGCCTGCAGCGTGCGTGCACCTGCAGGACCGGCAATGATCGCAAGTGCCGCCATATTGATAAAGAGCCCGTGTTCGACGACGCCGGGTATGGAATTCAGCTCGCTCGAAAGCGCCTCTGCATCAGGAATGCGGCCAAAAGATGCATCGATAATGTGATGGCCGCCATCCGTGGTAAACTCTCCGTCACCCGACTGGCGCAGGCTGAGTTCGCCGGAAAGGCCGAGCCGGGCCGCAACCTTTTCGATGGCGATCCGTGTCGACACGAGACCGAACGGGTTGACCTCGATCGGCAGCGCGTAGGCGCCAAGCGTATTGACCAGCTTGCTCTCGTCGGCGATGACGATCATCCGCTCCGAAGCGGCGGCAACGATCTTTTCGCGCAGCAGCGCGCCGCCGCCGCCCTTGATCAATCTGAGCGCCGGATCGACCTCGTCGGCGCCGTCCACCGTCAGATCGAGCGCCGGCAGCTCGTCGAGCGACTTCAGCGGGACACCGAGCTCGACGCAGAGCCGCGCCGTTCTTTCGGATGTCGGAACGCCTTCGACCCTGAAGCCGCCCGCAACTTTTTCCGCCAGCAGCCGGACGAATTCTTCCGCCGTGCTGCCCGTCCCGATCCCGAGACGCATTCCGTCTTCGACATGGGCGAGTGCGGCCTCGGCGGCCTTGATCTTCATTTCGCGGGCATCCATGCGCCGCCAGCTCCGATTTATTGCGTTGGATGTGCTGTTTACACGGCTGGCCTGGCAAACGAAAGTCAAAACATCACGGAAAATGAAAAGCCGAAACAAATGCCTGCGGCCGCCCCGGCCATCACAGGAAGTTGCTTTCCTCCGCGCGATCGCCTACCTCAGGAACGATCCCTCGCCCGAGGCGCGACCCGTCGCTTGCCCGGAGGACCCATCGCTCAAAGAGGCAAGCCCTTGACCCCTGCCCCCATGCACCCGGCGCTCATCGTCTTCGATCTCGACGGTACTCTTCTCGATACCCATGCAGACCTAGTCGAAAGCCTGAACCATACGATCGCAGCCCTTGGCCTCGAACCGGTCAGCTATGACGATCTCACTCATCTCGTCGGCCAGGGCGCGCGCGTGATGATCGAGCGTGCCTGCCGGTTGCGCGGCCATCCGCTCGAAAGCGCCGCCGTCCCGCAGCTGCTCGAACGCTTCGTCGCCCATTATGCCGGCAACATGCCCGGCCACACCGAACCCTATCCCGGTCTGGTCGCCGCGATGGACCGGCTGAAAGCCGACGGCTACCGCCTCGCCGTCTGCACCAACAAGTTGGAAAGCCTGGCATTCGGCCTGCTCGACAAGCTCGACCTTGTCAGCTACTTTGACGCCATCACCGGTGGCGATACTTTCGAATATCGCAAACCCGACGCCCGCCATCTCACCGGCACCATCGACCGCGCCGGCGGCGACATCGCCCGCACAGTGATGATCGGCGACAGCATCAACGACATCGCCGTGGCGAAGAACGCTGCCGTGCCTTCGATCGCCGTGCCTTTCGGTTATTCGGATGTGCCGGTTTCAAGCCTCGATCCGGATGTGATCATCACGCATTACGATGAGCTGACGCCGGAGCTGGTGGCGCGGTTATTGCGGGAGTATGCGCAGAAGGTCGCGGTGTAAGACTAATAAATCTGGCTGAAGCGATTACGGATGAGAAGGCCACGCGGCACAGCCCTTTCCAAAAGACCGCCCCAAAACAAAACGGGCGGCCCGGAGACCGCCCATTCGATAACCCAATAAAGCCTACGTCAGATTTGCGCGCCGCGCGCCTTCGTCGTCGCGTCGAAGGCCTTTTTGACATAGGCATCACGGCCGTACACGTCGTCAAAATATTCCACGACGCCGTCCTTGTTCGGCCAGGCGGTGAAGTAGGACACGTAGACCGGGATCTTCTGCGGCACCTTCACCGCATGATTCTGCCCGTTGGCGATCTGCTTGGCAACGTCGTCGACCGTCGTGCCGAGCACGGCGGCAGCCATTGCGCGCGGATTGGAAAGGCGCACACAGCCGTGGCTGAGAGCCCGCATGTCGCGCTTGAAGAAGCTCTTCGACGGCGTGTCGTGCATGTAGATCGCATGGCTGTTCGGGAACAGGATCTTGAGTTCGCCGAGGGCATTGTCGCTGCTTGGCGGCTGGCGGACCGAAACATTGTCGGTCGAGCCGTACCAGTCGACGCTGGACGAGGCGACAGCGTGGCCGTTCACTTCGACCTCGTAGCCGAGCTGATCGAGATAGTTTGGATCCGAGCGCAGCTTCGGCAGCATCTCGTTGATAATGATCGACTGCGGCACGCCCCAGAACGGGTTGAACTCCACCGTCTCGATCTCGTCGTTGAAGAAATAGGTCTGATTGTTCTTGCCGCCGACGACGACACGCATCGACAGCTGTTCCTTGCCGTCATCGTGATAGTAGGCCATGTAGGCCGGCTGATTGATCATGACGTAACGCGAACCGAGATCTTCCGGCAGCCAGCGCGCCTGTTCCATGGCAACTTCGAGCTTGTCGATCTTGGAGGCATTTGTGTCGCCGCCGGTCATGGCGCGCACCGTCGCCTGACCGATAACGCCGTCGGCCTTCAGCCCGCGCTCCTTCTGGAAATCCTCGACCAGCGCGACGATCTCAGGCGAATAGTCGCTGCCGCCGGCGTAAGCTGCAAAGGTCGCGGCGTGATCGGTCCTCAGCGTGTCGGAACCGTGCTTCTGGACGGCCTTGACGATGTTGGCGATCTCGGGCGAGCTGTCGCCGGGCCTCAGCAGGCCGCTGAGCGAGACGACGATCTGCTCCTCATTGCCGTCATCGGCGGCGCGAAGCTTGGCTAGCTCCGCCTTCAGCGCCTCGAACTGCGGACTATCCGGCGAGCGGCTGGCGATATAGGCGCCGGTATCGGGGCTCAAGCGGGCAAGCTTCAGGACCGGCGCCAGATTGACGACCTTACGCTGGAAATCGTGATAGCCGGAAATCTTGTTCGGATCGATGCGGCCGCGGACCGTGTCCTGCACGAAGGCAAGCACCTTGGCCGAGAGTTCGAGTTCGAACTGGGTCAGCGCCCGGTCGCGGGCGGCGGGATCGGGATTGGCCGGATCGATAGCAGGTGTCTGGATGGCGTAATCGGCGGGATCAAGGCCGACGGAGGCCGCATCGGCAAGTGCCGCCATCGCCGATTTGGCGCGCTCGTTGATCCCATTGCCTTCGACCCAGACGAGCGGGTTTCGGCTGTCACCGTAGTAGGCCTCGAGCGCCTTGCCGACGTCGGCATTGGCGCGCACCTTGGCCTGCGCCAGGAAACGGCGCTGCACGGCCGGTTCGGCGCCGGCCTCGCCGCTCGGCGAAACCTCGGCGACCGCGCCGGTGACGACGGGATCGGCAAACTTGCCGGTGTCGACGAACTGCAGCGTTTCGGTTTTATAGGTGTAATAACGCGGACCGCTGACCTTCGGCAGCGGCGCTTCCGGATCAAGCCCGCCGAGCGAGCCTCCGGCGGCACCACGCGGCACCGGTCGGCCCGGCGCCTGATCCATGAAGATGGTGCTCTGGCTCCGCTGCCTGTCGCCACGCAGCATATCCATCAGCGTATAGGCATGCGCGGGAGCGGCCATTACTGCCAAGCCGCTGGAAACTGCTAATGCGGATACCGCGCTTTTCAAAAAGAACGTCATATATATTCCAGTCCCGATGTCATGCTGTTCTCAGCTCAAATCCCGCGAAACTCAGGCAGCGTAGGGGCTCATTGATCAGAAACCGGCCTTCGCCGCCAGCGCCGGCGGACTCAATTCTCTGTGACGGAAATGCTGCACGGCGCCGCGCAACAGTTCACACAAAATTATGAAATTATTAGTTAATTTTTTACCGAATTTTTGCCGCCAGACCAGTGCGGCAAACACCGGCCTATGCATAAAATTTTCGAAGTGGCCGAAAAAGCACGGCCGCCAGTCAGCATAAACCTGACTGGCATTTTCAATATTTCTCATGGCATCCGGTTTTCTTGGCCTGGTTTCCAACCTATAAAACCTCATCTTTCGAAGATGCCCGAAACAGCACAGGAAGGCAGGCCCCAATGACCGCAACCCGTACCGAAACCGATACTTTTGGCCCTATCAATGTCGCCGCCGACCGATATTGGGGGGCACAGGCCGAGCGTTCGCTCGGCAATTTCAAGATCGGCTGGGAAAAGCAGCCGCTCTCGATCGTGCGCGCACTCGGCATCGTCAAGCAGGCGGCCGCCCGTGCCAATATGTCGCTCGGCCAGCTCGACCCAGCCCTCGGCGAGGCGATCGTCAATGCCGCCCAGGAGGTGATCGACGGCAAGCTCGACGACCATTTTCCGCTGGTCGTCTGGCAGACCGGATCCGGCACGCAGTCCAACATGAACGCCAACGAAGTGATCTCCAATCGTGCCATAGAAATGCTGGGCGGCGTCATGGGTTCCAAGAAGCCGGTGCACCCGAACGATCACGTCAACATGAGCCAGTCGTCCAATGACACCTACCCGACGGCGATGCACATCGCCTGCGCCGAACGGATCGCCCATCATCTGCTGCCGTCCCTGAAGCACCTGCATGCCGCCCTCGACATGAAGGTCACCGAATTCAACCACATCATCAAGATCGGCCGGACCCATACCCAGGATGCGACGCCGCTGACCCTCGGCCAGGAATTTTCGGGCTATGCCGCCCAGGTCGGCTCCGCCATCAGGCGCATCGAGATGACCCTGCCCGGCCTTTGCGAACTCGCCCAGGGCGGCACCGCCGTCGGCACCGGCCTCAACGCGCCGGTGGGCTTTGCCGAGAAGGTGGCCGAAGAGATCGCCGCAATCACCGGCATGCCCTTCGTCACCGCGCCGAACAAGTTCGAGGCGCTTGCCTCGCATGACAGCATGGTCTTTTCACATGGCGCCATCAACGCCGCAGCAGCTGCCCTCTTCAAGATCGCCAACGACATTCGCCTCCTCGGCTCCGGCCCGCGCGCCGGTCTCGGCGAACTGGCGCTTCCGGAAAACGAGCCCGGCTCGTCGATCATGCCCGGCAAGGTCAACCCGACGCAATGCGAGGCGCTGACCCAGGTCTGCATCCACATCTTCGGCAATCACGCCGCCCTGACGTTCGCCGATAGCCAGGGCCATTTCGAGCTCAACGTCTACAATCCGATGATGGCCTATAATTTCCTGCAGTCGGTACAGCTGCTTGCCGACGCCGCCGTCTCCTTCACCGACAACTGCGTCGTCGGCATCGAGGCGCGCGAGGACAATATCAAGGCCGGCCTCGAACGCTCGCTGATGCTGGTGACGGCACTTGCCCCGAAGATCGGCTATGACGCGGCCGCCAAGATCGCCAAGACTGCCCACAAGAACGGCACGACGCTGAAGCAAGAGGCCCTCGCCAGCGGCCTCGTATCAGCCGAGGATTATGACGCGATCGTCCGCCCGGAAACGATGATCGGCCCGAAATAAGCCGGTGTCCCATCCCGCCCGCGACAAGTGTCGGGTTGAGCCACAGGTTCAACCCACCCTTCCATTCCGACGCGGCCGCGACTTATTCAGCAGGCATGTATGAAGCGGCTCTTCTGCCTCTCTCCAACCGTTTGATAAACTGCGCAATCTTCTTTTCGACGCAGAAGTAAAAGACGAGTCCAACAGAAACGCAGAATATCGTCGTGACCACGAGCAATGGAATTCGCAGGGCAAGCGGCGCAGTCCAGCGTTCCACCCCGGCAATATAGATGGCGAGCTTTGCCACACCGATCGCAATCATATGAGTGAGGTAGAGCGAGTAGGACGAATCCCCCAATATCTTCAACCATGTCAATTTCGGAAAAAGGCTTGCACGTTCGCCGACCAGGGCACCCAGGACGATAAGGACCGACGGAACGCCCCATACGAGAACCCGAACGAAACCGTGTGGCTTGTCAAGGAAGAAGGAAGCGGCGATGGACACGAGACCCACTACCATCAATGCCACCGCCAGCCTGGTCGACGCGACGTCGGCTCTCGACATAACGAATGCGATGACGACGCCGGCCAGAAACTCCAGCAACAGTGGCGATGCGTAAACGATAGAATATGGGGTCACTGGCGCGAACAGGCCGATTGCCACGCAAAGCGTCAGAAAACCCGTTATCGCCAGAAGACGCTGCGTTCTTCCTTTCAAAAACAGGACAAGGCAAAAGGCGGTATAAAAGAACATCTCATAATTCAGCGTCCAACCTGGAACGAGAACCGGCTGAACGACACCAGTGCCGTCTGCATAGGGGACAAACAGCAGTGACCGGATGATATCGGCTGCGTTAAAGACGGCATTGTCGTAATTTTTGGGCGAAACGGTAGCTGCAATCACAAATAGCAGAGTGCAGATCCAATAGATGGGCAGAACCCGCTGAATGCGGTTTCGGATGAACTGTAGCGGCGCGGTCGGTCTCGCGTCCGAAATAGTCCACATGATGAAGCCACTGATGATGAAAAACAGGTCTACGCCAGCTGCCAGCGGAACAAAATTCCAACCAAAAATGAACGCAACATGAAAGATCGTAACCGCAATAGCCGCAACAGCACGGAGGTATTGTATAGAGTAAACCATGAGCTCCTCGCTTTGTGCGTCGCAACATGACACGAGAGAGTTGTACATTCAATCAAAGTTTCGAAAACTTAAATAGCGCGCTATCAACCGGACGGGCGTTTTTGCCGAGGCTTCGGCCTCGCGAATTCGAAAGAAAAGGCGATAGCGCGGGCACGATAAGAGCGACTGACGAGCCTCATACCAGCAGCGAAAAATTGTCCATCACGACAGAATTCCCCATGAAATCGAAACGGATTTCTTCGATGTCTTCGATATTGAGCTCGAGATTGGGACCGGTGACCTCAAGCTCCTGCTGATAGACAATCTGGCCGTCGTTCAGGGCGGTGAGCGTCAGGTGAAAGGGCGATGCAGACAGTTCGGCGATCGAGACGCTCTGAAAGGTGAACTCCCCGCCATCGAGCATTTTCAGGGTTACGGGCGCAGAACCGGGGGCTAGTACGGTATCGCTGAAACCGTCCTCGGTAATGGCGTCGACACCAGGAATGGTATCATAGACGATGCCGTTCAGAAGCGTCACGTCGTGGCTGCCATTCACGGAGAGCGCAAAGCCCCGGTAATTGGGAAGGGAGAAATTATCTGCCCTCGATAAGACGCCCATATCGTCGAAATCCAGGACCTCATGGTATTTGTCCTCTTCGTTGACGCCGTCGATCGCCTGAGTCAAAATGCCGACATCCGTCCCCCCGGCGCCATCCGAGATCTTGTAGCGGATCTCTTCAATCAGCTGTTCGTGCGCCCGCAGGTTCTTCACCACGTCGAGCGTGTAATCCAGCTCGTAGGTAAAATGACCATCGGGCCGCACGGTGAAAGTCCCGTATTTCCCCTGTATGATCGTCTCCTGCGTCGATCCCTGTTTCGCATCGACGCGGACACCGTCGAAAAAGCGAAGATAGAGAGGCGCGCCCTCAGGATCGCTGTCGTTATCGAGCAGGTTCCCTCTGATCGGATCATGTTCGAAAGAAATGAAGAGGTCGTCGTTAGCAGTTGGCTTTGCGTTCGTCATCGGAAGCTCCTGCAAGTTAACGCGACCGGGAATATGGACTGGCTCCGAACCGAAGGCAACTGAAGTGGTCTTGTGTCGACGCGGTCGCCGCCTCGCCTCGTCCACTTCGCTTGGCGCACCCGCCGAACTCTCGCGGCATCCTGATTGCTTTTGCCCGACAGGAGATTTAGACCGGTTCCAATTTAGCGACGCGCCCACCAGAAAGGTCACTTCGATGGCTGACGATCTTTTTCCGCTCGGCAAGGATGCCACCCCCTATCGCAAGATCAGCAGCGATTACGTCTCGGTCGATAGCTTCAAGGGTCAGGAAATCCTGACCGTCGAGCCGGAAGGCATCCGCATGCTTGCCGAAACCGCCTTTGCCGATATCAACCATCTGCTCCGGCCCGGCCATCTGAAGCAGCTCGCCTCGATCCTTGATGATCCAGAGTCGACCGATAACGACCGCTTCGTCGCCTACGACCTGTTGAAGAATGCCAATATCGCCGCCGGCGGCGTGTTGCCGATGTGCCAGGATACCGGCACGGCGATCATCATGGGCAAGAAGGGCCGCAGGGTTTGGACCGAGGGCGGGGATTCCGCCGCACTCGCCCGCGGCGTCATGGATGCCTATGAGAAGAAGAACCTGCGTTATTCGCAGCTCGCGCCGGTGAAGATGTTCGAGGAGAAGAACACTAGGAACAACCTGCCGGCGCAGATCGATATTTACGAGGAAGGTACCGACGCCTACGAATTCCTCTTTGTCGCCAAGGGCGGCGGCTCGGCCAACAAAACCTTCCTCTATCAGGGCACGCCCTCGCTCCTGACGCATGACAGGATGATCGACTTCCTCAAGGAGAAGATTCTGACGTTGGGGACGGCGGCCTGTCCGCCCTATCATCTGGCGATCGTCATCGGCGGCACCTCGGCCGAGATGAACCTGAAAACGGTCAAGCTCGCCTCGACGCGCTATCTCGACGAGCTGCCGACCGAAGGTTCGGAAAGCGGCCATGCCTTCCGCGACCTCGAGATGGAAAAGGAAATCCACAAGCTGACACAGCAGATGGGCGTCGGCGCCCAGTTCGGCGGCAAGTATTTCTGTCATGACGTGCGTGTCATCCGCCTGCCCCGCCACGGCGCCTCGCTGCCGATCGGCCTTGGCGTCTCCTGTTCCGCCGACCGCCAGGCAAAGGGCAAGATCACCCGCGACGGCATCTTCATCGAGCAGCTCGAAACCGACCCGTCGAAATACATGCCCGAGATCGACGAGGCGAAACTCTCGGAATCGACCGTTCATATCGACCTCAACCGGCCGATGGCCGAGGTGCTTGCCGAGCTGTCGCGGCATCCGGTCAAGACGCGCCTGTCCTTGACCGGGACGATCATCGTCGCCCGCGACCTCGCCCACGCCAAAATCCGCGAACGGCTGGAAAAGGGCGAAGGCATGCCTGATTACCTGAAAAACCACCCGGTCTACTACGCCGGCCCGGCAAAGACGCCGGCCGGCTACGCCTCCGGCTCCTTCGGCCCGACGACGGCCGGCCGCATGGATAGCTACGTCGACCAGTTCCAGTCCTTCGGCGGCTCGATGGTGATGCTCGCCAAGGGCAACCGCTCGCGCGCCGTACGCGAGGCCTGCAAGAAGCATGGGGGTTTCTACCTCGGCTCGATCGGCGGCCCCGCCGCCCGCCTCGCGCAGGACTGCATCCGCAAGGTCGAAGTATTCGAATATCCCGAACTCGGCATGGAAGCGGTCTGGAAGATCGAGGTCGAAGACTTCCCCGCCTTCGTCGTCATCGACGACAAGGGCAATGATTTCTTCCAGGAATTGAACTTGGGGTAATTGCGGCGCCAATCGGTTGGCGAGCAGCAGAGCCAAGAGTGTGTTGAACGTCAGCGAGAGGCATGGAACAACCGGAATCGTCTGCGGTATCTGCCTCTCACACCGCGTCTACCGGGTCGACGCCTTGTCCAAGACACTGATATCCTGCGCCATCACGGCCATGGGCGGGAACGCGCAACATCTGCGTCATCCACCCTGGCCAGGATCTCCGTACGGAATACTCCGGTGAAGGTACCGGCATGCTCCAGCAGCACGGCACTGGCGGCGATGGCAGTTAAGCCGAGGATGGCGACAGAGATGGGACGAGACCTTTTCATGTTCTCATCTCTTGGTCTGCAGGTGTCGACAAGATGAATACGATCCGTGAAGCTGAGAATAACTGTAAGTTTTCGAAAAACCGTACTCGCCAAGCGGGTACGGATTGTCCCTACGAAGATACGTTTTCTGATGCAGAATCATAGGCCTACTTGAGGCGCCGCCTCACTTCGTAGTTCTCATATGTAATCTTTGGTATATGTCGCTTTAATCTTTTCCCAAGAAATTTAAGCTACCAAATAGAATATTGCCTTCGAATACATGAGGAGTTCGCCGGATGAATACGGCTGTCGCGCCCAAGGTGCAGGTCCCCGACGTAGCGGGTCAGATCACCTATGCCATGCGCTCGATGGGCGTTGCCCCGATACCCCGCAATTACGAACTCTTCTACGAAGCCTATATCGGCTCCAATCCTGCCCTGACCCGAGAACTTGCGGCCCTCGGCACCCATGCGACACAGGCCGAACTCGACGCGCTCGGCGCGCAATATTTCAACACGAGCCCAGGTCAGGTCTTCGATGACGCCCATACCCGCATATCAGGCGAACTCGACGGCTTGCTTCGGATTCTGCGGCAGGAGCAGAGTTCACTCGAAAGCTATACCAGGCTGCTCGGCGAAACCCATAAGCGGATCACCTCCAAGAGCAATGCCAGCGTCGAACTGATCGAAAACGCTATAGAACTTTTAAGCCGGGCGACGGGCGATACCATGGCGCATGGCGAACGCACCGTGGAGGACGTCGTCCAGCGTTCCCAGGAGATGGATCAGGTCCGCAAGGAACTCGACGAATATAAGCGCATCGCCAACACCGATTCGCTGACGCGCCTATCCAACCGCCGCGCCTTCGACGATCGCCTTGCTGCCGTTTTCGACAATCCCGGCATGCGGCCGGTGACGGCTCTGCTGCTTGCCGACATCGACAATTTCAAGAAGATCAACGACACCTACGGGCATCCCGTCGGTGACAAGATCCTCGCCACCGTCGCCTCCGTCATCCGCAGCAATGTCCGGCGCGACGTCTTCGTCGCCCGCGCCGGCGGTGAGGAATTCGCGCTGATCATCGAGGGCAACACGGCCGAGGAAGTGTCGGCGATCGCCGAACGCATACGCCGCACGCTGGAGACCACCCCGTTCAAAAACTCGCGCACACGGGTGAATTACGGCCCGATCACCGTGTCGATCGGCATCTGCATGGCCTCGAATGCCGAGGATGCCGGCGAGCTTTACAGCAAGACCGACATCGCCCTTTACGGCGCCAAGAATGCCGGGCGCAACTGCATCGTCCTCTATCAGGACGGGATGCAGAAAGATTTCAGCAAGAGCTGGCTGATCTACAAGGCCTGACGGCTTTCACCACATCGTCTTCGCCGCGCGACCGGGCCATTCCCGGTCGTAGGTTTCCTGGTCGAAATCGCCGACGGCGGCCTTCAGCATCTGCCCCGGCGTCGGCAGGCCTGCCGGATCAGCGAAATGCTCGGCATTCCAGAGTTCGGCCCGCATCACGGCGCGCGCGCATTGGAAATAGACCTCGTCGATCGAAATGACCACGACGGTACGCGGATGTTTGCCGTCCATCTCAAAGCCCCGGAGCAGCGTCTCGTCGTCGGAGACGACGCCGCGGCCATTGATGCGCATCGTCGTGTTCGAGCCGGGGATCAGGAACATCAGCGCAAGCCTGGGATCGCGGACGATATTGGAAAGCGAATCGACGCGGTTGTTGCCGCGCCAATCCGGCAGTTGCAGCGTCTCATCGTCGACGACACGCACCACGCCGCCGAGATCACCACGCGGCGAACAGTCGAGCCCTTCCGGCCCGACGGTCGCAAGCGCGGCAAAGGGCGAGATCTCGATCATCTCACGGTAAAGCGGCGTCAGCCGCTTGGTTACCTTGTCGACTGAGGCCTGCGATAGGCCTGCGCCATAGATCGTATTGAGTTCTTCGATGCTGCTGATGATTCTCATGAGGCGTCCCGCCGCGGCTTGATCTTCGCGCCGGACGCTACAATGCCGCGCGCCGTGCCGGAAGCTCAAAAATCGGAATGATTTCCGCATCTTTTTTGATGCTTTCGTCGGAAGCGCCGTCTTCGCCCCGACCACCTTCGAGAAATGCCGCAATTGCGCCAAGGACGGGAGCTGCGCCGACTATGCGCCGGTGCCCGAAGCCGTTCGCCCAGAACAGCCGCACATTCTCGCCGGCTGCGTCATAGCGCCTCGCATGGACCGGCGGCACCTCCTTGTCGTCCTCGGCATGGATGACGAGCACAGGCCGGCTGATCGCGCCCACCGTATTGCCGGCGTCGAACTCGTCAAGTCTCCGTCCGGTGACGCGATGGACCTCATTCTGCAGTGCCGCTTGCGCAGCGGGGCGAAGGCCGATCATCCGGCCGAAATCGACAAACAGCCAGCGCATCTCGCTCGGCGCGCCGATCAGCACCAGTCGCCCGCAGGCGACCGGCGCCGCGGCTGGCAGCAGGCCAGCCGCTGAAACCATCAGCGCCGCACCGCCGAAGGAATGGCCGATGACCGCATCGAAGACACCGAAACGCTCCTCGGCCGCGGCGATCGACCGGACGGCAAGTCCCATGTGCAGGAAATGCCCGCCGGCACGCCCGTGTCCGGGAAAATCGAGCGCCACCACCTCCGCACCGGTCGCCGAAAGCATCGATACCAGCTCGGCCATATATTCGGCGCTCGAGCCCCAACCATGCGTCACCAGGAAACGCTTGCGCTTCCCCCGCGCCCCGCCATTCAGCCGATAGGCATGCGCTTTCGCCCCGCCTGCAAGCTTGAGCGTAAAGCGTTCTGCGTCGGCGAGCCGGGCGGCGCCCGACGCGTGCGCCGCCTTCGCCCTTGCTCCCTTCGGCCGGGGCGACGGTGTGCGGCAGAACAGCCGGAACGCCGCTTTGCCGGCCAGACCAGGCGAAATTGCCTGCAGAGCCGAAATACCCAGGCGGGTGACCTCAAGCGCAAAATTTGCCATAGTGAGAATCCAAAAGACTGTTCAACACTGAACAATAAAGTACAACGATGAACAAAAATCAATCCCTTCCCTGGGATCATCCGCGTTTTCGCAGCTGGATCGCAGTGGCGCGCGCCTGCCAGCTGATGCAGCAGTCGCTGACCCGCCAGCTTGCCGATCTCGACATCAAGCCGCCTCACCTCGACATTCTCGTCAATCTCTACCGTTTCGAAGGCATCTCGCAGCAGGAGCTGGCCCGCAAGTTGCTGGTCGGCCGCTCCAATATGAGCATGCTCTTGCCGCAGATGGAAAAGCGGGGGCTGATCGAGCGACGCGGCGACACGCGTGACAAGCGCGTGCTGCGCCTTTACCTTACCACGGAAGGCCGCAGGCTAACCGAAGCGGCGATGGCGATCCAGACCGACCTCATCGAGCGCACGCTCTCCGACGAGCCGATCGAGCAGTGCATGGCGACCGCCACCTCGATGGAGCGGATCATCGGCGTGCTGCTACAGGATCTCAGGGAAGAGGACTGACATTCAATGTATCGTCGGCGCCGCCGCTGTGCCGGTCAGCGAACGGTATTCCCAGGCCGCGACAATGATCAGCACCAGCGTCGCCAGGATGCCCAACAGATAGATCTCGATGAGCGGCGCCACAAAGGCGAGCAGGATCACAATCACGAGACCGGCCAGGTGCGACAGCGGCATTCGCCCGCTGGTCGCGCCCTTGAACCAGAGATTGCCGATCAGGAACAGGCCGGAACCGCCGAGCACCGCTGCGGCGATGCCGAGATCGCCCGTCTCATGCGGATGCGAGAACATGAACTCGACCGCGACCGCATGGACAATGATCCCGGCCAGGATCGGGATATGCCCATAGGTGAAGGCTTGCCGCGCCAAGGCTCCCGGCGTCGCCTCATGCTCGATACGGTGGGCGGCGCGCCCGTGGCCGAAGCGGAAATAGAGCCACCACATGGCGACCGTGCCGATGAAGCCGGTGACGAAGACGATGCTGGTCAGCCCCGAAACCGGCAGCTCCGAAAAGGTGCGGCCGGAAACGAGGATCGCCTCGCCGAGGCAGATGATAACGAAGAGCGCGCAGCGCTCGGCCATATGCGCGCCGGACACATCCCAGTCGCTCGGCCTCGACCGGCCGAGCCGAGGCACGGCAAAACCCGCGGCCGGCCCGATATATTCGATCGCAAGCGCGATCACCCAGGCGATCAGCCGAGCTTCATGCTCCAGCAATCCACCGGCAATCCAGAAGACGGCGGCTGCCACGAGCCAGGCGGTAATGCGGATGAAATTCAGCGTGTTGGCGCGGTCGACGCGCGTCATCGCATAAGTCGTAAAAAGCGAACGCCCGACCTGCATCGCTACATAGGCTCCGGCAAAAAGCAGCCCCTTGTCGCCGAAAGCTTCGGGAATGGAGGCTGACAGCACCAGCCCTAGCATCATCAGCACCACTAGCATGCCGCGCACCGGCATCTTGTCGGGATCGAGCCAGTTCGTCACCCAGGCGGTGAAGATCCACACCCACCAGACGGCAAAGGTCATCAGCGCCGCTTCGGCGGCACCGAGCGGCGTATAATGGGCGGCGAGCGCATGCGAAAGCTGCGAGATCGAAAAGACGAAGACCAGATCGAAGAACAGCTCGAGGAAGGTCACCTTGCTGCCGGCCGCACTCCCCTTAGCGCGCAGCCAGTTCTTTCCGTTCGCTTTCGCCATGTATCCCCCAATACCCATTGATTTCAGCGCGGCTTTTCCGCCGTGTCGCGGTTCATGCCCTTATCCCTGAGCTCTTCCTCATAGACCGAAAACAGCTCCGCACCCCGTTCGCCGAGTTCGCGCAGATAGGTCCAGGTATAGATGCCGGTATCGTGCATGTCGTCGAAGCCGATCCTGACGGCATAATTGCCGGTCGGCGTCATCGAGATGATTGCCACGTTGCGTTTCCCCGGCACCGTCACCTTCTGGCCTGGCCCGTGGCCCTGCACCTCGGCCGATGGCGACAACACGCGCAAAAGCTCGGCCGACAGGTCGAAGCTGCGGCCGTCGTCGAAGGTTATTGCCAGCCGCTGCCGGTCTTTCGAAACACGAAGCTCGCTGGGCCAGGTATCGCTCATCTCTATCACCCTCTTTCCCCTGGAGAAGTAGGCGTTCGCCTTTTTCGTGGCAAGCGCAAATTAGCGTGTGCGAAATCCGTTTCCCTTGACGGCGCAATCACATATGCACAAATAGAAAGATATCGCTTGAAAACAGGCAGGCACACGGTCTGGCTCGTCAGATCCGGTTGCGGAGGAATAAGTGAATACGAGAATAGGAACGATAGGCGCCGCATCGCCGCTGGCTGCGGGCGCACACCCAATGATCGACCCTTTCGGCCGGGCAGTCACCTATCTCCGCGTCTCCGTCACTGACCGCTGCGATTTCCGCTGCACCTATTGCATGGCCGAGAACATGACCTTCCTGCCGAAGAAGGATCTGCTGACGCTCGAGGAACTCGATCGGCTCTGTTCCGCCTTCATCGCCAAGGGCGTGCGTAAGATTCGGCTGACCGGCGGCGAGCCTTTGGTGCGCAAGAACATCATGTATCTCGTGCGCCGGCTCGGCGAAAAGATCGGCTCCGGCCTCGATGAGCTGACGCTGACCACCAACGGCTCGCAGCTGTCGCGCCATGCCGAGGAGCTCTATGAATTCGGCGTGCGCCGCATCAATGTCTCGCTCGATACGCTCGACCCCGACAAATTCCGCAAGATCACCCGCTGGGGTGATTTTGCCAAGGTCATGGAGGGCATCGATGCGGCTCATAAGGCCGGCATACAGATCAAGCTCAACGCCGTGGCGCTCAAGGAATTCAACGACGCCGAGATACCCGATCTCCTGCGCTTCGCCCATGGCCGCGGTATGGATCTGACGGTCATCGAAACCATGCCGATGGGCGAGATCGACGAGGACCGTACCGACCAGTACCTGCCGCTCTCCGAGCTCCGCGCCGATCTCGAAGGTCAGTTCACGCTGACCGATATCGACTACCAGACCGGCGGCCCGGCGCGTTACGTCAGGGTCACAGAGACCGGCGGCCGCCTCGGCTTCATCACGCCGATGACTCATAATTTCTGCGAGAGCTGCAACCGTGTGCGCCTCACCTGCACCGGCACGCTCTATATGTGCCTCGGCCAAAACGACGCCGCCGATCTGCGCGCCGCACTGCGCGCCACCGAAGACGACGCCCTCCTCCACACCGCCATCGACGAGGCCATCACCCGCAAACCGAAAGGCCACGATTTTATCATCGACCGCACGCATAACCGCCCGGCGGTGGCGCGGCACATGAGTGTCACTGGTGGGTGAGACGCGATCCCGCAAAGCGGGAGCGATCGATCCAGTGAATCGATCGCAGCGTCGAACGCCCTGCGCCCAGGCGAAGGGCCGGGCAACGGTGCGACTTGCTCCCTCTTCTCCCCAGCGGGGAGAAGATGCCCGTCAGGGCAGATGAGGGGGTGAGCGACGACAGGAGCGATGCGCTGAGCCCAAGCGAAGAGCAATAAATGGCCTGCCGCGTGCCCCCTCATCCGACCCTTCGGGCCACAAACCAGGGTCGAGCCACGTGTCTGAAATTGCCGCAGCATCGGCGCCAATCTATCCCCATCACCCGGGCTTACGCGCACAAATCGCAAACCGCTCCTGCACCATGCGCTCCAACCCACGCAAAAACGGCATCTTGCGCGCCTGTGCCCAGTGAATATCCCCGAGCTTGCGGTCGACGACGATGTCCACAAAGCCGGCCTTGCGCAGAAGATCGACGACCGCTTCGGCCGGCATCTCGTGCGAAAAATGCACGCGCGAGCGGATCTTCTGGTGCCGCGCCATCATCTCAGGCGACATATGGCTCGCCGCAGGCTTGCCTGATATCTTCGTCCAGAGCTTCTGCAGGCCCTTGACCCAGGTTTCCCGACCCATATTGCCGTCGAGGATCAGCACCTTGCCGCCCGGCTTCAACACCGCGAACCATTCCTTGAAAGCCGAAGCCGGATCGACCAGCGTCCAGACGAGATGCCGGTTGGTGATGACATCGTAGCTGTCGCGCGGCTCCATGGTGTTTTCGGCGTCGCCGGAAACGAAACGAATATCGGTGCCGCGCTTCTTCGCCTTGGCGCGCGCCTGCGCCAGCATCGCGTCCGACCAGTCGAGCCCGGTGACCTTGAAACCGACATCGTTCATCAGATGCGAGATGACGGCGGTGCCGCAGGCAAGATCGAGCGCCGCGCGGCCCTGCCCCTCGCCGAGATGCTTTCGGATCAGCCGCTGCCAGCCCTTCCGCTCGCCTTCCGAAAAGATTTCATGGCCGACGCTCTGGTCGAAGGTCGCCGCCCTCTCCGACCAGAAATCGCGAATTTCGTCGCGGATCGAGTAATTTGTATTCATCGAATTCATCTCAAGTGCCTCGGCATCGGATTAGTTTGGAAAAGCTCTAAAACATATAACTTGATTCATAAAGTCATATTTCTTATGCCTGCGGACATTATTCAGACCTCGGGGGAATTTCCAGATGAATTTCGTGAAAATGCTCGCAGTTTCCGCAGCTGCGATTGCCGGCTTGATGCCGCTTTCGGCCTGGGCGCAGTCCTTCACCATCAAGGATGTGGCAGGCCGTGAAGTGACCTTCGACAAGCCGGTCGAGCGTGTGATCCTTGGGGAAGGCCGCATGCTCTACGCCGTCGCGCCGATCGAGAAGGAAGATCCCTTCGCCAAGATCGTCGGCTGGCGTAACGACCTCTGGACCACAGACAAGGATGGCTTCAACGCCTATGTCGAGAAGTTTCCCAAGGGCAAGGATCTGCCCTTCCTCGGCAACCTGACCGACGGCACGCTGCAGACCGAAACGGTCGTCAAGCTTCATCCCGACGTGCTGCTGCTGCCGATCGGCAACAAGACGGCCGCCGACGAGGTGAAGCTCGAAGAGATGCTCGCCGGCATCGGCGTGAAGATCGTCTATATCGATTTCCGCGAGCACATTCTCGCCAACACCGAGCCGAGCCTGAAGATCCTCGGCAAGCTCTTCGGCCACGAGGACCGCGCCGAAGCCGTCGCCGCCTACTGGAAAGAGCAGATGGCGAGTGTCACCGACAAGCTGAAGGCCGCCAACCCGCCGAAGCCGAAGGTCTTCATGTACCGCGCAGCGGGGTTGGTGGAGTGCTGCGGCACCTTCGGGCCTGATAATTTCGGGCTGATGGTCGATTGGGCCGGCGGCCACAATCTCGGCTCCGACTTCCTTCCCGGCTATACCGGCTCCATCAATGCCGAACAGGTGGTAGCCTCCAATCCCGAGGTCATCGTCGTCACCGGCTCCAACTGGAGTCAGTCCAAGAATGCCAAGGATTATGTGAATGTCGGCCCAAGCGCTGCGTCTACCCTCGGCGACAGCCGCAAGGTGCTGAACACGCTGATGGAAAACCCGGCCTTCACCGGCTCCAAGGCAGTCGCCGGCGGCAATGTCCATGCGATCTGGCACCAGTTCTATACCAGCCCCTACCAGTTCGTCGCCGTCCAGCAGCTCGCCAAATGGTTCCATCCGAACCTCTTCGCCGATCTCGACCCGGACGCCACCTTCAAGGAGTTCCACGAGAAATTCCTACCGGTCGCTTATCAGCCGGGTTACTGGGTCGACGCCAAGGCGGGCCAGTAGTCCAAAATGGCCGAGGTCGCCGCCATATCGATCGAAGCTGAAGCCGGGAGGGAGCGCTACCGCGCCCTCACCCGGCGCAAGCTTTTGATCCTAGCCGCCATGACGGCAGCACTCTGCCTGTCCTTCGCCGTCGATCTCGCCTGGGGGCCGGCCCGCTACAGCCTCGGCGAGGTCATCACCGCCCTCTTCGATCCCTCCTCCGTTTCCGATCAGGTGCGGGCCGTCGTCTGGAACATCCGCATGCCGGTCGCCGTCATGGCGATCGTCGTCGGCGCGTCACTCTCCGTTGCCGGCGCCCAGATGCAGACGATCCTCGCCAATCCGCTCGCCAGCCCCTTCACGCTCGGCATCTCGGCCGCAGCAAGCTTCGGTGCGGCGCTCGCAATCGTCACCAGCGTTCCGCTGCTGCCGGTCGCTGCCGGCCTGCTCGTGCCGGTCAATGCCTTCGTCATGGCGCTGATCGCCACGCTCTTCATCCATTTCGTCTCGCAGGCCCGCGGCGTATCGGTGCAGACGGTCGTCCTCCTCGGCATCGCGCTGGTCTTCACCTTCAACGCGCTTCTCGCCTTCCTGCAATATCTCGCCTCCGAACAGGCGCTGTCGGCCGTCGTCTTCTGGACGATGGGCAGCCTCACCAAGGCGACATGGCCGAAGATCTGGGTGACACTTGCCGTCCTGCTGATCGCCCTGCCGCTCTTCGCCCGCAATGCCTGGGCGCTAACCGCGATCCGCCTCGGAGAGGACAAGGCCGCAAGCTTTGGCGTCAATGTCCGTCGCATTCGGCTGGAAACCATGCTTGTCGTCTCGTTGCTTGCCGCCGTGCCCGTCAGCTTCGTCGGCACCATCGGTTTCGTCGGCCTCGTTGGTCCCCATATCGCACGCATGATCCTTGGCGAGGATCAGCGCTTCTTCCTGCCGGGCTCGATCCTCTCCGGCGCGCTGCTGCTGTCGCTCACCTCGATCGTCTCGAAATCGATCATCCCCGGCGTCGTCTTCCCGATCGGCATCATCACCGCACTGGTCGGCGTGCCCTTCTTCTTCTCGCTCATCCTCTCGAACAGGAGCCGGTCATGGTAGCGCTTCAGTTACAGTCGGTCGGCGCCTATCACGGCCGCAAGCTCTTCGTCGAAGATGTCACGACGCCGGTGATGAAATCGGGCGAGATCGTCGCGGTCATCGGCCCGAACGCTGCCGGCAAGTCGACGCTTTTCAAGCGCATCACCGGCCTACTCAAGGGCCCGGGCGATGTCGTCGTCGAAGGCTCGAAGGCGAAAAACGCTATCAGCTACATGCCGCAGGATACCTCAGCCAATGCGGTGCTGACCGTCTACGAATCCATCCTGCTCGCCCGCAAACAAGGACAGTCTTGGGCCGTCGGCGACAGCGACCTGCGCTTCATCGACGAGATCATGAAGGCGCTCAATATATCAGCCATCGCCTTCCGCGATCTCGGGGCGCTGTCCGGTGGCCAGCGCCAGCTCGTCTCGATCGCGCAGGCGCTCGTCCGCGAACCCGAGATCATGCTGATGGACGAACCCACAAGCGCGCTCGATCTTCACCGCCAGATCGAGGTCCTCGATTTCATGCGCCGCCGCGCCCGCGCCAAAGGCATGCTCGTCCTCATCGCCATCCACGACCTCAACCAGGCGCTCCGCTTCGCCGACAAAGTCCTCGTCATCGCCAACGGCCGCATGCGCGCCTGCGGCGCCCCAAGGGACGTCGTCACCGCTGAGATGCTGCGGGAGATCTACAGGGTCGAAGCTAGGGTGGAGAAATGCTCGCTGGACCACGACCATGTCATCGTCGACGGGACGGCGCATTGAGGCTGGCAGGGCCAACGCGAAAGACAGCGCATCCTGAAGCCCACATGCATGAGAGCCTCAGCCTGAAGTGCCAACACCCGAGAACGCGTCAGCCTAAGATGCCAACGCCCAAGAGAGCCTCATCCTGAGGCGCGTAGCCCGTAGGGCGAAGCCTCGAAGGACCAGGCGGGCGCTCCCACCCAGGCGCAACCATCTTGAGTAAGCACATAGGCACGCTGCGGCAGCATCCTTCGAGCCTGCGGATCACACCTCAGGATGAGGACCCGTGGAGGATGCCGCTGCCCTTCAATCAATCAATCGCTGCGCGGTAAACTTGTCCGTAACCAGCATGTCGATGACCCCGACGCGGAGCGCACCTGCAATTGCGTCGGTCTTTTTGGCACCGCCGGCAAGGGCAATGACCCGGTCCACTCGCTCAAGATCCTCAAGTGGAAGCCCGATGACCCGATCATCCAGGGGCGTCTTGACCGGCTTGCCGTTCTTATCGAAGAAGCGAAGCGAGATATCGCCGACGGCACCCGCTTCCGCGAGATCAGAGAGTTCGCGCGAGGAAAAGATATTCCCTGATCGAGCGAGAAGTTCGGATGGTTCGACCGCTCCGATGCCGACGATCGCAAGCGTTATGCTGCCGAACAGGTCCATCGTCTCGCGGACGAACGGGTCGGCCTGCATCAGAAGTTTTGCTTCTCTTGATGTCGTCACGCCCTGCACCGGCAGCAATTTCGGCTCGGCGCCGGTCAGCCGTGCAAGCCGCGTCGTCAGCTGCGTCGCATGCGTCTGCACGGAAGGGTCACCCATGCCTCCAAGGGTCTGGACGACATACTTCGCCTGAGCGCTCTTCTGCGGATGAATGTTCTCGACCATCTTGAAGATGGTCTGGCTCCAACTCGAAACGCCGATGATCTCGCCGGGCGCAAGTGTCACCTCCAGGAGATGCGCCGCCGCCTCCCCGATACGAGCCATGATGGCTCCGTCCCGATCTTCCGTGCACTCCACGACGATTGCCTCCGGCAGATCGTATTTCTCGCGAAGCGCGCCCTCCAGCTCGCTATAGGTGCCGACGGGAGGGATCACGCTGGTTCGGACGATATCTTCAGCCTCGGCACGTTTGAGCATGCGCGATACCGTCGCCTGCGACAGGCGAAGGTGCTCTGCGATCTCCGCCTGTCGCCGCCCCTCGATGTGGTACATCTGGGCGACCCGTGAAATGAGGCGGAGTTCGTTGAGGCGAGTCATCACTGATCCCGGAGTGAATTTTTATTCACCTTTAACCTGTGTTTCGCGGGACGTCGAGCGGGCTAGCGCATCATTCCAAGTCGCCAGAAGGGCAGCTCGATCCACGGCTTGCGGCTCAATGGTTTGGGTGTTTCGCGGCAGCTCCGAGATGACATGCAGATCGCTCCATAAGCCGAGGGAGAGCCCCGCCAGATAAGCGGCGCCCAGGGCCGACGCTTCGGGCGCTTCGCATTGAATCACGGGATGTTCGATGAGATTCGAGACACACTGCATCAGGAAGCGGTTCTGGCTCGGTCCGCCGTCCACATAGAGCGCGCCGAGCTCACCGCCGCTCTGCGCCCGCATGGCCGCAATCACATCATGCACCTGGAAGGCGATGGAATCGGTTACCGACCGCGCCATTTGCGCACGTGATGTATTGAAGTTGATTTGGGAGAACAGAGCACGGGCGTCGGAATTCCAGTAAGGCGCACCGAGCCCCACGAACGCCGGCACAAAACCAGGCGCGCCCGGCGCAGCACTCGCCGCAAGTTCGACAAGGGCGGCTACATCCGCCAGGCCGAGAATGTCAGCCATCCAGGGAAGGCTGGCGGCGCAAACGAGGATATTGCCCTCGAAAGCGAAAGCCGGCTTTCCCGCGATCCGCCATGCGACGGTAGTCGTGATGCCGTTGCGCGGGGCTATGAATTGCGGCAACGTCGTCATGACCGAAGAGCCGGTTCCGAAGGTCACCTTGCCGTCGCCCGGCTTGAATGCGCCGTGACCGAACAGGGCAGCGTGGCTGTCTCCGATCGCGGCCTTTATCGGAGTGCCATCGGGCACTCCCGGCAATCCCTGCGTTCTGCCGAAATCGGCGGAACTGTCGAGCACCTCGGGCAGGAGCGCGATGTCGACGCCGAAGATCTCGCCAAGTTCCTCGCTCCATCTCTGTTCCCGGAGATCGAACAACTGGCTCCTGGCGGCATTGGATGCATCGCAGACATGCCGGCGCCCGCCCGTCAGGCAGTGAACCAGCCAACTGTCGATCGTTCCCAGCCGCACCGATCGCCCAGCCGGAATACGGTCGAGCAGCCATCTGAATTTCGAACCCGGGAACATCGGATCCAATGGCAGGCCGGTCAGCGCCTGCACACGATCGAGGCGGCCTTCGGCAATCAGACGTTCGCAATCCTGCGCCGTTCGACGGCACTGCCAGCTGACCACCGGTCCGAGCGCCTCTCCCGTTTCGGCGTCCCAGGCGGTAACGGACTCGCGCTGGTTGGAAATGGCGACCGCCTCGATGCTCGCAGCCGGGCTGGCCTTCAGGCAGGCGTCGATCGCTTCGCAGACCGATGCGTAGAGCCGGCGCGGGTCTTGTTCGACCCAGCCCTCCTTCGGATAGGAGATGCCGACAGGAGACGAACCTCTGCCGATGATGTCTCCCTTTTCGGAAACGAGAACTGCTTTTGAATTGGTCGTGCCCTGGTCGATTGCCAGAATTGCCCGCATTCTATCCTCCCGGATCAGGTGGCGGCCGGGCGACAAAAACCTCCGGCCGGTCACGCCATCCCAGTTTACTTACGCTTGATCAGCGACTGTGCGGCGTCGGCGATAGCCGACGGCGCCATCCCGTATTCGTCGAGCAGGAACTCTGCCGAACCGGTGGGGGCATAGACGCCGGGAACGCCGAGACGCTTCATCGGGACCGGAGCATTGTCAACCACCACTTCGGCGACCGCGGAACCGAGCCCGCCAAAGATCGAATGCTCTTCGGCCGTGACGATCGCTCCGGTCTCCTTCGCCGCGGCGATGATGGCCTCCTCGTCGATCGGACGAACCGTGGCGAGGTTGAGCACCCTGGCCTCGATGCCGCGGCCGGCGAGAATCTCGGCCGCCTTTACAATGCGATGGGTCAAGGTGCCGTTGGCAATCAGCGTGACGTCGGAGCCCTGGCGAAGGAGATTCGCCTTGCCGAGTTCGAACCTGTGCCCCTCCGGAAGAAGGTCGGGCACTCCGACCCGTGACAGACGCAGGAAACACGGCCCGCTATAGGTCGCCGCCCACGCAACGGCGGCAGCGGTTTCGATGCGGTCGCAGGGCGCGATGACGGGAAGATTGGGCAGGACGCGCGTCCAGGCGAAGTCTTCGATCGAATGATGCGTCGGACCGAGTTCGCCATAGGCCATTCCGGACGAAATGCCCACCAGCTTGACGTTGGCATTCGAGTAGGAAATGTCGGCCTTGATCTGCTCCAGCGACCGCCCCGTGAGAAACGGCGCCGCGCCGCACACGAAGGGCAGCCGTCCGCCATTGGCGAGGCCTGCTCCGACGCCGACCATGTTCTGCTCGGCGATGCCGACGTTGACGAGGCGTTCCGGAAACTTCGACTTGAAGCCGCCGAGCTTGGAGGAACCGACGGAGTCGTTGCAGACGGCAACGATCGTTTCGTTTTCGGCTGCCAGCCGCTCGAGCGTAGAGGCGAATGCGTCGCGGCAGTCGTGGAGCTTGGGTGGGTTTACTGGCGCGTTCATTACAGTGCCTCCGACAATTCTGCCAATGCGATTTCGTATTGTTCCTTGCTCGGCACCTTATGATGCCACTCGACCCGGTCCTGCATGAAGGATATTCCATGGCCCTTGTTGGTATGGGCGACGATGCAATGCGGTCTCGACCCCCGGTGTTCGAGGCCCGGAACGATCTCGCGCATATTGTTGCCGTCGATCTCGGTGACTTCCCAATCGAAGGCTTCGAGCTTCGGACGAAGTGGAGCGAGATCGTTGGTTTCGGCAAGTGCTGCGCCCTGCTGGAACCTGTTGTGATCGATGACCAGCGTCAAGTTGTCGAGCTTGAACTGGGCTGCCGCCATGATCGCTTCCCAGTTGGAACCCTCCTGCATCTCACCGTCGCCGGTGACGACATAGGTGTGATATCCAGCGCCCGAGAGTTTAGCGGCTTTCGCCATTCCGACTGCAACCGGAAGACCGTGGCCGAGCGGCCCTGTATTCGTTTCGACGCCGGGAACCTTGTTGCAGTTCGGATGCCCGTTCAGCCTCGAATGCGGCTGCAGGAAGGTGGAAATCTCCCCCTCCGGGATGAAGCCGCGTTTTGCGAGCGTCACATAGAGAGCGCAAGCCGTATGTCCCTTTGAAAGAACGAACCTGTCGCGGTCGGGATGTCTCGGCTGATCCGGCCAGACATTCAGCACACGAAAATAGAGCGCCGTCAAAATGTCGATGACCGACATCTCCCCGCCGATATGGCCGGCGCCCGCTTCAAAGACCGCCTGGAGATCGCGCAATCGGATCTCGCGGGCGATGCGCTCAAGTTCTGTCGTATCCATGGGTTCCTCTTAATGCATAAATATTCACTATTCAATATTTTTGCATAACGCGCCGATTAGTCAAGCCTCTAAGCGAGAAGCCGGCAGCGCCATGCCGGAACAAATCCTGTTGACAGGGGAAAAGCAAGTTGTTAATGAATTTTCCGGCAATACTGAATAATTATTCTAGCTTGCACAAATATCGGATACAAGCCTAAGCATAGGGAGGAGCAATGGTGGCGCTCGATATCAATGAACAAAGGCTTTCGTCCGGCGCTTGGCTCGGCAAGCTCAAGGGAGCAACCGGTCCGCTCGTGGGATTGCTCGCGCTGTGCATCTTTCTGAGCTTCAGCACAGACACGTTTCTTTCGGTTCGAAACGGCCTCAATATCCTCGACCAGATCACCGTCCTCGGCATCATGGCGGTCGGAATGACGTTCGTCATCCTGATCGGCGGCATCGATCTCTCCGTCGGCTCCGCCCTCGCCCTGGCGATGATGGTCATGGGCTGGACCGCCAATGTCGCCGGCCTGCCGCTGCCCGTCGGCATCGCCTTCGCGCTGATCGCATCGGCGGTATCAGGCCTCATCGTCGGGCTTCTGGTGACGCAGTTCAGGGTTCCAGCCTTCATCGCTACGCTTGCGATGATGTCGGCGGCGCGCGGCGTTGCGAACATGATCACCGACGGCCAGCAGATCGTCGGCTTCCCCGACTGGTTCATGATGCTGGCGATCGATCGTCATTTCGGCGTCATGACTGCCACGGTCTTCCTCATGCTCGCGGTCGTTCTTGCGGCATGGCTCTTCCTGCACTTCCGGTCCGAAGGCCGCATGCTCTATGCGGTGGGCGGTAACCCCGAAGTCGCCCGTCTCGCCGGCATCAACGTCCCGCTGGTGACGATATCAGTCTATGTCGTGAGCGCCGTCCTCGCGGGACTTGCAGGCATCGTGCTCGCTGCCCGGCTGGATTCCGTCCAGCCGTCCAGCGGTCTCGGTTATGAACTGGACACGATCGCCGCGGTCGTCATCGGCGGAACGTCGCTCTCCGGCGGCGCCGGCGGCATCGGCGGAACGCTGATCGGCGTCCTGATCATCGGTGTGCTTCGCAACGGTCTCAACCTTCTCAACGTCTCGCCCTTCCTGCAGCAGGTGATCATCGGCATCGTCATCGTGCTCGCGGTCGGTGCAGAGACCATTCGTCGGCGTCGCGCCTGACGCGCATCGTCCGCCACGTTGGCGGACGCGGAATTCCGCCCCGAAAATTTTGGGGCGGATCAATACCCCGAGGGGGAGGACATACCCGAGGGTTCCATCAAACAACGGAGGAAATACAATGAAAATAGCGCGCACCATGTTCGCGTCCGCTGCACTACTCGGTCTCATGCTCGGTCCTGTGCACGCGGCGGAACTGAAGAAGCTCGGCCTGGCCGTTGCCAACCTTCAGGCAAACTTCTTCAACCAGATCAAGCAATCGGTCGAGGCCGAAGCCAAGAAGCGCGGCATCGAAGTCATCACGGTCGACGCCAAGGGCGACGGACCGACGCAAGTCAACCAGATCCAGGATCTTCTGACCCAGAAAATCGACGCGCTGATCTACATTCCGGCAGGTGCGGCAGCGGCGACCGTTCCGGTCAAGCTTGCAAAGAACGCCGGCATTCCTGTTGTCAACGTCGACCGCAACGCCGAGGGCGCGCCGGGCGATACTTTCCTTGCAACGGATTCCGTCGCATCGGCCAAGGCAGTGTGCGACTACATTCTGAAGGAAGCCGGCGGCAAGGGGAAGATGGTCATCATCCATGGCCAGAAGGGCACCACCCCGGAAGTCGATCGCTCGAAGGGCTGCGGTGAATCGCTCAAGGCCTATCCGGATGTGAAGGTTGTCGCCGAGCAATATTCGAACATCTGGAGCCAGGACGAAGGCTTCCAGATCATGCAGAATATGCTGCAGGCAAATCCCGACGTCTCGATCGTCTTCGCCCAGGCCGATGGTCTCGCGCTTGGCGCCGCTCAGGCGATCAAGGTCGCAAATCCCTCGCAGAAGATCGTGGTCGGCGGCTTCGACGGCGATACCGGGGCTCTCGAAGCCCTCAGCAAGGGCGTCTTCAACGTGACGGCGACGCAGCAGACGCAGAAAATGGGCCGCGATGCAGTCGAAAACGCCGCCAAGCTTGTCGCCGGTGAAAAGGTACCGCCGGTACAGCTGTTGGATGCCACGCTGACAACCAAGGAAAACGTCGCAGGCTTCATCGCCAACCATCCATAATGAAAACGAGGTCTTGAGGAGGTGTGCCGTGACTGATCCCGTTCTTTCCCTGAGGGGCATATCCAAGTGGTATGGGCCGCTCCAGGTGCTGAAGAATGTCAGCCTGGACGTCTACCCCGGTGAAGTGGTGGCACTTCTCGGCGAAAACGGAGCGGGCAAGTCGACGCTGTCAGGCATCATTGCCGGCTCACGCACACCCTCCGAGGGATCGATGACGTGGCTGGGGCAGCCTTATGCCCCGGCCACCCCACGCGAAGCGATCGACAAGGGCGTTGTCCTGATCCATCAGGAACTGCAGCTTCTGCCGCAGCTGTCGATCGCCGAAAACGTCTTCATCGGACGCTGGCCGATGAAGAACGGCGTCGTCGATCGAGCTCAGATGGTCCGCCGGGCCCAGGACCAGCTCGCTCGCTTGAACCTTCATATACCTGCCACACGGATGGTCGCCGGCCTTTCCACGGCAAATCAACAGCTCATCGAGATCGCCAAGGCGCTCGCTCTCAATGCCAAGCTCCTGATCCTCGATGAACCGACAGCCGCCCTTGGCGGCGCCGAGACGGAAGCTCTGTTCGAACAGGTTCGCAAGCTTCGCTCGGAAGGTGTCGGCATCGTCTACATCTCGCACCGCATGGAAGAGATCAAGCAGATCACCGACCGCATCGTCGTTCTTCGCGACGGGGAGCGGGTGCAGGAATTCTCAGACAGTGCCACCCCGGTGCGAACGATCGTCGAGAGCATGGTCGGACGCCCGCTTGATCGCCTGTTCCCTGCCCTGCCGGTTCCAACCGACCGCCCGGTCCTTGAGGTGTCCGGGCTGAGCTCGCCTGAGAACTCTTTCCGTGACGTTACCTTCGAGGTTCGGGCAGGCGAAATTCTCGGCATCGCCGGACTGGTCGGCGCCGGCCGCACCGAACTGGTGCGGGCGATTTCGGGAGCAGACCCGATCAGTGCGGGTTCGATCAAGCTGGAAGGCGAGGAACTCAGGCTGCGGGACCCGGCCGACGCGATCGCCAAAGGCATCGTGATGGTTCCGGAAGACCGCAAGGAGCAGGGCCTGATCGTCGGGCACCGGATCAGCGAGAACATTGTCTACGCCAACCTCGACAAATTGGGCGGTGGCTGGATTACGCCGCGCATCAAGCGCTCGTTTGCGGAAAAGGCTGTTGCGAAGTTCGGCGTCAAGGGCCGCGCCGAGCAATTCGCCTCTGACCTTTCCGGCGGCAACCAGCAGAAGGTGGTGATCGCGAAGTGGCTGTTGCGTGATCCCAAGGTCGTCGTGCTCGACGAACCGACGCGAGGCATCGACGTCGGCGCCCGCGCGGGCATCTACGACATCATCGTCAATCTTGCCAAACAGGGTGTGGCCGTCATCGTCGTAAGCTCGGACCTCGAGGAAGTTCTCGGAATTTCCAATCGCATTCTCGTGCTTGCCCAGGGCAAGCAGGCAGGCATCCTCGATCGTGACCAGGCAAATGACGTCTCAGTCATGGAATTAGCGACCATCTAAACAGACAGAGAAAGGAAGAGCGGTGTCCGACATCACTCTGAACGCCCCGAAACTTTTCGATCTTTGCGGCCAGGTTGCCATCGTCACCGGTGCCGGCAGCGGCATCGGGCAGCGCATTGCCATTGGACTTGCGCAATGCGGCGCTGATGTGGCGCTGCTCGACCGTCGAACCGACGACGGACTGGCCAAGACTGCTGAACATATTCGCGCCGCCGGTCGCCGTTCGATCGAGATCGCGGCCGATGTCATAAACAAATCCTCGCTTGCCGATGCCGTCGCACGAACCGAGGCGGATCTCGGCTCCCTGACGCTGGCCGTCAACGCTGCAGGCATCGCCAATGCGAACGCGGCGGAAGATATGGAGGAGGATCAATACCAGACGTTGATGGATATCAACCTGAAGGGCATATTCCTTTCCTGCCAGGCCGAGGCCCGCGCCATGCTGAAGAATGGGCGCGGCTCCATCGTCAACATCGCCTCCATGTCGGGCGTCATCGTCAACCGGGGCCTCAGCCAAGCGCATTACAACGCCTCCAAGGCCGGTGTCATCCATATGTCGAAGTCGATGGCGATGGAATGGGTCGACCGCGGCATTCGCGTCAACACCATCTCGCCGGGATATACGGCAACGCCGATGAATACCCGTCCGGAGATGGTTCATCAGACCAAGCTCTTCGAAGAGCAGACACCGATGCAGCGCATGGCTGATGTCGACGAGATGGTCGGTCCGGCCGTGTTCCTGCTGTCGAACGCAGCAAGTTTCGTGACGGGCGTCGATCTTCTCGTCGATGGCGGTTTCTGCTGCTGGTGATGCGGATGTGAAAGCTTGCTGCCGGCAACCGGCACCTGAAACGATCTCGCTTCCTCCTTGGCTGAGATCGAGGCGCTGAAGGGACCAACGGGCAAGACGGCGCGATATCGTCGTCCGCCCGCCCTTCCCGCCGATAAAGGAGCTGAGGCTACGGCGCCGCCATTGGCGCTCAAGACCGCGCGCATCCGTTGAACGGATTGCCGTCGCCGAGGGATATTTGAAAGGAAAGAGGATGAAACGCTTCGAAAACAAGACTGTCGTTATCACAGGGGCCAGCCGCGGCATCGGCGCGGCCATCGCCAAGCGCTTTGCGCGCGAAGGCGCCAATCTCGTCGTCTCGGCGAACGAGGATCTGGTCCACGGCGTTGCCGAAGCGATAAGGGCCAAAGGCGGCAAGGCGATCTCCTTCATCGGCGATGTCACCGACAAGGCGAGCGTCCAGGCGCTCTACGATGCCGCCGAGGGTGAGTTCGGCGCGGTTGACGTCTCGATCCAGAATGCCGGCGTCATCACCATCGCCCGCATCGAGAACATGACCGAAAACGAGTGGGACAAGGTCATGGCCGTCAACACCAAGGGCGTCTTCCTCTGCGCCCAGGAGGCCATTGCCAGAATGCGCAAGCACAAGCGCGGCGGCCGCATCATCAACACCGCCTCCGGTCAGGCCCGCGACGGCTTCATCTACACGCCGCACTACGCCGCCTCGAAAATGGGCGTCGTCGGCATCACCCAGAGCCTCGCCAAGGAAGTCGCGACCGACAACATCACCGTCAACGCCTTCTGCCCCGGCATCATCGAAACCGACATGTGGGCTTATAACGACCAGGCCTGGGGCAAGCTCCTCGGCAACTACGCCCCCGGCGAACTGATGAAGGAATGGGTCGAAGGCATTCCGATGAAGCGTGCCGGAACCGGCGAAGATGTCGCCGGCCTGGTCACCTTCCTCGCCAGCGACGACGCCGCCTACATCACCGGCCAGACGATCAATGTCGACGGTGGGTTGATTATGTCCTGAGCCCAGGGACGGTGGCCGACCTCGTCCTTCGAGGCCCCATTTGGGGCACCTCAGGATGAGGTCGGAGAGAGGCCTGTAGCGCTTGTCGCACCAAAAGCCGCAGCCGCATGGCACCACAATCAGCCCTCATCCTGAGGCGTGCAGGCCGCGGGCCGGAGCCTCGAAGGACGAGGGCGGGTGGCTCGACCGGCAACAGGCCGATCCCACCCTCGCCCACCCTACGTCCGGCTGATCGAAACCCCGCCATCGGCGAGCATCGCCGTGCCTGTCACGAAGCTCGCCATATCGGACGCCAGGAACAATGCGGCATTGGCGATCTCCTCAGGCTGGGCCATACGTTTCAGCGCATGCAGCCCCTCCACAAAAGCCAGGACTTCCGACGTCGCGTCGGGCGCATTGGTAATGCTGGCCGGCGTATCGGTGCCGCCGGGAAGCAGGGCGTTGACGCGGATGTTCTGCCGTCCGAGTTCGGCGGCGAGCACCTGCACGAAACCTATTAGCCCGGCCTTGCTCGCCGCATAGGCAGCCATGCCAGGCATGCCGGCAGTGTGGCCGACGAAGGTTGAGGTGAAGATCAATGATCCACCTTTTCCCATCGCCGCCGACTGGTGTTTGGCGCCGAGGAAGGCGGCGGTGAGGTTGGTCTCGAGCGTCTCGCGCCAGCTCTCCGGCGACAGCTCCGCCACTGGTCCCATCTCCCCGACGCCGCCGGCATTGTTGAACGCGATATCGAGCTTGCCGAAACGCGAAACCGCCGTATCTACGAGCCTTGCCTGCAACGCCTCGTCCTTGACATCGCCCGATATGGCGACGGCCTGCCCGCCCCCCGCCTCGATTTCGCCGACGACGGCATCGAGCGCCTCCTGTCGCCGTCCCGTGACCACGAGCTTCGCACCCTCTCGCGCAAAGAGTTTCGCCGCCGCGCGGCCGATGCCGGAGCTCGCGCCTGTGATGATTGCGACCTTGTCGTTCAGAAGTGTCATGTCCGTATCTCCTCAGTTGTCGAGGCATCCCAAATCTCAAACATCAGGCGATGCAGCCACCCGTTTCCCGTGCCCACAAACGAAAACCGCCGGCAATCGATGTTCTCGGTCGGCGATCAGCTCGATCGCCGATGGAGGACGGAAGCATCGATACGCATTGGAAGTACCGGAATTCACATTGCAAACCTTCACTTGCCGCGGTTTTCAATCATTCACTTGCCGCAACGTCGGCACCATTGTGCGCTGCATCAACGATTTATCCGCGGTGTGGCATTCATTCGATTCCCTTGATGTATCTTCCCGACTAAGAAGGGGCGCACAGGTAATGGGAATCTCTTCATGCCGCGGTCACGCAATACTGAGGGCGCCATCTATATGAGCTTGGCGATGGCCGGCTTTTCCGCGAGCGACGCTCTCTCCAAATCGGTGATCGCCTCTATGAATGCCGGCGAGATCATGTTCCTGCGCGGCCTGTTCACCAGCGTGCTCGTCTATCTGATCGCCTGGAAAATGGGCGCGCTGCGCTCTTGGCGCATTGTGCTGCAGCCGATGATCATCTTCAGGATCATCTGCGAGATGCTGTCGGCGGTCACCTATATCACCGCGCTCGGCATGATGCCGATCGCCAATGCCTCGGCGATCCTGCAGTCGCTGCCGCTGGTCGTCACCTTCGGTGCCGCGCTGTTCTTCAACGAGCCGGTCGGCTGGCGGCGCTGGTTGGCGATCCTGGTCGGCCTCGTCGGGGTGATGATCATCATCCGTCCCGGCCCCGAAGGCTTCACTGCCGCCGCCCTCCTCTGCGTCAGCGCGGTGCTGACGACGGCCAGCCGCGATCTCGCCACCCGCTCGATCGATCCGGAGATTCCCTCGCTGATGATCACGGTCATCACCGCCATCTCCGCCTCCTTCTTCGGCGCTTTGCTCATCCCGATGCTCGGCGGCTGGCAACCGGTCAGCGCGACGTCGCTAGGGCATCTGCTGCTCGCCTCAGTGCTGGTGCTCGTCGGCTACCAGTCGGTCATTCTCACCATGCGCACTGGCGAAATCTCCTTCGTCGCGCCCTTCCGCTATACCAGCCTGATCTTTTCCTCGCTGCTCGGCTTTTTCTTCTTCGCCGAAGTGCCCGACAGCTGGACGCTCCTGGGCGCTGCAATCGTCATCGCCTCCGGCCTCTATACGTTCTATCGTGAAGCCAAGCGCCGTGTGCCGCCGATCGCTCCGGAATCCGCGCCGCGCTCACCGGTTTGAGGCAGGATTGATGACGGAGTTCTCGCTCGACAGATCCGAAATAGCAGGCGTCGTGCTGGCCGGCGGCCGCTCACAGCGCATGGGCCGCGACAAGGCGAACGTGATTCTCGGGGCCGAAAGCCTGCTGCACCATGTCCTGAGCCGCCTCTCGCAACAGGTCGCCGCCGTCGCCGTCAATGCCGATGCCGCTGCAGAAGATGTGCCCGTCGTGCCCGACCGTCTTCCCGGCAAGGCCGGGCCATTGGCCGGCATTCACGCGGCCATGCTCTATGCCGCCGGCCTTCCCGGGATCACCCATGTCGTCACCGTCTCGGTGGATTGCCCGTTCTTCCCCGCCGACCTCGTCGCCCGGCTGGCAGCAGCGCTCGACCGCCCGTCGCAGATCGCCATCGCGGCCTCCGAAGGCCGCAGCCATCCCGTTTTCGGGCTCTGGCCGGTGACGCTCGCCGCCGATCTCGAAGCCTGGATCGCCAACGACGAGAAACGCCGCGTGCGCGACTTCCTGTTGCGGCATGACGTTACGGAAGTCGCGTTTCCGCTTCATCCGACCCGCGCCAGCCTTCTCGATCCCTTCTTCAACATCAACACGCCGGACGATCTTGTCGAGGCGCAACGCTGGCTGGAGGCCCTTCGCGCATGACCGCACCCAAAATCTTCGGCATCGCCGGCTGGAAGAACTCGGGCAAGACCGGCCTCGCCGTCCGGCTGGTGACGGAGTTTACGCGCCGCGGCTACAGGATCTCGACGATCAAGCATGCCCATCATGATTTCGATATCGACAAGGTCGGCGCCGACAGCTACCGCCACCGCCAGGCCGGCGCCCACGAGGTTACCATCGTTTCCGGCACGCGTTACGCGATCATGCATGAGCTACGCGGCGCGCCCGAACCCGAGTTCGAGGAAATCCTCGCCCGTCTCGCCCCCTGCGATCTCGTTCTGATCGAAGGCTATAAGCGCGAGCCGATCCCGAAGATCGAAGCCCGCCGCCTGGAAGCCGCAAACCGTACGCCGCTCGCGCCTGACGATCCTCACATCGCGGCGATTGCTGCCGATCATCCCGTCACCGATACGGCCCTGCCTGTCTTCAACCTCGACGACACCGCCGCTATTGCCGATTTCATCGCTGAGATTCTCGGTCTTGAGGCCGGCGTTAGCTAGCTCGCTGATTTGAGGGGCATGTCCGTGTCGCTTGCCATCGCCTTGTGAATTTCCCTTGCGAGCTGATCCTGGTTGTACGGCTTTCCCAATCTTGGAAGGTCGACCTCGGCGCCGGCAGGAAGATCGGCATAACCCGTTGCCAGCACGATCGGCAGTGTCGGCCGAATGGTCCGCACCGCCTGGGCAAGCTGCGCGCCGGTCATGCCCGGCATCGAATAGTCAGTAATCATCACGTCGAAATGTCCGCCGGTCCTGATCAGCTCCAGCGCCTGCGAGCCGGAATTTGCTTCGACGACTTCATGGCCGAGATCTTCAAGCATCTCGACCGAACTCATGGCAATTAACGTATCATCGTCGACTAAAAGGATTTTTAGCTTCGATGCGGTTTGCGGGAGAGGCAAATCGGTTTCAGCCGGCTGCTCAGGGCGCCGTTCGGTTGCGGGAAGCCATAATTCGGCAGTCGTTCCCACGCCGAGCTTGCTCGTCAGGCGCAGCGCGCCATTGAGCTGGACGGCAAGGCCGTGAATCATTGAGAGCCCAAGGCCAGTGCCCTTTCCGAGCTCCTTGGTCGAGAAGAAGGGATCGACGGCCTTCTTCAGCGTCTCCGCGTCCATCCCGCTGCCGTTGTCGGTCACGCTGAGGACGAGATAGGGCCCCCCGTCGAGGTCGCCGGCGTCACCTACGACTTGTTCTTCGCGCAGCGAGATCGACAGCACGCCTCCATCCGGCATCGCATCGCGCGCATTGACGGCAAGGTTGAGCAGCGCCAGTTCGACCTGGTTGGCATCGACCAGTGCCGGCTGCAGCCCCGGCAGCAGCCGGGTTTCGATGCTGACTGACGATCCCACCGAGCGACGCAAGAGGTCGTTCATTCCGGATACCAGTTCGACCAGATCGACCGGCTTTACCTGAAGATCCTGCCGTCTGGCGAAAGCCAGCAGACGCTGTGTTAGGGCCGCCCCGCGGCGAGCGCCCTGAACGGCGCCTTCGACCAGCCGCGACGCTTTCCGATCTCCCGTTACATGCTTACCGAGCAGTTCGAGATTGCCGAGAACGACCATCAGCAAATTGTTGAAATCATGCGCGACGCCGCCGGTCAGTTGGCCGATCGCTTCCATTTTCTGCGAATGGCGAAGCTGCTCCTGGGCCTGTTCTCTCTGAGCTACCTCCTCGAGCAAGCTCCGATGGGCAGCATGCACCTCGCCGGTCCGTTCCCTCACCCGCTCTTCGAGGCTCTCATTCAGTCGTCTGAGGTTCTCCTCGGTGGTCTTGCGGGCCGTGGCATCGGAGGAAACGCCGACGAGCTTCTTCGCCGAGCCATATCTGTCGGCATAAAGCTGCGCATGCACCTCCACCCAATGCAGCGATCCATCCGGCCAGATCGTTCTGTGTTCGACCGAATAATCGCGTCCTGTTTCGATCGTCCAATCTAGGTTTGTCTGAACGAGCTCTCGATCATCGCGATGGATGCTCGCAATCAAATCGGGATAAGTGAATTCCTCGTTCGGACCTCGGCCGAAGATCGCCTTGCAGGTATCGGAGGCCGATAATCTCATTGAGAATAGTTCGAGTTCCCATGCACCGAGGCGGCCGGCAGCAAGCGCGCCCTGCAGCCGCCGCTCTCCCTCGCTGAGAGCCTCAAGATGGGCGCGCGCCTGGTACTGTCGCAGCCGTCCCCTCAACGCCGTCCTGGCAATACTGATGAATGATGTGGCGTGAAAAGGTCTCTCCAGGAAGGTAACATTGGCAAGGACCTCGGAAAGCCTGGCAGCAGCTGGATTTCGCTCCGGCCCGCCGCCCCGCGTGGTGAGCACGATGAACGGCAGATCAGACCAGCTCGGCTGAGACGAAATCCAGGCAGCGATCGGCTTCAGATCACTTGAGCGAACAGCCTCCTCCGTCAGGATGCCGAAGGCGACATCGTCATCAAGCAATGCCGCGAACATCGGAAGGTCCTGAGCAGTAACCGCTGTTGCGCCGGCTTCGTTCACCAGGGATGCCGCCACCAGAGCATCGCGTCCGGTCGGTGCGTAGATCAGCGCCTTTGGTTGACCGGAATTAGGAATTGCCGCCATCCCCGCTATCGCGCGACATAAGCGACGCGGTGTCTGAAACAAATTCCGGAACGCCGCGCAGCACTCCCTGAAATCCGACAAGCGGTCCTCCGAATGTCAGGCCCGCCGCGCCGATGCGATATTCCCGGATTGTATCCTCGTGGAATCCGGTCCTCTTCTTGATCACCGATACTGCGCGTCGTACCCTTCCCGCCGCCTCGAAATAGCGCAGCAGAATGACGGTATCGGCAAGATAGGTGACGTCGACCGGCGCCTTCATGTCACCGACCAACCCGTGTTGGGCGACGGTGAGGAAGGTGTTTGCGCCTTGTCTGTTCAAATATTGCAGTAGCTCATGCATGTGGAGGATCAACGAATTCTCATCCGGCATCGAAGCCTGATATCCGTTGATGCTGTCGATGATGACGGTTTTGGCGCCTGACTTGTCGACGCAGTCCCGCACACGATGCGCAAATTCGCCGGGTGACAATTCGGCGGCATCCACTTGCTCGATATGAACAAGGCCAGCGTCCCTCATCGCTTCCAGATCGATTCCAAGCAGCTTCAGCCGCCCGAAAAGCAAGCCAAGCTCTTCATCGAAAATGAAGGCCGCCGCCTTCTCTCCCCGCCCGATCGCTGCGGCAAGGAATTGAAACGAAAAAGTGCTTTTCCCGGTCCCGGCCGGCCCAAGAATGAGCGTACTGGAGCCCCTCTCGAGTCCGCCGCCCAACAGAAGGTCCAGTTCCGCAATATCGCTCGAAACATCGTCACGGGCGTAACTCGTCCTGTGCTCTGATGCAATGAGGCGGGGGAATACGACGACGCCGCCGGTTTGAATGGTGAAATCGTGATAACCACCGCGGAAGGCTTGGCCGCGATATTTTATGACCCTCAGGCGTCGCCGTTCGGAGCCGTAGCCGGGCGCCAGTTCCTCGAGATGGATGACCCCATGTACGACGCTGTGAACCGTCTTGTCGAGGACGTCTGACGTCAGGTCGTCGAGCAGAAGCACGGTCGCCCCCTGCCGGGCGAAGTAATGTTTGAGCGCAAGGATCTGCCGGCGGTAGCGCAGCGAGCTTTGCGCCAGCAGCCTTATCTCCGACAGGCTGTCAAGAACGACACGGCTTGGCCGAACCCTCTCGAACGCGGCGAAAATTTCCTTGGTCGTCTCCCCGAGCTCAAGGTCTGACGAATAAAGCAAGCTCTGCTGCTGGTCGGAATCCAGCAGGCTTTCCGGGGGCACGACCTCAAAGACTTCGATATTGCCATCGATGATCATGCCGTGCGACGCGGCTCCAGCTCGCAATTCGCTCTCGGTTTCCGAGAGCGTGATGTAGAGCCCGCGCTCGCCAAGCCGCGCGCCTTCAATCAGAAACTGCAGTGCAATAGTGGTCTTTCCAGCCCCTGGATTTCCCTCGAGTAGAAACACGTGGCCGGCGGAAAGGCCCCCTGCCAGAATTGTGTCCAAACCGGACACTCCGGTCCGAGCTTTCGCGGCAGGAATAGCAGTATTCATTCATTGTTTCCTTCATTTTCACTTTGAATTAGTGGTGAAGGGTGGAATGTCAAACGGCAGGCGCGCTATGACCTGACACTGCTTCAACGCGCCGCCCACAGGGCTAAATATAAGTCTCTACCCTCGATACCGAAGCGCATCGGCGACGACCACAAAGGCCACCGATGCATGCCAGCCGGAGGGATAATCAAGATGCTACTCGGAAAACGGCGGACACTGGACTTCGAGCACCCGCACCAGTTGCCCGTCCTCAAGATAGGCCTGCACGGCGTCCCAGCTGCAGGCTAGGGTCAACCGCTGAGACGGAAATGGCCGCAATCCGTTGCGGCCGCGTCCTCACCGATAACGTCATTTCCTCGGCGCCGGCGCATTCTCCTGAAAAGCCGGTAACGCCTCCAGCCTGCCGACAATCTCGGCGATGTTCGGCCACCGCGCGAGATCGAACCCCATGCGCCTGGCGCTGATCGCCTGCGGGAAGAGGAATATGTCGGCAATGCCAGGCTGATCGGAGACCGCGAACGCCCCACGCCTGCGGCTGGCAATCATCGTCTCCACAGCGGCCATTCCTTCGCCGACCCAGTGACGGCCCCATGCCGCAATCGAGTCGGCATCAGCTTTGAAGGCGGTTTTGAGATGCAGGCCGATCCGCGGCGGCAGCAGCGCATGGATTTCGGCCGCGATCGCAAGCGCGATGGACCGCGCCTGCGCCCTGTCTTCCGCCGTGTCGGGCAGCAGCGGCGGTTCAGGCTGGATCTCATCGAGATATTCGATGATGGCCAGCGACTGGGTGACGAGGACGCCGCCGTCGGTGAGCAGGGCCGGCACCAGCCCCTGAGGATTGACGCTGCGGTATCCGGCCTGCCGGCTTTCTGCCTCCTCGCCGAGAATGGTGACCGGCAACGCCTCCGCCGTCAGCCCCTTCAGGGCGAGGGCAATCGGACCCTCGATGTCGCCGAGGAAATTTCGTTCTGGTAAAGCTTCATTGTCTTTCTCCCTTATGGTCGCGGAGGAGCGGCAACCCCTCCGCGGAAGACGCGGCCGATGCCGCCGTCACAAGGCCCGCGAGGGGCGAAGGCTCCTGCGAGCGTATGTCGTAAATGCAGGGCGCGGCAAACACCGCCGCTCCCAGAACGCAGACGATCATCAATCTCATGAAATCCTCCAGCGGCGAGGCCCGACAGCCTCGCCCTGTTCCTTCGGCGTCTGCCGGTCAGGCAATGCTCAGCTCCACATGGATATTGCCGCGTGTCGCCTTCGAATAGGGGCAGGTCCGGTGCGCCTCGTCGACAAGCGCCTTCGCGACATCCGCTTCGATGCCGGGCAGTCTGACCTTGAGACGGGCTTGCAGGAAATAGTCGCCCTCCGTCGTTCCGAGATCGACTTCGGCGTTCACAGCCGTATCAGTGGGTAGCCTGATCTTCAGCTTGCCGGCGGCAATGCCGATCGCGCCGATGAAGCAGGCAGACCAGCCTGCGGCGAAGAGCTGTTCGGGATTGGTACCGGGCCGCGCGCTGCCGGGAGGCGAGAGCTTGATGTCGAGCTGCCCGTCATCGCTTTGCGAAGCGCCGTCGCGCCCGCCTGTCGTGCGGGTCTTGCCGGTGTAGAGAACTTTTTCGATCTTTGTCATTGAACACTCCGTATATGGGCGCCGTAAGCGAGGAGATCGCTGCTGCGGCCGGGTTGACGAAGTGAGTTTTGACCGGCCGATATATCCTGCATGTTTCCGAAATCGGCTGAAATGTCACAAAACGTAGCTTCCGGTATCCGAGACATCTTTTCGTACAAACTGCCGGAAAATCCCGGCGTCCAAAATCACCGAAGGGTAACTTCCGCCGCCAGTCCGCCGCCGGGCCGATTGTAGAGCCTGAGCGAGCCGCCGAGCTTCGCCGTCAGCTGCTGGGCGATCGCAAGACCGAGGCCCGTGCCGCCGGTCTCGCGGTTGCGGGATTGCTCGAGCCGGAAGAACGGCTGCATGGCGGCTTCCAGCATATCGTCTGGAATTCCGGGCCCGCGATCCATGACCGATATGACGACATGCCTTTCCGCGTCGTGCCCGACGCTGATCTCGGCGGAGCCCGCAAACTTCAGGGCGTTGTCGATGAAGTTCGACAGTATCCGGCGCAGGGCATGCGGTCTGGTGAAGGCGGCGCCCTCAACCAGCCCAGCGACCGTGACGGTCTTTCCGGTGTCCTGATAGTCGTAGGCTATGCTGTCGATAAAAGAGGCGAGATCGATGCGGGCATTCTTTTCGCCGCTCCCGTGAGCGCTGCGCGCATAGGCGATGCCGTCCTGGACGAGGCGCTGGATCTCGGCAAGGTCGCGCACTAGCTTCTCCTTCTCGGGCGAATCCTCCGCCATGTCGGCCCGCAGCCGCATGCGAGTGATCGGTGTCTGCAGGTCATGCGAGATCGCCGCCAGGATCTGCACACGCTCCTCGAGGTAGTGGGCGATCCTCTCCCGCATCGCATTGAACGCCCTCGCCGCATGCGCGACTTCGCTCGGCCCCGCCTCGCTCAAACCGGGACCGTTCTTGTCGGGGTCGAGGGCATCGGCGGCCGCGGCAAGCTCGCCGAGCGGCCGGATCGCCTGGCGGACAGCAAACCAGGTACAGAGGACGAGCAGCGCCATCTGGACGGCAAAGACATAGGGTAGCCATTCCGCAATCGGCATGACGCCCCTTGGCGTCACATCGATGGTGAGCGGGCTGCCGTCGCTCAGCGTCAGATGTGCCTGCAGCCGGTTGACTTCGCCCGGTATCCGTTCAATGCGGATCGGGAAGCGGTGCCCGACGGCCGCCTCTATCTTTCCTGCGATCTCCCTGCCCTTGCTGGAGGCGTCGGGCACGCCGGCCAAACCGGGCCCGAGTTCGAAACGATAGTTGCCGCGGCTCAGCCAGTCCACAAGGTCACCGCGCTCGGTTGCCGGGAGCCGGTCGAGAACGGCAATCGATGTTGCAACATCGTTCTCCAGCGTGCCGAGCATTACCGCCTTGGCCGACATGTAGCGCTCCATGTAGAGAACGCTGAAGGAAAGCCCGTAGGCGAAGGCCAGGCCGATCAGCAGGATGAGAAAAATCCTCGATCGCAGTGTTCTCGGCCACATCAGGCCCGGCAGCATGGCGATCGCACTCCTCATTGGCGCGGCTCCGAAATTTCGACCGGAACCGAGAAGACATAGCCTTCGCTGCGCACCGTCTTGATGTAGGTCGGCTCGCGCGCATCGTCTCCCAGCCGCTGCCGCAGGCGGCTGACCAACAGATCGATCGAGCGATCGAAGAGCTCGGCGTCGCGCCCCTGCGTCAGGCTCAGAAGCTGATCGCGGTTGAGCACCCGCTGCGGATGGTCGATGAAGACACGCAGCAGGCGGTATTCGGCGCCGCTCAGCGCAATCGCCGTTCCTTCCTTATCCAGGAGGTGGCGCGCAACCGTATCGAGCCGCCAGTCGCCGAAGGTCAGCAATTGTCCCGCCTCGCTGATCTGCAGGTTGGGCGGCAGCATGCGCGTGCGCCGCAGCACCGCCTTGATGCGCGCGAGAAGCTCGCGGGCGGCAAAAGGCTTGGCGAGATAGTCGTCGGCGCCCATCTCCAGCCCGAGGATCCTGTCCATCTCGTCGGTGCGGGCCGTCAGCATCAGGATCGGGATCGCCTTGTGCCGCCCGCCGCGCAGTTCGCGGCACAGCACCAGACCGTCATCGCCCGGCATCATCACGTCGAGCACGATCAGATCGACGGCATTGGCGTCCAGAAAACTGCGCATCTGGCGCCCGTCCGCGGCAACACTGGTCCTGAGGCCATTCTTCTGCAGATAGCCCGAGACCAGCTCGCGGATTTCACGATCGTCGTCGACGATCAGGATGTGATCGACATGATCCATATTTGCTTATTCCTCAACGATATGGCCGCGCCCGCCGCCTCGGCCATGATGCCGAAGCGACAGACGCGACCTACGCATATTCCGCCGGTCGGAGCAACGAGGCTCTGCGGCTTGATGCCGCCTCTAAGCATGTCGCGCAAAAGTGTGCTGCGGTTTTGCGTTGACGACATGCGAGAAAATAAAGACCTAAAGCGCGGGAAGCGAATCTGACAGATCGCGAAGTGCTTTAGAAGCGATCGACGTCGATCAAGGCTTGCGCAAAGGCCTGCGGCGCCTCCTGCGGCAGGTTGTGGCCGATGCCGCCACCGATCGTGCGATGCTCGTATCTGCCGGAGAACTTTGCGGCATAGGCGGAGGGCTCCGGATGCGGCGCTCCGTTTGCATCACCCTCCATGGTGATCGTCGGCACCGAAATCATCGGCAAAGCGGCCAGCTTCTTCTCATAGGCGTCGTACTTGGCCTCGCCTTCGACAAGCCCCAGGCGCCAGCGATAATTGTGAATGACGATGTCGACATGGTCGGGATTGTCGAAGGCGGCGGCGGATCTGTCGAAGGTCGCATCGTCGAAATTCCACTTCGGCGAGGCCGTCTGCCAGATGAGCTTTGCGAAATCATGGGTGTTGCTGGCATAGCCCAGACGGCCGCGTTCGGTGGCGAAATAGAACTGGTACCACCAGGCAAGTTCGGCCTTCGGCGGAAGCGGCTTCTCGTTGGCTGCCTGGCTGCCGATCAGGTAGCCGCTGACCGATACCATCGCCTTGCACCGCTCCGGCCAGAGCGCGGCCATGATATTGGCTGTCCGCCCGCCCCAGTCGTAGCCGGCAATTACCGCCTTCTCGATCTTGAGCGCATCGAGCAGGGCGATCATATCGGCGGCGAGCGCCGAAGGCTGGCCGTTGCGCGGGGTCTTGTCGTCGAGGAAACGTGTCGTGCCGTAGCCGCGCAGGTAAGGAATGATCACCCGGTAGCCGGCCGAGGCAAGCAGCGGCGCGACGTCGACGAAACTATAGATGTCATAGGGCCAGCCGTGCAGCAGCAGGACAACAGGACCATCCGCCTTCCCGGCTTCGGCATAGCCGATATCGAGCACGTCGGTCTTGATCTGCTTCAGCGCTTCGAAGGACGTATGGGTTCCGGCCTTCACATCAGGCAAGGACGCGGGCGAAGCCGGCGACGGCTGGGCAGAGACCGCGCCTGCTACGCCGAATTCGACTGCCGCAAGGGCGATGGCTGTCATGCCGAAGAAGCGGCGGCGGTGGTGGTCGATTTGCTCGGACATCGGTCTCTCCTGTCGAATGGATCACGGTGCTCAGAAGACGTTCGGCTTGTATCGCCCGTATGTCGCAAAGGCGCGGTTTTTGAATACGAATGTAGACTCCGCCCTGTCAGATACACTCTGATACAATTGCGTTGACTGCGCAGAGCATCGCGGGTCCGCCTCGACTATATTGCCGCCGCCTCTGCGGATGAGGCAGTATGTATTCTTTTGTATCGCTCCTGCCCCAGCGCAATAGTTCGGTACATTTTCCCGCCAAACCAGACACATCGGAGATACCTCCGCCCGGCTACATCGCGCCGTTGCTGGTTCAGGCCCATCGCCGTCCAGAGTCCGATCAATCGGTTTCAGAGGAAACGATGATGACACTTCTGATCATTGCCTATCTCGGAGGCGTGCTGACCATCCTCAGCCCCTGCATCCTCCCCATCCTCCCCTTCGTCTTCGCCCGCGCCGGCCAGCCCTTCGTCAAAAGCACGCTGCCGATGCTGGCCGGCATGGCCGCCACTTTCGCGCTCGTTGCCACCCTTGCCGCGGTCGGCGGCAGCTGGGCCATCCGCGCCAATGAATATGGCCGGCTTGCCGCGATTGTCCTGCTTGCTCTCTTCGGCGTGAGCCTGCTTTCGCCGCGCTTTGCCAGCACCCTTGCCCGTCCGATCGTCGATCTGGGAAATAACCTCGTAAACGCCAGCGGCAGCGGACGCACGGCGCCGACGGTCAGGAGCGCCCTCGTTCTCGGCGTCGCCACCGGACTGCTCTGGGCGCCTTGCGCCGGGCCGATCCTCGGCCTCGTGCTGACGGGTGCTGCCTTGCAGGGCGCCAACCTTGAGACCAGCTTCCTGCTCGCTGCCTATGCAGCCGGTGCCGCGACCTCCCTTGCCGTCGCCTTGTCGGTCGGCGGAAAGATATTCACCGCCATGAAGCGTTCGCTCGGCCTGGGCGACCGCATTCGCCAGGTGCTCGGCGCTGCTGTGCTCGCCGGTGTCGCTATCATCGCCCTCGGCCTCGACACCAGCCTGCTGTCCCGCCTCTCCTATGCCAGCACTGCATCTCTGGAACAGGCCGTGCTCGACCGGCTGCATGCAAAGGAGCTCGCCGCTGCACCCTCCGAACTCGCAAGCAACGACGCGACGATCGTCGCGGCCGATGCGAAGAAGCCTTTCCGCAGCGATCTGCCGGTCGAGGGTTATGCGCCCTCGCTCAACGGCGCAGTCGAATGGCTGAACTCCAAGCCCCTGACCACCGAAGAGCTGCCTGGCAAGGTCGTTCTCGTCGACTTCTGGACCTATTCCTGCATCAACTGCATTCGCACGATCCCCTACACCAAGGCCTGGGCGGAAAAATATGCCGATCAAGGTCTCGTAGTGATCGGCGTCCACGCCCCGGAATTCGCTTTCGAAAAGAAGATCGACAACGTCAAAAGCGCAATCGATGACTTCAAGATCGGCTATCCCGTTGCCGTCGACAACGACTACAAGATCTGGCGCGCCTTCGAGAACAGCTACTGGCCAGCCGCCTACCTGATCGATGCCAAGGGCCAGATCCGCTACCACCACTTCGGCGAAGGCAATTACGGCAGGACCGAGAAGGCCATTCAGGACCTGCTGCGCGAAGCCGGAAGTGAAATGACCGCCAGCGCGCCGGTCACCCCCGATGCAAAGGGCGTGGAAGCCGGTCCCGATCTCGGCAACATCCGCTCCGGCGAGACCTATCTCGGCTACGAGCAGGCGACGAACTTCAGCTCACCCGAGGGGCTGCAGGCAGATGCTCCGCAGAACTACTCGATCAGCAAGCCGAGCCTCAATGGCTGGGGCCTGTCGGGAACCTGGACCGTTGGTAAGGATCAGGCAACGCTCGATCAGGCAGGCGGTGGCATCACCTATCGCTTCAGCGCCCGTGACCTGCATCTGGTTCTCGGACCCGGCGATGAAGCTAAACCGGTCCGTTTCCAGGTGAAGATCGACGGCAAGTCTCCGGGCCCGGACCACGGCTCCGACATCGATGCCGACGGCAACGGCGCGGTCACCGCGACGCGTCTTTACCAGCTCGTGCGGCAGTCGGGCACCGTCGCTGCCCGCAACTTCGAGATCCGCTTCCTCGATCCCGGCGTCCAGGCCTACGCCTTCACGTTCGGCTGACCCGACACCGTTCCATTTCAAGACCTTCAACATCGACCACAAGGAGTAAACCCATGAACAAGCATCTGACTTTCATCGCAGCCCTTGCCTTTGCCACCGCCGGGATCGCATTTGCAGCCGAGGCTGCCTCGGTCAAGAACATCGTGATCGTCCACGGCGCGCTGGCCGACGGCTCGGGCTGGCGCAAGGCGACAGAGATCCTCGAAAGGCGCGGCTTCAACGTCACAATCGTCCAGGAACCCCTCACCTCTCTCGAAGACGACGTAGCGGCGACGAAACGGGTTCTCGACCTCCAGGAAGGACCGTCCCTGCTCATCGGCCACAGCTATGGCGGCATGGTGATCACCGAGGCCGGCAACGATCCTCATGTCGCCGGCCTCGTCTATGTCGCCGCGTTCCAGCCCGACCAGGGCGAAAGCCTGCTGAGCCTCGCCAGCTCGAAGCCGGCCGGCAGCATGGACATCAAGGAGACGAAGGATGGCAAATACCTCTATCTCGACCCCGCGGCTTTTGCGGCGGATTTCGCAGCCGACCTTCCGAAAGCCGAGACCGATTTCCTGGCAAAGTCGCAAGTCCTCGCCTCAAAGCAAGCCTTCGCAGCCAAGATCGCGGAACCCGCATGGCGCACGAAGCCCAGCTGGTCGATTGTCGCCACCGAGGACCGCTCCATCAACCCCGAACTGGAGCGTGATATGGCCAAACGCGCCGGCAGCGAAGTGACGGAGATCAAGTCCAGCCACGCCGTCTTCGCATCCCAACCGGAAAAAGTTGCCGACGTCATCGAAAAGGCGGCCAGAAAAGCCGGCGAGTAGAACCGGCAGTATGGGGCGGCAGGTGCTCGAAGCCCGCATGCCGTCCCTATCCAACTTTTGTCCCCATAGAGTGTGGGACAGCCAGTCCAGTTTGCCCCTCTCGACGAATGGAGAGGGGCAACATCGTTTACTGTTTGGCGGCTACCGGACGAACCAGCGGCGTGACGCGGCGGATGGTGACGCGGCGGTTTTCCTGCTCCGGGTCTGATGTATTGACCTTCAAGTAGCGCTCGCCATAGCCCTGCGTTGCCAGGTTTTCCGGCGCGATGCCGTAGACGTCGGTGAGCACGTTGGCGACCGATTCCGCCCGCTGGTCGGAAAGGATCAGGTTGCTCTGGTCGGAGCCGACCGCATCCGTATGGCCTTCAATCAGGAAAGTCTCGCTCGGATCCTTTTCGAGCACCTGGTTGATTGCGTCGGCAACCTTGCGCAGCGTGCGTGCCTGCGTCATCGGGATCTCGGCGCTGCCGGTGGCGAAGGTGATCGTATCGAGGTCGATGCGGCGCACCTTGTCGCGAATACGAGCGGAGTACTTCACCTCGTCAAGCGAATAGACCCGCTCCACCTGCTCGACCGGCGGCTCGCTGAGGAACTCGTAATAGTCCCGGTCAGGATCGCTGCTGGTGTCGATGATATAGTCGTTGAGCGGGACACGCAGCCGCATTGGCGGCAGATCAGCGCCCGGGTCGTCGAAATAGCCGCGATCAGGATCCTCGTAGAGATCAGGTGAGTAGTAGAGCACGTATTCGCGCCCGCGGGCATCGACGCGCGACCGCTGGATGATGTCGCCGTAGCGGTTGCGAATGGTGACGATACGATAGCCTTCCGGCCGCGTGATGGTCTCGCGATAGCGATTGTCCGGGAGCTCTTCATAGATCGGTCGTTCACCGTCGCGCAGGAACCGTCTGTCGTCGTCGCTGCGCACGATCACCTGGTTGTTGTATTGGATGATCACCCGGTTATCGTCGGTTTGGTCGTCGATGCGCGCTCCCTCGGGACGGGCAAATTGCGGCCGCGTGTCGAGCCTCGTGCCCTTCTCGCTGGTGACTGCCTCGAGCTTTATCGCCGGCGCAGCAGCAGCTGCAGCGGCCTGCGCATCGGCATCCGAGGTCGGCACCTTCACCTCCTGGCTCTCGGCGCGCAGCTTGTCGCGATCACGGCGGCTTTCGCGGCCCTTGCTGCGATCGGCATCCTTGTCGCTGTCAAGCACGGCGGCACCGTTCTCGACCGGCAGCACGACGGTCTCGTTGCTCTTGGCCGGATCCGCGGCAATCTTCTTGCGGCGCTCCAGTTCCTCGGGAGAAACCTTTTCCGGTGCCGGAAGCGCCTGCTCGACCTGCTGGCCGCCGCTGGAATCCGGCGCCGGCTGGGCAGTGTCGGTGCTGGGCGCGACCGTTGGTGCCTCGGAAGGTTTTTCGGCCGTGCCTTCCATCGGCTTTTCAACGGGCGCGGCCTCAGGTGCGGCAGCCTTGTCTTCGGTTGGCTTATCTCCCGGCGCTGTGGCCTCGCCCTTTGCCGGCTTCTTCTCGGCCGGCGCCTCGGCTGTCGGTTTTACCTCGGGTTTTGCTTCGGGCTTGGCCTGCTCCTCGGCCGGCGTTACCGCCTCAGGGGCGGCGGTCTCGGCCTTGCCCTTGCCTTTGTCCTTGCCTTGGGCCCTCTCCTGACGTTGCTTGCCCTCCGGCTTGGCTTCAGGCTCAGCCTGTTCCACCTGCGGCTGAGCTTCCTTGGCGGCCGGCTGCTGTTCGGGCTCCGGCTGAGCTTCCGGCTCGGCCTGCTGTACCTGAGGCTTCTTGGGCTTCTTCGGCTTTTCCTGCGTCACCGGCTGCTGCTCTTCCTGCTGCGGCTGGGCCTCGGGCTCTACTTCGGACTGAGCCTCCTGCTTGGCTTTGCGCTGGGGTTTGCTTTCGGCCTTCGGTGCGGGCTCCTCCCTTGGCGCTTCTGCCTTCGACGGTTCCGGCGCTGCCTTCGGCTCGGGCGCCGGGGCCTCCTTCTGCTCGGCCTTCCTCGGCTTTTCGGCAGGTTCTTCCTTCTGCTGCTCGGCTGCCGGCGCCTGTTCGGCCGGGGCCTCCTTCTTTTCCTTGCGCTTCTTCTTCAGCAGTTCCTCTTCCGACGGCGCGTCCTGCGCCACTTCGAAACTGCCTTGTTCCGCCTGCTGCACGGCCGCGGCCGGCGTCGCGACGTCGCGGACGGCAGCCATCGTCGTGGCGGGCTGGAGAGCCAGCGATAGGGAAAGCAGCGGGAAAGCTGCACTCGCAAACAATCTAGATTTCTTGCCCATCGGGTTTCCTCGATCCTGTTTGAGCTTCCTGAAGGCCGACAGGCCTTGCTTCGCCCCTAGCTTCGCAATGAGGCGAAACGGCGAATTGGCAAAGCGCCAAGTCGCCGATTTGTTCCGGTTCTAGGAAGCCCTTGATTAACCTCCCGTGAATGTTGCGGTCTGCTTTCGTTCATCTCGCCTGTTATTTGCACCGCACAATTGCGCGGGAATTTGTGTTGCAATTTCATGAAAAAAAGTCTGATTATCGCCGCAAGGCGGTGTCGACACCGTTGAATTGCGGTCGCGAGTCCAAGAGAAAAACAGACAGCGGCCACCAACAGAGAGGATCCTCATGTTTAACTCCACCCGCATCTTCGCGGCAGCCTCGATCGCGGCAATGTCGCTCTTTGCCGGCTCGGCCATGGCCGAAGGCGAAAAATACGTGATCGGCACCGATTCGACCTATCCGCCCTTCGAATTCGTCGACGCCAGCGGCACGATCCAGGGCTTCGACATCGATATCGCCAAGGCGCTCTGTGCCGAGATGAAGGCTGAATGCAGCTTCGTCAGTACCGATTGGGACGGCATCATTCCGGCGCTCAACGCCAAGAAATTCGACATGATCGTCTCTTCCATGTCGATTACGCCGGAACGCCTGAAGCTCGTCGACTTCTCCAATAAGTACTACAACACCCCGCCGGCCATCGCCGTCCCGAAGGATTCCAAGATCACCGACGTTGCTGGCCTCAAGGGCAAGGTGATCGGCGCGCAGACCTCGACGACGCACGCCAACTACGCCGAGAAGCACCTTGCCGACACCGAGCTGAAGCTCTATCCGACCGCTGACGAATACAAGCTCGACGTTTCCAGCGGCCGTGTCGACGCCGTCATCGACGATGTCGTGGTTCTCTCCGAATGGGTCAAGTCCGACGCCGGCGCCTGCTGCAAGATCCTGACAACCTTGCCGGTCGACAAGGAAATCAACGGCGAAGGCGCAGGCATCGCCATCCGTAAGGGTGATCCGCTGAAGGAAAAGCTGAACACCGCGATCGCAGCGATCCGCGCCAACGGCGAGTACAAGAAGATCCAGGACAAGTACTTCGATTTCGACGTTTACGGCGACTGAGAAATTCGGTATCTGGCCGATCAAGCGAATGGCGGAAGGCTTGCTCTTCCGCCATTTTTGTTTGACAAAGGTGGCAAGATCAAAACGGCAAAAGCCGTGAGGGGAATTCTCGCATGGGCGGATTATTTTCCGCGCTTGGCTCCTTCTGGAGCTCACTTGTGCACATTTTCGATCCGCTGTGCGGACCCGTCGGCATCTTCACCTGGTTTGGTCAGTCGACGATTCTTGCCTGCGGCGATACTGGCTGGGGCGACGAAATCGCTCTCGGCTTGCAGGTTACCGTTTCGGTGGCAATCGTCACCCTGCCGATCGGGCTCGTGATCGGTTTCCTCGTGGCGCTGGGCCAACAGTCGGAGGAGAAGCCGCTGCGGCTGGCCGCCGGCATCTACACGACGATCTTCCGCGGCCTGCCGGAGCTTTTGACGCTCTTCATCATCTATTATGGCATGCAGATGCTGATCCAGTCCCTTCTGGAGCTTGCCGGCTATGTCGGACCGCCGATCGAGATCAACGCTTTTCTCGCCGGCGTGATCGCGCTGTCGGTCGTCTTCTCCGCCTACTGTTCGGAAGTGCTGCTCTCGGCTTTCCGCGCCATACCCAAGGGCCAGTATGAGGCGGGAGACTCGCTCGGCCTGCATCGCGGCCGCACGCTGCGGCTCATCATCCTGCCGCAGCTTGTGCGAATCGCACTCCCCGGCCTGACGAACCTCTGGATGGTGCTGCTGAAGGACACGTCCTATGTCTCGATTATCAGTCTTGCCGACATCCTGCGCCAGACGAGCGTCGCCGTGCGGGTGACCAAGGAACCCTTCTTCTTCTATGGCATCGCCTGCTGTCTCTATCTGGTGCTCGCCATCCTCTCTTCGTTCCTGCTCGTCCGCATCGACCGCTGGGCCAAACGTTCCGAGGTCCGCCGATGAGCTATGCCGAAACCTTGATCCCGCCGCAGCCCGCCCCTCGAGAGGTGGCAAAGCCGATGACCGCGACCCGCCTCAGCGGCTATATCCTCGTTGCCTTCTGGGCGCTGCTCGCAACGCTGCTGATCTTTACCGTCGTCAATGGCTGGGATCCTGAAAAGTTTACCCGCTATGGGCCGCGTTATCTGCACGGTCTCTGGGTGACGCTGAGCCTTGTCGCCATCTCCGTCGTCTGCGGCGCCATCCTGTCGCTGCCTCTCGCCATGGCGCGGCTGTCGAAGAACCGGGCGCTCAACTGGTTCGCCTATTGCTATATTTATTTCTTTCGCGGCACGCCGCTGCTTGCGCAGCTCTTTCTGGTCTATTACGGCCTCGGCGTTTTCCGTCCGCAGCTGGAAGCCATCGGCATCTGGTGGTTCTTCCGCGAGGCCTGGTATTGCGGCCTCTTCGCCATGACCATCAATACGGCCGCCTATCAGGCGGAAATCCTGCGCGGCGCAATCGAGAGCGTGCCGCACGGCCAGCACGAGGCGGCCGCCGCACTTGGCATTCACAAGGCCATTGCTTTCCGCAAGATCATCCTGCCGCAAGCCTTCATCGTGGCGCTGCGCCCTTATGGCAACGAGATTATCCTTCTGATCAAGGGCTCGGCAGTCGTTGCCATCATCACCGTGCTCGATCTGATGGGCGAAACCCGCTACGCCTTCTCCCGCACCTTCGACTACCAGACCTATCTCTGGGCGGCGATCTTCTATCTCGCCATCGTCGAGGCGCTGCGCCATCTCTGGGCGTGGATCGAGCGTCGGCTGACCCGCCATCTCAAGCGCTGACGGCGCTGGCAGCACTCTTCGACCCGTGCTGCCAAGCCATTGATATTAAAAATAAATTGTCCTTTCCCAAAGTATCTGTAAAGTTTCCGTTAACCACTCGCATGTTTCCATATCACGTAGCGCTAATAAGCGCGCGAGTGGGAACGAGAAGAAGCGGAATAAAATGCACACGGACATGGAAAGACAATTGCAAGGTTACGGCCTGACGACCGCCCAGATCCTCTACCGACTGCCGGACCACCCGACGATCCTGCAGACCTACGTCTGGCAGGATTACGATCTCGCCCCGGATTTTCCCGAGATGCGCGGCTTCCTGAGATTCTGGCAGGAGAAGCTCGACGGACCGCTGCATTCGGTGCGCTACGTCCACCGCAAGCTGATCTCGGCAAGCGAATGGCGGGCGCTGAGGGGTGAGCTCATCCTGCACTGATCAGACATGCGCCTCGCCACGGCCGAACTCGCCCTCGTCACGATCCGGACGCAGTGCAAAACAGAGAATGCCGAGATAGAAGGCGACGACCGCAGCAATGACCGCAAGGCCGGGCATCGGCCCGAGCACCGCGTTGTCGACAACATAGGCCCATGAATGCGCCTGCAGCGCCGGCGCGCCCTCCGTCTGCAGCTTCGGCGTCGAGATCTTCAGGCACCAGGCAAGCAGCAGGATGAAGTACATCCAGCCGTAATTGCGCTTGAGACGGCGATGCATCGCCTCACCATAACTCAGCAGGAATCGCGGATGGCGCAGGCTGCCGGCGATCACCGAGGCCCATTCCCTGCCGCTATTGGGGTCGGGCGCCAGAATCTGTGCGAAATAGCAACGCTCGATCTGGCGGATGCGGGCGCGGTAAATGTCGAAGAATCGATAGCGCCGCGCCTCTATCATCAGAAGCAATGTAATCAGCATCATCCCGAACACCAGCACGCCGTGATGCGAGGTCGGCGTCGACAGGGACACTGAGAGCAGTGCCGCCACCACGGTGATCGCCCAATTGGACGTCCGGTCGATGCGATCGCGCCAGCTCGTCATGCGTCCGAGTTCGCCACGGTAATAATGGATGAGCGTATTGGTGGTCTCACCTGGCGTACCCGGCAGCAGCGACATCCGCACATCCTCTCTTTCCCTTATCGTTGATATCCTGTCCTGCTCCGTCTCCATAATTTTCCTCCCTTCGTCTCCCTTTCGGCTGCCTCTCATAGGGCGCCCGACCATTCTGCGCCTGCAGCCACGCCATTGCAAAAGATTGAAAGCCGCCTTAGAGCCGTGCCTTGAACAGAAGGATGGTGACCGCGATGGCAAAGAAGATCGATGAAGAAGCTCTTGCCGAGGCCTATAACCGCGCACTGGCGCTGGAAAAGGCCGGTGATGTCGACGCGGCCGTGGCGGCCTATCAGGAAGTATTGGCGATCGACCCGGACGACCACGGCGGAGCCGCCGTCCGCATCGCCGCCATGGGCCGCGGTGAAACGCCGGCCAAGGCGCCGGACGCCTATATCGAGACCTTGTTCGACCAGCATGCCGAGGTCTTCGAGGATGTGCTCGTCGAGCAGCTTGGCTATCACGTGCCGATGCTGGTGCGCCAGCGCCTGCAGCATTTGAAGCTCGGACCGTTCAAGCGGCTGCTCGATCTCGGCTGCGGCACGGGTCTGACCGGCGGCGCCCTGCGCGACCTGTGCGAAGATATGACCGGCATCGACATATCGGAAAAGATGGTCGAGATTGCCCATGAGAAGGATCTTTATGAAACGCTTTTCGTCGCCGAGGTCGAGGATTTCCTCGAGGACAATGACGAGGAAGCCTTCGACATCATTACTGCAACCGACGTCCTGCCCTATCTCGGCGCGCTCGAACCGTTGTTCTTCGGTGCCGCCGAGAATCTGACGGCGGGCGGCCTCTTCATCTTCTCCTCCGAAACCCTCCCGGCAGAAATTCTCGCCGGCCGCGCCTTCATGGTCGGACCGCACCAGCGCTTCGCCCACGCCGACGCCTATGTGAGAGAACGGCTGACCGCCACCGGTTTCGAGCTTGTCGAGATATCGGATATCAACGTGCGCATGGAAGAGGGACAGCCGACGCCCGGCCATTTGGTCATCGCCAGATACATCGGCTGACGGAATACTTGCATGATCGGCGAAGTATCTATTGCGTGATGCGCAGCAACCTGTTACTTAGTCGATCGGTAAAGTTTTTCCGAATTGGAAAGGTCGCCCCATGTCGCTCGTGCTTTATGGGCATCCGCTCGCCTCCTTCTGCCACAAAGTGTTGATTGCGCTTTACGAAAACGACACCCCCTTCGAGAACCGTCTCGTCGATCTTTCCGACGAGACCTCACGCGCCGATCTCTTTCGGTTCTGGCCAATCGGCAAGATGCCGCTGCTGCGTGACGAGGCCCGCGACAGCACCATCCCCGAAACCTCGATCATCATCGAATATCTCGATCATTATTATCCCGGTCCCGCACCCTTGCTGCCGCAGGAAATCGACCGGGCGCTGCAGGTCCGTCTCTGGGACCGTTTCTTCGACCACTACATCCAGGTGCCAATGCAGACACTGGTCAGCAATCGCCGGCGCCCCGAAGGCAAGGCGGACGAAATCGAAATTGCCTCTTCCCGGGAGACGCTCGCCACGGCCTACGCAATGATCGAAAAGCAGTTGGGCGGCAGCCCATGGATAACCGGCGGGGCCTTCACCATGGCGGACTGCGCCGCAGCCCCTTCTCTCTTCTACGCCGAGACGCTAGTTCCCTTTTCACCCGATCAGCCGAGACTGCGCGCCTATTACGAGCGGCTGCTGGCGCGCCCGTCCTTCGCCAGGGCATTGGAGGAGGCTCGTCCTTATTTCAAGTTTTACCCTTACCATGACAGGCTGCCCGCCGGCTTCCGGGATGCAGCGGGATGATCGACGGCCAGGCGGATCTCGACCGCATGTTCCATGCGCTTTCCGACCGCAGCCGCCGCGGTATGATCGACCGCCTCGGCCGCGGCCCGGCCTCCGTCACCGAACTGGCGGCGCCGCTCGCCGTAGCCCTGCCGACGGTGATGAAACATCTGCAGGTGTTGGAAGACAGCGGCCTCGTATTCTCCGAAAAATCCGGTCGGGTGCGGACCTACCGCCTGCAGCAGGATGCGCTTGCCGCTGTCGAGCGCTGGGTGGAACAGCGAAAGAGCCGCTGGACCACCACCTTCGACAGGCTGGACCAATTTCTCGCCGATGAGCCGGAGACCCTCCCCGAATGACGACACGATCCGCAGAACACGCCACCCTCGTCATCGAACGCCACCTGAAGGCGCCCGTCGCCCGGGTCTTCCGCGCCTGGTCGATGCCGGAATCCAAGCGCCAGTGGTTTGCCTGCCACGGCGATTGGGTGCCGCTGGAATACGGCCTGGATTTCCGCCCCGGCGGACTGGAGAGGAATTATGTCGGCGATACGGACGGACTCCTGCACGCCTATGACGCCCGTTACATTGACATCGTGCCCGATGCGCGGATCATCTACGCTTATGAGATGAAGCTCGGCGAAGCCCGCATCTCGGTCTCACTCGCCACCGTCGCCTTCGAAGTCGAACCCGGCGGCACAAAGATGGTCTTTACCGAACAAGCGGTGTTCCTTGACGGCTATGCCGACAACGGCGCCCGTCTTCAGGGCACCGAAATCGGCCTCGACAATCTTGAACTCTTTCTCGAGCGCGAGACAAGCCCGATCCATTAGCAAGTTTCAGATATTGAATCACTTTTTAGAACGAGAGGCCTTGGCTGACATGTTCAACGCGGCGGCGGCGCGAACGAGCGCCTTCAATGCCTCCTCGTCGATCTTGTCGCTCTCGTGGATATCGATGGCGCGCCGAGTGTTGCCTTCGAGGCTGGAGTTGAAGAGCCCCGAAGGATCCTCCAGCGCGGCACCCCTGGCAAACGTCAGTTTCACCACCGTCTTATAGGTCTCGCCGGTGCAGATGATGCCGCTGCGCTCCCAGACCGGAACCCCTCGCCAATTCCATTCCTCGACAACGTCAGGCTCGGCCTGCCTGATCAGCGCCCGGACCCGCGCAAGCGTCTCGCCGCGCCAATCCTTGAGCTCCTCGATCCTCGCATCGATCAGCTGGGAGGGCGAGGTTTGTTCGGCCTCCTGCCCGGACCCGCTCTTCTTCATGCTTGCCGCTTTCGTCATGCTTGGCGCTTTCTTCATGCTTGCCTCTCTTCATCGGCCCTGATGTCGATGACATCGCTGCGGTCACATCCGCTCCCCGGGCAATCGGCTGGCCTGCTCCACCCAGGCGGTGAGTTGGGCTTCATCGATGTCGTCGTCCTCGCGGATGTCGAGGTAACGCACGTCTTTCTGCTTGGACGCGCCCGGCGGCGGAGGATCGAGCAGGGCGCCGCAGAAGAAGGCCACCTTGACGTATTTCGTGAAACAATGGACGCCAAGGAACCAGCCCTGCCCTTCGATGCCGTAGAAGGGAGAATTCCATTTGACGGCCTTGGATACGCCGGGCACCGTGTCGGTGATTATCCCATCGAGGCGACGCCCGATCTCGCTTTTCCAGCCGGGCATCGCCGCGATATAGGCTTGCACGGGCGCGTCGCCATAGCCTTTGGCGATCTGCGGGTTGCCACCCGACAGCAGCTTCGGCATCGCGGCCGGTTCGGCGGCCGGCTTGCTTTCCACCTTGGCCGCCGTCTTGGATTTCTTCTCCGCCATCGCATTCACTCGCATCTGGCGCGCCACCTCGCGGCATAGGGCAGCAGGAACAGGTAAAGACCGGTCAGCATCAACAGGCAGAGCGGCAGCAGCGCCAAGAAGCCTACCCAGACGGTCGATTTCTGCTGCAACACCGCGATGATATTGACGATGACAGCCGCCGTAAAGGCGACGGACAGCCAGCGATGAATTAGCCGAAACCGGTTGTTCCAGTTCAAAGAGACCTCCTATGCCGGGAAAATAAGCCTCAGCGACGGACGAACCGCCCATCGACGATCTTACTCCGACCGCGCCAAAACCTGCTCCAGCTTTGCAAAGAACTGCGTCCACCCGCTCCTGGCGCCCCCGTAAGCCTGCCGCTGATCCGGCCGGAAGCCAGACTGCTCCATCCGCAAATGCGTGCCGGTGCCGGTTGGGGTGAGCGTCCAGGTGACCACGCTTTCCAGCCCATAGGCTTCCCAGCTATAGGACAGGCTCTTGTTCGGCTCGACTTCCAGGACCTTGCAGTCGACAGAGCCCCAATCCGCGCTGAAACTGAAACGATGGTCGATGGCGGGCTTGAAGTCGCTCTTCATCAGCCACTCCTGGAGCAAGTGCGGCTGGGTGAGCGCCCGCCAGATCTTTTCCAAGGGACAGGGCATTTCCCGCTCGATGACGACGGAGCGCGTTTCTGTCGATGTGTCGGTCATTGATCCATCCTTTTCAGCAAATCTTCGAGAGCGTTAAAGCGGCTTTGCCAGAAGCCGGCCATCTCGCTCGTCCAGTCGACCAGCGGGGCCAGCGCGCCAAGCTGCGCACTGTAATGGGTCTGGCGTCCTTCGTGGCGATAGCGCACCAATCCGGCCTGCTTCAGGATCCCAAGATGCTTCGAAACAACCGGCTGCGACACGCCGGCCCGCTCCGTCAGAGCCCCGACCGTCTTCTCCCCTTCCCGGCACAGCCGCTCGAACAGAGCCCGCCGCGTCGGATCGGCAAGTGTCCGGAAAAGCACGTCGTGAGCATCTGGCATTGATGATTCATACCTCTAGAGCTATGAATAAACCTATAGCCGCTGAGGCATACGTGAGTCAAGCCAAACCGAGCGGAAGAGCACCAGAGCGCTCTAGCACATATCGAACAATGGAGAATTCACATAGCTATAGAGCTATGCATAGAAGCATTTCGCATAGAGTGCGAACCGCCGCCGCAGCAGCATCGAGCGCCGCGCCGTGCTAACCCGACAACTTGCCTCAACAACTCTCCGGACGCTCGGCCTCCAGCCGCTCTCGAATGAACGTGGGGCCACCGGCAAGACGCGCCGCAAGCAGGCTCGCGGGATCGACCAGACGCCAGTAGGGCGTCACCGTCGAAACCCGCTCGCCCGTCGCCAACGCGCCGAAGGACAGTTCGGCGATGGCTCGCAAATGCCGCTGCACCGTCACCGGGCAGCAGGCATCCGCCCCGTATTGGGCGGCGAGGCGGCGGCGGAGGGCGCCGAGATCGGTGTGAACACCTGGCGGTGCTGATCTGATCTGCTCCGCCACCATCTGCTGCGACGGAATGAGCATCGCTTGCATGCCACTGCGGCCCTTGCGCCGCTGCTTGATCGTCGGAATTTCGCTCATACCGTTCCCCGCAGTATTGCGCCTTCCTGCAATCTAGGGCTGGACCGAATGACGGCCAGCCTCACGTCAATCGACAGAAGTCGCTTCTGACGGCTTTTCTGCTCCCGCCGTTTCGGTTAATCCTCGGGGCCTCTCACTCAGGAAAGGATAGGACATATGGCTAAAGTCGCGTTCATCGGTCTCGGCGTCATGGGCTTTCCCATGGCCGGCCACCTGAAGATCAAGGGCGGCCACGATGTTACCGTCTACAATCGCACCGGCGAGAAAGCCGCCGCCTGGGCTGAGAAATTCTCCGGCAAGTCCGCCCCTACCCCGGCCGAGGCGGCGGAGGGGGCCGATTTTGTCTTCGTCTGCGTCGGCAACGATGAAGATCTCCGATCGGTGACATCAGGCGATAGCGGCGCTCTGCACGGCATGAAGCCTGGGTCGGTGCTGGTCGACAACACCACCGCCAGCGCCGAGGTCGCTCGCGAACTTTATGCAGCGGCAAAGCAAAAAGGTGTCGACTTTATCGACGCTCCGGTATCCGGCGGCCAGGCCGGCGCCGAAAACGGTGTGCTGACCGTCATGTGCGGCGGCGACGAAGCCGTTTATGAGCGCGCCAGGCCCGTCATCGAAGCCTATGCTAGGATGGTCGGCCTGATGGGGCCGGCAGGCTCCGGCCAGTTGACCAAGATGGTCAACCAGATCTGCATCGCCGGCCTCGTCCAGGGACTCGCCGAAGGGCTGCATTTCGGCAAGCGCGCCGGCCTCGATATCGAAAAGGTCGTCGAGGTGATCTCCAAGGGTGCGGCAGGCTCCTGGCAGATGGAAAACCGCCACAAGACCATGAACGCCGGCAAGTATGATTTCGGTTTCGCAGTCGACTGGATGCGCAAGGATCTGGGCATTGTGCTCGCCGAAGCCCGCCGCAACGGCGCCAAGCTGCCGGTCACGGCCGTCGTCGATCAGTTCTACGGCGACGTTCAGGCGATGGGCGGCAATCGCTGGGACACGTCCTCGCTGCTCGCCCGTCTCGAGAAATGATCGGCCCCTCCTCCGATTCGGCAGAATTGATCGCGCATCTCGAAACGCTGCGCTCGGAGGAAAATGTCGCCGGGATGGCGCGATTCGGCATCGTCACCGGTCGCGCCCTCGGCATTTCCAATCCCGACATCAGGGCGGTCGCCAGATTGGCGAAGAGGGATCACCTCAGGGCAATGCAGCTCTGGCAAAGCGATATTCGCGAAGCCCGCCTGCTCGCACTCTGCACAGCTGAGCCGAAACGGCTGACGGCGGAAGAGGCCAAAAGCTGGGCCAATGACTTCAACTCTTGGGAGATCGTCGACTGCGCCGCCGATCTCTTTATCGAGGCCCGGCTGGACGAGCTCATACCAGAATTCGCTGCAGACGAGCACGAGTTCGTTCGCCGCGCCGCCTTCGCCATGATATCAGGCGCCGCCGTCCACAGGAAGAACGAGAGCGATTTGACAATCCTTGCCTGGCTGCCGCTGATCGAGACCCATTCCCGCGATTCCCGCAACTTCGTTCGCAAGGCGGTCAATTGGGCACTGCGCAGCATCGGCAAGCGCAATCGCGGCTGCCATGGCCCGGCGCTGCGGCTGGCGACGCTTCTTGCCGAAAGTCCGGATAAAACCGCCCGCTGGATCGGCAGGGATGCGGTCCGGGAGCTGACCGGCGAAATGCTTATGGCGCGGCTAAGATAGCGCGACACAGCGTCTAGCGCATGTCCCGGAAAAGTATGCAACGGTATTGCGGCAGCCACATGCGCGAAAACAAGGATGATCTTACCGATCGCGCGCCTTGAGCCAGTCTTCGGTCTCTGCCTTATTCCGACGGCCTATTCGGGAGCCCTTTGTCGTTTGGGTTCTGTGCCGGCGTCTCTCTTGTATCTCGTGGCGGATGTTGGCGATCGTCAGACCCCGCGGGGGCCACTTGGTCGTCGGAACGGTGGACAGGCTGCTCTTTAGGGTCGATCCGTCTGGCGGGGGCGGCAATTTTTCTAGGCATAGCCAGCTCCTCTAGCTTCACCGACAGGAACCGACTGCCGCACTGAAGGTTCCGAGTCCAGAAGCGCAGCTTGGTTCGAAATCAGTGTCACCAAACTCCGATCACGAGGATGCGGCCATCAGCGAGGCGAATGAAGCTGTACACCCCGGCACGCAATCAGAGGACCGGGTCTTGGCAGGAACGTTTTCCAACGGCGCGCGTTGATTCTTCTTCTCCCGTGCGAGAGGCGCGGGCAGCACCAGGGAGGTTATCATGAAAGTCAGCGATTGCATGACCACAGACGTGCAGATCACCGATCCGGAGCACACATTGCGAGATGTCGCCTCAATGATGGGACGTCTCGACGCCGGTGTTCTCCCGGTGGGCGAAAATGACCGGCTGGTCGGCATGATCACCGATCGCGACATCGCCATCCGTGGCGTGGCAGAGGGCAAAGGCCCCGACGCAAAGGTCCGCGACGTAATGAGTACCGATGTCAAATACTGCTTCGATGACGAAGATATCGAAGACGTCCTTCACAACATGGGGGATCTTCAAGTGCGGCGCTTGCCGGTGTTGAACCGAAGCAAGCGGCTGGTCGGCATCATCTCGCTTGGCGATCTCGCCATGATGGGTGAGACCATGGAAACAGGCAAAGCACTGAGCGACATTTCGCAGCGCGGCGGTGCACATTCACAGACGCCCCACTGACCGTCCGCGTCGCGCCACAGAAAGGCTGCCACGGGCCGGCGGTCATATGCTCATTCAACTCTCGAAGCTCGCTCTATTGCCTTTGGCGCGAGAGTTCTGCAATTGCGCACACAGGACGCTTCACGTGGCTCCGTTGTTAGCCATGAGCGCCAGTTGGAACGAACTAGACTTGCTTCTGTTTGCCGAGGCCTTGGGCCGAAGCTTTCGCCTTGCCGTCAATGATGCCTGGATTTTTCGACCAGAAAGTCGATCAGCACTCTTACCGCCGGCGGCATGCCCCTGGCCGTCGTGAAGACGATATAAAACTGGCTTTCTTCCGACTGCCATTCCGGCAGGACCCGCATCAGCCTTCCAGCCTGCAGATCCGCCTCGCAGGCGCTTTCGAGCAGCAGCCCGAAGCCGAGGCCGGCGCGGGCTGCATCGAGAATGGCGGTCATGCTGCGGCAGGTCAGCCGCGGCTGATGGCGGATGACCCGTTTTGCGTCATTCGGACCGATGAGTTCCCAGGTATGAAACGACACCCACTAGGTCATTGCCAACGTCGGCAGGTCGGCGAGATCGTCCACGCAATTTAAACCACCGCTGCGTTCCACGAGCGAGGGACTTGCGACGAGGATGCGCCGCGCTCGATCAAGCTTACGCATCGTCAGGCTCGTCTGCGTCTCCGGCTCGTTGGTCGCCCTCACCTCAAGATCGATCCGTTCGTTGATGAGGTCGGCGCGCCGGTCGGAGCCGATGATCTGCAGCTTGATCTTCGGGTAACGTTCCAGGAATTCAGGCAGAATGCCGCCAACGGAGATGTCGACAAGACCGAGCGGGCAGGCCATCCGCACCACACCCTGCGGGTCGGACTGGGCTTCGGTGACGATCGATTTGGCACGATCGGCCTCTTGCAGAATGGTCTGGCATCTTTCGTAAAAAGCCTGGCCTATATCTGTCACCCGAAAGTGGCGGGTCGAACGCTCGATCAGCCGTGCGCCGAGCCCGTCCTCAAGCCGACTGATTCGCCTGCTGAGTTTCGAACGCGGTATCTTTAGATCGCGACTGGCAGACGCAAATCCACCGCTGGAGACGACGGCTGCGAAATAATAATAGTCGTTGAGATCTTCCATAAGAACAAGCTATCCGAGAGTAGGAATGAATGCTGCCCCGCTGCAAGCGGTTGTATCCTCTCTCCCAAAAAGCTGTAATCACATTGTCGGCATTGGATTTTCTTTCCGCGACCCGTCGCGGCAAGGCAAACCGATGCTCATCGGTCTAGTCAAATCTCGTGTATTAATAACTGCGAAGCCTCAATGAGGCTGTGCCGACGTGCGATATGCAACATGCCGGTTCGGCCTACCTGGATGGCGATCAAAAAAGACTACCATGAAGATGGGAGCGAAAACACTGCAAGGACGGTCCGGCAGGGAAGACCGGACCCGTCCCCGTAGCTGATCGGAGGTCACTCGGATCAGAAACTGATTTGAAACGCCCCCGGTCCGAAGACCGGGAGCATTCACCAAGTCGATTAGAACGAACGCTGCAGGCGGAAGTAGCCCGAAGTGGAGTCGTCAGCATCTTCCGGATCGAGGTACTGAACCGAAGCCTTGGCGTAGAAGTTGTCGACGATCTGGTAATCAACCGTCAGACCGACCTTCCAAGCGTCGCCATCGCTGAAGTCGTCACCGGAGACGTAGTAGTCACCGTAGTACTGGACGCCAGGAGTGATCTTGAGCTTGTCGGTTGCCTTGATTGCGTATTCGGCAGCGACAGCCCATTCAGCTGCGGAGTAGTAGGAGTTCGGGCCGGAAGAGTATACGGCAGCGAGGCCGAGCGTGCCGGGACCGATTTCAACCGTACCCATTGCACGGACGGCGCCGTCTTCGTTGTCGAAGTCCCAGCCGCCGGTGACCTGGTAGCTAAACGCACCAGCAGTGCCGCCAACGCCGAAGGCAACGCCAACGTTGTTCGGCTCTTCGCCCGTCTTGTAGAAGCCGTCTTCCAGTTCGTCGACGCTGATGCCAGCGTAGAAGGTGCCGCTTTCGTACTGATAACGGATGGAGTTGTGCAGGGTTACGATCGAACCGATGTCGTCGGTTTCACCCGAGAGACCATCGTCCCACCAGCTGTAGAAAAGACCAGCGCGGAAGCCCGCGATGTCGAGGTAAGCGGAGTCGAGGATGGCATCCTGATCCGAAGCGTTGTCAGCATTGAACTGCATGACGATGACGCCGGTCAGCGGACCATATTCGGTGTCGCTCTTGGCCGTGAACTGAACCTGGCCGCGCGTACGAGCATCCCAATCCGAGTCGTTGCTGAGCGAACCGTTGAGCGGCTGATCACCAACATCAACCTGGAAACGGATGTAGCCTTCGATCTTGAGGCAGGTTTCGGTGCCGGGGATGTAGAAGTAGCCGGTGCCGTAAGCGTCGCAGACGCGAACATATTCAACCGGTTCCGGCTCGGCAGCAACGATAGCGTCAGCTGCAAGAACCGGCGTCGATGCAGCAAAAGCTGCTGCTGATGCGAGCAAAACCATTCTGATGTTCATTTACCAATCCATTCCTTTGTCGATCGGGGCTGGCTTCCAATCGGGTAGTCGATTCGAAGCCGGCCCAGTTTGAACAGCCATCTCGGCGTGCGGATCGATCGAACCGCCAAACCGTCATCACACACCGGGCGTTATCAAGCAATTCTGGATATATGCTGGAGGGGTCCGACCGAGCCATTTTCCCCGAAAGCGTGATTTTTATACAACAATTACAATTGCTTGAAGCAAAAAACGCACAAAACGGCCCGGCGACGGAAGTCTTCCATCGCAAGCCGCAAACGCCATATTCTTTCATCAAAATCCTCACCGCCCGATCTTCGTCGGACATAGTGGTGAAGCTCATAAAACACTACCGCCGGCTAATGAACACACACAAGATGGCGGCTTAGAACATAGTGTCCTGAATTCGATACCAATGCGTCAAAATGATGACATATGGCCCACTGGTTGTACGCACAATAGCCCCTTAATCATTATCAGGCTATTTATTTTTCAGGATTTCGCCGCGATTCAAGCGCTTTTTCGTTGTTTTTGAGTCTTTTCTGCAGTCAGAACCTTCTCGCAGCCCTGCTTGCTGCCCCATTGCGGACATTCTCACGGATGATGAGAATACCGCTCGAAGCCCATTTCTTGAGGAGGACACCCCCTACGGTAGCAGACCATTCCTCGATATTTGAGTATCAGCCTCCATTCAACGGGTCGCAGATCGCATGCTCGGACTCAGTCTTCGTTTGACTTGGCGTTCTCGAGAATCATGTAGTCCAGCGGCAACTGCGTCGAATACTTGATCTGCTCCATCGCGAAGGCGGAGGAAACGTCGCGAATCTCAATCTTGGCGATCATCCGCTTATAAAAGGCGTCATAGGCGGCGATATCGGGCACGACGACTCGCAGGAGATAATCGACATCACCGCTCATGCGGTAGAATTCGACCACTTCGGGGAATTCGGCGACCACCTCGGAAAAGCGGCGCAGCCACTCGATCGAATGGGTAGCCGTGCGAATCGACACGAAAACGGTGACCTTGGTGTTGACCTTCTCGGGGTCGAGGATGGCAACCCGACGCTTGATGACGCCGTCTTCCTCCATTTTCTGGATGCGGCGCCAGCATGGCGTCGTCGACAGCCCCACTTTCTTGGCGAGGTCGGCAACGGCAAGGGTCGAATCTTCTTGCAGCAGACGCAGTATTTTTCGGTCGAGGCGGTCCATGCGCACGTCAGTCCTTTCGAATTATTTTCTTTGTATAACTCGATTCCGCGCGACGAAAAGAATTTTGTTTCAGGAAAGCAGCATTTTCGTCCGTGCCCGCAAGACAGGAAGCAATTCTTCCTCGAACCAGGAATTGCGTTTCAGCCAGCCGCTGTTGCGCCAACTCGGATGCGGCAGCGGCAGCACCGCCGGCGATCGCCCGGACATGAGGCTGTCGCGCCACCCCCGCACCGTCTCGGTCATGCCGCCCCGCGATTCGCCGGCGATATGCCAGGTCTGTGCATATTGACCGATGACCAGCACCAGTTCGATTTGCGGCATCGCCGAAAGTACTCTTTGCCGCCAGAACGGTGCACATTCGCGCCGCGGCGGCAAATCCGCGCCTTTGTCGTCGTAGCCGGGAAAGCAGAAGCCCATCGGCACGATGGCGAATCGGTCGCGGTCGTAAAAGCTTGCTCTGTCGACGCCGAGCCACGATCGTAGCCGGTCACCCGAGGCATCGTCGAATGGCAAGCCGCTCTCATGCACGCGAAGTCCGGGCGCCTGACCGGCGATCAGGATACGGGCGTTCGAAGAGATCACGGCCACCGGCCGCGGCTCGTGCGGCAACCGGTGCGCAGGCCCATTTGCCGGCGCGTCACGACAGATGCGGCAGGCAGCGATTTCACGCCGCAAAGTTTCCAAGCTGGCTTCGTCGGTCATCGCTTACTCCCACCCGACGATCCGCCCGATGAAGCGCAGCGCCTCGTCGAAGCCGGAATTCTGGCGGGCATGGTCGCGCACATCGCGCGGCCGCTCGAAACTTCCGGCCCACATCCCCGCCTTCGCAACCCTCGCTTCGTCTTCCTCCTTGCCGTAACCGCCATAGGAAATGGCCATGCCCCGCCGCACCATGGCGGCGTTGATGTCTCCGCCTGCCCCACTGCGGCAGATGACGAGCAGCCTATCGTAGCGGTCTCGCCGGCTACCCTCGCAAAGCGTTTCCGATGTCAGCACCATCTCCTGCAGCGCCTGGCGCGCGGCCCGCCCGCAAGCCCAGACCGTTCCTGCCCGCTCGCAGCTCTGATTAAGCTCCGGCGCATCGATGCCTTCGAGACGGAAGCGTTCCCGTCCCAAAGACAGACTGTCGCCGTCGGCGGCATGAAAGGCGCCCGCATGCTTGATGGCTGCAATATCGTTGACCTTGGCGGCGATCAGCGCCAGGAGCGCCAGCAGGGCAAAAGCAGTCACGCCATCGCGAATCAGGCGCAGGCCCCGTGTCACGCTTTCGCCTCCTTAAAAAACAAATCCTTGGCAAAGATGGCAAACATCTTCTTAAGAATTGCCGGTTAAGCTCTTATCCACCCTGGGATGAAGTTTCAACGTGCACATGAGTACCGGCGTAAGCACATCGACCGACAAGATTATCGTCGACAGGTCGCGCAGCCACCGCAACAAGGCCGTTTCCAAGGCCGTGCGGCAGACGCGCGAACGTCTTCAGTCCGGCCATGCGTCCAATTCCTCCTTCGACCGTGACGTACTCAAGATGTACATAGCGTCGATGCTGCAGGGCGCGACGATCATGCCACTCTTTGTCGTCATCATCACTGCCCTCGGCGTCTATTTCACTCAAGATACGCGATTGCTCTTCTGGGCGCTGCTGACGCTCACCTGCCACACCGGCAATATACTGCTCGCGCGGCGCGCGCGACGCCAGGAGATCACCGCCGAGAGCGCCCGTAAATGGCGCCGCCTGCTGCTCTCCGGCCAATTCCTGGTTGGCTGCTGCTGGGCCGTTTTCGCGCTTCAGGGCTGCGACACCTGCGAGCCGTCGAGCTTCATTCTTTATAAGGGCGCAACATTGCTGATTGCGCTTTCCGTCACGGCGATGTCGAATTTCATGCTGACGCCTGCCGTCCTCGTCGCCTTCGCACCGGCGGTCCTGGCGCTGGGCGCCAAGAGCGGCCTGTCGCGCGACCTCCTCGAAATCAGCCTGACCGGGCTGTTCACGGCCACCCTGGTCTTCTTCAACTATATCAGCGACCGGCTGTTCAAATCGAACCTCAGGATTCTCTCCTATCAGTCGGAGAAAGACGACCTGATCGCCGAGCTGGAAGTGGCCAAATCGATGTCTGACGAGGCGCGTCGTCGCGCCGAGGAGGCAAACCTCGCCAAGTCCCGCTTCCTTGCCTCCATGTCGCACGAACTCAGGACCCCGCTCAACGCCATTCTCGGCTTTTCCGAGGTGATGTCGGCCGAAGTCATGGGGCCGCTCGCCAATCCGACCTACAAGGAATATGCCGGCGATATTCATCGCTCCGGCCAGCATCTGCTCGATCTCATCAACGAAATCCTCGATCTGTCGCGCATCGAGGCCGGCAAATACGAACTGAGCGAAGAGGCGATCTCGCTGCTCGATATCACCGAAGATTGCATCGGCATGGTCCAGCTGCGCGCCCGCGCCAAGAATATCGCCATTTCGGATCAGTTCGAGCGGCAGTTGCCGGCCATCTGGGCAGACGAGAAGTCGATGCGGCAGGTGGTGCTCAATCTTCTCTCCAATGCCGTCAAATTCACGCCACAGGGCGGCGAAATCCACGTCAAGGTCGGCTGGACGGCCGGCGGCGGCCAGTACATCTCGATCAAGGATAACGGCCCCGGCATTCCGGAAGAAGAGATTCCCGTTGTCCTGTCGGCCTTCGGCCAGGGCTCGATCGCCATCAAGAGCGCCGAGCAAGGCACCGGCCTCGGCCTGCCGATCGTCCAGGCGATCCTTGCCAAGCATGACGGACAGTTCCTGCTGAAATCGAAGCTGCGCGAGGGCACAGAGGTCATCGCCATCCTGCCGGCCAAGCGCGTGCTCCAGAGCCTGCCGGCTGTCGAAGAGGCTCAGGCCGTCGCGCGCAAGCGCAAGAGCTTTGCCTGATTCAACCAAAAAACAGGTGTTTGCCGAGAACGAAGCCGAGATAAAGGCAGCAGGCGGCGATCATACAGGTCACCGCGAAGGAACCGAGATCCTTGGCATGTTTGCCGACGATCGATATCTCCGGCGAAATCCGGTCGATCACCTCTTCGACGGCGGTATTCATCGCCTCCATCGAAAAGAGCCCGAGAAACAGCAGAACCGCCACGACGATCTCGCCGGCCGTCGCGCCCACCAGCGCCAGCGCTGCGATCGAAACGACGAAAAAACCAAGTTCCTGGCGGAAGGCCGCCTCTTTCAGCACACGCAGAAAGCCCGCCCAGGAATAGCTGGCGGCGGCGATGAAATGCCGAAATCTGGTCTCTTTCGTCAGCGCAGGCTTCGTCAAGACGCCCTCTCCTCTTCCGGTTGCGCCACGGCCCCGGGAAAGGTTTCGCCATCTCCCCTTTGGTGAGCCAATAGGCAAATAGCGAATCCGCCTGAACGGCGCAAGCCAACCGGAGCCCGCATCGCCGGGGCCGGCCGCAGCCTCAATGTTTGCCGCTCACACCCGCCTGCGCAAAGGTTGCCATTCCGGAATGGCAGGCGGCCGCCGCCTTGACGATGCCGGCGGCCAGCGCCGCACCGGTGCCTTCGCCGAGCCGCATGCCGAGCGCCAGAAGCGGCGTCTTGCCAAGCATCTCGATCGAGCGCAGATGCCCGGGTTCGGCCGAGACGTGGCCGATCAGGCAATGATCGAGCGCGGTAGGGTTTGCGGCTTTGAGGATCGCCGCCGCGGCAGTCGCGACATAACCGTCGATCAGCACCGGAATGCGCTCCACGCGGGCGGCAAGAATGGCGCCGGCCATCGCCGCAATCTCGCGCCCGCCGAGGCGCCGCATGATCTCGAGCGGATCGTCGAGATGGTCGCTATGCAGCGCCACTGCCTTTTCGACCGCCGCGATCTTGCGCTCCAGCATGTCGCCTTCAGAGCCGGTGCCTGGTCCCACCCAGTCGCGCGCCGAACCGCCATAAAGGGCATAATTGATCGCAGCCGCAATCGTCGTATTGCCGATGCCCATCTCGCCGATGCAGAGCAGATCGGTGCCGCCGGCGATCGCTTCCATGCCGAAAGCCATGGTCGCGGCACAGTCACGCTCGGAAAGCGCCGCCTCTTCGGTAATGTCGCCCGTGGGATAGTCGAGTGCCAGGTCGAAGACTTTCAGCCCGAGATCGTGGGCGACGCAAATCTGATTGATCGCCGCGCCGCCGGCTGCGAAATTCTCGACCATCTGCTGCGTCACCGCTGGCGGAAAAGGCGTGATGCCGTGCCTGGTGACGCCGTGATTGCCGGCGAAGATTGCCACCAGCGGCCGGTTGACGGCGGGTGGGCGACCGGTCCAGGCGGCGAGCCAGAAGGCGATTTCCTCGAGCCGTCCGAGCGCACCCGGCGGTTTGGTCAGCTGCGCGTCGCGTTCGCGTGCAGCCACCAGCGCGCGGGCATCCGGCCCCGGCAGGTCGCGGAGCAAGGTACGGAAGTCGTCGAACGGCAGGCCTGAAACGCTCATCTGTGCGGTGTTCCTATGAATCGGCTATTCTTGTTTTCACGCAAACCACTTGTTTGCGTCGAGCAAATCAGCTTCTTTGCGGTGGCTCTCTCTTAAAGCCGGCGAACGAAGCGAACAACACCAAAAGCGCCGCGACCATAAGTCGGGACCTGCGGCAGAACGAAACAGAATGAAGATCAAGGATTATGCGGTCGATACCGCCCGCGCCGTCGCCTTCCTCAGCCGCCTTCCTATGCCGCCAGCGCTGTTCAACGGCTATGACGGCAGGCTCGGCCGCCTGGTGCGCGCCTTTCCCGTCGCCGGCCTTCTCATCGGCTTTGTCCCAGCCCTCGCCCTCCTCCTTCTTTTAGGCCTGCGCGCCGATCCACTGGTGGCCGCACTGGTCGCACTTGCCGTCCAGGCGCTTGTCACCGGCGCGCTGCATGAAGATGGGTTAGCCGATACCGCCGACGGCATCGGCGGCGGCAAAAGCCGCGAACAGAGCCTCATCATCATGAAGGACAGCCGGATCGGCACCTATGGCGCCATCGCGCTTTTTCTCTCCTTCGCGATCCGCGCGGCAGCCCTTGCCGCCATTGTCGGCCATTCCTCGCCTCTCGCAGCAGTCCTTACCATTCCCGCCGTCGCGGCGCTAAGCCGCGGCGCGATCGCCTGGCATTGGCAGCGGCTGCCGCCGGCAAAGGCCGATGGCGTGGCCGCCTCGACCGGGCAGCCTGATGAGGCGGCGATGCATTTTGCGCTCGTCTCGGCCGGTCTCCTCGCAGCACTTCTGATCTGGCCGGCATTCGGGCTGTGGCCGCTCGTCGCCAGCCTGCTCGCCGCCGGCATCGCAGGATTTGCCTGCACCGTCTTCATCCGCCGCCGGCTTGCCGGCCACACCGGCGACACGCTGGGGGCAACGCAGCAGATATGCGAAATCGCCACTTTTTGCGCCCTTGCCACGGCTCTTTGAAACTCCGATATATCCTCCATGCAAACACCCTGCATTCACGTCTGCTCTATAGTTTCAGTCAGCGGTTTTTGCGCCGGATGCGGCCGCACTCTTGAGGAAATCGGTGACTGGATGAACTATACCGATGCCGAGCGCGGCGGGATCATGGCGCTGCTGCCGGCGAGACTCGCAGCCGCCGCCCCAAGGAGCCACATGAAAACAAGCCTCGCGGCACGGCCGGAGCGGCCCTGATGATCCGTTTGACTGTCCTCCTCGTCGTGATCGGCATCTGCCTTGCCGCGTTGATCCTCAGCAATGACGGCAGCCGCATCCTCGGCCTGCAAAGCGACGATTTCGGCCGCTTCGTCTACCTTCTACCGATCGCACTGATGCTGTCGGCCGGCATCTGGGGAAGCCGGCGCAGCGTCGGTGAAACCATGCGCCAGATGATGATCTGGCTGGTCATCATCCTGGCGCTCGTCACCGTCTATCTCTATCGCCAGGAAGCGCTTGGGGTCGGCAATCGCCTGCTCGCCGGCCTCGTTCCCGGCCGCGCCGTCGTCGTCACGACGAGCGAGGGTGGCAACGAAGTCATCCTGCATAAGCTGTTGAACGGCCATTTCGAAGCCGACGTCAATGTCAACGGCCGAAAGGTCGAGATGCTTGTCGACACCGGTTCCAGCATGGTTGCGCTCTCGCACGAGGATGCCGAACGCATCGGCATCGATCTCACCGGCCTCACCTACTCGATGACGGTCATGACCGCAAACGGCCGTAGCCGTGCAGCCCCCATCACGCTTGACCAGGTGGCGATCGGTCCGATCGTCCGCAACAACGTCGCAGCCAGCGTCGCCGAGGACGGCCGACTCGACCAGAGCCTGCTCGGCATGAGCTTCCTGGAAACGCTCGACTCCATGCAGATGCAGACCGACGAACTGCGCCTGCGGGATTGAACCCTGGCGTCGCAGCGCTCGTCATCTGCCTTCCAATAGCGGGCCTCACCCACTCGGTCGGGTTTCGACAGGCTCTCCATGCGGGGCGCCCCGAGCAGTTCGCCCGTCGACGAACGCCGCCGAAAGTGCGGCAACGCTGGACATTTTCGTTCAACATTTCCGGGCTACTTCGCCAAGCGTGGGTCCATTGCCGCCTGGTCCTCTTTGTTGATATTCTGCGCCCGCGCAATACCGGAACCTGACATGACCCCACGACAGCTGAAGACATTCCTCGCCGTCATCCGCCACGGAAACCTCACGCGCGCCGCTGCCGAGGTCAACCTCGCCCAATCGAGCCTCAGCGACCAGATACAGGCGTTGGAAGAGGAATTGGGCGCCGAGCTCTTTGTCCGATCCCGGCAGGGCGTCGTCCCCACGCCGGCTGGAACGGCTTTGAAGGCTTATGCGGAAGAGATCTTGGCGCTGAATGGCGAGGCGAAGGACGCCGTCCGCTCGGCCGCCGGCAACGACGAACAATCAGTCATATTGGGCACGCTCGAAACCATCGCCGCTGAAAAGCTGGCGCCCTGGCTCTCCAGCTTCCGTCGGCAGAACCCCGGCCTTGCTCTCAAACTCAAGGTTGGCGGCAGTGGCGAATTGTATGCGCAATTGCAGAACGGCTCGATCGACGTCGCCTTCACTTTCGATCGCGGCCATCAGGACGAGCGCTTCGCGACGCGCCATATCTGTAGCGAACCGCTGGTGTTGATCGCGGGCCACAACTCACAGCTGTCCTCATTTGATAGCCTGGCGGCGCTGAGTACGGTCCACTTTGTTGCGACTGAAGCCGGCTGCGTCTATCGCCATCTGTTCAATACGGCCTTTGCGGAAGCGGGCGTGACGCCGCCGCCCATTGCGACGGAAGCAGACAGTATTGCGACGATCATTCGCCTCGTTGCATCCGGCACCGGCTATGGGCTTGTCCCGCGCCTCGCGATCGGACTGTCTCCGGCGCGTAGCGATATCGTCGAATTGTCGTGGCCTGGCAAACCACCAGCCGCTTCGCTGGTGATGACGTGGCGGCGCCGGCGCGTTCAGCCGCCGGCACTCACCCTTATCCTGCATTCAGCAAGCGAAAATCTCTCACCGGTCAAACCAGCCGATGCCCACCTTCGACATGCAGGATCGTGCCTGTGGTGAAACCGTTGCCGATGAGAAAACGGATTGCGTCGGCAATATCCTCCGGCTGCCCGACCCGGCCGGCCGGCAGGCGCTCCGCCATCGCGTCCAGCGTCGCTTGTTTGGCTTCGCCGGCGACAAAGGCCCAGATCGGCGTATCGACCCATCCGGGCGATACGGCATTGATGCGGATCGGAGCCAGCTCGACGGCAAGTGCTCTCACCAGGCCTTCGAGCGCCGCGTTGACGGCTGCGACCACCGATCCACGCGCTGCCGGTCGATAGGCGGCGACTCCTGAGGTATAGGTGATCGACCCCGCCGGCGGCAGATTGGCGGCGCCATGCTTCGCCAGCAGCAGCGGTCCGTAGAACTTGCTTTCGACCACCCGCTGCGCCGCCGCAAGCTCGATTGACGGCAGCAGCTGATAGGCGCCTTCGATATCGGCCGCCGTGCTGACGATATGATCCAGCGGTTCGCCGTCCTGAAACAGCGCTGCGACCTCCACCTCGCGGGCTATGTCGACCGCACGTGTCGCAAGTTTCGGATGGTCGCCGAGGTGGCGGCGGGCTGCCGCGAGCTTCGCCCGGCTGCGCCCCGCAATCGTCACCGACGCCCCTTCGGCAAGCAGACGCATGGCAAGCGCCAGTCCCATGCCGGAACCGCCGCCGACGATCAACACTTTCGCACCTTCAATCCTGATAGCAGTCATCTCGCATCTCCATTTGAATGAGAGAGCAGATGCCCCGGACCGCAGCGGAAGAAAAACGGAAGAAATCGATAGCGACATCGGAGTTTCCGATGACGCGCGTTCAGCGATCAGTTGCGCAGCCGGTAGCCGGTCTTGAAGATCCAGCCGAGTGTCCCGAGGCAGATCGCCAGGAACACCGTGATCATCGCCAGGCTGATGATGGGATTGACGTCGGCGATCCCGTAGAAACTCCAGCGGAAGCCGCTGACGAGATAAAGCACCGGGTTGAAATGGCTGACCGCCTGCCAGAAGGGCGGCAGCATGTTGACCGAGTAAAAGCTGCCGCCAAGGAAGGTCAGCGGCGGCACCACCAGCATCGGAATAAGGTTCAGCTGTTCGAAATTGCCGGCCCAGATGCCGATCATGAAGCCGAACAGGCTGAACGTGATCGCCGTCAGCAGAAAGAACAGGATCATCATGAAGGGATGTTCGATCCTGACGTCGACAAAAAGATTTGCGGTCAGCAGGATAATGAAACCGATGATCATCCCCTTGGTCGTCGCCGCCCCGACATAACCGAGCAGGATTTCCGTCATCGCCACCGGCGCCGACAGCACCTCGTAGATCGTGCCGGTGAATTTCGGGAAATAGATGCCGAAGGAGCCGTTGCTGATGCATTGGCCGAGCAGCGTCAGCATGATCAGGCCGGGCGTGATGAAGGCGCCGTAGGATACACCCTCCACTTCCTGTATGCGCGAGCCAATCGCCGCGCCGAAGACGATGAAATAGAGCGATGTCGAAATCACCGGCGAGATGACGCTCTGTAGCAGGGTGCGGCGTGTGCGCGCCATCTCGAAGAGATAGATCGATTTGATTGCCTCGACGTTCATTTTGCCGCTCCCACCAGCGCCACGAAGATATCTTCGAGCGAACTCTGCCGCGTCGAGAGATCCTTGAAATGGATATTGTTCTCGCCCAGCCGGGTGAGCAGGGTCGCGATGCTCTCCTGCTCATTATCGGCATCGAAATCATAGGTCAGCCGGCAGCCATCGGCTTCCAGCGTCAATCCGTTGCCGGCAAAACAGTCCGGCAGCCGGCTCAGCGGTTCGGTGAGATCGAGGATGAGCTGCTTGCGGCCAAGCTTGGCCATCAGCGCCGCCTTGTCCTCGACAAGCAGCAATTGCCCGCCATTGATGACGCCGACCCGGTCGGCGATCTCCTCGGCCTCTTCGATGTAATGTGTTGTCAGGATGATGGTCACGCCGGAAGCCCGCAGTTGCTCGACGACATTCCACATATCCTTGCGCAGCGTCACGTCGACGCCGGCGGTCGGCTCGTCGAGGAAAAGAATCTCCGGCTCATGGGAGAGCGCCTTGGCGATCAGCACACGCCGCTTCATACCGCCGGAGAGCTGACGCAGCATATTGTCCTTCTTGTCCCAAAGCGAAAGGGCGCGAAGCACCTTCTCGATATGGGCGGGATCGGCTTTCTTGCCGTGCAGCCCGCGCGAAAAGCTCACCGTGTTGAACACCGTTTCGAACTGGTCCGTGGTCAGTTCCTGGGGCACCAGCCCGATCATCGAGCGGGTGGCGCGGAAATCCTTCACGACGTCATGGCCGGCGACCAGCACCTGCCCGCCGCTCGGATTGGCGATACCGCAGATGATTGAGATCAGCGTCGTCTTGCCCGCGCCATTTGGCCCGAGCAGCGCCAGGATTTCGCCCTTTTCAACAGTAAGATTGATGCCTTTCAGGGCCTCGAAGCCATTGGCATAGGTCTTTGTGAGGTTCTGAACGGAGATGATGGGGGCCATGCAGGACTCTTGCGGATTCGGAAAGTATTTCGGCCCGCTATATAAGCTGTCTGTGACGGTTTGACATCCTTCGGGAACGTGAACACTGCATTCACGCAGCACCAACACCGTCACCGACGACGAAGTCACCCCATGGTGACATGATCAAGGCGCCGGCTTTTCAGCTATCCTGGGCACACCAAGCCCGCGAAAAGAAAGGTAACGGCCGGATTGGGATGTCATCATCCGGTGATCTTCATGCCCGATAAGGGTGCCGAGGCAAGCACCGGCATCCGCCCCGCCGCCCATCCCTTTGCGGAGCCGTCCTCTGGCGTTCTCGTTGCGCCTTTTACCGCTGCCTCGGCTTGTAATGAAAGTTATTGTTCAATCACGAAGTGTTTGGAACCGGCGAGTATCCCCTGTCCAGCCGCGTTCGTCTCAGCCGGCCCCAGGCCGGCTTCCTTTTTATCGGTTCCGAGTAGGCCGCTTTCACCACTCCTCGTAATTAAACCAGTCAAAATCCGCGACCTTCCCTCGCCCCGACGTATCGAAAGCAAACAGGCCGGCGAAAGCGCCGGTGAAGGAGCCGTGTTCGCCGCGACCACCCTCGTCGGAGATCATCCCGGCGTCGAGCACCGGGCCGATTGCCTGCCAGGCCCCCTTGCCTTCGGTCTGCCAGAAGAACTGCAGGTCGTTCTCGCGAATTTCCATCGCGAGCTGGACGCGGCCCTCGGCGGCGATCGCCACCCCGCTTTCAGCCGGAAAGCTCAGGCGCCCGTTCGGATAGTCGCCATTGCAGGAAAGGATGGTGACGCAGCGGCCGAGTGTTTCATGTAGCGTGACAGCGAGCGCGTGGAACTTGTGACGGTTATAATAATGCGTCAGTCCGGCAACCTGCTGGTAGGTGTCGGGTGAGAACTCGATCACCGTCTCGGCGCGGAAGCTGTGATGCTCCTGCCGGCGGGCGACCAATGCCTGTTCGAACCAGGAACCGATACTTTCCCGCCCGATCAGGCGGAGATGGCCGGGACGATCCGTCAGGTTGAAGATACGCTGCGGCTCGGGCGTGCGCAGCCACTGGAAGTCAGCAGGCAGTGCCGTGCCATCGAAGCTGTATTCACTGCGCATCGGCTTTTCCACCGGCGCAGCACCAAAGAGACCCGGCACATCGACATCAGGCACTGTGGTGCCGTTTTCGAGATAGAGCCAGTCATCGTCGCGCCAGACGCATTTCTGCAGGCTCGTCTCTCGCCCCAGCGTGCAACGCCGCTTCGGCGGCAGCGGTCGGCCGCAGAGATGGGTGTGGTACGCCTCGCCCTCCGGCGTCTCGACATATTGGCCGTGCCCGGCCCGCTGCAGCACCGCACCCGGGTGATCCTTGGAGGTAATGAGATGCCTGTTCGGATGCATCTCATATGGCCCTTCGATGCGGCGCGAGCGCGCCATCGTGACCGCGTGGTCGTAACCGGTGCCCCCCTCGGCGGTCGTCAGATAATACCAGCCGTTCTTCTTGAAGAGATGCGGGCCTTCGACGAGGCCAAGCTGACTGCCGGCAAAGATGTTCTTGATCGGCCCCTTCAGCGCCTTCGCTACCGGGTCCCATTCCTGCAGCAGGATGCCGTCGAAGGCAGGCGATTTCGGCGAGCCGCCGAAGCTTTCGGTGCGGTGGTTCCACTGCATGTTTACGAACCACTTGCGGCCGTCATCGTCATGGAAGAGCGAGGGATCGAAACCGGAGGAGTTGACATAGACCGGAGCGGACCATTCGGCCTCGATCGAGGGCGCGGTGACGATGTAGTTCGGCGCATCCTTGAAATTGCCGTCGAAGCGCTTGACGTCGGTATAGACGAGCCAGAATTGCCCGTCGGCATAGGAAAGGCACGGCGCCCAGATGCCGCAGCTGTCCGGGTTCCCCCGCATGTCGAGTTGCGAGGCGCGCTCCAGTGGCCGGCGCACCAGCGTCCAGTTTACCAGATCGCGCGAATGGTGGATCTGCACGCCGGGATACCACTCGAAGGTGGAGGTTGCGATATAATAATCCGCGCCGACGCGGCAGATCGACGGATCGGGGTTGAACCCGGGCAGGATGGGATTGCGGATCATGGGCGGCTCCTTCAGAATTGCGGTACGTACGTCAGACGAGGGCGGGAAAAAACCTCTCCTCCCCAGCCAGCCCAAGTCCTTGGGCTGAAAGAACTCTTCTCGCCGTGCAGACGCGCGGCGGCTGGATTCCTGTGACATCCTCGGGCAAGGCCCGAGGCCACAGGAATGAGGGAGCCTGAGACGACATGCTGCCACAAACTCCCACTGTCCATGCTACTCCAGCTCTGCGGACTTGGCCCACAGGTTGATATCCGCTTCCTTGGCGTAGACATCGATCTGCTTCAGCTCCTCGACCGTGAATTCGAGATTATCCAGCGCCTTGACGCAATCGACGATCTGCGAGGAACGGCTGGCGCCGATCAGCGCCGAAGTCACGCGTCCGCCGCGCAGCACCCATGCGATCGCCATCTGCGCCAGCGTCTGGCCCCGGCGCTCGGCGATCTCGTTGAGCTTCCGGATATTGTCGATGATCGAAGGGCGAATGAAGTCGCGCTTCAGGAAATGGTTCTGGGCTGCGCGGCTGTCATCAGGAATGCCGCCGAGATACTTCTTGGTCAGCATACCCTGGGCAAGCGGCGAGAAAACGATCGAACCCATGCCGACCTCGTCGAGCGCATCGAGCAGCCTGTCGTCCTCGACCCAGCGGTTGAGCATGGAATAGCTCGGCTGGTGGATCAGGCACGGCGTGCCGAGTTCCCTGAGGATTGCAGCGGCTTCGCGGGTGCGCTGCGAATTATAGGAGGAGATGCCGACATAGAGCGCCCGGCCGGAGCGGACGATATGGTCGAGCGCACCGCAGGTCTCTTCCAGTGGCGTGTCCGGATCGAAACGGTGCGAATAGAAGATATCGACATAGTCGAGGCCCATGCGCTTCAGGCTCTGGTCGCAGGAGGCGACCAGGTACTTGCGGCTGCCCCACTCGCCGTAAGGGCCTGGCCACATATCGTAGCCGGCCTTTGAGGAGATGATCAGCTCGTCGCGAACCCCGGAAAATTCAGTGCGCAGGATCTCGCCGAAGGCGGTCTCGGCACTGCCGGGGGGCGGGCCGTAATTGTTGGCGAGGTCGAAATGAGTGATGCCGAGGTCGAAGGCCGTGCGGCACATGTCGATCTTGCGGTCATGCGAGGTGTCGCCGCCGAAATTGTGCCAGAGGCCGAGAGAGACGGCCGGCAGCTTCAGGCCGGAACGCCCGACGCGGTTATACTTCATCTTCGAATAGCGGTCTTCGGCCGGCTGCCAGCTCATATGAAAGTCTCCTTCGTACAATATCCGTGTCATCGTCATGCGACATCCTCGGCTAACGAGAATGCCGACACCTGCCCCTTGTATCTGCACGTTAGTAATTTCGTGCGATGGAAGCGATTGAGCCTCTGGCCGGGTGGCCACCCGGCCAGAGGCTTGACGAAGTCGCCCGTCCCCCCTCCGGTTACAACCGTGGATGAGCCTGGGATCTTCGTCATCGTCACGTACGACCGAATAGTCGCTTGGCTCCAATCGCACGCACAAGGCAGGTTACCGTGAACAGAATTATATGTGGAGTGGATGTTTCGAAAGACTGGCTGGATGCGTTCATCCGCCCGTCCGGGACGTTTGAACGGTTCAGCAATGACGCCACCGGCATTGGCGCGCTGGCCGATCTTTGCCGGGCCGAGAATGTCGAGCTCCTCGTCATGGAGGCTTCCGGCGGTTATGAGCGGACGGCCTTCCTGCTGTTGTGGGAATTGGGCATCGCCTGCGCGCTTGCCAATCCGCGCCATGTGCGCCGCTTTGCCGAATCCATGGGCTTTCTGGAAAAGACCGACCGCATCGATGCAGCGATGATCGCCCATTATGCCGAAACCAGGCGGCTGGCTGCCCTGCCGCCGCCGAAAGCCGCGCAGATGCGGCTGTCGGCGCTGATGGCGCGGCTGTCCCAGGTCACGAGTGATCTGACCATCCAGATGCAGCGCCGCAGTGCAGCCCGCGATCAGCAGTGCGAGGCAAGCCTCAACGAGGTGATCGCACTTTTGGTGCGCCAGAGCCGCACCCTCGAAGGCGAGATTGCCTCGATGATAGACGACGATCCGCTCTGGGCCTGTCTCAACCAGGCCTTTCGATCAATCAAGGGCGTGGCCAACCGTACAGTTGCCCGGTTGATGGCCCAACTGCCTGAGATCGGCCAGATCTCCAATAAGGCGATCGCCAAGCTGGCCGGCCTGGCGCCGATTGCCAACGACAGCGGCAAACGCAGCGGACACCGGCCGGTGCGCGGCGGGCGCTCCGGACCACGCGCCATTCTGTTCCTGGTCGGCGCCATCGCAGCCCGACACGATCCGCACCTGGCCGCCTTCCAGCAAAGGTTGCAAAGCGCCGGCAAACCCAAAATGGTCATCCGCATCGCACTCGCCCGAAAACTCCTGGTTATTCTCAATGCAAAAGCACGAGACGCGCGAAGAGAATTCGAATATGCAACTTGACAATCCAGATAGTCGCTCATCCGCCTGCCGGCACCTTCTCCCCGCAAGCGGGGAGAAGGGAAATTGCCGCAGCCCCTCCGTTCCCCATGCAGCTCTCGCATGGCATGTCCCCTCGCCCCGTTTACGGGGAGAGGGTTAGGGTGAGAGGCAGCCATCGGCATGAAATGGACGACGGCGTATGGTCTTACATGACGGAACTATTGGAGCAACCGCGCCGATACGGCAAGCGCAGGCGCGAATGCTCTATCACTTCAACAACGCCTGTGCCTCTTCTATGCCGAGCGCGGCCGGCTGGGTGCAGGTCGTGCTAAGGTCGATGAAGCGCCCCTCCTCGCCCGACTTGAGGATCGAGGTCATGACGTCGACCCCGTGGAGCGTGCGGTCGAGCGAGCAGCGTGCGTCGCGGCCTTCGATCAACGCCATCGCCATGTCGGCAAGGCCCGCCGTGCGGTAGTTGGCGCGCGAGCCGCTGGGGCTTTCCTGGTTGATCTTGCCGAAGGGATGTTCCCAGTCTTTAAGCGGCTTGATGTCCTTGTCGCGGCCACTTGCCTCGACGATGCCGCCGAAGAAGTTCGGGTCCGGCACGTAGAGCGAGCCGTCGGTGCCGTAGAGCTCCATGTTGGCATGGCGATGCGACCAGACATCCCAGCTTGCCGAAAGCGTCACCGTGGCGCCGTTGACGAACTCGAGCAGCGCCTGGATCGTCGTCGGTGTTTTGACCGGGATGATCTCGCCATGGCGCGGCTGGCTGGTGATCGTGCGGGTCTCCGATGCCATCGAGGTCATGGCGCCAACGCGCTTAACCGGACCGATCAGATTGATCAGATTGGCGATGTAGTAAGGGCCGAGATCGAGGATCGGGCCGCCGCCCGGCAGGAAGAAGAAATCCGGGTTCGGATGCCACATCTCCATCCCGGGGCTCATGACATAGCAGGCCCCCGAGGTAACCCGGCCGATGCCGCCATCGTCGATGAACTTGCGGGCGAGCTGGTGTGCGCCGCCGAGGAAAGTGTCCGGCGCGCAGCCGACGGCGAGATTCTTCGCCTTGGCGATGCGGCGAAGCTCTTCGCCCTGCTCCAGCGAAAGCACCAGCGGCTTTTCCGAATAGACGTGCTTTCCGGCTTCGAGGATCGCCTTCGAAACCGGAAAATGCGCATCCGGAATGGTCAGGTTGACGACGACGTCGATCTCCTCATTGGCGAGCAGCGCGTCGATTGTCTGTGCCTTCACGCCATATTCCTTGGCGCGGGCCTCTGCGGCCTGCACGTTGATATCGGCGCAGGCCAGCACCTTCAGCCCCTTGAAGAGCGGTGCCAGCGAGAAATAAGTGGTGGAGATGTTGCCGCATCCGATGATGCCGACGCCAAGTTCCCTGGTCATGATGTGCCTCAATAAGTCTGGAAGGATGCGATCGAACGGCTGATGTTGCGGTCGATGTCTTTCGGATTGTCATGTTCGACGACGAAGTGCTTGGCCTTGGTGCCGCGAAGCGCCGCAATCAGCTTGGCCCACTCGACCTTGCCATGGCCGACGTCGGCCCAGCCGTCCTCGTCCGTCGCTTCGCCTGCCGGCGCAATGTCCTTGACGTGGACTGCAGTGATGCGCGGCCCGAGCTTCTCGATCCAGGCGAAGGGATCGGCGTCGCCGCGGATGACCCATGCGATATCGGCTTCCCAGGAAATGTCGGGAGCGCCTTCGAAGATGCGCTCGATCGGCAGCGAGCCGTCGGCGAGCTTGACGAACTCGAAATCATGATTGTGCCAGCCGAATTCGTAGCCGGCTTCCTTGTAAGGCTTGCTCATCTCCTGCAGGCGCTTGCCGAAGGCGGTCCAGCCGGCGGCGTCGGAAGGGCGCTGGTCAGCTGCCAGATGCGGCGCATAGATCGAATCCATGCCGAGAATCCTGGCAATATTGAGTGACTTCTGAACTTCCTTCTCCAGGAAATCGGGACTGAAATGGCCGCTCGCCATGACGAGACCGTTCTTGTCGAGCTCGGCGCGAAGGCTCTTCAGGCCGGCATCGTCGAGATCGGCATAGATGCCGCCGAAACCTTCGACTTCGCCGTAGCCGGCCTTGCCGAGCTTTTCGAAGATTGCCGAATAGGGCTGGAAGTTGCGCGCGCTGTAGAGCTGGTAGCTAAGTTTCGTCATCATATTCTCCTTGGGCCTCGTGCCCACGCTTGGGAAGATCAATCCGCCGATTGGCAGGAATGCAGGTCGTAGAACCGGAAGTCCGGCAGCCTGCCGCGTTCGAGCGGCTGTGCCGGGGTGAAGGTAATGCGGCGGCTCTCGCCGGCCGCAAGATCGAAAGCGTTGTCGGAATATTTGCCGTCCGTCTCGCTCTCGATCATCACGAAAAGCGCAAGTCCCCTAGCGGTGACATTGATATCGACGGCGCCACTCGCCTCGACATATTCATGGGTGACAACAAGGCCCGCGGGCTCGAGCTCCAGCGCCTTATAGGTGCCGTTGACATGGTGCCCCTCGCCGCCCATGCCGTTCGACGCGGTGAAACGCCAGGCAAGCAGCGTCCCCTCGCCGATTTCGGAAACGTCGATGGTCGCAGCCGTCACCGCCGCATCCGGCGAGCAGACCGCCTGCACGTCTTTGAGGTGCTTCCGCTCCCCTTCCATCGTCAGCAGAGAGATCGAAAGATCGACGCTGACATCGGCAAGCGTGTCGTTGACCAGCGAGAAGTTGATCGTCTTGCCGTCCTCGGAAGGAATGGCGGCGATCGCCACCGGCTGGAAGAAGCGCTTGACGAGATAATGCATCGACTTCCAGCGCCCGCCATAATCCAGGCTAGACCAGGAGGCCACCGGCCAGGTGTCGTTAAGCTGCCAGTAGATCGTGCCCATGCAATGGGGTTTCAGCGAACGCCAATATTCCACCGCCGTCTTGATCGCCAAGCCCTGCTGGATCTGGGAGAGATAGACGAAGTTCGGAAAATCCTTGGGGAAGCGGAAATAGCGGAACATCGTGCCGGCGATGCGCTCGTTGCCGCCGGCATTCTTCTGGTGCAGTTCCATCACGGGAGAAGCGATGTTCATGTCCTTCTCCTCGGCATAGGTCCTGATGACCGGCAGCGAGGTATAGGACTGGAAGCCGAATTCCGAGCAGAAGCGCGGCCGCACCGAGCGGTAATTGTCGAACGACTTGTTCTCGTGCCAGACCGACCAATAATGCATGTCGCCGGACCCATCGGCATGCCAGGCATCGCCGAAATCGAGATAGCCGGAAGCCGGGCTCGACGGCCACCAGAGCGCGCCGGGCAGTGCCTTCTTCACCGCCCGCTCGATCGTCCGGTTGAGCCGGTCGTAGGAGACGAGATAGCGGTCGCGATCCTTCCTGGATTCCTCGAACCAGGTCAGCGCGCCGACCAGTTCATTGTCGCCGCACCAGAGCGCGATCGAAGGATGCGAGGAAAGCCGGCGCACTTGGTAATCCACCTCGATCGCCACATTTTCAAGGAAGTCTTCTGTCGAGGGATAGAGGTTGCAGGCGAACATGAAGTCCTGCCAGACCATCAGGCCCAGCCGGTCGCAGAGATCGTAGAAATGATCCTGCTCGTAGAAACCGCCGCCCCAGACGCGGATCATATTCATGTTGGCGGCTTTCGCCGATTGCAGCAGGTCTTCCGTCTTCTCCGGCGAGGAGAGCGAATAGAGCGCGTCGGCGGGAATCCAGTTGGCGCCGCGGCAGAAAATCTCGCGGCCATTGACCTTGAAGGCAAAACGGGCGCCTGATGCATCCGGGGTGGTGATCAGCTCGATGGTGCGAAGACCGATCTGCCTCGTCACCACCTCGTCGGATAGCTCGACCGAAAGCGTATAGAGCGCCTGCTCGCCGCTGCCGGACGGCCACCAGAGGCGCGGCGTGTCGATGTGAAAGAGATAGTTGACATCAGTCTCGCCCTTGACCCCGACATCGAGGCGCACGCGCTCGCCGTCCAGATCGAAATAGACCTGGGCGACGCCGGTCTGCTTGGCGTAGAGGCTCGCCGTTACCGTCAGGTCGACGGAACCGTCACTGTTATGCGTCTGGCGGGTGACGACATGTTCGATGCGCGCCGTCTCGAGCTTCTTCAGCGCGATCGTGCCGTAGAGGCCGAAAGGCGCAATGGCGATATTCCAGTCCCAGCCGAAATGGCATTGCGGCTTGCGCAGCATGTTGCCGTCCGGGATCGGCGAATTGCCTGTGCTGTAGGGAATGTAGAAGGGCTGCTGCTTCTGCCGCTCGGCGCCAACGGCGGGGTTGGAGGCAAACACGATGCGGATGACATTGTCACCCGATTTCAGCATGCTCGAGACATCAGGCCGATAGCGACGGAAACTGTTGTCGGCTTCGAGCGCCACGAAGCCATTGACGTAAATGCTGGCGACCGTGTCGAGATAGTCGATATCCAAATACCAGTCGCCCTCGGCCTCCTGCAGCGTGAAGCTGCGTTCGACCGCCCATTCACGCTCAGCGACCCATTGCACCTTTTCCTCGTTGCGGCCGAAATACGGATCGGGAATCAGACCGGCCCGGTGAAGCGCCGTATGCACATCGCCCGGCAGCGTGATCGCTGTGCGGATCTCACCATCGACAGAGGTCAGCTGCCACGAACCGGAAAGTTCGATGCTGGTGTTGGTTGATTGCTGCGTCACGATTTCATTCCAATTTCGAAAAGGATTGTGGTCTTGAAGGAAGGGCAAAGCTGTTCGGTGGCCTTCACCTAGTCGTTGGTCAGAGCCGTGTTTCTCCTCATCCGCCCACTCCGCTCTCCGTCATCCTCGGGCTTGACCCGAGGATCTAAACCGCATCCACCTGCAGCAGCGGGCATGGATCCTCGGGTCAAGCCCGAGGATGACGGAGGGCGGGGTTGGCCTTTCGTCAAACTCGCTCCGGCTCTAGTGGCCTCAAAGCCGCAGCTCGCTCTCCGCATCGAACAGCGACGCCAGCGCCATGTCGAAACTGAGCTTCACCTTGGCTCCGACGTTGAAGCGGCGGGCACCATTGACGCGTACCGACATCGTGTGACCGGCATGTTTCAGCCACAGAAGATTGTCCGCGCCCATCGGCTCCTCGATATCGACGGTCGCGTCATGTTCTTCGCCGCCGGCATTCTCATTGACCTTGATGTGCTCGGGGCGAACGCCGAGCACGACCTTGCGGCCGGGCTGCAACGGCTCGTTGGCGTCATAGCCGGCGAGCGAGAACGTCACCCCATTTGCCATGAAGGCGATGCCGTCGCCTGATTTGACCAGTTCACCGCGCAGGAAATTCATTGACGGCGAGCCGATGAAGCCGGCGACGAAGAGGTTGCGCGGCCGGTTATAGATCGTCGTCGGATCATCGAGCTGCTGAATGATGCCGCTCTTCATGATGGCGATGCGGTCGGCCAGCGTCAGCGCCTCGATCTGGTCGTGCGTGACGTAGATCATCGTATTCTGCAGTGACTGGTGCAGGCGCTTGATCTCGACACGCAATTCCGAGCGCAGCTTGGCGTCGAGGTTGGAAAGCGGTTCGTCGAACAGGAAGACGTCGACATCGCGCACCAGCGCCCGTCCGATCGCCACACGCTGGCGCTGACCGCCGGAAAGCTCGGCCGGTTTTCGCTTCAGGAGCGGCTGGATCTGCAGGATCTCTGCAGCGCGCGCCACGCGCTTGTCGATCTCGGCCTGCGGCACCTTGGCAACGCGAAGGCCGAAAGAGAGGTTTTTCTCGACCGTCATCTGCGGATAGAGCGCGTAGGACTGGAAGACCATCCCGATGCCGCGGTCCTTTGGCTCCTCCCAGGTGACGTTCTTGCCCTTGATGAAGATCTGGCCTTCCGAAGCATCGAGCAAGCCGGCAATGCAGTTCAGCAAGGTCGACTTGCCGCAGCCGGATGAGCCGAGCAGCACAAGGAATTCGCCGTCGTTGATGTCGAGGTTGAGATCCTTCAGCACGCTGACCGATCCGAAGTTCAGCGACAGATCCCTGATCGAGACGCTCGAATTGGAGACAGTAGAATTCATGTTCATGTGATCACCCCTTCACTGCGCCGGCGGCGATGCCGCGAACGAAAAGCCGTCCCGAGACGAAATAGACGATCAGCGGCACCAGGCCGGTCAGGATCGTCGCCGCCATGTTGACGTTGTATTCCTTTACTCCCTGGACGGAATTGACGATGTTGTTGAGCTGCACGGTCATCGGATAGGTATCCGGCCGAGTGAAGACGACGCCGAACAGGAAGTCGTTCCAAATGCCGGTCACCTGCAGGATCATCGCAACAACGAAGATCGGCAGCGACATCGGCAGCATGATCTTCAGGAAAATCTGCCAGAAACCCGCGCCATCGACACGCGCCGCCTTGAACAGCTCTTCCGGCAGCGACACGAAATAATTGCGGAAGAGCAGCGTCAAGATCGGCATGCCGAAGATCGAATGCACGATGACGAGGCCGGTCAGCGTGCCGTAAATGCCGATTTCGCGCAGTATGATGACGATCGGATAGATCATCACCTGATAGGGAATGAAGGCCCCGATGATCAGGATCGAGAAGAAGAGCTCAGACCCTTTGAAACGCCAGTTCGCCAGCGCATAGCCGTTCACCGAGGCGATGGCGATCGAGATGATCACAGACGGCACCGTGATGCGCACGGAGTTCCAGAAACCGCGTGACAGGCCATCGCAGTTCAAGCCCGTGCAGGCCTCCGCCCATGCCTTCACCCACGGTTGAAATGTGATTTCCATTGGCGGCGAAAAGATATTGCCGAGACGGATTTCCGGCATGCCCTTCAACGACGTCACCACCATCACGTAGAGCGGCAGCAGATAATAAAGCGCCGCGATGGTCAGCGTGCCGTAGAGCATGATATTACGCGGCGACAATGCCGGGCGCGGCTTTGGACCGGTCGGTCCGTCGCCGAGCCTCCCTGAGACGGCGTCGATGCCAGCCGCCGTGGTGTTAAGAGTTGCGATATTAGCCACGCTTGCGCCCTCCTCCGAATTCCAGATAGGCCCACGGAACGATGATGATCGCGACCGTGACCAGCATCATGGTCGATGCGGCGAAGCCCTGCCCCAGATTCTGCGCCTGGAACATGTAGTCGTAGACGTATTTGGCCGGCACTTCCGAGGCGATACCCGGGCCGCCCGATGTTTGCGCCACGACGAGATCGTAAACCTTGACGATGCCGGAGGCGATGATGACGATCGTCGTGATGAAGACCGGCCGCATCATTGGTATGACGATGAGGAGATAGGTCTTCCACATCGGAATGCCGTCGACACGCGCCGCTTTCCAAATATCCTCATCGATACCGCGCAGGCCGGCAAGCATCAGGCACATAACCAGCCCCGTGCCCTGCCACAGCGCCGCAATCAGAATGCCGTAGATGACGATCTCGGGAGTATAGAGCGGATTGAAGGTGAAGCTCGTCCAGCCGAGCGAGCGCACGACCGACTGGATGCCGAAGTCCGGGTTCAGAACCCATTGCCACACGAGGCCCGTCACGATGAAGGACAGCGCGAAGGGATAAAGAAAAATGGTACGGAAGGTATTTTCGAACCGGATCTTCTGGTCCATCAGCGCAGCCAGCAGGAAGCCGATAACCAGGCTGAAAATCAGCGAGAGAATACCGTAGAGGGCGAGGTTCTCGATCGCTGTCACCCAGCGCGGCGCGGCCCAGAGCCGCTCGTATTGATCGAAACCGACGAAGCTCAACCGCGGAAGGAGCTTCGAATTGGTGAAGGAATAAAACACCGTCCAGAGCGTGCCGCCGACAAAGATTACCAGCGCTGTCAGGATCATCGGGATAGACGCAATCTTGGCGTTCAGATTGCGTAATAACTTGCTTGGCCGGCCTGCTTGCGCTTGACCCGTCATGAGCTCTTCTCCTCAAATGGCAGCTGCGGCCGATGACGGCCCTCTTTCATCCCCACCCTGCGATCTGCCGGGAGTACCGGCGAGACCATCCGGGGGATCCGGCTCCGAGGAGCCGGATCGCAAGGACAGCAAATCTGCCGATCAGTCGGCCGAAGAAATGATTTCGGCGAAACGCTTCTGGGCGTCTTCCGGCGTCATCGACGGGTTGGCGAAAAATTCGGAGAAGAGGTCTTCCTTCTGCTTCTGGCTGTCGGCCGAAAGCAGCTGATCGGTACCCTGGATCACGTTGCCCTTCGCCAGGATGTCGAGGCCCTTCTTCATGCAATCATTGGCGGCGGCGAGATCGACGTCGCCGCGCACCGGCAACGAGCCCTTCTTCAGGTTGAAGGCAACCTGAGTCTTGGGATCGAGCAGAGTCTTGGCAAGTACCGCCTGCGCCTTGGACTTTTCCTCATCCTTCAGCAGCGGGAAGTAGAAGGCGTCACCGCCGGTCGAGATGATCTCGTTGACGCCGAGGCCCGGCAGGCAGGTATAGTCGGTACCGGCCTTCTGGCCGGCGAGTGCGAATTCGCCCTGCGCCCAGTCACCCATGATCTGGCCGCCGGCCTTGCCCGTGATGACGAGGTTGGTCGCCTGATTCCAATCCTGGACGTTGCTGCCCTTGGACATGCGGCGGGCATCGTCGGCCGCCTTGAAGACCTTGGCAATCTCAGGACCGGCTGCAGCTTCGGCATCCTTGTCCTTGAAGACCTTGTTGAACGTATCCTTGCCGGCGATCGCGACCATCAGCACGTCGAAGGCGCCTGCGGCCTGCCACGGCTGACCGCCGACGGCGAGCGGGATGATGCCGGCCTTTTCAAGAGCCGGAGCAGCGGCGACGAACTCGTCCCAGTTTTTCGGAACTTCGACTCCGGCCTTCTTGAAGGCAGCATTCGAAAGCCACAGCCACTGCCAGGAATGGATGTTGACGGGAGCGCAATAGATCTTGCCGTCGATGGTGCAGGAGTCGAGCAGGCTCGACGGACGGATGATGTCCTTCCACTTCTCGGCAGTGGCGACATCGGTCAGATCGCGCATCAGGCCGGCCTGAACGAGCTCCTCGGCCTGACGGCCGTGGTTGAACTGAGTCGCACCCATCGGGTCGCCGCCGGTGATGCGGCTGATCATGATCGGACGGGCGGTGCCGCCTGAACCGGCAATGGCGCCGTCGACCCAATGGTTGCCGGTGGCGTCGAATGCCTTGGCCAGTTCGGCGACGGCCGCGGATTCGCCGCCTGACGTCCACCAATGCGTGACTTCGAGATCGGTCGCGGTCGCGCTGATTGGAAGCGCGGCGGAAGCGGCAAGCACAGCCGCCATCATACGAATTTTCATGAGTTCTCCTCCCTCACTGAAACGTTGCCGGAAAAACTTAGATCAATCAATTTCCGCACGCAACTGCCCGCCCTCAAATTTTTTGCCGAATGCCGGAATTGCTACTTCTGGCTGTTACGGACCGCACCGATGCTCTCATTCTATCACCGCATTATTAAGCAATATCGCATATGCACAATCAACTTATCTACCTGTAATATAATAATTAATTATGGCATCAAGAGCTGCCGCTCGCTTTACCTTCTTCGCTGTTGCGGGAAAACCGGGCACAAATGACAGATTCAACCACCGGGAACAATGCCGCAATGCACATAAGAAAAAGCCCTCGACATTTCTACTGTATCGTTACAGATTGCGTTCCTCAGGGAGGCGCGATTTTGGCAGGCGACGGGCTTACGGCGCTTGAAAAAGCCTCTATAAGCGACACCAATTCGCGCGGGGCAGGCCTACAGGCATGGAAAGCAAGGGAAATTTCGAGAAAGCAGCATCGGTGCAGGCGGCACGCGAACGCCCGACATTGAAGACGATCGCCTTCATGACCGGACTAGGCGTAACGACGGTGTCGCGCGCGCTGAAGGATGCGCCGGATATCGGCGCCGAAACCAAGGAGCGGGTGCGCATGGTCGCCCGTCAGCTCGGTTACCAGCCGAACAGGGCCGGCGTGCGCCTGCGCACCGGCAAGACCAATGTCATCGCCCTCGTCCTCAGCATCGACGAAGAGATCATGGGCTTCTCGAGCCAGATGGTCTTCGGCATCTCGGAGGTCCTGTCCGGCACGCCCTATCATATCGTCGTCACGCCGCATTCCCACAGCAAGGACCCGATGCTGCCGGTACGCTATATCCTCGAGACGGGCTCGGCCGACGGTGTCATCATCTCGCGCATCGAGCCGGACGATCCTCGTGTACGGTTGCTGACCGAGCGCGGCATGCCCTTCGCCACGCATGGGCGCACCGATGCGGGTCTCACGCACCCTTTCCACGATTTCGACAACGAAGCCTTCGCCCATCAGGCCGTGGAAAAACTCGTCCAGCGCGGTCGCCGGCGCATCGCCCTGCTCCAGCCGCCGAGCAAGCTCACCTATTACGCCCACATCCGCATCGGCTTCCAGACCGGTTTGCACGATTGCGGCGCGGAGGAAGTGCCGCTGCGCATCAACACCGATGCGCCGCTCGCCGACATTCGCGACGTCGTCGAGGTGATGATGCGTTCGGCGAACGCGCCTGACGGCATCGTCTGTTCCGCCGGCAGCGCGGCGATTGCCGTCAATGCCGGCGTCGAGGCCGCCGGCAAGGCGCTGGGGCGCGATCTCGACATGGTTTCGAAGCAGTCGGTGCCGATCCTGAACTGGATCCGTCCCGAGATCATCACCGCCCAGGAGGACGTGCGCCAAGCCGGCCGCGAAATGGCCAAAGCCGTCATCGCCCGCATCGACGGCGTCGAGCCGGAACTGCTGCAGAGCATCAGCCAGCCCGTCTGGCCGGAGAGCAGCCGGTAGGCGGGACGGTGGGGTGAGATGCGCAGCGTTGCTCCTTGCATACATCGTACGCAGGCACGCCGGCCTCGAACATTGGTCGGCACCGATCTCCTGACGAAAAACGAGCCCTACCCTCGAATTCGCCAGCAGCCATCGGCTCGAAAAAAGCCAAGATTGCCCGCCATCTCAAGCCCAGCCACGGGGATTCGACATAATGCAAGAGAGCGGCGTGCCCTATTTCAGCCAATGGGAAACACCCGGCATGACGCTGCCGGTGCTTGCCGAGGGATGGCAAGCTCTGCTCAGCGATCCGCTCTGGCGCCAATCCGGAGCCGGCACGGTTGAGGAATATGCGCGCTGGGCGGTTAATGTCTGCGGCATGGCCTGTCTGAAGATGATCCTCGCCGCCCGTGGCGAAATCCATCCGACGCTCGAGCTTGCCCGCGTCTGCACCGCCTATGGCGGTTATGTCGTCAACGAGATCGATGCCTCGATCAAGGGACTGATCTATGCGCCCTTCGTGCGCTTCGCAGCCGAGCATTTCGGGCTCGGCGCCGAGACGATGACCGGCGTCGAGACATCGGCCATTCCTGACCTTCTGTCGAAGCGCCGGTTCTTCATCGCTTCGGTGCATTCGGCCATTCGCTGGCCGCAGCGCAAACCGCCGTCGAAGGGCGGACATTTGGTGCTGGTGACGGCAGCCTCGCAGCAAACGATCCGCTTCCACAATCCATCCGGCCATGACAAGGCGAGCCAGGCCGACGTGACGCTGCCGCTTGCCGTCTTCGACCGCTTCTTCGCCAATCGTGGCATATCGGTCGACGCCTGACCCTTTCAACACCTGATCCTTCCGGAGGCTTGCATGAACCCTTCCCCCAACAGGCTGCGCATCGCCGTGCTTTTCGGCGGCCGCTCGGCCGAGCACGAGGTTTCCATCCTTTCGGCAACCAACGTCATGGGTGCGCTCAAGCCCGAAAAGTATGACGCCTTTCCGATTTTCATCACTCGCGAGGGTCGGTGGCTCACGAGCGCCTTCGTGGACGGCGCCTTGGCGACACCATCGTCGGGCACGGAAATCTGCCTCGTGCCGGGCGGCTGCGGCCGGGTGATGGCGATCCCCGCTAATGGCGCACCGCATGAGTTGGCGGCGATCGACATGCTGTTTCCCGTGCTGCACGGCTTGCATGGCGAAGACGGGTCGGTACAGGGTGTGGCGCAGGTGGCGCGTGTGCCGCTGGCAGGTTGCGGCATCCTTGGTTCGGCCGCAGCGCTCGATAAAGAGATCGCCAAGCGGCTGCTCAGGGCGGCCGGCCTGCCGGTCGCCCGCGCCGTAACGATCCATGAAGGGACGACCCCGTCACTCGCAGCGCTCGAAGGCGAACTCGGCCTGCCACTGTTCATCAAACCGGCGCGCCAGGGGTCTTCGGTCGGCGTCGCCAAGGTCCATGCCAGCCAGGAATTCGCAGGCGCTCTTGCCGAAGCCTTCCGCCACGATGGCACCCTGCTTGCCGAGGAATTTATTGCCGGCCGCGAGATCGAATTCAGCGTGCTGGAGGATGCGGCTGGAAAGCTTTTCGTTTCACGCCCCGGCGAGATCGTCCCGGCGGATAGCCACGGCTTCTACAGTTACGATGCGAAATACATCGATGAGACGGGCGCTGCGCTGAAGGTGCCGGCCGAGCTGCCGCCGGAAATCGAGGCCGCCATGCGCGACGCGGCGGCAGAAGCCTTCCGGGCCGTTGGTTGCGACGGCATGGCACGCGTCGATTTCTTCCTGACCCCCGACATGCGCTTCGTCATCAATGAGCTCAACACCATCCCCGGCTTTACCGATATCAGCATGTATTCCAAGGCGATGGCGGCAAGCGGCGTCAGCTATGCCGAAGTCATCGACCGGCTGGTGGAGCATGGCATGGCGCGCGCAGGCCGGACTGCCTGAGGCAATGTCGGAAAAGGATATCGGCGAGGTAAACCTCACTGTCTGCGAAAGACACACCATTGAAAGGACTGACGCCCGCCGCGGGGTGTCGTGTGCTCCTGGCGCCAGTCGCGTTCGAGCGCGAAGGCGGGGGAAAACTCGGTCGCAAGCACTGCCGCGTCGTAACGCTCCACTGGCAAGCCACTGCACCGCTCCGGCCCGTCCGGCGCGAAGGTCGCGATGATCATGATGCTTCCCGGTGCCGTAGCGGTTTCGAGCGCATGGCGATAGGCCAGCCGCTGCCCGGGATCGGTGAGGAAGTGAAAAACGGCCCGGTCGTGCCACACATCGTACCGGCGGTCAGGTCTCCATACGGTGACGTCGGCAACCAACCAGGTGATTCGAACAGCCTCGCCCCCGAGCCGCGCCTTGGCGACGTCTAGCGCCGGCGCGGCGATATCGAGCACGGTGAGATCGGGCCAGCCGCGCTCGACGAGACGGTCGACAAGGCTCGATGCGCCGCCGCCCACATCGATCAGCGAAGCCGTGGCCGGCAGTTGCAGCTCATCGAGCACATGTAACGAAGGACCCGGCGTCGGCTGATACCAGCTGACGCTGTCGGCCGCTTTCGTGCGATAGACCTCATCCCAGTGTTCGCGCTTCGCGTCCGCCATCCGGCACCCCAGCTCTTGCAGAGCCCGATCCTACCTAACAAGATGTAAGCATTGAGACGTCCGTCAACCGCGTTACGCCTGCGGGCATGATCTCACGAAGCCGAGTGACGATAGACGAGATCGGCAGGATCTGTCCGGGGCGCCGTGGGGTCGAGACGTGCCCGCAGCCGTTCGGCAACGGCAACGGATGCGGCATTGCCGGGAGCAATATAGCTGACGAGCGATGAAAGCTTTAGCGCCGAAAAGGCCCAGTCCCGCAGCGCCAGGGCTGCCTCGGTCGCATAACCGCGGCCCTCATGCCCATCATAGACGAACCACCCCAACTCCTTCTCAGGAAAGAGCGGCCCATGATTGATCCCCACCTGGCCGACGCATTCGCCATTCTCCGCCAGCTCGATCATCAGAGCTCCATGCCCGAAAAGCTGCCAGAGCGCCACGTCGTGGCAGAACATCCCCCACGCCGCCCGCAGATCGAATGGTCCGCCCATCCCGGCGGACCGCGGCGAAGCCATCAGCCCCGCATAGGCTTCGAAATCGTCGATCTCAGGCTTGCGGAGAATCAGCCGCTCGGTTCGGAGAGTGATCGCGCCGGTTCCGGGCATGTCATCGCCTTTCTGCTAGCTTTCGAACGCCGGAGCGAACCGAAGCGTGCCACTCGGCGCCGGCCCGCGGAGGACAATGTGCTGCACGAACAGCGTATCGAGATCGTGATAGCTGAGTCTTCCGTCGCTGCAGAAGCCCGCGCTGCGATAGACCTCGGGATTGCCGATCAGCGCGCATCCGCTGGCTCCCATCTCCTCCAGCAATGCAAGTCCCTTTGCGATCAGCGCCTTGCCGATACCCTGCCGCTGCCTCTCCGGCCTGACCGATATCGGACCCAGCCCGAACCAGCCGCCATGCACGCCGTCGATCCTCACCGGCGAAAACGCCACATGCCCCAGGATCTCGCCTTCCTCTTCGGCGACCAGCGAAATCGTCAGGTCGCCGCTCGCGCGAAGCCTCCGGATGATCTCCGCCTCCGTACCGTCGCTGTAAGGCATAGGCGCGAAGGCGATCGACGTCAGATCATGGATCGCGTCGATATCCGCCGGCGTCTCGTATCGGATTAGCATCTCCATCCATTCCCCGGGGTGCACCAGATTATATCCTACACTTTTCCCTGCTTGCACGCTGGTTTTGCACGGGCGCAGTGGCACGCATAACCACGAAAAAGCCCGGCGCGATGGCCGGGCTTCTCGATCTCTTTCCAGAAAACCTCAGAAGGTCGCCGCGCCGCTGCCCCAGGGTCCGTGGTGGAAATCCTTGCCATCAAGGCGGTCGAAGCCGTGGGCGCCGAAGAAATCGCGCTGGGCCTGGATGAGGTTCGCGGTTCCCCTGCCCTGGCGGTAGGCGTCGAAATAGGTGAGCGCCGAGGTCAGCGCCGGCACTGGAAGGCCGGCCGAGATGGCGGCAGCGACGACGCGGCGCAGCGCCGGGATCGATTCCTTGACCATTTCCGAGAAGGCCGGGGTGACGATGAGATTTGCAGCGTCAGGCGCCTTGGTGAAGGCCGAGGTGATCTCGTCGAGGAACTGTGAACGGATGATGCAGCCGGCGCGCCAGATCCGAGCAATGGTCGGCATGGGCAGCGACCAGTTGAACTCGCGCGAGGCTTCCGCCATCACTGCGAATCCCTGGGCGTAGGCGCCGATCTTGGCGGCAAACAGCGCCAGTTCCAGATCCTTGTTGAGCTCGGGACCGTAAGCGATCGGGAACGAAACGGCCTGGGTGCCGAAGATCTTTTCCGCGGCTTCGCGCTGCGACTTCATTGAGGAGAGGCTGCGGGCGGCGACAGCGGCTTCGATCGCCGTTGCCGGAATGCCCATGTTCTGCGCCTCGATCGCCGACCATTTGCCGGTGCCCTTCTGGCCGGCCTTGTCGAGGATCATATCGACCATCGGGCCGCCGGAAACCGGATCGGTCGCCGCCAGCACCTTCTCAGAAATCTCGATCAGGTAGGAGTTCAGCCGGCCCTTGTTCCATTCGCCGAAGATGCCGGAGATTTCGGAGGCGCTCTTACCGAGGCCGTCGCGCAGGATGCCGTAGATTTCAGCGATCATCTGCATGTCGGCATATTCGATGCCGTTATGAATGGTCTTGACGAAATGGCCGGCGCCGTCATTGCCGAGCCAGGCGACGCAGGGCTCGTCATTGTAGCGGGCGGCAATCGAGGTCAGCACCTTTTCGACGCGCTTCCAGGACTCTTCGGTGCCGCCGACCATGATCGACGGACCGTGGCGCGCACCTTCCTCGCCGCCGGAAACGCCCATGCCGATAAAGGTGAGATCGGTATCCTTAAGACGGTCGAAGCGGGCGACGGTGTCGCGAAAATTGGCGTTGCCGGCATCGATCATGATGTCGCCCTTGGACAGATGCGGGCGCAGCGCCTCCATCTGCTGGTCGACGGCGTCACCCGCCTTGATCATAATGATGATCGGCCGCGGCGGCCGGATCGCATCGACGAATTCTTCGATGGTCTTGCAGGGAATGATCTGCTTTTTCAGATCGCCGGCGCTTTCGTAGAATTCGTCGGTTTTCTCAGGCGTGCGGTTGAACACCGCAATTTTATTGCCTTTCTCCGCGATGTTGAGCGCCAGGTTGGAGCCCATGACCGCAAGGCCGATCAGTCCGATTTCTGCCTTTTCCACGACAAACCTCCGATGTGTCATTTGGACCGGTGTTGTGGCACTGTCTCGGTCAAACGGCAAGCCTGCCAAGGGTCTAATCGGTTCGCAAAAGCCAATGAAATGAAGCTTTCAATACCGGCTTGTCCGACAACCTGCCTCTGATCGGCCAGCAGCAATGTGGTGTGACCTGCCCTTAGCGCATCTGTAATGCCCTGTCTCGTGTTATCATGGGTCGGGTGGGTTGTTACTCTCGCTCGACCAAGATCAAGGATCTGCAAGCCATGTCGACAATGCCTGCAAAAATCATCCACCAATCGATCGAGCGTGACTGGCGCGACGTCTATGAGTTCGCCGGCAAGCCGGAGAATATGCCGCTCTGGGCCTCCGGCCTCGCAAGCGGCCTTGAGCCAAATGGCGCCGACTGGATCGCCCATGGGGCTCTCGGCACTGTCAAGGTGAGCTTCGTGCCCGCCAATGAATTCGGCGTGATCGACCATACGGTGACGATCGAATCCGGTCTCAGGGTCTATAATGCATTGCGCATCGTGCCGAACGGCGATGGTTGCGAGATCATGTTTACGCTGCTGTGTCTGCCCGGCATGACCGACGCGCAGTTTTCCGCCGACGCCGCCCATGTCGAGAAGGACCTCACCATGCTGAAAGCCCTGATGGAGAGATAAATGGCCGATAAGTCAGAAAACCACGACCGCCGCATCGATTATGTCGAGTTCAACGTCGCCGACGTTGCCGCCGCCAAAGCCTTTTACGGCTCGGCCTTCGGCTGGCGTTTCACCGATTACGGTCCGAACTACTGCGAATTCGACGATGGCCGTCTCAAGGGCGGCTTCACCGATTTTGGACCCGTGCGCCCGGGCGGTCCGCTTGTTGTCGTCTACGCCAATGATCTGGAGGAGGTGCTGACGTCGGTCGAAAGAGCCGGCGGCACGATCTGCCGGCCGATCACGGATTTTCCCGGCGGCCGCCGCTTCCATTTCCTTGATAGAGACGGTTATGAGCTCGCCGTCTGGGCGACTGCCTGATCTGATTACTGGCCCATCACGATCAGAGCACCGATCACGGTGCCGCCGCCGTCGCGCAGCGGCGACATGCGACAGCGCACCTGCCGCGACGCGCGGCCGCCGGCCGCCCGCTCATAAGTGTAGTCGATCTGCTTGCCGGCAAAGCAGGCGTCCAGCTTATGTTTAGCGCATCCGGCAAAGCGTTCTTCGCCGATGAATTCGGAAATGTGCCGGCCAATGAGTTCCATCGGCTTCCTGTTGAGATGGGCGCTGTTGGCCGCATTGGAATAGAGATAGCGATAGTCCCTGGTCAGCACCGCTACCCGATCCGGCAGGCTCTCGAGGATCGCTGCATTGAGAAACTGGCCATTGTCGGTGTCGGGTTCATAGGCTGCCGGCGGTTCAATGCGCACATCCTGCGGCGAAGGCACCCTCCAGCCCGGCCCATGAGTGCCGAAATAGCGGTCGAGCAGGTAGGAAAGCACCGTCGTATGTTCTCGGACGCTGGCACTGTCGTCGGCATCTCGGGCGATGAGATGACTGACGAACTGCAATTGCATATACACTTCCAGCAGATTGGCTGCCCGGCATGCCAGAATCGCCTCGACCAGCGGCTCGACATGCCGGTCGAGCGACATGACGCGCTGATCGTCGCCGAGGCGTATGGCTTCCTCTATTTGCGCGTAGCGCAAGGAAAAGGCTCGAAAAAGCTCCAGCAAGACACCTCTCACTCCCATTGTCCCAAGCGGCGTGTCAAATAACCGATGTGGCTCCATTTTACCAAATGCGCCTTACGGTAGACTTTACTCGCGCCCTGGTGGTGACGGGTAACATGAAGTGTACTCGGTTTCAATCTGAGGGCACCTGCCGCTTTTCACCGCTGATAAATGGGGGCTGGACCTTCTTACGCGAGCGTCTTCTTGATCTGCCAGCGGTCGTGATACCAGAGCCACTGCTCCGGATATTCCCGCACCCAACTCTCCACCTTGTCGTTGAGCAGCTGGGCGGCTGCCGGCAGGTCGAGATTGCCTTTCTGGTCGCGCGGCATATCGAGACGCGGTTCGATTTCCAGGCGGTAGCGGTTTCCCGGCAGGCGAATGCAGCGCGCCGGATAGACCTCGCAATCGAACTGGCGCACCAGTTTCGGCAACAGCGGATTGGTCTTGACCTCGCGCCCGAAGAAGGTGCCCTTCAGCCCCTTGCCGAATTTCTGGTCGACAAGCACGCCCACCCCCTGGCCCGCTTCCAGCTGACGCGCGAGCGCGAAGGAGGAACCGGCATGAGAGGGCACCAGCTTGCCCATGCGGGCGCTGCGGAAGTCGAAAACCTTCTTGGCGACGTAAGGGTTGTTCGGCGGCCGGAACAGCACGGTTACCGTCAGCCCGAAGGCAGCACCCGCCACTGGCAGCAGCTCGAAATTGGCGGTATGGCCGGTGAAGACGATGAAGGGGCGCGGATTGTCGCGCAGGTCGAGGAAGATCGGAATGCCCGAGACCTCCACCCTGCCCGGCTCCGATTTTTCAGGATCATAGTCGAACAGCTGGTCGAGGAAGACATATTCGGCCGCAAGCCTTCCCATATTGCCCCAGCTGGCGAGCGCGATCTCCTCGATCTCGGCCTCGCTCTTCTCGGGAAAGGCGTTGCGCAGATTGGTCAGCATCAGCTTATGGCGGCGGGTCCGCCGGCCGAGGCGGCGCATCACCTTATCGGCAAAGCGGATCGCGCCATCGGCCGGAAACAGCTTCAGCAGGTTCAGGAAGCCGAACATCGCCTGTGCCACCAGCCACTGCTGGAAATTCCTGAGCGCCAGGACGATCCGGGTAATGATCAGCTTCACGTGTGCTCAATCCATCTTCAGGATGATCTTGCCGAAGATCTGGCGCGATTCCATCCGCTCTAGCGCCCGGTCGATATCGTCGAAGCCGACTTCGGTATCGATAACGGGATGGACGAGCCCGCGGCCCATCTTCTGCATCGCTTCCGCCATGTTTTCCATGCGGCAGCCGAAGGAGCCGAGAAGCTTCAATTGCTGCTGGAACAGCATCATCAGGTTCATTTCGGTGGAAACGCCTGAAGTCGAGCCGCAGGTGACGAGACGCCCGCCGCGCTTCATGCAGAGCATCGAACCGGCCCAGGTATCCTTGCCCACATGTTCGAAGACGACGTCGACGCCCTTCTTCTTGGTGAGCTTGCGCACGACGCCTTCGAAGCGGTCGGTGCGGTAGTTGATCACGTGATCGGCGCCGAGTGCCTTGGCCTTCTCGATCTTGTCGTCGGAGCCGACAGTGGTGATGACGGTGCAGCCGATCTTCTTGGCAAGCTGGATCGCCGCCGTGCCGATGCCGGAGCCGCCGGCATGGACGAGGATCGTTTCGCCGGGCTCGAGCTTGGCATTGTCGAACAACATGTGCTCGACCGTGCCGAAGGTGACCGGCGCAAGCGCCGCGCCGATCGCGTCAACACCGGGAGGAGCCGGAACGAGCAGGCGCGCCGGCAGATTGACCTTCTCCTGCGCGAAACCGTCGAGATGGAAACCATGCACGCCGGAAACGTGTTCGCAGAGATTGTCGCGGCCTTCGCGGCACGGGCGGCAGAGCCCGCAGGTACGCGCGCCGTAAATCGAGACCAGCTGACCTGGCAGCACGTTGGCGACACCCGGCCCGATCGCTTCGACGACGCCGGAGGCTTCCGCGCCGATGACGAGCGGCATCTTGCGCTTGGCGAATGCCATGCCGCGCCAGCCCCAGACATCGATATGGTTGAGCGCAACCGCCTTGACGCGCAGCGTCACCTCGCCGGCTGCGGGCGCGTCCGGTTCCGGCAGGTCGGTGATCTCCAGCTTGCGGTCGTCGATCAGTTGCAAAGCACGCATGGCAAAACCCCTCGCCTCGAAGGCGTCATCTCGTCTCGAAAATTGTCGGGAACCGCTTAAGCCGGTTCGAGCGCCATGACAAGGCTGGCATTCTGCCCGCCGAAGCCGAAGGAGTTGGAAAGCACGGCCGAAACCTGGGCTTCCCTCTTCTTGTTCGGCACGACATCGAGCACGATCGACGGATCGGGATTGTTGTAGTTGATCGTCGGCGGCAGCGTGCCCGTCAGCATCGTCTGCAGCGAGAACACCGCCTCGACCGCGCCAGCCGCCGTCAGCGTATGGCCGATCATCGACTTGTTCGACGAAACCGGAATGCCGACCAGCCGTTCGCCGAAGACGGCGGACATGGCGCCATATTCCATCTTGTCGTTTTCAGGCGTCGAGGTGCCGTGCGCGTTGATGTAGCCGATGCCGCTCTCGTCGATACCCGCATCGGCAAGGGCCGCGCGGATCGTCGCGATCGCCGGGCCGCCGTCGGGCGAAGACCGGGTACGGTGGAAGCTGTCGGCCTTGTCGCCGGCACCCTTCATGATTCCGAGCACCTTGGCGCCGCGAGCGACCGCCGATTCGAGCGATTCCAGCACCAGCGTCGCAGCACCTTCAGCGATGACAAAGCCGTCGCGATCTTTGCTGAACGGCTTGGAGGCCTTGGTCGGCGGATCGTTCTGCGTCGAAAGAGCCGACAGCAGCGAGAAGCGGATCAACGCTTCGGCGCTGAGCGATCCGTCCGTGGCAACGGTCAGCGCGCGGTCGGTGCGGCCCTGGCGGATTGCCTCGATGCCGAGCTGGATCGCGGTCACGCCGGAAGCACAGGCCGTCGACAAGGTCACGGGAAGGCCGCGCGTGCCGAACCGGTCGGCGAGGCGCTCGGAAATCGCACCGAACAGGGCCGCCTCGTGGAAGGCCGGATCCGGCCGCTGGCGCAGTGCCGTCAGGAAGCGCTCATAGGCATCACCGGGATGGTCGGCAGCCGGCGAACGGTCTGCAAGCTCGAAACGGGCGCTCCATTCGGGCTCGATCGGCGGCGCGGCAAGAAACAGCGGGCCGTTGAAATCGCCTGATAAGCCGGCATCGGCCAGCGCCTCGATGGTCGTCTCGCGCGCAAAGGCGTAGGAGCGCTCGACGGCGTTCGGCACGGGAATCTCGATGAAATCGACCGTGCCGGCGATCCGGGTCGATAGGCCCTCGGTCGGAAAGCGGTTGATCGCGTGGATACCCGAGGTGCCGGAAGAAAGGGCCTCCCAGTTGTCCTTCAGGCCCTGACCCAGCGACGTGATGATGCCCATGCCGGTCACTGCGACGATCGGCCGGCCGAGATGATCCTTGTAAGCGGAATCTGTCATATCTCTCTCCTCACGCCTCTGCGGAAAGAACGGCGACGCCCTCGCCGCGCTGGTGTCCGATTGTCGTTACGACGGCGGCTTTCGTGCCCACCTTCATCGGCGCTTCATGAGCAGCGTCGAAGGGCGGAACCTTGGCCTTGGTATCGATGGCAAGGGCGGCGAGCGCCAGCCCCAGCGGGAAATGCGCCTCGATCGTGTGACCGGAAAGGCCGCCGAAACCGCGGATCGCAGCACCGGGAAGCTGATGTTCCAGCACCGCCTTTTCACGGGCGGCGATTTCATGCATGCCGGTCGAGCCGGAGAAGATCGCCGTCCCCTCTGGCGGCAGCTCGGCGGCAGGCTTCAGCAGCCGCTCCATGCGCACTTCGAAATTGCCACCGCTACGGCTGCCGCGGTCGCCTTCGACGGCGCTGATCGTCGCATAGATATGCGCGCCGCGCTCTTCCGCATGCTTGCGCGATTCCAGTACCAGGAAGGCGCCGGCCGAACCAGTGATCATGCCGCCGCCTTCAAGGCCGGAGCGCGACCAGAGCGGCGCCCATTCGTCGCGCGTATGCGCGCCGATTGCTTCAGTGAGCAGGATCATGTCGGGACGTTCGGCAGCGAAGGCGCCGCCGACAAGCGCATGGGTAGATTCACCCGAACGGATGCGCCAGAACGCCGTCTCGACGGCGGAAACGCCCGAGGCTTCCTCGCCCATGAAGGTGCGCGACGAGCCGGTAACCTTGTGAACGATGGAAATGTTACCGGCCAGCAGGTTGGAAAGCTGCGCCAGGAACAGCGTCGGCCTGAGCTCCGTCGTCAGCTTTTCGTTGAGCAGCAGCTCGCGGTCGTTGCGCTTCAGGCCCTCGTCGACGATCAGCGTATCGACATTGATGTCGCGCTCGCCGCCGCCGGCCGCCACGATCATGTCCATCGTGCCGCAGGCCTCGATATTGTCCTTGAAGCCGGCATCGTCGAGCGCCAGACCCGCGGCGAAGACGCCGATGCGCTGCCAGTTTTCCATCTGGCGCTGGTCGCCGCGCTTGGCAATCTGCTGCGACCAATCGATCTCCGGCAGCGGATGCACCGGATAGGGTTTGAACTTCTCGGTCTCGACGATCGCCTTCGGCGCACTTTCGGCCGAAAGCAGCGCGATATGCGCGTCCTTGCCGACACCCTGACAGGTAACGATGCCGACGCCCGAAATGACGACGTCGTTTGCAGCCTTGCTCATCCAATCACTCCCTGCGCTGCGATCGCTTCGAGAAGCCCGACTTCGCCTGCGCGTTTTTTTACGATATCGCCGAGCGGCACCTCGCTGAAGGGCATGGTGCGCAGTTTCAGCTGCGCATCGCAGACCTTCTTGCCGCCGCTGGTGATCTTGGCCTTGGTGACCGCGAAACCCGAACCGTCATGCTCCAGCACAGCCTCGATATCAAGCACGGCTTCCGGCTCGACAAAGGTGCGCATCTTGGCGCCGTCGACCGACATCAGGAAGGGCATGGCGGCAAAATCCGTGGCGGCAAGCACCAGCATGCCGGAGGCCTGCGCCATGGTCTCGATCAAGAGCACGCCGGGAACGAGCGGCATGCCGGGAAAATGGCCTTCGAAGACGGGGCTTTTGGCCGGCACGAAGGATCGTGCCGCAAGCGTGCCCTTCTTCAGGTCCACCGCTTCGACGCGGTCAATCATCTGGAAATATTCCAGCAGCATTCGGATCCTCCGGCCCGACGGGCAAAATCCGCCCGCCGGTGACGCCTACTTAGGAACGAAACCGCCCGGCCGCCATATCAAGGGCGGCAGGGCGTTCAAAAAAGACTGATATGTCGCTCAGGCCTTGGCTGCTTTGAGCTCGTCGATCTTGGCGCACAGGTTCTTCAGCACGAAATATTCTTCGGTGGAAACCTTGCCCTCATTGACTTCCTGCGTCCACTTTTCGAGCGGAATCTTGATGCCAAATTCCTTGTCGATTGCAAAGACGATGTCGAGGAAATCGAGGCTGTCGATACCGAGGTCGTCGATCGTATGGCTCTCCGGCGTGATCGTGGCGCGGTCGATCTCGCTGGTTTCTGCAATAATGTCGGCAACTTTATCGAATGTAGCGGTCACGCGCTGTACCTCATGAAATGACGATTTAAACCCCCTCATAGGCAAATCCATTTCAAAAGCCAATGCTTTCGTCCGGCCGTTGCGGCAATTTGGCGATGAGGTGTTGCCTAAACAGCAATGGAATGGAGGCATTTACAAGCGCCGAGGCGGAAGGCAATGGCGCATCCCGCCCGCAACACGCGAGACCGAGCCGAATCGAGTCCCGCAGACGCCGCCGCGATGCCGGCCGCAGCCCGCTGCAGCGTTAGGCCCAGCCCGAAAGGTTTGATCTGGATCAAGTCGCGGCCGTGAGAAAATTGATAATCATCAAGGCCGCGCTGAAAGAAATCGGGATAGCCGAGCCCGCATCCTCGGCGTAATCGTGGTGGACATGCCAGGCATGTTGGGGTTTCAAAGGGATCAGTACAATGGACGTCGCACACAGTGAGGTTTTCCATACCGGCACGCCCGTTGCCTGCAGCTCCTGCCAGGCGCGGCACGGCGTCGTCTGCGGCGCCCTGTCAGACCACCAACTGAAGGAACTCGGCCGCCACTCGCTGCGCCGCAAGGTCGATGCCGGCGCGGAAATCATCGCGCAAGGGGCGGAAACTTCTTTCTATTCGAACATCATGCGCGGCGTCGTGAAGCTCTGCAAAGTGATGCCGGATGGTCGCCAGCAGATCGTCGGCCTGCAATTCGCGCCCGATTTCGTCGGCCGGCCCTTCGTACGCGAAAGCACCTTGTCGGCCGAGGCGGCCACTGATGCCGAAATCTGCGTCTTCCCCCGCAACCTGCTGGACCGCATGATAGCGGAGACGCCGGAGCTGCAGCGCAGCCTGCACGATCAGGCGCTGAAGGAGCTGGATGCCGCGCGCGAATGGATGCTGACGCTCGGTCGCCGCACGGCGGAAGAGAAGGTCGCAAGCCTGCTCCATCTCATCGCCACCCATGCCGAGCCGCAGACCGCCATCAGCGCCGCCTTCGACCTGCCGCTGTCGCGCGCCGAAATCGCTGATTTTCTCGGACTGACGATCGAGACCGTGAGCCGGCAGATGACCAGACTGCGCAAGCGGGGTGTCATCGTGATTGAGAACTCCAGACATATCGTCGTTCCTGATATGGATGAGTTGGAGAAAATCAGCGCGTGATGATCACCCGGGTATTGGCGAGACCTGCCTGGCGCGCCAGCGAAAAGAATGCCGCCGCATTGTCGGGATGCAGACGAACGCAGCCATGCGAGGCCGGCCTGCCGAGACGCTTTAGATCAAAGGTGGCGTGAACCGCGTAACCGCCGTTGAAAAATACGGCGTAAGGCATCGGCGCGTTGTCGTACTTGCGGGAGCGGTGATCGCGCGACAGCCACTTGGCGCTCCAGGAACCGGTCGGCGTAACATAACCATTGCGCGCGGTCGAAACCTTCCAGCGATACTTGACGAAGCCGTTCTCGGTGACGGTTATTGTCTGCTTGCCGATGCTGATATTGGCAACCAGCGTTGCTGCCTCAGCCGTAACCGGAGAAAACTGCAGCAATAAACTTGCGGCCGCAGCCGCAAAAATCGTCTTCATGATAACCCCTCTTCGCACCCGCGCAGTTTGATTGCGCCCTCACGACAGAGAGACTACGATGATACTTATTATATAGCTTTAACCCGAATGGTAATCACAATTATAACGAGCGAAAGCATGACCGAAACGCCGCAAGACGGCGGCGCTTGCTCACTGAAGCTTACGCGCCGTCGATGGCCGCTTGAGCTGCTGGTAGGCCTTGTTCATCTTTTCACGAATCGAGGCCATCGTCCCGAGATTATGGCCGCAAGCCGCGCAGGTGATGATATCGGTCTCGCGGATCTCGGGGCGCTCGAATTTCATCTTGGTGCTCTTGCACTTAGGGCACGGGAGTTCAACCTGGACTGTCATCGCTATCTTCCGGTCTGATCGATTTGAGGCGCTTCGCATAAACCTTTGCGGCGGGAGTGTCCACTGGGGTGCCTTACGGCCCATCCTACAAGAAACACAGAAACAACCCGAAGATCAGACCAGTGAACACCATGCAGCTGGCATAAAACACCGACACACCGTCCTCGATATCGCCGGCGGTGGCAACGTCCCGGCCGGCGTTGTTGATCATCGGCTCGGTCACGACCACACCGCCATAGATGCGCGGGCCGGCGAGCTGGACGTTCAGAGCACCGGCCATAGCCGCCTCCGGCCGGCCGGAATTCGGCGAGCGGTGCAGGCCGCCGTCGCGCATCGCCACCCGGATCGCCTCGCGGCAGGGGCTCATGCCGCGCCGGATCCAGGCGCCGGCGGCGATCAAAAGGACGGAGAGCCGCGCGGCCGGCCAGTTGGCGATATCGTCCAGCCGAGCCGCGGCCCAGCCGAAATCGATGTATTTTTCCGACCTGTGGCCGATCATCGAGTCCGCCGTGTTCAGCATCTTGTAAGCCAGCAGGCCCGGCAGCCCGAAGACGGCATACCAGAGGGCCGGTGCCACGACGCCGTCGGAGAAATTTTCTGCAAGGCTTTCGATCGCCGCGCGGCAGACGGCCGGCTCGTCGAGTGTCTCGGGATCGCGCCCGACGATGCGGGAGACGGCGTTCCGGCCACCGGCAAGCCCCTCGCCGCGCAAGGCCATAGCGACGGCCGCGACATGATCGGCAAGGCTCTTTTGCGCCAAGAAGATCGCCACCAGCCCGGCCTCCAGCACGATGCCGGCAAGGCCGAAGAGCGCAAAAAACCGGTCGAACACGAAGCCCGCAGCAATCGAAAGCACAAGCAGCGCCAGGATCGCCGCGACGCCGTTCATCCGGCGCTGGGAGCCCGTAAGGCTTGAGGGATTGAGCTGCTGGTCGGCGTAAGAGATCGCCGCGCCGAGGATGACGACGGGATGCGGCACCCGCGACCACAGCCATTGCGGATCGCCGACGATCCGATCGAGCAGCAGCGCCAGGAGCAGCACGAGGAGGTTTTCGTCGATCGTCATCGCTCAAATCCTTGAAGGGCTGCGCCAAGCCGTCTGTTTGCCGCCGGATCGGGCGTCAACCCGAAACGCAGCCAATCCGGCGCATAATCGAACTTGCGGACGAGAATATGATGCCGGCAAAGATGCGTGTAAATGTCGCTCGCCCGGCTATCGGCAACAAGCGTGAACAACGCAGTTCCTCCCCTGATCCGCAACCCGGCAGCGCTCAGCGCCGCCTGCAGCGCGGCGCTGCGTTCATCGAGAGAGCGGCGGATCGCAGCCACGTCCGAACCGAACAGCGAGGCGGCAAGCGACAGCGCCGGGCCGGAGACCGCCCAGGGGCCAAGCCAGTCCTCGATACGCGCGAGAATATCCTCGCGCGCGATTGCAAAACCGAGCCGCAGGCCGGCAAGCCCGAAGAACTTGCCGAACGAACGAAAGATTATCAGATTGGAAAGCTCTGGCGCGCGGGCTGCGAGGCTGAGCGCTGGATCCGTATCCCCGAAAGCCTCATCGACAACAAGCAGCCCGTCTGCCGATTTCATCCTGTCGTGCAGGGCCGCCAACGCTTCGGCCGGCCATGTCCGCCCGTCCGGATTGTTCGGATTGACGACGACCGCAAGCCTGTACTGGCCGCCGATCGCAGCGATATCGTTGACCGCGTCGACGGCAAAACCGGCCGAGGCGAAGGCGCGCGCATATTCGCCATAAGTCGGCGACACCACGGCAATCCTATTGTCCGCCACGGCGACTTTGTCGTCCGTCGCGGCGACCCTGTCGTCCGTCACACCGAGCTGGCGTCCCTGTCGAAGCAGGCGCGGCAGAAGCTGAATCACCGATTGCGTGCCGGGCACCGGCAGCGGCAGTATCGCGCCGCTGCCATAATAATCCCGCGCCGCCCGCCTCGCCTCATCGACCAGATAGCTGTCCGGCAGACGGTGCCAGGCCCTTGTGGGGATCTCCGGCAGAGCGAGCGGGCACGGATTGATGCCGGTGGAAAGGTCGAGCCAGTCCTGCGGCCTGCCGCCAAAGGCGGCGGCTGCGGCGGTGATGCCGCCGCCGTGGGCGATCGGCGCGCTCATCCGGCCGCTTTCGCAAGATCGATCAGATGCATGTAGGAGCCCGCCACCTGGCCGCGCCGGAGCCCGACCGCACCGAGATCAGTGCCGAGTGCATCTTGCGCGGTAAACAGCCGGTTTCCCTCCCCCTCGGAGACGACTGTTGAATAGTGGAATTCATGCGCCGTCATCGTCCGAGCGAAGAAGGCGCCGTCAAGCGGCGTCACACGACGATAGCCGAGATGGCGCCGGCGCTTGGCATAGCTGGTGACAACAGGCAGCAGCCCGAGCATTTCGTGGCGCCTGCCCTCAGCATCGATCAGCCCATCGCCCAACACCATGTAGCCGCCGCACTCACCGTAGATCCGGATGCCGCGCGCCGCCGCATCGAGCATGCCGGCGCGGAAATTCTGCGCTTGGGAAAGCCGCCCGGCATGCAGCTCGGGATAACCGCCCGGCAGATAGATCGCATCGGCATCTGCGGCCGGCGCCTCGTCGGCAAGCGGCGAGAAAAAGGAGATATCCGCGCCGCGCCGCCGCCATCCGAGCAGCATATGCTGATAGGAAAAGGCGAAGGCGACATCGCGCGCCACGGCGACCCGGGCGCCGATCGGCATCAGTCGATCGATATTGGCCGCCGACGGCCGGTTGAGGCCCTGCCTTGCGGTGCGCAGCAGGAATTCGAAATTGCACTCCTCGGAAACGGCGTCCGCCGCATGGTCGATGAAATGCTCGAGGGTGGCATGTTCGCCGGCCTGGACGAGGCCGAGATGGCGTTCCGGCAAGGCCAGCGCCTTGTCGCTGCCGATCACCGCTATAACAGGCATGCGAATCGCTTCGAGCGCCTGACGCAGCATCGCCTCGTGCCGCTCGCTGCCAACCTTGTTGAGGATGACGCCGGCGACGCGGACATCGGCGCGGAAACCGGCAAAACCTGATACCAGCGGCGCTACCGACTGCGACATGCGCGAGGCATCGACGACGAGCACGACTGAAAGCCCGAGCTGGGCGGCAAGATCGGCCGCCGTCCCCTTCCCGTCAGCCGCACCGTCGAACAGCCCCATCATCGCCTCGATCACGAGAATACGGTCACCGGAACGATGCAGCGTGGCATTGGCCAAGATCAGCTCTGGTCGCATCGCCCAGGGGTCGAAATTCAGGCAGGGCGTGCCGTTTGCCGCCGCATGGAAGGCGGGATCGATGTAATCGGGTCCGGCCTTCCCCGGCGCGACCGCCACGCCGCGCCGGCGAAGCGCCCTCAGCAGCCCAAGCGTTACCGTCGTCTTGCCGGCGCCGGAGGAAGGGGCTGCAATCAGGAGGCCGCTCATGCCGTCACCTTGCCGGACCGGCCAAAAGGATCAGGTTGCAGCCGCCTGCCCGCAAGGGCGCCGAGCCAGTCGAGCGATGCCCGCAGCCGCACCACTTCACCGACCACGACGATCGCCGGCGGCTCGAGCCCGGAGGCGGCCACGGCATCGGTCGCTTCGCCGAGCGTCGTCTCCAGCACCTGCTGCGAGCCGGTCGCCGCATTGCAGACGAAAGCGACGGGCTCGGACGCTGGGCGGCCCGACGCGATCAGATTGGCGCTGATTTGGCCGATATGCTTCATCGCCATATACATCACGATGACGGGAGAACCCTTCCCGATCGCTTCCCAATTGATGGCATCGGGCACGATGCCAGAGGAATCATGGCCAGTGAGAAAGGTCACGGCATGATTGATCTCCCGATGGGTCACCGGAATGCCGGCATAAGCAAGCCCGCCGATGCCAGCGGTAATGCCCGGCACGATGCGGAAGGGGATGTTGTGCTCGACCAGCGTCAGCGCCTCTTCCCCGCCCCGCCCGAAGACGAAGGGATCGCCGCCCTTCAACCGCAGCACCCGCTTGCCGGCGCGCGCCAGCTCCACCAGCCGGAGCGAAATATCCCGCTGCTTGGCGGAGGGTTTGCCGCCGCGCTTTCCGGCATATTCCAATTCCGCGCCCGGCCGTGCGAGCTTCAGACAGTCCTCGTTGACCAGCGCATCGTGCACAACCACATCCGCCTCCGCCAATCCCTTGGCGGCAAGCAGCGTCAACAGCCCGGAATCGCCGGGACCGGCCCCAACGAGCCAGACGCTGCCCGGCTCCAACGCCGGCAAATGTGAAAGTGGATTAATCAACATTTTGTTGATCTAGGCCCAGTGAAGAGCAAGGTCAACGCCGCCTGCGCCATCTCACTTGAAGTTGCTGAGTTGACGATGATTCACTTTGCGAGGAGGCGGATTCGAATGCTCGAAAAATCCGGGCAACCGCATGAATATTTATCACAAATAACACTTCGCTCTCTGTTTTGCGTCATCCTCGGCCCTGTGCCGAGGATCAGCTTCCCTAACAAACGGAGGCAGATGCTCGGGACAAGCCAGGACAAGCCCGAGCATGACGAAAGCGGTGTTGGCGGGCCGGGCCAGCAGTCTGCACCGGCCTGCCGGCTGTTCAGGCCCGAAGCAGTGTATCGCGGATCAGATCGATCACCTTTTCAGACTCGATACCCGTAGCGACGATCTGGCTCGGCAGGCCGTCCCAGTCGCCCGGCGGGAAACGGCGGCCGTCCGGTTTGATCACCGTCTGGCCATCGGCAATGCCGCCGCAGACGACGCGCACCGAACCGGTGATGGTGGTGAAAAGCTCAGGCGCCACGAGGTAAACGGCGGCGCAGCTGTCATGCACCATCATGCCGTCATCGACCGCATGGCTGTAGAAATCGATGTAATGCTGCGACAGCCCGTCAAGCAGCTTCACCGCCGCGTCGCCCTTGGCCGCCATTGCGCCGAGATAGCTGCGGCTCATCGTGGTGATCGAGGTGACGTCGAGGCCGATGACGACCACCTTCCACGGCGCCGTCATGACGATGTCTGCCGCCTCCGGATCGCCGTGAATATTGGCTTCGGCGACCGGCGAGACATTGCCCGGCACATAGAAATTGCCGCCCATGATGACAACGTCCTTCACCAGGCCGGCAATCTCGGGGTCTTCCTTCAGCGCCATCGCCAGATTGGTCATCCGGCCGACGGCCACCAGCCTGACCTCGCCGGGATTAGCCCGTACCGTGTCGATGATGAAGCGGTGCGCCGGCCGGGGATCGAGCGGCAAGTCGATCGTGTGCGGCACCTCGATATTGCCGAGGCCGTTGTCCCCATGCACCATGGCCGGCCATTCCCGCTCGGCGCGCGCCGCATCGATGGTCACGCTCGCGCCCTTGGCGACGGGTGCCTGAATATCCCACTCGCGCTTGAGGAAAAGCGCATTGCGCGTCGTCGTCTCGACCGAGGCATTGCCGAAAACGGTGGTGATGCCGATCACATCGATCTCGGGATGGCGGTGCAGGAAAAGAAGCGCCATGGCGTCGTCAACGCCCGGGTCAGTGTCATAAATGACCTTGTGCATGATTGTCCTCTAGACATGAATCGCTGAGCTGCCGGTTGGCGCCGCGAGTTGCCGCCAACATAACGTCCGTCAGGCTTTCTGCAACCCGATGCGGGCAATCGCCGCTGTCGCATGCGCCGATTTGATCTTGCCGAGCACCAGTTCGGCATCCGCGCCGATCGCCGCAAGTGCCGCTGATTCCGCCACGCCATGGCAGCCGACGCGGGCAAAGACGATGGCGGAGGGATTTTTGAGCCGTGGCGTTTCCTGCTCCAGCCGCAGTGCATCGAAGAAAACGGCAGGCACGGCAAAATGCGCCGCAACGGCAAGGATCGCCGCTTCTTGCCCGCGGCTGTCGATGGAAGCGACGGCCGCAAGCTCCGACTCGCGGATGCCGGCCGCTTGCAACGCCGCGATGGCAAGCGCCAGCACCTGCGCAGGTGACGTCCCGCGCTCGCAGCCGAGCCCAAGCACATGTTGCTTCGCCCTATCGAAAGAAATGTCACTCATGGAAGCCGTCGAATGCACCGTCGCTGTGTCCTCGCAGCCATTGCAGCTCGGCGGGGGAAATGCAACAAGACCGGCTGAACGCTCTTCTGGAATAGCCTCTTGCCTGACATCGCCCTCCATCTGCTGCTGCTGCTCTGTGCGGCTGCCTTCTTCGCCGGTTTCGTCGATGCCATAGCCGGCGGCGGCGGCCTGATCACCGTCCCCGCCATGCTGATCGCGGGCATTCCGCCGCTACAGACGCTCGGCACCAACAAGGTGCAGTCGATCTTCGGCTCCGCCTCAGCAACGCTCGCCTATGCCCGCAACGGCCATGTGCAGTTGCACGAACAGCTGCCCATGGCGCTGATGGCCGTGGTGGGTGGGGCGATCGGGGCTGCCCTTGCCACCATCGTGCCCGGACAGGTGCTGCAGGCGATCATGCCGGTGCTGCTCCTGGCGATCGCGATATTCTTTGCCGTCAAACCGAACCTCAACGATCTCGACAAACACCGGATCATCACGCCTTTCGTCTTCGGCCTGACCTTGGTGCCGGCCATCGGCTTTTATGACGGCGTCTTCGGTCCCGGCACCGGTTCCTTCTTCATGCTCGCCTTCGTCACCCTCGCCGGCTTCGGCGTGCTGAAGGCCACCGCCCATACCAAGCTTCTCAATTTCGGCTCGAATCTCGGCGCGCTGGTCGTTTTTGCGAGCTTCGGCGCCATCCTCTGGAAGATCGGCCTGCTGATGGGCATCTGCCAGTTCCTCGGCGCCCAGCTTGGCTCACGGCTCGCCATGCGTATCGGCGCGAAGCTCATCAAGCCGCTGCTCGTCATCGTCTGCGTCGCTCTCGCGGTAAAGCTGCTTGCCGACCCGGCAAATCCGCTGCGTGTCTGGCTCGGCGTCTAACCGCCGAGCCATCTCCAGACGCATCAGAATTCTACGCCCGCCTGGCCCTTGATGCCGGAGCGGAACGGATGTTTGACGAGTTCCATCTCGGTTACAAGATCGGCGATCTCGATCAATTCATCCTTGGCGTTGCGGCCGGTCAGCACGACGTGCGTCATGGCCGGCTTCTCGCTTTTCAGGAAGGCAACGACGTCATTGATGTCGAGATAGCCGTAACGGAGCGCGATGTTGATCTCGTCGAGCAGCACCATCGAATTGCGCTCGTCGCGGATTAGCGCCTTGGCCTTTTCCCAGGCGGCCGAGGCGGCTGCAACGTCGCGGGCACGATCCTGCGTTTCCCAGGTGAAACCTTCGCCCATCGTATGAAACTGGCAGAGGTCGGAGAAATGCTTCTCGATCAGATCGCGCTCGCCTGTCCACATCGCACCCTTGATGAATTGCACGATGGCCGAAGGCTTGCCGTGGGCGATATGGCGGAAGATCATGCCGAAGGCGGCCGATGATTTGCCCTTGCCCTTGCCGGTATGGACGATGATAAGCCCCTTGCCGCCCGTCTTTGTCGCCATGATCTTGTCGCGCGCAGCCTTCTTCTTCGCCATCTTCTCGGCATGGCGCGCATTGTCCTTGGCGGCTTCATTTTCCGGGGTTTCGTCGTTCATCGGTGCACCTCATTCAGTTGCGTGGCGGCCAGGTCAAACCGGGCCGAATTGCTGCGCGGCGTCCAGAGCTCGCGGTCGATCGCCTCGCGCAGCCGCTTCTTCATCTCGTCGAATGCCGCAGGGTTCTTCTCGACCATGAAATCGCGCACGGCGGGATCTGCGACGAAAGCCTGATAGACCGCTTCGAAATGGTGCGCGCCGACCGCCCCCGTCGTCGCCGCGAAGGCGAAGAGATAGTCGACGGTGGCGGCGATTTCCGCCGCTCCCTTGTAGCCGTGGCGCATGACGCCGGATATCCATTTCGGATTGACCACGCGCCCGCGCACCACCCGGCCGATCTCTTCCTCCAGCGAACGGATCACTGGCCGCTCGGCTCTCGAATGATCGTTATGATAGATTGCCGGACGCGCCCCGGCGAGCTGTCCGGCCGCCGCCGCCATGCCACCCTCGAACTGGTAATAGTCGTCGCTGTCGAGCAGGTCATGCTCGCGGTTGTCCTGATTCTGAATGACGGCTTGCACAGATCGTAGCCGCTCCTCGAACAAGCCGCGTTCGGCCTTGCCCTCCTCGCCGGCGCCATAGGCATAACTTCCCCAGACGAGATAGGCTTCGGCAAGATCGGCACGCCGCTCCCAGCCCTTTTCGTCGATCAGCGCCTGCAACCCGGCGCCGTAAGCGCCGGGTTTCGAGCCGAAAACCCGATAACCCGCCCGCCGTTTCGCCGAGGCGGCATCGAGACCGGCGGCCGCAAGCTTTGCCGCTTCGCCGCGCATGCGCGCTGCTACCGGATTGTCGGCATCGTCCTCTTCGAGCGCGCCGACGGCGCGAACCGCCTTGTCGAACAACGCAATCTGCTCGGGAAAAGCGTCGCGAAAGAAGCCGGAAATTCTCAGCGTCACGTCAACGCGAGGCCGCCCAAGCACCGCCTGCGGGATGATCTCATAGCCGGAGACCCGCCGCGAGCTCATATCCCAGAGCGGCTTGACGCCGATCAGCGCCAGCGCCTGGGCGATATCGTCGCCGCCGGTGCGCATGTTCGACGTGCCCCAGGCCGTCAGACCGAAGGAAACGGGCCATTCTCCATGATCCTGCACATAGCGGCGGATTAGCAGTTCTGCCGATTTCCTGCCGAGTTCATAAGCCGCCGGCGTCGGCACGGCGCGGCTGTCGACCGAGTAAAAATTGCGGCCAGTCGGCAGCACATCGGGCCGCCCGCGTGTCGGCGCGCCGGAGGGACCGGGGGCCACGAAATGGCCGTCGAGGCCGGCAAGCAGGCCTGAGATCTCCGCCGGGCCGCAGGCAAGGATCGAGGGCTTGAGACGGGTCTCGACCTCGGAGAGCACCGCCTGCGTCGCCGTCCATTCCGCAGGACAGGCAATCTCGCCGGAGACGAGCTTGGCCGCCAGCAGTTCGATGCGCTCGACGGTGTCTCCGCTGGTCCGCCAGGGGGCATCCATAATGTCGGCGAGAATCTGAGGGCGTGGGCCGGTCCAGGAAGCGGCCATGTCGCAGTCGAGTGGGTCAAAAGAAGACCCCTCCCCAACCCCTCCCCACAGGTGGGAGGGGCTTACCGTCGCACTTGCGGCAACCTCTCCGACCAAAGCTGATGGTGGGACGGCGCGCCCAGCAAGCCCCTCCCCCTTGTGGGGAGGGGTTGGGGCGGGGTTTTGAAGCACATCCCCAGCAATCGCCCGCTGCAAACTCGCATCCCCACCCTCGCCCAGCCCGCGCGGCACTCGTGCCAGTGCCACGGTCAGATCCGTCAGCAGCCGCCCTTCCGGCGACACCCCGAACACATGCAGCCCGTCGCGGATCTGCATTTCCTTGAGGTCGCAGAGATAAGCGTCGAGCTTCTTCAGCGCCTCGCCTTCGCTTTCGCCGCTGATTATGCCGGCATCCCGGTCGAGGCCGATATCGGTGACAAGATCGAGGATCTGCCGGCTGAGCAGGCGGATGCGGCGGGGATCGCCGCCGGAGGCCTCGTAATATTCGTCGACAAGCGCTTCCAGATCTTTCAGCGGCCCATAGCTCTCGGCGCGCGTCAAAGGCGGCGTCAGGTGATCGATGATAACGGCGGTAGCCCGCCGTTTGGCCTGTGTGCCCTCGCCCGGATCGTTGACGATGAAGGGATAAAGATGCGGCAGCGGTCCGAGGATGGCCTCGGGATAACAGTTCTCCGACAGCGCCAGCGCCTTGCCCGGCAGCCATTCGAGATTGCCGTGTTTGCCCATGTGGATGACGGCGTCGGCGCCAAATTCGCGGCGCAGGAAAGCGTAGAAGGCAAGATAACCGTGCGGCGGCACGAGGTCCGGCGAATGGTAGCTTTCCTTCGGATCGATGTTATAGCCGCGCGCCGGCTGAATGCCGACGAGGACGCCGCCGAAGCGGGCGAAAGGCAGAGCGAAGACGCCCTCGCGAAAATACGGATCTTTCTCGGGATCGCCCCAGCGAGCCCTCACCTCATCCTGAATCTGATTGGGAAGAGACGCCAGGAAGCTGTTGTAACGACTCAGGGATAACGTCTCGCGGATCACTCGGCCGTCATGCCCTGAATTGGTCGGCCCCTGCATCAGATGCCTGATCAGCGCGTCGCCGTCGGCCGGAATATCGGCGGCTGAATAACCCGCTGCTTTCATCGCCCGCAGCACCTCAATGCTGCCGGCCGGCGTATCCAGACCAACCCCGTTGCCGAGCCGGCCGTCGCGATTCGGATAATTCGCCATGACAAGGGCGATGCGCCGGTCACGCGCCGGTGTGGCGCGCAGCCGCGCCCAATTGGCGGCGAGTTCCGCCGTATAGCGCACCCGACCGGCGTCCGGTTCGCTGGCGACGATGTTGGTCTCGACCGCCGCATCGTAACGCGCCGCCGTCTTGAAGGAGACCGCCCGCGCCAGCACCCGACCGTCGACCTCGGGCAGCGCCACGTTCATGCCGAGATCGCGCGCAGACAGGCCTTGCGAGGAGGCCGCCCATGCTTCCCGCGACGAGGCCGACAGGATCGCCTGCAGCACGACCGCGCCATTCGCCTCCAGCACCGTCGGCTGCCGATCGGCGCCGGGTGCCGAGACCGCAAAACCGGTCGTGTTGATCACGACCTCGGGTTTCAGCGCCGAAAATACGCTTTCGAGAATGCCTGTGGAGACAGGATCCTTGAGGCTGTAGGCAAATACCGGCAGCGGCCGAAGACCAAGTGCCCGCAAGGCTTCGATCAGCGCTTCTACTGGTTTGGTTTCGCCGCTCTGCACAAGCGCGCGGTAGAAGCTGATGGCGACGACGGGGGATGTTGTGGGTTCGAGTTCCACCTTCTCCGTCCCACGCTCGGCGGCCGAAGGTGGCGCAACATGCGAACCGGCAACCCGCCGCCATTCCTCCACCCCGATCAGCCCCCGTCCCGGCCACCAGATGCCGGCCTTCATCAAAGGCACCGCCGGCGCCGGCTTCTGCGCGCCCGACAGCATCGCACCGGCATAATCGAGAAAGGCGCGTGCATTGGCATCGCCGCCCTCGATCAGATAGGTCCAGAGGGCATTGAGATCATCGAGCCCGATGTTGGAAAACGGAGTCAGCCCCGCATCCCGCCTGGCGTCACCCGGCAGCACTGCAACCAGCGCGCCGCTGCGGGCCGCACAAGCATGCAGCGCCTCCAGCGCATAGTGGAAATAGCTGGCGCCGCCCAGCGCGCGCACGATGATGAGCTTGGCGTGCCGCGCCGTGCGCTCGACATAGGTATCGACCGACATCGGATGCTTGAGGCTCATCAGGCTGGCGAGCCGCAGCGAATGCGGCCCACCGCAGGCGCGATGGGCGGCCGCGATCGCCGCCAGCTCGCTGTCGGCCGCCGACAGGAACAGGATCTCGCCCGGGGTCTGCCCGAGGTCGATCGCCTCCTCGCCGTCGCTGATCGTTCCCTGCTGGGCCAGAAGCAGATGCATCGATTACGCCAGCGCCTCGATCGCCGTCCTCACGGCGTCCTCATCCATCTCGTGCAGGCCGATGACGACGAGGCGCGTGGCGCGCCTTTCATCGGCTGCCCAGGCACGATCGAAATAGTGATCGATGCGGCTGCCGACCGCCTGAAGCTGCAGGCGCATCGGCTTCCCGGAAACGTCGACAAAGCCCTTGAGGCGCAGCACGTCATGGGCTGATATGATCGCCTTCAACTGTTCAACGAAGCCGGCAACATCGGCGATCGGGCCAAGCTCGACGACGAAGCTGTCGAATTCATCGTGATCGTGCGGCGCGCCGTCCTCATGCTCCAACTCGTGGTGCGACTTGCGGTTGGCCAGATCATTCTCCGTGCCGATGCCGAGGCCGAGCAGGATGCCGGCCGGCACCTCGCCGTTTCTCGCCTCGATCATCACGGGCCTGCGCTGGGTGCGGGACGCGACCTCGTCGCGCACGCGGCCGAGGCCCGCCACATCGATCAGGTCGGTCTTGTTGAGCACGATCAGATCGGCGCAGGTCAGCTGATCCTCGAACAGCTCCTCGATCGGACTCTCGTGATCGAGCGATTCGTCCTCGCTGCGGGCCGCCTCGACGGCATCGTGGTCGTCGGCGAAACGGCCGGCAGCAACAGCAGCGCTGTCGACCACCGTGATGACGCCGTCGACGGTCACCTGGGTGCGGATGTCAGGCCAGTTGAAGGCGGCGACCAGCGGCTGCGGCAAGGCGAGGCCCGAGGTTTCGATGACGATATGGTCGGGCCGCTGTTCACGCTCGAGCAGCTTTGTCATCGTCGGAATGAAATCGTCGGCAACGGTGCAGCAGATGCAGCCATTGGTCAGCTCGATGATATCGTCCTCGCTGCAGTTTTCGGCCCCGCAGCCCTTCAGCACGTCGCCATCGACGCCGAGATCGCCGAACTCGTTGATGATGAGCGCGATTTTTTTGCCGCCGGCATTGGTGAGCAGGTTGCGGATCATCGTCGTCTTGCCGGCACCAAGAAAGCCGGTGATGACGGTTGCGGGAATCTTCTGGTTCATGAAACTTCAACCCTTCATTTTCAGCGGCAGGCCTGCCGCGATGAAATAAACTTCGGCGGCTTTCGCCGCGATCAACTGGTGCAATCGGCCGGCATGATCGCGAAAATCCCGCGCCATGCGATTGTCCGGCACGATGCCGAGGCCGACCTCGTTGGAGACGAAGACCAGCCGCGCCTTTGCTCGCGCCACGAAATCCCCAAGCGCGGCAAACTCCGCTGCCATGTCCCGCTCTTCCATCATCAGGTTGGTGACCCAGAGCGTTAGGCAGTCGATGAGCACCACACGGTCCTCGCCGTCGATGGCGGCGAGCTTGCCGACAAGATCGAGCGGCTCCTCATGCGTGGTCCAAGACGGGCCGCGGTCGGCCTTGTGGTGGGCAATGCGCGCCCGCATCTCCTCGTCCCACGCCCGGCCGGTCGCGAGATAGTGGCGATCAAGGCCGGTCGAAACGACGAGGGATTCGGCGAATTGCGATTTGCCTGAGCGGGCGCCGCCGAGGATGAAGACGGTGGTGAATGGGGCAGTCGTCATGAGCAAACGGTCCCTTTGCTGGAGGCGGCATCCCACCTTCTGCCCTCATTCCTGTGCTTGTCACAGGAATCCAGCAACGGCGCGTCGGCGCCGTGAATGACTCTATTTGACGTAATAATTCTCCTGTGCCCAAAGACTTGGGCACGCTGGATTCCTGGGACAAGCACAGGAATGAGGGAGGAGAGGTAAGCGCCTTGCAAGAGCCTAGCGTCAGCAAGCCTCGAAACGGCACCAGTTGATCGCGCCGCACCAGGCAGCGCCGAATTCATTCGTTCAGCCAAAACAACCTCCGTGCTGGCAGCGGGCCACTTGCCCAGGGTGGGCTTTTCGCCCGGCACGGAAGGCAGGTCTCCTGGCTCGCGGTTATCGGCCGCGATCGGGGCGGACCGGAAAACCGGTCGCCCCTGATCGTGCCAGCGGATCCGCCTCGCCTTCCCGGCTGCATCGGTGAAAAGGTGGACGATTCGTAGAGATGGAGGCGTCCGACCCCGGTTGATCACCATGCATTTCCAGTGGCTTTTCCGGCATGCGCTCCTTCCGCCCGCCTGCACCATTGCAGGCTGCCGGCCGAAAGAGCTCGATGCCGGATGGAAGACCCTGACCGCTCTACAGTCGCGGGGTCGGCTGTGATGAAGGCGCCCGGCTTGGGTCCGCCCCGTCACATTCCCTTTTCATCCGGAAAGGCAACTGCCGATCCGGAACCATCCGTTATGTCGAGATGGCAAAACGACCATCCGTTGAGGGATGGTTAGGCAAGCCAGGGGATGGAGTCAACGGCCTTGGTGTGACGGCGACGATGGCCGGTCGGAGGAGGATCTCGCATAAAAACGACTTATCCTAGATAAAAAGTCGTCTTATATCAGAGACTTACGTCATAAAAATTTATCCCGCGCGCCGGCTTTTCGCCGCAATTGCGTTGCAAGCGGACGGCACCGCCGCCCTTGACCGGGCCTCTCCCCGCCTAGTTGTCTAGCCATGCTTATGAAATTGGATCGGCGCCGCCTGCGCGCGCTGCGTGTTTTCTTCGATCCGGGCCGGGTGCGTGCGCTGACCCGCCGCAGCGAAGTCGGCCTGTCGCTGGCGGGCGCCGTCGTCGGCATCGCCTCCGGGCTCGCCGTCACCGGCATGAGCTTCGTCTCCAACGAACTGCACCAGCTGGTTTTCGGCATCGCCGACAGCGAAAGATTGAGTTCGTCGGTGATCGACGACAAGATGCTGCTGCTGACTGCCCCCGTGATCGGCGGTGTCCTGCTCGGCTTGCTTCTTTTCGTGCTGGCAAAACGGCGCAAGAAGCCGATGGTCGACCCCATCGAGGCCAATGCGCTGCATGGCGGTCGTCTCTCCCTGACCGACAGCATCATCGTCGCCGTCCAGAACCTGATCTCCAACGGCTTCGGCGCCTCAGTCGGCCTGGAGGCCGGCTATACCCAGCTTGCCGCCGGCATTGCCTCCAAGTTTGGCCTGAAGCTGCAGCTGCGCCGCTCGGATCTGCGCATTCTCGTCGGCTGCGGCGCAGCCGGCGCCATCGCCGCCGCCTTCAACGCGCCGCTGACCGGCGCCTTCTACGCCTTCGAACTGATCATCGGCACCTATACCATCGTCTCGCTGACCCCGGTCGTCGTCTCCGCCCTCGTTTCCACCCTCATCGCGAGATTGCTCGCCGAGGGGGATTTCACCATCGATATCGGCAGCTTCGGCTCGGTCGTGCCGGCCGATTATGTCCCGGCGCTGCTGCTCGGCGTCTTCTGCGCCGGCGTTGGCATTCTTCTCATGCAGGGCGTGGCCTTCGTCGAGGAGCTTGCGCGCAAAAGCGCGATCGCTCCGCCCTTTCGCCCGGCGCTCGGCGGCATAATCGTCGGGCTCCTGGCGATGATCTCGCCACAGGTGCTATCGGCCGGTCACGGCGCACTGCATCTCAACCTTTCCCGCGACGTGACCATCCCGGCGCTGATCAGCCTTTTTCTGCTGAAATCGCTGGCCTCGGCAATTTCGATCGGTTCAGGCTTCAGGGGCGGCCTGTTTTTCGCCTCGCTGTTCATGGGCGCCCTGCTCGGCAAGCTCTTTGCCTATTGCGGTCCTTATTTCGCAGATGCCACGCTGACGCCGGTGATCTATGCCGTGGTCGGCATGAGTTCGCTGGCCGTCGCCGTCATTGGCGGACCGCTGACGATGACCTTCCTGGCGCTCGAGATCACCGGCGATTTTCCGATCACTGCGCTGGTGCTTGCCGCCGTCATCACCTCCTCGCTCGTCGTGCGCTCGACCTTCGGTTATTCCTTCGCCACATGGCGCTTCCATCTGCGCGGCGAAAGCATCCGCAGCGCCCACGACGTTGGCTGGATCCGCAACCTGACGGTGGACAAGCTGATGCGCGCCGACGTCAAGACCGCAAAGGCGGGCATCTCCTTGGAGGAGTTCAAGAAGGCCTTCCCCATCGGCTCGACCCAGCGTGTCATTCTCGTCGAGGAAAACGACAAATATGCCGGGCTCGTGCTGGTGCCGGAGATCTACGCCAACCCGACCGATGTTCAGGACGAGAGCCAGACGCTTGCCGATTTCGTCCGCTACCGCAATGACTTCCTGCAGCCGCAGATGAATGCCAGGCAGGCGGCGGCGATCTTCGACAAGAGCGAAAGCGAAGCGCTCGCCGTCGTCAACAATCTGATCGAGCGCAAGGTGGTCGGCCAGCTTAGCGAAAGCCACACGCTGCGCCGTTACAGCGAAGAACTCGATCGCCGCCGCCGCGAAGTATCGGGCGAGATTTAGGTGCCTTATGAGGCGGCGCCGGCAAGCCTGAAAACGTCGGCCGCCTTCGACACGCCGCGCAGCTCGAAAGATCCGAGATAGTCACAGGGCACGGCACAGGTCGTCGCGAAGCTCGCTGACAGCAGCAGGGGCTGCTCAAGCATCCCGCACAGCTTTTCCAGCCGCGAAGCCTCGTTTACCGCTCTGCCGATCACCGTGAAGTCCAGCCTGCCGTGAGCGCCGACATTTCCGTAGAAAACCTCCCCGAGATGCAAGACGACATCGATGCCGATATCCGGGCCGCCGTGGCGCGTGCGCTCCCGATTGAGCTCTTCGTTTGCCTTCAGCAGATTCTGAGCCGAAGCTAGCGCCGCCTTGCAGGCCTTTTGCGGGTCCTCGGCCTCTGTTGGAAAGATCGCCAGCACGCTGTCGCCCATGAATTTGAGGATCTCGCCGGAATTTTCCTCGACATGCCGGTCGATCAGCTCGAAATGCTCGTTGAGAAACCCGACGATCTCTGCGGGCTGGAATACCTCGGTCAGCGCGGTGAAATTGCGCAGGTCGGCAATCAGGATCGCTGCATCGATGGAGCCGCCCATTCCCCTGCGGGTTTCCCCCGCAAGGATACGCGCGCTCGTTCTGGCGCCGGTATAGACCGCGAGGATTTCGGTTGCGGTCTTCGACACCGCGACACGGTAGGCCGCCAGCCCCAGAGCCGGCAACAGCTCCTGGATGATCGCCAGCTGGTCGTCGGAAAATCCGCCGGGCGCATCGCTGGTGAGCGAAAAGCCCAGTCCGCGTAACGCGACCTCCTTCGGGAATTCGAAAATGCTAATGACGTGATCCGTGCCGCCGGCAAGCGCGAATTCGTGAAGCTCGGCATACTCAAGCCCCTCGCCTTTCGCCAGGTTCCATCGCCCGGTTTTTTCGTCGCGGCTCAAAAGGTGAAAGATCGGCGTCTTCTCGAAGCTGCGTTCCGTCTCACTGCCATGCTCGGCATTCTCGAGAACGATTGCACCGCCCCGCTCGAAATTGGCGGCGACGCCACGATACATGGGATGGAGGGAAGGCATTCTGATGCTCGCACGCCAGATCGGAACGCCGTCTGCAATCAGCCGGTCGCATAAACCGGCGACGAGATCGCCAATATGCTCACAGGTGATTCCCTGCTCGATAAGCCACTGAATATGATCGTTAATTTTTTGCATCTCCGAATGAGGGCGACAAAGTGAAGGAATCTTTCCGCCGTCGGGCCTGCTGCGCCTAACTCGCCGGACAGACGATGAAAGAGCGAAATCGCGCTTCTTATTCATTAGCCTGCTTGATGTCGCGATGCTACTCCCGGTTGAGTGAAAGTGATGCGCAATTCGGCCGCACCGCTGCGGCTAGCCGAGCAGCCCCGCCAGCCAGTGCGGATCGAGGTGACGCTCCAATGCCAAGGCGATCTCGTCGAGCGCCTGCTCGACGCTGTCACGGTAATTCCGCCGCTCGCCGGATAGGCCGAAGCTCTGAAGCAGCCGGGCGCGATAGGCGTCGCTGCCGAAGAGCCCATGCAGATAGGTGCCCATGATCCGCCCGTCGGTCGACAGCGCTCCATCGGGCGCGCCGTCGACGATCGCCGAGGGCCGAACGCAATCCGGGCCGCGGGTGACGCCGAGATGGATCTGGTAGCCGGCGAGCGGTACGTCGTATTCGGTCGAACGGGCCTGGCTGTTGCGCACCGTCTTCTCAGGCGCCATCTCGGTCTCGACGTCGAGCAGCGCAAGCCCCGCCGCCTCGCTCGTCCCGCCTTCGATGCCGAGCGGATCGCGTACCGTGCGACCGAGCATCTGGTAACCGCCGCAAATGCCGATCACCCGGCCACCGCGCCGGACATGCGCCGCAAGATCGCGGTCCCAGCCTTGAATCCTGAGATCGGCGAGATCCGAAATCGTCGATTTCGAGCCGGGAAGAATGACCAGGCACGCATCGACAGGTAGCCGCTCGCCTGATCGCACGAAGACCAGTTCGACATCCGGCTCCGCTCTCAACGGATCGAGATCATCGAAATTGGCAATGCGCGGCAGCATCGGCACGGCGATTTTCAGCGCGCCCGTCCCGCTCCTCACCAGCCGTTCGAGCACGACCGAATCTTCGGCCGGCAGGCGCGCGGCATCCGGCAGCCACGGCACGATGCCGAAGCAGGGCCAGCCGGTGAAGCCCCGGATGGCGTGGATGCCATCGGTAAACAACGAGACGTCGCCGCGAAACTTGTTGATGATATAGCCGGCGATCATCGCTCGATCGCGGCCATCGAGAATCGCGTGCGTGCCGACCAGCGAGGCGATGACGCCACCGCGGTCGATATCGCCGACGAGCACGACGGGCACGCCCGCCTTGGTCGCAAAGCCCATATTGGCGATATCGCCGGCTCTGAGATTAATTTCGGCCGGCGAGCCGGCGCCCTCGATGACGACGAGGTCGGCTCCGGCAGCCACTGTTTCGAAGCTCTCGAGCACGGCGCCGAGCAGGCGCGGCTTCAACCGCTGATAATCCCGCCCCTTCGCCTGTCCGAACACGCTGCCCTGCACGATGATCTGGCTGCCGTTTTCCGATTGCGGCTTGAGCAGCACCGGATTCATATGCACCGAGGACGGCGTGCGGGCGGCCAATGACTGCAGCCATTGCGCTCGGCCGATCTCGCCGCCGTCGTCGGCAACCGCCGCATTGTTCGACATGTTCTGAGGCTTGAACGGCCGGACCGCCAGTCCGCGATTGGCCGCCAGCCGACAGAGACCCGCGACCAGCACCGTCTTTCCGACATCCGAGCCGGTTCCCTGCAGCATGATCGCTCTTGCCATGGCCATCGCCTTTCGTTGCGGCGAGGCCTACAATGGCGGCCGATCCTGGGTCAAGGCGTGATCTGCCCAGGCAAAACGCGAAAACCGCGCATGGCCTTGGCTCTGCGCGGTTTGCCGAAAACTCAGGCGTCTTCGCCCCTACACGGCGAAGCTCGCTTTCTCCGGTACGCACTACCTGAACCGGAGAAGCAGCGGTCGTTGCCGCTACGACCTCACTGATAGCGGCACATTCTTACCGGAGAGTTATTGAAGACTTACGCAAATGTTAATTTTGACTTTTTTCAGCAGTGCCGGCGAATTTTCTTCCGAAAACCCATCTGCGGTCGCGAGTCCATCGGCGGCGCCATTGTCGGCCCATTTGACATAAATTCTTCGAATTCAATCATTTAGTCTCGCAACCATGAGCAAAATGCGGTTGATTTCTGCGGGCGAACGCGTAGGCTTGATCAAAATGCGCCATTGTTGAACATGACCTGCGATCCGCCGCCGAAGCCGCAAGGATGAACGGCGTCCGTGAACAGGATGGCCTGTTGCGGCATCGCCGGCAGGCATCCTCCCTTTCGGGCGCACCAAAGCTTTGCAGATAATTTTTTTGGGACCCAGCGGCGCGTCCCAGCAAAGTAAATTCGGGGAATGACGATGAAGACGCTTCTGATATCGGCCGTCTTTACCGCGGCTTTTTCCATTGCTGCGCCGGCTGCCGCCGAAGATTGCGGCCAGGTGTCCATCGCCGAGATGAAATGGGCCTCGGCCGGCATTGCGGCAAATTTCGATAAGATCATTCTGGAAAGGGGCTATGGCTGCTCCGTCACCATCGTCGCCGGCGACACATTGCCGACCTTCGCCTCGATGAATGAAAAAGGCACGCCCGACATCGCCTCGGAATACTGGATCAATTCCGTCAGGGCCTTGCTCGATCAGGCCGTCAAAACCGGCCGGCTGGTGCAAGGCGCCGAGATCCTCGCCGACGGCGCCGTCGAGGGCTGGTTCATCCCGAAATTCATTGCCGACGCCAATCCCGACATCCGCTCTGTCGAGGACGCGCTAAGACATCCTGAGCTTTTTCCGGCCGAAGACGATACATCCAAGGGTGCAATCTACAATTGCCCGGCCGACTGGAGCTGCCACATATCGACCACCAACCTTTTCAGGGCGCTTGCCGCGGACAAGAAGGGCTTCGAGCTCGTCGAGACCGGCAGTCCGGAACGGCTCGACGCGTCGATCGCCCGCGCCTTCGAGAACAAGGTCGGCTGGCTCGGCTATTACTGGGCGCCGACCGCCATCCTCGGCAAATACGACATGACGCGTCTGAGCTTCGGCGTCGGCCATAACAAAAGCGAATGGGACGGCTGCACCGCCGTTGCCGGCTGCACCAGGCCGCAGCTCAATTCCTACCCGGTCTCGCGCGCTTTCACGCTTATGACCAGATCCTTCGCCACCCGCTCCGGGCCTGTCACGGCCTATCTCAAGGCTCGCAAATGGGACAACGCGACGATCAACCAGGTGCTCGCCTGGCAGGACGAAAACCGCGAAAGCAACGAGGATGCCGCGATCCACTTCCTGCGCAATTACGAGAATCTTTGGTCGAAATGGGTGCCGGCCGATATAGCCGAGAAGATCAAGGCGAGCTTATAACCGCGGGAGACGATCAACGACCGGACGATTCGAATGACAGCCAGCGTTCCCTTTCCCGACCGCGATACCGTTGCGGAGAAGCTCGCCGCGCTGTCGGAGCCCGATAAATCCTACCTGACGCTTCTCATGGAGAATGCCGCCCAGGACGACAATCTGCTTGACGGCCTGCGCCGCCACCTCGATCTTGCCGCGGGATCGCCTTTCCTGAACTCGCTGAAGCTCGAAAATCTCGGATTGTGGCTCGGAACCCAGGCGCCGGACCGATTGCAAATCCGGCTGATGGAAACGGCCCGCTCCAGCCAGCACCCCGCCTATCAAGCCTTCCGGACCGGGCTCGGCCGATCCGGCGGCCTAGAAAGGGCACATCCCCCGGCCACTCGTTAAAGTGGTCCGGACCCCGGCCCGGTCCCGGCCGTTTGACAGAATGGTCCGGCTTTAGGCGTCAGCCAGCCTCATCAGCCCGGCAAACCTACCTACCGCTTACTTCTTCGCAGCGCGATCAACCGAGCGGCCGGCATCCTGCGTGGCATTCACTGTGTTTGCCGTGTCCTTCCCTATGCCGCGGATCGTGTTGCCGCAGGAGGAAAGAGCAAGAAGAACCATGAAGGCTGCGGCAATTTTGGCCGTTGTCGTCATTTCGAATATCCTTGTTTGAAATCAACCCCGAACGGCTGTCATGCCGTTCGCGCCGATAACGCACAAGGGAACAAAAGGTTCAACCGCTGAAAGACATCCTTAGGCGGCGACCGCCTTCGCTCTTTCGGCAAAAGCGCCGCGGATGCTATCGGCTACCGTCTCGATCGGGCCTGACAGCTGCGCGGCGGTCAGCAGCCGGATATCGAAGGAGCCGAGCTCCGGCAGCCCCTCCTGAAGTCCGAGGATCGCCATGTCCTCGCTGACATAGGAGAGCGGCAGCGGCGCGATGGCGAGATCGGAGAGCACGGCGGCGCGCTGCGCCATCGTGTGGCCGCTGAGATAGGCGACCCGATAAGGCCGCTTGTTGCGTTCGAGCTGGGCGAGAGCCTCCTGCCGCCAGATGCAGCCGTCCTCCCAGATCGAGATCGGCAGGGGATCGCGGCGATGCGCCGACCCGCAGCGGGCGCCGGCCCAAACCAGCCGCTCGCGGAACACCACCTCGCCGCCTGTCGGGAACGGCCGCGTGGCGCAGTTGATCAGCGCCAGGTCGAGCCGCTGCTCCTCCATGCGCTTCTTGAGGCCAACGCTCATGTCGATCGTCACATCGACCATGATGCCAGGATAGCTTTCGGCAAAGCTCTTCAGGATTCTCGGCAGCAGCCGCTCGCCGATATCCTCCGGGGCGCCGAGCCTGACGACGCCGGTCAGCTCCGGCATGATGAAGCGCGACACCGCCTCGTTCGACAGCGCCAGTATGTTGCGGGCGTAGGAGAGTAGCATCTCGCCATGACGTGTCAGCGTCACCGAGCGGGCGTCGCGCAAAAACAACGTCGCGCCGAGTTGCTCCTCGAGCTTCTTGATCTGCATGGAAACCGCCGACGGCGTGCGGAAGACAGCCTCGGCGGCAGTGGAAAAATTGCCCGTCTCGGCGATGGCGACGAAAGTGCGCAACACATCGTTGTCAAGCAAAGGAATGGGACGGCGAAAGGGTAGGCTCATCGTCGCATCTTTCAATTTTTCTGATTTATAACCCAATATCATTTTGTTTGATTGAATGTCAATCGCTCCGCATAGTCTGTGTATCGGAACTGATGCAGCAAAGGAGGCTCGACATGGCGCAACCAAGCACCTGGAATATCCTACAGACCCTTTCCGCATTCAAGTCGCGCCGGCGCAGAGATGCAAATCACGAACATGCCCTGCGCGAATTGAAACGATTCCCATCGCACCTGCTGGCCGATTGTCAGCGGGAGGAGTTGCCTTTGCCGAGCGCAGCCGCCCGGCCGACCCGCCACCTGAGGATCGTGGAATCGCGCGCATAATGTGCGCAGCTGAAGTTTTTCGGATCTTGGCGCAAGGTCACGGTGGTCGGAAGCGCCCATCCGTCAAAAGCTAGCCACCCCCATTGACCCACCTGACCCTGGTGCCGAGATGTCGCGATCCGCATGATCGTTCCGTCGAACAGCGCTCACATTCCGCCCATGAGCTTGAAGGCGATGATCCACATGGTCGCAGCGACTAGCGTTTCCAGCATCCGCCAGGACGATGGCTTCGAGAAGATCGGCCGCAGCCATGTCGCGCCATATCCGAGGGAGAAGAAGAACAGGAAGGAACCGGTCACCGCGCCTGCGGCAAACGAAGCCTGCTGCCCAGGATAACGCGTCGATATTGTGCCGAGCAGTACCACCGTGTCGAGATACACATGCGGATTGAGCCAGGTGAGTGCAAGGCAGGTCGCAAGCGTCTGCCTGAAGCTTGCCGTTTTGGCCTCGGCCGCCGCGAGAGCGGCGTTCGACCGCAAGGCGGAATAGAGGCTTTTTGCTCCATACCAGGCAAGAAACGCGGCTCCTCCGTAACGCATGACCGGATCAAGCCAGGGCATCACCCGGGCAATCTGCTGCAGGCTGGTGACGCCGAGCACGATCAGCACGGCGTCTGACAGTGCGCATGCGAGGCAGACGGCAAAGACATGCTGGTTGCGCAGGCCCTGGCGGAGAATGAAGGCGTTTTGAGCGCCGATCGCGACAATCAGGCTGAGGCCCATCACCAGGCCGGTAAAATAGATTGAAAAATTCATAGCTTCTGCAAACGCCTTTCGCTTCGACCAGACTTCGCTATCGCGGCGACGGCAATTAGGCTAATTAATCTGCCTAATCTCAATTAAGCGGCGCTAATCCATGCTTGACTACCCCGCCCTCCGTGCCGTCGCGACTGTTGTCCAGACAGGCAGCTTTGAACGCGCAGCGACCGTGCTGAACGTCACCCCTTCGGCAGTTTCGCAGCGCGTCAAGCAGCTCGAGGAGCGTCTCGGCGTTGTGCTCGTCGTTCGAGGCACGCCGTGCACGGCAACCGAAAAGGGAGAATGGTTGTGCCGTCATATGGAAAATGTCGGCATGCTCGAAGCCGAGCTCTTCGGCCAGCTGCCGGCGCTCGTTGATCCCGACGAACCCCGCCAGAGGGTGACGCTTCAGATTGCCACCAATGCCGACAGTCTCGGCACCTGGTTCGTGGAGGCGATGTCGACCTTCGCTAGAAACTCCTCCTATCTGTTGAATATCGCCGTCGACGATCAGGATCACACCGCCGAATGGCTGCAGCGCGGCCGCGTGATTGCGGCCGTCACCAGCCTGGAAAAGCCGATAAGGGGCTGCCGGCGTTTCGCGCTTGGCGTTCTGCGCTATCATGCGACGGCAACGCCCGACTTCGTCGCCAGTAATTTTCCGCAAGGGGTGACCGCCGAGGCGATCCGCAACGCTCCGGCTCTGACCTTCAGCCAGAAGGACAGGCTGCAGAGCACGTGGGTCCGCCAAACCTTCGGACGCGATCTCGACTATCCCACCCATTGGCTCCCCTCGCCGCAAAGCTTCGTCGAGGCAACCCTATCGGGCATGGGATGGGGAATGAACCCGACTCAACTGACCCGCGAGCATCTGGCGTCGGGGCGGCTGGTGGAGCTGGTGCCGGACACCCCCCTCGATGTTCCGCTATTCTGGCAGATAAACCGCTTTGCCGCCGATCGGCTAGCGGAGCTGACGCGCGAAGTCATCAGCGTAGCAGGGCGCAATCTCGGAAAAGACAGATCGAAAACCGATTCCCCGGGCCTTTGATCGACGGTTGGCTCCGCTTCCCCGGCGGCCGCTTCTGCATCGTCTCTATGCGATGGCGATGATCTCCAGCTCGTGGCCACCCGCCTCCGCGGCATCGCCGGCAGCCTTGCCCATCAAAAGCCGCGCCACCGGCGAGACGTAGGAGATCGAGCCGGCCTTGGGATCGGCCTCGTCCTCTCCGACGATCCGATAAGTTTGCACCCGCCCGTCGTCACGGCGGAAGGTCACCGTGTTGCCGAAGGCAACCACATTGACTGACGTTGGGTAAGGCATCAACTGGGCGGTGCGAAGTCTTGCCGCTAAGTAGCGAAGATCACGCAATGGATTGGCAGCCTGCCGCCGCCGTTCATTCACATCTTCAATGGTGTTCGTCGCATCATAGGCCTCGCGCGCCTGCTGGAACTGCAGTTCGAGAGCCTTCAATCCCGCTTCCGTAACGAGATTCGGATGCGGCGAAACCGGGCGGTCGGGCAATAGGGTTTCCGACGCGGTTTCGAAACTCTCTTCCTTGGTGAAGGCAACGGCCAATCAAAACTCCATGTCCGGCGCAGTGCGCGCCAATCACCGATGGCAACTGCGCCCTGTATTCGTCGACACCATACAATATACCGACTGCGAGCGAACCGCCAATCTCCCCCATCGGCAGCGGCTTTCCCGGTCACGACTTCGGGAACGTCCTGCCGCGCACAGCGTTTATCGCCGCATAGCGTCGAGGAGGATCGAATGCCCGGCGAACGGCGAAATGCCTGCGACAAGGACTGGAGCAAAACATGCCTTCGTTCCTGACGGATAGCATGCCGCTGACCCCGAGCTGGTGGGATATCGCCGCGCGGATCGTACTGACAGTGATCGCCAGCGGCCTTATCGGCCTCGATCGCGAGCGCGGCGGCCACGCGGCCGGCTTCAGGACGACGATTCTGGTGGCGCTTGCCGCCTGCCTGGCAATGATCCAGGCCAATCTCCTTCTGTCGACATACGGAAAGACCTTCAGCTACTTCACGCAGATGGACGTATTGCGCTTTCCCCTGGGCGTCCTGACGGGCGTCGGCTTCCTCGGCGGTGGAGCGATCCTCAGGCGCGGCGACATGATGACCGGCGTCACCACGGCAGCGACCCTGTGGTTCATGACGGTGGTCGGCCTCTGCTTCGGCGGCGGCCAGATTGTCACCGGGACGGCGGCGACGATTGTCGCCTACATCGTCCTGTCGCCCATGAAGCGCCTGGATGCCTGGCTGACCTGCGAACGCAAGGCAACGCTGGTCATCAATAGCTCCGAAGTCGAGGTACCGGACTTGTCGGCGCTGCTGAACCCCTTGGGATGCCGTGCCCTCTTTGTTGCATACGGGCCAACAAGCGATGGCCGCACAGGCGTGACGTACGAGCTGAGATGGATGGCAGACGACCGCGAGGCGTCATCGAGGGCGATTCTGAAAGCGCTTTCCGCCCTTGATGTCGCAGGGTTCTCGATGCAATCAACGACCACCTGATACCCCGGAGCCTTCCTATTTGGAGACGTGCTCGGGCTTGCCCTTTCTCTTGGTCGAGGCGAATTCCTCCAGCTGCTTTTCACTCATGGACTCGACCATCTGTTTTGAAGCGCCCTTCAATTCTTTTTTGGGCGTCTCACCGCGCTTGGCCGAGAGTGCGGCGCCTGCCGCCTTCTGCTGAGCCTTGGACTTGGCTGGCATATCGAAACCTCCTTTTGCTTGGGATCAGCCGCCCCCAAGCTGGTATCCAGCTCTCGTCGCCCTCTTTGTGGCCTCCCTTGCGGGGAGAAGGCTGCGGCGAAAGCCGCAGCCGACCGCTCGTCAGTTGATGGTGGCCCACTGGCTGCGGACATCCCTGGCGTTCTTCGACAGGTGAACATGCGCGTCGACGTGATCGACCCAATCGATTGGGATCAGGTGGTGCTTGCCGTCTTCCGAGTCGGCCTTCGTCAGCTTGATGCGGGTGGGACCATCGAGATGATCGACCGTCCCCATATGGGTGCCGTCTGCAGCCCGCACTTCCATATGTTCTCGGATCTGATCTGCGGAAATCATCATTTCCTCCTTTGCGTCATTGTCAGCTACGAAGCGGCAACGACGTGGAGCGGACTTGGTTCCAAGCACGCTGAACGTGTTCAATCGGCCGTCACCTCCCAGTTGTCGTCCGGGTTGAATGTCCTGATGCCGGCAGCTATTTTCTCGGTCTCCCGGCCGAGATTGGCCTGATAAACCGTACCGTTCGCGTTCACTGCGAAAGTGTGCATGCCGGTTTCGCCATATCGGATGGGCCAGGCGATAAGGGCAAATCCTGCAATCATGTTGCCGTTGATCACATAATTGAACTCTCCGCCCGCGATGTTCGGCCCTTGGCTGTCGATGATCCTGTAGCGGTAGCCGTAATAGCCCTCACCGGCTTTCGCCTTGTCAAGCGCCGCATTGTCTTCGAGCGCGTTGCCCGCCGGGCTATCGCCCGCGCCCAAATCGGGCGACCAGTAGAGACCATCGGTTTTGCCGTCGCTGCTGATCAGTTTCTGCGCATATTCCAGCACGCCGTCATCGTCGTGGTCGGCGAAGGAATACTCCTTTTGAGCGTCGACATAGGCCCGCATCGTTTCGATGGTCTGCAATTCGTTCTCGCCGACGCGGCGCTCGATGATCTCCTCGAAGCCGGCGAAGGTGTCGAAGTTCCATTTGCCATCGCCACCCTTCACGATCGGAAATGGCAGAGGCCATAATTTGTCGCCGATCTCGATGATCTTGCGGCCATCGACATCATTCACGACGATCTTCTTCTGTGTGCCGTCCCGGATTTGTGCGTAGGTGTCCATCACCCCTTCGCCCGCCTTCGCTTTCGCTGCATCGATACCGAGCAGTGCCGCGAATTTGTCGAAATCATCAGCTGCGAGCGCCGCTTTAAAGGCGTCGACGGCCTGTTCCGGCGTGTCGAATACCGGCGGATCGCTCTGCGAAGCGAAGCCCGCGATGACGGTTGTATCGGATGGCTCTGCTGCAGACATCAAAACCGGATCGGTGGCGAGAGCCGCAAGGGCGAATACCAAACCCAGAAGCATGTTTCTGACTGACTTTGTCATGACGTTCCTCCTTCTTCCGGTCACCGGCGACGGCCGCCGCCGCGGCGCATTTCTCCACCGCCACCGCGATTGCCACCGGCCATGGCCTGCCTGCCTCGGCTGGACTGCATCTGAGCGCGCCTGCCGCTGTCGACCTGACCGAGCGCCGAAGGCTTTCTCGGCCGGCTGTCGACCTTGGCCGCGGGCTTCGGCTTTGCGACCGGGCGTTTGGCGTTGACCCCAGGCTGTGCAATTTCGGCTGCCCTGTTCGTCGTTCTTGCGTCGGGCCTGTGGTTCTGTGCGGCCTGCGCTGCCTTCCCGCCTCCAACGGCGGCTCCTGTATTGCCTGCCTTGTTGCGAGCAGCATTTACCCTGTCCGCATCGATCTTGCTCTTGCGGACATCGTTGACACTGACTTTGCCCGGCTGGTCGCGGATCGTGTTCGCACGGTCGTTGCCTCTTGCTCCGACCCTGTTGCCGGCGTTCGCCACGATACTGGTCCGGAAGGCGTTGCGATCGATCTTGTTGAACTGGGCGCCGTCGAACACGATCTTGCTGCGGTCGACGTTTTTCCAGTCGACATCGTTGATGTTCACCTTGCCGTTAATGTTGTTGAGGCAATTGTTGCAGTCGATATCGACGTTGCCGTTCCAGCGCCCGCCCCATACGCCCCAGCGATTCCAGTCGACGGCGGCGGCCCACACCGCTCCCGTCACCACGCCTGCGAAAAAGGTGGCTGTTGGATAGTAGTAGTTTGGATAGGGGTCGGGATAGAAGCCGATCGGCTCGGCGACAAAGTTCGGTTCATACAGCATCTCCGGCGCGTATTGCGGAACATAGATCTTTTCGGGACTGGCGGAGACGATCACGACGTTGTCGTTCTCCTGGCTGACCTTGATCTTGTCATCGGTCTTGATGATGCCGTCGGCGACCGCTTTGTCGCGCAGTTGCTGTATGGCGATCAGAACGTCCTTCTGCTGGTAGGAGAGCGCCTCACCGAGAGACTGCGTCCAATCCAGATCCTCGCTCATCATCGTGACGATCTGCGGATAATTCAGCAGGGAAACGATGCTGCCGTCCCACGTCGTCTTCGGCTTGAGCTCGGGCTGCTTCTTCAAGGTTTCGAGGAACCGGGCCGCTTCCACGACCTGCAGCGGATAGAGCGATGCCGACGTGACGAGGGCAACGAGTTCGTCCGGATAAAGCGCGATTCGCGCCACCAATATATCGAGTTCGTCTTCGCTGAGCGGCGCCGGCGCGTCATCTTCGGCCGCGACGGGACCGGAAGCGACCGGCTCCTGCGCGGTGGCGGTCAGAAACAGATGTGGTGAAAACGGGGGGCCTGGAAAAGGCAGGAACAGGGCCGTGGCGAGCAACAATGCGTGAGGTCTAGCCATCTCAAATCCTCCTTACGGTCAGACATGGTGTGTCGGCTGTTCGCACCATACATTCAATCGCGCTTACATTCATTCCGGTGACGGGAATCGACAGCGGAAGCGTCACTGGTACCGCTGATGCACCGAGCTGCGGCGAAGCGGCCGTTCACGCCGGCATCCTCTTCGCTTCCCCCGTCCGCGGCCACAGGATCGCGGCAAACAGCAGCGCGTAGATCAAGGCTGCCGCGACATAGATGATGCGGGTGGCGAAGGATTCTGCAGCGCTGCCCGGCAGAGGCGAGACCCCGAGACCGAAGAGGATCAGGAAGATTGTCAGGGCGCCGGCAAAAACCGGAGCGTTCCTCGAGCGGCCGGCAGCACGCCCTCCAATGAGAAGGACGACGATGAGAACGATGAGGAAGATCGAGAGGAGATTGGGGCGCAGCGACAGGGCGGCATAGGCGACGGAGGCAAGCACGCCGCCGAAGAGGTTGACGAGCACGAGCCCGATCGCCGTTCGCGCGCTTGCGGCAATGTCCAGCTGCCCGAGCAGCGACGCCACCGTTATCGGAATGACCGCCGCAGCAGTCAGGTTGTCGCTCGTCAGGCAGATCACGACGGAGCCGAGAAGGATCACCGTGTTTGCTAGCGCCCGAAGCAAGGCCGGCGGTCGCCGCTCGATTGGTGCCGCCTCGACATTCCCGGAGAGCGGTTCGGGAAAGACCGCATGGGCGAACCACATTAGAACCGTGCCCGACAGCACCCCGGCGACCAGGATGGACAGGATGGAATTGGCGAGTTCCTTGTTCAGGATGCCGAGCAGAGGCACGATGATCGAAACGACGAGTACGAGAAAGACCGCGGGTCCTCCCTTTCCCGTCGACTGTGCGGCAAAGCACGCAAAATAGGTCAGCCCCAGGATCAGAAGAAAGGGCGCCGGACGGTCGCCGAGGACGTTGGTCAGAACCATCATCGCCATCCCGGCGATCAGAATGACCACCGCCGCGCCGACGGTCTTACCGAACGGCATAGGGCGCGAGCTGCCGAGCAGGAACTGGGCGGCAAAGAGCGGACCGAGGAACGGCACGATAGCCCCAGCATGGACCGCGAGCGTGAAGCCGACGGAGACCGCCAGCGCCACCCGCAACCCCTGGCGTTTCTGCGCCTCGACCGCAGGGCTCCTTTCAATTGACATAGGTCAGCACCGATTTGATGCGGATCCAGAGCGATCCCCAGGCATTGGTCACCGGGTTGTCGCCCGTATAGATGACGACCGTCGCCTGCGAGCCGTAGCGCACGCCGCCCTTGGGCCGCTGCGCCTCCTCGATGACGAGCCGGACGGGAAAACGCTGCGCCTCCTGGACCCAGCCGCTATCGTTTCGGATCGTCGGCAATCCGGTGTTCGGGTCCGTGCTGCCTTGCGATACGCCAAACCCGACGCTCTCGACCGTCGCCGGAAACAGCCGGCCGGGAAGCGCATCGAAAAGTATGTCCGCCTTGTTGCCGACGGCGACCTTCTCCAGGCTGTTCTCCTTGAAGGCCGCATTGATCCAGATGGTGCCGGCGTCGATGAAGGTCATGGCAGGCTGGCCGGCCGAGACCACCTTGCCGATGGTGAGCTGCAGGTTGGTGACGACACCGGCAGAAGGCGCGTGCACGGTCGTGCGCACCAGATCGAGCCGCGCCTTCTCCAGTCCGGCAAGAGCAGCGCGCAGTTGCGGATTGTCGTTGCCGGACGGGCCGAGTTGCTCTTTCGCCTTGGCAAGGTCGGCCTGCGCCCCCGAAACGGAAGCCTCCGCCTGATCATAAGCGGATTTGGCTGCATCGAACCGAGCCTTCGAGAAAACGCCGCGTTTCACCAGTTCGGTCGCCCGGGCATATTGATCGCGCAAATTGTCTCTGTCGGCCTGCATCTGGACAAGCTTGGCCTGCGCCGCATCGACTGATGCAGTCGATGCCCCGATCGATTGGCCCACGCTCGCAAGCGCTGCTTCGGCCTCGCTGACGGCCAGTTCATAGCGCTCGGGATCGATACGAAAGAGAACCTGATCGGCCTCGACACGGGAGTTGTCGGCAACCCCGACTTCCACGACCCGGCCGGTGACTTCGGGCGCGATGCCGACAATATAGGCCTGAACCTGAGCCTGCGAGGTCGATGGCGTCCGCCGCTCCATGAAGATGGAGAGCACGAACAGGGCGAGCGCCAGCAGGACGACGATCAGGGCGATCCTGCGCAGCGGATTGCGCGGCGTCGACGAAATGGCAGGCTCGTCCAAGTTCTCGGAAACCACGACAATATCCTTCCGAAGCGTTGCGTAAAGCGCGGAGAGTTTCAGCGCCGGACGTTTGTCACAATGGTCATGACCGGCAAGATGAAACGCAAGTAGATAACCGTAACATACGCCGTCCGACGGCTTGCCGCCGGCCCGTTGCGCGCATCAGCGAACAGATGGTGGCCGCAAAACCTGGTCGAGCGCGCCCTCTATTTCCTTCGAAAGTTCTGCGATCAGTTCCTGGTACTCGGCAACGCGCTCATTGCGCTTCGGATCGGTTGAGACGGTCCATTTCTTCAGCGCGGATTGGGCGTCGGCGAAATCTCTGCAGATTTCCCGGAAGTCTTCGCTGCGGGCAGAAAGATCGTCGATCGTCTTGATCCTGGCTGGAAACTGCCGACAGACTGCGGCCACCCCTTTGTCCATGGTTCACTCCTTGACCGCATTTGAGAGGCTGCCACTGCAAGATGTGTCGATCCCGATCTTCGTGGACGACGACCGGTTCGTGGAGTATGTTACTGTAAGATACGGTCTGGCTGATGTGACTCAACGGGGGATTGGGGACAGAGATGCAGACGTCGATACCAGCGGAGGGGTCTGCGGGGGCTCCCTCAAAACCTGCGCCTCAGGCCGACGAGATCCAGGCGCAACTTGAACGTGTCATTTCCAGCCCTGAATTTCCCGGTGTAGGTCGTGCCGCAGCGTTTCTCCGCTACGTCGTGTCGGAAACGCTGAACGGTCGGGGCAACCGGATAAAAGCCTATTCGATTGCAATCGAAGTGTTCGGCAGGGATGCCGGCTTCACCCAGGACGATCCGGTCGTCAGGATCGAGGCTGGACGGCTGCGACGGTCTCTCGAGCGTTATTATCTCGTCGCTGGGCAGCATGATCCGGTCAGGATCGACATTCCAAAGGGTGGCTATATCCCAACCTTCACCTGGTCGTCCTCGGCCTCGGCCGACACGCGCACCGAAGAACCTCGCGAAATAATACCCTCCCCGGCCCCGCCCGGGCGCTGGCGGCAGGCACGCCGGCTTTCGCTGCCAAGCGTTGCCGCCCTCGCCGCAGTCGCCATGTCGCTCTATTGGATCGGGACATGGTCGCCCGCGCCGCCGCTCGAACGGCTTGCAAGTCTGTCGCCCGATCGTCCGGCCCTCGTGGTGGCTCCCTTTGCCAATCTCGGAGAAGGCCCGGAGGCGCAGCTCTATGCTGCCGGCCTGACCGAGGAATTGATGACCATCCTGCCACGGTTCAAGGAAATCAAGGTCTTCGGGCGCGAGACCTCCAAGTCCCTTCCCGCCGATATCGGCGCATCGGCAATCCGGGCCGAATTCGGCGCGCGCTATCTCCTTGCCGGCGGGGTGCGCACGTCGGGCAAGCGTCTTCGTGTAACGGCCAGATTGCTCGATACGTCAGACGGCGAGATTCTTTGGTCGCAGAATTATGACAAGGATCTTGCATCGGGAGACCTGTTTGCGATCCAGACCGACGTCGCCAGAAAGGTGGCGACCGCGATCGCTCAGCCATACGGGGTCATGGCGCAGGTCGACGCCGCAAGTCCTCCGCCGGACGATCTGGGCGCCTATGAGTGCACCTTGCGCTTTTATGCGTATCGTTCGGAACTGAGCGTCGAGGCGCATGCGCAAGTCCGCAACTGCCTTGAGACGGCGCTTGCCCGGTTTCCGAACTACGCCACCGCCTGGGCGATGCTGTCGATCGTCTACCTCGATGAAGATCGCTACAAGTTCAATCCAACAGCAAACCAGAACGCAGCCATACATCGCGCACTCGATGCCGCCAGACGCGCAACGCAAATCGATCCGAGCAATACCCGCGGACTTCAAGCACTGATGACGGTGCTGTTCTTCGACAGACAGCTTTCTGAATCGTTTCGCGTCGGAGAACTGGCGCTCGCCACGAATCCCAACGACACAGAACTGATGGGTGAGTTCGGAACGCGGCTCGCGATCGGTGGCCAGTGGCAGCGCGGCGCAGCCCTCCTCGACCAAGCCATCGCCCTCAATCCGGGTGGTGGCGGCTTCTATCATGGAACACGGGCTCTGGCCGCATACATGCTTCACGACAACCAGACCGCGGTGCTGGAGATACGACAGGCCAATATGCAGAAGTTCCCTCTGTTCCATGCTGTCGCCGCCATCATCTATGCCGAGGCCGGCATGACGGACGAGGCCCGCCGGGAGGGAGAGGTTTTCGTCAGCATGCGGCCTGACTTCCTGCCGAACATTCTCGCCGAACTGGCGATGCGTAACATGCAGCCTGGCGATCGCGATCGGCTGATTGAAGGGCTTCGGAAGGCGGGGCTGGCAGTGCCCGATCCGGAAAAAATGGCGTCGACTGCCACGGGCACCTCGGACCCGCAACCCCGCTGATGCCGTCTCCCCGACCGTAACATACCCGATCATACGGGTAAGCCGTCTCATCTTCGCATAGTCTGACCTCGGTGCCGCGTTGAGCGCCGCGGCGGTTAACGCTGCGGGCCTGATCCTTTCCGCTGCGGTTCGGGGACCGGTTCATAGATCAGGGTGGAAAATGACTTTATTCTCCAGGATCCGCATGGTTGTGCCGCTTCCCATGGCGGCTGCCCTGGCTTCCGCTCTCCTTTGGGCTTCGATCGCCGTGGCCCAGGGTACGGCACCTGTGAGCCCGCAGCCTGAAAGCGTTCATCGCTTTATCGGCATGCTCGCGGATCCCGACGTCCAGCGCTTCCTCCAGCAGCAGTCGCAAGCCGCCAAGGATGCGACAGAGCCGCCGCCGCCGGAAACGCCGAACCGCGACCCTTCATTTTCCGAATTCGCAACACGCTTCCGCGCGCACGCCGCAGGCCTTCTCGGAGCCGTCAATTCCTTTCCCTCGGAAGCGACCCGGGGCAGGAGTGCACTCGAAGGCGACATTCAGGCAAATGGCGGAACGCGGCCGATCGTCTTGATCATCGCCTTTATCGCCGCCGGATTGGCCGCGCAGTGGCTGTTCCGGTCGATCAGCGCGGGCTGGCGGTCATGGATGGCCCGCGCGCCCTATCGAACGGTTCTCGAAAGAATGACCGCGCTGGCTGCGAGGCTTCTGTGGGCGGCATGCTATGTTCTTTCGTTCGGCCTTGGCAGCATCGGCTTCTTCCTGCTGTTCCAATGGCCACCGATCATCAGAGAAATCGTCGTCGGATACCTGTTGGCGATCGTCGTCTTCCGTCTGGCGAGCGCGCTTTTCGATGTGTTTCTGGCACCCCGGGCCGAGGCAGAAAACGGCTTTCGTGTCGTCCCGCTTGGAAACGAGGCGGCCCGCCATTGGGCAAAGCGCCTGAGCTATCTCGTCGGTTGGTTTGCCTTTGGCTGGGTGACCATCCGCCTGTTGGGCACGCTCGCCTTTTCCCTCCCGGTCCGGCAGCTGGCCGCCTATTCCCTCGGCCTCGTGCTCCTTGTCATCGGTGTCGAAGCCGTCTGGAGGCGGCCATCGCAACTATCAGCCGGCCCGCCGAGGCGGATCAGTCTGCGGGTGCGGAACTGGCTGTGGACAGTCTATTTCGTCACCCTTTGGCTGCTGTGGGTGGTCGGCGCCATGCGGCTGTTCTGGATTGCGCTGGCCTGCGCGGCGCTGCCCTGCGCCATCGCCCTGACCAACGCGTCGGTCAACAATATCCTTCGCCCTTCCTCAGCCGAAGAGGGCGGCCACAAGACAGGAACGGTCGCCTCGGTGATCGTGGAGCGCGGCATCCGGGCGACACTGATCGTTGGAGCCATCATTCTGCTCGCTGGTGCGCTGGATGTGCGGCTCACTGAGATGACGACGCAGGATTCCCCGCTTCTGCGCCTGGTGCGCGGCCTTCTCAGTGCCGGGATCATTCTCATGATCGTCGATCTTGCCTGGAACATCGTGAAAGTGCTGATCGATCGCAAGCTCGGCGACACCGAGGCGACCCATGAAATCGGCAGCGAACGGGAGCGGCGGCGCCTGCGTCTCAGAACGCTGCTGCCGATCCTGCGCAACTTCGTCATGATCCTTTTTTCGGCCGTCGCCATCATGATGGCCCTGTCGTCGCTCGGCGTTGAAATCGGCCCGCTGATCGCAGGCGCAGGAGTGGTCGGCGTCGCAATCGGCTTCGGGGCGCAGACGGTGGTCAAGGACGTCATCAGCGGCATGTTCTACCTGCTCGACGACGCCTTCCGCGTGGGCGAATATATCCAGAGCGGCAGCTACAAGGGCACCGTCGAGTCCTTCAGCCTGCGATCGGTCAAGCTCAGGCACCACCGCGGCGCCCTCTACATCGTTCCCTTCAGCGAGCTCGGAGCGATCCAGAACATGAGCCGCGACTGGGTGATCGAGAAGATGACGATCACCATCACCTACGATTCCGATATCGAGAAGGCCCGAAAGATCATCAAGAAGATCGGCTTGGAGCTATTCGAGGATCCGGAGTTCAAACCGACGACGATCGAGCCTCTGAAGATGCAGGGAATCGACAGTCTAGGCGACTCCGGCCTGCTCCTGCGGATGAAGGTGATGACCCTTCCCGGCCAGCAGTTCACGCTGAAGCGGCGGGCCCTCAGGATGATCCATCAGGCGTTCAACGAACACGGCATCAAGCTCGCCGTGCCCACAGTCCAGGTCTCGGGCGGAAAGGACGACGCCGTCGCTGCCGCTGCCCAGCAGACGCTCGCAGCGCACAGCGCAGCGGCCGCCGCAAACCCGGCCTGAGGGGACCTCTTTGGAAATGGCACGAAACACGAGAGCAAGGGAGGATTTGAAATGAAGATCTTGGTCAATCTATCGCACATGCTGACGACACTTGCCGTGCTGATGATGATCAGCGCGCCCGTCCTCGTTCCGGCGACGGCCGAGGCCGCCCGTCGTGGAGTGGCGGCCTGCGGCCCGAGAGGTTGCGGCGCTGCGGCTTGCGGGCCGCGCGGATGCGCTGCGGTCCGGACCCGTCCGGCATACCGACCCGCCGTTCGGCCGCCCCTTCGGCGTGGCGTCGTGGTCGTTACCCCTCGCCGCTACTGGCGTCCGGGTACCGCCATTGCCGCAGGTGCTGCCATCGGCTTCGTCGCCGGAGCTGCCGCCGTTTCATTGGCAGGTACGCCGCCTCAATCCGGTCAATGCTGGTACTACACCTCGCCCGCCAAGACGACGGGCTTCTGGGACGTATGCCCGCGCTGAGCGGCTCGCAGAAAGACCGGCGAGTCCGTCTGGTTTACTACGTCAACGCCCTCCCCACAGTGGGGAGGGCCACGATTTTCGCGTCGCGAATTTTAGAGGGCACGTTCCATGGATTTCACAGTCATCGACATCGCACTCGTCGGAAAACTTCTGCTGCTGCTTCTGATCGGCATGGGGCCGAAGATCGCCCTGGTGCCGTTTCTGGAAAAGACCCACGCCTTCGACACCGAAACCAAGGTGCGCATCGGCCGCCAGATGGTTCTGATCGCTGTCGTCACGGCGCTGATCCTGTTCGCGACAGGCGCTCTGCTGATGCGGCTTCTCCACATTACCGGTGGCTCCGTCGCCGTCGCCGGTGGCATCATACTCGCGCTTATCGCCATTAAGATGGCGTCTGGACCGACAGAGAAGCCGCACGACGAGTTCGCCGCTCCGGTCGACCCGGACAAGCTGGCCATATTTCCGCTCGCCGTCCCTTATCTGCTCAATCCCGTCGGCATCACCGTCATCATCATCGCCTCCGGCGCAGTCACCTCGATCGCCAGCGCGATACTGGTCGCCGCTCTGATCCTGCTCGTCGGCGCGTTCGACTATCTGGTGTTTACCAACATCGACAAGCTCGCCAAGCGCATGAAGCCGGTCAGCATGATCGTCTCGGAGGTCGTCTTCGGCATTCTGCTGACGGCGGTCGCAGTTCAGCTGATCGTCACCGGCCTTGGCAGCCTCGGCATCATCACCCCAGCCGCCGCGCATTAAGAGGTCGGGAGATAGCTGCCAAATAAGGTGGAATACGCGGATCCAACCTGTATAAATACAACCTGCCGCGAAAAGGTTACCGTTCGATAGATTATCCAGATACTGAAGGGCGCCCGGCTTTATACTGTCTTCCATCGGGTGAGACCCCGCTTTAATAGACTGCCAGGGTACGCCTGATGAAACTGACTATTTTCGACTGCGATGGCGTCCTTGTGAATAGCGAGGAGATTTATCTCGCTGCTGAACTCGAATTTCTGGAATCCATCGGCGCTGGTTTTGAACCCAAAGCCTACATGCAGTCACTCATGGGGCTCTCTCCCAGTATGTGGGAAGCGAAGCTTCAGAATTGCGTGGAGGCGAAAACCGGAACACCTCTTCCGCGCGATTTCTATGCTCAAATCGAGCACATATCGACAATGAGATTGGAAGCTGATTTGGCGGAAATACCGTTCGCGCGGCAAGCGATAAACAAGATCGCGACACTGCGGTGCGTAGCCTCCAGTACCCCTTCCAGAAGGTTGCGTTGGAAATTGCAGCATGTTGGATTGATCGATCTGTTCGACCCGCATATTTTCTCAGCTGATCTGATCGCAAATGGAAAGCCAGCCCCGGATCTCTTTCTCCATGCAGCCACGGCGATGAACGTGCTCCCGCACGAGTGCGTCGTTTTCGAAGACAGCGTCAATGGCGTCATTGCAGGCAAAGCGGCTGGCATGCGTGTCATCGGCTTTACCGCTGGCAACCATTGCTCGGCGAATCATGGTGAAAGCCTAATGCGATCCGGCGCGGATATTATTGTCGAAAACTACGACGACCTGGCAGCGGCGATTGAACGGTTTGCAGGACCACGTTGAGCGTCGCCGCTCGGGGTATTTTCTGGTCGCATCGTCCAGCAGGTACGCTGCCCGCCTGCTGGAGCTTCGAAGTGTCGATGAGTCCGAGAGCTGGCATCAAGGATATGCAGGCTAAGGAGGTGCGCCCGCCCACCTGAGCGGCCCATATGGGTCGTCTCCCTCATTCGACATCGTGTAGCAACGCGGACGGTTCGCTGCAGGTCAGCGTCCAAGGCTGCCAGCGGCGGCGACGATCTCCGCCGCGGTCGGAAAAATGCAGAGGCTGTTCGGCCCGTCGAGCGCTTCGAGTTGAGCCCAGCCGATAGTGCCGTTCGCATCGACCAGGAAGTGCCCGACGAGCTGAGTAGCGTGCTTCTCGAATATTGCCTTATCGGCTTCATCAAGCTCGAAGCGGTCTTTGGCGTTGAGGATCGTGTTGGCTTCCATCGGCTGTAGCGGTTCTGGCAGCTCGCCCGTTGGGTTGATGCGTGCCGCTTGGAATTGCGGCATCGTTGCGCCATATGGCCATTCGGACTGTCCGCTGCTCCCATCTGGCAAGAACTCGGCATGCGGCACGCCGTAGGCGCGATGCGTGCGGCAGTCGGGGTCGCACAGAAGCGTTACCGGCGTCGGCCGGTGCCGGAAATACAGGCGGGCGCGTTCCACCGGTGTGTTGATGACGGCCACGGTCTCCAGCCCGGCGGCGCGCAGGGTCGGCTGCACGCCGGCGAGCTGTTCTACCTGACGCCGGCAGAACGGGCAGTGCAGCCCGCGAAAGAAGCCGATCAAGAACGGGCGACCGCTCAAGTCGGCGAGCGAGATCGTTCCGTCGAAGTTTGCCGTGGCCAGCGCGAACGCGGGCGCGGAATCTCCAGGCTGTAGCGGGCGCTTCTGGTCTGTCATGGGAATAGTTCCTTTTTCTCCAGCTGAACGACCGAAATTCAACTGTATCACTTGTCGCAAGAAGGCCAAACGCTCGATGTAAAGACGACGGGGCGCGGTTCGGCGTGCAGCTCCGGCCAGTGTCGAAGGCGCCCCCACCTCTTGCCTCACCGGCCAGTAGAAAATCCAACACCCCGCAAAAGGCCAAAACCGGGCCCATCGATCGGTGGCCACCATGTCCTTCCCAGCGGTCCTGCTGCTATCTGCTCCAGTCGTGCCGACCTTATCCATGGACATCCTTTTTGTAGAAACCAACCAAAAGAGATTCAGCCAACTAGCTGATTTCGCCTGCACCTACCGAAAAATGTCGATTCAACCGCCATGGCGAGCTACCTTTTACTAGCTTGTACATCGGCCCATTTCAAACGAAGGCGCGACACATCGAATGTCGCGTCCTCCGGGTTGATCGCTACTTCTGGCAGTAGGTGGTCAAGACCCAAGAACCGCAAACTCTCTGCACGCCGAACTACGCGGTCGCCGTTCGACCGAATGCCTGCATTAGTCAGCTGCTCGGATAACGCTTTGCGGCTCACACGTTTACCCTTGATCGCTGTTAATTCCGAGAGATCGTCGACAAAGATGAAATCCCTGGAAAAGGCATGTAGATCGTTAAGTGAGGTCCTTATCTTGAAGTCGAACAGGGTTTGCGCAGCGCCCAAACTCATGTTGAGGTAAAACGCAACCTCCGGACTGGTTAGGGGAAAGTCAGCACGGTCAGTCATTCCGTCTGCGTTATTGAGAAACGCTCGCCAGGTCGCGAAATCTGAAATGTATAAAGAATCCAGGCCATCGCCTGAATTCGACGCGCGTTTGCATGGCAAATTCCCTTTCAATAGCTCGCTCAAGACAAGTGGCCAAACGTCTCCACGCTTCCGGAACATCACATTGACGCCTTTTTGGAGCAGCACGGCCCGTTTGAGGTGAGCCGTTGTCGGAATGTGGCCGAACGACAATCTACTGGCCCATTCCAGCACCTGTGGCCCTATGTTCTCGGAGCGTTGACACAGGGCCCCAGTCAACCCGCTCAGATAGCAATCATAGAGAACGAGTGGAGGTACCTTGGCCTTAGCGACGGCCTTAAGATAGGGGCCGGTGGCTGCAACGGATGTAAACTGTGCGATTTCCGTGGATAGGTTCCCCGCGACGTCGGAGTTGACGACCTCCAAGCGCCTAAGCCATCGCGGTTGTTTCCCGCCAACGCGAGACAGCATTACGACCTTTCGCACTGCGCTCATAAGCGGCTCATTGAGCACGCCACTGTGCTTACAGAAAATCGCGAAGGAGTGAGCCTCTCCCTTATCGGTAGCGGATTTGAACGTACCCTGATTTGTCAGAACTTCTACAAGGCTCTCCGGCCAATTTAAGACCGCACGCCCAGCTGACGCTAAGCTTTCCGGCGTTGCCGCTGTCCCAGCGATAATTCTTCGCCCCGATTGCCTTTGTTGATGGTCGATTGCACCCGCGATAAGAATACAAAGGCTGAATATGTGACCGGCGTTCTCATTACGAAGGTCGGGGTGCAAGGAGGCAACTGCGTTCTTGCCGCCCGCCCGCTCTGGGTCAACTAATCCTGTAACAAAATCCAAGGCCTCTTTATCGCTCACTGAGATTTTCGGCTGCTGGAAATCACGTAGGTCAACAGAGGGGCCGCAACGGTGGCAATGGCAAATACCGCTAGTGTAAATAAAGTTGAGTTCAGTTTCGCAGGCGGGACATTTGTCGACCAGAAGTTCGTAATTCTGGGGATCAAAAGTCAGGGCGGTGAGATGCCAAATTGCCTTGGAATGAGGGGACACTCGGAGGGCCAGTGGAGACACTCGTCTCCTTCCCGTAAGTTGTCGAGAAGGCAATGACGCTTGGAAGAAATCAATTCTCCCAGGTTCCCCTGGTCGCCTCGGGTAACGTAAGGGAGCGAGGTCTTGGTCTCCAGTTGGCGTGCCGAGGATGTCAGCTAAGTCTGGCAGATGTCGGTTATTAACGGCGAACGCCGAGTGGCTAAATCTGCCGCTACCCAGCAGTTCCCCAACCTTTTTGTATCCGTTTATAGAGACTGCACGATAGATAATGTCTGCAAGGCCTTCGCCCCCGCGAGGCTTCACTGGAATAGGTACACGTCGGCCGATGAGGTTCATCAGGCGCTCGGCGACGGCAGCTGACATTGGTCCTTCGTTCTGCCCAAGATACATGTCCCTACCTTTTTATCTGCCTTGTCCGCCCGTCTGGCATCACCAGGGTGGTCCCAATCACAACCGAAGGCGTACGCCCGCACCCACGTCAGCCTCTTCGGCAAGAATTACGACCCCGTTTTCAAAGAGAACATCACGAAGTCGACGAGCCGCCGCCTCATTGATCCTCTTGCGCTCCGTCTTTTCCAGACGAGCAATGACGTACCTGCCGACACCAGACTTCTCTGAAAGTTCATCAAGCGTGTAGCCCAGCATCGAGCGGGCATGCCGCAGGCAATCCACCCACACCTTTCCACTGGGTTTAGCCCACCTTACCCCCTCGCCCGCAGCCTCAGTAGCATCAACGAAGACCAGCCCTTCGCGTAGAAGGGCTTCGAGTAATTTAGAGAGTGCCAGTTGATCTGGAAGCTTTCGTCCGGGCTGCTCAAGACCAAGCAAGACGCTGCGCGTGATCACAGCTTTGCTGGCGAGGTCGCTCTGTTTGAGCCCAAGCATCGAGCGTGCCGCTCTAATCTGACTGTGAGTTGGAAGCCCCGCCATGCACCGGAACAAATGCCAAAATCCCAAAATGTCAACATATCTACTCCTGTTGCGTATTATCTGTCCAAGCGGCGATTTTCCCACTTGTATTGCGCGAATCGGTTTAAACATCATGCAAGGAAATCAGAAATCGAATCGAAGGAGGCTTCGAATGAACGACAAATGGCTTGGCGGTCCCCCCAGCGTGATAATCCCGCGACTACAGTCGCTTCTTGCCGATATTCAAAGCCTTGCCTCACCCGGCGGCTTCGATGGACCTGTTGATCCTGTCATCATCCGCAACTGCATGCTCGTGCAGCGCTCAGTACCGTGCCTCATTGGCGAGATGTCCGGTCATCCGCACATCAAGGAAGGAAGCCCAGGCGTAACAAGCGAACTGTTTTACATCGATCAAAAACGCAAAATCGGCAGGACCCTCAGCAGGTGGTACCATTTTGACCACGGGCTGATCGGCTAGCGAGGAAGTGGAGCGAACCAATGAACAACGCCCTGACCGATAGCCTGGAACGATACATCGTGAAGCTGCAGGAAGTGGCCGAACAGTTAAAAGGCCCCCGAACAAACGAGTTTCGGATCACCAAACGGAATCTTCCGGCAATTGCCCTCAAATCTGCGACTGACTTTTTAGCGTACTGCGCTCTCGTAGCACTCTTCCGCAGAAACATTGGCGGCCTATCAGAACCGTCTTGCGTCGCAGTAATCGCCGTCCCGTCTCGATGGCAACTGAAAGACGTTCATGATGCAGCTAAGATTATCCTAAAGGATAAAAAGGGGGTCAAATTCTGCCTCCATCCCACATCCAAGCACCGGCGTGGATGGGAGATCGACCCCGCCGAATTCCTTGAGTCGGGAGAGAAATTGATCATCTTCACTCAGGAGGGCTCTGTCCTTCATGATGACTTCGAGCTTGCTGCCACACTCTTCGACAAGCTCGCTGTATGCGATGTCCGGCACTTGCGAGCGCTCAGTGTATTTCGGAGATGCGGCAAACTTACCGACGAACAAGCAGCGGTGATTGCAGAACAAGCATCGGAGCGAATGGAGGCGATCTTCCGCCGAGACCAACCAGCGTGCCGGGCCGCGACGAAGCTGCTAAAGGCCGCCGAGGTAGGTTCCGGTACTCAGCGACTTCTAGATGTCAGTAAGGGCTTCGGCGAAGCGAGCGTTTGGGCTGAGGGTTTGAAAAAAGACCTTGAGGATTGGCGACAAGGAAATCTGCCATGGGCGGAGGTGGACAAGGGTTGCTTGTTGTACGGGCCACCGGGAACAGGAAAGACGCGCTTTGCGGCTGCTCTCGCGGCCCATTGTGGGCTGCATTTGGAAGCAACGTCGATTCCGAAGTGGCAGGCTTTTAAGGACGGCGACCTGGGTGACATGTTGAAGGCCATGTATCAGGCGTTCAATGCCGCTAAAGAAAATGCGCCGTGTCTTTTATTCCTTGATGAATTCGACGCCATTGGCGACCGAGCCAAATTTCCTAGCCGCCACGAGACCTATTCAACGACTGTCGTGAACGCTCTCTTAGAATGCTTGGACGGAACGGAAGGCCGTGAGGGCGTCATTGTCCTCGGCGCGTGCAACTATCCGGAAAGGATCGACCCTGCTCTTTTGAGAAGCGGTCGGCTCGAAAAACATGTCAGATTTCCTTTGCCTGACGCAACAGCACGAGGAGAAATCCTTGAGTTTCATCTTCCGAATTTAGCGGGCGATGCAGCCCTCAAGGAAATTGGAGCACGACTGCCTGGTAAAAGCGGCGCTGACCTCGAACGACTAGCCCGAGAAGCGAGAAGGACTGCCCGAAAAGAGACCCGAGATGTCAACATTTCTGACGTTAGGGCCCAAATACAAGTGCCGTCTCCGCTCGACGCTAAAACGCTATATCGCGTAGCAATTCACGAGGCAGGGCATGCGCTTGTGAGCCACGCACTGCTGCTGGGCAAGGTTGAGCGCGTTGAAATCTATGACAACGTTGAAAGCTTTGCGACCACTGTTGACGCCAACGGCGGCACGTTCATGCAAAGACCCTCGCGCGAGTTTCTAACCCGCTGGGACGCTATGAAGATGATCACGGCGGACCTGGCAGGAGCCGCAGCCGAGGACCTGATTTTCGGGCACCGATCCAATTGGTCGACGGGATACCAAGGGAGCGACTTTGCGAAGGCGACGACGTTAGCGATCCGGATGGTGACAGAATACGCTTTCGGAAATTCGCTCTTTTATCTTCCTGGATCGGTAGATATGACGTCCCCTCCCAAGCTTTGGGAGGACCTCGCGCTCCGTGATGACGTCACGGAAATCCTTCAAGAGCAATATCAGCGAGCAAGAGATATGCTCGATGGCCTAAAGCCAGCATTGCTTAAACTCGCCGAGGCGTTGGTCAAACACAAGCGCCTGGACGCCTCACAATTGGAACCGTACTGGCCAGGATCGCGGAAGGTTCCTCCATCGACGTCCCAAAGCCGAAGCCGCCGTCAACATTAGCGGCCCTTAACGCACAATCGAACCCTACCGACCAACCACGCGCCGTGTCCGACACGGCCGATGGAGGCTCCATGAAAGCCTGGATCATCAGCGATATCCATGAAAGCGGGCTCGCCCGGTTTCTTCGCGACCCGCCCAAGACCCCAAAAGCTGACATCTGTCTATGTGCGGGCGACATCACGAACTTCATTGACGACAGCATCGCCTTCATCCGTCGTGTCATCGAGCCAAGGATGCCGGTGGTGCTCGTGCTCGGCAACCACGATTATTACGGGAGCAGCATCAGCGGCGCACTGGAGAGGGCCCGGCGGCTCGTTGAAGGAAGCCGAATCCATCTTCTTGAAAACGAGACCATCACCGTCGGTGACTGTCGATTCATCGGCGCGACTTTATGGACTGATTTCGCCGTATCCATCGGCGATGACGAGCATATCCCGCCGGAGGAGAGGCGCGTCAAAGCTTTGGAACTCGTGCCGTCGCGCATGATGGATTTTCAGTGCATTTTCCGTTCGGACCCTCGACAACCAGGTGAAAACGGCATGGTTACGGCCTGGGAAATCCTTGAACGCCATAGAGAAAGCCGGAGATTTATCGACAGAGAACTATCGGTTGATTTTCCAGGACGCACGGTCGTCGTGACCCATCATGCGCCCTTGATGCAAAGCTTCAACCCTGATTTTTTCGGAAATATCACGAACGCTGCCTTCGCGTCCGATCTTTCCGACCTGATCATGCGCCGAGGCCCGGGCCGATGGATTCACGGTCACATACATAAGTTTCGGGATTACATGGCCGACCGCACGCGGGTTATTTGCAACCCGCTCGGCTACCGGGGAGAACTATACACATCGGGATTCCGTCCCGGCTTTACCATCGATCTATAGGTCAGCAGCGCCGGAAGGTTCGGTTATACATGAGCGAGCCTTACGACCTCGATACTCAACGAGGTGACGAGCAATTTCCAAAACAGCTTGGGGAGCCATATTTTCGAAGTTCGAAGACAGTCCTGCAAAATGAGAGCGCAATCGCGAAGCGTCCAGGCTAACGTCCGGGTTCATGTCCTGAAAATCTTCAGCGTTCTTTTTGGTGATCGAATACACCATTTCCTAAGCTCCTGATGCGACAAGGAAATGTTCAGGAATTTTGAGTCTTCGTCAAAGCGAATTTGCGCGATTTCCTTGAAAAGCACAGAACTCATGAGGACCAGACAAATATGAACGACGATCTTTTCACCGGGTCTCTGATCGTCGTGTTGGCGTTTGCCGCCTACCCTCTCTTTTTATGTATCTGGCACGTTATCGGTGCTTACACCGACAAGTTTGCGCCAAGCCAATGGGAACTCGACCCAGAGAAACAAATCAGCCTCGGCCGCATGAAAATCCCAGTCTTGTCAGTCCTCATGATCGTGGGCATCGGTGCTTTTTCAGTGGTCCTTGGACAAACGCTGCTGATGCTCGGTCTTCATCCTCGCTGAAGTCGTTTTTGTGATTTTGAACATCCGTTTGGTAAGATCAAAAGAAATTCTCTGAAAATCGTATTATTGATGAGGCTATACGATAGCCTACGGGGTCGGCGCTTTCCTACGACGGGGAGAAGGCACGATTTGGGTCAAACATACAAAGCATTTCAACCTTCCCTGAGTGACGCTTTACACTCTCGCAAAGCCAGCTGGCTTTAGGCACTCTCGTCGGTTGGGTGTTTCAAAAGGCAATGCTTGATCGCAAAGTCGATGGCAATGCCGTCCTTTCGAACCGCCCAAAAACATCTTTCGGGATATGGGTCAGGTGCACGATCAACAAATGAAATCCCGGAGCAGATTTTCTCCTCCGCCTCGCTGTGGCGAAAAAGTAAATGGGCAAGGTCTTCGGCATCTTTCGCTGAGACGGCTTCACCTAATTCATATCGACCAAGCATTTGGCTGAAAAATGCGGAAGCGTCTCCGGCCCTCCCAAAAAGTCGATTTCCGATTTTGACTGGATGCGCCTTCGCCATCGCTGCACCTATTGTTTATTAGAGAGGACATGTTGCACAACAACTACTTATGATAGAATGATTCCCAGGAAGTCTGTCATTCGTATCATGAGCCTTTATGCCGATTATTTCTGACGCTGGTGGGGTTGCAGCCCGAGTAGGCTTTAAGTTTCAAGACCACATTGCGGCGATGTACGTCTTGGAGATGCTTTCCGACCGTCGCATTAAGCAGGTTGAGTGCGAGACCAGCGACGATATCGCGGTACTCAGGTCACGCAGGAATGGCGACGCCATCGACTATGTGCAGGTAAAAACTACTGACGGGAATTCGAAATGGAGCCTCACGGAGATCGCGCATCGTCCGGTTAAAGGGCAGCCGACGTCGCTTATAGAGAAGTCGCTTCTTTGCGACAGTGGCGTGCTGGATGCAACTTTCAGGCTGGTTACAAGTCGCGCCCCTAACAACGCCCTATCCATACTCAGGCAACCGATAGACACGCGCGATCCGTTGGGTGACATCGAACGCCTGGCAACAACGTTGTACACCAAATATAAAAACACCATCTCCGCGAATGGTCGTGACCTTGGGTACTGGGCGAGAAACACACAGTGGGAAGTGCATTCATCTTCGGACGCAGTCATGATGCGAAACCTGCAGACCCTTAGTAGTCTGGCCGAGGAGAAAGGAGCAAACCCAACTAACAGCCACACAAAGGAGATTTATAACGATCTCCTGCGCATCGTTGAAGACGCGGCTTCGGCACCGCGAAGCAATCCGGACGCAAAGGTCATAACGAACCAGCTTGCCGCTGCCTGGTGGCTAGTAAAAATCGAAGAAACTCAACAAAGACAGCGCTCGACGGCAAAGCCATATCGCACTCGCGGCGAAAGATTCTTCATTCGGGTTCACGAATTCCGAGAGGATGCCAGTCGGCGCTACGCCAGTGGTTATGATGCTCAGTACGAGCGGCGTGTGTGGCGAGGAGAAAAGCTGGCGAGGTACCTCGCAGACTGGGTCCCTGAGGTTTCCCTTAAAGCTAGTGAGCTGCCGGAAATCGACCAGCTAAACCTTCGACGGAAACTTGAAGAAGGCTTTCGAGCAATCCAGGCTGATCGAAGCCTTGATGAACATCTACTGCTCGGCGAGACATTACTCCATGCGGTTTTACGCCACTTCTTTGCCAGCGAACCGATTGCCTGCAAGATTTTCCATCGGTCTCCAACAGGTGACAAGCTTACAAAAAATGCTCATATAGTCCATTCAAGCGACGGCGATCAGGTATGGCTGGGGCGAACCCACCTGGTTCAAGGAACAGAGTGGGGCGAGATGCTAGCCCATGCTACAAGCACTCTTGATGATGCCCTCCGGACTGAAATCCTCGTAGAAGAGCGCGATATCATTCTCCAATTGCGAGAGCCTCAGCACTTGCTCGCAAACAGTTTGGAAGATGCGCTCGACCGAGGATCGCCCATCGATCTACTTCTTGAAGTGCTTTGTCTTCCCATCCTGATCGCGTACGAAAGTGCCGTTTTGGGCGCTGGTCACTCTGCTGACTACCAGCAAAAGCTCAAGCTTGAGGTGGAAGAGCGGGCAAACTCGCTGCTGGAGGCGCTTCCTGATAGCTTGGTCGAGGTGCAGGTCCACGTCTTTCTGGTGCCAGTCCAGAACTTGAATGCCCTCATCGAACAATTCGCAGCCTTGGTAGGTCTCTATGCAGTACCGTGAAGTCCTCGCTGCATTGAAGCGCGACGATCTTGAACAGGCTGACATGTTCGCCATCCTGAAAGCCGTTTCGCGTTTTGTGAATGACAAGGGCAGCATCGCGATGGGTAGAGACCTAATCATCAGACTGTTGGCGAGGCGAAAACTCCTGGATGAATTCGAAACAAGGATTTTGACTTCGCTGGTCCGAGCTGTTGGACTCTACCCATATATGTCTGAGGTACTTGAGTTCGCCGAGGTCGATGACCGCATGGCGTACGAATTGCACAGGCCGGACAACATCCCAGAAGTTTTCCACAGCCTTCAGGCCAGGATTTACTATCAGCTCCGCAGCGGAGTTAACGTTGTATTGAGTGCGTCGACCAGTGTCGGAAAAAGCTTGGTGATCGACGCGATTATTGCCCTTAGGAAACACCGCAAGATTGTCATCGTTGTTCCGACGTTGGCGCTTATCGATGAAACCCGTAAACGCATCTCGCAAAAATTTCGGGATTTTTGCAACGTCATCACCCACCCATCCCAGACCGCCCAGAGTGGAATGGTGAATGTTTATGTGCTTACACAGGAGCGAGTTAAGCAACGCATTGATCTGTCTAACGTAGATTTCTTCGTCATCGACGAGTTCTACAAACTAGATTTCAAGCGCGAAGAAGACAATCAGCGGGCCGTCGACCTGAACCTTGCTTTCCACAGATTGGCGAGCACCGGGGCCCAGTTCTATATGCTCGGGCCGAACATCCAGGCGATCAAGGGCCTCGATAAATACGAAATCCATTTTATACCGTCCGAGTATTCCACAGTCGCCGTGGATGTCTTCACCTACAATCTCCCTACCCAAGGTGACGACCGACCAAATAAGCTCGTCGAGATTTGCCAGTCACTCAGCACTCCTACCTTGATTTATTGTCAAGGGCCGACCAGCGCGATGCGAGTCAGTCGCCTTCTTATGCGCGAGTGCATGCGCGAAACAGTTCCAGCCTGCGCAGGCGCAGCGGATTGGATCGCAGATTCCTATCATCCCGACTGGATTGTCGCTGAAGCGTTGCGTCACGGGATTGGCATTCACCACGGGGGCGTACCACGAGCGCTGCAGCAGAACATGGTGAGAATGTTCAACGACGGCTTGCTTTCGATTATGGTCTGCACGTCAACGCTAATCGAGGGCGTTAACACTGTGGCCGAAAACGTGATCGTCTATGATCGTCGACGGAATAACAAGGTATTGGATTTTTTTACTTATCGGAATATCCAAGGCCGCGCGGGCCGAATGGGCAGATATTTCATCGGAAACGTCTTTCTATTGGAAAAGGCTCCCGATGACGCTGAGGTTTCCGTTGAATACCCCGTTGGCCTACAAGATGCCGACACCCCACTGACCCTGGTCATGCAGCTTGATGACGATGCCCTGACTGATGAATCGCGAACGAGGTTGGCGGACGCGCTGGATCGCAACTTCTTGTCGGCAGCAACGGTACTCAAAAATGGCTCGGTTGAACCTGCTATTCAGGACCTTCTTGCGAGGGAAATGTTTCAGATCATGCAGCAGGACCCGACGGTCTTTTCATGGAAGGCCAATCCATCTCAAGCACAGTTGATCGCTGCCTGTCGCCTGATGGTCCGACATCTTTGGAGCATTAGAACAAAGGGCTTGGGCGTGAATTCACCGGAACACTTGGCGTGGTACGTGCGAGCGCTCGGGTCATCTGACGGGATGAAAGGCTACCTATTGCAAATTACGCAGGGATTGGATTCCAAGGAAGAGATCAGCCGCAAGGTTGATGAAGGAATGAAGATTCTCCGTAACATACTGACCTTCAAGTTTCCGCAAGACCTGATGGTAGTCAGCAGCATCCAGGCCGAACTTGCGCAACGACTTGAGATCGCGGCCGGTGATTTCGGTTTTTTCGCCGAGACGGTTGAAAACATGTACCTCCCCGCGCTTCTTGTTGCCCTGGAAGAATATGGCCTCCCAATGCCAATTGGCAGAAAAATCCAAGGTTTTCTGTCACCGTTCAATGACCTTAACGATGTTCTAGATCAGCTGCGAGCGTTCAACGTTGGAAACGCTGAAGACCTTTCTGCTTTCGAATGGTCGCTAATTGAGGCAATCCAGGGGGGCGTCTAAGCGTTACTAGGTCGCTTGCCAGAATGCCGACGTTCTGAATTGGCGAGATAGCTGGAGCGGTGCATAATCTAGCGTGTAGCCCTCCGGCAACCATTAGCCAGCAAATGTCGACCAATAGTTTTGGCTTGATCGCGGACCGGCGTCAGATTGCGTGTCACAACCAACACAGACGATTCAACTCCAAGACACACTGCAGCCAGATGGTTTCGATACTTCACTTGTCTGATATTACTGTGGCAAGGGACAGCTTGTGACGAGGACCTCAAGGATCACGTCCCAACGCAGAGCGGTCAAAGCAACTTGTTTGACTGCGAGAATACATGACCGAGCTTCCGAAGAAACCTGATTTCGTCATCGTGAGCGGTGACATCACAATTCGGGGCCACGAGGATGGGTTCGAGGAGTTTCGACACTGGCTTAATGCCAAAACCTACGAGCTTCGGCTCTAGACGGAATGCTCCAAATCGGTGAGATTGCAACCTCCGGTGCGGGCCGGGGAGCAGCCATAGCCCAATGAGGCGTGCTGCGCTTTTGTCCATGAATTTCGACGACAAGACCAGGGGTGGGAATTGGAACCTAAGCTTAAATGTGCGCTCGCAACAAAGCCCGTACTGTGGAGCACGAACGGATACACGGGCCCCTGCGGGCCAAAGGTAGTCGGTGGGTTCGTTTCGAAGTACGGCTACGGTGCAGAAGAGTGGAATAACGATGACGACCGCGTGTGGAAGGATTATCGAATCTTTCACACGGAGACGAGCCCCAAATTAGATGCCTTCGCGGAATTCGCTCACCTTGGGCTGATCATGACTGCGATGCATGGCGACGTTCAGTATATCGTCGGCATCGCATGCGGCGTTTCATATAATACGGATACCGAGACCAGCGTGATTGCCAAACATCTGAAACTTCGCTCGATAGGAAAGGAGATTTGGAAACTGGAAAGCGTCCAGAGAAAATTTAAAGATCGAGCGGCCTTTGATGAAAATTGGGGAACGGGGCAACACACGATCAGATGGAAGTGCCCGGTCCAACTTTATCACTGGTTTGATGAACCACTCGCGCTTCCGAAGCATCCACTCAGAGAAGATAAGCTGGTATTGGCCAAGATGCACGGTGGCTACCAGGCAATTCGGCCGGAAGATGGACTGAAATTGCTGGGTGACGCATTGCCAGTGGATCACCCGATCCGTGAATGGCTTATCAACAACGAATTCGACGAAGCGTTCCTAAATCCTAAGGATCGCAAGCAATCCAAACCGCTGACTCCGAAGCAGCGCCGGGAACAATATAGCGCTCCGGCTGCTATGTCTCCTTATGAACGATATCTCCAGGAACGGATCATTTGCGTCGATCCTGCTCACGGAAACCTGGAACGGAAATTCCACGCGTTTCTTGAAACGGAGGGTTTTCGAGATTTAGCAAAGAATATCAGCGGAATTGATGTGGCGTTCACCTGCCCGACGCGAGGTGCCATTATTGCTGAATTGAAGCCGACAAGGGGGGGTGAAACCAGATTCGCCGTTAGGACCGCCGTCGGTCAAATTTTGGAATATCGCCACTTCGTGCGACCTGAAGCAAAACCACTCATCGTCCTCGGTTCCCCTCCATCAACGGACGACTTATCGTTCTTGAAGACGCTCGGCATCTCTTGCGGCTGGCTGTCAGAGGAGATGTTTGACTTCGCCTGGCTTTGAGCAAATTCGGCTGCCGGTCATCACGCGAACGTTGCCGCACTCGTCCCCTTCATCATCTGCCGCGTGAATATCACTGAGTAGCCTGATGGAGGTCACTCAGCCGCTGGAGATTTCGGAAACCTTCGACTGGAATCATGAAGGCTTACTACCAGCCCTTCGAAGGTCAGGCTGTCGACAAGCTGGCAACGTTGCTCACTCGTCCTGACACGGCTCGCTGGACGAATTTCACTGATCTGTCCAGGCTTCAGAAAATTGGTGTCGCACCGAACGCGGCCGCCGATCCAGCCGAACAACGTCACCACCATCTCAGCTTTAGTCAAAGGGCATCTCTATGCTGGTCGTCTCTTTTCCAGTAGGTATGGCGTCCAAGAGCGCTCTGGAGGTTCGCCGCTAGTGCCGCCATTCTGTGCTTCAATTCTTGATCGGGCGCGCTTGGCAACAGGTCGGAGAGGTCGAATTGGTCTCGCAGTGCACTGACAGTCTCTCGACGATCAGCGAAATCTTTGAGCGAATTTCGGAAGGTATCTTCAGGACGCCACTCTTTGCGATCAAGCAGCGGAACACCGTAGCGTATGTGAAGGATGGCGTTGAGTTCAAGAGCGTTGAGCCCGATTTGAGCATACAGCTCTTCCCGCTCCTGTAATACGTCCAGCAAATGCCCCTCCCCATCGTCCCAGCTTTTGGCGAGTGTACGTTCAGCAACATGAATCTCATTCGGCAACGATCTGATGCGGTGCTGAAGCTCCTTGTCAAAAACGGTCCAAGGCAAATCGTCAGAAAAAGATAGGTTGGCGCTTCCTGACCGATCTCGAACCTGCCCGCTCTCTGGGTCGAAGTCATAGCCAGAGGCAACGACCTCAAAGCACTTGCTGACGAATTGGTCGATCTGAGAGGCCACAGTGAACGCGAGCACTCCCGCCTGGTTTTGCCGCGTCCATCTCGCGGTCAGATAGTCCCGAAACCAATTCAGGGCGAACAGGACGATACCGCCACCCAGTGCAACAGCCAGACCCGTGAAAATGGTCGTCCAAAGTGACGTGGGCACACTAACCGCCCCGAGCGATATGGTAATAATGCTCATGTCGACCCAGCTAGATCGTGGTCCGGCCGCGCTCCGTAGAACTTGCCGTTTTCGATGATGAGGTGGTGATAGTCATGCAATCCTCCGAGGTGTGTTTCTTCAGTTAGCTGTACGAGTAATAGGGCGTCGCATGAGAGGTGCGTCATAAATTCAGGCCGGGGCACTCAGCAGCCATCGCCAGCAGCGCCGTGGTGAACCCCCCGGAGAATACCTTCTTCACGCCCATATCGGTAGAAAGCTCAGGGTGCACGATCTCAACGTCGAGCCTGCTTCCTCGACCTATTGAAGTTGCAATCGCGGCCGATTGCTCAGCTGTCATCGAGGCACGGATTGAAAGCGCGTCTCCCGCTGACACTATCGGCTTGCCATCCAATGCGACCTTGCGTTGATCTCCTTCGCGCGTCTTGTATCCCAGCACAATCTTGGCACCCTGATAGTCCGCCAGCTCGTTCGGCTTGGCGGAATTCACGGTCAGCACCTCGAAAGTCAGAAGACTGCCATTGCAGGTTAGATAGGTAGCGGTCGTTGTCTCGTCTGGATTGATGGCGACACCCATCAAATGAGTTTGCCACCACTGTCTGTCCGGGCAAACCAGTCAGCGTTCGCTTGAGTTGCAACCAGGGAAAAAGCAGTAATGAAGGCGATAGATGGCTTCATCAAGTAACTACTGGGCTCGGTTGACCTACATTGGTCGCCAGAATCGCCTGCATGCGCCCGCGCCAGGCGTTCAGTTCATTCATGGCCATGCTCAAATCGCCTACTTTCGTGCCTCCCGAGCCTAAGTGCTTATGAAATACGACACCATAGGTCGGCCGGATGAAGTCACTGACGTAGATCATCAAAGACAGCTTCGTGATCGTTTCGATTGACCGTTTCGACCCCGTCAAACCACCCAACAGAAGGCCAGCGGGTCCAAGCAATACGGCACCGACGGCGGCCCCGGCAGCCTGACCACTGCGATTTGTCTTCGTGATGGAGCTACCGTCCCGGAACACTTCTACAGCGGTGAGCTGCGAGAAATCGAAAATTTTGGGTGCATTGTCACCCTGCAGGATCGCAAATTTCCGTCTGGTGCCGTCGATAGCAATCCCCAATTCGCCGAAGGACGAACCAAGCATAACGTCCGCGTTGAAATCAGTCCTCGACAACTCCTCCTTTTGGCGTTCTGTTTCCTTCTTCTTTGAGTTCTCGACCATCAACGAAATGACAACCATCACAGCCGCGAAAGCAACGATGGCCAGCATAACAATTGGAATGTCGTCCATGCTCTAACCCCAAAATCGAGCGCCCAGATCGCTCAGAAATTGCATGGAACCGATAATATTTCTAGCGTTTTTTCTTGTGCCAAATCTGCTGAAAAATAAGCATAGACATATCTCAAGGCCGAACGGGACGAGCGGGCGGAACTGGCCAGGGCTCAGAAGGAGGAGCAGAAGTTGATCCGCGACATGGAGCGGACCGAGGAGGACGAAGCCCGCTATCAGCAGCTGCTCGATAAAGCGAAAACGGAAGCAGAGAGGGCCGTCGGGCCGAAGCTCGAAGCCTTTAACGTATTTATCGATGTCATGATTTCCGCCATTTGATGAGGATGGCTTCTTCATGAAGCGGCAACTTCTGGGGTTATTTTTCGTGCATGCTACGTTAACGAAGCGGCCCAAATCGGAGGGTGAAACTACCCTCTGCCCGTTCTCTGAAGTGCCGCAGTGGTAATCGGCGGGATTTATTCAGCCTCCAAGCAGCTTGCCACAGGGAAGTCGAGGCTGCATATTTCGCTTCCTTAATCCCTATGTGCCTCCCACATCCTAACTCAGTTCTTATTGGGGACTAGCGTGAATAGAATCTGCGCAACGCTTGCGGCATGCATTTGGGCAACAAATTCATTCGCAGCTCCAATGGAGAGCGACAGAATCGTCTTTCAGATGATTTTTCAGGATTTCCGAGATCAGCTTAATCCGGATGTGGCATTACGCTCTCGTTTAGCTGCTGCGATTGCCAATTTCTGGCGTGATTTTGATTCGAAGATACCTCGAAATTCACCGGCTATTGCGGAGTGGCTGACGAAGGAACTGAATACAAGCGATCTGGCGCGTCTCAATCGAGTAACGTCGACCGAGGAATATGCACTGATGCAACTGAGCGCCTCAACCGACTCCTGTCTTTCCGATTCAGCCCTTTTGAAGCAGTCAGTCGGGCAACAATCTCTAATCGAAATGTACGCGTGGCTTCGCATGACAGATTGTTACGCGAATCCACATGCCACGGAAATATATCTGAAGCAGGCGAAGCTCTCAGCGGGACTATATGACGGCCCAATCACAATGGTCCATGCGACGGCGCTGCATAGCCTGATCGCTGGAAAAATCGCAAACGCAATCGTGCAACAACTGCGCTGAGTTCGGCACCTGATGCGGCTGTCGCGTTAGTAACTCGTCTTTTACGTGTAACGGAATATTATAGTCGCTGATCGAAATTTGCAGCCGCCAGCATGCCAAAAGCACTATCAGCATTTCATTTTCAGACTTTGATGGTCGTGGCATTTGCCGCCAGCTGCATATTGTCTTCTTCCGTATTCGCAACGAACACGCCCTGCAGTGGCAAGAAGGGCGGTATCGATCACTGTCAGGGCTCGACTTTCATCTGCCGCGACGGATCGGTAAGCGGAAGTAAGAAGTCCTGCGCGGAATTGGGCGGTCTCGGCTGCTGGGGGCTGGCGCAGGTGAGATGCAACCGGCCAGTTCACCCAGTTGTTCCTGTCGAACTGGCTCATATTGCACCGGCCTTCGTGGCGGTCGCTATTGCATTACCGACGACGGGTCGAAGAGCTATCTGAGGCGTTGAGACGAAAGTCGCTGCGTCCAAGCCTCACTTAGATTGGCTCCGGCCATTCGCACTCTGGAATCAGTTCGCGAAGCATTTTGGTCCGTTCGCCATCAAGGACGATTTCCGCATCGAGGTTTCCTTCATCCACCTGGCGCATGAATTCACGGCATACGCCGCAAGGCGGCAGGACGTGAAGGCGTCCCGTTTGCTGATCGCGCCAAACGGCCACCGCCTTGCGAAAGCGATATTCGCCATTCGTGACCATGGCAGCCATCGCGCTTCTTTCCGCACACAGCCCCCAGCTAGGCGTGTCAACGCAAACGCCGACATAACGATTTCCGGTGCTGGATATCACCACGGCACCGACATCGCCAAACAAGCGACCGTTCATTGTTTGATGCGGTTTGAGTAGGTGGGCAGCCTGCTCAATTAGATCATTGTTCTTCATGACGGCAGGTTGTCACCTTGTAACGAGCAGGAGAATTGCCGAATTCTGCAAGAAGAGCCTCCATTATTTTGCTTTGAGATTGTCCCTGCGAATGCAGGTCTACGACCCGGGTGACAAGGCCATGGTCGGGAGAAACCCTTAGCTCGTTGCAAGCATCGGCAATAATCGCCTCCAATAGGTCGAGGTCATCGATATCAATCGCAATATCAGAAAGTAAGCCCACTTCACACTCCGCTGATAGAGCCATAGCGGTAGCATCCGCCGACTGGGCTCCAAGCGACCAGCGAGAAGATGATAACGAAATTACGTCCGCGATCCAGTGAAATCCAGGAACGCCTTGACCAGCCGATGTGCTTCGATGTCGGATGGCGGTGCGTTTATCGAGACATCTCCCCGGCACCATGCCGTCCGCCGATGGCCCCAATGCAACCCACCATCGACCTAGAGCCCCTAACTGCAAGTCGGCATTCGGAAATTGTCGGTCTTGAGGTCGCAATCTCATCAGAATCTCGTTATCTCGGCATGCTGCCGTTGCTCATCGCAACAATGGACGAGGCAACTTAGGGCGCTCCGATATGCAGTGGTAGAGCGCCCATCCCTTTCCATGCCGCGAGCCTTCACAGCCAGTCACGTCAGGTAACCAATCGTCAATTACGAATTTGGCATCCAGGCGTATAGTGCTCTCCAGGGATTGCGATCCCTGCCTTGAGGTCGACAACAATGGACTGGGACGCAACGTCTGCATTCACACCCGTCGGGCTGACACTGCGCGGTCAGCCAGCTCACAGGATCATCCGCACCCTCGGCGACGCGGCATATGTCCTGCTCAAGGACTGGCCTTCCGATGACGGCGAAGAATATTTCACTGCGGTAAAGGCTTGCGTGGATGCGATCAGCGGTAAGATTGCTGCGGAACAGTTCAGGGAGGCGTTTTTGCGTGCGGCCGATGAGGCAGGAATCGTTGCGCTGACCGTCGTTCAGCGATCACAACTAGGAAGGAAACGGTTGGCTGCAATCCGCTCCATTTGACTGATCATCGATCATGCCAGATGAGGTTGGTTACGCTTTCTCAGCGACTTTCGCCCATTCTCGGCCCAATGAAGAAAGTCGCCAACCACGGCCTGACAGATAACTGGAAGCAAACGCGCCGCGTTGTCCTGCAACGTGATGGCTTTCAATGCGTGTCCTGCTCAACGAAGGTGACGTCCGCCGAGGCTGACGTGCATCATCTACTGCCTCGGTCCATGGGCGGGTCCGATAACCCCTCAAATCTTGTCACTCTCTGCGATGGCTGTCACGCGGCCCATCACCCAAACCTGGCAGGAGGTCTGGCGCGGCGGGTAATCGAACGCTGGGCGATGCGGCTTGCCCGATGGCTGGACAAGGAAGCGCGAGCTCTTGAGGCCGATATGAACTTCGGTCCTATCCTCCGGCTTTTTGGTGCATCCCATTTTCGCGACGGTCAGCTCCCAATCGTTTTGGCAGCGCTCACCGGAAAATCCATTCTGGTCGTGAGCCCGACGGGGTCCGGCAAGTCGCTCTGTTTCCAGCTCCCCGCCCTGCTGCGAAAGGGGATGACCATTGTCGTCAGCCCTTTGAAGACGTTAATGACCGACCAGGTTTCGGGGCTGCTCCGCAAGAAAATACCGGCCACTTTCGTCAAAAGCGGCCTCAGTCACGACGAGAAGGAAATCCGTTACTCCATGGTAGAGCAGCAGGCCGTGAAGTTCCTCTACCTCGCGCCGGAGCGCTTCTTCGTTCGGCGACAAGAGGAGCGAGACGCCTTGGCACGAAGCCAGCCAGAATACATGGTCGTCGACGAAGCTCATTGCGTCGATCAATGGGGCCGCGATTTTCGCCCCGAATACGGGCGTTTGCGGGAGGTGCGCCAGAGCTTGGGTTCGCCGCCGATTTTGGCGTTCACCGCGACTGCCGGACTAACGATGCAGAAACGCATCTTGGCATCCTTGGGGATTGAGGATGCAACGGTGTTCGTTCGCGGCGTTGATCGACCGAACATCGCATTGATCCGGTGGCGCTGTGCCACCGCCTCTCGTCATCTGGAAATTGCGAAGTTGCTGCGCACGCCGTTTATCGCGGGACGGAAGGCCATGATCTTCGTTCCGACGGCTCGTATTGGTCAGGAACTGCAATCGAACCTGCGGAACAGTGGCCTTGACGTCCCGTTTTACCATTCGAAACTCGGTACGGAATGGGAGCGCCAGGAACTACTAAAACGCTTCCAAGGGGAAAGCCGACCGGTTGTCGACCATATAATCTGTACGAACGCCTTCGGCATGGGCTTGGATGTGCCCGACGTTCGCCTCGTTATCCACTGGCAGCAGCCGTCGTCTGTCGAAGATTATCTTCAGGAGTTCGGTAGAGCCGGACGCGATGGCGATCAGTCGGCAGCGATCATATTTACCGAAGGCAATCGTGCCGGGCGCGATGTTGGCCTCCTTCGTTTTATGGCCGAAAAGACGTCCGGCAGCTCAGAACTCGATGAAGTCACTGCTCAGTCGATGCTCCAACAGCGGTATTCGCAGATTGAGGACCTAAGTGTGCTGCTCAGCGCCAAGGGCTGTCTGCGAACTGGACTCGTCGAATATTTCGAGGGGCCGAAAGTCCCGGCGCGGCAAGGGCTCGGACGCATGATCCTCAACTGGGTCTTCAGTAGCGATAGCAAGGCGCGGCGCTTCCGATACTGTTGCGACGCCTGTGCGCGACAAGGCCGCCAGTCCAAGGCTCTCTCAGACCATTTGATGTCAGTATTTACCCGTTTCTGAGGCTGTGGCTCCGGACCAACGGTCGTAGAGCGCCCGCTTGTTTGCACGAGCCGGTCCACGTTGTGGGTTCGCTTCTTTAGCTCATGCAAGCCGTCGATCTTCGTTTTGCGGGATGCGAGAATCCCAGATGTCCCCAACCGTTCTATAAAGGAAAAAAGCAGTTCCTGAGGTTGGCTATGAGATTGAAATGGCTGTTCGCCAAGGGCCTAGATTTTGGCATCACCGACAAGTCGATGTTTGCTCTGTTCGGTATCGTGTTGGCAGTCAACGCGCCGGAGTATCTCCCCTTCTTGCTCGGGGTGTGGAGGTGACGGCAACAACGCCATCACCTCTCCGGCCTAACCGATACCAAAACAGCAGTTTGGGCACTGGCGATAAGAAGCAGTTAATACTATATATAGTGTTTGCGGCCACCGTCACCACAGGATAACTCAATTTCGGTCCAACCGATGTGTCGAGGCTGCACATGGAATTCATATGGAAAAAAAGGCGTGGGGTTTAAAGTCACGGTCGCGCCGAGATTTGCTCTTATCGTATGCAGCCTTATTCTTGCTGTGCAAGCGCCCGATCATTTGCCTCGCTGGTTTTCAATCCTTCGTGCGGAGCTGGTGGGTTGGTCCCCATAACGAAAGCCTCGCGACGCAAACCGAGAAGGTTCATGTCGCTCAATCTTCCATTACGAAATTGCGGTATGGCAGCCCGAGGAATGAAAACACTAAGAAATCACTGAGTTGCAACGGCTATTCGCCAACAGTGATAAGCCGAAGTCTCTCCAAGATCGTGTCAGACCGGGAACTCGCACGTTTTTCCGAAGCTGGAAGGTTTTATGTGTCGAATGATGCGGGAGTTGCAGTCCGATTCAAACCACAAGTGCTTCGCCTCTAACGCGGCATCGTTGCCAGAAACTCATAAATTTTTTGATCGAGAATTTCCGTTGGGTCGTTATCCGCCCACGATGCCGGGTGCTCGTTGACCTGTGTGTCTCGAAGCCTCAACATCGTGGCTAGGTCCTCGTCATGAAGGAAGATGATCAACTTACCGGTTTCTCGCATCGCTCCTTGTGCTGCGACTATCGCGTGAGGATGGGCGGCGGTACGGCTGAGAACGAAACACACTGACCTGAGGGCAACAGTGCTCATATAGCGTTCAGTGGTGAACACCTGCATCGGACCCACTGGCCCCGTATAATTCTTGCATTCAAAAACTATAACGCGAGCGCGAAAATCCCGGGCTAAAGCAGACCAAAATTGATCCTGCGATTTCACGCGATACACAATATCAAGGATACTCAGGCCGTCATCCAGCCGTGGGTGCCTGCGACCATCCAGCAACACGCCACCGAACAAATAATCGACGATCTCCTCACATACCAATTCATATTCGCTCGCGTGCTCGGCCCCATACTCGACGGCGCTGAGCAGGGCTATTAACTGCTCTCCCCTTGGCTGCATGGGCGCGTCGTCTTGTTCGGCGTCATCACCTTCCTCCGAAACAGTCGGGCCCGACGGCATCTCAGTGGCAAGCGCGGAAAGGCTCCTCGCCTCGGCAAATGGCTTGCAAACTCCCGCAGCACGGGTAGTGTTCCACTATCAGCAATAGAATATCACCGCATTCACATTTCCTAAACTTGAGGGGGTTTATCGAAATGAACTGCTTGCGCTCGCTTTTATTCGTGTCCGGTACGCTGCTTGCCACGCATTCTTTGGCGGCTGACGTCAAAATCGTTTCCTGGAACGTTGCTGCCTCGCCTTATGAGGAAGTCCTCACGCGGGCATCCGACTACAAGAAGATGGCCGACACCTTGTCGCCCGACGTGATTGTGCTGGTCGAGTTGACAGGGCGACCCGATCTGACGGCCATCGCCAACGCAATCGGCTGGCAGACCTACTATGCGACTATGTCTGACGGTCAGGTCCAACGCAACGAAATCCATATGAGCTTGGAAGTCGGTGTCCTCTCGAAGATACCGATCACGTCTGTGATCGAATTCGACCCAAAACCGGAAGGACGCACCCACCCGGTCATGACGAAGTCCAAGCCAGACGGCGATAGCTCTATACCGGTGACGGAGATGCCGCTAAAGGGCACCGACATGATGGGCCTAGCGGTGACCGACCGTGGGACCCTGCGTGTCGATCTGGCAAACGGCCTGACCGTTTTCCCGGTACACCTGAAATCGAATTCTAACGACGCCTGCTATGCGGCTGATCAGAGTATTGGCCATCTGAAAAAGCTGGGACTGCCTGCGCTCCCTGCCCTTCAAACAGTCCTGGACAACGGGTCCGATGTGAAGGCAAAGGAGGACAAAGACAACGCCTTCAAACGTGAGCGGGTGATCGCAGCCACCAAGACAGTTGCCGATCAGGCTGTAGCTGACGGCCGCACCGTTCTGATCGAGGGCGACTGGAACACGTCCTTCGAGCCGGGCAAGTTCGGCCAGTCCTTCGATGACTGTCAGCTTACGGCCTTCACCTGTGCGAAGGCACCGTTCCCTGCCAGCGCCTGTACAGGTGATGGGTTCGATGACACTTTCGCCATTATGACGGTGCCGCTGTCCGGCAGCCAGAAGTGGACGATGGTGACCAAGGACCTGGGCCGCACCTTTAACGAGACTGAATTTGCCGACAAAGCCATTGACCACATGGCGGTCCCCGCAGCACAAGCGTCGTCCTTCGCAGCACCCAAGATAGGATCAGACACTTTTGGTTCCGATCATTTCCCGATTTTCATCGTCTGGACAGCCGGTCCCTGATCGCTCGTTCGAACGGAGATAATCATGGGAAGAATGCGCAGCGCCCGTCCCGACAACGTGCACAGGCGAATTGGGCGGCTCACTGCAGGGGACCGGCTTGATCTCACAGAGGGTCAATATGAGAAGCCTATAATACTGTCAGCACTGGCTGGAACCGAGTCTGAGCCAATCGTGATCCGTGGTCCCGATGCGATACTCGGACCAAGGGTGTCCTTCGAAGAATACAAAGAAACCGGCAATATGTTGGCCGCAGCGCAGGAGGCCGGTGGTCGCTTCCCTGGGCTATACTATCTTGCCGACAACGGCATGCTCGTCCTCAAGAATTGTCAGTGGATCACAATCGAGAAACTGCATTTTGAAGGCTGCTGGCCAACAGCGATCTACCTCGAAAACTGCCAGCACATCACGCTGCGGGGCCTGAGGATCAGCGGTGGAACCTTTGCCATCGGTGCCACCGGCACGAACACGCGTCACATCCTCGTTGAGGGATGCGATTGGGTTCAGGACATCAGTGGGAACGGCTGGGAAATCTGCGACGCGATCCGCGCGAAGCGGCCAATCGACAGGGAGCTGGAAGGCACGCCATCGAAACTATGGCAGGAGATCGATTGGATTCAGGTGCATGGTGAACGGCGGGACACTGGGAAGTCCGTCAGCATCGAGAAGGATGCACGTGCTTACGACGGCGACTTCTTTCGGGCCTGGAGTATCGCGGGCTACGTGGTCATCAAGAACAACATCATCGTCGACGCCTTCAACGGCATCCATTTCTTCAACCAAGTCGCCGAGTCCATCGTCGACAGCTGCTCACGCAACGTCCTGGTCGAGGGCAACTGGTTCATTCGAATTCGCGACAATGCCATCGAGCCTGAGCACTTCGCCTGGAACTGGACGATCCGCCATAACATGATCGTCGATTGCTACGTGCCGTTTTCGCTGGAAATGGCGCGTTCGGGTTACTTCTATATCTACGGAAACCTCGGTTGGAATTTGCGTAAGCCCGGCCCCGAAGAAGATACGCACACGAGGGGCCAGCTCTTCAAATTCCCGACTGACCACGTCGCGGACGGCCCCCACTACGTCTTTAACAACAGCTGGGTGCTGCGTGCTCCGATGGCGAAGAAGAAGCGCTTCTCAAAATTCGTGCACGTTAATAATGCTATCGACTATTACGAAGCTGACGCATCGATAACGGCACCGTTTGGCAAGAATTTCAACGATCCAACACCATATTGCGCGAATACTGCCAAAACCCTGGAATTTGAGCGGGAGCACTTCACGAGGCTTTGGCCGTTTTTGGGAATTCGGTTCGACGGCGATGTAATCCACCACCCCTCGATTCCCGACGCAATACGCAATGCGGGATACCCGATAGGCAAAGCTCTCAGCGGAGAGTCGCCTACTTTCGCAGACCGAAGGCCGGGGCTTCCGCACGGCTTGAAGACCAAGAACAGGATTGATGCTGTTGATCTCATCGTGCAGCGGCCCGATGGCACGACGGAGATCGCCGTCGATACGACGCACCATCAGGTCGGAGCTTGGCAAGGAAACGAATTCATCCGGTTTGAAGACCCGGCGTTCTGGTCCTATTGGCCAGGACGGACACACAAACGGCGTGAGGTTTCGTGAGGATAATAGCATTTCTCGTAGGCATCACGCTGGCTGTAACCGCTTCGTCCTCTCAGACGACCGCAGAAGAACCGTCCAAGTCTCTTCCCATTACCGCCCCTCCGCAGGCATCGCCTCTCTATGATGACGGGCGTCGCCTCTCCGATATTGACGTATGGTGTTCGTTGGAGACGCGCTGTGATATCCGGCAGTATGTGCAGCAAATGGGTGTCTGTGGCCTCTATGTCATCAAAAACCGAACCGTCCGCGTCGAGCTGTATCACGAGACGGACATCTGCGAGGGAGGCAAAAATGGCATCGACAAGATGTACGGAGTCGCCTCTGTGGCGAAATCGCTGACGTCGACGCTGCTCGGGCAAGCTCTCGCGGAAAGGTATCATCTTCGAACCAGAGCAGAATTCGAAGCCATCGTGCAAAGGCCGGTTGGCAGCTTTCTAAAACTTCGCAATCGCATGACGCTGGCCGAAAGCTATTCGACGGTGCGGCTCAACAAGCTGCTATTGATGCGGTCGGATATTCAATGGCGTGAGGGCTATTGGCCAGCATTGCTTTCCGACTCCATCGCATTCGACAATCAAGTTCGGACACCCCCAAGAAAGCAGTCCCTGATCAGCTTCGCATCCCGATACAGACCTACCCGACATCGTCCAGAACGATTCAACTACTCGGCGCTCGATTCAGCGATGGCTATAGCTGTCGCACGGGACCTATCGCGCCTTCCCCCGCTGAAGGCCTTCGAAAAGGGAGTCTGGTCGATGATCGGAGCAGCGCATTCCGCAAGTTGGAACGTCGACATCAATGGCGATCCCATTGGTTCTTGCTGCTTCAAAGCCAGGATCGATGATCTTGCTCGTTTTGGCGATTTCGTTCTCCACCAAGGACGGGGCAAAGGCATTCCGGCCGCATGGTTCGACTTGGCGACTGCCCCTCTCGAAGGCCGTTTCAAGGGCCTTGAGAAAGAAAGCGACGCGTCGGTTGACGGCTGCAAACTGGGCTATGGGTATTTCTGGTGGCTAAGGCAGAAGCGGCCGGATTATTTTGCATATGGTCGGGATGGTCAGTTCATTCACATTTACCCGCACGACGATGTCGTTATCGTTCAGCTGTCAGATTGGGATGCGGTCCCCGTGAGCAGTCATGCGAGGTGTATCGCACTTAAGACGCACGATGCCATCGTGAAGAGGCTCGGCCGTTGAGAGAGGTCATTCAGCAATTGCTGCAGCTTTTCGCGAACCGGCCGAGGAAATGGTCCCATATTCTGCGGTTGGTCGCAGCGTTCATTTGCTCGCCGTCCTCGGGCTTCAGCAATGACGACGTCACTCTGAACGACAACTCGATGTTTCCTTCGTGTGGCGGCGTATTCGACTTGTGCGGATACGCCGACGGACGGACTGGCAAAGAATTGATCCCGAAGGCATTTGAGCGGGCCATGCCGTTTTCGGAGGGCATGGCCGCAGTGCGCATTAACGGGCTTTTCGGATACGTGGACGCGACGGGCAAAGTCGTGATCGAACCCCAGTTCGATCTAGCCGGACCCTTTCATGACGGATTTGCGGAAATACTCGTCGGTCAGCATACAGGCATCGTCGCAAAGACCGGGAAGGTGGTGTTGGAGCCGCAATTCGCTCGTTCGACACCGGTCATGGGCGATGTCCTCGTCGTGCGGAAGGGGCAGTATAGGCAAAGGCGGCCCCCCGAATTGGAAGAATTGGCCCCATTCGACGGGTTGTTCTTCGAATATCAACCAATGGGCCTTTTCAGCCTGACCAAGGGCTGGCTGACCGCAGACACTTACGAATTCAAACCCTTCGAACGTGGCCGTCCAACTTACGTTTGGGCTCGCGACCTTAATTCGAAACAGGGGCGTTTTGGCCTCATGGATCAAGACGGTCATTGGAAGATTGAACCGGCCTTCGACGCGGTTCAGTCACTCTATGACGGGCGGGCCGTTGTTTCGATCAAAATGAAAGAAGCTGGAACGCGACGTCAACTGTCGGGAGCGGTCGATGCGGACGGACGCGTCGTCATTCCCCTCGCCTACGACTGGTTGTCGTATTGGCAGCAGGGCTATTCGGTCGCCCGCCTGAATGGCGAAGAAGGCTTTCTGGATACAGGCGGCAGTCTCCTTGGAGGCAGGCTTTTCAAAAAGGCCGAACGCGATCTTCAAGGGAAGCCGTCCAAGGTGCTTGTTGATGAAAAGTGGTTCGGCATTAGCCCGGATGGCAGCCTTATTGATGCTCCCGAGGAAAAGCCCTACCCCTTCAGGCGCGGGGAACCGATTATTCCTTCCAAAAACACCCAGTGCAAATTTGGCGCGTCGATTGTGTCGAAGGACGGGCTCTGGGGACTGGAAGGGCCTGACGGGCGCATTCTGGTCGAACCCAAATTTGAAGCGATCTCGTGTTTCCATCAAGGAGTCACATGGGTTCCCGACACCGCCAAGAACGCATGGTGCCCAATCGGCCCGAACCGCAAAGTTCGCAGTAAGCCGGACTGCCTCCCCGCCTACTACGAATTCGAGACGCCTCATTATTATCCGGAGAAGCTCGATCCCGATCCGTTCAGAAGCAGCGTTCTATGGATGCAGGCTTACTTAAAGCATGGTCTGGACCCATCGAATCCACCACCAAGGCTGATCGGGGACGGGATACAGGCGAGAGGCACGATTTCTGTGTCATGCAGGGAGATCATTCCGTGCGAATGAGGTCGATGCCACGGCTCCTGTACGTTCGGACATCGGTAGGTTCGAGCGATGAGAAGACGTATTTGCACTCATCGGCGGCCTGGTAATTTTGCGACGATCTGGGAACGGCCTCGATTGACAATTTGACTTGCCCGTTTACCTTTAGATCGGACGGAGGCAAGTCGATTTGCTTGCTTGGGGCTGGTGAAAGGCCCGTCAGCGTTGCGCGATTTTAAGCGCTCGTACCGTTCAGAGACTGCGGAGTGACGCCAATCGGCGTCGTCTTGTGCGAGGTTTTCCTCCCAACTGAGGGGCGGCTCTTAAGTCGCTGCACGTCCGCTTCAGCAATGAAGCAAAGGACGTGAGCTCATGAAATCAAACAGTCGAATCAGAATTTTAAGAAACAAAGCTGCCGAGAGCCAAGGCTGGCGATGTTACTATTGCTCCTTTCCCATGTGGGAACGCGACGCGGAGATTTTCAAAACACGCTATTCCTTATCTTCTCGGTCAGTCCGGCACTTCCGCTGCACTGCAGAGCATTTAAAGGCTCGATGCGATGGAGGTCGCGACATCCAGGAGAACATCGTCGCCGCCTGTCATTATTGCAACAGGACTCGTCATCGGAAGAAGCGGCCGAAAGATGCAGCTTCCTATGCCAGCTTTGTTCGATCCAGGATCGAAAAAGGTCGATGGCATCCTGTCCAGTTAACGCATCAGCAGTCTGAAGCCGACGTATTGGATAGTCACGCGGGGTGATGACCAACCTATATAGGCTTCACCACAAGCAGTCTGGCAAAGAAATGAAGGAGAACGCCACGGCTACGCACCACGAGCGGAGTTGTGGAAGCCAGCGTCGGAGATGCGGGCCGGACACAACATTCGAAGGCGCGAATCTTTGAACGCAACCACAGCATGTTTACGGGTTGGAGATTGTTGGCGTTCATCAATGGTGTGATGAGAAAATTATACAATCCGAAATTCATCGGCGCTGTTGTCATTGTTGTCTTAGTTACTGCCATCGTGCTGATTGACGATGTAAGCTCCTCACGGCGGTCCGCAATGCTGACAGCGATATTTGGAGCGGCTGGAACGCTTTGGCTTTTCCGCCTGATCTGCATGCTATTCATCGGCCTTGCGCTATGGGCGATGTGGCATGATATGAAATCGCAAAGGCGAATTGCTCGGATCATCGCTCAGCGGGAATCCCTCGACAAGAGTATTAGTCGCGACAAGTAAGCGCGTTTGAACTGTATCGGTTACGGGAACAACAGCAGAGTTCGGGAGACCTGCCGTCAGAGGTAAAATGAAGCCTAGATTATTCGCTACAATGATATGCCTTGTCACCCTGTGGGCTGCGTCCGCTGAGACATCGTCTGCAGCCATGTGGTTGGTGAGGGGACCTGGCAATACCTCCATGGCCGCAGACTCAGCCTGTAAGGCCCGCGAGGTTAAAGCGCCTGATGACGGTCATCTGTGGATCGATTGCTGGATTGCCGAAAAAAAAGTCACACTCCTGATTGCTTCGGTCGCGCCTTTCGTGGCGAAGGACTTCACCCACCGAAATGCGCGAGAGTTTTTTGCAAAGATTACGGCCGGAACGGAATGGTCCGCCCTGAAGGATAGCGCTTCGTTCTTCGGCGGCTCGTCCTTCCCCGGCTTCGAGCCGTTCGCTCAAATGCGATTGATTGGCAGGCTCTGTGAGCCCGGAAAGCAATGCGCGAGGGCAGAGGAAAAACTCGTCGCCTTCAAGGTGCTTGGAACGGCAAGGATGACGGTTGCACTGATCGTGATGGGAGACGTGGAGCAAAAGGATTATATCGTGAAGGGCAAATCCGTTGCCAGTTATCGCTACTTCCCTGACCCTATCACCACCATGATTGATACATTCAACTTCGCGACAATTCAAAACCCCCCGTACTAAACTATTGCAGAGACACGGAATTTCCCTAACGTAACCCTGAACGTGGTCTACACATCCAAAATGCCGTTCGTCGTCTCCGGAAGAGCTATGAATTCAAAGCCGAACAAGGACTTCCTCGAATTCCATTCGTTACCGGCGGATACAATCATTAAACTCATCGACCGCTCGCATCAGCTCGCGAAGCATTGGCACAGCCGTACCATGCCGCAATCACTGTCTGGCAAGCGGATCGGCATCATCGTCGATGACACTGGGTGGCGGAACACAACAGCCTTCGAACTAGGTGTGAAGGCCATGGGCGGAATATCTGTGGAGCCGCCGATCAGCTTCAATATTCGAGAGAGCACATCCGATCTGGCGGGCTATCTCGACAACTGGTTCGATCTCCTCGTTGTCAGGACGAAGGAGCTCGCCACCTTGCGAGAGCTTGCCTTAGTCGCCAACGCGCCCATCATCAATGCTCGAACAAAATCCAATCATCCCTGCGAGACCCTTGGTGATCTTGCCTACATCAAAAGCGTCAGGGGAACACTGGAAGGCATAAAGGTCGTTGGGATCGCGCCGGACGCCAACATTTTCCGGTCATGGGTTGAGGCGTCGAAGGCGATGCCCATCCACGTCGTCCAGGTATATCCGGAGCGCTGGCAGATCACTGATCCGCACCTGCTAAACCCGAATTTCGATACCAGCCACGACATCCGCCACGTCTTCGATGCGGACGTGATTGTCACAGACTCGTGGCCCGGCGACGCAAAGGAAGGCGAATTGGCACCCTATCAGGTGTCAGCATCACTCCTCGACCAAGGGCGGCAAGACATGATCTTTCTGCCTTGCCCACCCGTTGCAAGGGGTCAGGAAGTGACAGCCGACGCGATGTCGCACCCGTCGTGCTGCAGCCGCGAGGCAAAGGCCTTTCTGCTTCACGCTCAGAATGCCTTGATGGAGTGGGTTACTTCCTGAATCACGGCACCCTCGCCACGACGGATGGACAGCAGAAAACCGGCTTCGACCGGACGTCAGTTGCGAACCTTATTCCCTTGCGACAAAGTTCACCAAGCGGCCCGGGACTACTATTTCCTTCGCAATTATCCTACCGGCAAGCAAGGTCGCCACCTCAGGCTGTGATCGCGCGGCCTCCAGCAAACCGCCTCCCAGATCGGCCGCCGCTCTGAAACGGTGCCGAACCTTGCCATTGATCTGAACAACGTACTCACGCGTCTCCTCCGCTGGCAGGTCAGGATCAAAACTTGGCCACGGAACGAGCGCTATCGTTCCGCGATGACCAAGCTTGCTCCACAGCTCTTCAGCAATGTGAGGAGCGAACGGCGACAGCAACAACACCAATGTTTCCACGACTTCGCGCGGTCGCTCGGCCGCTGCCATCAGAGCATTGGACAATTCCATAAGGCGGGCGATAGCAGTGTTGAAGCGCAGGGCTTCAATATCATCAGTGACGAACTTCACCGTCTGATGTCGCAACCGAAGGAGTTCGGGGCTGGGCGCGACGTCCCGCACATCCCGATACATTCTGTCGGCATCATCACAGACAATGCGCCAAACCCGATCCAGGAACCGGCGCACACCGATCACTCCTGAAATTTGCCAAGGCTTGGTGCCATCCAGTGGTCCCATGAACATCTCGTAGAGCCGCAGTGCGTCAGCCCCATATTCCTCAACGACCTCATCGGGGTTCACCACGTTCAGGCGCGACTTGGACATCTTCTCGACGGCTCGATGCACCTCGACCGATCCGGCAAACCATCGGCGGTCCCTTTCGGTGACATCGGACGGTTCATAATATCGCCCACTCGTATCCCGGTAGGAGTGCGCTAGGATCATTCCTTGATTGAACAGGCGTTGGAACGGCTCCTCGGTTGAAACCACCCCGATATCGTAGAGGACCTTGTGCCAGAAGCGTGCATAGAGCAGATGCAAGACGGCGTGCTCGGCTCCACCGATGTAGATATCGACAGGCATCCAGTAGCGCTCGGCCTCATGTCCAACCAACTCGCGCTCGTTATGCGGATCGAGGAAGCGTAAATAGTACCAGCAGGAGCCAGCCCACTGGGGCATCGTGTTCGTTTCTCGCCATGCCGGAATGTCAGTGCCCGGCACGGTCGTCTGGACCCACGCCTCGGCACGGGCGAGCGGTGGCTCTCCGTCAGTCGTCGGAGCATAGTCATCCAATTCGGGCGGCAACAGCGGCAGGCACTCTTCCGACAGGGGCATAACCGAACCATCTGCCAGATGCAGCACCGGGATCGGCTCACCCCAATAACGCTGACGCGAAAAGAGCCAATCGCGAAGCCGATAGGTAACCTTCGCTTTTCCTGCCCCGTTATCCTCAAGCCAGTCGATCACACTTCGTCTGGCCGTCGAGGAGTCCAGGCCATCCAGAAATCCGGAATTGACCATCGGACCGTCACCCTCGTAGGCGACCCGTTCGACAGTCTGCTCACTCTCAACAACGCGAATGATTGGCAGGCCATGCGTGAGAGCAAAGGCGTGATCGCGAGAATCGTGGGCGGGTACGCCTATCAGGGCACCAGTGCCATACTCACCCAGAACATAGTCCGCCACCCAGATCGGCAAGCGGGCTCCCGTTGCCGGATTGATCGCGTACGCACCCGTGAAAACGCCGGTCTTCTCGCGTGCGGCATCGCTGCGCGATGGCTCATCGAGGGTTGCGGTCTGTGCAACATACCTTTCCACCGCATCTCGCGCCTCCTGAGTCACAATGACAGTCACCAGCGGATGCTCAGGCGCGACCACGATGTAGCTCACGCCAAACAGGGTCTCGGGTCTGCTCGTAAAGGTCACGATTTCCGATCCGCCATGCTCAACAGCGAACGCAATCTCGGCCCCTTCCGAGCGACCGATCCAATTGCGCTGCATGGCCTTCAGGCTCTCAGGCCAGTCGAGATCATCCAAGCCATCCAACAGCCTGTCGGCATAGGCGGTGATGCGTAACATCCATTGACGCATCTGGCGGCGGACGACCGGATCACCGGTCTCGACATAACGCCCGTCTTTGACTTCCTCGTCAGCGAGTACGGCTTTCTGCGCTGGGCACCAGTTGACCGGCACTTCGGCTTGGTACGCGAGGCCACGCTCGAACAACTTCAAGAAAATCCACTGCGTCCACCGCACATAGGAAGGATCGGTGGTGGCGAGTTCGCGGCTCCAGTCATAGGAAAACCCCAGCCGCTGCACCTGGCCACGAAATGTCTCGATATTGCGTTTCGTCGTAATGGATGGATGAACAGCGGTGCGCATCGCGTGGCGCTCCGCAGGCAGACCAAAGCTGTCCCACCCCATTGGATGCAACACATTGAATCCACGCATGCGCTTGTAGCGGCACAGAATGTCCGTCGCCGTATAGCCAAGAGGATGGCCGACATGCAGCCCTGTCCCCGAGGGGTAAGGAAACATGTCGAGTGCATAAAATTTCGACTTGGAGGGCTCGATCTCCGCGTGAAAGGTGTGGTGCTCGGCCCAATAGGCCTGCCATTTGGCTTCAATGGCCCGTGGATCGTAAGGCATACTTCGCTCCTCGCGCCGACCAACTGTGGTGGCGTCTTTTAAAATGTCTCTGGTTTTCGAGTTTCAGGAGCAGCTACGGCTGCCGGTACTCCGATGGCTTCCGGCAGCCGTAGCTAAGTCGACGCACATACATCCGCAGCGCCAACCAGGGCTCGGCGGTGAATGCACGATAAGGCGAAGGAGACGTTCTGGTGTTCACGGATGATGACCACGTAAATCAGGTGAAGGCAAATGGCACGATAGCCCCGGCTCCAGTCAGGAGGCCGGGTTGGTAAGTCGTGCGTCCAGGATACGCACACATGCTGCTTTGCTCGCGAAGGTCATCATGGGGTTAAGAGTGCCTGATATGATCGCTTCTGCCAAGAGCATTTGTCTGGTTACTGCAGGAGCCGATCATAGGGGCTTGTCGGGATAATATCGGGGCGGAGCAGTCGAAACCATAATGGCACCCTGTGCGATGCGGTTCAGGAGCGAGAGGGCCTCTTACGCTCTTCTGGGCCGACGTTCCCTTCCGGTGGGATACTCCGCTGCTGCATGGCGCTTTAGTGGAGATTGGCATGGAGCCGATCTCAGTCGTATCTGCCAACAACCTCAAACGATATCGCGTCTCCATAAACACACGTAGCCGCATCGCTGACGTGACCCGCAAGCGCTAGAATCCTACGAAAAGCCCCATAGGGGCGCGGATGCACTTCCTTGATAGTCTGAGATGCGGGTGTTACATTTCGAGCGGGAGCCTTACCGAACCTGCTGCCGGGTTGAAGGGTATTAAGATCAATGACGTCCCCTGTCCGGAGGTCGAAGTGTAATCGGCAGACTTCGATGAGGATAAGGGATTGCCAATGTTCTATGAGACAATAAAGTTTTCGTCGCACAACATAGCAGCTCTCAAAAAGGCGCTACGCAAGCAGTATCCGGCCATCGGCTCGTCGCATGCCGATGAAGCTGTCGCGGCCTCTTTCGGCTTCAGAACGTATGCCGCAATGCGGGGTGTACTCCAGCAGGTGAGTGGCTCCGCTCGCTTCATGGTTCAAATAGATGCTGCCTTGCTTGTGTTGCGCCTTGAGGAGCTGGGCTATAGCGGGCTCGTAGTCCAGCGGACAATTGTGGGAGCGCCGTATCCTGATCGATGGCTGGGGGACGAATTGGAGCGATCACTCGTGCGACGTCGCATACCAGACGCGGCGAACGGCTAGACAATGTCAATAGTCCTACGTCCCGCGACAAGATCGGATGCGGCTTTCCTGCTTAACCTAGAGGAAGTCTGCATGCGCGGCTACGCCGAGGAATTGTGGGGCGACTGGAAACAGTCTAACACGGCGGAGAGCCTAGATGTTACGGGTCATGAGGTGATTGAACTGAACGGCAAGGCCGTTGGATGTGTTGCCGTGATCTGGCACGAAGATCATATTTTTGTAGAAAAGCTCTATATAGCCCCCGGCTTTCAAAATAGGGGAATAGGGTCGTATGTTTTGAACATGAAGTCTTACCACGCAGCACAACAGGGACTTCCTACCAAGCTCAGCGTCCTAACCACAAATCCTGCGGACCGATTCTATAAGCGAGCGGGGTTCGTACTAGAGGCGGAAACGCTGGAACGCCGCCGGTTTTCCAAGGCAGTATTGACATCCTGATCCCGCGCCACGCCCAAGCCATGGCGCAAAATCATGGTAGTCCCATAGAACGCAATTTCGCTCCCGGCCGAAGCCGACCTTCGGCCAACTCTCGAATGGCAGCATTGTCGATGGTCGCGTCACGGCTGGAAACTAGCGGGCGACGCTGGCATTTTTAAACTTTGTACCAAGTCAATTTTGATGGGGACAATCTCAAGATGGATGTTTCTTGGAAGCCAAAGATGGCAGGATTTGCTGCTGGAGACATCGTCCGTCTAGTCTCGCCAGCGAGCACTCCGAGCGACGCCGACGTCGATATCTGTGTTAGATATCTCGAAGGACTGGGTCTTAAACCTCAGGTCGGACCTCATGCCCTTGACCGGCTTGGCTACCTCGCTGGCCGGGATGAAGACCGTCTCTCGGACCTGAATGATGCCATTCGGGACCCCTCCGTCCGCGCCGTCATAGCGACCAGGGGCGGAAAGGGGGCCTACCGTATCGCAGATGCCATCGACTTCGCCGCCATGCGTGCGAACCCAAAGGTCCTGATCGGATTCAGTGAGATCACGATCCTTCACCTATCGATCTGGCAACAATGTGCGGTGCCAGGAATACATGGTGCTGCGTGGAACCCGATCCAATCAGGCGAGACCTCTTCCAAATCATTCGAGCGTGTTATCTCATCCATGGAAGATACCATCGTTCATTCAGATGAAGCCGAACCTACGGCTGGCCTCACGACGTCTGGAAAGGTTCGAGGCAGACTACTAGGCGGCAATCTGGACATGATCGCAACGGCAGCCGGTTGGGCACTCCCAAGCCTGCACGGTGCCATTCTGCTGATCGAAGATGTCGAGAAGGGTCTAGGCCATATCGACAGAACTTTGACCCGTCTCATAAAATCTGGATGCCTCGCAGGTATCGCAGGCGTTGCTGTCGGACAGTTTTCCAAATTCGCGCCTTCTAAAGGATTGACGGTGATTGATGTGTTACGGGACCGTCTGGGCGTGCTTGGCGTTCCAATACTGGGCGGTCTGCCGTTAGGACACGGTCCTGACGCGCTGGCGATCCCGATTGGTACTGAGGCAACGTTAGACGCCGACAATAAGGCGCTGACGATCACGTCTACTTTCAACTAATCGACCGAAGCTGCCTCGATTATAAGATCGATCCAAATCGCCAACCGAGAACGACGATCTCTATATCGGCGTGGGCGTCGTTTTACTGCCTTCTTTAACGGAATCGTCGACCAAGGGTTCTGTGTTTCCGTACGGACACAAGTTCTCTGTAGTGAGGATGACCGAGCGTCTCCACACCCTGGCAAGACAACCTCATCTTTCCTAAGTCCTTAAAACCAATTTAGGCAATTGTTGTGGCACGCAGAATTTCAGGTCTCCTTGATGATTCCCGCATGTTCCGATTTCTTCCTCAACATATCACCGACTAAGCAATATTGGGCGACTTAAACGCACTATAAGTATCTGTTATTGCTGCTTATATTTAGACATCACCAGTTCCACCCCCCCATCAGATGTAGCACACGCACGAGACCCGCCTCCGACTGCATAGGTGGCGCACTCATGCGGCACTCTGAACGGGAAGCGGAGCACATGCTCAAAACACTCGCTGCAGCATGCCTGACTATTTCTCTTTCTTTCGCCGCAGCATTCGCCGCCAAGAGCGGCATCGGCGACCTGGATCGCGGTTACACTCGACTTCTTATTTCGGAATGCAAGTTGCGCGGACTACTGCGCAGTCAATGCGCATACGTGCTCGCGACAACCTTTCATGAGACCGGAGGCCTTATGACGCCGGTCCGCGAGACCTTCGCGGCCACTGACCGTCAAGCCATCGCTCGCCTTGACGCCGCTTGGGCAAAAGGCAAGCTGCCTTGGGTGTCCTCCCCATACTGGCGTCAAGGCTGGTTTGGGCGGGGCTATGTCCAGCTAACACATTATTACAATTACCGTCTGGCCAGCATCAAGCTGGGCGTCGACCTCGTGTCGGATCCGGCTGAAGCACTAGCACCGGACACTGCGGCAAAGATTCTAGTTATCGGCTCAAAGGACGGCTGGTTTACGGGCAAGAAGCTGTCGGATTACATCAACCTTCGGGGAGCCGACTTCCTCGGCGCTCGCCGAGTTATCAATGGAACGGATTGTGCCAGTAAAATCGCGGCACATGCCGTCGCATACGACGCCAGCCTTGAGCAAACTGGCTATGGCGTTGCTGAAGCTACACCGAAGATCGCCGCTCGATAGCTGGAACTCACTGTTTGAAGAGAAATACCTGGTCCCGTTCCAGTGTCCTCGGCGTTGCTTCAGGCATGAAGTGCAGACTATATTCCGTCCGCTCTCTTCGCACATCAGTCCGTAAGGAAAGCACAGATGCTCCATCATGAGTCATTCGGCGTCTCAAACATCGAGAAGTCGTACACCTTCTATGATGCCGTCTTGCTGCCTTTAGGCTATTCGAGAGTGTCGGAAGATTTAACGCCCGGCGATGCGTCAAGCTGTCGGCTACGGACCGCCAGGCTCTGGGGATAAATTAGCCAACAAGCTTCGTGCCGGGGCAGCGTCCTCCGTTGGTCCAGGACATCATCTTGCCTTTGCTGCTCCAATTCGAGAAGCAGTCAAAAAACGCCACAGGCACCAAACCGCCTAGATGTCTCGGATTATAACACTGACTCTTTCGGAGAATTGTCGTCTTGGCTCTGTCTTTGGAATGGGTTCCACGTCTGGAACGACTTGGATCACGACTACCATCGCCGAAACCGCGATCTCTGAAAGGTCGCTTTGGGTCGATGGTAAGCGTCCGGCGAACGCATTTTCGGGTGTCGAGAGATGGAATCTATAGGCCGCGTTTCATCTCATCGGCCATGATGCGGTCGATTATTTCAGGATCGCACTGTGTGTCGATGAGGAACTCGCGGATACCGCCGTCCCACGTCCTGATGTCGGCGAGTAGGCTTTGAAGTTCTTCGATGCCATTCTCGGTCAGACCCTTCGTGCCGTCTTCACTGCCATCGCCGACGTAAACCAGTTCGCCTTCGGAGATGTTGTCCGAGTTTGCGGTCACTTCTTCGATCAGTTCGAGGTTTTCGCCGATCATGCCGGCGACTTGGCTGAGTGTGTAGATGAACCTCGAGCGCGCCATCAGGCGGCCTCGCATCGAGCTTTTGCCGGCGTCCAGTTCCAAGGCAGGAGGTCTTCAATTCGGTCTTCGGGGTGATCCTGGATCCGGGTCAGGACATCCGTCAGATAGACCTCTGGATTATGGCCTTGCAGTTTGACCGTCTCGATGATGGTGAGGATGTTGGCGATGCGCTCGCCGCCCTTGTCCGAGCCGGCAAACAGCCAGTTCTTCCTTCCAATTCCAAGCGGACGCATGGCTCGTTCAGCGATGTTGTTGTCGATTTCGACACGGCCATCGTCGATGTAGACGCTCAAGGCTGCCCATCGCGACAGGGCATATCGCATCGCCTCGGCCAGCCTCTGCTTCTGAGGCAAAGTCGAGAGTGTCGCCTCGATCCAGGCCTTGAGTTCGTCCAGAACAGGCCGGGCATGGTGTTGGCGCAGGGTGCGCCGCTCGTCAGCCGACATGCCTCGGATACGGTTCTCGATATCGTAGAGAGCGCCGATGCGTGACAGCGCTTCCTCAGCGATCGGAGACGGCTTGAGCTTTATCACATCATGGAACTTGCGGCGCACATGCGCCATGCAGGCGGCTTCAATGATCTGGTTGCCATAGAGCTTCTTGTAACCCCCGTAGCCGTCGGCATGCATGACGCCGCTGAAGCTTGCCAGGTGATCAGCCGGATGTGCGCCCCTGCGGTCGGGGCTGTAGTAATAGGCAATGGCTGCGGGAGTGGCGGATTGATAGCCACTGCCGTCAAAGACGTAGACCCAGACCCTGCCGGTTTTTGTCTTGCCCCGCCCGGGGTCGAGAACATCGACCGGGGTATCGTCCGTATGTATTCGGTCGAGTGCGGCGATATGGGCCCTGATTAACAGGACAAGTGGTGTCAGCAATGCAGATACCCGGCCGACCCAGTCGGCCATTACGGATCGGGAGATGTCTATCCCCAACCGGTCGTACATCTCTGACAGGCGGTAGAGGGGAATGTGATCGTCGAATTTGGCGATCATGATGTGGGCGAGCAGCCCCGGCCCGGGTTTGCCGCGCTCGATCGGCAAGGTCGGCATCTCGCCAGCCACTGTCGTATCGCATTCCCTGCAGATCATGCGCTTCTCGACATGCCGGACAATCTTGACCGACGCCGGCACGTGCTCCAGCACCTGGACCACTCTGTCGGCCGCCTTCAGGAACGAAGTGCCACCGCAGGTCGGGCAATTGCAGGGAGCTGCATAGACCAGTTCTTCGGTGGTGAGATCATCGGGTAGAGGCTTGCGCTTCGGCTTCTCGGATGCGTCGTCCAACTCCGGCAGAGGCGGTTTCCCGGAGCGCTGTTCAGCCTCGGCCCGGGAGGCCTCGATCTCCTCCAACATCAGCTCGAATTGCTCGATCTTCCTGTCGATCTTTTCCGAAGACGCGCCATGTTGCCGATGTCGGAGAAGCTCCAGTTGCGCGCGAAGAAGCCCGATTATGGAGTCTCGCTTGATGACCTCGGCTTCCTGGCTCTCAAGTTTTGCCGCCTGTTCCGCGACGAGTGCGCGCAAAGTATTGAGCTCGTCCTGACTGTCCAGCGGCGCTGTTTCCATATCCGCGAAACTAGCCGATTTGCCTCTGACGCACCAGCGTTAAGCTTCCCATGCCCCTGCAAAATATAGCTTTTATCCCGTTCGGCCGGGAGCGGAAGTCCACGCCGGGCGTCGCCAATCGATCCCCTCAACGAGCATCGAAAGCTGCGCCTGCGTCAGGTGCGCTACACCCTCTTTCGCCGTCGGCCAGGGAAAGTATCCGCGCTCCAAAATCTTGTAGAACAGACAGAACCCCTGGCCATCCCACCAAAGAAGCTTGATCCGGTCCGCGCGTTTTCCGCGAAAGCCGAAGATTGCGCCCGAGCCCGGTGCCTCCCTCACGACCGTCTCGACCAGCGCGGACAGACCATCAATGCCACGCCGCATATCGGTCACTCCGCAGGCCAGATAGACCCTCACATTCCCCGATGGGCCGATCATACCGCCTCCACGCAAGCGACGAGCGGGCCAAGCAGCTTCAACTCAACGTCAACCGCAACCTTCAAGCTCCGACCGTTTCGAAGCAAGATCTCAACGATCGTCGGCCTTGTTGATGCGGTAGACGGCTGGCTTACGCCAACCTCCTCCGTGATTTCCACCGGGAGGAACACCGTCGGCCGATCGGCATAGTTGAATGATTGCCGCCACAAGCGGATCTGGCCCGGATGAATGTCGTGCCGGCGCGCCACATCGCCAATGCGAGCACCGGGCTCATCAGCTTCCGCAAGTATCCTCAGCTTCGCCTCGTCCGACCAACGCCGTCTGCGCTCGGTACCGGACATGATCTCTATGCGAGCCATGAAACCTCTTCGTTCTGGTATTAATGTCAGCACTAATGCTGGTTCTAATGCCAGAACATCGCCTGATTTGGCCGATCAGCAAAAACAGCTCACCGTACGCTCACGGTCGATGGGAGGCAGAACACCGGTTACTCCCGATTTTGCGAAATTATGCTTTGCACCACGGCCGAGGCGTTGGCGGGCAGCTGGTCTCTCCGCAAATGAACGGCACGGCAAGGCCCTCGCTGATCAGGATATTTCCGACATCCTTGCCGTCGACCAGCAGCGTTCCGCAGGATCGTCCATGATTGCACTTACTGGTACCTTCCGTGCCCGGCGGACACGAGCACGCGACCTTGGTCAGCTGCGCACTGCCGCTGGCTACCAGTTCCCGAAGCCGTGCCGATGCTCGCTCACCAAGTCGGCGCTCATGTTCACATTGGGGCGAGAACTTCTCCGGCGTATTGAAGCCGACCAGGCGTGTCCCTGCCCGCTCTCCCGAGACTTGGACCGTATCGCCGTCGGTGATCGTGAATGCTTGGTCGGACCGTACCGACGCAACGGACGACGGCTGGGCAGCACCTTGAAATGTCGTTTTGCCGATTTCGAATAGTGAATAGAAAAGGCCAACCAGTGCGATTATAGCCACGATCATAATGTCGCGGACAAGTCTCCTGCGCCCCCAGGCGGCCTTCCGCGACAGATACGAGCGTGGGCGATGTCGGAAGAGCCGTGTGTTTACAGCCGTTCGCGGCTCCTGCCGCACTACTGGACGACCCGTTCCTTCACCGCCGAGAATTTGGTGCAGTTTGGAAAGCTGTTTGTCGCTTAAGCGCGTCTTGCTGCCATACCTCTCCAACCTGGCGAGCACGTCCGACAGGAAGTTCCGCTGCCAAGGAGTCAGTGTCGCCTGCGTGAGCGCAGTTCGAATGCTGCTTTTGAGGTGTTCCGTCTCGAACAGAACGAGCACCGCGCCGCCTGGCTTCGAGTTTGAGGTGCCACGCATTTTAGTGAGACAACCCCACGCGTCGGGTGGCTCTCTTATAGTGAACCCAAACGGCCGCGATGAACCCCATCATGGCGATGCCATACCAGCCGAGCAAGAGCGCGAGCATCCATGGATGCTCGCCGCCAAGGGCGAACACCGCTGCTGCAAGGGCAACGTGGGCTATAAGAAGTCCAATCGAAATGAAGAGCACCGGGCACAACCTTTGTTAGTTTTTTCACTCTAAACAAAACAACCATCGCTTCCAAGGTGCGCCCGGGTTCAGCATAAAAGCTAGTAAACGCACGATTACGAAAACGTGTGCTGTGTAGGCCATCCATATTGCCAAGCCGAGTTGCATTTCGATCCGAATCTCGTCATTTGGCGTGCTGCTGTCGGCCACATCGCAACAAAGGCCATGCAGCTTGGGGCGCTCCGGCATTAGGTCGTCGAGCGCCCTCTCCTTGCAAGCAGCCTAGTTGGGGTTTTGCCACGAGGCGATGCCAACGTTCCCGCCGCACTGCGTTGAAAATTGCATGCTTTTTTTTAATTTCGGTTGCGATTTTCGTCGTAGTTTTCGGTGGTCGGAATGTAGAACTGCAGACATGCCAGACTCAAATGGTAAGCGCTCGCCGGACTATTAGAAACGGATAACAATTCGGGTTCCAGGTAACAGATGTCTGAAATTGACGAAAAAATCGCATGGCTTATCGATCACGGATTTGCAGCCGATCTGTTGCAAATGCTGACTGGGGAAAATGATTATGCGGACCTAGATGCGTTCGAGCGACTTGATGTTCATTCAAGCATTCTACGCGGTATGGCAATTCAACACCTGCAGTTCATAATCGAACACGGGGACAGGACAGACGCCGTGACCGTGAACAATCGCGTTGTGTCACCCCATCCAGAATACTTTGCAGCATGGAAACTAGCGTTATGCCCTGGGATTTCTCTTGTTCAACTCGACCGCCTGATTGCGGGAAAACCGGCGCTCGTTCGAAGTCCATGATGCTGCAGCGGACCTGCGCTATGAGAACCTCTCGCTTGCAGGAGCGTTGAGACATCGCTAGCGAGCGCTCATCCATTACGGATCGAAACCGGCGAGAAAGTTGGCCTCGGCATCGCAATGACACCGTGCCCCTATTCGGAAGATTTCGATGCCACGTTTATCCTGGATGATCCTTTTTCGTGATGGCTTTGCGATCTCGCCCTGCTAACAGCACCTGTCGTTTTGCTTTTTCACATTTGAGGGATCACGCATGGATGTGCAAGTGGAAGTCGACCTTCGAACTCGGAGACAAACGTGGGCTTGGGCCTCGGCGACGTTGCTTTGTGTTCTGGCATCGCCGATCTTCCTCGTTCTGAAAACATTCGGTTTTATGATCGGCCTGGAACCGATCCTGTTTTTCGGGGCATTCCTGGTCGTCGCTGTCGCGGGGTTTCTTCTTGGCCCCGTGTCGGTGGCTTGGAGTGGGTACATAGCCGTAACCGAGGTCATCCTTGGGCTTTCGGAAGACCACAAATACTTCTTGTGCTGTTCGTCGAAAGACAGATTTGAATCCGCAGTTGTTTCATTGCTGCCAGTTTTGATGTTTCCGGCAGGAATGACGAGCTGCCTACTTCTAGCTCGGTTTAGGTTTTCGAAATCCTTCACGCTCGGACAGATGATATTGGTTGTCGCCGTCTCAACTGTTATCGCGCACGGCCTGTTGTGGTACTACGAATGGCAAGAGGTGATTGTGAAATGTTCGGCCGTCCAGTGCAATTTTTGAAATGATTTGCGAACTTGTTGAGGTAGACCAACTTAGGCGAGTTACAGCATCCATGAATTAGTTTGGTGGTTTTTCTACGTAATCCCCCGAAAAACCCAATAGCACAGTAAGTCTTCTCCCAGCCGGATCTCTCGTTCGCAAGGCGGCGTTTGATCGTGAAACGCCCATTCTTCTGTTTTTGACAGCTCCCGTTCAGGCAGTGTCGCTTGTAGATTTTTCAATTCCAAATTTTAGAATACCCGCGTATATTGCAGACGGGGTTGCAGTATCGGTGTCTTGAGGGGTTGGGGACATGTGCTGGAATACGTCATCGGCATTCACGCCGGTCGCGCTTGCTTTGCGCGGCCCGGCAACTCGCAAGATCGTTCGGACGCTGGGCGACGCAGCGCATCTCCTGCTCAAAGACTGGCCTTGCGATGATGGCGAGGAATATGTCGCCGCTGTAAAAGCCTGCGGCGACGCAATTACCGGGAAGATTGCCCCGGAGCAATTCCGGGAGGCGCTTTTGCGTGCGGCCGATGAGGCGGGTATCACAGCTCTGATCGTCGTCCAACAGGCCCTGCCCGAGCGGCAATGGGAGTATCCTCCCGAACGTAAAGCAAGCCCTCATCAAACGGCAACTCGCCTGTCATTGTGGCGTTAGGCTGGTATTGGTGGTTACGCACGTCGGCAGGTCGGTTCGCGGGCTCAGCCGGAACCATTGAAGGAGCAAAAAGCTCCCTCGGCTTCGTGATCCACAAAATCGAGAATGGCGAAGACCCAACCTGGAGGCTGGTCTGACCATCGCTTAGGCTGCCGCATCTAAAAAACGACAGGCTAAATCCACCCCGCAGATCGCTGCGGCCTACCACGTCAACGAGACCGCCGTGCGCCGAGCTTACGGAATCATCCAGAACGTTTTTAGATCGCCTACGGTATATATCGGCTACGGCTTAGTGCCGCTGTTGGTCTATATGCGGGCTTTATCGAAGAGGGTATATGTCTAATTTGGCCGTCGCCTTGGCAATCGTCATTTCCTATTTAGATCGGCGTTCCGCCACATCCACGGAGGATGATGACATCCAGGTTTTGGAAGCTGTCGCGGCAGAGCTTCAGCAAACTCCGCCAGACGAAAAGAACGAGGTGGTCTCGGCTCTCCTTCGTATTGGCAGAGCCGATCTCATCGACGGGTTGGGCTTGAGGTAGATTCCATGACGAGCGCAACCGCTGTTCAGCTTTTCGGACGGTCTGTAGAACATTTGCGACATGGAAATTCCTCCGCGCCAGCTTGGTGATGACGTCGAAGCACCGGCTAATCGATCCCGGCAAGAGTTCGCTTAACGACGCGCGGGCTCAGAGAAGGTTCGGCGGCGACACCGGCTCCCCCGACGAGGAGACAATCGTCGAACCATAGGGCTCCCGTGCCGTCACCATAATCTGGTCGTTCGCCAGCGGCCGGGCCAGCGCTTTCGCCTCCTCCCAGGGTGCACTCATCCAGACATAAGTTTCTTCCTTCGTCAGGAGCAGGACCGGCATTGCCTTCTGATGGATTGGCTTGACCACATCGTTGGGATCGGTCGTCAAAAAAGCATAGAGATCGTCTGTCGTCAGGCCGTCCTTCACTTTCCGAACGCTCTGCCACTGGGGGACGTGAACACCCGCGAAGAACATCAGTGGCTTGCTTACGTCACGCGCGAACCAGGCGTTCGGCGTACTGCCACCCTCTTCCTTGCTGGCGGGGTCCGGCTCGGCAAAAGAGGTCACTGGTACGATGCAACGGCTCTGGACGCCAAACCATTTCTTCCAATGCGGAAGATTGAGATTTCGGATGTTTGTGGTGCCCTTATCCGGCTCCATCCGGATCAGCACCTCCATATCGACCGGCTCGCCCTTCTGCCGCAATTTTTCGGCCCGGGCTTCAGCCGCTTGCTTGATCGCGAAAAACGGTGACGGCAATCCCCACCGCGCATGCACGAGCTGTTTGCGGCCGTCGGCTGTGTTGCGGATAATTGGTCCCGCCTGGTCGGGGTTCATCTGGTAGGCAGGCATAAGGTTGATCAGGCTCTCTGCGTCCTGCGCCCATTTGCTGACCCAGTCCTTGTCCTCCATGCGGTAGAGATTGCACATGGATGCATTAACCTTTCCGTCTCGCAAGCTTATACCTTAGGGCAACCCTGGCCAACCCGCCTGTTAATTCAACGGGCGGAGTGACCTGCATGGCATCTCGAATGTGTATGATTGGCTCTCTCTATTGAACTCCAACGTCGAAGCAACGATCTCACATTTGGCGGCTTCCCAACCTTGAAACGCTTGAAATATATCTTTGTCTGCTCCGACATCGACCATAAAACGAAGTCGGGTGCTCGTTTTTGGCAGCACCGTTGGCACCGTTTCCGGCGAAACGTCTGCCTCGTAGATTTTTTTGTTTTCCCCTAAATTGACGATCACTTCGACCTTGGCAATAGCTCCAGGACCGTTTCCGCCGTTTGTTACGAGCAGGAAAAGACCCGCTTCTGTATCATCTCCACCGTAAGAAGCTTGGAGATTTGATCGATCTGAAGAAAGGAGCTTAAATAGAGCGGGCACCGAGGTGGTAGCGACTGAAAGGAGTGCTGTTATCAATGCAACCATAGTTGTGTTTGTAGAAGCAACACGCCGCCAGCCTTGGAAGCTCTCGCATTTGACGCACTTGATTGCGGGGGTCGGCATAGTTGCCCCACAAATCGCACAGGTTTTGGTCGGAGTGTCCTCCGGAAACTCTCCAATCTTTAGGCTCACCTTAATTGCCCCCGCCAACTTAGAAGAGGTAGAAAAGCTGTACTTGGCTAAAGTGTAAAAATGCTTATAATGACTAATGATTGCAAGATATCACGTTAAATGTACTCACAGAAGTCATGGATCGAAAAAATGGCGCAACTGCCCCCAACGCTGCTGACGATTTTTCTACTCAGTGCGGCGATGGAACCTGAGGTCGCTTACGGCGACGCTGTCATCTGTGTGGGCAGATATAAGAGAAATTGCCCGGAAAAGCACGATTACTTTTACACTTGCGGTACCAATGTTGAGAAATTGGCAGAGGCGATTTGTGGCGCAGGCGATCCTCCGACCTACAACCTCCTGCCTATTGTTACGCAAAAGGTACCGAAAGGAGTTTGTGACTACCGCGTTTTAACAGTTGCTTGCAAAAAGTAGTAACTCGTGTCCACGTGGAGCGGAGAAATGATATGCGATTGATGGCGTTGGCGATTATTGCAATTTTGGGGACTCCATCGTCCACGTTAGCCCAAGATTTGCCATCTTTCGCATTGTGTGAAGGAGAATACCAATCTCGATGCCCAGCCAACACTGAAGCTTATACATATTGTTATACAGTCAAGGATTGGGCGGAACGTGTATGCAAACAATCGGAATTGTCCGGAAATTATACGGCGGTTCAGCTCTATAGTAAGGGGGGAAATAAATGTGGTTACTCAGTTTGGAAAATCACATGCAAGCGCTAGTAAGTTCGCCTGAACGCTAATGGAAGTTCCGGCTCTTCACCTTGAGCTGATCGATATGCAGGTCCGGAATGAAAATATCCCGCGATTTCATTCCCTGCCCTGACGGCTCCCGCGAATCCGGCTTGCCCGGCGTGCCATGGTCGAACTCATCGCCCCTCCCCGTCGGCAGCCTGAATTCCAGATCGCGATCTGTGAGGCTCGTCAGACTTCCCGACAGGTCAAACAGTTGCTGCGCTACCAGGTGAACAACATCGCCCTCCCTCTGGATGCGGCCGTTGATCGCCATCATCGAGGCCCCGAGCGCAACGCGTCTGGCCCGCTCGAACAGCTTCGGCCAAATGACGACGTTGGCGACGCCGGTCTCGTCTTCAATGGTCATGAAGATCACACCCTTTGCCGAACCGGGTCGTTGGCGCACCAGCACCAATCCCGCTGCCATCAGCCACCGGCCATCGCGAGCCGACATCGCATCAGCGCAGGTGACGATGCGCCGTTCAGCAAGCTCCTGACGAAGGAAGCTGACGGGATGTTCGCGCAACGTCAGCCCGGTGTGCCCATAATCGAGGACGACATTGTGCCCCTGGGTCATCTGCCGCAGCTCGACCGTCGGCTCCTGCTGCTCGGCAATCGTTCTGGCCTCTCGTTCGGCCGCCGCTGCAAAGAGTGGCAGAGGCTCGTCTCGCAGTGCCTTGATCGCCCAAAGCGCATCACGCCGTTCGAACCCGAGAGACGGCAAGAAAGCATCTGCTTCTGCAAGCTCCACCAGCGACGCTGCAGGCACACCAGACCGTCGCCACATGTCATCGACGCTGTCGAAGGATTGATCGGCACGCGCGGCAACGATCCGAGCCGCATCCGCCGTGGCTAGGCCGCGCACCATGCGCATGCCAAGGCGGATGGCATGAAGGTCCGAGCCGTCGATAGCTTCCAGTGTGCAATCCCACCGTGACTGGTTGATGCAAACCGGTCGGACTTCCACGCCATGTTCCCGAGCATCCCGGACGATTTGGGCCGGTGCATAAAAGCCCATGGGCTGAGAGTTCAAAAGCGCCGCGCAGAAGACGTCGGGGAAATGGCATTTGATGTAGCTCGACGCATAGGCGATCAGCGCAAAGCTTGCGGCGTGACTTTCTGGAAAGCCATAAGACCCGAATCCTTCCAATTGGCTAAAGGTCTTCTCGGCGAACTCTCTTGTGTAGCCATTTCTGATCATCCCATTCACGAGCTTGTCCTGGAATCGCGAGACACCGCCCGTGAACTTGAAGGTAGCCATCGATTTCCGGAGTTGGTCCGCTTCACCACCGGTAAAGCCTGCACAGACCATCGCCACCCGCATCGCCGACTCTTGAAACAGCGGCACACCCAGCGTTTTGTGGAGAACCGCCTCCAACTCGGGCGTCGGGTATTCGACTTTCTCCTTCTCTTCCCGGCGGCGGAGATAGGGATGCACCATGTCCCCCTGGATGGGACCGGGTCGAACGATGGCCACCTGGATCACCAGATCGTAGAAAGTCTTTGGCTTCAGGCGCGGCAGCATGCTCATCTGGGCCCGGCTTTCGATCTGAAAGGTGCCGAGCGTGTCGGCCTTGCGGATCATCGCATAGGTAGCCGGGTCCTCCTGCGGGATTGTCGCGAGATCGAGATCGATCTCCTTCTCCTGGGCGAGGAACGCAAAACTCTTGGCCATGCAGCTCAACATGCCGAGTGCCAAGATGTCCACCTTCATAAATTTCAGCGCCTCGACATCGTCCTTGTCCCACTCGATGACCTGGCGATCCACCATCGACGCAGGCTCGATAGGAACCAGGTCGTCCAGACGATCATGTGTCAGGACAAAGCCGCCGGGGTGTTGTCCGAGATGGCGTGGGGCTCCCATCAGTTGCTGAGCGAGCTGGAGCGTCAGGGCAAGACGCCGGTCCTCGGGATTGAGGTTGAGGTCCCTGACCTGCTTCTCTCCGACCTCCTCAGTCCAAGCCCACACCCCTGATGACAACGCTGTGATCAGGTCCTCAGGCAGACCGAGCGCCTTGCCGACGTCGCGGATCGCTCCCTTTGTGCGATAGCGTGTGACTGTCGCACAGAGCGCCGCCTTGTGCTTCCCATAAGTCTTGTAAATCCACTGGATGACCTCCTCCCGACGTTCGTGCTCGAAGTCGACGTCGATGTCCGGTGGCTCATCGCGTTCCTGGCTGACGAAGCGCTCGAACAGGAGGTCGTTGGTGTCGGGATCGATGGAGGTGATACTTAGCACATAACAGACAGCAGAGTTCGCCGCAGAACCGCGCCCCTGGCAGAGGATGCCCTGGGAACGGGCAAACCGGACGACGGAGAAAACCGTCAAAAAATAGGGGGCGTAACGCATCGTCTCGATCAGCGCGAGTTCGTGCCGGATGGTCTTTTCGACATGAGCTGGCAGCCCTTCCGGATAACGGCGTGGCACGCATTCCCAGACAAATTGCTCAAGCGACTGCTGTGCCGTCTTGCCGGGAACGATAGCCTCCTCCGGATACTGATAGGTCAACTCTTCCATGCTGAAGCGACAGCGCTCGACGATTTCCATCGTTCGGGCGAGCGCTTCGGGGTACCGGGAGAAAAGACGCTCCAATTCCTCTGGCGGCTTGATAAACCTGTCTGCGTGCCGTTCGCGCTCAAAGCCGACATCATCAATAGTCGTGCGCATTCTAATGCAGGTTACGACGTCCTGCAGCTGGCGGCGGCCCGGCTCATGGAACAGAACGTCGTTGGTGACGACGGTCTTCACCCGGTGCCGGACTGCCGCGTTGGAAATTTCATGCAGCCGCATCTGGTCATTTGGCCGTCGGCGCAGGCAAAGCGAAACATAGGCCCGATCACCAAAGACCTCGGTCATCTTTCGAAGCTGGATCGCACAGGTCTCGTCCGGCAGGTCGGGCACGAGGATACCGATCATCCCCTCCGCGTAGAGGGCGACGTCATCGAGCGTTAGAATACATTTGGCTTTGCCGCCTCTGCCCTTTCCGAGTGTCAGCAGCCGGGTCAGTCGGGAGTAGGCAGCCCGGTCCGTTGGATAGACCAGCATCGACATGCCGTCCTGCAGGTCGACACGACAACCGACAACCAGCCGCAGGCCTGTGGCACGAGACGCCTCCAGTGCCCGCACAATGCCTGCCAGCGAATTGCGGTCGACAATGCCAAGAGCCTCGACGCCAAGTTCCTTTGCGGTCGCAAACAGCTCCTCCGCCGACGATGCGCCGCGCAGGAAGCTGAAATGCGTTGTGACCTGGAGTTCGGCGTATCTCATGCGAATGTCCCGTGAAGAAACCACCGATGGGAGCCGGTTTGCGGATCGACACCGTCACCGGACCGGAAAATCCAGTAGCGTTCACCGGCCTCGTCCTCGACGGTGAAATAGTCCCGAACGGCCGTCCATTCCGATGTTCGTTGCCACCATTCGCCGAAGATGCGCTCGGGGCCGTCAGCCCGTTTGACGCGCCGCCGCTTCCCTCGCCAGGTAAACCAGACGGGTGGATGGTCAGGTAGCAGGGCCATGACCTCGATCAGTTCCGGTCGATCCATCAACCGGATCGGACGGGGCCAAACTGTTGGCCAGGTTTGCCCAACCTCAGCGGCGACGGCGGATATGCGCTGAACTGAACGTTCGGGAACATCGCTCGCGACAGGAGCAAAGCGATAGATGCGATAGGTTCCACGGTTGCCCAGGACATCGACGAACGCCCCGACGTCAACCGTGGCATCCTCAACCAGACTGGATGCCATTTGCTTGTCATCGAGTGGCTCGACCATGGTGGCCGCGAGACAGAGTTTTTCGATGCCGAAACCGGGATCGATCTTCTCGATGCGGTCACGCAGCAGCTTGGTCAACCAGACGACATCTCGCACCGGCTTGGCGGTACCGGCCCTGAGCGCCTGGATCGTGTTATCGACCCGGTGGACGATCAGGTCAGTGCGCCGGACGCCCAGCCCCTTTGCCTGAAGTTCCAGACAGAGCTTCGTTACGAGCCGCGCGATGTATTTTCCGATGGTCTCCGCAGCTGCAATTGGCTCGGCGAAAGCACGTTGGACCTCGATGATCTCGGGACATCGGATCGGATCAATGGGCTCGGCGACCCGGCCGAACATCTGGTCAAGACGGCGGCCAATCTCAGGGCCGAAGCGGAGGATGAGCGGCGCACGCGCTGTTGCAGCCAGCTCCCCGATGGTCTTGAAGCCGAGCGTACGCAGGCTGACTATCGCCTCGGCGCTCAGCCGCAGCGACGAAAGAGGAAGCCGTGCAACGGCATCTGCCGTTTTCCCTGTTGGAATAACCTTCGTCTCCGCCCTCATGGACCGCGCCAGCCCGAATGCAGCTCCCCAGGTATCGGCAATGACAGCACGAGCTGGCAGACCGCGTGCACGAAACCGGTTCACGAGACCGGACAGCATCAGCTCCTCGCCACCTTGCAGATGATCGGCTCCTTCTGTGTCCATCACGATGCCATCAGGAGGATCGGCTGCCACAACCGGCGAGTATTGAGACAGCGCCCAGAGCGTCACGCGTTCGAGTGCGGCAAGATCGGCGGCGGGATCGGCGTCAACCATGTGCAAGCCCTGAACAAGCGCCCGCGCTTTTGCAGCGGCCATGCCAACGTGCAAACCGAGCTTGGCGGCATTCGCATCGACGGCGGACAGCCACCGCTTCGACCCACTCCGGGCGACAATGACAAGCGGCGCTTCAGCCGGAATGGAGGGATCGGCGCGTCTGATCCGATCCGTCGGCAGCGTCGGAAGAAATACTGATACGACCCTGGTCATCACATGCACCTATGACGAAATCTGCGCTCTCTCCTGCTTTCACCCTGATCAGTTCAGCCAGCCATCGCGCTCGGCCGACACCTGGCACCGGAAGCGGGTCCGATGGTAGGACTGATATGCGCCAGCGTGAGGTCGCAGCCGTCGGATGCCCGAAATCTCCGGCCTCGGTCGGCCGCCGCCATCGTCGGATCACCAGACCCACGGTCCCGGACCCTTCGGCTGCAAGCTGGAGCCGCCGTGACACGGTCATAGGCAGCCGGACCACTTCGCCGACCACAGCGCCAAGGCCACCGAAACGAAGCGCCTCCTCGAAACTTTCCAGGACGAACTCCTCCTTGATCGCTTCGACATAGATGACCCGATCTGGATGAAGGCCGACCTGAGCAAGCGCCGGGGCGAACAGGTCCGGGCGAGCCAGGCACCAGACGACCTTGCCTTTGGTGCGAGCTGCGATGCCCGCGACAAACAACGCTGTCGCCGCACCATTAATCGCGCCTGCTCCTCCTCCAGCGAATTCGTGGATCGCACCATATGCCAAGCCGCCGCCGGGAAGTCGCCCGTCGATTTCGCGAACACCGAACGGCAAGACGGTTTTGGCACGGGCGACCGTCCCTTCGAGGTGCTGGATGCGATCTCGAAGATCGGAAATGATGGCGTTCGCCGCGTTCTGCGCCATACGGAGCCCTTGCTAAAATCAGGTTTTCATCTCGCTCAAAAGCGGATATGTTCTTTGTTTGTTCCTTATCGGAATGTGAGTCAATGTGCATATTCAGGCGAGCGTTCAGCGAACTGCAACCTGACAAATATCGCTTGAGCCGAAGAACGAATGGATTCAACCGCCTAACAACGGAACATCCACAGTTGCTAAAATGTCATCGATAAGAAAAAATACCTAAGATGAACTGGCCGTGGTTCGTCCGATGCCGGGTTGAAGAGGAGAATATCCGATGGCAGAGAATGTGGCCTCTTTCGACGAAAACCTGCAGAAATTGGTGGTAACGCCATTTGGCAACCACCCCCGAAGAACTGCGCATCGCGGCGATTGGATCGAAGATCGAGTTTGCGAAGAGTGAACTTCAGACGGTCCATGCAGGAAGGGTCAGGGTGGCAACCGATGACGGCAGTGAGCTGCCCATCGACTGTCTGGCGCATCTCGGGAGCGTCCTTTCAAACTACGAGCAAATGTTGTTCGACCAAATTGCGGACCTTGAATATCAGCAGGAGCTGCTGCGCTTTCCGCCAGACAAGAAAGAGGACCGCGAAGATGATGGAATTTCAGATAATCAAGACACCTGATTAAACCATGGATGATGCGACACGCGACAACGGCAATCGACAGCGCAAGGTAATTCATGTGGACATGGATGCCTTTTACGCCTCCGTCGAGCAGCGCGATAATCCCGATCTTCGCGGCAAGCCAGTCGCTGTCGGCGGGTCAGAAGCGCGTGGCGTCGTTGCTGCCGCAAGTTACGAGGCCCGCAAGTTTGGCGTCCATTCGGCAATGCCATCAGTCACTGCCAAGCGCAAATGTCCCGACCTGATCTTCGTCAGGCCCCGTTTCGATGTCTACAAGGCGGTCTCGCAGCAAATCCGGGAGATATTCGCCGAATACACGCCGATGATCGAACCACTATCGCTCGACGAAGCATATCTCGATGTCACCGACAATCTAAAGGGCATGGAAATCGCGACTGAGATCGCGCAGGAGATACGCGCCAAGATCAAGGCAGCGACCGGGCTGAACGCGTCTGCCGGAATTTCATATAATAAGTTCCTGGCGAAAATGGCGAGCGATCTCAACAAGCCAAATGGACAGGCGGTGATCACTCCGAAGAACGGCCCGGCGTTCGTGGAGGGCCTTACCGTCAAGAAATTCCACGGCGTCGGCCCAGCAACGGCGCAGAAGATGCATCGACTTGGCATCGAGACCGGAGCTGACCTCAAAGCTCGCAGCCTCGACTTCCTGATCGAACACTTCGGCAAGTCTGGGCCTTATTTCTATGGCATCGCACGCGGCCTTGACGACCGGCAGGTCAAGCCAGATCGCGTGAGGAAATCCGTTGGCGCAGAAGACACGTTTATGGTCGACATTCATTCGTTCGATCCGGCCCGGGAAGGCATCCAACCGTTGATCGAGAAGGTATGGACCTATTGCGATGCCAACGAAATCAGCGCCAAAACCGTGACGTTGAAGGTGAAGTACGCTAACTTCACTCAGATCACGCGCAGCAAGACGACAGCGATGCCGTTCGGGTCGCTTGCTGACTTGGAGGAGGCAGTGAACCTGCTTCTGCACGCGGTTTTCCCGGTCAACCGAGGGATCAGACTGCTCGGGGTGACGCTGTCATCGTTGGAGCGCCGGGCGGCTAAGCATGAACCGCCACAGCTTCTGTTGTTCACCTAGCTCGGGGCCAACTCGCTTTATGTCGCACCTCGCAGAGATTGTTGTAGGGGGCATCCGGGGTACCCGCCGCCGCCGTCTCGTTCCATACATCAGCCTGCTCGGCTTGATCGGTCGATGAAATCTGGTGTCTCGACGCGTAAGGGCCTCACCTTTTCCGAGTATCACCTTGCCGAATACATGTCGCCAACCGATAAAAGGTTTGTCACAACAGGAGCGAGCAGTGAGTTCTAAACCCACCCGCCAGGAGGTTCTACCTCTAAGGACCAGGCATGTTTTTCTCGATACCGAGGTTTATAGGCGGGCGGGATATAACGTCCGCAACAGCCAGTTCAAAGTCTTTGGAGATTATATTCTGGCTGGGAAGCTCGCCCTTCACACCACAGACATCACTTACGCTGAAGTCAACCGCCAAATCATGGAACTGGTTTCGGAACGCGCTGCGCGGTTGAAGAAAATTGCCCGCGACTTTCAACGCATGTCCCAATTGAGCAGTGCCATTCCCAAGCTTCCGGAAATCGACGATAAAGAGTTGGGCCATTCTCTGTGGAAAGCGTTTCTGGACGTCATCGTCAACGACTTCAACTCCAATCACATTTTGGCGCAACAGATACCGGCTTCCAGGATTTTTAAAAAATATTTTGCAGGCGCTGCCCCATTCGCAGAACGAGGCAGCAAGGAATTTCCAGACGCCTTTATGGTAGAGGCGCTTGCAAATTTTTGCGACGAAAACTCCGCAAAAATGTACGTCGTGTCAGGGGATGCGCAGCTTCGCTCCGCCGCAGGATCGCACCCAGCGCTGATCCCTTTAAGTTCCATCGATGACCTCCTGGCGTCGTGCGCTGCCGAAAGTGACATTGATCTGGAGCCGTTAGTTGACCAGCTTTTTGACCATCCCGGATTCGATGATCAGCTGACTGAGGCACTGTTGAACGAAGCGCCTTATCTTGAAGGCCTCTATTTCGGCGACCTAACGGATGGGAGCGTCAAGGACATCTGGATTGACGAGGTGTTGGCTGTTGATGGCTACACTCTCGCGGCAATCGATGATGTCTTCGTCTCTCTTATTCTTGATGTACCATGCGTCCTGAAAGCCTCCGTAGACTACATTTACGAAGACCCTGACGTCGAAGAAGGTGACGCTCAGTACGTGACGACCGCAACCGACGCGATTAGCGACCATGTGCACCTCAAAGTTTACGTGCGCATCGATACCTCAACCGGGCGATTTGTCGAAAAAGAGCTTCTGACAAAACGAGCAATCTTCCAATGACGATTTCAAAAAGCTGAACCGACCTGATAAACGAGAAAATCGATGTCCCGTAAGTCTCCAAGCAAGCCCCCCGAAGTTCACACCGTGCTGGTCGTTGATTCAATTACTATGTGGGAGAAGCTGTGCTGGGATGTCGAACAATTTCAGGACATCCAGCGCTCTTATCCGAAGGAACGGCAGCCCCTCGCGTTTGCAGCCATCAATGTCTGCATTGCAGCTTGGAGTTTGGAACAATGGGCGAAGATCGCGTGGATCAAGAAGATGCGATCTGAAGGCAAGGAAGTTTCTGGCTTCTCCACTCTGGTTCGCCAGAACGTTCCTGGTCAGGGCATTTGCGCCGATGTCGCGAATACGTCAAAACACGCGAACCACAGAGACGAGGACTGGCAAGGCGGCGAAGTTCTCTTGGAATGGGAGGACGGCGACGAAGACGTGCCCTCTACCTTCTCGCTGAGGCACGTTGGTTCATCCAATATAGACAGAGCATCAGCCTACGAAACTTTCGAAAAAGTCCGTAACGACTGGTGGAAATTTCTGGTGTCGATTGGGCTAGCAAGCGGCCCTCAATATTCGCCAGAATTCATGCAAAACAAACTGAGACGAATTTTTGGTAGCCGAGACTATGAATTGCCGCCGAGAGGAAGGCCCACTGAGAAAAATTAGTTGGCCTGACAATTCGAGGCACGATGCCAGATCGTCTCACACGACAATACGAAAAGTTGTGGCTTAACACGCTGAGTTGCTACAGCTGATTGTCTTCCACATCGAAATACACTTCAATGAACCATTCGTAAGCTCAATGGTGATTTGATGCTGGCTGATAACGGTCGTCCCCTCAAAAAATATCGTGGCTCTCGATTCTTCAAATGTGATCTACAGATGCAGACGCCGTTCGATACCGGCCACTGGGTCGGAGAAGGGCACCAGACAGTTGAAGCCGCTGCGGAAGCATACATTCGCAGGTGCTACGAGGTCGATCTTGAAGTTATTGCCTTGACGGAGCACAACTTCGTATCGAAGCAACACATACCCGTCTTCCAGCAAAAAGCGAAGAAATTTGCCGAAGAGTTTGGCTACGAACTTGTCATCTTTCCTGGATTCGAATTCACTGCGAACGTTGGCAAGGGTGTTCATGTGCTCGCGTTGTTCGAGCCGAACGCTAACCTGGAACATCTCGATCACATACTAACCGAATGCGGCGTACCTTCACCGCGCCAGAACGAGTCGGGGCAACATGAGCCTTCGACGAAATCTTTGGACGAAATCATTCGCATCATCCAGGCTTCCAAGGAAAAAGGCGGAAAGCGCGGCCTTGTTGTGCTTCCCCACATCCAATCCAACTCGGGTATCTTTGACGGCGAGAAGATTGCGGAATGGCTCCAACAAAAGGAGTTCACTAATCCGGAGTTGCTCGCGGTGGAGGTGCCGAAATCGCCAAGCAAGATGAACAAGGCGTTCCAGAAGTTGTTTGGAAACGGCGATGATTGCCAACCCGGTTGGAAGCGAACACGTTCAATATGCTGTGTGATGTCGTCGGACGCGAAAACCTTGGTCGCCAACGACCTGTCAAGCAATGCTATTGGATCGAAATATACCTGGATAAAGATGAGTACGCCATCAATCGAAGCACTTCGGCAGGCGTTCCTCGACCACGAATCCCGCATCCGCAGGTCAGACGAGTATCCAGGTCGACCGGAGTTGGCTCATACTCACCCGCATATCGAAAGCATCAGGATCGGGGGAGCAAAATTTCTAGCAGATGAGGAGATACACTTCAGCCAAAACCTGACGACACTGATAGGTGGGCGCGGAACAGGAAAGTCTACCCTGGTGGAGTACCTCCGCATCGCGTTGGAGCAAGAGAACGCGCTAGGGACGGATACCAAAAGTCAGCTCTTCATCGATTTTGAGAACGTGCGCGACACGCTGGGCCTTCCGGGGTCAATGGTTGAGGTGACCTACAATAAAGGGGCCGACTTTAAAAACCAGAAAATACTGTTGTCGGTCGAAAACGGTCTCGCGAAAGGCATAGATGCCAGCTTTGGTGATATAAACACCTACCTACCAATCAAGATTTACAGCCGGGGCCAAATCGAAGCGATTGCGAATGACCCTCAAAAACAGGCCTCCATCATTGACGACTTAATCCTAGCGCCTTTGGAAGCCCTTAAAAACGAGGAGCGCGATGTCGTGCGACGCCTGCGCGACCTTAATGAGTCGCTACGGCAAGAACCGGACGTAGCATCTGCGCGGGGAAAGCTGGTCGCCGATATCTCTAACCTGAATGCGCAGATCGAGGCCATTCAAGGAAGAAGCTCCGGCCTTGAGAAGTGGTCGAAGTGGAATGGCGAACGACAATACCTTATTGGGCTCGAAGGTGCGGCGACAGAGCATGTTGATCGGTATTCCACAACGGTCGTGGGCAACGCGTTCAGCTACAAGGAGGCCGATCAGCCAGGGGAGAATACCTCGTTCCTCAACAGTCACCGCCAGCGAGTCGAAAAAGCGTTATCCGATTTCCAGACTGAAATTGCGAACGTCGTGGCCAATGTTAAGCAAGCGTTGACCATTCTTTCCAATTCGGATGAACGCGCCGCCTGGCAGACCGAGTTCGAAAAGATCGACGCCGAGAACAAAGCGACGGTCAAAGAACTGGCAGAAATGGGTATCAGTTTCGAGGCCTACGACGAGCTGTTCCGCCGCCGCGAGACAGCGCAGTCACAGCTCGTCGCGCAAGAAAAGCGTTTGGCCGAAATTGTTTCCAATCGCGAGGAATTCAACACAATATACACCAGCAAGCTTCTCGATATCTGGAAGCGGCAATTCGAACTACGGCAGGACATGGCGACGCGACTGAACGGCCAAGTCACCAAAACAAAAATTGGAACTCCTACGGTCAAGTCCGAAATAACGAAGCATGGTGATTTTAAGAGTTTTGCCGAATTGATGGCCGCTCACCACAAAGACAAACGCATTGTGAGTCAGGCGGACTGGGAAGCTATGCTCAAGGCAGCGTTCGATGTGGGACTGCAGAGCGATCAATCGCCGTTGGATGTGATCGAAAGTTGGATAAAGCTCGGCGGAACGCCGCCTGGTTTTCCAGCTGATGATGTGCAACCAAAGAAGCTGACTTCTATGGGCGAATGGCTGAGCGAGTGCGACATCAACGAGCTTCGAACGAACCGTATTTCAGATGCCGTTACCGTTAGCCTGAACCGCCGCGAAGACGGAAAACGAGTTGGTGATCTCGTGGGTAGAAAGTTATCCGCTGGTCAGAAGGCAACCACAGTCCTTTCACTTCTCCTCGCTGAAGGCACGTGCCCCATTGTCATTGATCAGCCCGAGGACGATTTGGATAACGAGTTTGTGTTCGAGCAGCTTGTCCCGATGCTTCGGGCAAGTAAAGAGAAACGGCAGATCATCGTCGTGACCCATAATGCAAACGTTCCCGTCAACGGAGACGCCGAGTTGATAGTGCCGCTCGAAGTCAGGGACAGCCGTGGCACCCAGAAGACAATTGAAAATGAGCTAACCGTTGGCGCATTGGATCGTCATCCGGTCCAGAGAGCAGTAGAGTTGATCCTGGAAGGGAGTTCTGAAGCCTTCAGGCGTCGTCGAGAAAAATACGGTGTTTGATGCCAATGAGGCGGCGGGTTAGTGAAGCCATTTACCAAGCGATGAATAAGACTTGAGGCACTGAGAAAGCCATCGCTATTTTTCCAAGGGCTGCGGATAGTGGTGCCGTGGTCGGAGGACGGCGGTCACTTCGAAGCGGCTTATGCATTGCTTTGATTCGGAACGAATCGGCCCCGAAACAATTGAGTCGCGACTCGTTGATTCGGGAGTAAAGCGTCATGCCAGGCGGCGGTCACCGCGCCCAGTGGAAGGGCTTCATCAGGTTCGGCGAAGTGAGTTGCGGAGTCGGGCTATATACGGCCGCAAGCACTTCAGAGCGGATTGCCTTCAACACCATCAATAAAGCCACCGGCAACCGAGTGAACCGTGTGTTCGTCGACAGCGAAACCGGCGACCCCGTGCCGCGCGAAGCCCAGGTCAAAGGCTTCGAGATTGAGAACGGTCAATACGTCATGATTGATCCCGAAGAAGTGGCAGCCGCCATTCCGGAGAGCAACAAGACGCTGGAGATCGAGGCTTTCATTCCCTGCTCGGATGTCGACGACGTCTATTTCGACAAGCCCTACTATCTCACCCCTACCGACAAGGTTTCGGAGGACGCATTCGCAGCCCTGCGCGACGGCATGCGCAAAACAAAGGTCGCGGCGATAGCGAGGACGGTGCTTTTCCGACGCATGCGGACTGTTCTCATCCGCGCTCAGGGGAAAGGGCTGATCGCGACCACCCTCAATTACGATTATGAAGTCCGGTCCAGCGCCAAGGCATTCGAGGAAATGCCGAAAATGAAAATCGAGGGCGAGATGCTCGATCTCGCCAAGCACATCATTTCCACGAAAAAGGGCAGCTTCAATCCGGCCGAATTCGACGACCGCTACGAGAGCGCTCTGGCAGAATTGGTCAAAGCGAAGATCGACGGTCGCTCCCTGCCGAAGAAGAAGCCGGTCAAGGTATCGCAGCCTAACGAACTGCTGGCGGCGTTGCGCGAGAGCGCTGGTATGATGAAAACGGCCGATAAGCCCAAGCGAACAGCCGCCAACGCCAACGCGGGCACCGGCCGTGCCAAGGCCCAACGGGCAGCTCCGAAATCTGGGTCCGCGCCAGCTGCGCACCGCAAGGCGAGCTGAGGAGGACGGCTATGGCCCCGCGTCCCTACTGGAAGGGCTACCTCAAACTTTCGCTGGTCACCTGCCCTGTGGCGATGTCTCCCGCGACAAGCGAGAGCGAGAAGGTTCGCTTCCACACCCTGAACAAGGAGACGGGCAATCGTGTCGTCTCCCAATATGTCGATTCCGTCACCGGTAAGCCGGTAAAGGACGAAAACGAAGCCAAGGGCTACGCTCGCGGCGAGAACGATTACATTATCCTGACGGATGACGATCTCGACGCCGTGGCGCTGGAAACGGTTCGGACAATCGATATCGAAAAGTTCGTCCCGCGAGACAGCATCGAATGGGTCTACTTTGAGAAGCCCCATTATCTGATGCCCGATGATCCGGTCGGTCAGGAGGCCTTTGCGGTCATCCGCGACGCCATGGCGGCTGACAATGTGCTGGGAGTTTCCCGCTTGGTTATTGGCCGCCGCGAGCGGGCGGTCGTACTCGAACCCCGTGGCGAAGGCATCGTTCTTTGGACGCTGCGGTTCGGCGACGAGGTTCGGCCGGAGGAAAGCTATTTTGAAGACATCGATGAGGACGCGGACCCGGACCTTGTTCCGCTTGTCCAGCAGCTCATCAAACAGAGGACGAAGAAGTGGTCTCCAACCATGGTTACTGATGCGATCCAGGAAAGCCTGCTGAAGATCATCGCCGAGAAGAAAAAGGCACTCACACCCAGGAGGAAATCAAAGGGCTCGACCAGCGGGACGAAGGAACCTTCATCCAACGTCGTCAACATCATGGACACGCTGCGCAAAAGCATGGAGGCCGAGCTTACAGGTCGGAAACAAAGCAAGGGATAGTCCCAAGCTTTCTGGTCTCGTGAGCCATATGAAATGACCGTCCGACGGCCAGCATGCGCCAGAAGAACCCAAGGCTTCCGGCAGTCGTGAAACCAGGCCCACACAACCCGTTGGGCACGCGAGCGATTTACCTTGCCGACGGGCTGCTACGCACACACGGGACCAATGAACTCTCCTCCATCGGAACCAACGCGTCGAGCGGATGCTTTCGGACGTATCGCGAGGACGTCGAGGAGCTTTATGAGATGGTGCAGCCAGGAACCCGAATAATCGTGAAGCGTTAAGGGGATCGGGCGCTCCGCTCGCGTGGACCAGCTAGTAGCTACGACCTACCCTTGCGGGCTAAGTGAAGCTGCGCTTCCTTTTGAAGCTTGCTCTCCCAACTTTTCAAACCCAGCTCCTCAACATCTGGGAGATGTCCCATCACCTTCCCGACAGCACCACCTTCTACCTGTCGGCATAGAAACTTGGTGCAGCGGAGCGGGTCTCCCCGTTCATCACGGAAGTCAACGCCCAATACGAGAAGAGCTAGGACGGCTTCGTCATCTGTCATTTGGCCTGTAGAAAACTGGTCCTCAAACTCGGTGGCGCTAGACTGCACGCGCCACCACTCGGGCATGCCTTCAATCAAGTTCTCAAAATTTAGGATATTTGAAGTGGGTGTCTTCTTCGATGATGCCGAAAAGCTTGCTAGAAAGCCGATCAATGTATTCTGCGACCTGCGGTGCAACTTTGCCATTCCTGGGCGGATTCAACAAGTTTCCTAATTGAAAGAAGCGAGGCACCGATCTGAGTGATCGCAGCATCAATTTCCGAAGCTCGAAGCTTCCATTCTGCGTAACTGCTGGCCATTTGTGATCTCTCCAAAAGACGCTGCAATCATACAATCGATACCGTGTGTCTCGATCCGCACGCCATTCGCATCCACAGAAAAACTGCGTTTCGTCACGCATTCGCGCCGGTTTTTCCTAATTTTTTAAAGTGAACGCTTGCTCTTTGAATTTAGGTCGATCAAATCGTTCACTATGGATCAATCGACAACAATCGTCAGGGACTTCCGAAAACGGCTCGAACACTATCACCGCGACGATGGTCTAACACTTCAAACATTCCCCAACGGCGCATGTGGAGACGCTTCAATTCTTCTGGCGCATCACCTAACCTGGCATGGCTTTGGCCCATACCGATACATCTGCGGCCGACGTGGTGATGCATCCCACGTCTGGCTTTCAGACGGCGAGTTGATCATCGACATAACAGCCGATCAGTTTGAGGACTTCAACCAAGCCGTCTTCATTGCCACGACTTCTCCGTGGCATGATGCATTGAATGGCGAAGACCTTCATGAAGCAACGGTTTCAGTGTGGGGAAGTGACTGGGAAGCGCGATTCCGGTCAACCTATGCCACCCTTATGAACGCCATGTCTTCGAACCCGCAAACGGTGAGAGGACAAACTACACCGCCGGGAGAGCCGCACGCTTCTGTTGACCGCCGGGCGGAATCCTCAATTGCCGATGGACAAACATTCTCGAACACCAAGACGTGACCAGAGCGTCGTATCTCCTATAGAGATGCGAGCTACCTTGGAAGCTCCGAGCACTTGGCGAAGGTTTGAGACGTCCTTTCCGTCAAGAGAAGCGAGATCGCTGATCTCGGCTAAGAACATCCACTTCCGCCGCAGCTCACAAATGTCGAGTCCGGTCGGATTTGAGGGCAGCATCTCATTGTTGACCAGGTTGTGGATGGTCATTCGTGATCGGCCCAACGCGAATGAGGCATCGCACTGTGTCAGAGGCACCTCGTCTGTGTAGGATGTGCAAATGCCGGAGTTAAGCACACGCGAGAGAGCGCCGATGTCTTCGCAACGCAGCTGTTTAACCAGCGCCGGTCCTGATGGCCGCCATCTCGCCGTCTGAAGGTCTCCATCGACAATCGCCTGGAATATGCGAACCCAATGTGGACCGGTTAAATGCGTCAGCGCGAAGCACATTGGCCAGAGGGGTAACATGTTGTCTGTCGCGGCAGAACTTGTGGTTCTTGACAGTTGATCGTGTACGGACGACCCCCAATGACCTGTACAACTCCCCCTCACCTCCTTCAGTAGCGCACCCAGCTCTGGCAACATACCTGCATCGAAGAGGTCAACCAGAAATGGGAGTGGAAGCCCCAGTTCTGCGGCGATGCTCCGAGCATGTGGCGAATTCCGCAGCAGCAGAACCGCCGCGTCGATTGGCGAGACATCAGTCGGGCTGCTGGCCAGCCGTTTCAGTTCGCCTCGGCTGTGCTTCAATGTGCGACCAGGTCGTGTCCCAGCCAAAGGTGATGACCAGTCAATTTTCCTCGCAACGCGCTTCCGGAGCCTTTTTTCGAAACGCTGCTTCAAAATCCTTCGAACTTGAGCAGAGAGCGTTCGATCAACGTGAAGTCTTTCAAATCCGACACCTAGTTCAGCTTCCTCTCGTGAAGCAGCATCATGGCTTTCTGCCAGTAAGTCGAAGCCATTTGGCCATTCCATTATCGCTCGCCCAGCCCGCTCGATGGAACTGACAGTTAAGCAATCACCCCAGCCTGGCGGAGTCTTGTCCAACCGACCGGCAATCTGAATCGCCAATTGGAATAGTTCCCCTCGCCCGACGTCAGTAAAGTCAGGATGCAACGTGCGAGCGGAACGACAGTGAGCGACCTCAGGGTCAATGATGTCTGTGACGAATTGCAGAGCTGCATCATCTCCTGCACCAACAAGTGGCTGCGGAAAGTCTCGCAGGTCGACAGCCCCCTCGAAGCAGTTCTGAGCGCTCGGGCATCGATCACAGAATTCCACGCCAAAGCTTCGTGACCAGCCGAGTTGCTCCTGGCAAACTGGGCAGTGGTCGAGTAAGCGCTCCCGCGTTGCAACATCAAAATTGAAGGGCTGCAGTGACCACATCGCCTTCTGCTTTCCGTATTTGCGAAGTGACGTTGGCGAAACACGACGTCGACTGGTCAGGTGCCCACGGCGCAAATTGACACCAAAAAACTCAACCCAATCCCGACTGCTTCCAGCGGTTTCCGTTAGAAACTGCTTTACGGCATCAGCATCCTTCCGGATACCAAGGGCGTCAATCAGGCGGCTTATATCGTCGGCCGCCGCGCCATGGAGTGCGGCCAAGCTCTTAAAAGACTTCGACTTCGCCAAATTCAGAACGACAGAACTGTCTGAGAATCCGTTACGGCTCACCGCTCGGAATGCAGCGTCCCGCAGGTGTTCGCCAGCCTCCAGATCGACTGGCACGGCTAAAGTACGGCCAACACTGGCGGCCAGTCCAACAATGTGGGCAATCTCAGCTTCGGGGCGCTCCAACAACTCAGTCATGAGCCGCCGCTCCCGTCGCAGGTGCAGCCTGGCTCCCCCGATCTGCTTTATCAAACGGATTATTGGTCGCAAGCTCGTTGAATACGGTATAATCGTCGGCCGCCGCCCGTAAGTGGTCGAACTCGACCCGCGCTGCACCGTCCTCAATTGCATAAAGAGCGGCTCGCTCGATCAAGTTTGCCGCATGGCCGAGATAGCCCCCACAAGCGACGAAAAGTCGCGCGGACACCTCCTTACTGATGAAGTTAGAGCGTTCGGCCAATAACCCCGAACGCTGTAGATGCAGGCCGATGAGACCAACAAACTCGCCGAACGCGTTGCGATGCTTCGGGTTCCTAAAGTTCAAGGGGCCCAGGAAGAGCTGTTTGAGGCATCTGGCGCGTATCTGTTTGTCGAGGAAGACCTTCTTCCTCGCTTCGCTGGTTCCCACAAAAACGACCGGGCAGCCACCAAGGAGAAAATCCTTCAGCGTGTTGTGCACCCTGGTAGCCTCCGACCTTGCATTGATGGAAGCCGCACCAATTCTGAGATGATTCATCTCGTCAAAGATCAACAGCTCCGTCCGAAATTCATTGATGTAGGTGAGAACGCGGTGCTTTTTGTTCCCTAGATTGCCAGTTTCTGGGCAGGGGTCGTGGTAGGCCCTGAGTATGTCTTCAAGAAGCGACATAAGGGTCGAGGTACCTGAGACGGAGATATGCACGACCACTCTCTGCAGTAGTGCGACGGCAACTCGCGGTGTGTCCCTCTCGAACAGCCCGGTTTCGTAGCAGTAGTCGACAATAGTTCGTTCCAGATAGGCCATCACGACCGTTGTTTTGCCACTCTGGGTATCGGCAAATAGCGTCGCGCACCTTGCCTCTTTTGCAAGGCTGGACCTTCCATTATCCGACGCCTGGCGTTACGAAGCGCGTCGAAGGTCTTGTGTGCCTCGCTCATGAAAGAATGCTCAATTCGCATATTTTTGAACAGGTGTTCGAGATCATCAACAGGGGACGTGATGTGCACGTTGGTCTCCTCAATGTCGGGATTTGCTGAACGGGGGACAAGCGGACAGCTTGTCCCCGCCAAGTTAGAAGCCGTAGCGACGCGCCAGCTCGTCGAGCGCAGCTTCGCTTTCGTCGACATCTGGTTGAGCGGCCCAATCGACGCACGCTGCCTCGCGCTCGTGAGGTTTTGCCTGATCGTTCGCCACTTCCGCAACTGCCGCGTCCTTGCGGGTTTTCGGCCGCTTTTTGGGTTTACGGCCTTTTGGTGCAGTCAGAACTTCCGCTCGCTCGGTGAACGGCATCGACACCGGAACCGCTTCGGCGACCGGCATCCCACTGATCGAAGGCTTGATTTTGACGTCGATGATCTGGCTTCCCGGGGCTAGTTGCGGCTTCTCACGCCCCTGCAGCACGCGAATGGTTCGCTTCGCTTCAGCGTGATTGTCGTTCGCGAGTTTCGCCTCAAGCTCCTTTGTGTATTCGCGACGAGCCTTGGCCTTCTCTTCCCGCGTGTGGAAGTTTTTGTTGAGCTTGGCCTGATACTCTCGCTCACCCTTGGAGAACGCAAAAGACACCGGCTTTTCGGCATAGAATGGATCGCTGTTCGGAAGTTCCACGATCTCGTTGGTCAACTCGTCAATGACCGAGATCGAAGAGCAATCCATGTCATCAAAGAAGAGGTGCACACGGAACGATGCGGTCTGACCCGGCTTCCGCTCCCGCCTTTCACGATGGAATCGTGCCATGTGATCAAGCAGCATCGAGGTGATCCCTTGATCATGGAAGGTGTGGCCATTGAGAAGAATGCCTTCCGCGTCGAGCGTCCGGGTCTCATAGCGCCCCAGGACGAGTTTGAACGAGCGAGCGTCATCGACAGAAAGACGACCAAACTCGGCGACGCCTTCGGTCCACTTGCGAGCAGGAGCCATACCAATGCCATCGTGCTCATCGAGGTTATATTCGATGATCTTGTGATCCATAAGGTCTCGGATCGAGTCGAGGGTCAACGCAGCGCTCTTTTGTGGATCGATACCCCTAATCTCCAACTCATCGGGCGGATAAGGAATACCTCCTGGCAGAGCATGCAGTGCACCATTCATCGTGCGAACCAAGCGTTCGATCCAGGGTTTGTACTCTGGCGTCCGAATCGGGGCGTAGTCGACCTCGAATCCTACGATGTCACCAACCAGCTGGAGGCTTACACCAATATGGGCCAATGCGTTGTCGAGGATAACAGTTTTGAACTTCCCCCAGCCATCGGTAGCGCCCTTAGAGAAACCAAAGCGCTCCATCAATGCTGTTTTCGGGCTGACGACGTCACGCAAGCAAGCCATCAGTGTCGCGATACAAGGCGGATCGAATGTCATGATGAATCCGACGTTTATCCGCGAGAACAAGTCCATCGCCCACACTAGCCAAGGTCGCTTCAGGACGATTGCTATCGTGCCATCAACCTGAACCTCTTCGCACGCCCAGACGTCACCCAGCGTCTGATCCAATACGATGATTTCCAGTGGGGCAATCGCGGTGACGCTCTCGCCTCGACCGCGCAGCTCTCGGTTCGCCTGCCGTATGCCGAACTTCGACTTTATCGTTGCATGACACCGCGCTTCATTTATCCAATTGGTGAGCGTCTGCTTGCAGGGCGGCTCGAACATCAAGTCGGCGTTTTCGTCAGACTCCGAAGAACTGCTGGAGGAACCTTCTCCTTTCTTCTCTCTACGAGCGCTCAGTAGCTTATCGCGTTTTGCGTAGAACCTGTCATCGAAATAGGTGTGGGCGTGGGTGAAGAGCACAGCCGGATCACCCCAGTAATGGGCTACCGTCTCTTGCCCCAGTTCGTATACCCATTGGGGCCACTTCGATTGCTTCCTGGCGCTTCCCCTTTTGCGAAGATAGAGAGCAATCGTGCGATTGTTCTCCCCTCCCTTCTTCAACGCTTTCCGGACAGCACTGGCAGACGGTGTCCATTCGAGCCCGGCCGCTTTTGCCTCACTGGCTCTGCCACCAATAAATTCGTCGAGCGCCTGCGTGCTTTTCTTCGTTCTAGGTACAGCATCAAAGGCTCGCACGTAAAAAAGAAGCGTTGCTGCACGCTCAAAATCAGCCCTCCTGATTTTCCAGTCTTTCAACTGCCTGTTGGTAAGATGCTTTCTGGGAGGTTCGTGCAGACTTCGGATGTCGAAGGCGGTGACGGTGCGTATTGTCTCGCCTTGGCGCTTAGTGCGAACCGCGCCGCCTCTTGCTTGAAGCACGGCCAGGTCAAGCGCCTTGATATGAACTTCTCGTCCATCCGACAGACTTCTGAGAGAAATCAGGTTTTCCGCGTTTTCGCTTTCGACCTCAAAAGTACCTCGGACCGTTCCGCTGCAGAACTGGTATTGATCACCTACGGAGATGTCTAGGGTCATCGCGCTGCCCCCTGTTGGATTAGGTGAACTGGCGCACTGCTTTTTGTACCGGCGGCAAGGTCGATGGATATAAATCGCCGGTAATGAAGGGCGAACACCTTCGCTTGCGCTAGTGGACCATTTCCAAATGCCTGCTCTAACGAGGAAAGCGGAACCGTGTCCCTTCCCGCAAAGTGGGCAAGGCACGTCATGAAGTCGCGCTCGTCAACCGTAGTATATTTGTGGAGATCGGCACGCCTCGCGACTGCGGTGAACTGCTTTTTCAGATGCACGGACGGCCTAATCGTGAAGAACGCAAATCCGCGACGGTCATAGAGTTCCTGAGCAAGGCTGAGCTTATGCTGATATGCCGGATCGTCGTCACGCGGGTCTTTGTCAGCCTTAATTTCAAGTAGCAGGTTTTGCAGTCGATGAGGCGGAACATCACGATTGGCTGAAACGCATGCAGCCTGCGCGAACGGCATTCCTCTGCGAAGGTCCTCGACGAACGAAGGATGCACCTGCAAGAGCAGGTCGGGAAAGTAGATCAGAGGCCGCCCCTTGTTGCCGCGCACGGAGATTTCAAGTCGGTGCGGCTGCGCTAGCAGATAGTGGACGCGAGTTGAGAAGTCGGCCAAGCACATTGCGGTGCGTTCAAGCTTCGATTCCCAGGGCATAGCTCTCGCACCACCCTTAAGCGCGTGAAAAGTACCCGTCGGACGGGTCTTGCGCCCATCAATGATCGTTCTGATTGGCCCGCCATTTTCAGCCCAAAAGAGCTTGGCGACCACGTCCAGCATGTTGGGTCGAACATCCTGGGGGACGTAATCGTCCTTCTGGTCGTACGCCGCTGGGTCGAAGTCGAAGTCAGGGCTCCGTTGGGTACAGAACACTGCGAAAGGGTCGAAGACGTTGTCAGACCTGTGTTTCATTTGAAGCTCCTTGTGAGATTCCTGTGAATTGGCGCAAGGAAATAGGCTCCGACAGGGGCTGAACGGCCCCTAGCGGATGACTGAATCCTTTAGTCGTGATAATGGCTACCAAATACAGCGCCGCTCGCGACAACCAACGGGAGCATCACAGCGCACTTTGTACCTATAGCGATTCTCTAGGATACGGAAGACCCTCATGCAGCAATCTTCAAATCAGCCCCAGGGAAGACCGCAACATGCAGCGATGGCCCCGATTGATCGTCAAGTCGCAACCCTGGAGAAGCGGCGCGAGGAGATTCGGGCTGAGATGGCACGATTGGAAGCCGAGACACGGCAGGTTGAGCTTGATCTGAAACATCTCCGCGACGCCAAGAGATCGCTCAGCATGCTTGGCGCGAACCCCGGCGACGGTCCCAGCCACCTCGACGAGCTTCCAGATGTGCCCCAAGAATTTGCAAAAAGGCGAATTGAGCGCCCTGAAACGCAAGCGTGGCAAGTCCGGCAACAGGCTTACCGGATATTAAAGGATCAAGGGCATCCTCTGAGCCGGATCGAAATCTATGACAGGCTTAAAGCGCTGGGCATCGAAATCGACCACCCCACCCCGGCGAAAAGACTGGGAAGAATTTTGACCGACGCAAAGGGGGAGTTCGTGTACCGCGATAACGGTTACTGGATATCCGGTGAGCCAATAACCGTTACGGTTGAACGCCCTAAGCGCTATCGGACTCGGCGGAAGCGCAAGGAAATCTGAGCAGAAAGTCCGCACATAATTCGTAGCCAAAAATGGCCTTGGATACGGAATTCCTTTAAGTGACAAATGTTGACATTTTTGGATACGCAAGGAAATAAATCGACTACGGGCGCTAAAACCCGTTCCCATCGGCAAAATACGTTTCCTTGTTTTTTGGCCTTCATCTCAAGGTAATCCGTGCGCTAAAGGCAAGGAATTCTTTTCGCGGCATGGCTATTACGAGACGATCTCCTTGGCTCATTTGTGGGACAAGCGGTCTAGGACCCTCGCATTCACACCCCTAAAAAAGGCCGCGCCGCTGGGGGCCGAGAAAATTTCCAGCACGGGGACGGTGCGGGATGGGGGAGAACCAATAATTTCCGAGAGCGGTATTCCCCGACCGAATTTGAATCGGATTATTGGCTTGCATGTCGCGTCACAGCCGATGACGAATGTTTACTCCCAGGTGAGCTATGAAAGGCCGAAGGGGCCAAAAGTCCTGTCACGGGTTCCACTGCAAAGCTCAACGCTGAGCTTCGAAATTCAACGGGCTTTGTTGAAGAATTTCGACTACCTGGTTGCCGTCGATACCAACACGCGCATTATCAACACTAGAAACGTGTCAGTGACAGCGGTAGTGACCTTCAAAGAGGCATCACCCCTCCGGGCGCTAGAGCTTACTGGAAGCTGGATGTGCCTTTTGCTGGGAGTTCATCGACCTCAGGACTGACAAGATCAAAAACCTGGGTTGGATCGCAGCGCTGGAACAGCTCTACGCAGCGGGGCACGTTGCCCAAGGGACTAGGATCGGGATGATTGTCGACTCCGATCTCGGCAATATCCCCGCCTTCAATGATCGAACGCTACCGGTCTTTGAGCAATCCTTGCTCCCAGCTGGGGTTCAGCTGATCTACGCAAGCGCGGACTCGGGGAGCGAGAACGTGATCAATCGCGTGCTGCAAACCGCAGACTATGCATCGAAACAAGTTCTTGACGCTATCTCTGTTGGGGCTGTGGAGTTCAGCAAGTGCGACAAGCCTGGCCGATTGTACGCCGGTATGCGGCTTGTGAACGCTTCGGTCGAAACGTACGACGTAACCTTCTGAGTTCAGCTCTAGTACCGACGCGCACCCGCACCAGGCCCTCCCCGGTACTTGATTGATCGAAGCTCCTCAGACCGAAAATATGAAAATCGCTATTCTTTGGGGAAAATCGCAAATTTCTTGAGTTGGTCAGCGACATCCCTTCTCGGGAAGTCACGTAGGGGCTCGGCGATAACCACCTGAACTACCTAAAGCCCTACAACGATAGCGATTCAAAAAATCGCAATGCTTTGGGTTTGAATTGCAATCCTTTGGATCGAAAATCGCATTTAGTTGGGTTCTACACTTTTAGCGACAAAACCGCCCCGGAGCGCGCACCGGGATCATTCAAATTCGTTGATGTTATCCATAAACTCTATTCGTTTGAATGATGGGTTCGCGAAGCCCATATTAACAGCATGGACAAGGACGAACCTCCCATCGCGACCATGTCCCGGCTCAAGAAAGGAACCGAAAAATGACCACGCTCACCTATCGGGGTGGTGGCAAGACCCTCACCTCCAGCGAAGGCCGCTTCGATCTGGGCCATTATGCCCACAAGCTCGTGCTCGCCTGGACCCGCTGGCAGACTGCCCGCGAAATCGAAGCCATGCCGTTCGACGTCCGCAAGGATATCGGCTGGCCGAGCACCGACGACAGCAAACACCGGACCATGTAATGAATGCGACATTCCTCCTGAGATGAGGGCGGCGTCTGCATCTTGCAACGCCGCCTTTTTCGTGTCCGCCATCTCGTTCCCCATTCCACTTCAGCCCCTGAATTTCGGTTGGCTGTGAGCTCTCCTCCGCCCCGCTGGCGCCCTCGCCTGCGACTTGACCGGTCAAATCGCGGTCAATGTCGCATATTTGCTCTTCCCGGCCGCATTTTTCCATGCCAGTGTCGCTTTCAGGACATCGGCGCGACGCATTCCGCGCAACGAATATGTCATCGTCCCTCGAGCATGGATTTCGCTATGAACAGGATGCAGATCAAGAAGCGTTCACTGGTCTTCTTTATGGTACCGCAATTCACCATGCTGCCCTTCTCGGCCGCCGTGGACACCTTGCGCATCGCCAATCGCATGCTCGGCTATCAGGCCTATACCTGGCGGCTTGCCTCCCTCGACGGGGAGAAGGTCTATTCCTCCTGCGGCATCGGCGTCGAGGCGAATTCCTCGCTCGCCGAGGAGCGCCGCCATCTCGGCGGCGAAAACCGGCCGGGCATGGTGCTCGTCTGTTCCGGCATCGATGTCGAAGAGTTCAACAACAAATCGGTCAATGCCTGGCTGCGCGAATGCTACAATCGCGGCGTTGCCGTCGGCAGCCTCTGTACGGGCGCACATGTGCTGGCCCAGGCCGGCCTCTTGAACGGCAAGCGCTGCGCCATCCACTGGGAAAACCTGCCGGGCTTCTCCGAAGCCTTCCCGCAGGCGGAGGTCTATGCCGATCTCTACGAAATTGACGGCAATCTTTATACCTGCGCCGGCGGCACCGCCTCGCTCGACATGATGCTGAACCTCGTCGGCGAGGATTTCGGCGAAAGCCTCGTCAACCGCATCTGCGAACAGCACCTGACCGATCGTGTGCGCAATCCGCACGACCGCCAGCGCCTGCCGCTGCGCGCCCGCCTCGGCGTGCAGAATGCCAAGGTGCTGTCGATCATCGAGCTGATGGAAGGCAATCTCGCCGAGCCGCTGTCGCTGATCGAGATCGCCGACGGCGCCGGCCTCTCGCGGCGCCAGATCGAACGGCTGTTCCGCCAGGAGATGGGCCGTTCGCCCGCCCGCTACTATCTCGAAATCCGCCTCGACCGCGCCCGCCACCTGCTGGTGCAATCCTCGATGCCCGTCGTCGAAGTCGCCGTCGCCTGCGGCTTCGTCTCGGCCTCGCATTTCTCCAAGTGTTATCGCGAACTCTACCATCGCTCGCCGCAGCAGGAACGCGCCGAGCGCAAGTTGACCATGGCGACAGCGCGCCAGGCAGTTGCGGCTTGAGATAAGAGGCCGTCACCACGAGGGTAGGCAGTGGCCGAGGTGGCGCCGAGCAGGGTCGAGCGGCGCTACTGCGCCGCCTCCTCCGTCATCCTAGCGTCGGAATAGACCTGGTTGCGGCCCCGGTGTTTGGCCATGTAGAGGAATTGGTCGGCGGCGTTCAAATAATTCTCGAAAGTCTCGTAGCCGCCGATCTCGGCAATGCCGATCGAAATCGTAACGCCGAGGTCCTCGTCGTCAGCGGTGACCTTCAACCGCGATATATCCGAGCGGATCTCATCGCACAGCTTGGTCGCAGCGGCCGAATCCATCTGCGGGAAGAGGATGGCGAATTCTTCGCCGCCAAGTCGCGAGAGAAGATTGTCGCTGCCTTCGAAGATTGTAAACAGCCGGTTCGCCACCGCCTTCAGCACCTTGTCGCCGATCTCGTGACCGTAGGTATCGTTCAGGCGCTTGAAATGGTCGATATCGAGGATGGCGACTGAACTCGGCACTTTCAGCCGCAGGCATTCGTTCACCAGCTTCGGGCCGTTGTCGTAGAAGTAGCGGCGATTGTAGAGGCCGGTCAGGTAGTCGCATGCGGCCGCCGCCCTCAGCTGCCGCATCTGCGCCAGCGTCTCGGCATTATTGGCAATGCGGCATTGCAGCTCCTCTGCGACAAAAGGTCGGTAGAGGAAGTCGCTGGCCCCCGCCTTCAGGAAACTGGCTGACAGCATGCGGTCGTTGGACGAAGACACTCCGATGACGCGCAGCCTGTCGGAACCGAAGCGATGGCGGATGCGCCGCGTCAGCTCGTAACCGCTCATATCGGGCATATGGTGATCGGTGACGACGAGTTCGATGTCGCTGTAGGCTTCAAGAGCGGCCAGCGCCTCGAGCCCCGAGCTTGCCTCGACGACGAGATATTGCTGCGCCTTCAAGAGATCGACGAGAACCTGGCGTGCCGAGACGACATCGTCGACGACGAGGACCCGCGTCTTGCGGTTGGAGATCGCCCGGCGGACGGTGGCGACCAGATTGTCGAGCGCGAACTCATTGTCCTTCAACACGTAATCGATGACATTGCGCTCCATGATCCTGTTGCGCGTGTTGAGATCGAACGTGGCGGTAAAGACGATCGCCGGGATATCGTGCTCGATCGTGCAGTCGAGCGCCTCGCCATAGGGCGAATCCGGCAGGTTGAGGTCGACGACGGCCATGGTGTAGCCATGACCATCTTCGGCAAGTTCCCGGCGAAGCGCTTTCAGCGACGAGCAGGATTTGACGGCAAGCCCAAGTTCCGTCTGGAACCGGTGACAGAGCACGGCGGAAAACATCCGGGAATCTTCAACCAGAAGTATTTTGAGCCCGCCGGAGCGCAGCCCGATTCCATCCCGCTGAAAATCCGCTTGAAAGGCCACAGCCGCTATTCCCCCCTGCGCCGCACGGGCTCGACTCGGCCCTCCCCCCGGCGGGGCGGACGATAACCGAGAGGCCTGTGCGCGTGAGGGGGACAAATGATGTTGTTACTTATAATTGCAAAAACTCGATGCCGGTCCCCGACCTGCATCTTCGCCTCACTGACAATACTCAAGCTAGGAGAGCCGTCAGGCAACCGCCCGCTCCTTGCGCATCGACTGGATTTGCAAAAGCGTATCGAGATTCTGGTTGACGCGGCAGTAGAACTCCTCGTCAATGAAGGGGCGCAGCATGAAATCATTGCCGCCGGCTTTCAGGAACCGCGCCGAAAGCAGCCGGTTCGATGAGGAGGAAACGCCGATGATGCGCAGCTCGTGCGAGCCGATATTGGCGCGGATGCGCCGTGTCAGCTCGAAGCCGTCAATGTCGGGCATGTTGTAGTCGGTGATCATCAGGCCGATATCCCGGTTGGCCTTCAGGATCTCCAATGCCTTGCCGCCGCTGTCGGCGACGCTGACGCGGAAATTGTAGCGTTTCAGCCGGCTCGACAGCAGGGCGCGCGCCGTCGCGCTGTCGTCGACGATCAGCACATGGTGGCGATGATTGGTCAGGAACCGGCAAATCGACTCCGCCAGCAGATCGACCGCGAATATATTGTCCTTGAGGATATAGTCGACGATATCCTTGGCCATCAGCTTGTCGCGCATGCTTTCATGGAAGGTGCCGGTAAAGACGATGGTGGGAATGGAGAGATCGACCAGATATTCCAGCGCCTCGCCGTTTTCGGCGCCCGGCAGATTGATGTTCGAGATCGCCAGCGTGATCGGATCGGAAGATTTGTCGTAGGAAAACTGCAAATCCTCGAAGTTGCGGCAGATCTCGACATTAATGTCGAACAACTCCTTGAGGCGTTTGCTGATCATCGAGGTGAACACGTTTGAATCTTCCGCGACAATAATGCGCGCGCCGGCAAACATCTCTCCGGAATATTGCATCCCCGAAATACCCAAAAACGCCATGGTAAACCTTTAATGTAAAATCCATCCCCGGCTCAAACTGATACATCAATTGATTTGACTAATCATTAATCAGCGAGAGACGGCGAAGCGTCCAGCTGGACCCGCCCGCGATTTTCTTGCAGATATGATTAAGAAATCAGGCGCCAAGCGCCGCGTTGTCCGCATCGAACGGGCTTTCGCCGACAATTGTCACGTTATAGGTCGTGAACCTTGATCTCAGCTCCGTGCTCTCTTTGGCGCAGTCGGGCCGCGGCATGGCAAGCATTTGCTTACCGACTGATCGAAGGCAGATCTCGTATGCGACGGCCGGAACCAGGTAGACCGGTGCGGCGATAGAGCGTCGCAACGCCGCGAGACAAGAGCTGCCTTGAACCCGTCCGGCTGGCGAAGCTCCGCAGAAGCCATTATAAGTGCGTGATCGACCCACACCTATGGGCGGATGTGCTCATGACCCAACCCGACCCGGAAATCGAATGGCTGCTCGATTCCGACCCGGCAATCCGGTGGCAGGTGATGTGCGATCTCATCGATGCCCCCGAGACGGACTGGATGGCCGAGCGGGCCAAGGTGGAGACGCAAGGCTGGGGCGCGAGGCTGCTTACCTGCCAGGACGAGGACGGCCAATGGGCGGGCGGCGCCTTTCTTCCCGCCGGTTTCGACCCTCGCGAGTGGCGGGAGCGCGGCCAGCCGTGGACGGCGACAAATTTCTCGCTGTCGCAACTGCGGGAATTCGGTCTCGATCCCGCCTGCGAGCGGGCCAGGCGCACCGTCGCATCGATCGGCGCCAATGCCCATTGGGAGGAAGGCGGTCAGCCCTATTGGAACGGCGAAGTCGAGGAATGCATCAATGGCCGCACCGTTGCCGACGGCGCCTATTTCGGTATCGACGTCTCCTCCATTGTCGAGAGGCTGACCGGCGAGCGCCTCGAGGATGGCGGCTGGAATTGCGAACGGTGCAACGGCTCCATTCGGTCGTCCTTTGCCAGCACCATCAACGTGCTGGAAGGGCTGCTGGAGTTCGAGCGAGCGACCGGTGGTACGCCGCAATCCCGGGAGGCGCGTAGAACGGGCGAGGAATTCCTGCTCAAGCGCGACCTTTTCCGCCGTCTCGGCACCGGCGAGCCAGCCGACGAACGCTTCCTGCACTTCCTGCACCCGAACCGCTGGCACTACGACATCCTCCGCGCCCTCGATTATTTCCGGTCAAGCGCCCTCCTGACCGGCTCCGCCCCCGATCCGCTGCCTCGGCGAGGCGATCGCCCATCTTCGCTTCTGCCGTCTTCAGGACGGCAGATGGCCACTCGACTGGACCCTGCCGGGGCGCGTCTGGTTCGAGATCGACGAGGGAGTAGGTCAGCCCTCGCGCTGGATCACGCTCCGGGCGATGCGGGTGCTCCGATGGTGGGATGCCCACGCCTCAGTCAACGCCTGACGCCAAGCCCAGCAAGAGCAAGGCATGCGCCTCGACCGCGCGCAGCAATTCGTCGCAGCCCACCATTGCCCCATCCCCGCAGGTCTCTACGCGCAGCAGCCGCCCTCCGCCGCTGACGGACCGCAGCAAGCTGCAGCCTTTCTGGTCTCCTCGGCGAGCCAGCGGTCGCGCGGCTTGCAGCTTGCCGGCCGCGGCGAAAGATCGACATGCACGGCCCCGCCACGCAAAATCGGCATTGCCGCGCAATAAAGCTGCATCGGCCGCACGCCGTCGCTGACTTCGAAGGTAAGTTTGGCCGAACCGTCGAGCTGCACATGCTCCGTCACCTTGCGAATGATCGCAAGGAATTTGCCGGCCGGCATATGCGTGCGCTCACCCTCGGCGATGTCCCAGAGCTGGATGAAGATCTCAGTCCAGGCCTCGGGATTGGCACCGCAATCAAGCGCCGAGAATTGGCCCGCCTTGACCTCGGTGATATGATAGCCCGGCTTCACCCGCCGGCCATCGTAATGGAAAACCAGCGTCGCGTCCTTGTCGCCGGAGAGCGCATCAAGCAACAGGCCGAGACTGATCTCCTCCGCCTGGATTTTATTGTTGTCGATGGCGTTCATCTGCGCTAATCCTTGTTTCAACGATTCAAGGATTATTGAAATATGGATCAACGTCAAGCCCTCGCCGCGTTCGGAGCGCTTTCGCAGGAAACCCGCCTCCACATCATTCGCATGCTTGTCGTCTCGGGTCCTGACGGAATGGCGGCGGGCTCCATCGCCGAAAAGGCGGAGGTTTCGCCGTCCAACGTCTCCTTCCACTTGAAGGAGCTGGAACGAGCCGGGCTGATCGCCCAGCAGCGTGAATCGCGCTCAATCATCTACACCGCCAATTATGAGGCGCTTGGCGGCCTGATCCGTTTTCTGATGGAGGATTGCTGCGGAGGGAACGCCGAGATCTGCGCGCCCGCCGCCGCCGTCGCCGCATGCTGTACACCTGCAACCAAGGAGGAACTGCAATGACCACAGATCGCGTTTACAATGTGCTCTTTCTCTGCACTGCCAATTCTTCGCGCTCGATCCTGGCCGAGTCGATCCTCGAGACCGAAGGCAAGGGCCGGTTCAAGGCCTACTCCGCCGGCAGCCAGCCGAGAGGCGAAGTCAACCCGTTGGCGCTGAAGGAGCTGCAGGCGTTGGGTTATCCCGCAACCGGCTTTCGCTCGAAGAGCTGGGACGAATTCGCTAAGCCCGATGCACCTCAGATGGATTTCATCTTCACCGTCTGCGACACCGCCCACGGCGAAGCTTGCCCTGTCTGGATCGGCCATCCGATGACCGCTCACTGGGGCGTCGAGGATCCGGCCGCCGTCGAGGGCAGCGAGGTCGAGAAGGGCCGCGCCTTCGCCCAGGCCGCCCGTTTCCTGAAAAACAGGATCATGGCCTTCCTCAGCCTGCCCTTGGCCTCGATCGACAAGCTGGCGCTGGAAGCGCACCTGCGCCAGATCGGCGCGATGGAAGGCACGACGGCAAACCGACAGGAGCCGGCTGATGGCGCCATATGATCTATCGCGGCGACTGGTCGCTGAGGCGCTCGGCACCGCCATGCTGGTCGCAACAGTGGTCGGCTCCGGCATCATGGCGACATCGCTGACTACGGATGTCGGCCTCGCTCTGCTTGGCAATACGCTGGCGACCGGCGCGATCCTGGTGGTGCTGATCACCGTGCTGGGGCCGATTTCCGGCGCCCATTTCAACCCGGCCGTCTCGTTGATCTTCACCATATCGGGCTCGCTGCCGAAACGCGACCTTGGCGGCTACGTGCTGGCGCAGTTTGCCGGCGGCGTGGTCGGCACGATCTGCGCCCATCTGATGTTCAACCTGCCGCTGTTGGAACTGTCGAGCAAGGTCCGCACCGGCGGCGCGCAATGGTTTTCCGAGGGGATTGCGACCTTCGGCCTCGTCGCGGTCATTCTCGCCGGCATCCGCTTCGAGCAGAAAGCCGTTCCATGGCTGGTGGGACTCTACATCACCGCCGCCTACTGGTTCACCGCCTCGACCTCGTTTGCCAATCCGGCCGTGGCCTTCGCCCGCTCCCTAACCGACACTTTCTCGGGCATCCGCCCGGTCGACCTGCCGGGCTTCTGCCTTACCGAAGTATCAGGTGCGGTCGCAGCCTTCTTTCTGTTCACCTGGCTGCTGCAGCCAGCCGCATCATCGTCATCAACCCTATCCTCCGAGGCGAAACTATGAACGTCACCATCTACCACAATCCCGCTTGCGGCACGTCGCGCAACACGCTGGCGATGATCCGCAATGCCGGAATCGAGCCTGATATCATCGAATACGTCAACACCCCGCCATCGCGTGCTGAGCTGGTCAAGATGATCGCCGATGCCGGCCTGACCGTGCGCCAGGCCCTGCGCGAGAAGGACACGCCCTACGCCGAACTCGGCCTCGGCAATCCCGATCTGAGCGACGATCAGCTGCTCGACGCTATGCTCGCCCAGCCGATCCTGATCAACCGGCCCTTCGTCGTCACCCCGCTCGGCACGCGCCTGTCGCGCCCCTCCGAGCTGGTCCTGGAAATCCTGCCGGAGACGCACAAGGGCCCCTTCACCAAGGAAGACGGCGAGAAGGTGCTCGATGCCGAAGGCAAGCGCATTGTCTGACCTTCCAGCGACTTCACCGGCCCATCTTCACCAGCCGGATCTGGAGGCCCTGCGGCCGCCCTTCTCGACGCACAAGCCGCGCATCCTCATCCTCTACGGCTCGCTGAGGGCCGTATCCTACAGCCGCCTCCTGGCGCATGAGGCATCACGGCTGCTCGAGCACTTCGGCTGCGAGGTGCGGATCTTTGATCCCGAAGGTCTTCCCCTTCCCGACGGAGCTCCGGTCGCCCATCCGAAGGTGCAGGAGTTGCGCGAGCTCTCTGCCTGGTCGGAAGGCCAGGTCTGGGTCAGCCCCGAGCGACACGGCGCAATGAGCGGGATAATGAAAGCGCAGATCGACTGGATACCGCTGTCGGTGGGTTCGGTCCGGCCGACGCAAGGCAAGACGCTCGCCGTCATGCAGGTATCGGGCGGATCGCAGTCGTTCAATGCCGTGAACCAGATGCGCATCCTCGGCCGGTGGATGCGGATGATCACCATTCCCAACCAGTCGTCGGTGGCAAAGGCTTTCCAGGAGTTCGACAGCGACGGGCGCATGAAGCCGTCATCCTATTACGACCGCGTCGTTGACGTCTGCGAGGAACTGGTGAAGTTCACATGGCTGACGCGCGACGCCTCGGCCTATCTCACCGACCGCTACAGCGAGCGCAGGGAAGAAGCCGACAAGCTTGAACGACGTGTGGGTCTCAAATCCATATGACCCCCGCCGCTTCCGAACGGCCGCCGGTTGCCGCCATCCTCGCGCTCGGTCTGACGCAGGTCATTGGCTACGGCACCCTCTATTACAGCTTCAGCATCCTGGCGCCCGAAATGGCGCGCGGGCTCGATTGGTCGGCGGAATGGATCTTCGGCGCGCTGTCGGCGGCGCTGCTGATCGGCGGCCTGGCGGCACCCGCCATGGGCAAGTGGATCGATCGCTTCGGCGCCGGCCGGATCATGACCTTTGGCTCGGCGATTGCGGCAATCGCCCTTGCCGGTTGCGCTTTTGCTCCCGGCAAGGTCGCCTTCGTCATCGCCCTGATCGCCGTCGAGACGGCGTCGAATCTCGTGCAATATGGCGCAGCCTTTGCCCTGCTGGTTCAGATAAGGCCGCAGGTGGCCAAGCGCAGCATCACCTATCTCACGCTGATCGGCGGTTTCGCCTCGACCATCTTCTGGCCGATCACCACGGCGCTGCATGCCCACTTCTCCTGGCAGAGCGTCTATCTCATCTTCGCCGCGATCAATCTGCTCGTCTGCCTTCCCATTCATGCCTGGCTGGCGCGCAGTGCGGGCCATAACAGCACGGGCGAGAAGAGCGCTGCGACCAGGCATATCGAACCCAGCCTTCCCGCCGCTGCGCGCACGCCGGCCTTCATCCTGATGGTGACCGGCTTTGCGCTGGAAAGCTTCGTCAACGCGGCACTTCTGGTCCATATGGTGCCCGTGATGTCGGCGCTCGGACTCGGCGCCATGGCCGTGATGGTCGGCACGCTTTTCGGCCCGTCGCAGGTGCTGAGCCGCTTCATCAACATGGTCTTCGGCGGCAGCCTGCCGCAGCTCACGCTCGCCGTCATCTCCGCCGTGCTCCTGCTGGCGGCTCTTGTCATTCTCCTCCTCACCGCCCCGTCCGTTCCGGGCGCGGTGGTCTTCGCCGTGATCTTCGGCCTCGGCTCCGGCCTCAGCAGCATCGTGCAGGGAACGCTGCCCTTGGCGCTCTTCGGAAGCGAAGGTTATGGCCAGCGGCAGGGAAAAGTGATGTCGGCCCGCCTCGCCGTCTCCTCGGCGGCGCCTTTCGCCCTGGCCTTCCTGATGGGCAATGTTGGCGTATCCTGGTCGCTGTCGATCACTGTCGCGCTCGGCGCCGCTGCCGTGGCGGCATTCCTCGCCATCCGGCCGCTGATGCGGATGTCCGCACCGGCGCAAACGGCACTGGCGCGCGGACGGCCGTAGCCCCACGGGGCCGCAGCCTTATTTAACGACGGCGGAGCCCTTGATGATGTCGATCGTCTCGCCGCCATCGAGGCCGATGCGGTCACCGTCGGGCGTCGTCATGAAGCAGCCAGAAGTGCAGAGATTTTCCGAAGCCCCGGCATCGACGACGACCTCGACGCGCTGGCCGCCCTCAGTGATGACGAGCACCACGGCTGCAGGATCGGTGTTGGTGACGGATGCCGCATGGGCCGCCGGCGCGGCAAGCAGCGGGATAAGCAGAACGGCGGCAAATCTTGCCATCATGTGCGGCGGCGCGGGTGCGCCCTCCCCTCGAACGATCGGTGCTGCCCTCGGCAGCGATCCCGATGCGAGGGATCATGCACATAGACCTGTGAATGATGGCTGAATGAGCCGTTCAGCTCTTCAGACTGGCCTCGGCGGTGCGGCCACGCAGCTGTCGCACCCGATGTTCATCGTCGCCGGCAGCCCCGTCCGCGGAACTGGGCCTGACGTCCCTGCCCTCGTTCGCGATGGCCGCGGGCGCCTCGCGGTGGATGGTCAGATCGCTCTGCGGCAACGGGATCTCGATGCCCTCGGCCTTGAAGCGCTGGAGGATCTCGATCCTCAGATTGTTGCGCACCGTCATGCTGTCGCCCATGTCAGCGAGGAAGAAGCGCAGCTCGAAATCCAGCGAATAGGGGCCGAAGCGCAGGAATTCGACATGCGGTTCCGGATTGCGCATGACGAGCGGAACCTTGGCCGTCAGTTCCAGCAAGATGTCCATCACCTTCTGCGGATCGGCGTCGTAGCTGACCGAAACTGGAATTTCCGAGCGGCCGATCTTATTGCGGTGCGTCCAGTTGCCGACCAGGCCGTTGATCAGCTCGGAATTCGGCACGATGATCGACTGCTTGCGGAAGGTTTCGATCTCGGTAGCGCGCACCGAGATGCGCTTGACGATGCCTTCGGCCGTGCCGGAAACCACATGATCGCCGACCTTGAACGGCCGCTCCACCAGCAGGATCAGGCCGGAGACGAAGTTGGAGACGATGTTCTGCAAGCCGAAACCGATGCCGACCGAGAGCGCCGAGGCAACCAGCGCAAAGCTCGACAGATCGATGCCGGCGGCCGAAACGCCGATGATCGCCGCAATGCCGACGCCGAGATAGCCGATGCCCGTCTTGACCGAATTGCGCACGCCGAGATCGACATGGCTTCGCGCCATGACATTGCCGTCGAGCCAGCGCTGCAACCAGCGCGTCAACAGGTAGACGCCGGCAAACAGCAGAATGCCGGTACAGATGCCGAGCAGCGAGATGCTGATGCCGCCAAGCTTGACCTCGGTAAACAGCCGGTAGGCGATCAGCTGCAGGTCCTGCACATGGAATCCCCAGAGCAGCAGGATCAGCGGGATGCCGACGAGCAGCGCCACCGCATAGATCGCAAGGCCGACGAGCAAGCCGACCTGGTCGATCGCCACCGGCCCGAGATTGAAGCGGCTCGTCAGGAAGCGCGCGAAGAAGGTATCGCCGAAGCTCTCCTGCCGCGAGATCGCCTTGCCTGAGAGCAGGCCGACATACATGGTGGCGACCACTGCGCCCGTGATGATGAGCTGCGTCGCGACGAAGCGCGCCAGCCCGACATAGCCTGAGAGCGCCGCGACGATGAGGCCGGCGCCCACGACGCGCAGGATGATCGCCATGCCGCGCGGCCAATGCCGGCCCGGCGCATCCGGATCGCCGCTTCTTGCCAGTATCGGCTTGCCGAAGGAGGCAGCGATCAGGATCACGCCAATGATGAGCGCAGCGATCAGGCTCCTGACCACCGTCAGCACCAGTGGCGAACCCATCGCCTCGCTGACCGTGCCGAACAGATAGTCGAGCCCGTTGACGACAGCCATCGCCAGCAGGCAGTAGCCGATCGAGCGGGCGCCGAGATTGGAAAGCTTCACCAGCCGCCAACGCGGTTCGCGCGGCGCGAAGATGGCGTTGACGAACCGGCCGACGAAATAGACGAGCCCGATCGTGCCGAACAGCGCGCCGATGACGGGTGCGATATCGGGCCTGAGCACATTGAAACTATTGAGGAAGAAGAACGAGGTGACGAGCAGCACCGCAAGCGCCAGGGTGCGGATCAACGTCGACCAGAAGGCAATCGACAGCCGGCCGATATAGGACGGGTTCTCGACCGCCTCATCGCGGCGCAGATATGCGCCAAACAGCCGGTAGCTGCCGGAGAGCAGAATGAGCGCCGAGGCGAGCGACAGGAAGATCGCCGCAAACAACGGGAAGCGCTTGAACTTCCAGACGAAGGCGGCCCAGCTCGACAGGGCCTGCGAGAATTCGCTGACCTCGCGCACGAAAGCGCCGGCGGCATCGTCGAGCACCGAGACGGAGATTTCGGTGCGTCTGAAAAGCGTATCGGCAAAAAGCCGTCGTCGCATCTCGATAATTTGGTTGACAAGCTTCGTCACCGCGATCGACAGGTTTTCGGCGTCGCCTGTCACCGCATTGATCTGCGCACGCTCGGCGGCAAGCGCATTGCGTTCCTGAGTAACGATCTCAGCCTCGGGCGGCTGTCCATCCTTCGGCGCATCGCCGATCTCGCCAAGGCGGTTTTTGATCTGATCGAAACGCGGCCTGAGATTGACCGAGATAGTGATGACGGCGCGGCTGAGTTCGTCGGCCTTGGCCGCAATCCCGACCAGTGCATCGTCATTATCGGCGTTCTGCTTGACGCTGTCCTGAAGCGAACCAAGCTGGACTTTCGCCTTTTCGAGTTCCTTCGCCGCCTGATCGGATGGCGTATCGACAATCGGCGTCTCTGCCGCCGCCTGCGTCTGCGGCTCCTGCGCCAAGGCTGCAGCACTCTCGAAATGCGCCCCGGCAAACGCCAGCGTCATCAGAAGAATTGTGCGAAGCAGGATCGTTCTCAGCCGCAAAAGCGCCTCCGGGAAGGTTGTCGTCAGGATAGAATGTCAGCTTTTCATTGCAAACAAAGGCGACAGAAAGGCGGAAGATGCCTAAAACGCCGCGTAGCGAACTTGAAAGATCTGCATGACAAGCACTCAGAAGCCGGCGCCGGGCCGGGAGAGATAGTCGCGCTCCGCAGCCGTCGCCTCCCGTCCGACGATAGCATTGCGGTGCGGAAATCGGCCATAGGCGGCGATCACGTCGCGATGCCGGATGGCATAATCGAGATATTCCGCGTCGCCAAGCGCCGTGAACAAGGCCACCGAACGTTCCTGCTCGTCGAGGTTTTCGGCATGTTCGAACGGCAGGTAGAAGAAGGTGCGACAGGCGACCTCGACCGCCTTGTCGGCACCGGCCGCAAGCGCGAGCTTGGCTTCCCGCAACGCCAGTCCGTCAGTTGCGAAGGCGAGCGGCGTGCCGCGATAGATGTTGCGGGGGAACTGGTCGAGCACGATGACCGCCGCCAGCCGGCATATCGGATCGGCCCGCCACTCGTCACTGATGCCTGCGGCCAGCGCCAGATGGGTATCGCGGAAAACATCGCGGATCTCCTCGTCGAGTTCCGGCGGCGGCTGGAACCACAGCTCCCGGCCCCATCGAACGAACCAGAAATCATAGACTTCACGCGGCGTGCGGATCGTCGTCATGTCTGTCCTCCCCTTGCGTCAGGTTTGATGATGCGATGTCAGTAAGCTATTGCGGAAAAAGGGTAACGCCGTGCCGTGAGGCCCCCCTCATCCGCCCTACGGGGCACCTCTCCCCAAGCGGAGAAGGGGAATCGAGACGGTGCCACGAGTCTCTTCTCCCCTCGGGGAGAAGGTGCCGGCAGGCGGATGAGGTGGCCTCACGGCACGTCCTGCACCACACGTCCTACTTCCCCTCCTGCAACGAAAACACCAGCGTCGCCCTCGTCCCGTCATGACCGGGATCATAGGCGAAATCCGATTTCAAGCTTGCAGCCATGGCAGTCAAAATACGCGTACCGAGCCCCGTTCCCCTTGCCGGGCTCTCCGGATCGAACCCGGCACCGTCATCCTCGACGATAACCTTCAGCACCTCTTCCATCTGGTCGACGCTGACGCGGATCTCGCCCGTCACGCTGTCCGGATAGGCATATTTGAAGGCATTGGTGACGAGTTCGCTGACGATCAGCCCGAGCGTGATAACCTTGTCGGTTGCCAGATTGACGGGTGCGGCAGTCAGCATGATACGGTGCGGCCGCTTGTCGTCACGCATAGACGCTTCGAGTTCGGTCAGCAGGCTGTTCAGATATTCATCAAGCTGCACCGATCCGACCTGCCGGTTTGTATAAAGCCGACGGTGCACGCTGGCGATGGCATTGATGCGCATCTGCGTTTCGTGCAGCGCGTCGATCGCCACCTGGTCCTTGGTCATCGAGGATTGCATGCGGATTAGCGCGCCGACCAGCCCGAGGCTGTTGGCAATGCGGTGATTGACCTCGGCAAGCAGCATCTCGGCAAGATCGCGCTGCTGGCGGATCACCTCCTGCGCCTGCGCTGTCTCGCGGCGAAAACGCGCCCGCTCCAATGCCTGTTCGAGAGCAGCCGCGAGCAGATCGAAATAATCGGCCGAAATCCCCTTCAGTACGTAGTCGTCGGCACCCGCCTTCAGCGCCGCGACCGCGATGCTGGTATCGTCCGAACCCGTCGCATAGATGACCGGGGGATGATCCGGCATCGCCGTGATGCAGGGTAGAATGTCGAGGCCGGTTTCGTCGGCCAGCACATGATCGAGCACGACGGCATCGATTCCGCCTTCGCCAAGTCTCGCCAGACCGGCAGCGCCGTTCTTAGCCCACTCGACCGAAAAGCCGCGCCGAAGCAGGTTTTTCTGCATCAGCAATGCCAGCCCTTCGTCATCGTCGATATAGAGGATGTGGATCAGGACATCCGCATCGCCGCTAGAATTGCTCATTCCGTCTCCCGGCGTTCTCCCGCAGCGACGATGGATCGCAAGCGTCCGACTCGTCCGCATGGCAATGTCGTATTGCATTGACCGCCCGAGGTAAACAGCCGCTCACCCTCGCTCTTGTCGCAGGCGGCACGAAAGGACGACAACGGAAAACCGGTACCGCAGAGCGACTTGATGGGTTTCGTCGGCAGGTTAGTTTTTCCGGAATTTCCGATGACCCGAAACTTCCGCTCCCGCCTCCGCCGGCAATTGCATGAAGCGCAGCGACGAGACGACCCCGATCGCTCCGACCAAGACGAAGGCCCAGCGGAAGTCGGCGAGAACGGGCGTCTCGGCGCCTCTGAGAGCCGCCGCGATGTTGAGTACGGCGGCCGCCACGGCCACGCCGAGCAGCATCGACACCTGCTGCAGCATGCTCGACAGCGTCGAGGCCGAGCTTCGCTGCGCCGGGCCGATATCGGCGAAAGCCAGCGTGTTCAGCGCGGTGAATTCCATCGACCGCGACAGGCCGGCAAGAAAAAGCAGCGCATGGATCAAAAACTGCGGCGTGTCAGGCGTCAGAAACCCGCAGGCGACGATCGAAAACGCCGCGATCAGCCCATTCAGCACAAGCACCGTGCGGAAACCGAACAAGCGCAGGAGCGGCGTCGTCACCGTCTTCATGCCGAGATTGCCGAGGAAATAGACGAGCAGATAAGTGCCGGCGGCAATTGAACTCAGCCCGAAACCGAGCTGGAACAATAGCGGCAGCAGGAACGGCGTCGCATTGACGGCGACCCTGCAGGCCGTGCCCGCCGACAGCGTCGACATCGAGAAGGTCTGTACGCGGAAGGCCGAAAGGTCGAGAAGCGGATTGTCGACTGCGAGGAAATGCCGCGTCGCCATGACGGAGAGCACGATGCCGGCTGCGAGCATTGACATGACCGGCAGGAGCCCGCCTTCCCATTTGACCGAGAGTTCCAGGGCGGCGAGCAGGAAGGTGAGCCCTGCCGCACTGAACACGAAGCCGACGAGATCGAGCCGGCCGGTGTCGGCTTCGCGCTGCTCCGGCACGAAGCGCAGCACCAGTCCCATGCCGAGAATACCGATCGGGATGTTGATGAGAAAATTCCAGTGCCAGCTGGCATAGGTGGTGATGAAACTGCCGAGCACGGGGCCGATCACCGGCGCGGTCAGCGCCGGCCAGGTGATCAGCGCAATCGCCTGGACGAGTTCGGACTTGCGGGCGTTCTTCAGCACGATGATGCGCCCAACCGGCGTCATCAGCGCGCTGCCCGCCCCCTGGACGGCGCGCCACAGCACGAATTCCATTAGGCTGCCGGAAAGCCCGCAGAACAGCGAGGCGCCGGTGAAGACGCCGATCGACATCAGGAAGACACGGCGCGCGCCGAAGCGATCGCCGAGCCAGCCCGACAGCGGAATGAAGGCGGCCATCGTCAGCATATAGACTGTTATGCCGATGCTCATCGACACCGGCTGCACGCCGAAGCTTGCCGCCATCTGCGGCAACGAGGTGGCAACGATCGTACCGTCGAGAATCTGCATGAAGAAGGAGACGGCAACGACCAGCGCCACGATCTTCGCCTGGCGGCCGCTTGCCGCCTCTTGCCGGTTCTCGCTTGTCTCTGCCGTGGTCATCGATCTCACAATGCGAATTGTCGGCGCGGCGGGAAACTGGAAGGAGCCGATCGGAGGATCTGCCGCGGGAAGCGCGCGAACGACGCCGCGCGTTGGCTGAATACGCCCGTTGCATCAGGCCGGAAAGGCTAAATCTTGCAGTGGGACAGAATATTCCCGATACGGCCGGCGGTCGGCCCAAAGAAAAAGCCCCGCCGAAGCGAGGCCAAGTTTGAACCCTCCCGGGAAAACAGGAGCGGCGTCGACTCCATATCCTGCGGCCCATATCGCCGCGAGGCCAGATTTCGTCCCATTGGTACGCCTGCCGCAGAAATTTCCCGGATTTTCGGAAATAGAGGGCCGGACCCGCTGCCGCCGACCGACGCGGCGCGTGCGCTGCAGCGACGATTGTGCCTTGCAATGTTTATAAAAATGCGTATCACTAAACATATTGCTAAACATGATGATTGAGGAGTTCATGTGAGCATTCTCTAAAACGGGTGAACATGCGACGCCGGCGGGGAGCCGGCATTGGTTCTGGGAGGAACTTATGCAGAAAACATCGAAAGCCCTTCTTGGGCTGTCCGCGGCATTCGTCATGTCGTCGGCATTGCCCAATCTCGCCAAAGCCGATGAACTGACGCTGTGCTGGGCCGCCTGGGACCCCGCCAATGCGCTGGTCGAGCTGTCGAAGGACTTCACCGCCAAGACTGGCACGCAGATGAAGTTCGAATTCGTTCCCTGGACGAGTTATGCCGACCGCTTCCTCAACGAGCTGAATTCCCATGGCAAGCTCTGCGACCTCATTATTGGCGACAGCCAGTGGATCGGCGGCTCGGCCGAGAACGGCCACTACGTCAAGCTCAACGACTTCTTCGGCAAGGAAGGCATCAAGATGGATGACTTCGTGCCGGCGACGGTCGTCGGCTACTCGGAATGGCCGAAGAACACGCCGAACTACTGGGCGCTGCCCGCCATGGGCGATGTCGTCGGCTGGACCTACCGCAAGGACTGGTTCGAGAAGCCGGAACTGCAGAAGGAATTCAAAGCGAAATACGGCCACGATCTCGCAGCCCCGAAGACCTACGACGAACTGAAGCAGATCGCCGAGTTCTTCCAGAAGCGCGAGATCGACGGCAAGACCGTCTACGGCGCCTCGATCTATACCGAGCGCGGTTCCGAAGGCATCACCATGGGCGTAACCAACGTGCTTTACGACTGGGGCTTCCAGTACGACAACCCGAAGAAGCCTTACGATATGGAGGGCTTCGTCAACTCGGCCGACGCGGTCAAGGGTCTCGAATTCTACAAGTCGCTCTATGATTGCTGCACTCCGCCCGGCAGCTCCAACGTCTATATGGTCGAATCCGCCGACGCCTTCAAATCCGGCCAAGTCGCGATGCAGATGAACTTCGCCTTCACCTGGCCCGGCCTCTACAAGGACGAGAAGGTCGGCGGCGACAGGATCGGCTTCTTCCCCAATCCTGCTGAAAAGGCGCATTTCGCCCAGCTCGGCGGCCAGGGCATTTCTGTGGTGTCCTACTCCGACAAGCGCGACGCCGCCCTGCAATACATCAAGTGGTTCGCACAGCCCGAAGTGCAGGCCAAATGGTGGGAGCTCGGCGGGTTCTCCTGCCTGAACTCCGTCGTCAACGCGCCGGATTTTACCAAGAGCCAGCCCTATGCCCAGGCCTTCCTGGACTCGATGGCGATCGTCAAGGACTTCTGGGCCGAGCCGAGCTACGCCTCGCTGCTACAGGCCATGCAGAAGCGCGTCCATAACTACGTGGTCGCCGGCAACGGCACCGCCAAGGAAGCGCTCGACGGCCTGGTGAAGGACTGGAGCGACGTCTTCAAGGACGACGGCAAGATCTAGTGCCGGACGACGCGACAGTCGGCATCCTTCTGCGCGCCATCCTGACTAGGATGGCGCCCGGATCGGCAGACGAGCCGGGCCGCCAGATCTTCCGTATCCCTATAGACCGGGTGAAAAATTGACCATTTCCCATTCCTCCATTGTCGAGAAGGCGGCCGATGCGACAGCAAGGGCAACGCCGGTCTCGGTCGCCAGGCGCGTTCGCGGCCTCTCCGACAGGGCGATCGCCTGGCTGTTCATTGCGCCGGCCATCACCTTGCTGTTGGCGATCAATATCTTCCCGCTGCTTTGGGCGGTCTATCTCTCCTTCACCAATTACCGCGCCAACCGGCCCAATGCGCCGGTCCAGGGCGTCGGCCTTGGAAACTACGAACGCGTTCTCAACGATCCCGATATCTGGCAGGCGATGCAGACCACTGCGCATTTCGTCTTCTGGACGATCGTGCTGCAGACGGTGATCGGCTTTACACTCGCATATCTCATCGACCGCAAGTTCCGCGGCCATGCCTTCTGGACGACGATCATCCTGATCCCGATGATGCTGTCGCCCGCCGTGGTCGGCAATTTCTGGCGCTTTCTCTACGAGCCGCAGATCGGGCTCTTCGCCTATGCCGTCTCGCTGGTATCAGGCGTTCCGACCTCAGATATCCAGATGCTCGGCAACGTCACACTGGCGCCCTGGGCAATCATCATCGTCGATACCTGGATGTGGACGCCCTATGTGATGCTGATCTGCCTCGCCGGCCTGCGCTCGATCCCCGACTATATCTACGAGGCGGCAGAGGTCGACCGTGCCGCGCCATGGCGCCAATTCTGGTCGATCACGGTGCCGATGGCCCTGCCCTTCATCATGCTCGCCGTGCTCTTCCGCGGCATCGAGAATTTCAAGATGTTCGACATGGTGACGCTGCTCACCGGCGGCGGGCCGGGTTCGGTCACCGAGGTAGCCTCGATCACGCTGAAGCGCGCCGCCTTTGAAAGCTGGGCGACCGGCCGGGCTTCGGCCTTCGCCATCGTCCTCTTCGTCGCGGTGTTCGGCCTCGCCAACATCTATGTCAAGGCATTGAACAAGGTGAAGCAACGATGAGCGCCGCCAACTCCGCCCATTCGGTCGTCGTACCGAGCCTGTCCAGCAAACGCATCGCCGGGACGATCGTCGTGCTCTACGCGCTGATCACCCTCATCCCGCTCGTCTGGATCTTCCTGACCAGCATCAAGTCGCCGCCGGATTCGATCAGCTATCCTCCGAAGATCGTCTTCACGCCGTCTCTCGAAGGCTATTGCAACCTGTTCACGACGCGCACCCGGCAGACCCCTGACTATATCGCTTCGCTGCCGGCTCCGGTCGGCGCCTGTGATGAGGTGACGCGCAAGCGCAACATGGTTATCGCCGGTCTGTCGAATTTCTTGCCGCGCTTCGTCAATTCGCTGGTGATCGCCTTCGGCTCCACCTTCCTCGCAGTCTTCCTCGGCACGCTCGCCGCCTATGGCTTCTCCCGCTTCAAGATCCCGCTCGCCGACGACCTGCTGTTCTTCATCCTGTCGACGCGAATGATGCCGCCGATCGCCGTCGCCATCCCGATCTACCTGATGTACCGCGAGCTCGGCCTGTCGGACACGGCCCTGGGCATGATCCTGCTCTACACTGCCGTCAACGTCTCGCTCGCCGTCTGGCTGCTCAAAGGCTTCATCGACGAGATCCCGCGCGAATACGAGGAAGCGGCCATGATCGACGGCTATACCAGGCTGCAGGCCTTCCGCAAGGTCGTGCTGCCGCAGGCAACCACCGGCATCGCAGCGACCGCGATCTTCTGCCTCATCTTTGCCTGGAACGAATATGCCTTCGCCGCCCTGCTGACCTCGGGCGAGGCCCAGACCGCACCGCCCTTCATCCCGACGATCATCGGCGAAGGCGGGCAGGACTGGCCGGCCGTTGCCGCCGGCACGACGATCTTCCTGATCCCGATCCTCGTCTTCACCATTTTATTGCGCAGGCAGCTGCTGCGCGGCATCACCTTCGGAGCCGTCCGCAAATGAGCCACCTGATCGAAACACGCACCCGCACCCCTGCCCGCCCGAAACGGTCATTCTTTCTGCGCCGCCGCCCGATGGAAAACATCGCAACCGTGCTGATCGGGCTCGGTTTCCTGATGCTGTTCCAGCCCTTCCTGCTGGTGCTCTACACCTATTCGCTGGTGACCCTGCTCTTGGGTACCGTGATGTTCATCATCGTTTCGAAGTTCCCGGAGTGAACCATGGCGGACATCCGTATTGAAAATCTCCGCAAGGAATTCGGCAGCTTCGTCGCCGTTCAGGATTCGAGCTTCACCGTCCATGACGGCGAGTTCCTGGCGCTGCTCGGGCCTTCCGGCTGCGGCAAGACGACGACGCTTCGTATGATCGCGGGGCTCGAACTGCCGACAAGCGGCAGGATCTATCTCGATGGCGAGGACGTCACCTTCAACCGCGCCAGCGCCCGCGACATCGCCTTCGTCTTCCAGCTCTTTGCGCTCTACCCGCATATGAACGTGCGCAAAAATATCGGCTTCCCGCTGCTGTCGCAGGGCATGCCCAAAGCCGAGATCCGTCAGCGAGTCGAAGAGACGGCCCGCCTGCTGCAGATCGACCATATCCTCGATCGTTCGGTCTCAGGGCTTGCCGGCGGCGATCGGCAGCGCGTAGCGCTCGGCCGCGCTATCGTCCGCCGGCCGAAATGCTTCCTGATGGATGAGCCGCTCGGCACGCTTGACGCAGAGTTCCGGGAGATCATGGTTCACGAGCTGCGCGAACTGCACAACCGCATCCACGCCACCACCGTCTACGTCACACACGACCAGCACGAGGCAATGGCGATGGCCGATAAGATCGCCGTGATGAACCATGGCGTCATCGAGCAGTTCGGCACGCCGCAGGAAATCTACGCCAAGCCGGCTACGATGTATGTCGCCGATTTCATCGGTTCGCCGCCGATGAACTTCATGCGCTTCATCTCGGGCCTGAAAAGCGGTGACCGCTCCATCCTGCTCGACGGCGTCGATGTCGCCGTTCCGGAGATCCATCAGGACATGGCCCAAAGCGAGCTGGCGCTCGGCGTGCGGCCGGAGCATATCCGCTTCAGCGACGCCTCGCGGCTGCGCGGCGCCGTCTACGGCAGCGAATATCTCGGCACCAACCAGGTCGTGGCCGTGGAAACCCAGGGCGGCCTGATCAAGGCCCGCGTTCCCGCCAATCGCAGCTTCCGGATCGGCGAGACAGTCGGCCTTGAATTCAACCCGGCAAAACTCGCGCTCTTCGACTGCACGTCGGGCCGCGCGGTGCCCTCCCAGCTCTATCAGGAGACCCGGAATGGCTGATGTCGTCCTCAGAAACCTCAATAAGCACTTCGGCGATACCCAGGCTCTGTCCGATCTCGATCTGTCGATCCGCGACGGCGAATTCGTCGTGCTGCTCGGTCCCACAGGCGCCGGCAAGACGACGACCCTGCGGTTGATCGCCGGCCTCGAAAAGCCAGATGGCGGCCGCATCGAGATCGGCGGCCGCAACGTCGCGGCCGAAGCGCCCGCCGAACGGGATGTCGCCTTCGTCTTCCAGCAATATTCGCTCTATCCGCACATGACGGTTTACGAGAACCTCGCCTTCCCGCTGAAGGCGCCGGTCCGCAAGCTGAGCGCGGAGGAGATCGACCGGCGCGTGCGAGAGGTCGCGCGCATGGTCAGGATCGACCACAAGCTGGAGAACCGCTCGACCAGGCTTTCCGGCGGCGAGATGCAGCGTGTCGCTATCGGCCGCGCGCTGGTGCGCCGGCCGGCGATCTATCTGATGGACGAGCCGCTCTCCTCGCTCGACGCCAAGCTGCGCGCCGAACTGCGCTTGGAGCTGAAGCGCATCCAGAAGGAGCTGGGCTCGACACTGCTCTATGTGACCCACGACCAGGTGGAAGCCATGACGATGGCTGACCGCATCGGCATCCTCGCCGAGGGCCAGCTGATGCAAGTGGGAACGCCGCGCGAGATCTACGGCAATCCCGCCAACCTGCATGTCGCCGCCCGCCTCGGCCAACCGCATATCAACTTTCTGCCGGCGGACCTGCTTCCGGGCGGCAAGCCGCCGGCCGGCACGAAGACGGTCGGCGCCCGTACCGAGCATCTCGACATCACCGTCGGCAAGGAAGCCAATGCCGAGATCGACTGGATCGAACATCTCGGCGACCAGAACCATCTGCATATCAGGGCGGGCGATCACAAGCTCGTTACACTTGCTGATCCATATCTGGCGATCGCGCCGGGCGACCGGATCAGTCTGGCGTTGCGCGATCCCCTTTATTTCGATGCGGCTGGACAGCGCCTGTCCTGACCGGCAAACAGACGTGACGATGGCATGAAGAAACAAACAGACGGGTCTCAATCGATGAAACACTTCTTCAACCGCAGGGAAAACATCGTCACCGAAGCTCTGGATGGTCTGCTTCTGACGAGCAGCAACGATCGTCTCGCCCGCCTCGACAGCTTCCCCGATATCAAGGTCATCCTGCGCGCGGATTGGGACAAGTCGAAGGTGGCGATCATCTCGGGCGGCGGCGCAGGCCATGAGCCCTCCCATGCCGGCTTCGTCGGCAAGGGCATGCTGACGGCGGCCGTCTCCGGCGAAATCTTCGCTTCGCCGAGCGTCGATGCGGTGCTGACGGCGATCCGCGCCGTCACTGGACCAAAAGGCGCCCTGCTGATCGTCAAGAACTATACCGGCGACCGCCTGAATTTCGGCCTTGCCGCCGAAAAGGCGCGCGCCGAGGGCTTCGATGTCGAGATGGTCATCGTTGCCGACGATATCGCCATTCCCGGTATCAACCAGCCGCGTGGCGTCGCCGGCACGCTGTTCGTTCATAAGATATCGGGCTACCACGCCGAAAGGGGCGACGACCTGAAGACGGTCGCGGCCCATGCCGCTGCTGCTGCCGGCGACATCGTGTCGCTCGGCATGTCTCTCTCCACCTGCAGCGTGCCTGGCCAGGCGCATGAGGACCGCCTCGGCGAGAACGAAAGCGAACTCGGCCTCGGCATCCACGGTGAGCCTGGCGTCGAGCGCATCACGCTGCAGCCGGTCGCAGATATCGTCGCCACCATGGTGGCGCGCCTGTCGCCTGCGCTGCGCGAGGGGGAAAGCCATGCCCTCCTCATCAACAATCTCGGCGCGGTGCCGCCGCTCGAAATGGCTGTGATTGCCAATGCCGTGCTGTCCTCGCCGCTTGGCCGCCGCGTCCGGCTGATCATCGGCCCGGGGCCGATGATGACCGCGCTCAACATGAACGGTTTCTCGCTGTCGCTGATTCGGCTGGATGACGCTCGCGATGCGGCGCTGATGGCGGCGGTCGAGCCGCATGCCTGGATGCCGGCGGTCGAACGCCACGAGATCCGGATCATCGCCGCACCGAGGACGGCTGCCGGCTTGAACGGCGCGGCTGCGGCCGGGGAGAACGCCCGCAACCGCCGCCTGATCACGGCGCTCTGCGAGCATCTTATCTCTCGGGAAAGCGAACTCAACCGGCTGGACGGCCGCGTCGGCGACGGTGACACCGGCTCGACGGTGGCGTCAGGCGCCCGCAGCGTGCTTGCTCGCCTCGACACGCTGCCGCTCGACCGGCCGGCGGCAACACTTGCCTCGCTCGGCGATATCCTCGGCGCCAGCATGGGCGGATCGAGCGGCGTGCTGCTGTCGATCTTCTTCACCGCTGCCGCGAAGGCCATGGCCGACAGAGCCGATTTATCGGCAGCCCTCCTTGCCGGGCTGGACAGGATGACATTCTATGGCGGAGCCACAGTCGGCGACCGGACGATGGTCGATGCGCTGTCGCCTGCCCTGCAGGCGCTCGCCTCCGGCGATCTCGCCGCCGCGGCCAGAGCTGCGGCAGCGGGTGCGGAATCGACCAAGGCGATGACGAAGGCCGGCGCCGGACGCGCCTCCTATGTCGGCGAAAGAGATCTACTTGGCGTTGCCGATCCCGGTGCCGTCGCGGTTGCCGGCGCATTCGGCGTGGTGGCAAGCCTCGCCTGACCGGAGTAAGGTTTGAGAGCCGCGCGGGAGATGCGACGACAGGGAGGATGACAGTGCAGGCGGAACCGATGCTTGTTGCGGGATTGATCGAGGTGTGCCGCGCGACGATCGCGGAAAACACCGATCACCTTTGCGCGCTCGATCGTGCCATCGGCGATGGCGATCACGGAACCAACATGCGGCGCGGCTGCGAGGCGGTGAGCGCCGAAGGCGAAAGCCTGTCCAGCCTGCCCTTCGCTGACGCCGTGGAAAAGATCGGCCTGACGCTTGTCATGAGTGTCGGCGGTGCGGCCGGCCCGCTCTACGGCACGCTGCTGATGGAAATCGGCCGTGAGCTTCGCAAAAGCGAGGAAAAGGCCGATTTTTCGCTGGTGCTGAAAAAGGCGATCGATGCCGTCGCAAGGCGCGGGCGCGCGCATGCCGGCGACAAGACGCTGCTCGACGTGCTCTATCCTGTGCATGCCGAGTTGGAGGCTCGGTCTCCACTCGGTGACATTGCCCGCAAGGCCGAACGCTCCGCCAGCCGCACTGCCGACATGAAGGCAATGCGCGGCCGCGCGGCCTATCTCGGCGAACGTTCGATCGGCCATGTCGATCCCGGAGCGTCGAGCTGCGCGCTGCTAACCACGGCGATCTGCCGCTATCTCGGGGAGCATCGTCCGGAATGAATGGAAAGACCGCAAATGTGGGTATCGTGATCGTCTCCCACTCGCCGCTGGTGGCCAGGGGTATCGCCGACATGGTGCGGCAGATGGTCGGCGACTGCGTGCCGCTCTCCTGGTCCGGCGGCAATGTCGATGGCGAACTCGGCACCGATGCCGGCGGCATCCTGAGAGCGATCGAGGCCGCCTGGTCCGATGCCGGCGTTGCCGTCTTCGTCGATCTCGGCGGCGCCGAAACCAACAGCGAGATGGCGATCGAAATGCTGGGGCTTCCCCGCTCGGGCCTCGTCTCCATCTGCAACGCGCCGCTGGTCGAGGGAGCCGTCATCGCTGCCGCCGAAGCGTCGGGTGGCGCGTCCCTGGCCAAGGTCGTCGCTACAGCCGAGGAGCTGTCCCCCTGATGACCAGCGGATTGCGAATAGAAAAACAGGAGCCCGAGCCATTGCCCGAGCCATCTAAGGTGAACTGCCAGACGGAGGTGGAAGTCAAGCATGGCGTGGGGCTGCATGCCCGCCCGTCGGTCACCTTCACGCGGCTTGCCAAATCCTTCCCCTGTTCGATCGAGATCGCAGTCAACGGCAGCGATGTCTGGCTGAACGGCAAGAGCATCATCAAGATCATGGGCGCGAGAATCCGCAAAGGTTCGATCCTCAGGATCCGCGCCAACGGCATCCTCGCCGAAGAGGCGATCCGCGCGTTGAAGGAACTCATCGAGCGCAACTTCGATGAGGAAAAAAAACATGGCCGAACCGCTTAGGCTGAGAGCAAAGAGCGCATCCCCGGGCATCGCATCCGGCCCGGCCTTTCTGGCCGAGCGGTCGGGTGCTGGTCGTGCGCCCCAGACCGCCGGCGGATACGGCGCGCTGGAGAAGGCGATCGACATCTCGATCGGCGAGCTTGAGCGGCTTGCCGAGGGGGCCGACGCCGAAAGCCGCGATATCATCGATTTCCAAATCGAGGTACTGCGCGATCCCAGCATCGCCGAAGCGACCGGCGCACGCATGGAAGAGGACCAGAACGTCGTCTTTGCCTGGGTCGCCACTCTGGATGCCTATATCGCTGAACTCGAAACGGCCGACGAAGAGCAGATGCGGGCGCGTGCCGTCGATATTCTCGACATCAAGAATCGTGTGCTCGATGCGCTCTCCGGCACCCCGACCGCCGATTTCCCGCCAGGCTCCGTCTTTGTCGGCAAGGACATAGAGCCGAGCCGCTTTCTCGCCCATGACTGGTCGAAAGGCGGTGGCATCGCGCTCTTCTCTGGCAGCATCGCCGGTCATGTCGCTATGCTCGCGCGGGCGAAGTCCGTGCCGATGGTGGTCGGCACGGGCCGCTTTTCCGCCGTGGACGGAGATCCGGTGAGGGTGGACGGCGACGCCGGTGCGGTCTTCCTCAAGGCGGGCGGCATGCTGATCCCATCGCCGGTGCCTGCACGAACTCCCCCCGCCGACAGGCAAACCGAAAGCGGCGAGCTACGCACGGCGGACGGCGTGCCGATCCTCATCTCCATCAACATCAACGATCCCGCCGAGATCGGCGCGCTGGATCCGGCAACGGCAGGCGTCGGCCTTATGCGCTCGGAATTTTCGGTCACCTCGATCGCCGATGTTGCCAACGAGGAACGGCAGCTGGCGATCTATCGCCGCGTGCTGGAACAGGCGGACGACAGGCCAGTGAGCATTAGAATGCTTGACATTGGCGCTGACAAGCCGCTCCCCGGCCTTGAAGATCTGCCTGCCGTGGCCTCGGGTCTGCGCGGCATCCGGCTGCTGCTTGCCTGGCCTGAAATCGCCCGCGTCCAGGCCCGCGCCCTGCTACGCGCCGCTGTCTTCGGCAGGCTTTCGGTGATGCTGCCGATGGTGACTTTGCCCGACGAGATCGACAGGATGCGCGAGCTGTTTCGCGAAGAAGCCGAAAAGCTCGGCCGCCGTGGCCTGCTTCACCGAATGCCGCCGATCGGAATGATGGTGGAGGTGCCGGCAGCCGCGTTGATGCTCGACACCTTTGGGTCGGCTTCATTCTTTTCTTTCGGGACCAATGATCTCACGCAATATCTTGCCGCCTCCGCCCGTGACGACATCGATGCCGATGCCGGAACGGCAGCCCCCGCCGTGCTCCGGCTGATTGCCCAGGCGGTGAAGCTCGCCGCCGGCAAGCCGGTCAGCATTTGCGGCGACATGGCCGGCGACCCCGGCTATCTGCCGGGACTGCTCGCCGCCGGCCTCAGGCATTTTTCCGTGGCGCCGGCCCGGCGTCCCGCGATAAGATCGGCGATCATCGGGCTCAACGCCGATGGCACAAGGGCAGCCGGAGAGTAGGATGGCGCGCGAAGACACCGAAGACGCCATTATTGCCTACAAGTCCATTCTGGCGCAGATCATCGACAACAGGCCTTCGGGCACGCGCCAGCGCCTGGCAACGGCACTTGGAAAACACCGAAGCTTCGTCACCCAGATCACCAGCCCGACCTATGCGACGCCGCTGCCGGCGCGCCATCTCGCGACGATCGTCCGCGTCTGCCATTTCAGCGCCACTGAGGAGGAACGCTTCCTCGAAGCCTATCAGGCCGCCCATCCTGGCAAGCTGCCGGATCTCGGCCACTCCGAGAAATTGCGGCACCTGTCGCTGATGGTGCCGGATTTCGGCGACGACAGGAAAAACCGCCTGCTGGAAGAGGCGATCTCCGATCTGGTGCAGAAGATCGTCGCGATATCGGTGCGGAATGACGAGTGACATGCTTGACGTAACGTAATGCCCTTGGCCTTGGGAGGGGCTTGATGAAGAAGTTCATGAACACTGCGGAAACCATGGTCGCCGAAAGCGTCGAAGGCTTCGTGCGCGCCCATGAGACTTTCGTGATGTTCGGGCCGGAGCGCAGATTCATCCGCCGCCGCCATCTTACATCGGGCAAGGTGGCGCTCATATCAGGTGGCGGCGCCGGCCATGAACCGATGCATATCGGCTTCGTCGGCCACGGAATGCTGGACGCCGCCTGTGTCGGCCACATTTTTACCTCGCCGACGCCGGGCCAGATCATTGCCGCCATCGAAGCAGCCGATACCGGCGCCGGCTGCCTGCTCGTGGTCAAGAATTACGACGGCGATCTGATGAATTTCGAAATGGCGATCGAGATGGCTGGCGAGCGCCACCGCCTCGACATGGTCATCGTCAGTGATGATATCGAAACGTCGAGAACAGGCGAAAGCCGAGGCCGTCGGGGCGTCGCCGGAACGCTGATCGTCGAAAAGATCCTGGGTGCTGCGGCCGAACGCGGCATGTCGCTTGACGAGCTGAAGCAGCTCGGCGAAGGGTTGAACACACGCATCCGCTCGATGGGGGTGGCGCTGAACGGCGTGACGGTGCCGCAGACCGAGCGCACGACGTTTGCGCTCGAACCCGGCGAGATGGAAATGGGCGTCGGCATCCATGGCGAGCCCGGCCATGCCAGGCAGCCCTTCGCCACCGCCGACGCCATCGTCGGCCATCTCTGCAAGACGATCATCAGTGACATCGCCGCGGCGCCGGGCGCCCGGGCGCTGCTCTTCGTCAACGGCCTCGGCGGCACGCCGCCGGCCGAACTTTACCTCGCCTATAACGGTGCCCGCCGGTTCATCGAGGAGAGCGGCATCCCGATCGAGCGCTCGCTTGTTGGAAACTACGTCACTTCCCTCGACATGCAGGGACTGTCCGTTACTCTCGCTTTGCTGACTGACGAGGAGCGCTCGCTCTGGGACGCGCCGGTGGCAACGGCGGCTTTATATTGGCCGTGACCGACAGTATTCAGATGTAAAGTGGCGCCATCTTCCGCCAGGCGCCGGCGCGATGAGCGCGGCCGTCCCAGACATGCAGCTGATGGCGAATATTCTTCTCGCCCAGCAGCCGGCTGAGATAGCGATTGTTGGCGAGGAAGGGATCGGCATCGCCGATGGTCAGCACGATGTCGATCTCGCGCAGCCTGTCGAGCCGCCAGTCGGCGCCGAGGCCGGGCAGGAAATGTGTTGGCGTGTGGAAATAGACGCTGTCGTCGTAATAGCCGTCGAACAGGTCGCCGAAGGATTCCACCTTCATCGTCAGGTCGTAGCGCCCGGAAAAGGCGACAAGCTTGCGGAAGAGATGCGGGTGGTGGAAGACGAGGCTCGCCGCCTGGAAGGCGCCGAGGCTGCATCCATGCACAATGGTGCAGTCATGCGAATTCTTCGCCGCCATCAGCGGCAGCACCTCGTTGAGGATATAATCCTCCAGCGCCGCATGCCGGCGGATGCTCTCGGCCGGATGCCGATGGAAGCCGTAGAGGCTGTCTGCCGCCGGGCCCTCGATGCAATAGAGCGTTTCAGGTTTTCACGGAAGCATATCCGGCATTGGCGAAGTAGTTGCTGCATTCGCTGGGCTCGATGGTTGTGACGAGGTGTCCGATGTGGCGCCAGGTGTCATCGATGGTTCGCTTCTGAGCCAGGCGCATCCAGTGCTTGATTTTGGCGAAAGCCTGTTCGATCGGGTTAAGGTCGGGGGAGTATGGCGGCAGGTACCAGAGCCGAGCACCAGCGTTGCGGATCATCTGACGGATGGCGACCGACTTGTGGGAGCCGAGATTATCCATCACGACGATATCGCCGGGTTTGAGCACCGGTACGAGTTGCTGTTCGACATAAGCACGAAAGCACTCACCGTTGATCGGTCCATCGAAGACACAAGGCGCGGTGAGCCGATCGCAGCGCAACGCGCCGAGGAAAGTCAGGGTGCGCCAATGTCCGTGCGGGGCGAAGCTGCGCAGCCGTTTGCCCTTCGGCCCCCAGCCTCGAAGCGGCGCCATGTTGGTCTTGATCCAGGTTTCATCGATGAAGACCAGCCGGCTTGGATCAAGGCCAGCCTGCCAGGATCGCCAGCGCTGTCGCCGTCGCGCGACGTCAGCGCGCGCCTGCTCAAGGGCGAACAGTGTTTTTTTTGAACCGTAGTCCCTCGCGCCGCAGAAACTGCCATACGGTGTCGTGGGATACCTTCACCCCTCGCGCGGCCAGTTCTTCCTTCAACCTGTTCAGTGACACATGCGGCGTCTGGTTGATCCGCTCGGCGATAAACGCTCGGTACGGCTCAAGAACCCGCTTGCGGTGGCCGCCCATCTTCCCAGGCGCGACAGATCCGCTCGAACGGTAGCGCTGAGACCACTTCACCGCTGAAGACACGGCAATACCGAACCGCACCGCCACCGACCGGCAGCTCTCGCCGGCTTCGATTGCATCAACAACACGCTTGCGAAGATCATTTGAAAGAGGTCGAGTCATCCGATGCTGGCCTCCACTCCAGCCAGCATCTTGAATCACAAAACAGCCAAAAACGGAATCCCTTCCGATTCAACTAAATCCAGATACGCTCTAGAGCTGGAGATGGCCGGCCTGCAGCTTGTCTGCAAGGCTTGCGACCAGGCCGAGCTGCTCATATTCGAAAAAGCGCCCTTCCCGCGTCGGGAAAACCAGCACCTTGGCGCCGGCATGGCCGAACACCAGCATCTCCATGTCTCGATGCAGACGCTGACTGTACCAGCGCAGATATTCGCGGTTCATGACACCCTGAAGAACTGTCCGATCTTGTCGCGGAGCACCGCCTCTTGCTCAGCACTTCCAGGATAGTCGAAATGCCCGGCGTCCAGGATGAAGATTTCGTTAAATTTCGGTATCGAATTGGCGACAGCGAACTGGCAGGGCGGCGCGACCGAAGGATCGAAAAGCGCCACCGCCGTCAGCATCGGCACCCTGATCCGCCTCGCGGCCGTTGCCGCATCGAAGAAGCGCAGCGTCTCCAGCACGTTTGCATGTTCCGCCTGATATTCCTGCACCGATTGGGCGCTGCCGACGCTCGGCAGCTTGAGGCGCAGCGGCTGGTGCCCGAAGCTCGGAAGCGCGAGATGCCCGCGGTCGATGCGGTCATCATAGGCGATCGCCATCGCCCCGACACCGCCGCCGAAGCTGATGCCGCTATAGCCGATATGCCCTGAAAGCCAGGGATAGACCGCAACGAGCGTCGAGACGGCAAGCCAGATATCCTCAACGCAGCCGCCGATGATATAGGAATCCTTCTTGTCGATATCGTGCAGCACATGCCAGGAAGGATTCTCGGAAATCGGCGGATGGGCGCTGAGCGATAGCCCGCGGCAGCAGGGAAAGATGAGCGCCGTTTCGGTGACCGGCAGGTCGAAATCCGGACGCTCGCGTCCACCGTAACCATGCCCGACGACCAGGCCGCGCCGCACCCGCCCAGCCCGCGGCAGCAGCAGCCAGCCGCCGATCCGGAACGCATCCGTGGAGAGATAGACGAGGTCGAGCACGTGCCAGTCGGGATGGGTGAGCTCGCCGCGGGAAAGCGCCGGCTGCGGATCGACCGTCAGCGCCTTTTGATACCGCGTCTCCCAGAATGGGTCGAATCCATCCGGCTCCTCCGGCGGCTCGACCGCAAGCAGCTCGTCGAGCTGCATGCCGTAAGTAGGATCGAAGGCGAAAGGATGTGTCGCGGGAATGCTCATCCGGACTTTGTCGCCTGAAAGCTCCGGTCATGCAAGGCTATGTGGCGGCTACTTGCCCATCTGCTCTCGCCGCAAGGCTACGCGGCCCAAAGGCCATTGGAGCAGACCGCCCCCCGCCTCCGTCATTCCTATGGTTGTCACAGGAATCCAGTCACGGCGCGTCCGCGCCGTGGATTGCCTCCAGGCGAGCCTAAAGTGAGTCTCCCAGCGCCCAAGGACTTGGACGCGCTGGAAATTCGGCTGATACGTCCGACGCCGAATCTAGCCGCCGCCGGCAGCTCTGCGGTAGGCGACGGCCGGGCGGTCACCTGAAATCACGCCATCACCATTGCGATTTAATCGGATGCGATATATATAATTGCGGTAGTAACCGAGACAGGATAAACCCATGCCCACGTCCAAGGCCGCAAAACAGTCTGTACCCGCCCCTCCTGGAAGTGGCGGTGAGGTCCGTAAGCTTTCGACCTTCCTGTGCTTCGCGGTCTATTCGGCCAATCTCGCCTTCGGCCGCGCCTACAAGCCGATCCTGGACGCGCTCGGCCTGACCTATACCCAGTATATCGCCATGGTGGCCCTCTCCGAGGAGGACGACCAGACGGTCAGCATGCTGGGAGAAAAACTGTTCCTCGAATCCAACACGCTGACGCCCATTCTCAAGAAGCTGGAGTCGGCCGGCTTTATCACCCGCCATCGCGATCCCGCCGACGAACGGCAGGTGCGTGTCAGCCTGACGCCAGCGGGGCGCGATCTTCTCGAAACCGATCCCGGCTCCGCCCTGACCGACGCCGTCGGCCTCGGCGACGATTTCCCCGTCGTGCAGAAATCGGTGACGCGGCTGCGCGACAACCTGCTGCGGGCGCAGGCGGAGCCGCAAAAATTATGATCGCGGCACATGTCGGCACCTGGTGACATGGCCGAGATCGCAATCGGCGCATTGATTGGGAATGGGAGCGTTCTTCTCGTCAGACGAAGTTCGGAGCGCAGGACACACCCGGATCGGTGGAGCCTGCCGGGCGGTCACGTCGAAGACGGCGAAGATGCCGAGACGGCACTGCGCCGGGAATTGCTGGAAGAAATCGGCGTGACGCCGCAGCACTGGCTGTCTGCCGGAGAGTTCGTTTCGGAAAGCCCGCCCGGGGCATTCGCCACTTCCGTGTCTATCACGTCGACCGATGGCAGGACTCTCCGCGACTTATCGGCGATGAACACACGGCGCTCAGATGGTTTACCGCCGCGGAGATAGAATGCGAAACCGAACTGGCGCCGCCTCAGCTTGGTGAAATGCTCTTAAACCTGCTCAGACCGAAAACGGACAACCAGGCGTGATGACGCGGAGAAGCAGCGCCACACCTACAGCGCACGCTGCCGAACCTTGGCAAGCGCGCGCTCCTCCATCATCTCGGCCGCTTTCGCGTAACCGCCGCCCATTCCATCGAGGAAATGCAGATGCGAATCCGGCCGGCCCGATGGCACGAAGCAGGTCATCAGCGCGTGAGACTGGCGGTGCAGCCCGAAGTCGATCTCACCGCGCGCCCGCGCTGCAACGAGCATGGCTTCGACGCTGTCGATCTGGTCCGGCGCGCAGTCCAGCGTCAGGCGCAGGCCGTCGTCGAACTTGCGGAAATCCGAATTGGAGGCGACCTCCGACCAGCGTTTCGCGCTGACCTGCTTCTCTCTTGCCATACCCGTCCCTCCGGAAAGCGGATGGGACCGGCACGGCGCGGCATCGAAAACCGCGAGAAGGCGTCTTGCCAGCGCCGCAAAGACCTCCGGGCGCGTGTGGTCGCGCGGCTCAACCAACAATGACAGGATCTCGCCGCGCTGGCTCGGGAACGGCGCCCAGTCGCAGCTCAAGCCCGTCAGGTCAGGCTTCATCGCATAGCGGCCGGGCTTGACCAGAAAGCGGCCATTCTTGATCTGCTGCTCCGCCCATTTGATCCCGCCTCCGGCAAACATCGCATAGGTCGCGCTCTCGGAGGCGGCATAGCGCGCGATCCTGACGTCGCGCCCGTTGGCACGGATTTCGCCGACGGTGACGAGCCCGACACGCAAGTCGAGATGAAGCTCGGCTTTGGCGAAGCCCGCGACGTCACGCAAGGCCGATGTCGCCGCCATGATGCCGTTCGCCGGCAAGGCGAAGGCTGCTCCGTCTCCGCGAAACACGAAGGGAAAATCGAACGAACCCCAGGCATTGCCGAGGGCGGCGATGATCGATGCGCCGGCATAATTGACGTCTTCATAACGTCCCGATCGGATCGCCGCGGTCGAGCTGACGACATCGGTGATGCCGATCAGCCAATCGTCGGGTAACGGCTCGTAGACATCGGGATCGAGCACAAGCGAAAACTCGGCATAGGCCCGGCGCGGCTCCGCGTGGCTGTTGATCATGGCATGTTCTCCGGATCGGTGGGCTGTGGATTCAGAAACGGGTCTGCCGCCGTCGGCAGACCCCCGCTTGAAGGTGACGGCGCGAGGCCGGCCCTTCCTGTTCAGATAAGCTTGGTTTCGACGTCGATATTGCCGTGGACCGCCTTGGAGTAAGGGCAGATGCCGTGGGCCGCCTCGATCAGTTCCTGTGCGATCTCACGGTCGATGTCTGCAAGGCTGACATTGAGTCGTGCACGCAGGAAGTAGGAGCCGTTATCGCCGTTGAGCGTAATCTCGGCATCGACCTCGGGACTGGCCGGCAAGGTGATTTTCCGCTGCGCGGCGGCGAGCTCGATGGCACCGATATAGCAGGCTGACCAGGCGGCCCCGAACAGGTTTTCGGCCGCCGGATGCGGCTGCGGCAGCTTGATGTCGAGCGTGCCGTCGCTGCTGCGTGCATAGCCGTTGCGACCGCCGGCGATGTGGGTCTTGCCGGCGAAAAGAAGCTTCTCAGTCATTGTTGTATCCTTTCGGTTGATGATTATTAGCGTATCCGATTAAATCGGATGCGTGTTAATACGCCGAGCCGAATTCGATGTCAACACCATTCCGATTTAATCGGATACGATTTATCTCTCTAAAAGATTTGAGCCAGCCGCGCAGGCAGGCTGGACCGGTTGCGCGTTCACATCTTGTCCGGGAAGGAGCCCCCCTAGATGGAGAGTTGAGATGTCCTCCACAGCCGAAGGCAATGCGGGAGTCGGCCGCTGCAGCGCCGGAGCGGCGCTCAGACCTTCTCTTTTTTCCTGGTCTTTTCCTTCGGTTCGACCGGCGCATCCGGCGTCGGCGCTAAAAGCTTGCGCAGCGATGCGATTTTGTCCTTCACCAGCGGCCGGAAGCGCGTCGCGCGATAGGGCATGTCGGCCGCACCGTAGCCTTCCGGCCCGTCATCATTGCCGCGATGGATTTCCGCGAGCTTCACGCCGATAAACGTGCCGTCGACATAATGGGTATATTCGCCCACCCAGCGGATCGTATAGATCTCGCCCTTGCGGATCAGCTGGTCGATGCTGACATGTTTGAAGGTGTCGTTGATGCAGACCACCTTCTGGCCGACATGAAACTCATAGCTCATTGATCATACTCTCAAACGGCAATCCGCCTCGCCGATCTATAGCGCGCCCGGCGGCCGGGATGAACCCTTTTCTGCCGGCGGACGTCATGCGGCGTGACTGCGCCCCTGCCCGACAATGCGACAAGCTCAGTCGCAATAGACCTTGCCGCTCTTGCGGGAGCGCAGATCGAAGTGGAAGTGGTTCCAGTGTTCCGGGTTGCTGCCGGGCCCGAGCACGGTGTTGAAATAGCGGCAGCTATCGGTGCGCACCGCCTTCAGCAGCCGACCCTCGCGCAGCGAGAACAGGCCCTTCTTGCGCACGTCGATCTCATGGCCGTTCTTCAGCACGAACTTGCCGACGTCGATGGCGTTGCCGCGGGCGTGTTCCGACATCGGATTGTATCGCTGACGGCTGTTGTTCATGCGCCGGCAGGAATAGCCGCCGAGCGGCTGGATCGTTCTGATGCCGCTCCAGTAGCGGTAGCGGGCCGACGGCGCCAGCTCGTTCTTCACCCATTTGGCGAAGGCGAGCGTCACCTGGCAGTTCAGCGTCACGGCCGGCCTGACGCCGATATTGCCGGAGAGGCCCTTCAGCGATACCGGATACGGCACCTGGCAGGCCGGCCCTTGCGAGATCGGCGGCTTCTCGTCGAAGAGCACGCCCATGCGCTTCAGCTCGCGCCGGCAGGCCAGCTCGGAAGCCGGCATGACGCTCGGGTCGAACGGTGCGGCGGGCTCACTCATCATCGGGTTGTTCGGCCGCAGCATCGCCACTTCTTCGGCCTCGTCCTCCTCAGGATCTCGGGACGGTGCCGTGACCGGACTGCCGTCGCTCCAGGTGGGCGCCCGGCTCATCTGCGACTGCGCGGCCGGCTGCGGCATTGCCTGTGGTGGGGGCTGGCGTATCGGTTGGTTGACCTGAAGCGGATTGTCGGTGCCGATGCCGTCGACGACCGGCTCGGTGGCATTGCCCTCGGCGATTTGTTGTTGCTGCTCCTGCGCCAGCCCGACGACCGGTTCGGCGCCGAGCTCATCGTCCATGTTGACGCCGCCGGACGGGACGGCGAGGTTCTGTGTGCCGCCCCAGTTGCCGTTCGACTGGCCGGCCGCCATCGCCTCGTCACTGTCGATCATCGGCAGTCTTCGCCCCTGCGCCCCCGGCGCAGACAGCGCCCGCGGCGCGCGAGCCGCATGGCCGGTACCGGCGAGGTTCGGCGTATCGAGATAATCGACCGAACCTTGCGTGTTGCCGACCGGAGCGCTGGAAACCGGATAGGACGCTTGGCTTTCCACCGGCGCCATGCGCACGGCCGGCGCCATGCGCGCGGCACCCCGTGACGGCGAAATCGAGCTGACCCGGGTGCCGTTGTCGACATTGGCCGGCGGCACCAGTCCGTCGCTGATCGAGCAGGTCGTCAGCGCCACTGAGAGCAGCACGGGCAGGAAGGCTCGCCGAGGAAAGGAAACAAACGCCATACTCTTATCGCTTCCGTGGGCCGGCCGCAGAGTGACCGAAAAAACTCGGTCCAATTTTAATTAAAAACGGTGAATGAAAACTTACCGACGCAATCTACACGCGACGGAACTGAAAAAGGCGGCTTTCGCCGCCTTCCAACTGCTGCCGAACTCACGCTGCCCGTGTGTAACGGGTGTCCCGCTGCTGCTCTGCTCCGCGCAGGCGGAAATTCGCAAGCAGCGTCTTCAGCTGGGTGCTTTCCTCGGCGAGCGTGCGGCTTGCCGCCGTCGTCTCCTCGACCATCGCCGCGTTCTGCTGCGTCATCTGATCCATGTGGTTGACGGAGCTGTTGATCTCGTTGAGCCCTGTCGACTGCTCGCGCGCCGCCGTCGCGATCGAGGCGACGTGATCGTTGACCTGATTGACCAAGGCCTCGATTTCCAGGAGCGCATCGCCCGTCGAACGCACCAGCGCCACCCCGCCCTCGACTTCCGTCGCCGACCGGCGGATCAGTTCCTTGATCTCCTTGGCGGCGTTGGCCGAGCGCTGCGCAAGCTCGCGCACTTCCTGCGCAACGACGGCAAAACCGCGGCCCGCCTCGCCGGCCCGCGCCGCTTCGACGCCGGCATTGAGCGCCAGAAGGTTGGTCTGGAAGGCGATCTCGTCGATGACCGAGATGATCTGGTTGATGCGGCTTGAGGATTCTTCGATCCGGCCCATCGCCGTCACCGCATTGCGGACGATCTCGCCGGAGCGTCCCGCACTCGCCTTGGTCTCGGCCACCATCTCACGCGCCTCGTTCGCCCGCTCCGATGCCGTCTTGACCGTCGCGGTGATCTCGTCGAGGGCTGCGGCCGTCTCTTCAAGTGCCGCCGCCTGCTGCTCCGTCCGTTTCGACAGGTTGCCGGTCGCTTCACTGATATCCGAGGCGCTGTCGTTGACGACGCGGCTCGATTCGGCAATCGCCTGGATGACGCCATTCAGCGCATCGACGGCCGTGTTGAAATCATTCCTGAGCTTGGCGTAATCCTCGCCGATATCGCCGATCGCAACCGTCAGATCGCCGCCCGCAAGCTTCTCCAGGCCGACGCCGAGCGCCTGCATGGCGCGGCTCTGCCGCTCGGAAGCCGAGCGCAGGCTCGCCTCGTTGCCGCGGCGTTCGTCCTCGATCTGCCGCTGCCTTTCGTCTTCACGCCCACGCAGCGCGCTGCGCTCATCGACGGAGTCGCGCAGCACCAATAGCACCTTGGCCATCTGACCCACTTCGTCGCGGCACTCGCTGCCGGCAATCTCCACCGATGCTTCTTCGGCGGCGATCGCATTCATCGCCGTCTTCAGCCGCGCGATCGGCGCCGTCACGCTGCGCACGATGGCGAAGGCGATCGCGATCGTCGCCAGCGCGCCGATCAGGCAAACCACGGCGGCCCACATCGCATTCTGGCGATAGAGCGCCGCAAGGTCGTCGCCATAGACGCCGGTGCCGACGATCCAGCCCCAGGGCTCGAAACCGGCGACGTAGGAGTATTTCAGCACCGGCTCATCGGCGCCCGGCTTCGGCCAGTAGTAATCGACGAAGCCCTTGCCGTCCTTCTTCACCTTGTTGACGAACTCGACGAACAGGAACTTGCCGTTCGGATCCTTCATCTGGGAGATATCGGTGCCGTTGAGCGCCGGCTTGATCGGGTGCATCACCATTTTCGGATGCATGTCGTTGATCCAGAAATAGCCGTCTGCGCCGTAGCGCATCGCGCCGATGACATCCTTCGCCGCCGTCTGCGCCTGCTCGCGGGTCATGGTGCCCGCCTGCTCCATCTTGTAATATTTGTCGAAGATGCCGAGCGCTGTCGCATCCAGCTGCGCCAGCCCTGCCTTTCGCTCCTCTTCCAGCTCGGAATAGGAATAGTTCAGAAAAAAGACCATCGTCGCTGCGAGCACGACAAGCGTGAAGGCGACGAGGCAATAAAGACGAGTGGAAATCTTGACGTTGCGCATGAGGTTCCCGGCGATTCTTATGAGAGATCTGTCTCATTCTGCACCACCGGAATTACTGGAGCGTAAAGCTTATTTAGGGTTGACTTAAACAGCGCCTGGTGAGGTGTTGGTTGTAAAATTCAACCGTTGAATGAGGTTGGGATTTAGGTCGGCATCACCCGTTATTTTCCACAAATAGTGTTATCCAGAGTGCGACCTCGAACTTTTCTGTCGACTCTGGGAAAACCGCTGACACGGCTCGCGATCATGCACTAGGGTGATCTCGATGAATCGCCGGCCCCATGACCAACATCAGATGGAGAACCCTTGATGACCGATGCCGCCAAGCCGAGAGGCGAACTGACGCTGCGCACGCTCGCCATGCCCGGCGATGCCAATCCCGCCGGCGATATTTTCGGCGGCTGGGTTATGGCGCAGATGGACCTTGCCTCCGGCATCCGCGCCGCCGAGCGCGCCAAGGGCCGCGTCGTCACCGCCGCCGTCAAGGAGATGGCCTTCGAACTGCCGGTCAAGATCGGCGACACGCTGTCGGTTTATACCGATATCGACCGCGTCGGGCGCACCTCGATCACGCTGATTGTCGAAGCCTGGGCGCACCGTTCGCGTTACGCCAAGATGGAAAAGGTCACCGCCGGCACCTTCATCATGGTGGCGCTCGACGAAGAGGGCAAACCAAAACAAGTCCCCGAGGAGTGACAGACCAGGATCGAGGGCATGGAAACGGTCAGCTCGCCGGAGGGGCAGCGGCTTGCTCCACAACTGCGTCTCAAGCCCCCGCCATCTGTCCAGCCTCATCCTGAGGCGCCCCGCAGGGGCCTCGAAGGACGGGGTGGCCACCGCTTCGCCAAATGCCAAGGCTGGCGTGGCCCCAAGCCACCCGCCCCCGTGGTTTGAGACGGCCCTTCTGGCCCCCTCACCATGAGGGCTGGTCGGTGTGCCGTGCCGTCCCGCCTCTCCTCACAGTGCCCGTCACTCGGAAGAGGAAGAAAATCGCCGCCCTTCACACCTTCAAAAACTGCGATCCCTTATCAAAGCTCAATCCGGGAAAAATCTTCCCCGTCAGATCATCCGGACCCACATCGAACTGCCGGTAGAGCATCGCCGCCGCCACTTCTCGCACGTCGGCCGTCGGCATCAGGTCGCGGTCATCGAGCAGCTGGCCGTCACCGAGCCCGGGCCACTTGCCGAGGATACGGCCGCCGTTGATGGCGCCGCCTGATAGCAGGGCGCAGCTGCCGGTGCCGTGGTCGGTGCCATCAGAGCCGTTCTGGCGGACGGTGCGGCCGAATTCGGTCATCGCCAGCACCACCGTCTTCGTCCAGATCTCCGGCCCGAGCGTCGCCTTCAGCGTATTGATCGCCTGCGCCAGATCCCGGGCCGGCCGCTTGAACTGACCGGCCTGGCCGATATGCGTGTCCCAGCCGGTGATGGAAAAGCTGGCGATGCGGTAATCGCCTTTCAGCATGTTGGCGGCGAGTGCCGCCACATCGGCGGTCTTTTCGCCGCGCTGGCCGTCCGGCTCGGTCATCATCGAGGCGCTATCGGCCCGCGTCGCCTCGGCAAGTGCTGCGGCAAACGGCGGATCGCCGGCATAGAGCCGCGCCAGGAACTGCATCTCGTCACGCGCCGGCGCCAGATTGGAATCCGAAGCCCAGACATCGACCTCGTTCGGCCCGGAGAGGATCAGTTCCGTCGAGGTGTTGACGTCGATCGCCTTGCGGGAATCCGAGCGCGGAATGACGGCAAGCGCCCGGTTCAGCCAGCCGGTCCTTTCCTCGGCGACATGCTCGCCGCCTGACTCCAGCATGTCCTGCCCGTCGAAATGGCTGCGTTGGTCACGATAGGGTGTCGAGACGGCGTGCACGAAGGCAAGCTCCTTGCTCTTCCACAGCGGCATCAGATCCGCGGCGGCCGGGTTAAGCCCGAAATGCCCGTCGAGATCGAGAAGCCCGGTATCGGGCGTCAGCGCCAGCGTCGGCCGGAGCGCCGCAAAGCCGGCATCGCCATAGGGCTGCACCAGATCCAGCCCGTCCATCGCGCCGCGCAGCACGATGGTGACGAAGCGCTTATCACCCGGCATCGCCGCGAAGGCGACCGGTGTGAAGACGGGAGCGGCGGCAAGACAGCAGGCAGACGTCAGAAAGCCGCGGCGGGAAAGCGAGATCCTGTTCATCGACAGCGTCATGGGCGGGGCTCCTGAGCAGGGTCCGGAAAAGTGTACAGCGGTTTTCCGGTCAGAACCTGCGACAAAACAAATGAGCTGAGCAGACAAAGCGTTGGCTTGCCAACGAAAGTCTGCTTAGCGGCGGTTGAATTCGGGCGATGCCAGCACCAGGGTAAGCCCGCTGATCTTGTTCGGCGCCTGCGACACCACGCGGATCGTCTCGTCGCGCGCCGCATCGGCAAGCGTCGACTTCAGGAATTCGCGCGGATCCTCGTCGCGGCCGAACTGCGCTGCGGCCCGCCTTGCCCAGGCCAGCCGCTCGGCGAGCTGGCTGCCGGTGATCCAGGCGGAAAAGCCTTCCTCGAAACCGGCCGGGCTCGGCGGCAGCCAGGTCGGCTGACCCATGCGCTTCAGCGCCCCCTGCCCCAGCGCCCGCGCCGTCCGGAAGGCCTTGAGACGCTTGTCCCTCGCCTCGCCGGCGGGGTCCGTCGGCACCGGCGATCCGGCCATGCCAGGTGTATTCGCCGCCATGTCGCCGTCATCGGTGCCCTGCTGATTGGCGGCAAGGAAGCTGCCGACGACGCCGTTGACCGGCCCGGCATTCAGCGCCCTGAGGCCGGCAACGACATAATCGAAGGGCTGGCGCGCCTTGGCGCCTTCGTTCTGCCAGGCAGCGGGATGGTCGAGCATGGCGGTGTAGACGGCGGTGAGATCGCCATCCGTCTTCTTCCAGGCCGCGGCCATGTCGGAGACCATGCCCTCGTCGGGCTGATCGGAAACGAAGTGAACCGCGAGCTTCCGGCTGATATGCGCCGCCGTCTTCGGATGAACGGCGAGGTCATCCAGCATGTCGAGATAGTCGTCGCGCGAGCGTTTGCGCCCGCCATAGCTGACGCCGAGCACCTCATGCGCCCCAGGCTCGGAAATATTCGGCCGGAAGGCGATGTCCATCTCCTTGCGATCGATGGTAAGTCCCGTCAGCACCTTGGCCGCAGCGGTGACGTCCGCCTGGGTATAACCGCTGCCGGCGCCGAGTGTGTGCAGTTCCAGAAGTTCGCGGCCGAGATTTTCGTTCAGCCCCTTGTTGCGCTTCATGCCGCCGGCCGAATCCGGCCCGAGCGAATCCGCCTGATCGAGATAGATCAGCATGGCGGGATGCGCCGTGGCGCTGCGCAGGAGATCGCCGAACCTGCCGGATATGAACGGCCGGATCGCCTCTGCCTCGTAGAGCGGCACGATAAGGCGCATCGACAGGTTCTTGTTGGCGCTGGTGGAGAAATGATCGGTCCAGAAGGTCGAAAGCCGCTCGAAGAAGCCGTAGGGCGACAGCACCGCCTGCATCAGCCGCAGGTTCGCGTCGTGCTGGAATTGCTGCTGCGCCTGACGCTGGACGCCCTTGCGCATCTCGCGCCGCGCCGGATCGTCTTCCGTCGTCTTCGCCTCCTGGCGGATCTGCTTCAACTGCTCCTGCAGGCTGAGGATTGCGCGGTAACGCATGTCCGGGCCGCCAAGCGGAAAATCCGGCGTTGCCGCGGCCCCTATGACAAGCTGGCCGATCAGCTCATCCTTGTTTTGCGGCGGCGCCTCGCCCGGCCGGAATCCATAGCCGAACCGTATCGCCGCCATCGTCGGGAAAGAGAGGCTCATGGCCGATCAACTCCTGATCACTACGTAGTGACACGCTGACAGCCGAATGCGACGCCAATCTGTAGGAAATGTGGCGTTATCAAGACATGGACGATTTGTAATCTATTGAAAAGGCTAGGGGTTTACGCCCGGAAAATGAAGGATGCTCCGATTGCGATGAGCGCGAAGCCGATCGCATGGTTCCAGGTCAGGTCCTCGCCGAGCCAGAAGATCGAGAAGCCGGCAAAGACCAGCAGCGTGATCACCTCCTGCATCGTCTTTAGCTGCGCCGTCGTATAGACCGCCGAGCCGATCCGGTTGGCCGGCACCGCCAGGCAATATTCGAAAAAGGCGATGCCCCAACTGACGATAATGGCAAGGAAGATGGCCGTGCCCTTGTGCTTGAGATGCCCATACCAGGCAAAGGTCATGAAGATGTTGGAGGCAAACAGCATGACGACAGGCCAGAGGGCGGCGGGAGAAAATAGCATGGAGAAACTCGGGGGCTGTGGAGGAAACGGTCGATCCGGTAGCGAAAGCTCGATACCGGCGGGTCTTACCTAGCATGCTGCCATCCGACGGCAAGCCCACAAGGTCATGACCAATCGTCTCACGCCGCCAGCGATTCAAATCGAGAGAGCCCATGCGCCTCGCCTTCCGCCGTTGCTGCCGGAACGCCCGCGCCAGCCGGGTTGTAAGGAACTCGAAGGACACAGCGGCAGCCAGCAAGGAAGGACGGCGACATCGCCGCCGGCCCTCCATAGCCGCAGGCAGCGCTAGATTTGCATCGCGCGATGCGGTTCGTCGGCCTCCTCCGTGCCGAAGCGCACATCTTTCTTCTCGTAGCCGAAGCCGGCAAGTGCTGCGACGACGAGCGCCACGATCGCTGCGACGATCAGCAGCGCATAGGCATAGTCGCCGTCCCAGCGGACAGCTAACCCCGCCTGCAGCGTCGCATTGCCTGACGCCAGCAGGTTGCCGAGCTGGTAGGCAAGACCCGGGAATGTGCCGCGCACCTCGTCCGGCGACAGCTCGTTCAGATGCACCGGCACGATGCCCCAGGCGCCCTGCACGAAAAACTGCATCAGGAAGGCGCCTATGGCGAGCAGCACCGGCCCCGGCGCATAGGCCCAGAGCGGCGCGACCGGCACGGCGATCAGCGCAGCGATGACGATGGCGCGTCTGCGTCCGATCCGCTGCGACAGCGCCCCGAAGAACAGCCCGCCGCAGATCGCCCCGATATTGTAGACGATGGCGATGGCGCCGACCGTATAGCTCGAATAGCTGCGCTGGGTTTCCAGGAAGGTCGGGTAGATATCCTGGGTGCCGTGGCTGAAGAAGTTGAATGCCGTCATCAGCAGCACTGCCCAAATGAACAGCGGAATATTTTGGCGCAAGGCCGTGAGGAATGGCCGGCTTCCCTCGGCCTGCCGCTTCAGGAAGGCTGGGCTCTCCTCGACATTGCGCCTGATGTAGAGCACCAGCAGCGCCGGAGCCGCGCCGACGAAGAACATGCCGCGCCAGCCGATGACCGGAAAAAGCAGGAAGAACACGATCGAGGCGAGGAGATAGCCGGTGGGGTAGCCGGTCTGCAGAATGCCCGAAACGATGCCGCGGCTCTCCTCCGGCACCGTCTCCATAACAAGCGAGGCGCCAACGCCCCATTCGCCGCCCATGGCTATACCATAGAGCGCCCTCAACACGAGGAACATGGTGAGGCCGGTAGAGAAACCGGTCAGGAATTCGAAGATCGAATAGAGCAATACATCGGCCATCAGGGTGATGCGCCGGCCGTATCGGTCGGCCGCCAGTCCGAAGATCAGCGCGCCGAGCGCCCGCATGGCGAGCGTCAGGAAGATCGCCACCGAGACGGCGGGGACGTCGGTATGGAATTCCTCGGCGATATATTTGAGAACGAAGACGAGAATGAAGAAATCGAAGGCGTCGAGCGTCCAGCCGAGATAGCTGGCGATAACGGTGTTGCGCTGCTGCGGCGTCAGCCGGCGCAGGCTTTCCAAAGCGGACATCTAATATTCCTCCGTCCGAAAGCGGCGGCGAGGCGGGCAATTCCGGATGCCGTCGGAAGGGGTGCCCGAACCGGGCGGGTGGATGTCAGGGGCTGCGATTGCGCGAGGTGTGCTCGGTCGCAGGCGAGACAGCGGGGATAATGTCAGCGGTCGTGGCCTAGTTCCATCACGTTTCGCGTGATTGGGGCGCGTTGCGGAGACGCAGCGTCGGGCGCTCTATTCCGCCGTGCGGAGCTCCGACACCTATGTCACCGACGCCTACGGGACCGCCCAACCTCTCTTCCCTCATTCCTGTGCTCGTCACAGGAATCCACGGCGCGTCTGCGCCGTGAATAAGGAAGGAGTCTTTTGCGCCCAAGGACATGGGCGCACTGGATTCCTGTCACGAGCACAGGAATGATGGAGAGTGGAGTGGGCGATCCGTCGAATCGACAAGAAAGCGGATGCGGCGCAATGGCTGGTCGTCACAACCAACCTACCCGCCGCCCGCCACCCTGCCCCGGCATGCCCACGCCACCGACGCAAACGACCGCGGCCCATCCGGCTCGCCGGCTTCATATGCGGCTCTCATGGCAACGCCGAGCGCCTTTCGCTTCGCTGACTCGAGCCCCCAGACATACTTGCCGAGCGGCCCCTCGCCTGCGGCGATCGGCCCCCAATAGTCCTCAAAGGAGCCGTATTCCATCCGGATCAGCAGCGACCTCTCCTCGACGTCGACAAGGCCTTGACTGAGAAAACTCTGCTTCATCTCCCCCGGCCGCATCATCGGCTGGAAGCAGTATTTGCGACGCAGCGGCAGCGCGTCCTCGTCGAGCATGACAGCCGTGTCCCACATCATCCGCATGACCGGCATGCCGCCGTAATGGTCCCAGACGGCGGCGGCGACCACACCACCCGGGCGGACGACACGGGCCATTTCCGAAACAGCCTTGCCCGCCTCCGGCACGAAATGCAGCACGAGCAGCGACATCGCCCTGTCGAAGCGGTTATCCTCGAACGGCAACGCGCAGGCATCGGCTTGCCGAATGGCGATGCGCGGATCGGTATTGCGCCGCATTGCCGCCTCGACGAAAACCGGCGAATAATCAATGGCGACGATTTCTTGCAGGCTTGGCTTTTCGGCCAGCGTAAATGTCAGGCTGCCGGTGCCGCAACCGACGTCGAGCACACGATCCCCATCCGCCAAGCCGGCGAAATCGATCAGCATCGGCGCCAGCCTCTTACTCCAGCGCCCCATCAGCCGCTCATAACCATCCGCACTTTCGACATTGAAACTCGATGGCATCGAAGCCTCCCTCTTCAAGGACGATGGTCGATCGCCGCAGAGCTGAGCGATCCGTCGCCTTGGGCGAGGCGGATCCGGCTCTCCGTCGTCCCCGGTTCGGGCTGGGGACGACGGAGAGTGTATCAGGCGGATGCCTTGCCGAGAACGCTCCAGTCGAAGCCGCGCGCCCAATCGGCATAGCTGTGCCAGCCGACATCGGGAAAATCCCGGCGCAGGGCGGCGATATCGGCGTCGTAGCCGGTGCGATCGAACCATTCGAACATCAGCGCCGCGTCCTCGCTCTGCTGCCGCATCGCGGCGATCGGCAGTTCCTGATAGCGTATCGGCCGGTCGAGCGCCTCGGACAGGATCTCCGCCTGCTGCTCGCCAGACAATTCGTCGCCGGCAATATCGAAACGCTTGCCGAACACCTGTTCGCGTCGCTCGGCCAAGGCCGCGACGAACACCCCGATATCCTTTATGGTGATCTGTTGCAGCACGCGTGCGGGCGGCAGCGCTGCCGCATAGACGCCCTGTCGGAGCCCATCAATCGCCCAAGGTTCCACACTATTTTCCATGAAGGCGACGGGTGCGCTGATCGTATAGGGGATGCCGAGGCCTGCGATGTGCTTTTCGACGAGATACTTGCTGTCGAAATGTGGAATGCCGGTTTTCTTGTCGGCGTCGCCAACGGAGGAATAGATCAGGTGACCGACGCCGGCTGCCTTCGCCGCATTGGCGACGGTGATGCCCTGGCGCGTTTCCGCTTCCGTCCCGGCCTCGTAGCTGTTGCCCATCAGGAACATCGTGTCGACGCCGCTTGCAGCCTTCGCCACAGATGCGCCGTCATCCAGGTCGCCGGCAACGACCTCGACCCCTGCCGCGGCCAACCGCTTTGCGCCGTCGCCGTCCGGCTTACGCGAGAGCGCCTTGACTCGGTGTCCCCGCGCGAGAAGCGCGTGCACGACCGCGCCGCCCTGCTGGCCGGTGGCGCCCGTCACCAGAACGCTTCGTGTGTTGCTCATCTGTCTGCTCCTTGTTGTGAACGATGGAGCAAAACTAAGGCCTGTCGGATTGAGCCATAATAGCCTATAGTTGGGAAACATCGTACCATCTCATGATACAATGCTGGATCTCAACGACATTATGATTTTCGCCCGCGTTATCGAGGCCGGCAGCTTCACCGCCGCGGCGCGCCTGCTTGGCATGCCGAAAACGACGGTGAGCCGCCGCATCGCCGCCCTCGAGCGCGAACTCGGCGTGCGCCTGCTGCATCGCACGACCCGCAGCCTCCACCCGACGGATGCCGGCCGCCTCTATTACGAGCAAAGCAGCCAGGCGCTCCGCACAATCGAAGGCGCCAACCTGCGTCTCGCGGAAGCAAGGACGGAGCCCGCCGGCACGATCCGCATATCGGCGCCGGTCGGCTTCGGCGGCCACTTCCTGCAGGATGCGATCTTCGATCTTCTGGCGACCTACCCCAAGTCGAGGGTCGAGTTGCGCCTGACCGACGACAGGCTGAACCTCGTCGAAAATGGCATAGACCTCGCCTTCCGCACCGGCATCCTGGAGGATTCCACGCTGATCGCCCGCAAGCTCGGCTCTACCCACCGCTTGCTCTGCGCGAGCCCCGACTATCTCGCCCGCTGCGGCGCGCCCGATCGCCCGGCAGATCTCGTCCGCCACGACTGCGTCATCGCCGGCCAATCCACCCATGCGCAATGGCTGCTCGAAGGCCCGCACGGACAGGAAACGGTCACGGTCTCGGGACGCTTCGCCGCCAATGAAATGCAGGCGGTCATGGCCACAGCGATCGCCGGCTATGGCATCGCCCGACTGCCCCATGGGGTCGCCAATGGCTTCATCAGGGATGGGCGGCTGTGCCGCGTCCTGGACGGTTACACGACTCCGGCCGGCGGCCTCTATGTCGTCTATCCCAGCAGCCGGCACCTGCCGCCTCTGGTCAAGACCTTTATCGAACTTGCCGCCAGACGGTTGAACGCGGGAATCGGCAGCAGCGACGACTTCGCCATTATATAGCGGCAGCCCCCGTCACACTTCCTTCAGCACCACCTTGCCGTCGAGGCTTTCGATCAAGGTGGCGCTGGCATCATTGAGGCCCGCGACTTCCACGGCGAGTGCATGCTTCATCCGGCAAGCTCCTGCTTGCATCGGCGGCCCGAGGCCGCGTTCCACGCTCGCGCGGTCACATGATGGCATTGCCTCCATTGAAGTCCCTGCGTAAAGCCTGCGCCCGCGCGAGCGCGCCGGCAATCCTTTCATCGGTAAAGGGCTTTGGTATCACATCAAGCGCACCTTCGATGCCGTGTCCGACGCTTTCCGGGCTGCCGGTCACGAAGATGACATCGACGCCGAAGCGGTCGATCAGCCGGCGGGCGAGTTGGGCGCCGCTGAGGCCGTCGGAGAGGCTGAGATCGACGAGTGCAATGTCGCTCTTTGGAGCATAGGCAAGAGCCTGCTCGATTGTCGACACCGGCCCGACCGTCTCATGCCCGGCATCCTGAGCGATCCGCTCGAGCTCCAGGGCGATAAATCCCTCGTCCTCAACGATCATGACTTTCATGGATCATCCTCCTCCCGCGGCAAGATGCCGGTGAGCACAACCCCGGCCATCGGATCAACGCAACTCCCGCTCGAAAGTTTCCTATACAGCCCGGCCTGCCTTTGAAAAAGGTAACCAATTCACCAAGATCATCGGCCGCTACCGCTCGATGCTGCCGTTGCGACGGATTTTTCGCTGCAGAAGCAGGATGCCGTAGAGCAGCGCTTCGGCCGTGGGCGGACAGCCGGGCACGTAAATATCGACGGGCACGATCCGGTCGCAGCCGCGCACCACTGAATAGGAATAGTGGTAATAGCCTCCGCCGTTGGCGCAGGAGCCCATGGAAATGACGTATCGCGGCTCCGGCATCTGGTCGTAAACCTTGCGAAGCGCCGGCGCCATCTTGTTGCACAGGGTGCCCGCCACGATCATCAGGTCAGATTGCCTCGGACTGCCCCGCGGAGCGACGCCGAAACGCTCTATGTCATAACGGGGCATGGACATCTGCATCATCTCGATGGCGCAGCAGGCAAGGCCAAAGGTCATCCACATCAGCGATCCGGTGCGCGCCCAGGTGATGAGTTCGTCGGTGCTGGTGACAAGGAAGCCTTTGTCGGCGAGCTCGGCATTAATTGTCCCCATCATCGGGTCGCCCTGCCGCTGTTCGCCGGGAAACTGGAAGTTCGCCGGTGCTGAGTGAGGCTGCGTCAATGGGGCCATCGTCTTCTCCCGTGAGCCGGCCTCAAACTGGGCTGAAGACGCCAAAGTTCCGACTCCGACGGGCCGTGTACGATACCGCACGCCGCGATTTCAGCAATGTGGAACGCCTTGCCCACTCAGGGATCCTTATCGAGAAACCAGCCGAGGGCGGGATCGGTCCGGCATCGGGACAGCGGCAATTGCCGCACGGAACGAATGCGGGTAATGCCTCCCTCGCCATCCGTGTCGACGTCCATGCAGGCGCAGGCATAGCCATGGACGGCATGGGTGTAGACATATTCGCCGGTCGTCAGATCTGGAATATGATTCATTCCCTCGGCCTTGTAGCCGCTGCCGTTCTCCATGATGATCCAGCTGCCGCTTGCGTCGTTGAGCGACCAGGTCGCCGTCGCCGGATTGTCCAGCCAGCCGCAGCGCTTTTCCCCCTGTGGCGGCGGGCACGAGAAACATCATCAAAACAAGCGCATGCAATCTGGTCATCGGCCCTCCGCGTCGTCGCCACTATGCATGGCCTGCGGCCGGCAAGGCAACCGCCTTGCCGGCTCGTTTTCACGACGAAGGCGGCGATGGCCGTGGCAGATTTCGCTCAAGGCTTCTCGTTTGCGCTCTCGGCCCGGAAAGCCGCTTCGCCGGCGTCGGAGACCTCGACCCATGTCTTGTCGGGCGCCGCATCCGGCACGTAGCTGTCGTGCCAGTTCCACCACTTGTAAGTCGGCGTCTGCGGATAGCCCTCGGGCGAATCCTCCCAGACCTCCTGCCGGCCGAGCGGCGTGATGTCGAGATAGTTCCAGGTGCCGCCCATCTGCTCGTCGCCGCGGTTGTTGACGAAATAGGTGCGGAAGATGCGTTCGCCGTCGCGGTAGAACACATTGGTGCCGTGCCATTCGTCGACGCCGAAATCCTTGTCGAAGCTGTCGGTGATGGTCACCCACGGCATGCTCCAGCCCATCCGCGCCTTCAGCCGCGCGATCTCGGCCTGCGGCGCGCGCGAGGCAAAGACCAGCGTCGTGTCGCGGGCGTTGAGATGGGCGATATGGGCGACCTGATCGGCCACCATCGAGCAGCCGCGGCAGGCGTGGTCAGGCCAGCCGAAGACGCCGGGCTCGTAGAAGGCGCGGTAGACGATCAACTGATGCCGGCCCTCGAACAGATCGAGCAGACTCACCCTGCCCTCAGGTGCTTCGAAGACATATGTCTTCTCCACCGCCATCCACGGCATGCGCCGCCGCTCGGCGGCAAGCGCGTCGCGGGCGCGGGTTTGCGCCTTCTCCTTCACCAGCAGCTGCTTGCGCGCCGCCTCCCAGGCTTCGGGCGATACTACCGCGGGTTTCTGCATGGGCTGTCCGCCCTTTCCATTCTCGGCTGTTGCAGTCATCGCATTAATCTCCTCGTTCGGGCGAATTGCCGCGCCTCATCATCGATCCGCGGTTCTGTGCGCATTGATCGGACATAGTTTCGCATCGGAAATCGAACAGCGGGAGTAACAAGTGTGACCGAATTTCCACCGCCGCCGTTGCAGCAACGGCGGGGGAGAAGTTCGGGCAATCATCGCTCGGGACAAGGAGGTGCTCCCGAGCCAAATGGATGAATTGCCAAAAGCCACCAACTGAAGGAAGCTTGATGCCGGCTATTGTGGACGGACTACGCGAGATGATGACAGAATCCACTTCCAGGGAGCCAGTCAGGCACGGCAGCGCCAGGATCTGCCGCGGCTGCTGGGACCAGATGCACATGCCGATCCCCATCGGCGGCCCGCTCGCCTTGCCCTTCCGCGCCTTGGGCATCACTCGCAGCAAGATGAACCCCGATATCTGCACGATCTGCGAACGATCCTTCCAATATGTCAAAAAGCAGCGCCAGATCACCGTCGACGCCACCATCCTGTTTGCCGATATCCGAGGATATACGGATTTGTCGGAGCGCATCGAGGCGGTACAGCTGAGCGAGATCGTCAGCCTGTTCCAGGATCGCTGCGCCCAGGCGATCTGGGCACATGACGGCATCGTCAACAAGCAGATGGGCGACGGCCTGATGGCAATCTTCAATTTTCCCATTGTGAGGAAGGATCACGCCGGCGCCGCGATCCTGGCCGCCCAGGAGATCCAGCGAAACTGCACCGCGGCGCTGAATGGCTTGGCGCTCGAAGCCCTGCCCGGCCGCACCCTCGGCGTCGGCGTCGGCATCCATTCCGGCGAGGTGCAGATCGGCGAATTCTCCAGCTTCCGCAGCGATTTCACCGCCATCGGCGGCGTCGTCAATCAAGCCGCGAGGTTGGAATCCCAGGCCGCCGCCGGCGAGATCCTGATCTCGGCGGAAACGGCCGCGAAGGCCCCCGACCTCGCGGCAGGCGCCGAAACCCGCATGCTGGCCCTGAAGGGCATCGAGCAGCCGGTGCAGGCACGTGTACTTGTCAAGCACTGAGCGACGGCGATTGCGGCCTGCTCAAAGCATCATCCCGCCGCCAACATGGCAGCCGCAGTTTCTCACGCTGTGATTGCGAAACATATTCGATTACCAGCCGGTTAATCCTCCGGAAACAAACATCGCTTATCTCTAAGCCGTTTTAACAGCTGGGGTTTCTCATGGGCAGTTTTTCTCTGTTTCACTGGTTGATCATCGTGGTCCCGCTGAGTGTGGGGCTGTTCCTCGCCTTCAGAAAGCCGGCGGCCGGGCCGAACCGCTTCGGTGACCTGCCGCAGGCGATGGGTTTCGGCCAGGCGATCAGCAGCTTTTTCAGGAAATATGTGGATTTCACCGGCAGAGCGAGCCGATCGGAATTCTGGTTTTCGACGCTCTTCGTCGTTCTCGTCGACATCGCTTTGTACCTTATCGAGCCAACCGGAGCATTGGCGGGGATTTGGTCGCTGGCGGTGTTCCTCCCATCAATCGCCATGGCCACCCGCCGACTTCACGATATCAACCGCAGCGGCTGGTTCCAGTTGGTTGCGCTGTTGGTTCCCATCGGAACGATTGTCGTCATCGCCTGGTATTGCAGAGCGCCGGCTGCGGCAGATTCCAGGGCGCACGCATTCTGAGGGGACCGTGGCGACCTTCGGCGGTTCTGGTTGCGCGGAACCCGATCGTCTGCACGAGGCAATGACGCTGCGGGAGGGAGGACGGTTCGCGGGTTTAGAGCTTGGCTTTGCTGTGCCGGCGCTGCTTGGCATCATTGCAGCAATGACGGGTGCAGCCGTGCCGCATGGCTGCATCCGCGGTCGCTTCTAATATCCAGGCATAGCCTAGCCGTAAAACAGCGCTTATCGCGATTAAACCTCGTCTCTTTCGTCATGTCTTCATGCCGGTCAACTCAGGAAACGAGTAGTAACGCAGCCGCTTGTCTTTGCAGCGATTGTCATTCGCCGTCGCGCCCAGGATCTGGCTGTCCGTGAAGGAGACACCGAGATAGGCCCAGTCTCCCCAGCTGCGCTTTGGCACCACGCGCACACAGTAAGCATAGATCTTCTTCTCGGGATCAAGCAGCACCACGCTTGAAATCCGGGCCCAAACCACTTCTCCCGCTTCGTGTCGATAACTTCTCTTGAACACGATGTTGATGAAGTTCTGCCGGACTTCGTTCGAGGGAGGCCGCTGGGAATCTGCAACGGATTGCGACACAGGGGCGTTGCAGCCGGCCAGCATCAGCAGGGCAGCGCAAGCAAGGACTTTTATTCTCATTCAGGTGGATCTCCAAGAATCGCAGTAAAATAACCGCTGCGCATTCCTACAAACACAGCGGGAACAATATTTGCAATGCACGAAAATAAACATTATTTATTCTGAGCAGGTGACAGCGTAACCGCGAGATGTGCGCCGCTCGGCTTATACCGGAGGATTTGAACCGGAACTTGCGGTCCCATCCTCATCATCGACGATTGGTACCCCGGCCTCCAGCGCCGCAAGGATAAAAGCTTGCCGCACCGTTTCGGCCGGCATGCGACCCGCTAGCCAGGCGCGGCAGAAATCGATCGCTCTCTGCTGATGCACGCCGCCATTGACCGGCCAGTCGGAGACCAGCGCATAAAGCGCGTCCTGCGGTGAGCGGAGAACCAGCCGTACGCCGGTATCAAGATCGATCGAAATCGGTTTCTTCCAGAAGGCGGAATGGTCGTTAATGGCATTAGCACCTGCAGCTGAGTGGACAGCGAACTAACTGCGGAAGGCCGATCACGGTTCCACTGCAGGTCAGGTGGTATCAGTCTGCAGAAGGTGTGCCGGCGGGATGGTTGCAAGGAGCACGGTTGCTAAGGCGCCGAAGCCTAAGGCCGGTCTTCGAAGGACAATGCGAGGGCGCCGGCATGACGGCGCCACCCTGCGCGCGCCTTGCCATCAACCTGGCAGCTTGCAGCCTTTGCTCATGCCGGCGGATTGCATGGCTGAAACCTTGCCTTTCGATGCAGCAATTTCGCCTTCCTTGTCTCCTCCGGCAACGCTGCCGATCGGGACGCCGACGAGAAAGACGCCGAAAGCATCGCCGTTCGCCGCGCTGATCTGCTGCTTCGACAAGTCGTCCAGCTTGCCCCGCTCCTTCTTGAGTTCGGCAGCAAGAGCTTCGCAGCTGAGGTTCGTATAAGCCGCCATTGGAATATCGACCTGCACGATGGCGTCAGGACGTTTGGCGCAGCCGGCAAGTGTCGCCGTCGCCACGAATGCGATAATGATCTTTTTCATGAATGGTCCCCTATTCCCGCAGCAGCTGTAACACCACCGCTCGCAATGCGGGAGGTGGCCTACTCTTCAACCACAGACTTTTTAATCACCCGCGCAAACCTTAAACGCAGGCGCTTCACCAACATTCCGCGCCAACATTATCCACCATCCCGAACGATTCATTCGTTTCCCTTTTGTACCCTTTCCCTCTTCCCTTTCGCGCTGACTCTCTCCATATTCCCGCCATGGCCAAATCTCCGAAGAAATCCCCCGCCCCGAATGGCTTCGAGGAAGCTCCGCAATCGTCCTTTGAAGGCGCCCCGCTCTCCGGTTCCGTTGCCGATTGGGTGAAGCAGCTCGAGGCAGATGCGGAAGCATCGGGCGTCGAGAGCCAGCGTGATATCGCCTCCAAGGCCGGCAAGCATCGCAAGGCCGTGGAAAACCAGGCGCGCAAGCATTCGGAAGCCGTCAGCGTCAACAAGAAGGCGACGGTGGGCAAGACCGCACGCGGCGTTTCCATCGGCGGTTCCAGCGATCCGAAGACCCGCGCCGCCGCCGGCCTCAACCCGGTCGCCGGCCTCGATATCTCGCTGGAGGATGCCGGCAATATCGCGCCCGGCGGCGTCACCGCCACGGTCGAGGCGCTGTCGAAGCTGATCGAGAGCGGCAATCCGCTGCACAAGAACGGCAAGATCTGGACGCCGCACCGCCCTGCCCGCCCCGACAAGTCCGAAGGCGGCATCCGCATCCTGATGAAGTCGGATTATGAGCCGGCCGGCGACCAGCCGACCGCCATCCGCGATCTCGTCGAGGGCTTGGAGAATGGCGACCGCAGCCAGGTGCTGCTCGGCGTCACCGGCTCCGGCAAGACCTTCACCATGGCCAAGGTGATCGAGGCGACGCAGCGCCCGGCGGTCATCCTGGCGCCGAACAAGACGCTGGCCGCCCAGCTCTATTCCGAATTCAAGAACTTCTTCCCCGACAATGCGGTGGAATATTTCGTTTCCTACTATGATTATTACCAGCCGGAAGCCTATGTGCCGCGCTCCGACACCTATATCGAGAAGGAAAGCTCGATCAACGAGCAGATCGACCGCATGCGCCACTCGGCGACGCGCTCGCTGCTCGAACGCGACGACTGCATCATCGTCGCCTCGGTCTCCTGCATCTACGGTATCGGCTCGGTCGAGACATATACGGCGATGACCTTCCAGATGTCGGTCGGCGACCGGCTGGACCAGCGCCAGCTGCTAGCCGACCTCGTCGCCCAGCAATACAAGCGCCGGGACATGGATTTCACGCGTGGCTCCTTCCGGGTGCGCGGCGATACGATCGAGCTCTTCCCCGCCCACTTGGAGGATGCCGCCTGGCGCATCTCGATGTTCGGCGACGAGATCGACGCCATCACCGAGTTCGATCCGCTGACCGGCCAGAAAGTCGGCGACCTGAAATCGGTGAAGATCTACGCCAATTCGCACTATGTCACGCCGCGCCCGACGTTGGACGGCGCCATCAAGTCGATCAAGGAGGAGCTTCGGCTTCGTCTCGCCGAGCTGGAAAAGGCCGGCCGCCTGCTGGAAGCCCAGCGCCTGGAGCAGCGCACCCGCTACGATATCGAGATGCTCGAAGCCACCGGCTCCTGCCAGGGCATCGAGAACTATTCGCGTTATCTCACCGGCCGCGACCCCGGCGACCCGCCGCCGACGCTGTTCGAATACATTCCCGACAATGCCCTCGTCTTCATCGACGAAAGCCATGTCACCGTGCCGCAGATCGGCGGCATGTATCGCGGCGACTTCCGCCGCAAGGCGACGCTGGCCGAATACGGCTTCCGCCTGCCCTCCTGCATGGACAACCGGCCGCTGCGCTTCGAGGAATGGGACGCCATGCGCCCCGACACCATCGCCGTCTCCGCAACGCCGGGCAGCTGGGAGATGGAACAGTCCGGCGGCGTCTTCGCCGAACAGGTGATCCGCCCGACAGGCCTGATCGACCCGCCCGTCGAGGTTCGCTCGGCCCGCACCCAGGTCGACGACGTGCTCGGCGAGATCCGCGAGACCGCCGCCAAGGGCTACCGCACGCTGTGCACCGTGTTGACCAAGCGCATGGCCGAGGACCTGACCGAATATCTGCATGAACAGGGCGTGCGCGTGCGCTACATGCACTCCGATATCGATACGCTGGAGCGTATCGAGATCATCCGCGATCTGCGCCTCGGCGCCTTCGACGTACTCGTCGGCATCAACCTCTTGCGCGAGGGCCTCGACATTCCCGAATGCGGCTTCGTCGCCATCCTCGACGCCGACAAGGAAGGTTTTCTGCGCTCGGAGACCTCACTGATCCAGACCATTGGCCGCGCCGCGCGTAACGTCGACGGCAAGGTCATCCTCTACGCCGACCAAGTCACCGGCTCGATGCAGCGCGCCATGGACGAGACCGCCCGCCGCCGCGAAAAGCAGATGGCCTATAACCTCGAAAACGGCATCACGCCGGAATCGGTCAAGGCTAAGATTTCCGACATCCTCGATAGCGTCTACGAACGCGACCACGTCCGCGCCGATATCTCCGGCGTCTCCGGCAAAGGCTTCGCCGACGGCGGCAACCTCGTCGGCAACAACCTGCAGGCCCATCTCAACGCGCTCGAAAAAAGCATGCGCGACGCCGCCGCCGACCTCGACTTCGAAAAAGCCGCCCGCCTCCGCGACGAAATCAAACGCCTCAAGGCCGCCGAGCTGGCGGTCATGGACGACCCGATGGCACGCGAAGAATCGAAGGCAATGGAAGGAAAGGCCCGCGGCAAGTCCCCTTCTCCCCAACGGGGGTCCGGAGGACGGGTCGAGACAAGCGGCTCGACCCCGGTCGGTGCCCGCAGGGCGGATGAGGGGGCCACACCCTCCTACTTCTCGCGCCCCTCCCTCGACGACATGGGCCCGGGCACCGACACGACCACGCCCCTATTCCGCAAACCCGACCTCGACGAAATGGGCCGCGACCCGACCACCCCCGCCGGCAAGAGCCTCTTCCGCAAGAACGACCTCGACGAGATGACGGTCGGCCGCACGGAGAAGCCGGTGATCGGTCGGGTGCCGGAAAAGCCGGATGCATCAAAGAGCACGAAGCACTTTTCGCCGCTGCTGGAAGGACAGCCGGAGCGCGATGACGGCGTACGGCCTGTAGTGCGAGGGCGCGTCGGCGCCGGGAGCTATGAGGAGCCGGGCGAGCAGAAGCGCAAGGGGCGGACGAAGGGGAAGACCGGGCGGCCGGGGCGGTGAACTTCAATGCTCCTGAAAGACCGGCGGCGCCTCCCTCGGTCGCCGCCCCACTCTCCTCCGTCATTCCTGTGCTTGTCACAGGAATCCAGTGCGCCCAAGTCCTTGGGCGCGGGAGACTCCCTTTTCAGTAAGAGAGTCATTCACGGCGCGGACGCGCCGTGGCTGGATTCCTGTGACAAGCACAGGAATGACGGAGGATAGCGGGGCCGGCCTCGTGTCAAGGCACAGAGGAATTTGCCCCGCCGCAGCGATGAAACCTATTGCGAAGTGACCGCAATCGGCAGAAAAACCTAGCAAGCGCCGCCACAGACAATCCGGTCCCACCATGCCCGACCTGCGCATCGACCCCTTCCCCTCGTCCGCCGAACTCACCACACTCTGGTCCGCCGCCTGGAACACTGCCACCGCGCCTGACTTCTCACGCATCCTGCCCCGCAGCCTCGCCCATATCGGCGCCTATCACGACAACAGGCTCGTCGGCTTCGTCAATATCGCCTGGGATGGCGGCATTCATGCCTTCCTTCTCGATACCTGCGTTCACCCCGACATGCGCCGGCAAGGCATCGCCACGCAGCTGGTCAGGGAAGCCACGCGGATTGCCCGCGAGCGCGGCGCCGAATGGCTGCATGTCGATTTCGAGCCGCATCTGACTTCCTTCTATCGCGCCTGCGGCTTCCGGCCGACCGGAGCCGGCCTTATCAAGCTGACGTAAGCCTCCCCCTCACCCAAACCTCTCCTCGCCCTTCGCCAGCGCAAAATAAATCCGCTCTACTCGACAGGCCGCACTCCTCGCGCTCGCTTCATACCCCGCCGCCGGCCAGCCGCGCCGGGGGCTCCCGTCGGCCGCGATCAGCCAATACCAGCGCTCACTTGAATCCATCAGGTCGATCTTGAAGATCCGTCCCATACAGGCATTGCCGTCAAAGCCGATGAAATCGTCACCGGGCTTTTCCTTCCAGGCGTGGCGCCATTGGCCCTTCGGCTTCTCGCCGCTGGTGATCAACTCCCAGCTCTTCCAGCCGTTAAAGTCCGATTGCGCGGTCAGGGAGCCGTCATAGGGCCTATGGTCGATTTGCAGGCAGCCTTCCAGAAACTCCGCCACAGAATGACAGAGGGTTGTCCACGCCTCGTCACTGTGCCGGGTCAGCTTGAAGGCAAGCTCGTCGGAGACATTCCTCAAGGCCGCGGCGATGGCGGAGGCGACGCCTTCCTTGCTCGCCGGTTCACCGCGCAGGCTGATGCAGAGATAAGTGCAGAGAAATTCCGCCGTATCCCGCGCGATCGGTTCGATGACATGCAGGTTGCGGCGCTTGCCGACCTGATAGCCGCCGAAATCCCGAATGCGGCGCTGAGACTGTTTGCGAAGGGCATTGTTGAGGAACGACCGCAGGAGTGTTGCGATATCGTCTTGCATGCGTGGTCCTCTCCTCGTGAGGATGTGTTTGCCGCATGGTTTCGTGGATGGCTCCCGCCCGAGCCGGTGACATCAGAGCGATTCCGGACGCAAGATCGCCGCGGCTTGCCGGAAGTATCCTAGATCAGCGTCGGCTCGGAATCGTCCTCGACCTCGTCGATGAGGTCGGGCCTGTCGTTCTTCGGCGAGCCGACATCCCGGCCGATTTTCCACATCACCATCAGTTCCGCCGGGAAAGGCTTCATGAGATCGTAAGGATCCGGCTCGGGGGAGAGCCACCGCTCATAATCCTCGCGATGCAGGATGACAGGCATGCGATCGTGAATCTCCGCCATCATCTCGTTCGGCTCGCAGGTGACGATGGCGAAGTTGCGGGTGGACACGCCGTTTTCGTCCTTCCAGGTCTCCCAGATGCCGGCGAGCGCGAAGGCGGAGCCGTCCTTCATGGCGATCGCATAGGGCTGCTTGTTCTTGCCGGTGCCGTGAATGTCCTTCCATTCGAAGAAGCCGTTGATCGGCACCAGGCAGCGACGCGAGCGGTAGGCGGCGCGGGACATGCCGTTGGAACTGATGCCCTCGCAGCGGATATTGACCGGCGGCGGCCGGCCGCCGGGCTTTGCCCAGATAGGCATCAAGCCCCAGCGCGCCACCACGAACATAGGACCTGAGGTATCGGGTTCGCGCACAATATCCCGGATGATAACAGGATAATCCTGCGATGGCGCGCCGTTCCAGCGGGGGAAGCGATTTCCAAGCCCATCGATATCTCCGCCTTTCACGGCAAAGGGAAAATTGCTGATCAATTCTTCGAGCGACGTCTTGACGAAAATGCGTCCGCACATAGGCCCTCGCTGCCGGTAGATATTAGATGTTCCCATTATGTTCCGGAACCAAGTCCGGTCAACAAAGCGTCAGTTGTGCACTTGCCGGAATGCCCCTCCCGCCAGGTACCGCGGCGGCAGGCCGGTTACCGGTCTTGCTCAGGCCAATCTGAAGCACGCCGTGAAGAATAGTTCGCACTTACAGCGAGAATTATATACGCCAGGAAGGGGTATAAATTAAAAGACTAAAATACGACTTTTGGTTTGCAAATTCAAAGTTATTTCCCAGTATTTCAGCCTTAGTTTTTCGCTACAAAACCAAGAAAAAATCACAATTTTTCATTGAAAACATCATTAATGATTGGCATAGATCCCCGTGGGGTTGTCCTGCGCCGAACCAATTAACGAGTTTTTCCGCGGATTTCTGAGTTTTCGAAGTACAACGCATCTACTGGGGGTAATTTTAAATATGGCCTTGAATATACTGGACACCAACGGCGCCACAGTCACCAAGACCGGCGCCGAGTTCGAAGCTTATGACGTTATCCGCGACTCCGCAGCCAATCCTTCCGCACCTGTCTCACTCACTGTCTCCGATTCCTCGGCCGCAGATCTGGCCGGCGAGTTGGGCTCAGTCACGGCGGCCGTGAACGGCTCGAGCGGCGACAACACGATCACGACGGGCGCCGGCAACGACACCATCTCCGGCGGCGACGGCGCGGACACGCTGAACGGCGGCGCCGGTGATGACACGATCTACGGCAATGCCGGCAACGACACATTGATCGGCGGCGACGGCAACGATAGAATTACCGATGGCGGCTTTAACTTTGGACCGGACGGCTTAGTGCCGGAAATCCTGAATATTGACGCCGGCAACGGCGACGACGTCATAACCATAGACAGCTTCGCTGCGCTTATATCAGGAACGATTGATGGCGGTGATGGGATCGATGCGTTACGCGCCTGGTCGCTCCATGGCCTGACGCTCACCAATGTGGAAAACCTTGAAACGGCAGCGTTTCAGATCAGCGGCTCCAGCGCACAATTCGAGAGCTTTGACAGGATCGTCAGGTCGACCGACCCCGTCTTCAGTTATGACCCCTCGCTGGTGGTGATGGACAGCGCCCACCTTGATCTTTCCGATGAACTCGGAAATCTCGGCACTCGTGTTAGCGGCTTCTCCGGCATTGACGTCAAAACAGGCAACGGCAACGATGAGTTTGCAGGAAGTGACGTCAACGACATTTTCGACGGCAGCGGCGGCAGCGACCTCATCAACGGCAACGGCGGCGATGACAAATTGACCGGCGGTGCCGGCAACGACACCATCAATGGCGACGCCGGCGTCGACACAGCTGTTTTCGCCGGCAATTTCGTCGATTATTCCCTCGCGGCCGACAATGGCAGCCGCGTCGTGACGAGCGCTCTGGAAGGCACGGATTGGCTGATGGGCGTCGAATTTGCGCGCTTTGCCGATGGCGTTTACGACTTCGCGACAGAAACCTTCACGGTCAACAGCACCGATCCGGGTACTCCGCTGAATATCCTGGACACCAACGGCGCCACAGTTACCAAGACCGGCGCTGAGTTCGAAGCCTACGACATCATCCGGCACTCCGAAAGCAATCCTCTCGTCGCGGCTGACCTGGTAATCTCGGATTCCGGCACGGTGGACCTTGCCGACGAACTGGGATCGGGCCCCGCAAATGTGACGGGCTCAAGCGGCAACAATGTGATCACGACAGGCGCAGGAAACGACACCATTTCAGGCGGTGACGGCGCAGACACGCTGAACGGCGGCGCAGGAAACGACAGGCTCAATGGCGGAGTTGGCAATGACACGCTGAATGGCGGTGATGGCAATGACCAGATTTCCGGCGACGTCGGAAACGACATGATCAGAGGCGGTGCAGGCAACGATAGGATCGACGATGGTGAGCTTTTCGGCTCGACCTCGGAGGTCATCGACATCGACGCCGGAGACGGCGACGATTACGTAGCCATAGAAACATTCGCTCCTTGGAATTCCGGAACGATCGATGGCGGCGCCGGGATCGATGTCTTACGTGTCACTTCGCTCCAGGGCCTGACGATCAAAAACATCGAAGTCCTTGAGACGGCAGGAGTGGCGGTCGCCGGTTCGAGCGCGCAATTCGAGAGCCTTGATAAAATCGTCTGGTCGACCGATCCGTTCGACGATTTTCGCGCCTCTGTGGCACTGACGGACAGCGTTCACCTCGACCTCTCCGATGAACTCGGAAATCTCGGATCCTTCATCGCCGGCAGCGCCTTCGGCATCGACGTCAAAACCGGCGATGGCGATGACGAGTTTACCGGCACCAACGGCAACGACATTTTCGACAGCAGTGGCGGCAACGACATCCTCAACGGCAATGCCGGCGATGACAAATTGACCGGCGCCGCCGGCAACGACACCATCGATGGCGGCGTTGGCATCGACACCGCGGTCTTCGCTGACAATTTCACCAATTATTCCTTCGCGTTGAACAACGGCGATCACATCCTGACGAGCGCCAAGGAGGGGACGGATACGCTGACCGACGTCGAATTCGCCCGTTTTGCCGACGGCGTCTATGACTTTGCCACGCAAACATTCACGAGCACCAATAACGCACCGACCAATATCCAGCTCTCGAAAACCGCCCTGTCCGAGGATACGCCGATCTGGACGACGGTCGGCCTGCTCAGCGCCAAGGACGCCGATGGCGACGCCCTCAGCTACACGCTCCTCGACGGCGCCGGCGATCACTTCCGCCTGAAGGGCAATCGCATCGTCACCTCGAAGGCGCTGGACTACGAGACGGCGAAGTCCCACACGATCAAGGTGGCGGTCTCCGACGGCAAGGTTACGGTCGAGAAGGACATCACCATCAACGTCCTCGACGTCAACGAGGCCCCGGCCAACCAGGCGCCGATCAAGCTCTCTTTCTCGCGCAGCTCGATCTCCGAGAATGTCGCGATCGGCACTTCGGTCGGCCTGCTCTCGGCCGTCGACCCGGAAGGCGGCGTGGTCAAGTGGCGGCTGACCGATAATGCCGACGGCATCTTCAAGCTGGTCGGCAACAAGATCCAGACCAAGGCGGCAATCGACTACGAAAGCACCCACAGCCTGACCTTCACCGCCGAAGCCTATGACGCGGCCGGTAACGTCACCAGCCACGACTTCACGCTGGCCGTGAAGGACGTCTTCGAGCCGATGTCATCGAGCTTGGGGCATGAGGCGTTGATCTAGCACGACAGTTTGCCTTAGCACCGGTGGGACTTGCAGTCTTGCGAGCCCCACCGGTGAGACTCTTCCGGCGGTCGTCGCGGGCGCCACCCGAAACCGGCGAGGCCGGCGGCCATGCGGACACCCTCCGAAAATGCCGCTCCACGTCGACGCCCGTTTCGGCTATGATCCTCCACCCATCCGAGGAGAGCCGCATGCGTCTGCCCACATTCATCCTCGCCCTCGCCATTTCGGCCTCCGTAGCTCTGCCCGCTTTGGCGGAGACCTACAAGACGCCGAAAGCGCTGCTCAAGGCGCTTTACAGCTACGACACCGACAGAAGCGACGCCGAGGCGCCCTCGCCCTATTCGATCTTCTTTTCCGACCACCTGAACAAGCTTCTCCAGGCCGATCTCGACAACACGCCGGAGGGTGATGTCGGCGCGGTCGATTTCGATCCCGTCATTGCAGGCCAGGACGGCGAAGCGAGCAACGTCCGGATCGGCCAGCCGATCCTGCTGGACGACAAGGCCGAGGTGGAAGTGCAGTTCGAAAACGGCGAAGAGGTGACGCTCTTCTATACCCTGGTGCGCGAACACGGCGGCTGGAAGGTGGATGACATCGCCAATCAGAAAGGCGATTCTCCCTGGAGCCTGGCCGAACTGTTGGGGGATGCGCAGTAGGCGGCGACAGTCCCAACGCGCTGCCCTCTTCCGCCCGTCAGCAGGGGCGTGCCGGCACGTGAGCAAAAGAGAGCCCATGCACCGAGCGCGAGCAAAGAGCAATGCAAGGTTGTTGCGCACTGCCTCGTTCCGTTTCGGCACGCCGATCCCGCTATGGCACAGCCATGCAAGGATTTGCCAACTTTTCGTCAAGTATCTGAATCTTCGGGATTTCCTGTCACGGCAAACGGCATGCCACAATAATGTCGCTTGCCTTTTGACCGAAAAGATGGCACCAATCCACCTACTCGGGCATTAGCATGCCGGTGACTGGACTGATGTGGCAATCCCTTCCGTTACGGAAGGAGACGCGGGAATACCCGCCTGCGTAGACGTTCTTTCCCCGTACGTGACTTCTCCGACTGACCCTTCGTCCCATCGATTCGGGGCGAAAGCTAAAGCCGTCCGCTTCCCCTCGGGGGCGCGGATACTAGACAGACTAAGGGAAAAGGACGATCCCAATGGCCACCAAAGGCACCGTAAAATTCTTCAACCAGGACAAGGGTTTTGGTTTCATCACGCCGGACGGCGGCGCAAAGGACGTTTTCGTCCACATTTCCGCGCTGCAGGCTTCTGGCATCCAGTCGCTGCGCGAAGGCCAGCAGGTTACCTTCGACACCGAGCCGGACCGCATGGGCAAGGGCCCGAAGGCCGTCAACATCTCGGCTTCGTAAGTCATATATCCGCTTTCTGCGGCATGAACGGCGCTCCGCAAGGGGCGCCGTTTTCGTTTGCGCTTGCGAATTTGTCGATCGCACCGGCAAGTGTTATATGCGCCTTTTATGATAACCCGCCGGCGGGCTGCAGGTGCAGCGCCCTGCCGCCTGCGACAAGGAACAAGAAAACCTCGATGATGCAGAAAAGGCCGATTTTTGCGGTCGCCCCGATGATCGACTGGACGGATCGGCATTGCCGCTATTTCCACCGCCAGATCAGCCGCCAGGCGCTGCTCTATACCGAGATGGTGGTCGCCGATGCGATCATCCACGGCCCGCGCGAGCGGCTGCTCGGCCATGACGTGGCGGAACATCCGCTGGCGCTGCAGCTCGGCGGATCGGATCCGGGCAAGCTTGCCGAGGCGGTGAAGATCGGCGAACCCTATGGCTATGACGAGATCAACCTCAATGTCGGCTGCCCCTCCGACCGCGTGCAATCGGGCACCTTCGGCGCCTGCCTGATGCTGACGCCGGAGACGGTGGCCGCATGCGTCGCGGCGATGAAGGCGGTCGCGACCGCGCCGGTGACGGTGAAATGCCGCATCGGCGTCGATGAGCAGGAGCCGGAAGAGGCCCTGCCCGCGCTTATCACGCGCGTTCTCGATGCCGGCGCCGACGCGATCTGGATCCATGCGCGCAAAGCCTGGCTGAAAGGCCTGAGTCCGAAGGAGAATCGCGAGATCCCGCCGCTCGACTACGAGATCGTCTACCGGATGAAACAGCGCTGGCCTGACGTCTTCATCGGCATCAACGGCGGCATCCGCACGCTCGACGAGGCCGCGAGCCACCTCGCCCATGTCGACGGCGTCATGCTCGGCCGGGCAGCCTACCAGAATGCGGCGGTGCTTGCCGACGTCGACCACCGCTTCTTCGGGGCGCCGGCGGCAGAACCCGACTGGCCGGCGCTCTGTGAGCGGATGATGACCTATGCCGAGCGCCATATCGCCGCCGGCGGACGGCTGCAGCACGTGGCCCGCCACATGGTCGGCCTTTTCACCGGCCTGCCCGGTGCCCGGCGCTACCGCCAGATTCTCTCCACCGACGCGGCAAAAACCGGCGCCGGACCGGAGGTGCTGGCGGCGGCCTTCGCGGCGGTGGATTTTTCCGGGACGGAACAGGAAGCGGTCAGCGCCTGACGTAAGGTTATGTGTTCGTCGCCACGTCGAATGTACTTACCTTGTGTTACGAACTCTGCCACGGCTTATGACCGCGCCATCGGCAGCAAGATCTTCTTTTCGATCCGGCCGGCCACGGAGAACACCAGGATTTCCGTTTCTCTGCCGATCCGGCTGCCGTCCATCAGCCTGACAATATCGTCGACGCCGCCGACCGGGCTTGCGTCGATGGCGAGAATGTAATCGCCCTCCTGCAGCCCGCCCTTTGCCGCCGGCCCTTCCGGCTCGACACGCCGGATGCGAACGGAGGTCGTCTGCAGCGTGCCCGCTGCCAGCGCAACCCGGCGCGGCAGCACGATCGTGTCGCCTGAAATACCGATGAAGGCCCGTCGGACCTGGCCGTAGCGGAGGATTTCCGAAACGACGAAATTGGCCGTATTCGATGCCACGGCAAAGGCAATGCTCTGCGCGCCCTGGATCACGGCGGTGTTGACGCCGATGACCTCGCCGCCCGAAGACACCAGCGGCCCACCGGAGTTGCCGGGATTAAGCGCCGCGTCGGTCTGAATGACATCCTCCATCAGCCTGCCGCTTGCCGCCCGCATCGAGCGGCCGAGCGCCGAGACGATGCCTGCAGTGACCGTCCATTCGAAGCCAAGCGGGTTTCCGATCGCGATCGCAATATGCCCCCGGCGCAGGCGCTGCGAGTCGCCGAGCCTCGCCCAGGCTCCGGTGCTCGCATTGGCCCGAACAAGAGCGATATCGGTATCGATATCGCGGCCGAGCACACGTCCCTCGGTGATGAATTCGTCCGGCGTGGTGATGCGGACGAGCTTGGCGTCGCCGACGACATGGCTGTTGGTGATGATCAGGCCATCGGGCGAAACGGCAAAACCCGACCCATGCCCCTGCCGGCCTCCCACCCGCTCGATCCGGCTGACCGCCGGCCCAACCCTGTCGACTGCGGCTGCGATCGATTGCGAATAGGCATCGATCAGCGCCACGTCATCCCCGGGCGCGATGTCCTTGTCCATGAAACCCATGATCTGATCCTCTGGCGGCAGCAACGGCCGTCCCGCCGCCGGCAAAGCAATCGCGATTGCGATCGTTGGCCATGGCGCTGTTCGAGAGAATTAGATGGTTGGGCGTCGATCCGCGTTCAAGTGAGCGCCAGCGGAGCTTGCATCCCGGCGCAACAGGAGGGAAGGCGAACCTAGCCGGAAGGATAAATCGAACTACCGCGACAGATAGATTGAACGAATGGAAATAAAATGGCTCATTATCAGCCCGTATCTCGGCGCATTCCGCAACCGAGATGCGGGGTATCAAAAGGAATATTCGCAGCGCGAAGCAGCAGGCAAGGCGCGCCATGTCCTGCTGCCGCGGCTTGGAAGGATGGGCACCCGGCATGAAGACTAGCCTATCAAACCGCTGTCATATCAATGAAATACAATGATGTGCTCAATAAGCACTTCATTATCTTGCCAATTTTAACCCCCGCAGGCGCGGTTCTCCGGCCCCTGGCGTAACGACCCTCCCGGGCCTTGCCGATCACGCCTGCAACTGTCTGTCTAGTTCAATCCACCCAATCAAGGAGTCATGACATGAGCACAGTCACAACCAAGGACGGCGTCGAGATTTTCTACAAGGACTGGGGGCCGAAGAACGCCCAGCCGATCATGTTCCACCACGGCTGGCCGCTGAGCGCTGACGACTGGGATACTCAGATGCTGTTCTTCCTCGAGAAGGGCTACCGCGTCGTCGCCCATGATCGGCGCGGCCACGGCCGCTCCACCCAGGTCGGCGACGGTCACGACATGGATCATTACGCCGCCGATGCCTCAGCCGTCGTCGAGCATCTCGATCTTAGGAACACCGTCCACGTCGGCCATTCCACCGGCGGCGGCGAAGCGACCCATTATGTCGCCCGCCACGGCCAGCCGCAGGGCCGCGTTGCCAAGCTCGTCATTATCGGCGCCGTGCCGCCGCTCATGGTCAAGACGGATGCCAATCCCGGCGGGCTGCCGATCGAAGTTTTCGACGGCCTGCGCCAGCAGCTCGCCGCCAATCGCTCGCAGTTCTACCACGACCTGCCGGCCGGCCCGTTCTACGGCTTCAACCGGCCGGGCGCGAAAGTGTCGGAACCGGTCATCAACAATTGGTGGCGCCAGGGCATGATGGGCGGCGCCAAGGCGCATTACGACGGCATCAAGGTGTTCTCGGAAACCGACTTCACCGAGGATCTGAAGATCATCACCGTGCCGACCCTCGTCATGCATGGCGATGACGACCAGATCGTGCCGATCGCCGACTCCGCCCTGCTCTCGTCCAAGCTGCTGCAGAACGCCACGCTCAAGGTGTACGAGAAACTCCCGCACGGCTTGTGCACCACCCACGCCGATATCGTGAACCCCGACATCCTCGCCTTCATCAAGGGCTGACGCTAGGCCGGCGGGCGCTGGAGGCGCCCGCGGGCCATGCCGTTTCCGGTAAAACGGCTTTCGCATGAAACCGTTTTCGCCGATTTGCGTTTAGCGGCCATGAAAAGAGAACGTGAACCCTCATCAAAGGCTTACCGGCAGGATCGTTTTGAAAATACCGAGCGAGCCGCCAAGGAAACCATCGAGGCGGAGCAGCGGGCCCGCCGGGAAAAGACCAAGCGGTTGAAAGAACTGCGCTTATCGCAGCAGGGCGGCAAGGATCCGGCGGCGAGGTAGGCCTATTCTGATGCCGTCGACCAGCGCATCTCCATGCCCTCGCCTGCGTCTCCGCGTGCCCTGTTTCCAACGCCGCGCTTTTTTGGGGACGCGCACATGGCACTGCAGCATCTTGAAGCGTTGCGCTGCTTTTTCAATTCAGACGTTCGCCCATCTTGCAGAGCAAGGCCTGCGAAATTATCTTTTTTCGCAATAGCGATTCACGGCATCGAAAAAGGGCAGACTGCGATGTCAGACAAGCTGTTCAGCACGCGTGACGAACCGCTCGCCTCGGAAGACCTCGCTGTCTGCAGGCGTGTGCATGAAGCTCTTTGCAGCGGGCTCAATATCGACAGATCAGGCGCGGAAGCCGATCGTCTCGGCGCCCTCATCATCGAGCTATATCGGCAGGGTGTGCATGACGAGACCCAGCTTCGCCTGCTTGCCGGCGGGAAACGAGGCTGACCGGGCAAGTCATGCCATGCCCGGCCTCCCCTCTTCTTCGCGCCCCTGACCTTCCTCGTTACGAGCGAGATAGGATGCACGTTTTCCCATGACCCCTGCTGACGTTATCAGAGGCCGCTGGTTTCCGTGCTCGTGGCCGCCGAGGTTTCAGTCGGATCGATGGCCGGCGTGGATTCGATCGCTCCCGCTACCTCTTCCGAGCTGCCCGTGTCGGCTGCCGGCGTTTCCGCAGTCACGGCAGGATCTGTCGTCTCGGTGCTGTCGACCGCTTCGCTGGTCTCGGTTTCGGTTCCCGCTGCTGGGGTTTCCGCTGGGGCTTGCGCCGCCATGGTCTCCCGCATCTGGTCAATCTTGCCGACCGCCGTGCCGATGCCAAGCGTATCCTTTGCCCAGCTTAAGGCCTCAGGGCTGACCGTGCCGGTCTTGGTGGCGGAAGCAAGCGCGGCCGCCAGCGCGGCGTCGCCAAGAGCGGGATCGTCGGCCGGCGGGGCAGCCCCCTTGGTCAGTTCGTACTGCGCATAGGCGGTGGCGAATGCCGAGATCGCCGCCATGCGCGGGTCAGCCGTATTCATCAGGGCATGGAAGTTGCGTTTGAGCGAATTGAGACCGGCGAGCTCGGCCGCCGGCTTCTTCGCGGGCTTTGCCGCAGGCGCCGAGGCGATGGTCGTCTTCTTGGCCGAGCCCTTCGTGCTGACGGTCTGCTTGGCCGACTTCGCCTTGCCGGCCTGGCCGGTCTGGACCGATTTGCCGGCGCTCTTGGCGCTACGGCCGTTTTCGGACTTGCCGCTGGAGCGGGTGCTGCTCTTTCCGCTGCCGCCGCTGTTGCTGCTGCCGCCACCGTGGCTGCCGCTGTTGCCGCTACCGCTCCCGCCGCCATGGCTGCCCCCGCCACCGCCATTGCCTCCGCCGCTTCCGCCTCCTCCGCCGCCGTTACCGCCGCCGCCTCCGTTGCCGCCCTTGGCGAAAGCCGGCGAGAGATCGGTAGAAACTATGGTGAGAGGTGAAAGCGCCACTGTCGTGGAGAGACAGAGAACGCCGAGAAGCCTGCAGAGCCGCATGATAATCCTTCCGCACTGGAGTGCCGTTGCATCAGGATTGAACCAGCAAGCCCATGAAGATCTCATTGAGCAACTGCTTTCAATTTGAACTTCCTGCCGAATATTTCTGCGAGAAATGCCTTCATCATTCCCAGAATGAAACTAATTCCCTTCCCTTGCGTTATCCCCCGATAGTCTGTCTACCCAAGGTGAATGAAATGAAGAAATTCGCCATCATTGCCCTGTCGATAGCGACGGCTTTCTCCGGAACGCCGGTTTCGGCAGGCCCGGCCTTCGTGCCGAGGCCGGTGCAATCGGCTGCCCAGCCGGCTCCGGGGGATAACGATGCCCGGATCATGACCGTCGGATGCAGCAGGTTCTCGATCGTCTGCTCGCGCTATGGTGAACGGCGCAGACATTACAGCGATCGCCGTTACTATCGTGACCGCAGCTACTATCGCGACCGAGACTACTATCGTGGCGACCGCTACGGTTGGGATCGCCGTTATGACCGCAGATGGCGGCGCCACAACGACAACACCGGCGCCATAATCGGCGGCTTGGCGGCCGGCGCCCTGATCGGCGGCATCATCGCCTCGCAACCCCGCGCCTATAGTTCGCGTGGCTATAGCTCTCATGCCGAATATTGCTACGCCCGCTATCGGTCGTACCGCGCCTATGACAACACCTACCAGCCGAACTACGGCCCGCGCCGTCAGTGCCGGTAATTTTGTCACCCCTGTTCCAGAGCAAGCCCCGCATAAAGATGCGGGGCTTTTTGTTGTCACTCGTTTGAGAGAACACCCGAACGCAAAAGACGGACGGAGCACGGCTTTTCGGTCCCGGCTCCGTCCGTCCCGTCCGCCCAGCCTCGGGGTTGGCTGAGCACGGTCAATAAGCGACGGCCGCCTTCGGCTTCTTCTCCGTCCATTGCGGCGGCGCGCCGTATTTGGCGGCGACGGCGCCGACCAGCCCGGGCTCGCGGCCGAAGGCGAGGTATTTCGGCTTGCCGCCGAGCCAGGATTTCATCCGCTGGCGCGAGGGAAGCGAGAGGTCCAATCCCTTCGGCTCCTTGCCTGCGATTAGCATGCGTGAAAATTCGCTGCTGAACTTGGAGGCGAGGCCATAGGCGTCACCCACCTCGGAAACGCGCGGATTGTTCTGAAGCGAATTTGCCCCGCGCGCCCAGACCATCGCCGCCCGCTGCGCGCCCGATTTGTCGACCGCCTCGGCTTCCACCGCCAGCCCGCCGAGCCCGACCGGCAGGCGCGGCACTCCGACCGGCAGCGCAAAGCCCGTGCCGACGGTCACGACGGTGGAAACGCCCGCCATGGTCTTGTTGGTCGGCACGATGTCGGTGATCATCGAGCGGATCGTCAGGTCCGCGCTCTCGCCTGCCGCCACCATCTGGTATCTGTCGCTCAGGGAAATGCAGAGCGCCCGGTCAAGCGCGTTGGCGACCATCGCGCGGTCGGCCGGCGATTTGATCCGGCTTGCCGCAGCGAAGCCGAACCGCGTCGGCTCGATGGCGACCGTCTTGATCGGGGCGAGAGTGAGGCCATCGACAAAGGCGCGTGATTTCGAAAGCTTGCCCTTCGGCGCGCCGAGATTGGAATAGGTGGAGAGTGTGCCGCTCTCCTTGAGCGGGACCGAGCTGCACCCGACCGCAGCCACGGTCAGCACCAGCGGCAATGCGAGGGACACGGCTTTCGAAGCCTTTGAAAAAGATGAAGTAAAAAGATTCCTGCGCACTCCGATGGCCTCCGTCGCCGATAATGTGCGGGGAAATTGGCGGCGAAGAATTGCCGCAGCATTACATCGTTTCCGGCAGCATCGGCTGCCGGCAACAACCGGCGTCATCCGAGTTGGATCGCCACCTGGGTGCCGGCGGCAGCGCTCGCGATGCGAACCTCGCCGCCATGATTCAAGGCGATCTGCTTGACGAGACTGAGGCCCAGCCCCGCCCCCGTACTCTTCGGAGTGACCCGGTAGAACGGCTCGAACACCAGTTCCCGGTGCTCGGCCGGAATGCCCGGCCCTTCATCGGTGACGCTGATCCGCCCGCCGCCTGCATCCGAGACTGCGACCGTGATCATGCCTCGGTTGCCGCCATGGTCGATGGCATTGCGCACCAGGTTGCTGACGGCCCGCGGCAGCGCCGAAGGACTGCCCTTGCGCTTCAGGCTCTCGACCTCGCTCTGAAACGAGATCTGGTAGCCGGCGCCGATGGCGAGCGGCGCAAGATCGGCCACTACGCCGCGGGCGATCTCGACGAGATCGACCATTTCATGGAGATCGGTTGCCTGGCCGTTGCGCTCGAAATCGAGCAGCTGTTCGGCCGTCTCGGCCAGGCGCGCGACGTCGTCGAGCAATCGCCGGCGGTCCTGCCCCTCTGCCGTCCCGTCAATCCTGGTCTGCATGATGGCGATCGGCGTCCGCAGCTCGTGGGCCGCATCGATCAGGAAGTGCTGCCGTTTGCGGTACTCATTCTCCAGCCGGTCGAGCGCCTCGTTGAAGGCGCTCACCAGCGGCGCGACCTCCCTCGGAATGCCGTCGAGCGGCAGGCGGGCATCGTAGCGGCGGGCTTCGATTTCCGAGGCCTTTCGGGCAACCTCGCTGACGCTGGCAAGCCCCCGCCCGACGATCCTGGGAACGGCGAGAAAGACTGCGGGCAAGGCAATGACGAGCAGCGGCACATAGATCGGATAGACGGCGCCCATCAGCGTAATCACCGGCCAGCCCTTGTCGGCGACGCCGCCGAACAAAACCCTGAGCTCGCCGATCGCGGTCTCCACGCTTTCGACCGAGGCGATCTCGTCCGTGCCGACCGATCCCCTAATATCGGCCCCTTCGAACAAATAGGTCAGACGCGCAAGCTCGGCGTAGGCTGGAGGAATGGTCCCGTAGGACACGAAAGAACCGTTCGTCGTCGCCGCGACATACCAGAGCCCGTCATATTGTCGCTTGAGCGCCTCAAGCTCCGGCATATCCTTTATCTCAAGCCGTCCTTCGGCATCGAGCGCAGCGGCCGGAGCCAGCGCTGCGGTAATATGATCCTCCAGCGCGACATTCGGAGAGAGGATCGTCGCGCCATAGAAGCAGAGCCCGATGGTGACGGCCGTCACCACGCTGACGAAGACCAGGCTAAGCTGCCAGCTGAGCCGCCACCAGAGCGATGGATTGGTGCTTCCTGCCCCCATCATTCTTCCTTCATGAGATAGCCGACGCCGCGGATATTGTGGATCGAAACCTCCGCACCCACATCGGCAAGCCGCTTGCGCAGCCGTGATATATGGGCATCGAGGGCGTTCGACTGAATTTCTTCTTCATAATTGTAAACGGCTGCCTCCAGCGTCGCGCGCAGCACGGTCTTCTCCTTGCGCCTGGCGAGCGCGGCGAGCACCAGAAGCTCGCGCCGCGGCAGATCGAGCGGCATATCGCCGACGGTGACGCTCAAATGCAGGGGATCGATCACCATCCGCCCGGCCGTGATCTTCAGCTCGGAAAGGCTCGGCGGCCGCCGCAGCACGGCCCTGAGCCGCGCCATCAGTTCCTCGACTAGAAACGGCTTGCCGAGATAGTCGTCGGCGCCGAGATCGAGCCCCTCCACCCGCTCCTTCGGCGCGTTCAGCGCCGTCAGCACGATGATCGGCGTATCCTTGCCGGTCCGCCTCAGCTCCGGAATGAAGCGCAGCCCCTCGCCGTCAGGCAGGCGCCGGTCGAGCAGTATCGCGTCATAGGGGTTCTGCCGCGTCAGCTCCACGGCATCGGCAAGATGCACCGTGTGATCTGTCACGATCCCATGCTTGCCGAGCGCCGCAGTCAGCGCTTCGGCCAGCTCCTTCTCATCCTCAATCAGCAGAATCCGCATCGCCCAACCAACCCTCACGCCCCTGTTTCGGCCGCAAGGGTTGCAGCAACATTGCGGAACTTGAAAGGCAGCCGGTCATGCTGCTGCAATTGTTCCACCGGAGGATCAGGCACCACAACTCAGGACCTCGACATGATCCATTTCAAATCCATCCTCCGCCTCCTGGAGACTTATCTCCTCTCCGCCTTCATCCTCGCGAGCCTGCTGGCCGGGCCGTTGATCATTTTGTTCGTGAGGTAGAGACGAAATTCAACCCAAGGAACGATAACGAAAATTGGAGATTGACCGTAATTGGCTTTTGCTGCCAGGTGGAAGCAAAGGCGTGCCGTGCGGCCCCCTCATCCGACCCTTCGCCTAAATCACGCCACCCCAGCCGCCATCTTCTCCCGCACCTTCAGAAATGCCGCCGTCAGCCGCGCAAGCACCGGCGAGGTCACCGTCCCGTTCGCCCCGCCAACCGGATCGACGATGTGGATCTGCCGGAGATCCTCCATGAATTCATCCCAGAGCGACTGTCCGCCTTCCTCCAGAAGCTGCGCGCGAATGCTGAGATCCTCCGTCACCGGCAGGTGACGCCTGCCCCAGGCGCCGATCATCGCGAAGACGGGCACGAGCTGAATCGCCGGCTCCGTCAGGCTGTAGATTGCCTTCTGGCTGTGGCTCGGATCGTCCCGCTTGCTGATGAAGCCGAGCGAGAGCAGCCGTTTCAGCCGCGCCGCCAGGATATTGGAGGCGATGCCCTCCTCCGAATTGTTGAGCAGATCGCGGAAATGCCGGCGGTTGCCAAACATGATGTCGCGGATGATGATCAGGCTCCACCGGTCACCCAGCACTTCCATTGTCAGGTTGATCGGGCAGCCGGACCGCAATTCAATATCCACGAAGCATCTCCTGTAGAAACCAGTTGCACTATAGGATCGCTTATGGGAGAACACAACTAGTTTCAAACTGCAATCACATGGAGGAGAGCATGTCCAAGGTGCGCGTTGCAGGGTTTTCCGTTTCCGTCGACGGTTTCGGCGCCGGTCCGGAACAGAGCCTGCAGGATCCGCTCGGCAAGCGGGGACCCGAGATGTTTCAATGGTTTTTCCATACCCGCACCTTCCGTGCGATGCTGGGAAAGGACGACGGTTCGCAAGGAGTTGACGAGGATTATGCCGCTCGCGGCATGGCCGGTTTCGGCGCCTTCATTCTCGGCCGCAACATGTTCGGTCCGATCCGTGGCGAGTGGCCGGACGATGCCTGGAAAGGTTGGTGGGGTCCGAACCCGCCATACCACGCACCGACCTATATCCTGACCCACTATCCGCGCGAGTCGCTGGTCATGGAAGGCGGCACGACCTTCCACTTCATCACATCTGGCATTCATGAAGCGCTCGACAAGGCCAGGGCGGCGGCCGGCAGCAAGGATGTAAAAATCGGCGGCGGCGTCAGCACCGTGCGGCAATATCTGCAGGCCGGCCTGATCGATGAACTGCACTTCGCCGTCGCCCCCGTCGTGCTCGGCAAAGGCGAAGCGCTGTTTTCAGGCATCGACCTGCCGGCCCTCGGATTCCGCGTCACCGAACATGTCGCCAGCGAACACGCCACCCATATCGTGCTCGCGAAATAATTGCCAGCTCAGGCCGTCCGGGCAAGGCGGTCGCAAGGGTCGCCTGCTCGCGTCAGATCTAACCCGGAATCACTCGGTATACGCATGCCGTTCCCTCGACGCCCCGCAACGGGGCCTCGAAGGCGGCCAGCCGTTGGCCGGAAAGCAACTGGGCGACACCAGGTGCCGAAAACAGCGCTTCGGAAATGCATATCTCGCCGGCATCGGCCAGCGACTGCACCCGGGCAGCGACATTGACGGTCTGTCCGAAATAATCGAGGTTGTGGTTCAAGGTCACGGCGATGGACGGGCCGCAATGGGCGCCGATTTTCAGGATGATGCTGGGATCGCCATGTTCGCTGTTGAAACGCTCGATTTCCCCAAGCATATGCAACGCCGCCGAAACCGCATCGGCCGGGCGGGAGAAGGCAGCCATCACGGCATCGCCGATCGTCTTGACGATTGCGCCCGAATGCTCCTGCACCGTGGCGCCGAGCAAGGCGAAATGCTCGCGCACCAGCGCATAGGCGTTGAGATCGCCGAGCCGTTCGTACATTGCGGTTGAGCCCTTGAGATCGGTGAACAGCAGCGTCACCTGGCGGATGCCGAGCCCCTCCCTTTCGTCAACGCGCTCGGAACGAAACAGCCGCCGGAAGGTTTGGCGCGCCAAAAGCATTCCGCCCGATACATAGGGATCGAAGTCGAGGACCGGCTTGGTGGTCTGCGCCAGGATTTCGGGCGGCCAGTTGATCAGCAGCAGCGAGCCTCGCATGGCCGCCGAGTTCTCGACGTCGACGATGACGGGGCCGGGCCGCACCGACGGCAGCGAAGCGCAGAACCGCTGACCGTCATATCGGACGCGCAGGAGCGTCGGCACCGTCACAGGTTCGCCTGCCACCGGCAGCGCAAAGCTCGCCTGCGTCTGCACGTTAATGCCGGCGAGCGCCCCGGGACCGAGCTCCGCCCTCACCGTCGTGACGGATGCGGGCGCCAGGAAGGTCAGGCCGCGCACCATCCCCTTGAGGACATCGACAAAGCGGGCCTGCTGGCCGGGCAGCCGCGCATCGCTCAGAAACCGCGCCTTCCAGTGAAAATCCTCGACCGAAAGCGAGCCGGGATCGTGAAACGGCAGCCGGCGCAACTGCGGCGACACCGTGAAGGTCACTTCGATGAAGTCGTCGAGGTCGGTTTCGCCGGAGACGTCGCAAAGGCCGCAGACATAGTGGGTCTTCAGCATCCGCAGCGCGCCGAAACTGTCGAGCACCATGCCGGATTGGGGACACACGACGTCCCAGCTCATCTCGAACAGGCCGCTGCGCGTCGCATGGAGAAAGAGATCGATGCTTTCGGCCTCGGAGATCGCGTGATCGCGCGCAAAAGCCAGCGGATTGATGCGGTAGAGCGAGAAATCGTCGCCGCTGCGGATCAGGCTTTCGAACTTGGAGATGACGCGCGGGCTCCATGACCGGGCAAGCTCCATCTCGGTCATCTTGCTGTCGAGGAGTCGTTCCCGAACATCGATCATCTCACACCTGCGCCTCGATTGGCCAGGCCATGGGATCCACGGCGGCTCCCGCAACTATAGCAAAAAACGGGCCGTGCGTCCGCCTTCGGCAGCCTTGGATGCGCCGGTCGCAGCGCCCGCCGGGCGGCCGGCTCGACCGCGCCAAAATAGCTCTAGCATTGCTGCGGAATGAGCGTAGAGTGAGCGTCATCGCCCATCGCATCATCGGCGCGACCGCTTGGGAGATCATAAGTGCTCTTGCCGCTTTATGGAGGGTACGACGTTGCTCCTATCGCTCATCTCACTCGACGACCACGAAATAGCCATCGTCACCGATGCCGTTCGGCAATGGTGCGGCGAGAAGAAACTCGACATCGACAGCGTCGAGGGACGCCGCGCCATCACGGTCGCGGTCGATCTGCTCCAGATGAACACCCGCGGCGACAGGCTTTTTGCCGAACTGTCGAAGCAGCTGGACCACTAAAAGATCCGATATTCTCTCGATGAGCGCGGACACCTCTTAGGTGCCGGTGCCGGTGCCGGCCAGATCGCGCAGGTCCCGGCTTGAAGGTCGAGGCCCTGCGAAATAACCGCACTCCCCACCCACCTTGCACATCTCCACTCCCTGCCTAAGGCAATGCAACCTCCTTCCGCAAGTCCGCCCGGTGCTCCGCTTCATCATCCACGCCCTCGCCGCTCTCATCCTGACGCTGCTCACCCAGATCGGCGGCATCGCCTATCTCATCGCCCTCGCCGCCGCGCGAATATGCGGCCTCAGGCGATTTCCCGCCAAGCTCGCGCTCTTCCTTTTGTGCTACGCCGCCGCGACGGTCGCCACGCAGTTTGCGGCACCGGCATTCGGCCGCGTTCCTCTCTCCTGCCTGCCAAGCGTTGAAGACAGGCTCGTGGTCCGCTCGCCAATACTGCGCGCTGAACCGCAACTACGTCACGCCCAAGCTTCGCGATCTGGCAGCGGCGCTCGCCGCCCATATGGACAAGCAATTCCCCGGCACCGTCACCGTCCAGCTGGATGCGAACTTCCCCTTCGTCAACGGTTTCCCGCTGCTGCCGCATCTCTCGCATGCCGACGGCAAGAAGCTTGATTTCGCCTATTACTACAAGGATGCAAATGGCGCCTTCTTGAATGGCGCAACCCGCTCGCCGATCGGTTATTTCGCTTTCGAGGAGCCTGGCCCGGGCGACGAACTGCCGTGCGCGGGTCGCCATGACTGGCTCACCACCCGCTGGAATTTCGATGCGCTGCAGCCATTGTTCCCGGCCTACCGGATCGAGGAGCAGCGCACCGCGGCGGCGGTCGCCTGGCTGACGACGGAAGGGGTCGCGCGCTTTGGTCTGCAGAAGATCTTCATCGAACCGCACCTGAAGAACGCGCTCGGGATCACCGACGCCCATGTCAGCTTTCAGGGCTGCCGGGCCGCCCGCCACGACGACCATCTTCATATCCAGGTCGAATGAGACCTGCCCAACTCGCTTGCACGCGACAGGAAATCCGCTAGAGCTGATCCGGCAACGAACCAGCGGCTCCGATATCGAGAGTGGATCATGGAACATACTATCGTCGCTGTTGTCGGATCGCCTGCCGCTGTCGCGGCGATGGTCGCGGCGACGGGCTGCCCGGAGCCGACGGCATTGCTGTTTGGCCTGGCGATCAAAGCCAATCGACCGGCTGACGAAACTGCAGCCCGCCGCTCTCCGACAAGCCCTCGCGACCGCCCCGGAGAATGTTTCGATCGAGCGCGCGCCGCAACCATCCATGGCAGCACCTCTTTCCGGCTGCCGCCCGATTGTCTATTTTCGCCATCCATGTCCCTAAACGAGAGGTTTGCTTGTGAGTGTCGGCCTGATTGCCCTGCTTGATGATGTTGCCGCGCTTGCAAAGGCGGCCGCTGCTTCCCTGGACGATGTCGTCGCTCACGCGGGCAGAGCCGGCGCCAAAGCCGCCGGCGTCGTGATCGACGACGCTGCCGTCACGCCGCGTTATGTGACCGGCCTGTCGGCGGCGCGCGAACTGCCGATCATCGGGAAGATCGCCGTCGGCTCCCTCAAGAACAAACTTCTGTTCCTCTTGCCGGCAGCACTCGCCCTCAGCCTCCTCCTGCCGCAAGCGGTGACGCCGCTGCTGATGCTCGGCGGGCTCTACCTCTGCTACGAAGGTGCCGAAAAGGTCTACGAACTCGTCGTGCCGCATGCCGCCCATTCACACGAGGCGGGGCTCGAGACGATCAGCGTCGATGCCAAAACCTTCGAGGACGAAAAAGTCGCGAGCGCAGTCAGGACCGATTTCATTCTGTCGGCCGAGATCATGGCGATCACGCTCGGCTCCCTGTCCGAGTCGGGGCTGGCGATGCAGGCGCTGGTTCTCGCCCTGGTCGGAATCATGATCACGGCTGCCGTTTACGGCGTCGTCGCTCTGATCGTAAAGGCGGACGATTTCGGCCTCTGGCTTGCCCAGCGCTCCTCCCCTTCTCAAGCCGGCGCGCTCCTGCGCATGCTCGGGCGCGGCCTCGTGCAGGGCATGCCCTATCTTCTCAAGGTGCTCGGCCTGATCGGGACGGCGGCGATGATCTGGGTCGGCGGCGGCATCATCGTGCACGGCGCCGAAACTTTCGGCCTCGCCTGGCCGAGCCATCTCCTCCACGATGCCGGGGAAGGTATCGCCCATGCGGTGCCGGCCGGCGGCGCCGTGCTTTCCTGGCTGGTTCAGGCGGCCGGTGCAGGTCTCGTTGGCATCCTCATCGGGCTGGCGACAATCCCAGGCCGTCGGCTACGTCGTTGCGCCGGCATGGCAGTGGTGCTCAACACGCCTACGCCGGATCAGGACCGCATGAGGGGCTAGAACAGGATGATTTTAGGTTCGGTCGGCTTAGAATCTGAACCCTGTTCTAAATTAAAGAGTTAGAGCATGATGTCGTCCGAAAACCGCCTCACCCTTTTCGGCATCATTCTATAGCAGCGGCTCGGCGCCATCCTGACTGCCGGCCGAGACACGTTCACCGCGGGCCGACAAGTGTGACGCCTCGCCCGTCAACTAGCATCCCTTTCATCATAGGTACGCTGCGCCGCAAGGATCGCGTCCATGTTCTTCTCCGCCCAATGGGTGAGCGCCGAAACGGTCTCCGTCAGGGTGCGCCCGAGCGGCGTCAGCGCATATTCGACGGTTACCGGCACGGTCGGGAAGATGGTGCGTGTGATCAAGCCGTCGCGCTCCTGCTTTCTCAGCGTTTGCGACAGAACCTTCTGCGATATGCCCTTGATCTCTCGGCGGATGTGGTTGAAGCGCAATGGCCCGCCCCGCAGCCGGTCGAGGATCAAAAGCGCCCATTTGTCTGCCAGCCGGTCGAGTACCAGCCTCGTCGGACAACGATCCTCGTAAACATTATAGGGCTGCTCTGGCATCGTCATCCGCTCCCGGCTTGCCCCCCTGGTTTCCTCGGGGAAACCAGGTGAGAAAAAAGTGCTCTCTTTTCCAATCCCATTTTCTCTGTATCTATCCCATGGAAAGATAGTTTCCAATAGAAACCAATGGAGAATGACATGAGCGGCAAGATTCTGGTTATCGGCGCAACGGGCACCGTGGGGAGGCACGTGGTGGACGGGCTCCTGGCAAAGGGCGAGGCCGTCAAGGCCGCCTCGCGCGCCGGCAAGCCGGTGGCAGGCGCCGAGGGCGTCATCTTCGACTACGCCAAGCCCGAAACCTTCGGGCCGGCCTTCGATGGCGTCGATCGCGCCTATGTGCTGCTTGCCTCCGGCCATGCCGATGCCAAAGGCATGCTGCTGCCGGTCATCGAGGCGGCCGCGGCCCGCAAGGTCAAGGTCGTGCTCCAGAGTGCGTTCGGAGTGGATGCCGACGATTCCATCCCCTATCGCCAGGTCGAAATTGCCCTGGAAAAATCAGGCACGCCTTACGTCATCCTCCGTCCGAACTGGTTTTCCGACAACTTCCACACCTTCTGGAAACCCGGCATTGATCACGGCCAGATTGCCCTTCCCGCCGCCGAAGGCAAGTCGAGCTTCATCGATGCCCGCGATATCGCGGCAAGCGGCGTGGCGGCGCTTACCTCCTCGTCCTTCGACGGCAAGGCCTTCAATCTGACCGGGCCGGAAGCGCTCTCTTATACGCAAGGCGCCGCCATCCTCTCCGAAGCGATCGGCAAGCCTGTCGCCTATAACGCCGTCTCCGACGAAACCTTCATCGACATGCTCACCGGCGCCGGTGTACCGGCCGATTACGCAAGCTTCCTCGCCTCGATCTTCTATCCCGTCCGCCAAGGCTGGACCGCCGTCGTGAACGGCGATGTTGAGACGCTGACCGGCAAGGCCCCGCGTTCACTGCAGACTTATGCGGCCGATTACGCCGCCGCGTTGACGGCGTAACCACAACGACGCATGCAGACGACGGTTCTCCGCCGTCTGCCCGCGACGCCGGGGATAACCGATCCGATTACGGCCAAGGAATTCGACGCGCCTTCTCTCCCACCCGCCCCACCTGGCAATACCAAGCACGCCCTTTCTCCAGCCGTCTCAGGCGCGCCCTTCGCGATCGGCTTCGAGAGCGGCGACCCTGTTTCCGTGAACGGCAGGCCGATGACGCCGGCCGCTTTGCTCGCCGAACTCAACGAGCGCGGCGGGCGACACGGCGTCGGCGGCTCGATCTGGTGGAAAACCGCTACATCGGCATGAAGTCGAGGGGCGTCTACGAGACACCGGGAGGCACGATCCTGCTTGCCGCCCATCGCGGCATCGAATCGTTCACCCTCGATCGCGCCGCCGCGCATCTGAAGGATGAGCTCATGGCCCGCTACGCCGAACTGATCTACAACGGTTTCTGGTTTTCTCCTGAACGCGACATGCTGCAAGCCCTGATCGACCGCAGCCAGGCCTTGGTTAGCGGCGAAGTCACGCTCAGGCTCTACAAGGGAAACGCGGTCATATCCCGAGCCTCCCCTTCCTCGCTCTATTCCGCCGATCTCGTCACTTTCGAGGAAGGGCGGGTCGCCTATGACCACCACGACGCCGAAGGCTTCATCAGGCTCAACGGATTGCGCCTCAGAAACTGGGCCGCCCGCAACGGAAGATACCGCTCCTGACCCACGCAGCGGCAAGCCTGATTGACCGCTTCATGCCGCCGTTCAACCCGATTGGTAGTCGCCGCAGAATTTCAAACGATTTTAAAAATCAGGCACCCAGAATTAATCGATTTTAATTTTACGATTAAAATTTTCTTGTTGCGACGCAAAAGAAACTCAGCATTAGCTTTGACAGATGCTCAGTTTGTCGTTTGGAGGACTCGCATGACTGTGACATTTCCGCTGACCGAGAAGCGCGACGCAGAAGCGTTGCTCCAGCATTTGACGCTGCACAAGCTCACCTATCCCGGAAACTGCGTCGTGTCGCTCAAGGCGCACGTCGCCCAGGTTTCATCCTCGCACACAACCGCCCTCGGTACGGCCCGTACCGCCTGGTAGTAATTTTCAGAGGGCTCTTTGCCGCTGACTACCCCATCTGCTTGCCGGAGACCAAGTGAGGGTGACAGAGTATCGGCGCGCTGCCTTCACCTACCGGTTAGCGCCGATACCACATCGAAAAGGCATTCGACGCGGCGGAGCGAGTGCGCCGGCATATTTGCATTCAGAGGCCACCCAGCAGCAATTGTCGGTTGCCGGTCACAGAAATGCGATTATTGCAATATTTACGGAGTTCCCACGCCCCGCAGTGCCGCCGGAGCGGAAATCGGATTCCAGCTCGGCGGCGGCAAATCGGATGCCTGACCCATATGACCTATCTGAAACCTGGCATGCTCGCTCTGGCCTTGATGCTGGCAGCCCTATTGCCCCTGCACCACGCGCAAGCCGAGCAATGCGGACAGGAGACTTTCGATGAGGCGAAATACGTCGTCTGCACATTGGAAGTGGGGAAGGTCGACCTGCGTCTGTTCTGGAAGGGCGCCGACGGCGAGCCTTATCGCGCTTTTTCAAGCCTTGCCGAAGCCGTTCGCGCCGAAGGGCGAAAGCTGACTTTCGCCGTCAATGCCGGCATGTACCGGGCCGACTTTTCGCCGTTGGGACTGTATGTCGAGAACGGCAGGGAACTGAAACCCGCCAATATGGCGGCTGCCGAACGCGCCGCCGGCCAGGTGCCGAATTTCTACAAGAAGCCGAACGGCGTGTTCTTTCTGGGCGAAGCCGGCGCCGGTATCCTACCGACCGACGCGTTCCTCAAACTCGCCCCCAAGGCGCGCTTCGCCACCCAGTCCGGCCCGATGCTTGTCATCGCCAACAGGCTCAATCCAATCTTCATCATCGGTTCGACGGACCGCACCCGGCGAAGCGGTGTCGGTGTCTGCGAGAACGGGACCGTTCGCTTCGCGATCAGCGAAGACGGTGTCAATTTTCACGATTTCGCGCGGCTCTTCCGCGATCGTCTGCAATGTCCGGACGCCTTGTTTCTCGATGGCGGACGCGGCGTCGGCCTTTACAGTCCGGCGATGGGGCGTAACGACTGGTCGTGGCACGGCGGCTATGGCCCGATCTTCGGGCTGGTGGAATAGCCCGCGGGTAAATTGCATCGAGACTCGCAATCGTCATCCGGGCCTTTGCATTCGGCCGAACATCGATATCGATCACGACGGCGGAAAGCGGACGCAGATATGACAGCGATTTCCATCACCGCCGTGCGCGATCAGATCGCCGGCGAGGCCGGCAACGGATCGTCGATGTCTTCAGGAATGAAACCGCCGGTCTGGCGTTTCCACAGGCGGGCAAACAGGCCGTCGCGTTCGACCAGTTCGTCCGGCCTGCCCTCTTCCACGATCCGCCCGTGATCGAGCACGACGATCCGGTCCATCCTGGCGATCGTTGAAAGCCGATGCGCGATGGCGATGACCGTCTTGCCCTCCATGACGAGGTTGAGCCTTTCTTGGATTGCGGCTTCGGATTCGCTGTCCAGCGCCGAGGTCGCTTCGTCGAGCACCAGGATCGGCGCGTCCTTCAGCAGCACGCGGGCGATGGCGACGCGCTGCCGCTGGCCGCCAGACAGTTTGATGCCGCGGTCACCGACGAAGGCTTCATAGCCCTTGCGGCCCTCGCTGTCGGCAAGATCGGTGATGAAGGCATCGGCGCTCGCCATCTTCGTCACCCTTTCTATCTCTTCCTGCGTCGCCTCCGGCCGGCCGTAGCGGATATTGTCGCCGACCGAACGGTGCAGCAGCGCGACGTCCTGGGCGATGACGCCGATGGCGCGGCGAAGGCTTGACTGCGTGACCGCGCGGATGTCCTGTCCGTCGATCAGGATCGCGCCCGCCTTGATATCGTAGAAGCGCAGGAGCAGATTTGCGAGCGTGGTCTTGCCGGCCCCGGAGAGGCCGACCAGCCCTACTTTCTCCCCCGGCCGCACCGTCAGCGACAGATCGTCGATCACTGGTTTGCCCGACTTATAGTCGAAGCGGACATTCTCAAACCGGATCTCGCCCCGCTGCACGGCAAGTTCGCCCGCATCTGGCCGGTCGCTGATCGTCGGCGGCGTGGTCATGACGGGCATGGCGTCCTTGATCGTGCCGATCGCCTGGAATATCTGCTGGCCCATCTGCAGGAAGACGAAGATCTGCGACGACAGCCGGTTGAGGATGTAGACCGCGCCGACGAACTCGCCGACCGTGAGGAAGCCTTTGACGAGGCCGGAAAATCCGATCGACAGCATGGCCAGCCACAGCAGCGTGTTGAGAACCACGACGGTCACTTCCGACGAGCGATAGATGCGCTGCTCGCTGTGCTGCGTCTGCACGGCCTTCTGAATGATGCGGCGGATTGCGCCTGCCTCACTGTCTTCGGCCGCAAACTGCTTGATCATCTGCATGTTGGTATAGAGATCGGTGATGGCCCCGGCCACCATGCTGCGCTGCTTGGCGGTGCGGCGCGAACGCTCGACGAAAACAGGCACGATCCTGGCGGTGAATGCGACGTTGAGCGCGATCCATAGGACGACCGGCAGGGCAAGCTGCCAGGCCAGAGCGCTCAACAGAATCACGGAGCCGACCAGTTGCATCAGGAAGCGCGGGATGGTCTGGAAGCCGGCAAGAATCTGCTGCTGGACGGCGGACGATACCTGCTGCAGCCGCGAGGAAACCTGCCCGGCATAGAGATCATGGAAGAAGGCAAGGTCCTGCCGCTCCACCGCCTTGTGGCCTTGCCACTGAATGGCAGCGGGCATGGCGATGCCCAATGTGTGCGAACTCAGCGTGTTGAGCGTGAACGAAACGATCGGCATCACGGGAAAGATCAGAAAGCCGAGGACAGCAAGCAGCAGCCATTCCTTCTCCAGGAAGGCGGCAGCACCTTGTTGCGTCACGCCATCGACAATGACCGAAAGCCCCCAGACGATCGTCAGGTTGATCACCTCGAACACCATGGAGCAAAGCGCAAGTGTGATCAGCACGCCGCGAAACATCGAAATGAAGTGCAGAAGGACGGCCACGGGCCCCTTGGACGGCAGCGGTCGATAGGCAATATCGAGCGGCCTGATCCAGGTTTCGAAAGGACGATAGATCGCATCTGAGATCGACATTGGCCACCCGGAGCAAATGGGGAAGAGACGTGGACTCAACTACGCCAGGTCGGATGGGATCATCTTCCGGCCTCAACCTCAATTAGAAATTTCAAGATGATCGAATGGACGTTATCGCGATGGCTCGGGCCCGGGAAGCAACGTCGCAATGTCCAATTGCCGTCACTATCCGATTGAGGCAGGATTCGGCGTGTGAAGAGGCGTAGAGGTTGAACGCACGCGCATGCTGACGGGCTCATGTCATTGCGGCAAGACGAGTTGGACGCTCGAGGGCGATCCCGGCTCGATTACCGCCTGCAACTGCACCCTCTGCCGACGCTACGGCGTTCTGTGGGCCTATGACTATGAGGGTGAGCGTATCGCTCTAACCGGGCAGACCGCTTCCTATACCCGCGCCGGCAGGGAGAACTCATCTCTCGAAATTCTGTTCTGCCCCTCCTGCGCCTGCGTCTTGAGCTGGCGCGGCCTGCGGCTTCAAAAGGATGGCCGCCGCCGCATGGCCGTCAACATTCGGCTTGCGCCCCCGGATCTCGTCGCCGACCTGCCCATCGATCACTTCGATGGGCTTGAGACATTCGAAGACCTTCCCTCCCAGGGACGCTGCGTGCGCGATCTCTGGTTCTGAAAAACCCCGCCATGCACGTGCCTCGGCCGGGGCGCCGATCGTCCGCGCCGGGCCGGCTCAGCCGCGCCGGGCGGCCTCGATCGCGGCAACGTCGATCTTCCGCATGGTCATCATCGCATCAAAGGCGCGCTTTGCCTCGTCGCCACCTGCGGCCAGCGCCTCGGTCAACACCCGCGGCGTAATCTGCCAGGACACGCCCCATTTATCTTTACACCAGCCGCATTCGCTTTCCTGGCCGCCATTGCCGACAATGGCGTTCCAATAGCGGTCGGTCTCCTGCTGATCCTCGGTTGCGATCTGAAATGAGAAAGCTTCGCTGTGTTTGAACGTAGGACCGCCGTTCAGACCAATGCAAGGAATACCCGCAACAGTGAATTCGACAACCAACACGTCTCCCTGCTTGCCCTCGGGATAATCTCCCGGCGCACGAATGACGGCACCGACGGCGCTGTCCGGAAAAGTCGCGGCATAAAAGCGGGCGGCAGCCTCAGCCTCTTTGTCGTACCATACGCAAATCGTATTCTTCGCCATCACGGGCCCCTTTCGCTGTTCGTTTCCTGCTCCCTCTGAAGTAAGAGCCGAACCGTCTATCTCCAGCCTATGCAGAATATTTCCTGCAGATGAGGATCGAGCCGCCGCATCGGCGGCGCTGGCCTTGGCAACGCATCGAGCCGCGGCCTCAATCAACGCGGCAGAAGTCCGAGCCGGCATAGAAATCGAGCCCGGCGCCGCCAGTTGAATCCAATTCTACGCGGCGTGGTTTTTGTGTCTTCAACACAAAACTCGTGTCAGACTGCCATGCCTGCGCGACCATCGGGAGCCGAAGCCATGCATAAGTTCACCGTATCAATTACCCGCGAGATCGAGGCCGATACCGCCGAGGAGGCCGCTCTGCTTCTGTATCAGGAATTATCAAAGGGGCCGATTCCTGACACCTACTCGGTCACCGACGAGACGCAGGTGACGACCAAGGTCACGCTGGACCGGAATAAAGCTGACGAGTTTGCCAGCATCGATCATACCGCCGACCCCGGCAATTGGTAGATGCCAGGCAGCCCCGAGAAGGCGCCGGGCCCGGCGCCGGCATCATTCTGATCGCTGTCTTCGCGGAAATACCGATCCTACTGGTTGTCTACACCATGGCTCTGTTTTATTTGCGTCCAGCTCGACAAAACCCCTCCGCCAGCGCTCACCCTCCTGAGTTAGGAAAGAACGTGACCACACCGATCAAAGTAGCCGTCGCCGGCCCGAACGGCCGCATGGGCCGAGCCATCTTGTCGCTGCTGGCAGCCGATCCGGATTTTGCCTTCGTCGGCGGCATCGGCCGTGAGGCCGCCGCGGGCGCCGGGTTGATCGATCGTTCGGCTGCGATGGCGGCCGCCGACGTGATCCTGGATTTCACGACGGGAGCTGCTGCCGCCGAACTTGCCGGTCTATGCGCCGCGGCGGGCGGACCGGCTCTGGTGATCGGCGCCACCGGTTTCGAGCCGGACGAAGTCGAGCGGATCGCCGAGGCCGCGCGCACCATTCCGATCCTGCGCTCCGGCAATTTCTCGATCGGTGTCAACATGCTGGTCGGCCTCGTCACCCAGGCCGCGCGCGCCCTTCCTGCCCATGGTTGGGATATCGAAATCCTGGAAGCGCATCACAACAAGAAGATCGACGCGCCATCCGGCACGGCGCTGATGCTCGGCGAAGCGGCCGCCGAAGGACGCGGCGTTTCCCTCGCATCCGTCGAGCGGCGCGGGCGTGACGGCATCACCGGTGAGCGGCCGCCCGGCGAGATCGGCTTTGCCGTGCTGCGCGCCGGCGGGCTCGTCGGAGAACACAAGGTGCTGTTTGCCGCCGCCGAGGAAGTTCTCACGCTTTCGCATTCGGCTCTCGATCGCGGCATGTTCGCCCGCGGTGCGCTTGCCGCTGCCCGCTGGATCGCAGGGCGCGCGCCCGGCGAATACAATATGCGAGACGTCCTGGGCCTGACGTGAGAAGGGCGAACAGACGCTGCGCGCACCACGATCGGCCATCATCCTGAGGTGCCCCGAAGGTGCCTCGAAGGGTCATCCTGAGGTGCCCCGAAGGACGAGGGCTGGTGATCGGAGTATCGCCGACGCGACTACGACTTCCGTTCCCGCCAGACCCACCGAGCAGAACAGCGTTATCTCCGCGGACGATCGCCGACCGGCCGCTTTCCCGGCAATGATGTCGGCAAGATCGGCCATGCGATCATCGTTGCCGGAGCCGGTGAGGAAAAACGGCGAAGCATAGGCGAGCGCCTGTTCGGGGGAGTCCGTCGCGATCACGGCTGCGGCATCGGCGACATCCAAACCGAGTTCGTATCCTTGAAGCGTTTTCGGGCCGACGGTGGTGACATGCACGCCGGGCTTCAAATCCCGCGCATAGACGACAGGCGTTAGGCTCGCGGTCGCGCAGATGACGATGTCGGCGTCATCAACGGCTTTCGAGACGCTGTCGACCGGTTCCACATCAAGCCCCAGGGCCTGCTGCATCTCGCTTGCGAAGGCTGCGCGATTTGTCTCGTCGCGGCTATAGACGCGGGCGCGGTCGAGATTGCGAACGGCGGCCGCCGCGGCAAGCTGGGTTCGCGCCTGCGCCCCACTGCCGATGATCCCGATATTCCGGGCATCAGGCGCGCTGAGATGGCGGATGGCGAGCCCTCCGATGGCGCCGGTCCTGAGGCTGCCGAGGCGCTCGCCGAGAATGACGCCCTCGAGCTTGGCGTCGTCGGCCGACCACACGGCGACGATTTGCGTATGCTCCGCCCCATTGAATGTGTCGTAGACGCGAAAACCCGCGATCGGTTTCTCGCCCATGAGGCCGCCGACCGTGAAAACGAGATCGCCTCGATCGGGGAACGAGACATGATGCCGAGGCGGAGAGATCAAGCGATTGCAGGCTTTCGCGAGAAACGCGGCCTCGAGCGCGTCGATGGCGATGGACATCAAAGCGCCGCCGACCAGATCCTCGTCTTTCAGAATTTTCGTCATGGCACACCTCCCGCTCGTGGCCGCATCCTGCGACCCCAACCGCGGTTGAGGTCAAGAGGTGAGATAAACCGTTACGCGAAGAAACCCGTGTGACGCCTAATCCACGATACGGCGCGCCATCATCACGTCATCGATCTCCCTGCCCTCCTCGAGCACCCCACCGGGAATCCTGCCGACCTCCGAGAAGCCCTGGCGCTGGTAGAAGCGAATTGCCGCGGGGTTCTCCGCGCTGACGAAAAGTTCGAGCTGCCGAATCCCAGTCGCGCGCGCATGATCGGCAACCACGTCCAGCAATCTGCCCGCAAGACCGGTCCCGCGCAGGCTCTTGCTGATGTAGACCATGATGATCGTCGCACGATGAGACATTTTGCTCGAGCGCTGCCGAAGCAGGCCGGTTATGCCGACAGGTTCGCCGTCCTGGAACGCCACGAACACCGGCTCATTCAAGCGACTGCGCCACTCTTCCTCCGAAAGAGCCTTCCAATCTTCGAGGCGGCTGGCAAAGGAGGACGGTTCCACACGAAGCGCTTCCAGGCGGATGCGCCGGAAAGTCTCCACCTCGTCTGCCTCGATAAGCCTGATCGTCACACAGCTCACATCCATCGCAACCTCCTGCAATCAACCCGCTACTGTCAATACTGACAGTTCGGGCCAATGCAATCGAGGCCGGTGACGATAATCGTGATGCGGCAGTGCAGCCGTGTGGATGCCCAACCTCAGGTCGCCGGCACCGAAGCGTGGAGCAGCCTGAAATTGCCGACTGTTATTCTTTAGGCTGTACACTTTGATAGTCGCAGCAACCGGAGACAAGCATGAGCAGCGTTACCAGACTTCTGCTTCACTGCATCGGCGTTCCCACCCGACCGCCCTTTCGTGCAACCGATGAATTGAATGGATCCTCCGCCGGCGAATTCGTTGGCCGGAGGTCCCATTGGTCGGACCGTTGGACGGGCGGTTGATGAGGCGCAGGCGCAGGAGTTGATCCTACAACCAGGTCATCCGGCCGGATCGGCGCACTGCCGACTGTCCCGGTCGCAGTGTCGTCGATCATTCGCTCGGCGACAAAATGGTTCGACCCGTCCGTGTCGAACGGCGCGATCTGATGGATGACGACGAGAAGGACTAACCCAACCGTCGAGCACACGAGCGCGTAGAGAACAAAATATCTCAGTGCATATCCCTCGCTGATTGGCAGAACGACATTGACAGAACTGCGAATGATATTTCCATATCTTTGAGCGATACTTACAGAAAAGGCAATGGATTTTAAAGTTACCCGGAATGATTAAAAGACACAGCAGGAAATCGCTAACAATATTTAAAATCACCTCACGTAATGATCGATTTTATCCTACGTGTCGCGGCTAACGCGAGGGATCCTCATATAACGGCTAATTCCGCACGCTCACATCCTCCGGTACCGCGCCCGAAATTGGCTTGGGCTGCAACTTTCACGCTCGTGAAAGAGGCGCGAGAAATAAAACGGATCGTCGATGCCGATCCCGGCGGCGATTGCTTCAATCTTTTCATCGCTGGTGGCCAGCAATTGCTTGGCATGGTCCATGCGGATCCGAAGCTGAAATACCTTAGGCGGCAAACCCGTCTCAGCCACGAATTTGCGCCGCAGCGTGGCCGGCGACATCCCGTGCTCCACGGCGAAGGCGGCAAGGTCGAGCGGCTGTAGCGCCCTCGCCCGCAACGTCTCGATGATGTCGCTGGCATCAACCTGGCGTCCGCTCACCGCAGCGCTCGTCTCCTTTGCGGCCGAGATCACGATGTTATGCAGCGCCGATGCCGCTGAGGCCTGACCGAGAGGGGTGTCGTTGATGAGATCGGCCTGCAGAGATGCGAAGAGCCGCGCCACCTCCTCGACATGGCGCAGCGCCACCACGGGCTGCCGCTCGGCGATCAGGTGCAGGCGCACGAAATCACGCGTGAACGAGCCGTCGAACAGCGCCCACCGCTCATCCCAGCCGGCCTCATCCGGCCCATAGGAATGGAGGCGATTGGGAAAGAGCCAGAAGAGCGCCGGTGCCCCGATATGCCGGCGCCCGCCAGCGGCGGTTTCCAGAAAACCCTGCCCGCGCTCCACCAGCACCACTGCAAAACTCGGCAGCTTCCTCCTCATTACGGCATGGCGTGCATGCTGTCTGCCGCTCCCGGTGACGGCAAGCCCGCCGGCCGCGTCCAGCGGCGACCGATAAATCGCCTCAGCCGCTCTCATATTGAGCGAAAAGTCCAGCTATGACTTTCCTCCATGTCCTCAGGTCCTTTTCATCGCCTATTTGGAGACACAATAATCCAAGCGATGGGTGGGCGAAATGTCAATTTCTGCAAATGCCGAGGCGCGAAAAACCGATCTTTCCCTTGCCGCCCATGGCCGGACGATCCCGGCGGAAAGGCTTGGCCCGCTTCAGTCGACCGACCCGGCCATCGGTATCGAGGCCATCCGCCGCCGCTATGAGGAGGACGGCTACGTCTGGCTGAAGGGCCTCCTGCCGCGCCCCGAAGTGATCGATTTTCGCCGCTGGGTCTTCTCCCGCCTTGCCGAAACCGGGCTGCTGGCACCAGGCCATGATCTTGCTCTCGGCATCGCCGCCGCCGAAGGCGTCGACTGGAGCCTGGCCGACCGGCGGCTGATGTCGATCGTCCGCTCGGCCGCCTATGAGGGTTTCTGCGCCCAGCCGCCGCTCGTGCGCTTCATGGACGCCTTTCTCGAAGGCATTTCCTACCTCCATAAGCGCAAGCTGATGCGCTATACCAAGCCGGGCACGGCGACGGCCACTCCGGCCCATTACGATCTCGTCTACCTCCGCGGCGGCACCAACCGGCTGGTGACTGCCTGGATTCCGATCGGCGACATCCCGGTCGAAATGGGTGGCCTCGTCTATCTCGAAGGCTCGCACGCCATCGGGCGGGGCACGGAGGCCGAATTCCGACGCCGCAGCGGCGATCTCTCGCCGGAGGAGCGGATCAGCGCCTATAACAGCCATATGGCCGAAGGCGGCTGGGTCTCGAAGGATCTGCCCGACATGGCCGAACGCTTCGACACCCGCTGGCTGGCCGCCGATTACGAAGCCGGTGACGTGGTCCTGCATTCGCCCTACATGATCCACGCCGCCACCACCAACCAGGATCCCGCCGGACGCCTGCGCCTCTCCACTGACATCCGCTTCCAGAACGTCGATGACGAAATCGACGCCCGCTGGAGCAATCACTGGAGCCTCGGGGATATGCTGTAGCGACGACGGCCGCGCAGGAACGAACGGACCTGCACCCATCCGATCGCCCTCAGGATCTCGGCGCTGCCCATTTCCTGATTGCCGACCGAATGCCTCGCGAATAGGTCGTGGTGCCCGCCTGTTCAGAGGAGCGGCAAGACAGCGTCGGCAAGATCGGCTAGACTGCCTGCGTCAACAGCTTGCTTTGAGGAGGTTCTGACAGGGGCCGGCAGCCGTTGGCGCGGGGGATCCGATGTCGGCAATCGCAACTCTGTTTCAGGAGGCCGCCCGGCTTGCGGCCGGGTTTCGGGAAAAAGCCTTTGCCCGCCATGTGCCAAGCAGCGATTACGCCGCCTGTCTTGCCGTCTTCGACGAGCCGCTTTCGGCGACGGGCGCCGATATGCTCGATGTCATCCGGCAGCTCTCCGACGGCGCCGAACCCGGACTGCATGCAACCACCGGTCCACGCTTTTTCGGCTGGGTCATCGGCGGCTCCCATCCGGTCGGTGTCGCAGCCGATTTCCTCACCAGCGCCTGGGGCCAGAATGCCGGAAACCATTTCGCCGCTCCGGCTGCGGCAGCCGTTGAAACCATAGCGGCGCGGTGGCTTCTCGACCTCCTGAAACTGCCGGCTGAAAGCTCGGTCGGCTTCGTGACCGGCGCCACGGTGGCAAATTTCACCTGCCTTGCCGCCGCCCGCGGCGAGGTGTTGCGAAAAGTCGGCTGGGATGCGGATGCCGACGGCCTGTTCGGCGCACCTGAGATCACCGTGCTGATCGGCGACGACGCTCACACAACCGTCTTCTCCGCGCTTCAGTTCCTCGGTCTCGGACATGACCGTGTACTGCGCCTGCCCACCGACACGATGGGCCGGATCGACCCGGCGGCACTTCCCGGCGCACTCGAGGCGGTCGACGGCCCCTTGATCGCCGTTCTTCAGGCCGGTCAGATCAATACCGGCGCTTTCGACGATTTTGTCAGGCTCATTCCGCCTCTGAAGGCGAAAGGCGCCTGGGTGCATGTCGACGGCGCCTTCGGATTGTGGGCGCAGGCATCGGCGAAGGTGAGCCATCTCAGCCGCGGCATCCAAGCGGCCGACAGCTGGGCGACCGACGGCCACAAATGGCTGCAGACGCCTTATGATTGCGGTTATGCGATCGTGCGCGACGAACTCGCCCATCGCCGCGCCATGACGATCGCCGCAAGCTATCTGCCGCTCGCCGGCGAAGGCGAGCGTGATCCCTCCCATTACGTGCCGGAGCTTTCGCGGCGCGCCCGCGGTTTTGCCACCTGGGCGATGCTGAAACATTTCGGCCGCAACGGCATCGAGGCCCTCGTCGACCAATGCTGCGCCTCGGCCCGTCTGATGGCCGACCGGCTCGCGCGCGAACCCGGCATCGCCATTCTGAACGAGGTGGCGCTGAATCAGCTCGTCATCCGTTTCGGAGCCGATCGCCCGGACGACGAAAGCAACGCGCTGACGCGAAAGACGATCGAAAAGATCCAGGCGGACGGGATGCTCTTCGCCGGTGGCGCCAAATGGCGCGGCCGCGACGTCCTGCGCCTCTCCGTCACCAACTTCCAGACGACATCGGATCAGGCCGAACTGGCGGCGGAGAGCATCATCGCTGCGTTCAGGAGCGTCAGCCGAGGGTGATGCCACGGCGGCGTAGCCGCTATCCTGTTCCGTTCGCCTTCCCATTGCCATAGACTGCAACTATAGCTTGCCGCCCGTTCGAACCGGGCAAGGAGAGAGCCATGAACGCCAATGACGTTGCCGCCCATTGGGAGAGCAATGCCGAGACCTGGACGATCTATTCCAGGGCAGGTTACGACAAATATCGCGACGCGCTGAACACACCGGCTTTTCTGAACATGCTGCCGCCTGTCGCGGGCCTGGCAGGACTCGATCTCGGCTGCGGCGAAGGTTCCAATACCCGCGCCGTCGCTCGTCTCGGCGCCCGCATGACGGGCCTCGATATTGCCCCAACCTTCATTCGCTATGCCCGCGAGAGCGAGACCCAGGCGCCGCTGGGCATAGACTACGTGCTCGGCGACGGCCAGAGCATCGACTTTCCAGAGGCGAGCTTCGACTTCGTTACCGCCTTCATGTCGATGATGGACATGGCCGACCAGCGTGGCGTGCTGAAGGGCGTGCACCGTATCCTCAAATCCAGCGGCTTTCTGCAGTTTTCTATTTTGCATCCCTGTTTCGTGCCGCCCAAGCGCCGCAATGTCCGCAACGAGGCAGGCGAGCCGATCGCGGTCGAAATCGCCGAGTATTTCGACGAGAGCGACGGCCGGATCGAGCGCTGGATCTTTTCATCCATACCTCAAGCCGAACGGGCGGCGCTGACACCATTCTCCATACCGCGCTTTCACCGCACGCTTACGACTTGGGTGTCGATGATAGTCGAAGCCGGGCTTGTCATAGAAGCCTTCGGCGAACCCATGGCTTCAGCTGAAGTGGCGCTGGCCGAACCCGTTGTTGCCGACACACGCATTGCGCCGATCTTCCTTCATGTCAGAGCGCGCAAGCCATGAGCCCGCCGCTATCGAGGTTGGGATCGAACGTCAAGGAACTCAGAATGCGCTTCGTGACTGGCGGCCCACTGTCATCGTCGAACGGCGATGACAGAGCTCGCGCGGTATCGTGACAGCTGTACCCGGTTGGATTGATTGCCGCCGAACAGATAGACGTATTGACGCCGCTGGTCGAAATGGTCGAACAGGCTGACGTGGAAACGCCTGCCGCTTCGGATCACCACCACGTCGCCACGCCTGGCCGAGCGGGCGAAAACGGGCTTGCCGAAGTTTTTCCAGGAGACCGCCATATTTGGATTTGCCGGCGGCTGCCGCGAGGATCGTTTGGCGATGAAGGCGAGGAAGGCGCCGCACCACGACGTTCTGCGGGGATTGATGTCGAGGAAAGAGATCGAGCGTTCGTGCATGCGGTCGTATCTGGAAGCCGTACGCAACATATCGGCCTTACAGGGGATGGCGAAAAGCGTGAGGGCCATGACGAGAATAATTTTCATTGTTTCTCACCATTGTTTGGACAATCTGGAATATTCGAAATGTGGCGAAGAAAAAATCGCGGTCGGGAACGTATATTCGAATAATGGCAGTAATTAGAAACAATCTTTCCGCGAATTTTTCGAAATTGCGCAGATAATCTCGCAGCATTCCAGAGCAATACTGTCTCTAAAAGGTCATTTCGGAAAGTTCTGCCTATCGCAGCTAAAACCTGAATTCTGCCGCAGAATGGGCCATTGACGTCAAACGACATTGGATGACGTCGCATAGCGCCGTCACCACCCGCACGGCTTATAGTTCCACCGATAAACATAATACTTTCGGCGCAGACGGTAATACGTCGTCGATTTTGAGACTCACCGGATCAGGCCGTGGCGGAGATCGCACTCAGCTCCTCAAGATCGAGATCCCGCACCAGCTCGTGCAATGTCTCATCGTCCGATCTCTTGCCGTCTGCGTCATGCCAGCAGCGCGACGGAGGGCGGCAGTCCGAGCCTGTGGATCGAAAATCGATTCATTCCGGCCGGTTCCGGGCCATCATACCAGCCCGCATTTGGCGGCTAGCCGTCAAGAAAAGTTTGCATCGGCGCGAATTTACTTGCCGTTCTCCAATGCGGCATATGTTTCTGCTTGTAAGCAAGCGGTATGAGCGGGGAACCATGACTTCAACACATGCAGACAAAACCGGTGACGCCGGCAGCCGGAGCGGCTTTGTCGGGTTGGTCGTCGGCGCAATCGGCGTCGTTTACGGCGATATCGGCACCAGCCCGCTCTATGCCTTTCGCGAGGCGCTGAGGCCCTTTGCCGCCGATGGCATCCACGAGCCGGAGGTGATCGGCCTGATTTCGCTGATGGTCTGGACGCTCACCGTCATCGTGACCTTCAAATATGTTCTGTTTCTTCTCAGGGCCGACAACGACGGCGAAGGCGGAACCCTCTCGCTTCTCGCCCTCCTGATGAAGAAAATGGGGCGAAACGTGCCGGTGCTGTTCTTCGCCGGGCTGATCGGCGCCGCCCTCTTCATCGGCGATGCGATGATCACGCCTGCCCTCTCGGTGATGTCGGCGCTGGAAGGCCTGAAATTGGTCACCCCGGCCTTCGCTGACTACGTCCCGCTCGCGTCGGCTGCGATCATGATCGTTCTCTTTGCCGTCCAGTCGAGAGGAACGGCCGCCGTCTCGATGTTTTTCGGGCCGATAACGGTCTTGTGGTTTCTGGCGATGGCGGTCGGCGGTGTGATCCATATCGGCGACGACTGGAGAATTTTGGCCGCGCTCAATCCGCTCAACGCGCTCTCGTTCCTCGCCCATGCCGGAACCGTCGGCCTGATCGTGCTCGGCGCCGTCTTTCTGACGGTGACGGGCGCCGAAGCACTCTATGCCGATCTCGGGCATTTCGGGCGCCGCCCGATCCAGACGGCATGGTTCGTGCTCGTCTTTCCGGCATTGCTCCTGAACTATCTCGGTCAAGGCGCTCTGGTTCTCGCCCATCCCGAAACGGCGACAAACCCGTTCTTTCTGATGTATCCCGATTGGGTCTTGCTGCCGGTGGTTATCTTGGCGACGATGGCAACGATTATCGCCAGCCAGGCCGTCATAACAGGCGCGTTTTCGCTCGCCCGTTCGGCGGTCCATCTCGGCTTCCTGCCGAGACTGCGCATCAAATTCACCTCGGAGACCAACACCGGCCAGATCTATGTGCCGAGCGTCAATCTGCTGCTGCTGGTCGGCGTGTTGATGCTGATCTTTTCTTTTGGCGATTCGGAGTCACTGGCGACCGCCTACGGCATCTCGGTTACCGGTACCATGGTCATCTCGACGATGCTGGCCTTCCAGTTCCTGCGGGCAGTGTGGGGCTACTCCCTCGTGCTCGCCACCGCCCTTCTGCTGCCGCTCTTCGCCATCGAAGTCATGTTCCTGGCGGCCAACCTGATGAAGATCCACGACGGCGGTTGGGTTCCGGTCGCCCTGGCGCTGGCGATCATGATTTTGATGTGGACATGGACCCGTGGGCAGGCCTACCTGAAGAGACTGCGGGCCAACAATGAGATCCCCCTCGATTCCTTCATCAAATCGATCGAGCGGAAGTCTGACCATGCGCCGGTCACCGTTTCGGGAACGGCGGTCTTTCTGACCAGTGTCCCCGACCGGACGCCGAGTGTTCTGCTCCACAACCTCAAGCACAATCATGTGCTCCACGAACAGAACGTCATCCTGACCGTCTGGACCGAGGACGAGCCTTATGTCCCCGACAGCAGACGCATCAAGATCAGCCAGCTTTCGCCGCGATTTGTCCGCCTGGACATCACCTTCGGCTTCATGGACGATCCGGATGTCACCAGGGCCTTGGCTCTCTGCCGGGAGGCGGGTTTCAAGTTCGAGATCATGAAGACCTCCTTCTATCTCGGTCGCCGCAACCTCGTCAGAACGCCGAACACCGGACTGCCCGGCTGGCAGGAACGGATCTTCATGGCGTTGGAAGGCTTTGCGATCGACCCGTCCGATTATTTCAACCTGCCGTCAAATCGCGTCGTCGAGCTCGGCGAACAGGTCGCCATCTGAGGTGCGAGGATCGTCTCGCTGCCGTCGATCATTGCCGGGATTTAACTCGAAATCCCGGTCCATTCGCTTTACACGCTCTTCTGCGGCAAGGGAGGACAGATGAAGAGGCGGACCCTTATGCTTGGCGGTGCGACCATTGTCGCATCATCCGTCGCTGCGGCCGCATTCTGGCCGCGGCGACATATCGCCGTGGCCGCCAGGACATTCGACTGGAAGGGCACTGATTTCCTCAGCGGCGGCACACGGTCCGTCGCATTGGAAAAGCTGCCCGCGCCGCTCTTCCGGACGCGCCCGAATTGCGTCGCGACCGTCGCCCAGACCCTTGGCCCCTGCCATGTCAACGACATCCCGGAGCGTCAGGACGTCACCGAAGGAAAGGCCGGGCTGCCCTTGCGGCTGGCCGTCCGCATTGTCCATGCAGCCGATTGCCGACCGGTCGAAAACGCCGATATCGACATCTGGCATACCGATCACCGCGGCATCTATTCCGGCCGGGAAGCGGCTGACATGTGTACGCTCGACGATGCCGAGGCGATAAGCGGGCTTGCCTTCCGCGGCCGCCAGCTGACGGACGCGGCCGGGCAGGCAAGCTTTTTGACCGTCTATCCCGGGTGGTACAAGGGCCGCACGCCGCATGTCCACTGCCGCATCCTTGTCGAAGGCAGGGAACTTCTCGTCAGCCAGATCTATTTCGACGATGCGCTGAGCGACATCGTCTATGGCGGGCATCCCGACTATCGCCAACGCCCTCCCCGCGATACCCGCAACGATGAGGACGGCCTCATTCCGCGGGACGCTGTCGATTACATATTCGATTTTGAAAAGCTCGATGGCGGCGTGCTTTCCGCCACGATTACCATCGGCCTTTCCGCCTGAGCTGACAGGAGCGAGAAACTTTCCTGCATCAGCGATGAAACCAGAAGCAGCATTTCTGCGTACTACCTCTCGACAGCAGCACCTCACCAGGCATGTCTCGTAAAAGTGTGCAACGGTTTTGCGATAAAGACATGCGTGAAAACAAGACCTGAAGCGTGCCAAGCGAATCTGAAAGATCGCGACACGCTTTAGATTGAGGCAGCGAGGGATGAGCATGATCAGAAAAGAAGGCATCGCTCCCATTGCCAGGCATGCCGCCGAACAGGGGCTGGCCAGGCTGATGATGAGATTGCCCGCCACGCGGGCGACGATCAGAGCCGCCGCAGCGAGCCGGCCCCATCTCTACGAATTGTGCGGCGCCTATGGCGAAGCCTGCTCCGTCCTCGACCGCATGCGCAAGGATAGATCGGCCGATCCTGCCATCATCGCTGAATATGAGATCATTTGTGCGGAAATCGAAGCCGACGTCTTGCGGAGCCTGTTCGGCGACCGCTGAGTGTCCTGCCGCTACGGCATCTAGAACCCTTTAATGCAGAACAGGATTCAGATTCTAGGCCGACCGGGCCTAAAATCATCCTAGTCGTAGCGGCGATGGGACCGGCTACCCTCAGTGCAGCATGCCGTCTTGCAGGATGGAGACGGTCGGCGCGTCAGCTTGTGAATGATGAAACGGCTGAGCTGCGATCTCTTGATGGAAAATTCCGCTGCCGTTTTCCGGGCCGACGAGATCGGCAGCTTCGATCGTGACGCCGTGATCGCCGTTGCCAAGGGTCGGCCCGTGCTTTTCGAAGGCCGCCTGGCCGAAATGACGCAGCAGCAAGGTTCCATCCGACACGCCGTTTTCTCCGACAGGATCGTCGTGCTGGGCGCCCGCCTTGTCTGATGCGGTTTTGTCGGCGCTGAGTTTCAGGCCGTCATGGGATGTGAGCCCGGTGTCCGACACGAGGTTGATGCTGGCATCCGTGGCGGCCAGACTGTCGGCGCTTGCAAGTGTGACACCACCTTCTTCGATGGTCGTGTTGTCGCTGACGGGAAAGGTGCCTGCGGCAATGATCGACGGGGAGATGCTGAAAGGCGTGACATCGCTCGCAATGAAATTGTCGTGGAAGGATCCAGATGCGGGTCGGTCGACCTTCAGCGCCGCCTGCGTCAGGTCATCGAACAGGTTGCCGTAAATATCGATGCCCTCACGAACATAGGTCGTCGTGCCGGCTGCGCTGACCGACACGCCCCACACGCCGTCATGGATATAGTTGCCGGAGATATCGTAGTTGCGGGTATCGCCCTGGTCACCCAGGCCGATGGCGTAAGACCAGCTGTAGCCGCCATAGCCGGAGATATCATTGTCATGGATGGCGACATTGGTGCCGGCCTGCGCGCTGATCCCGAAGCCGCCGCCGATAATCGTATTTCCCTCGATCACCGCATCCACTGGCCGCACCAGCGTCAGCACGCCTTTTGGCGTCACCGCCCCGGTCTGATCAAAAGTATTGCCGCTGATGACGATGTTCTTGCTGTCGTTTAGTTGCACGGCATCCGCCGCGGTGCCGTGGGCGTTGGTGACAGTATTGTTGAGAAGAGTGACGCCGTTGATCTTCTCGATCCAGATGCCGTCGCCGTTGACGTCGTTGATGGTGCTGTTTTCGATGGTGATGTTCGAGCCGGTCCGGAAGGTGATCGAACCGGATTTGGACAATCCGGTGTGGTCGACCTCGACATTGCGCACGGTCCAATTTGAGACATAACCGGCGTAGATAGCCGCGCCCGATGTGTCGGAGATAGCGATGTTTTCGATGACGATGTTCGACGCATAGAGGCTGTGAATGCCGTCATTGGGGCTATGGATGACGGGGGCGTCGCCGATGCCGTAGCTGCCGATGGTGATCGGGGCATCGACAGTGCCGGAATATTTCAGGTCGAGCTGATCGTTGAACACGCTTCCGGCTGCGAGCAGGACACTGTCGCCAGGCTGCAGCTTCAGGCTTTCCACCGCCGAGAACGACGCAAAGGGCGCGTCCTCGCTGGTACCGGCGTTTGTGTTCGCGCCAGTCGCTGAATTCACATAATAAATTGTCATATCGCCTTGTTCTCGCATTGTCGCTCAGCCGTCTCAAACGGCTGAGCGCGTGGATCGGATGCGGTCGGGGGCTGAGGCCATATAGGATGGCGTTCGATTGCCGTTATGGCGGCGACAGGCAATGGGCCTGCCTCGCTCCCGAGATGTGCCTGGCGGTGGCTACATCCCAAGCAATACAACTTTTAAGAAAATAATCTAGAAAACAACGACTGAAAGGTGAACGAACGGTAACGCCACGTCTGACAATTTACGTTACGGGAGTTGGACAATATGCCGACGAGCGCTCGCTGGCCGAACAGCGACGGCGGCTGGGGGAGGCGCCCGTCCAGGGCGCCTCTGCGTCAGGTCGGAGAGAGATCGGGCTGGATAGCCCACCCCTCAGCTCAGCAGGCCATCCATATGGATGAAGACGGTCAGCGTATCCCAGTCCTTATGCTGCGAGGTGCCATCGTTGACCCCGTAGCTGAAGGTTTCGCTCACATGTCCGTCATGATCGGCAGGCAGCTTCGTCTCATCGAGCGTATAGGCATAGCTGCCATCCCGGTCGACATGGATAGTGCCGTATTCCCCGGTCAGGGTCAGGCCGTGCTTGCCGACGCTTTCGTCGCCGAAGCGGCGAAGCGCCAGGGTTCCATTGTCGGAGCTGTCGTTTTCCAGGAGATTGCCGCGATGGGCCTCGCCCGTATCCGTGAAGATCTTCAAATTGTCATGAACCGCGACAACCGCCGGATCCGCCATCGCGTCCGTCGTTGCCGCCGCCGTGGTGGCAGTCGTTGCCAGCGCCGTCTCGACATTGGCGACTGTATGGTTGTTGCTGATGGAAAAGGTACGCGCGTCGGCGACGGCAGGCGACATGCTGTAGACGTCGACGCCGCTTTCGATCGTATTGTTGTAGAATGAGCCGGATGCCGGCCGGTCGACTTTCAGCGCCGACTGCGTGAGGTCGTCGAAGACATTGTCATGGACCTTGATACCGCTGCGGACATAGCTCGTGCCGTCGACGGGAGCGGTGACGACCACGCCCCACGCCCCGTCATGAATATGGTTGCCTGCTATATCGTAATCTCTGCTATTACCCTGATCGCCGAGACCGATGGCGAACGACCAGCTGTAACCGTGAAAGCCCGATATGTCGTTGTCGCGGATGGCGACATTCTTGCCCGCGGGGGCGCTGATGCCGAAGCCGCCGCCGGTCAGCGTATTGTCCTCGATCACTGCATTGGTGGCTCGCACCAGCGCTATGACGCCTTTCGAACTATCGGCTTGCGTCTGATCGAGATGATTGCCCTGGATCAGAATATTGCTGCTGTCGTTCACCTGGACGGCATCGGCCCTGGCGCCATGGCTGTTGGTCACCGTATTGTTGAGGAGTTTGACGCCATCGACCTTTTCGATCCAGATGCCGTCGCCTTTGACGCCCGAGATCTTGCTGTCTTCGATCGTGATGTTCTTGCTGCTGCGAAAGGTCACCGAACCTGCTTCGGCCGACGATCCCGCCTTGTCGATCTCGACGTTGCGCACCGTCCAATTCGAGACATTGCCGCCATAGATGGCCGCACCGCCAGTGTTTGATATCTTGAGGTTCTCGATGACGATGTTCGAGGCGTAAAGACTGTGGACGCCGTCATTGCCCCCATGAATGACAGGCGCCGCGCCCGTGCCGTAACTGCCGATCTTGATCGGCGCATCGGCGCTGCCGGAATATTTGATATCGAACTGCTCGTTGAACACGCTCCCCTTGGCGAGAAGCACGCTGTCGCCCGGTTTCAGCGTCAAGGATTCAACTTTGGACAAAGTCGCAAAAGCCGAGTTCTGGCCCGTTCCGCTGTTGCGGTCGGAACCAGTCGCTGAGTTCACATAGTAGATTGTCATATCGCCATGTTGCCCTGTTCGTCGGATCGCTATGTCGCCGCGCGATCGGCCGGGGTCGGCTGATCGGAACGCGGCGGGGCAACCGTCCATGGCAAGAAGGCGAGAAGATGTTGTCAATGCGGCAGCGAGAAGGTCCTTCCGCTTTCTTCCCCAGTCAATCGGCCGAATGTCGGCCAGGTCGAGATAGCTGCAACCCAGGCCGAGAAATCAACGACTTCGGGGCGAATAAATCGCGGTTGTAACGCCGCCGGTCTACCTCGTTCGGACTACGCAAGCAGGTGATTCGCCCTAAGGGAAGGCTGGCGCGAGCGACAGACAATGAGGAGCACCCTACCCCCTCGCCCGCAACGCCGCACGCAGTGGCAGCTGCGCGGCCGCCAGCGCCGGCAGGGCGCCGCCGATCATGCCGACCGCGAGCCCGAGCAGCCCGGCAGTCAAGATCACATCAGGCGTAACCTCGAGCTGGAAAGCCATCTTGGTGTGGTTGGCGCCCATCGTGCTTGCCTGCCAACCGTCGAAAGCCAGCCTCGAGGCGAGGACGCCGAGGCCGGCGCCCGCCAGCGAGAGCAGGACCGCCTCCACCCAGCTCGCCGCGAAAATCGGCAGCCGGGCGAAACCGAGGAGGCGCAGAGTAGCGATCTCGACGCTACGGTCGGAGACCGAGCTCATCATCGTATTAAAGGCGCCCGCCGTCGCTCCGATCGCCATCAACAGGGCAATCGGCCAGCCGAACACTCGGATGAGGCTCGCGGTCCGCTCGGCCTGGCCGGCATAGAAATCGATCTCCGAGACGGCGGCGAGCGGCGTGCCGGGCAAGGACGACAGGCGATCGCGCAAGGCCGCCAGTGCTGTTGAGGGATCGCCTCCGCCATCGAGCCGCACCCGCAGGCTCTGCACCTGCCCGTGCTGGTCGAAGGCCGACTGCACCGGCTCCAGATCCGCCCAAAACTCGGATTCAAAAGCGCTGCCGTCCGACGTGAACTGCCCGACGATCCTCCAGTCGAGCGCACCGAGCCGGATCGTGTCGCCGACCGCAAAGCCGGGGAAGGTGTCCGCGATGCGGTCGCCGACAACGATCTCGCGCGCACCCGGCGAAAACAGCCGCCCTTGCGAGAGCCGCGCGCGCTCGCGCAAGGCAGGGCCGGTCACGTCCATGCCCCTCAAAGACAGCGTCTGCTCCGTGCCGTCGCCTTGCCTGACATCGACGGGCACGACGGTTTCGCGCGACAAAGCCGGCTCGCCTGCTCCGTTGCGAGCAATCCCGGTATCGCCGCTCATGGCGGCAAGGCTGCGGATTGCTTCGGCCGGCACCTCCGAGCCCGTCTCCTGGTTGGTGCCGCCGCCGAGAACGATGGCGATATCGGGCGAGCCGGCGCCGGCAAGCGCGGCCTCGAAGCCGCGCGCCATCGCCAGAAAGCCCGCCAACACCGCCACGACGAGGGTGACCGACAGCACCATCGACAGCGAGATCGCGAGCCGCCGGGGCAGACTGCCGAGATTGACTCTGATCATGAGAAAGATCTGCTTGAGCGCTGACGACATTGGACTATCTCGTTCTGAAGGCGTTGATGATCGGCAGGCGCATGGCGCTGATCGCAGGCAACAGCCCGGTCAGCAGGCCGAGCCCCGCGATGATGGCGAAAGATTTGATGAGAAGGGTCGCGCCGAAAACGAGGCCGAATTCCGGCCCGATCGAAAGCGTCGCGAGCTTGGCGAGAAGGAGCCCGCCTGCGCCGCCGAGAACGAAGATGAACAGCGTCTCGCCGACGACAAGCGCCATGATCCGCCCACTGGAAAAGCCGAGCACCTTCATAACGCCGATCTCGAAACGACGCTCGCGCACGGCAAACAGCATGGTGTTGATCGCGATCATCAGGATGGTGACGAAGGCCGCACCGACGACGAGGCTGACGATGAGGCGGACATCGGCGAGTTGCCTGAGAAACGCCTCGAGGAATTGCTTTTCCGATTGCGTCCTTGTTTGCGCCGCCGAATTGGCGAACAGAGCGTCGATCCGCGCCGCCAGTATGCCTGGCGACACGCCCGGGCGCGGACGCACCACGAAGGCGTCGACCGTATCCTTGTCGCGCGCACGCGCGGCATTGAGCGCGTCATAGCGAGCCAGCATGAAATAGGTGTCGGTGCCGGCATCGCCGCCCTCGAAGATGCCGGCGATGGTGAAGTTCCAGTTCCGGCTGCCGTCGGCCCTGGTCAGTTGGCCGGTAAAGCCGATGCGCTGGCCGACCGACCAGCCCTGAGCCTCCGCCAGCGCCCTGCCGACCAACACGCGGTCGCCGCCCTCTTCGAGCGCCGCGGTCAGCTCCGGCGTCAGCCCGAGTTCTTCGCCGTTGGCCGCCGCAATGGCCTGCGGCTCGACGGCGCTGACGACAACCACATTCTTCTCGACCTCGACGAAGCCCCGCATGCGCGCGGTATAGGCGACGGCGGCGACATCGTCCTCCGCGGCGATCCGGCTGAGATAAGCAAGCGGCAGCGGCAGCCCGCGGCCTGCCTTGTTGAAGACGCCGAGCAGGTTGTCGCTGGCGCCCGCCGCTCCCTGGCTGCCGGCAACGAAGCTCGCCGTCAGCCCGTAGATCAGGAAGGCGACGCCGATCGAAAACATCAGCAGGATAGCGCGCAGCCGCTTGCGCCAGGCATTGCGCCGCATGAGCTCGAAGAAGGTCATCGGCCGGCCCTTTCCTCGCTGACGAATTCCCCCTTGTTGAGATGCAGCGTGCGCCGGGCGAAGGCGGCGGCCTCGGGATCATGCGTGACCATGATGATCGTCTTCTGAAGCTCGCGATTGAGAAAGCTCAGCATCTCCAGGATATCATTGGCCGATCTTCGATCGAGGTCGCCGGTCGGTTCGTCGCAGAGCAGAAGATCGGGATCGCCGACGATGGCGCGGGCAATGCCGACGCGCTGCTGCTGCCCGCCCGACATGCTCGAGGGAAACTGCCGCTGCCGGCCCGCAAGGCCGACGAGTTCCATGACGGTATCGACGCGGGCCCGCCGCTCCTTTCGACCGAGCGGCTTCAGAAGCAGCGGCAGCTCGATATTCTCCGCGGCATTCAGCATCGGCAGCAGATTGTAGAACTGGAAGACGATGCCCATTCTGTGCGCCCGCCACGCGGCCCGGGATCCCTCGCCCATCTGCTCGAGACGGCTGCGGCCGATCCTGATCTCCCCGGCATCGGGGCTGTCGATGCCGCCAAGCATATTCAGCAGCGTCGATTTTCCCGAGCCGGACGGTCCCATGACCGCGACGAAATCGCCGCGCGGAATGAAAAGGTCGAGGCCGGAAAAGATTGGTATCGTTTCCGTCCCGATCCTGAACGCCTTTCTGACGCCGGCGAGCGCGATGAAGGGGTCTTGGCTGTCGGTCATTGTTTTGCTCCTTGGTGATGGAATGTCGCTATCGCAGAGGCCGCCCTCGTCCTTCGAGGCCCCTGCGGGGCACCTCAGGATGAGGTCGGGTGAAGGGCGCCCGCGCTCTCCTCACCCACCACAAGCCGGATGCGCGCCGCCATCGCAGGCCGCATGCCCGAAGGCGGCGAGGTGAGCGACAGGCGCAGCGTCACCGTCCCCTTCTCCCGTGAGATGACCGGCGCGATCTTCGCCACCTCGACTGCAAAGGGCTGGCCCGGAAAGCCATCGAGCACCGCCTCGCCTGAGAGGCCCGGCCGCATCAGCGCGATATTGGCTTCGGCCACATCCGCATCGATGACCATGTTTGCCGTATCGGTAATCGCAAGCAGGCTTTCATTCTCCCGCACGCTGTCCTCGCGCGACAGCACGGTATCGCCGACATGCGCATCAAGTCGCGTCACGGTGCCCGAAATCGGCGCTCGCACGGTCAGCGCCTCGACCTGCTCGCGCGCCCTATCGATATCGAGCCGGGCCTTGGCGAGATCCTGCCGGGCTTGCTCCGCGCCATTCTCGGCCGTGTCGTAAGTGGTTTTCGCCTCCTCCAGCGCCTGCGCCGACATCGCATCGCGCCCGGCAAGCCGTCCGATGCGCGTGAGGGAAGACCGCGCTTGCACCCGCGCGATATTCCTCGCATCAAGCGCCAGCTTCGCCGCCCGCTCCGATATCTCCGCACCGCGGAGCGCAAACCGGGCGCCGGCATCATCGAGCCGCACGAGCACCTGTCCCGCCACGACCTTGTCGCCCGCCTCGACCTCAACCGTAACGATCCGGCCTTCATATTTGGAAAAGACCGTGGCGACATCGGGCGCCACGACGTAGCCGGAACCGGTAACCTCGCGGGACGGCGCGGCCCTGGTCTTCGCCCCATCGTCGGCCGCAGGCCGCATTCCCTCGACGATCGCACCGCCCCTGGCCGGCACCTCATGAGCGGATATCGCAGGGTGGTCGCCCGCCCCACCCGCAATCGCAGCTTCGATACGCTCCAGCGTCCGAGGTCCATAGAGAGCGACGACCGCCAGCGATGCCGTCGCCGCAAGGACGAACATAGCGCCATGGATCATGCGCCGCTGGGCACGAGGCTCCGGCAGCTCCGTCTCGAAGGCCGCAGGTTCGATCGACAGCGATCTCAGCTGGGCGGCAAGGGTTCGATCATGTTCTGATGTCGTGTTCATACCGGCCAACATCGCCGACCCGGCAGAAATCGCGACCTCGAACACGATCCGGGACGGCCTCGATCGCGATCGTGTACCTGGCAGCGCCCGGCCTCGTCCGTCGAGGCCCCTGCGGGGCACCTCAGCATGAGGGCGGAGAGAAGGCACGGCTTGCCTCACCCAGCGAACGCTGGCGCCCTGCCGCCGAGAGCCGAGCCGCAGGGCGCACCAATCAGCCCTCATAGTGAGGAGGCCCACAGGGCCGTCTCGAACCACTAGGGCGGGTGGCTGGGCGCTACAGCCCTCCATTTGCCGATGAAACGCCAGTGGCCGCCCTCGTCCTTCGAGGCCCCTGCGGGGCGCCTCAGGATGAGGGCGGAGAGAGGTCGAGGCTCACGAACCCTCGTATTAGTCTACCCCTCCGCCTTCTTCTGCCGCCAGGCAAGTGGCGTCATATCCGTCACCCGGCGGAATTCGCGATTGAAGTTGGACTTGGTCTGGAAGCCGACGTCGAACATCACTTCGGTCACCGATTTTTCGGTGGCCGAAAGCAGGCGGCAGGCTTCGCCGATCCTGTAATCGTTGACATATTGTGAGACGTTCTTGTCCATTGCCCGGTTGATCGCCGCCGAGATCTGGCGCGCGGGGATGCCGGCCTTGCGGGCGAGCCGATCGAGATTGAGATTGGCGTCGCGATAGAGCTTCCTTGTCTCCATCAGCGCGTCCACGATAGCGATCGTCGCCTTGTCTTCGCTCGCCTCCGGCCTCGCCGCCGCCTCCGCCGTTTCGGTCGGCGCCCGGCTTCGGCTGGCGGCCGCCGCCGCGGTGGCGAGAATGGCGAGGGCGGCGAGACTGCCGAGGCTGATCACGGTCAGCGCGTGCTCGCCATGTGCCCAGGTGAAGTCGAAGAAGACGAAGGTATCGACCGCGGCCGACAGGCAAAGCGCCGCCGCCGCAAAGATGATGGCACGATAAGCCGGCACCGCTCCCTCGAAAGGCGCAAGCCGAAGCGCATCTGCGCCCGGGCGCATCAGCAGCAGGATCGCCAGGGCGTAACCGACGAAGATCAGCACCAGCGCAATGTCGATCGCCTCCCGCCAGAACGCCACCAGCAGCAGTATGAGCACGGCGGGCACGGCATGCAGCGCAATGCGCGCCGGCAAGGGTCGCCGGTTCGTCCTCACCAGCCTGGAAACGCCGGCATAGGCAAGCGGCGGCACCGTCGCCGCGATGACGGGAGCGATCACGCCGACCACCTGCATTCCATAGCCCCAACGCAAGCCGGAGAGGATGGATTGCAGCGCGCTCAGCAGGATCAGCACCAGAAACGGCCGGTTGGGTTGGCCCTCCTCGTCGCGTCTGAGGACGACGACGAAGAGGATGAGCAGAAGGAGGGCGACGACGAAGGGAAGCGGAATGAACAGCATGGCCTGGCGGGATCGGGGTCACGGATAGGTGCCATCATTGCCGACATCCTCGCGCGACGCGACCTCCATCGTGTTTTAGAACGCGTTTTCAGGAGAAATTCTTTTGAACTGGCCGCCGCCGGCCCAGCTAGACGCGTTGCAGGAATGCAAGCACGCGCGCCGTGAGGAGCGCGGTCGCATCCGCGTCATAGGACGCAAGCGAGCTATCGGCGAAATAGTGCTGGTCGCCGGGGTAGAGAAAGAGCTCGGCGTCCGCGACCTTCGCGACGATCTCGCGAGCCGCATCGATGTCGCCCTCGCCGACGAAGATCGGGTCGTTGTCCATGCCGTGGATCTGCACCGCCACACCATCGGGCCAGGGTCCGAAGGCCCATTCGCCGCTTATCGGCAGGCAGGAATAGAAAAGCAGAGCACCACGGGCTCCTGGCCGTGTTTGGGCCAGCTTCTGCGCCGGCAGCACGCCGAATGAAAAGCCGGCATAGACAAGTTCGGCAGGCAGTTCGTCGGCAATCCGCACGCCGCGTTCCCGGATAGCGTGGAATCCGATCTCGCCGATATAGCCGAGCCCCTCCTCGATGCTTCCGAATGTGCGTCCGTCGAACAGGTCAGGCGTGTGCACGATATGGCCTGCAGCCCTGATATCATCGGCGAAGGCGCGCACTCCAGGCGTCAGCCCCTGTACGTGATGGAACAGCAAGATTTCAGCCATAGGCGCCCCCGGGGCGAGATGTCGGCACATTTTGATAAAAGTTCGAAGCAGTCCGGATTGAGCGGGCGGCAGTCGGCGATGTCGCACCTCCGTTCCGAAGACCGGTTCTACGGCGTCGCGCCGAAGAAAGCGAGCCGGGTGAAGATGGTATACTGCGATTCCGATACCATCAGCGCAACGAAGACCAGCACCAGCACCGGCGGCAGCAGGATGGCGTAGACGAGCGCCAGCCGTTCCCAGGCCATGTGCATGAAGACGGCGACGATCAGCCCCGCCTTCAGCATCATGAATACCAGGATCAGCGTCCACCTGAGATAACCCTGGATCCCGAGATAATCGACCATGTAGGAAAGGGCGCTGAGCACGAAGAGCAGGCCCCAGACGAAGAGATAGAGCCGGATCGGGTGCTGCTGCCCGCTATGTGCCTGTACATGCACCGTCTGGCTTTGCCCATGCGCTGTTGTCTCGCTCATGACGACCTCACCACAGATAGAAAAACGCGAAGATGAAGACCCAGACCAGGTCGACGAAGTGCCAGTAAAGACCCATGATCTCGACGGCCTCGTAGTGGCCTCTCCGGCTGGTGAAGAAGCCGCGCCGCTCCACGTCGAAATCGCCGCGCCAGACCTTGCGGGCGACGATGAGGAGGAAGATGACGCCGATCGTGACGTGGGTGCCGTGAAAGCCGGTGATCATGAAGAAGGTCGAGCCGAACTGTGCCGCCCCCCATGGATTCTCCCAGGGGCGCACGCCTTCGGTGATCAGCTTGGTCCATTCGAAGGCCTGCATGCCGACGAAACATGCCCCGAGAAGCGCTGTCAGCAGCATCAGGACGGCGGTCCTGCCGCGGTCGCGGCGATAGCCGAAATTGACCGCCATCGCCATGGTGCCGCTGCTCGAGATCAGCACGAAGGTCATGATCGCGATCAGGATCAGCGGCACGTCCTGGCCGCCGATATGCAGCGCGAAGACCTCGCTCGGATTGGGCCAGGCAACGGGCGTCGACATGCGGGCGGTCATATAGGCGAGCAGGAAACAGCCGAAGACGAAAGTGTCGCTGAGCAGAAATATCCACATCATCGCCTTGCCCCAGGAGGCGGTCTTGAAGGCGCGCTGGTCCGAGGCGAAATCGGCGGCGACGCCGCGCAAGCCGACCGGCCTGAGACCCGGCTCGCCGTGTGTCTGGACAGGATGTGCCATCTGCAATTCTCCCGGTTGCGCCCCTAGCTCAGCAATGTGCGGCAGAGATCGACGAAATCATTCGCCCACCCGGCAAAGAGCACAAACAGCAGCAGCCAGACGGCAAGCATGAAATGCGAATAGATCGCCGAAAGGTCGACGCTGAGGCTGAGCCTGTCCGACGCGATGTCGGTCGCGAAAGCGCGCAGGGTCGTGTGACCCAGCACCGCCAGCCCGCCGAGAATGTGCAGGCCGTGCAGACCGGTCAACATATAGAAGAAACTGTTGGCGGGATTGTCGGCCAGCACGTATCCAGCCGCCGTCAGCTCGCGCCATGCCTGGATCTGTCCGGCGAGAAAGAGGACGGCAAGAGCAAATGCGACGGCAAGCGCCGGCCGCAGGCGTTCCACGCGGCCATGCAGCGCTTCGCGTCTGGCCCATTGCAGCGCGGCGCTGCTCAGGGCGAGTGCCGCCGTGTTGACCCAGAGCAGACGCGGAACCGGCGTCGCCCACCAGTCCGCCGACGCTGCACGCATGAAATAGGCGCTGACGGCAAGGCTGAAGACGGCACCGACGACGCCAAGAAATACGAAGAGACCGATCTTAACCGCCGGCGCGGGCCGCTCAGTGCCGACGTGATCCGGCAGCTGCACCGAGCCGGTTTCGAGCCAGGGCTTCGAGGTCAGCCGCTGCCCCGCCAACCACCAGATGATGATGGCGGCGATGGCCGCGAGGAAGATCAGCGTGACGTTCATGTCGGACGCTCCCGTGTGACGTCGCCGCTTGCCGGCACCGTCTGCGGAATGAAATCCTCTGCGGCACCAGGCACGCTGTAATCATAGGCCCAGCGATAGACCACAGGCAGGTCCTTGCCCCAGTTGCCGTGCGCCGGCGGCGTCTGCGGCGTCTGCCATTCGAGCGTCGTCGCCCGCCACGGATTGCCGCCCGCCTCTCTGCCCCGGAAAAGGCTCCAGACCAGATTGAACAGGAAGACCACCTGCCCGGCCCCGACGACGAGCGCCATGACCGATATGAAAATGTTCAGCGTATGCGCCGAAGGCGGAACGAAGGCCGCCTCTCCCATCTCGAAATAGCGGCGCGGCACGCCGAGCAGGCCGAGATAATGCATCGGAAAGAAGATCGCATAGGTGCCCAGGAAGGTGATCCAGAAGTGGATATGGCCGAGCACGTCGTTCAACATGCGTCCCGTCACCTTCGGATACCAGTGATAGATCGCCCCGAAGATGACGAGGATCGGCGCGACACCCATCACCATGTGGAAATGCGCGACGACGAACATCGTATCCGACAGCGGCACGTCGACGACGACATTGCCGAGGAAGAGGCCGGTCAGGCCGCCATTGACGAAGGTGACGATGAAGGCGAGCGCAAACAGCATCGGCAGCGTCAGGTGGATATCGCCGCGCCAGAGCGTCAGCACCCAGTTATAGACCTTGATCGCTGTCGGGACGGCGATGATCAGCGTCGTGGTGGCAAAGAAGAAGCCGAAGGCGGGGTTCATGCCGCTGACATACATGTGGTGGGCCCAGACGACGAAGCTCAAGCCGCCGATGATGACGATCGCCCAGACCATCATGCGGTAGCCGAAGATATTCTTGCGCGCATGCGTGCTGATCAGGTCCGAAACGATGCCGAAGGCTGGCAGCGCGACGATATAGACCTCGGGATGCCCGAAGAACCAGAACAGGTGCTGGAACAGGATCGGGCTGCCGCCGCCATGCTGCAGCTGCGTGCCCATTTCGACGATGGCGGGCATGAAGAAGCTGGTGCCGAGCAGGCGGTCGAACATCATCATCACGCAGGCGACGAAGAGGGCGGGAAAGGCCAAGAGCGCCATGACGGTCGCGGTGAAGATGCCCCAGACGGTGAGCGGCATCCGCATCAGCGTCATGCCGCGCGCCCGCCCCTGCAGCACGGTCACCACATAGTTCAGCCCGCCCATGGTAAAGCCGATGATGAAGACGATCAGCGAGGTGAGCATCAGCAGGATGCCCCAGTCTCTGCCGCCTGGTGTGCCTGAGAGAACCGCCTGCGGCGGATAAAGCGTCCAGCCTGCCCCCGTCGGGCCGCCGGGGACGAAAAAGCCTGCGGCGAGGATCAGCACCGCCACCAAATAAATCCAGTAGCTCAGCATGTTGGCGTAGGGAAACACCATGTCGCGGGCGCCGACCATCAGCGGAATGAGGTAATTGCCGAAGCCGCCGAGGAAGAGCGCGGTCAGGAGATAGATCACCATGATCATTCCGTGCATGGTGATGAACTGGTAATAATGATCGGCATCGATGAAGGTGAAATAGCCGGGAAAGGCAAGCTGGATCCGCATCAGCCAGGAGAGCACCAGCGCCATCAGGCCGATCGCGATCGCCGTCAGTGAATATTGTACGGCGATGATCTTGGCGTCCTGGCTGAACACATATTTCGTCCACCAGCTGTGTGGATGGTAAAGTTCGACATCCTCGACTTCGGCGGATGGGATGCTGCCGGATGGAATCTCGACCATGATCTCTCTTCCCTTTCCCCGCTGGTTCCCTGAACCGGCTTGCGGCCTCCGGCCGTCCTGGTCGCGTCAGTTCGCCGGCCCAGCCGACGCCGTCAGCTGGGTGAATGTCTGCTGTTGCCCGAGCCAGGTCTGATAATCCGCGTCGCTTTCGACGACGACAGTGCCGCGCATTTGCGGATGGCCGACGCCGCAGAGTTCGGCGCAGAGGATGTCGAAGGTCCCCGTCCGCGTTGGCGTGAACCAGAAATAGGTGATCATGCCGGGGATCATGTCCATCTTGGCGCGGAACTCCGGCACGTAGAAATCATGGAGCACATCGACGGAGCGCAGCAAAATGTGCACCGGTTTGCCGATCGGCAGATGCAGCTCGCCGCCCTCGATGATGACATCGTCGAGGCCGCTTGCATCGTTCTTGTCGAGACCGAGCGGGTTTTCCGGGCTGACGTCGCGCGTCTCGGCACGGCCGAGTTTTCCGTCCGCTCCCGGCAGACGGAAGCTCCACAGCCATTGTTGGCTGACGACCTCGACCGATGCGGCATCGGCAGGCACCGATATGAACTGGTTCCACACGATGAGGCCGGGCGCCAGCATCGCCGCGACGCCGACCGCAGTTCCAGATGCCAGCAGCACCTCCAGCTTGCGGTTTTCAGGCTCGTAATGCGCCTTGTTGCCCGGCCTGTGCCGGAAGCGGAAGACGCAATAGGCCATGAACGAAACCACCGCCACGAAGACGATGCCGGTGATCCAGAAGGTGATGACAAGGGTAGTGTCGATATAGGTCCAGTTGGACGCGATCGGCGTCCACCACCACGGGCTCAGCACATGAAACAGCACGGAGCCGACGACAATCAGGACGAGGATCAGCACGACAGCCATTTCCGCTCCTCCTCGAGCAGGTTGACCCGTGAAACCGCATTCCGCAAAAAGTCCGTGTTTATTATCGCACAGATAGAAAATATCGCAATTAAGGCGATTTAGCCATTCGTCGCCGGCCGCGAACCCGTCATTCGGAGTATTGCCGTCTGGGATTCTTGCCCGTCACTGCGAATATTGTTTGAGATAGGCGATGAGATCGGTGATCTCCTTTTCGTCCTTCACGCCGACAAAGGCCATCTTCGTGCCCTTCACCTTCGCCTTCGGATTGTGCAGATATTCGCGCAACACCGTCTCGTCCCAGACGAGACCGCCTTCGCCGGCCGCCTTCATTCCGGCCGAGTAGGCGAAATTGGGATGCGTCCCGGCCTTCCTGCCGAACAGTTTGTTCAGAGACGGGCCGACCTTGTTCGTATCTGAATCGACGACATGACAGGTCGCGCACTTCTTGAAAACAACGGCGCCCGCCGCAGCGTCGCCCTCCTGCGCCCCGGCGTTAGCGGGAGCAAAGGCAGTCACAGCTGCACCAATCAGCAGAACGACACGATAATCCATGGCAAACCTCATCCTCCTCAAGGTCGCCAGCCACTCACACCGTCCACTATCTCTCGCGTGTGGGTGGTGGTTGATATAGCAGGAAGATTAGTCCTTCGCGGATGCAAGTCAATCGCTTCCACGGTTGGAATGACCTGAACGCATTTGATATCAGGTAGATCCGACGCGGATAACGGCCGCTACACCCCGATCGAAAGAGCCTCCTTGACCGCCAACTCGGCCATGGCAAGCGCCGCCTCGCGGCTCCTGGCGGCGGCGATGAAGCGGCCGTTATGGCAGAAGCTCGCGCCCTCTATGCCGCAAACCGCCGCCAGCTCTCCATTGGCAAGACCGGCCCAGGCTGCAGGCAGGTCGGCCCTGAGCTCGAACCCCTCCTCGGCGCGGCGGATGCCGGTTACGCACCAATCCTTTTCGCGCGGGTGGACGACGAACAGCAGGTGATCGGCACCGGCCTTGACGATAGCAGGACGGAAGGGCATCCCCCTCGGCAGTTCCAGAATATGGCCCTGCCCCGCAGCCTTGATAGCCTCGTGAACGATCGCCTCGGCCCGCAATTTTGCAGCGCTCTGAGCGATCTTGGCCTCGACGAAACTGCGGGCAATGGCAAGGGCCGCGTGGAAGGCGCGATCGTCGGCATCCGGCTCCGCTTCGTCGAAAACCGGTTTCAGGGTCTCGAGCAGCGCCGGCAGCGTCAGGCCCGCCAATGGCCCCGAGGGGCTAAGCGCGCCATTGTCGGTCAGGTCGATCGGCAGCACGAAGCTCGCATCGAAAGAGCCGTGCAAGGCTTCGACGTGGTCTGCGGGAAGGCCGCAAGCAGCGAGATAGTCGCGGCCGTAATGTTTCCAGATCAGGCCGAACGAGCTGTAGGGCTGGCCATCGTCGCGCAACGGCGCGCCGCGCTGGTGATGATCGAATATGCCGGCATCGGCGTCATAAACTCCGCCGACATCATAGATGATCCGGTCCTGCCCTGGCGTGATCCACTCCGGCGCCCGGCTGCGGATCAGGCGCGCCTGCGGGAAAAGCCGGGTCAGGATGACGCTCGACAGCAGTTCGTCGGCATGGAAACCACCGGAATGGGTGACGAGAAAATCGGGGATCATGGGAGCTATGCGCCTTGTCGTTCGCGGCCGGTCCGCTTGCGGGTCGGAACCAGATAGCCGTTGCCGACCATGATCTCAACCCATCTTCGCGCATTGCTGAGGGCGCCGGCCCGTTGCGGAAGGCGCGCAGCAGTTTTGGACCGACGACAAGTGTGGAGACGAAGACCTAAAGCAGTGCCCGTGCCGGCTGTGCCGCGACAAGCGCGCGGCTAGCCGCCGCGCCGGCATGCAGGCAGATGAGTCCGACCGCAGCCAGAGAATTGATCAAAAGAACCTCGGCCACAACAGCTGCCGAAAACGCCCCGTCGCCGGACGGAAGCACCGCCGTTGCGGCAAAAAGCACGCCCTCATAGGCGATGAAGCCGGCAAGGAAGGCGCCCGACATCGTGACGGTGAGACCGGCCGCAAGGCGCAGCACGAAAAGCGCTGCTGTAAGTGATGCGAAAGCCGCAATCCCGATCGCAAGCCCCCAGGCGTAGCTTTCCCAGGTCTCGGGATAATCGAGCACGAGATACCCGACCATCTGGTTGGCGAGCCAAGCAAGCAGCACCGCCGCCACCGCCATCCGCCGCGGCAGCACAACCGCCGAAACCGCCGAAAGCGCCACGAAGGGTGTGACGCAGGCAAAAAACAGGCTGAGAACCACGCTCGCACCGGCAATGACGACAACCCAGGCGACCGCCAAACCAGGCACGGCAGGGCGCAGGGGAAGCTGATTTCGTTCGAGCATCGTAGACTCCCTTCAACCACTGGGAATAATAGCCGAACTGCGCGAAAAGACTAGCGAGGCCGGGATCGCGACGAGATTAATATGTAAGGCACGGACTGTAAGGCACGGACGTCGCCGGAGGAAGCACGAGGCCGCCGCGGGATATCGGAACAATCCCCGCCTCCAATGCCCGGCGCCGACGCCGGCAATACCTGGGGGCACCACCTGCACCATATCAGTACAGCGCCTCGCAACCCGGCATCCCTCCTGAGAAGGCGCGCAGAACCACGGCAGCGATTTGAGAACCATTCATATCGAAAATGAAACACGTTATGGTATTATATTTTGAAGACACCTGCGATGGCTGTAGGCTCCTCACCGTGAAGAATTGTAAGATCTCACCGTTTCGGAGGCCATCATGACCAGTTGGTATTTCATCCAGACCGCCTCCGGCACGGACGGCGTCAGCTATGGTCTCAACGTCCAGGGCGCCGGCAGCGCACCCGGAACGCCGATCATAACTTGGGGCTGGCAGGGCGGGGCCGATAACGAGCTCTGGGCGATCGGCGACGACGGCTCGGTGGTGAGCGCGCTCGGTTCCGGCCTATATCTCGCTCCGTCGCCGGAGGGAAGCGGCCTCGTCATCTCGACGACGCCCGCCTACTGGTCATTCACCGCGCAGGGCACCATCGCCGCCGAGGACGGGTCCGTAATAACGGCAGCCTCGGCCGAGCCGCTCCAGGGAGCGCTGGTCCAGCTTTCGCCGGCCGAGGACGGTCCGCCGGCGACGCAATCCTGGTGGACGGCCCCGAACATGCAGGCGATCCAGCAGCAATTCAGCGCCTGGCGCTACATCGTCAGCAATCTTACCGACGGTGACGGCACGACCTTCGTGCTGAATGTCAAGGGCGCCGACGAAAGCCCAGGCACGGATGTTATCGTCTGGCAGCTCGAGGCGGATTCGAGCAATTCGATGTGGCAGATCACCAGCGACGGCCGCATTCTCAGCGCCATGAACCGGTCGCTGCTGCTCGGAGCGGCGGAAAGCGACGGCGGCCCCGTCGTCATTCAGTCGGCGCTCAGCCCTGAGAGCGGCCAGACCTGGAACTTCGGCCCTTCCGGCGTGATCGGCAATCCGGACACCGGCCTTTCCCTCGGCATTGATGGCCAGCCGGATTCGCTGCAGCCGGGAACGGGGCCGTTGGCTGTCATCGGTGCGGCCGGGGGCTCCGATCCGCCGGCGAGTTTCCAATGGCAACTGGCGCCGGACAATCCGCTGAACACGATCGTGATGCAGAGCCCGCAGCCGTTCCCGGCTTTCTTGGATGAGGAGGCCTCGGTCTATGCCTATATCATGAACGCCCTCGGCATCGCCGACATCCGCAGCGAATATGCCAACCTCACCATCTCACTTTCGGATTTGCACACGACGATCAGTACCATGCCCTGCCCGCCGGAGCTGGACCAGACCGCCTGGAATGCCGTGGTGGCCGAGCTGGGAGACGAGATCACCCGGGCCGACAGCGTACGCCAGTTCTTCGACGAATTCCGCGCCTACCAGACAAGCCTTCAGACGAGCTGCACCGATCGTGGGCTCGCCATCGGCACACTTGCCGGGTTGGAGGAGGGCAGCAGCATGAGCATCGGCGGCCTGATCCTGTCGGTTTTCGAAGGCATCCTCTATACCGTGCTGGAAGCGGTTCCGGGCGGAGAAGAGGCCGTATCGACGGCATCGATCATCGGCAATGTGATGGAGGGATGCATTAACGTCGCCACCAACGCCGCCAACGTCAGCACCACGATTTCGGCGGACCCGTTCCAAGTGGCATACGCCAAATTGTGGGACGACATTGGGACGGCCTTCCAATCGACGACGGACGCCGCCGGCCTGATGGAAACCATCATCCTCTCCGACTGGGGCAAGATGCAGGCCTTCTATGCCGCGTCGATGGCGACCGGGCCGAACACGCTGAGCTGGCCTTCCGGACAGACCGCAACGCTGGTCGACAATTCACTTCCCGGTTTCGAGATCTCCGCCTTGCAGATGCTGCTGCCGGCCAAGTTCCAGATCTATTTCTACTACCAGAACGACGACAGCCCCGTGAACGGCGTACCGAGCGAAGCGCAGTGGGTCACGCCGGGCGGCGGCGGTACCTGGGTGAAATACTGGATCGCGGGGCAGGATAGTTGGGAGGCCTATCCCGACAGCGATTTGATGCAACAACATGTATGGGGCAACGGCGTTGCTCGGTCCGACTTCTTCCAGTCCTGCAACGGTTGGGGCTTTGCCACCTCCTATTGGGAAGGCACGCACAATGTCGTCCTGACGATCTGCAACCAGACGCCCAATGTGCTGACAGTCGGCTATGAAGTCATCGACGGGAGCGGCGCTTTTCTTCGGCCGAGCCTGCTGCCTGGAGTGAGCACGGCGCCCTTGCCGCCCTACGGCTCGGATACGCTGCTAGCCACGTCGCGCATGTATCTGGATGCGCCGATATGGGTCAAGGATCAGTCCGGCAACTTGATCGCGGAACTGGTCGTCAATCGCGATCCGAACGGCTTCCAGGCCGGCGATGTCTGGATATCGAACCAGGCGACCAGCGGCGGCTACAGCCTTTCCTCCCCGATCTGCAACAGTGGCGACATCATCGACAAATGTAGCGGTGCGGCCCAGATCACGATCTTCTGGTCCGGATCGTGAGATAATGCCTGCGCATTCCCGTGCCCTCAGGCTTCGCCCTAGGGATGCCGCAGGAACCTAGCGTGCCCCAGTCCTTGGACACGGGGAACTCCTTTCTCAAAGTGTCTCTCGACCGTCAACCCTACAACGCATCCAGCGGTATCTTCAGATATCGCCGCCCGTTCCCCTCCGGCTCCGGCAGCCGCCCGCCGCGGAGATTGACCTGCAGCGCGTGCAGCATCAGCTTCGGTTTCGGCAGTGTGCGGTCGCGCGCCTGCCTGAGTGCCACGTAGGCGGCTTCGTCCTTGCCTGCTATGTGGGGATTGTCGCGTTTCTGGGCTGCGACCGTGCTCTCCCAGCGCGGGTGACGCCCGTTAGGCTGGTAGTCGTGACCGGAAAAGAGGCGGGTCTCGTCTGGCAGCGACAGGATCGCCTGGATCGAACTCCACAGAGCGGCCGCGCTGCCGCCGGGGAAATCCGTGCGCGCCGTGCCGGAATCCGGCATGAACACCGTGTCGTGCACGAATGCGGCGTCGCCGACCAGATAGGTGACGGAAGCGAGCGTGTGGCCGGGCGAAAACATAACGCGAGCTTCAAGCCCGCCGATCTCGAACCTGTCGCCATCGGCAAACAGCCGGTCCCATTGCGAGCCGTCTGTTGCGAGAGCCGGCCAGTTATAGATCTCCTTCCAGAGCCTCTGCACCTCGGTGACCTGGGCACCGATGGCTATCGGCGCGCCGGTCTTTCCCTTGATGTAATGGGCGGCGGAAAAATGGTCGGCATGCGGATGCGTGTCGAGGATCCACGCGACCGCCAGCCCCCGGCTTTCGATGTCGGCAAGGATGGCATCGGCGCTTGACGTGCCCGTCGCCCCCGAGGTCTCGTCGAAGTCGAGCACAGGGTCGATGATGGCGCAGCGTCCCATGGCGGCATCGGCAACGACATATTGCACGCTCCATGTGGCGGGATGGAAGAAGGCCTTCACATCCGCCGTCTGCGCCGCTCGCCTCTCCAGCCAGCGGCGCGCGCCGGCAAGATCGAAACCGAGGCTTTGGCCGAAGAGCTCGACATCGCCGGGCTCCATGCGCCCGTCGAGCACCTCACCCAGCGTATAAAGTGTCAGCGCCCGTATGCCGCTCTTGCAATGGGCGACGACAGGCCCCTTCGCCTCGGCCATCGCCGCCTGAAAGGCGCGTATATCTGCCTCGGTGATCTCGCTCCCCTTCACCGGCACGAAGCTATAGGAAAGCCCAGCGGCGGTGGCGGCAGCCTTTTCCGCCAAATTGCCCGGCTGCCCCGGCTCCTCGCCATCTGGCCGGGCATTGATGACGGCGGCAAAACCTTCGGCCGCGAAAGCGGCAAGGCCGGCGGCATCGGGCTGCCCCGCCACCGATATCAGCTCATTGACCCTCACGGATGTCATTGAAGCCTCCGCACCGCCCTCATCACGCTTCATCACATGTATAAGTGTACAATCTCACGAGTATATTGCCGAATGCAAGAATAGTGCTGGCATATGCTCCCACCCGGTCTGACTGATCAAAACGACAGCGTCGCGGCACCTTGCCTGATCTCGGCATGCATGGCGCTGGCGCCGACGATGACGACGCCATCGAGCAGGTCCTCCTGCGTATAGCCGCGCGAAGCCACACAGGGCGGGCATGCCCAGATTGAGCCGCCGCGCTGCTGGAAATTCTCAATCAATGTCGAGAGCGGATCGAGCGGCGGCACATGCGTCATCCGCTGGCCGCTCTTGCGCACCAGGTCGATCCCGGTACTGGTGAGGAACACCGAAACCTTGAGCCCGGCGGTAATCCCGCCATTGGCTATGGTGAAGGCGACGGAGGAAAGTTCGGATTCGATGCCCTTGGTGACGAGCACGACCAGTTTATCGCTTTGGCTTTGCATAGTATTCTCCCAGTTGAATTCAAGATTGCTTGGACTGAACGCGACCATGATAGGAGGGTGCGCCGCGCGCGTATTTGGCCGGAATGCGTGAAGCCTTGTCCGAAAATCCAGGTACTGAGGGCGGCGTCACCCGTGATGACGTGCTGTCGGCGCTGCTTTCGACGATCCGTCTTTCGGGATCACTGCAGTTCTGCTTCATGCCGACTGGCGATTGGCAGACCGATGCCGCGCCGTCGCTTGCAGGCCTCTCGGCAAGGGCTACGGGCACCATGCCGTTCCATATCGTCGTGGCGGGCAGTTGCTGGTTGAAAGCGGAAGACGAAGAGACCGATCTGGAAGCCGGCGACGTCCTAGTCTTTCCCTTCGGCACCGGACATCAGCTGGGTGTGGGAAAAAATGGCACGCTGGTGCTGCCGACCCGCGACTTGCCGCAGAAGCCGTGGCGGGAGATTCCGGTGCTGCGCTATGGCGAGGCGGCGCAAAGCGTGCGGCTGCTCTGCGGCTATCTGCAATGGGATGGGCTGAGCTTTGCGCCGCTGCGCCAGGCGCTGCCGAAAATGATCCATGTCAGGACGCGGGCGGCCAATGATCGCGACTGGCTGCGCGCCACTATCCGCCAGATGGTCGAGGAGGTCGATAGCCCGCGCGCCGGCGGCATCTCGATGCTGCCGCGGTTGACCGAAATCATCTTCATCGAGATCCTGCGCCATCAGATCATGATGGCCAAACCTCACGCGATTGGCTTGCTGGCAGCGCTGGCCGACCCTGCGCTCTCGCGCTGCCTCTCCCTGATCCACGACGATCCCAGGCGTGACTGGTCGCTGGAGCTGCTGGCCGCAGCATCGGGATCGTCGCGCAGCGCGCTCGCCGAACGCTTTCAAACGATGCTTGCGACATCGCCGATCCGCTATATCAGAGACTGGCGGCTCTATCTGGCAAGCGTGGCACTGGCCACGACAAGCCAGCCGATTGCAGCGATCGCCTATGACGCCGGCTACGCCACCGAAGCTGCCTTCAACCGCGCCTTCTCCCGCGCCTTCGCTCAGCCACCGGCCGCTTGGCGGGCGGCGCACTGCTGAACACGGATCCAGTCGACGCATCCCGCATCTCACCCTCGCCCTCTGACAAGAAACCGAAGCTGGCGCGACGCTTGGGCGGTCAATGCTTTCAACCACGCGGCAACGTCCGCTGCATCGAGTTCGAGCAGTAGCGATCAGTTGCCTTCGCCGGTCGGCAAACGCGACTGCCGAAAAAGGCTAGTTCTGGCCCTGCAGGCGATCAATCACCTCCAGCAGCAGGTCGGAACAGGCTTTCATCGGTTCGTCCTCGGCGCATTTCAGATCGATCCGTGTGTTTCCGTCCTCAATCTGGAAATGGGCGGCCTTCGACGGCCGCGGCATGCGATGGCCGCGGAAATCTCGGAAACCCATGTCGCCCTTCGAACCGTGCCACCGGTAGTCCGGGCGATCTCCGGACCGTGCATTCGGGCTGCCCATCATCCGCTCGTCATCATCGGGAGCGGGCTGAGCCGGCGGGGCTGGCGGCGGCGGAGGCGAGCTAGGCTCGGTCGCGGTGGGTGGCGTTGCGGCGGAAGGTGGAGGTGGCGATTGTTGTGCGAAGGTGGAGCCGGTAAGCGCGGCAAGGACAATGCCTGATAGGAGAACTCTTTGCATCGGTCGGTCCTTTCGGAGAAGTGAGGCATGTCTGTAAACACCGAGGCAGGCCTTTGGTTCACACTCTCTCGAAGCTTCTGATCGAAATCCGCAAGAGCGTGGTGGCAATCTCCATCAGGGCAACAATCACAGGTGTGTCGCCGCCCCGGACGTCTTTCGCCTCGCCTCCGCCTTGTTGCGCGTTTATCCTCACTGTCGATTCGCTGTCCGCGACGAGGGCGCGGCGCAAGATTGCATCATTAAGGAGAGTGCGATGACGGACGCCAAGAGCGGCATTTCGGGACTACGGCCGCATATTACGGTTATCGGCGTCGGCGGGGGCGGCGGCAACGCCATCAATAACATGATTGCGGAAAAGCTGGCGGGCGTCGAGTTCGTCGCCGCAAATACGGACGCCCAGGTTCTCGCCACCTCAAAGGCGTCGCGCCGGATTCAGCTCGGCGCGAATGTGACGGAGGGCTTGGGTGCCGGTTCGCTGCCTGAGGTTGGTCATGCAGCCGCCGAGGAGTCGATCGACGAGATCATGGATCACCTGGCCGGCTCGCATATGTGTTTCGTCACCGCCGGCATGGGCGGCGGTACGGGCACCGGCGCAGCCCCCGTCATCGCGCGTGCGGCACGCGCGGCCGGGATCCTGACGGTCGGCGTCGTCACCAAGCCCTTCACGTTCGAGGGCAATCGCCGCATGCGGACGGCGGAAGTCGGCATCGAGGCGCTTCGGCAGGCCGCCGATACCGTCATCGTCATCCCCAATCAAAACCTCTTCCGCATCGCGGACGCAAAAACCACCTTCGCCGATGCCTTCATGACGGCCGACCGCGTGCTCTTTGCCGGCGTCGGCTGCATCACCGATCTCATCGTCAAGGAAGGCCTGATCAACCTCGATTTTGCCGACGTGAAGTCGGTCATGCAAGGCATGGGCCGCGCCATGATGGGCACCGGCGAAGCCGCCGGCGAAAGCCGGGCGATGAAGGCGGCGGAAGCGGCAATCGCCAACCCGCTTCTCGACGATATCTCGATGAAGGGCGCCAGGGGCGTGCTGATCTCGATCTCCGGCGGGTCTGATATGACGCTGTTCGAGGTCGACGAGGCGGCAAGCCGCATTCGCGACGAAGTACAGGACGATGCCGATATCGTCGTCGGCGCGATCTTCGACCGCAGCCTGGACGGCAGGTTCCGCGTCTCGGTCGTGGCGACCGGCCTGGAAGCCAGCGCTTCCCCCATATCCCCGAGCAACCACCCGACCGAGCAGGTCCAGACGCGCACGCTGCAATAACTGGGCCGCTTTGTCGTGGCTTGTTCACGGCGGCTCCGGCCGGACAAACGTCGCTCCGCCGTATAACGGGACGGGGCGACGTCACCATCAGACGAACAATACCTCCGAGATGTTGTGCACCACGGAGATCGTCGGTCATGCTCCTCATCTATGAGCCCGGATGGCAGACGATGAAGGATGCCCGGGCCTAAGCTCGAGAGAGCCTCCCTGAGTAGCGGAAGTTCGAAGGCTGGACCTCGAAGGGCGAGGCGGATGCGCCTCCCGTCAGGCCCTCAGTTCAATTGACACAATGAAGAAATCAAATATTCCTTCAAGCCAAAGTTGAGGATTTGAAGTGAACGCATTTGTATATTTGATATTAGCAGCTACGGTGATTCCGCTTTCGAGCTGCACGACGACGCCCGAAAGCTCCCGCCGGCAGTCGCTGTCGATCACGGCGCAAAGCGGCGTCAGAACGCTGGTGGCCAAGAACTGGCACATAGACGACGACTGCCGCCATATCGACTACCCCGCCATCAATATCGTCGAACGGCCCAAACACGGGCGTCTCGAAATCGTCCACGAACCGCTCTTCCCCAAGCTCGACGGAAAAGCGTCGAAATGCGAAACGATCAAGGTCAACGGCGTCGTCGGCTACTACACATCCGATCCCGGCTACACCGGCAGCGACCGACTCGTCATCCGCTCGCCCTATGAAGAGGGAAAGACCGAAGAAGGCGTGTTGAGCGTGAAAGTAGTCAAGTAGAATCCCTCGTCGAATAGCTTCGGCGCCACCTGGCGGTCGCCGAAGAAGGCATTCCCTTTCGTGAGATCGCCGCGCTCATCAGCCGTCGGCTTTGACGCGCCCGCCGTCTCGCTGTCACGGGAAGAGGCGGCGGAGCATTCCGGCTTCGATGTGCCCAGCTCCAGCGCGCATACCCGAGCACTTCTGGGATCCCACCGAGCCTGGCCTCCTAGCGCATGCGGCCCTCATTCATATCGGCGGGATCATAGTTGATGTCCCAATCCTTCTCCGGCTTTTTCTTGCCCGGCGGGTTTCGGTTGACCGTGGCATCCTCCGAGCCGGTAATGACGGTCGGCTTGGCGCTCGTAACACCGGTGGCCTTTCGGTCGGCCCGGGATTTGGCGAATTGGCCGGCTGCGTCTTTTTCGGGATTGCCCATCTCATTCGCCTTTCTGCTTCATCGCGTCGCTGAAATCCTTCATTTCAGGGTCGCGGTTGTTTTCGTCGTTGGCGTCGCGGTTCTTGTCCGGATCGTCCTTGGCCTTCAGGTAGCCACGCGGCCTATTGCCCTTCGGTCCTTCCCATCGGGGGGATTGATCGGTGGTGCCGGGGGCGCCGTCCTTGGGTGTCGTCATGCCCATTGTCGTTTCTCCTTGGTTGAATAGGGAAAACCGCAAAAAGCCTGAACAGTTCCAGCCATTCATGAGGTCGCGGCGAGGAGGGTCGGCGCAGAAAATTTGGAACAGTGTCGCCGCGCATCGGTTGGTAAGAGGTCGCAACCTGAAACATGGAGCCGAAAATGAGCAAGACCAACGCTCGTGAACTTCAGAACCGCGCCGAACAACAGGTCAGGAACACCAGCGCCGGCGGCCACCTTGGCGGCAGCTATTTCGGCCAGCAACCCGACGGCAAAACCGCCTCGGACAGCAGCAACGACAGCGCCAAGGCCCGCCCCAACGATGGGAGCAATTGAGGGCTATGCCCGCTACAAGGCTTTGCACGCAATGTACCATTCACCGCGCATCCGCGCGGTGAATGGCTTCCTTCAGCGTCTCAGAAGAGTCTGCGTCTTAACATAATCAAAGTTGACGGATCGGCGGACGCATGCGGAAATCGCAGGCGTTAGGCGAACCAACCGCACGGTCCATACATACTCCACCCCGCCCTTATCTCGCCTGTCATTGAACGGCAACGCCTCTGCCCTAGCCTATGCTCGCGGCCGACCGGCCGCAGCGGGGCATCATCCGACAGCGGAAGGGGCGACGTGGCATCTATTCGATTGACGATGCAATTCGGGAGCTCGTCCCGGTTCTCTCCAAGGCGCCGGCGGCCGCCGTCAGCGGTGAATGGGCCGCCACCACCATGCAGGCCGGGCATTCCTCAAGCACGGGCGGCTACCGCGATGCGACCGGAAAGCCCGTGTCGGACGCTTCGCGCGATCCGCTGCGCGTCATCGGCGATGTCGTCGAAAGATTGGATGAGGCGACGACCGAGCGCTTCAACCGGGTGGTCGTCCGCTGGAAGAAGCCGGCCCTTCCCTTCATGCGGGCGCAGGTCACGATCGAAACCAGTTTCGACCAGACGATCGTGCCGCGCGGCCCCGACGACCCGATCTACGAGCGCGCCGCAAGTGCCCGCCGTGCCTTCTGGCAGAGCCGTGGCACCGTGCGCGAGGGCTTTGCCGCCGAGCGCGCCGCGGCCAATGTCTGTGCCCAGACCAAGTGGTTCGGCCCGCACCGCCGGATCCTGGCGATCGATGCGCCGGGAAAAATGATCCTTGCCACCGACGGTCTCTCCACACCCTGGGCCGGCATCTCCGAACCCGAGAACGGCGTCGAATGCGAACTCTTCATGGAATTCGGCGCCGCCACGCTGGATGCGGCGACCATCGCCGACTGGGGAACCCTTTTGATCAACCTCGGCGATCTCGTGGCCGACGGCTACCGCGTCGCACGCGATGTCGAAAACCATGGCGCCATCCTGTTCTGCCGGCTGTCGGAGGATTACCACCCCCTGACCCGCATCATCCTCAGCCGTGATCCTCGCCGGATCGACGGCATGCCCTTCGGCTCCGTACCGCTGATCCGGGCAACGGCAATCGCCGCAACCGAGATCGAGGGCCGCGATCCCGACGAGGACTGGGGCGCATCGGCGGCGCGCCAGGCGCTGGCGAAACGCGGCATTGAGCTTTAGAAGACAAGCTCAAGGCGCCTAGCGTGTGAAAACCTAGTCGCGGTCTTTCACGTTGCCGATATGACAGGAAAGACAGGTTTCGCGCTGGGCGACGTCACCGGCTCGCCATTGAACCTTCCCCGCCGTATTCGCACCGGCTGCGTCGCGCCGACCATTTCATTGAGATGTCATGAAGCTTCTTGTCCCGGACAGGCTTTCTACAGCGGAAGCAAAACAAGGAGCTCCAAATGTCCGGCGAAGCCGAAAACCACGTTAAAACTGCCATCGTTCCAGTTCAGAACCCCTCATTGGCCGAGCAAGCCGCCACCACGGCGGTGCTCGAAGACATGCAAAGGACAGGCCTCGAGCCCCTTCATACCGCGCCGGCGCCGACAGCGGCGCCATTTTCCTGGGACCTCGATCCGCACGAAATGGCCAAGCTGATGTCCGCGGTGATGACACTGCCGATGGTCTTCTGGTCGACGGGCCTATCCCTGGCCTATTCCCTCTGGCTCTCCTCGCTGCCTCCTGCACCCGGAACGATAGATCCGATCGGTCAACGCGCGGCTTAGCAGCGATAGATCGCCGGTCGGCCGTGACCCGGACCTCTATGGAAACCCACCTTTCCGCTCTCATTCCAGGGATATTTGCCGGATGAGGGCGGAGAGGCAAAGCGCGGCGCCAGAAAGCAGGCGCAGCTGGGTGGCCGCTTTCAAGGCTGGCGCAGCCGCTTTATTCGTTGATATCCGGCTCGACGACCTTGGCAAGATTGCGCAGCGATTCCTGCCAGCCGAGGTAGCAGGCCTCGGGCGGGATGACGTCGGGCACGCCAGCCTGGGTGATGTTCACTTCGGTGCCGACCGAGACTTTTTTCAGCGTCACGGTGACATCCATTTCGCCCGGCAGGTTGGGGTCTTCGAACTTGTCGGTGTAGCGGACCCTTTCGCCCGGGACGAGCTCGAGGAATTCGCCGCCGAAGGCGTGGCTGTTGCCGGTGGTGAAATTGCGGAAGGACATTCTGAAGGTGCCGCCGACGGCCGGTTCCAGATGATGCACAGTGCAGAGAAAACCGTTCGGCGGAAGCCATTTGGCAAGCGCGTCTGCCTCGATGAAGGCGCGATAGACCTTTTCCGGGCTGGTCGCGAAAACGCGGTGCAGGCGTATGGTGTTCGGCATGGTGGTGTTCCTTCTGGTGGACGGGATGAACGGGCTAAGGACGGACAAGCCTTTGCCGATCCGACATGGGATCGATCTTTTCTTCAAGAAAAATCGCTCGGAGCTGTGCGGGTGTCAGCTCGGCATGCTTTGGAACTGTGGAAGATGGCGGCCCGCATCTGGGTTGCAAGCTTGCCGCGCCTTGCGCCGCCGCTGCCTTCAGGCCGCTGCCTGCTCGCCCAGCGCATTGAGCAGCAGACGAGCGGCCTGCTTCGAAGAAGCCGGGTTCTGTCCGGTGATCAGCTGATCGTCCTGGACTACATGCACGGCCCAGTCTTCCGCCGCCGAAAACTTTGCCCCCTGCTCTCTCAGCACGTCTTCGAGCAAATAGGGCACGACCTCGACGAGCTGCACGGCGGCCTCCTCGGAATTGGTAAAGCCGGTGACAGTCCGCCCCTTGGCGATCGGCCCGCCATCGGGTGCCTTGACCTTCGTCAGTATCCCCGGCGCGTGGCAGACGAGCGCCAGCGGTTTTCCGGCCGCAAGCGTCTCCTCGATCACGGCGTGGGCATTGCTGTCGTTGGTCAGATCCCAGAGCGGGCCATGGCCGCCGGGAAAGAACACGGTGTCATAATCCGCCTGGTCGACGTCGGACAGTTTCAGCGTATTGGCGAGCGCCGCCGTGGCCGCCGGGTCCCGTTCAAAGCGTCGCGTGTCTTCCGTCTGAAAGGCCGGCTCGTTGCTCTTCGGATCGAGCGGAGGCTGACCTCCTTTGGGCGAAGCGAGCGCCACCTCGGCTCCGAAGTCGCGGAAGACGAAATAAGGGGCGGCGAGCTCCTCGAGCCAGAAGCCCGTTTTCTTCCCGGTATTTCCCAGCTGATCATGTGATGTGAGAACCATGAGAATTTTCATTGCCAGCTCCTTCGGCCCGGCCGGCGGACAAAGCCTTCGCGTCCGGTTTAACGGTGAAATACTGCCTGCAATCTCATGCTGAATGCCGAAATCATAGATCGGCCGCCCCCGCGACACAAGCCTCCTGGGCTCGCCTGGATCCGCCCGAATACCGCTGTGGGTTTTGAGGCTGAGGTGTATGAAGAAGGACAGCTTGCGCATACGATCGCCGACGTCACGCGAGCGTCCGGGGACGTTGGAAATGAGCAAGCCGAATTATCGGGATATCGCCCGCCACGCCGGCGTCGGAACCGCCACGGTCGAGCGGGTCCTGAACGGGCGCGGCGGTGTGCGCTCGGAGCTGGTCGAGAAGGTGATATCCGCCGCGCGCAGCCTGGATTACCCGCGCAAGCTTCCCGACGCCCATCGCGGCCTTCTCCGGATAGAAGTGCTGATGGTGCGTCCGGAAACGAGCTTCTATCGCCGCCTTTCCCTCGCCTTCGAAAGAATTGCCGCGACCCTTGATCCATTGGTCGTCGTGCACCGCAGTTTCACCGACGAGATGAATGCCGAGGCGATCGCGCGGCGTATCCTGTCCACCGACCTTCCCCGCGCCGGCTTGATCCTCGCCGTGCCGAGCAGCCCCTTGATCGGCGCGGCGGTGGAGAAGGTAGATTCGCAAGGCCTGCCCGTCGTCCACGTCGTCACCCGCGCTTCCGAGCGCGTCGGCGAATTTATCGGCATCGACAATGAGGCCGTCGGCCGGACGGCCGCGCTCTACATCTGCCGAATGGCGCGTCGGACCGGACCTGTCGTTGCCATCTGCCATCCGATCTATCAGGTGCACCGCGATCGGATCCGCGGCTTTTCGGAGTATTTTCGCGATCATCCCGGCGCCTCCAGCTTCCAGTGGCTGGGATTTGGTGGCGACGAGGAGCGCGCCAGCGCCGATCGGCTGTGGTCGGCATTGGAGATGTATCCCGACCTTGCCGGCCTCTATAATGCCGGCGGCGCCAATTCCGCCCTGATCGAGGTGCTGCGCCGGCATCCTGGCGGTCGCGACGTGTTTTTCGTCGGCCACGAATTGACCGACTATACGCGCGCAGCCTTGCTGGACGGCGTCATGGACGTGGTGCTGGACCAGGCGCCGGAGGCGCAGGCGCGCCGCGCGCTCGATCTCGTTCTGCACCGCATCGGCCTGACCGAGATCAAACCGGACCAGGCACCGATCCGTTTCATCACCATCACCAAGGAAGGGCTTTGATCTAATTAGATCAAAGAAGGCTTCGCCGTTCGGAGCTCCCGCTGCTAGTTTCGCATCGGGGAGGCGATCCGGCGCGGCGAGGACCCGGCGGATCGAGGCGCAAGTGGCGCTCTCCTCTAGCAAAACATGTGCGGGCCCGGAGACGTCCGGCGCTTCGGAGGAGATGCGAATGGATGATCTGAAATTCGGCAAGCGCAACAAGCGCGGCGATTGGGCGCCGGACCGGCCGGTCGAGACCGCGCCGCTTTTCGCCTTCCCGCCGCAGCTGACGGCGGTCCTGAAATGGCTGCCGCACTATTTCCTGCCCTGGAACCTGATCTTTGCCATCTCCGCGCTCGCCTACTGGGCCTGGATCATCCCCCCTGTTGAAACGATGCGGACGCTGAGTCTCGGCTGGATCGCCTGGCTTTACGCGGTCAACGCCGTCGCGGTCTTGCTGTTCTACGGCGCCTTCGAACTGCATCTCTACGTGCTGAAGCGGCAGGAAAACCGCTTCAAGTACAATGGCAAGTTCCCGGCCGAGCAAAAAAACAGCGCCTTCTGGTTCCAGCGCCAGAACCTCGACAATATGCTACGCACCTTCCTGTCGGGCGTGGTGATCTGGACCGCCGTCGAGGTCGGCATGCTCTGGGCCTATGCCAACGGCTATGCGCCCTGGCTCGGCTTCGCCGAAAATCCCTGTACACTGGCGCTCGTCGCGCTCGTGGTTCCGATCATTCACGAGTTCCACTTCTTCTGCATCCACCGGCTCATCCACACGCCCTTCCTCTACAAATGGGTGCATTCGGTCCACCACAATTCGGTCAACCCCTCACCCTGGTCGTCGCTGTCGATGCATCCGGTGGAGCATCTGCTCTATTTCGGAACGGCCTTCTACCATCTGCTCCTGCCCTCCAACCCGATCATCATGCTCTACCAGCTGCATTATGCCGGCTTCGGGGCAATTCCCGGCCATGTCGGCTTCGACAAGGTCGAGATCGGCAAGGATGGGCTGGTCGACAGCCACGCCTATGCGCATTACCTCCACCACAAATATTTCGAGGTGAATTACGGCGACGCGCTGATCCCGCTCGATAAGTGGTTCGGCACCTGGCACGACGGCTCCCCCGAAGGCGAGGCGCAGATGCAGGAGCGCTACCGCAGGCGCAAGGAAAAACTCGCCGCCCGCAAGGCGCGCCTGGAAGTCGAAGGAGCCGCCGAATGACCTGGGTCACAGCTGGCAAACTCGACGACATCGAACAGGAAGGCGCCATCCGCTTCGACCATGGCGGACGCACCTACGCGATCTACCGCGGCCCCGACGACAGCGTCTACTGCACCGCCGGGCTCTGCACCCACGAGGCGATCCATCTCGCCGACGGATTGGTCATGGATTTCGAGGTGGAATGTCCGAAACATTCCGGCGCCTTCGACTATCGCACCGGCGAGGCCCTGCGGCTGCCGGCCTGCGAGAACCTGAAAACCTATCCGGCGGAGGTGATCGACGGAGAGGTTCGCGTGGCTCTGATCTGAGCCCGCGACATCAGCAGGCCTGAACAGCCTCCGGAACGGATCGGGCGGCCCGGCGCCCCTTGGGAGGATAAGATGAAATCAATCTGTGTGGCGGCCGTCCTGGCCGCCCTGACGACGACTGCTGCCTCGGCCGAGACGATCGGCGTCTCGATGCAGAGTTTCGACAATAATTTCCAGACCCTGCTGCGCGAAGGCTTGCAGGCAAGGGCATCCAAGCTCACCGGCGTCAGCCTGCAGATCGAGGATGCCCAGACCGACGTTTCCAAACAGCGCAGCCAGGTCGACAACTTCATCGCATCGGGGGTCGATGCGATCATCATGACGCTCGCCGACACCTCGGCCGCCACCGGCATCAGCGAGGCGGCCCGAAAAGCCGGCATTCCGCTCGTCTACCTCAATCTCGAGCCGGAAAATATCGACAAGCTTCCGGAAAAGCAGGCCTATGTCGGCTCGAAGGAAACCGATTCCGGAAGGCTCGGCGCCGAGGCCGCCTGTGAATTGCTGAAGAAGAAGGGATATTGATGGGCGATCTCGCGCATCAGGCCTCGCGCGACCGCACCTCGTCGGTCAAGGAAACGCTGGCGACAGGCGATTGCAAGGGCGTGACCATCGCCGACGAGCAGACCGCCGCCTGGACCCGTACTAACGGCATGGATCTGACCACGAACTGGCTCACGGCAGGCCGTCCGATCGACGCGATCTTCGCCAATAATGACGAGATGGCGCTAGGCGCCATTCAGGCGCTCAAGGCATCCGGCGTGTCGATGGACGACGTCATCGTCGTAGGCATCGATGCGACGCAGGACGCACTGGCTGCGATGGCGGCGGGCGATCTTGACGTGACCGTCTTCCAGAACGCCAAACAACAGGCGGCAAGCGCCGTCGACGCAGCCGTCGCGCTTGCCCACGGCAACAGCGTCGACAAGGAAGTCTGGGTGCCTTTCGAACTGGTCACGCCCCAGAACATGACCGAATACGCCAAGAAGAACTGATCCTCCCCGGCCGGCGTCTCCTCCTCACGAGCGCCGGCCGCTCTTTTCAGGAGAACAGCATGGACGGTATCGTCATTATCGGTGCGGGCGAGTCCGGGACCCGGGCGGCCTTTGCACTGCGCGAAGCAGGCTATCGCGGATCCGTCACGCTGGTCGGCGCCGAACCCCATCTGCCCTATGAACGGCCGCCCCTGTCGAAAACTGTCGACGGTGCGGTGCAGATGAAGCTGATCTGCGCGCCAGATGCGCTTGATGCAGCAGGCATCACCTATCTCAAGGGTATGTCGGCCACCAGGCTGGATGCCGACGCCGCGACCGTGACGGTAAGCGACGGTCGGATATTGCGTTACGAAAAGCTGCTTCTGACCACCGGCGCACGGCCGAGACGGCTTGCCTGCCCCGGCGCCGAGCGTGCACTCGACTTCCGCACCCACGCCGACGCCGAAGCGATCTTCTCCAACATCACCCCCGGCCGGAGCGTCGCGATCATCGGCGCGGGTCTGATCGGGATGGAGCTCGCATCGGTGCTTCGCAGCAGAAACGTTGCGGTCAGCGTGATCGAAGCCGCGCCCAAGCCCTTGGGCCGCGCAGTCCCTGCCCGCTTTGCCGACAAGCTGCACATCAGACATGCCGCCGAAGGCGTGCGTTTTCATTTCGATCGGGCTGTGGCGGCAATCGGCGACGATGGCGTCACCTTGACCGACGGCAGCGTGGTGCCCGCCGATCTCGTCGTCAGCGCGATCGGGGTCCTGCCTGACATCGCCCTGGCGGAAGCGGCTGGACTGGCCACCGGCAATGGCATTCTGACGGATGCCTATCTTCGCACCGGCGCGCCGAACATCTATGCGGCAGGCGATTGCGCGGCGGTCGCCCAACCGGCCGGAGGACATATCCGCTATGAAAGCTGGCGCAACGCCAGAACGCAGGCCGAGACCGCGGCGCGCAACATGGCCGGCACCGCCGAGGCGTTTGCCGCCATTCCCTGGTTCTGGTCCGACCAGTACGATCTGGGCCTGCAGGTGGCGGGGCAGCCGCAGCCCGCCCATCAGACTGTCCGGCGCTTGATACCGGCGGGCGAGCTCGAATTCTATCTCGACGATGGCCGCCTCGTGGCGGCCGCCGGCCTTGGTATCGGCAATGGCCTGGCCAAGGATATCAAGCTTGCCGAACTGCTGATTGCCGCAGGTGTCAGTCCCTCGCCCGCGGCGCTGGCAGACCCGAGCGTCAACCTCAAGATGCTTCTGAAAAGCGCGCGGGCCGCATGACGCAGAAGCTGCTCATCTTCCAGTCGCTCTGGGCCATGGAGCGCCGGCACACGGACGGATTCGAGCGCACACTTGACGAGAACATCGCGATGATTCGCCAGGCGGGCTTCGACGGCATCAGCGCGCATTACACCAACCGCCGGGATGTCGTTTTGCTGAACGAGACGCTCCGAGGCAGCGGGCTGAAGATCGAGGCGGTCTGCTTTCCCCGCTCAGTCGAGGATCTGCGGCTGCCGCTGGAGCTTGCCGCGGCCTTTCCCGTCAGCCACGTCAACCTGCAGCCCGATATCCGCCTCCGCCGCGTCGAGGCTTGCCTGCCGCTCCTCGACGGTTGGATGCGGCTCGCCGAAGATGCCGGCATTCCGGTCTTCATCGAAACCCATCGCGACCGGATGACGACGGACCTGTTCTTCACATTGGATCTGCTCGACCGGCGTCCCGAACTGCCGCTGTTGGCCGATCTGTCGCATTTCCTGGTCGGCCGCGAATTCGCCTTTCCGGTCGATGAGGAAAACCACGCCCATGTCAGGCGCGTCCTGCAGAATGCCCATGCATTTCATGGTCGCGTCGCCTCACGCGAACAGGTACAGATCGAAATCGCCTTTCCGCACCACCGGCCCTGGGTCGATCTCTTCCTGCAATGGTGGGACTATGGTTTTCGCCATTGGCGATCCCGTGCCGCCGATGACGCCGAGCTGGTTTTTACCTGCGAGCTAGGTCCCAAACCCTATGCGATCACCGGCAGAGACGGCAACGATTCGACAGACAGATGGGCCGAGGCTCTGGCGCTGCGCCAGATGGTGCGTGAATTGTGGGATGCCTTTGGCTGAGCCGGATTGAACGAATATCGCACGGTAATTCCTTCTCTCGCGCCCCCCGCGGCGGCTCTCTCAATGGCCGCCATCAACCTCGTCGCATCAGTTGCGGGCGTCCACAGCGGCGAACACGCCGGGCGGAGGTTTGGGGATTGTTAATCAGAAATGCCTAATGTAAATCTTGACGAGCACAAGTTGTGCAGGAGTAGAGTTGCTATAATATCTGGTAGGATATTCGATAGGGAGAGCCTCCTACATGCGGAAAATTCCTGCTGCCCGTTTAGCCCTCGGAAAGCCGGAGGCAGAAGCTTCGAGCTTGATGGACCGGCTTTTGTTCTTTGACCGCGATTTCAATCCCATCGAGGATCTGCTCGGCAATGCGCTGCCCTCATACGTCAAACCAGCCGCCTCCTTCTGGGAGCATTTTCCTGAGCTGGACAAATCAGCCATTACGCGTGCTTTCCATTCACTGGATGATAATGCCCAGCCTTTGCGAATATCGGGCGAGCTCGGCGCCCCCGGCTCACCCGGCCTGACGATCTACCGGATCGGCGACCTGTTTGCCGTGGTCCGATCCGAGGAACGGGCCGATGATGAGCGCGCAACACTTTTGCATCTCGCAACCCATGATCCGCTGACCGGACTGCCGAACCGGCGCCAGTTCAGCGAAGACCTGACCGCCCTGTTGCAGGAAACCGCAGGCGCGAGCGAGACACTGTCGCTGATGCAACTTGACCTCGACGATTTTAAACCCGTCAACGACACGCTCGGCCATGCCGCCGGCGACAAGCTTCTTCAATCGGCGGCAAGGCGTATCCTAGCCTGCCTTTCCAGCGATGACAGAGCCTATCGGCTGGCCGGTGACGAATTCACGGTGATATCGGTGGGCTCGGGACATCCGGCCAGAGCCCATCGTTTGGCGGACGATCTGGTTGCTGCGTTCAAAAAACCATTCACGATCAACGGCATCGCAGTCTTTGTCGGCACCAGCATCGGCATATCCACGGCTCCATCGGACGGTACAACTCCGGAGGAGCTTATGAAGGCGTCCGACCTCGCACTCTACACCGCCAAGAAAGATGGGCGCGGTCGGGCAAAAGCCTTTGACCCGGCAATGCTTGAACTGCTGGAGCAGCGGGAACTGCTGCGCCGCAGCCTGCGCATGGCCCTGGTGCAACAGCAATTTTATGTCGAATACCAGCCCATCGCCGAGGGCGGCAGCATCGTCGGCTTCGAAGCATTGCTGAGATGGCACCATCCCCTGCTCGGAAAGATTCCGCCAGCGTCGTTCATTCCGATGGCCGAAGCGGATGGAATGATGCCCGAGATCGGCGCGTGGGTCTTGGAGCAGGCATGCCTTGAGGCGATGAAGTGGCCCGAGAACTACATCGTCGCCGTCAACCTGTCCGCGGCTGAATTCCTGACAAGCGGCCTCACCGACCGGATTTCCCAGACGCTGGATCTTGTCGGACTTCCGCCCGAACGTCTGGAGCTCGAAATAACCGAAAGCGTGCTGCTCGAGCGCACCGTCAACAACATCGACACCCTGAACACTCTCAATGTGCTGGGCATCCGAATTTCTCTTGATGATTTCGGGACGGAATATTCGTCCCTGAGCTATCTGAAAACATTTCCTTTCGATACGATCAAAATCGACAAATACTTTATCACCGATCTCGAAACCGATCTGAAAAGCCAGGCAATCGTCCGATGCATCGTCAACCTTGCACATGACCTCGACATGCAGGTTACAGCCGAGGGGGTCGAGACGCGAGGTCAGGCGGCATGGTTGCACAGCGTCGGCTGCGACAGGCTGCAGGGCTATCTGGTGAGCAGGCCGCTTCCCGTGGAGGCAATTGACGAATTCATTACCCGCGCGGACGCATCCAAGATCCACGCTCGACAATAGTGCTTTAACGACTTTTCGCCATGCTCCTAGATCGCATGCGAATCTGACGCTCCAGACAGACGAAAGGAGGGTGCATTGGAAGAGGAAGCATCCCGCTTCGACGACCACGCATTTGTGCCGATGGTATCGCTGGAAATGAACGTTGCGGTGTTCAAATCTCAATGGCAGTTTTGCGACGAGATTACCGAATATCTCTCCGACATTCTCGGCCAGGGTCACAGCGATCCCGCGCGGTACGCCAACTTTCTTTCAGTCGCGGCAAACGAACTCATCGAACTCGCTTTCCGCGCGACGAACGGACGGGGCAAGATCAGTTTCAGCCTCGCGCGCAGCGCGACCTACAATCGGCTGCGAATTGCGTTTCCCTGCGATGAGGAGTTTCGCCGCAAACACATGGAGGCAGGGGCAGGTGAAATCCAGCCTGGCCTCGACGACGGGTCCGGTCGCCTGGTCACGAAGTCCGATGGGGCTTTGCTCAGCAATTTGGCGACAATATTCGGCGCCGCCATCCACATCGAGAAAGACGGCGCGGACGGGATCGGCATCATTGCCGATTTCCCCTCGGCCGAGGATTTTCAATGAACCTGCTGTCCCTGCCCTTCACCGTGCGGTTTGATCCGACAAATCAGGAGGTCGTGCTGTCCGGCAAGATGCGGCCCCAAAGTGCCGCTGAGATTGCCGATGCGCTCGAGCTGGTGCGGCAGAGTTTGGAAAAATACAGCGGCATCGTTTACCTGAACGTCAAACGCCTGACGCACATCAACATGACGGCCTTCACCGCTCTGTGCGATATCCTCGCGGCCGGCTGCCGAACGAGGCCGGAACGGAACATCAAGATCATTACCTCGAGCGTGATGGCATGGTCTGCTTCGCTATTCGAGATGCTGGCGGCATCGCTGCCGAACCTGTCGGTCGAGGTCTATGATTCGGCGTTTTATCCCGGACAGAGCTTTGTCGAGGACGAGTCGTTCATTCCCATCCTGCGCACGCAGACGAAAATGACCTGGAGGCATGAGCGCGAACTCTTGCCGCGCCACGGTCTGCGCAGCGGTGTTGCTGCCATGGCGGATATCTGCTGCGGCATCGGTGATTTCGCGACCTTGGTTCAGCGGGAATTCAAACCGGCCCGCCTTGTCGCGCTGGATCACTCCGTGCGCAGTCTCGACTATGCCCGCAGGGTCGCTGCCGACTTCGATCTGCGAGGCATCGAATACACTTATGGCGACGCCTCCCAGATGCTGCTTCGAGACGATCAGTTCGACTTTGTCACCTGCCGGCACTCGCTGCAGATTTTCGACCGCCCCGAGATGCTGCTGCGGGAGCTTTATCGCATCTGCAAGCCAGGCGGCCGTGTCTACATCACCAACGAAAAGAATTCGCATTGCCTTGGCGAGCCGCACGCCGAATCGATAAAATGGACTTACGAGGAAGTCGCCAAGCTGTTCAGCCACTTCGACATGGATGTCGAGATGGGACCGAAAAGCCGGCATCTTCTCCTCAACGCCGGCTTCGATGACATCAAGGTCGACTGCTTCATGGTGACCAATCTCGACGGCGATCCGCAGGACTTCGCAGACATGATCGAAGCCTGGGAAAGCGTCTATGCCGGCGAGATGGCGGTGCGCCGCGGCGACTCACCAGATTTCATTCGCAGGTTCCGGCAGGGATTCAAGGATCACGTCTTTGCCGCTCTTCACCCCAAAGGTTATGCAGGCTGGCCGATCTGGGCAGCCTCTGGTCGAAAGCCGCTATGATGGATGGTCAAGCATCGAAGAGACCGATCGGACTGCGCTCGTTTCGAGCAAAGTTCATCCTGGTCGTCGGTGGCGCCGTCCTTTTCGACCTGCTGGTCAGCGGCGGCCTGGCACTTTGGAACGTTCAGAGGCTCTCGCGCGACGCGACGCTCGAAGTCGGCCAGGGCCTGGAAGCCGCGAGCCAGGAATACATCCGCACCTATGCCGATTCGACCGCAGCCCAGGTGAGCCTGCTCCTGCGGCAGGTTCACAACGACGTCGACACTCTGGCAGGCGTGCTCCAGGCGCAGATCGACAATCCCACCCGCAATTCCGACGTCGGCACAGCGATCGCCCGCACATCTCCCGGCAGCGTCAAGCTGTCTTACGACGAGAAGGGGAAATGGTCTCAGAACGCGCCCGGCTCCGCTTCGGTCGTCAGCGTCTGGGGCTATCTGCTCGGTCAGGACCATCAGCCAAGGCCCGACGTTGAGCGCGACATAGAGACAAGCGCAGTTCTCGATCTGGTTGCCCCGAGCCTCCTGCAGCACGGCGCTTCAAAGCTGCAGATGTACTACATCGGACCGAAGGCACGACCGATCTTCAGGACGGCGCCCTACACCGACCAGGCCCAGACTTTCGATCGCCTCTACCCCGGGCACAACGAGGCCGATTTCTGGGACTTCTTTTTCCCCGGCCTCTATGAGTCCTGGCAAAGCTGGGCCAGGGACGCGAAAACGCGGCCCGTCGGTGACGACATCACCCAGACGGCGCCCTATACCGATGCCATTACCGGCAAGCTGATCGTCAGTTTCTTTCATCCGCTCTGGACCGCCGACAGGAAGGATGTCGCCGGGACGGCCGGCGCCGATATTACGCTCGACCAGCTCGCCCAGACGGTGGAAAATGTGAAAGTCGCCCAGTCCGGCTTCGGATTCCTGGCAATGTCCGACGGCAACGTTGTCGCAATCAACAGTACAGGCGAAAAGACGCTCGGCTTGGTTTCGGCGAGCGGTGCGAGCGGAACCGGCGTGACCGGGCTGGAGCGTTCGCTGAAAGGAAGCTCACAGCCGGCGATCGCGAAACTGGCGCTCGACCGCGAACAGGGCATCCAGCACCTGCTGTTGCAGCGGGACGGCAACGAAGTTCCCTATATCGTCATCGTCAAGAAGCTGCCTGCGACCAATCTCTGGTCCAGCGGCCCGGTTCGGCAAGAGGCGATGCTGCTTGGGGTGGTTGTGCCGGAACGGGAAATCGACGCTTCCCTCTATGCCGCCCAGGCCAAGATATCCGAGGCCACCAACCGGATCGTGATCTACCAGATCCTCGCAATCCTGATGTCGCTGCTGATCGTGGCGATCGCCGTGTTTGCGGCTTCGAAACGCATAACGAGCGGCATCCGGGCCCTTGCGGGTGCCGCCAAACGAATTGAGGCGCAAGACTATTCGGTTCGGGTGGCGATATCGAGCAAGGATGAGGTTGGTGTTGCCGGCGAAGCCTTCAACCGGATGGCCGAACGGATCAGCTATCACACCGAAAATCTCGAGCAGCTGGTCGAGGAACGAACGGCCCAGATCGAAGATGCGAAGGAAGAGATCTCGGCGCTGAACGCCCAGCTCCAGCGGGAAAATCGCCGTCTCGGAACGGAGCTCGCCGTCGCCGAGAGAATCCAGATGATGGTTCTTCCGCTGCAACAGGAGCTCGAAGAATTCCAGGACATCGAGATTGCAGCCTATATGCGGCCTGCCGAAGAAGTCGGCGGCGATTATTACGACGTCCTGAAGAACGGCAAGCGGTTGAAGATCGGCATTGGCGACGTCACCGGCCATGGGCTCGAAAGCGGCGTGCTGATGTTGATGGTCCAATCCGTCGCCCGCGCTCTGCAGGAAGCAGGAAATACCGACGCCGTCGAGTTTCTGGCCAATTTGAACAGCGCCCTGTTCAAGAACATCGTCAGGACCAAAATCGACAAGCATCTCACGCTCGCCTTTCTCGACTATGACGGCAAAGAGATGATCCTGTCGGGCCAGCACGAGGAAGTCGTCATCGTGCGGGCAAACGGCGAGATTCAACGGATCGACACGATGGAACTCGGCATACCGATCGGGTTGGAAGCCGATATTTCCGCCTTCATCAAAACCCGTGAAATAGCCTTCGAGAAAGGCGACCTGATCCTCCTGCATACCGACGGGGTGACGGAAGCCGAAAACGATGCGGGAGAACTGTTCGGCATGGAGCGCCTGTGCAGGGAAGCGCTCCGCTTGAAGGATCAGAGCGCTGAGAAAGTCGTTTCGGAAATTGTCGCGACATTAATGCTCTTCATCGGATCCCAGAAGATTTACGACGACATCACGCTTCTCGCAGTGCGACATAGGTGAGACATGACGGCCAAAATATACGGTCTCGAATCTCTGGTGGACATCAGCCTGGATTCCGGCGCTCGCCTCACGTTGAGCGACGGGCCACTTCAGCTTGGATGGAGGCACTCGGGAATGACGTCGGACTTCATCGCCGAGATCATGGCCCTGCCCTATTCCCGTTCGAAGAAGGATTACCTGCAGGCGCATCATGACATCGGATATCTCAGCAACGAGCTGATCGAAAATGCCGTGAAATTTCGACAGCCCGGCGAGATCCTGATCGAAGCCGGCATGGTCAAGGGAAGCTTTTTGATCAGAGTCCGGAACGCCATCGACCGCGCGACATCATCTCGCTTTCAGCAGCTCCTGCAACGCCTGCAATCCAAGGAGCCCGGCGTACTGCTTCTTGAGCAAATCGAAACCAACGCCATATCGTCAGCAGGCGGTTCCGGCCTGGGTTTGCTCACCCTTCTGAGTGATTACGATGCAAGAATGGCATGGACATTCGAAGAGAATAACGACGAGCAGATCATACTGACGACTACGGCAGCTGTAGCGATGCCACCCTCCTCCAATTTGTGAGCAAAGAATGGAAATCAGCGACGAGAACTTCCGCGTATGGGCGGAGAAAAATGAAGTCTTCTTCGATGGCGTCTTCCGCCTGGCGGGACCCGATGCCTATGCACCGATTTATTCATTGATAACAACCCTCCTGCACGAAGGGCACAAACAGGTGACCTTCGACCTGACCGGTCTCGAATTCCTCAATTCGTCGGGCATCAATCTCCTGGCGAAATTGACGATCGAAGCCAGAAAAATGGGCGACCTCCTGCTCATTGTGAAGGGTACCAACCAACATCCCTGGCAAGCGAAATCGCTCCCGAATCTGAAGAAGCTGCACCCGCTGCTCGATTTGCGCCTGGCGTGAACTGGGGCGAGGAACCTCTCCGTCCTCAATCCCGCGCCTGTCACAGGAACGTCGTTCATTCGCGGCGCAGACGCGCCGTGGCTGGATTCATGTGATAGGCACAGAAACGAGGATGAGGATTTTGGCGCAGCGAGGGGCCTGCGGCAATGCCCCAGCACAGCGCCTCCTGACTCGCCGATATGCCCACCCCACCCTCCGTCATGTTCGGCCTTGCGCCGAGCATTCACACGGCGGCCGCCAACGCCTGCGGCATGGGTCCTCGGGCCAAGCCCTGGGATGACGGCGATTGGGGTTGGCGTCTCGCCAAACTCAGCCGACTTACGAAGCGCACCGCCTCGCGGAGCTACATCATGCGGCTACCACCACGCTCATCTTATCCTCGCGTCCTGTCCCTGGGAATGCCGGAGTGTGGGTGACGCTTCCCACTACCTCCGTCATGCTCAGCCTTGAGCCGAGCATCCACACACGGCCCACGCCAGCGGCACGGGTCCTAGGTTCAACCCCTGGGATGACGGAGATTGGGGTGGCGTCTCGCCAAACTCGGCAGCCTCACAAGGCATGCCGCATCTCGGATGGAAACGGGTGCGCCGCTACCGGTTGTCTCGCCGCCCTAATCTGCGGCCGCGGTTCCATGAACGAGCAACGGGGTATCTCCATGGTACTGCATGCTGCATAGCAGGCACGATCTCTCACCCAACCGGATGATTGCAATCACTGGTTCGGACTATAGTTTAGAGCAGGTTTCCGGCGACTCAATGCGAGATGTCGTCGATTGGGCTTCGATCTTCGCGACGAACTCTTTTTTAAGAGCATGCCCGAGCAAGCAGATGTGGCTGGTTTAAAGGAACCTTCACGGCTCGAGCAGCTTTGACGGGTCCGTAGACCCATCGGGATGTTGCAAAGGGAACGACATGCGCAAAACAATAGCAATAGGCTTGGCCGCCTTGATCGCCATCTACTTTGTCGGCGGCATGAGCGCGAGACATGAGATTTTTCCTTGGCCGCAACTTTCCGCGCTGACGAAAATGGTTGGCGGCGAGAAGCCGGCGGCTCCAAGCCGTTATACTTTCGACGACAAGGAACGGCTCATCGGGGATGAATCAAAAACCGCTGTGACCTGCCCGACTCAAACCGATCGAACTGCTGTCTTACTCATTCTTGGCCAATCGAACGCTGCCAACTACGGTGGACAACGGCACCGGTCAGATTATGGCGCGCGTGTTGTAAACGCCTTTGACAAACGGTGCTTCATCGCGGCGTCGCCACTTCTTGGATCGACCAACACCAAGGGAGAGTACTGGACGCTTCTCGCCAACAAATTGATCGCATCGGGACAAAACGACAACGTCATCCTCGCACCTCTCGCATATGGCGGATCAGAGGTCGCACGATGGGCGGTAGGCGGTGACTTCAATCCTCTGCTGGTCGATACAGTGAAACAGCTTCAGGATTCCGGATATCGGATAACGAGCGTCCTCTGGGTGCAAGGAGAGGCAGATCTCGTTTTTGGCACCACTGCGGAGGCCTATCAGGAACGTTTCATGTCGATGGTTGGCACATTGCGTCAGCACGGCGTCGAAGCACCCGTTTACATTTCGATTGCATCGAAATGCCTCGAACCGAGCAACGGCGGTTTCAAGGAGCATATTCCAGACAATGTGATAGTACAGGCGCAACTGGCCCTGTCGAAAAGCGGCCACGGCATCCGCGAAGGCGTAAATTCTGACGCGTTACTCGATGGAGACGACCGCTACGACGATTGTCATTTCGGGGGCTCAGCCGAAGAGAAAGTGTCGCAGGCCTGGCTGAACCTTTTGCGTGGCGATGGCCGCCTTGAAAGCTCCCGATAGTCTTGTCAGCAATTTCCCCCATATCTGCGTAACCGCTGTTCTGGCCACGACAGCAGGATGCATCTTCCCCCTTTGTTGACGCGATGCAGGTGGCCGATCATGATAGCCGAGGGCGATCGACGAGCGAGTTCAGGGGAGTCTTGAATCAGCTGCGGCAGTACCGGCGTCCTGATAAGCGAAATGCCCCGCCAGGACGGGGCATTTCGTACTAGCTGATACCGCCTTAATCAGCGATGCCGCACGAAGGGGAGCGGCAGGTTGAAGGATGACATAGTTCGGAAAATCGTCAATTTACCTGAATTTGCTAATCCTGCTGCGGAAGCTGTTTTGCGTTGAGACCAACTCGACTTAAGACCTCAGCTCCAAACTTTCTGACATTGTTTATGCGGCGCGCAATTCGGATATTCCGATCGTCAATGTCAAGGTGACTGCGCGGCGATCGCCGCCTGGAAACCTCGCGGTAGTCTTCCCGGAACCGGTTTTTGCGCCTTCGCGAGCTTCGGCCATGACCGCCGGCACATCGTGTCGCGGACGCTTGCTCTAAGACCATAGCCGCTCCCCTGAACAGGACCTCAGTCCGATGTGCAGCGCGCGAGAGCGATCTATCTTTCGAGTCAGCCCACGTCGTGCAGTTGCACGGTCTCATTCGGAGGAAACCATGCGGATACCAACCTTAGCGTCCTTGGCCGTGCTTTCGCTGGCGATTGCGGCAAGCCCGGCAACGATTGTCGGCCTCGACATGGGTGCACTTGCAAAAGACGGCGGCAATGGTGGCGGAGGTGGCAACGGCGGCGGTCATGGCGGCGGCAACGGCAATGGCGGCGGCCACAACAGCGGTTCCGATCATGGCAGCTCCAAATCACAATCCGTGAGAGGCAAATCGTCAGAGGCACAGGGCAAGTCGAAGTCCGGCAAGACAGACACCGCAGCAAAAAGCACGAAAGAGAAGAATCTGTCGGCGCAGCTTAAGGGCCTGAATTCCTTGAAACGGAATTACCGGGCGCTGATGAACACATCGGATCCACGCATGGCTGCCATTTCGGCCTACGCCGTGGCCTACGCACAGTATGAGCTCGACAACGGGGTAGAGCCCGCGGCCGACGACCCTGTGCTGGGCGATGCGGCGCTGGAGGATGCGTTGGCCTCCGCAACGAAAACCGGCGAGGTCAGCCCGGCGGTTCTGGACGAAGCCAAGACCATTCTCGGGGTTGGCGACGCCGACGGCAAGATTGATCAAATCCGCAGCTCGCTCGAGAACGCCGCGTCGACGACGTCAGATGAATAGCCACGAGTGAGTTGCGAGCGGTGCGAAGCTACCGGAATAGCTTCGCACGAACTATAAGAGCATTTTCGATTCTGTTTGAGTTCGAAAATGCTCTTTTTTTGCCCGCAATTCCGCTGCCCGTCCGCAGCTGAACTTTGGTGACAAAGTTCCGTCCGTCCGCCATGCTTTTGGGGACGCCGCTCGCTTCGGGATTGAGGCCAACAGGTTCCAATGGAAGCGTGCGTGAACGATCCGCGCAGCAAGGAAAGCGTCTTAGCGCGACCAAGGCAAAGGCAAGAAGCAACATGCGGCGTGCTTCGAGGCTCCGCCCGGCGGGCTGCGCACCTCAGCATGAGGCGCGTCGGAGCGTGCCGCGCCGACCTCGGCAGCGAGGTTGAAAATCATCCCCCGGTCCATCGATACCCTGAAGGAAGGGTGATGGGACCTTTTGCAGCGAGATTTTCGCCGAAGTGGCCGGCGGGCGGCCGCCGTTGCGATCTTGGCGTTCTCTCGTCCGCCTACGGCTGCGTCCTGGCGCCGATCGCAGCCGTCATCTCCTGTCGCAGATCTTCGACGGAAAAAGGTTTGGAAACCACCGGACAGCCGGCATATTCCTCCGGCAAGCCGCCTCTTCCGTAACCCGTGCTGAACATGAAGGGTATTCCCCGTTCGCGCAGGATCTCGGCAACAGGGAAACTCGGCTGGCCGGCCAGGTTGACATCGAGCACAGCCAGATCGATCTCGCTGCCTGCGGCGGCCGCGCATGCTTCGGGCAGTCGCGCGACGGATGCCGCAACGCTGCAGCCGAGGTCCTCGAGCATGTCTTCGATCAGCAGCGCCACGACGCCTTCATCTTCGACGACAAGAACCTTGAGTTCGAAAAATTCAGTCATTGGCTGATCCGTGCAGGGGGATGGAGATGCGGCAGGTCACTCCCGCAGGTTCGAAGGCGACGTCAATTGCACCGCCGAGATCCCGTTCGATGCAGCGCTCCATCAGGCGGCTGCCGACGCCGCGTCGTATCGGTGTTTCCACCCTTGGGCCGCCGTGCTCCTGCCAGTCGAGGTTCAACCTCGGTGCAGACCCGGTTTCGTAAATGAGGTGCCAGTTCAGCGAAAGCGTGCCTGAATTCGATGACAGGGCGCCGTGTCTGATCGCGTTCGTCGCGAGTTCGTTGAGAACCACCGTCAGGCTGAGAGCCGTGCGAGGATCGAGATCTGCCGCAGGGCCGGCGATCGTCACCCGGCTTGCCGCCCCTTCCATGAGCGGCATCAGCACCTCGCCGGCAAGTCCATCCAGCGGCGTGTCCTTCCAATAGCGCTTCGTCAGCAAATCATGCGCCCGCGAAAGGGCGAGCACACGCGCTTCGAAGCGTTGCAGAAAATCACCAAGATCACTCGCGTGCCTCGCGGTTTGCCCCGCCAGCGACTGCACGGTGACGAGCGTGTTTTTAACTCGGTGATTGAGCTCGTCGATCAGCAGCCTCTGCCGGCCCTCGGCATGCTTGCGCTCGGTAATGTCGACAAGCATGTTTATCGCCCCGATCAGCTTCCCGTCGGCATCGTGGAGCGGTGTCGGGTAGGGAATGAACGGAACCCGGCTGCCGTCGGGCCTTTCAGCGATGGCCTCGGCGCCGCGAACCGGGCGGTCTTCCTTGAGGGCGACCGCCATCGGGCACTGGTCATGCGGCAGCGGCGTTCCGTCCGGATTGTACAGTCGCCAGGTGACGCACCACATGTCACCGGGTTGAGGCACACGGCCGGACATCTCTGTGGCCGCTTTGTTGTAAAAGGTGATGCGGCCCGCGGCGTCGGTCGTATAGACGGCCGCCGGCAGAGCTTCCAAAAGGTCGCGCATGCGCTGTTCGCTTGCACGGATCTGGTCTTCCATCTGCTTTGCGGCGGTGACGTCCTGGATCACGCGCACGCCATAGCGAAAAAGACCGGACTCGTCGCGCACCGACGAACTATGAATATCAAGGTAGAGCGTCTGTCCATCCGGCGTCGTCGAGCGTTTGCGAAAGGCATAGCTGTCCAGCTCGCCCCGCACCTGGCGCTGGTAAAGCGCCCCATCCTCGGTCCGATCACCTTCATGCGTGTAGTCGAAGAAGGTCATATTGAGCAGTTCCTCGCGAGACCGCTTCAACATCTCGCACAGCGCATCGTTCACCCGCAAAAGCCGGCCGTTGACATCGGCTTCCGCGATCCCGATCGTGGCTGCATTATAGGTCGCCGCCAGGCGTTCCTCACTTTCGCGTCGTGCGCTTTCGGACTCGTATAGGTCGGTCACATCGGTCATGAAGCAGCGGGTACTGACGAATTTGCCGTCCTGGAAGCGGCCGTTCGATGTCAGCAGCACATGCTTGATGGAACCATCCTTTGCCCGCAGCCGTGCCGGATAGCGGTCCAACTTCTCGCCGCTCGACAGCCTTTGAAGGATGTCTCCGATAACAGGCGCATCGACATGAAATTCGGCAACATGGCGGCCGACATATTCGTCGGCACTATAGCCGAGCAAAGCGAGCTCGGCCTTGTTGGCGCGGCGAATAATCCCGTCACTGCTGACGATATGGAGGCCAATCGCACTGTTTTCGAAAAAATCCTCAAGCTCGGCGATCTTGCGGCGAACCTGATCTTCGGCGGCCTTATGCGCCGAGATATCCTGGAAGCAATTTATGGCGCCCTGGATTTCGCCGTCGTGGCCTGTGAGGGCGCGAATGTTCACCAGTGCCGGGAAACGCAAGCCATCCGGCCGCTCGACGATGACTTCGGCATTGTTGGCCGGAGTTCCTTGCCAAATGGCTGTTGCCATGGGGCAATCGCCATGGAGCAAGGGTGTGCCGTCGGGCAGAAAAAGACGGTGAGATCCGCAGAAGCGGTCATGTTTGCCATCAAGCGCAGGCGCGCGCCCCCAGAGCTCCGCAGCTTCGGAATTATAGCGCACCAGCCAACCTTCGTGGTCGCAGATGCAGACCGCCCCAGGCATGGCATCAAGGACGCTCGGCGCCAGACTGAGAAGGGCCTCGAATTCGCTCAGCTTTCGTGAGGCGGCTGCAGGGAATTCCTCAACATTCGACATCAGGCGTCCTAACTCATTGCCTTCGCCAGCGCTCAGCTGTCGCAGACAGGATCAGCAGCGGGATATGAGTGTCCGCCCTGCGTCACTCCACAATGGAGTTAACTGCCCCCAACGCCTCAGATTGGGATTGGTTTCACCTTTCGACGAAGATTTCACCGAAGCGCATGTTTTGCCTCGTTTTTTCACCGCATCGCGAGGCGCAGGGGAGATAGCATCCGCTCGTGCTTTCTTCGCCGATTGCAGCTTCTGTTCGTCAAACAGATCACATGAGAGCGTTCATCTCCGCAAATATGTCGAAAACTTGTTCTGTTATGCTGTCCAAGGAGGACGGCAAAAAACATCGTCCCCAACCCTTGCTTCAAGACGATCGTGTCGGCGTGTTTTTCGACATCAATCCGAACGCCATACATATGTTTTCGCAGCGCAATGTCCTCGCCGGCACGACGCCTCTCTGCTTCGGCGGAGCGGATGGGACGGCTTGAGCAAGATGGAGCAATTCATTCAAGCATGGTAGCAAATTAGGGATGAGGGGAATCTGAAATGTCGACCTTGCTAAGAAGTTTACTGCTACTGGTCGAAATAACTTCAGCGGTGCCAGCCTTCGGCAATTGCCTGACCGCCAACGAGACCAAACAGGGCGTGCTGCTGACAAGAGAAGTGCCTTTCTTTTCCGTATTCTACAAGCCGGACGGTCCGGGTCTCACCGAACAAAAGCTGGTGGAGCGTAACCGCTCACTGCAGCCGGTGTCGGCTGTCTATTTGCACCCCTTGCTCGTCGAAAGGAGAGTTGGTCCCAACGGGACGCATGAGCTGAAATACGCGAATGCGATTGCGTTGGACGATCTGCCACAGAAGAAGACCTGGCAATCCGACACTACGCTTTTCATCAATGGCAAAAAATCCGTTTCGGGCACTACTTTTATTCGGTTCGACGGCCTGGGAGAGGAAACGATCGCATCTTGTTCCTACAAAGTCTGGGCCATCAACAGCCGCCTGGAACTGACGGAATTGCCTCCGATTATTTTTGAACAATATTATTCACCCGAGCTTCGTCTCGTCCTTCGTTCGGTAAGGCTAGGCCCCTCCGGCCAACCGATCGACGAGGTTCGATTTGATCGGTTCCAAATTGGCTGGGGCAACTAGGAGACATTGTGTCCCCTCTATCATCCCAGAAAGCCCACTGGGCGCTCCCTCCCTGCCTACCACTCAGTCGTCACGATTTGATAGCGACCATCTGGTTGAGCTTGGCCGTGTTAGCTTCCTTCCCAGACTCCGATGGCCTTTCCACCCTACCGGGCTCAATCCGCTAGCCATTTCGAGACGATCTTGGCCGCCGCCCGCCTGCGTCCGACGCGGATATCGGACGCCTCGATATCGAAATCAATGCCGCACTTCTCGCGCACCTGTCTGAGCCAATCCGGAAAGGCATGGAGATTCCCTCGGCCCAGAGTTGGAAATCCAAGGTCGTTTCGGTAGCTCTTCTTATCGCTTTCGGAAAACTCGCCGCGGTCCGCGATGCGGGAGGTCAGCTCCCACTGCCAGTCGGGGTCGGGGCGGATATGCAGCCGCACGACGTTTTTGGCGATCAGGGGATGGTCCTTCGTGCCTCGCAGCGGGATGGCGATATGGATATCCCAATCTTCATCCGCTTCGAAAGGAAGACCAAGCTTGAAGCCTGTATTGGCCCCGTCCCTCCCCGTCCTGTCACTATCTGCCCCAAGGGTCGATGATCGCGCAGCCGTAACCTCCGGGCCGACAGGCACCCTCGGCCGCAACACACCAGGAGCCCTGGACGATCTTTTCTGCGCGTGGCAGTGATACCGCATGGACGATGTTCTAATTCAAGCGCACAAGCATTCTGCCAGACATCGGCAGGATATCGAAACGAGTGGACGTTGCGGCTGCTTCTACTGCTGCGCGGTTTTCGAACCATCTGAAATTGAGGAATGGGTTGACGCCGATACGACGGCGCTCTGCCCCCGGTGTGGCATTGATGCTGTGCTAGGCGACGCCTCTGGCTTGCCGGTGACGGCAAAAGACTTCCTTACTCGAATGAAAAGTCGTTGGTTCTAACGGAGCGGTTCGTCCGCTTAGGGCCGCGAGCTGCCATTTCCCAAACCAGAGATAGCGGCGCCAACGCTTTATTTTGGGCGGGCCGAGCGTAAGCTGGCGGTCCTCTACCCGCAAGAGGCGCCCATGCCCCGTTTTTTAGCCGTTTACACGATGAAGCCCGAAGACCTTGCCTCCTTTCGCGGCCTGCCCAAGGCCGAGCAGGACGCGATCGATGCCGTCGGCCTTCAACAGTGGACGGCGTGGGAAAACAGGATTGCCAAATTCATCCGCGATCGCGGCGGCATGGGGGGCAAAACGACTCGTGTGACCAAAGACGGCATCTCGAAAGCCGTGAACCCCTTCTGTGGATATCTTGTAGTCGAGGCAGAGACCGCCCGAGGAAGCCGCGAGGCTGTTCGAGGACCACCCGCATATTACAGTCTTTCCGGGGGACGGCGTCGATATCATGCCCTTCCTAAGCTGAACGGCATCGTGGGTCAGAAGCCGCGGCATTTAAGCCAACGGCCGTTTTGCACCAAAAGCAGCTATAACGCGTCAGGGATTTATCTCTCGAAGCGCATCCGCAATGACTGAAATGCCGGCAGGTTCCGGCGCGTTTCTACTAACGAGGACCAATGACATTTCGGAACGTTTGGACAGACGCAGATTTTGCTGAGATGGGTTGGCATGACGCGGTTGTCTATTCGATGACCTTCCCGCAAGCAGATTTCGTCATCCGCTTCGATGTCGACTACATTTTCCAATGGCACTGGACCGACAAGAACATTCGAGGCTGGGACGTGGCTCCCTGCACCTTAGAGTTTCTGAACGTGTCAAACTTGCAGGTTGCACTAGATTGGCAAATGCAAGGTGATACTTCGATCCAAGACATCACCCGGCAAAACAGTCGTCCATCGCCCAATGGGAAATTCACCCTGTGGGACTATCGGGTCGAACTTGATGTGGGGAACATTGGCTTTAGCGCCACCGGTTTCACCCAGACCGCTCGTACTCCACCCACGTTCTCAACGTCTCGGTCTCTGGGGCGGAGGTTGATTGTGAAATAGCCGCTTACGCAGCGTCCGTCTGACTGCGGCGATCAAGTTGACAATCGGTCATATCCGGCATCACGATACTTATCTGCTTTTGGGATACTGCTCGGCGAATGCAAGAAGCGGCGTTGCGGCGTGCTTCGAGGCTCCGCCCGGTCGGGCTGCGCACCTCAGCATGAGGGAGGTTAGAGGATGCCGCACTTGTGATCGCGAGCACAGTAGGATGCGCTCGGCTTCCAAGAGAGCCTCATCCTGAGGTGCCCCACAGGGCCTCCAGGGACGGGCTGGCGCCTAAAGTGCATTGTCCGCTGTTTGATGGCCGGAGGCAGGTGCTATATCGGTCGGACTTATGTAAGCGCCGGCGCGCCGTGTGGCCCCCTCATCCGACCCTACGGGCCACCTTCTCCCCGCTGGGGAGAAGAGGGAGGAAGGCGCGCCGAAACTGCCCAAATGAACCGGCCTGCCAAGGACACTCCGTTTATAGGATCGATGGCGAAGCTGCATTCTCCCCTCTTCTCCCCAGCGGGGAGAAGGTGGCCCGAAGGGTCGGATGAGCGACTATCTGGATTGTCAAGTTGCATATTCGAATTCTCTTCGCGCGTCTCGTGCTTTTGCATTGAGAATAACCAGGAGTTTTCGGGCGAGTGCGATGCGGATGACCATTTTGGGTTTGCCGGCGCTTTGCAACCTTTGCTGGAAGGCGGCCAGGTGCGGATCGTGTCGGGCTGCGATGGCGCCGACCAGGAACAGAATGGCGCGTGGTCCGGAGCGCCCGCCGCGCACCGGCCGGTGTCCGCTGCGTTTGCCGCTGTCGTTGGCAATCGGCGCCAGGCCGGCCAGCTTGGCGATCGCCTTATTGGAGATCTGGCCGATCTCAGGCAGTTGGGCCATCAACCGGGCAACTGTACGGTTGGCCACGCCCTTGATTGATCGAAAGGCCTGGTTGAGACAGGCCCAGAGCGGATCGTCGTCTATCATCGAGGCAATCTCGCCTTCGAGGGTGCGGCTCTGGCGCACCAAAAGTGCGATCACCTCGTTGAGGCTTGCCTCGCACTGCTGATCGCGGGCTGCACTGCGGCGCTGCATCTGGATGGTCAGATCACTCGTGACCTGGGACAGCCGCGCCATCAGCGCCGACAGCCGCATCTGCGCGGCTTTCGGCGGCGGCAGGGCAGCCAGCCGCCTGGTTTCGGCATAATGGGCGATCATCGCTGCATCGATGCGGTCGGTCTTTTCCAGAAAGCCCATGGATTCGGCAAAGCGGCGCACATGGCGCGGATTGGCAAGCGCGCAGGCGATGCCCAATTCCCACAACAGCAGGAAGGCCGTCCGCTCATAACCGCCGGAAGCCTCCATGACGAGGAGCTCGACATTCTCGGCCCGGCAAAGATCGGCCAGCGCGCCAATGCCGGTGGCGTCATTGCTGAACCGTTCAAACGTCCCGGACGGGCGGATGAACGCATCCAGCCAGTCTTTCGAAACATCCACTCCACATATAATTCTGTTCACGGTAACCTGCCTTGTGCGTGCGATTGGAGCCAAGCGACTATTCGGTCGTACGTGACGATGACGAAGATCCCAGGCTCATCCACGGTTGTAACCGGAGGGGGGACGGGCGACTTCGTCAAGCCTCTGGCCGGGTGGCCACCCGGCCAGAGGCTCAATCGCTTCCATCGCACGAAATTACTAACGTGCAGATACAAGGGGGCTACACGGCACAGCCTACATCATCATCGTTCTACGCCCTCACCCCTCCAATTCCACAATCGCACAGCCATAGCCGCCAAGCTCGAGCGTCCCCCTCACCGCCTTCTCCCCATCCAGCAGATCCCGCCCGGCCGGCACACCGCTCACCGTCACAGCCTGATCCGTATAATTCTGCACGAAGAGCAGCCGCCGCTTGTCATTCATCCGCATCGTCACCTCCACGCCCTCCGGCAATCCACCCACCAGCGGTTCCACGCCGGCCTGGGGGAAGAGGCGCTCGGTCAGCGCGTCGGTCAGCTCCGGCGTGAGGTAAGTGCCGAGATAGACCACCTGGCCCTTGCCGACCTTGCGGGCGGTCGCCATCGGCTGGCCCTCGGCGTAGCGGTTGGACCAGGCGGCGATGACCTCGACATCGGGCTCGATGGTAAGATTTTCGTAGAAGTGGCCGGCGGTCAGTTCGCGGTTGCCGATCTTGAAGCGGCGCTGGCGGCGGTGGCTTTCGGCCGGTTTGTTCGGCGGGATGACGAGGCCGCCGGAGCGTTCCATGACGTCGAACAGGCCGTTGGCGCCGGGGGCGGCCAAGCGGCCGAAATCCTCGACGCGCACGCCGGTCAGCTTGGAGAGCGCGGTGCCCGGCGCGGTCTCGCGGATGACGTGGTTGTCTTGCGTGCGGGTGCCGGTGCGGGCGCCGATGACGACGGTGCCGCCGGAGGCGGCGAAGGCTTCGAGCCTGGTCGTCCACTCGTCCTTCCACATCACCCAGTGGGGGACATAGAATAGCTTCAGCCTGGAAAGATCGTCCTCGGGGTGGATGAAGCCGCAGGCGATGCCGCGGTCGTAGCAGTACTGGTGCATGAGGATCGCGTCGTCCTGCGGGCTCGGCAGGCCGATCGGATAGGTCTTGTGGGCTTCCTGATTGTCGAAATCGGAGCCGGCGATGCCGACATCCATGCGCACATAGGTGCCGAGGATCTTGGGCTGCAGCGCTGTCATCTCGGTGGCGAAGCGCTTGGCCTCCTCATAGCGGTGGCGGCCGATATCGTCATGGTCGATGATGCCCATCCAGTAAATCTCGGCGCCGAAATGAGCCGGGCGCCAGCGGAAGAACATCAGGCCGTCGGCGCCGTGCGCGACCGAGGAGAGCGCCATGCGACGCAGCTCCCCCGGCTCCGGCGTCAGCGTGCAGAAACCCGGCTGGCTGCCGAAGCCCGACTGCTGCTCGGGCACGATGTAATTGCCGGAAAAGCCGCGGCAGATATCGAGATGCAGCGCCTGCACCTTGGCGTGGTTGCCGAGCCGCATGAACTCGTCATAGAGCATCGGATAGATGTCGTAGCCGACGAAATCGAGATCCTTGCTGAACTGGCCGCGGAAATCGATGTCCCGCAAGCCGCCGAGATTGTGGAAGACGAACCAGGAGGATTTGACCGCGCGCAAAATCTCCACCTGGTCGTGCTGGAAGCGCGCCGTCGAGAAGGCGAGGAAGCGGTGGTAATCCTGCAGGTGGCCGGGGCTCGGGAAGGTCGGGCCGAATTCGATCGGCAGCACCACCTGATCGAAGCTGTCATAGGCCGTCGCCCAGAAATCGCCGCCCCAGGCGCGGTTGAGCTCGGCGATCTCACTGTATTTGTCGGCGAGGAACAGCTGGAACTCGCTGAGCGTCGCCTTGGAAAAGCTCTCCGGCATGCTGGTGTTGAGCTCATTGTCGGTCTGCCAGCCGACAACGAAAGGGTTGTCGCGATAGTGCTCGGCCATCGCCCTGGTGATGCGCTTGCTGTGCTCGCGGAAGACCGGGCTTGCCGTGTCGCAATGCTGGCGCGAGCCGTGGCTCATCGGCCGGCCCTTGCCGTCGACCCTTAAAATTTCAGGGTGGGCCGCCGTCAGCCAGCGCGGCGGGGTGGCGGTCGGCGTGCACATGATCGTATCGATGCCGTGGCGGCCGAGGATTGCTATGGCGCGGTCGAAGAGATCGAAATTGTAGGCGCCGAGCTTCGGCTCGAGAATGTGCCAGGCGAATTCGGCCATGCGCACGACGTTGAAGCCGGCTTTCGCCATGCGTTCGGCATCGCGCTCCCAATAGCTTTCGTCGACATGCTCGGGATAATGCGGAGCGCCGACGAGAAAGCGGTCGGTCTTGACGGTGTTCCATACGGAGAGGGTCTTGTCGGACACGGGGCTGGTCTTTCCTATTTGTCGAGAATGGTCTTGCGGGCGCTGATCGTACGGCCGCCGTCGGGAGAGAAGAGATAGAGCTCGCCGGCATCGAGCTTCAGCGCCACCTTCTGGCCGGCGGCAAAGGGCGCGACGTAGCTGAGCTGCGCGGTGATGTTGCCGGTGCCGCTTTCCGACGCGATGGTTCGGAGACTGCCGGCATCGACATAGAGAATGGTCTCGCGGCCCAGATGCTCGACGAGGCACACTTCGCCATGCACCGCCCCGCTCTCACTGCCCTCGGCCACCACCGAGATCGCTTCGGGTCGCACGCCGAGCGTCAGGCCCGCGCCTTTGGCGAGCGCTGCGGGCTGTGAAAACTCCACCGTCAGCGGCGACAGGCCGGGCGCGGAGACGGTCACGCTGCGGCCGGAGACGGCATCGACGGTGACGCCGAGGAAATTCATGCGCGGCGCGCCGAGGAAGCCGGCGACGAAGAGATTGTCGGGGTTGCGGTAAAGCTCCAGGGGCGAGCCGACCTGCTCGATGATGCCCTGATTGAGCACGACGATGCGGCTTGCCATGGTCATCGCCTCCACCTGGTCGTGGGTGACATAGACCATGGTGGCACCGAGCTCGGCATGCAGGCTGCTCAATTCGACGCGCATCTGGGTTCGGAGCGCCGCATCGAGGTTCGACAGCGGCTCGTCGAACAGGAAAACCTCGGGCGAGCGGGTGATCGCCCGGCCGATCGCCACGCGCTGCCGCTGGCCGCCTGATAATTGCTTCGGCCGCTTGTCGAGCTGGTCGCTGATCCGGAGGATCTTGGCGGCGCGGGCGACGGCCGCATCGATCTCGGCCTTCGGGCGCTTCGCCATGCGGAGGCCAAAGCCCATATTCTCGGCCACCGTCATATGCGGATAAAGCGCATAGGACTGGAAGACCATGGCGATGCCGCGATCGCCCGGCTCCTGCCGCGTCACATCGCGGCCGTTGATCACGATCCGGCCCGATGAGATCGTCTCCAGGCCGGCGATGGATTTCAGCAGCGTGGACTTGCCGCAGCCGGAGGGGCCGACCATGACGATGAACTCGCCTTGCGCGACCGAAAGATCGATGCCGCGCAGCGCATGATAGGCGCCGTAATTCTTGTTGATCTCTCGGAGTTCGAGACTGGTCATATCCTGGCCCTCTCTTGTTGAAACGGAAGACGCCGGCTCATCCCTTCACCGCGCCCATAGTGAGGCCGGCGATGAAGTGCCGCTGCATCAGGAAGAACATGATGACGGGCGGCACGGCGACGATGATCGTGCCTGCCGAAACCAGGTTCCAGGCCGAAACCCATTCGCCGCGCAGATTGGCAAGGCCGGCGGTGACGGGCTTGACGCTGTCGCTAACGGTCAGCACCACGGCCCAGAAATAATCGTTCCAGACGAAGGTGAAGATCAGGATGGCGAGTGCCGCAAGCGCCGGGCGCACTAGCGGGATTACCACATGGATGAGCGTCTGGAACGGCGAGGCGCCTTCGGCGCGGGCCGCCTGGAACAGCTCGTCCGGCAGTGCCGCGATAAAATTGCGCATGAAGAGCGTCGCAAACCCGGTCTGGAAGGCAACGTGGAAGATGATCAGCGCCACCGTGGTATCGATGAGGTCGAGGCGCACCATCAGGTCGCGCACCGGGATCATCATGATCTGGTGAGGCAGGAAATTGCCGCCGACGAAGAGCGCGAAGATCAGCATGTTGCCGGGAAAGCGGTAGCGCGACAGCACGAAGCCCGCGAGTGTCGACAGCACCAGCACGCCGATCACCGAGGGAATGGTGATGATCAGGCTGTTCAGGAAATAACGCGCCATCGGCGTGTCGGTGAAGACGGCCCGGTAATTGTCGATGAGGCCGATCTCGGTCGGCCAGCCCCAGAGATTGCCGCCCATCACGTCCGCCGTCGAGCGGAAGGAGGTGAGGATGATCGCAAAGAGCGGGCAGAGCCAGAGGATCAGCACGAGGACGACGGCCGAGACATAAAAGCGGCGCTGCCAGGTCGCGCTTTCGGGAATGGGACGAGGATACATCAGCCTCCCCTCTCTTCGCTGCGGATGATGTGGGTGAGATACCAGGCGATGAAGACGGCCATGATCACGAAGAGCACCGAGGCGATCGCCGCGCCGTAGCCGAAGCGGTAGGAGAAGATCGACTGCTCGTACATCTGATAGGCGAGCACCGAGGAGGATCCGAACGGTCCGCCCGACGTCATCACCGAGATCATGTCGAAGGAGCGCAGCGCGCCGACGACGGTCACGGCGATGGCGATGAAGGTGACCTGCGTCAGCTGCGGCAGCACGATGTGGCGCAGCATGTTCCAGCCCCTCGCCCCATCGACGCGCCCTGCCCCGATCAGCTCTTCGCTCAGATTGTTGAGGCCGGCGAGATAGAGCACCATGCAGAAGGTGATCTGCGGCCAGAGTGCGGCGATGACGATCGCGAAAGTGACGAAATGTTCGTCCGACAGCACCGCCGGCGCCACCGCCCCGAAGGCCCGGAAGATCAGCGCCAGCAGCCCGAACTCAGGCGTATAGACCCAGGTGAAGACGACGCCGACGGTAACCGACGCCAGCACCAGCGGAATGAAGAACAGCGACTTCAGGAAGCGCATGCCCGCGATCTTCTGGTTGACCAAGAGCGCAATCGCGAGCCCGATCGGCGGTGCGGCCATGAACATGACGAGCCAGATCAGATTGTTCTTCAGCGACACGTAGAATTGCGGATCGCTGTAAAGCTCGACGTAATTGCCGAGGCCGATCCACACCATCGGCCCGAACCCGTCCCACTCGTGAAAACTGATCCAGACGCTACGGACCGCCGACAGCAGGATGACGGTGAAGAACAGCGCGATCGCAGGCGCGATAAGCAAAGTCGGGGTAAGCCACCAACGCTGGCGGCGCCATAATGTCTGCATTTCGAGAACCTTGTTTAAGGATAAGAGCGAGCGGCCCTCGTGGGGCAGCCCCTCATCCGGCTGCCCCCACCTTCTCCCCGTAAACGGGGCGAAGGGAACAAGCCGCAACCTCTCGGTCCCCCGCTCAACTCTCGCAGGGCACGTCCCCTCTCCCCGTCAGAACGGGGAGAGGGTTAGGGTGAGGGGCAACATAACGCGCTTGCGGCTCAAATCTTATAAATCCGCTTCCGCGTCCCCTCGAGGCGCGTCAAGATCGCCTTGCGCCGGTCCGGCTTGGCCATGAACTCCTGGAAGCCGACGAGCCCGGCCTGGGCCATGTCGGGGTCGCTGTCGCGGTCGTAATATTGCGAGGCGCCCTGAACCGTCTTCATCGTCTCGACGGCGACGTTGACGAGCGGATCCTTGCTCGGCGGCAGGTCGTGGCGCGGCGGCACGTTGCCGCCCGGCTCGAGATAGGCGGCGAGGTTTTCCGGCTTGTAGAAATAGGCGAGGAAATCGCGCGCGCCCTGCTTGTTCTTGGCCTTGGCGGGAATATGGACAGAGTTGACCGAGAATTCCTCGAAATGGCCGACCTTGGGATCGAGAACCGGGAAGGTCGCGTAGGCGAGCTGCGGCAGGTCGGCTTCGGTGAAGGCCGAGCGCAGGAAGGCGCCGAGGTTCATCATGCCGGCCTTCTTCTGCGCCAGCAGCGCTGCGGCCTCCTGCCAGCCGAAGGAGGTGTGGTTGGGGGTGAAGAAGCCCTTTCCGATCATCGCCTCCCACTGGTCGAAGACCGGGGTCAGCGCCGGATCGAGATAGCTCATCTCGCCGTTCATCAGCGCCATGTGCTTATCGAGCCCGTTGATGCGCAGGTTCATCTGGTCGAACCAGCCGGCCGCCGGCCACAATTCCTTGGTGCCGATCGCGATCGGCGTAATGCCGGCCGCCTTGCACTTGTCGCCATAGGCCATGAAGTCCTCGGCGGTCTTCGGCACCGTCAAGCCGTATTGCTCGAACACATCCTTGCGGTAGAACATGCCCCAGAGCGTGCCGCCGGTGGGAAGGCCGTATTGCTTACCGTCCTCGGTGACGGCGCCGGCCGTCGCACCGAGCACGTCGTTGTATTTTTCCTTCTCGAACAGGTCGGAAATATCGTCGAACAGGCCGCGCTTGACGAAGGCGCGCATGCGGTTGCCGGAGAACCAGAAGCAGATATCCGGCGCGCCGGCGACGAGATAATTGCGGATCGCCGTCTTGTGCGCCTCGTGGTCCATATTGTTGACGACGACGTTGACGCCGGCTTCCTTGCTGAAGCCCGCAGCGATCGACTTCAGCGCATCGAGCGCCGCACCGTTGTTTTCCGACGAGATGATCGTCACTTCCTGCGCCTGCGCGATCGCAGGCATCGGAAAGCTGCCGGTGACGGCCGCCGCGGAGACGAGGCCCGCCCCCTTGAGAAAGGTTCTGCGCGTGGCTGCAGGAAATTGCTTCGAATATGCCATTGAATTCCTCCCGGTGATCGATCAACACCGCCCGCGTCCAGCGACCTCCTCCTTGAAGCCCGCCCGATCAGGCGCTCGACATGCCGACCTCCACGATGCACGCCCCTAATCCGTTTGGCTCGTTCTGTTGATCGGCGGGCAGACTTATGCATAAATTAACTCGACCCGCAATGATTAATTTACAAAATTAAGGAATGAAAAGTGAAGCTCAAAGGCGACCAGACCACGGCAAGAGCCATGAACCGACGCCTCATCCTCAACCTTCTCCGGCGCGAAGGGCCGAGGAGCCGCGCCGATATTGCCACGGTGATCGGCCTCTCCCCGGCCGCCGTCACCTTCGTCGTCGCCGATCTGCTGGAGGAAGGCATCGTCGTAGAGGGACAGGCGGTGCCGGGGCCAGCCGGCCGCAGGCCGATCCCGGTCGAGATCAATTACCAGCATGCGCTCGCCGTCGGCTTCAAGCTGATGGTGGATTCGGTGGAATGCGTGGCGACCGACCTTGCCACCAACCCCGTTGCCGCCATGCGCGTCGGCCTTGCCGGCCATGATCCCGACGATGTCGCCGATCTCCTGGCGGGCACCGTGCCCGAGCTGGTCAAGCTCGCCGGCCGGCCGAAGGCCAAGCTCGCCGGCATCGGCATCTCCATGCCCGGCGTCATCAACCACGAGCAGACCGCCTGCGTGCGAAGCCACCGCTTCAAATGGGACAACGTTCCGCTGGCCTCGCTGGTCGCCGCCCGCGTCCACGTGCCGGTCTGGCTGGAGGACGATACCAACGCCTATGCCATCGCCCAGCAGCTCTTCGGCCTCGGCCGCCAGCACCGCAACATGGCGGTTCTCGCCGTCGGTGTCGGCATCAGCTGCGCGCTTGTCATCGACGGCAAGCTCTATCGCGGCGCCAATGGCGCGGCCGGCAAATTCGGCCACACACTGTTCGAGGAAGGCGGCCGGCTCTGCGAATGCGGCAAACGCGGCTGCCTGATGGCCTACCACTCGGAACTGTCGATGCTGCGCCGCTGGCGCGAGGCGACCGGCCGCGAGGACCTCGGCCTGGCCGAACTGCGCACCGCCCTCGCCTCCGGTGATGCCGCCGCCACCGACCTCGTCGCCCATTCCGGCCGCAGCATCGGCACCGCCCTTGCCAACCTCGTCAACATCACCGACCCCGAAGTCATCGTCGCCGGCGGCGAAGCCGTCTCCCTCGGCGACCATTTCCTCATTCCTCTGCGCGAGGCACTCGCCGCCCGCACCTTCCGCACCGCCCCGCCGCTTTTGCCCGACTGGGAAGACAATTCCTGGGCCCGGGGTGCCGCGGCGCTGGTGACGCAAAAGATCTTCGACTTCGAGTCCTCCGGCGGGGTGACGGATATTGCGACGCTGGGTGTGAGAAGCTCGACGTCGGCGGCTTGAGGTGCGGGAGAACGGCGGATCGATCCATCGGACGGAGCGTGTTCGCACCCCCCTCTGCCCTGCCGGGCATCACCCCCACAAGGGCAGAGATCGGCTGGGCGCGATGGCTTCCCCCAACAACGAGCGTCACAGGCTGAGGAAACGGTAGAAAGCGCAAAGTTAAGGCCCCTTGCCAATCTCCCCACCTGTGGGGGAGATGGCCGGCAGGCCAGAGGGGGGCTTGCACGGCACGACAGAGGATAAAATCCTCCCAACACCCGGAGCCACCCGCCGCAGCCAGAGATACACGCGCTTACAAAAATGGGGGGTTCCCGACACATCCCTGGTTCAATCATCGACTGAAATGCCGGTGCGGCCGAATGGGCCGAGAAACGTCAATTCAGGAAGGATGACAACATGAAAATGATCCAGGCTATCGCACTCGCCTTTGTTCTCGGCGCCGCGGCGACCGCGCATGCGGAACAGCCGGTGCAGCGCACCGATCTCATCAAGAACGATATCGACGTGCCCGGTCACGAGGTCGTTCAGGTGCGCGTCGATCTGGCTCCGGGCGTTCTCGCCCCCAATCACTCGCATCCCGGCGAGGAGGTCGCCTTCGTGCTTGAGGGAACACTGGAATACCAGCTCGAAGGCAGGCAACCGGTTACCCTCAAAGCCGGCCAATCCCTGTTCATTCCATCAGGCGTCGTCCATTCGGCGAAGAACGTCGGCAGCGGCAAGGCATCGGAGCTGGCAACCTACATCGTGCGCAAGGGCGAGGCACTGGTCGTGCCCGCCAAGTGAGGCCGTGTCGGGATCGGGGCGGGCGCAGGAAGCGCTCGCCGCGTGGACTTCCAGCCCGACCGCCCCTCACCCGACTTTAAGGATGATGCAGGAGCGGGCTGTCTATTGCTGCTGCTGCGACTGTCCCGGCGGCGGTGTGCCGATCTTTTCCAGAACCTTCTTGGCCAAAGCCGGATCGCTCTGCGCCGCCGTCAGGATAGAGGAATATTCCTCGACCGAGATATCGTTGGAGGCTTCGACGGTATCGACCATCTGCTTCTTGGCCTCTTCCTGCAGCTTTTGCTTTCCGGCCTCATCCTTCGTCGCGTCGATCTTGGCCGAATATTCCTGCCTGACCTTATCGACCTGCAGGTAGGCAACGGCAAAGGCCTCGAGTTTCTGATCGCTGACGGGGGCCGTCGCAGCCGTACCGCCGCTCTGGCCCTGCATCGGCGCCTGGCCCTGCGCGGCAGGCTGCTGTTGCGCTTGGGCCATTTCCACGGCGGAAGCCGGGCTGAACGCCAGCAGGCTGAAAACCGCAGCGGTCATCGTTGCGACAGGTGTGTAACGAGTGATCATATTCGTTCCTTTTTCACGTGCGTTTTTGACGGCAGCAAGACCGCCTCGGTCGATCGCTCAGCCGCTGAAAGGCCGGCGAGGTCGCGACGATGAAGCCTGAAATGGGCACGATGCGGCGGTAACGGGGCCATTTGCTGACGATTGAGCGGCAGCTTTGTGACCGGTGGAGGCCGGCGCACGCCCTACCGCGCAAACCTTCTGGCCGCCGCCACGCAGAGAATAACCGCGACCGTCACCCCAAGCATTGCCCACGTCACCGGCTCGTGCAGCAGGGTGGCGGCGAGCGCCAGGCCGAAGAAGGGCTGGAGCAGCTGCAGCTGGCCGACGGCGGCGATGCCGCCCTGCGAAAGGCCCCGATACCAGAAGATGAAGCCGATCAGCATGGAAAACAGCGAGACATAGGCAAGGCCGAGAAGCGCCGGTGTTTCGATGCCGGCAAAATTCGCCGGTCGGTATAGAAACGCGACCGTCACCATCAGCGGCAGCGACAGCACCAGCGCCCAGGAAATCACCTGCCAGCCGCCAAGTGTGCGCGACAGCCTGCCGCCTTCGGCATAGCCGAGGCCACAGACGAGGACGGCCGCCAGCATCAGGAGGTCACCGAGCGGTGACGCGCTCAGGCCCTGCGTCAGGGCAAAGCCCGCCACCAGCGCACTGCCGAGAATGGAAAAGAGCCAGAAGGCCGGCCTTGGCCGTTCGCCGCCGCGGATGACGCCGAAGGTCGCCGTGGCCAGCGGCAGGAGGCCGATGAAGACGATGGAATGAGCCGAGGTGACATGCTGCAGCGCCAGCGCCGTCAGCAGCGGAAAGCCCACCACGACGCCGAGCGCGACGACGACAAGCGAGACGATATCGCGCCCTGACGGCCGCTTTTCACGAAAGACGATCAGCAGGCAGAGCGCCAATACCCCGGCGATCGCCGCGCGCGCGACGGTCAGGAACAAGGGATCGAACTGCGCCACCGCGACACGCGTCGCCGGCAGCGAGCCGCTGAAGATCACCACGCCGACCAAGCCGTTGATCCATCCTGCCGTCATGCGTTCCATCATGCACTCTTCCTACCGGACCCTGCCGTTCAATCCCTGCTCGGGCCTTGGACGGCGGGCATGAAAACAATGACTTGAGGCGGCCAATTGAATCAAATTCGAAGGCCGCGCGCTGCCGCCTTTATCGCTCAGCACGGATGGCCAGAACAGTGACAGTCTGATACGATTTAGACAAACTGTTATGGTGCGGAAAGCAATACAGATGAACGAAGAACTGGCAGGGCGCACACGCGTGGAGATGGTGGTCGCCACGATCCGCCAACGCATTGCCGGCCGCAGCCTGGCGCCCGGCGCAAGGCTGCCCTCGGTCCGCGGCTTGGCGGCGACGTTGAAGCTGTCGACATCGACCGTGGTCGATGCCTATGAGCGCCTGGTCGCCGAAGGCGCGATCCTGGCGAGACCAGGCTCCGGCTTCTATGTCGCCAACCAGGCAGCACCCTTTGCGCTTGCCGAGGCCGGGCCGAAACTCGACCGCGCCGTCGATCCGTTCTGGATATCGCGGCAATCGCTGGAGGCCGGCGAGAGTGACCTGAAGCCCGGATGCGGCTGGCTGCCGCCTGCCTGGCTGCCCGGCGAAGCCATGCGCCGCGGGCTCAGAACGCTTTCCCGCGCCGACGGACCGGCGCTCGCCGACTACGGCTCGCCGCTCGGCCTGCCGCCACTGCGCCAGCTGATTTCGCGGCGCATGGGCGAACGCGGCATCGAGGCCTCTCCGGATCAGATCATGCTGGTCGAATCCGGCACCCAGGCCATCGATCTGCTCTGCCGTTTCCTGCTGGAACCGGGCGACACGGTGCTGGTCGACGACCCCTGCTACTTCAACTTCCATGCGCTGCTGCGCGCCCATCGGGCGAAGATCGTCGGCGTGCCCTACACCCCGTCCGGCCCCGATATCGACCAGTTTGCCCAGGTCGTCGCCCATGAGCGGCCGCGGCTCTACATTACCAATTCCGCCATCCACAACCCCACCGGCGCGGTTCTTTCCCCGGTGACGGCCCATAGGCTCCTGAAACTCGCCGATCAGTTCGATCTCACCATCATCGAGGACGATATCTTTGCCGATTTCGAATACACGCCGGCGCCTCGTCTGGCTGCTTTCGACGGGCTCGAGCGGGTCATCCACATCGGCAGCTTTTCGAAGACGCTGTCGGCCTCGGCCCGCTGCGGCTTCCTCGCCGCAAAACCGGAATGGATCGACGGCCTGACCGACCTCAAGATCGCCACCTCCTTCGGCGGCGGCCGCCTGACGGCGGAACTGGTGCTGAACGTCTTGAGCGACGGCAGCTATCGCAAACACATGGAGACGCTCAGAAACCGGCTTTCCCGGGCGATGGGCGAGGTCTCGGCCCAGCTGAAAGGCTTGGGGATAACGCCCTGGCTGGAGCCGCCGGCCGGGATGTTCCTCTGGTGCCGGCTGCCCGACGGCAACGATGCGGCCGACGTGGCGCGGGCCGCGTTGGAAAGAGGGATCGTGCTCGCTCCGGGCAATGCCTTCAGCCTGTCGCAGACTGCAACGGATTTCATGCGGTTCAATGTGTCGCAGACGCTGGATGCGCGGGTGTTCGAGGTGTTGGAGGAGGTATTGGGGAGGCAGAGGAAGTGAGAATGAATACGTTCGCCGTTGGCCCTCGCTCACGCTCCGGGCATTCGCTCCTATCGTCGCTCACCCCCTCATCTGCCTGCCGGCATCTTCTCCCCGCTGGGGAGAAGGGGTGTGCGGCAGCGTCTCGCCTTCCTCAAAAAGCGCGGTCGGAAACACGGACGTGGCCGCGCGCTCCCCTCTTCTCCACATCGGGGAGAAGGTGGCCCACAGGGTCGGATGAGGCGGCTGCACGGCACGCCCTTCATCCTCATCTCGTTCAACGCCACCCCTCAAAACGACCGATTGACCGCCTTGTCGTTCTCCAGCCGCGTCACGCAGCCCTCCAGCTTGGCGAGCAGCAGGTCGAAGTCGAGCGGCTTGGTTAGATAGTCCGCCGCACCGGCCCGCAGGCCGGCAAGCGTGTTTTCACGGTCGGTCAGCGCCGTCAGCAGGATGAAGGGAATGTTGGAGAGCTCCGGGTGATTGATCTGGATTTCCGCCAGAAGCTGGTGCCCGTCCATAACAGGCATGGAAATATCGCTGATGACGATGTCGGGCCATTTCGACAGGATCACTTCCAGTCCTTCGGCGCCGTTGGAGGCCTGGAGCGTCCTGTACCCGGCTTCGTTCAACTCTTCGACGAGGAGATTCCGGATCTCGACTTCGTCTTCTATGCACAGGACTGTAACCATGATCTTTTCCTTAAGCTGCGACTTGTTGATCCGACAATAGAACCTCTATTGGCAGACGAATGGTAAATGTTGTGCCCTTGCCAAGCTCGCTCGTCACCTCGACGCTGCCGCCATGCAGTTCGACGACCTGCTTGACGAGGTTGAGTCCGATGCCGGTCCCGGCAATGCCCGTGGCGCTGCGGGCCCGGTAATAGGGTTGGAACAGTTTCGGCAGATCATCCGCATCGATGCCGATGCCACTGTCGGCAATGGCGATTTCCACCGTTTTTTCGTCAACCCAAGCGCGAGCATAAATGTCAGACGCATCGGGCGAATATTTGACGGCATTCGAAATCAGGTTGGTGAAGACCTGTTCCATCGCAATGCGATCGAAGGTCAAGAGGTCAGGTATCTCGAGATCGAGATGGACGACATGCGAGCGGCTGAGCTCGCGCTGTCTGTCGCAGCAGGCGACGAGCAGGGCTTTCAGATCGCCTTCGCTCCGCTTCAGTGTGATCTGTCCGGTTTCCAGCCGGCCGCTGGCGAGAATGCTCTCCATCAGATCGACCATGCGCACGACCGCGCTGCGGATCACCCCGGCTTTTTCGTGAACGTAATCGCCGCTGACATTGGTCGTCGAGCGGCAAAGCCGCTGGGCGGCGGCGTCGATGATCGCAAGCGGCGTTCGAAATTCGTGCGAGGCCATGGCGACGAACTGGCGCTGGAGCGCATTCACCTGGCGTTCGTGTGCCAGAAGCCGGTCCAGCTCCGCCCTTTGCCTTTCGATTTCGGCCGTCCGATCGGCCACCATCTCTTCCAGATGGTTGCGGTGGTGGGTGAGCTCGGCCTGGCTGTCGAGCAGGGTCATCGACGTCCGGTGCAGGCCGCGTCCGAGCCAGAACACGGCGGCGATCAGCAGCGCCAGGCAGCCGAGCCCTGCCGGCGCGATCTGCTGAAGCAACATGAAGCCCGGCCGGATCGGCTGCCATACGAGATAACCGATCGTGCCCCCATCGTGGGACGATACGGGCACATGCGCCCGCTCGTCCGGGCCTTGCGAAAGCGTAAAACGCAGGCCTTCGAGCCTGGCATAATGGGCGATGTCTTCGGCGACCTTTACGTCGATGAACTTGATCGAGACGGCGATGAATTCCTGGCCTGCCTGGATCTGCATCCGCGTCGAACTGGGCAGCATGGGGCGCGCGCTTGCGATCGCCGGCCTGTCGCCGATCATGATCGTGCGGACGCTAGCCAACTGGCCAAGCGGTTCGGCTCCAGGCTTCGCAGCCCCCTCGACGAGCGCGGCCCGCATCTCGCTGGCCAGTGCATCCACCTGCTCGCCGTCGTCGCTGCCAAGCCGCGGCGGCATCGCATCCACGCCATCGCGGAAGGCAAACATCAGCCGGCTGGTATCATCGAAAATATAAGTCCTGTCGTGCCCGAAATACCGGCTCGTCCATTTGCCAATATTCTCCAGCAGCCATTCATGGTTCCGCTGCTTGGCGTAAAGGAAAGCGTCGTCCCATTTGGTAACGCTTTCCTGCTCGCGCGGAAGCGCGTGGATTCGTTCTTCCAGCCCCTGGCCGACGAAATCCGCCTGCCGACGCAAGTAGAAATCATCGACTTTCACGGAGGCAAGCCAGGCAAAGCCGCAAAACAGCACCGCCGCCGCTGAGGTGAGCACCACCAGGACGAGTGTGATGTGCGATGTGAGCCGGACCTTCAATTACCGCAACCTTTTGACAGCTTTCGCTACTAGAGAAATTGACACGCAAAAGTTGACGGACGATGAATTGCTCCCCGGAGAGGGGTTGTAACCCGCCCTGGACCAGAAGATCGCAAGAAGCAGCGCCGAGCGCGTGCTTCGAGGCATCAGCCCTGCGGGCTGCGCACCTCAGCATGAGGGAAGGTTGGAGATCGCCGCTCGCCGTGCCCACGAGAGCCTCATCCTGAAGGTGCCCCGGAGGGGACTCGAAGGACAAGGCGGGTGTGCTGAAGGAAATTCGACCAATCTCTTCAGCACATGCATGAATTTAGCTACAGATCAGTACCGCCAGTCGCCGTGAAAGGAGAAAATATGGACGCAGTCACCTTGCCCGATACATCTGGCATCAGGATCGACCCAATCGCCGCCGCCCATATCGACAGCTTTCACCGCGCCCTCGACACCGTCGCACGCGAGAAAAAGTTTTTGAGCATGTTCGAGGCGCCGCCGCTGCCGCAAACGCGTGATTTCGTCATGGACATGATCGCGAAGGGCAATCCGCAATTCGTCGCCGCCATTGGAGACGAGGTGGTCGGCTGGTGTGACATCCGCCGGCATGCCTACCCCTCGCACGCTCATCGCGGCAGCCTCGGAATGGGCATTCTTCCCACCTATCGCGGCAAGGGTCTCGGTCGGCGGATCATCGAGACGACGCTGAAGGGAGCGCAGGAAGCCGGTCTCTTGCGGGTCGAGCTCGATGTCCATGAAGACAATAGCCGCGCCATTGCTCTTTATGAGAAAGTGGGCTTCACACGCGAAGGCATAGCCCGGCGCGCCGTACGCATCGACGGCCGGTTCATCGATGCGATCAGCATGGCTCTGTTATTCGACGAGGGCAGCGCATGAGCGACATGTCGAGAATGGAATTCGAGCAGGCAGTGGGCGAAGAACTCGGCAGCGCGGTCTGCCCGCCAGTGCCGTTCGAGGATGCCTCGGCGCATGAGTGTTACGAGGTGATCCTCGATGTTCTCGGGGATCGGGTGACGCCGGAGGTGCTGTCCGCAATTCCGGACGATCGGATAACCACCTTGGCGGCGCGGTTCGGCAGCTATTTCGAAGTCGATCCCCCGTCCGAGGAACAGGTCAGGTCTGCCATCCGGGGGATCTTGTACAGGTGGCCGGCCGGCTCGCTCTGATGCCGCAGCCTCACCCCGGCCGGCGCACCGCGCGGATCTTGCCGCTGCCGCCGCCGCCACAGAAAAAGCAGTCGCGCCCGTCGGATTCGAGGCCGGAGACACCGGCGCCTTCCGGCATCTCCAGCCGTTCCAGCACCTCTCCGGTATCAGGATCGATGCGCCTGACGTCGCTGTCGTCGCCTTCCCAGGTGCCGTGCCAGAGCTGGCCGTCGACCCAGGTGACGCCGGTTACGACGCGGTTGGATTCGATGGTGCGCAGGATTTTGCCGGTTTCGGGATCGATCTGGTGGATCCTGCGGCCGCGATGCTGGCCGACCCAGAGCGTGCCCTCGGCCCAGGCAAGGCCGGAATCGCCGCCATTGCCGGGCGCCGGTATGGTGGTCAGGATCTGGCCGGTCTTCGGGTCGATCTTGTGGATGACATCCTCGGCGATCTGATAGAGGAATTCGCCATCGAAGGCCGTTCCGGCATGGGAGGCGACCTCGATCGAACGCACCACCTCACCGCTGTCGGGATCGAGCGCGTTCAGCCTGTCGCCCGAGGCGAACCAGACGTGCCGGCCGTCAAAGGTGACGCCGTTGACTCGGTCAGCGCCGGGAAAAGGCCCATATTCACGCAGGATCGTTGCAGCCGATTTCTTCATCTCTTCCTCCTGATGGATTTACCCCACCTTAGTCGCTCGGCAGCGGCCCGGGGAGTAACAAGATCGTCGGGAAAGTTGCGAGCGGCGGGCTCAGCCAGCGGCGCGCCCGCCCGCGCCCGAGCGATTGCGCCTTGCCCTCCCCGGCCAGCACGTCCAGAGCCCGCTGCACGGTGCGGGAGCTCGCGCCGAGCGCAATCGACAGCGCCGAAGTCGACCAGGCCTCGCCATCGGCCAGAAAGGCGAGCACCGCCGCATGCGGTCCTTCGACGAGCGGCGCAATCACGGCGAACTCGCCACCGCCGCGCGGCGAGAGGCGAAAGCCGCGTTTCGTCGCCGAAATCTCCGCAAGACTTTTCAGGGCGCCGCGCAGCCGGCCGATCTCGACGCGCAACCGGGCGCGATGCGATTCATCGGCATGCTTGCCGCGGAAGGCGCGCGCGATGAGCGCGCCGCGCGCGACATCGCCCGGCCAGGCCTCGGCAAGCGCGCGGGCAAGGGCGAAAAGCACCGGCCGCGTCGCCAGCGACAAAACGGTATCGCCGTTGCGCACGACATGGCGGCAGGCATCGACGACCAGCGTCTCCCCGGAAAACAGCGCCTCCACCTCTTGAAGCAGCAGCGGGCGCTCGCCGCCATGGGAAATCAGCCGCGCAGCCGGCATGTCGAGCACACGGGTGGCGGCTTCGACCTCCGCCGTCAGCGCCGGGATATCGGCTTCGCGCGACGAAATCCTTGCCCGCTCGAGCGCCGCGCGCGCCGCCTCGGTCCGGAGTCGGCGCACGGCGATGCCTGATGCCACCAGCTCATGGGCGGTCCGCAAGGCCGGCGGCAGCGGCGTCGGGTCGAGCGCGCCAAGCGCCTGCTCTGCCTCGTCGAGCCGACCGATCAGCACCAGCCGGCGAATAGCGATATTGCCGGCATGGGCGGCGTTGACCCGGTCGCCGCGGGCCTGAAGCGTTGCCCGCGCCACCTCCAGCGCCTTGACCGGCCGGGTAAGGTCGCGAGAGGCGAGTGCGATCTCGGCCTCGGCGACGACGCAGCGGGCGCGGGCAACCGCCTCGCGCGGGCCGAAGGCGCGCGCCGCACTCTTCAACAGCGCCTTGGCGCGGACGAGGTCGCCGAGCTGCGCCATGGCAATGCCGCGCAGCGCCAGCGCCGGCGCATCGTCGCGCAGCGCCACCCGCTTCAGAGCGCCGAGCGCATCCCCCGATGCCAGTGCCCGCGCGGCGGCGGTGATCAGCGAGTCCATTCAAATCCCGTCATACTTGTCACTCCCGCCATTTGCCTGACCGGCGGTAATCTTCTCGCAAGCGGCCGGCAAAGCCGCCGGATGCTACGACAATTTGCAAGCAAAGGAGAAGACCCCATGACCGGTGAACTGAACGCAACGCGCGAGCGCTGGCTGGCGGCGAGACTCGATCTGCTCGAAGAGGAGAAGGAACTGACGCGGCGTAGCGACGCGCTGGCCCTCAAGCGCCAGCAATTGCCGCGGGTAAGGATCGACAAGCAATATCGCTTCGACACCGAAAGCGGCGATGCCTCGCTGCAGGACCTCTTCGGTGGACGCTCGCAGCTGCTCGTCTATCACTTCATGTTCGGCCCGGATTACAGCGCCGGATGCCCCTCCTGCTCCTCGATCGCCGACGGCTTCAACGGCTACTTCATCCATCTCGAAAATCACGACGTCGCCTTCTGGGCGGTCTCGCGCGCACCGCTTGCAAAGCTTCAGGCCTTCAAGCGGCGCATGGACTGGAGTTTTCCCTGGGCCTCCTCCGCTGGCAGCGATTTCAACGGCGATTTCAGCGTCTGGTTCAGCGCCGAAGAGCAGCGCTCGGGCGGCATCGAATACAACTACCGCCGCGAGCCGCCCGCCCCCGAACCCGCGCCCGGCGCCGCCGTCCAGGAATGGCAGCTGCGCGGCAGCGAAGCGCCGATCGTCCAGATCGCGTCGATGACCGGCACCGACGTCGCCACCTACACCCGCGACCGCCCCGGCGTCAGCGCTTTCGAGCTGATCGACGGCGCCGTCTACCACAGCTATTCCAGCTATGCGCGCGGGCTGGACGGGCTCTGGGGCGTATACCAATGGCTCGACCGCGCGCCGAAGGGTCGCAACGAAACCGGCATCTGGTGGCGCCACCACGACCGCTACGGCAAGGAGTGACGCCGATGCCGCTCGCCGCCGCCGATTACCTGTCGCTCGCCGCCGCCCCGACCTTCGCGATCATGGCCCTGCTGACGGCCGCAACCGGAAGTCACGACATGATCTGCATGACGACGCCGGATGCCTTCCCGATCGGCGGAATGGCGCCGATGTACCTGCTGATGAGCGGCTTTCATCTGGCTCCTTGGCTGAGGCTTGCTGGCGGGCGAGGTGTGGGCCGGCAGTGATTTCTTCCGCCAACTCGGCTTGAGTGCCGCGCACCGTACAGAAATCCAGCACACCACGCAGCCGCCTACCAAAACCGATGCCGGCTGCCGAGAGCCAGCCGCCGGCGCGGCGGCGTTCTCGCCGCGGCACCGAATGCCAGCACGGCAACCGCGGCAAGGCCGAGGAGCAGCGGCGCCGAAAATCGGTGCGGCGATCGGAGCCCGCCGTCGATGTGAGCAGCGTCCGTGGAGGGCCGGTAGAGATTGCCGTCGCTTTCGACGGCGCGCGGCGCCCGTTTGAAATAGCCGGCCATCAGCCGGGCGAGCGTTCTGGCGGCGAGATTGGGCGCCAGCAGATGGGCGAGTCTCGTCGCACTGGTGACCACGCCAACCGTTGTGGTGGCACGCGGCGATCTGGCGACGCTGACGATCGCCTCGGCCACACGGCGCGCATCGAGGACCGGCGGCGGCGCGGAAACCTGCCGCCCGACGAAATTCGCTCCGTGCCGAAGGCCCGGGGTATCGGCAAAGGCAGGATAGACGTCGCAGATGTGGATGCGGGGCTTGTCGGCGAGCTCCGCCCTCAGCGCCTCGGAGAAGCCGCGAAGGCCGAACTTGCTGGCGCTGTAGGCGGTCGCAAACGGCGCCGCCGCAAAGCCGCCGAGCGAGATCATGTTGATGAAGACGCCCCTGCCCTGCTCCAGGAAGATCGGCACGGCCGCATGGGCATCGTTGATGTGGCCGATCAGATTGGTGCGGATAACCTGCTCATGAGCCTCGATCGGAGTTTCCTCGAACCGGCCGACCGCGCCGACGCCGACATTGCTGACCCAGACATCGATCCCGCCGAGGTCCTTCGCCTTGTCGGCAAGCGCCTTGACGGCGGTAGGCTCGGTCACGTCGGTCACGACGGAGATCGCCTCCGCCCCGAGCCCTCTGCACGTCTCAGCAACCTTTTCCAGCGCCTCGCCGTTGCGCGCCGCCAGCACCAGCCTGCTGCCGCGCCGGGCGAAAGCCTCGGCAGCGGCCTGGCCAATGCCGCTCGATGCTCCCGTGATAACCACGACTGCATTTTCGAGGTTGATAGACATCGTTGATCCCTTCTGTCCGACTTGGGAATGCACCCGCCTACACGGGCACAGGGACCGAACACATCCGCGCAACCGGAGTTCCCGGTTCTATCGGCGCGACGTTCGTGCGGCCGCGCGGGCGGCGTCCCGCCTCCCGCACGGCAAGCCGGCTCGCCGGTCGCTATCCCTCCGACAACACCCGGCGGATCGCTTCCCAGCTTTCCGCGTCCGGCGCCAGCAGGAGGCGCCCGACGGACATGGCCGGCCGGTAGACTTCGCCGGTGAGGAGTGCGCCGTAGCCGCCGGCCTCCCGGTGAATGAGGACGCCGGCGGCGTGGTCCCACGGTTTGAGTTCGGCATTGAGCGAGAAGCTCATCGCGCCTGTCGCCACCATCCGGTATTCATGCGCCGAGCAGCGCCATGTGGTGGTGCGGGCAAAGCGCAGCAGGCGCTGCGCATAGACCGGCTGATCCTCGGCGGGGAACATCTGCAGCGGCACGAAGCCATGCATCTCGCCGAGCGGCGATGGCGGCGCGACGGAAAGCCGGGTCTCTATGCCGTTGCGGGCGATGTGCCATGCGCCCTCGCCCTGCCGGGCGGCAAGAAAATCGCCCGTGACGGGATAGTGGATCAGCCCGGCCACCGTTTGCCCGCCGGAGGCGATCGCGACGATCATGCCGAAGAGCGGCACGCCATGAGCGAAATTCCAGGTGCCGTCGACGGGATCGATGATGACGGCGAGATCGGCATCGGCGAGCCGCGAAAGGATTGAAGGGTCGGCCGACACCGCCTCTTCGCGGACGAGCAGCGCCTTGGGAAAGCGCGCCGAAAACGCCTCGGTGAGCCGCCGCTCGGCGCCGATATCCGCATCGGTCACCAGATCGTCCGGGGCCGTCTTGGTACGGATGCCCTCGGCGGTGACGCCGAGGAAGCGGGGCAGGATTTCCGCCTCCGCCGCCTCACGCATATCCTGCATCAGCGCAGCGAAAAGGCTGTCGGAAATTCCGCTGAAGCCTCGTGCCGGCTCGGCGGCCTTGAATGCTCCCATCATGCCCGGCGCGCCTCGATGTAGGCCTTCAGCGCTGCCGGCTGGTCGGTCTGGATGACGCTGATGCCCGATGCCATCATCCGGCCCCAGACCGCATCGGGATCGGCAAGGGCTGCGCTGTCGGTCAGGCCGCAGCAGGAGACCGGATCGAGCGTATTGACCCAGAGCGAGATGCCGGCCTCGCGCAGGCGCGGATGCTGGCCGGCGAGCGTTTCCAGCCGGTCGAACTTGGCTTCGCACATGAAGGGCTTGATCGAGAGGATGGTTTCTGCCGTCCGCTCGGCGGTTCCCTCCTTGAAGAAGGCCTGGCCCATGAAAGGTATGCCGTCGATCCCGCTCCGTCCGGAAAGCCAGGCGAGCGCTTCCGGCGTGCCGGCCGGCGCTTTGAGGTCGACCTGGTCGGCCATGCCCATTTCCTTGACCTTGGCTGCCACGACTTCCATCATTTCGAGATGCTTTATGTCGAGATCGACGAAGATGCGGCCGCGCACGGTTTCGAGCACCTGTTCGAGCGTCGGAACGGTTTCGGTCGTGAAGGGCTGGCCGGGGCCGCCATCGGCCATGCGCAGCCTGAGGCTGGTGATTTCGGCAATCGTCATTTCCTCGGGAATGCGGTCGACGCCCGCCATGCGCATCAGCGTATCGTCATGAAGGATGAACAGCACGCCGTCGGCGCTCTGGCGGATATCCAGTTCGACGATGTCGTAGCCGCCGGCAATGGCGGCCTCGATCGCCGCCAGGCTGTTTTCGGGCGCATGGAGCCAGGCGCCGCGATGGGCGACGATGGCGCAGGGACGCGACGGATCGGCAATATAATCGATATATTTCATGGGGCTTCCTTCAATGGGCGGCGAATGCGCCGGGTATGGCCCTGCCGCTCTCCGCATCGAAGAGATGCAGGCGGGAGGCAGGGATAGTGAGAGAGAGCTCGCCGCGGTCCAGAACCTCCGCGCCGAAAGGTGTCGCAATCCGGACGACCGAGCCGCCGAGCTCGGCCGCCAGGATCGCGTGCGAGCCGAGATCCTCGCGAAAACGCAGCGCGGCGGTGACGGCGCGGCCGTCGGCCTTGCTGTCGAGAAGAATATCCTCCGGCCGGATGCCGAGCTGGTAGCTGCCGGTCAGCGGCGCTTGCACCGCAACCTGCCCGTCGGCGAGCCTCAGCACCGTGCCGTCGCCGGTGACCGGCAGGATGTTCATCGGCGGTGCGCCGATGAATTTTGCCACGAAGACTGAGGCCGGATGGTGATAGATCGCCTTCGGCGTGTCGAACTGTTCGATGCGCCCCTTGTTCAGGATCAGGATGCGGTCGGCGAGCGTCATCGCCTCCACCTGATCGTGGGTGACGAAGACGGTGGTGGCACCGATGCGCCGGTGGAGCTCAGCGAGTTCGACGCGCATGTCGTGACGCAGCTGCGCATCGAGGTTGGACAGCGGCTCGTCGAAGAGCAGCACGCCGGGTTCGCGCACGATGGCCCGGCCGATCGCCACGCGAGCAAGGCATTTACCGGCGAAAACACGTTCGACGCCACCTGATAGGTGGTGATGACGCGGATCTCGATCGGCAGCATGATGGTCGCGAGGATCAGCGCAAACACCACGCCCGCCCAGCGGACACGAAAATAGACGATGGCATAGGCCGACAGGAACGACAGCACGCAGGTGGCGATCGCATCGCCGAGGGCGACCGCCAGGCTGTTGAGCATCTGGATCGGGATGTGCGTTTCGGAAAAAACCCGCGCCATGTTGGAGAACAGCTGGTCGCCCGGGATCCACGCCAGCCCGTTGCGCAGCATATATTCATGGGATTGCGAGGCCGTGACGAGCGTCAGGTAGAGCGGCCCGAGAATATAGAGGATGCCGACGACGAGGATGAGGCTGGCGGCGATGTTGAGGGAACGCGCGTTTTCGATCATGGGTCACCGCTCGTAGTTGATGCGCCGGCCGAGGAAGAGGAACTGGGCGGCGGTGAGGAGAACGACGAAGACCATCAGGATCGCCGTCTGCGTCGAGGCGCCGGACAGGTCGTAGCCGGAAAAGCCGTCGGTATAGATCTTGTAGACGAGCAGCGTCGTCGAGCCGCCCGGCCCGCCCTTGGTGATCGTGTCGATCAGGGCGAAGGCCGAGGTAACCCTTTCGGTGAATTCCAGCACCAGCGTCAGGAAGAGCTGCGGCGCGATCAGCGGCAGCTGCACGTCGAGGATGCGCCGCCACGGCCCTGCCCCATCCATGGCGGCCGCCTGGTGCATGGTGCGCGGGATCGATTGCAGCCCGGCGAGCAGGATGACGAAATTGAACGGAATGCCGCCCCAGACATGGGCTGCTATCAGCGTGATGAAGGCGTCCGTGCCATCGATGCCAGGCGCCCAGATGCCGGGAACGATGGAATTGAGCGGCGCAAGCACGCCGACGAACGGATTGAAAAGGAAGGCGAAGACGACGCCGATCGAGGCGCCCGCCACGCCCTTCGGCCAGACGAGAACGTTGCGGGCCGGCAGCGAGAGGCGGATCTTGCGATCGGCCGCGACTGCCAGGATCAGCGGGATCAGCACCGCCAGCGAGGAGCCGGTGATCATGAAGACGATGGTGCGCCAGCCGGCCTCCCAGGTTTCCGGATCGGAGAGCACACGGACGAAATTCTCTGATCCGACGAACATCGAGCCGCCGCCGAAGGGGCGTTCGAGAAAGAACGACCAGTAGAAGGCCTGGAAGATCGGCGCATAGAAGAACAAGACGATCAGCAGCATGAACGGCGCCACCAGAAAAAGCGGCAGCCAGCGATGGCTGAAAAGCGAAGATTCCGACGTCATGGGAGGAGGCCCTGCATGGAAAGAACCGTGCGGGGCGCGCGGCTCCGCGCGTCCGTACGGGGGAGTGTCCGGTCAGTGCAGCTTTGCGCCCTTGTAGGTCTGCCCGAAGCGGCGCAGCAGTTCGTCGCCGCGCTTCTTGCCGCTGTCGAGTGCTGCCTGCATGGTCTTCTCCCCAGCAAAGGCCTTCTGGGTCTCCTCCATGAAGATCTGTCGGAACTGGACATAGAAACCGAGGCGGATGCCGCGCGTATCCGGCGTGCGCGGCTCGTTCATCGAACCGATGCCGAGGGCCGCGGTGGCATATTTCGGCGAACTGGCCTCGCCGCTCTTTTCGATCGCCTCCATCACATCATTGGTGACGGGCACGTAGCCGGTGGCCGCGGTAAAGGCCATCTGCTGCTCGGGACGGCGCAGGAAATCGAGAAAAGCCTTGGCGCCTTCGATTTCGGCCTTCTCATGACCCTTAGATCGAGGCGCCGCCGACGAACGTGTTGTGACGCTCGTGGCCCTGATACATCGGCGCCAGGGAGACGGTCAGTTCATACTTGCCTTTGAAGGCCTTGGCGGAGGCCCTATAGGAGCCCGAGGAATTTTCCATCATGGCGCATTCGCCGGCATTGAAGGCGGCGGTGAAATTGCCGGCCTTGGTATCGCTTCCGAGCTTCACCAGGCCTTCCTTGCGCCAGTCCACCAGGTTCTGCAGATGCTTGGCGGCGAAGGTGGTGTTGAAGACATATTCGGCGTCGAGGCCATCATAGCCGTTGTGCTTCGAGGCGATCGGCAGACCGTGGCGGGCCGAGAACTGTTCGAGCACACGCCAGGTGTCGCCATCGGTCGTGAAGGGGCAGGCATGGCCCGCGGCCTTCAGCTTGCGGGCGGCCTCGATGATCTCCTCCCACGTCTCAGGCGTCTTGGTGATGCCGGCTTTCTCCAGCTCGGTTCTGTTGGTGTAGAAGAGCAGCGTCGAGGCATTGTAGGGCTGGGCAAACAGCTTGCCGCCGGAGGTTTCGTAATAGGCGCGGGCGCCGGTTATGTAATTGTCCCATTTGACGTCGGGCAGTTCGTCCTGGACCGGCACGACGGCGTCCGACAGCATTAGGTCGAGCGTACCGGCGTCGAAGAACTGGATGAGGACGGGATGGTTCTTGGCGCGGAAGGCGGCAATCGCCTTCTGCATCGACACCTCGTAGCTGCCCTGCCCGACGCAGGTGATGTGATGCTCGGACTGCGCTGCATTGAAAGCAGCGCACTGATCCTGAATCGCCGTTTCGACGACACCGGTATTGCCGTACCAGAATTCGATATTGGCGGCCTGCGCAGAACATGCGCCCGCCGTCAGCGCGGCCGCAGCCGCCAGAATGGAAATCTTCATCTTGCCCTCGCCTGTTTGATCGGCCGGCTCACTGCCCGCCTTCGGTGATGGCGCATTACTACACACAGTGTGTAACAATTTGGTGACGGATCCTGGCTTGCGGCGACAACAGGCTGTTGCTATAGGCTCAAAGCACGAAATCACCGCTGGAGACGGGCCTGATTACTACACGCATATGGTAATTATCGACGACCGAGGTGTTGGATATGACCTATTTCCCGGAGCCGCTGATCGCCCCGCACTTCCTGCGCGAAGGCGGTGGAGTCGTTTCTCCCAACGAACGCGATCTCCTGAGGCTGATCTGGCGCAATCCCGGCCTCTCCCGCTCCGAAGTCACCGGCCACACCGACCTCACCCAGCAATCGGTCTATCGCATCATCGACCAACTGGAGGAACGCGGCATAGTCTCCTTCGGCTCGCCGAAGCCGGGCGCCGGCCGCGGCCAGCCGAGCCCGACGCTGCGGCTGGACGGCCGTTACGCCTACTCCTGCGGCATCTCGGTCAATACTGACGTGATCGGCATCTGCCTGATGGATCTGTCGGGCAAAGTGCTCGCCGAAAGCAGCATCACCCTGCGCGAGCGCTCGATGGCCCAGTCGCTCGATCTCGTGCTTGAGCAGATGACAGAGCACCAGAGGCAGAACGGGCTCTCCGACGAGGCATTCTTCGGCATCGGCTTCGGCATTGCCGGCTTCCACGTCAGCGGCACCCGCTACAACGCGCCCCTGCCGCTGCACGAATGGTCGCTGATCGAGCTCGGGCCGCTGCTGACGGACTTCTTCAAGAAGCCCGTCTGGGTCCATAATGGCGGAAAGGCGGGCACGGTCGCCGAATCCATGTTCGGCGCCGGCCGCTACATCAGGCACTTTGCCTATCTCAGCTTCAATTACGGCTTCGGCGGCGGCCTCGTCAGCAATGGCGAACTGCTGCATAGCGGCGTCGGCAATGCCGGCGAATTCTCCGGCATCTACGATGCCGAGGAAAGCAAGCGCCGGCCGGCCCTGCAATACCTGATCGAAAATCTCAACCGCAACGGCCTCGATATTCCGTCGATCACCTACATGCGCAAGCATTTCGACACAAAATGGCCGGGTGTTGCGGAATGGGTGGACAAGGTGACGCCGGCCTACAACCGCCTCATTAACGCGATCTGGGCCATCTTCGATCCGCAGGGAATCGTCTTCGGCGGGCAGATCCCGCCGGCGCTCGCGCAAATGCTGATCGATCGCACCGAGATCTTCGATCGCCCCCGCTACGGCGTCGGACGCCGCCACCCTAAGCTGATCATCTCCGAGATCGCAAGCGACGCCTCCGCCATGGGCGCCGCCATCGCGCCGTTCAAATCGGCGTTTTATTGATTCCGGCGGCTTATCAACGCGAGCGGAGACCGACTCCGGTAATTTCCTCCGTTTCCGCCTGGCGGCGTTACAGATTTTTTGCTCCGAGGCGGCGCAGGCAATTTTCGGCCGAATGGACCTGCGCTATGATCTGATTCCGGCGCAGCCCACGCCTCCCCCCTCCATCGGGAAAGCAGACGTCATGCGGGGCTACCTGACACCGAACCGACTGTTCGAGCACCTGGCATAAGGAGGGATTGCGAAAGCCGCTCGCAATAGGAGGTTTATGCATGAAGACGACTCAGCCCATTTATCACCTTAAGCGTAAGGCCAAGGCGCTGTCGCGCGCCGAGGATATACCGCTGCATCAGGCGCTCGACCGCGTAGCCAAGGACGAGGGTTATAGCCGCTGGAGCCTGCTCGCAGCAAAGGCATTGGAGACCTTGCCCGCCAGCGAGCTGTTTGCACACTTGCGGCCCGGCGACCTCCTGCTCGTCGGCGCCCGGCCCGGCCACGGCAAGACCCTGATGGGGCTTAAACTCGCGGTCGAGGCGATGAAATCAGGCCATCCCGGAGTGTTCTTCTCGCTGGAGTACACACGAGAGAATGTGGATGATCGCTTTCGCGCTATTGGTATCGACCGGGTCCAGTTCGATCACCTGTTTGAATTCGACGGCTCCGACGCTATCAGCGCCGACTACATAACCGCGAGACTGGCCTCCGCCCCGCGTGGCACTCTTGTGGTCGTCGATTACCTCCAGCTGCTCGACCAGAAGCGGGAAAACCCGGAACTCTCGGCCCAGGTCGGCACTCTGAAGGTCTTCGCGCGCCGACACGGCATGATCATGGTCTTCATCGCTCAGATCGACCGATCCTTCGAGGTGGCGCGAAAGCCCCTGCCCGACATAGGCGACATTAGGCTGCCAAACCCGCTTGACCTGCAGCTGTTTGACAAGGCGTGCTTTCTGAACAACGGAAAGATGGTCTTCGGCGCGGCGGTTTAGGGCACTGCGCTGCCCCGGTCGCAGGTCTCACGCCTGACCCGCGACCGGTTTTTGCGAGCGGACCAATTTGCGCATCTGGCGTGAGCGCCAGAGACGGACCTTGCTCCGCTGCACCCGTTTAACTTAGGGCAGGCATGAGCGGACACGATAACCCTTTCGAGTATTGTGGTCGATGTCGGCCAGCCGTAGCGCTTCCGCCGGGCGACGCCCCGACGATGAACCGGAGCGACCGAGGGAAAGGCTCGGAAACGGGCAGACGACAGCACCGATGCGCCGAGACTATCCGGTTCCGATTGTCTTCCCGCCTAAAACTGTGCCATGACCTGTCAACCCTAGACGCAACAGATCAAGGTGCGGCATCGACATGAAGAAGATCGGTTTCCTCTCGTTCGGGCACTGGACGCCCTTGCCGCAATCGCAGACGCGCTCGGCCGGAGATGCGCTGCTGCAGTCGATCGACCTTGCGGTTGCGGCCGAGGAGCTCGGCGCCGACGGGGCGTATTTTCGCGTGCACCACTTCGCCCGGCAGCTGGCTTCGCCCTTCCCGCTGCTGGCCGCCGTTGGTGCCAAGACCAACCGGATCGAGATCGGCACCGCCGTCATCGACATGCGCTACGAGAACCCGCTCTATATGGCCGAGGATGCCGGCGCCGCCGACCTCATCGCCGGCGGCCGGCTGCAGCTCGGCATCAGCCGCGGCTCGCCCGAGCAGGTGATCGATGGCTGGCGCCATTTCGGCTATGCGCCGCCGGAAGGCCAGGACGAGACCGAGATGGCGCGGCGCCACGCGGAAGTCTTTCTTGAAGTGCTGCGCGGTGAAGGTTTTGCCAAGCCGAACCCGCGGCCGATGTTTCCGAACCCGCCCGGTCTTTTGCGTCTCGAGCCGCATTCGGAGGGCCTTCGCGAGCGGATCTGGTGGGGCGCAAGCTCAAACGCCACCGCCGTCTGGGCCGCCAAGCTCGGCATGAACCTGCAGAGCTCGACGCTGAAGGACGATGAAACGGGAGAGCCCTTCCATGTTCAGCAAGCCGATCAGATCCGCGCCTATCGCGAGGCCTGGAAGGCAGCCGGCCATACGCGCCAGCCGCGCGTCTCCGTCAGCCGCAGCATCTTCGCGCTGGTGGATGAGCGCGACCGCGCCTATTTCGGCTATGGCGGTGACGAAGGCGACAAGATTGGCTTCATCGACGAGAAGACCCGGGCAATCTTCGGCCGCAGCTACGCCGCCGAACCAGACGTCCTGATCAAGCAGCTCGCCGAAGACGAGGCGATCGCCGAGGCCGACACGCTGCTGCTCACCGTGCCCAACCAGCTCGGCGTCGAATATAATGCCCATGTCATCGAAGCGATCCTGACCCACGTCGCACCGGCGCTCGGCTGGCGGTGAGGTTACGGTTGCTGTGATAGTGGCTTGGTGGACATGAGCAGCGAAGATGAGAGGGTGTGCAACCCGGCACACCCTCTCCTCGTCGCCTATGCACGATGATCCGGCCCAGCAACGCACATCTCCCATCCGCCCCATAAACCAAGCCTCGGGACCTTACTGCCGCTATAGGCGTTGATGGTGCAAACCTTGAATCGGCCGCAGGACTGACCGAATTAAGGCCTTAGCCCGAACCGGTCGAGTTGCCTCATGCCGCGCACGAACCTGAACGACATCCTGATCTTCATGGCCGTCGTCGATGCCGGGAGCTTCGTCGGCGGGGGGCAGACGATGGGGCTGTCGCGCTCGGCGGCGGGAAAGGCCGTTATTCGTCTGGAAGACCGGCTCGGCGCGCGCCTGCTCAATCGCACGACGAGAAGCCTGAGCCTGACCGAGGAAGGACGGCTGTTCTACGAGCGCGGGCTGCAGATCCTCGCCTCGGTCGACGAGGCCGAAGCGAGTGTCTCGGGCAAGAGCGGCGCGCCGCGCGGCGTGCTCCGCCTCACCGCTCCCGATGCCTTCGGCCGCCTCGTCGTGCTGCCGCTGCTCGAAAAATATCTCCGGGCCTGGCCGGACCTGCAGGCGGAAGTGAGCTTCACCGACCGCCTTGCCGACATCGTCGAGGAAGGCTTCGACCTGGCGATCCGGATCGGCGCGATCCCCTCGGCGTCAGACAGCCGGCTGGCTTCACGCGTGATCGCCAGCGAAACGGCGCGGCTCTGCGCCTCTCCCGCCTATCTCGCCGAGCACAGCGAACCGCATGATCTCGACGATCTCGCCGTCCATGACTGCCTGTTCTTTGCGAGCCGCAATCAAAGGCAGGGCTGGCGCTTTCGCGGCGAAGGCGGCGCCTGGGTCAAGGCGCAGGGCCGCAGCCGCCTGAGGCTCGACAGCGGCGAGGCGATCCGCGACGCGGCTCTCGCCGGCCTCGGCATCGCCCTCCTCCCCGACTTCCTCATCGCCGACGACCTCACCGCCGGCCGCCTCCGCCACATCCTGCCCCAACTCGAAACCGACGACGCCAGGATCGTGGCGCTCTATCCCGACAAGCGCCTGCTCGAACCCCGCGTGCGCGGCTTCATCGACCTGATGGTTGAGGAGCTCGGCCGCGGCTAGGAACTCCTTCAGGCAAGGTCCTGTCAAAGCCGCGAAAACTCTTCAGCGCCAGCGGCGCAAGCGTTGTCGCGAAATAGCCAACCCCCATCAGGAACAGTGCGGCGGCAAGGCCGAGCGTGCTGATCAGCGCACCGCCGGCGAGGCCGCCGAAGGGGATGAGGGCGAAGCAGAGGGCGGTGTTCAATGCGGTGACGCGGCCGGTCAGCGGCTTGGGGATGCGCTCGAAGATGACCGCCGACAGGATCGGGTTGAGGAAGCCCGACGCGAAGCCTGCGATGGCGAGCGTCGCAAAGACGAGGCCGATGGGCGCATCCAGCGCCGGAACGAGGAAGCGCGGAAAGCCGGTTAGGAGGAAGGCCACCGTATAGACCGTCAGGCGCGGCATGCGCTCGCCGATCGCCGCGGCAATCGCAGCACCTGCGATCGAGGCGCCGGCGAAGGCGGCAAACATCGCCCCGAGCAGTTCCGGACCATGGCCGGCATCCCGTGTCCAGACCGGCAGCAGCACGGCATGATAGGCCTGGTCGAAGAGATTAGTGACCGCCACCATGGCGACAATGCTGACGAGCACGGCATCGCCCCGCAGAAATCGCCAGCCCTCGCGGAGATCGTCGAAATAGGAGGCCGGTTCGGCCGGTGGAGTTTCAAGCGCGGGCGCGCGGCGCGTTCCGGGTATGCCCACAGCAACGATTAGTGCTGCGGCGGCGAAGGTGGCGGCATTAACGAGCAGCGGCTGGCCCGGGCCGATCAGCCCGATCAAAGCGCCGGCGCCGGCCGCGCCCGCCGTCGAGGCCAGCCGCTCGATGGCGCTTGCGACGCCGGTCACCCTTTCGAGCGGCACGCCGGCGAGCGTGGCGATATCGGGAACCATTGCCTGCTTGGCCGCATCGGAGGGTCCGCGCAGCACGCCCATGGCAAAGACGAGCGGTAGCAGCACCGGCATGGCGAGCAGGCCGAAGATATCCAGAAGCGGCACCAGAGCGACCACGAGCACCGAAGCGGTGTCTGAGATGATGGCGATGCGCTTGGCGCCGGCGCGGTCGATCAGCGGTCCGCCGAGCGCCTTGGCGACGACATAGGGCAGCATTTCCATCATCGCCGTCAGCCCCGTCAGCACGGGGCTGCCCGTCGTGCTCAGCACCAGCCAGGGAATGGCGATGGTCGAAAGCCGCGTGCCGGAGAGCGAGAATGTCTCGGCAGCCGCGAGCGCCAGGAACGGCCGGCCCGGTCTCACGGCTCGCCCTCGCCTTCACGATGCGGCAAGCCGCCGGGGTAGGGAAAGGCGTGCAGCATGACATAGAAGGGAACCATGCCGGCTTCCTGCGACGCCGCCTCCCCCAGCCGTGGGGCCGCCTGCATCGCTTCCAGGATGACATCCCTCAGCCGTTTCGTCAGAGCCTCGGCCTGTGCCGCCGTCATCGGGATGATGATGTCGTCGGCAGCCGTCGCCTTGCGCCATTCGGGCGGCAGCTCGGCATATTCCTCCAGCGCCTGTTGCATCTGGCCGACTTGCAGCGAGAGTGCGGCCTGATTGAAGGCGATGTCGAGATCGAGCGCCTCCCCTTCGGATTCGCTCGCCGGCACCGAGGTCAGCTCGTGGCTGGCGCGCCACCAGCGGTCGCGCCGCGAGGCATGCGGCGCCTCCTCGATGAAGTTGTATTGGGCGAGCTGGCGCAGATGATAGCTCGTCGCGCCGCTGTTCAGGCCGAGCCGCGCGGCAAGCTGCGTCGCCGTGGCGGGACCATCGATCCGGAGCATGCCGAGCATGCGCAGCCGCACAGGATGCGCCAGCGCCTTCAGCGCGGTGGGCTCGGGCACGACCCGGCTGACGGTGCGGGCATCTGCGGCAGGTTTAGGGTGCGGATGTTTCATCCCCAAAGCATACAATCGCAAACATATCTTTGCAAAGTTTTCTTTGCAAAATACCTGACGGCTGTGGAAGGCGCTCGAAAACCGCCTTCCGATCTAGCCAAGCATGACAACGCATCCTAAGACCATCACCGTGATCGGCATGATGCGAGGCGCAAGAGGATGGCTGAGGAAGCGCAGAAAAACATCGGCACGTGGTATATCGATCCAGATGCCGAAGACAGGATGGCCGATGGACATGCGCCCATCTGGCGCCACCTGATCGACCTCATCCTCGAGCGGGACCTGACCGACAAGAGCGTGCTCGATTTCGGCTGCAATCAGGGCGGCCTGCTGCGCCATCTCTATGCGATCCGCCCCTTCCGCAAGGCGCTCGGCATCGACATCGCCGAAACCTCAATCGCCAAGGCCGAGACGCTGAAGGGCAATCTGCCGATCCAGCATCAGGTCGGCGGCAGGCTCGACGGCTGGAGCGAAGAATTCGATCTGGCCCTCAGCCATGAGGTCATCTATCTCGTTCCCGATATCGACGCACACGCCGCCGACATCTGGCGGGCGCTGAAGTCCGGCGGCGTCTATTATGCGGTGACAGGATGCCATACGGATAACCCGCTCTGGCCCAAATGGCGCGAACTCGTCGCCAACCGCACCAACACCGTCGTCCAGGACCGGTCGATCACTGATTACGGCCGCGCCTTCGAAAGGGCGGGCTTCGACGTCTCCGCCCGCAAGCTCGAATATGACGGCTTCATTCCCTTCGTCGCCGACGGCTGGACGCCTGATTTCGCCGATGCGCTGAATTATTACACCCAGACGAAGATCGTCTTCAGGCTGGTGAAGCGCTAGGTCGTGTCGGCTCGCTGAAGTTTCATCAGCTCGACATCGAAATGCGGCGGACTGTCGGGCGCGACCTGGACGAAGCGGCCCCTGACGCGGAAAATTTCCTGGATCAGCCCGCGTTCGGCAAGCTCGCGTGGGGCGCCGTCGAATCTGAGCTCGCCTTTTTCAAGCAGCGAGATGCGGTCGCTGACGGCGACGGCCTGGTTGATGTCGTGGATCGCCATGACGACGGCCACGCCCTTTTCCCGGCTCAGCCGATGCACGAGGTCGAGCACCTCGACCTGGTAGCCGATATCGAGGAAGGAGGTGGGCTCGTCGAGCAGCAGGATCTCCGCCTCCTGGGCGAGAGCGGCCGATATCCAGGCCCTTTGCCGCTCGCCGCCGGACAATTCCCGGAGGCTGCGGTCGGCGAGCCCGGACAGGCCGGTGCTTTCAAGCGCCCATTCGATCGCGTCTTCGTCACGGCTGTCATAGGAGCGGAACAGGCCGACATGCGGATAGCGGCCCTGGCGCACGAGCTGGGCGACGGTCATTTCGTCGGGCGCGGTCGGCTGCTGCGGCAGGAAGGCGAGCCTCTTCGCCAACATGCGGCGCGACATGGAGGCGACGGCAACGCCGCCGAGCGACGCTCGGCCCCCGGCCGGCCGGATCAGCCCGGCCAGCGCATGCAGCGCCGTGCTCTTGCCCGAGCCGTTCGGGCCGATCAGCGCGCGGATCTCGCCTTTCTCAAGCGAAAGACTGAAGCCGTTAAGGGCCTTTCGCTGGCCGTACATTACCGAGAGGTCGGAACAGGACAATGGCATTTCGGCCTCACATGGTTTTGCGCAGCAGCGCGAGCAGGAACGGAACGCCGAAGACGGCCGTGACCACGCCGATCGGGATTTCCTCGGCTTGGCCCAGCAGCCGGCCGATGAGATCGCCGAGCGTGACGATGACGGCGCCGAGCACGATCGTCAGAACAAGCGACAACATGAAATTCCGGCCCGCCAGGAAACGGGCGAGATGCGGCACGACGAGACCGATGAAAACAACAGGGCCGACCGCGCCGACCGCACTCGCCGCAAGCGCAGAAGATACGATCAGCACGATTGAGAACTGTCTCTTATAGCCGAGCCCGAAAGAGCGGGCGACGGATGCATCGAACTGCAGCAGCGTCAAGGGGCGGTAGATGACCGGCAGCATGGCGAGCCCGGCGATGGTGAAGGGCAGCAGGAAGAGTGCATGATCCCAGCTGCGGGCGTAAAGGCTGCCCGACAGCCATTCGAGAATGATCTCGATGCGGGCCGATCCCCAACCGGCGATGAGGCCGATCGCCACCGCATGCAGAACCGCCCCGACCGCCACGCCGCAGAGCGTGATGCGCAGCGCGCTGAGGCCGAGGCGGAAGGCCAGGAGATAGATGACGCCGCCGGCCAGCAGACCGCCGGCAAGCCCGGCCGCCGGCAGCCAGGCGACCGGCAGTTCGGCCAGCGTGTTCGAGCCGGGCTCGAAGATATAGACGGTGAAAAGCAGGAAGATCGTCACCGACAGCGTCGCACCCTGCGAAACGCCCATCAGCGACGGATCGGCCAGCGGATTGCGGGTGATGGTCTGCAGCAGATATCCTGCCAGCGAAAAATGGATGCCAGCCAAAATGCCGGTGGCGATGCGCGGCAGCCGGATATCGAGAATGATCAGCCGTGCTTCAGCCGAGCCGCCGCCGGTCAAGACGGCCGCGACATCGGCCATCGGAATATCGGCAACGCCGAGGAAGATCGCCGCCGCCAGCGACAGGACCGTCAGGATGGCCAGTGCGGCGGACATGCCGAGGCCTGGCGAAGCAGCCGTCGTCGATGCCGGGGCGCTCATCGTGCTTCACCTGCTAGGCTCAGCCGCCCGCGCTGGACGAGATAGATGAAGACAGGCCCGCCAAGCAGCGCGGTCACGATGCCGACCGGCAGTTCGCGCGGGATGGCGATGCTGCGCGCCAAAACGTCGGCGACGGTGACGATCAGCGCGCCGAGGGCAGCGCTGAGCCCGATCTCCCACCCCGTGCCGCGCGGCTTGAGCAGCCGGGCGATGTGAGGAGCGGCCAGCCCCACGAAGGCGACCGGTCCCGCGACCGGCGCGACGCCCGCAACCGGAAGGACGGCGAGAATGAGGATGAGCGGCTTCCACAGCCCTAGCTGCAAGCCCATGCCGGCCGCGGCATGATCGCTCAGCATGAACATGGCGATGACGCGCCGCAGCAGCAGCGCGCCGGCGACGCCGGCGATCGTCCAGGGCAGCATGTAGAGGAGATGCGACCAGGTGCGCCCCTGGAAGCCGCCGGCAAGCCAGAAGAGCAGCGATGCCGATTGCGGCCCGGTCAAAAGCAGCACGTAGGTGGTGATCGCACCCAGGAAGAGCGAGACGCTGACACCGCCGAGCGCCAGCTGCAGCGGCCGCCCCTGCCCGCCATGCGACACCCAGAACGTCACTGAAGCTGCCGCAAGCCCGCCGGCAAGGCCGATGAAGGGATAATAGGCGGGCGAAAGCCAAGGCAGGAAGACGAAACAGCAGACGATCGGCGCGACCGCCCCGGATGTGACACCGGTGATGCCGGGATCGGCCAGCGGATTGCGGGTCAGCGTCTGCAGCACATAGCCGGAAACGGCAAGACCCGCGCCGCCGGCAGCCGCGGTCAGGCTGCGCGGCAGCCGCAGCGTCCAGACGAGGATGGATTCGATCTTGCCATCGGGCGCCAACAGCACGCGGATGGCGGTCTCAGCCGACAGCGTCTTGGCGCCGATCAGCAAGCCAAACATCGCCGCCAGGATGGCGGCGATGACGATGAGCCCGATGGCCAGGAATGATTGCCGGGGGCTCATCGCCGGTCTTGTCCCTGGCTTAGTTCTGCAGTTCGGCCGGGATCAGCTTGGCGGCTTCCGCCTTGACGTCGACGGCCGGGAACGTGTCGGGATAGAGGTAGTGCGCGGCCTCGCGCAGCACGATTTCGCGGGCGATCGGACCGTTGGTCTCGACCCACTGGTCGCCGACATAGAAGACCCGGTTGTTCTTGACCGCCGACAGCTGCGACCAGATCGGATTGCTCTCATGCGGACGATCCGGGCCGGAATCGTAGACGAAGATCACTTCCGGGTCCTTCTCCAGCATGGTCTCCAGGCTGAGATCGATGCCGAACTCGCCGCCCGGGGTCTTCGGGCCGGGAACATTGTCGCCGCCGATCGCAGCGACGATAGAGGCCGAGGTGTTTTCCGTGTGGAAGGCGAAAGGTGTCGCGCCGCCCCACATGATCAGGAAGCGCGGATGCTTGTCCTTCGGCGCTTTGGCGGCGAACTCCGCCAGATGCTTGCGGAAATCGGCGTTCAGCTGCTCGCCGCGCTCGGGCTTGCCGAGCAGCTTGGAAAGTGCTGCGGTCTCGCTGTAGCTCTCTTCGAGCAGTTCCATATTATAGGCAACGTAAGGCGCGATGTTCTGCAGCTGCGCTGCATTGCCGACCGTATAGCGGCGGATCGCAATGATCAGATCCGGCTTGGCTTCGGAAAGAAGCTCGAGATTGGGCTTGGCGCGCTGGCCGATCTGCTTCATCCCTGAGGTCAGGCCGAGCAGGAAAGCGGGCTCGCGGCCAGCCGTCATATAGGTGCTGGCGACCGGCTTGATGCCGAGCGCGAGCGCAACGTCATCGGCGAAATAAGAAATCGAGGCAATACGTTTCGGCTGCGCCGGGACTTCGACAGTCACGCCGCGATCATCGACGATCGAGACTTTCTTGCCGTCTTCGGCCTGAGCGCCACCGGCCATCAGCATTGCTGACAGTCCCAGGACGGAGAAAAATTTGCGTGCGTATTGATCCATGTTTGAACCCCCTCATTCGATGTGCGGACAGGCTTTAGCCAAAAAAGATGAGCTTCACAATCATGATTCTTGTCTGCGCTTCGCGAACGATAAAAGTCGCGGTCGGAAGCCCCGCGTCTGCGGCGCCTTCTGGCAGCACCGCCCTCGGGCTCAATCCTCCGGCAGGGTGAAGACCGCACAAGGATCGGCGATCCCGCGCAAGGCGTGCTCTCCGAGGGGCACGAGCGGCGCCGACGTATTCGCCGCCACCGCGCCCGAGATCAGCACGCTGCGGCCGAGCGGCTTGCAGAGCCCTTCGAGCCGGCTGACAAGATTGACGGCGGGGCCGATGGCGGTGAAATCCAGCCGGTCCGCCGCGCCGATATTACCCCACAGGATTTCGCCGAAATGCAGCGCGGCCCCGAAGGGCAGCGGCGCTAGGCCCTGCGCCCGGCGTACCTGGTCGAGATGGGCCATGCCGGCGCGGCTGGCGGCGATCGCCCTCAGCGCCGCCTCGCAGGCGTCACGGTCTCCCTGGGCCTTGCCTGGCGCAGCCGCGACCGGGAAGATCGCCAGCACGCTGTCGCCGATGAATTTCAGCACCTCGCCGCCGAAGGCGTGTACGGCGCCGGCGACGCGGTCGAACCAGGCATCGAGCGTCGCGATCATCGCGTGCGGCTCCGTCACCTCCGAGAGTGCGGTGAAGTCGCGCAGGTCGGCGCAGAGAAGCGCCGCGCGAATGGTCTCCCCGGTGCCCCGGGCAAGCGCCCCGGCCTGCACCCGCGCGGCACTGCGCCGGCCGAGATAGGCTTCGAGCAGAGCAGCCCGCGCCTCCCGCGCCGCGAGTGCCGCAAGCGGCGCAGCGGCAAAGCGCGCCACCTCGCGCAGACGATCCGCCCCGGCCGGGTCAAAGGCGTCCCTCCCGGCCCCATTGGCGATACCCGCCCAGCCGAGCACCGGGCTCTCCGGCGAGGCTCCGATCCCTTCCTCCCATACCGGCCCGAGCCCGGCCAGCCACTCGCGCCCGGCCTCGACCGGCGGGGCCGCCGCGAAGGCCAGCGCCTCGATAACGGCCCCGCTCTCCGCCCGCCAGAGCCAGGTGCGCCGCGCGATGATCGGATGCGGCACTGAAAGTGTCAGCGCGCCGCCGGCAAGCGGCAGACCGTCGCAAAGCAGCCGGCGCCCGAGTTCGGCGAGGAACCGTTCGGGACCGGGCGAGGCAGCGGCCTCGTCAACCAGCCAGGCAAGGGAGGAAGGCAGATCCATGACTTAGGATGACATCGCCGGCAGACCTCCGCAAGCCGACGCTTCCGCGCCCGCTCTCCCCTCGGGCTTCAGGCAACAACAACACTGTCAAACATCACACCGGTGGAAAACAGAAAAATAACACTTTAAACTTGCGCGGCTCCGATTCCATTGTAATGTCGGGTCATCCGCGATTGAGGGGTTGCGATGGGCACGACATTCTGGCCGAAAGATCCGCTGGACGGAAACGACATGACGTTGTTGACGTCGATCCTGCGGCGCTGGTGCGCGCGCTATGGAATCGACTTTACGGCGGACGAAAGCCGGCTGAAGGCGAAGGAACTCGTCGAATGGTTTGAGTTCGGCGTCAAGGATCCAGCCGAACTCGAAGAGCTGATCGACGGCAAGTACTGGCTCGTCAGCCGGATCTGACCTGAGCGCAATGACAGTTTCCAAAAGAAAAGGCCGGGCGAAACATCGCGCCGGCCTCGTCCGTCAGCCTCATGCCGAGACCTTTAGTAGTCGTCCCGCCAGCGGCGTTCGCGATCCCAGCGGCGTTCATGGCGCCACCGCGGGCCATCCCAGTCGCGGTGGCGGCGCTCCCAACCCCAGCGAGGTGGACCACCATAGAAAGCCACCGGCGGCGGGCGTCGCCAGTTGCGGCGGCATTCGCCCCAGCGGGTCAGGTGCCAGCCGCGGCCGCAGGCGTAGTCGACCTTGGTGACGTCGCTTGTGACCTTGCTCTCGACATTGATTGTCCCCATCGGCATCGCCTGCGCAGAGCCGATCGAAAGGCTGCCAGCGAGCAAGGCAGCCGCGATAGATAGTGCCTTCATCGAAAACTCCATTTCATCCAGCCGTACCCACCTTAGGGCCGCCAAATTGAACTGGAGATGAACCGGGCATTCATGTTTGCAGGTGAAAAAACCTTGTTTTTTGACGGCCGGTCGGAGCGCCGGCCGGGCGTTTTTCCCGCAGCGGCAAGCGCTTGAGAAGCGCCTCACGCCCACGAAAATCGTTCATGTCCTGCCGTAAAAAGGATCCGGCCCCGGATCGCCCCCGGCGGCGACCGCGGTGAGCCGCCCCAGATAATGCTCCCACCCCTCGGCATGGCCGGCGCACTGCTCCTCGCTCGGCAGGCCGCTATGGGTGAGTCGCAGTAACGTCCCATCCGGCTGCTCGATCAGGTCGATCTCGACCAGGCTGGAGCCCGGCGGCACGACCTCGCTGCCATCCCATCCGAAGCTATAGGCAAGCCGATGCACCGGCACGACCTCGCGAAACGAGCCTCGCGCAAAGCGGGCGCCGGTGACGTTGACGAGATAAAGACCGCCCGGCTCAGGCTCGATCTCGGCCTCCGTTCCCATCCAGCGCAAAATCTTCTCCGGATCCGTCATCAGCGCAAACACCGCAGCCGGCGGCGCCGCTATATGCGCCTCACGGCGCACGACAAAAGACTCTGGCATGCCTCCCTCCCATGATGGTCACGGCCTGCCCCGCCTCATGCGGGACGGCGCGTCATGCTGCTTCGGCGGAATGTGCTCCGGAGGGATGTAGGCGCGAGTGCACGCACAGCAAGGGCGATGGAAGCCGCTCCTCGCATCGTCGGCACCGCTGCCGCTACTAAACCGTTGCAACGCCACTCGTCATGGTGCCCTTCGCTTCCGCTCCGTGCATTCGCGGCTCAGCCGCTCACCCCCTCATCTGCCTGCCGGCAACTTCTCCCCGCCGGGGAGAAGCGGAATCGCCGCAGCGTCTCGCTCCCTTTGACGTTCGCTATGGGAATGACGACCCGTGCAGCTTGCTCCCCCTTCGCCCCAGCGGGGAGAAGATGCCCGTTAGGGCAGATGAGGGGGGCGAGGAGCGAAAGCGACGAACGCCTTGAGCGGCAAGCGAAAGGCAAGTGGCTTCCATCACGGCTGTGGATAGGTTGGTGGAGGACGATCAGCCGAAGCATGACGCCCCTTGAGATTGCGGCCTACCACCAAACCAATCCCCTATTGCCAGCCCCTCGCCTTGCCCCTATTGTCCGCGCCGTTCTCAGGGCGGGGTGAAAGTCCCTACCGGCGGTATGCAGTTTCGATTGCGAGCCCGCGAGCGCCTTCTTAACGAAGGGTCAGCAGATCAGGTGAGATGCCTGAGCCGACGGTCATAGTCCGGATGAAAGAGAACGCGCGTTCCTGCTGCCCTCGCCGGCAGCCGGTCAACGTTCGTGATCGCCTTGGGTGACGTGTCTGTACGCCAAAGGAGATCACCATGACACCCACCCGTTATGCCTTCGTCAAAGCCGGCTGGCACGCCGATATCGTCGACCGTGCGCTTGAAGGTTTCCAGCAGCTGATACCGGCTGAGCAGATCGATGTTTTCGACGTTCCCGGCGCATTCGAAATGCCGCTGCTGTCGCGCGATCTTGCGGCGACCGGGCGCTATGCCGCCGTCATCGCCGCCGCCTTCGTCGTCGATGGCGGAATCTATCGTCACGAATTCGTCGCCCAGGCCGTCGTCGACGGGCTGATGCGCGCCGGCATGGACACCGGCGTGCCGGTGCTGTCGGTTTCGCTGACGCCGCATCAGTATCAGGAAACCGAGCACCACACGCAGATCTACCGCGCGCACTTCGTCGAGAAGGGCCGCGAGGCGGCCCGCGCCGCCCTGATGATCGGCAAGACGCGCGCCGCTCTTGCGGCGTAGGAGACTAGGCAACTGACGGCGGGGCTGGCCCGCCGTCTTCTCCTTGCCGACAGAAGAATTGATTCGACGCCCTGCCTGCGCTGTGGTCCACTCGCGCACGACATGTATCGCCATTCTTAATGCGTCCAAACGTCGAGGAGCTGAAGATGAGCAATGCAATGCGCAGTGAAACCCCCACAGAATCCATCAGAACACGGCCCGCCGACACCAAACTCGAAGTGGTGGTCATCCCCGTGTCCGACGTCGACCGCGCCAAACGCTTTTATGACGGCCTCGGCTGGCGGCTCGATGCCGATTTCGCCAATGATGCCGATTTCCGCGTGATCCAGTTCACCCCGCCCGGCTCCGGCTGCGCCATCATCTTCGGCAGGAACGTGACCGCCGCCGCGCCCGGCTCCGCTCAAGGCCTCTACCTCATCGTCTCCGACATCGAGGCCGCCCGCCGCGATCTCATCGCCCGCGGCGTCGAGGTGAGCGAGGTCTTCCACGACGCATCGGGCGTCTATGCCGGCAAGGACGAACCCTATCTCTTCGGGCGCCTGCGCATCGCCGGCCGCGATCCCGAGCACCGCAGCTACCGCTCCTTCGCCTCCTTCAAGGATCCTGACGGCAACGGCTGGCTGTTCCAGGAAGTCACCACCCGCCTGCCCGGCCGCATCGACGCCGACGAGACCGTCTTCTCCACCTCGAGCGACCTGGCCTCCGCGCTCCGCCGCGCTGCCGCCGCCCACGGCGAACACGAGAAACGCAACGGCGGCAAATACGACGAGAACTGGCCGGACTGGTACGCCAAATATATGGTCAGCGAACAAGCCGGCAGAGAGCTGCCGCTATAGGCAGTGAAGAGCCCCATCCCGAGGCGCGAGACGGGTGCTCCGAACAGCAATAAATGCAGGGAACACCGTTGCAGCGCGTCCTTCGGGCTTCCGGCCGTTAGGCTGCGCCTCGAAGGACGCGCTTCAGCATCGCTCTCGCGGGGCTCACCGCCTGGCTGCCTTCGCTGCCGCCACCATGCCGTCGAGCCAGTCCCGATAGCCATTGATCATCGGGTTGGGCCAGCAGCCCTCTCACCGGTCAAACATATCCCGCCACTGCTTCTCCCCGATCAAGCAGTCCGTTGCCGGCTCCGCGCCGGCGATCGGCTGCACCGTCGCCGGAAGAGACAGGCCGCTGATCTCCATCACCAGCTTGCGGCGCACGGCGACGGCGAAGTCCTCGATCTTGCGGACCGGCAGCACGAAGGCGCCGGGGCCGCCGATGACGCAGTCGGCATAATATTTGTCGAGCCCGTCAGGCGCATCGGAAGGCCGCAGCATGAGGGCGAGGCCGTTGATGACCATGCCTGATGCCACCGCCTTGTCGCGGACGGGCGTGACGGGATTGCCGGAATTGTTCGGGCCGTCGCCGGAGACATCGATCACCTCCCGCCTGCCCCGGAAGGGGCTGGCGATGATCATGCTGACGCCCTGGGCAATCGCGGTGGAGATCGAGGTGCGCCGCTGCGTGCCGATCGGCCGGGCGTCGAGTTTGTCGGCAAAGGCAATCGCATCCTGCTCCGTCTCGATCACCTGCCAGTCGATCACCGAACCCTGGACGACATAGCCCGCCCATTCGAAATAACTGATGGCGATGCGACCGGTAAGCCCGCCCTTCACCGCGTCGATAAATTCCTTGTGTTTCAGCGCCGCGACATAACCGTCGCGCTGGATGCCGATCTCTTCGAAATCCATCGAGCGCGAGGTGTCGACGGCAAGCACCAGCGTCACGTCGACATCGTTTGCCGCAGCCTGCGCCGTCGGCACGACACCGGAAAGCCCCATGAGCACCGCAAGTGACGTCAGCATCGGCAGATCCCCGCGCCATTCCCAAAGCCGGGCGACTCTAGCACAGCTTCGCCTGGGAAGAACGCACCGCCACGCGCACGGCTTCAATTTTCGGTGATGGCACCCCTCAATGCAACGGCAGCCACAAAGGACTTTTCCATGCCTTCAGCGCGTCGAGGAAGACCTGCAGGCGCAGGGGCAGGAAGCGGCGCGTGGGATAGACGGCGTGCACGAAGATTTCCGGCGACGACCAGTCCGGCAGCAGGCGGATGAGCGCGCCTCTTCGGATCTGCTCGTCGCAATAGGTCGAAGGCAGGAGCCCAATGCCGTGGCCACGATAGGTGAAGGCGCTGACCGCATCGAAATCGCGGCTCGATGCCGGCCCCGACACGCGCACGTCGGCCGATTTGCGGCCGCTGACGAGATGCCATTCCGCTTCGCCGTTGCGCCCGTTCAGGAGCACGCACCGATGGTCCTTGAGATCTTCGGGCTTTGCGGGAAGAGCCTTCTCCTTCAGATAATCCGGGGCGGCGACCAGATAACGCACGCTCTTGCCGAGCCGCTGCGCGACGATGGTGGAATCCTTGAGTTCGCCGAAGCGGATGCCGAGATCGATATTCTCCGCGACCAGATCAAGGAACAGGTTAGTGACGAAAAGATCGACTTGGATCTCGGGATAGGCCTTCAGGAAATCGGAGATGAATTCGTAAAAGACCTCTTGGCCCAAGATGACCGGCACCGAGATCTTCAGCAGGCCTTCCGGCTTTCTCTGCGTTTCAGTCAGCGCCTGCTCGGCGTCGATGAGATGAGCAAGCGGCTCGCTGCATCTGTCGTAATAGGCCCGGCCCTGCGCGGTGAGGCTGAGCTTGCGGGTCGTGCGCTGGATCAGCATCACGCCGAGCTGCTCTTCGAGCGACGTCACCTTCCGACTGACGGTCGAGACAGGCATGCCGAGCGAATGGGCGGCGCGGCTGAAGCTGCCATATTGCGCCACCTTCACGAAGACGGCGATGTCGTTGAGATCGGCCATGCCGGCACTTTTGCACTGATGCAAAAGAGAATCCAGATATTTCCATCTAATCGAGCAATGACGTTTTCGCCATATTCACCTTGCGAAAACAAACCAACAACCCGATGGCGGCGCGATCGCAGCGGCCCCATCTCGAGCGACCCACCTAGCCAGGCCCGCGTTGCCCGAACCAGATTATGGAGTTCAACATGACCAAGCAAAGGACTGTCATCGTCACGGGCGCCTCCCAGGGCATCGGAGCGGGGCTCGTTAACGCCTTCGTCGAGCGCGGCTACAACGTTGTTGCCACCTCGCGTCAGGTCAGCGCTTCGGATGCCTTCCAGGCTTCCGACAGGCTGGCGCTGGTCGACGGCGACATCGGCGATCCCGAAACAGCGGCCCGCGTCGCCAAAACCTCAATCGACCGGTTCGGTTCGATCGACGCGCTCGTCAACAATGCCGGCATCTTCTTCACCAAGCCGTTCGTCGATTACACGATGACCGACTTCCGTAAGCTCTCGTCGACCAATCTCGAAGGTTTCCTGCACCTGACGCAGCGGGTCATCAGGCAGATGCTCGCCCAGAAGACGGGCGGCAGCGTCGTCAGCATCACCACGCCGCTGATCGATCATCCGATCGCCGGCATGCCCGCTTCCGTGGCAATGATGACCAAGGGCGGCATCGACGCGATTTCGAAGAACCTTGCGATGGAGTATGCAAGCGAGGGAATTCGCGTCAACACGGTCGCCCCCGGCGTCGTCGACACGCCCCTTCACAAAGACAATCCGAAGGAGTTCCTGAGGACGCTGTCGCCGATGACAGGCATTTCGAATGTCGCTGAAATCGTCGACGCGGTGGTCTTCCTCACTGAAGCTCCGCGCGTCACCGGGGAGGTGCTGCACGTCGATGGCGGCGCACATCTGGGCAAATGGTAAACCATGAGAAAGCGCAGGCAGCCGGCGCGGAACGGCGGCTGCAGGAACTCGGCATCACCCTTCCCCCGCCGCCGACACCCTTTGGCGCCTATGTCGAGGCGACGAGAACAGGCAATCTGGTCTTCTTCAGCGGCATGCTGCCGGTTGTCGGCCATGAGCCCCGCTATATCGGCCGTGTCGGCGGCGCGCTGACATCGGAAGACGGCCGCAAGGCAGCCGAGACGGCGACGCTGAGCGCGCTCTCCGCCGCCAGGGATTATCTCGGCTCGCTGGATAGCGTCGTGAGGGTCGTGAAGCTCGGCGTCTATATCGCCACCGAAGGCGATTTCCGCGACCACCCCAGGGTCGCCGACGGCGCGTCCGAATTGCTGTTTGCGGTCTTCGGCGAGGAAAAGCTCTCCGGCCGCGTCGTCCTCGGCGTCGCCAGCCTGCCCCTCGGCATGCCGGTCGAGATCGAGCTCGTTATCGAAGTCGAGGATTGAATGAGCGGGGCGCGCGCGTCTCAGCGCGCCCTGCATTCTTGCCTTCGCTTGCGCTCAGCCTGCCGCCAACAGCAGCACATAGGCAATGACGCTCACCATCAACCCGCGAAAGGCGAATGTGACGCAGCGATATTTGCTGCGGGCGATGCAGGAAAGAATTTCGGCGTTTTCGAGATATTGATCGAAAAGGTAGCGCGCATCGCGCCGCAGCGCCGCCTCGAAGAACAGGTCGCGGTGCTTGGGCCAGGCGCCCCAGAAGAGCGACGTCGAGGTGCCCAGACGTCGAGGCAGAACGACCAGGATCGCCGAGAGAATGGAGAAGACCGAGGCTGCGGCAAGCAAGCCGGAGAACAGAATGCTGCCCGGCGCACCGCTGACATAACGCGTCGGGCTGAAGACTGCCCTCACCTCACTGGAGCTCACCAGAAAGGCGAGCATAAAAGTAAAGATATAGGCGGCCTTCTGATCGGATATCTTGATCTGATCGTAGAATATGTCATTGATTTTCTTGATGTGGTCGAAATACTCGGAACCGACATCGCCGCTCGACGGACTGCTCAGCATAACCTCCGTGGCACTTTCGAATTCGCTCACCTGAATACTCCATCCCCTAAAGTGTTTCCCTGATATTACACTTTGGAACGAAAGCAAGAACACGTGTGCAACATGCTTGACTTTTCCACTCTACACGGACAAAGGGGAAGACGGGGATGGGGTCGAGATCATGCGGGGTTATTCCAATAACATCTGTCGCATCGGCATGGCGCTGGCGTTTGCCGTGCCCGGTTTCGGGCTGCCTGTCATGGCCGATCCCGTGCCGCGTGCAACCCCGGTCGCCGGCTCCGTCATCGCCCGCAAGACCGGCGAAGAGGTCCGCTTCATAGACGTATCGGACTGGCGCGTCGTCGACATCAACCAGGATCTTCTGACCGGCGACGTGCTGCGCACCAATGCCAACGGCCAGCTCGCCATCGTCTTTTCCGATCACACCCAGGTCCGCCTCGGCCGCAATTCCTCGCTGCAGGTCAAGAAGATGGCCGCGAGCGGCGATACGGTGCTCGAGCTTCAGGCCGGCACCATCTGGGCCCGCGCCCAGCGCGGCGGCCAGGGCCTGACGGTCGAAACCCCGGCCGCCGCGGCCGCGATCCGCGGCACCGACTGGACGATGACCGTCGAGGGCGCCAAGACCTCGATGATCGTGCTCGAAGGCCGCGTCGCGCTCAGCAATCCGCAGGGCAGTGTCGAGGTGAGCGAGGGCGAAGGTGCGGTCGCCACCATCGGCCAGGCGCCGCACAAGATCATCAGCGTCAATCCCGATGACCGGGAACAGATGCTGTTCTATCTCGACCTGCGCGACGGCTTCGATCTGATGCCGACGTCGCCGCTGCGGGCCGACCTTATGGCCACCGAGCGCCGCCGTCTGCTGGCGCTGCCGCCGGAGCGGCGCACGACCGAGGACTGGTTGGAACTTGCCGAAGTGCAGAGCGCCTTCGATGGCCGCCAGGCCGCGGCCGCAACCTTGCAGAAGATCCGCGGCCGCAAGCTGACGGCGGCCCAGCAGGCCCGCGTCGACCTGATCGACGCCACCATCGCCGGCTCGGAGAAGCGCTACGGCGATGCCGCCAGGCTCTTCCACAAGGCTTTGCCGCATCTCGACCCGACGCGTCGCAACATGGCGCAATTCGGCGGCTATTTTGCCCGCTCGCTCGCCGATCCCGCCCATGCCGAACAGCCCCCGGCCGATACGACCGGCCCCTATGGCGCGATCATGCAGGCCTATACGACGGGCTTCTTGAAGGACCCGCGCGCGGCAATCGAGATCATCAAGAAAGCCGAGCAGCGCTATCCCGACGATCCGACCCTGCCGGCAGTCCGCGCAGAGCTGGCAGAACTCACTGATAACCGCGAGCAGATGAAGGAAGCGATAGAGCGCTCGCTGGCGCTCGATCCAGATCATCCGATGGCGCTCTCCGCCCGGGCGAGCTACAAGGCGGTGTATGAGAGCGACATCAACGGCGCGCTTGCCGACCTGAATCGCGCGATCGAGCTTGCCCCCGGTGGGTCAAGCACGCTGAATTCGCTCGGCCTGCTGCAAAGCTCGCGCGATGCCAATGGCGAAGCGGAAAAGGCCTTCAAGAAAGCGATCGAGCTCGATCCGCAGGATCCGCTGCTCCACGCCAACCTGGCAATCCTCTATCTCGATCAGGCGCGCATGAAGGAAGCCAAACGCGAGATCGACACGGCAATCGCACTCGATCCCTCGTTCGACATCGCCCTTCTCGCACGGGGCCGCTATTACCTGCAAACCGGCGAACGCGACAAGGCGCTGCAAGACCTGCTTGCCGCCAGCACCGCCAACCCGGCGCATTCGCAATCCCAGCTGATGCTCGCCGCCGCCCATTATGAAAAAGGCGACCGCATTCCTTCGCAGCAGGCGCTCGACAATGCCGACCGGCTCGATAAGAACGATCCCGTCATTTCCGCCTTCCGCACCGCTGTCGATATCGACGATTACGACGCCGACGGCGCGATCCGCAACGCGCAGGAATACCTGCGCCGCTCGCGCGCTCGCGGCGGCGATTACAGCGGCCTCGGCGCCAATGCGAGCGCCGGTTCGACGCTCAACAACGCCTTCCGCCTGCAGGGCCTCGATGCCTGGGGCCGTTATTACGGCGATGCCGCCTTCGACCCCTTCAAAGGCACCGGTTATATCGACCAGTCGATCAAGGGCAGCATCTTTCCCTTCGTCAACGCGACGAGCTTCAGCGACGACAATATCATCCAGAACCGTGGCAACGCGTCGAGCTACTCATCCTTCATCCAGGGCCTGCTGCTTTCTCCGCACATGCTGTCGGGCCGTTCGCGCTCGGCTACGCTGTTCGACGTACCCTTCATCGAAGGCTCGCTCGGCGGCGGCATCAACAGCGTCGACGGCCATACCAGACGCATCGGCGAAGCCGATATCCAGGGCTATTCCAACGAGACGATCCCGATCAGCTTCTATGCCAACCTCAACTGGGAGGAGATTGCCCACGACGGCAACTATACGGATTTCGGAGGCTTCTCCACCGACAACAAAATCCTTGGCGGCAACGGCTATCTCACCGCGACGATCACGCCGGACGATCGCGTCGTCGCTTATGTCAACAGCGGCCGACGCGACTATAACCTCGATACTTTGAGCGAGAACTCTCAGCTGTCGACTTTTTTGAACGACGGGTTGTTCCGACCCATTTTCGGCCCCGGCGGTCTCGCGGCACCTGACGAATTGCCGCTCTACCTGAACCGGCGCGATATCAGTACGACAACCAATGCCGGCATCGGCTGGAGCCACACATTCGGCTACGAAAACGTAATGAACGCCGCACTGCTCTATTCCGCGGCAAGGACGAAGACGACGACAGACCTGCAATTCGACTGGGAGAGGGTGCCGATCCTCGGTGGTCCAGGCACCGACATTCGCCCCTTCGGCCAAACCATCGAGGATCTGAATTCTAAGACCTATGTCGCAGCCCTCAACCACAACATCGGCACCGGGCCGTTGACCTTCCGATACGGCATCGAGGGCGGCTGGATCGACGCCCGCAACAGCAGCTACTTCAATCTCGAAGAAATCTTTCCCGTTCTCCTGCCGGGGGTTACTCTCGGCCCGACTGAAGCCGAAAATCGTGTTGACATCGCCCGCGCCTACATCGACGTGCTGCACGAGATCACGCCTGATCTGAAGGCCGAATATGCGCTGTTCGGCACGCAGATGAGCGGTGGCAGCATCGATGTCAACCGGCTCGAGCCGCGCGTCGGCCTTGCCTGGTCGCCCGTCGAGAACCACTGGCTGCGCGCCGCTTTCATGCGCCAGGGCGTCGATACCGGCGTTCCCACCCTCGCCCCGATCGGCATTCTCGGCCTGCAGCCGAACCAGCTCGCGGTCGGCATCGATGGCTATACTGATACTGTCGCGTTGCAATGGGATGCCGAATGGACCGACCGCTTCTTCACCTCGGTCGAATATCAGCACCAGGACTTGCATGATTTCTCGATCGACCTGCCGCTGATCTCGCTGCCCTCTTCGGATAGTCTGCCGCTGTCGCGCGGCAGCCTCGATCGCGCCGCCATCACCGCCAACGTCGTGCTCGGTCATGGTTTCGGCCTTTCCGCCACCTATGCTTATATGGAATCCGAGAACAAGGATCCGCTGGAGCCGAATTACGGCGGCTCGCTCCCCTATATCCCGAGGAATTCCGGCCAGATTGCGCTGACCTGGGTCAACGAGGCCAAGGTCAAGGCGACAGTGGCGGCCAATTACATCGGTGAGCGCGACGGCGATGATTTCGGCACCAAGCTCGACGATTACTGGAGCCTCGACGCCCACTTGGTCTGGGAGCCGTTCGACAAGCGCATCGAGCTGGAGGCGGCCGCCTATAACCTGCTCGACGAGGACTTCGAGATCACGCCCGGCGTGCCCGGCTGGGGCCGCGCCTTCAAGGGCACGCTCAAAGTCCGCTTCTGATGCGGGCGGAGCACAAGCCGCGGCAGGCCGGACTGGACGGCGGCCAGGCCGGAAGCCGCCGCCTCCGGCTGCTGGTGCTGTCGCTCACCGTATTGATCGCCATATCGTTGCTGTCGCGCCTGCCCGCCTGGTCGCTGCTGGAGCTTAGAAGCTTCGACTACCTCTCGACGTTCGACGATCCGCGTCCGCCGCCGGGCGGGCCTGTCATCGTCGCGATCGACGAGCCCTCACTCGCCGATATTAACGCGCAATGGCCCTGGCCGCGCAGCCTGCATGCCGAGCTCGTCACCCAGCTGCGTGCAGCCGGCGCCCGCGTGATCGGCCTCGATATCATCATGGCGGAGCCCTCCACTCCCGGCAACGACGCGGCAATCGCCAAGGCGGTTGGTCCCGATGTCGTGCTTGCCGGCGACGAAACGCTGATCGAGACGCCGCAGGCCTCGCAGCTGATCCGCGCCACGCCGCTGCCGGCGTTGACCGACGCAGGTGCGGTGACCGGGATTGCCTCCGTCGATCTCAGCGGCGACGGCATCTTCCGCCGCATTCCCGGCTATGAGGACGGCTTTGCCGCCATGCTGGCCAAGGCCTCGGGCGCGGGGGCGGAGATCCTGCCGGCCGGCCAACTGATCCAGTCCTTCGGCCCGGCCCGCAGCTACCCCACAGTCTCCTATTACCAGGCGCTCGACCCTGAGAACCTGCTGCCGCCGGGTTATTTCAAGGACCGCGTCGTCCTCGTCGGGCTCAGCCTGCAGAATGCGCCTGAAATCGACAAGGGCGGCGTCGACGCCTTCGCCACGCCTTACACGGTTCACACCGGCAAGCTCGTCCCCGGCGTTGAAATCCAGGCGACGATTTACGACAATATCCGCTACGGCCTGTCGATCGCGGAAGCGCGCCTGCCAACCGTCGCCGCCTGCATCCTGATCTCGGTGCTGCTTGCGGCGCTCACCGTCTGGCGCTCGACGGGATGGCTGACGATCGTCACCAGCGCTGCCGCCCTCCTCGCCTTCGTGGCCATCAGCTTCGCCGGCATCCGGCTTGGCCATGTCTTCGTTTCGCCGCTCGGGCCAACGGTCGCCTATATCGCGGTCGCCTTCGGCCAGGCCGCCTTCGACTATGCCGAGGAGCGCCGCAACAAGCGTCAGATCATCCGCGCCTTCGCCCAATATATTTCGCCCGATCTCGTCCGCCGCCTGTCGAGCGACCCGTCGCAGCTGAAGCTCGGCGGCGATCGGCGCACGCTTTCGGTGCTGTTTTCTGACGTGCGGGGCTTCACCACCATCGCCGAGACGCTGAAGGACGATCCGGAACAGCTGACCGGCCTGATCAACCGGCTGCTGACGCCACTCTCCGACGTGGTGATGGATCACGGCGGTACGATCGACAAATATATGGGCGACTGCATCATGGCCTTCTGGAATGCACCGCTCGACGATCCCGATCATGCGTTGCACGCCGTGCGCGCCTCGCTCGCCATGCAGGCGGCGATCTCGCGGCTGAATAGCCAGCTGGAGCGGGAAGCGGCCGCAATCGGCCGCAAGCCGCACGTACTGAAGATGGGTGTCGGCATCAACACCGGCGAATGCATCGTCGGCAATATGGGCTCGACCCGCCGCTTCGATTATTCCTGCCTCGGCGACAGCGTCAATCTGGCCTCGCGCCTGGAAGGCGCCTCGAAGAATTACGGCGTGGCGCTGCTGCTCGGCGAGGAAACCGCACGGCTGATCGCCGCCAATTACACGGTGATCGAACTCGACCGCATCATCGTCAAGGGCCGCACCGTGCCCTCGCCGATCTATACCGTCGTGCATAAGACCGATGCCGAAGCGCTGGTCGCGCATGAGGGTTTTATCGAGGCGAAGTATGCCGGCACGCTTGCGCCGTCCGACTCGGTCTTCGACACGCTGGCCGCTGATATCCCCGAGCTTTCCGCCTATTACGCGATCGTGCGGGATGGACTGACAGAAGGCGGGGAATGACGGCGCAGCATTTCTGGCCACATGAGTTGGGCGCGGCACCCTCCAACGCTTCTCATCCTGATGAGGCGCGCAGGCCAAAGGCCGGAGCCTCGAAGGACACGCCGCAGCGCTGCTCCTTGCAGCCATCAACCGACAGCGCACCCGCCTCGTCCTTCGAGGCCCCTGCGGGCACCTCAGGATGAGGCTCTCTTGAGCGCTGGGGCGGCATCCGCCAACGCCCGTTGCCATCGGCGCGGCACACCTCCAACCTCCCTCATCCTGAGGCGCGCAAGGCCAAAGGCCCGGAGCCTCGAAGGACACGCCTCAACGCTGCTCCTTGCAGCCATTAACCGACAGCGCACCCGCCTCGTCCTTCGAGGCCCCTGCGGGGCGCCTCAGGATGAGGCTCTCTTGGGCCTCGGCGCGGCATCCGATTGGGAAGAGGAGATCGTTATGCTGTCCGCAGCCTCGCGATCTCAGGTCCAACCACCGCGATGAACAATCCAGGATCGCTAAGAGCCCTCGCCGAAAGCATCGCCCCATGGACCGATGCCATCAGCATCTGGGCCTGCTCTTCCGGCCGCCTGTCCAACTGGAACAGGCCCTGCTCGAAGCCGGCCTGCAACACCGAGGTCAGCCATGCCGCAAGATTTCGGAAATGGGTGCGAACGCGTGATGCGACCTCATCGGGCAGCATCTGCATTTCGCTGGCAAGCATGGCGCAGATGCAGAAGGGCTGCGAAGCGTTCTCGATGCAGGAACGCCAGTAGTCGATGTAGAACTGCAGCTGATCGGCAGGGCTTGCGGCCTGCTCGCGCAGCGACTGCAATCCTGCAGCCGCCTGCTTGGTGTAGCGATCCACCAACACCGCGACCAGCTCGGCCTTCGCAGGAAAATGGTGGTGGATGCTCGCCTTGCGGATGCCGATCGCGGCCGAGATGTCGGCGTAGCTGAAGCCGTTATATCCGCCCGCCACGATGAGCGACTGGGCTACGCCGAGAATTTTATCCGAGGTGGAAGCCATTGATTTCATGATGTCGCCTACCTTCTGGTAGGCAGATTGTCAAGGCCGTTCGGCATTCCTTTACTCACAATGAGGTGTTCGGGCGACGCATTGACTCAGGGCTTTCATCTTCCTACTAGTAGGTAGGCTAGCAAACCAGGAAGGACCTGCCGATGCAAAACAATTCCTCTCCCCAGCCCAACTGGCTGAGATCCTATTATTTCACGCGCGCCGCATTCTCTCTGACCTGGATTGCCGCGGCCATTCTCTCGGGCGGGCAATCCGGCCCTGCCGCCTTTCTGCTGGTGATCTATCCCCTGTGGGATGCCGCCGCCAACCTGGTCGACGCCCGCGTCAATGGCGGCCTCAAGGCCAACCCTTCGCAGGCATTGAATGTCGTCGTCAGCACCATCACCACGCTCGCCGTCGTCATCGCACTCGGCAAAAACAGCTATGCCGTTCTCGCCGTCTTCGGGGCATGGGCGATCCTTTCCGGGCTCTTGCAGCTCTCTACCGGCGTCAGGCGCTGGCGCCTCTACGGCGCCCAATGGGTGATGATCCTCAGCGGCGCGCAATCGGCGCTCGCCGGTGCCTTCATGATCAGCCGGTCTCTCGGCACCGCTTCGCCGACGATTCTTGACATCGTTCCCTATGCAGGCTTTGGCGCGTTCTATTTCCTGCTTTCCTCGCTCTGGCTTGTCGCCGCAGCCTACCGCAAGGCACAGGCATAAGCGCGGCGTGCCATGACGGCGGCAAGTTCTATCTCATTTGCCGCCGCCGCAAGGACGACCATCGCGATGAACGCTTTTGTCGGTACGATCGCGAGGGTGTGGCGGCATCGCTAGGGGGGCAAATTCCCGATTGCATACAAGTTGGTCGGCGCACCGTGCAGCATGACCTCGCATTCGAACTGGAATCCACATTTTTCAAGGATGCGTGTCGATGCGGCGTTGACTGGGCGAACCAACCCGATCACGCGGAAAGCATTGAGATCGCCAAAGGCAAAGGCTAACGTATCCAGAACCAACTCGATGGCATATCCCTTCCCCCAGCTTTCCGGCTGCAGGTGATAGGAAAGATTGAGGCCACCGAATTCTTTCGAAACGGTCACGCCGCCGAAACCGATCAGCGCGCCATTCGCCTCGACCGCCCAACGCCCGAAGCCATGATCTTTCCAGTGCGCAATATCACGCGCGAGCCGCGCCGCACTTTCTTCCGGCGTATCCGGCCGCGGCACCGGTCGATGCGCGACCACTTCCGGTCGTAAAAAGAGTTCCGTCAGGAAATGAATATCCGCAGCCGCGGGGATTCTCAGCCGCATCCTCGCAGTGTGCCGGATTGCCTGCGGCGCGTCATTGAGCTGTTTCTCGACCATCTTCTACCTTTTCAACCCCGCCCCGCCGCTCAAGGCCCTTACGGAGCGCCTCGGGGTAAGGCCTTTGTGTGGCGCTGCCATTCTCAGTTGGCGAGATTTCAGCGAGACGGCCATATTCTTTCACGCTATGAAGGGTCATACAGATCCCGCCCATCAGACACTAAGGCCGCTCATATGACTTTGAAAGTTCTCTTCACTGGCGGCACCGGCCAGATTTCCTACCCTTGTGTCGAACGCGCCGTCGCCGCGGGCCACCATGTCAGCGTCTTCAATCGCGGCTTGAGAGACGCCGCCCTACCCGCCGGTGTCACCTCGATCGTCGGCGAATTGGGGTCGAGCGCTTACGCCGATCTCGCCAAGGCCGGATATGACGTCGTCTGCCAGTTCATCGCCTTCACGCCCGATCAGGTCGCCCGCGACATCGAGGTCTTCTCGGGCAATTGCGGCCAGTACATCTTCATTTCCTCAGCTTCCGTCTATGAAAAGCCGCCGCGTCACTACGTGATCACAGAGGAGACGCCGGCGATCAATCCTTACTGGCCCTATAGCCAGGCCAAGATCGCCTGCGAGGAGCTGCTGAAGACGTCCGCCAACCTCGCCTGGACGATCGTCCGCCCTAGCCACACGGTCCGCACCGGCCTGCCGATCATGATGGGCGACAGCGACATCATGGCAAGGCGCATGCTGGACGGCGAGCCCATCATCGTGGCGGGCGACGGCCACACGCCCTGGACGCTGACCCGCTCGGTCGATTTCGCCGTGCCTTTCGTCGGCCTGTTCGGCAAGCAGGCGGCGCTGAAGGAGATTTTCCACATCACCTCCGACCGCGCGCATATCTGGGACGACATCCAGAAGACGATCGCGAGGCTGCTCGGCGTCGAGGCGAAGATCGTCCACGTGCCGACGGACACGCTTATCCGCTACAATGCGGAATGGATCGGCCCGCTGCTCGGCGACAAGGCCTGGACTGCCATCTTCGACAATTCCAAGGTCAAACGTGTGGCGGGCGACTTCACCTGCGCCGAAAGCCTCGACGAAATCCTCGCCGACTCGATCATGCACCTGAAGCAGCGCCTGGCCAAAAGCCGGCCGCCAAGGGGTGAGCTTGATGCTCTGATCGACAGGATTTGCGCCGAGCAAGGCGCTTTAAGCTAAGATATTCCGCGGGCGTGAACAGATGGCGCCAACGCGCCGCGGGAGGCGCCACCGCCTCGTCTGTCGATGAGGAACGGCCCTGCTCTATTTCTTTCTGACATTGATATTGACCGTCACGTCCTTGATGGTCCCTTCGCCGTAGGAGACCCTCACTTTATACATATCCTTTCCGGAATATCCGCTGTTGGAAGTATAATATTCGGACACGCCAGGAGATTTCCTGGAATTGCACCTGATCTGGGGGGCGCCTGTCGAATAATGTGAGAAAATCTTTTCGCTGACAAATTCTACCGATCCATGCGCGGGGGGCTGCACCAGCTTTATGCTCGGCATTGTCGCAGCGGTGCAGTTTGCATTCAGATTATAAGATTGGCCCATTTTTGTCCGCTCTCCACTCACGGCGCGGCTATGATCGGTGGAGACTTGAACACCATCCTTATTGGTAACGCATCCGGACAGACCCAAAGTTACGGAAAATATAGGAATTAGATTATGGTGTGCCCTGAACAGTCGCCCCGACATTCTTCTTTCATCCTCTGTTTTAATAATATTACAATTAACCTTATCCAACTGGCCGGTCATTGCAATGGCACGGGTCCACCTCGCGGGGCTGATCCTGCTGCAGATGCCCTCTTTGCTCAGATGCGAGGTCTTGTCCGTGCGCCGAAGGTAAAGCGGCGTTCTCCGACACCTCTCGTCGGGCGGCATCCTCCAATGCTCCTTATCCTGAGGTGCGCAGGCCAAGGGCCGGAGCCTCGAAGGACACGCGCCGACGCTGCTCCTTGCATCCATTAACCGCCAGCACACCCGCCTCGCCCTTCAAGATCCGTGCGGGGCATCTCAGGATAAGGCTCTCGTGGACGCCAGCGCCTTGGCAATGCCGGCGGACGAAAACAATGCCGCGGCTTCCCCGTATCTATTCCGGCCGCCGCGCCTCCGGCGGAGCCTCCTGCCTGAAGCCGTCGAAACAGCGGCCGCCGTGCAAAGCGAGCTCGCGGTTAGCCAATGCGAGTAACCGGCTGCCGTCACCCTGCGCCGCCAGCCTGAACGCAGCGTCGAACTCGGCTGCGACCTGCACATCGAGCCTCCTGATGAGACGCGGCGCCCATTTGCCGCGGCCGGTCCACGCGCCGCGCCCGAGCAGGATCAGATCGGCGAGCTTCTGGTAGAGAGCCGCGGCGATGGCGGCGATTTCATCCGGCGGGCGGTCGCCGCGCAGGTCATCGGCGTAATCGGTGACCTGATAGCGCAACATGTCGTAGCTTGCGCCGGCAAGCGGTTTTGGCCCCGCTTCCAGCACACCCACCGCCTTTGCCTGGACCAGGCGCGCACGCTCGATATCCGGCCCCGCGATGCTGCCGGTTGCGACCATGTTGACCATGATGGGACAGCCGCTCTCGGCATCGGCATGGAGATAATGCGCCAGCGTCTCTTCGTCGTGGACGAAGGACTCGACAGGAAAATCCCCTTCGGTGAAGGATTCCCGCCAGGCTCTTTCCAGCGACGGAAACACCACGACTAGGTCGATATCCGAAAATGCGGTCCCCTCGCCGCGCATGATGGAGCCGGAGACATAGGCGAAGGCCGCCCCGGCATAGCGCATGGCAAGGGCGCGACGGGCGGCAGCAAGCGCCCGCTCGGCAACTATCTGTTTCTGGATATCCATGATCTCGTCCTCGAATGCGGGAGGCGAGCGGGCAAACAAAAACCCGCTCGTTTCCGGCGGGTTGGGCCTCGGCAGCAATGAACGGAATTCAGTCCACGCGTCCGCCACCCACCGCCGAGGCGGTGGTCGTAGACGTCGAAACTGCAAACATCCTGTTCATCGCGGCGAGGATATCGCCGGGCGGCAACAGCGTCAATGCGAGTACAATGCTTCCCCGCCCCGCCGTTTTCCGTCTAAGATGCGGGAAAGACTCGTTGAACAGGAAGAGCCCGCCCATGTCCGATTCCGCCACCGTCATCCCGCTTCCCGCACCTGTTCTGCTGCCGGTGAACGGCAGCGACGAGCGCTTTCCGGTGCGCCGCGTCTATTGCGTCGGGCGCAATTATGCCGACCATGCGATAGAGATGGGCCATGACCCCAGCCGCGAGGCGCCCTTCTTCTTCCAGAAGAATGCCGAGAACCTGCTGCCGCCGGGCAGCGCCTTTCCTTATCCGCCGCTGTCGAACGACGTGCATTACGAGGTCGAATGCGTGCTGGCGCTGAAATCGGGCGGCGCAAACATTGAAGCCCGCCAAGCGCTTGACTGCATCTACGGCTATGCCGTCGGCATCGATTTCACCCGCCGAGATCTTCAGAGTGAGGCCAAGAAGCTCGGCCGCCCTTGGGAAGTGGCCAAGGCCTTCGAACATTCCGCGCCCGTCTCGGCGATCGTGCCGGCCGGTCGCATCGGCCATCCCGGCGAAGGCCGGATCTGGCTGGAGCAGAACGGCAAGCGCGTCCAGGACGGCAATCTCAACCAGATGATCTGGAAGGTGCCGGAGATCATCGCCGAACTCTCGAAACTCTTCGTGCTGGCGCCCGGCGATGTCATCATGACCGGCACGCCAGCCGGCGTCGGCGCAGTCGCAAAGGGCGACCGCATCACCTGCGGCATCGACGGCGTTGCGACGCTGTCGGTCGAGGTCATCTGAGAGGAGCTTTCCATGCCCGTCTACGCGCTTGGCGGACTGACGCCGAAACTGCCGCCGGCCGGCCTTCACTGGATCGCCCCGGACGCCCATGTCATCGGCGATATCGAGATGGGCGAGAATGTCGGCATCTGGTTCGGCTCGGTGCTGCGCGGCGACAACGAGAAGATCACCATCGGCGCCGGCACCAACATCCAGGAAGGCGTGATGGCCCATACCGACATGGGCTTTCCGCTGACGACGGGAGAGAACTGCACCATCGGACACCACGCCATCCTGCACGGCTGCACGCTCTGCGACAACGTGCTGATCGGCATGGGCGCGACCATCCTGAACGGCGCCAAGATCGGCAATAACTGCCTGGTCGGCGCCAATGCGCTGGTGACCGAAGGCAAGGAGTTTCCCGATAATTCGCTGATCGTCGGGGCTCCGGCGCGTGTCGTGCGGGTGCTCGATGAAGCGGCGGTGGAAGGCATCCGCCGCTCGGCGGAGAATTATGTGAAGAATTGGCAGCGTTTTGCGCGGGATCTGAAGCAGATCGGGTGATCGGCGGAAGGGCGGCAGGGCCATATTTTACCCTTCGCTTACGCGCCGTGCAGTCGCGGCGTGCCGTGAGGCCCCCTCATCCCACCCTTCGGGCCACCAACCGGGGTCGAGCCACAGGTCTCGACCCGTCCTTCGGACCCCCGCTGGTGAGAAGGGGGAGGAAGACGCGCTAACCTCATTCTCACATAAGTCTCAAGTGAAGCGAGACGCTGCCGCGATTCCGCTTCTCCCCGGCGGGGAGAAGATGCCGGCAGATGAGGGGCTGAGTGGCAGCGACACCTCTGCAGTCAACAGCGACGTTAGCTGCGGTGGCGGCAATGGGGAATATCGCTGAAAAACTGCCTTATTCGGCCGCTTCCATGAACTGGCTTGCTCCAGACGAGGCGGCGAGCGCCCGAACCCTGGCTTCCGTCTTGGCGATCAACTGATAGAATTCGTCCTGCGCTTCGACATCCAGCTGTATGACGGCATTGACATCATCGGGCGTATCGCAAACACAGGCGACCGCCGAAATCGGACAGATGCCGCCGGGGTAACGCTTGCCTGTCCCCGTATAGGCGCGACGGCCCCAACGCTCGGAATAGACCGTTTCCTCTCGATCGAGGTGGAGGATCGTTCCCTTGCAGGCGGTCACAATGGCCGCCTTGCCGTAAGCGAACCAGTGATAGTTCAGCTTGCGGAGAATATATTTGCCAGTGATGTCTTCGCCAGCCAGTTCGGCAGGGTCTTCTATCATTCTGATCATGACGGCGTCCTCAACGTCTGGGCAATATCCTTCAAGTCCTCTTGCGCAGCAAGACAAAAAACGCTGCTTTTGGAGGCACTTAGTCACAAAGTGTTTCCGATTCTTACATCATCCGCGTTTTTGGCAGCCTTTCGGATGCACAATTCTTCGTCGAATTTGCCGCGACCTGCACCCGCATCGCCTTCTCGCGCACGCAGTGATGTTATTGCGCTTCTCTACTCAGGCTTGATATGCACCGATAACGGCCTGAAAACTGCACCGATCTCCGCCAATCGGAAGCATCGAAGAGACCGCAGGGACGGTGCGGGAGACTTTCTGCTAGATCGGATGGCCAGGCGAGCGGGCCGACCGCGCCAGGCATCTTGGCGTTTGGACGACGCGTCGGGTTCAGGAGAATTCGCCGGCGCGGGGACCGGCAAGCGTCACCCGCCAGCCGGTTCGCGATTGAAAATCCTGAGTGGCCAAAAACGTATAGCCCGTCGTGCGCCAGAGTCTGACGGCGCTTGTGAGATTGTCGAGCACGTAATCGCCACCGTCTGTGCGGGCAATAAGAACGACGTGATTTTGATCATGCGGGCCGATGACCACGGAAAGCGCCAGCCTGTTTGACGGAAAACCAGCGTCGATCAGGTCCTTCATCTTCTGGAGGGCGTAGTCCTCACAGTCGCCCCGGCCGGCAACCGGCAGAGACCAGGCATCCCCGTGGGAAGACGGACGATCTTCCGCGGGGATGATGCGTCCATTGACCGCCCGATTGACCTTTTGAAGCAGCGTTATGCCTGCCGCGTCGTGCAGCTGTTGAGCCGCCACCCTGCCGCACAGCCACTTATACTTGGCGCAGGCCGCCGCGAATCCCACGGGCGCGCCGATACTTCTCGTCACAGGCAAGGAGGATCCGGCAACAGCCTGAAAAGGCACAAGAAAGGACAAAATGGCAGCGAGAGAAAAGAGACGCTTCATAGCCGATTCCCCATATTTACGCCTCAACAATAACACGGTCGAGATAAAAATTTATTAAAATTTTATACTTGCGAATTTAACCGTAATATCTAATGAGAACAGATTAACTATCGTTTATTCTTCCGATTAATAGACTGTTAGTATAAAAACTCTCCCAATTAACATTCGGTTAACCTTGGGAGACGATTGAAATGAGCAGCAGAGCATCGAAATTCAGCGTGGCCGTTGCTTTCCTTATGGCAAGCAGCAGCTTGACCGTGGCAGCCCCGACAGTCGTTAATTGCAATACCGCCGTGCGCGGCACGCTCGAATACCGGCTGTGCATGCCGACCAGATCAATATCCCCAGGCAATCCGAACGACAGCGAGCGCAGCAGCAATGGCATCGGCGGCAAGAAGACGTCGAGCAGCAGCTCGACTGCGCAGACCGGCGGCAAGAGTGGCGGCGGCAGTCAGGTTCCGAACGACGGCGGAAAGAACACCGACGAGGGCGAGGGCAATGATGACCCCGGAAAGGACGACAATGACGGCCCTGGCACGGGTGACAATGACGGCCCCGGAAAGGGCGACAATGACCACCATGGTAAGGGTGGCAAAGACCACCACGGCAAGGGTGGCAAAGACCACCACGGTAAGGATGGTAAAGACCACCACGGCAAGGACGGTAAAGACCACCACGGCAAGGATGGCAAAGACCACCATGGTAAGGATGGCAAAGACCACCACGGCAAAGATGGCCACGGGAAAGACAACCATGGTGGCAAGGACCGCGATCATCACGGCAACGACAAAGGCGACAAAGGCGGTACCGATAAGAGCGACAACGGCGGCTCTGGCAAGAACGACAATGGCAGTTCCGGCAAGAGCGATAACGGCGGTTCCGGCAAGAGCGACAATGGCGGCTCCGACAAGAGCGACAATGGCGGTTCCGGCAAGAGCGACACTGGCGGTTCCGGCAAGAGCGACAACGGCGGTTCCGACAAGAGCGACAATGGTGGTTCCGGCAAGAACGACAATGGTGGTTCCGACAAGAGCGACAATGGTGGTTCCGGCAAGAGCGACAATGGTGGTTCCGGCAAGAGCGACAATGGCGGTTCCGACACGAGCGACAATGGCGGTTCCGACAAGAGCGATAACGGCGGTTCCGACAAGAGCGGCAATGGTGGCTCAGACAAAAGCGACAATGGTGGTTCCGACAAGAGCGACAATGGCGGCTCCGGCAAAGGCGGTTCCGGCAAGGGCGGACCGAACTGAGCTTGTCATTGCAGAACCGCTCGAGGTGAGGCCGGTCTCCGGCCCCACCTTTCTTAGGTCATCGCTTGAAGCTAAGCAGGTAAGTCATTCACCGCGCGGACGCGCGGTGGCTGGATTCCTGTGAGGAGCACAGGAATGAGGCTGGAGAGGCGGGCGCTTCCCCACAAATTTTCGGTCAGCGCAATGGGATAACATGCCAAGAATACCTTGGAACAAGTCACTTACGCCGCGCAGGTCTCGCAAAGGCCGCGGATCTCGATCGTCGTCTTCTCCGGCTTGAACTTCTGCCCGCGCACCCAGGCCATCAGCCGGTGGTCGACCTCATGGTCGTGGAACTCCATCACCTGGCCGCAGCTTTCGCAGATGGCGAAGGCGACGATGCCGTGGCTGTGGCAATTCTCGCCGGGATGGGCGCAGGCGACGAAGGAATTGATGCTTTCCAGCCGATGCACGACGCCGTATTCGAGCAGCTTCTCCAACGCCCGGTAGACCTGCAGCGGCGCGCGAAAACCGTGATCGCGCAGCTTGTCGAGGATGGTATAGGCGCTGAGCGGCCCTTCGGCCTTTTCGAGCACGTCGAAGACCAGCGACTGGTTCTTGGTCAATTGCGGTGTCGTCATGAGCCTTGTCCTTGCATGACCGCGCGATGGCGCCTGACGGGAAGCAGGCTGAGAATGAAGAGAATGAGCGCCGTAACCACGATCGAAGGCCCCGACGGCGTGTCATAGGTGAGCGAACCGAACAGCCCGCCGACGACGGCCGCCGCGCCGATCAGCGAGGCTAACACTGCCATGATCTCCGGCGTAAGCGAGAAACGTCGCGCCGCAGCCGCCGGAATGATCAGCAGCGAAGTGATCAGCATGATACCGACGATCTTCATGGCGATGGCAATGACGACGGCCATCAGTAGCATGAAGAGCAGCCGCGCCCGCTCGGGTCTCAGCCCCTCGGCTTCGGCAAGCTCGGCATTGACGGTTGCCGCCAGCAGCGGCCGCCAGAGCCAGGCGAGCGCCGCGAGCACGAACAAGCCGCCGCCCCAGATCAGCGCGATGTCGGTCCTGGAAACGGCGAGGATATCGCCGAACAGAAAGGCGATAAGATCGATCCTGACCCAGCTCATGAAGGCGACCATGACCAGGCCGATCGCCAGCGTTGCATGCGAGAGGATGCCGAGCAGCGCATCGGCCGACAGCGCCTGACGCTTCTGCAGGAAGAGCAGCAGCACCGAAACGAGAGCTGCGACCGCGAAGACGGCGAGCGTCAGGTTGAGTTCGAAGAGCAGCGACAGCGCCACGCCGAGCAACGCCGAATGAGCGATCGTATCGCCAAAATAGGCCATCCGCCGCCAGATGATGAAGCAGCCGAGCGGTCCCGTCGTCAGCGCCAGCCCGACACCGGCAAGGATGGCGCGCACGAAGAAATCGTCAAGCATGGCGGCCCTCCCCGCTGCGGGAATGGGCGTGTTCATGCGCATGATCGTGTGCGTGATGACCATCGCGAGCATGAGCATGCGCGTGCTCATGCCCATCATGTGCGTGATGGCCGTCCTCGGGATGGCAATGATCCGTCACGGAACCATCGGCATGGCGCACGCGACCGTCCGGCAGATGCGTGTGATCGTGGTGATGGCTGTAGACGGCAAGCGTCTGGGCAGCACGGCTGCCGAACAGGCGGACATATTCCGGGCTGCGGCTGACGGCCTCCGGCGTGCCGCGGCAGCAGACGTGACCGTTGAGGCAGATCACCGTGTCGGTCTCCGCCATGACCACGTGCAGATCGTGCGAGATCAGCAGGATGCCGCAGCCGCTGGCGTTGCGGATCGATTTGATCAGGTCGTAAAGCGCGATTTCGCCGGAGAAATCCACGCCCTGCACCGGCTCGTCGAGCACCAGCAAATCGGGCTTGCGGGCGATCGCCCGCGCCATCAGCGCCCTTTGGAACTCGCCGCCGGAGAGATGCTGCACCTCCGCATCGATCATATGGGCGATGCCGGCAGCTTCGAGGGCTGCCTGCATGTCGCCCTGCGGCAGCGGGCCGGTCAGCGTCATCAGTCGGCGCACCGACAGCGGCAGCGTCCAGTCGATCGAAAGCTTCTGCGGGACATAGCCGACCTTGAGGCCGGCCAGCCGCTCCACCCTGCCCTCGTCAGGCTTCAACACGCCGATCGCTGCCTTGGCGCTCGTCGATTTGCCCGAGCCGTTCGGCCCGATCAGCGTGACGATTTCGCCGCGTGACACGGAAAACTCGACGCCGCGCACCAGCCAGCGGCCGCCGCGCAGGACGCCGACATTCTCGAGCGAGACCAGCGGTTCGCCCTTCTTGTTTGCGGGAGAGAGCATCAAATTTTCCGACAGCGCTGTTGCATCCTGCTATTGCACACGTTATAGCATAACGCAATTGATGTAATAACATAACACTTGCAATTCAAGCGGAGCACCTGATGAAACGCGCCCTGAGGCCTCTGAAAACGTGGGCCTTCAATGTCCCGGCAGTCCTCTCCATTTCGGCTTTGGCGATCCCCGCTTTGCTCTTTGCCGGCACGATGCGGGCGGCCGACGCGCCGGTCGTCGTCACCTCGATCAAGCCAATCCATTCGCTCGTTTCGGCGATCATGCAGGGTGTGGGCGAACCGGAGCTGATCGTCGATGGCAGCGCTTCCCCGCACACCTACAGCCTGAAGCCGTCGAATGCTCGCGCGCTGCAGGAGGCCAAGGTCGTCTTCTGGGTCGGGCCGAACCTGGAAGCATTCCTGGAAAAGCCGCTCGAAGCGCTGGGCTCGAACGCCAGCGTCGTCGAGCTGGAGAATGCGCCGGGGCTGACCAAGCTGCCCTTCCGCGAAGGCGGCGCCTTCGAGGCGCATGATGACGGCGACCATGAAACCGCCGCGGCTGATGACCACGGACATGAAGCCGCCGGCACCGGCCATGACGGTGGCCACGGACATGAGGAAAACCACGCCCATCACGACGATCACGAAGAGCACGAACACGGGCATGGCGCCTTCGATACGCATCTCTGGCTAGACCCGATGAATGCGAAGGCGATGGCCGCCGTGATCACCACGACGCTGGTCGCCGCCGATCCCGCCAATGCCCTGACCTATCAGGCCAATGCCAAGGCACTGGATGACAGGTTGATGGCGCTGGACAAGGAGATTGCTGCGACGGTCGCCCCGGTCAAGGACAAGCCCTTCGTCGTCTTCCATGATGCCTACCAATATTTCGAGCATCGCTACGGCATCCGCGTCGCCGGCTCGATCACCGTCAGCCCGGAAACCATTCCCGGCGCCGAGCGCGTCTCGGAAATCCACCGCAAGGTCGGCGAACTCGGCGCAACCTGCGTCTTTGCCGAACCGCAATTCGAGCCGCGCCTCGTCAATGTCGTCATCGAGGGCACCAGCGCCAGATCCGGCGTGCTCGACCCCGAAGCGGCGACGCTGGAGGCCGGCCCCGATCTCTACTTCACCCTCATGCGCGGCATCGCCGAGAGCATGAAGGCCTGCCTCTCCAGCGCATGATTGCCGTGCAATCTCCTGGAGAGAGCTGAGGCGGAAAGAGGCGGATGACCCCGTTCCGCCTTTTTTCGGCACGATCGGTGTTATGATATAACATTTATCAAAATGAGGTTCCGATGGACGACAGACTTCCGGTCACGGTGCTTTCCGGCTTTCTCGGCGCCGGCAAGACGACGCTGCTCAACCACGTGCTCGCCAATCGCGAGGGCCTGCGCGTCGCCGTCATCGTCAACGACATGAGCGAGGTGAATATCGACGCCGCCCTCGTGCGCGACGGCGGCGCCAATCTCTCGCGCACCGAGGAGCAGCTGGTCGAGATGACCAATGGCTGCATCTGCTGCACGCTGCGCGACGACCTTCTGAAGGAGGTTCGCGACCTCGCCAACCAGGACCGCTTCGATTACCTGCTGATCGAATCGACCGGCATTGCCGAACCGCTGCCCGTCGCCACCACCTTCGAGTTCCGCGACGAGAACGGAGAAAGCCTTTCGGATGTCGCGAGGCTCGACACGATGGTAACGGTGGTCGACGCCGCCAATCTGCTCGCCGACTATGCCTCCGCCGATTTCCTCGCCGATCGCGGCGAAACCGCAGGTGACGGCGACAACAGGACCCTCGTCGACCTGCTGGTCGAGCAGATCGAATTCGCCGATGTCGTGGTGTTGAACAAGATCGGCACGGCAAGCGAGGATGAGCGCGACGCCGCGCGCAAGATCATCATCGGCCTGAACCCCGATGCGACGCTGATCGAGACGGATTTCGCCAAGGTGGCGCTGACGGACGTGCTCGGCACCGGCCGCTTCGATATCGACAGGGCCGAGACCCATCCGCTGTGGTACAAGGAGCTGCACGGCTTCAAGGACCATGTGCCGGAGACCGAGGAATACGGCATCCGCTCCTTCGTCTATCGCGAGAAGCGGCCGTTCCATCCGGCCAAGCTCCAGGCCTTTCTCGACAAGACCTGGCACGGCGTGGTGCGCGCCAAAGGCTTCTTCTGGCTGGCGACCCGCCCGCACCATGTCGGCGAGATCAGCCAAGCGGGCGCGATCGTGCGCACCGGCAAGATGGGCCTCTGGTGGGCAGCTGTCCCCCGCCAACAATGGCCGCAGGAGCCAAGCTTCCTCAACGCCCTCGGCCCCCATCTCGATCCGGTTTGGGGCGACCGCCGCCAGGAAATCGTCTTTATCGGCGCCGACCCTATGGACGAAGCCTGGATCAGGAGAGAACTCGACGCCTGCCTTGTCGAAGGCGATGCCTTCACGCCGGAGCGCTGGCGCAACCTGACCGATCCTTTCGCCAGCTGGAACCGGCAGGCCGCATGAAGGCGACGGCGATCAACCGTTACCGCTGCGTCTGCGAGGAATGCGAGCCCTTGCCGCCGGTCGACGGGCTGCATCCGCTGACCTATGAGCGGGAGGCTGAGGTTGCGGCAGAAAGGCCGAAGAGATTGCTCGGGATCATTGCCGAGCGGGTGAAACGCGCATGAATTTGCGCAATTCGCGTACTTCTCTCCTTCTCGCGTCGGCGTTCTGTGGCACCCCCCTCTGCCCTGCCGGGCATCTCCCCCACAGGTGGGAGATCGGCAAAGGGTTGGCTCGCCAATCCCTCTCCACCGTCATGCGGAACACAGGTTCGTCAATGTTTGGGGAATCCATCGCGCCCAGCCGATCTCCCCCCTTGTGGGGGAGATGCCCGGCAGGGCAGCGGGGGGTGCCACACGGCATTCCTTCCCTCTCAGAATCTAGGAAAGTCGGCCGAAGCCGCCCCCTCACTGCCGATCAACGGCCGACGATGACATTCGAAATGACACCGTTGGTGATGCCGATCAGCAGGAAATCGCGATCGGCGCGAACCCAGCGATAACCGCGCGGCGGAGGGGCGAGCCGATAGCGGCGGTAGTCGTTGATGTTGGAGAAGCGGCGGCGCTCGCTGGCGTTGACGCGGTATCCTTTCTTCCAATGGGGCCGGACGACCGTTCTTTCAACGATCACCCTCTTCTGCACGACCACGGGCGGGCGGCGGAAATCGTCCGCGCTGGCCTGTGAGACGGCCATCGGCGTGAGAAGGAAGGAAGCGGAAAGAAGAGCTGCAAAGATCTTTTTCATGTGTGGTTCCTCGTGTTGGGCACGGGAGGAAACTAGGGCCGAAAAGATGAACCGAAACTGAAATTTAAATTAAACTTTCGTAATGGAATCCGTTACTTGCGAGGCGAATATTACATTTTAGATAAAGATTATACATTGACATTCGTGGCCGCCTTCGCCCTTCGAGGCCCAGGCCAAAGGCCGGAGCCTCAAGGACGGGGCGGTTGACAAGACAAAGGCCAACCACCCCCAACGTTAGAATACCGTCTGCGCCTTGCCGCTCGCGCGGGAGCGTGTAGTTTCGGTCGCGCGTCAATTCAGAGGTAAGCAAGACATGTCCCCTTCCCGGCGGAGGCAACAATGAGCGCTCACAACGATGCCCTCCCCATGGCCGGGCCTGCCGACAGCTCGCCGCTCGAGGTTTTCCGCGTCTTCCTCAAGCTCGGCCTCACCTCCTTCGGCGGGCCGATTGCCCATCTCGGCTATTTCAGGGACGAGTTGGTGGTGCGGCGCAAATGGATCGACGAGGCTGCATACGCCGATCTGGTGGCGCTCTGCCAGTTTCTGCCGGGGCCCGCCTCCAGCCAGGTCGGCTTTTCCCTCGGCGTCCTCAGGGGCAACGGCCTTGTCGGCGGGCTTGCGGCCTGGTGCGCCTTCACGCTGCCGTCGGCAATCATGCTCTTTGCCTTTGCGCTCGGCGCCGCCGCCTTCACCGGCCCGCTCGCCGAAGGCCTTCTCCACGGGCTGAAGCTCGTTGCCGTCGCCGTCGTCGCGCAGGCGATCTGGGGCATGGCGAAGAGCCTGACGCCGGACCGCGAGCGCGCCGGCATTGCGCTGGCGGCGATCGCCATCGTCGTCTTCGTCGGCGGATCATTCGGCCAGATCGGCGCGATCGCGCTTGGCGCGGCGGCGGGGCTGATTCTCTGTCGCGCCGATGCGCCCGCACTTGCCGGCCGTCTCGGCTTTCCCGTATCGCGCCGTGCCGGCGCGATCGCGCTTGTCCTCTTTGCCGCCTTCTTCCTCGTCCCGCCGCTTCTCGCCAATGCGACCGGCCATCAGGGGATCGCGCTCTTCGATGCCTTCTACCGCTCGGGTGCGCTGGTGTTCGGCGGCGGCCATGTCGTGCTGCCGCTGCTGCAGGCGGAAGTCGTCGCCCCCGGCTGGGTGACGAACGAATCCTTCCTCGCCGGTTACGGCCTGACGCAGGCCGTGCCGGGCCCGCTCTTCACCTTCGCGGCCTATCTCGGCACCGTCATGGCGCCGGCGCCGAACGGATGGGCGGGCGCAGTCATCGCGCTTGTCGCCACCTTCCTGCCGGGCCTGCTCCTCGCCTACGGCATGCTGCCCTTCTGGGATGGCTTGCGCACCCGCCCGGCGATGCAGGCGGCCATGCGCGGCGCCAACGCCGCCGTCGTCGGCATTCTGGGCGCTGCGCTTTACAGCCCGGTCTGGACGAGCGCCGTGCTTTCGCCGCGGGATTTCGCATTGGCGCTCACCGGCTTTCTGCTGCTCACCGTCTGGAAGGCGCCGCCCTGGATTATCGTCCTGCTGCTGGCGGCAGGTTCGGTCTCCCTCGCCGCGGCCGGCGCATAGCGCCACGATCGGATTCGATTTTCGGAACGATTGGGCGCAGATTTAAAACAGGAGCGTCCGCCGCGCGTCCCGTCGGGCCGCCGCGTGCAGCGCTCCGCGACAGTGGAAACACCATGGAGGAAACCATGCCCGGCATCAGCATGCGTTATATCGTCGACGACGTCGACGCCGCGGTGGAATTCTACACCAGACATCTCGGCTTCTCCGTCGCGCTTCACCCGGCGCCAAGCTTCGCCATCCTCACCAGGGACGGCTTTCGGCTGCTCGTCAGCGGCACGACGGGTCCGGGCGGAGCCTCCCAGACAATGCCGGACGGACGGAAGCCGGAACCCGGCGGATGGAACCGCATCCAAATCGAAGTCGCCGACCTAGAGGCGGAGGTCACGGCACTGCGCCAGGCCGGCGCGCGTTTTCGCAATGAGATCGTGCAGGGCATGGGCGGCAAGCAGATCCTGCTCGATGACCCCGCGGGAAACCCGATCGAGCTGTTCGAAGCGCCGAAAAGATGAGCATAGCGGCATCGCAAGAACGACGGCTGCGCCTTGCCAGCCGTCCCCGAGCGTGTAGTTTCGGACTCGCGTCAATTCAGAGGTAGGCAAAATATGTCCGAATCCGCCGGCGGGCTCTTCGACTATGTCGGGATACTAGCGGTGTTCTTTCTCGTCGCCGCCAACGGCTTCTTCGTGGCTGCCGAATTCGCGCTTGTGTCGGTCAGGCGCAGCCGTGTCGCCGAGCTTGTCGCGGCAGGCCGCATGAACGCCTCCGCCCTCCAGCGCGCCGTCGACAATCTCGACGCCAATCTCGCCGCCACCCAGCTCGGCATCACCATCTCGTCGCTGGCGCTCGGCTGGGTCGGCGAACCGGCGCTCGCCCATCTGATCGAGCCCCTGCTCTCCTGGCTGCCCGAACCATGGGCAGCAACCGGCGCCCATACGGTCGCGATCGTCGTCGCCTTCGTGATCATCACGGCGCTGCATATCGTGCTCGGCGAGCTCGCGCCCAAAAGCCTGGCGCTGCAGCGCAGCGAGGCCACATCGCTGGCCGTCGTGCGTCCGCTCGAGCTCTTCCTTGTATTGTTCAAGCCGGCGATCTTCACCCTCAACGGCATGGGCAACCTCGTGTTGCGGGCCGTCGGCCTTCGCGCCGGAACCGGAGAATCCTCGTTCCACTCGCCGCAGGAATTGAAATTGCTGGTCGCCGAAAGCCAGGAGGCCGGGCTTCTGAACCCGGTGCAGCAGCAATTGGTCGAGCGGGTATTCAACATCGGCGAGAGACCGGTCTCCGACATCATGACCCCACGTCTCGACATCGAATGGTTCGATGCCGACGACAGCGAGGCGGAGATCCTGAAGACGATCCGCGAATGCAGCCACGAGCAGCTGCTGGTGGCCCGCGGCTCGATCGACGAGCCGATCGGCATGGTGTTGAAGAAGGATCTTCTCGATCAGGTCCTCGACGGCGGCAAGGTCCGGCCGCTGGAGGTGATCAAGCAACCCCTGGTGCTGCACGAGGGCACCAAGGTCGTGCGCGTTATCGACAGCTTCAAGGCGTCGCCCGTGCGCCTCGCCATCGTCATCGACGAATATGGCAGCCTCGAGGGCATCGTCACCCAGACAGACCTGCTGGAAGCTATCGCCGGCGATCTGCCCGGCGCCGACGAGGAACCCGACATCGTCGTTCGGGAGGACGGCTCGCTGCTGATCGACGCGATGATGCCGGCCTTCGACGCCTTCGAACGCCTGGGTCTCAAGGATCGCCCCGACGCGGATTTCCATACGCTCGCCGGCTTCGCGCTGCATCAGCTTCAGCACATCCCCGAAGCCGGCGAGATCTTCCTCTTCGACGGCTGGCGCTTCGAGGTGATCGACATGGACGGCATGCGCATCGACAAGATGCTGGCGACGCGTGTTGCCGCCGAGGGGGCAGAGGGGTGATCAGTTCATCGCCAGCGTCCAGACCATTCCGGCGGCGGCGCAGCTGAGCAGTGTCGCGATGACGGAAGCCTTGAACCGGAAGAGCGCGATCGCGGCGGCGGCAGACAGCGCCATTGCCGCCGGCACGGCCGATTGCAGCACGGGGATATCGAGCCGCAGGCCGCCAAGACTGACGACGGCAACCTCGGCAAACAGCGTGTGCAGGCCAAACCAGATGGCGAGGTTGAGAATGACCCCGACCACCGCCGCCGTGATGGCCGACATTGCCGCTGCCAGCGCGATATTGCCGCGCAGTTTTTCGATGAACGGCGCCCCCAGGAAGATCCAGAGAAAGCAGGGCACGAAGGTCACCCATGTCGTCAGAATCGCTGCAAGCGTGGCAGCCAGCATAGGATCCAGCGATCCCGGATCGCGGTAGGCGCCCATGAAGCCGACGAACTGGACCACCATGATCAGCGGTCCCGGCGTCGTTTCGGCCATGCCGAGGCCATCGAGCATTTCGCCCGGCTTCAGCCAGCCGAAGTGCTGCACGGCTTCCTGCGCGACATAGGCAAGGACGGCATAGGCCCCGCCGAAGGTGACGACAGCCATCTTGCTGAAGAACAGGCCGATCTCGGCAAAGACACTGTCCGCCCCGAAGACCGCGTAGACGGCGGCGACCGGAATGAGCCACAGGGCAAGCAGCACCGTCGACATGCGTAAGGACCAGGCGGGATTCGGGCGCGCATGCGCCGGTATGTCCTCGCCCAGCATTGAATCGGCATCCGACAGGACCGGCCCGCTGCCCGCCTTGTGCCCGCCGCCGGTCTTGAAGGCGGCAAGCCCGGCCCGGCCGCCGAAAAAGCCGATGATGCCGGCTGCGAGCACGATCAGCGGGAACGGCACATGAAGAAAGAAGATGGCGACGAAGGCCACTGCCGCGATCGCGATCATGACCTTATTCCTCAAGGCCCTTCCGCCGATACGAATGACGGCCTGCACGACGACGGCGAGCACGGCCGCCTTCAGGCCGAAAAACAGGCCGGCAACGATGCCGACGTTGCCATAGGCGGCATAGATGTAGCTGAGACCGAGGATCGACAGAAACCCCGGCAGCACGAACAATATTCCGGCAACGAGGCCGCCCAGGGTCCGGTGCATCAGCCAGCCGATATAGATGGCGAGCTGCTGTGCCTCGGGGCCGGGAAGCAGCATGCAATAGTTGAGCGCATGCAGGAAACGGTGCTCGCCGATCCATCGCTTCTCGTCGACGATGATCCGGTGCATGACGGCGATCTGACCGGCGGGGCCGCCGAAGCTCAGGGCCGCGACCCGGAGCCAGACCTTGAAGGCTTCGCCGAACGAAACGCCGTGATGACGCTCCTCGCCCGCGTCGTTCTCCGCCATTTTGCCGGCCAACGCATTTCCTGTCATCTCGACCATCTCATGCCCGCTTCTTCGAAGCGGGCCAATTGTGGGTCTCATCGGTCGCATCGCGGCACCAGCGGAAGAAGGCGTCATAGAGAAGCATGCCGGCCTCGAGCTGCTCCAGATCGTCGGCGTACATCCTGGAGAGGCCGAGCGACGCGGCAAGCAGGCCGGGCGCCTCGGGTGCAAGATCGAGCCTTGCAGTATCGGCGGCCCGGATGATCCGCGCCAGGCGCAGCAGCGGTTCCGACCCCAACCCGAACTCCTCGACCATCACGTCGAATGTGCAGAGCTCACCGCGATGGCTCCAAAACACCTCTTCGATATCGAAGGGTGTTGCCCCGAAGCGCGCGCCGACCTCCAGAACCTCGGTCGTCGGCACGAACAGGAACAAGGCGTTCGGATCGACGAAACGCCGGATCAGCCATGGACAGGCGATGCGGTCGATCTTCGGCCGCGCCCGCGTCACCCAGACCGTGCGTCCCTCGAGGTCGCGGCGCGGCAGCTTTTCCTCCGGTACCGCCAACCCCTCAGCGATCCAGGATTCGAAACCGCCTTGAAGGCTCTCTGCGTTGATCCCGGCATGGCGAAGATAAGCGGCGACGCCATGGCTGAGCTTGCCGCCTCTCTGACAGACGACGACGACAGCATCGGCTTCGACGCTGCCGGCCCAGGAGGCGACATCGGCATGGCTGCGCCGGATCGAGCCCGGCACCAGCCGCGGATCGAGCGCAAAGTCCTCTTCAGTGCGGACATCGATGATACAAGGCGCAGCCGGGGTTCCGATGAGCCGGCTGAGTTTGTCGGGAGAAATTTCGAGCAATGACGGCATGACGCGTCCTCCGTTAATCGGCTTGCTGGACGCGATTCTTCAGCATGGCGCCTCGTGGGGTGATCGCGACCCCATGACAAAATCATGCGCAAAGAGACCCACCCATGTCAAGCGCTCGGCCCGCCAGGCGGCGGTGCGCTGGCAGCGCCCACCGACCGCGCCGCAGATTTGAGCGCCGATTCTGGCAGGCTGCAGGCGGAAATCCCTGATATTGCTCGCCTCGCGGCCCCAGAATGGAACAAAATGCTCTTTGCTCCATTTCTTTGTCACCGCAAGAGGAGAAAGTACCATGACGTACGACCCCAATAATGCCAACGACCCGAACCGCCCGCTGAATCCGAATCCGAATCCGAATCTGGATCTGCGCACGACCCCGACCGCGCGCACCAGCAATACGTGGGTTGTCTGGGTTGCTGCATTGGCCGTGATCGCTGTTGCTGCATTCGCCTATTCGCAGTGGAGCAGCACACCCGGCACCTCCCCGGACACGACAGCCTCCACGACCCAATCCGAGCCAGCGCCGGCCACGCCGATCGCTCCGACCGACAACAGCGCAACGCCCGCACCGGCACCAGCCCCGGCCACGCCGCCGGCTGCCCCTGCCCAGCAGTAAGCGCAGCGTCGCAGAAAGAAGCCGGCCCAATGCCGGCTTCTTTCCGCGGCGTGGCCTTGAACGTCGCCACGCAAGTCCTATCTAAGGACCATAGAGTTTGTCTCTGACGGTTGACCACGGATGTACTGGCAGCCGTTGTCGAGACAGATCGAGAAGGTCGGTGCGAGTTTCGCCCGGCCTTTTTTCTTGCCCTATCGGTCGGCGCGCAACGCATACCTTCTGGTGCCCGCATTCCGATCTTATTTGGGGATCCTGTTGTAGAAGGATTGGGGATCGTACACGCACTCATAGTCGAGAAGGCACATTTTGCCGTCCGCATCCCTGACCGCTGCCGTGTCGTATTTGTCACCCAGATTGCACCTGGCCGGCGGATAACGGAAGCTGCGACCGCCGATCCCCATGCGCACGAAGACCTTCTTGTTCTGACGGATGATCTGCGCGAGCTCGCGGCAGCTGTGATCACCCGCTCTGACCTCCATTGCACCTGCGGCAAAGGCCGGCAGCGGCAACGATAGAGCGACGGCAAAAACGACGATTCTCATGACCCCTCCGCTTGGTAAAGAAAGATAAGGCGCGCGTAACCCGCCGCTGCCAGTCCTAAGCATGCGGCCCGCTTCGGCGCAAGACCCCGCCCTGGCCTCTAATATGTCAATCTTATCAAGAGATTTGGTGGGTGATGTAGGGCTCGAACCTACGACCCGCTGATTAAGAGTCAGCTGCTCTACCAACTGAGCTAATCACCCGTTCGCGCTTGGCTGCGCGGTGTGACGGGGCGTATAAACAGGATCGGCAGGCTTGTCCAGCGCATCGACGAAAATTCTTTGGTTAATCTCAAAGATTTTTCCGCATGGCCGAAATGCAGCGCATAATCTGAAAGCCGGCGCCGATCTTCGGAAAGGATTATGCGCAGATTCAAAGTGATAAAGCCTCCGCAGAGCGTCCTGCCGGACGCAGCGGCGCTCTCATGAAATCAAAGGTCGAGGGTGCCGCTGGCCAGCCGCACCGCCTGACCGCCGATCCGCGCGTTGGAAATCGCCCCGCCGTCGACATCGATATGCAGGTGGATGAAAGAGGGGCGGCCCATCTCGACGCCCTGCTCGATCATGATCGGGTGGTGCCCATCCGTCAGCCGATCGAAATGGCGGATGGCGCCGGAGAGTGCGGCTGCCGCCGCGCCGGTGGCCGGGTCTTCGACAATGCCCATGCCGCTGGCGAACATGCGTGCATGGAACTTCGCCACGTGGTTGACGCCGCCGCGACAATAGACATAGGCCGAGGCCAGCGCGCCATCGACGAAGGGCACGATCTTTTCCCAGAGCTGCGGATCGAATTCCACCCGTTGCGCCGTGCCGACATCGTGCACCGGAATGAGCAGGAACGGAACCCCGGCGCTCCAGAGCGAAGGAACGTGGTTTTCAAAGCCGATCTCGGTGACCTTCAACGATAAAGCGTCGGCGATGCCGAGCTTGTCGAGCGGCATGACGGCCTGCTGCGATTTGCGCGGCAGGTCGAATTCGGCAAAGCTCGCCTCGCCCTCCCTCAGCCGCACGGCGCAACGCACCGGCCCGACATTTTCCTCGAGCACGGTAACGAGATCGACCGCCGCGGCACCATGTGCCCGTTCGGCCAGCGCGATCGCCGTGCCGACCGTCGGATGGCCGGCAAAGGGCAGTTCGCGGCCAGGCGTGAAGATCCGGAGCTTCGCCGCATAGGCTGGATTGGTCGAAGGCTGCACGAAAACCGTCTCCGAGAGATTGATCTCCCGGGTGATCGCCTGCATCGCCTCGTCGCTGAGATCGTCTCCGTCGAAGACCACCGCCAGCGGATTACCGGCAAGTTTTCGATCGGTGAACACGTCATAGACGCTGTAGCTTCGCGCCACATCGGCCTCCCTGAATCGTCATCGCGCCGTCAACCTGCCCGACCAAACGGTCGAGTGCAAGGCGCTAACGCCGGTTACCCTTTCCGAAATACCAGTCGATGACGGGCAGCATGGCGACGTTATAGGGATGGGCGGCGGGATCGGCCGAACGGATCGCCGCCGCACCTGCGATTTCCTTGTCCTCGGCGACCAGCATGTGGGCCTCGATCCGCTTCACCATCTCGTCGCCGTCAGGGTCGAAGCGGAAGAGCCTGAGCAGCGTCACCGTGCGCCTGGCATGGCTGGCAAAGAGCCCTTCCCCCGCGACCGCGTCGGCCAGGTCCAGTCCGGTCTCCTCGTGAACTTCGCGGCGCATATTGGCCTCGACGTCGCAGCGCCCATCGACGACATCCTCCGGTTCCAGCGAGCCGGCCGCGAAATAGACCTGGCCGGGATTGGCGGTATGCGCGCCCATGCGGATCGCCACGAGCGCGCCGTCCGAGCTTTCGAGCACCGGATAGGCGAAGATGTGCAGGCCGCCCTGGCGCTGCGGCTGCCGGCGCCACCACATGAAGGCGGAAAATGGAGTGACGTAGCCCTCGCCCGCAATCCCCTCTTGGCTGAATGACAGCCGCTGTTGGAACACCAGGCGGCCGTCGAACAGCGCCGGGTTGGCGGCGGTTTCCTTCGCCCAGTTTTCACGGATCGCCGCTTCCTCGGCGGTGACGAAGGGATGGGTGCCGGGCAGCACACGCAGGTCGACGCCGGCGATCGGGAAAACCGTCGCTTCCGGCGGCCAGCCCGCGAAATCATCGGAAATATCGCCGGTCGGAAATTTCATATTCAAATTCGTTTTCATGGGAGATCCAGTGTCATGACGACGGGGCAGTGATCGGATGCTTTCGGCCGATCCCAGCCGGTGCGTGGATATCGCTCCACCTCCTGGCCTGGCGGAAAGACCGTGCGGTAGGGTTGGCCGTTGCGGATGATATCAGGCAGGCGGCCGCTATTATGGGCGGCAAGTGCCGGCGAAAGCCAGATATAATCGAGCTGGCAAAGGTGCTGCTCCTGCGGTCCGCGCGTGTGATAGAGCGTCCAGCGGTCAAGCGGCTGGCGGCGGCGCACGACGTTTTCGGCGAAGCCGTCATGACTGAACACGTCGAGCGCGCTTTCGGCCTCCGTCTGATGCTCGAAACGATAACCGGCGCCGCGCCGGCCGACAACGTCGACGCGCTCCTGATAGTCGTTCATATCACCGCAGATGGCGAAGCTCTTCTTGGCGGTGCGGCCGGCGCCGAACCTGTTCTCGATGATGCGGCGCACGGCGCGCGCCTCGGCGCGACGGACCGGCAGTGTCGATTGCCGCCCGTCCAACCCGTCGCGAGGATTGCCCATCGATTTGAAATGCACGACATAAAACGAGAGCGGCCGGCCGCCGATCAGAAGATCGAGCTCCAGGCAATCGCGCTTGAAGATCTTGTCGTCGATGCGATTAGTGAGCGCCAGGTCCTCATCGAAGAGATCGAAGTCGCGATAGGTCGTCATCGCATGACTTCTGATATCCTTGACTTCGATCTTCTGGCCGTCGCGCGTTTCCTCGCGCATCAGCACGGCCACGTCGATGCCGCGGCTGTCATTGCCCTCGACCAGGAATTTCTGTCTGTAGCCGTTTCCGACCATGCGAAAGAGATAGCCGTATTCGAAGGCCTGCAGGGCGGCCATATTGTCGATTTCCTGCAGGCAGAGAATATCGGCATCCGCATCGGCGATGGCGAGCGCCGTCATCTGCCTGGTGTCATCGGTGGCGGCAATCACCCGGGCCTGCTCGAGCTGCTGGTAGACGCCCTCGCTGTTCACCTCGAAAAGCTTGATGACGCGGTCCTGTCGCAGCTGGTTGCGGAAGCCGGTGAAATCGAACCGGGTCATCAGGTTTTCGACGTTGAAGGTGGCGAGACGAAGCGACATGGCAAGGGTCCGGTTGCGGGCAGTACCTTAACCAGCAATTGCCACAGGGAAAGTGGCGGTGCCAAGAAAGTTGCGAATAACCGCCCGCTTGCAGCCCGGACGCAGCGAGCTGTGGCACCAGTTAGAGCAGTCATGTAATGTCTTCTATATTGTTTATGAATTTCTGGATGTTCTGGATCCGCGAAAATCATGACCCACAAACAGAAAGAGATCCTGGAAGCGCTGGCGTGGATGTGCGAGCAATACCTCAGCCGAGGCAATGGCCTTCTAGACCACGAGGCGATGCATGCCGACGAGCTAGCGATCGAAGTCCCTGCCTCCTGCGGCTTCGTTGAATCGGATATTCAAGGTGACAGGTGGACTGAAAAAGGATTGCTTCTTCTTGAAGGTTCGTAAGGCTTTCAACTCCTAGCTCATCAAAGCCGCCAGCCCGCACGGATGACGGCGCGCACGGTCTCGCCGGCCTCGACGGCCACGCGGCTGTAGGCGCGCAATATCTGGCCGTTGCCGAGGGTGAGCTTCACGGCGTAACGCTCGCCCTCGAACAGCACGGATTCGACGATTGCCGGAGCCCCCTCGCCGCCGATGATCACATCCTCCGACCGAACAAGGATATCGGCGCCATCGGTGTTGGCCGCCTGGAGCGCATCCTGCAGTTCATCCCATTCCAGATGGCGTTCGCCGCCCATGACAGGCAGTGTCAGGATCGCGCCGCGTCCGATCAGGCCGCCGACGATGCGGCCCTCCGGCCGGGCATAGATCTCGGCCGGCGGCGCCACCTGCAGCAGGCGGCCTTCCGACATCACGGCGACGTCGGTCGCGAGCGCCATCGCCTCACTCTGGTCGTGGGTCACGTAGATCATCGTCGCGCCCGAGCGCTGGTGAAACTCGCGGAAGGTTTCTTCCATCTCCTGTTTCAGGTGCCGGTCGAGATTGGCGAGCGGCTCGTCGAGGAGGACGACGTCGGGCGATGTCACCAGGCAGCGGGCGAGCGCCACGCGCTGGCGCTGGCCGCCGGAGAGATCGGCTGGCCGCCGGCCGGCATAATCGGCAAGCCGGACGGTGGAAAGCGCCTCGCCGACCTTCGCCCGATACGCCTTGCCGGAGACGCCGCGCACCTTCAGGGGATAGCCGACATTGTCGGCGACGCTCATATGCGGCCAGAGCGCATAGGACTGGAAGACCATCGCCATGTTCCGCTTCTCGGGCGGCAGCGATTGCGCTGCATCGGCAAGCAGCCGTTCGCCGAGATGGATCGAGCCGTCGGAGGGCGTCTCGAAACCGGCGATCATCCGCAGAACCGTGGTCTTGCCGCAGCCGGAAGGCCCGAGCAGCGCCAGGAAGCCGCCCTCGCGCACATCGAGCGAGAAATCGCTGACGGCCGCGCGCCCGGTGCCGAAATCCTTGGCCACCCGGTTGAGGATCAGTTTCGCCATGGGACCACCCCTTTCGGCAGGTGTTTCGCCAGGAGTTCCAAAAGCAGCATCATGACGACGACCATCAGGACGACGAGCACCGACAGTGCCGAGGCAAGGTCGGAGCTGCCGCTGTCGTCGAGATTATAGATGGCGACGCCGAGCGTCTGGGTGCCGGCCGACCAGAGCAGCGCGGAAATCGTCAGCTCGTTGCAGGCGATCAGGAAGACGAGGATGACGGAAGCGCCGGCGGCGGGCGCAATCAGCGGCACGATGATATCGGAAAGCCGCCGAAAGAAACCGGCGCCGGAAAGACGTGCTGCCTCCTCCAGCGCCGGATCGAGCTGGTGGAAAGCGCTGACCACCGGCTTCAGGCTAACGGCGAAGAAGGAGGAGAAATAGGCGATGAGAATGATCCAGATCGTGCCGTAGAGCGAGATGTGGAGGAAGGGGATGGGCGCGGCGAAGACCAGGATGAAGGCGACCGCCATGACGATGCCGGGCAGCGAATAAGGTATCTCGATCAGGCTGGCGACGAGGCGGGACGCCGCATCCTTGCGCCGCGTCAGCATATAGGCCGCAAGCACGGTCACCACCAGGAGACACATGGCGGTGGCGCCGGCAAGCGAGATCGAGTTGACGAAAGCCGTGCGCGTCACCGCCTGCCGGAAGAGGATCTCCTCAAAGGCATGCAGCGACATGGTCTTGAAGGTGAGAGGCACGCCGTAGGCGGGAACCAGCGCGCCGGCGACGAGCGCGAAGAAGGGGGCGGCGAGCATGAAGAACAGGATCGCCCAGAGGAGCGGCGTGAAGGCGAACCGCCAGGCGCCGAGCTCGAAGGCCGCACTCGCCCCGGACAGGCCGATGACGCGGTAATCGCGGCCTCTGAGCGCCCTATCCTGGATCATCAGCCCGGCGACCGAGATCATCGCGATGATCGCCGAGAGCACGGCGACATCGCCGAAGGTGCGGCTGGTGAAGGCGGAAAACTTGGTGAAGATCAGTGTCGGCAGCGTGAAGATCGAGGCGGGAATGCCGAGAATGGCGGGAATGCCGAAATTTCCGGTGCAGGAGACGAAGGAGATCGCAGCACCTGCGATAATGCCGGGCAGCGACAGAGGCAGGATGATGTCGCGGAAGACTCGAAAGCTGGAGGCGCCGGAAAGCCGTGCGGCCTCGACGCCGTCACGCGGCAGCGTCATCAGCCCGGCCCTGAGCGCGAGATAGACGAGCGGCGCATGCTGGACGCCATAGAGCAGCGCGATGCCGCCGACCGAATAGAGCGGCTGCGGCGAGCCGAGCGGCGGAGCGATGGCGAGCGCCGTCAGCAGCGGGCTCGACGGCCCCGACATCTGCACCCAGGCAAGGGCCGTCACCTGCGGCGGGATCATCATCGGAAGCACGAAGAAGAAGCTGAGCAGCCCTTTGCAGCGGATGTCGGTCAGCGTCAGCAGGAAGGCGAAAAGGCAGCCGATGAGAAGTGAGAGGATCGTGCCGAGAACGGAGGTGACGACGGTGTAATAGGTGGCCTGCCAGAGCGCCGGGTCGGCGAGCACATCGGTGACACCGCCGCTGGCGAAGCCCGCGATCCCTGCTATGGCAAGGCGGGCGAGCGGCAGCACGCTAAGGATGAGCACGGTAATGACGATAAAGGGAAACAGCCAGGCGGGCTGGCTGTTTCCTGCTCTGACATAGCCTGGCATGAAGAGATCAGTTCGAGCCGTAGATGCCCGAGAAGGTCTTCAGATCCTGATCGGTATTCTTCAGGGCTTCTGCGGCATTGACCGGCAGGACCTTGATGGTCTCGCGCGCCGGGAAGCCTTCCGGCACCTTCATGCCGTTGCGTGCCGGGATGTAGCCGAGCTTGAGGAAGCCTTCCTGGCCCTTTTCGGAGAGCACGTAATCAACGAACTTCTTGGCGGCCTCGGCATTCTTGCTGCTGGCGAGGATGCCGACCGGCTCGGTGACGGCAGAAACGCCTTCGCTCGGGAAGACGAATTCGACCGGAGCACCCTTGGCCTTCTCGCGGATCGGCAGGTAGTCGACGACCACGCCGTAAGCCTTCTCGCCCGAGGCGACCGACTTCAGCACGGCGCCATTGCCGCCGGCGGCGATCGCGCCGTTCGCCTGAAGCGACTTGTAGAAGTCCCAGCCGAGGCCGGGAACGGCGGCAAGCGTCTGGGCATGGATGAGGGCCGCACCCGAAGCAAGCGGGCTCGGCATGGTGACGAGACCCTTGGCTTCCGGCTTGGTCAGATCCTTCAGCTCGCCGGCTTCATGCCGGCCGAGGTGTTGTACATGATGCCCGTGGTGATCAGCTTGGTCGAGTAATAGTAGCCGTCGGCGTCATAAAGCGTGGCGTCGTATTGGGCGGCTTCCGGCGACTTGTAGGCGAGCAGCTTGCCCTCTTCCTTCAGGCGCTCCAGCGTCACCATGTCGGCGATCAGGAGAAGGTCGGCGACCGGGTTGCCGGCCTGAATCTCGGCCTGCAGCTTGGCGATGATCTTCGGCGTGCCGTCGCGCACCCAGTCGACCTTGATATCGGGATTGGCGGCCATGAAGCCATCGACCGTCGCCTGCGCGTCTTCGTTCGGCTGGCTGGTGTAGAGAACGAGGTTTGCGGCCGAAGCCGGAATGGCAAAGAGGCTCGCGGCGAGAAGGGCTGCGGCGGAAACGATTGTTTTCATAGGGAGGGGTCCTCGGAATTGCGTCACCCCTCCCTTATTAGGGGTCGTTGACAGAGATGTGACAGGCCATCGCAGGTCAAAAATCGCCGCCTTGCCGCCGGTGCAGCAAGGCCACGGCGCTTGCGCGCCATGGCCCTTTGAACGAACTCTACTTCGCCGCTTCCTCGATGAGTTCTGCCACCTTCTGCGGTTGCGACACCATCACGACGTGGGAGGCGCCATCGACGACGACGGTTCGCTTGGACCCTGCCCGCTCGGCCATGAAGCCAAGGGCTGCAGCCGGGATATTCTTGTCGCCGGTGCCGTAGACGAACCACGACGGCAGCTTCTTCCAGGCCGGCTCACCGGATTTGTCAGTCAGCGCGGTCTCGGTGACCGGGCGTTGGCCAGCCGCCATCAGGGCCGCTTGTTCGGCCGGCACGTCGCTGGCGAACTGATCATGGAACTTCGCCTGGTCGATATAGAGATCGACACCGCCGCCGCTGAGTTTCACCGGCGCCGCCAGCGCCCCGCTCAGCGTGCCGCCCGGAAACTTGCCGGCGAGATCGGCAACTGATTCCCCGGCCTCCGGCGCGAAGGCCGCGACATAGACCAGCGACTTGACGTTGTCGTGGCCGTTGGCCGCGGTCGAAATGACCTGGCCGCCATAGGAATGGCCGACGAGAACCACGGGGCCGGCGATGCTGCCGACGACGTCGGAGACATAGGCAGCATCATTGGCAACGCTGCGCAGCGGATTGGCGGCCGCCACGACCGGGAAGCCGTCCTTGCGCAAGATTTCGACGACACCGTTCCAGCTGGACGAATCGGCAAAGGCGCCATGGACGAGAACGACGGTTGGCTTGGCCGGCTGCGCAACGGCAGCACCGGAGAAGAGAGCGCCCGCCAGGGCGACGGCAGCAGCAAACTTGAACATTGGTCATTTCCTTTCGTCGGTTGGAAGTCACAGGAGCCGAAGCGGGGTTGCCGTGCTTTTCGGCTCTTAAGTTCGTTATTTTATTTGTAAGCGATTTCTTTGTACACGATTTATTTAGATCATCCGTTCCACCGCGTCAATAGCTTGCAAACAGATCGCGCACAAATTATATTGAAATCAGAGGAGAGCGTGATGAAAAACACCACATCGAATGATCTCGCCGACGTGCCCAAGATCGATGAAATGCTTTGCTTTTCGATCTATTCAGCCGGCCACGCCTTCAACCAGCTTTACCGCCCGCTGCTCGACGAATTGGATCTAACCTATCCGCAGTTCCTCGTCATGACCGCCTTATGGGCGCGTGACGACCGCACGGTGAAGGATCTCGGCGAGACGCTTTTCCTCGATTCCAGCACCCTCACCCCGCTGCTGAAGCGGCTGGAAAATGTCGGTCTCGTCACCCGCAACCGAAATCCTGCCGACGAACGCCAGGTGCTCTTGCGCCTGACGAGAGAGGGACAGGCCCTGAAAAGCCGCGCCACCCACGTGTACGACTGCATCGGCAAAGCCGTCGGCCTCGATGCCGAGACCGTCGGCAAGATTCGGGACACGGTCGCTTCGATCCGCGACACCATTCACAACAGGGATAAGGACGAGGCCTGACCCTGGCAGGCACACTGCGTCACTGGCGAACGATTTTCTTCGACAAGCCGTTGGCATGTTGTACGATCCGTCAGCTGCCGCCACCTGCGATCGGCCATGGCCGCTACGCGGCGCGAAGATGCCGGCACCCGCTATCTTGCCTGAGCCTCACGCAGGCGTGAACGCGCCGCCATTGCCATTCGGCCATGCTGAGGTACGTCAATCCTGTTTTGATGAAGGAGGAGTTTCAATGGAATATCGTCTGCTCGGCCGCTCCGGCCTGAAAATTTCGACATTGACCATGGGCACGATGACCTTCGGCGGCGTCGGCTGGGCGAAGATGGTTGGCGATCTCGGCGTCTCCGAGGCGAAGAAGATGATCGATATGTGCATTGATGCCGGCATCAATCTGATCGACACCGCCAACGTCTATTCATCAGGCGAATGCGAAAACATCATCGGCAAGGCGCTCGCCGGCAAGCGGCCGCAGGGCGTGCTGCTCGCCACCAAGGCCCGCTTCGGCATGGGCGACGGCCCGAACGACCGCGGCCTGTCGCGCTACCACCTGATCCGCGAATGCGAGGCGAGCCTGAAGCGCCTGAAGACCGATGTCATCGACCTCTATCAGGTGCATGAATGGGACGGCCAGACGCCGCTCGAAGAGACGATGGAAGCGCTCGACACCCTCATCAAGCAGGGCAAGGTGCGCTATGTCGGCTGCTCGAACTATTCCGGCTGGCACATCATGAAGGCGCTTGGGCTCGCCAACGAGCACCGCTACCAGCGCTTCGTCAGCCAGCAGATCCACTATACGCTCGAATCCCGCGACGCCGAATACGAGCTGCTGCCGATCTCGATCGACCAGGGCCTCGGCGTCTTGGTCTGGAGCCCGCTCGCCGGCGGCCTTCTCTCCGGCAAGCACCGCCGCAACCAGGCTGCCCCCGAGGGGACCCGCCAGTTCGCGGGCTGGACCGAGCCGCCGATCCGCGATGAAAACCGTCTCTGGAACATCGTCGAGACGCTGGTGGCGATTGGTGAAGAGCGCGGCGTCTCGGCCGCACAAGTGGCGCTCGCCTGGCTGATCGGCCGCAAGGCGGTCACCTCGGTCATCATCGGCGGGCGCACCGAAGCCCAGTTCCGCGACAACATCGCCGCTGCCGAGCTGAAGCTCACCGATGACGAGCGCAAACGCCTGGACGCCGTCAGCCTGCCGCCGGTCCTCTACCCCTATTGGCACCAGCTCAACACAGCAAGCGACCGGTTGAGCGAAGCCGATCTCGAACTCTTCGGCCCGCACCTAAACTAAAGGGTTAGAGCATGATGTCGTCCGAAAACCGCTCACACTTTTCGGCATCATGCTCTGGCAATAGCGCCGGCGTATTGCACGGCGGAGGAGACTCGTCACAAAAGATGCACTTTATCAGTGCTAGCATGAGATCCCGCCACCGCAGCGAGGTTCTCATGCTGAAGAATTACACGGTCCTGAAGGGTACTGCGAGCGCGCTCGCCCTCGATGACGACAACGACCCCCATATCGAGATTCGCATCGAGGCGGACGGCGTCAGCTACCGCATCGCGCTCAACGTCCGCTCGAAGATGTCGCCCCACGACCTGCTCTACGCCAATATCGTCGATTTCAAGCACGCGGCGCTGACGGAGGCGCTCGAAGCCCTGCCGATGGGCCTGACCGACATTCGCAAGGATCGCCCGGAGCTTGCGATCGACTATGTCCGCGGCGGCCTGATCGAGCGCGAGGACATGGATGTCGCGCCCTTCCAGCTCTCCGGCCCGAAGAACGATCTCAGGGAATTCATCGAGCCGATCGTCGAGGAAGGCATCGCCGATCCCGACATCCATTTCTATGCCTTCGGCGAAGCCTGGGGACCAGAGCACAACAAGCCCGACCAATATTTCGATTTCGAGCCGGGCAACGGCATCCACGATATCCACATGAACCAGGGTGACAGCGGCAGCTTCAAGGCCACCAACGGCCCGAACCAGGATGGGGCGCTGCTCGTCCATTTCACCGATACCGACGAATGGGCGGCGATCTTCCTCTGCTTCCAGTCGCAGAACTGGAACACCGATGCCGAGACCGGTCACCCCGTCTCCGAGAACCGCGGCGGCCAGGGCCGCGGCGAAGGCACGCGCCGGCCGCAGCCGGTCGTCGCCTCGTCGCTGCGCATCATCGCCGCCTTGATCAACCCGGTGAATGGCGAAGGCGGCACCGAGGCCGAAACGGTGACGCTGATCAACCGCTCCGACATGTCGGTGTCGCTCGACGGCTGGAAGCTGGAGGACGAAAACGGCCGGACGCAGACGCTATCGGGAACGCTTGCGGCGGGCGAGATCCGCACCATCGCGCTCGACGCCGCAGCCGGCGGCCCGCAGCTCGCCAACCGCGGCGGCGATATCATCCTGCGCAACACCGACGGAGCGGTGGCCGACCGGGTCGGCTACGGCAAGAGCGAGACCGCCAACGAGGGCTGGACGACGATTTTTTGATTTGGCGCTCTGGTCAGCTGTTTTGCTAAAAGCATGGCAATGGAAGGATAAACTGCTTACCCCTTCCCTCTGAGAGAAGAGGGCGGAAGCACTTCCCTCTCCTCCCTTGTATCTGCACGTTAGTAATTTCGTGCGACGGAAGCGATTGAGCCTCTGGCCGGGTGGCCACCCGGCCAGAGGCTTGACGAAGTAGCCCGTCCCCCCTCCGGTTACAACCGTGGATGAGCCTGGGATCTTCGTCATCGTCACGTACGACCGAATAGTCGCTTGGCTCCAATCGCACGCACAAGGCAGGTTACCGTGAACAGAATTATATGTGGAGTGGATGTTTCGAAAGACTGGCTGGATGCGTTCATCCGCCCGTCCGGGACGTTTGAACGGTTCAGCAATGACGCCACCGGCATTGGCGCGCTGGCCGATCTTTGCCGGGCCGAGAATGTCGAGCTCCTCGTCATGGAGGCTTCCGGCGGTTATGAGCGGACGGCCTTCCTGCTGTTGTGGGAATTGGGCATCGCCTGCGCGCTTGCCAATCCGCGCCATGTGCGCCGCTTTGCCGAATCCATGGGCTTTCTGGAAAAGACCGACCGCATCGATGCAGCGATGATCGCCCATTATGCCGAAACCAGGCGGCTGGCTGCCCTGCCGCCGCCGAAAGCCGCGCAGATGCGGCTGTCGGCGCTGATGGCGCGGCTGTCCCAGGTCACGAGTGATCTGACCATCCAGATGCAGCGCCGCAGTGCAGCCCGCGATCAGCAGTGCGAGGCAAGCCTCAACGAGGTGATCGCACTTTTGGTGCGCCAGAGCCGCACCCTCGAAGGCGAGATTGCCTCGATGATAGACGACGATCCGCTCTGGGCCTGTCTCAACCAGGCCTTTCGATCAATCAAGGGCGTGGCCAACCGTACAGTTGCCCGGTTGATGGCCCAACTGCCTGAGATCGGCCAGATCTCCAATAAGGCGATCGCCAAGCTGGCCGGCCTGGCGCCGATTGCCAACGACAGCGGCAAACGCAGCGGACACCGGCCGGTGCGCGGCGGGCGCTCCGGACCACGCGCCATTCTGTTCCTGGTCGGCGCCATCGCAGCCCGACACGATCCGCACCTGGCCGCCTTCCAGCAAAGGTTGCAAAGCGCCGGCAAACCCAAAATGGTCATCCGCATCGCACTCGCCCGAAAACTCCTGGTTATTCTCAATGCAAAAGCACGAGACGCGCGAAGAGAATTCGAATATGCAACTTGACAATCCAGATAGTCGCTCATTCCTGTGCTCGTCACAGGAATCCAGCGTGCCCAAGTCCTTGGGCACGAGAGAAGCCTTCACGCGTAAGAGTCAATCACGACGCGGCCGCGCCGTGGCTGGATTCCTGTGACGAGCACAGGAATGAGGGACGGTGGTGAATGCCGCTGCGTGACACATCCCTCCTGGCGGAGAAGTGATATCGATAGAGCGTATCTGGATTTAGTTGAATCGGAAGGGATTCCGTTTTTGGCTGTTTTGTGATTCAAGATGCTGGCTGGAGTGGAGGCCAGCATCGGATGACTCGACCTCTTTCAAATGATCTTCGCAAGCGTGTTGTTGATGCAATCGAAGCCGGCGAGAGCTGCCGGTCGGTGGCGGTGCGGTTCGGTATTGCCGTGTCTTCAGCGGTGAAGTGGTCTCAGCGCTACCGTTCGAGCGGATCTGTCGCGCCTGGGAAGATGGGCGGCCACCGCAAGCGGGTTCTTGAGCCGTACCGAGCGTTTATCGCCGAGCGGATCAACCAGACGCCGCATGTGTCACTGAACAGGTTGAAGGAAGAACTGGCCGCGCGAGGGGTGAAGGTATCCCACGACACCGTATGGCAGTTTCTGCGGCGCGAGGGACTACGGTTCAAAAAAAACACTGTTCGCCCTTGAGCAGGCGCGCGCTGACGTCGCGCGACGGCGACAGCGCTGGCGATCCTGGCAGGCTGGCCTTGATCCAAGCCGGCTGGTCTTCATCGATGAAACCTGGATCAAGACCAACATGGCGCCGCTTCGAGGCTGGGGGCCGAAGGGCAAACGGCTGCGCAGCTTCGCCCCGCACGGACATTGGCGCACCCTGACTTTCCTCGGCGCGTTGCGCTGCGATCGGCTCACCGCGCCTTGTGTCTTCGATGGACCGATCAACGGTGAGTGCTTTCGTGCTTATGTCGAACAGCAACTCGTACCGGTGCTCAAACCCGGCGATATCGTCGTGATGGATAATCTCGGCTCCCACAAGTCGGTCGCCATCCGTCAGATGATCCGCAACGCTGGTGCTCGGCTCTGGTACCTGCCGCCATACTCCCCCGACCTTAACCCGATCGAACAGGCTTTCGCCAAAATCAAGCACTGGATGCGCCTGGCTCAGAAGCGAACCATCGATGACACCTGGCGCCACATCGGACACCTCGTCACAACCATCGAGCCCAGCGAATGCAGCAACTACTTCGCCAATGCCGGATATGCTTCCGTGAAAACCTGAAACGCTCTAGAAGCGGCGCGCTCCTTCTCTCCTCCCCGGCGGGGAGAAGGGACTCGTGGCAGCGTCTCGCCCTGCCCGCAGCAATCACCCGCCAATCTCATCGGCGATCAGCTTGCCCAACCGGCCAATGCCATCCTCGATCATCTGCTCGTTGGCGCAGGAGAAGCTGAGGCGGAAGGTGTTGGCGCCGGAGCCGTCGGCGAAGAAGGCCTTGCCGGGTACGAAGGCGACCTTGGCGGTTTCGAGCGATTTCGCCAAGAGCTTGGCGCCATCCATGCCATCCGGCAGCGTGATCCAGATGAACATGCCGCCTTCCGGCTTCGTCCAGCTGGTCCCCTCGGGCATATATTTCTCAAGCGCCGCCAGCATGCAGTTGCGCCGATGGCTGTAGGCGGCCTTGATCTTGCCGACCTGCGCATCGAAGCCACGTTCGGCGACATGGCTGATCGCCATCTGGTTTATCGTCGAGGAATGCAGGTCGGCCGCCTGCTTCATCAGCACCAGTTTGCGGATGACCGGCGCATTGGCGACGATGAAGCCGACGCGAAGACCGGGCGCCAGCGTTTTGGAGAAGCTGCCGCAATAGATCGTGCGCGTGTCGTTGATATGGCCCTTCTCGGCAATCTCCAGCGCCAGGATCGGCGGGATCGGCTCACCGTCATAGCGCAGCGACTGATAGGCCGCGTCTTCGATGACGGCGACGTCGAGTTCTTCGGCAAGCGCCAGCACCTGCTTGCGGCCGGCGAGATCGACCGTTTCACCGGTCGGATTGGAGAAATCGGCCGAGAGATAGGCAAACTTCACCTTGCCGCCGGCGGTGGCTGCCGCCGCGCGATAAGATTCCGGCGTCCGGTTGCCGCCTGGCGTCAGCTGGTCATAGGCCGGCTCATAGGCGTTGAAGGCCTGCAGCGCGCCGAGATAGGTCGGCCATGTCACCAGCGCGGTATCACCAGGCGACAGGAACAGCTTGCCGAGATAATCGAGCCCCTGCTGCGAACCGGAGACGATGAAGATGTTGTCGAGTTCGCAGGGAATGCCGAGGGCCGCCATCTGCTTGGCCAGCCATTCGCGCAGCGGCTTGTAGCCTTCGCTGACCGAATATTGCAGCGCCGAATTGACGGCAGGACCGGCGAAGATATCGGCGTAGGCCTGCTTGAATTCTTGATCCGGAAACAGCGCCGGATCGGGAATGCCGCCGGCAAAGGAGATGATGTCGGGCCGGTCGAGAAGCTTCAGGAGCTCGCGGATTTCGGATGCGCGCATGCGCGACGAGCGCGATGCAAACATGGTGTCCCAGTTCAGCATGGGGTTTCCTCGTATTTTCTATAATACGGCCGACAAACCATGCGGCGGAAATTATGTCAATAATACTGACCTATTTTCTTGTCATGGTGACATGTTGGAGATCTCATATTCCAAAGCGTTGGATGTTCCGGATCTCGCTTGATATTGACCCCATCCGATATCGAAGGCGCTCGGTCCCGGATTTGCTGCTCGACGCCAGCCACATCGAGTGATTATTCCTCTGATCAAAGCCGAAACCGGCTGATTCAGACCTTTCCAAGACCGGCTCGGCGGCGGTAGTGTCGCCGCCACTCTTCAATTTACTATCAAGGTGCAGCAATGACCGTGACGTCGGCCTCTCCGGAAATCAAAATCGAACTCCACAATTCTCCCGTCTCGGACGCCGAACGCATCCAGGCACTGGAGACGCCCGGCTTCGGCAAGCTCTTCACGGATCACATGGTCCTGGCACGATGGACGGCCGAGAAGGGCTGGCACGATGCAAAGGTTACGCCGAGGCGGCCCCTGGAACTCGATCCTGCGAGCGCCGTGCTGCACTACGCGCAGGAGATCTTCGAGGGCATGAAGGCCTACAAGGCGGACGATGGCCGAATTCTGCTCTTTCGGCCTGAAGAGAATGCACGCCGCTTCGCACAGTCGGCAAACCGCATGGCCATGCCTCCCGTGCCCGAAGAACTCTTCCTGAAGGCGGTCGAAGAACTGGTCCGCGTCGACAGGGCCTGGATACCGTCCGGCGATGCCAGCCTGTACCTCCGCCCCTTCATGTTCGCCAACGAGGCGTTTCTCGGCGTTCGTCCGGCTCAGGAATATGTCTTCTGCATCATCGCCTCTCCGGTCGGCGCCTACTTCAAGGGCGGCGCCAAGGCCGTCTCCCTTTGGGTCGAGACCGAATACACCCGCGCGGCCGCCGGCGGCACTGGTGCCGCGAAATGCGGCGGCAACTACGCAGCCAGCCTTGTGGCGCAATCCGAGGCGACGAAGAAGGGTTGCGATCAGGTCGTCTTCCTCGACGCCGCAGAGCATCGCTGGGTCGAAGAACTCGGCGGCATGAACGTCTTCTTCGTGATGAACGATGGATCGGTGGTGACCCCGCCCTTGGGCGGCACGATCCTGCCGGGCATCACCCGCGCCTCCGTGATCGTGCTCGCCGAAGAGCGGGGCTTGCGCGTCGAGCAGCGCCCCTACTCGTTTACCGAATGGCAAGACGACGCTGCCAGCGGCAGGCTCGTCGAAGCCTTCGCTTGCGGCACCGCCGCAGTCCTGGCGGGAATCGGCCTGGTTCGACATGCCGGCGGCGAGTTTCTGATCGGCGACGGACAGACCGGCAAGTTGACCAGCGAACTGCGCCAGCAGCTCGTCAGTCTGCAGAAGGGCGTAACGAACGATGAGCATGGCTGGACGCGCCTCATCGCGACCTGAACTCGCCCGTTCACGCGAACGGCGGCGTCAGCACCGATATGCGGGGCGCCGCTCCAACCAAGATCCCCGAGCGGCCGACCCACATGCCTCCTGACCGTACCTCAGCCTTTTACGAGGAAAACGCCGAGACATACGCCAACCGGGCACGCAGCCTACCAAAACGGCAGCTCGATGCCTTCCTCGCGCGTCTCGCACCGGGTGCGGCAATCCTCGAACTCGGCTGCGGCGGCGGGCAGGACAGCGCCTACATGCTGTCGCGGGGTTTCGACGTGACACCGACCGACGGCTCGGCCGAGCTTGCAAGACAGGCGGAAATGCTGATCGGCAGGCCGGTCAGGGTCATGCTGTTCCAGCAGCTCGACGCCGACAGCGCCTACGACGGCGTCTGGGCGCATGCGAGCCTGCTCCATGTTCCAAGATCCGAGCTCGCCAACGTTTTCGCCCGTGTCCGCCGTGCGCTCAGAACCGACGGCATCCTCCATGCAAGCTTCAAGGCGGGAGAAGCCGAAGGTCATGACGGCTTCGGGCGCTACTACAACTATCCCTCCGTCGATTGGCAGTCGGCGCTTTTGACGGCGAGCGGCTGGCGCAACATCGCCGTCGAGGAAAGCGACGGCGGCGGATATGACGGAAAGCCAACACGCTGGCTGACGGTGAGTGCGCAACGATAGCGGTGAGCCCCAAGTTCGGCCGTTAGCCTGTCAAATGCCGACGTGCTCGTCGTCCGGTCCCGCGGACCGACTTCGCGAAGGGTTTTCGTCCACCGCGGCAAGGGCGTTCCGGATTTTTCTTCTTCAGCGGGAACCGAAAACCATCAAGAGGGTTCGATCACAATCTGACGAACCCGGCTAAAGCTGAACATGCCGCAGGTATCTCAAAAGCGGACGAAGATTGGTGGGAGAGATACCGAAGATCTCTTATTGACCACCTGTCTCCCTGGATGGATCGCCCGTTCCCTCGCCAGAAGTGGAATTCACCGGATGAGCCAACTGGCAGACATGAAGAACGCCGAACTCCTCCAGCTACCGGGGATTGGCCCTCGATCCGTCGAGCAAATACGGTCGGCGATTAGAAGATTCAAACGTAGCCGAACACACGTCTCGGCGAGGCAGTCGAAAGAATAACCGACGCTTACGGATTGGAGCAGGGAATGAACGAGAAGGCTCGACTGGAAAGCGACATCGCAGCCCTGGGCCCATGGTTTCACAATCTGCGAATTAACGGCGTTCAGACCGCGCCCGATCATTTCCTTGGCGACTACCCGTCTTTCAAATGGGCCCACTTTCAGCAGGTTGTGCCTGAAGATCTCCGCGGGTGCAGCGTTCTGGACATCGGCTGCAACGCCGGGTTCTACTCACTTGAAATGAAGAGAAGGAATGCCGGGCGTGTCGTCGGAATCGATTCCGACCCCCGTTATCTCAAGCAAGCCGAGTTCGCTGCCAGACAGATAGGTGAAGATATCGAATTCAAGCTGATGTCGGTCTACGAGGTTCAAAAACTAAAGGAGAGATTCGACCTGGTCCTTTTCATGGGTGTTCTTTATCACCTGCGGCATCCGCTACTGGCGCTCGACCTACTGCATGAGCATGTCGTCGGCGGAAAGATGCTGTTTCAATGCATGCAGCGGGGCGAAGAGGACGTCGCGGCACTCAGCGAAAATTACGACTTCTTCGACACGACGATATTTGAGCAGCGCGGCTTTCCGAAGCTCTATTTTGTGGAAGAACGTTACGCTGGCGATCCCACCAACTGGTTCATTCCGAACAAGGCGGCGGTCGAAGCGATGCTGAGAAGCGCCGGGTTTGTCATTCGTGCCAATCCGGAACGGGAAGTTTATCTGGTGGAACATGGAACCCGCCACCCGATGGCGGAACCGCCTCCGTCGCTTTGCTGACAAAACTCACTCCAAACCACGTCCGCAGTCAGGGTCCAACCAATTCCGACAAGCGGTCTAGGTAACGTTTGATGGTGCTTTCGATGCGCTCCATCTCAGCGCCGTCGACGCTGGCTTTCGCCTGCGACCACAGACCTATCTGGAAACCGAGATAACATGCCTCGAAAAACCTCAGTACATCGTCGCACAAATCGCAGTCCGCTTCCCGACCGACGAGATCGGCAAGATGATTGCGTTCCTTGCTCGAGAGTTGAAATTCCACGCAGGCACCCGCGACGTCCCAGGCAATATCCTGGCAGCCAACCAGATCATGGGCCGCATTGTGGTCGAGCGCATCCGTCTTCATGATGCGCCCGGTCGCGGTGGTCAGCCACTCCCATGGGTGAAGCCGGTTGTCCGTATCGACGCGTCGCAATCGTCCGGATAGCCGCTCGGGCGTGCCGATCACGCGCCTCAATTTTTCGGCGGTGTCCGGTCCTGCCGCTTCCCCAACATTGAAAACAGCCATTTCGCGAAGTTTCTGGATCGAGGCGCCGCCGTTTCGTGCCGGGAGATGACGGGCGCGAAAACCGAGGTAACGTCCAAGGTGATCCACGATTCGGCGCCTTCTCGGACCGCTGGTTTCGAGGGCTGTTCCATCCAGCCATTCGTCGACGATAAATCCGTAACAGGTGCCGGCAATCTTCGGAATAAAGCCGGCTTCGCTCAGCAAAGAGCCTCTTCTTGCCTTGTCCACGTCGCTCCCGCAGAGCCCGGCGAACTTGACATGCCAGGCCCCTCCTTCGGCTTCCATCAGGAATTTGCGCTTTTCCATCTGCATATAGCTCGGCGGCCAAAGTGACGGATCGCGATAACGCGCAGCGCGCCATGCGCCGCCTGACAGGTCCCGCCACGACGATCCCGAAACACCGACAACATCGGCCGCCCATGTGTGCAGACGATGTTCTGGGTGTTGGGCCTCGACGAAAAGATCGTCGAAGCTGACGACGTGGCGCGGCCGATCTCGCCAACGGGTCCGATGCGGCGCGCTTGCATGCGGGCCTGGTTCACCTGCGTGGCTCGGGAAAAAATGAAGCCGACCAGATGCCACACCGTTAGCCTGCAGCCAGTCCCCGACGCAGCCGAACGAACTCCCCGACAGCCCCGGCCCTTCATCGACGATGGCAAAATCAGTTTCAGGCTCCGCAAGAATGCGCTTGGAAAGAGCCGGTGTGACGTGCAGGTGCCGCTCGAAGGGGTGGCCAGTTGGCCGCAGCGAATAGGCAGGCTTGGCACCCAAGGCTGCGGAAACCAGGGCCGCGAGCCCGGTCCCGATGCTGCGTATCCCTATGACGACTGTTTTTGGCGTCAGATTTGAGATCGAACCCGCCTCGATATAGCTCTCGGGATACAAGGCATAAAAGGCGTAGCCCTCTGCGCGCTTCATCCGCACCGGCTCGGCGCTGTCTAGAGACTCAAGTTCGGCTGCCCAATCCTCCGGAAAGGACAAAATGCCGGCAAACCCGTTTCGCCATGATTGCATGATCGCGCGTGCTTGCATGAGCAGAAGTTTCGCGCCTGCTTCCTGAAGCTCGGACAGGTCGTCGGCGCCTTTGCTTGCGAATTCCTGATCGGCCAATCCCTGGACCAGTTCTCCAGTCAGGATGAAGGTTCGAACCAGGGTTTCGTGGCGCTGGCGGCTTGGCTGCATTTCGATGCACGCCATCATCAGGCTTGAGATCGATGCGCGTACTGCTGCCGCGCTTTCGATGTGCTCGACATCACCATAGACGAGCATCCGCTCCTTCCTCCTTGCCGCGATGCCTGCCAGAACTGATTGCAGATCGTCAGTCTGAAAAAATCGGAAAGTCCGGGAACCGCTGCGGTTCCCGCTTGTTAGCTTTGTAGATGCCGCAGCAAGCAGCCCCTGGAGGGAGCCATGCGTTCAAAATCCATTCGCGTTGGATTGGTGGGAGTTGGCAATTGCGCCTCGTCATTGGTTCAAGGACTTACCTACTATGATAACGCCCGGGAAAACGAGCCGGTTCCAGGCCTCATGCACATTGATCTCGGTGGATATCACGTGCACGACATTGCGATATCCTCCGCCTTCGATGTCGCGGCTTCAAAGGTTGGGCGTGACGTCGCCGAAGCGATCTACGCCGAGCCAAACAACACCCAACGTTTCGCAGATGTCGCTCCGATTGGGGTCGAGGTGAAACGCGGCAGGACGTTGGATGGGATAGGCAAGTATCTTCAAGATCGGATCGAGGAATCGACCGAGCCTTCAGCGGATGTGGCGGAAATCCTTAGGCAAACCCGGACGGAAGTGCTGGTTTCCTATCTTCCTGTCGGCTCGGAACAGGCGACGAAATGGTACGCCGAACAAGCGCTGGCGGCCGGTTGCGCCTTTATCAATTGCATTCCGGTATTCATAGCCTCCAAACCGGAATGGCAGCAGAAGTTTGCTGCCCGCAAGCTGCCGCTCATCGGCGACGATATCAAAAGCCAGGTTGGCGCCACGATCGTCCACAGAATGCTCGTCAATCTCTTCCGCGAACGGGGCGTCCGTGTGGATCGCACCTATCAGCTCAATTTTGGCGGAAACACCGATTTTCTCAATATGCTAGAGCGCGAGCGGCTGGAATCGAAGAAAATCTCCAAGACCCAGTCGGTCACCAGCCAATTGGATATTCCGCTTCCTGATGACGATATCCATGTCGGGCCAAGTGACCACGTCCCATGGCTCACCGATCGGAAATGGGCCTATATTCGTCTCGAGGGTACGACTTTCGGAGGCGTGCCGCTCAATGCGGAGCTCAAGCTCGAGGTGTGGGACTCCCCCAATTCCGCCGGCGTGGTCATCGATGCAATACGCTGCGCGAAACTGGCCCTCGACAGAGGTCTGGGCGGAGCCCTGACAGGACCGTCGAGCTATTTCATGAAATCGCCGCCGCAACAGTTCACCGATCACGAGGCCCGCCGCCGAACGCAGGATTTCATCGATGACCAGGAGGATGTTCTGCGCGGAGCCGCGGAATGACCTCAACGTTTTTCCTGGTACGTCACGCCGCGCACGACAGTGTCGGGAATTTCCTGGCGGGGCGTACAGCTGGTATTGCGCTTGGCGAAGCCGGCCGCGCGCAAGTTCAGCGTCTCGGGCAGAGGCTGAGTCATGGGGACATCGATGAGATCTACACCAGCCCGCGCGAACGAACACGGGAGACGGCAGAAGGTATAGCATCAGCCTGTGGTCTGGCTCTGCCGCAAATAGACGCGGCTTTGGACGAGGTAGACTTTGGCAGCTGGTCCGGCAAGACGTTCGAAGTTCTCAATGACGATCCCCAGTGGCGCCGCTGGAACACCACACGCAGCCTCACCCGCACGCCAGGAGGCGAGACGATGCTGGACGTCCAAACTCGGATTTTCGACCTGATCGAGACTCTGGTCAGCGGCGGTAACGATCGGCGAATAGCCCTGGTGTCCCATGCCGATGTCATCAAGGCGGCTGTCAGTCATGTGCTGGGACTACCGATCGATGCTTGGCCCAGATTCGATATTGCGCCCGCCTCCGTCACGACGGTTGTGATCGGCGACTGGGGTGCAAAAGTGATGACGCTCAACGAAGTGACCTTGTAACCCGTCCGTTAAATCCTGCCACGGGGAAGCCAAATGATCGAAGCTGCAATGATCTGGAACGAGCCGAACAACAAATCGCACTGGGATCCTGAGATCGATCCTGAATGGAGCCTGTTTGCGCAAATGGCAATCCTCGCGGCCGACGCCATCGCAGCCAAAAATCCGGAATTGACGAAGGTGCTCGGCGGAATATCGCCAATCGACCCCTTCTTCATCAGCCGCATGCAAAATTACGGCGTGCTCGATCACCTCGATGCGGTCGCGCTGCATGGTTTCCCCCTCGACTGGAACCTTTGGCAGATTCATGAGTGGCCGGAGAAAATCAACGAAATCCGCGCTGTCACCGATCTGCCGATCTGGGTCAGCGAAGTGGGTGTCTCGACCTTCGGTGCGGAGGAAGTGCAGTTGTGGGGTCTGCAACGAACGGCGGAGTTGCTCAAGGGTAAAGTCGAGCGCTGCCAATGGTACAGCCTCTACGACCTCCCCCGGTCATGGGAGGCAACAACGCGTCATCGCGAAGCCGAAGGCTCCTCCTACTATCGGCATTATTATATGGGCCTTCTGCGCGAAGACGGAACGCCCAAAGCGGCGCTGGAGGAGTTTGCCAAACACACGCCGGATTTCGGGCTGGTGCAGTGGTTCCACTTCGAAGACCCGCGGCTGGATGAGGCCGCTGCCTGGATGAGCCGGTTGGGCGTGAAATCCGTCCGCACCGGGCTTTCCTGGGCGGACCGGTTCCGGCCCAATGCCCTCGATTGGTTCGACCGCCAGATGCGGGCCCTCGAAGACTTCGACGTAACGGTGACATTCTGCTTCACGCCGGAGCATAAAGGTATCGCGCCGCACCATACGAGTGCGCCCCTGGTGCCGGAAGAATTCGCCATGTTCTGCGAGGAAATGGTCGAGCGTTATGCACCGCGCAGGGATAGCGGATATGTGTCACGCGTTGCCAAGTCAGCCGCCCGATTGCTGGGGTTTGAATCACGATCGTCCCTCGGAGCCGGATAAACCCAAGCTCTGGGCTATCCTGCCAATCGGCCCCCGGGAATAAGCCACTCCCTGATAGCAAGCCAGGGCTGCCCGCGCCCACAGCATGTAAAGTCTGGGGCAATGCAGGAGATTGGCGACTGAAAAGACGCGATGACTCCAAAAGCTGATCCCATAGCGCATGATGTACACCGCCATGCGCTGCCGAGACAGGCCGTGGCTGCCGGCACGGAGGCGTTTGCGCGGGCGCATACCCATACGAGGCCAGCTCAACCGGAATGAGAGACCCTCGCGGCGCTGGCGGAATCCGGCGGCTTGAGTGGCGACAACAAAGTCGGAATCGACGTAAGACAGCGCGATCCTCTTCTCATCGATCCCCGCTTGGACCGCATCTAGAAGTACTTTCGAGCGGACGATCACCACGTTCGTTCCTCTTCCATCAGAGGAGTAGGGCTCCTTCCAAGCATCCCCGAAAGCGATATCGGCCGTTTCTGCAACGACGTCGTCGCAAAAATTGCAGGCGGGATTCTGAAAAAAGCCGGCGCCCCAGTCCCCATCGACCAGATGCCACCAGTCCCGCGCACGCGTCTCTCCGTTTTCGAGGGTCAGTTCGGCCCGATACCAATTCGCCGGACGATCCGGGGCCTTCTTCCTGTAGTCGAGCCGTTTAACCTGCCTGATGTCCTGACCCATCTGCCACGCAAAGCTCTCGGCCATGCGCGCGCTTTTCATATGGCCGCAAAACAGCCCCAGCGTGAAGGCAATTCGCTCCTTCAATATCGGGTCACCGGCGCAGGCCAGTCGCACCGCCTTGATGAAACAGGGAATACCTACCACGGCATACCGCCCGGGCGCCTCGCGAATAGACTGAAGCGCGCCGGAAAGCTCGACGGGATAATATCGAGATTTGGCGCCCGCCTGAAGTTCCTGCAGATTACGTGACAGCGAATAATGAAACAGGCGTCCTTCCGATTGCGGATCATCGCTCTCCTTGACGTGAGCGACACAGTCGACAAGTCCCTGGCGCAGCAATTCAGCCGCCACCCAGGTGACCATGCCCCCGGAGCTGCCGTTCGAACGGTATTCCCCTTCCTCGACATGGCCGACAAAGGCAGCCTCGAAACGACCCAGCAGAGGGTGTCGGTTTTTCGCGCGGAAAAAATATTGGGCCGCCAATTCGTCCTCGTCCCGAGCCTCCGGGGAAAACGGGCAAATTCGGGCAAACTCTTCATCGCGGCCCTGCAACCAAGTCCTGGGGGCCGTGGGCTTCATCTGGCCGTACCGGTCGAGTTCCATCCGCACATCAGGCCGCGCTGACTTGGCAACGCAGGAGCCGCAGCCGATGCAGAGGCCGGAGCCTGTAATATCCTTGGGGGCGATGCCCGGCGTCAGCCGCTTCTGTTGACCGGAGCTATTGCAAGGCATGGCTGAGATAGGCGTTGGACGTATCACGCAAGAAAGATATTCGTCGCGCAATGTCCATAGGAAGTGGGTTGCCGAGGATAGCTTCCACCTGCGACGGGGTCGTATCTTCGGTCAAAACATGATGCTCGGCTCCGACAAGCTGCGTTAGATCGCGAATCTTGTTGGAGCGGTAATCGGAAAGGACACATGCAAACGGCTTCTCGTTGACAAGCGAGAACACGCATCCGTGAAAGAAGTTCGTCACGACGGCCTTCGCTTCGGAAATGAACCTGGCGAAGTCCTCCGGCCCGGCATCAATCCATTGCTCGTTGGCCCATTCGTTCCGATAGCCGATGCTGACAAGCGGATAGCCCCGGTCTTCTGCCCATCGGCGCACCGCATCCTGGAGCCACGTTGGAAAACTGTGCCCGTAGACGGCAATATAGGATGCCGCCTCCCCATCACCTCTGCTCGCGGTCACCATCTGCGGAAATTGCAGACACGGGTCCAGAACGAGTTCTGGCTCCAGCCCCAACCTCTCGCGGATGATCCGCTCCGAATGCAGGTCCCGGACCGAAATGTGGGAAAACTTTCGCAGCTTCTCCGCCCACCCCTGCAACCGCTCCGACGATGTCAGACTTCCAAACGTCGCGGCATAGGAGACAATGCGCCCGCATCGCAGGCCCTCTCCATAGAACACCGGATAGCCGCCATACCAGGGATGACGCAGGTTCCACACCTCGTCGCTGCCGACGACGATCAGCGAATAGTCACCCATTGCGGCTGGATTCTCCAAGGGAAAAGGCGATGAAAGAGGCAAGCTAGCAAAGGAGCGAAAGAATTTTCGGATCTTCGCTTTATAGAGCGGGTAATCTTCCATCGGCGTTGCCGCAGGAAGCAGCGGTTGCAGCGCGCAGCGCCATTCCGCACGGTTCACGCGACTGGACATGTGTTCCAGAAGGACGGCTTCTACTCCCATCGACGCGAGGCCTTCGGCCAGACACCGTGCCTGCCAGTAGGAACCGTAATTTATGCAGCGATGAAAGGTTAGAATTCCGACCTTAGGCATTTGGTCCCTGAAGTGATCGAATGAGGTCCCCTAACCGATCAACTCCAGTTACGTTCCCAACAAACCGAAGGGCACCTCCTGGTTCGAAATCAGATGTCTTCCTGCGCGACAATTCGCATAGAACCGGCAGCGCGACAGTCGCAAAATGATGTGACCACCACCAGCCGGTGTTCGATTGTCGGCCAGACGGCCTCCTCGCAGCCCCTCCAGCGTGCCCCGCCAAACCTTACCAATCGGTATGTTGTGGCCAGGGCATGCCGTCGACTAGGTTTTAGCCTCCACAGTTGCGGGAACGATCAGGCTGATGAAGATCCTGCTTATCGAAGACGACGCCAAGACGTCGGACTATGTCTCCAAGGGCTTTTTCGAGGCGGGCCATGTCTGCGACGTGTTCGCCGATGGGCGCGACAGCCTCTTTCAGGCGCAGCGGGAAGCCTATGACGTCATCGTCGTCGATCGCATGCTGCCGGGTCTCGATGGTCTTGCGATCGTCCGCTCGTTGCGAGCCGCCAAGGTCGGCGCGCCGGCGCTGTTTCTGACCTCGATCGGCGGCGTGGACGATCGCGTCGAGGGGCTGGAAGCGGGCGGCGACGACTATTTGGTCAAGCCCTTCGCCTTCTCCGAGCTTCTCGCCCGCGTCAACGCCCTCGGCCGTCGGCCGCCGGTGCAGGAGCAGAAGACCGTCCTGAAGGTCGCCGATCTCGAGCTCGATCTCATCCGGCGCGAGGCCCGCCGCGCCGGGCAGATCATCGAGCTGCAGCCGCGGGAATTCACCCTGCTCGAAGTGCTGATGCGCGGTGAAGGCCGGGTCATCACCAAGACGATGCTGCTGGAGCGGGTCTGGGACTTTCACTTCGACCCGAAGACAAGCGTCGTCGAGACCCATATCAGCCGGCTGAGGGCGAAGGTCGACAAGCCCTTCGAAACGCAGCTTCTGCACACCGTCCGCAACACCGGATACAGCCTGCATGCGCCTCGCTAAGCTGCGCAGGAGCACGCCGTTCCGGCTTGCCGTCACCTTCGGCGTCCTCTTCGTCGCCACCTTCATCTTCAGCGGTACGATCATGTACCACATGCTGCGCGCCGGCCTCGAGCGCGACCTGGAACAATCGCTTCACGAGATGAATTCGCTGATCGCCTCGGCCTACCAGCCGCATGATACCGAAGATCTGATCAACACGCTCAATAACTATGCGAGCTTCCAATCGACCTCCGACGGGCTCTACTCGCTGATGGATGCAGGCGGGCGCAAACTTGCCGGCAATTTCGCCGCGCCCCGCATCCCGAACGGAGTCTATACCGTCACGTCGCGAGACGTCGGGCTGAAGGGGCACGAACGTTACCGTATGCAGGTCTCGGCGATCGGTTCCTATACGCTGGTGGTCGCCGAAAATTTCAACGATGTCGACGAAATGCTGAGGATCGTTCTAATCAGCTTCGAATGGGCTGCCGCGGTCGCGGTGGCGACTGCCATCGGCGGCGGCGTCTTCCTGGCATTCCGCGCTCAGGCGAGACTGGACCGGGTTACCAACACCATGAACGACGTCGCCCACGGCGCCCTGCAGGCTCGCATTCCGATCACCGGAAACGGCGACGATCTCGATACGGTGGCAATCCAGATCAATGCGGCCCTCGAAAGGCTCCAGACATTGGTCGAGAGCATGCGGCAGGTGAGCGCCGATATCGCCCACGATCTCAAGACGCCTCTCAACCGGCTGCGCCTGACGCTCGATGCTGCCGTGACGCTCAACGACCGGCAACTGGATGTTTCGGCTCTCCTCGACGAGGCGAGAAGCGAGAGCGACCGGATCAACGCGACCTTCGCAGCACTTCTGCGCATTTCCCAGATCGAGGCCGGCGCCCGCAAGGAGCGTTTCCAGACGACCAACGTCGACGATGTGCTCGCCGTCATTTCCGAGGTCTATGCCGATGTCGCTGAAGACGCCGGCCAGTCTCTCGCAATCGCTGAGCGCTGCTCCGCGCTCATCTGGGGTGATCGCGATCTGCTGACGCAGATGATCGCCAATCTGGTGGAGAACGCCATCAACCACTGCCCCGGCGGAACGGTCATCACGCTGTCCCTTCGCCGGCATGCCGATCGCGCCATATTGTCGGTCGTCGACAGCGGACCGGGCATTCCCGCCGAGGAGCGGGACAAGGTGTTCCGGCGTCTCTACCGCCTCGACAAGAGCCGCACGACGGAAGGCAGCGGCCTCGGCCTCAGCCTGGTCAAGGCGGTCGCCGACCTGCACTCGGCGGAGATCGCCATGGGCGACAACCATCCCGGCCTCACCGTTTCGATAGGCTTCCCGCTGCTGCCGTATCATCTTTCCAGCCCCGCATCCGCAGCGCCGCAAGCCTGACGAAGCGCACCGAGAACCGGCGCACTTCCGCCGCCGCGCGATACGGCAGGACGCTCCATGGCCGGCGGCGGCCAAGGCGGTAGCTCGAGAGCCCTGCCTGTATCTGGGAATGCGGATCTGCCCGCTGGCTAACCGGAACCGGATCGACGAAACAGGCCCGCAGCCCCTCGTCGAATTCGAGATCGAGCGCGAGATCATAGGGCAGCCGCATGGGAACGAGCACATCGGCGATCCAGCCGGCCGCCTTACGATTGATCAAATAAGCGCCCGAGCCCTTCTCGCGGGTGAGCGCGATCGCCAGCGAGCGCGATGCTGTGAGCGGCTCCACCCTATGCTTGCGCCCTGAGTTCACGGTCGAAAGCCGTAAAATATCCCAGGATGCGTGTTGCTCGAGTGCGGCGGCGAGCACCTCGGCGAAATCGTCATCGAAATCGAGATCGTCTTCGAGAATAAGAGCAAATTCGCCGTTGCCGGCAAGAAACCTTCTCGCGCACTCGACATGGCTGAGATAGCAGCCGATCTCGAAAGGATTCGGCGTACGGCCATGCCGGCGCAGATAGGATTGCCCGTCGAAATCGCGGCGCGGCAGGGATATGCCGACCCCGTCGACGGCCGCCACCCGCTCGAAGCTTATGCCGATCTCGGACAGCAGGCGCTCCATGCGAAATCGGCGAAGCTCTGCCCGGTCGAGGTTGATGAGGTAGGTATTGATCCGCAGGCTGACCGGCTGGACTGGCGAAACGATGGTGGCGGCTAGGGTGGCGCGCATATTCATGAGAGCTGGCCTCGACTTGGTGGCTATGATGGCACCAAGCCTGCGCCCGAAAACTCACGGGGACTTCTCGCGAATTATACAATTCCGTAAGGCGTGCCGGCCTCTTGAGGAAGCATGCCGCGGGGGGCCTGATGTGCGAATGAGGGTTCGAGATGGCGGCCGGCCACCGCAAGGCCGAGGATGACGCCGAGTTGAGAATGAGGCCTGTCAAAACAAGAAAGGCCGGAGCTTTCACCCCGGCCTCCCGTTTAATATCAGCGCATCGCTTAGTTCACGCTCTTGTCGACCAGCTTGTTCTTGCCGATCCAGGGCATCATGCCGCGCAGCTTGGCGCCGACTTCCTCGATCTGGTGGCTGTCGTTGTTGCGGCGGATGCCCTTGAAGCGGGCAGCGCCCGAGCGGTATTCCTGCATCCACTCGGAGGTGAATTTGCCGGTCTGGATGTCCTTGAGGACGCGCTTCATTTCGGCCTTGGTTTCTTCGGTGATGATGCGCGGGCCCGTGACATATTCGCCCCACTCGGCCGTGTTGGAGATCGAGTAGTTCATGTTGGCGATGCCGCCTTCATAGATCAGGTCCACGATCAGCTTCACTTCGTGCAGGCATTCGAAATAGGCCATTTCAGGCGCGTAGCCTGCTTCTGTGAGCGTTTCGAAGCCGGCGCGGATGAGCTCGACGAGGCCGCCGCAGAGGACGACCTGTTCGCCGAAGAGGTCGGTTTCGCACTCTTCGCGGAAGTTGGTTTCGATGATGCCGGAACGGCCGCCGCCAACGCCGCAGGCATAGGAGAGAGCGAGCTCAAGCGCATTGCCGGAAGCGTTCTGGTGAACGGCAACGAGGCAGGGAACGCCGCCACCCTTCTGGTATTCGCCGCGAACGGTATGACCGGGGCCCTTCGGCGCGATCATGACGACGTCGACCGAGGCCTTCGGCTCGATCAGGCCGAAATGGACGTTGAGGCCGTGAGCGAAGGCGATGGCAGCGCCGTCGCGGATATTGGGCGCGATATCGGCCTTGTAGATGTCGGCCTGCAATTCGTCCGGCGTCGCCATCATCATCAGGTCGGCCCAGCCGGCGGCTTCGGCAACCGTCATGACCTTGAAGCCGTCGGCTTCAGCCTTCTTGACTGTGGGCGAACCGGCCTTGAGAGCGATGACGAGGTTCTGGGCGCCGCTGTCCTTCAGGTTCAGCGCATGGGCGCGGCCCTGCGAGCCGTAGCCGATGACGGCGACCTTCTTGGCCTTGATGAGGTTGAGATCGGCATCACGATCGTAATAGACGCGCATTTGAAGTTCCTTCCCTTGTGCTTGTCCTGTTGACTGTCTTTAAGGCGAAATCAGCCGAGAGCCGGCATCTCCGCCAGTACCTTTTCCGTGCCGTAAAGCCGGAGGAAGGCGGTCACCGCCTTCTCCGCCTGGCGCGCGGTATCCTTGAGGCCGGGCTCCCCGAGCAGCATGCGCACATGCAGGTCGGAGACCACAAGGCCGTAAAGCGTATGATAGGCCTCGTCGGCATCGGCAAAGCGCAGGAGCCCTGCCCTCTTGCCGGTATCGATCAGCGCCATGGCGCGCCGGTCGATCTGGCGGCGGCCGCGCTCTAGCAGCAGCTTACCGAGCTTCGAGCCGTCGCGATGGGACTGGCCGATGGCGAGCCGGTTCAGTGCCAGCGAGACATCACCGGCCAGCACCTCCAGCAGGTCACGGGCGAAGATCACGACATGATCGTGCAGGCTCGCCGCCGTCAGCCGCTCGCCGTTGCGCTCGAAGGTGCGCACCTTGCTCGCCTGATAGGCGATCATCGCCGAGAGCAGACCATCACGGTCGCCGAACCACTTGTAGAGGCTTTCCTTGGAGCAATTGGCGGCACGCGCGACACCAGAGGTCGTCAGCGCCTTCTCGCCGCCATCGACGAGCAACCGCAGCGCCTGCTCCAAAACGGCGTTCTGGCGCGGCGAAAATTCGCTCGGCTCTGCGGTATCGACAGACACGGTCGCGGCTCCCATATACGTACCGTACGGTACGGTTCGTGAGCTTTATGCGGCAAACCGATCGGGCCGTCAAGCAGGCCCGGCAAATATTTTAGTTGGGAAATCTGATTGGCCGAATTGCGGGGCGCATCAGGCGTAGCGCGCCGGGTGTTCAAAAGCTTCCACAAGCATTGGGAGCGGAACGCCGAGCACTCTATTGCTTCCGCTCATTCTCCCTTGATGGATGGGCTCAATATCTGCTGACCAGTAGTGCGAGGCAATGTTCTGGCAGTTGCGGATCACGGCATAGGCGATGTCAGGATCGCCTCCTTCGAAGGTGTCCGAGTCCGCACCACACATCAGGCAATACATTGGCTGATGAGACGACGGCTGCAATGTTTTACACGGCTCGCGCCAGCTGAAGTAGTCGAGGCGGGGCCATTTGTTGCTCATTTCGTATGTCCAAATTTTTCGAATCCCACTATGGCGCCCGGACGTTCGGGAAGCACACGCTCGCGCCCCTCGCGAGAGAGGTATCCTCCATCAATCCGGCAGTGGGATATGCTCATCCCGGTCATCAATCGGAAGGTCGAAGCGTCCTTCGCCCCAATTCTGTGCTCGCCATTCAGCCTTAGCGTCTTCGATGCGGTCCTTCGACGAGGCGACGAAATTCCACCAGATGTATCTGGGTCCCGAGAGGGTCGCGCCACCAAGGATCATAATCCTCGCCCCTCCGCCACCGGCCGCTACAGTAATCCTGTCTCCGGGGCGGAACACCATCATTTGCGGCGCGCTGAACTCTTGGCCGGCGATCGAGATTGAACCTTCGACGATGTAAATGCCCCGGTCCTCATGATTGTCCGGCATCGGCAGAAGGGCGGCTGCTTCCAGCTTCACATCAGCGTAGAAGGTTTCCGAGAACATCGTCGCAGGCGCCTGTTTTCCGTAGGCGCTTCCCAGGATCAGTCGTACTGAAACGCCCCCATCCTCGATCATCGGCAACGCAGCTTCGCCGTGATGCTCGAACGTGGGCGCCATCTCCTCATGACTTTCTGGCAGAGCCAGCCAAGTCTGAATTCCAAACAAGCTGTTCGGGCCGGTTCGAGCCGCCGCACTGGTACGCTCCGAATGGGATACGCCGCGGCCCGCAACCATCCAGTTCAACTCCCCCGGCCTTATAATCTGGTCGGCTCCGGTGCTATCACGGTGGTGGAAGTCGCCGCGATAGAGATACGTGACGGTGCCAAGACCGATATGCGGGTGCGGCCGAACATCGATCCCCTGACCGGTCAACAATTCGGCTGGCCCGGCCTGATCGAAGAAGATGAACGGTCCGACCATCTGCCGCTTCGGCGCCGGCAAAGCGCGCCGGACCTCGAAACCGCCGAGATCGCGAGCTCGGGGAACGATTAGCGTTTCGATTGCATCAACACTGATCTGATCAGGGCATCCTGGTTCAATGCCGGGGTTCCAACTCATGCACATCGTCCTTTTCTGTTGGCGTTCATGAAACCGATGAGTCAAGGCGAAGCCAGCCTGTGCCCGAATTGGACTTCACACGAGCCGCACGAAGCCTTTTTTCGGCACCTTTTCAAACTGCGTCACCACTGGCGCCTGGGAAGACTTACGGTTTTCGTCCTGAGGCCCTGACGACGGGGGCAACTTCAGTCCCCAGCAGTTCAATTGAACGCTTCATCGCTGCCGGTTCAAGGGAGGCGGTGCTCATCTGGAACGTGATGCGGGAAATGCCGCCAAGTTCCTCGCTGGCGCGGAGCATCTTGGCAGATACGGTTGCTGGATCACCGACAAGAAAAGCACCGTCAGGACCGGCCATGGCTTCGAACTGCTGACGCGTTGGCCGCGACCAGCCGCGCTCGCGACCTATCTTCGCTGTGAGATGCGCCCAGCCAGGAAAGAAGGCTTCCTTAGCTGCAGCGTTCGTCTCGCCAACGAAGCCCATTGCGTGTATGCCGACCCTGAGCATCTCGGGGCCATGTCCTGCACGCCTGCCCGCGTCGCGATAGAGATCGATCAGTGGACGGAAGCGGTCGAAGCTGCCACCGATGATGGCGACCATCAGCGGCAGGCCGAGTGCACCGGCCCGCACGAATGACTCCGGAGTGCCGCCTACACCGATCCACACCGGCATTTGCGGCTGATGAGGACGGGGGAACACGCCCTGCCCTCTGAGTGCCGGACGAAACCGGCCCTCCCATGTGACGCTCGTTGCTTCCCCTAGCTTGAGAAACAGGTCGAGCTTTTCGGCGAAGAGGTCGTCGTAGTCTCGTGTATCAAGACCAAATAGCGGGTAGGCCTCAACAAATGATCCACGGCCGACGACCACTTCCGCACGGCCTCGCGAAATCAGATCAAGAGTCGCAAATTCCTGAAAGACCCGCACTGGATCTGCGGCGCTCAGGACTGTCACGGCGCTTGTCAGTCTGATTTGTTCAGTGCGGGCTGCTGCTGCGGCCAGTATGACTGTTGGCGCAGAATCGAGAAATTCACCTCGATGATGCTCTCCAATGCCGAAGACGTCGAGGCCGACACGGTCAGCGGCGACAACCTCCTCGATAAGTTCGGCCATGCGATCCGTAGGAGACGGAAGCTGACCTGTCGCCGGATCCGGGAGGATGGCTGCAAAACTATCGATACCAATTTCCATGAGACGTCTTTGCAATCCGTTTAGCTATGGGCGGCCAGTGTTGAGAGTTTCGCGATGGCGGGTACGGCCGCCCTCAATCAACCGGCCGCGCCCCATGATTGGAATACTCCGGCGACATCAACCCTAGGGGCAAAATGTCGATCACGGTCGACTGGCTGGGATGACGAGCTAAACCTGAGGCGAGATCCTCGCTCCGCTTGATTCTCGTCATCCCTGGCGGTTAAACCCCCACGGAGGCGGTTGGCACAGGGGTATTTAGCAACTGCTGCTCCCACAAATAGGCGATGCCGCTACCGCCGACATGTTGCACGATGACGTCGGTCACCTTTGCGGCCTGATCCGCACGAGCCCAGTCGCGTTGCCATTCAGCCGCAAGGGCCAGCCAGGTCATTATGTTCACGCCGGCGGCAATCATGCGTTGAATCGCGACCTGATGCGCTTCGACTGAAACAGCGCCGGATGCATCGGTGATGACCGTGACATCCCACCCCTCGCCTGCAGCTTGAATTGCCGGCATTGCAACGCATACCTCGGTCCAGAGTCCGGCGATGATCAGCTGCTTGCGGCCGGTCACCTTGACTGCATCTACGACCTTCTGATCCTGCCAAGTGTTGATGAATGTCCGATCGATGATTTCCTGGCCAGGGAACACCTCGGCGATTTGGGGGAACAATTTGCCACCCCGCTCGGCGATCACCGTCGTCAGAATCGTGGGCACGCCAAAAGCCTTTGCTGCTTTTGCCAAACCCACCGTGTTGTTGACCACCATCGTGGGCTCGTGACTGTTGACGTTAGCCAACTGGTAAGGTTGGTGGTCAATCAGGACAAGCACCGAATCTTCGGGACGAAGGAGTGAATTGAGGCCGTTACGAAAGGTCATGGAATATCCTAAGTTGGCGGTTCGTTGGCACAATTTGGACGCTCCTCTTCGGGAACAATCCGCGGCAAACTTGTCATTCCCTCATTCGATGCGGTAGTCCTCGATGTTGCTGAACTGTGTCGCAAGAAGAGGAACGCAGAGTGGAAATCGAAGACCTCAGGACATTTGTCGAAGTCGCTGATGCGGGTGGAGTGACGTCCGCTGCGCAGCGGCTTGGCATCTCCAAGTCGATGGTCAGCAGGCGTATCGCGCGGCTTGAAACCGATCTTGGTGCACAGCTTCTTGCCAGGACGACCCGTGGCATCGCGCTCACCGAAGCAGGCGCCACTTTCCGGGACTACGCTGCAAGAATCTCTGCGGAGATGGACGCGGCGCGAGAGACCATCCTGCCGGCTGGTGAGCTTTGCGGTCGCCTGAGGGTTGCTGCGCCCCTGTCCTTCGGTCCGACACATTTCGCTCCCGTACTCTCTCAAATGGCGCGCCAGCACCCGCAATTGCACATTTACTCTTGCTATACGGACCGCTTCGTCGACCTTGTCACAGAAGGTTTCGACTGCGCCATACGCGTGGGCTATCTGCAGGACTCGAATCTCGTCGCCAGACGTGTCGGCCCGCTTTACGGAAAGTTCGTCGCTAGCCCGGAATATATTGCTGCGAACGGCTCACCCGAGACGCCAGACGAACTTGTCGATCATCAGGCTCTGATGCAAGGAACGGAAGCGTGGCAGGTCACCGATGGGGATAAGGTTCTGACTGTTCGTCCACAAGGTCGCTTCAAGGCCGATAATGGCGTGGCTCTCTTGGCAGCCGCATTGGCGGGAATCGGTGTCGCCAGGCTTCCGGATGGCCTTACCGATGAACATATAGCCTCGGGAGCCCTCGTTCAGGTGATGTCTCGCCACCCGCCGCCTCCCGCAGGGATATTCGTCGTCAGGCCGCCGGGACAACATCCCTCCAGGAAAGTCCGTGTGTTGACTGAGATGTTGATCCAGTGCTTCGATGGCGGCGCCTAGAAGCAAAGAGCGAGTTTCCCAAGCTCTACGCGAACAGACGTTCCGCTTGCATTCCTTGACCTGCTCCAGTCCTGACCGATCTGGCGAAGCGTGTCATCCAGGCCGATCCCGACGTGACGATGAAAGTTCCCCTGACGTCGATGTCAACAACGGCAGCGGCTCAAATTACTGACGAGTGGATGCGGATTATGGTGCAGATCAAACCCGGCCTGGTCACACCCGCGCCGCCCTGGAGCAAACGGCCTACCTGACACGCCGGAGCTAGCATCGCCTCAAGCAAAGGCAGCCGAGCCCTCTGGCTCGAGACATGTCGGCCGACGTTCCTCTTTCCGCAACACAGTTAAGCATTTCTCATCACTACGAGGTGCCTACCGCGCACACCAGATTGGCGGAGCAAACCGACGAGCGCGTTCGCGGCGTCCGCGGTTAGCCTGAATGCTTGAGGCGACCAACTGGAAAGGACAACATATGATTGATCTCAAAGGAAAGCGTGCATTGGTAACCGGCGGATCGCGGGGTATCGGCGCCGCTATAGCGCTGGCGCTGGCGGAGAATGGCGCCGACGTAGCTTTCACATATCAACGCTCGGTCGAAAAGGCCGAAGCGGTGGCTAAATCCATCGAAAGCAAGGGGCACCGAGCAGTCGCTATTCAAGCCGATAGCTCCGACCCGGACGCCATCACACGCGCAGTAAGGGAAGCGGTATCCGCACTTGGTGGACTCGAAATCCTCGTAAACAGTGCAGCCATTGGGCACACCGGGACAATCGCTGACCTCAACGTCGACGACTTTCAGGCTGTAATGGACGTCAATGTGCGAGCGCCAGTCCTGTTCGCCAAGGCTGTTATCCCCCATCTTCAAAAAGGGGGACGGATCATCACCATCGGTTCGGCTTTGGGAGAGCGGGTGCCGTTTCCGGGCATAACGCCCTATGCGATGTCTAAGGCGGCACTTACATCCTTCACTCGCGGCCTTTCGCGCGAACTCGGTCCGAGCGGAATCACCGTTAATCTTGTGCAGCCCGGGGCGACTGATACGGATGCCAACCCGGCGGACGGCGCGGCTGCCGATTTCCAGCGAAGCCTGACCTCTTTGGGACGCTATGGCGAACCGCGTGAAATCGCGAACGCTGTTGTCTTTCTGGCAAGTCCAGCCGCAAGCGTGATCACGGGCGCTACCCTGACCGCCGACGGCGGCGCGATCGCCTGACCGGTATGTGAGCAGTACAGCACCGGCTCTGTCCTGCATAAGGACAGCGCCGGATGAGGCTGCATGCGGCGGGGCCGTTATGCCTCGCACGCTAAAGCCCGGCCCTTCTCAGGACCGGGCCGGCGCCATACTCCTCTCAACGCATCGGTCAAGAGTAGCCTCAATGCCAGTGGCTTCACTGAGCGTGGAACTCGGGCTGTTGTTGGAAATCGAACGATAAACTCTACTGCGCTGTACGTTGTCTCAATTCCATAACAAGACCAAGTTCCAAAGGCGGGCCTCTGTCATGCCAACATATCAGCCATCGCTGCGAAGCTTGCGCGCCAGCGTCTGAAGCTCCTTGAACGCTTCGTAACGCTTGCGGTGGAGCTCCGAAATCTCGCCCTCGGATGGCTGAAGGCGTGTTTCCACCCTGGTGAGCTCACTCATCGCCACGCGCACATCGGCAAATTGGCGGCCGGCGACGGCGCCGAGGATGGCTGCGCCGAGCAGCACCGGCTCCTCGGCCTTCGTGGCGACCACCGGCTTGCCGCTCGCATCGGCGAGCACCTGGCGGACGAAATCATGCTGGCCGGCACCGCCGCTGATGACGATGTTCTCGACGGTGACGCCCGCCTCGGCCTGCGTCTCGATGATCTGCCTGAGGCCGTAGCCGATGCCGCAAAGCCCAGCGACGTAGAGCGAGACGAGGCTGTCGACATCCCGCTCCATGCCAAGACCGGCGATAACAGCCCGGGCATGCGGATCGGCAAAGGGCGCGCGGTTGCCGAGGAATTCGGGAACGACATGCAGCCCGGCCGCCAACCTGACGGCATCGGAGGCACGGCCCGCCTTGCCGGCGGCCATGTCGGCAAGCAGGACCGGCAGTGCAGTGCCCGCGCTCGTCGCAAGCTCCATCGCCTCGCCGGCGGCTGGATGGAAGGAGAGGAGCTGGTCGATCGCCGCGCCGGCGGCACTCTGACCGCCCTCGTTCAGCCAGAGGCCCGGCACCATCGCCGAATAGTAGGGTCCCCAGACGCCGGATACGAAAGACGGTTCTGCCGTCGATGTCATCGTGCACGAGGAAGTCCCGAAGACATAGGCAAGATTGGCCTGCGGATCGGCGCCGACGGTTCCGACACCGCCGGCATGTGCATCGATCAGCCCGGCCGCGACGGCCGTGCCCGGCACCAGGCCGAGCTCTTCGGCCGCTGCAGCGGTCAGTCCCTCACCAAGCGTCGAACCGGGCTCGACGATGGAAGTGCCGATGCGGGCAAAACCTTCATCTGCCAGCACGCCGAGGCCGATCTGATGGAAATAGCTGCTGTCCCAGCGCTTCTCATGGGCGAGATAGGTCCACTTGCAAGTGACGGTGCAGGTCGAACGCGAGAGATCGCCGGTGGCCCGCCAGGTGAGGAAATCCGCAAGGTCGAAGAATTGCCAGGCGGCATCGAACACGTGGGGGCGGTTTTCCCTCAGCCAGAGAAGCTTGGGAGTCTCCATCTCGGGCGAGATTCGGCCGCCGACATAGCGCAGCACGTCATGTCCGAAGGCGTTGATGCGCTCCGCCTGCGGGACCGCGCGGTGGTCCATCCACACGATGATGTCCCGGTCCGGATCTTCCGAAGGTCCGACGGCCAGCGATCTGCCGCCTTCGCCGAGGACGACGAGCGAGCAGGTGGCGTCGAAGCCGAGCCCGACCACCGAAGCCGGATCGACGCCGGCTGCGGCAACCACCTCCCGCACGGCCGCGCACACCGCGCGCCAAATTTCGCTGCTCGATTGCTCGACGATGGAACCGGCTTCATGAAACAGGCTGATATTGCGCTTGGCGGAAGCAAGCATGCTGCCGGCCATATCGAACAGGCCTGCCCGGGCGCTGCCGGTGCCGACATCGACGCCGATGACATATTTGGCGCCGGCTTCCGTGGTGTGGGATGTGTCGCTCATGGTCTCTCGCTTCAATTCGCCTGGGATCGGCTTGATGGGCAGCCGCGGCCGGATGTCAATCCATGTCTGGAAAGATCGCCGCGTCCGGGGACGCTGACATTACGCGGTCGCGGCGCCATGGCAAGGACGTGCTCCGGAGATCCATTTCGCCGAGGCGATTGAGAAGTCACTGCCTGGTGTTGGCTCGATCTCCGGGAGGCATCGGTTCATAGATCCGTCGGGCAACCGGCGGGAACCGAAAGAGGTTCTGCCGGCGCCGCCTTGTCGATCCCGTAGAGCTTGGCGAAACCGGCATCCTCGACCAGCGTCAGACCGGCCGGCATCAAGGTGCCGACATAGCGGTCGGAGGTATCCGCATTGACGACGAGGATGAAATCGAAACGTCCGCGCCAGTCTGACAGATAGGGTGTGAAGTTTTCATAGACCTGCATCATTGCCGGGCACAGCAGCACGCCGATCGACAGCAGATTGCCTTCGGGGACCGCGATCTCAGACCATGGCGTCAGAACCGATAGGGGCTGCTTGCCTTTCGCGGTGAAGAGAGTCGGCACGAACGCATGCGCGAAAGGCGTGGCAAGCGTCGGCAGGTGCCAGAAAGTCTCTTCTCTAAAGAAAAAATACCGGCTGGAGTGCGCAAGGCCGCTCACCGTCTTGGGATCATGCTCGAGAGGCAGAACGGCCGCGCCGACTGGCACCTTTTTGAGGACGGTCTCGACGGCAGCAACGTCCTTTTGTGCAAGCCACCAGTTCCAACCGATCCAGCCCGTCCGGCCGAAAACCGCGAGATTGACGACGAGCGCCAGCAACAGCGCTTGGCGGCGCGTCAGATTGGCGAAAGGACACACCATCGCCATGGCGACGAGCGCCGTCATGATCGGAAAGCGCCAACTGATCCATCCGGTTCCGAGCATATGGCGAGGCGAAACACAAGAGAGCAGCAGCAGTCCGCTGGCCGCCACGGCAAGCCCCGCATGCACGCGGATATCGCCCGCGCGTGCGGCACGTGTGCAGATGAGGATCAACGGCAGAACCATCACCACGTCTACCACCGGAATGTATGTGGTAATCGCGGAGAGCAAATTCATGACAATCAGGACGACGCCGTCATTCCAGGCCAGGGCAAGGCCGTTATCACCGGCGTTGGGCAAAGCTGGCGAACGGAGATAGAGTGCGAACGGCGGCAGAACGCATGCGCCCAGCGCCAGCGTTAACCGGCTGACGAGCCTCACCAGGCGGGACTTCGATCGCAAGACGTCGAAACGCCAGGAAAATTCGAGGCCGCAGATGATCGCCATATAGAAGCCGAGCGAGAAGATGTGCATCACCGTCAGCAGCAGCGCGGCGGCAAGCCGCCAGGCAAACAGCAGGGCAAAATTTCGGCGCTGTAACCGCAGGTCGGCGCAGGTGAAGAACAAGGCCATGCCGAGGCCGATCTGGAAGTTGATGAAGCCGCCGATCATCGTGGCGCACCAGCCAAGCGACAGCATTGCAATCTGCCAATAGGACCGGCTGCCGAAAAGCGTCCGATGCAGCGCGATCGCGCCAAGCGGCGGCAGCACGATCGCCAGGAAAAGCAAAGCCCGCGCCAGCCTGTCGGCTCCGACAAGCGGCCCTATCCGGGCCGCCAGAAGATCGATCCCGACATTGGTGAAGGTGCGGTTCCAATCGACCGCATAGACCTCCGGAAACGGCTGCTCGCGGATGCCCCCGGATAGAAGCCAGATACGAGCGTAGTGATTGGCGTAATCAAGAATGGGCGGAAAGCGGAACAACAGGAGCAGGATGGCGACAAACGCCACGAAAACGGCGATCGCAATGGTGGAATCCTGCCGGGCCGCCAATTCATCAGACCCGGCTGCGGCTACAGCAGGCGTGGAAATCTGGTCCATTATCCGATCCGATTATTCTTTTGCGACGATGTCGACTCTTCGAATCCGAAGGCCGCATCCAGCGCGGCAAGCTTGTCGCCGGCGCCCATCTCCGAAAAAGCAGCCGGCAGTTCCGCACGGTCGTTGCCGCGCAGGATCGCCTCGATCATGAACATCGGCCGCTTCTTGCTCTCCTGCACGAGACGGCCGAGATATTCGCCGATGATGCCGATGCAGATCAGCTGGATGGCGCTGAAGGCGCTGACGGCGGCCATGATCGACGACCAGCCGGTGACCGTCTCGCCTTGCAGCCAGCGAATGAAGGTATAGACGAGCAGCGCCATCGCGATGCCGGCGCTGATCATGCCGAGCCATGTGGCGATGCGCAGCGGCGTCGTCGAAAAGCTGGTGATCGCATCGAGCGCGAAATTGATCATCTTGCGCAGCGGATATTTCGTCGTGCCGGCAAAACGGGCGTCGCGCTCATAGGGCAGCGCCACCTGCCTGCCGCCGATCCAGCTGACCATGCCGCGGATGAAGCGGTCGCGTTCCGGCATCGCCAGCAGAATATCGACGACGCGCCGGCGCATCAGCCGGAAATCGCCGGTATCGCGCGGAATGGTCACGGAAGCGAGCCTGGAGAGGGTGCGGTAGAACAGCGAAGCGGTGGCGAGCTTGAACCAGGTTTCACCCTCGCGAAGTGTGCGCTGGCCATAGACGACGTCGGCGCCACGCTCCATGATCGGCATCATCATCAAAAGCAGTTCGGGCGGATCCTGAAGATCGGCGTCGATCAGAAGGATGCGCTCGCCCCGCGAGGCGGAAAGTCCCGCCGTCGACGCCAGCTGGTGGCCGTGATTGCGCAACAGACGAACACCGAGCACCTGCGGCACTTTTGCCGCCAGTTCCGAAATGATCTCCCAGGTGCCGTCGGAGGAACCATCATCGACGAGAATGAGCTCGAAGGCATCGCCGGCAACGCTCTGCGCGGCAGCAGAGGCACGGCGGCAGAATTCGCGCAGGCCCTCTTCCTCGTTGTGACAAGGCGCGACGATGGAAAGAAACGGTGCTTGCGTCATGCGGACGGCGGTGCCTGCTTGATTGATGGCGCCAGCCTAGCCGGGAAACGTCAAGCATCCTTTAATACCGCATTTTGGCCGGAACCGCCGGCGTCTATTCCGCCGCCATCATCTCGCGCACGCCGTCGATGTCGCGGGCCGGCGACGCGCCATAGAGGCGGCTGTATTCGCGGCTGAACTGCGACGGGCTCTGATAGCCGACGCGGTGACCGGCGGTGCCCGCATCGAGCCGCTCGACCAGCATCAGCCGGCGCGCCTCGTGCAGGCGCAGCTGCTTCTGGTATTGCACCGGCGTCATTGCCGTCACCGACTTGAAGTGGTGATGGAAGGACGACACGCTCATATTGACGCGCTCGGCGAGGTCCTCGATGCGCAGCGGCCGGGCGAAATTCTCCTTCAGCCAGGCGACGGCCCGCGCGATCCTGTTGCTGTGGCTGTCTGATGTGGCGATGTTGATCAGGCGCGCGCCGTGCGGCCCGGTCAGCACGCGGTAGAGGATCTCCTGCTCGATCAGCGGCGCCATGGCGGGAATGTCGCCTGGACGATCGAGCAAACGCAGCAGCCGGACGGCCGCATCCATCAGCTCCGGCGGCGCGACGTTCACCACCATGCCGCGCTGCCCGTCCGTATCGGCGGCCGGTCGCGGAATATCGATGCGGCTGAGCAGTTCCAGCAGCTTTTCCGAATCGATCGCCAGCCCCAGGCAGAGATGCGGAACCTCGGGGCTTGCCTCCGTGACGCGCCAGGCGACCGGCAGATCGAGCGAGGTCAAAAGATAATCCCCGGTCCCGTAGCTGATGCGTTCCGTGCCGAGCTGCAGGCTCTTGGCCCCCTGTAGCACGAAAGCAAAACAGGGCCGGTAGCTGCTGTGGAACGGATCGCTGGGCTTGGAGCGGCGGCTGACATGAAGATTGGCGATCGCAGTCGAGAACTCGCCGTCGCCAGGCGCGAAGCGCATCACGATGTCGACGATTTCCTGGTAGGGGCTGAAAGGCAAAGTCATGCGGCAACTCTTTCTGTCTGAGGCCTGCTGAACGGCTCATATCCGAAGCGGCTTCTATCTAGGTTCGCCCGGGCATTTCGAAAACGGGCCGTCCGTCCATTTTTGCAGGATCGTGCAAGAAGCTTGGAGGATCACTCTACCTCCCTTGCCGCGATCGGGGCAATAGTGCGTCATCCCGCTCAACCCCACCTCAAAAATCGAAAAAGGAAGGTTCCCATGCCTATCGCAAGAGGCTATGCCGCCACCGACGCTTCCAAGCCGCTGACCCCTTTCACCTTCGAACGCCGCGAACCGAACGCCGACGACGTAGTCATTGACATCAAGTTTGCCGGCATCTGCCATTCCGACATCCACACCGTCCGCAACGAGTGGAAGAACGCGGTCTACCCGATCGTCCCCGGCCATGAGATCGCTGGCATCGTCTCCGCGGTCGGCTCCGCCGTGACCAAGTTCAAGGTCGGCGACCGCGTCGGCGTCGGCTGCTTCGTCGATTCCTGCGTCGGCTGCGCCGAGCGCGATCTCGACCGCGAGCAGTATATGCCGGGTCTCAGCGGCACCTACAACGACTTCGAAGCCGACGGCAAGACGCGGACCCAGGGCGGCTATTCCGACTCGATTGTCGTCAAAGAGGGCTACGTCATGTCCATCCCTGACAATCTGCCGCTCGATGCCTCGGCGCCGCTGCTCTGCGCCGGCATCACGCTCTATTCGCCGCTGCGCCACTGGAATGCCGGCCCCGGCAAGAAGGTCGCGATCGTCGGCATGGGCGGCCTCGGCCACATGGGCGTCAAGCTGGGTTCGGCGATGGGCGCCGATATCACGGTTCTCTCCCAGACCCTTTCCAAGAAGGAAGACGGCCTAAAGCTCGGCGCCAAGGAATATTACGCCACCAACGATCCCGAGACCTTCACGAAGCTCGCCGGCACCTTCGATCTCATCATCTGCACCGTCAGCGCCGAGATCGACTGGAACGCCTATCTCGGCCTGCTGAAGGTGGACGGTTCCTTCGTGGTCGTCGGCGCGCCGGAGAATCCGATCCCCGTTCATGCCTTCTCGGTCATCCCCGGCCGCAAGAGCATTTCGGGCTCGATGATCGGCTCGATCAAGGAAACCCAGGAAATGCTGGATTTCTGCGGCAAGCACAACATCGTCTCCGAGATCGAGAAGATCAACATCCAGCAAGTCAACGAAGCCTATGAACGCGTCCTGAAGAGCGACGTCCGCTACCGCTTCGTCATCGACATCGCCTCGCTGGCGGCTTGAGGAACAAGAGCGGCTCCTTCGGGAGCCGCATTTTTTATAACGGGACACTCAAGCTCCCTCATGCTCAGGTGGGTAGCCCGCAGGGCGGAGCCTCGAAGCATCCCCCGCAAGCGCCGCTCCAATCCGCCCATCGGAGCGCCCGCCCCCCCCGTGCTTCGAGGCTCCGGCCTTCGGCCTGCGCACCTCAGCATGAGGCTCTCTTTGTACGGGAAACTCTGTTACACGTATCTAAGAGTCATTCACGGCGCGGACGCGCCGTGCTGGATTCCTGTGACAGGCGCAGGAATGACGGAGGAGAGGTTGCGCAGTGTGGCACCCCCCTCTGCCCTGCCGGGCATCTCCCCCACAATCCACAAGGGGGAGATTGGCAAGTGGGCAAACCTGCCCGTCTCTCTACCGTTTCGTCGAACTGCAAGGCCAATTGTTTGGGGAAGACGTCGCGCCCAGCCAATCTCCCACCTGTGGGGGAGATGTCCGGCAGGACAGAGGGGGTGTCACACGGAACCCCTCTCCCACTTCTTCCAACTTGGGCCTACCCCTCCTCCCGCATCGTCTCCCGCTGCGTGATCAGCCGGGCGCTGTGCTGGCCGCTCAGATAGATCCACAACCAGTTCCAGGCGACGGCAAAGCGCGAGCGGGTGCCGATCAGGAAGTAGATATGGGCGATGCCCCAGATCCACCAGGCGATCCAGCCCTTGAGCTTGATCCGGCCGAAATCGATGATCGCCGCACTCTGGCCGATCGTTGCCAGGCTCCCCTGATGCCAATATTTGAAAGGTGCAGGCGCCGGATTGCCGGACAGGCGGGCGCGGATAACTTTTGCCACATAGCCGCCCTGCTGCTTGGCGGCGGGCGCTATGCCAGGCACGGGCTTGCCATCCTCCCGCATGACAGAGGCCGTATCACCGATAATGAAGACATAAGGCAGGCCCGGCGCGCTCAAATCCTTCTCGACGATGGCACGCCCTGCACGGTCAGCCGGAATATCGAGCCACCGCGCCGCCGGTGAGGCGGTGACGCCGGCCGCCCAGACGATCGTGCGGCTGGGCGTGAAAGTCTCGCCGATTCCGACACCGTCGGCGCTGCACTCGGTGACCGGCTTGCCTAGAAGCACCTCAACCCCCAGTTTCTCCAGCGCCTTTTGCGCATAGGCCGAAAGCTCCTCCGCAAAGGTAGGCAGCACCCGCGGGCCGGCCTCGACGAGCACCACACGGGTCTTGCGCGTATCGATATTGCGGAATTCCTTCGGCAGGGTGAAATGCGCGAGCTCGGCGATGATGCCGGCGAGCTCGACCCCGGTCGGCCCGGCGCCGACAATGGTGAAGGTCAGAAGCGCGTCACGTACGGCTGGATCGGCCTCCATCTCCGCCTTCTCGAAAGCGAGCAGCACGCGGCGGCGGATCGTCGTTGCATCCTCCAGCGTCTTCAGACCCGGCGCCACCGGCTCCCATTCGTCACGGCCGAAATAGGCATGCGTTGCCCCGGTCGCCAACACCAGCGTGTCATAACCGAGAGTCATGCCGTTGCGTAACGAAACGGTCTTGGCGCCGCTATCGACACCGGTGACCTCGCCGAGCAGCACCGTCACGTCGGGCCGGTCGGCATAGAGGCGGCGGATCGGCCAGGCGATCTCCGAAGTGGAGAGAATGGTCGTCGCCACCTGATAGAGCAGCGGCTGGAAGAGATGATGATTGCGCCGGTCGACGAGCGTGATCTTCACGCCTGCACCTTTCAACCCGTTGACCAGCTGCAGCCCGCCGAAACCGCCGCCGACAACGACGACATGGTGATCACTCATGCCCTGCCCCTTTGCGCCATCTTGCTGAAGTCAAATGTGGTCTTCGCCGCAAAGGATGCAACCGCCGTTTCGGAATGGCTCCCCTGCGCCGATCGCAGTCGACAGAGCGTGTCGCGCAAAATACGCTGCGATTTTCGGGCGAGCAGCGTATGTCGGAAATTAAAGATTTAATGCACGAGGTGCGCATCTGCGCCGCGCCGTAAAGGCGAGATTATCACACATGCCTGCACTCCCAGCCAGCAAAGCTGGCCGAGCGGCAGTCACGCGTAGTGATCGCTGTCCGACCTCATCTCTGCAAGCCGACATTGGTCGGCTTGCAAGTTCCAAGCGCCGATGCGCAAGCGCCAATCAATAAGGACTGATGCACTGGCGACGGGGTCCATAATAGGGCTGGAAGGTGTTATCGAAAGCCCTGTACGAACGATAACGCGCGTAGCACCAGCTCACATGGCTGCCCCGCCCATAATAGACGGTCGAAGCATAGTTCCGATAGGGCGGGGCATAATACCGTCCATAGTAGCGGTAGGGCGGGCCATAGTAGCGGTAGGGCGAGCCATAGTAGCGGTAGGGTGAGCCATAGTAGCGGTAGGGTGGGTCGTAATACCGGTAGGGCGAGCCGTAAGAGGGCTGTGACAATGCGCTGCCAATGATGGTGCCGACGGCTAGACCACCCAAGGCCCAGCCCCAATTATCCCGCCGATGATGCCCGCCTCGGCCACGCCACCGTACCTGCTCTATCTGTTGCTGCTGCGCCTCGATCTTGGGTGGGGTGATAGCGGGAAACGCCTGAGCCGGCGTGATCCCAGGGGCACCTATGATCAAGCATAACGCGGCGACGGTTAGCTTTCTCATGACTGTTCTCCTCTGTCCTCCAACTGGAAGAAATATCCTCCCCTCATCCTGAACCAAAGGTGAACGCAATATGTCGAAAACCGTTCCATAAAGAGACGAAATTAGTCGTGATCGATGGGCGGGGTGATCGGCTTTTCAGGCAATCGAGCCTAGCTTTTCCAAGGAAATGATAGACTTGCCTTACGCTGTGCGGGACGCCCGGACCAGAGCAGTTTTTCTCCTGGCTGGAAACAGCTATGAATATCGCTGTTGCGCATAATATCGCAGCCCTCAAAATACCGGCTTACAGCGCGTAGCCCACGGGTATCGCCATTCCATGTTTCAATTCTTCCATCGAGATCGACGCTGAAACGTCGAAGAGTTCCAGCTTGCGCACGATCTGCTTATAAATTACGTCGTAATGCTCGACGCGCGGCAGCACGATCTTCAGGATGTAATCGTGGTTTCCGGTCAGCCGGTGCGCCTCGACGATCTCGGGGATGTCGCTGATGATCCGGCGGAAGGCTTCCGTCCATTCGTCGGAATGGTGGGCCGTCTTGACGAGGGCGAAGACCGTCGTCGGCACGCCCATGCGTTCGCGGTCGAGCACGATGATGCGCCGGGCGATATGGCCGCTTTCTTCCAGCCGCTGAATGCGCCGCGAGCAGGCCGAGACCGACAGCGCCACGCGCTCGGCAAGATCGGTCACGGATATGCCGGCATTCTTCTGCAGCATGTCGAGAATGCGTCTGTCACGATCATCAAGCATGGTGTGAAATGAACCTTGCGCTCTCAATTTGCGTCATTTGGCCAATCGATGCAAAATAATAGCACGTCTTCCTCATAAAGGACAAACAATGCAAACCCGCCGCGCGACCATTGCGGCATCATTTTCGAAATTCGAAGCATGGGAGCACGAAGAGATGAAAACGATCGGCCTGATCGGCGGCATGAGTTTCGAAAGTTCGGCGGTTTACTATCGCCTAGTCAACGAGATGGTGCGCGCGCGCCGCGGCGGCCTCGCCTCGGCCGAACTCATTCTGCATTCGGTCAATTTCGAGGAGATCGTCGCGCTTCAGAAGGCCGGCGACTGGGCTGGAGCGTCCCGCCGTCTCGGCGAGGTGGCCGAGCGCCTGCAGGCTGCCGGCGCCGGCTGCATCCTGATCTGCACCAACACCATGCATCTGATCGCCGATAAGGTCGCGGCAAAAATCTCCGTGCCGCTGATCCATATCATCGACGAGACGGCGAAGTCGCTGCATGCCGCTGGCCGCAAGCGGCCGCTGCTGCTTGCAACCCGCTACACGATGGAGCACGGCTTTTATACCGACCGCATGAAAAGCCTCGGCCTCGACGTCATGGTGCCCGATGCCACCGACCGCACCACCGTGCACGATATCATCTTCAACGAACTCTGCGCCGGCAGGGTGCACGACAGCTCGCGCGAAAAACTGATCGATATCATTGACCGCGCCGCGGAGCGCGGCGCCGACAGCATCATCCTCGGCTGCACCGAGATCTGCCTGATCCTCGATCCCCACCGCCTGCCGCTGCCGGGCTTCGACACCACCGCGATCCACGCAAGGGCGGCGGTGGATTTCGCCCTTGGCACGGAGGACGCGGAGGCGGAAGAGGCTGCGTGAGGCCAATAATTTAGTTGACTCGGTCAACTAAATTATTGACAAGTGTCTTCATGCGGAGATCTTTTGTCAGTTTGTTGGCACGTCGGCCACCCCTCCTTCCATCATGCTCGGGCTCGTCCCAAGCATCTGCCTCCGTTCGATAGGACAGCAGATCCTCGGGACAAGGCCGAGGATGACGAGCGAGAAGCGGGCTTGTCAACAATCTGGCGAGGTCTCCCCCTGGAGATCACCATGTCCGATACCGCCCTCATCGAAACCGCCCGCGATTTCAACCGCTTCTATACGAATTTCCTCGGCCTGCTGAACAAGGCCTATCTCGACTCGCCCTACACGCTGACGGACGCCCGCATTCTCTTCGAGATCGGCTCGCATGAGGGCGTCAGTGCCGTGGCGCTTGTCCGCGACCTGCATCTCGACCCGGCCTATCTCAGCCGCATCCTCAAGCGTTTCCGCGCCGAGGGACTGATCGAAACCAACCCCGATCCGGCCGATCTGCGCAGCCAGATCATCACTGTCACCGAGCAGGGACATGTGCAATTCGAGGAACTCGGCCGGCGCGCCAATGCGCAGATCGCCGCCCGGTTCGAAACTCTCGCGACCGGCGAGCCGCAGGCGGTCGTTTCCGCCATGGACAGGATCCGCGCCCTCCTCGACCCCGCGGCCAAACCCGCCCCCGCCGTCATCCGCCCCCACCGCGCCGGCGATATCGGCTGGATGGTGCAGAGCCAGGGGCGCTTCTATGCCGAGGAATATGGCTGGGACCTGCGCTTCGAGGCGCTGGTCGCCGAGGTCGCCGGCAAATTCCTCGCCAACTTCGACCCCGCCATGGAATATTGCTGGATCGCCGAACGCGGCGGCGTCAATGTCGGCTCGGTCCTCGTCACCAATGGCGGCGACGGTATCGCCAAGCTGCGGCTGCTCTATGTCGACAAGGCGGCCCGCGGCCTCGGGCTCGGCAAGCTGTTGGTCGACGAATGCATCCGCTTCTGCAGGCAGAAGGGTTACCGCGAGCTTTCGCTCTGGACCAACGACATGCTGGAGACAGCTCGCGCGATCTACATCAAATCAGGCTTCCGACTTGTCTCCGAGGAGAGACATCGTATGTTCGGCCCTGAAGCGAACGGCCAGAACTGGGTCCTCGCCCTCTGAATTTGCTGCGCACAAAAGTTTCGCTTGATTTGGAAGCGATCATTTCCTAATTAGGTGGACATGACCGACGCCAGCCTCACACCAAATGAAACAACCCGCAGCCGTGGCCGGCCGCGCGAGTTCGATATGGACGCAGCGCTGGATTCGGCCCTGCGGGTGTTTTCAGAACGCGGCTACCACGCCACCTCGATCAGCGATCTGACCGAGGCAATGAGCCTCGCCTCCGGCAGCATCTACAAGGCGTTCAAGGACAAGCGCGGCGTCTTCCTCGCCGCTTTTGGTCGTTATCGTCAACTCGGTCGGCGGCGTCTGGAAGCGATGATTGCGCCCGCGGCGACCGGTCGCGAAAAAGTCTTCCAGATGGTGATGTATTATACGGAACTTTCCTATGGCGATGCCGGCCGCAAAGGCTGCCTCGTCGTCGGCGGCGCCAATGACTTCGCCCTGTTGGATGAGGAAACCGCCGCCCATGTCGCGACCGCCTTTGCCGCGGACGAGAGGCTGATGGCCGATCTCATCCGCATCGGCCAGGCCGATGGCACCATCCCGCAAACGGTGGATGCGGATGCCGCCGCCCTCGCCTTCCTCTGCCTGACCAAGGGCCTGCGCGTCATCGGCAAGACGGGACGCAGCCGACAGGAAATGATTTCAGCGGCCGAAGCCGCGATGAAGCTCGTGAGCTGAAAACAGACGAGCGAATACCGGCACCCGGTCAAGGATCGGGTGGCTGCAGCCAGCATTCTTGCATTCAATCTTCCCGATCTTCGAATAATACCGGAGTTTCTAATGAGCATTTCAGCCACTACGCCCGATAATGCCATTCCACGAGCGCTATCCCCCTGGCTCACCTTCCTTTTCGCCGCTGCTTGCGGGCTGGTGGCCGCCAATCTCTATTATGGCCAGCCGCTTGCCGGGCCGATCAGCGCCGATCTCGGCTTCACGCCGGCCGCGACTGGGCTGATCGTCACGCTGACGCAGATCGGCTACGGCCTCGGCCTGCTGCTGATCGTGCCGCTCGGCGACCTCACCGAAAACCGCCGGCTGGTGCTGGCGCTGGTCGCCGTCTCCGCCGTCGCCCTGATCGGCGCCGCGCTGTCTTCGACACCGGCCATGTTCCTCACCGCCTCACTGTCGATCGGCCTCGCCTCGGTCGCCGTTCAGGTGCTCGTGCCCTTCGCCGCGAACATGGCGCCGGATGCGACGCGTGGCCAGGTCGTCGGCAATGTCATGAGCGGCCTGCTCTGCGGCATCATGCTGGCCCGCCCCTTCGCAAGCTTCGTCGCCGAGGCCTCCTCCTGGCACATGGTCTATTACGTCACCGCGGCGCTGATGCTCATGCTCGCCATCATCCTGCGCGTCAACCTGCCGGTCCGTGTGCCGAAGACCAAACTCGGCTATGGCGAACTGCTTGCCTCCATGGCGCATCTGGCGCTGACCTCGCGGGTGCTGCAGCGCCGCGCCCTCTATCAGGCCGGCATGTTCGGCGCCTTCAGCCTGTTCTGGACGACGACGCCGCTGCTGCTTGCAAGCCCGACCTTTGGCCTGACACAGAACGGCATCGCCCTCTTCGCGCTTGCGGGTGCGGCCGGCGCCGTCGCCTCGCCGATTGCCGGCCGGCTCGCCGATCGCGGCATGACGAAGGTCGCCTCGGCCATCGCCATGCTGCTCGGCATGGCGTCCTTCCTGATCAGCCATTTCGCCGCCGACGGCTCGCTGACCGCCCTGATCTTGCTGACGGTGGCGGCGATCACACTCGATTTCGGCGTGACCACCAACCTCGTCTGCGGCCAGCGCGCCATCTATGGGCTGAACCCGGAACATCGCAGCCGGCTGAACGGCCTCTTCATGGCCACCTTCTTTGCCGGCGGCGCGCTCGGCTCGGCGCTCGGCGGTTGGGCCTACGCCACCGGCGGCTGGACGATGACCGCCTGGATCGGCTTCGCCTTTCCGGCGCTCGCCTTCATGCTGTTCCTGACGGAAGGGCGCGGGAAGTAAATTACCTGACACACAGTCTTGAAAATCGGAGTCGATCTCGGAGTCACACGTGAGTTAAAGTGAGCGGACGACAGGGTTTCTCATTTTTGCAGGGATGCTTCCGGCATGGAAATGGATGAAGAAAAGATCGACGATGCCGTTCTCGCTTTGCTCTGGCTGACGCTGCATGACGGCGATCGGGCCTGGAAAGGCTTCGACTGGGACGCGATGGATCGCTTGTACAAGAAGGGTCTGATTGCCAATCCCGCGGGCAAGGCCAAATCGGTTGTTCTGAGCGACGAAGGGTTGCAGCGTTCGGAGGAATTGTTCCGCGCTCTGTTTACGCGATCGACGTAAAAGAGGCCCTACCCCTTAACCATCGGCGGAATCGAAATGTGAGCGGGCGGCTCGCACCGCATCATGGTTCGCTTCCGCCCAGTTCAACAGTTGCGACAGCGGCTGGTAGAGCGAGCGGCCGAGATCGGTCATCGAATATTCGACGCTCGGCGGCTTCGTCGGGAAGACCTCGCGGGCGATATAGCCGTCCCTCTGCAGATCACGCAGCGTCTGCGTCAGCATGCGCTGCGAAATATCGGGAAGCATCCGCCTGAGTTCACCGAAGCGGCGTGGCTCGGCCGCCAGCACTTCGAGCAGCAGCGTCGACCACTTGCCGCCGATCTGCTGCATCATGTCTCGGACCGGACAATTGGAAAAATCGAGCCCGGCGAGATCGATCTCGCGCCGCGCCCCCGGCATCCTGTTCTTCAGACTGAGGACTGCGCCGCTCATCTGCTGGTTCCCTTTTAGTAACTTACAGCCGAAAAGCTGCCTCCTTTACACGGTGAAGTCAATTCCTATTCTAGCGTTAGTCTCTTTTTGAGACCAACGACCAACGCAGAAGGAAACGACCTCATGAGCGAAACCATCCTGGTCACCGGTGCTGCCGGACAGCTCGGCCAGCGCGTCATCCACCATCTCCTCGAGACCTATAAGGTCGCCCCCGGCGCGATCGTCGCTGCCACCCGCAACCCGGAAAAGCTCGCCGAACTCGCCAACAAGGGCGTTCTCAGCCGCAAGGCCGATTTCGATGACGCGGCCGGCCTGAAACAGGCCTTCGCCGGCATCGACCGGCTGCTGATCATCAGCACCGATGCGCTCGACACCCCCGGCAAGCGCCTCGCCCAGCACAAGGCCGCCGTTGCCGCCGCCGTCAAGGCGGGCGTCAAGCACATAGCCTATACCTCGATGCCGGCGCCTGACAATTCGCTCGTCACCTTCGCGCCCGATCATCTCGGCACCGAAAACGCCATCAAGGCAAGCGGCATCGCCTACACGATCTTCCGCAATGCCTGGTATCACGACAATTACATGCACAGCATGCCGCACAACCTGCAGGGCGGCAAATGGTACAGCGCCACGGGCGACGGCAAGGTCTCGAACATCTCGCGCGACGATTGCGCGCTGGCGATCGCCGCAGCCCTTGCCTCCGCCACCTCGGAAAGCACCGCCTACACGCTGACCGGCGCGGTGTCGCTCGCCAACCGGCAGATCGCCGCCATTGTCTCCGAAGCCGCTGGCAAGCCGCTCGAAGTGGTCGACGTCAATGACGAACAGCTCGGCCAGGGCATGCGCGGCGCCGGCCTCCCCGGCTTCATCGCCGACATGCTGGTCTCCGCAGACGCCAACATCCGCGCCGGCAATTTCGACATCGTCACCGGCGATTTCACCAAGCTGACCGGCAGACAGCCGCAATCGCTGAAGGACTTCTTCGTGGCGCACAAGGCCACGCTGACGGCGGCTGGCAGCGCCGAAGGCCATTGAGCTTTCCGCTCATCCCTGCGCTCGCCGCAGGGATGAGCGGACACCGATTCTGAATCGTGAATCCCCTGATCACACCAAGATGTGTCACTCCCGGCGCCGACGCGCCGGAGGGGCGCCCTTCAGAATTGCGAAACGAAGCCAGGCGGCTTGTCTCTGAGGTCAAGGCCGTATTCAAGCTCCGCCCGCATCCAGAGCACACCGCTTTCATAGGGATCGTCGGACATTGTCTCAGTTCGCGCGTCGGCGGTAGTGCTGTCAGTCCAGTTCTTGACGCACGCGGCGCTCTCGCGTTTCCGCTCATTCCGATCGATTGCACACCATTCTCGTCGTCCGTCGAACGGAACCCATGCGAGACCATCCCGGAAACAAGTGATGGCCCGATATTTCGGCTCTACGACGATGTTCCCCGCAACATCTTCAATGCCCCAAAGCAAGGTTCCGTTCGAATTCCTCGCGACGAGCTGTCCGCCGTCAGGTCCGCAGCGCAACTTTGATCGCCGATCCTCCAGGCGGCGCGGCTCAGAGACTTCGCGTCCGGATGCATCGACCCAAAACGTCCGCCCATCCTTCGATACCGCATAGGCGTCGGAATCGGGCCGCATCTCATCGAACTGCGGAGCGAGCGCCATCACACCATTGCTATTCAGTATTCCCCATTTACCCTCAACCTTGACGACGGCATAGCCACCGCTGAAATGAAATTGACCCTGAAATGAAGGCGGATCGACAAGCAGTTTGCCGTCCTGCTTCAGAAACCCCCATTTTCCATTGTACCGAACCGATACAGGGAAATCGCAAGTCATGTACGTGTTGTCAAAGTACGAAACCGTCGGCTTTCCGTCCGCTCCGACGACCTGAATACGATCGCCGCGGTGGATGAATTTGATACCCGAAGGACATGCCGCCCACGCCTTCCCGTCCTCCGGGTCGGGCACCAGATCGCCGGCCCGGTTGAGCCCGATCCACTGGCCGTCGACCAATATCCTGGCCGCCTCGCCGGAATAATCCGGCAAGCTTGCATCGTCAAACAGACGCCCACCAAGCAACCGTCCCGCATCGTCAAGGATGCCCACTTTCTGGTCTTTAGTCCCACGGTAAAAACCGTTTCGATAATCCTGGATCCAAAATGGCCGTGGGGCGAAAATAAATTGGCCGTCCCGGGCGATCACGCCGCATTGGGTGGCGTCGGTCCGGTCACGTTGGTTGGACTGGCCTTTATGTCCAGCCAACCCGCCATAACAGGCAATTGCTCTTCCTCCACTAAATTTACCGGCTGTTTCGAAGCGAGGTTCGATCTTCCAGCTTCCGTTGGGAGCAAGTAATCCATATCGTTTATCTCCCGGTTGAGCGGCCCAAGCAAAAGTGCCGAATTCGAATTCTTTGATGGTCAGCTCGTCCTTCAGGATCTTTCCTGAAGGCAGATCGATGAGCAGATAGGGGTGATCGATCCTCTCAAAAAACAGTTCGTCGAACATGAAACGCGGGAAACCAATTGAATCCGGCGCGACCGCTTTGCCGGGACGAACGAGCGCTGCCCCGGCCCCGAATGGAATGGCGCGCGCATAGTTCGGCGACAGCAGAAACTTTCCCGTTCTATCGATAATTCCTGCCTTGCCACCGACCACCACTTCGGCATGGCCCTGGCGAAATTTGCGGGCAAGGTCGAATGCAGGCGCGATCACCATCTCGCCACTCGAATTGATATAGCCGAATTTCCCCTCGGAACGCACGGCAGCCAGCCCCTGCGAGAAAGGCAGCGCAACTTCGAACTTGCGATCGATCCGCGGTTCTAACGTCGCTCTGTCGATATAGCCGCAAAGAGCGTAGACGCCGCCGCACCTTTCCACCCATCTTTCCGGCCGGGGATCCGCAACGCCGGTTCCAACGGAGCAGAGAAAATACGCCCACGTCGCCGCGACAAGCATATATAGACGTGTAACCACTCGCACCCCATCCCCTCCGGTTGAAAGAACTAGGAGATGCGCATGTGTTGGAAATATGGCCGCTCCACAGGTCCGATTTCGAGCACAGGTACCCTGCGCCCTCACTCGTTGGGCACGAGAAGCACTTGAAGGGCACCAAGCCAATACGCAAGAAGGAAACGACTTTTCTCAACCCGCCTGCCCGCAAGCCCGGCAGAACCGTCGCACCGTCTCGGCCATGCCATACTCCAGCGCATCGGCAGTCAGCCCGTGGCCGATCGAGACTTCGGCAAGATCGGGGATCCGCTTAACCAACGCCGGCAGGTTTGCGACCGTCAGATCATGGCCGGCATTGACGGCAAGGCCGATGGCGAGTGCGGCGTCCGCCGTCTTCCCGAGCGCTTCGAGGATCGGCGCTGCTCGTTCCGGCGCGTCGTAGCAGCCGCCATAGGGGCCGGTATAGAGTTCGATCCGGTCTGCGCCCGTCGCTTTTGCCAGCTTCACCGCTTCCGCATCCCCGTCGCCGTCGGCAAAGAGCGAGACGCGACATCCCATCGTCTTCAGCCGTGCGACGACATCGGTGAGGAACGCCTGGTGCTTGCGGAAATCCCAGCCGTGATCGGAAGTCGCCTGCGCGGGGTCGTCGGGCACCAGCGTCACCTGCTCGGGCGCAGCACCGGCGCAGAGTTCGAGGAATTCCTCCGTCGGATAACCCTCGATGTTGAACTCGGCCCCGGGAAATTCGTCGTCGATCAGGTTGCGGATGACCGGCAGATCGGAAAAGCGGATGTGGCGCTGGTCGGGACGCGGATGCACGGTCAGGCCGCTGGCGCCTGCGGCAAGGGCGATTCGCCCGAGCGCTTCGACGCTCGGCCAGGGCAGGTCGCGCCGGTTGCGCAGCATGGCGACGGCATTGAGGTTCACGGAGAGCTTGGCGGGCATGGCTGGCATCCATCGGTCACGGAAACGAGAGGCCCTGCTTTTAAGCCAACTGCCCGGCGATGGCCAACGAGATTCGCAGATGGATGCGATGTCGATCGCTGATGAAACCCCAGCATTTCCAACGAGCATCGGCCGGGTGCGTACCACAACAGTATTTACCATCGCCTTTCGAGGCGACTGGCTGATGCGGCGGCGCAATACATGTTTTGCGGCAGCACACACGAAATCACGCCGTCACGTTGCTATCCCATTTAAAAGAGATTATTTTTAGCACTTATAAAAATAATCGTTCACGCATAACGTGGACATTGTATCGCGTAATCGTAAGCCGCGTACTGCTTCTTCCCACCGACAAGACCGCCCAGAGGAAACCCCACTCGCCCCGCCCGGGAAGCAACTGGCAAATTGCATGAGGTGCAACAAGATGCCCTAGGAGGGTTCATGCCAGACGGTTCCAAGCGCCTGTTTGCTGCCGCCGGTTTCGCTTCGGAGGCCCGGTCGAAATACCGGTTCCTGCCTTCGGCCGCGCTGCCGCCGGATCTACCGGAAGGTCCGGTGCCGATTGCCGATATGGCCAACGCATTCGGCGTTACGCACAGGACGCTGCATTTCTACGAAGAGAAGGGACTGATTTCGGCCAATCGCATCGGCCTGATGCGGGTCTACGGCCAGGACGACGTGATGCGCATGGCCGTCATCACCGTCTGCCGCGAGACGGGCATGCCGATTGCCGTGATACAGGAATTGATGGACGAGCTTCGCAAAGCCGATTCGCAGGAAGGGGCCGAGGCAATGTTCCGCGAGGCCTTGCAGGTGCGCCGGCGCGAACTGACGGCGGAGATGTCGACGCTTCACCGCCAGCTCCAGCAGGTCGGCGACCTCCTTGATTACGACGGCAGCAGCGAGACGCAGCCGCTCAATGACAATCAGGACAGTTCCAGCCTGACCCCGCAGGAAAAGCGCTGCCTGGAATTGATGGCGGAAGGCTATTCCACCCAGCGCATCGCCCGGGCGCTCGACCTGAAACACGACGAGACGAGGGATCTCGAAGCAGGAATCATCTTGAAATTCCGCGCCAACAACCGCTTCCAGGCCATCGCCAAGGCCGTCCTGCTCGGCATCGTGCAGGCCTGACGCCTGCAGCCGCCCGACCGCCGCCACCGTCGCCTTACCGGCTGAAACCGGGTTCAGCGCACGATTGTCAGCGTCTCCGCCGCACGTGTGATCGCGGTATAGAGCCAGCGTTCGCGGGTGTCGCGAAAGGCCCAGCTCTCGTCGAACAGCACGACGTGGTTCCATTGCGAGCCCTGCGCCTTGTGAACGGTCAGCGCATAGCCGTAGTCGAACTCGTCGTAGCGCTTGCGGGTGTTCCAGGGAATCTCGCCTTCGACATCCTCGAAGGCCTGTTTCAGAAGCTTGATCTTGGCCGCACCCCGATCCATGTCGTCGTCCTCGGGGCGGACGAGCAGATTGATGCCGGGTTTCGTCGTTTCCTTCGACGAGGTCATGACCTGCCACAGCGAGCCGTTGAGCAGGCCCTTGGCCGGATCGTTTCGGAGGCAGACGAGCTTGTCGCCGGTCTGCGGATAATCGGCGTTAAAACCTTTCAGCTCGCGCAGGCGCTGATTGTAGCGCCGCCGGGTGCGGTTGGTGCCGACGAGCACCTGGTCGGCGTCAAGCACCAGCTGCTGTGTCACCTCGTTCTTCGAGATCACCTTGGCCGTACCATAGTCGCCATACATCACCTCGTTGCCCTCGCGCACCTGCATGGCGAGCTTGATGATCGGATTGTCGCGCGCCTGGCGGTGAATATCGGTCAGGAGGTAATCCGGTTCCTGATTGGTGAAGTAACCGCCGCCTGACACCGGCGGCAACTGGCCGGGATCGCCGAGCACCAGGATCGGCGTGCCGAAGCTCATTAGATCCTTGCCGAGCGCCTCGTCCACCATCGAGCATTCGTCGACGATGATCAGCGCCGCTTTCGCGACCGGGCTCTGCCGGTTGATCGAAAACATCGGCGCGATCGAGGTCTTTCCGGTTTCCTCGTCCTCCACCGCCTCCTCGCCGCGCGGCCGGTAGATCAGCGAATGGATCGTCTTGGCATTGGAGGCGCCACGCGAGCGCAGCACCTGCGCGGCCTTACCAGTGAAGGCGGCAAACAGCACATCGCCGTCGACATTCTCGGCGAAATGCCTGGCAAGCGTCGTCTTGCCCGTCCCGGCATAGCCGAACAGGCGAAAGAGCGGCGAGCGCCCCTCGTTCAGCCATTTCGAAACTGCCTTCAGGGCTTCATCTTGTTGCGGCGCAAATTGCATGATCGCAGGACTTGGCAGGATTCGCCTGATTTAGGCAAGGCGGAAAACGCCGACAGATCATCCATCCCACGGCCGGTCCGCGCCGCTCGCGCACATGGACGGGTCCTGCGCCATGGCGCCGATGAGAAAATCCAGAACCGTTTTGACGCGCAGCGGCATGTTGCGCCGCGAGGGATAGACGACGGTGACCGGAAGCCGGCTCGGCTGGTAGTTCTCCATCACCGGGATCAGCCGCCCAGCGGCGATATCGGGATTCGCGATGATGTGCGAAAGCACTGCAAGACCCGCCCCGGCAAGGGCCGCCCGGTGAATGGCCACCGCATTGCAAGCGGTCAGCCGCGGCGAAATCCGGACCGATATGTCTTCCGAGCCATTCGAGAAGGACCAGCTATTGGCCTCGCCTGCCCTGTTGTAACACAGGCATTCATGGTCCTTGATATCCCGAGGTGCGCGCGGGGCGGCCTTGCGCGCGAGATAGGCGGGAGATGCGACGAGGAAGGCGGTCGTCCAGCCGATCCGCCGGCAGACGAGGCTGCTGTCGGCGACCGGGCCTAGGCGCACTTCGAGATCCAATCGTTCCTCGATCATATCCGAGCCCTCCTCTCTGAAGAGTAGCTCGACCGAGAGTTTCGGATGGGCGGCGAGAAGATCCCCGAGCCGTTCGCTGAGATAGAGGCCGAGCGGCGCCGGAACGCTGAGCCTGACCTTGCCGGAAGCCATGGCGCCGTCGGAGCCGGCCGCATCGCCGAGCTCCTCCACAGCTTCGAGAATCCGGAGCGCCATCGGCAGCATCCGCTCTCCCTCCGCCGTCAGCGACAGGCCGCTCGTCGTGCGATGCAGCAGTCGGGTGTTGAAGTGACCTTCGAGGGCTGCGACCTGGCGCGAAACCGCCGGCTGCGTCACGTCGAGATCGTGCGCCGCCGCCGAGAAGGACCCAGTCTCCACGACGCGCTGGAAGGTCCGCAATGCCGAAACGATATCCATCCCTGCCCCCTCATACTTTTGCGCATAGGCTTTATGCAGGCAGACTAAGCGAGAATAGCTTTACAGTCCAGCAATTACGGATATCTTTTATCCATAAGGATACATAATATCCTTAATTGAAGGAGAAAGACATGACTCAGCGATTGAACTATGCCCAGCAGTCCCCCGAGCTTTTCAAGAAATTCATGGATTTCAGCATGGCGCTGAGAAGCAGCGTCATCGATGAGAAGCTTCAGGCCCTTATCGAGATCCGCGCCTCGCAGCTCAACGGATGCGGCTTCTGCCTCGACATGCATGTGAAGCAGGCAAAGATCCACGGCGAGACGGAGCTGCGGCTTCACCACGTCGCCATCTGGCGCGAGTCGAACCTGTTCGTTCCCCGCGAGCGCGCGGCCCTTGCCTGGACCGAGGCGCTGACGAGGCTTCCCGAAGGCGGCGTATCTGATGAAATCTACGAGCGGGTGCGCGGCCAGCTTTCGGAGAAGGAAATCTCCGACCTGACTTTCGTCGTCATGGCCATCAATGCCTGGAACCGCGTCAATGTCGGCTTCAAGACCGTGCCCGGCACGGCCGACAAGGCCTACGGCCTCGATAAAGCTGGCCTGAACTAAACCCCGAAATGCATTGAAAAGATTCAACTTTGACGCCGTCGGCATCCCGGCGGCGAAAGGAGATCCGTATGAAAATCGTTGTCATCGGCGGAACCGGCCTCATAGGTTCGAAGACTGTCGAACGCCTGCGCAAGCGCGGGCATGAGGTGATCGCCGCCTCACCGAACTCCGGCGTCAATACGATCACCGGAGAAGGACTGGCCGAAGCGCTCGCCGGTGCCGAAGTCGTGCTCGACCTCGCCAACTCACCCTCCTTCGAGGACAAGGCCGTGCTCGAATTCTTCGAGACCTCGGGGCGCAATCTTCTCGCCGCCGAAAAGGCTGCCGGCGTGAGGCACCATATCGCGCTTTCCGTGGTCGGCACCGAACGGCTGCAGGAAAGCGGCTATTTCCGCGGCAAGCTCGCCCAGGAACAACTGATCAGGGCATCGGGCATTCCCTATACTATCGTGCATTCGACGCAGTTCATGGAATTCCTGAGTGGCATCGCCCAGTCGGGCACGGTCGGCCAGACGGTTCGTCTATCGCCCGCCTATGTGCAGCCGATCGCTGCCGACGACGTGGCCGACGCCATGGCCGACGTGGCGCTCTCCGCCCCGGCTAACAAGACGATCGAAATATCCGGCCCGGAAAGGGTCCGGCTCAGCGAGCTCGTCGCCCGGTATCTCAAGGCGATGAAGGATCCGCGGATCGTCGAGGCCGACGCAGAGGCGAAATATTTCGGCGCCAGGCTAAACGACCAGTCCCTCGTTTCCGACGACGACCCGCGCCTCGGCTCGATCACCTTAGAACAGTGGTTCGCCACATCTGCCCGGCCGAGGTGATCGGCCTCTTCACCCCAGGCAATAAGGAGATTCCCATGATCAAGTCATCATTCCTCGCCGCCGCCCTCGCCCTTCTGGCAACGACCGGCGCTTCCGCCCACGACAGCAGCAAGTCCGCCAAGGTAACGCTCGTCTATGAGCACGAACTGCCGAACGTGCCGGGCAAAAGCATCAAGGGCGTGCTGGTCGAATACGGGCCCGGCGGCTTCTCCGAAGGCCACACCCATCCGGACTCGGCTTTCATCTACGCCACCGTTCTGGAAGGATCGATCCGCAGCCAGGTCAATGACGGTCCGGTCAAGACCTATCAGGCCGGCGAGAGCTTCTCGGAAATGCCGGGCGACCGCCATGGCGTCAGCGCCAATGGCAGCGAAACGCAGCCCGCCCGCCTGCTCGCCGTTTTCGTCGTCGACACCGACCAGAAAGAACTGACGTTCCCGCTGCAGAACTGACGATCCGCTAAAGGCCATCCGCGCAAGGCCCCATGCTTGCGCGGCTGGCCGACATGCTCAATCATGTGCCGCCCGCCCCTCCCGGAGAAAGAGTGAGATGATCTACGACGCGCTCTTCGGCAAGCCTCTGATATCGCTCATAACGGTCGGCTTCGCCGGCATCGTCGTCTGGTACTTCCTCTCCAGCCAGCGGCCGACGACGCGGCTGGTGGTGCAGATCCTCTTCTTTGCCGTCATGACGCTGATCCTTGTCGGCAGTGGCATCGAACCCCACCGCTTCCAGGGATATGAGACGCAGGACCCGCAAGCTCTACTCGTTATTCTCGCCAAATCGCTCTGGTGGCTTCACCTGGCATGGGCCGTCATCGGTTTCATCAGGCTCTATCTGGTGCTGGAGGGCAGCCCGCGTGAGGCCCGTCTGCTCCAGGATCTCGTCATCGGCGTCGTCTATATCGGCATGGTGCTTTCGATCCTCGCCTTCGTCTTCGGCGTGCCGATCGGAACCCTCGTTGCGACCTCGGGCGTCGTCGCCATCATCCTTGGTCTCGCGCTGCAGAACACGCTCGCCGATGTCTTCTCCGGCATCGCGCTAACCCTCGGCCGGCCCTATGTCATCGGCGACTGGATTCTTCTGAGCGACGGCACGGAGGGGCGCGTCGTCGAGAGCAACTGGCGCGCGACGCATATCCTGACGCCCGGCAACAATATCGTCGTGCTGCCGAACAGCTTTCTCGCCAAGCTCGGCCTGACCAATGTCAGCCGGCCGGACGAGGCCCATCTCCTGATCCTTACCATCCGCATCGCCCCGACGCGCATGCCGGCATCGATCCGCCAGATGATGCTGACGGCGCTCACCAGCTGCAATTCCATCGTGCGCGATCCGCCGCCGGTCGTCGCCCTGAAGGGGCTCGATGCTACGTCGCTCGAAGTCGAGCTGCAGTTTCGCGTGACGAGCCCCAGCCAGCGCGTGCCGGCGCGAAACGAGGTGCTCGATCTCGTCTATCGCCATTGCAAATCCGCCGGGCTGCTGCTGGCCATTCCGCCGTCGGCCACGGTGTTGACGGCCAACCTGCCGACCGAGGAAAACGCCCAGCCGCCGAGCGTGACGCCGCTTGCGCTGATCGACGCCATTCCGGTCTTTGCGACGCTGACATCAGATGAAAAGGCAAAGCTCGCCGAGACCACCGCGGTCCGGCAGTTCCGCAAGGGCGACGTCATCGTGCGGGAGGGCGAAATGCTGCCCTCGTTGATGATGGTGCGCGCCGGCATCATCGCCGCCCGGCATGCGGACGAGGAGCGCGGACGGCTGGCGCCCGGCGATTTCTTCGGCGAGACCGGCCTGCTCGCCGGCATGCAGGAAGTCTGCACCCTGGAGGCGCTAACGCCGGTAACGGCCTATGAAATCGATCAGGAGGCCTTCGCGCCGCTGCTCGCCGAACGCCCGGCCCTGGCCGAAGAAATCGCCGAACAGCTTGCCGGCCGCGCCGAGCGCTTCCGCGACGGCGCCGCCCTGCCCCCGGAACAGGTGCGCAGCGCCCATGCCATCCTGAAGACCATCAGGACCATTTTCAGGGCGTAGAGCATGTCGCGCAAAAGTGTGCAGCGGTTTTGCGGCAACGACATGGGTAAAAGCAAAGAGCTAAAGCGTAAGGAGCGAATCTGAAAGATCGCGACGCGCTTTAGGGGTTTCGCACGACCCTCAGCCGGCGCGCTTCAGCACCCACTCGAACGTATCCCGCCAGATATCCGGCGGAACCTCTTCGGATAAGGTGCCGACGAGATCGGAAAGGCGGACACGTCGCAGCGTGTCGCGCCAGGCCTCGTCGGCTTCCCACATGACGCGGGCGACCGCGCAGGGCTTGCTGTCGCAATAGCCGGCCGGCCGGCAGGGATTGTTCTCGCGGATATTGGTGCAGGTGAAGCTGCGCGCCTTGCCCTCGACCGCCTCGACGATGTCGAGGAAATTGATCTCCGACGAGGGTCTGGCAAGCCTGTAGCCGCCGCTCGGGCCGAGCGTGGTATCAACGAGGGAAGCCTGCGAAAGGCTCTGCAGCGCCTTGGAGAGATATTCCTTCGGCAGGCCATGAAGCTCGGCGAGCGCCTTGGTGGAGAGGTACCGGCCCTCGGGCAGGCCCGCGAGAATGGCACAGCAGTGTAGCGCCCACTCGACCTGGCTTTTCAGGATCATTCAACTACTCATCATGCTGGCTCTGCGAGCGGAATTAAGGATATATGCTATCCGCAAATATCCATGATGTAAATGACCCGTAAAAGCAGGGTATCGCATCGCGAATGAACGTCCGCCCGCATAAAACTTTCTCCACATGGGAATAAAACCGCCTCGCCCGGTGTCTCATCTCAGGTAGCGCGAAATCGCGTGCCCAACCCGAGGAGAAACATCATGAAGTCCGTGAAATTCCTGTCCGTCGTAGCGGCTGGCGCCTTTGCCGCGACCGCTGCTTTCGCCGCCGCTCCCGTCAAGGAAGTCGATTCCGCCAAGGGCAAGGTTCTGGCCGGCGAAAACGGAATGACCCTCTACACCTTTAAGAAGGACGCCAAGGGCGTTTCCAACTGCTACGACGATTGCGCCAAGAACTGGCCACCGCTGATGGCCGCTTCCGATGCAAAGGCCGATGGTGCATATTCGATCATCGAACGGAAGGATGGCACGAAGCAATGGGCCAAGGACGGCATGCCGCTCTATTACTGGGTCAAGGACACGAAGGCCGGCGACATCACCGGCGACGGCGTCGGCGGCAACTGGGATCTCGCCAAGCCTTGACCCTGAGGGCCCAGATACCACGAGAGCCGGCGTGAAGACACCCGCACCCGAAAGTTTCGAGGGCCAGATCCTGGCCCTCCTCCCCTCGCTCAGGCGCTATTCGCGCAGCCTGACGCGCTCGGATGCCGATGGCGAGGACCTGCTCCAGGACTGTGTCGAGAAGATATTGACGCGCCGCAGCCAATGGCGCGGTCTCAACCTGCGCGGCTGGGTCCTGACGATCATGACCAATCTCTACCGCAACGGCCGGCGCGGCAAGCCGCGCGGCGATCTGGTCGAGCTCGATGCCGCCGAGGATATGGCCGCCCCCGAACCGGCCGCCGATCCGCTGGAGCGCGCCCGGCTCAACGATGCGCTGAACAGCCTTTCGGAGGAACACCGCGCCGTGCTGATGCTCGTAGTCATCGAAGGATATAGCTACAGCGAGGTCGCCGCCGCGCTCGATATCCCGATCGGCACGGTCATGTCCCGCCTGTCGCGCGCCCGCCAACGCGTCGCCGAACATCTGAAGGCCGACAACATCGTTACGCTTCGGAGACCGAAATGAACGAGACCAACCCGATCGTCACCGAAGCCGATCTCCACGCCTATGCCGACGGCCAGGTGCCCGAAACCTCACGGGCCCGTATCGAGGCCTACCTTGCCGACAATCCCGAGGAGGCGGCGATGGTCGCCGAATGGCAGACCCAGAATGCAGGCATCCGCTCGCTCTTTGCCGGATATGAAAGGGCCAGGGATAGTGATCCCCTGCTCGTATCCCCGCCGCGCACCGCCTCGCCGGCGGCGAAGCGCTTCGCGATCGCCGGGGCCGCCGTCCTCGTCTTCGCGCTCGGCGCCCTCACCGGCCATTATGGCCCGGCCCTTGTTCAAAAGCCGGACTTGCAGCTTGCCGGCTCCGAGACCCTGCCGAAGCAGGCCGAGACCGCCTTCACCGTCTATGCCGCCGAAGTCCGTCATCCCGTCGAAGTCTTCGCCGACGAGGAGGCCCATCTCGCCACTTGGCTCGGCAAGCGACTGGCGATCGAAAACCTCAAGATCCCCAACCTGCAGCCGCTCGGCTTCAAGCTGGTCGGCGGCCGCCTGCTGCCGGTCGACGGCAGGCCGGGCGCCATGTTCATGTATGAGAACCAAGCCGGCGAGCGCCTGACCGTCATGGTCGGCCGCAACACGGAAAACCGCACGACGAGCTTCCGCTTCGCCTCGTCGGGCAATCTCGAAACCTTCTACTGGATCGACGGCGAACTTGGTTATGCCGTCACCGGCGAAATCTCGCGTGAGACGCTGCGCGCGGTGGCCGAGGAATGTTACAGGCAGTTTCCGTCGTGAGAATCAGCGCAGGGGATCGTTGGCGAGCTCGATCGGGTGGCCATGCGGCGTCGCCTCGGCCGCCCGCTGCCAGCTCTGCTGCAGCTCGAGGATGGCGGATGCGTCGGCCACGCCGCGGCTGACCAACAGCTCCGAAAGCGCCGCCACCCAGCAGTCGAAATAATCGCTGCCGTCTTCAACCCGTCCGGGCTGGTGCAATTGCCGCGAAAGCGTTTCCGCCCACTCGCTCCAGGAAAACAGCCCCTTCTCATGCAGATGCACGGTCATGGCGAAAGCCTCGGCCGCCCAGGGTTCGGGAAAGACCGGCTCGCCCTCGGCAGATTTGGGCAGCCCCGGCGATTGGCTGAGCTCGGAGGGCATCTCACACACGCTCAAGATAGCTCTCCCATGCGTCGATCGAGACCGTCAGCGAGGGGTCCGCGCCTTGGCCCCAGATCTCGCCGCCGTCGAAAACGACAGTATAGAGCCATTGCGGGTTCTCGCCCTTGCCGTGGGCATTATCATCGGGAAAGACGAAGGAGCCCTGCACCGCTTCGACGATACCGGCCTTGGCGCGGGCATAACGCGGCAATCGCGTATGGGTCGCCGGATTGAAATTCTTCGTTTTCACCCGCTCGCCGACCGCAAAGCGTGGCTCGCCATCCACCGGCCGGTCGCAAGGCCCACCCTTGGCAAGCACGGCAGGCACCATCTCCGCCTTCAGCACCCGTTTCGGCGCCTTGCCATCCTGCAGCTTGTGGCCGGACAGCAACTCCTCGCGCGTCGCAAAGCCGTGCCGTTCCAGCAGCATCTCGAGGCCGCGGATCCAGATCTCGTAATAGCTCGCCGAGAGGTAGTCGGCCGGCCGGATATTCTCGCGCGCATGCCGGCTTTCGTCGATCGTCCATGCGCCGAAAGCCCCGCAGGAAAGCGTGATGCCGAGCGCGCGCTTTTCCCATTCGGCATGGAAATAGGGCTCGTCCTTCTCAGGCGCGACAGGGCCGAAGCCCATCTGCCCGCCGAGATCGTGCGGTCCGTTCATGACAGTGTCTCCGGGCTGGCGGCCACGGCCGTGCCGATCATCGCATCGCGGCTGACAAGGCCGGCAAGCGTTGCCTCATCCATTCCCTCCGTGCCTTCGGGGCGCACGGGGATCACCAGATAACGCAGCTCCGCTGTCGAATCCCAGACGCGGATCTGCTTGCCCGACGGCAGCGTCAACCCGAATTCGGCGAGCACGCCGCGCGGATCGATCACCGCCCGCGATCGATAGGCCGGCGCCTTGTACCAGACCGGAGGCAGGCCAAGCACAGACCAGGGATAACAGGAGCAGAGTGTGCAGACGACGAGGTTATGGGTCTCAGCCGTATTGAAGACGGCGCGCATATGCTCGCCTTGCCGGCCGGTGTAACCGAGACTCGCAATCGCCGCCGTCGCATCGTGCCTCAGCCAGTCGGCGAAATCAGGATCGCTCCAGGCCTTGGCGACGACATGCGCGCCATGCCTCGGTCCGATCTTGGTTTCGTAAGTCTCGACGATCGCATCGATCGCATCAGGATCAATCAAACCCTTCTCCGTCAGCAGCGTTTCCAGCGCCTTCACGCGGGCCTGCATGTCGGAATAGTGGTTGTCGTGATCGTGGTTATGGTCGTGGTCGTCACTGTGGTCGTCGTGCAACGCAATATCCTCCCGGAAACGGCGATCGGCGCCCTGTTTCCTCAACGCGCACGGCACGCTCCTCCTCTTCTCCCCAGCGGGGGTCCGAAGGACGGGTTGAGACCCGTGGCGCAACCCCGGGCGGTGGCCCGAAGGGTCGGATGAGGGGGGCCACACGGCACACCCGTCATCGTTGCCCTTCGCTTACGCTCCGTGCATTAGCGGCCTGCGCCGCTCACCCCCTCATCTGCCTGCCGGCATCTTCTCCACGCTGGGGAGAAGGGGAATAAGCAACGGTCTGCCCCAAAGCATCCACCTTCCTTCTACCATACACCACAACCCCGCCAAGCCCTCCTATCCCACGCAAACTTTTCCGCTAATCTCCCGCCATGAACATCCTGATTCTCGGCGCAACAGGCTTCATAGGCTCGGTCGTCGCGGCCCGACTCGCTGCGGACGGCCATGCCGTGACCGGGCTCGGCCGCAATCCCGCGCGAGCCCGCCTGAAGCAGCCGGCAATCGACTGGCGGCGCGCCGATCTCTCGCGCATGACAAAGCCCGAGGACTGGGAGAACCTCCTGAAAGACCGGCACGCCGTCGTCAATTGCGCCGGCGCCCTGCAGGACGGACTCTCGGACGATCTCGCGGCGACCCAGGCGGATGCGATGCTGGCGCTCTATGCCGCGGCGAAGCGCTCCCGTCCTTTGATCGTGCAGATATCGGCAAGGACCGCCGGCGCGGCAGGCGCGCTGCCCTTCCTCGCCACCAAACGGCGGGCCGATGAGGCGCTGGCGGCAAGCGGCCTGCCTCATCTCATCCTGCGCCCTGCCCTTGTTCTCGGCCGCAATGCCCATGGCGGCTCGTCATTGCTGCGAGCGCTCGCAGCCTTTCCGCTGGCGCTGCCGCTCGTCCATGCGGAAAGCCCGGTCGAAACGCTTTCGGTGGATGATGTGGCGGAAGCGGTGTCGCGGGCGGTCGCAGGCGACCTTCGCGGCGATATCGATCTCGCCGCCGGCGAGGTGCTGACGCTCGCCGAACTCGTCGGCCTTCACCGGCAATGGTTGGGCCTGCCGCCCGCCCGCGTCTTTTCGCTTGCTCCCTGGCTTACGCGACCAGTCACCTGGCTTGCCGCTATGGCGGGCCTTCTCGGCTGGCGTTCGCCGCTGCGCTCGACGGCGATGAGAGTCATGTCCGAGGGCATACGGAGCGCAAAGAGGGAGAGCGGCCTTGGCGCGACATCGGCGGCAGCCACGCTAGCAGCTAATCCCTCCGGCGTGCAGGATCTCTGGTTTGCCTGGCTCTATCTCCTGAAGCCCCTCATCATATCGGGCCTGTCGGCCTTCTGGCTGCTCTCTGGCCTGATCCCACTGCTTTCGATGGAAAGGGCCTCGACGCACTTCCTGCCCTTCATGCCGGAAGCGGCGGCAACGGCGCTGACGTTTGCGACCTGCCTTATCGACGTAGCACTCGGCGCCGCCGTGCTTGTTCGCCCGCTCGCCAAACGCGCCCTTCTCGGCATGCTCGCCGTCTCATTGGCCTATCTCGCCGGTGGCAGCCTGCTCGAACCCGCGCTCTGGCTCGATCCGCTCGGTCCACTCGTCAAGGTGCTGCCGTCGGTCCTGCTGACGCTGACGGCGCTTGCCACCCTGGATGAACGCTGATGCTTGAGGAATGGCTGCTGCTCACGAAACCGTCGATTGCTCTATTTTAGCATCGGCCAGAGGCTCGCCACGAGAAGCACGGCCATGGTGATGTTGAACCACTTCAGCCGCATGGGATCGGAAAGCCAATCACTGAGCGCCGAGCCGAAGCCCGCCCAGGTCGAGACGCTCGGCACGTTGACCACTGCGAAAGCCAGGCCGACGATCAGCACGCTGGCAAGGTAGAGTTCTGGATTGGTGTAGGTCGCCATCGCCGTGACCGCCATCACCCAGGCTTTCGGGTTGACCCACTGGAAGGCCGCCGCCGAAAAAAAGGACATTGGCGCAGCACTGTCCCTGCCTTCGCTCAGCGAACGCGAGGAGGCGATCTTCCAGGCGATCCAGACAAGATAGGCGCCGCCGGCGAACTTCAGCACCGTATAGACCAGGGGCATCGTGTGCAGCAGCGCCCCGAGCCCGAGGCCGACGCCGATCAGCAGCGAGAAGAAACCCGTGCCGATGCCGAACATATGCGGGATCGTCCTGCGGAAGCCGAAATTCACGCCCGAGGCAAAGAGCATCATATTGTTCGGCCCCGGCGTGATCGACGTCGTGAAGGCGAAGAGAACGAGGGCGAGAAACGTATCCAGCGGCATGCGACCTCCCAAAGCCGGCTCTTTCCGCGGCCTGCTTTATTTAGGTCAGCATAACTGCCCTAAACTCTTGACGCCGTTACATCATTGTCATGGTGACAGGATTAGTTGAAAGATAAGAACGCTGCGCAATCTCCTGAAAAATGGAAAAAATCATGCAGGACGACCCCATCCCCTCCGTCAAATTCCCGAACGGCACGGAAGTGCCGGCGCTCGGCCAGGGAACATGGGCCATGGGCGAGGATGCCGGCCATGCCAGGATCGAGATTGAAAGCCTCAAGGCAGGCATCGATCTCGGCATGACGCTGATCGACACTGCCGAAATGTATGGCGACGGCGGCGCCGAGGAGATCGTCGGCCAGGCGATCAGGGGACGGCGCGACGATGTCTTTCTCGTCAGCAAGGTCTATCCCTGGAACGCCAGCCTGAAAGGCACGGTCGAGGCCTGCGAGCACAGCCTGGAACGGCTCGGCACCGACCGGATCGATCTCTACCTCCTGCACTGGCGCGGCAATCATCCGCTCGCCGAGACTGTCGCCGCCTTCGAAATGCTGAAAGCATCAGGCAAGATCGGCGCCTGGGGCGTCTCCAACTTCGACACCGACGACATGGAGGAACTGCTCTCCGTGCCCGACGGCGCCAATGTCGCCGCCAACCAGGTGCTCTACAATCTCTCCCGCCGCGGCATCGAATACGATCTCCTGCCCTGGTGCCAGAGCCGCGGCATTCCCATCATGGCCTATTCGCCGATCGAGCAGGGACACATCATTCACCATCCCGAACTGATCCGCATCGCCAAAGCCTATCAGGCGACGCCCGCTCAGCTGGCGCTCGCCTTCCTGCTCGAACGCGACGGCGTCATTGTCATCCCGAAGACCTCGAATGCCGAACGCGTGGCTGAGAACCGCGACTGCGTCTCGCTCGACATCACCGACGACGACTGGCAGGCGCTGGACGCCGCCTTCCCGCCGCCGGCAAAGAAGAAGCCGCTGGAGATGCTTTGATCTCCAGCGGCCCGAACTGCTCCACGCCTATCCGTTTTATACGCCCCTACTTCGCGATTCCACCTTCTCCCCAGCGGGGAGAAGGTGCCTGAAGGGCGGATGAGGGGGCCGGTGACGCCGGTCTTTCAACTGATCGTCGTACGAGCATAGACCACATTGGGGCGCTACGTTGCGCTGGCGGGAATAGACTATCACGGAAAGGATGTTCCGTGCGGCCCCCTCATCCGCCTGCCGGCACCTTCTCCCCGAGGGGAGAAGAGATTCGCCGCGCCGTCTCCGTCCCTTGCCTAGTAAGCACAGCTGAGGATGACGCCTAGGGAAGTAGGAAGCTCGTGCCTCACATCCCCTGCGCGCCGCGGTTCATCGCCGCGATGCCGGTGCGGCAGACCTCGATCAGGCCGAGCGGCTTCATGATCGCGACGAACTGGTCGATCTTCGACGACTTGCCGGTGATCTCCAGGATGAAGTGATCAATTGTTGCATCCACGACCTTGGCATGGAAGGCATCTGCAAGGCGTAGCGTCTCGGCGCGGGTTTCGCCCTCGCCGATCACCTTGACCAGCGCCACTTCACGCTCGATCGGCCGTTCCTGGCCGAGTTCGCGGGCGCGCACGGTCAGATCGACGACGCGATGGACCGGCACGATGCGATCGAGCTGCGCCTTGATCTGCTCCAGAACATGCGGCGTGCCGCGGGTGACGATGGTGATGCGGGAAAGATGCGCCTGATGCTCGGTCTCCGAAACCGTGAGGCTTTCGATATTGTAGCCGCGGCCCGAGAACAGGCCGATGACGCGGGCAAGGACGCCCGGCTCGTTGTCGACGAGGACCGAAAGCGTATGGCTCTCGATTGCCGTGGTTTCCGGCGAGATGAAGTAGGCAGAGCCGGTGGGCTGAAGATGTGCGTTCATGGTCCTGGGTTCCTACCTTATCATTATACGAGCTGACGGCCTTTGGCGTCGATCGCGTTGGCGACCGCTTCATCGGTGGCTTCGTCGGGCAGCAGCATTTCGTTATGGGCCTTGCCCGAGGGGATCATCGGGAAGCAGTTGGCGAGATTGGCGACGCGGCAATCGAAGATGACGGGCTTCTTGACCTCGATCATCTCGACGATGGCGTCGTCGAGCTCATCCGGCTTTTCGCAGCGCAGGCCCACCGCGCCATAGGCTTCCGCCAGCTTGACGAAATCAGGCATCGCCTCGGTATAGGAGTGCGACAGGCGATTGCCGTGCAGCAGCTGCTGCCACTGGCGCACCATGCCCATGTACTGGTTGTTCATGATGAAGATCTTGATCGGCGCATCATACTGGATCGCCGTCGACATTTCCTGAATGCACATCTGGATCGAGGCGTCGCCGGCAATGTCGATGACGAGGCTTTCGGGATGGGCGATCTGGACGCCGAGGGCGGCCGGCAAGCCATAACCCATCGTGCCCAAGCCGCCCGAGGTCATCCAACGGTTCGGCTGTTCGAAGCCGAAGAACTGCGCTGCCCACATCTGATGCTGGCCGACTTCGGTCGTGATGTAGGTGTCACGGTCCCTGGTATGCGCATAGAGACGCTCCAGCGCATATTGCGGCATGATCACGTCGTTGTTCTTCGTATAAGCGAAGGAGTTGCGCCCCCGCCAGCGGGCGATATCGCTCCACCAATCCTCAAGGCGGTTCTTCTCCGGCTTCTTCGGCAGCGCCCGCCACAGGCGAACCATGTCTTCCAAGACATGTCCGACATCGCCGCGGATGCCGATATCGACGCGGACATTCTTGTTGATCGAGGACGGATCGATATCGATGTGGATCTTCTTCGAGTTCGGCGAGAAGGCATTGAGACGTCCGGTGATGCGGTCGTCGAAGCGGGCGCCGATGCAGACCATGACGTCGCAGTCATGCATCGCCATATTGGCCTCGTAGGAGCCGTGCATGCCGAGCATCTTCAGCCAGTTCTTGCCCGAAGCCGGATAGGCGCCGAGACCCATCAGCGTCGAAGTGATCGGGAAATCGGTGAGCTCGACCAGCTCGCGCAGCAGCTTGGAAGCCTCGGGACCAGAATTGATGACGCCGCCGCCGGAATAGATGATCGGACGGCGCGCATTCGCCATCAGCTCGATTGCCGCATGGATCTGGTTGAGGTCGCCCTGGATCTTCGGCTGGTAGCTCTTCTGGATCGGATAATCGGCCGGCGGCGTATAGGTGCCGGTCGCAAACTGCACGTCCTTCGGAATATCGACGACGACGGGACCCGGACGGCCTGACTGGGCGATGCGGAAGGCCTCATGAATGATGGCGGCGAGTTCGTTGACGTCCTTGACCAGCCAGTTGTGCTTGGTGCAGGGCCGGGTAATGCCGACCGTATCGCATTCCTGGAAGGCATCCGAGCCGATCAGCGAGGTCGGGACCTGGCCGGTCAGGCAGACGAGCGGGATCGAATCCATCAGCGCGTCCTGCAGCGGCGTGACCGCATTGGTGGCGCCGGGACCCGAGGTGACGAGCATGACGCCGACCTTGCCGGTGGAGCGGGCATAACCTTCGGCCGCATGGCCTGCCCCCTGCTCGTGGCGCACGAGGATGTGCTTGACCTCGTCCTGCTGGAAGATCTCGTCATAGATCGGCAGAACCGCGCCGCCGGGATAGCCGAAGATATGTTCGACGCCGTTGTCCTTCAGCGCCTTGAGAACGATCTCCGCTCCCGTCATCCGATTGCCTGCCGCCTGATTGTCCGTGCTCATCTGTCTGTTCCGTTTGATGCTGGGATTTGCGTTTGTGGCCGGAAGCCCGAAATTCGGGCATAAAAAAAGGCCCCGGAGGAGCCTGTCATCTAGCGCATGGGTGGCTGTCGCCGGATGGTTACACCATCCTGCCCATGCGCCTTCCCACCACGATAAGAGCCGTTGCCATTTTCATGGCGGGAAGTGATAGACAGAAAATTTCGCAGCGTCAACGCATGCCGCGATAAAAAACTACCCCGCGCCTTCGGCCCTGAAAATCGATAGGATGAAGGATTTGTTAAAGGATCAACTTTATCCTTTAACGCTACCGCAGGGAGTAGCCTTTGCTCAACAACGACTTGCGCATGTCTGGCAAGGCAGGCGAGCACGATAGACGCGACGGCCATGCGCCGGGAAATCGCTTTCTCGGCCGCGTCGTTGCATGCAGTGGATCGAGAGCCACGATTGCCGCCGTCGCCGTCGAGGGCAACACCGATCTCACCGAACTCTGGTCCGTCGGCCGGCTGATCTCCATCAGCGTCGGCCGCAACCGCGTCGTTGCCCTCGTCTATCAGATGAACACCGGCAGCCATGCCTGGGGCGAAGGCGAGGACAATACTTTCAAGATCGAGACCGAGCTTCTCGGCGAAGTCCGCGTCGACGAGGACGGGCGCGAGGAATTCTCGACCGGTATTTCGCGTTATCCCTATCTCGGCGCCATCGCCCACCGCATTCGTTCTGCCGACCTGATGCGCATCTACGATGCCGGAACGGGCACGACCGCCGTCATCGGCAAGCTTACGCAGGACGAAAGCATCGATGCGGCGATCCACATCCCCTCGATGCTCTCCAAGCATTTCGCCGTCGTCGGCTCGACCGGCGTCGGCAAATCGACGGCCGTCTCTCTGCTGCTGCATAAGGCGATTGCGGCCGACCCGAAGCTGCGCGTGCTGATCCTCGATCCGCACAACGAATTTGCCGCCGCCTTTCCTAAGCACGCTGTCACCATCGATACAGATACGCTCGACCTGCCCTTCTGGCTGATGCGGCTCGAGGAGTTCGCCGAAGTCGTCTTCCGCGGCCGCCCGCCGGTGCCTGAAGAACTGGATATGCTGCGCGACATCATGCCCGAGGCCAAGCGCGCCTTCCGCGGCAGCGATAACTCACTGGTGCGCCGGACGACGGAAAAGAGCTCGATTACCGCCGATACGCCGGTTCCCTATCGCATGGCCGATCTCCTGGCCCTGATCGACGAGCGCATCGGCCGCCTCGAGGGCCGCGCCGAAAAACCCTCCCTGCGTTCGCTGAAGATGCGACTGATCGCTGCAATCAACGATCCACGCTATCACTTCATGTTTTCCAACAACACAATCAGCGACACGATCACCGACACCATCGCGCAGATATTCCGCATTCCCGGAGACAGCAGGCCCATCTGCACCTTCCAGCTTGCCGGCATTCCTTCCGAAGTGGTCAATTCGGTCGCCTCCGTGCTCTGCCGCATGGCCTTCGAGGTGGCACTCTGGAGTGACGGCGCCATCCACATGCTCGTCGTCTGCGAGGAGGCCCACCGCTATATCCCCTCCGATCCAAGCCTCGGCTTCGTGCCGACGCGCCAGGCAATCGCCCGCATCGCCAAGGAAGGCCGAAAATACGGCGTCTCGCTTGGGATCATCACCCAGCGGCCGGGCGAGCTCGACCAGACGATCCTGTCGCAGTGCTCGACGCTGTTTGCCATGCGCCTTGCCAATGACCGCGACCAGGAAATCATCCGCTCGGCCATCCCGAATTCATCGATCTCGACGACGAGCTTCATCTCCTCGATCGGCAATGGCGAGGCGATCGCCTTCGGCGAGGCGATCAGCGTGCCAATGCGCATGCGCTTTTCGCGCGTCGACGAAAACCTGCTGCCGAAGGCTGCCAGCGCCAACAGCAAGCATAGCGAGGAAGATCCGGATACGGTCGATCTGCGCAAGATCGTCACCCGCATGCGGGCGGTGACGGTCGGACCCGATATTTCGAATTTCCAGCAGAGCTTCGGCGCATCGACGGCACCTTCCGACGAGGCGGATGACGCCGACGAGGTTCTCGAGGCCAAGCCCTACGCACCGCCTCCACCGGCCTCGCCACCACCGGTTTCGGCGCCTCTCGAATCCTACCGGCGCGAACTGCTGCCGCAGACGCCGGGGCTGGACCCGGCCGCACCTCCACCCGTCGATCCACGGCTCGATGCGTTGCGCCGCGAGATGCGCCGCGAGGAACCGATCTTTCCGCGACCTGCGCCGCCGACCGACCAGCCAGCCATCACCCGCCGGGAACCCGGCTCGTCGCTGCGCGAAAGCATTCTGAAAAAGCCGCTGAGCAGCCTTTACAACAAGGACTAAAGCGCGTCGCAGCAAATTTGATTCACGCAACGCGCTTTAGCTCTTTGTTTTTATGCATGTCGTTGTCCCGGAACCGCTGCACACGTCCGGGCGACATGCATTAAGACTTCCGCCCGCCCTCCAGAGCGATCAGCGGCTCGACGATCTCGAGCACACGCTGGCGATCCGCTGATTTCAGCGGCAGGAGCGGTCGCGGAAGCTCCGCCCTGGCGAGTGAGAGATGCTCGAGCAGCATATAGACCACGCGGATGCTTCCGAATGCCTTGAAGGTTTGCCATAGCGGCGCGAAGAGCTTATCGAGCCGGCGTGCCCCATCGACGTCGCCGGCCATGGCGGCCTTGGCCAGGCCGAGAGTCGTGCGCGGCAGCAAACCGCCGACGACGCTGTACCAGGCGTCCGCGCCGGAAAGCAGCGCATCGGCCGCGCCCCAATCGCCACTGTAACCGATCGCGAGATCGGTCTTTTCCCGCAGGGCCGCAAGTTCCCCTGGCAAATCGCCGTCAACCGGCAGCGGCATCTTCACCGCCCTGATCGTTTCGATATCGGAGAGGCGCTGGAGAAGCTCGCGGCTGAAGGTGAAATGGGTCGTGCCGGGATTGTTGTAGATGCAGACCGGCAGCTTCGTTGCCTTCGCGACCGCCAGGAAATGCTCATAGGCTTCTTCCTGCGTCAGCGGCGTGTAGGAGACCGGCGCCAGCAGAAGAGCATCCGCACCGGCCGCCTCGGCATCCCGGGCAAGACCCACGGCGTGGTCCGTTCTGAGAGCCCCGGCCCCGACGATGAGAGGAATACGGCCGGCGACGCATTCGACTGCGGCCTTGACGGCGCGCAACCGCTCCTCGCGCGTGAGGTAAGCATAGATCCCGGTGCTGCCGAGTAGCCCGACAGAGGCGACGCCCGCTTCGCACAAGCGTTCCAGAAGGCGGCCGAGGGCTTCGGTGTCGACGCGGCCATCGATATTCGCGGGCGTTGCCGGAAAGGCCGAAAGGCCGTGAAAGGGAGAAGCCGAAGACACGATGTGATCCTGCAGAACCGTCAGTTTGAGAACAGCAGGCGCGATCCGGCGCCCGCGAAGAACACGGCAAGGCTTGCCTCGATCCAGCGGCGCGCCCTGGCATAGCCGCGCACCATCGGCGCCGTCGAGAACAGCAGGGCATAACCGGCGAATATCGATATCCCGAGCAGCACACAGCCGCCGAAAGCCGTGACCGCCATCTCGGGCGAAGCGCCCGGTTTGAGGCCAAGCGACATGATCGCGACCCAGGCCAGAACCGCTTTGGGGTTTCCGAGATGCATCAGTATGCCACGGCGATAGAGCACGCCGAAGTCCGTCGACGGTCGGGCTGGCTCGCCTGCCGGCGAATCCGTGGCAGCGGCCGAGCGAGCCGCCCTCCAGGCGAGCCAGAGGAGGTAAAGCCCGCCCGCGATCTTGAGGAATAACAGGGCATGAGCATAGCGTACGAGCAGTGTCGAAATGCCGGTGACGGCAATCAGACCCCAGCATGTCGACATCGTTATCACGCCGGCGGCAAGCGCCAGGGCCGGTCGGCGCCCTTGGCTCATCGCGACATTCATGATCGCCATGTTGCTTGGCCCCGGGCTTCCTGCTGCGATGACATAGGCGATATAGACGACGAGAAGATCCTGCATTTTCGCTTTCCAGAAGTCGCTGAGGCCTTCCTTCTCTTCTAAAATTGGTTCACCATGAAGCGCCATTTTCAAGAATCTTCATGGACCATTTTGCAATGTCGAAGCGACGGGCCACCATCGAAATTCCGTCTCTCCACGGGATCGACCGAACGGCCCATGTCGGCCGCCGGCTTGCACAGGCCCTGCGGCACGCCATTGCCTGCGGCGAACTGAGGCCGGGCGAGCGCCTTCCTTCGACGCGTAGCCTTGCCGCCTCTTTGAAGATTGCCCGCGGCACCGTCGTCGAAGCCTTCGACCAGTTGACAGCCGAAGGTTATCTCGAGGCGAGAGTGGGCGCGGGAACTCGTGTTGCCACCGCCCTGACGGACATGGCGCCGGCACTTCCGCCGCCACCGCCCGCGCCGGCGTCCGCAGAGGCGGTGGATCTGCCTGCCCCGGCTGCCCGGCTGATATCGATCGCCCGTGCGCTGACCCCTCACCCGCCCGTTCCCTTCGCCATCGCCGTGCCCGCTTCCGGCATTGCGCCCGACGACAATTGGCGCCGTCTCGGCAATCGAATGCGCGCCTCAAGACAGGCCGCACCCTCGGGCTACCACGATCCGATGGGTGTGCTCGAACTGCGCATCGCCATCGCCGACCACGTCCGCCGCGCACGGGCCGTTCATTGCGAACCCGTGCAGGTCATCGTTACGTCAGGCACCCAGCAAGGCCTCTACATGGCTGGCCGGGTTCTTCTGTCGCATGACGACCCGGTATGGGCCGAGGATCCCGCTTATCCCGGCCTGACGGCTGTGCTCGACGATCTCGGCGTTCGGACGCATCGAATCCCGGTCGACGCACAAGGAATGAATGTGGAACGCGGCCTCGAACTCTGCCCGGAAGCGCGCGCCGCATTCGTCACGCCTTCGCACCAATATCCGGTCGGCATGCCGCTCAGCATGGCACGGCGCAACGCTTTGATCGCCTGGGCCGACCAGAACCGAGCCTGGATCGTCGAGGACGACTACGACAGCGAACTGCGTTATGCCGGCCACCCTTTTCCCTCCATGCAGGGGCTGCGTCCGTCGCGCGTCATTTATCTCGGCACCTTCAGCAAGGTGCTCTTTCCGTCGTTGCGTCTGGGTTACGTCATCGCCCCGGCGCCGCTCGCAGAAGCCTTCGCCGGCGCACGCGCCATTCTTGATCGGCATTCGCCGATATCAGAACAGCACGTTCTCGCCGCCTATATCAGGGAAGGCTATTTCGAGGCGCATATCAGGCGCATTCGGGGTCTTTATGCCGAGCGCCGCGCTGTTCTGCTCGCGGCGCTCGAGCGGGTTCTGCCGGAAGGGTGCCATGTTCAGCCGAGCGATCAGGGCATGCACATCGTTCTATGGCTGCCCGAGGAAGCCGACGACGTGCGGCTGGCGGCGCGCGCCCTTTCGGCCGGCCTCGCGGTGCGGGCGATCTCCCCCATGTATGGCGCGCAGCCGGCACGCCCCGGCTTGATGCTGGGTTTCGGCGGTTTTCCGCGGGAGCAACTGCAGGCGGCGGCGGGTGAACTCGCCAAACTGCTGAAGATGCGCAGCGCGTAACCGCAACTGAAGGGGCAGGCTACGCACTATAGGGCCAGCCGCTCCCAGCTCTCGTCCATCTGATTGCGGAACCAGGTCATCTGCCGCTTGGCGTACTGCCGTGTCGCCGCAGCCCCCTTCTCCAGCACCTCCTCGCGCGTCATCTCACCCTTCAGCATCGCCGCGATCTGCGAAACCCCGATCGCCTTCATGACAGGCGCCTCCGCCCGCAAGCCGAGGCCAAGCAGCGTCCTCACCTCGTCTTCGGCGCCCTGCTGCAGCATTTTTTCGAAACGGCCATTGATGCGCTGATGCAGCACCGCCCGGTCCGGCAGAACGACGATCTTTCGTGCCTTCTCGGCGTCGATCAGAACTGGTCCGGACCGCCCCTGAAAATCGGCGATCGACCGTCCCGTCACCTTGATCACCTCCAGCGCCCGGACGATGCGCTGCCCGTCCTGCCGGTTGAGGTTTGCCGACATGGCAGGGTCGATTGCATCAAGCTCGGCATAGAGCTTATCCGGCCCCTCCTCCAGCAGCCGCGTCCTGAGTTCCTCCCGAAGCGCCTCGGGTATCGTGGGCATGTCGGAGAGACCGCCGGTCAATGCCTTGAAATAGAGCCCGGTGCCGCCAACGAAGACCGGCAGTTGCCCGGCGGCTTTCAATGCCGGCAGCAGCGCCGAAACATCGCGCAGCCAGGCGCCAGTGGAATAGGCCGCACCTGCCGGCACGTGGCCGTAGAGATGATGCGGCACGCCTTGCATCTCCTCTTCCGACGGGCGCGCGGTCAGCACCCGCAAAGTGTCGTAAACCTGCATGCTGTCGGCATTGACGACCGCGCCGCCATGGCGCTTTGCCAATTCGATGGCGAGCGCGGACTTGCCGCTGGCGGTCGGCCCGGTTATCAGGATCGCGTTCTCTACGCTCAGAAGGTTTTCCATCATGGCCCTCGTTGCCACGCTTGTTGCCAATCCGTCAAATCCTGTTCTGACCCCTGGTATCGCCGAACAGGCGGCCGAGGCGGTGGAAGCCTCCGGTCTCTACTGGCTAGCCGACGGCGTCGCCTGCGACATCGCGCTTCGTGACGGTACGGATGCGCAGGCGGCCGAAGCCAATATCCTCGCCGTCATCGCCAGCGCGCCGATCGACCTCGTCATCCAGGAGCAGGAGACCCGCCGCAAGAAGCTGCTGATCGCCGACATGGATTCGACGATGATCGGCCAGGAATGCATCGACGAACTTGCTGCCGAAGTCGGCCTGAAGGAGAAGGTCGCCGCCATCACCGCACGCGCCATGAACGGCGAAATCGCCTTCGAGCCCGCTTTGCGTGAGCGTGTCGCTCTGCTGAAAGGCCTGCCGATCTCGGTCGTCGACGAGGTCATCGCCAAGCGTATCACGCTCACCCCGGGCGGCCCGAAGCTGATCGCCACCATGAAGTCGAAAGGCCACTACACCGCCCTCGTCTCCGGCGGCTTCACCGTCTTTACTGGCCCCATCGCCGCCACTCTCGGCTTCGACGAGAACCGCGCCAACACCTTGCTGGAAGATGGCGGCATTCTCTCCGGCTTCGTTGCCGAACCGATCCTCGGCAAGCAGGCGAAAGTCGATGCGCTGAACGAAATATCGGCACGCCTCGGCATTTCGCCGAAGGAGGCGATCGCCGTCGGCGATGGCGCCAACGATCTCGGCATGCTGCAGCTCGCCGGCTCCGGCGTCGCCCTCCACGCCAAACCCACGGTCGCCGCCCAGGCGCAGATGCGCATCAACCACGCTGACCTGACGGCGCTGCTCTATATCCAGGGTTATCGGAAGACGGATTTTGCGACGGGTTGAATGCTCAACTCACCATCACTGGCCGGGTTACCAAATAAAAACCGGTCGATCACAGGCCATTCAGCACTGTCGCATGCGTCGGCATGAGATTTGGCGCGCCGCTTACCCCACTCTCCCTCATCCCTGTGCTCGTCACAGGGATCCAGCGCGCCCAAGTCCTTGGGCGCGGGTGACTCTCTTACCTCTATGAGACTCATTCACCGCGCAGACGCGCGGTGGCTGGATTCCTGTGACAAGCACAGGAATGACGGAGGAGAGGTTGAGCGAGAACAGGAAGGCGCCGCTAGGCGCCGTAGCTCCCCTACTCCATCGGCACCGCCACGAACCGCAGATCCCCATTCGCCGATGCGATCATCAGCTGGGCGTTGCGGCGGCCCTCCTGTTTCAGCGATTTCACCTTGTCGGCGACCGCGCCCGGCGACTTCATGAATTCCTGCGCCACCTCGACGATCACGTCCCCTGGCTTCAACCCCTTTTCGGCCGAGGCGGAGCCGGGCGCCACCTCCGTCACGACGACGCCGTCGACGCTCTCGGCAATGCCGAAAGCCTTGCGTGTCTCGGGGCTCAATAGCGACAGCGACAATCCGAGCACCTCCTTGGGTGTTGCCGCATCCGGCGACACCTGGCCCTGGTGCTGGTCGGGCGCCGGTGCGCCCGGTACGGGCTGCATCTGATCGCCGGTATCCGGCTGGTCCAGGTCGTTGTTCTCGTCCGGATCAGGGGTGATCACGCCGTCCTGCGAGCCATCGGGCGCTGCATCACCGGATGCAGCCTGATCGCTGTCCTCGAGGCGGCCAAGCTTCACCTTGACGGTCTGCTCCTTGCCGTCGCGCAGCACTACGACGTCGACTTCCTTGCCGACCGTGCTTTCCGCCACGACACGCGGCAGATCGCGCATTTCATTGACCGTCTTGCCGTCGAATTTCAAAATCACGTCGCCCGCCTTGATGGAGCCGTCGTCGACGGGGCCGCCCTTGATGACGCCGGCGACCAATGCACCCTTGGCCGTGTCGAGCCCTAGGCTGTCGGCGATATCGTCGGTCACCGGCTGAATGCGAACGCCGAGCCAGCCGCGCCGCGTCTCGCCATATTCGCGCAGCTGCGCGACGACGCCGGAGGCGAGCTCCGACGGCACCGAGAAGCCGATGCCGATCGAGCCGCCGCTCGGCGAAATGATCGCCGTATTGATGCCGATGACTTCACCTTTCATGTTGAAGAGCGGGCCGCCGGAATTGCCCTTGTTGATCGCCGCATCCGTCTGGATGAAATTGTCATAGGGGCCGGCATTGATGTTGCGGCCACGCCCGGAAATGATGCCGACCGTCACCGAGCCGCCGAAGCCGAAGGGATTGCCGATCGCCATCACCCAGTCGCCGATGCGCATCTCGCTGGAATCGCCGAATTTGACCGCTTTCAGCGGCGCCTTCGGCTCGACCTTCAGCACCGAAAGATCGGTCTTCGTATCCGTGCCGATCAGCTTCGCCTTGAGCTTCGAGCCATTGGCGAAATTGACTTCGATGTCGTCAGCGCCCTCGATCACGTGGTTGTTGGTGACGATATAACCGGTCGGGTCGATGACGAAGCCGGAGCCGAGCGAGCTGACATTGTGGTTGGGGCCTCTGCCGTCCTGCTTCTTGTTGAAGAAGTCGTTGAAGAATTCCTGGAATGGCGATCCATCGGGCGCGCGCGGCGCCGGACCGACCCCTTCGTCATCCTTCACATTCTGAGAGGTCGATATGTTGACCACGGCATCGAGCAACCCCTCGGCGAGATCGGCGACGGAAGCCGGTCCGTTGTTTGGCACGACGCCCTGAAGCGGCGGGACCTGCTGCGGTGCCGCGGGTGCGGGTGGTGTCGGCGCCGGAGCAGCCGGAACAGGCGCCGCAACCCCGGGTGCTGCTTTTTCAGGCGTGGTTTGCGCAAAAGCAATCCCGCTCATGCCGGCTTGCGCCAGAATTGCGGCGCTCGCCATAAGCGCGAGCGTTCGTCTGAAGGGCGAGCCAATCGTGGGGGCCATCAAGCTTCCTCATAAGCGGTAAATGCGCACATTGAGCATCAGCATAAGGCGGAATGATGGAGGGCGAAATCACCTTTTCGCGAAATCCCCGTGCAATCTGACGCCTCCTCGCAAAAGCCGGATTGTCTCAATCTGCGCATGCAAAAAGGGCCGGCGCAGGCCGGCCCTTTCAGTGTGCGGACAGCGCGCGGCGTCAGTTCGCCGGCTGGGCGGGGGCTGCGGGCGCAGCCGCGCCGGGAACGGCCGCAGCCGGCGCTCCGGAATTTGCCGGCGGCGTCTGCAGAGCGCCGGCGGCATTGTCGAAATAACGGAAGAATTCCGAATTCGGCGACAGCACCAGCGTCGTGTCCTGCGATGAAAGCGCCGAGGAATAGGCCGCCATCGAACGATAGAATTCGAAGAAGGCGGGGTTCCTGGAAAAGGCGTCGGCGAACACGCGGTTGCGTTCGGCATCGCCCTGACCGCGCAGGATTTCTGCATCGCGCTGGGCATCCGCGGTGATCTCCACCACCTGGCGGTCGGCAATCGCCCGGCGGCGCAGGCCGTCTTCCGTGCCCTGGGCGCGCAAGAGTTCGGCTTCGGCCAGACGCTCGGAGCGCATGCGGTTATAGGTGTTCGGCGCAACATCGGCCGTCAGATCGGTGCGGCGGATGCGCACGTCCTCGATGTTGAGGCCGAGCAGTTCAGCGTCCGGACGCAGATCGTCGCGCACTTCAAGCATCATCGACACGCGCTCGTCGGACAGTGCGGCATCGAATTCCCGCAGACCGTAGACGCGGCGCAATGCCGAATCGAGACGGGTGCGCAACCGTGCTTCGGCCGCGTCGCGGTCACCGGAGACGGTTTCGCGGAAGCGCCGGGCATCGTTGATCGAATAGATCACGAAGGCGTCGACGTCGAAGGTCGCGCCGCCCTTGACCTGCACCTGGATATTGTCGAGGTCGAGGCGCAGCTTCTGCTTTTCGACGAGCTGAACGCGGTCGGCATCCATGAAGCTGAACGGCAGCTTGAAGTAGATGCCGGGCTCGGTCTTGACCGACTGGATTTCGCCGAAGCGCACGACGATCGCCTGTTCGCGGGCGTTGACCACGTAGACCGAGGAATAAAGCCCGACCAGCACGACGGCGAAGATGATGAGAATGACGGGAAGCCTGTTCGAAGTCATGGCTCAACCTCCCTGCTGCGACGGTCTGGAGATCTCGTTGAGCGGCAGATAGGGCACGACCCCCTGCTTCTCCTCGATGATGACCTTCTTGGAATTCTTCAGCACCTGTTCCATCGTTTCCAGGAACAGCCGCTTGCGGGTGACGTCGGGCGCCTTCGAATATTGTTCGTCGATGGCGATGAAGCGCTGCGCCTCGCCCTCCGCTTCCTTGACGACGCGGTCCTTGTAGGCGGCGGCATCTTCGCGGATACGGGCGCCGTCACCGCGTGCCTGACCGAGTTTCTGGTTGGCGTACTGGTTGGCTTCTTCCACCAGGCGCTGCTTGTCCTGATCGGCGCGCTGCACTTCCTGGAAGGCGTCGGCCACTTCACGCGGCGGCGCCACGTCTTCGATCGTCACCTTATTGATCGAAATGCCGGAATTGTAGCGCGACATCGTATCCTGAATGATATTGGCGACCTCGCTGGCGATCTCCAGGCGCCGGTCGCGGAACGCGTCCTGCGCCGGGCGCCGGCCGACCACTTCGCGCATCGCGCTTTCGGAAACCTGTTGCAGCGTCTGCGCCGGGCTTTCGACGTTGAAGAGATAGGCGCGCGCATCGCTGATTTGGTAGAGCACGTTGAAGCGGACGTTGAGGATGTTCTGGTCGCCCGACAGCATCAGCCCGCCGGCCGTATTGCTGCTGCCCTGCGTGCCGCCGACATTCAGCAGTTGCTCGGTGACCTTGACGATCTCGACCGTATCCATCGGCCAGAAATGGAAATGCAGACCCGGCATCGACACCGTTTCCCGCGGCTTGCCGAAGCGCAGCTCGACGCCGCGTTCGTCCGGCTGGACGGTGTAGACGCATTGGATCAGCCAGAAGACGGCGACGATCGCCAAAACAATCACCGCCACGCCGCCGTTGAAACCGCCGGGAACGATGTTGCGCAGCTGGTCCTGGCCGCGCCGGATAATATCTTCCAGATCGGGCGGTCCGCCCTTGCCGCCGCTGCCGCGCGGCCGGTTCGGCCCCTGACCCCATGGTCCCTGATTGTTACCGCCGCCGCCCCAAGGGCCGCCGCCGCCATTCTGATTGCTCCAGGGCATCAAAACCTCGTTGTTCGTTAAGTCTTCCCCGCATCCGGGACCGTGGGGGCTGACCGGCGGATGCGTTGGTGACCGTTATAGGTATCACCGCACCGGCTTTCAACGCAGCGTGAGAAACTTGGTCAATTTAATTGGAAAATAGTTCGTTTTCAGGCGTGACGGCGCTCATAGACGACATAGCGGGTGGGATAGTTGTCCCTTTCGCCGGCCGGCACCGCGATCGTCTCTCCCGCCTGCCAGAGATCGGGATCGATCTCAGGAAACGACGCATCGCCATCGAGATCGGCCTCGACATGGGTGATGCAGAGCCGGTCGGCGAGATTGATCGCCTGGGCGTAGATCTGGCCGCCGCCGATGATGCAGATCTCGTCGGCGGCGGTTTCGCGCGCCAGCCTGTCAGCCGCGTCCATCGCCTCGGGCAGCGAATGCGCCATATTGACATCGGGATGATCGATCGCCGTTTGCCGCGAAATCACCACGTTCGGCCGTCCCGGCAGCGGCTTGCCGATCGAATCATAGGTCTTGCGGCCCATCACGACAGGCTTGCCCAGCGTCAACGCCCTGAAGCGCTTGAGATCGCTCGACAGCCGCCACGGCATGTCGCCGTCGCGGCCGATGGTGCCGTTGCGGGCAACGGCGGCGATGATGGTCCTGCGGATATCGGCCATGAAATGTCCCGGATCAGACGGCGATCGGCGCCTTGATGCTGGCATCGGCCTCGTAGCCGATCAGCTCGAAATCATCGAAGGTGAAGCCGAAAATGTCCTTCACCTCAGGATTGATGCGCATGAAGGGCAGCGGCTTCGGCCGGCGCGTCAGCTGCAGCTTCGCCTGGTCGAAATGGTTGTGGTAGAGATGGGCGTCGCCGAGCGTGTGGACGAAATCGCCGGGTTTGAGCCCGGTCACCTCAGCCACCATCATCGTCAAAAGCGCATAGGAAGCGATATTGAAGGGCACGCCGAGGAAAATGTCGGCCGAGCGCTGGTAGAGCTGGCAGGAGAGCCTGCCGTCGGCCACATAGAACTGGAACAGGCAATGGCAGGGCGGCAGCGCCATGTTGTCGACTTCGGCCGGATTCCAGGCCGAGACGATGTGGCGGCGCGAATTCGGATTGTTGACAATGCCTTTGACCAGATTGGCGATCTGGTCGATATGGCCGCCGTCCGGTGACGGCCAGGAGCGCCATTGGGCACCATAGACCGGGCCGAGGTCGCCGTTCTCATCGGCCCACTCATCCCAGATCGAGACGCCGTTCTCCTTGAGATAGCGGATATTCGTCTCGCCCTTCAGGAACCACAAAAGCTCGTGGATGATCGAGCGCAGATGCAGCTTTTTCGTGGTCAGCACGGGAAAGCCTTCTTCGAGATCGAAGCGCATCTGGTAGCCGAAAACCGAGCGGGTGCCGGTGCCGGTACGGTCACCCCGGTCGGAGCCATTTTCAATCACATGCTTCAGGAGATCGAGATATTGCTGCATGGCGCGCTGATTCCGTTTTCTCCAATTTAAGCCTTCGCTTTCAGGAAACCAATCGCCGGCAGGCATTTTCCAGTCCTTTCTGCCGCCGGAGGTAAAGCTTTTATGACGTTTGCCCTTTCCTTGGGCGAAGGAAATCACTATATCAACCCTGCCGGCTTTCGGGCCGGCTATGGCAATAAATGAGCGGTGTAATAAACCTATTGGACCCGGGGGCGGTACCCGGCGCCTCCACCAAAAACCGGCGGCATTGAAGGCCGGCTTTTGATGGGGGCGAAACAGGATCGACAAGGGTGTAAAGATCGACTTTTTGCTCGGCATTGTACCGCCGTTATCGGGCTAAAATTGTAGTTGCAAACGACAACTATGCGGAAGCTCGTCTCGCTGCTTAATCGCGGTGTGACACTTCAATCAAAGTCCTAGTGGTTCGCACCTCTAGGCGGGGTCCGAAGGCACCTGGCAACAGAAGCCTTCACCTTCTCCCTGCTGACGAAATCATGTATGCTGCGAAAAAACGTGACTCGGCTCCGGTCTTTCCCAAGGCGCCCGGACGTGGCATATAACCTTGTGAAAAGACTTCCGAACCGACGAAAGACAGGAAAAGCATGGGGCAGGATCATATCCGCTACGACATTCTGGCGCAGGATGCACTTCGCGGCGTCATCCGCAAGGTTTTGGCGGAAGTCGCAACAACGGGCCGTCTGCCCGGCGACCATCACTTCTTCATCACCTTCCTGACGGGTGCGGCCGGCGTCCGCATTTCCCAGCACCTGAAGTCGAAATATCCAGAGCAGATGACCATCGTCATCCAGCACCAGTTCTGGGACCTGAAGATCACCGAGACGCATTTCGAAATAGGCCTTTCCTTCTCCGACGTTCCGGAAAAGCTGGTCATTCCGTTCAATGCGATCCGCGGCTTCTACGATCCCTCCGTCAATTTCGAGCTCGAATTCGATGTGCCGCTCGCCGATGGCGAGGAGCTGCCGTCCGGCGAGATCACCGCCTATCCGGTCGATGCCGCAGGAAAGCCTGAGGAAACCGCCGGCGCAAAACCGGCCGACGGCGAAGAGAAGAAACCCGGCTCCGTCGTCTCGCTCGACTCCTTCCGCAAGAAGCAGTGATTTCAAAGGGAGGTTCAGCCTCCCTTTTTTCATAGGGATTCAGCCACACGCATGAGCGCCGAAATCATCAATCTGCGCCAGTTCCGCAAGAAGCAGCTCCGCTCCGAGAAAGAGAAGCAGGCCGAGCAGAACCGCATTTCCTTCGGACGCACCAAGGCCGAAAAGCAGCTCACTCGCAGCCTGAACGAAAAGGCCGACAAGGCTCACAGTGATGGCCGGATCGAGACGGACGATGACGGCGCATGAGGCTTCACGCAAAGCTTGAAAAGCCGAAAACGAATCTGCGATCAGCCACTTGCACGATTTTCTTGAATCGACCTTCGAAGCCGGTTGCGATGTGAACGTCCTTCATGATTCGCAAGCACTCGGCAACACTGCATGGCCATCGCACCAGTTTTTCGCTGGAAGATGAATTCTGGGCCGAACTGAAGACGATCGCGGCTGGCCGCTCGATGTCGCTGGCCGCGCTGATTTCCGAGATCGACGACCACCGCCAGCCAGACAGCAACCTGTCGTCGGCGCTGCGGCTCCATGTGCTTTCCTGGGCGAAGGCCGGCGGTAGCCGCCAGCCATGATGCCGCGATTGCCCATCAAAATCTGCGTCGATTTCCGATAAGACCCACGGACCTTCCAAGCGCCTTCATTGCGCCTGAACGTCCGGCAGCTGATCGAAGTTGAGCTGACCGGGCTGCACCTGCCCGCTGCGCCGCGCCGCTTCCGCGGCCGCCCTCGCCTGCGCATCGGCCTTGTCCCTGGCTTCCGCCGCGCGCGCAGCCTCCGCCTCGGCGGCCGCCTGCTGCGCCGCCGCTGCCTGTGCCAGCGCGCGCAGCCGCTCTTCCTCCGCCTGCCGCTGCCGCTCGATCTCGGCGGCCCTGACGCGCTCGGCGGCATTGAAGCGGTAGAGCGCGGTCTCGCGACGCAGCCGCTGCTTTTCGAGCACGATCGCCTGCAGCCGCTCGACGCGCCGCCGTTCGCGCTCGAAGGCGCGCAGCGAGAGGTAGCTAGTGATATCGGTCACATCCATCGTCTTGCCGGGAGACGGCAGCATGCCGGAGAAATTTAGCCTCAGCGCCGGTTCTGCGCCGGGAAGCGCCTCCGTGCCCGGATTGAGACCGATGCCGACCGTTGCGCTGATGCGCTCTTCCGGCAACGCGATCTGTGCGTCGGCGGTGACGCGGGCCAGATCATTGGCGACGGTGACATTCTGTACCCTCAGCGTCCCGTCGGTAATGTTGAAGGGAACTCCAAGCGGCGGCAGCTTCGCTTCGCCGTTGTTAAGCAGCGTCTCGACGATCGGATGTACCTTGCCGGCATTGATCTGTTCCTGCATCGTGTCGGTCGCGGCAAGCAGCGGCGGAAGGATGGCAAGGTTCAACCCGCGTATGCTGGTATCGCCGAGCCTCAGCTCCCCCGAACCATTGAGCGAGCTGGCAATCTCACCGATCGTCTTGCCCGAGGCCTCCATCGACAGCGACAGGTCGAACTTGCCATTGGCGATCGGCGCACCGTCACGCAGCCAGACGACGCCGGCAAGATCGGAATCGGCAAGCGCAAGCTTCGTCTGCAGGAAGCCGGTGCCGTCGGCATTGGTGAAGAGCAGGTTGCCGGAGAGCTTGCCGCCGTCCCAGTTGCCGGCCATGTCGTTGAGCTGCAGTTCGTCGCCCTTATAGGCGACGTTGCTGGTAAAATCGGACACCGCCGTTTCCGGCAGGCCCGGCCAGAACTGCTTGGCCGAAAGCTTCACCTTGACGTCGACATCCTTGAAGACGGGCAGGCCGAGCGGGGCCTTCGTCAAAGCGCCATTGGCGGGATCGACGATCTGGCCGAACACTGCCTCGCCAAGCCAGCCGGCGTCGGCTTTGGAGATCGTCAGCGCGCCGCTCGCCGTCGGCTTCGCAGCCTTCCGGTCGAAGCTCAGCGCTCCTGAAAACTCGTTGTCGGCCGCATGCCCCTTTATATCGGATAAGGCGATCTTGTCGCTGTCGACGGCGGCATTGACCTGCAGGCCGAACGGCAATCCCGTCCCGGTCTGCGGTAGGGCGATGCCGTTCATGATGAGATAGGGGTCGATATCGGCGCTATCGAGCGAAATCGCGATCTGACCATTCATGAAACTCTCCGGCCGGACATCGACCTTGCCGTTGGCGGTAAACGAAGTCCGGTCGGTGGCAAAGGTCAGCGCCGCATCGGCGGGATCATTGCCCGATGCCTTCACCTTGAGCGTCAGGCGGCCGTTGGCACCGACTTCGACCGGCAGCGGGTCGAGCCCGGCCTGGCCGAAGAGGATCGACGGCACGGCGTTTTCGAGCGTCGCCTCGAGGCTCGTCGTGCCGTTGCCGGTCAGCGCCAGCAGATCGGACATGCGATAGTCGAGATTGACACGGCTGCCGTTCGCCACACCGGCCAATGTCACCGTCAGCGCATCGCCTTCGTCGCCGCCGAGCGTCAGCGCTCCGCGCAATGCCGTATTGCCGTACCAGCCGGCATTGCGCACCAGCCGGTCGAGCACCGGGTGGTGCGGCAGATGCTCGCGCAGCATGGTGAAGAAGCCGCCGGGATCGGCCGATTTGAAGGTGATCTCACCCGCACCCTTGTAGTCGAGCAGCGAGCCTTCCGCCCGGCCCGTCGCCGTCAGCTCGGCGCCCGCGAGGTTCTTGACCGACAACCGGTCGACCGCAAGCGCCCCGTCAGCGATCGTGAAGGTGGTCTCGACATTCTCGGCGTCGACGCCGAAAGCGGTGAACTTGTCGGCCTTGAGCTGGGCGGCGATCTTGTGATCGAGGACATTGTCGCCGGCGTCCTGCCCGGTCGCGAGGCCGGCCAGCGCCTGCAGCGCGTCGAGATCAAGCGTGTCGCCATTCAACGCCACAGACAGGGTCGGCGTCTGGCCGGAAACCGCCTGCCGCTCCAGCCGGCCTTTCAGCGTCGCCGATCCCATGGCGATTTCGAGGTTTTCGAAACGCTGCAATTCATGGGTGAGGCTGACATTGGCGGAAAAACCCGCCTGCCGCAATTGCCGGATGGCCGGGTCGACCGAGCCGGCAAGCCAGGAGGCAAGCCCTGTTGGCTGGTTCGAGGCCACCACGATCTGACCGTTGAACGAGGGCTCGCCCTGAAGCAGGAGCTTGCCCTTGCCTTCCACCTGGGTGCGTCCCGGCAGCGTGCCGATGGCGCTGTTGATCATCCAGCCCGTTCCGGCCGGCTCCAGCTCCAGTTGCACATCGCGCAATGTCGTGTCGCCGGCGACGATCGCCGGCAACTTGACGCTTGCCTTGCCCGGCACTTGCGGGATCGGCACCTGTGCGACGATATCAATCAGCGAATTCAATCGCTGCCGCGCCGAAACCGCAGGATCCCGCGTCGTCTTGCCGGCCGCGCCTTCATTGCCGATGCGGTTGACATCGATTTGCTGGCCGTCAGCGGTCAGCAGGAATTCCGGCGCGTTGCCGGTGTCGAGCGTCGCCTCGCCTGTTATGACATAGGGGTCGTCGGTCGGGCCGATCTCCATCCGGTATTCAGGGATGCGGATGCGTTCGTTGGTGAGTTCGAAGCGACCCTTGACCCGCGGCGGCTGCTCATTCTTGTTGGCCGACTTGGCGCTGTTGCGGTTTTCGATCGCTGCTGAAAGCTGGCCCTGGTAATTCGGCTTGCGATCGACGAGCTTCAGCTCGCCATCGAGATCGACGCTGACCGGCTGCTTGTCCGGGGAAAGTTTCGTGCGCATGCGCAGCACGCCTTTCTCGTCCGGCTGGCTGCTCGAGATCGAGAAATTCCCGTGTTCGCCGTCGAGCGCCGCATCGCCCTCGATGCGCCAGGGGCCGGCGAGCGACTTGGCCGACATCTCCGCATTCAGGCCGGTGATGCGGCGGCCCCGGCCCGACTGGTCGTCGATGAACTCGACCTCGCCGCCGCTGACATGCACATTTTCAAGGACGACCGTCTTTGCCGGAATTTCGGCGCGGCTGCCGCGCATCCAATCGAGTGTGCCGTCCTTGAGCAATCTCAGACGCACCTTCGGATTGACGACCCGCATATCGAAGATCAGCGCCTCGCCCGACAGGAAAGGCGCGAGCTCCGCATCCATGGAGAACTGCTCGACCCTGACGATCGGCGTGCCGTCGGCTTCCTGGCCGACGCGCACGTCATGCAGCGTGACCGACGGAAACGGCAACAGGCGGGCATCCACCGTGCCGTGGACGGTAACTTTCTTGCCGATGATGCGGCTTGCCTGATCCTCAAAGTTCTTGCGGAAATCCGTCCAGTCGATGAACAGCGGCGCAAGCAGCGCCACAAACAGCGCTACGACGATCACTCCCCCCAGAAAGACGAGGAACCGGCCTAACAATGCAAGGATTCTCCATTCGGGATTCTGTTGCCGACACTAGCGCTATTCATGCCGGGGGCAAGGCCCAAGTTCATGAGAATATTCCGTTTTCAGCCATGGTGGAAAATCTTGCCGGGATTGAAGATGCCGTCCGGATCGAGCGCCTGCTTCACCTGTCGCATCAGATCCACCGTTCCTCCGAGCTCCTGCTCCAGAAAGGCCATCTTGCCTTGGCCGATCCCGTGTTCGCCGGTGCATGTCCCGTCCATGTCGAGCGCCCGCCGGTTGAGCCGTTGCACGAAGCTTTCGGCGACGGCGATGTCTTCGGCGCTCTTGTCGTCGAACAGCAGGAGCACGTGGAAGTTCCCGTCGCCGGCATGGCCGACGATCGGACCGAGCAAGCCATGCGCCTCGATATCCGCCTGCGTCTGCGAAACGCAATCGGCAAGCCGCGATATCGGAACACAAACATCGGTCGAAAGTGCGGCAAGCCCTGGAGCCAGCGCCCTGGCCGACCAATAGGCGTCGTGGCGCGCCTTCCAAAGCTTGGTCCGCTCCTCGGCATTGGCAGTCCACAGGAACTCGCCGCCGCCGCATTCGGCGGCGATCTCTGCGAAAGCTGCCGATTGCAGCGGCACCGTTTCGTCGGTGCCGTGGAACTCGAGAAACAGCGTCGGGCTTTCGGCATAGGAAAGTCCGGAATAAGCGTTGCACGCCCGCATCTGCACAGCGTCGAGCAGTTCGATACGCGCCACCGGAATGCCCATCTGGATCGTCATGATGACGGCATCGCAGGCCGCCTTGATGCTCGGAAAGGCGCAGACGCCGCCGGCAATCTTCTGCGGGATCGCCTGCAGGCGCAGCGTCACCGAGGTCAGGATACCGAGCGTGCCTTCCGCGCCCACGAAAAGCCGCGTCAGGTCGTAGCCGGCCGAAGATTTGCGGGCGCGCCGGGCGGTGCGGATTTCCTCGCCATTGGCGGTGACCGCCGTGACGGCGAGCACATTGTCCTTCATTGTTCCGTAGCGCACGGCATTGGTGCCCGACGCCCGTGTCGACGCCATGCCGCCGATCGAAGCATTGGCACCGGGATCGATCGGGAAGAACAGGCCGGTATCGCGCAGGTGGATATTCAGAGCCTCGCGGGTGATCCCCGGCTCGACCGTGCAGTCGAGATCCTCGGGATTGACCTCGAGCACGCGGTTCATGCGGCTGAAATCGATCGAAATACCGCCATTGGCGGCATTGACCTGTCCCTCCAGCGAGGAGCCGGCACCGAAGCCGATCACCGGCACCTTGTGGGTCGCGCAGACCCTGACCGCCATCTTCACATCCTCGGCGCTCTCGGCAAAGAGCACGCCGTCTGGCAGCTGCGACGGAATATAGCTGGTCGTGTGCGCATGCTGTTCGCGGAAGGATTGGCCGGTCTGGAAGCGCTCGCCGAAGCTCTGCTTGAGAATGCCGAGCACAGCGGCAATGCCCGCCTCGTTGCGTGTGCCGGCCTTTGCGTCCTTCAGCGCCATCTCTTTGATCTCCCTGCCATTCCAAGAAACCACGTCGTGTTTCGTGGGACCAGGCAGGGTATGCGGCAAGTCAAAGCGGCTGTCCAGTTAAGAATGGGAGAAGATTTCATTCCCCTTTTGTGATAGGACGGTCCGCTTTGCCCGAGACCTCAGACGATCGGCGGATTGAGCCGGGCGAAGCCCTCCTGCCGTCGATAGGGGAAATAGGGATAGGGCGCCGTTGTGGCGCTGACTGCGTCGAGCCTTTCGATCTGCTCCTTCGACAGGCTCCAGCCGACAGCGCCGAGGTTCTGCCTGAGTTGCTCTTCGTTGCGGGCGCCGATAATGACGCTCGACACCGTCGGCCGGCCGAGCAGCCAGTTGATGGCGATCTGCGGCACCGTCTTGCCGGTCTCCGTTGCGACGGCGTCCAGCACCTCGACAATGTCGTAGAGCTGCTCGTCGTCAACAGGCGGGCCGTATTGCGCCGTCTCGTGCAGGCGGCTTGCCGCGGGCAGCGGCTCACCGCGGCGGATCTTGCCGGTCAGCCGCCCCCAGGCGAGCGGGCTCCAGACGAGAGCGCCGACGCCCTGGTCGGCGCCGAGCGGCATCAGCTCCCATTCGTAATCCCGCCCCGCCAGAGAATAATAGACCTGATGGGCGACATAACGCGGATGGCCGTGCCGATCGGCGGTCGCGAGCGACTTCATCAGTTCCCAGCCGGCAAAATTGGAAACGCCGACATAGCGGATCTTGCCGGAGGCGATGAGCCCGTCGAGTGTCGCCAGCACCTCTTCGACCGGCGTCGAGGCGTCGAAGGCGTGAAGCTGCAGAAGATCGATATAGTCGGTCCCAAGCCGCCGCAGCGCCTCCTCGGTCGCGCGGATCAGCCGCGCCCGCGACGTTCCCCAGTCCTGCGGCCCCTCGCCCGTCGGCAACGCCGTCTTCGTCGAGATCAGCACGGCATCGCGCTGACCGCGAATCGCCTGGCCGAGCACTTCCTCGGAGGCGCCGGCCGAATAGACGTCCGCCGTGTCAAAAAGATTGACGCCGGCTTCGAGACAGATGTCGACGAGCCGTCGCGCCTCCTCGGCATCGGTATTGCCCCATGCGCCAAACAGCGGCCCGCTGCCGCCGAAAGTGCCGGCGCCGAAGCTCAAGACCGGCACCCTGAGGCCGGATGCACCGAGATTTCTATATTCCATGGCTCTGTCTCCTGTGTTTCTCGTGAGATAGACCCGGCCCCTGTGGTGATATAGATTGCCTTTCAGCAAAGCATTTGTGATTTGAATTCATCATGGGCCACCAGGACATCAACCGCTCCGGCGAGATGGAAGTCTTCGTCAGCGTCGTCGAGCGCGGTGGCTTTTCCGCGGCCGCCGCGGTGCGGCGGATGACGCCCTCCGCCGTCAGCAAGCTCGTCGCCCGGTTGGAGGCACGCCTCGGCGTCCGCCTCGTCAACCGCTCCACCCGCAGACTGCAGCTGACGCCGGAGGGCTGTGCCTTCTACGAGCGCAGCATCGCCATCCTTGCCGATATCGCCGAGGCCGAACGCCAGGCCTCATCCGGCGAGGAAGCGGCAGGCCGCATCCGCATCAACACCAGCGGCTCCTTCGGCAATCATGTACTGGCGCCGCTCCTGCCCGCCTTCATGGCGCTTCATCCCGCTGTGACGCTGGATATTGCCCATACCGACAAGGTGATCGACCTGATGGAGGAGCGCGCCGACGTCGCGATCCGCGCCGGGCCCTTGAAGAGCTCCAGGCTGATCGCCCGCAAGCTCGGCGCCACCGGCAAGATCATCGTTGCCTCGCCTGAATACCTCCGCCGTCATGGCGAACCGCGCACGCTCGCCGATCTCCGTCGCCATTGCCGCATCGGCTTTTCCTATGCCCGCGCCATCGAGGGCTGGCCGATGCGGGAGAGCGGTGAGACGGTGACGATCCCGATCACTCCGGGCATTCAGGTCGGAGACGGCGAAGCCATGCGGCATCTCGCTCTATCCGGCGCCGGCCTTGCCCGACTGGCCGCCTTCACTGTGCGCGCCGATATAGAAGCAGGTCGCCTCGTGCCGGTGCTCGAAGAGGCAAACCCCGGCGATCTCGAGGAGTTCTACGCCCTCTATATGGGCCAGGGCGGCCCACTGCCGGCGCGGGTACGCGCCTTGCTCGATTTTCTCGCCAGCCATGTGCGGCTCTGAGGCATCGGACAAGGCGACTCCATGAAAACAGCGACTTAAGCCGATTACTTGAATCAAACTCGCATCAAATGGCACCGAGAAGCCAGATTTCGCAATTGACCGCGTCCGAGCCACCCCTCTATACCGGGGCCTGCGCCAGCCGGCCGTTGCTGCCGGCCTCTCTTCGTCACGCCGGAGCTTCCTCCCTCCTTCAGCCTCAGGGCTTGGCCCCGGCTATGAAAGATACGGGACACATGCCATCCAGCCGCCTGCTGCGCGAATCCGGCCTGCCGAAATGGGCGCTGTTGCTGGCGCTCTCGACCGCCTTCACTGTCTTCCTCGAGCTCTTCGGGCTGCCCGCCTCGCTGTTGATCGGACCGATGGTCGCCGCCATCGTGCTGGCACTGACCGTCGGCAAGGGAAAGCTTCGCGTGCCGGCCTGGCCGCTGCAATTCGGCCAGGTCCTCGTCGGCCTGATGATGGCCCGCACCATCACCCCCGACATTCTCGGCACCATGGCGAAGGATGCGCCGCTCTTCCTGCTGTTCATCTTCTCGGTCATTGCTATTGCCACCGGCCTCGGCTGGCTGCTGACGCGCTGGCAGGTGCTGCCCGGAACGACCGCCGTCTGGGGCTCCTCGCCGGGCGGCGCCTCGGCCATGGTCATCATGTCGGAAGCCTATGGCGCCGATGCCCGGCTCGTCGCCTTCATGCAATATCTGCGAGTCGTCTTCGTCGCCGTTGGCGCCTCGGTGATTTCACGCCTGTGGGTGGCCGCCGACGGCGCCGAACCGCCGCCGCTTATCCTCTTTCCCGAAGTCGACTGGCCTGCCCTCGCAACGACGGTCGCCTTCGCCGCCCTCTGCGCCTATACGGTGCGGCGCCTGCGCATCCAGGGCGGGATGATCATCGTGCCGCTCTTTCTCGGCGCCTTCCTGCAAGGCATCGGTCTCTTGAAGATCGAGCTGCCGATGTGGCTGCTCGCCCTCGCCTATGCGCTCGTCGGCTGGAGCATCGGCCTGCGCTTCACCCGTTCGATCCTTTCGCATGTGGCGCGCGCCCTGCCAAGGGTATCGGCCTGCATCGTGCTGCTGATGGCGCTCTGCGGCTGCATGGCCGTTGCGCTCCATGTCTTCGCCGGCATCGACCCGCTGACGGCCTATCTCGCCACCAGCCCCGGCGGCGCCGATTCCGTCGCCATCATCGCCGCCTCCAGCAATGTCGACGTACCCTTCGTGATGGCGATGCAAACCGGCCGTTTCCTCGTCATCCTGCTGATCGGCCCGACCCTCGCCCGCTTCATCGCCCGCCGCTCAGGGCTCGCGGAAAATCCCGTATAGGGCGCACGCCTGTCCTATAGCCGGGCCGGCGACACTTTCCGATTTTCGGAATTATGCGCCAGCGCCGCCCACTGCCCGGGCGTCATGCCGTAGGCCTTCTTGAAGTGGCGGTTGAGATGGCTCTGGTCGGCAAAGCCCGTTGCCGCCGCCGTGTCCGAAATGCCCTCACCGGCACCGATCATGGCGCGAGCCTGCTGCAGCCGCCGCATCAGGAGGTAGCGATGCGGGCTCGTGGCGAAGGCCGCCCGGAAGTGCCGCGACAGTGCAAAACGATCGAGCCCAGTGACCGCTTCCAGTTCGCCGGAATGAACCGGCCGTGTGGCATGCGCTTCAAGATAATCGCGCGCCGCCCGTGTCTGCCGCCAGGCGATGGCCCCGAGCGGCCGGCGCGGCAACCGCGCGTGCCGTGACAAGCCGCCCGTCACCCGCGACACGAAATCGTCGACGAAGAGCTCGTCCAGCTCGCGGTCGAGTTCGCCGAGCGCGGCAAGTAGCACGCCGGCCAGCGCCGGATCGCCGATGACCGGTTCATCGACGAACGGCAGGCCAAGGCCCTCCGCCTCCAGGCATTCGAGCAGCAGCGCCGGCTCCAAATAAAGCATGCGGTATTGCAGCCCGTCCTCCGTTCCCGCCCCGCCGTCGTGTTCCTCGTCGGGGTGCAGCACGATCACCTGCCCCGGCAGGCTGAAGCGCCGCTCTCCGCGATAGCGAAAGGTCTGCACGCCTTTCACGGTGACGCCGAGTGCATAGGTGTCGTGCCGGTGCGGCTCGAACGCATTGCCGGAGAATTGCGCGCCGATGCGCTCGATGCCGGGAAAGGCGGGTGCGGTCAGAATGCCGTTGCCGGATGGTCCCGTGCACAAACGTTCAAGACCTTCGAAGATCTGCGGCTGTAGAAGCTGGCTCAACGCCCTAGACACCCCGTATTCCATGCATAGGTGAAAGACTGTCCAATGTTTGATACCAAAATTGCCGTCGTCCTGCGAAACAATCTTGCCGGCTGGCAGAAGCTGAACGTCACCGCGTTCCTGATGACCGGCATCGCCGGCAGGCATCCCGAGATTATCGGCGAGGCTTACGAGGACCGCGTCGGCAATCTCTACAACCCGCTGTCCATCCAGCCGATCATCGTGCTATCGGCCGACGAGGCGACGATGTCGGCAATCCACCGCCGCGCGCTGGAACGCGATGTCACCGCCTCGCTGTTTATCGAGGAGATGTTCGCGACCGGTCACGACGCCGCCAATCGCGCCGTCTTCGCCGAATATGCGCCCGACGATGCCAAGGTCGTCGGCATCGCGCTACGCGCCGACAAGAAGATCGTCGACAAGGTCACCAAGGGCGCGACGATGCAGCATTGAACACATGTCAGCGGGCCCGGCACAAGATGCGAAGCACGTTGACGCTTTAAAAGAAAAGGCCGGGAGCGACCCGGCCTTTCGTACACTCTGTCGGCACAGGCTCAGCCCTGGGTGATCGGCGCGATCTGGATTTCGACGCGGCGGTTCTGGGCGCGGCCCGCCTCGCTTGCATTGGAGGCGACCGGCTGGGACGGGCCGAAGCCGACGGCGGAGACGCGGCGCTGGTCGATGCCCTGGCCGCCGAGATAATCGGCAACCGAAAGCGCACGGCGCTGCGACAGATCCTGGTTGTGTTGCAGGCTGCCGGTCGAATCCGTATGGCCGTTGACGTCGATCAGCGTCCGGTTGAACTTGCGCAGCACGATCGCCACCGAATTCAGCGTCGGATAGAAGCCAGGCTTCACCGCATCCTGGTCGACGTCGAAGGTGATGTTCGAGGGCATGTTGAGGATGATGTTATCGCCGTTGCGGGTCACCGAAATGCCGGTGCCTTCGAGCTGGGCGCGAAGTTCGGCTTCCTGCTGGTCCATATAGTTGCCGATCGCACCGCCGGCGAGCGCGCCGATGCCGGCGCCGATCAGCGCCGCATTGCGCTTGCCGTGCCCGCCGCCGCCGACGGCGACACCGACGAGAGCGCCGCCAAGCGCACCGAGCGCCGCGCCCCCCGCCGTATTGGAAACCTTCTGTTCACCGGTATAGGGATCGGTCGTCGTGCAGGCGCTGAGATAGCTTGCTGCGACAGCCAGAAGTATGAATTTCTTGATCATGGACAGGACGGTCTCCGTTCAAAGCTGATGCGAGCAAATGGCAAGGATTACGGCAAGAAAATGAAGAGGTTCCCTTGATAGGAGAATTTCAGGCGCCGAAATAGCAGCCATGTTGCTTGAATGCGCGGATATCACCAGTTTTAGCAACTCGATCAGGATGACGGGCAGCAGTCGCAACGATCAGCCCTCATGGTAAGGAAGCTCGGGGCGTCTCGAACCACGAGGGCGGGTAGCTGGGTGATCTCACCTCTTAGAAGTTCTGGAACAGCTGCCGCACCGTATCGTAGGTCGCGTTGGCGATGTTCAGCGACTGCAAGCCGAGCTGCTGCTGCGTCTGTAGTGCCTTGAGCTTGCTGGCCTCCTCCTCCATGTCGGCATCGACCAGCCGGCCGATGCCGGCGGTGATGTTGTCGTGCAGTTTGGCGGCGAAGTCGTTTTGCAGCTCGATGCGTTTTTCCAGCGCGCCGAAGGCCGAGCCAACCGTCGTCAGCTGCGTCAGCGCCGCATCGACGACACTGATCATCTCGCCGATCTGCCCTTGCGTCGTCGCGGCCGATAGCGAAATGACGACCTGGCCGGCGGTGGTGCCGTTCTTGCTGGTCATCAGCACGTAATTCTGCGAGGTCCCGAGTTCGCTAGCGAAATGGGCCGAGGTCAGGACGCCGTATTCGCCGGAGCCGGTCGCCCGGTCATCGATCAGATAGCGCGCATCCTTGGAGCTCGTGGCTCCAACCGGCGTATTGTCGATATGGTAGCTCAGCATGCCGACTGAAACCGTGCCGTCGGCATTGCGGATAAAGGAGGCCGGAATTTGCCGCGGTTGCGTCGGCGTGGCGTCGTTGTTGAGGACGACCCAGTTGTCGCTGTTGAAGGTCGCCGATTCAGAGACGCTACGCAGCTGCTCCTGCAGTTGCTTGAGCTCTTCGTTGATTTTCGTCTTGTCGACCCCATCCTCGGTCGCGGCGACTAGCTTTGCTTTGATCTCTGAGACAACGTCGACGACGTTCTGGACGCCGGTATAGGCGGTACCCATCGTCGCCGCCGCCATGCCGAGCGCATCCTGAATTGCCGAGACCGCCTTGTTGTCGGTCCGTGCGGTGGTGGCGATCGACCAGTAAACCGCATTGTCGGCCGCTTTCGCCACACGCATGCCCGTCGTGATGTGGTTCTGCGTGACGGTCATATTGCGGTTGATATCGCGCAGCACATGGAGCGCCGCATCGATGGAGACGCGCTGATAAATACTCACGGGAACTAAACTCCAAAAACACAACAGAACGCAACTGAACCAGGAATGAACCATCCGCGCGGACACTCATGTCCGGGGTCGCTGAATCCAGCGCGTTGCGGCCTTCGAGAAACGGAGAAGACCAGTTGGTTCCTGGTCACGATCATTGCCGCTTATGCTTAACAAACGGCTAATCTTCAGACGAAATTTATCTTATTTGGCAAGGCTTGATATACCATAACAAACCCCGCCGAATGGGAAATCCGGCGGGGGATTCAGTCTGATGCAAGCCTCATTCTGCGGCTTGCAGCTGCTCTTCGTCTGGTGCGGCGCGAGGCCGGGTGGCGACCGCCATCTCCTCGTGCAAGCGCGCTTCCTCATGGGCGTGCGGCTTGGCGAAGCGGGCAAGCAGCAGATAGGCGACCGGCGTGATGAACAGCGTCACCAGAGTCGCGAAACCGAGACCGCCGACGATCACCCAGCCGAGCGCCACGCGCGCTTCCGCACCTGCGCCATGGGCGAAGACCAACGGCACGCCACCGAGAATGGTGGCAATCATCGTCATCATCACAGGGCGCAGGCGCAGCGCGCAGGCTTTCTCGATCGACGAGCGCACGTCCTCGCCTCGATCGCGCAACTGATTGGCGAATTCGACGATCAGGATGCCGTTCTTCGCCATGACGCCGACGAGCAGGACGAGGCCAATCTGGCTGTAGATGTTCAGGCTGGAGCCGGTGATTACGAGCGCGAAGACGGCGCAGGCAAGGCCGAGCGGCACCGTCGACATGATGATCAGCGACGACAACACGCTTTCGAACTGCGCCGCCAGAACCAGGAAGATGATGACGATGGCGAAGCCGAAGGTCAGCGCCATGCCGTTTGAGTTCTCTTCCAGCGTCGCAGCTTCGGCGAGCGGCAGCAGGCGCGCGCCCGGCGGCAGCAGCGGCTCGGCGAGCTCGGTCACTTGGCTGACGGCATCGCCGAGCGACATGCTGTTCTTGAGCCCGGCGGTGATCGCGACGGAGGCGAGCTGCTGCTCGCGGTTCAGCTGCGGCGCGACCGAGCCCTCCTTCATCGTGGCGATGACGGACATCGGCACGATCTTGCCGTCGCCGGTCTTCAGGAAGACGTTTTCGAGATCTGTGGGATCATCGATCGGCCGTGTCGTCGAGGTCAGAAGCACTGGATAGGATTCGCCATCGACGAAGACATCGACCACCGATCGCCCTTCGAGCAGCGACTGGATCGCCGTCGAAAGCCCGGTAATGTCGATGCCGAGGTCCGAGGCGCGCTCGCGATCGATCGCCACCGACACCTGCGCCTGGCTCGGTTCGTTGGTCAGGCGCGGCGTGTCATATTGGCCGGTGGCCTCGAGCGCCTGCACCAGCTTGGCTGCAGCCGCCGTCAGCGCCTCATGATCGTTGCCGACCAGCGCCATCTGCACGCCGCTGCCGGCGCCGCGAATACGCAGGCTGTTGGAGGAGATTGCATTGCCGCGCAGCGCCGGCACCTTCGCCGCCGCCTGGTTGATGTCCGCCACGATCTCCGCCTGCGTCCTGTCACGTTCGCCCCAGGGAGCGAGCGTCAGCACCATGAAGCCGCTGTTCAGCGAACCGCCCTGGCCGGAGATCGAAAAGACGTTGCGAATGTCGCCGCTGTCGACCAGCGGCTGCAGAGATTCCTCGACGAGCTGCATCTTGTCGCGGGTATATTCGAGGCTCGATCCCTGTGGCGTCGTCAGCCGCATCATCACCAGCGATCGGTCTTCCTCGGGCGTCAGCTCGCTTTTGACTGTGGAGAAGGCAATGAGGGCGGCGCCGGCGAAGATCACCGAAAACAGGATGACAACGAAGGGCGCGTTCAGACAGCCGTGCAGCGCCCATTTGTAGAGACGGGCAAGCGCGCCGCCGAAGCGGCCAAGCACGCCGTGATCCTCGATCATCGGCTTCGTCAGCATGCGCGAGGCGAGCATCGGACACAGCGTCAGCGCCACGATCGATGACAGCCCGACCGAGAAGGCGAGCACGAAGCCGAATTCGCGGAACAGGCCGCCGACCTGTCCCGGCAGGAAGGAGAGCGGGATGAACACAGCAGCCAGCGTCGCGGTCGTGGCGACGACGGCGAAGAACACCTCGCGCGTGCCGAGCACGGCTGCCGCCCGCGGCCCCATGCCCTCGGCGCGGCGGCGCACGATGTTTTCGAGCACAACGATCGCGTCGTCGACGACGAGGCCGGTCGCCAGCACGATGGCGAGCAGCGTCAGGATGTTGATCGAGAAGCCGACCATGTAGATTGCCGCCAGCGTGCCGATCAGCGCCACCGGCATGCTGACCGCCGGGATCAGCGTCGCCCGCCAGTCGCGCAGGAAGAGATAGATGACGGCGGTGACGATGACGGCGGCGAGCACCAGCGCCAGCACCACCTCATGGATCGCGCCCTGGATGAAGACGGCGTCGTCGCTGGTGATCGCGATCGTCGTTCCCTCCGGCAGCGTCTTCGATAATTGCTCGACGGCGGCCTTGATGCCGGTCGAGATGTTCAGCGTATTCGACTGCGCCTGGCGGATGATGCCGAGGCCGATGCCGGGCTTGCCGTTGGAGCGCAGCGTCGTGTCGCCGTCGCGCGGCCCAAGCGTCACCGTCGCGACGTCGCCCAGCCGGACGCGGTCCTGCAGCATGACGTTGGAAAAATCCGCCGGCGTCTGCAGGTTGGCGGTGGCGCGCACGACGATATCCTGCGTCGCACTCTTCAGCGAACCGGCCGGCACATCGAGCGCGGCATTGTCGAGCGCCTTCGTCAGGTCGCCGATGGTGAGCCCGCGGCTCGCCAGCGCGCCCTGATCGACATCGACGCGGAAGACCTTCTCCTGGTCGCCATATTCCTCGACGTCGGCCACGCCGTCGACGGAGGCCAGCCGATCGATCACCTCATTCTCGACGAGCTGCGTCAGGTCGTCCATGTTGAGGTTGGTGGAGGTGACGGCAAGGCGCATGATCGCCGAGGAGTCCGAATCCGCCTTGACGATCTGCGGCGCATCCGCCTCGTCGGGCAGGTTCTGGGTGATGCGGCCGATCGCATCGCGCACATCGTTGGCGGCGACTGCGAGATCGATCGCATCGGAAAATTCGAGCGTCACCCGGCTCTGGCCGAAGGAAGAGGTGGACGAGATCGATTTCAGGCCGCTGACGCGGGCGACCGCACCCTCGATCACCTTGGTCAATTCCTGGTCGATCGTCTGCGGCGATGCACCGTCAAAAGTGGTGCGCACGGTGACGACGGGACGGTCGACATCCGGCAGCTCGCGCACCTCGACGCCGACATAGGCCGCGAGGCCGGCAACGACCATCAGCGTGTTGAATACCAGCGCCAGGATAGGCCGGCGAACGAAAAGCGCGGTGAAGCTCTGCTTGCCCGACGATCCGCCCTGATAAATCTCGGTCACGCTCATTGGGTCGCGACCTCCCCGTTCGACGCGACATCGGCGGAAACGCGCACCGCTCCGCCCTCACGCACGCGCTGCAGGCCCTGCGTTACGATCTTGTCGCCGTCCTTGAGATCGCCGTTGACGAGAATGAAGTCGGGATTGCGCTGCACAACGCTGACCCGCACCTTATGCGACTTGTCGTCAGTCACCTGCCAGACGAAGGAGCCTTGCGCATCCCACTGCACGGACTGCGGATCGACCGCCGGATATTTGTCGCCGGGGAATTTCATGCTGACGCTGAAGGACATGCCGGCGCGCAGCTCGTCCGACGAATTGTCGATCCGGGCGCGCAGGCGCAGCGTGCGGCTCGCTGCATCGATGCGGTTATCGACGGCCTCGATCACGCCCGAGAACATCTGCCCCGGCTTTGCGACCGACATCGCCTCGACCGGCTGGCCGACCGCCACCGTATTGGCAAAGCGCTCCGGCACCCAGAAATCGACAAGGATTTCCGAACGGTCGTCGAGGGTGACGATCGGCGTCGTCGTCGTGACGTTGTCGCCAATATTGACCGGCACGATGCCGACGATGCCGTCGATCGGCGCCACGATATTGCGCCGGGCGAGATTGAGCTCGGCCGCCTGCAGCTGCAGGCGGGCGCCCTGCTCGGCAATCTCGGAATCGAAGACGTCCATGCGCGACACGCTGGACTTGATGTTGTGATAGAGATTGGATTTTTCGACGGCGGCCCTAACCGCCACATCCGCCTGGCCGCGGGCGATTACCTGCTCCTCGCTGTCGAGCTTGGCCAGCACCTGGCCGGCCTTCACCCTGTCGCCCGACTTGATGAGAATCTCGCGAATCGTCCCGGCTGCCTGCGGCGTCACGGCAACCGAGCGGATCGCGTCACCTGTGCCGATGGCGTTCAGCCGATCGTTGACGACACCCTGGACGACAGCCTCGGTCGCGACGAGAATCGCGCTGTTGCGCCCGCCGCCACTGCGGCGGTTCTGCCCCTGGCCCTCGCCCTGGCTACGCCGCTGGCCCTGCGCCCCAGCATCTGCTGTCTCTTCAGCCTTCGGTGCGATCTTGGAAACGAGGCTCTCTGGAATGCCGGCATCGCGCATCATATCGCCGGCACCCGGCACAAAGAAAACCCATGCGGCAAAGCCGGCAATAATGACGATGAGCGAAAGTACGAACTGCTTCCAAAAGGCCATTCACGTCTCCGGAGGGACTCGAGGTTGGACCAGGGTCGGTCGAAAGAGGCGCTGTGGGGTCGAAGTCCCCCAGGGATCAAGAACCCTGTTGATGCGACAATATCGCGCGTTTACAGCTTAACGGCAAGCATAAGCACCCGGCATTACCGATTTGTAATATCAGCAAAGAATGGAAGTCGCCGCGTCGCTCACTTTTGCTTGAACAAGCTTGCAAACGTCTTGACGAAGCCGGGTTCCAGGCAAGATTGCTCAGCGCAACCAGTGCCGGTGAATGTCTACCGACGCATTGACCACCGCAGGCCGAGCACCGCCGCCAGCCCCAGCACAGGCCACACCGCCCAGAAGCGTCCTTCCCAGGTGAAGAGGTTGATGCCGATGATGCCGAGCGCCACGATCACCAGCGCCGCGAGCTTACGATCGAAGAGGGTCTGGCCACGGTTCCAGGCCAGCGCAGCAACGACGGCGAGCGCGAGGACAGGAAAGCGCGCCCAGAAAACGCCCTGCCACGACAAAAGATTGATACCGATCAGCACGGCGGCGATGACGCCGAGCACGGCATACAGTCTTCGTCCGCCCGGAGCCGGACTTGTCTCCGCCGTGACCGCGGCCGCCGGCAATGGCCGGGCAGCGGCAGGCCGCTCGGCAGACGGCGCCTCGTCACTGCCGTCGCCGATCCTCACCGCATAGCTCGGCACGCCTTCCTCGACATTTTTGACCATCAGCGGCCCGAGAAATTCGAAACCGACGGCCACCTTGTTGCGAACCTGGTCGTACACCGTACTCGATATAACGATTCCGCCCGGCGCCGCCGAGGCCTGCAGCCGCGCGGCGATGTTGACGCCGTCGCCATAGATGTCGTCGCCCTCGACGATCACATCGCCGAGATTGAGGCCGATACGGAACAGCATGCGCCCGTCGTCCGGGCGGCGGGCGTTGAAGCCGGCAAGTTCGTTCTGCGTGTCGACGGCTGCACGCACGGCCTCAACCACGCTCGGGAAATCGGCGATCAGCCCATCGCCCCAGGTGTTGACGACACGGCCGCCATGGCTTTCGATCAGCCGCCCCATCGCCTCCCGGCAGTGCTTCAGCGTTGCAAGCGTCCCCTCCTCGTCGGCTCCCATCAGCCGCGTATAGTCCTGCACGTCAGCACAGAAGATCGTCGTCAGCTTGCGCCGCGTTTCACCCATGGTCCTTCGTCTCCGCGCTGTCCGACCCGGAGGGATCGCAACGACAGCAGATTACGAAGGCTTTGCCTTTGTTGCCACCGGTAATTGCTGATCGATCATCCATCATTCCTGATGTAAGCGGTTCAGCTTCTTCCGCCCGACCAGTCATCGACCTTTAAAGGCTCAGAAATGCGAGCGAAAGCCTTGTCACGCGTGACGAGGGTTGCCGCGGTCGCGACGGCATGAGCGGCAATCATCATGTCCAGGGGCGCCAGAATCGTGCCTTTGGCTTCACAGGCGGCGCGCAGGTCACCATAGGTTCGCGTGACGTCGTGATCCCAGGGGAGAACATCGACCCTGAGAAGGAATTGCCTTACCCGCTCGGATAGCGCCTTCGGATAGCCTCGCTTGGCAAGACCGTGGAGCAATTCCCCTTCCGTGATCGATGAGATGACGATCTCGTCCATTGGAAGCGTCGCCAGTCTTTTAAGTATCTCCGGCCGATCGCCTTTGATGACATGACTGGCGATATTGGTGTCGAGCATCCATGCCGTCATTCCTTCCAACCTTCGAACGGATCACGATCTTGCGAAGGTTGGCGACGATCGGCCGGTCCAAGGAAATCGTCCGGAATCGGATCCTTCCGATGGAGTTCGAAAAGGCCATCCCATGAATCCGGCTTGCGCGATAATATGACATCACCGGTCTTCGGATCACGACGAACGAACACTTCGCTCTCCTCAAAGCGAAACTCCGCAGGGAGCCTCACCGCCTGGCTGCGGCCGGTCGTAAAAATCTTAGCCGTTTTCGTTGCCATGACAGCCTCTCCATTGCGATAGCTATCATGATATATATCATCGACTAGCAACAGACAAGCATGCCACCGGTGCCGCGATTATTGAACGATCTTACGCGGGCTCGCCGTGTGCTCCCTCGCCACTGTACTGGAACCGTCGATTTCCTGGAGCAAGACGTCGTAGCCCCAGAGATCGGCGAGATGCTGCAGGACAAGCTTCGTGTCGTTTTCCTGAAGATAGCAGCCGTTCATGACGATATGCTGCAGCAGCAGCCGGCGATCGCCGGCGAGGTCGACATCGACGATATCGATTGCCGGATCGGTCCAGCCGATATCATATTCGCGGGAGAGCTGGCGGCGGATGCGCAGGTAGCCCCGCTCATTGTGGATCGCCGAAACCAGCACACCCTCGGCCTGTTCCGGATCGTCGTAGAGATGGAAGAGCCGCAATTGCCGGATGAGGTTCGGGCTCAGGAACTGGCTGATGAAACTCTCGTCGCGGTAATTGGCCCAGATGTCGCGCAGGACCGCCATCGCATCGCCGCGGCCGGCGATGTCAGGGAACCACGTGCGATCCTCTTCCGTCGGCTTCGTGACGATCCTCTCGATATCCTGCATCATCGCAAAACCAAGCGCATAGGGATTAAATCCCGAGAACCGTCGATCGTCATAGCTTGGCTGGAAGACGACATTGGCATGCGACTTCAGAAATTCGAGGAAGTTCCCGTCGCTGATCTGCCCCCGCTCGTGAAGCCGGTTCATGATCTGGTAGTGGACGAAGGTTGCGGTTCCCTCATTCATGACCTTCGTCTGCCGCTGGGGATGGAAGTATTGCGCGACATGGCGGACGATGCGAAGAATCTCGCGCTGCCAGGGCTGCAGTCGCGGTGCAGATTTCTCAAGAAAATACAGTATATTATCCTGAGGCAGGCCGAGCGCGGCGCGACGCTTCTCCAAGCCGATGTCACCGGCCTTTTTCGCCTTGCCGACGGGAACCGTGCGCCACAGGTCGTTGAACATCTGCTCTTCGTGGGCGCGGCGCTCCTGCTGCCGCTTCTCCTCCTGACGAAGATCGATGGCGGTTTTGCCCGCGTACCGATGCACCCCGTGCGACATCAGCGCATGCGCTGCATCAAGCGTCCGTTCGACTGCCGTCTCGCCGTAACGTTCCTCACAACGCGTGATATAACCCTTTGCGAAGTCGAGGTAATCGAGAATACCCTCGGCATCGGTCCAAAGCTTGAAGAGATAATTGTTCTTAAAGAAGTGATTATGACCGAAGGCGGCATGGGCGGTGACAAGAGTCTGCATCGTCGCCGTGTTCTCCTCCATCAGATAGGAGATGCAAGGGGAGCTGTTGATGACGATCTCGTAAGCGAGATCGCGCATACCGCGACGGTAGAAGGTCTCATGATGCGCGAAGTGTTTACCGAACGACCAGTGCCGGTAAAAGAGCGGCATGCCGGTTGAGGAATAGGCATCCAGCATCTGCTCCGACGTGATGACTTCGATCTGGTTCGGATAGACGTCGAGGCCGAGTTCGCCGAGGGCGATCTCCTCGCAGGCATCGTGAATGCGCTGCAGTGTTGCGAAGTCCCAGTCGGCCCCCTCGAACAAGAGCCGGTCTCTCGGCCTCACCGTCATGGTCATGGCGTCACCTTTGACTGTGCGTCACGTTTCTGGAACAGATCGTGGAAAACAGGGAATATCTCGCCTCGCCGGCAGACTTTCCGCATCGACAGCGGCAGCGGCTCGGAACGGATCCCGTCATAGAGCATCCACAGCGGTGACCGGGATATGGATGAATCCCCGCCTTCCTCACCGACTTCGATATAGGCGAAATACTGGCACAGCGGCAGAATTTCGCGCAACAACTGCCCGGTCAGGTTTCCGTCCGAATGGGCGTTATCGCCGTCCGAAGCCTGGGCGCCGTAGATGTTCCACTCGGCCGGATCGAAGCGCGCCGCGATGATTGCCCGCATCGCCGCAAGGGCGCTGGAAACAAGCGTGCCGCCCGTCGCTGGACCGTAGAAGAAGGTTTCCTCGTCGACCTCTTCGGCCCTGTCGGTATGACGGATGAAGACGATTTCCACTTTCTTGTAGCGTTTCGACAGGAAAAGATAGAGCAGCAGATAAAACCGCTTGGCCAGGTCTTTCATGTGCTCCGACATGGAGCCCGAGACGTCCATCAGGCAGAACATCACTGCCTTCGCCACAGGCTTCGGCTCGTTTTCGAAGCGGCGATACCGAACGTCGAGCGGATCGATATAGGGAATGCGCCGGCTTTTCTCCGTCAGCGATTTTAGCTTTGCCTCAAGCGCCAGACGGCTCTCGTCGTCCTCGCATTCCTCGATCTGCCGCTGCAGCGCTTCGATTTCCTCGCGGCGCGGACGGCCAAGCGCGACACGGCGCATCATCGCAAGCTTCGTCGTGCGGCCGACGGCGATGTTGGAGGGCGATCCCGAAACCGAATAGCCGGCCCGGAACGGCGTTTCCTCCTCAGTTTCGGCTAGACGCCGCTTGGCGAGATCGGGCAGTTCAAGATCGTCGAGGAACACATCGAGGAATTCCTCCCGCGTCAGGACGAAACGGAAGCCGTCCTCACCATCGCCTTCGCCCGCATCCTTTGGTTTTCCACCCCTCCCGCTCGGCGGCCGCGGAATGATGTCGCCTTCGACGAAGGCCCGGTTTCCGGGCAGGATGTGATCGGCAATACCGCCCTCACCCCTGCGCAGGCTCGGTTCGGCCATCCCATCGATCGGCAGGCTGATCTCCCCGCCGTCGAGCACGTCTCGAATGTTTCGGTTTTGCAGCGAACGTTTCACCGCCTGCTGCACGGCTCCCTTCATGCGTCGAAGGAACCGCTGACGATTTTCCAGACTTTTACCGCGCGGATTTAGCCGCCGGTCGACAATGTGCATAATGGCTCCGCATTAACTTGCCTGTTTGACGCGCATGTACCATTCGACAAGGCGCCGAACCTGCCGCTCCGTGTAACCTCGCGCGGCCATGCGCGAGACGAATTCGCTATGCTTCTTTTCGGTTTCCGAATCCTTCTTCGATCCGAAGGAAATGACCGGCAAAAGATCCTCGACCTGAGAGAACATACGCTTCTCGATGACTTCCCGGATCTTCTCGTAGCTCGTCCACGACGGATTTTTTCCGCCGTTGGCTGCCCGCGATCGCAACGAGAACTTGACGATCTCGTTGCGGAAGTCCTTCGGATTGGCGATTCCAGCCGGCTTTTCGATTTTCGTCAGTTCCTGATTGAGGAGCTCGCGGTCGAGAAGCTGGCCGGTATCGGGATCCTTGAAGTCGACATCTTCGATCCAGGCATCGGCATAGTCTACGTAGCGGTCGAACAGGTTCTGTCCGTAGTCCGCATAGGATTCAAGATAGGCCTTCTGGATCTCATTGCCAATGAACTCTGCATAACGCGGCGCAAGATCGGCCTTGATGAATTCCAGATAACGCTTCTCGACATCGTCGGGAAACTGCTCGCGACGGATCGCCTGTTCCAGCACATACATCAGATGGACGGGATCAGCGCCGATATCCGTGGTGTCGTGATTGAAGGTGGAGGCGAGCACCTTGAAGGCGAAGCGGGTCGATATCCCGTCCATGCCTTCGTCTATGCCGGCAGCATCCCGGTATTCCTGAACGCTGCGGGCACGCGGATCGCTTTCCTTCAGGCTTTCGCCGTCATAGGTGCGCATCTTCGAGAAGAAGGTCGAGTTCTCATGCTTGCGCAGGCGAGAAAGCACGGAGAAACGCGCCAGCATTTCGAGCGTTGCCGGTGCGCATGGTGCATCCGCCAGTTCGGATCCCTCGATCAGTTTCTCGTAGATTTTCTGTTCCTCCGTCACCCGGAGGCAATAGGGCACCTTGATCACGCAGATACGGTCGATGAAGGCCTCGTTGTTCTTGTTGGCCTTGAAGGTCTGCCATTCCGCCTCGTTCGAATGCGCGAGGACGATGCCGGAGAAGGGTATGGCACCGATATTTTCGGAGCCGATATAGTTGCCCTCCTGCGTTGCCGTCAGCAGTGGATGCAGCATCTTGATCGGCGCCTTGAACATTTCGACGAATTCGAGAATGCCCTGGTTGGCGCGGTTGAGCCCGCCGGAATAGCTGTAGGCGTCGGGATCGTTCTGCGAGTAGGTTTCCAGCTTGCGAATATCGACCTTACCGACCAGCGAGGAAATGTCCTGGTTGTTCTCGTCGCCGGGCTCGGTCTTGGCGATCGCAATCTGGCGCAGCCGCGAAGGTTGTATCCTGACCACGCGGAATCGGGAAATATCGCCGCCGAAATCGTCAAGCCGCTTCAGGCACCAAGGGCTCATCAGCCCGTTCAGGCGCCGCAGCGGGATGCCATACTGCTCCTGGAGGAGCGAGCCCATCGTCTCAGGATCGAAGAGGTTGAGCGGGCTCTCGAACACGGGACTGATCTCGTCGCCCGCTTTCAGCACGTAGATCGGATGGACCTCCATCAACTGCTTCAGCCGCTCCGCCAGCGATGACTTGCCGCCGCCGACCGGGCCGAGCAGATAGAGAATCTGCTTGCGCTCCTCGAGTCCTTGCGCCGCGTGCCGGAAGAACGAAACAATGCGTTCGATGGTCTCTTCCATGCCGTGAAAGCCGGCAAACGCTGGATAGACCCTTATAGTCCGGTTCATGAAGATCCGGCCGAGGCGCGCATCCCTGGCGGTGTCGACCATCTGCGGCTCGCCTATGGCAGCGAGCAGGCGCTCCGTCGCATTCGCATAGGCAATCGGTTCTTTTTTACAGAGGTCGAGATATTCCGAAACCGAGATGTCGGTCTCGCGGCGCGCTTCATAACTGCGCGTGAACGCATCGAATACGGATTCACTCAGCATGGGACCTCCATTAAGGTTATGCCGCAGGCTCTAAGCCGTATAACCATCGAGATGGCCACGGCGTTCCTAAGAATCAATAGTTTCGTAGGTATATTCGACGCTCACCGGCTGTTTGTGGCAATGCACAAAAAATTGCATGCACCGGTATTTTTTTACTCTACGAAACTGTTTCATATTGTAGTTGAGAAAAGGCCCATCGCGATATCAGCACATTTAGCGACGTGACATGACTGTCAAAAAGGTGTGCAATGGCGCCGGTGATTCGAGCTGCGGGAAATCGGCGGCCGACAAGCCCGGTCGGTACGGGTGGCGAATCGCGCTCTCTTCCTCCGACAGAATAGAACGGGCGCATCGTGACCACGCGCCCGCCCGCGCCGTCAGCCGTTGAACGCCTTTTCCAGCGCGGCGATATCGATCTTGACCATGCCGAGCATCACCTCGGTCACCCGCCTCGCCCGCTCGCGATCGCTGTCAGCGACCATTTCCGAAAGCACCCGCGGCACAATCTGCCAGGAAAGACCCCAGCGATCCTTCAGCCAGCCGCAAGCCTCAGGCGTGCCGCCATTGGCGAGAAAAGCATCCCAGACCCGATCGATCTCGGCTTGGCTTTCCAGCAAAACCGCGATCGAGAAGGAGTGATTGAAGCTGTCGAGCGGGCCGGCCTTCATCGCCAGGAAAGCCTGGTCGCCGAGGGTGAACTCGATCAGCTCGACGCTGCCGGGAGGACCGCTCGGCGTTTCCGCCGGCAATATAGTCGTGCGGCCGATCCTGGAATCGGGGATGATGGATATGTAGAATTCGACAGCTTCGCGCGCTTGCTCCGCGAACCAGAGATTTGAGATGACCTTCGGCATGAAACTTCCTCCTGATGGCTTGTCGGCGGGATGATCCGGATCGTTGTTCGATGATCCAAGGACGTCGATCCGGCGCCGGCGCCGACAGCTGCCGCAGAAATTTTTCGGCAGTCGCCGCGGTCCCAGCCGCCACATTCCGATCCGTTGCCGCAGTGCCGTGGCGGCGAACCGCCTGGGATCGCGGCAGTCCGGGAATGAAAGCAGAACATCTTTTCTGGTCTTTCCCTCCCGAATCACTACATTACGCGCCATGAGCAATAGTTTCGACGACATCCCCTTCTTCGACGAAGAGCCGGGCGAAATGGCGCGCAAGCCGCAGCCGCCTGCCGCACCCGCCGGAAGGGCGCCCGCTGCCGGCGGCGGTATCGCCGCCCGCGCCATGGCGGCGCGAGACGGCGGCAAGCGACCGGATTACCTCGCGGGCCTCAATCCCGAACAGACGGAAGCCGTGGAAACCTTGGAAGGTCCGGTTCTCGTCCTCGCTGGCGCCGGCACCGGCAAGACACGAGTACTGACCACGCGCATCGCCCACATCCTCAATACCGGCCGCGCCTTCCCATCGCAGATTCTCGCCGTCACCTTCACCAACAAGGCCGCCCGCGAGATGAAGGAGCGCATCGCGCTCCTCGTCGGCGGCGCCGTCGAGGGCATGCCCTGGCTCGGCACCTTCCATTCGATCGGCGTCAAGCTTCTGCGCCGTCACGCCGAACTCGTCGGCCTCAGCTCCGATTTCACCATTCTCGACACCGACGACGTCGTCCGCCTGATCAAGCAGCTGATCCAGGCCGAAGGTCTTGACGACAAGCGCTGGCCGGCCAAGCAGTTCGCCGGCATGATCGACACCTGGAAGAACAAGGGTCTCGGCCCGGCCGATATTCCCGAAGGCGACGCGCGTGCCTTCGCCAATGGCCGCGGCCGTGATCTCTATTTCGCCTATCAGGCGCGCCTGTCGACGCTCAACGCCTGCGATTTCGGCGATCTGCTGATGCATCCGATCGCGATCTTCCGCAAGAACCCGGATCTCCTCAAGGAATATCACGGCCGCTTCCGTTATATCCTCGTCGACGAGTATCAGGACACCAATACCGCACAATATATGTGGCTGAGGCTACTTGCCCAGCGCAGCAAGGGCGAGCCCCAGAATGTCTGCTGCGTCGGCGACGATGACCAGTCCATCTACGGCTGGCGCGGCGCCGAGGTCGACAATATCCTGCGCTTCGAGAAGGATTTCCCCGGCGCCAAGGTGATCAAGCTCGAGCGCAATTATCGCTCGACCGAACATATCCTCGGTGCGGCCGCCCATCTGATCGCCCATAATGAAGGCCGCCTGGGCAAGACGCTGTTCACCGACCGCGCCGATCCCGACGACGTCAAGGTGCAGGTCCACGCCTCCTGGGATTCGGAGGAGGAAGCCCGCGCCATCGGCGAAGAGATCGAGCAGCTCCAGCGGGGCAAGCATCTGCTGAACGACATGGCGATCCTCGTGCGCGCCTCCTTCCAGATGCGCGAGTTCGAAGACCGCTTCGTCACCCTCGGCCTCAATTACCGGGTCATCGGCGGCCCGCGCTTCTACGAGCGCTTGGAAATCCGCGATGCCATGGCCTATTTCCGCCTGGTCGCCCAACCGGCCGACGACTTGGCTTTCGAGCGCATCATCAACACGCCGAAGCGCGGCCTCGGCGATACGACGGTGCGCGCCCTGCATGATTATGCGCGTGCCCGCGATATCCCGATGCTGGCGGCGGCCGCCGACATGATCGAGACCGACGAACTGAAGCCGAAGGCACGCAAGGCTCTCTTCGACGTGATTCAATCTTTCCGCCGATGGCAGGAACTGCTTGAAAACACGCCGCATACCGAACTTGCCGAGCAGATCCTCGAAGAGTCCGGCTATACCGACATGTGGAAGAACGACAAGAGCGCCGAAGCGCCCGGCCGCCTCGAAAACCTGAAGGAACTGATCCGCTCGATGGAGAGCTTCGAGTCGATGCGCGGTTTCCTCGAGCACGTCTCCCTCGTCATGGATGCAGAGACCAACGAGAACCTCGACGCCGTTTCGATCATGACGCTGCATTCGGCCAAGGGCCTGGAATTCGATACCGTCTTCCTGCCCGGCTGGGAGGAAGGCCTGTTCCCGCACCAGCGCTCGCTGGATGAAAGCGGCCGCGCCGGCCTGGAGGAGGAACGCCGGCTGGCCTATGTCGGCATCACCCGCGCCAAGCGCCGCTGCCACATCTGGTTCGTCTCCAACCGCCGCATCCACGGCCTCTGGCAATCGACGCTGCCCTCGCGTTTCCTTGACGAGCTGCCGGAAACCCATGTCGAGGTCGCCGAGATGGAGCAGAGCTACGGCGGTTACGGCCGCGGCGGCTACGGCCAGTCCCGCTTCGACAAGGCCGAACCTTTCGCCAACTCCTATTCCACGCCCGGCTGGAAACGTGCCCAGGCCAACAAGACCGATGCCACGCGCGACAACTGGGGTACCCGCTCCGGCCACGCCGTCGAACGCATCGGCTATGGCGAAAGCGGCCCGAAGGGACGCACGATCGATGGCGAGCTGGTGGCGAAGTCGACCTCGTCGGAGCCGTCGCGCTTCACCCTTGGCGATCGCGTATTCCACATGAAATTCGGCAATGGCAACATTACCGGCATCGAAGGCAACAAGCTGACGATCGACTTCGACCGTGCGGGGCAGAAGCGGGTGCTGGACGGTTTCGTTGAGCGCGTCTGACCGCGCGACGAACCGCAGGAACAGTCACCCGAACATCCGCATACTGCTGAGCCCTAGGATATCGTTCAGCAGAGCGATCCCCATTCCGAGGGCGACGATCGACAATCCGATCAGGAACAGCCGGCGCGCCCGGTCGTATTTGACGGCGAGCAGCGAGTCTCGCGCCAAAAGATCGGCAAACACCTTCACCTGAATGGCGATGCCGACGGTCAGGAATGCCATCGGCAGCAGATCGACACGGCTCCAGTCATTCGGGTTGGAAACCCACAGACTGATGAAGTTGAGCGAGAAACCAAGAATGATTCCGGTTGCCGTTAACGATCCGTTGCGGAAGGTTGCATCGATCTTTTCATCTGTCTGGGGTTCGGACATGGGTCTCGGTCTCGGCTTGCTGCTCGGGCAAGAAAGGCAGAAATCGGGGCGGCCGGCAAGGCCGCCCTCTTTGCCGGACGCAACCGACACCTATCGCATTGGTTGAATTAGCAAATTCTTTTCCGCCGACTGCTACCAACAGTGACAGAATTAACGCTTGCATGCGGGCTTCCGGGAATTCACTAGTTGATGCATTCGGTGCATTTGGCATTTGCATTGCCATAACGCGAAGGGATTGGCCTTGATGAAAGCGCTGCTGCTCGTCGATATCCAGAACGGCTTCTGTCCGGGAGGAAACCTGCCGGTGCCGGACGGCGACAAGGTCGTTCCCGTCGCAAACAGGCTGATCGACAGCGGCAAATACGATCTGATCGTCGCTTCGCAAGACTGGCACCCGCCCGGCCACGGCAGCTTCGCCTCCGCCCATCCGGGTGCCGCCCCCTTCGAGATGGGGGAATTGTCCGGCAAGCCGCAGATGATGTGGCCCGACCACTGCATCCAGGGCACGCTTGACGCCGAACTGCATCCGGAGCTCAAATCCGAAGAAATCGACCTCATCCAGCAGAAGGGCGAGGATCCCGGGATCGACAGCTATTCGGCCTTCCGCGACAATGACCGCGACGCTTCGACCGGCCTTTCCGATTTCCTTGAAGATCAGGGTGTGACCGACCTCGACGTCTGCGGGCTGGCGACCGATTACTGCGTCAAATTCTCCGCCCTCGACGCGCTGGAGATGATGCCGGGCTTGCGCGTGCGCTTCATCGAGGACGCCAGCCGCGGCATCACGCCTGAAGGCGTCGCCGCCGCCATCGATGAGATGCGGGCGCACGGCATTGCCGTGATCAACAGTGCGGATGCCTTGCGCGAATGAACCGCCGATCTCCTATTTCAACAGATAGGCATCGAATGTCTCATCGCTGCCGGCAACGGGGCCGAAACGCCTGACGAGGGTCGTCTCGCTCCGGAATGCGGAAATCTCCTCCGGCGTCAGAGACAGCAGCCAACTGTAACTTTCGCGCAATGAGACGGGCGCGGCAATCCGGTCAAGCCGCTGTGAGAGAAGAATGACGATGGGCGCATCCTCGCTCTGCTGCAGTTGCCGCGCCGTCTGCAGTATATCGGCAAGGCTGAGCGAAAGCCGCGCATGGCGGGTATACCGCACGATCGCGCCGAACCGCTGCTCCCGTAGAAGATAGGTGCGATTGGGGATGTAATAGGGCAAGGGTTCCACGAGATAATCGGGATCCGCCATGATGATCGCATCCTTGAGGTCCGGGCGCGATTGAATGAACGACCCGAGGTCCCGGGCTCGGCTCAGCGGAATGTCGGTGAAGAGGAACTGATGGACCTTTTCGATACCGGAGGCGACCTGCAGCGCCAGCAATATCATGAAGCACAGACGCCCGATCTTGACGACGCCACCGGCTGCCTCGACACCGGCTATGCCCGCGGAGCCGGGCCGAGGCGACGTGGTCAAAGCAGTGATGCCGATCATGAAGACCAGCCATAAGGCTTGATGTCTGTAGTTGCCTGGGTAGACAAGCGTAAAAAGCAGCGAAAGCCCGAAGAGAACCGATGCGGCCGCGAACATCGCCGGCGGCCGGTTGGCCAGCCTAAGCAGACTGCCATAGATGAGCACCGCCATCAGCGAGGCGAAAACCCGAGCAAGCAATGGATCGGCCAAGACCAGTCGAAGGATCCTGTCGGGGTAGAACTCCATGAAATAGGAAGGCGCCCCGACAAAGGCATAAAGGACTAGGGGAGCGAAATTCTTGCCTGCGAGATCGTTCTGCCCGGCATCGTTGAAGGTCGGATAGACTGTCATGACACACAGAAGAACGCCGACCGCGGCAAAGGCTGCGGCTGTCGCAAAGGCGCGATATGCCGACAGAAAAGGTCTTGGACGCGCCAGGATCAGATCGAAAAACCAATAGGCAAGAAAGCCGCCGACCAGCACGACCGAGTGGACGTTGGTATTTGCCAGCAAGGCAAACAACAGGCCGAGCACCATGCCGTTGCGCATTCCCCTCTCCCAGCTCAGGACGATAAGGAAGACCAAAAGCATGCTGATGCCGTAATTTCGCGACATCGCGGCGTAGTCGAAAACCGAAAAGCTGCTGAACAACGACAGCAGCATAATCGAGCGCGGCAGTTCAAGCCTGAAAACAAGAAGGTAGGCCGAGGCGGCCGCGATCGTCAGTGCGACAATTTTCAGGACGACCGGTGAGCCGATGACAAGATAAGCGGCGCGCAACAGGATATACCAGAGAGCCGGATGACCTTCGCCCTGCATCTGACGAAGCATGTCGACGAAATTCTCTCCCTGAAGGGCCAGCGACAAGGCGCGAACCTCATCGCGCCACACGGTTTCTGACCAACAAAGCGCGGATGTCAGCGCAAACCACACCACAAAGATCAACGTCTTGCAGAGCGTTGTTGATCGAGGTTCATCGATTTTAGAGACAATAACAGCCAACGGAAGCAATCCGGTCATCGAAAATGCCGTGACCATAGCGGCGCCCCGATAATTTGACGTTAAGGTGAAATATACTCGCCGGATTGATGCGTCCGGTGTCGGTTCGGCTTATATCGATCCGTCCTTGCTTCTGAACGAACCAAACATGGGAGTTGAGAGATGAGAAAGCTTGTGACTGCGGCCTTCGTGAGCCTGGACGGCGTTATGCAGGCGCCCGGCGCGCCCGAGGAAGATCCGACCGGCGGCTTCAAACTTGGCGGCTGGACCGTCAATTACTGGGACGAGCCGATGGGGGAGTTCATGGACGGGATCTTTACCGATCCCTTCGCTCTGCTGCTCGGCCGCAAGACCTACGAGATCTTCGCCGCGCACTGGCCCTTTGTCGGGCAAGACGACCCCATCGGAAAGGTCTTCAATGTCGCGACCAAATATGTCGCGACGACATCGCAAGGGCCGCTCACCTGGGAAAATTCCGTTCCGCTGCGCGGCGATGCCGCCGCCGAAATCGCCCGGCTGAAGCAGGAGGACGGCCCCGACCTGCTGACGCAGGGCAGCAGCGGCCTGTTGCAAACGCTGCTGGCGCACGACTTGATCGACGAACTCCGGCTCCTGACCTTCCCGCTCATCCTCGGCCCCGGGAAGCGCCTGTTCGGCACGGGCGCCGCACCGGCAGCGCTGAAGCTCACCGCCAGCTCGGTATCGACGACGGGCGTCATCATGAGCGTCTATCAGCGCGCCGGCGAGGTCAAGCCCGGCAGCTTCGCGATACAGGATCCCTCGCAGGCCGAACTGGCGCGTCGGGAGCGGATGAAGCGCGAGGGGTGAAGCGGGCCGCTCAGGCGCCCGCGGCCTTGTTCTTCTCGTCACGCTCGAGCAGATAGATGTCCTCGGCAAGGTCCTCCATCTTCTTCGAAAGGGCGGCGTGCGCATCGCGAAGACCCTGATTATAATAGTGAGCGCCGATCTCCTCGGCGAAGAAGTCGAGCAGGAACTCCGCCGGCAGCGCGCCGATCGGCTGGTCGAGTTCCGTCTCGAAATAGCGGCGGATGCGCGAGACGATCGCCGCTTTCGCTTCCTTGGTAAATTCGATCTTCTTCATTGGCACCTCTCCGCCGGTTGCGATCAGTAGGTTGATGCTTCAGCGAAATCGATTGATCAATCAACGAAATTCAATTGCCGTGGCAATCCGCAGACCATAAGGGAAAGCTGAATTTCCAATAGGATCACCCAGATGAATCGCGCCGACTTTGTTGAAGGTTTGCGGGGCGGCTCCGCCGTTGCGCTGGCGTCGGCGCCCTTCGGCGCGCTGTTCGGAGCGCTCGCGGTCGAAAACGGCATGTCGCTTTCCGAAGCCGCCTTCATGAGCGCCACCGTCTATGCCGGCGCCAGCCAGATGGTCGGCATCGAACTCTTCGGCCACAATGTCCACGCCTGGCTGATCGTGCTGTCAATCCTCGCCGTCAATTTTCGCCACGTGCTCTACTCCGCGGCGCTCGCGCGCTATATCGGCCATTTCACGCCGGTGCAGAAATTCTTCACCTTCTTCCTGCTCGTCGATCCGCAATTTGCCGAAGCGGTGAAGCGCAGCGAGGCCGGAAAACCGCTGACCTTCGCCTGGTATTTCGGCTTCGGCATCATCATCTACATTCCCTGGGTGCTGATCAGTGTCGCCGGCGGCATGCTCGGCGGCTTCATCGGCGACCCCAAGGCGATCGGCCTCGACATCCTGCTGCCGGCCTATTTCCTCGGCATCGTCCTCGGTTTCCGCAAGCGCGACAATTTCCTGCCCGTGGCGCTCGTCAGCGCGGTGGCTTCCGTCCTCGCCTATCGTTATGTCGGCTCGCCCTGGCATGTGAGCCTCGGCGCGGCTGCCGGTATCGTGCTCGCCGCCCTGCTGCCATTGCCCCGGCAGGAGCCGGATCTGGAAGCCGATGCCCTGCAATCCGAAGTGCATGAGGTCTGAGCCATGGAATTCGATCTTCACATGGCGCTCGTCATCCTCGCCGCCGCTGCCGCCACCTTCGCCACCCGCATCGGCGGCTATGTCCTTATCACCCGGATGAAGAGCATTCCGCCGCGCATGGAGGCGGCGCTGAATGCCGTCCCGGCGGCCGTGCTGACGACGCTGGTGGCTCCCGCCTTCTTCATCGGCGGCTGGGAGGCGAAGCTGGCGCTGATCGTCGCCCTCTTCGTCGGCCTGCGCGTCTCCCATAGCTGGATGCTGGTCGCCGCCTGGGTCGTCGTGATGATCTGGCGCCATGCCGGCGTTTAGCGCCGCCGGCATGGCCCCCTAATATTCCAGCGGCAGCGTCGCGTTTTCGAGCCACGCCCTGACGTCGTGATCGTGGATCAGCGGCATCAGCGCCTCGCGCGTGCGGCGGTGATAGTCGTTGAACCAGTGCAGCTCGTCATGGGTCAGCAGCTCGGGGATGACGAGGCTGCGGTCGATCGGGCAGAAGGTCAGCGTTTCGAAGCCGAGCATGGCCATATCGCCGCCCTCGATCTCCTCGGCCCCGCGCACATAGATCAGGTTTTCGATGCGGATGCCGAAGCTGCCGGGCCGGTAATAACCCGGTTCGTTCGAAAGGATCATGCCGGGCAGCAGCTCCTGCGTCGAAAGCCTGGAGATGCGCTGCGGCCCCTCATGCACCGAGAGATAGGAGCCGACGCCGTGGCCCGTACCATGGGCGAAATCGGCCCCCGCCCGCCACAGCGCGATACGGGCCAGCGGATCGAGGTCGCAGCCGCGCGTACCCCTAGGAAAACGCGCCGTGCTGATCTGGATCATGCCCTTCAGCACCAGCGTGAAGAAGCGGCGATGCTCCTCCGAAACCGCGCCTATGCCGACGGTGCGGGTGATGTCGGTTGTGCCGTTGATATATTGCGCGCCGGAATCGATCAGGAAGAGTTCGCCGGCCTCGATCATCCGGTCGGTCTCGGTCGTCACGCGGTAATGCATGATCGCCGCATGTTCGCCGGCGCCCGATATCGTATCGAAGGAAATGTCCTTCAGCGGGTTCTGCATGTTCTGGCCGACGCGGGCACGCGCCGCTTCGAGCCGTTCGGCAGCGGCGATCTCGCTGACCGTGCCGGGTTTTTCCTGCGACAGCCAGTAGAGGAATTCCACCATTGCCGCCCCATCCTGCAGATGCGCGGCGGCCGAGCCGTTGATTTCGACGTCGTTCTTTACCGCCCGCGGCAGCTTGGCGGGATCGGCCCCTTCCACCGCCTCGCCGCCCGCCTTGCGGATGATCTCGGCGAGGGCATAGGAAGCGATATCGGGATCGATCAGCACGCGGCCGCCATCCCTCGAAACAGCGACAAGCCGCTCTTCCAGCGCCAAAGGCGGCAGCTGGGTGCAGATCTGCCCAAGATAGGCCTCCGGTTCGATGCCGGTCTTGCGCTTGTCAAGGAAGAGCTCGGCCCGCCCGTCGGCAAGGATGATGGCGCGCGCCAGCGGATGCGGCGTGTGCGGCACGTCGGCGCCACGGATGTTGAAGATCCAGGCGACCGACGAGGGATCGGCAATCAGCACCGCAGCGAGGTTCTTCTTCGTAAGATTGGCGGCGATCGTCGCGATCTTGTCGCTCGCCAGCACGCCGGCCTGGGCGACATTCTGGATGGTCACGGCGCCGAGCGGCTCGGCCGGCCGGTCGTTCCAGAGCCTGTCGAGCGGGTTGTGCGGCAGGAAGGTGAGTGTGCCGCCGATCTCCGCAAGCGCCTTTTCCAGACGGCGAACCTCGGCGCCGGAATGCAGCCAGGGATCGATGCCGAGTTTGAGACCCTTGGCGCCATTTGCGGCAAGCCAGACATGCGGCGGCTCGTTGACCAGATCGCCGCCTGAAAACACCGTGCGGTCGACCTGTTCGGCAAGCTGCGTCACATAGCGCCCGTCGACGAAGACGATCGCCTGCGCACGCAGGATGAGCGCAACGCCCGCCGAACCGGTAAAGCCCGTCAGCCATGCCAGCCGCTCCGAGCATGCTGGAACATATTCGCCGTTGAATTCATCGGCGCGCGGCACGAGGAAGGCGTCGATGCCCAGCGAATCGAAAGTCGCGCGCAGTGCCGATACCCGTTCCCTGCCGAAATGCGGCGTGGAGGTGACGTCGAAGGACTGAAACATGCTGAAAACCCGAATGTTTGAGACGAATCCGGTTAATGGGATGGCGGCCATGTTAGCGAAATTTCAATCGATGGGGAGAAAAAGCGACGAAACGAGTCGAAAGCGTCGAGCCCGCTCAGCATTTTGACAGAACTGTGACGACAAAAGTCAATTTGGCACGCGCATTGCATTGGCCGCATGGCTCCCATGAGCAAAACCCTCTGCCTCCGCATTTCAGAATAGCTATATAGACGCCATCGAACGGTTCGGACGAACCAGCAAACAAAGGATTTTTTGAAATGACCGCCTCTCTCTCGCGCTTCGCATACAGCAGCCCGGTGCAGGCTGGCGAACGCCAGACCGTGCGTCACGTGATCGGCGCCCGCCGCCCGCAGAACGAGGATAGCCTCAAGCTGCTCGGTGCCGGCCAGCGCGTCACGCGCCACCAGGGCGCCACAAGCTACGCGTTCTGAACCTGAAAGCCGTCGTCTCCTCCCCGGACCGGCCTATTGGAATGCAGTAGAGCCCGCTCGAGCGCTCCTCCTCCTTCGAGCTCGCGGGCATTGACCGGATAGACCGGTCCAAGGCGGTGCCACTGGCGCCGCCTTTTTTGTTGTGCTGGGCAAGTTCTGCTATTTTCGGGGTAGCGCAGAGCGGTTTCGCATCGGCGAGATGCACAACCTCTCCTCCCTCATCCCTGTGCTCGTCACAGGGATCCAGCGCGCCCAAGTCCTTGGGCGCAGGAGACTCTTCAAGGTCTGATGGAGTCTTTCACGGCGCGGACGCGCCGTGGCTGGATTCCTGTGACGAGCACAGGAATGAGGGTGGGGAGAAGACGCCGCGCCTCAACAAGCGGACTGCAGACCCAGCCCAAAAACTCACGGCCGGTCTAAATGGATCGTCACCCAGCCGTTCCGCCAGATCGTCCTGACGTGCCGGAGCCTCGCGCCGCTATAGGCGGCAATCACCTTCCATCGCTGCGCAGCCAAAATCCCCGAAAGAATCACCGAACCGCCCGGCGCAAGATGGGCGGCAAGCTGCGGCGCCATGCGGATCAGCGGCCGGGCGAGGATGTTGGCGATGATGAGATCGAACGGACCATGCTCGGAAAAGGCCGTGGAATGAAAACCCGGCGCGGTTCTGGTGACGATGCCCGAGGCGATGCCGTTGCGGCGAACGTTTTCGGCCGCCACCCGCGTTGCAATTGGGTCGATGTCGGTGGCCAGTACCGGTATGTTCTTGAGCTTACGCACCGCAATCGCCAGCACACCGCTGCCGGTGCCGAGATCGAGCGCGTTGCGGACGCGGCGGGATCGCACCACACGATCGATCACTTCGAGGCAGCCGGCCGTCGTGCCGTGATGGCCGGTGCCGAAGGCCTGGCCGGCATCGATCTCGATGGCGATGTCGCCGGGGCGGACCTTGTCGCGGTCATGCGAGCCATGCACTAGAAAACGCCCTGCCCTGACCGGCTTCAGTCCTTCCAGCGATCTCACCACCCAATCAACGTCGGGGATGACCTCCCGCAGCAGCTGAGCATCGGGAAAGGCGCTTTGCAGCGCCGCTTCGATGCGAGAGCGCACGTCCGCCTCGTCCTCGGTCATCATGTAGACCGAGGCCTCCCAAATATCCTTCTTCTCATCGATTTCAGTGGTGCCGATGGCAAAGTCTTCTTCGCCGAAGACTTCGCTCAGGAGGTCGAGGATCGATTCGGCCTGGCTTTCGGTCGTCGACACGTAGAGGCGGATTTCACTCACGTTAGGCGGTCTTTCCCGTTTCCGTTGCCCGCCACCGGTCGAGCCAGCGCCCTATCACGCTGAAGCTGTCACCCTTTGCTGACGAGATTCTCCAGCTTCTTTACCGCCGTGTCCGGGTTTTCGCCATAGGCGATCGTCCCCGCAAATCGTCCAGCCGAATCAAGAAGGAAAACCGAGGCATAATGATCCATCGTATAGTCGCCGTTCGGATCCTTATCGTCGACAGGCACCTTCTTGGCGTAAATGCGGAAACCTTTGATGACCTCGGTGACCTTATCCGGCGGACCGGAAATGCCGATGATGCGCTTGGAAACATTGGAGACATATTGATTGATAACTTCGGGCGTGTCGCGCTCGGGATCGACGGTCACGAAATAGGCCTGCAGCTTGGTTCCGTCCGGATCGACCTTCTCCATCCAGCCGTTCAACTCGTACAGCGTCGTCGGGCAAACTTCGGGGCAATGGGTGAAGCCGAAGAACAGCGCCGTCGGCTTGCCGCGCAGCGCCTGCTCGGTGATCGGCTGTCCGCTTTGGGAGACGAGCGTGAAAGGCACGCCATAGGGAGCTTCCGCCACCACGTCTTTCGATGTGTCGAGATTGAGTGTGACCCAACCGAGAATCCCGGCCAGTATCAGGACGCCGACCCAGATGGCGATGCGGAATGTCTTCATTGGCACTGTCCTCGTCCGGGCCGAATATGTCCGGCTGCTCTTGCCCGCTGATATAGTCCCGACCAGACGGGCGCAATTCAACATTATGTTTTCTGACCCGTGATGAATTGTCTCACCGACCAAGCCCGCCGGCAACGGGCTATCCATCGATCAGTCCCGGAGATGGAGCAAAAAATCACATGCTTTTAATGGCTTGCCGCGGAGGCCTATCAGCGATCTCAAGATAAACATCGTTAGGAAAGACTTAAGCCGTCCTATCTATATTTAACATTGCGTGCGGCCCCATCGAGCCGTTCTGACATGAAGTCTGCCGCGTGGCGAAAACCCCGGACATCCGCATGAGGGTAGAAAAGCATAAACCCGAGCGGTTTGTGGAAGGGTCTTTTCATGACGAATTCAGCAGTGCGCAAGAGCCTGTCGGTCAGCCAGCGGCTCTGGACGCTCGGCGGCGCCGCTTTTGTGGGTTTCGGAACGATGCTCGCCGTCGGCTGGTACGAAAACACGCGCATCGACGCCGGCCTGCGCCGCGCCACCGAGATCCAGGCGAGTGTCGACCGTATCAACGACATGCGGCTTGCCAACCTGACGATGGTGCTGGCCGCCATGGACATCATCGTCGACAAGGATGACAAGGCGGTAGCGCCGGAGCGTATCAAGCTGATTGCCGATTCTCTGGCCGTCCTATCCAACGGCTCGAAAGACATACGTCTGCTGGCCGACGAGATAAATGCCGGCGCCCTGCTGAAGAACTACGACGCCGACGTCGCCGAGATGGACAAGGCGATCCAGACCGATCTCGTCGCGCTGGTCCAGCAAGGTGCGCCCGACGCGGCGTTCGACAAGATCGACGACACGATCGACGGCGCCGGCGAGGAGCTGACGAAGACGCTCGACAAGCTTGCCGCCGATGGTGCCGTATTTGCCCATCAGCATGTCCAGGCCGCCAATGCCATATCGCAACGTGCCCTCTTCCTGCAGATCGGACTCGGCATCCTCGCCATCCTCACCATGAGCGTCCTGCAATATATCCATGGCGGATCGATCCGCCGCGGCATCACAGCCGTGAGCGAAAGCATGCGGCGCATCATAGGCGGCGATCTCACCAGCAACGTTGCGGAAAAGGCCCGCGGCGACGAGATCGGCGACATGGCCCGCGCCGCCGACGCCTTCCGCCTTGCCGCCATCGAAAAGCGCGACCTCGAAGCGCAGAGCCAGAACGACAGGCAGCGCAGCGACGCCGAGCACCGCGCCCGCGAAGCCGCCAAGCTTGCCGACGCCGAGGCCCTGAACGCCGCCGTCGCCGCGCTCGGCGCCGGCCTCACCCGTCTGTCGGGCGGCGACGTTACCGTTACGATCGACCAGCCGTTCCGCGAGGAGCTGGAGCGTCTGCGCCTGGATTTCAATCAGACGACGGCGACGCTGCGCAAGGCGATGAGCGACATTGCCCTCAACAGCAGCTCGATCGAAGCCAACAGCCGTCAGATGCGCGCCGCAGCCGACGATCTTGCCAAGCGCACCGAGCAGCAGGCCGCTTCGCTGGAAGAGACCTCGGCCGCCCTCGACCAGATCACCGCCACCGTCCGCAATGCGACCAACCGCGCCGAGGAAGTCGGCCACATGGTCTCGCATACCCGTCAGAACACGGCGAAATCGGACATCGTCGTCGGCGATGCGATGGCCGCGATGGAACGGATAGAAGGTGCTTCCCGTGAGATCGGCAAGATCATCAACGTCATCGACGAAATCGCTTTCCAGACGAACCTGCTGGCGCTCAACGCCGGCGTCGAGGCGGCGCGTGCCGGTGAGGCCGGCAAGGGCTTCGCCGTCGTTGCCCAGGAAGTGCGCGAACTCGCCGGCCGCGCCGCGGGTGCTGCCAAGGATATCAAGGCCTTGATCGGAAAATCCGGCGAGGAAGTGAAGATCGGCGGCGAACTGGTAACAGCCGCCGGTGAAGCGCTTCGCCAGATCGGCGAAGATGTTCTGCGCATCGACGAACATGTTAAATCAATCGTAACCTCTGCGCGCGAACAATCGGTCGGACTGAACGAGATCAACACATCGATCAGCCAGATGGATCAGGTCACGCAGAAGAACGCGGCCATGGTGGAAGAGACGAACGCCGCAAGCCATACGCTCGCCATCGACGCGGAAAACCTGACGCAGCTGATCAAGCAGTTCAAAACCGGCGAGGGCATGAGCGCCCGGCAAACGCCGCGAGAGGCAACCGCCGCCTCGCATTCGAGACCTTCTCCCGCGCGCAGCCTGATCGGCAAGGTCGCGGGCGCATTCAACGGCGGCTCTGCTGCCAAAGTCATCGCCTCACCCGCCGGGGACAACTGGGAAGAATTCTGACCATGAACAACAACGCCATCAAACAGTCGGGCGCTTATCTCGAAATCGTTTCGTTCCATCTGGGCGACCAGGAATTCTGCATCGACATCATGGCCATCCGCGAAATCCGCGGCTGGGCACCGGTGACGCCGATGCCGCATACTCCGCCTTACGTGCTGGGCCTCATCAACCTGCGCGGCGCGGTGATCCCGGTCATCGACATGGCCTGCCGCCTTGGCATGAAGATGACCGAACCTTCGGAGCGCTCGGCAATCATCGTCACCGACATCGCCGGCAAGCTGGTGGGGCTGCTGGTCGAGCAGGTTTCCGACATGATGACCATCAAGAGCGAAGACCTGCAGCCGCCGCCGGAAATCATCCCGGAAGCCCAGCGCGCCTTCTGCCGCGGCATCGTCGCGCTTGAGAAGACCATGGTCTGCTTCCTCAACCTCGATACCGTGATTGCCGACGAGCTGAATCAGGCGGCTTGAAATTTATCGCTGAACGGAATGCGAAGGCCCGGCTCGTCCGGGCCTTTTTGTTTGAAAAGACCGACTTGCCACCAATCTCTTCAGAGCCATGGCACGGCCCATCCTCCCTCATCTCTGTGCTCGTCACAGAGATCCAGCCACCGCGCGTCCGCGCGGTGAATGACCTCACTTGCAGCAGATAGAAGAGTCTCTTGCGCCCAAGGACTTGGGCGCGCTGGATTCCTGTGACAGGCACAGGAATGAGGGCGAGGAGGAAGCAATGCACTGCCCCGAAATCGAACGCTACCCTCGCCTTATTGCGGCTTCCCATTCTTCCAGGTGACGTTCTGCCCGTAGAGCGGAATCGTCGAAATCGACATCTTCGCCGAGCCATCCGTCAGCTCCCTGGAATGGGCGAGGTAGATCAGCGTGTCGTTCGCCTTGTCATAGATGCGGTTGACGACCAGCGTCTTCCAGATCAGCGACATGCCTTGGCGGAACACTTCGCTGCCGTCTTTGGACACGTCGATATTGCCGACCTCGATCGGTCCGGTCTGCCGGCAGGCAATGGAATTGTTAGACGGATCTTCGAACCAGTTGCCTTTCTTGAACCTGTCGATCAGGCTGCGGTCGAAATACGTGACATGGCAGGTGACCCCCTTGACCTCGGGATCGGAGACTGCCTCGACGATGATGTCGTTGCCGATCCAGTCAACCCCGACCTTACCGACTACTTCGGCCGAGACGGCGCCCGCTGAAAGCGCGAAAAGAGAGAGGGCAGCAAAGAAAAGGTTGCGCGGCTTGGACATGGCAGCTCCCTGGAGCGCCGCGCGTCCGACGGGACGCGCCAAAGGCGCTCTATCGCTTGATCGGCGCCTTCTAGATAAGCACGCGCCCCTGCTTTGCAAGAAACCGCTCAGGCCTTTCGGCAAGTGCAGGGGGCATAGCCGCGCGCCATCAGCCGCCCCGGCGTCATGCCGATCAGTGCCGGGATCGCCTCGACGGCTTTCGCCTTGACTGCCTTGGCCATCTCGATCGCCGCTGCCGCGCAGACCGCGGCATCCTCGGCGGCGTTGTGGTGCATGAAGCGCAGGCCGAGATGCTCGGCAATCAGGTTCAGCCGGTGCGAGAGAAAATGCGGCCAGATCCGCTGCGCCATCTTCAGGCTGCAGAGGTAGGTCAGTTCGGGATAGGACTGCCGGTAGAGATCGAGGCTCGCCCGCCAGACGCTGAAATCGAAGGCGGCATTATGCGCAATCATCGTCGCGCCCCTGAAATCGTCATGGAACTCATCCATCACCTCGGGAAACTCCGGCGCATCCTCGACATCTTCCGGCCGGATGCCGTGAATGGCGATGTTCATCCCGGAAAAGCGCATCTCCCGCGGCCGGATCAGCCGTTCCTCGACGCGCGTCACCCTGCCCTCTTCGATCCAGGCAAGGCCGACGGAACAGGCGCTGCCGCGCTGCTCGTTCGCCGTCTCGAAATCAATCGCAATGGTCTTCAATGCCGCGTCCGAATCGTTTCACCTGCCACAGGAATAGCGTCCGGCTTGCGGCCGCGCAAATTGCCCACGCGCGCCGGTTGACATTTCGCGACAGATATCCAAAATTGCTACTCATGATCGGTTCCGTGACCATGGCAGCGCTTATCCATCACACCACGACCCTTGAAGGGTATGCGGGAGCAATGGCGCGTTAACAGCGATCCGATCACCCCGAAACCCTGCCGAGGCGAGCAGGGTTTTCGGAAACCGGCTCTCCTCTTGAACCCCAAGGAGAGCATCCAATGTCCGAAAATGAAGAGAATGGACCGAGCCGCCGAGCGCGCTTGCCGGAGGGCATCCTGGTGCGTTCAGTCCGCCTTTCCGATGCGGAAGAACTCACCGATCTCATGAATTTGCCGGGCTACCGCGCCGGCACGTTGCGGCCGCCCTACCAAAGGGTCGAAGAGGTTCGCAAGCGCATGGAAAATCCCTCGCCGGGCGCGCTCAATCTCGTCGTCACGCTGAACGGCAAGATCGTCGGCAATTGCGGCCTCAACCGTCTCGGCGGCCGCCGGCAGCACGTCGCCAGCGTCGGCATGGGCGTGCATGACGATTTCACCGGCCGCGGCTTCGGACGCATCCTGCTCGGTGCGATGGTCGAGGCCGCCGACGACTGGCTTGACGTCAAGCGGCTGGAACTGACCGTCTATACCGACAACGACGCCGCGATCAGCCTCTATGAGAAATTCGGCTTCGAACGGGAAGGCCTGCTGAAGGCCTTCGGCTTTCGATCGGGAGAGTATGTCGACGCCTATACAATGGCGCGGTTGAGACCTTGAACGGACGAGGCTGACGGCCCGCCGTCAGCCTCTCACCCGCTGATCAGCGCCAGCCATTCGTCCTCGTCCATCGTCTGCACGCCGAGTTCGCGCGCCTTGTCGAGCTTGGAGCCGGCGCCGGGGCCGGCGACGACGATGTCGGTCTTCTTCGACACCGATCCCGCCACCTTGGCGCCGAGGCTTTCCGCCCTCGCCTTCGCCTCGTCACGCGTGAATTTTTCCAGCGAACCGGTAAAGACTACCGTTTTGCCGGCGACCGGACTTCCCGCCGTCACCGGCTGTTCGGCCTCCTGTGGCGTCACCTCATCAAGCAGGCGGGTAATCACCTCGATATTGAGCGGCTCCTTGTAGAACTCGACCATGGCGCGCGCCACGACCTCGCCGATGCCCTCGATGGCGTTGAGATCGTTCCAGGCGTCGCCGGACAGCGGTGCTGCTTCCCTCATCGCCGTGGCAAATGCTTCATAGGTGCCGTAGGAGCGCGCCAGCAGCTTCGCCGTGGTCTCGCCGACATGACGGATGCCGAGCGCATAGATGAAGCGGTGAAGCGCGATGCTGCGCCGTTCGTTGATCGCGGCATAGAGCTTGCCGACGCTGACCTTGCCGAAGCCGTCGATATTCTCCAGCTTGGTCAGCGATTGCTGCTGGCGCTTCTCCAGCGTGAAGATCTCGGGCGCGGTGCGGATCTGCAGCGACGCGTCCTCGTGTTCGAAGAAGAAGTCGATCTGCTTCGACCCGAGCCCCTCGATATCGAAGGCGTTACGGGAGACGAAGTGCTTCAGATGTTCCGTCGCCTGCGCCCGGCAGATGAAGCCGCCGGTGCAGCGGCGCACCGAATCCATCTTGCCGGTCTTCTCGTTGACCTCGCGCACGGCATGCGAGCCGCAGACCGGGCAGGTCTTCGGAAACTCGTATGAGCGGGCGTCGGCCGCGCGTTTTTCCATCACCACGTCGAGGATCTGCGGAATGACGTCGCCGGCACGCTGGACGATCACCGTATCGCCCTCGCGAATATCGTGCTCCTCCGGCCGGATACGCTCGCCGCTATTGCCGATGCCCTTGATGTAATCCTCATTGTGCAGCGTCGCATTGGTGACGACGACGCCGCCGACCGTGATCGGCTTCAGCCGCGCCACCGGCGTCAGCGCGCCGGTGCGGCCGACCTGGATCTCGATCTTCTCGACCTCGGTGAAGGCCTGCTCGGCCGGAAACTTGTGCGCCGTTGCCCAGCGCGGCGACCGCGAGCGGAAGCCGAGGCGCCGCTGTAATTCGAGGCTGTCGACTTTATAGACGACGCCGTCGATGTCGTAGTCGAGATCCGGGCGCTCAAGGCCGATCTCGTCATAATGTGCCAGAATGTCGGCGACCGAATTCAGCCGCTTCATCAGCGGATTGACAGGAAAGCCCCAGTCCTTGAAGGTCTGCACCATGCCGAACTGCGTATCTTCAGGCATCTCCGACATCTCGCCCCAGGCATAGGCAAAAAATTTCAGCTTGCGGCTCGCCGTCACCTTGGCGTCGAGCTGGCGGAGCGATCCGGCGGCCGTATTGCGCGGATTGACGTAGGTCTGCTTACCCTCCGCCTCCATCTGCCGGTTCAGCGCCAGGAAGTCGCTCTTGGCCATGTAGACCTCGCCACGGATTTCGACCACGGCGGGAACGCCCTTCGGCAGCTCGTTGGGGATCTCGGCGATCGTCCGGATGTTGGCGGTGACGTTCTCCCCCGTCGTGCCGTCGCCGCGCGTGGCGGCGGTTACCAGCCTGCCGTTCTCGTAGCGAATCGACATCGACAGACCATCGATCTTCGGTTCGGCGGTAAAGGCGATCGACTGGTCCGGCAGCCGGCCGAGGAAGCGATAGACGCCGGCGACGAAATCCTGCACGTCCTCCTGCGAAAACGTGTTGTCGAGCGACAGCATCGGCCGCGCGTGAGTGACCGGCGAGAAGGTGACGGAAGGAGCGGCACCGACATGCCGCGACGGGCTGTCCTCGCGGATCAGCTCGGGAAACCGCGCCTCCAGCGCATCGTTGCGGCGCTTCAGCGCGTCGTAATCGGCATCCGATATCTCCGGCTGGTCCTTGCCGTGGTAGAGCGCATCATGATGCGCGATCTCCTTGGCCAGCCGCTCGAGCTCGGCGGCAGCCTCTTCGATCGTCAACGTGTCGACGGCGGAACCTTCGGTGGACATCGGACATCACTCCAGGGAATCTGGCCAGAAAATCTGGATTGTTTTTAGAGCAAAATTTCCGGATGAAAAGAGAGACCGAATAGGCTGCATGCCGGATGGCCCGCTATCGGACAGGGCCGCCCACCACTCCGCCCTCATCCCAGTGCTCGTCACAGGGATCCAGCCACGGCGCGTCTGCGCCGTGAATGACTCTCACACAGGTAAGAAGTCTCTCGCGCCCAACGACTTGGGCGCTCTGGATCCCTGTGACGAGCACAGGGATGAGGGCGATCGGGTCAGCGTTCGCGCCAAATTCATACCTCTGGGACGCTTGTCACGGCCTTCAGCGCCAGCAGGAAACACAACAGCTCGCCGCCTCGCCGGCCTATTCCCAGTCTCTCGCATTGCGCAGTCGAATGCCGCTGACATGCAGGCCGGTGTTCCAGAGGTCTTTCAACGGCCGCAGGCTATCGACTGCCCGGAGATCCACCTTGCGTGGCGCAAACTCCTGGTCGAGCCGAGACATGGCGGTCCGCTTGACGGGAACGACGCGTCTGCTGGACACCCACATGCCTGCATCCTTAAGCTCTTCGAAGCCGTCGGACGTCATTTCATAGCGGTGGATCGTCTCCGCCTCGAGCCTGTCCAACCAACGACGCTCGACGAAGGCGACGGCGCGCCAATCACCGAGCCAGCGCCGCCGTTCGGCCTCCGGCGTATCCGGCGTCCCCCACAGTAGGATACGCGGGCAGTCTCGCGGAAAGAGATACATGAAAGCATGATCATCATCGATCGCCCAGACGAGCGGGCCGTTCAGCCATTCCCGGCCAACCGGGCGAACCGAGGGAATGAGAACAGGGCGCGGCTCGAACACCGCGATATCGGGATCATCGCTGAAATGGAAAAGGCGCATGGAAAACGGATCGCGTCTGATCGGGAAGATGCGCATAGCGTGAAGCGCCGTGCTTGTCACGCTACGGCCTTAAATCGGGTTAGGCAATCAGCCGTTGCCGGCCAGCAGCCGCTTGGCGGCCGCCCTCGCCTCTTCGGTTACCGAAGCGCCGGCCAGCATGCGGGCGATCTCCTCGGTGCGGTCCGTCTGAGCCATCGTCGCCACGCGCGTGGCGATCTTTTCCGAACCGTCGTTGGTCGGCCCCTTGGAGATCAGCAGATGAGTCGCCGCCCGCGCCGCAACCTGCGGCGCATGCGTTACCGACAGCACCTGCACCCGATCGGAAAGGCGCTTCAGACGCTGGCCGATCGCATCGGCCACGGCGCCGCCCACACCGGTATCGATTTCGTCGAAGACGAGCGTCGGCGCCGACCCACGATCGGCGAGCGCCACCTTCAGCGCCAGCAGGAAACGCGACAGCTCGCCCCCGGAAGCGACCTTCATGATTGAGCCCGGCCGCGTGCCCGGATTGGTCTGCACATGGAACTCGACGACATCGATACCTTCGGCCAGCGCCTCCTGCGCATCGGTGGTGATCTCGACCATGAAACGGGCGCGTTCGAGCTTCAGTGCCGGCAGCTCGGCCATCACGGCCGCGGCCAGCGCCGTGCCGGCATGATGGCGCTTGTCGGAGAGTGCGCGTGCGGCGGTATCGTAGTTCTCCCGCGCTAGGCCGACCTCGGCTTCGAGGCGCGCGAGCTTCTCCTCGCCCGCGTCGAGATCGGCAAGATCGGCGATCATGCGAACGGCAAGCGCCGGCAGCTCGGTGACCGGCACGGAATATTTGCGCGAAGCGGCTCGCAGCGCGAAAAGCCGTTCCTCTACCCGCTCCAGCTCCCGCGGATCATATTCGGTCTTGCGCAGCGCCGCCTCGACCTCCATCTGGGCATTGGAGAGCTGATCGAGGGCGGCATCGAGCAGCGTCACCGTGTCTTCAAGCAGTCCCGGCGCCTCATGGCTCTTGCGCTCCAGCCGGCGCACCAGCGAGGCGATATGGGGCACCGGTGAGGCGTTGCCGTTCAGGAATTCGGAGGCTTCGGCGATATCGCCGGCGATCCGCTCGGCCTTCATCATCTTCTGCCTGCTATCGGCGAGTTCCTCCTCTTCGCCGTCCTGCGGCGACAGCTTCTCAAGCTCCTCGACGGAAGAACGCAGATAGTCGGCTTCACGCGCCGCACTTTCCACCTTCTCGCGATGTTTCTTCAGCGTTCGCTCGCTGTCGCGCCACAGGCGATAGAGCCGGGCGACCTCGGCAACCTCGTCGGTCAAGCCGGCGAAGGCATCGAGCAGGGTGCGGTGGGCATTGGTGTCGACAAGGGCGCGGTCGTCGTGCTGGCCATGGATCTCGACCAGCATCTGGCCGGCCTGGCGCATCAGCTGCACGCTGACCGGCTGGTCGTTGACATAGGCCTTGGTGCGCCCGTCCGCCGATTGCTGGCGGCGGAAGATCAGGTCGCCCTCGTCGTCGATGCCGTTTTCTCTGAGCAGCGCGCGAGCGCCGTGGTCCATGCCGACGTCGAACACCGCCGTCACCTGGCCCTTGTCCTCCCCATGGCGCACCAGACCACCGTCGCCGCGCCCGCCGAGCGCCAGCGAAAGACTGTCGAGCAGAATGGATTTGCCCGCCCCGGTCTCGCCCGTCAGCACGGAAAGGCCGGTCTCAAAGGCAAGATCCAGCCGCTCGATCAGGACGATATCGCGGATCGAAAGCTGGATCAGCATTGGACTTATGAACCAAGCAGGAGTTTCTTGCCTGCCGCAGCGATCCACGAGCCCTTGTTTTCACGCGGCTCGGCGCCACCGGTCTGCAGCAGCTTGTAGGAATCGGCGTACCACTGGCTGTCGGGGTAGTTGTGACCAAGAACGGCTGCCGCGGTCTGCGCCTCGTCGACGATGCCCATCGCGTAATAGGCCTCGACGAGACGGGCGAGCGCCTCTTCGATCTGGTTCGTATTCGGATATTTCTCGACGACGATGCGGAAGCGCGAAATCGCGGCGAGATATTCCTTCCGCTCCATATAATAGCGGCCGATCTGCATTTCCTTGCCGGCCAGCTGGTCGCGCGCATAGCGGATTTTCGCCTGCGCATCGTCGACATATTCGGAGTTCGGGTAATTGTCGACGACGGCCTGCATCGCTTCGATCGTCTTGGCGGAGGCGCGCTGGTCCTGCGTCACGTCGACGATCTGCTTGGAATAGGTGAGGCCGACGAGATACTGTACGTAAGCGGCATCCTGGGACTTCGGATATTGCGCCATGTAACGGTTGCCCGACGCGAGCGCATCATCGAACTTGCCCTGGCGGTATTTGACGAAGGTGCTCATCACAAGCGCCTTGCGCGCCCATTCGGAGAATGGGTTCTCGCGGTCGATGGCGTCGAACTTGCGCGCCGCTTCCGCCATGTTGCCGGCCTTCATGTTGGCAAGGCCCTGGGTGTAGAGCACATCAGGCGGATCTGTTTCCAGGCCGAGCTTGGTGATGTCGATATCGGGGTCCGACTGGCAACCAGATATAGAGGCGCCTGCGCTGAGCACCAGAAGCGATGCGAACAAAGCGCGCGCTGTCTTCATCATACCTTCAGATCCTGCATAAGCCATTCGAAAGAACCCCACTGCCGCCGCTCGCTCCACGGCAGCTACGCCTCGCTGGCGTTTCTAGCCACAAATGTGCATCGAGAGCAACGCAATGATAAGGCATTAACGCATTTTTGTGGCAGCCGCGGCCGGAAATGCCGGCTTTTCACCTTCTTGCCGACCTGTTGCAGCTAAGCACCTGCCGTAAAATGCCTATCGCCGCAAACTCGGGCGACATAAAAAAACCGCCTCCGGGAAAGAGGCGGCCTGGTCTTTGAGAATAGGCTGGAGGTCATGCCGACCAGGGAGCGAATTCCGCAGCGCTGACGGCAATCAATTCCCGAGCAGCGACGCGCTGGCGCGGCGTCGAGGTCTCGACCACTTCGTAAGCGGAGGGATCGGCGAGCAGCGCCTTCAGCGCATTGGCGTTCATCTTGTGGCCGCCACGGTAGGAGCGGTAGCAACCGATAAACTGGACGCCAGCGAGCGACAGGTCGCCAACGGCATCGAGCGTCTTGTGACGGACGAACTCGTCCTTGGCGTAACGCAGCCCTTCGACGTTGATGACGGTGTTGTCATCCGAGATGACGACGGAATTTTCGAGCGACGAGCCGAGCGCATGGCCCGAAGCCCAGAGCCGCTCGACATCGCGCATGAAGCCGAAGGTGCGGGCGCGGGAAAGCTCGGTCTTGAAGACCGCGGCGCTCATGTCGCCGGCCCATTTCTGCCGGCCGATCAGCGGGCAGTCGAAATCGATTTCCACTTCGAAGCGTGTGCCGTCATAGGGACGGAATTCGCTCCAGGAACCGCCATGCTCAATTCGCACCGGCTTGGTGATGCGGATATAGCGGCGCTTGACGCCGAGCGAGACGAGACCGACCTGCTCGATCGCCTCGACAAAAGGCAGCGAACTGCCGTCCATGATCGGCATTTCGGCGCCCTGCACTTCGATCACCACATTGTCGAGGCCGAGCGCATAGATGGCGGCCATGACATGTTCGATCGTCGCAACCGAATGCGTCGGTGAAAAGCCGAGCACGGTGCAGAGGTCGGTATTGCCGACCTGCGAAGAGACGGCCTTCAGTTCGGTGATGTCGCCATTGTCGTGCAGGCGCTGGAAAACGACGCCGGTGTCCGATTCGGCCGGGTTCAGCGTGATCGAGACATTAGCACCCGAATGGACCCCAATGCCCGAGAGCGTCACGGGACGCGATACCGTCGTTTGAAAACCCAGCAAGCCAATTGCCATAAAATCTGCCTTTATTCTTCCGCTCCAGTGATCTGACCCACGGCGCGGTTATCATTCATTCTGCAGAAGGAGCCTCGTTGAGGAGTCTCCTAGGGCAGTTTCCTTGCACCATACTTACGTGCGCCGGCCCCCCAATCCAAATCACTGTTTCTTTCGCATTGTTACGAAGTCACGCAATTGAAATCGCTGGAGAATCCGAAGCCGAAAAACAGCAATGCCCGGGACCTGGATCCCGGGCATGAACGGTGCCGAAGCCCCGATCTCAGTTCGACTGGCGGCGCAGGAATGCCGGGATTTCCAGCTGGTCGTCTTCCTGCATCATCCGGGCCTGCGGAACCGCGCGACCCTGATCGTCGAGATTGCCGCGGCGCGGCGCGTAGAGGCTTGCCTCCGGCGACAGCGGACGGCGCTGCTGCGAAGCAGCCGGCGGTGCGGCAGTCATGTCGGCTGCAACCGCGTCATCGTCGCGGCGTCCCAGCGAATTGGTGATTCGCTTGAGCAGACCCATTGGGCCGCGCTCTTCCTGGCCATGCGCGGAAGCCGCCTGCGTGCGGTGGTCGAGCTCGGCCTGGACGACCGGCGGGAAGTCTTCGACCTTCGGCATGCGCATCGGCTCGGGCGCCTGACGAATGACAGGCTCCTGCCGGACCGGCTGCGGCTGGATGGGCTGCTGCTGGATGGGCTGGCTCATCACCGGCTGGCTCATCACCGGCGCCGGAGCCTGCTGCGGCACCTGAGGACGCATGGCCGGAGCCTCCGGTGCAGGCGCGAAGATCTTGCTCTGCGGACGGAAGACTTCCTGCTGCGCAGCAGGCTGCTGAAGCGGTGCGGCGGCACGCGGGGCCGGGATTTCGAGCTCGCGTTCCATCTCGGCTTCGCGGATGGTCTGCGCGATCGGATCAATGGCCTTTGGTGCCTGCATCACCGGCGCAGGCTGAACTGCGGCCGCTGCCGGAGCAACAGCCGCGGAGGGACGGATAGCGGGCTTGGCAGCCGGCTGGAAGTTGCGCTCGGCGGCTTCGCTGATCGCCCGGTCGATACCGGTCGCGACGACCGAGACGCGGATGATGCCCTCGAGCGATTCGTCGAAGGTGGCGCCGAGGATGATGTTGGCGTCCGGATCGACTTCCTCGCGGATACGGGTCGCGGCTTCATCGACTTCGAAGAGCGTAAGGTCGCGACCGCCGGTGATCGAGATCAGCAGGCCCTGAGCGCCCTTCATCGAGGTTTCGTCGAGCAGCGGGTTGGCGATCGCCGCTTCGGCGGCCTGCAGTGCGCGGCCGGCGCCGGAGGCTTCGCCGGTGCCCATCATCGCGCGGCCCATTTCGCGCATGACCGAGCGGACGTCGGCGAAGTCGAGGTTGATGAGACCTTCCTTCACCATCAGGTCGGTGATGCAGGCAACGCCCGAATAGAGAACCTGGTCGGCCATGGCGAACGCGTCGGCGAAGGTCGTCTTGTCGTTGGCAATGCGGAAGAGGTTCTGGTTCGGAATGACGATCAGCGTGTCGACAGACTTCTGCAGTTCCTGGATGCCCATCTCAGCGAGACGCATGCGGCGGCCGCCTTCGAAATGGAACGGCTTGGTGACGACGCCGACTGTCAGGATACCCTTGTTACGGGCGGCCTGCGCGACAACAGGAGCAGCACCGGTACCGGTACCGCCGCCCATGCCGGCGGTGACGAAGCACATATGCGTGCCGTTCAGGTGATCGACGATTTCGTCGATGCACTCTTCCGCAGCCGCGCGGCCGACTTCCGGCTGCGAACCGGCGCCGAGGCCTTCGGTGACGTTGACGCCGAGCTGGATGATACGCTCGGCCTTCGTCATCGTCAGCGCCTGCGCATCCGTGTTGGCAACGACGAAGTCGACGCCCTGGAGGCCGGCGGTGATCATGTTGTTGACGGCGTTGCCGCCACCGCCGCCGACGCCGAACACGGTGATGCGCGGCTTCAGCTCTGTGATGTCAGGCTTTTGCAGCTTGATTGTCATGGTACCTGTTCCTTCTCTCTCTGGCCGCATCGCCACGCCGGCCAATTACTCAAATTTCAGAAGCTTTCCTTCAGCCACTGGCCCATCCGGGCTATGCGGCTGTTATTTCCCCCAAGCGACATGAGCAGACCGCTCTGTGACGCATGTGTCTCCATGTCCGCGACCTGCGGATAGATCATCAGGCCGACGGCCGTCGAAAAGGCCGGACCCTTGGCCGCCGTCGGCAATCCCGAAACGCCCATCGGACGGCCGATGCGGACATTGCGGGCAAGGATGCGCCGCGCCACTTCGGCGAGGCCGGTCAGCTGGCTTGCACCGCCGGTCAAGACGACGCGCTTGCCGACGATCGGGCTGAAGCCGGAGCGCTGGATCCGGTCGCGGATCAGTTCCATCGTCTCTTCAATTCGCGCCGACACGATTCGCGAAACCAGCGCCCGCGGCACCTGCGACGGCTGGTCGCGATCATCCTCGCCGATCGGCGGGATCGAGATCAGCTCGCGCTCGTCGGAGGAGTTCGAAAGTGCCGAGGCGTGCACGACCTTCAGCCGCTCCGCATCCTCGATGCGAGTCGAAAGGCCGCGCGCCAGGTCTGTGGTGACGTGATGGCCGCCGAGGCCGACGGCATCCGTATGTACGAGCTTGCCTTCGGCAAAGACCGAAATGGTCGTCGTGCCGCCGCCCATGTCGATCGCCGCGCAGCCGAGCTCGACCTCGTCATCGACGAGAGCGGCAAGGCCGGATGCATAGGGCGTCGCGACAATGCCCTCGACCGAAAGATGCGCGCGGTTGACGCTGAGCTCGAGGTTCTTCAGCGCCGAGCGCTCTGCCGTCACCACATGCATGTCGACGCCGAGCGCATCGCCATACATCGCCAGCGGATCGCGGATACCGCGCTCGCCGTCGAGCGAGAAGCCCGTCGCCAGCGAATGCAGCACCGAACGGTCCTGGCGCAGCGATTGCTGGCAGGCGGCCGACAGTACCTTCTTCAAATCGTTGGGCTCGACTTCCTGGCCGCCGAGATCGATCGTCGCCGTGTAGATGTCGCTGCCAAGGCGGCCGGCCGTCAGGTTGACGATCAGGCTCTCGACGGTCAGCCCCGCCATGCGCTCGGCCGCATCGACGGCGAGGCGGATGACGCCTTCCAGCGCGTCGAGGTCGGCGATAACGCCGGTCTTGATGCCGCGGGAGCGCTGGTGGCCGATGCCGATGATCTCGATATTGTGCGTGCGGCCCGGCAGGATCTGGCTTTCCTCGCGCGGCGTCAGCCGGCCGATCATGCAGACGACCTTGGTCGAGCCGATGTCCAGCACCGAAACGATATGAGACCGCTTCGACGAGAGCGGCTTCAGGCGCGGCAGTCCGAAATGGGATGAACCGAACAAGCTCATATATTCTGCCCCGACTTCTTCAATTCCTTCGTACGCTCCGTTACCGCCGCCTGCCGGCGGACCGCCGCTTCCGGCGTCAGCTGGATCGCGGTCCTGTCCGGCAATCTCAGATCGACCGCAGCGATGTCGCGCTCCAGCAGCTGGTGCTGCTCATCGAACTTCGAAAGTGTGGCCAGCGCCTGATCGATGCCGTCTTCCGGCAGCTTGACGATGACGCCGTTATCCATGTGCAGGTCCCAGCGACGTCCCGATATCCAGACATAGGCCTTCACGCGGGCCTTCACGTCGGGCCACTTCGAGAAGGCCTCGTCGAGCGAAGCCGCAGCCGTTTCCGCATCGCGGCCGACGACGAGCGGCAGCGACGAAAACTTGTTGTCGCGCAGCGGCGCGATGACGCTGCCGTTCTTTTCGATCAGCGAAAGCTCCTGCCCGTGCTGCCAGATCGCATAGGCTTGGCGCTCCTTGAGCTTCACCTCGATCGTCTTCGGATAGACCTTGCGGACCTCGACGCTTTCGACCCAGGGAAGATGGGCGATCTTCCGGCGAGCGGCATCGACGTCGAGCGCGACCAGCGAGGTCGTGCCGTCGAGGCCGATCAGCTGCAGGATTTCGATTTCGGAAGTTTCTGAATTGCCGGAGACCTTGACGTCCTCGATCGCAAAACCGGCGGCCGTCGTCGTCGCCTGGGCTACCGCTTCCGTGTGACCGCCGAGCGACATGCCGTAAAGCCCGGTCGCGCCTAAGAAAGCCAGCGCCGAAACCGTGCCCGTATGGGCCGGGATATAGATGCGGCCGCCGCCGAGGCTAATCAGGAAACGAGTGACGCGACGCAGTGGACGCGGCAGGACGAATCGCTCCTCGGCCTCCACGGTCGGAAGCACAGCATGATGGCTGGGACGCCCTATCCTCTTGACCGTCAACGCAAACAAGACGCGTCCTCCACCATCCACCGGAGAAATTCACCAAAGGAATAACCGGCATGACCGGCCATTTCGGGCACGAGCGAGGTTGGAGTCATGCCAGGCTGGGTATTGACCTCCAGCCAGATGATTTCGCCGTCTTCGGAGAAACGATCGTCGTAACGAAAGTCGGACCGACTGACGCCGCGACAACCGATTGCCTGATGCGCCCTTAGGGCCAATGTTTGTATTTTTTGGTAAATATTCGGTGAAATTTTCGCCGGGATGACGTGTTTTGAACCGCCCACCGCATACTTGGAATCGTAATCATAGAAATTGTGTCCCAGCGGCACCACCTCGGTGACGCCAAGCGCAGTCTCGCCCATGACCCCGCAGGTCAGTTCGCGGCCGTAGACATAGCGCTCGACAAGAACGTCCTCGCCATAGCGCCACTCGGGCGAGCTGACGACCTGCGGCGGATGCGCCTGATCTTCCGTGACGATGACGACGCCGAAGCTCGACCCTTCGCGCACCGGCTTCACCACATAGGGCGGCCTCATCGGATGCACTGAAGGAAAGGCGAAACGGTTGACGACCTGTGATTCGGCAACCGGAATGCCGGCAGCGGCAGCGACAAGCTTTGCCTTGTCCTTGTCCATCGCCAACGCCGAGGCGAGCACGCCCGAATGCGTATAGGGAATTTCCAGATATTCGAGGATGCCCTGGATGGTGCCATCCTCGCCAAAGGGCCCATGAAGCGCGTTGAAGACGACATCGGGCTTCAGCGCCGCAAGCTTCTCGGAAACGTCGCGGGCGACATCGATGCACGTCACCTTGAAGCCTTCGGCTTCGAGGGCTGCTGCGCAAGCCTTTCCCGAGGAAAGGCTGACGGGCCGTTCCGAGGAAAATCCGCCCATCAGGACAGCGACATGCTTGCGACTCATCAACACCCCCAAAAATAACTTTCACTTTTGAAAACGACGCTTGCGCGAAGCTGTCTGCGCCGTTCCGGGCCTTTGTCCGATCTGCATGCATTAGAGCATCATTATGGTTAATGAAGTGTTTACTTTCGTTAACTTCCATCTCGGAAATTGGCGATCTTTTACCTTTTGCTCATTTCGCCACCATTCCGACGCAAGCGGGGGGTGGACCGGAGCGGAGGCGAAAAATCCTGTGTCTTCAACAAGATATGGTGCCGCGCCGACCCGCGATGGCTCAGTCGAAGGACCGAGATGTCATCCCTTAACGGCCGCCGCCCGCAGGATTGATTAATGCGGAGAGCCGCAGCATGCGGTCCGCCCTGCTTTTTTATTGATGCGGGTCTGACTTCCGGTTAGCCAAGGCCGATGGATGAGCAGGGAGAAGATCATGCGATGCCTCGTCACCGGCGCTGCCGGCTTCGTCGGTAGTCCACTTGTCAAACGGCTGCACGCAGAGAAGATTTGTGATCTGGTGGTCACCACCAGATCCCAAACGTCTGCCTTTCCTGATGATGTCAGGCATTTTCCGATAGACATAACCGACAGGACCGACTGGGCGGCGGCACTTGCAGGTGTCGACGTCATCCTCCATCTTGCCGCCCGCGTTCACATCATGAACGACCGCGCAGCCGATCCGCTGGCGGAATTCCGCCGGACCAACACCGCCGCCACACTCAACCTTGCCGAACAGGCGGCCCGCGCCGGCGTGAAGAGATTCGTCTTCGTCAGCACCATCAAGGTCAATGGCGAAGAGAACGATCGGCCGTTCCGGCATAACGACACGCCGAAGCCGATCGATCCTTACGGCATTTCGAAGCTTGAAAGCGAAATCGGTCTGCGCGAAATCGCCGCCCGCACCGGTATGGAAATCGTCGTCATCCGCCCGCCGCTGGTCTATGGGCCTGGCGCAAGAGGTAACTTCGCCCTTCTTGTCGGCCTCGTCCGCAAGCGGATACCGCTCCCCTTCGCTTCACTGAAGAACCGCCGCACATTGGTGGCTGTGCAAAATCTCGTCGATCTGATCATCACCTGCGCGGCGCATCCGGCCGCCGACGGCGGGATTTTCCTCGCTGGAGATGGTGAGGACCTGTCGACTCCGGAGCTCATCCGGGGAATCGCGGCGGGGCTCGGCGTCAAGCCGATGCTGGTCCCCTTCCCGTCTGCATTGCTGCACATGGCGGCGAAGGCTGTCGGGAAGGAGGCCGTCTATCAACGCCTTTGCGGTTCGCTGCAGGTCGACATATCCGAGGCACGCAAGGTTCTCGGCTGGACGCCGGTCGTCACGCCGCGCCAAGGCCTGAAACTGGCGGTGAAGTAGCCGTTATTCGCTAGTGACGCCCTGGAACGGACGCACTTCGCGGCCGGGCATGAAGACACCGAGGCGCTTGATTTCCCATTCGAGCTTGATGCCATCTTTCTCGAAGACCTCGCGGCGCACCTGCTCGCCAAGATATTCGAGATCGTAGCCGGTCGCCTGCCCCATATTGATCATGAAGTTGCAGTGAAGCGACGACATCTGCGCGCCACCGATGACGAGGCCGCGGCAGCCCGCCTCGTCGATCAGCTTCCAAGCCGAGTGGCCGGGCGGGTTCTTGAAGGTCGAGCCGCCGGTCTTCTCGCGCACCGGCTGCACCGTCTCGCGATGATTGCGCACGGCATCCATCTCGGCGCGGATCTGGGCGCGATCCTCTGGATAGCCCTCGAACAGCACCGAGGTGAAGATAAGGTCGGCAGGGGCTGCGGAATGCCGGTAGGAATAGCCCATCTCGGCATTGGAAAGCACATGCTTGTTGCCCTTGCGGTCGACCGCGTTGACCTCGATCAGCCGCTCGCGCGTCTCCACCCCGTTGGCGCCGGCATTCATGCGCGCCGCGCCGCCGATGGCGCCGGGAATGCCGTAGTAGAAATGGAAGCCGCCGATGCCGTTGTCCATCGCCATCGCCGCGACATGCTTGTCCGGGCAGATGGCGCCGGCAAGGATGCGGTTTTCACCGGCCAGCTCGACGAAGCCGAAGCCCTTGGCGGACAGGCGCAGCACGACGCCGGGAATGCCGCCGTCGCGCACCAGGATATTGGAGCCGACGCCGATCACCGTCAGCGGCACCTCTTCCGGCAGGATCTTCAGGAAGGCGATGAGATCGTCGACATCATGCGGCTGGAACATCAGCTCGGCGAGCCCGCCGGCCCTGAACCAGGTGACGCGGTCCATGGGGGCATCCGGCGTGATGCGACCGCGGATATCCTTTACACCGTCTCCGAGAGACGCGAGAAGCTTTTCCCCATTCACCTGTTTCATGCGGACTTTCCCGATAGGCCTTCCAGTTGTCTGGGCAGTGCCGCTGCCCAGGATGTGATGCTCCCAGCCCCCAACAGAACCACGAAATCACCAGGCTTTGCAACCTCTGCAACCATCTCAGGCAGAAGCTCGGCCGAAGACAGGAAGCGGGCGTCGCGATGGCCGCCGGATTTGATGCGGGAGACGAGCGACGTGGAGTCGACGCCTTCGATCGCATCCTCGCCCGCAGCATAGACGGGCGCCAGCAAAATGCTGTCGGCATCGTTGAAGCAGGCAGCGAATTCCTCGAACAGGCTTGCGAGGCGGCTGTAGCGGTGCGGCTGGTGAACGGCGATGATGCGGCCCTTACAGGCTTCGCGGGCGGCGCGCAGCACCGCCTTGATCTCCACCGGATGGTGGCCGTAATCGTCGAAGATCTGCACCCCGTTCCATTCGCCCGTCAAGGTGAAGCGGCGCTTGACGCCGCCGAAGGAGGCAAGCCCCTTGGCAATGTCGGCGCTCGATATGCCGAGCCGGTTGGCAACGGCGATCGCCGCGGTCGCGTTGGAAATATTGTGCCGCCCAGGCATCGGCATGACCAGCCCCTTGAGCTCGGTCACCTGGCCGGTGCGGCGGCGGCGGATCTCGACATCGAAAATCGAGCGCGTACCGTCGATGCGCACATTCTTGAAGCGCACGTCGGCCTGTGGGTTCTCGCCATAGGTGATGATCTTGCGGTCCTCGATGCGGCCGACCAGCGACTGCACCTCGGGATGGTCGAGGCACATGACGCCAAAACCGTAAAACGGCACGTTCTCGACGAACTGCCGGAAGGCGGCGCGCACGGCATCGAAATTGCCGTAATGATCAAGATGTTCGGGATCGATATTGGTGATGACGGCGACATCTGCCGGAAGCTTCAGGAAGGTGCCGTCCGATTCGTCGGCCTCGACCACCATCCACTCGCCCTCGCCCATGCGGGCATTGGTGCCGTAGGCGTTGATGATGCCGCCGTTGATGACGGTCGGGTCGAGCCCGCCGGCCTCGAGCAGGGTCGCCACCAGCGAGGTCGTCGTCGTCTTGCCGTGGGTGCCGCCGATGGCAATCGCATTGCGGAAGCGCATCAGCTCGGCAAGCATTTCGGCGCGGCGCACCACCGGCAGCAGCTTTTCACGGGCGGCGATAAGTTCCGGATTGCTCTTCTTGATCGCCGTCGAGACGACGACGACTTCGGCATCACCCAGATTTTCAGCCCGATGGCCGACGAAGACTTCGATGCCCTTGTCGCGCAGGCGCTGGACATTGGCGCTGTCGGCCTGGTCCGATCCCTGCACCTTATGGCCGAGATTGTGCAGCACCTCGGCAATGCCGCTCATCCCGATGCCGCCAATGCCGATGAAATGGACGAGACCGATCGCCTTCGGCAGTTTCATGCGCGTGTCCTCTTGAATTCTGAGACTGTCTTGCCGGCGGCAATAGCCTCAACCATGTCGGCAAGCAAGTTCGCCGCATCCGGTTTCCCGGCAAGCTTCGCAGCCGCCGCCATGTGCGACAGCTTTTCCGGATCGTTCATCACATGGCTCAGTATAGAGGCGATGCGTTCAGGCGAAAGCTCGGACTGAGCGATCACCTTGGCGCCGCCGGTCGCAGCCAGTGCGGCGGCGTTCGCCGCCTGATCATGATCGAGCGCATGCGGATAGGGCACCAGGATGGCCGGACGGCCGATGACGGAGATTTCCGAAACCGTGGAAGCGCCGGAGCGGCAGATTACCAGATGCGCTTTGGCAAGACGCTCAGCCATGTCGTTGAAAAACGGCGCGATATCCGCACCCATCTGCAGCTGCGCCACACAGCCGCGAACCATCTCCATGTCCTCCGGCCGAACCTGCTGGGTCACCCTGAGCCGCGCCCGCAGCCCGTCGTCGAGCAGGCTGATTGCCGTTGGCATGGCCTTGGAGAAATACTGCGCGCCCTGGCTGCCGCCGAAGACGACGAGATTGAACGGCTCGCCGGGCTGGGAAGGCTGATACGGCTGTTCGGCCGCGGCAAGGATCGCAGGACGCACCGGATTGCCGGTCGCAACCGTCTTGTCGGAAATAACATCGCCGCTTTCCTGCAGAAAGCCGCCGGCAATCGCCTTGACGCGTGGGGCCAGCGCCTTGTTGGCGCGCCCCATGACGGCATTCTGCTCATGCAGCATCGAGGCAATACCGAGCCGCGTGGCGGCCAGCAGCGGCGGCACGGTGGGGTAACCGCCGAAACCGACCACGATAACGGGCTTTAGCCGCTGGATCAGCTTCTTGGCCGCCCGCATGCCGCTCCAGAGGGTCCACAGCGAGCGGGCGACGGCGACAGGGTTCTTCGAACCGATCGTCGCCGACGGTACAACGTGGATCTCCTCGGCGGGGAACTTGCCGGCATAACGCTCGGCCCGGCTGTCGGTGACGAGATGCACCGAATAGCCGCGCTCCTTCAGCTTGAAGGCCAGCGCCTCCGCCGGGAACACATGGCCGCCGGTTCCCCCGGCGGCAAGCAGCACGATGCCTTTGCTCATACGCTTACTCCGCCGGCATGCCGTGCGGGACGCGGAAAAGGCTCCGCTCCTGCGCACGTTTTTCCGGACGATGGCGCGTCAGCGCCAGAATGAAACCGGCGGTGACGCAGATCGCCACCATGGACGAGCCGCCGTAGGAAATCAGCGGCAGCGTCATGCCTTTTGCCGGCAGCAGCTCGAGGTTGACGCCTATGTTGATGATCGACTGGATCCCAAGCTGCAATACCAGGCCGGCGACGGCAAAACGGTTGAAATCATTGCGTTCGCGATATGCATGCGACAAGCCGCGCAGCACCAGCACGGTAAACAGGGCGACGAGCGCAATGCAGAAGACGATACCGAATTCTTCGGCCGCGACCGAAAAGATGAAGTCGGTATGAGCGTCGGGGATGATGCGCTTGACGATGCCTTCGCCCGGCCCCTGGCCGAACCAGCTGCCGCGGATGATCGCCTCACGCGCTGTGTCGATCTGGAAGGTGTCGCCCTCGCCGGTCATGAACTTGTCTATTCGGCCGGCAACGTGCGGAAAGACGTAATAGGCGCTGAGCAGGCCTCCGGCGCCGCCGATACCGAGTAGCACGATCCAGATCCAGGGCATGCCGGCCATGAAGAACATCCCGCCCCAGACGGCCGTCGTCAGGATGGTCTGGCCGAGGTCCGGCTGTGCGACGAGAAGTGCCGCGACGATGCCGAACAGAATGATAGCGAAGAGATTGCCGGGAATTTCAGGCTGGCGCGCATGTTCGGCAAACAGCCAGGCGCAAACGACGACGAAGGCAGGCTTCATGAATTCCGAGGGCTGGATGGATAGGCCGGCGATCCAGATCCAGCGCCTGCCGCCCTTGACCTCCTGCCCGACGAACAGCACCAGCACCATCATGGCGAGCGAAATGATCAGCAGCAGGATCGCGGTTCGCCGCACCTGGCGCGGCGTCAGGAACGATAGGCCCAGCATGACGGCGATCGAAGGGATCATGAAGGCCGCGTGGCGCTTGACGAAGTGGAAAGGCTCGAGCCCGATGCGCTCGGCGACCGCGGGAGATGCCGCGAAGGACAGCATGAAGCCGATGCCCATCAGGAAGATGAACATCGCCAGGAAGAAGCGGTCGATGGTCCAGAACCAATCGGCCAGAGGCCCACGTTCCGCGCGGCTTACCATGTCATTTCTCTCCTGCTACAGGACCGATCAGCATCGTCATTCCGTCAAGTGCCGCCACGTGGCTGACGAAGGCATCGCCCCTGACTTCGAAGTTCTTATACTGGTCGAAGCTTGCGCAAGCCGGGGATAACATCACGGCCGAAGCAGCCGCCTCGTCGCGATCCGCGTCGGCTGCGGCATGCGCGACTGCGCGCTCCAGCGTTCCCGAAATTTCGTAGGGAACGGCCTCGCCGAGTGTGGCGGCGAATTCCGCCGCCGCCTCGCCGATCAGATAGGCCTTGGCGATGCGCGGGAAATAGGGAGCGAGCGTCGTGATGCCGCCAGATTTCGGCAGGCCGCCGGCGATCCAGTAGATGCGATCATAGCTCGAAAGCGCCGGCGCCGCTGCATCGGCATTGGTGGCCTTGGAATCGTTGACGAAGACGACACGGCCGCGTCTGCCGACCGGCTGCATGCGATGTTTGAGACCGGGGAACGAAGCAAGGCCGACGCGGATGTCGTCGGCGGAAACCCCGACGGCAAGGCAGGCGGCGACCGCAGCCGCGGCGTTTTGCGCATTGTGGCTGCCGCGCAGCGTCTGAATACCGTCGAGATCGACGAAGGGCAACATGGTGCCGCCGGCGGCCTGAATGAGTTTCGTGCCCTCGGCATAGATGCCCTCGGCCACCACGTTGCGGCGCGAGATGCGGACCACCTTGACACCTGCCCGCTCGATACGGTCTGCAATCACCGCCGAATGGCTGTCGTCGACGCCGACGACCGCGACATCGCTGCCGGCGACCAGCCGTTCCTTGACGTCAGCATAGTGCTGCATCGTGCCGTGACGGTCGAGGTGGTCGGGCGTCAGGTTGAGCAGAATGCCGGCCGAGGGGTTCAGCGTCGGCGCCAGATCGATCTGGTAGGACGAGCATTCGACGACGAAATAACGCCCCGCCTTCGGCGGGTCGAGCGTCAGCACCGCCGTGCCGATATTGCCGCCGAGCTGCGTGTCGTAGCCTGATGATTTCAGGATGTGGGCAATCAGCGCCGTCGTCGTCGACTTGCCGTTGGTGCCTGTGATGGCGATGAACGGGCAGTCCGGTGCATGGGCGCGACGCTCGCGCACGAAGAGCTCGACGTCGCCCACGATGTCGACGCCGGCGCCGCGCGCCAGATCGACCGTCCAGTGCGGCTTCGGATGGGTGAGCGGCACGCCGGGCGAAAGCACGAAGAGCGCCTGCTGGCTCCACTCGATCGTATGCAGATCCTCGGTGCGGATGCCTTCTGCCGCGGCCTTGGCGACGCTGTCAGGGTTGTCGTCCCAGGCGGTCACATGGGCGCCGCCCAAGATCAGCGCGCGCGCGGTAGCAAAACCGGAGCCGCCGAGCCCGAAAAGCGCGACCTTCCTGTCTTTCAGCGTCGTGACCGGGATCATCGCCGCCTCACCGGAGCTTCAGCGTCGAGAGGCCGAGCATGGCAAGGCCGACCGCGATGATCCAGAAGCGGATCACCACCTGGCTCTCGGTCCAGCCCTTCTTCTCGAAGTGATGGTGGATCGGCGCCATCAGGAAGACGCGCCGGCCGGTCATCTTGAAGAAGCCGACCTGGATGATGACCGAGAGCGTCTCCATGACGAAGAGGCCGCCGATGATCGCCATGACGATCTCGTGTTTGGTGGCGACGGCGACGGTGCCGATCGTGCCGCCGAGCGCCAGCGACCCGGTGTCGCCCATGAAGATGGCGGCCGGCGGCGCATTGAACCAGAGGAAGCCGAGGCCCGCCCCGATGACGGCGCCGAGCACGACGGCAAGCTCGCCGGTGCCGGGCACGAAATTGATCTGCAGGTAGTTCGCAAACACGACGTTGCCGGCGAGATAGGCGATGACGCCGAAGGAGGCGGCGGCGATCATCACAGGCACGATGGCGAGCCCATCCAGGCCGTCGGTCAGGTTAACGGCATTGCCGGCGCCGACGATGACGAAGCCGCCGAACACCACGAACATGATGCCGAGATTGATCAGGAAGTCCTTGAAGAAGGGAAAGGCGATCGAGGAGCCGAAGGTCGAGCCGGCGCTCCCCGAGGCAAGGGCGGTGCGCATCATGAAGTAGACGGCGATGCCGGCGATGATGAACTCGATGCCGAGACGGGCCTTGCCGGAAAAGCCCATGTGGCTCTGCTTCGTCACCTTGAGATAATCGTCATAGAAGCCGATGGCGCCGAAGCCGAGCGTCACCAGCAGCGTGGCAACGACATAGACGTTGGAAAGATCGGCCCAGAGCAGCGACGCGCCGACAATGCCGGCCAGGATCATCAGCCCGCCCATGGTCGGCGTGCCAGCCTTCTTGAAATGCGTCTGCGGCCCGTCTGCGCGGATCGGCTGACCCTTGCCCTGCCGGATGCGCAGCGAATTGATGATGGTCGGCCCAAACAGGAACACGATCAATGCGGAGGTGAAGAGAGCGGCGCCCGTGCGGAAGGTAATATATCTGAACAGGTTCAGAAATTTGAAATATTCCGACAGTTCGACAAGCCAGATCAGCATTCAGGGCCCCTTGTTACCCGGTCAACGTTCGCGTTGCGTGTCGGAAAATGCCGGGAACTTGTCAAGAAGCGCGGCGACGATCTTGCCGAAACCGATGCCCAGAGACGATTTCACCATCAACACGTCGCCTGGCGCGACCGAGTTCAGTACATAATCCGTCAATTCGCTGGTCTTTTCGCGATACTCGACATGGACGCTTTCCGGCAATGATTCCTTCAGCGCGGCCATGTCGGCGCCTGCGAGCCAGACATGTTCGATGCCGGCCGCAAGCAGCGGCCCGGCGAGATCGGTGTGAACCTTCTCGGCATACTCGCCCATTTCGAGCATGTCGCCGAGCACGGCGATGCGGCGGCCGCGGCCGGTCGGCTCGGCAGCCGCCAGCAGCGCGATCGCCGCGCGCATTGAGGCCGGGTTGGCGTTGTAGCTCTCGTCGATCAGCGTAAAGCTGCCGTTGCCGCCGCCAATCGAGAGCCGGTGGCGCTTGCCCCTGCCCTTTTCCGGCTTCAGCGTCGCAAGCGCTGCGATTGCCTTCTCGATGTCGGCGCCGACAATCCTGACGACACCGAGTGCGGCAAGTGCATTTTCGGCGATGTGCCGGCCCGGCGCGCCGAGCGCCACCTCGAGCGTCTCGCCGCCGATCGTCAGCCACAGAGTCGAATTCTCGTCCGAGCCGTTGAACTCCGCGAGCCGGAATTCGGCTTTCGCATGCTGGCCGAAGGAATGGATATGCTCGATGCCGAGCGACTGCGCCGTGCGGTCGAGGAAATTGAACTGGTCGTTGTCGCGGTTGAGCACGACATGACCGCCGGATTCGAGCCCTTCGAAGATCTCGGCCTTGGCGGCGGCGATCTCCTTGATGTTCTTGAAATTGCCGAGATGAGCCGGCGCGATTGTCGTGATGACGGCGACGTCGGGGCGGATCATCGACACCAGCGGCCGGATCTCGCCCGGATGATTCATGCCGACTTCGAAGACACCATAATCCGTGTCGCCAGGCATGCGCGCCAGCGTCAGAGGAACGCCCCAATGATTGTTGAAGGAAGCAACAGACGCGTGCACCTTGCCGGAAGGCGACAGCACCTGCCGCAGCATTTCCTTGGTGGTGGTCTTGCCGACCGATCCCGTCACCGCGATGATCCGGGCCCGCGAGCGCTCGCGCGAGGCAAGGCCAAGCTTGCCAAGAGCCGCGAGCACGTCTTCCACGACGATCATCGGCACCGTCAAGCGGCCCATGGCCGGAAGCCTCGCCTCACTGACGACAAGCAGGGAGGCGCCGTTCGCCATCGCCATTGACGCGTAGTCGTGACCGTCGACGCGGTCACCCTTGATCGCGAAGAAGGCTTCGCCCGGGCTGATCGAGCGGCTGTCGATGGAAATGCCGGTGATGCCTTCGGGCAGCGTGCCGAAAGGGCGCCCCGCCATCGCTGCGATCATGTCTTCGGTGGTCCAGAGCCAGCTCAAGATTTCAGTTCCTCCAACGCCTTGCGCACCTCCGCATGATCGGAGAACGGCAGTGTGACGCTCCCGATCGTCTGCCCTTCCTCATGCCCCTTGCCGGCGACGATCAGCGTATCGCCCGATGTCAGCATGGCGACCGCCTCGCGGATGGCGATGGCGCGATCGGCGATTTCCGCGGCGCAAGGCGCGGCTGCCATGATCTCCGCCCGGATTGAGGCCGGCTCTTCCGAGCGCGGATTGTCGTCGGTGACGATGACCACATCGGCAAGCCGGCAGGCGATTTCGCCCATGATCGGCCGCTTGCCGCGGTCGCGGTCGCCGCCGCAGCCGAACACGACGACGACGCGGCCCGTGGTGAAGGGTCGGACCGAGCTCAGCACATTTTCCAGCGCATCCGGCTTATGGGCATAATCGACATAGGCGAGCGCGCCATCTTTCGTATGGCCGACGAGCTCGAGACGGCCGGAGGCGCCGACGAGTTTTTCGAGCGCAGCCATCGCAACTTTCGGCTCGACGCCGGTCGACATGGCAAGCCCCGCCGCGACTAGTGCGTTGGCGACCTGGAAATCGCCGGCCAGCGGAATATCCACCTCGAAGATCTCGTCGCCGATATGGATCTCCGCCATCTGTTTGTGGCGGAAATGCTCGACGCGTTTGAGCGTGAGGTAATCGCCCTTGCGCCCGACGGTACGGACATCATGTCCGGCATCGGCCGCAGCCTTGATCGCTTGGGCCGACCAGGGGTCGTCGGCAAAGATCACCGCCGGCGCACCCTTCGGCAGCAGCGTGTCGAACAGCCGCATCTTGGCGGCCATATAGGCCTCGACGGTCGGATGATAGTCCATGTGGTCGCGGCCGAGATTGGTGAAGGCGGCGGCGGCGAGCTTGACGCCGTCAAGCCGGCACTGGTCGAGACCGTGGCTGGAAGCCTCCATCGACGCATGCGTGACGCCTTCGTCGGCAAGTTCAGCCAGAAGCTTGTGCAACGACACCGGATCGGGCGTCGTCAATGCGCCATATTCGTTGCGCGTCGGCGAAACCACGCCCGTTGTGCCGATCATCGCGGCCGCATGGCCTGCATGCGCCCAGATCTGACGGGTGAACGAGGCGACGGAGGTCTTGCCCGCCGTGCCGGTGACGGCGACCATGGTCTCGGGCTGCCTGCCGTAGAACCGCGCGGCGGCGATCGAAAGGAAGCGACGCGGCTCCTTGACCGCAAGCACCGGAATGGAAGCATCGACCGGCTGGGAGGCGATCGCGACGGCAGCGCCTCGGCCGGCGGCATCGACGATGAAGCCCGCGCCGTCCGCCTTTGTGCCGGCGACCGCGACGAAGGCGTTGCCCGGCGCCACATGACGGCTGTCCGAAGACAGGCCTGAAATATTAAGCAGGCCTGCTGGGCCTTCGAGCTGTGCTTCAAGTTCCGGAAACTGATCTCCGGCCAGGTCTCGCAATTTCATCGAATGCACTTTTCTCTCTTGAAGCCGGTTCACCCCTCGCGAATCGGCGCCGATATTCATTCACGCTCAATAAGACACCAGCAAGGCCGATCCGCCCTCCCCAAATTTCGGCTCGATGCCGAGAATGGGGGCGGCGCGACGGATGATATCACGGGCGATGGGACCGGCCGTACCGGCGGAGAGCGTTCCGCCATATTGCTTTTCGCCTGTCTTCGGCTCGTCGCAGAAGGTGATCACGGCATATCGGGGATTGTCGATCGGGAAGGCGGCAATGAAGGAATTGAAGTTCAGCGACGAGGAATACCGACCGTTCACCACCTTGTCGGCCGTACCCGTCTTGCTGCCGACGCCGAAGCCGGGTACGCGGGCCACGCGCCCGGAACCCTTGTAGCCGTTGAAATCGAGGAGATAGCGGACGGCGTCGCTGGTCGACTTCTTGAGGACCTGCGTGGCGATCTGGTCGGCTTGTTCGCGCGTGCGCGGCAGGAATGTCGGCTCGATTAGCTTGCCGCCGTTGACGAGGGCGGCGGCCGCCACGCCGGTCTGCAGCGCCGTCGTCGAGACGCCGTGGCCGAAGGAAATCGTGATCGAATTGATCTTCTTCCAGACGCGCGGCTGGCTCGGCATCTTCACTTCCGGAAGCTCGGTCTGCATTTTCGTCAGCAGGCCGAGCTTGGTCAGATAATCCTTCTGCGAATCGATGCCGACGATGTCGATGACGCGCGCCGTGCCGATGTTCGACGAATACTGGAAAATCTCAGGCACGGTCAGCCAGCGGCGCTGCCCGTGAAAGTCATGGATGGTGAAGCCACCGATATAGATCGACTTGCTGGCATCGAATGTGTCGGTCATCTTCACCTTGCCGCTGTCGAGCGCCATCGCCAGCGAAAAGGTCTTGAAGGTCGATCCCATTTCGAAGGTGCCGTTGGTCATTCGGTTGAGCCAGCCTTCCTTGGCGCCCTCCTGCGGATTGTTCGGATCGAAGTCCGGCGCCGATGCCATGCCGAGCACTTCCCCGGTATGGACGTCGATGACGGCAGCGCCTGCGCCCTTGGACTGGAAATTGTTGACGGCGTTGATGACCGCATCGCGAACGATGTTCTGCACGCGCAGATCGATCGAAAGCCGCACCGGCTCCAGCGGCTGGTCGCTGGTCATACCGACCGAGGCGAGATCGGCAAGCCCCTGGTCGTCGATATATTTCTCCATGCCGGCGACACCGCGGTTGTCGATGTTGACGTAGCCGAGAATGTGCGCGGCGGTCGGTCCGCCGGGATAGAAGCGGCGCTTCTCCGGCCGGAAGCCGATGCCGGGAATGCCGAGCGCCAGGATCTGGCTCTGCTGCTTCGGCGTCAGCTGCCGGCGCAGCCAGGCGAAATGCGAGGTCTTGACCGAGAGCTTCTTATAGGTGTCCCTGACGTCGAGTTCGGGCAGGACGCTCGAAAGCTTCTCCACAGCCTCGTCGACGTCGACGATCTTGTTCGGCTCGGCAAACAGCGAGACGGTGCGGATATCGGTCGCCAGCACCTCGCCGTTGCGGTCGAGGATATCGGGGCGCGAAGCCATCAGCCGGTCGGGCGGCAGGATGCTGGAGACGACCTCCTGATCCTTCATCGCATATTCGACGAGGCGGCCACCGATGACGGCGTAGACGCCCATGAAACCCAAGATCAGCAGACCGACGCGGCTTTTCGCCTGCCCGGATTTTTTCTTGCGCGACCCCTCGATCGCCAGACCGGCGGAGGGGCCGCCGAAACGGTTATAGACGCCGGCGGAGAAATGCGCCTGGCTCTTCAGGACCATGATGCGGGAAAGAAACGACATTATTCCACCGACCCCGTTTCGATCTCGTCTGCCTCATCCTCAACGACACCGTGCTGCTCGACGCCGCCGCGCGGGGCGGGCGTCGGAACGGGCTGCGCTTTGGCAGCACCGCCGGCACCCTTGGCGCTGGCTACGGTCGCGCCCTTGGCGCTGGCCTCGGTCGCGCCCTTAGCGCTGGCCCCGGTCGCGCCTTTGGCGCTGGCCTTGGCCTCCGTCACATCAGGTACGGGAACCTCCGATTTCAGCATCGGCAACTCCTTGGCATGCACGAGCGCCGTCGATTCCGTCGGCTGCAGCTGCAGCTCGGCATTATAGGCATTGACCAGCCGCTCCAGCCGGTTCGGCTGCGATTGCAGTGCCCAGTCGGCCTTGAGAAGGTCGATCGTATCCTTCTCGAGCTTGATCTCGGCTTCGAGGCGGTGAACCTCATCGAGCTTCAATTCGGCGCGATGCTTGATCGTGTAGGTGACGGCGGCAGCTGCCGTCATGAAGCCGATGAGCACGAGATCGAACGTCTTCAGCATATCAACCTCCAAGCTTTCCAAGAGTGGCAAGATTGGGAAACCCGAAAAGCGACATATCCGCTGGCTCCGCGGCGGCATCTGTCCGGAGGCCGGCGCGCAGCTTGGCAGAGCGGGCGCGCGGATTGGCCTCGGCCTCCGCCTCGCTCGCTGAAACCATCGGCTTGCCGATCGCCGTGAAAGTCGCTGCCCGCTCCTGCGCTGCCGGCAGGTGTCGCGATCCCGTCGCCTTGCCGGCGCGGTCGGAGAAGAATTTCTTGACGATGCGGTCTTCGAGCGAATGAAAGGTGACGACGACGAGCCGCCCGCCGGGCTTCAGCACCGTTTCCGCCGCAAACAACGCCTGCGCCAGTTCGCCGAGTTCATCATTGACGAAGATGCGCAGCGCCTGGAAGACGCGCGTCGCCGGATGGATCTTGTCCTTCATCTTGCGTGGAGTGACCAGCTCGATGAGGCCGGCAAGATCGCGCGTTGTCTCGAATGGTTTTTCGGCACGGTGCTTCTCGATCGCATGCGCGATACGCGGCGCTTGGCTTTCCTCGCCGAGAAAATGAAAGATGCGAATGAGATCGGCGACCTTGGCGCGGTTGACGACGTCGGCTGCCGAAACGCCTTCGGCCGACATGCGCATGTCGAGCGGCCCGTTCTTCTGGAAGGAGAAGCCACGCTCGGCCTCATCGAGCTGCATGGAGGAAACGCCGATGTCGAGAACGACGCCATCGAGCCCGCCCTGCGGCGCATGATCGGCCAGATGCGAGAATTGCGAATGAACGAGCCTGAGACGGCCGCCATGGGCGGCGACCATCGCCTGCCCCGCCGCTATTGCCGTCGGATCGCGATCGAGCGCGATCACCTCGGCGCCGGCGGCAAGAATGGCCGAGGTGTAGCCACCTGCACCGAAAGTACCGTCGAGGATGAGTTTGCCGGGCGCGGGCGCCAGCGCCGCGAGGACCTCTTCGAGAAGAACAGGAATGTGACGAACCGGTCCGCCACCGGCATCAGTTGAACCTCCGCCAGGATTCGCCACCATTCCGTTCCCTCGTCCTTTCAGGAACGCTTGCCCGCCAGCTTGCGCTCCCCACGTGCCTGCGCCTGCGCCGCCAGAAATTCCTGCGGCTGCCAGAGCTGAAAATGATCCGCCCGACCGACGAAGGTCACTTCGTCCGAGATACCGGTAAAGCCGCGGATGAAATCCGTGACCATCAGCCGCCCCTCGGCGTCGAGCTTCATGAAAACCCCGCCTCCATGAATGAGAAGCGACATCTCGTTCGCATCCGGCGAAAACGGATCCTCCGCAGCAATCTGCCGTTCGAATCTTTCGAGAAGATCCGGACCGCCGACGCTGACCGCCGGAAACACAAAGTCCTGGAAGCAATAGAGCTCCTGGACATTGCGCTGCGCCAGCACGGAACGGAACGCCGACGGCACGGAAACCCTGCCCTTGGCGTCGATCCTGTTGGTCGCATTCGAAAGGAAGCGGCTCATCACTCGAAACATCCGTTCCCGCAGGGATCCGGACCAAAAGACGCCCGAAACTCCCGATATCAGGCACAGCTTCGCAAGCCGGATGAGCGAAAACCCCTCCGACGCTCCCAGAGAGGAAGACGCCTTTGCTTTGCGATGAATGGGCAGGTGATTGCCCTGGTGCAGTGCGAGTTTGGGATAGCATGGGACCATATGGGCGTCAATGGGATGCGCCTGCTTTGCAACAGACGCATGATCAAAAATTTATAAGCCGTTAAGTTTAACAAAGGGTTAGGATCACCCTCCCGGAAGGGACGCGCGACGATGCTTTCGCAAAAACGATTTTCGCGCAGCGGATTGTATGAGCATCCGCTTGAAAACTGTCGATTTCAGCGGCTTACACGGAGGTGATTCGTCGAATCGGAGATTTTCGCGCCACGAAAGTTAATCGCCAGTTGGCCTGTAAGCCGGGTTCTGTATGGCTCCGGCGTGAACCGGAACGTGGCAGCCATTCCTCTGGGACAGCGTTCGCACGCTGCCTCGCGCAACCCACCCGGATGACTGGCCTGGAAACCGGCCGGAAGGCCCTTCGGCCCGCCGCGTCATCCCTATTCGGTCTTGCTCCCGGTGGGGTTTACCGTGCCATATCCGTTGCCGGAAATGCGGTGGGCTCTTACCCCACCCTTTCACCCTTACCTGTCATGACAGGCGGTTTGCTTTCTGTGGCACTTTCCCTGAGGTCGCCCTCGCCGGACGTTATCCGGCACCGTGTCTCCGTGGAGCCCGGACTTTCCTCACTCTACCGCCTTTCGGCATTGGTAAAGCGCGGCTGCCCGGCCAACTGGCAGGGCTCCCATAAACGAGAGTGCGCACAATTGCCACCAAAAACGATAGTCTTAGCGAAATTGCGGTGTGAAATCCGTGGAGTAGCCCTGTTGACTGATGCCGCCTGATAAAAGCAGCTCGGCCCCGAGCCTGCCGATTTCGTCCGAACTCTTGGCCGACGTGCCGGCGCAGCCTGTCAGCACTGCGATGGCAGGCGAAGCCGTATAGCCGATCATCGGATAGCCGCTTTGCGTCTGGGAAACGACACAGGCGGCCGTCGAGATCGAAAGCGGCGTCAGATCGGGCGCAAGATCGGCGACGATGCGTTGAAGATGCGTCCGCACGCTCTCCCGCCCCTCGGTCCTGAACCAGGCACGCATCTCCGCCTCGTTGCCGAGCGCCAGATCGTCGGGGTCGCCGCCGATCTTCAGATAGAATTTACCGTCGGGATAACGGATCGGCGGCAGTAGGTAAATATGGATGCCGGGCACATCGACAATAAGCGACGGCATGGCGGCGAGGTGGATGGCATCGGCTTCGCTCACTTCGAAAAGCGTTACCGTCCGGCCATAAACCGTCATCTCAATCGGACGCGGCAACAGATTCTCCGCAATGGAAAATCCTCCAGCAGCCAGCAGTACCTTTTCAGCACGATAGGCCAAGCCGCCGGCGGTCCTGACGACCGCCGAACCACCCTCCTCGCGGATTGAGACAACATTGTCGCGGATGACGGCGGCGCCGGCTTTTTCCGCCAGCAGCGACTGTGCCTTGACCAGCTTGCGCGGGCTGATATGCCCGGCCCCCTTCGCCTCGAAGACGCCGGCGCAGCCATCAGCAAAGGCGAAGAAGGGAAAGGCGTCTTTCAATCCTCCTTCGTCTAGAAGGCTGGTTTCGACACCCAGCGAAACGGCGGCCTGCCTGGTTCTGCCGAGATAATCGCTTCCATCGGGCGCGACGACGACGCAGCCGACCTCCCGATAGAAATCGATGCCGCTGTCGCGAGCGATCTCGCCGTAGCGTCCGATCGAGCGATTGGCGAGCAGCGCCCAGTTGCGGTCGGGATCGATGGTGCGGGTGATGCGCCCCTCATCATAGTGGCTGGCAAACACGCCCTGATGCGTCTTGCGATCGGCCGGCTCGTCCGGCCCGATCACCGCCACGCCGTCCGTCTGCCGGGCCAGATGCCGCGCAGCTGCCGCCCCCATCAATCCGCGGCCGACGATGATATATTTGAATTCGACTGCCATGATGCTCCCTTTCAGGCAAAAACCGGCGTCAGCTCGCCGCCGAAATCCGCTTCACTGAGCACGCCTTCCATCAGCAGTACGGCGCCCAGCCGCCCAAGTTCGTCGGAGGATTTGGCGGCGACGAAATTGCCGCCGGTCAGCACCGCGATGCGCGGCGACTGCGTAAACCCGGCATAGGGATAACCGGTCGGCGTGAAATTCGCCACGCACGGCCCTGATGTGACCGGGCAGCCGGCAAGCGCCGGCATCAGTTGCAGGGCGATGCGGCAGAGATGGTCGCGCTCGGCAGCGCTGCCGTCGGAACGGAACCACGCGCCGGCATCCTCCAGCCGATTGATCGAAAGCGTCTCGGTATCGCCGCCGAGTTTAAGATACATCTTGCCGTCGGGATAACGCACCGGCGGCAGAATATAAATGTGATCCTCTTCCCGGTCCCCGAGAACGATCGTCGACGGCATGTCGCCGAAGACCGCCATCTCGCGCTCACCGATTTCATAGAAGACAACAGTGCGTGCCATCACCCTGGTGTCGACGGGACGCGGCAGCAGCGCGTGGAAATTGCTGAAGCCGCCAGCCGCCACCAGTACCCTCTCGGCGCTGTAGCGCCTTCCGTCGACCTTCACCTCGACATGGGCACCGGCGTCGCGCACGGATGTCGCGGTTGCCTCGATCAGCGTAACGCCACCCTGTTCCGCCAGCCTTGCCTGGGCGCGCACCAGCGCCCGCGGATTGATATAGCCGGCGCGTTTGCGTTCAAAATAGCCGCTGAAATCGGCATCGACGGCAAGATAGGGAAAGCGCCGCGAAAGGTCCGACGATGCGATGGTCTCGATGTCGCTGCCGAGCGTCCGGCTGACGGTCAACGCCCGGTCGATATAGTCCTGCTCGCTCTTGTCAGGCGCTGCAAAGAGGCAGCCGACTTCCGAGAAGAAGGAAATGCCGCTCCTTGCCTCGATCTCACGGTAGCGGTCGAGCGCGCGGGCGGCGAAGGTTCCCCAGGCCAGATTGCCATCGAACGTCCGTGTAATACGCGCCTCGTCGTAGTGGCTGGCGAAGACGCCCTCATGCGATTTGCGCTCAGCCGGCTCGCGCGGGCCGATCAGCGCGATGCCGTCGGCCATCGCAGAGAGATGCCGGGCGGCCGCGGCACCCATCATGCCGCGTCCGATGATGATGAACCTGAAATCGACTGCCATATCCCACCTCGCTAAATTCCAGCGATACCATGGCAATCATCTTGAATCATCCAGCTCTTGTCAGGGATAAGCGCTTCAGGCTCAGAGCATTGCGAGAACCTTGCCGCAATAGGACTTGGACACCGGGTTCATGCGCGTGGCGCCATGACCGGCATTGTATTTGAGGATGGTGTTGCAGGTCTCGCCACCACCGAGATCATGGGCGGCAGCCAGATATTTCATGCCGTACTTGATGTTGGTTTCCGGATCGAACAGGCCCTTGGCGCTGCCGGAATAGCCCATCATGCGGGCAGTTGCAGGCTTTATCTGCATCAGGCCGATTTCACCGTGGCTGCCGCGCGCATTCGGATTGAAATTGCTTTCGATACGGATGACAGCGGTCGCAAGCGCAACCGGTACATTATATTGGTTCGCATATTTGCTGATCAGTGCGGAATAGGAATTGTCGGAAACATTGGCGACGGGATAACCGCTCTGGCGCTCGACCGTCTTCAGTGTGCGTTCCGCCGTCTTGAGCGGACGCTTCGCCGGCTTGACCGCACGCTCCGCTTTCTTCAACGGACGCTCTGTCTTCTTCGCAGGACGCTCGACTTTCTTCACCGGCGCATCAGCTCGCACACCCCAATCATTTGCAAAGGCAAAGCTATTTCCGGCCAGCACCATGCCAACGCATGTTGCAGCAACAACAATCAGTTTTCTCATGTAGTCTTGAACACTCCGACCCAAAGAATTCCAGACGGCGCGCCTCGCTGTCATAATGAATACCAGATCAATTACCGATCTGTATTCGTGGCAATTCTTATCGTTTCACATAGCGCCCGCGGTTTAACTCGAAAACAACCCCGAGTACCGCTTGGCGGAGGTTCTTAGACCATCGCAATGAGGAGATAATAGGGAAATGATGTGGCAGGCCGAATTTCGCGTTGCAGTGCGAAATTCGGCGTGTCAGTAATTGTCGAGGAATCAGGAATAACGCGGCAAAGCCGACAGGAGCCGGTGCAACGTGTCGATCGTCGAAAAATCGGCGATGCCATCTATCCGTTCGGGCCGAAAATGCCGCTGGAAAGCTTCCACGTCGCCTGCCGTTTTTTCTGAAAAATGCGCCGTGATTTCAGTGCCATAACCATAGAGCGACAGCATCGACTGCAGTGCTTCGACGGGTTGGCCGCTATCGCCGCGCTGGAAGAAGCGTCCGCCGGTGATCGTTGCCGGCTCGACCCAGTGCCCGATGCCCGCCCGGTGGAGCTCCGCCCAGGGGAACTTTTCACCCGGATCGACCTTGCGAATCGGGGCGACATCTGAATGCCCAAGCACACGTTCCGGCGCGATCGACCAACGTTTGACACAGTCCCGACACAATTCGATCACCGCCGCGATCTGCTCTTTCGGATAGTCGGGAAGGCCGCCGGGATGGCCGGCATTAGCGATCTCGATGCCGATCGACAGCGAATTGATGTCGCTCTCGCCATGCCAACTGCTCTTCCCGGCATGCCACGCCCGCCTGCCCTCCGGCACCAGTTGGATGACCTCGCCATTCTCATGCACGAAATAATGGCTGGAAACCTGGCTTTCGGCGCTGCAGAGCCAGTCGAGCGCGCCATCCGGGGTCGGCATGCCGGTATAGTGCAGCAGGATCATATCCGGGCGACGCCCGTCCGCCCGCTCCCCGTGATTGGGCGAGGGCCGGACACAAGCTCCCGCGTAATCCGCCTCGAAGGAGATCATGCGGCGCGGCGTTCCTTCTCGATTGCCGCATAGGCTGCGTTGAGCGCGGCCATGCGCTCATTGGCAATCACGTGGAATTCCTTCGGCACGCCGCGCGAAATCAGTCGATCGGGATGATGTTCGCTGACGAGGCCGCGGTAACGGCGGCGGATCGTCGGAAAATCGTCGGAAGGCGACACGCCGAGCACCTTATAGGGATCGCCGCCGGCCGAGGCATGGCGAGCGGCAATCTGCTCGAAGCGGGTCTCGCTCATCTGGAAGATCTCGCCGATGTGACTGAGGAAATTCAACTCGTTCTCATGAATCAGCCCGTCGGCCTTGGCGATATGGAAGAGACCGTCGAGCACATCTTCCAGCACGGTGCAATTGGCCGCACAGGTAATGCAGAGCGTCGAGAGCCGCTCGGCATAGGCCTCATAACCGGCGACATCCTGACGCGCGAGATTATAAAGTCTGGCGACGTTCTTCGCTTGATCCTGCGGAAACTCGAAGATTTCGCGGAAAGCCTCGACCTCCTTCTCGCTGACGATGCCGTCGGCCTTGGCCATCTTCGCCGAAAGCGCGATGATGGCCACAGAGAAAGCGACCTTCCGCCGTGTTTCCGGATCGCCTTCGAAAACCGTGCGGATGGCCTCGACCACCGCGGACAGCGCATTGCCCGCAGTATTGCCAATGGCATTCACCAGTTTTTCCCAGAAGGACATCGAAAATCTCGCGCGCTTGTCAACCTCAAACAGCTTGACCAAAGAATCGTAGCCTTTGCAAGGCGACGATTGGTCCTAGGGGCGAACACAGTTTTCACGATTTGGTAATTGTCGCACCGCAGCAAACGATTCACCCCTTGGATTGAGGGAATGGCGCGCCCCTGCCATACCGGCCTCACCTGTCCCTCGACGCCGCAATTTCCACAACAGTTGTCGGTCGGCGTCTCCGGGTTGAAACGATTATATCAGCTCTTCCGGCCACAAAGCGTGAAAAGGCGGCGTTTTTCGTAAATTCTTTACTTTACAGGCCCCTTTCCCTGCCGCATCCATGCGCTGATGCATGTCGCTCGGAACTCTACGGCGGCACCGGGACACGGCATGCACAATCAATGGGCAAACGCATCGCATAAACGAAGGTCGATGCGATCCGCCTTAGCCAGCGCCGCCGCATCGAAACGCCATAGGAGGAATCATGGCCAAGCAGAAAGTTGCAATGCTGACCGCCGGAGGCCTCGCACCCTGTCTTTCCTCCGCCGTCGGCGGCCTCATCGAACGCTACAGCGACGTTGCGCCTGAGCTCGATATCGTCGCCTATAAGTCCGGCTACCAGGGCGTACTGCTCGGCGACAGCATCGAGATCACCCGTCAGATACGTGAAAAGGCGCCGCTGCTGCACCGCTATGGCGGCTCGCCGATCGGGAACAGCCGTGTCAAGCTCACCAACGCCGCCGACTGCGTCAAGCGCGGCCTCGTCAAGGAAGGCGACAACCCGCTGAGGGTCGCCGCCGAACGCCTTGCGGATGACGGCATCACCATTCTCCACACGATCGGCGGCGACGACACCAACACCACAGCCGCCGACCTTGCTGCCTACCTCGCCGCCAACGGCTACGATCTGACCGTCGTCGGCTTGCCGAAGACGGTCGACAACGACGTCGTGCCGATCCGCCAGTCGCTGGGCGCCTGGACGGCCGCCGAAGTCGGCGCCCATTTCTTCGACAATGTCGGCAACGAGCAGACCGCCGCCCCCCGCACCCTCGTCATCCATGAGGTCATGGGACGCCATTGCGGTTGGCTGACGGCCGCCACTGCCCGCGCCTATCTCCAGCGCACCAGCCGCAATCAATATGTCGACGGCCTGATGATGGATGCGCAACTGAAGGGTATCGACGCCGTCTATCTGCCCGAAATGGCGTTCGATCTCGATGCCGAGGCCGCCCGGCTGAAGGAAGTCATGGATCGCACCGGCCATGCCACCGTCTTCGTGTCGGAAGGCGCTTGCCTCGACGCCATCGTCGCCGAGCGCGAAGCCGCCGGCGAGACCGTTAAACGTGATGCCTTCGGCCATGTGAAGATCGACACGATCAACGTCGGTGCATGGTTCCAGAAGCAGTTCGCCAGCCTCCTGAACGCCGAGCGTTCCCTGGTGCAGAAATCGGGCTATTTCGCCCGCTCGGCGCCGGCGAACGGCGACGACCTGAGGCTGATCCAGAGCATGGTCGACCTCGCCGTCGAAAGCGCACTCAATAAAGTGTCCGGCGTCACCGGCCACGATGAAGCGCAGAATGGTAAATTGCGCACTATAGAATTCCCGCGCATCAAGGGCGGAAAGGCTTTTGACCTTTCGACGGGATGGTTTGCGGAAGTCATGGACAATATAGGCCAGAAATACAAAGAAGCATGATTGACGGATGGTTAATAAGGTGTCTTTGCTTGTTCCTGAGGAATGGGAGGAGACACCATGTCGTTTGAAGCCTGGCTCGCTTTTGCGGCCGCATCCGCCATTATGCTGGCCATACCGGGACCGACGATACTGCTCGTCGTCTCATACGCGCTTGGCCATGGACGCAGGACGGCGTTTGCGACGGTGAGCGGCGTGGCGCTAGGCGACTTCACCGCGATGACGGCTTCACTCTTCGGTCTCGGCGCCGTCCTCGCCGCCTCAGCCGGTCTTTTCACCGTCCTCAAGTGGATCGGCGGCGCCTACCTGATATGGCTCGGAATCAAGCTCTGGCGGGCTCCCGTCATCGGCGAGCCGGTTGCCGACAACGACAATCTTCCGGAGGAAAAATCGCTCAGGATTTTCCTCCACGCCTACCTCGTTACCGCCCTCAATCCGAAGAGCATCATCTTCTTTGTCGCCTTCGTGCCGCAGTTTCTCAACCCGGCTCTTCCCTTCTTCGGGCAGATGGCGATCATGGAAGCGACCTTCCTCGTGCTGGCGATTCTCAACGCTTCCACCTACGCATTTCTCGCTCATAGCGCGCGCGGACTGATTCGCAAGGCGAGCGTCCAGCGCGCCGTAAACCGCACCGGCGGCACGCTGCTGATCGCTGCAGGCGCCGTAACGGCCGGCTATCGCCGTATTGCAGCGTAGAAACATTCCGTGGTTGCCGGAATGCAACGAATAGGTTAATGGGGTCATCGGATTTAAGCTTTTTAGTAACTTTTATAACGCTGCCGGGGCGGCGCGATTTCACGAAAGTGACGGAATGGTAGCGATCGGATTGTCCGGCCTGAAACGCAGTCTTGTCGTTTCTACGGTGCTCTGCTGCGGCGTGATGACCGGCTGCACCAGCGTCGAATACACCTCTCAGGCCGAATTGACAGCCGCTCAGATAGTGGTGCCGACACCCAAGCCCGGCGAAGAGGCAACGCTGGCCGCGATCCCGACGGCCGAGGGCGCAGCTGGCCAGGCGGTCGCCGGCGCCATGCTTCCGCAAACGCAGACATCCCCCGCGCTGACCGCAACGGCGATGCCGACGGTTACGGCGTCTCAGACCGCTGATCTCACCATGCAGGCAGGCATACAGCCGGCAGCCTATGCGCAGATCCCGCTGACGCCCGAGATGACGGCGATCCAATCCGTCGTGCCGACGCCGCGTCCGGTGACCCCGGCACAGCCGGCGACGCAGCTTGCCTTTGCCGCGACGCCGCAGAACAATGCGCTTGCAGCACTCGCGGCAGTCGACACAACCCCGCGTTCCAGCATGGATTACGGCTTCGACGAATCCGGGCCGATCGATCCGCCGACGGCTCCGCCAATGTTCAGCGACGACGACAAGGACGATGCGCCGACTGTCGAAAAGAGCTTCGTCACCAAGCTCATCCAGAAATATTCGAAAGTCTACGAAATTCCCGAGACGCTGCTCCACCGCATCGTCCATCGCGAGAGCCGCTATAATCCGAAGGCTTACAACAAGCGCGGCTATTTCGGTCTCATGCAGATCAAATACAACACTGCCAAATCGATGGGCTATGACGGCGCGCCGGGCGGTCTCTTCGATGCCGAGACCAATATCAAATATGCCGCGAAATATCTGCGTGGCGCGTGGCTCGTCTCCGACAACAAGGAAGATGATGCCGTCCGCCTCTATGCGCGAGGCTATTATTATGACGCCAAGCGCAAGGGCATGAACGACATCGCCCAAGGCAATTACTGACCACCACCACAACAGAAACGGCTTCGATGCTACCGCCTATGGCTGCGTCTGGACCTGCCGCTCTGATCCGGCCTGCTGTTGCGGCACTCCCGATTGCGGCGACGCCGCCAGGACTGCCTTGAGAAGCGTCTGCGGCTGATAACCGAGCCAGCTAGGCGTCAGGCCGAGCCGGACGACGACGAGATTGGCGGACGGCACGATCGCCATGCTCTGCCCATCATGCCCCGTCAGCCAGAACGTATCCTCCGGCAGCCCGAATGCAGCGCTGCGGCCACTGGGGGCGAGCCACGCCTGGCCCTGCGTATACCGGCCGTTCGACGCTGCCGTCGGCGTGCGCATGGCGCCAACGAACCCCTCCGGCAACAGCCGCCGGCCGTTCCACACGCCATCCTGCAGCAGGAACTGTCCGAAACGCGCCCAGTCATGCGCAGTCGCATAGAGGTAGGAGCTTCCGGTAAAGGTGCCGCGCGCGTCGAGCTCGAAGACGGCGCTGGTCATGCCGAGGGGCGAGAAGAGCGCGTCATGCGGATAGGAAAAAGCTGCCTGCGCATTGCCGACCCTGTCCATCCAGATGCGTGACAAGAGCACAGCCGTGCCGCTCGAATAGCGGAAGCGCTGGCCGGGTGCCGCCTCCATCGGCGCATTGGCCGGCAGCGATACCATGTCGGGATCGAGATAGAGCATGCGCGTCACATCGGCGACGCTGCCATAATCCTCATTGAAGGCAAGGCCGCTCTCCATTCCGAGCAGGTCGGAAACCTTGATCCTGGCACGCTGATCGTCCTTCCACTGCGCCATCAGGTGATCGTCGTCGAAGGAGATCTTGCCGTCGAGCATCAGCCGGCCGAGGATGGCCGCGTTCACCGTCTTCGTCATCGACCAGCCGATCAGCGGCGCCCTCGACGAAAATCCGGGACCATAGGCCTCGGCGACGATACGGCCGTCGCGCACCACCACGATCGCCCGCATGGCCGGGCCGGCAAGTCGGGCATCGGCCAGCACCGCGGCGATCTTCGCGTCCGCATGGCCGACGCTCTCTCCCTGCGGCCATAACGCATCGCTCGTCTCCATCTTGGCAGGCGGACCGAAGGGCGCGGCATTCGCCGCCGCCTCGAAATCGCCGTCCGGCACGCTGGTGCAGCCGAGCCCGCCGCGATAGAGCGCATAACTTGATGCAAAGAGCCCCATGAAGCGCGCCGTTACCCGGCCGTTGTCGCGGTCGACGCTAACGCGCACCAGCCGCAGCAGCGGGTTTCCCGGCGCCTGCACGTCGTCCTCCAGCACGTCTTCGGCGTTGCGGCCGGCAATGAAGACATTGGAGCAGACGATCTTGGCGGCATAGCCGTCGCCGACGCGCAAAAGCTCCGGCGGCCAAGCAAAGAGCCAGGCGGCGCCGGCAACGACGATGAGAACGAGAAGGAGAGCAAGCGCCTTAAGGGCACGCAGGACAAATCGCATGGCATTCCTCCGAATGCGCGGAGAGAAGCAGGAATTGCGTGCGGCGGAAAGGGGGCGGCGCGAAGAAGATCCGTCGCCTTGATCACTTTCCCAGGAGGATGAGAACATTTTGCGCGGCGCCGGCCCACAGTCCACGTCATCAAACTGTAGCAGTGGCGCGCTACACGCCCTGAACGCTAAAAAGGTGACAGACTCATGTCAGAATTTGCACCGGATGCCGGCTTCCGCAAGAACCGGAAACTCAAGGACGCCCTTCTCCGCCACAAGGCTTTTTCGAAGGAAGGTTTTTCCGAGCGTCTCTTCGGCCTTCTCTTCTCCGGCCTCGTCTACCCGCAGATCTGGGAAGATCCGGATCTCGACATGCAGGCGATGGAGCTGAAGCCCAACCACCGCATCGTCACCATCGGCTCCGGCGGCTGTAACATGCTCGCCTATCTCTCCAAGGCGCCGGCATCGATCGACGTCGTCGATCTCAACCCGCACCACATCGCGCTGAACCGCCTGAAGCTTGCCGCCTTCAAGCACCTGCCCGGTCACGCCGATCTCGTCCGCTTCCTGGCGATGCCGAACGAGAAGTCGAACAGCCGCGCCTACGACCGGCATCTTGCCGCCAGGCTCGACGAGGCGACCCGCAGCTACTGGAACGGCCGCAAGTTCGGCCGCCGCCGCGTCACCGTCTTCGACCGCAACATCTATGAAACCGGCCTGCTCGGCCGCTTCATCGGTGCAGCTCACCTTCTTGCCCGCCTGCATGGCGTCAAGCTGCGCGAAATGACCAAGACCCGCTCGGTCCGCGAACAGCGCCAGTTCTTCGACGAGCAGATCGCGCCGCTTTTCGAAAAGCCGGTTGTTCGCTGGATCACCGGCCGCAAGAGCTCGCTCTTCGGCCTCGGCATTCCGCCGCAGCAATATGACGAGCTCGCAAGCCTTGCTGCCGATCATTCGATCGCGCCGGTGCTGAAGCACCGCCTGGAAAAGCTCGCCTGTCATTTCCCGATGCGCGACAACTATTTCGCCTGGCAGGCCTTCGGCCGCCGCTACGGCACTGAAGAGGAAGGTCCGCTGCCGACCTATCTGAAGCCCGAGCACTATGAGGTGATCCGCGCCAATGTCGACCGCGTCAACGTCCACCACGCGAGCTTCACCGAGCTTCTGGCCCGCGAGCCCGCCGCCTCGCGCGACCGCTACATCCTGCTCGACGCGCAGGACTGGATGACGGATGAACAGCTGAACGACGTTTGGCGGGAAATCACCCGCACGGCGCGCGACGGCGCCCGCGTGATCTTCCGCACCGCCGCCGAAAAGAGCATCATCGAAGGCCGCCTGTCTTCGTCGATCCGCGACCAGTGGGACTATTTCGAAGACAAGTCGCGGGAGCTGACGGCGCTCGATCGCTCGGCGATCTATGGCGGTTTCCACATCTACGGGAAGAAGGCGTGAGCAAGGTCCGCACCGAGACGGCGGGAATGAGCGAGGAACATGCCAGCCTGATGGATGGCATGTACCGTTACCAGCGCCATATCTACGACCTGACGCGCAAATATTACCTTCTCGGCCGCGACAGCACCATCCGCAATCTCGACGTGCCCGAGGGTGGCACCCTGCTTGAAGTCGGCTGCGGCACCGGTCGCAACATGGCCTTCGCCCACAGGCATTTCCCGACCGCCAAGCTCTTCGGCCTAGACATTTCCCAGGAAATGCTGATTTCAGCCCGTAAGACCTTCGCCACCAAGGCGACGATCCCGGAATTCCGCGTCGCCGACGCCACCGCCTTTACGCCGCGAGAATTCGGCGTCGGCGGTTTTGACCGCATCCTGATCTCCTATGCCCTGTCGATGATCCCGGACTGGGAGCGCGCCGTCGACGCATCGATAGCAGCGCTCAATCCAGGCGGCCAGCTGCACATCGTCGATTTCGGCCAGCAGGAAGGCCTGCCGCGCTGGTTCCGCAGCATGCTGCAGGCCTGGCTTGCGAAGTTCCATGTCACGCCGCGGCCGGATCTTCGCGAGGTTCTTGAGGCGCAGGCACAGGAGCACAATGCGCGATTGTCTTTCGAAACAGTCGGCGGCGGTTATGCCTGGCGGGCGGCTATTATCAGCAAGCGCACATAATTCGCTTGAAACTAACCGATTTTTTACGTTGATATGGTGAAAAGAGGGTTATTCCTCTGCTGGGCTCGTCATTCTCGAAGGTCAGGCTGTGGGGCAAAGAGATCATTCGGTTCACGACGGGATACCCATGCGCCGGCTTTTGTTTTGCGTTCTGCCTCTGGCCATCATGCTCGCCGGCTGTTCTTCCTCCGGTTATGACTACCTCGAAACGGCATCGATCAAGCCCAAAACGCGCTTCAAGGACACCGATCCGCAGAATTTTGGCGAAAAGCACCCGCATCGGAACGATGTGCACGGTATCGACATCTCCAAATGGCAGGGCGATATCGACTGGGCGAGCGTGAAGAATTCCGGCGTTGCCTTCGCATTCATCAAGGCGACGGAAGGCAAGGACAGACTCGATCCCCGCTTCGACGAATATTGGCGCGAAGCCCGCGCCGCCGGCATCCCGCACGCTCCCTATCATTTTTATTATTTCTGTTCCTCGGCTGACCAGCAGGCAGATTGGTTCATCAGCAACGTGCCCAAGGACGCCATGCGCCTGCCGCCGGTGCTCGACGTCGAATGGAACGGCGAATCGAAGACCTGCCGCTATCGCCCCGATCCGGCAACCGTGCGCGCCGAAATGCAGCGCTTCATGGACCGGCTGGAGGCCTATTACGGCAAACGCCCGATCATCTACACCTCAGTCGATTTCCACCGCGAGAACCTCGCCGGCTACTTCCAGGATTATCATTTCTGGGTGCGCTCCGTGGCAAAACACCCGGAAGTGACGTATTCCGACCGCCGCTGGGCCTTCTGGCAATATACTTCGACCGGCGTTGTTCCCGGCATCAAGGGGCCGACCGATATCAACGTCTTTGCCGGCAGCGCGAAGAACTGGAACAACTGGGTCGCGACCGTTTCCAAGGACAGAAATTCTTAGTAACGTCCTTCAATCTTTCTTGCTTCCGTCACATTCCTCTGTGAAAGCGACGGACATCCATTTGCTATTTTGCTATAAGGACCGCATTCATGCACCGCTCGCTCACAAGCCGCTCTGCACTCGCCCTCCTATTTGCCCTGACCTTTGCCGGCGGCGCCGCGGCCCAGCAGGCGCCTGCCGCCTCCGCCCCCTCGACAGCGCCCTGCGGCGGCGATCTGTCCGCCTTTCTTGACGGCGTCAAGGCCGATGCGATTGCCGCTGGCGCCAGTGCCGCGGCCGCCGACGAGGCGCTTGCCGGCGCCGAGATCGATCCGAAGGTGCTGAGCCGGGATCGCGCCCAGGGCGTCTTCAAGCAGACCTTCCTCGAATTCTCCCAGCGCACCGTCAGCCAAGCCCGCCTAGACATCGGCCGCCAGAAGATGAAGCAATATGCCGACGTCTTCGCCCGAGCCGAGCAGGAATTCGGCGTTCCCGCCGGCGTCATCACTGCCTTCTGGGCGATGGAGACCGATTTCGGCGCCGTCCAGGGTGATTTCAACACCCGCAACGCGCTGGTGACGCTGTCGCATGACTGCCGCCGGCCCGAGCTCTTCCGTCCGCAGCTGATCTCCCTCATCGAGATGGTCCAGCACGGCGACCTCGATCCCGCCACCAACACCGGCGCCTGGGCCGGCGAGATCGGCCAGGTGCAGATGCTGCCGCGCGACATCATCGCCTACGGCATGGACGGCGACGGCGACGGCCATGTCCGCCTGAAGCAGAGCAGCCCTGACGCCATCCTGACGGCGGCGAAATTCATCCAGCACCTCGGCTTCGAGCGCGGCCAGCCCTGGCTGCAGGAAGTCACCCTGCCCGACAATCTGCCTTTCGAGAAATCGGGCCTTGGCGGCACGATGAAGGCGAGCGAGTGGTTCGCGCTCGGCGTCAAGCCGCGCGACGGCAACACCGCTTTCGGCGATCTCGAGGGCGACCTTGTGCTGCCGCAGGGTCGCATGGGACCGGCTTTCATCGCCTACCCGAATTTCAAGATCTATCTCGAATGGAACAAGTCCTTCATCTACACGACGTCGGCCGCCTATTTCGCCACCCGGCTTTCCGGCGCCCCGACCTATCTCAAAGGCACGCCTGAACAAGGCCTCGCCAACGACCAGATGAAGACGCTGCAGACCAAGCTTCAGTCGCTCGGCCACGATGTCGGCGAGATCGACGGCATCCTCGGCTCCGGCACGCGTATCGCCATCCAAAAGGAACAGCAGCGCCTCGGCATACCGGCCGACGGCTGGGCGACGCCTGCCCTTCTCAACGCTCTCTGATCGCCTGACAATTTACCGCCACCCGCTTCGCAAGAAACGGGTGGCGCCGTTCTCCGCCTGCGCTAAGCCTGTACGAGATTTTGGAGCAAATCCAGCAAAAGCGTGCAGCGGTTTTGCGTCCGGAATTGCGTGGAAACAAAGAGCTGGAACATTTTCGTATTCGAAGAAAAACGAAAATGCTCTAGCTGGAGGACGCGGCGTGGACAGCAGAATGAATGCCTGGACGTGGGGGCTGCTGGTCCTGCTCGGCTTGATCTGGGGCGGCTCCTTCTTCTTTGCCCGCATTGCCGTCCAGCATGTGCCGCCGCTGACCCTCGTCTTCCTGAGACTGCTGCTCGCAGCGCTCGCGCTGCATGTCTATATCGCCGGCCGTCTCGACATGTATCCGATCCTCAAGGCCCGCTGGCGGGAATTCCTCATCCTCGGCATCATCAACAATGTCCTGCCGCATGCCCTGATCTTCTTCGGCCAGACCCGGATCGGCGCCGGCCTTGCGGCGATCCTCAACGCGACGACGCCGATCTGGACCGTGCTCATCGCCAATTACCTCACCTCGGACGAGAAACTCTCCTCAGCAAAGATCGCCGGCTGCCTTGTCGGCCTCGCCGGCACCATCGTGCTGATCGGCCCCAGCATCTCCACCGGCAGCGAAGCGCCGCTCTGGGCGCTGCTGCTTCCGGTGCTTGCCGCCGTCTCCTACGGCTTCGCCGCCACCTACGGCAAGCGTTTCAAGGGCGTGCCCTCCCCCGTCACCGCCGCCGGCCAGTTGACCGCCTCCTCGCTGATTGCCTTGCCTCTCTCGCTGCGCGCTGATCGCCCCTGGGAGCTTGCCGCGCCGCCGCTCGATGCGCTGCTTGCCATCCTGGCGCTGGCGCTGCTTTCGACGGCCTTCGCTTACATTCTCTATTTCAGGATCATGGCAATGGCAGGCGCCACGAACGCCTCGCTCGTCACTCTGCTGGTGCCGCCGAGCGCCATCGTCCTTGGCGTGCTCTTCCTCGGCGAGAGGCTGAGCCTTGCCGAACTCGCCGGCATGGCGCTGATCGGTTTTGGCCTCGTCATCCTCGATGGTCGCGCCTATCGCCTGCTGACGAAACCCGCCTAAAAACAGTTGCATATTCTCTATGTTTTCAACCGTTTGCGCAGCCGCCATGTTTTGGGCGCATAGGTGAATCCGAAATCGCCTGATTTAACGCCTCGTTAAAATCTGTGAACAAAATTAGGGTTACATTATCGTTTTATCTCAATGACTTGACAAAACGATCTTCGACTTATCCACCGACCGCTTCGGCAGCGCAGCATAAAATCCGCTTTTCAACCGACATATTTCAGACATAATATCAGCCAGTTAACGCGAGGAGACAGACATGGGACTCACGCAATCCTTGAATGTTCTGTTGGTCAGTGCAGCGTTCGCTTTCGTCTTATCCATGCTCTTCATCTGAGCCTGGATGACGGACGCGTAACGTTGATAGTGCCTAAACTCCCCTGATCAATCCGCCAATGAAAAAGCGCATGTCCCGCCCGACATGCGCTTTTTCACTTTTGAGCGGAGACCAAAGATCAGGCAGCGGCGCCGGCGCTCTTTGCCGGGCGGCGGGAGAAGCCGAGATTGTCGAGCACGGCGGAGACCAGCGGCGCGCGGTTCATCGTATAGAGATGGAACTCATCGATGCCGCGCCGGACGAGATCCTCGATCTGCTCGGCCGCGACTTCGGCAGCAACCTTCGCCCGCTCCTCGGGCCTATCGTCGTAGCCCGCGAAACGCTCATCTAGGAAAGCGGGAATGATCGTGCCGCAAGCGCCGGCGAAGCGCTTCAGCTGCGTCAGGTTCTGGATCGGCATAATGCCCGGCACAACAGGGATAGAGATGCCGGCAGCACGCACCCGCTCCAGATAACGCTCGAAATTGTCATTGTCGAAGAAGAACTGCGTCAGCGCCCGGTCGGCGCCGTTATCGGCCTTGCGCTTCAGCATCTCGATGTCAGCGGCCGTATCGCGGCTTTCCGGATGCTTTTCCGGATAGGCGGAGACCGAGATCTCGAAATCGCCGATCTCCTTGAGGCCGGCCACCAGTTCGGCTGCATTGGCGTAGCCGCCGGGATGCGGCTGGTACGGAGCGCCCGCACCGCCGGGAGCGTCGCCGCGCAACGCCACGAAATGCGTCACGCCGGCGTTGCGGAACGTGTCGATCACCTGATGCGTCTCGTCCTTCGTCGCGCCGACGCAGGTCAGATGCGAAGCCGTGGCAAGCGGCGTCTGCCCCAGGAAACGCGTGACGGTCGACAGCGTCGGCGCCTTGGTGGTGCCGCCGGCGCCGTAGGTCACCGAGACGAAATCCGGGTCCCAGTCCTGCAGCTTGCTGACGGTTTCCCAGAGCTGGCCTTCCATCTCCTCCGATTTCGGCGGGAAGAATTCGAAGGAGATCCCGATGTTGCGCCCGCGTGCTTGGTTTTTCAAAGCCATGTCATACTCTCCCGGCAAATGTAGGTTCGGCGCCTTCGCTTAGTTGCGAAGCCATGAGGCGCCTCGGATCACGCGCGAGCCAGACGGTGACCGTCAGCTCCTGCCCGCTCTGCTGACCCGGATGAAGATCGACGACCTGCTCGACATCGAGCCCGGCCTTGCGCAGCCAGTCGGACATCGCCTGGTGCGAAAAGCCGAGACGGACATGCGCATGCTCGTCGCGGAGATATTCGAGCGTGTGCGGCGCAAGGTCGATGACAACGAGCCGGCCGCCCGGCCGCAGCATGCGCGCCGCTTCCGCGATGGCAATCTCCGGCTGGTCGAAGAAATGCAGCACCTGATGGATCGTCACCAGATCGAAATCCTGTCCCTCGAACGGCAGGTTCAGAATATCGGCGTGGCGCACGGTGGCCTTGGTGATGCGGGACTTGTCGAGATTGGCGCGAGCCACACTCAGCATGTCGCGGCTGGCATCGACACCGATGGCGCGGCGGTAGAGCCCGGCCAGGAGTTCGAGGATACGGCCGGTGCCGGTGCCGAGATCGAGTAATGAATCGATCGGCTGGTTGCCAAGCAGTCGGATGACGGCGGCATCGACTTCCTCATCGGCCGCATGCAGGCGGCGAAGTTCGTCCCATTCCGCGGCGTTGCGGCTGAAATAGGCCTGCGCCCGCTCGGCCCGTTGTCGTTTGACCCCCGACAGCCGCTCGCCGTCACGAAGAACGGTCGGATCGTTTTCGGAGACATGTTTCAGCAAGGCCCGCACCAGCATTGCCGCCTTGCCCTCCTGCTTGAGGCGGAAATAGGCCCAGGCGCCTTCCTGGTAGCGCTCTATCAGTTCCGCCTCACCGAGCAGCTTCAGGTGGCGGGAGATGCGAGGCTGAGATTGCCCGAGAATTTCGGTCAGATCGGTCACCGTCAGGTCGCCGGCGTCGAGAAGCGCCAGAAGACGCAGACGCGTCGGCTCGCCGGCCGCCTTCAAGACGTCCACCAGCCCATCCAGTCCAAGCTTCAAAGGTTCGCTCATCATCGGCCCAATCAAGATATAAAGATATCTTTATGTGATTTGAAAAGCGGTGGCAAGCGGCAATTCGCACTCTCCGCGAAATTGCCTGCTCAAATTGCGACAGGGCCAGATACGAAAAAGCCCCGGCCGAACCGGGGCTTTCTCAATCGAAAAGAGAGACGATCAGCGCGTCAGACGCTTATGGGCCTGGCTCCCCGGGTTGAGGGCATCGGGGCCGAGGCGGCGGACCTTGTCCTCTTCATAATCCTCGAAGTTGCCTTCGAACCATTCGACATGGCCCTCGCCTTCGAAGGCGAGAATGTGCGTCGCCAGACGGTCGAGGAACATGCGATCGTGGCTGATGATGATGGCGCAGCCGGCGAAGTTCTCCAGTGCGTTTTCCAGCGCGCCCAGCGTTTCAGTGTCGAGGTCGTTGGTCGGTTCGTCGAGCAGCAAAACGTTGCCGCCGGCCTTCAGCATCTTGGCGAGGTGAACGCGGTTGCGCTGGCCGCCGGAGAGATTGCCGACCTTCTGCTGCTGATCGCCGCCCTTGAAGTTGAAGGCGCCGCAATAGGCGCGCGAGTTCATGTCGAACTTGCCGAGCTTGATGATTTCGGCGCCGCCGGAGATTTCCTCCCAGACCGTTTTGTCGCCGGCAAGCGCATCACGGCTCTGGTCGACATAACCGAGATGCACGGTCTCACCGATGCGGATCGAACCGCTGTCAGGCTTTTCCTGGCCGGTAATCATCTTGAACAGCGTCGTCTTGCCGGCGCCGTTCGGGCCGATGACCCCGACGATGCCGCCCGGCGGCAGCTTGATCGACAGGTCGTTGATCAGCGTGCGGCCCTCGAAGCCCTTGGTGATGCCCTCCATCTCGATGACCACCTGGCCGAGCCGTTCGCTGACCGGGATGATGATCTGCGCGTCGCCGGGACGCTGCTTTTCGGCGGCATCCACCAGCTGCTCATAGGACTTGATGCGGGCTTTGGACTTGGCCTGGCGGGCCTTCGGGCTGGAGGCGATCCATTCTCGTTCGCGGCTGATCGCCTTTTGGCGCGAGGCCTCCTCGCGACCTTCCTGCTCCATGCGCTTGGCCTTCGCCAGCAGATAGGCCGAATAATTGCCTTCGTAAGGGATGCCGCGGCCGCGGTCGAGTTCGAGGATCCATCCGGTGACGTTGTCGAGGAAGTAGCGATCGTGGGTAATCATCATCACCGCGCCTGGATAGTCGCGCAGATGCTTTTCGAGCCAGGCGATGGTTTCGGCGTCGAGATGGTTGGTCGGTTCGTCGAGCAACAGCAGATCCGGCTGCGACAGCAGCAGGCGGCAGAGCGCGATACGGCGGCGTTCACCGCCGGACAGGCTGGTGACATCGGCGTCGCGCGGCGGGCAGCGCAGGGCTTCCATCGCCATCTCGACCCGGCTTTCCAGATCCCAGAGGTTCTGGCTGTCGATGATGTCCTGCAGCTTGGCGCCCTCTTCCGCGGTCTCGTCGGAATAGTTCATCATCAATTCGTTGTAACGATCGAGGATCGCCGTCTTCGAGGCAACACCTTCCATGACGTTTTCGAACACCGTCTTGTTCGCGTCGAGACGCGGTTCCTGCTCGAGATAGCCGACCGTGGCACCCTCGGCCAGCCAAGCTTCGCCGGTATACTCCTTGTCCTGGCCGGCAATGATGCGCAGCACAGTGGATTTACCGGCGCCGTTCGGCCCGAGGATGCCGATCTTGGCATCCGGGTAGAAGGAAAGGTGGATGTTCTCCAGGATCTTCTTGTTGCCATAGGCCTTGTTGAGGCCGGACATATGATAGATGAATTGACGTGCCATGCTGCGCTGCTCCGGGCGGGAAACTTCGTTTCGTGCCGCTATGTAGGCGAAACAGCGCCTGTGGGCAACGCCGAAACCCGGTTTAGGCAGGATTCCGGTCAGAAGCCCGCCGCATCCACGACACCTTCATCGCAGCCGAAAGAGGTCTTTCCCGCCCCCTGGATCAGATCGGCAAGGCCGGCGCTTTTCGCCGACGCCGATCCGGCAGCCTCCGAAAGCCCGATCGTCAGGCCGCTGATCATCTTGACATTGCCGGCCCGCCGGCAGCTCATCTTGACGCGGTCGCCGGCGCCCGGCCCGAAGCTCTTGTCGAAAGCCGCCTTGATCGCCTCGGCCTTGACCGGTTTGCCGATATTGGCAGCGAAAAGCTCGCGCACCGCCGACGCGTTGAGCCCACCCAAGAGATGCACGCCGACGCCAAAATAATCCTCGGCGCTCATTTTCGTGCAGGTGCCGTGCTTCGTCCATTCATGCCGTTCCAGGCCGGACTGCGTGCCGGGCATCGCCTTTACCAGCGCCGCCTGCGTCTCGGCGGAAAGCGTGACCTGAGGCAAGCTAGCCCATTTGCCATCCTTGTCAGCGGCCTTCTGATCGTCGCTGACGCCGCAATAATTCTGCCGCATCGGCCAAAGCCCGTGCAGCGAGAAGTTCGTCGCGTCATGGCGTTCGCCGGTCTGGCTTGCGCATTCAGCCTTCTTCTGGTTCGTCTGGCAGAAGGCGGGCTGCCAGCTCGCCGCAAGAATGAAACGGGTGCGCCCGTCGGCCTGCTGCGCCATGGCGGCGCCGGCAAGGGCCATCGATACGGCGAATGTCAAGGTACGCAACTGCATGCTGCTCATTTCAGCCCCCATAGAAGAACAATGCAGGAACAGATAAGCACAAAGAGTAAACGTCAGCAACCCTGAATCGCAATATTCCTGTAATTTGTTATCAATTGCGTCAAACGATTTAAAGTCACACCAAGGACGCTTTGTCACTTTGAGTTGAAGCATAATTGCTCAAATCGATTTCGCTTTGCGGAATTATGCGCTAGCGATCTGCTCTGCGGCTGGAAGGATCCGAATGTTTTCTGAAACGCAATGGCTCTCCGTGCCGGGAGCATCGCTGGCCTATCACCATGCCGAGGCCAGCGGCCCCGCATGCGGCATTCTGTTGATATCGCATGGCCTGGCGGAGCACTCGAAGCGGTATCGCCGCTTTGCCGAGGCGATGGCGGCGCGCGGCTATCACGCCTATGCCCATGATCACCGCGGCCACGGTGAGACGACGGCGCCGGATGCCCCGATCGGCCGCTTCGCACGACGCGATGGCGTCGAACGGGTGATCGGCGACATCATTGCCATGCGCGCTCACGCGGCCTCGCGCCATCCCGGCCTGAAGGTCATCCTCTTCGGCCATTCGATGGGCGGTCTCATCGCGCTCAATACCGCCGTCACCGCTCCGGCCGACTTCGACGCTGTCGCCGTGTGGAATTCCAATTTCGCCGTCGGCCTTGCCGGCCGCGCGGCCCAGGCGATCCTCACCGCCGAGCGCATGCTGAAAGGCTCGGACGTGCCGAGCGGCCTCCTCCCGAAACTCACTTTCGCCGCCTGGGGCCGGTCCATCGCCGACCGCCGCACGGAATTCGACTGGCTTTCGCATATTCCCGAGGAAGTCGACAAATATGTCGCCGACCCTCTTTGCGGCTTCGACGCCTCGGTTTCGCTCTGGCTCGATGTCTTCGAACTAACCTTTCGCGCACCGCAAAGGATCCATCTCGACCGGCTGCGGCGCGACTTGCCGATCCATCTGGTCGGCGGCGCAGAAGATCCGGCGACCGAGCGTGGAAAAGCCGTAGCCTGGCTGTCAAACCATTTGAAAGGCCAGGGCTTCTCCCGTATCAGCACTGAGATATATCAGGACATGCGGCACGAAACGCTGAATGACACCGGCGCAGATGCAGCCATTGCCGCCTTCGCCGACTGGTGTGACGGCGCGGTCGGCAAGAGCCGGAACGGCCAAAATCCCGGATAACGAGAACCCCATCATGAGTAGCACCTCCGCCCGGCCCGTTTCATCCCCCTCCGACGTGACGATGGGGCTTGCTCTGATGTTTCTTTCGGTAATGTTCTCGCCGCTCATCGATATCTTCGCCAAACTTGCCGTCGTCACCATCCCCTCCGCCGAGATCACCGCCGGCCGCTTCGCGGTGCAGGCGCTTTGCATGCTGCCGATCGTGATATGGCGGCGCAGCTTTGCCGATTTCTCATGGCGCCAGAGCCTGTTCCATGCCATCCGCGGCGCGATCATCACTATCTCGATGATTTCCTTCGTTACCACGCTGAAATACATGGCGGTCGCCGATGCGATCGCGATCTTCTTCGTCGAGCCGATCATCGTGACGATCCTCGGCGGCATTTTCCTGAAGGAAACGATCGGCTGGCGGCGCTACACCGCCTGCGGCGTCGGCTTTTTCGGGGCGATGCTGATCATCCAGCCGAGTTTCAACGAAGTCGGCTACATTGCGCTCCTGCCCGTCCTCAGCGCTCTCTGCATCGCCATTTTCGTATTGATGACCCGCGTCCTGTCGCACAAGGAAGATCCCTGGGCCATGCAGTTCCAGATGGGCATCTGGGGCCTGATCTTCTGCGCCATCCTGCTTCTTGCCGGCGAAGGAAGCGGCTCCGACATCTTCGATCCCGTCATGCCGGCAGGCAGCGCCTGGTTCTATGTCACCGGCGTCGGCGCCATGGCCGCGATAGCGGGCATCTTCGGCGTCTACGCCTATCGCGCCGCACCGGCTTCGACGCTGGCGCCGCTGCAATATTTCGAGATCGTCTCGGCGACGATCTTCGCATGGCTTGTTTTCGGCGACTTTCCGGATGCGATAAAATGGCTCGGCATCATGATCATCATCGCCTCCGGCATCTACATCCTTTGGCGCGAGCGCCGCTTTGCTTCCAAACCCGTATCCGATACATCTGAGGTGACGCTGGCGCCGTAGATTGCCCGGGAGGACCATGACCGAGAGCCTGACGAAAAAGCCGCCGCTTGCCGGCATCCGGGTGATCGAGCTCGCCCGCGTGCTGGCCGGCCCTTGGGCGGGACAGATGCTCGCCGATCTCGGCGCCGATGTCATCAAGGTCGAAAATCCCGACGGCGGCGACGATACGCGCCAATGGGGCCCGCCCTTCGTCGAAGGTGCCGACGGCGAAAACCTCTCAGCCGCCTATTACCACGCCGCCAATCGCGGCAAACGCTCCATTGCCGCCGACCTGAAAAGCCCAGAAGGCCGGGATCTCGTCCGCCGCCTGGTCGCCACAGCTGACGTGGTGATCGAGAACTTCAAGCTCGGCGGGCTCGCCAAATACGGGCTCGATTACCAGAGCCTGCGCAGACTGAACCCGAAGCTCGTCTATTGCTCGATCACCGGCTTCGGCCAGACCGGCCCCTATGCCAGCCTCGCCGGCTACGATTACATCGTTCAGGGCATGTCCGGCTTCATGTCGATCACCGGCGAGCCGGACGGCCAGCCGATGAAGGCGGGTGTGGCGATCGCCGATATCTTCACCGGCATCTATGCCGTTTCGGCGATCGAGGCGGCCCTGATCCATGCCTTGAAAACCGGCGAAGGTCAGCTCGTCGACATGGCGCTGCTCGATGTGCAATCGGCCGTGCTCGCCAATCAGAACATGAACTACCTCGTCTCCGGCGCCGCACCGACCCGGCTTGGCAACGCCCATCCGAATATCTCGCCCTATGAGGTCGTGCCGGCGGCCGACGGCTACCTCATTCTTGCGGTCGGCAATGACGGCCAGTTTCGCCGCCTCTGCACCATACTCGGCCTCGAGACGATCGCCGACGACGAACGTTTCGCCACCAATAGGGCGCGGGTCGGCAATCGGGCCGAGCTGCGCCGGCTCGTTTCGACCGAAACGCTAAAATGGCAGAAGGCGGATCTGTTGAGGGCCTGCGAAGAGAATAGTGTCCCTGCCGGCGCGATCAATACGATCGAGGAGATGTTCGCCGATCCGCAGGTGCGCGCCCGCGGTCTGCGCATCGACCTTGCGGATGCCGCCGGCACGCTCATCCCGGGGGTCAGGACGCCGGTGGTGCTGTCCGAGACGCCGCTGCATTATGTCAGGCCGAGCCCCCGCCTCGACGAACACAGGGAAGACATACTGGCGGAGCTCGCCGAGCGTGAGAGAAAGGCATCGTCATGAAGAAGACCGGTGGGGAACTGATCGTCGAGGCGCTGAAGGCCAATGGCGTCAAACGCCTCTCCTGCGTACCCGGCGAGAGCTTTCTTGCCGTTCTCGACGCCCTGCGCGACAGCGATATCGATGTCCTCGTCTGCCGCCAGGAGGGCGGAGCGGCGATGATGGCGGATTGCTGGGGCAGGCTAACCGGCGAACCCGGCATCTGCATGGTCACCCGCGGCCCCGGCGCCACCAATGCGTCTGCCGGCCTGCATATATCAAGACAGGATTCGATCCCGATGATCCTCTTCATCGGTCAGGTGCAGCGCGAAGCCCGCGAGCGCGAGGCGTTCCAGGAGGTCGAGTTCCGCCGCGCTTTCACCGAATTCGCCAAATGGGTGGGCGAGATCGACGATGCCGCCCGCATTCCCGAGTTCGTCACCCGCGCCTTTGCGATCGCAACCTCCGGCCGCCCCGGTCCCGTGGTGCTGACGCTGCCGGAGGATATGCTGCGCGACGAAGTCGAGGCGCCCCGCGCCAAGCGTTACACGAGCATCGAGGCGCATCCCGGCCGCAGGCAGGTCGACGATTTCTATATAAGACTGCTGAAGGCCGAGCGGCCGATGGTAATCCTCGGCGGCACGCGCTGGGACGCCGATGCCGTCGCCGATTTCGCAGGCTTCGCCGAGCGTTTCCAATTGCCGGTCGGCTGCTCCTTCCGCCGGCAGATGCTCTTCGATCATCTCCATCCCTGTTACGCCGGCGATGTCGGCATCGGCATCAATCCTGTCCTCGCCAAGGAGATAAAGGAAAGCGACCTGCTGATCCTTCTGGGCGGCCGCATGTCGGAAATGCCGTCCTCGTCCTATACGCTGATCGATATCCCCTACCCCCAGCAATCGCTGGTGCATGTCTATCCCGATCCTTCCGAACTGGGACGCGTCTACCGCCCGGATCTCGCCATCTGCGCCACTCCTTCCGATTTCGTCGCCGCACTCGCCGATCTCGAAGCACCGGCCGAGCCGCACTGGGCGGAGCGCACACAGCGCATGCACCAGGCCTATCTTTCCTGGTCGAAGCCGCCGGCAACCGGCCCGGGCGCGGTTCACATGGGCCCGATCATGGAGTGGCTGGAAGCCAACACCGGGCCGGAGGCGATTTTCACCAATGGCGCCGGCAACTATGCCACCTGGCTGCACCGCTTCCATCGTTTCCGTCGCTTCAACACCCAGGCCGCCCCCACCTCCGGCTCGATGGGCTACGGCCTGCCGGCGGCGGTAGCCGCCAAGCGGCTCTTTCCCGAGCGCGAGGTCATCTGCTTTGCCGGCGACGGCTGTTTCCTGATGCACGGTCAGGAATTCGCCACCGCCATCCGCTACGGCCTGCCGATCATCGCAATCGTCGTCAACAACGGCATCTACGGCACGATCCGCATGCATCAGGAGCGCGAATATCCCGGCCGCGTCAGCAGCACCGATCTCACCAATCCCGATTTCGCCGCCCTTGCCCGCGCCTATGGTGGTCACGGCGAGACGGTGGAGCGGACGGAGGAATTCGCCGCAGCCTTCGAGCGGGCGCGCGACAGTGGCAAGCCGGCGATCATCGAAGTCAAACTCGATCCTGAGGCGATCACGCCGACACGCACGCTCTCGGAAATCGCGCAAACAAAAAGCCGGTAGGCCCGTGACCGGCCCCCATTCGGGTTGGTCACGCACCTACCGGCTTTCATACAATCCTGCGGCGATCTCAGTCGATCGCGGCCGTGACGATGAACTCGACCTTGTATTTCGGCGCAGCGAGCTTGGCTTCGCTGGTGGCGCGGGCCGGCGGGTTGGCCGGATCGATCCAGGCTTCCCAGGCGGCGTTCATCTCGGCGAAATAAGCGATGTCGGAGAGATAGACGAGGGTCTGCAGGATCTTCGACTTGTTGCTGCCAGCCGCGGCCAGCAGGCGGTCGACTTCGGCAAGCGAGGAGTTGCACTGATCGGTGACGCTTTCGCCCTCGCCGACCTGGCCTGCGAGATAAACCGTGTTGCCGTGAATGACGGCGCCGCTCATGCGCGCGCCGACGTCGATACGCTTAATGCTCATCATAGTCTCCTGAGTGAATGGAAGGTGACGGCGCTGCGGTTCAGCGCCGGAAAATCGGCAGCCGGACCGGAACCTAGCTGCGGATATGGTGGGTCTTCTGGTAGATCGCCGTCGAGCGGGCGCCGGAGCGGCAATAGCCGAGCATCGGCCGCGGGAATTCGTCGAGTGCATCGACCATGCCCTGCACCGCCTCCTCGGTCACGCCCATCGGCCCAACCGGCACATGAGTGATCTCGAGGCCGAGTTCCCGCGCGCGCGCCTCGATGACCGAGAATGAGGTCTGATCGGGGCTCTCATGGTCGGGGCGGTGGCAGACGATCGATTTGAACCCCAGCGCCTTGATCTCGTCGAGGTCCTCGAGCGTGATCTGGCCCGAAACCGAATATTCATCGTCGATCTGGCGAATATCCATCGTCCTGTCTCCTCATAAATCCTGGGCTGAAGGTCTACGACGGAGGCTGGCGAGCGTCAACAACACTTCACTCACAGGAAGGCAAAGCTCAGCAAGTAGCTGCGGCTTTCGCCGGGCGCCAGCATATTGAATTCGCCGGCCGCCTCGAGCTCGTCACGCAACACCCAGCGATGCGAGACCGGCTCGATTCCAATAATCTGGGCCGGCGCCTTCTGGTTCCGCCAGACCTGCAGATAGGGCAGCGTGTCGGCGCCAAAGCGCACACTGAGCGTCCTGCCGCCGATCGCGGCGATCGGTCCGAGGCGAACCTCCGCCAAGCCCGCCTCCGTCGCCGGCGCCGGCACGCAGAAGATGCCGCCCGGCTCCTCGCCGAATGCCCAGGGGAAACCGCCATTCTCTAGCATCCGCCCTTCGAGCCGCGTGCCCGCGTCGAGCCATTTGCCGCCGGTGTTGATGTGATACATCAGGAAGGTCGGCACCGTTCGGTCGCTGATATTGACGACCCGGTCCTCCAGCCGCACTTCGCCGGTGGCCCCGTCGATCCGCCATAACCGCTCGATGCGCTGCGGCAGTCCCTCGACGGTTACAATGTCGATATCGGCGCGGCATTCGGCATTGCCGTTTTCGTATTTCGTCCACAGCACCTTGGCCGCATGGCCGGAGGCCGATCCGTGCAGCGGATAGACCTTGCCGTCGGCCCGGCCGGCAATCGGCTGGCGATGGCGGATATGATCCGGCCCGCAAGTGAAGAGGAAGCCTTCGAGCGAGTGATCGATTCGCGGATCGCCGTCATCGGGAATGGCGCGCTTCGGGGCGATGTCGACGCCTTCGACGATGCATCCTGCGATATCCAGAACCGAAGTTTCATCGAGCATCAGGCGCGGCCCGCTTGCGGCGGCAAATTCGATCATTCGGGTCTCCTCAGGGATTTATCGGCCGCCGTAGGGTTAGGTTTCGCACCGCCATTCGTCAATCCGCGCCGTTTCCATCTTGTGTTTTTGCCGCAACCATGGATTTTGCGGAACTGACGCAGAGACGCAAACGTTTATGAGTAAAAGGAAATCTTAGGGATTTTCATATTTTGTTCAGCACGGTTTCAGAAATTCCACACTAGCGTCAAAATTCGCGCGTGTGTGTCGGCCCAGTCACTGTTCGAGGTGTGAGACGTGAATCGCTTTTTGAAGTCGGCATTTTCGCTTGCGGCCCTGCTGGCAGCCGTTGCCGTTGCAGCGCCGCAAGCCGGCGCGCAGCAGTTTCGTGACCGCCGGCAGAGCGACGTCGTCCTGGTCACGCCAACCGGCGAAATCCTCGACTATGTCCCGCGCGGCTATATCTATGCCCGCGACCGCAGCGGCAATCGCGTGCTGATCGACGACTACGGCAATGTCGTCGCCACCGAGATGCGCGCCCGCGGCTACTACCCGCCGCGCCCCGGCCCGAGCGAGGTCTATCCCGACCAGAACGGCAACGATCCCTATTATGCCGACGACAATTCCTATGGCGATACGCGTTATTCCGAACGCGGAGCCGTCACCGGCGGTATTCCGCGAGACGCTGCGATCGAACGCCTGCCGCTCGGCGAGGAGCCCTATCCAGACGACAACAGCATCGGCAATCCGCAATCGGGCGACGATTACGCCTCGATCGATCCCGACCAGCAGATTCCGCCTGCCGACGCGCCCACGACCGCACCCGACGAACCCGTGATCACGCTGAAGAACAAGTCGAAGCCAGAGATCGTCGCGCTGCAGGTCTTCCTTGATCGCGCCGGCATCTCGCCCGGCGTCATCGACGGCCATATGGGCTCGAACGTCACCAAGTCGATCTATGCCTATGACCAGATGACCGGCTCGAAGCTCGACCCGAACGACACCGACGCCATCCTCGAAGAACTGCGCATGAACGGCGGTCTGCCGGTCGTCAGCTACACGATCACGCCGGCCGATGCCGCCGGTCCCTTCGTCGCGGAGATCCCGGAAGACTATTCGCACAAGGCTCTGCTGCCGTCGCTGGCCTATACATCGACCACCGAGATGCTGGCCGAGCGCTTCCACATGGACGAGGCCTTCCTCAAAGAGATGAACCCCGGCGCCGATTTCAGCGTCCCCGGCACGGTCATCAAGGTCGTCAATCCGGGCGAGCCGAAGAGCGGCGAGGTTGCCCGCATCATCGCCGACAAGGGCCGCAAGCAGGTCTTCGCCTATGACGGCGCCGGCAATCTCATTGCCGCCTATCCGGCATCGATCGGCTCCACCGACACGCCCTCCCCGTCGGGCACCGTGACTGTCGAACGCGTCGCGTTCAATCCCGGCTATACCTATAATCCGAAGATCAATTTCCAGCAGGGTGCCAACGATAAGATCCTCAACATTCCGCCCGGCCCGAACGGCCCCGTCGGCACCGTCTGGATGGCGCTTTCCAAGCCGACCTACGGCATCCACGGCACGCCCGAGCCCTCGAAGATCGGCCGCACCCAGAGCCACGGCTGCATCCGCCTGACCAACTGGGATGCGACCGAGCTTGCCAAGATGGTCAAGCCGGGCGTGACAGTCGAATTCGTCGACTGAACCATTCCGACAATAACGCGACAAGGCCGCCGGATCGCTCCGGCGGCCTTGTCGTTTCATGTGGGAGATTTCAGGCGGCCGAGCGGACCATGGGGCTCGTTGCGGAGGCGGATGCCGTCAGCCGGACCGGCAGCTTGCTCATCATCTCCTCGGCGAAACAGATGGCGTTTTCGCGGGCCTTGTCCAGATTGCTGACGCGCGAGGGGTCAATCGTGTGCAGCGTGCCGCCGCAGTCGAAGATGTCCCGGAAGGCGGAGCGCTCAACGATCGCTGTGTCGAGCACCGGCACATGGCGTTCGCTGAGCAGCGACTTGACGAGCTGCAGCGCCCGGGTCGTCACCATCGAATTGACGCGGGTCAGCACCACCGAATGGCCGATCTTGATGCCCGCTTTCTCGTCCAGATACTGCAGCAGTTCGAGCACCTGGGCGCCACCGCGCGCATCCATCGCACAGCCCTGGATCGGGATCAGCACATGGTCGGAAAGGCCGATGGCGGTGGCAAGCAGCGGGTTGCGCGCACCCGGCAGGTCGACGATGAAATAATCGGTATTGTGCTTATTCTCGCTGATATGCTGCGGCAGCGAAGCGGTGGTCACGAAATCGATCACCGAAATATTCGGCACGTGACCTGATATTTCGTGCCAGCGCGAGATCCAATGCTGCGGGTCGGCATCGAGAATGGTGATGCGGAAACCCTTGCGGGCAAGCTCGGTCGCGAGCAGCAGAACAGCGGTCGTCTTGCCGGCGCCGCCCTTGGTGTTTGCGAATGTGATGACGGGCATGTTCGGTCCTCGGAAGGAAATGGTGCGAGCCGGAATTGCTCTTTTACGCACCATCGGAGAGCATTGTGCGGTTAATCCATCCTTTCTAATCATGGTTAACAAATTCTAAACACGCGCGGCAAAATTGCAGCTGGTATTTTTCACATCCCTAAAATTCAGAATGTCCCCGAGATTGACAAAGCCCGGAAAGCTAAAGCATGTCGCGCAAAAGTGTGCAGCGGTTTTGCGGCAACGACATGCGCAAAAACAAAGAACTAAAGCGCGAGAGGCGATCTGAAAGATTGCGACGCGCGCTTTAAGCTCTCCGGGCTAATCTGCGGGATAGCTACTCTGATCTCAGAAGCAGTCCCTAAACAGCGTCTTGGTATTTTCGAGCGTCATGGCAACCGGGTTGCCGCCGGCACTCGGATCCTCGATCGCCATGGCCGACAATTCGTCGATGCGGTCGGAGGCGATTCCCATTGCCGTCAGCGTTTCCGGCACGCCGAGATCGGAGCGAAGCTTCAGCACATAATCGTAGAAGCCGTCGAAACCGCCCGAAATGCCGAGGTAGGCGGCGGCCCGGCCGATCTTCTCCTCGATCGCCTTGCGGTTGAAGCGCAGCACCGCCGGCATGACAACCGCATTGGTCATGCCGTGATGAGTGTTGTAAACGGCGCCGATCGGGTGCGACAGCGCATGGATGGCGCCGAGCCCCTTCTGGAAGGCGACCGCGCCCATGGCGGCGGCGGCCATCATGTTGGCGCGGGCTTCAAGATCGGTGCCTTCCCTGTAAGCGCGCGGCAGGAATTCCTTGACGAGCCGCATGCCTTCGAGCGCGATGCCAGCCGACATCGGATGATAGAAGGGCGAGGAATAAGCCTCCAGGCAATGGGCGAAGGCGTCCATGCCGGTGCCGGCCGTGATGATTTTCGGCATGCCGACCGTCAGTTCCGGATCGGAGATGACGACTCCAGGGAGGAACTTTGGATGGAAGATGATCTTCTTCACATGCGTGACGGAGTTGGTGATGACGCTGGCGCGGCCGACTTCCGAGCCGGTGCCCGCCGTCGTCGGCACCGCGACGATCGGAGCAATGCCCTCGAGGTTGGCGCGCGTCCACCAGTCGCCAATATCTTCGAAGTCCCAGACCGGCCGGGTCTGGCCGGCCATGAAGGCGACGCACTTGCCGAGGTCGAGGCCGGAGCCGCCGCCGAAGGCGACGACGCCGTCATGGCCGCCGTCCTTGAAAGCCCTGACGCCGGCCTCGAGATTCTTCTCGTTCGGGTTCGGATCGACATCGGCAAAGATCGCCCGGCCGAGGCCGGCATCTTCGAGGATATCGAGCGCGTTCTTGGTGATCGCCATCGAGGCGAGGCCGCGATCGGTGATCAGCAGCGGCTTTTTGATGCCGAGGCTCTTGCAGGCGCCGGCCAATTCCTTGATGCGGCCCCGGCCGAGCTTGACCGATGTCGGATAGCTCCAGTTTGCGGTGATGTTGCTGCTGCTCATGCTGTGACTTTCTTCAGGTGGAAGGATTTCGGACGGGTCAGATTCTGGAAGCCGATGATCGACAGCGAGCCGCCACGGCCGGTCTCCTTGACGCCGGTCCAGCAGAGCGCCGGATCGAGATAATCCGCGCGATTCATGAAAACGGTGCCGGTTTCGATTTCGCGGCCGAGCCGCGATGCCCGCTCGGCATCCCTCGTCCACAGTGAAGCCGTCAGCCCGTACTGGCTGTCGTTCATCAAAGCGAGCGCCTCCTCGTCACTCTTCACCTTCATGATGCCGACCGCCGGGCCGAAGGTCTCCTCGCGCATGAAGGCCATGGAATGATCGACATCGACGAGGACCTGCGGCGCGAGGTAGGCGCCGCCGTCATCCTGTGGGAAGAGCTTCGGATCGACCAGCGCCTTGGCGCCCTTGGAAACCGCGTCGGCGATTTGCTCGCGCACCACCTTGGCGAAGCGCTTGTTGGCCATCGGCCCGAGCGACGTTTCGGGATCTAGCGGATTGCCGAGCTTGTAATTCGATACCCAGGCAACCGATTTCTCGACGAAGGCGTCGTACAGAGACTCGTGCACATAGACGCGTTCGATGCCGCAGCAGCACTGGCCTGAATTGTAGGTGGCGCCATCCATCAGCGTATCGACGGCCGCCTCGAGATCGGCATCTTCCATGACGTAGCCCGGATCCTTGCCGCCGAGTTCGAGGCCGAGACCGGTGAAGGTGCCGGCAGCCGCTCGCTCCATCGACCGCCCGCCTTCCACCGATCCGGTGAAATTGACGAAATTGAAGCTGCCGGCGGCAATCAGCGCCGAGGTCGTTTCGTGATCGAGGAAGACGTTCTGGAACACGTCCTCAGGCACACCTGCTTCGATAAAGGCCTGCACCAGCCTCTCGCCGACCAGCAGCGTCTGCGAGGCATGTTTCAGCACCACCGTATTGCCGGCCATCAGCGCCGGCGCGATCGTGTTGATCGCCGTCATATAGGGGTAGTTCCAGGGCGCGACGACGAAGACAACGCCATGTGGTTCACGCTCGATACGCCGTTCGAACCGCTCGCTTTCCTCGACGACGAGGGGCGCCAACGCATCGGCCGCAATCGAAGCGACATAGTTGGAGCGCTCGTTGAAGCCCTTATATTCACCGCCATACTTGATCGGCCGGCCCATCTGCCAGGCTAGCTCCGGCACGACGGTGTCGGACATCTCGTTCAGCCGCGCGGCACCCTTCAGCACGAGTTGCACGCGCTCTTCGAGCGGCCGTTTCGCCCACGCCTTCTGCGCCTTGCGGGCGCGCAAGACAACTTCCTTGGCGGCGTCGAGCGAAAGTGCCTGACGCTCCGCGTAAACCGATCCGTCGACCGGTGAAATGCATTGGATCATTGCCATGATCGATTTCCGTCCTCGTATTGTTCAAAAATTTCGTCGAGGCCCATAGCCCCTCATCCGCCTGCCGGCACCTTCTCCCCGCTCGCGGGGAGAAGGGGGATAGCAGCTGCCTCTCTGTCCCCATCGACCTCTCGTGTGGCAAGTCCCCTCTCCCCCTATTACGGGGGTCCGAAGGACGGGTCGAGACCCGCGGCTCGACCCCGGTCGGTTAGGGTGAGGGGCAGACAATCCGCAATCCCGTACTAAGCTCTTTCGAACCCGCGCGCCACTTCCCAATCGGTGATGCGGCGGTCGTATTCTTCCTGCTCCCATTCGGCAGCGCGGGTGTAATGGTCGATCACCTCGTCGCCGAAAGCTTTGCGCAGCATTGCCGATTCCGTCATCGCTGTCGTCGCCGCCCGCAGCGTGCGCGGGATTTCGCGAATGTCCTTGCCGCCATAGGCGTCGCCGACGAAGGGAGCCTCGAGCTCCAGCTTGTTCTCGATCCCGTCGATGCCGGCGGCAAGAAGCGCGGCGAAGGCGAGGTAAGGATTGAGATCGGAGCCGCCGACGCGGCATTCGATGCGGATGCCTTTGGTCTCCTCGCCGCAGAGGCGGTAGCCGGCGGTGCGGTTGTCCTTGCTCCAGATCGCCTTCGTCGGTGCGAAAGTGCCGGCCATGAAGCGCTTGTACGAATTGATGTAAGGCGCCAGGAAATAGGTGATCTCGCTCGCATGGGCGAGAAGCCCGGCAACGTAATTATGCATCAGCGGCGACATGCCGTATTTGCCAGCATGGTCGAAGAACAGCGGTTTTTCCTCAAGGCTCCAGAGCGACTGGTGGATATGCGAGGAACTGCCGGCGGCATTGTAGTTCCACTTGGCAAGGAAGGTGATGGCCTTGCCCTTCGACCAGGCGATCTCCTTGCAGCCGTTCTTGATGATCGCGTGGCGGTCGGCCATGGCGAGTGCGTCGGCATAGCGCACATTGATCTCCTCCTGGCCGGCCGAGGCCTCGCCCTTGGAGTTCTCGACCGGAATGCCGGCCCCCTGCAGCCCGGTGCGGATCGCCCGCATCACCTCCTCTTCCTTGGTGGTCTGGAAGATGTGGTAGTCCTCGTTATAGGCGCTGGCGAGCTTGAGGTTGCGGTAGCCGGAGGCATGCGCCGCCTCATAGCTCTGGTCGAACAGGAAGAATTCGAGCTCGGAAGCCATGTAGGCCTTCATGCCCATGTCCTCGAGGCGTTTCACCTGCTTCTTCAGGATCGCCCGCGGCGAATGGGCGACCTCCTCATGTGTGTGATGGTCGAGCACGTCGCAGAGCACCAGCGCCGTGCCCTCAAGCCAGGGGATGCGGCGCAGCGTCGCCAGATCCGGCTTCATCGTATAATCGCCGTAACCCTTTTCCCAGCTCGTCGCCTTGTAGCCGGAGACGGTCTCCATCTCCATGTCGGTGGCAATCAGATAGTTGCAGCTGTGCGTTTCCTTCCAGGCGCTCTCGACGAAATATTCCGCCTGGAACCGCTTGCCCATCAGCCGGCCCTGCATGTCCACCTGGCAGGCCAGAACCGTATCGATGCGCCCTTCGGCAACATCCTTCCTGAGATCGTCGATTGTGTAGCTGCTCATGATTGATCCGCCTGAAACTGGGATTGAGAAAATCGGGCAACGAAATCGCATGCGCTCGACCGGACACTGCGGCCCGATGCCATTTCGTTGCCCGGTGGCTGGGCCGCCGAGGCGGCCCAGCCATTCAGAGGGAAGCTTCGATGCTTAGCGTTCGCCGCTTTCGCCGACGGCCGCTTCGGCCGCAGCTATTTCGGCCTGGCGCTTTGCCACTTCGGCGCCGATCGGCGGCCCCTTGAAGCGGCGGCTCTCGAAGCCGAACCAGACGATCCCGGTGACCACGAGGAAGCCGACGGTGATATAGAGCGCCCATTCGTTCGGCGGCTGAATGCCGAGAATGAAGATCAGGATCATCGCGATGATCGTCAGCACCGCAAACAACTTGAAGACGCCCTCGCCGAGGTTCCACGGGCCCATCTTGTCCCATTTCGACGTACCCCAGGCGAATAGGCCGAGTGTGATCGGAATCGCGAAGGAGAAGAACAGGAAGATGACCGTGCACGAGACGACGATCGTATAGACCGGCGTTTCACCGATCGTGACGAGCGAAGAGCCCCAGACGAACAGCACCGACAGGATCGAGCCGGTCCAAATCGCAGCAACCGGCGTGCGGTACTGCGGGCTGACCTTCGACAGCGCCTTAGACGCCGGCAGGCCGCCGTCACGCGAGAAGGCGAAGATCATGCGGGAGACCGAAGTGACGGTGGCAAGGCCGCACAGCCACTGGCTGATGAAGATCGCGAGATAGAGGAGGTCCTTGACAACAGGGTTGACCTGGCTGTCCATCGCCCAGAAGAACACGTTCCAGCCCTGTTTTGCCGCGTCGTCCATGTTCGGCAGCATCAGCACGAAGGCGCACAGCATGATGTAGCCGAAAAGCGCCGACCAGAGCACCGAGGCGACCATGCCGCGCGGCACCGACTCGGCGGCCTTGACCGTCTCTTCCGACGTATGTGCCGAAGCGTCGTAACCGGTGATGGTGTAGATCGGCAGCAGCAGGCCGAGAAGGAAGACCCAGGCGCCCGAATTGGAGGGCCAGACGTTGCCGCCGGCTTCACCGGAATAGTTGGCGAAGGTGAAGAGACGGCTGATCTCGTAGGAGGGCGCCGCGATGAGGCAGACGGCCGCCAGAGCGATCGACGTCGCGAAGATGAGATAACCCGAAAAGTCGGTCAGCTTCGCGGTCAATCCGATGCCCATATGGTTCACCAGCGCCTGCGCGCCGGTGATGATCACCAGGAAGATGATGCGCACCGTCGTCGAATCGGTCAGCCCGAGATAGCTGGTGCCGAACGACCCCATGAAGAAATAATAGGTGCCGACATTGATGGCGCCGAGCACGGTGACGAGGCCGAGCAGGTTGAACCATGCGGTCAGCCAGCCGGTGAAGCGGTTGCCGAGGATCGAGCCCCAGTGATAGAGGCCGCCGGCCGTCGGATAGGCCGAGCTGATCTGCGCCATGGCGACGGCGAAGACGAGCGAGATGAAGCATCCCACTGGCCAGCCGATGCCGATGGCCGCTCCGCCGGCACCGGAGGTCGCCTGCGCCAGCGAATTGATGCCGCCGGAGAGAATGCAGATGATGGAAAATGAGACGGCGAAGTTCGAGAACGAGCTCATGCGTCGTTCGAGTTCCTGGGCATAGCCCATGGAATGCAGGATGTGCACATCCTGCTTCTTGTCCAGTTCGGAATAATCCGACATGACTTCCCCCTGTTCACGATCGGCCGCGGGATTGCGGCCCGGTTCAGTGCCAATTGCCCGCGGCATTTGCGCCGTGCGGACGTTCGCAGTTAGACTGCTCCCTCGGGTCTTCTTTTTTATCAGGCATCCAGGCTTTGCTGGAGCAGCCCTTTTAGATAGTCGGCCATGACCCCTTGGCCGACATCGTCTGCGATGAGGTCGTTGCGGACCTCGATCATTACATTGCGCAAGCCGTTCGAAAGCCCGTGCAGGATCAGCGTGTGGGTCACGCCATCCTCGGGTCCGTAAGGCTGGTTGCGTTCCGTCCTGTAAAGCGGCGCCTCGGCCGCAGTCTTCAGCATCAGGTCAGCAAGGCGGCTGTCCTCATCGTGCAATATGCCGAGCTCGACCGCGCGATCGCGACCGTGATAGACCGGTGTGAAGCTGTGGATCGTCACGATGACGCTGTCCTGCCCCCTCGCCCGCCGATCGCGGATCAGCCCGCGAACGGCGTCGTGAAAGGGCACGTAGAGCGCGTCGGTGCGCGCAAGCCGTTCTTCGGCAGTCAGATCCTTGTTGCCGGGAATGGCATAGATCTCGCTTCTCTCAGGCATAGCCCCAGGCGAGTTCGGCGGCCGGTTGCAATCGTAGATGAGCCGGGAGAAACGCTGGTAGACGAGCGTCGCATCGAGCCCCTGCGATATGCCGCGGGCGACTGAAAGCGCCCCTGGATCCCAGGCAATATGGCTCGCGAGTGCTTCGCCTGGCAGGCCAAGATCGCCGAAATGGACGGGAAGCGTGTTCGAAGCATGCTCACAGACGAGCAGCACCGGGCTCCGGCCGCCGGCGCGTTCGATCCCGACGCAATCGCCGTCGGCTTCACTGAGGATTTTCGGCCGGGCCAGCACCAAAGGCACCACTCCTTAACAAATTCCTTATAGAAAAGAATTCTTCAGGTTCCGACGAGTGTCAAGCATTCCCTGAAAATTTCTTTTCATGACAGTAGTTGACATGGATTGTGACAGCGTTGTTAACTTCGATTGGGAAAATGGCGCCAGACCATCCCGGGGAGCAATCAAGTGACAGTTGCGTCGAAGACGGTTTCGGACGTCATACACTCGCATTTCGGGCTGTTGACGCGTGCTGAAAAGCAATTGGCCGAAAGCCTTCTCGACAATTATCCGGTTTCCGGCCTCGGCAGCATCACCACGATCGCCGAGAATGCCGGGGTCTCGACGCCGACCGTCGTGCGCATGGTGCAGAAGCTCGGTTTCAAGGGCTATCCGGACTTTCAGGCGCATCTGCATCTGGAGGTCGAGGCGACAATATCGAACCCGATCGCCAAGCACGATCGCTGGGCGCAGAACGCGCCGGGCACCCATATTCTCAACCGTTTCGCCGATGCCATCATGGGCAATCTGCGACAGACGCTGACCGATCTCGACACTGCGACCTTCGACAGCGTCGCTTCGCTGCTTTCCGACCGCAAGCGCGGCCTCTATTTCGTCGGCGGCCGCATCACCGGTGCGCTTGCCGAATATTTCTTCACCCATATGCAGGTCATCCGGCCGGCGACGACGCTGCTGTCAGCGAATTCCAGCAGTTGGCCGCAATATGTCCTCAACATGAACGCCGGCGACATTCTGATCATCTTCGACATCCGCCGCTACGAGCAGGAGATGGTGAGCCTCGCCACCGCCGCCCGAAAACGTGGCGCCGAAATCGTCGTCTTCACCGATCAATGGGGTTCACCCGCCGCCAAACTTGCCCGCCACGCCTTCCGCGTCCGGATCGAAGCGCCCTCGGCCTGGGATTCCTCCGTCGTCACTCTTTTCATCGTCGAGGCGCTGATCGAGGCCGTTCAGAACTCCACCTGGGATGAGACGAAGGAACGCATGAAGACACTGGAGGGCTTGTTCGAGCAGAGCAAACTCTTCCGCAAACCGGGCTAGGAGGACAAGACCAAGGGAGGAAAAACAATGGCGGATTTTGCGGAAACAGACCGCGCTGTCGCAAATGAAACATCTGTCACAAGCGCCTGCTATTCATGCAAAACCACCGTCATGCAGCCGTCACACAAGCTTCATGTAAGCTCATTAACAGCATCGCCAGACACTGAAAACCCGAAGGAGAACAACAGTGATCTCTAACATTTCTCGACTGCTGTCGCTTTCTACTGCGATCATCGTGGCTTCGACCGCGATTGCCGCAGCTGAACCGAGCGCAGAACTTATCGCCGCTGCCAAGAAGGAAGGCACGCTGACCACGATCGCTCTTCCGCACAGCTGGTGCGGCTATGGCGACGTTATCGCCGGCTTCAAGGCCAAGTACGGTATCGAAGTCAACGAGTTGAATCCGGACGCAAGCTCGGGCGACGAAATCGAAGCTATCAAGGCCAATAAGGGCAACACCGGCCCGCAGGCCCCCGATGTCATCGACGTCGGCCTCTCCTTCGGCCCGTCCGCCAAAAAAGACGGCCTGATCCAGCCTTACAAGGTTTCTACCTGGGATTCGATCCCGGATAGTGCCAAGGATGCCGAAGGCTACTGGTACGGCGACTATTACGGCGTTCTCGCGTTCCTTGTGAACAAGGACCTCGTCAAGGAATCGCCGGCCGACTGGCCAGATCTGAAGAAGAGCGATTATGCAAACAGCGTCGCGCTCGCAGGCGATCCGCGCAGCGCCAACCAGGCTGTTCAGGGCGTTTATGCAGCTGGTCTCTCCGCATCCGGCGGTGACGCGGCCAAGGCGGGCGAAGAGGGTCTGAAGTTCTTCGCCGAGCTCAACAAGAACGGCAATTTCGTACCTGTCGTCGGCAAGGCTGCGCCCTTCGCACAGGGCTCCACGCCGATCATCATCGCCTGGGACTACAATGCGATGTCCTGGGGTGAAAGCCTGAAGGGCAATCCTCCGTTCGAAGTCGTCGTTCCGAAGACGGGCGTCGTCGCCGGCGTTTACGTCCAGGCAATCTCCGCCTTCGCTCCGCACCCGAATGCTGCCAAGCTCTGGATGGAATATCTCTATTCCGACGAAGGTCAGCTCGGTTGGCTGAAGGGCTATTGCCACCCGATCCGCTTCAACGATCTTGCCAAGAATAACAAGATCCCGAAGGAACTGCTCGACAAGCTGCCGCCGGCAGCAGCCTATGAAAAGGCTGTCTTCCCGACGCTCGAAGAGCAGGCCGCCGGCAAGGAAACCATCACCAAGAACTGGGATAGCGTCGTCGGCGCCAACGTTAAGTAAAATCCGATCCGGCCTCCCCGCCCTTAAAGGCGGGGAGGTTTTCTCACTCCGATGCCCAGGATGAGCTTTTCATGAGTACCGTTTCAACGCCGATGGTGAGCAGCGCCCCCTTGATCAACAAAGACCGCGTGATCGACTGGCTGGGCATTACACCCTTCATCATTTTTTCTCTGCTGTTCCTGATCATCCCCACGCTCTATCTCGTGGTGGGCGCATTCCTGACGCCCGAGGGCGATTTCACGCTGAAGAATATCGGCGATCTTTTTACTCCATCGATCATGAGCGCCTACTGGATCAGCATCAAGGTCTCGGTGGCGTCCGCTCTCGGCGGCGCGCTGATCGGCTTCTTCCTCGCCTGGGCCGTCGTGCTCGGCGGCCTGCCCGCCTCGGTGCGCTCGACGCTGCTGACCTTTTCCGGCGTCGCCTCGAATTTCGCCGGCGTGCCGCTCGCCTTCGCCTTCCTGGCAACGCTCGGCCGCACCGGCCTCGTGACGGTGTTCCTCAGAGAATGGTTCGGCTTCAACCTCTACGGCACCGGCTTCAACCTGCTGTCCTTCTTCGGCCTCACCCTCACTTATATGTATTTCCAGATCCCGTTGATGGTGCTGATCCTGACGCCCGCGCTCGACGGCATGAAGAAGGAATGGCGCGAAGCCTCTGAGATTCTCGGCGCCACCAACCGCCAATATTGGACGATGGTTGCCCTCCCGATCCTCTGGCCGAGCCTGCTCGGCACGACGTTGCTGCTCTTTGCCAATGCTTTCGGCGCCATCGCCACCGCCTTTGCGCTGACCGGCAGCTCGCTGAACATCGTGCCGATCCTGCTCTACGCGCAGATCCGCGGCGATGTTCTGCACAATGCCAATCTTGGTTACGCTATCGCGCTCGGCATGATCGTCATAACAGGCGTCTCCAACGTCCTTTACCTCATGCTGCGCATGCGCGCCGAACGGTGGCAGAAATGAAAGCTCAACGGTTCGGCGCCTGGATCGCCATCATTCTCGGCGCTTCCTATTTCATCATTCCGCTGATCGGCACGATCGAGTTTTCGCTGCGCATGCGCCGCGGCGAATACAGCTTAGATGCCTATCAGTCGGTCTTTTCGGACGCTCAGTTCCGCGAAACCTTCGGCTACTCCATGCTGATGGCGCTGCTGACCATCATCTTCGGCATGCTGCTCGTCGTGCCGACGGCCTATTGGGTGCGGCTGCGGCTGCCGCAGATGCGCCCGGTCGTCGAATTCATCACGCTGCTGCCGCTGGTCATTCCCGCGATCGTCATCGTGTTCGGCTACCTCAGAATGTACAACTCGTCGTCCTACCTGCCCTTGACGGGTTCGACGACCGGCACCAACGCCCTGCTGGTCTTCTCCTATATCACTCTGTCGCTGCCCTACATGTACCGCGCCGTCGATACCGCCATGCGCGCCATCGACGTCCGCACGCTGACGGAGGCGGCCGAAAGCCTCGGCGCCCGCTGGACGACGATCATGTTCCGCTGCATCTTCCCTAATGTCATGAGCGGCGTGCTCTCCGGCGCCTTCATCACGCTGGCGATCGTCATGGGCGAGTTCACCTTCGCCGCCCTGCTCAACCGCCCGGCCTTCGGCCCTTACCTGCAGCTTGTCGGCGCCAACAAGGCCTATGAGCCTTCGGCGCTCGCCGTCATCGCCTTCTCGATCACCTGGCTCAGCATGGGCCTGCTCAATCTCGTTTCCCGTTTCGGCAAAGCCCGCCCGGCAAAGGCTTAAGGTATCCGGCTCATGTCTTTTCTCACACTGAACAACCTCCAGAAATCCTTCGGCCCGGTCCAGGTGGTCAAGAATTTCAACATGAACATTGAGAAGGGCGAATTCATCTCCTTCCTCGGGCCGTCGGGCTGCGGCAAGACGACCGTGCTGCGCATGATCGCCGGCTTCGAAACGCCGACCGGCGGCACGCTGACTATCAACGGCAAGGACCAGAGTGCGCTGAAGCCGAACCAGCGCAATATCGGCATGGTCTTCCAGGCCTATGCGCTATTCCCCAACATGTCCGTACGCGACAACGTCGCCTTCGGCCTCAAGGTCGCTGGCGCCCCGAAGCCGGAAATCGACGCCCGCGTCAAGGAAATGCTCGGCCTGATCAAGCTTGATCACCTGGCCGACCGCTATCCCTACCAGCTGTCGGGCGGCCAGCAGCAGCGCGTCGCACTTGCTCGCGCGCTCGCTGTCAAGCCGCAGGTGCTGCTGCTCGACGAGCCGCTGTCGGCCCTCGATGCCAAGATCCGCGTGTCGCTGCGCGAGGAAATCCGCCAGATCCAGCAGCAGCTCGGCATCACCACCGTTTTCGTCACCCACGATCAGGAAGAAGCCTTGTCGATCTCCGATCGCATCGTGGTGATGAATGCCGGCAAGGCCGACCAGATCGGATCGCCCTTCGAGATCTACAACAAGCCGGCAACGCGCTTCGTCGCCTCTTTCGTCGGCACGCTGAACCTTATCGAGGCCCAGGTCGTTGATCCCGACGCTAACCTCATCCAGATCGGCGATCAGAAGATCACACTGAAGCAGTCGGTCGCAGCCCACAAGGCCGGCGAAACCATCTCGCTGGCGCTGCGCCCGGAAGCGGGCTCGCTCTCCGACACCGCCAGAAGCGATACGGCGCTGACTGGCCAGGTCGTCTCGGCCCACTTCCTCGGCTCGGTCATCCGCACCCGCATGAATGTCGGCGGCAACGTCATCTCCTTCGACATGTTCAACAGCCCCGGCGTCACCCCGCCGCAGGCCGGCGAAACGGTGACGCTGCGCTTCATGGCGGCTGATCTGCTGGTCATCCGCGACTGAGTTCACCGATCCCGTTCATGCAAAAGGCGCCTCGAAAGGGGCGCCTTTTTATCAGGGCGACACGGCAAACGGCAACCGTCCACTCATTTGATCCGACCGTGGAAAAGGGAGACCACGGCGCTGCCACACGTCTGTTCTCCCCGGCGGGGAGAAGGTGCCGGCAGGCGGTTGAGGGGGAGAGCGGCGAAGCCGCGAATGCACGGAGCGTGAGCGAAGGGCAATGAATGGTGTGCCGTCCGGCCCCCTCATCTGACCCTTCGGGCCACTGACCGGGGTTGAGCCACGGGTCTCAACCCGTCCTTCGGACCCCCACTGGGGAGAAGAAGAAGAAACTCAGCGGATCGCCCGATCGTCCGCATCGAAACGATGCACGCGCGCTTGGTCCGGTGTGGCATAGACGATTTCGTCGGGCTCGTACTGGTGCTCGCCGAAGAGGCGCGCCGTCAGCAGGCCGCACTGGTCGGATTCCAGATAGATGATCGTGTCGGCGCCGAGATGCTCGACATGCACGACCTTCGCCGCCCAGGTCCCCTGCTCGCGTGACAGCGTCATGTGTTCGGGACGCACGCCGATCGTCTTGGCGCTGTGGTCGCCGACCTTCTCGCCCGCGATGAAATTCATCTGCGGCGAGCCGATAAATCCGGCGACGAAGACGTTGGCCGGCCGGTTGTAAAGCTCCATCGGCGAACCGATCTGCTCGATCGTGCCGGCGTTCAACACCACGATCTTGTCGGCCAGCGTCATCGCCTCGACCTGGTCGTGGGTGACGTAGATCATCGTCGCCTTCAGGCTGCGGTGCAGCCGGGCGATTTCGAGGCGGGTCTGGACGCGCAACGCGGCGTCGAGGTTCGACAACGGCTCGTCGAACAGGAAGAGTTCCGGCTCGCGCACGATGGCGCGGCCGATCGCAACGCGCTGGCGCTGGCCGCCGGAGAGTTCCGCCGGCCGGCGCGCCAGATAGGGCGCCAGCGACAGCATGCCGGAGGCCTTGCTGACGCGCTTGTCGATCTCGCCCTTGGCCGTACCGGCCTGCTTGAGGCCGAGGCCCATATTGTCCTTGACCGTCAGATGCGGATAGAGGGCATAGGACTGGAACACCATGGCGATGCCGCGCTTGGCCGGCGGCGTCAGCGTCTCGTCGCGGCCGTTGATGACGACGGCGCCCGAGGTGACGTCCTCCAGACCCGCAATGCTGCGGAGAAGTGTCGACTTCCCGCAGCCCGACGGGCCAACGAAGATGACGAATTCGCCGTCCTTGACCTCGAGGTCGATGCCCTTCAGCACCTCATGCGTGCCATAGGTCTTGCGGATGGATTTGAGTTGAAGCGATCCCACTGGTTTTCCCTTATAATCTGACCGGCTGACCGGTGCGCACGCTCTCGTCGGCGGCAAGGCAGATGCGCAGCGACGCCACCGCATCCGCCATATGGCGATCGAGGTTCAGATCCTCGCGGATCGCCCTCAGCATGAAGGCCTGTTCCAGGTCGCAGAGCGCCTGATGATCGGGCTCGCCCGTCATCCTCATGTCCTGGTCGGGGCGGATGAATTTGCCGTCCGGACCGGTCTCGGCCGTATGCAGACGGATCACCGAAGTCTTGGTGTGCGTGTCGATATCGTCGGACTTGGCGTTCGGATCCATGACGATCGACACCGCCCCCTTCGGCGACATCACGTCCTTCACGAAGAAGGCCGTCTCCGAAATCATCGGCCCCCAACCGGCCTCGTACCAGCCGACAGAACCGTCCTCGAAGAGCACCTGCAGCTGACCGTAATTGTACATGTCGGCGGCGATCTCATCGGAGAGGCGCAGCCCCATGCCGCGCACCTCGACCGCCCTGGCATCGGTGATCTGGCACATGACATCGACATAATGCACGCCGCAATCGACGATCGGCGAGGTCGTCTGCATCAGCGACTTGTGCGTCGCCCAGGTCGGGCCGCTGGACTGCTGGTTAAGGTTCATGCGGAAAACGTAAGGTGGGCCAAGCTTGCGGGCTTCCTCGATCAGCTTCATCCAGGACGGATGATGGCGGAGGATGTAGCCGATCACCAGCTTGCGCCCTGCCTTGGTCGCCGCAGCCACGACACGCTCGGCGTCGGCGACGGTGGTCGCCAGCGGCTTCTCGACGAAGACGTGACAGCCGGCCTCGAAGGCGGCGACGGCATAATCGGCATGGCTGTCGGAATAGGTATTGATGGAGCAGAGGTCCGGCTTCAGCGCGGCGAGCGCCGTCGTGAGGTCGGGATGGATCGTATAGGCCTGCAGCTCCGGCTCCAGCTTCGGCGTCGAGCGGTTGACGAGACCGACGATCTCAAAACCTGGATTGTTGTGATAGGCGAGCGCATGGCTGCGGCCCATATTGCCGAGGCCGGCAACGACGACACGGATCGGTTTTTCGGTCACTTGACGGCTCCCGAGGTGATGCCGCGGATCAGCTGCCGCGAGAAGATGACGTAGAGGATCAGGATCGGCAGGATCGCCAGGGACAGCGCCGCCAGCACCGCATTCCAGTTGGTGACGAACTGGCCGATGAAGATCTGCGAGCCGAGCGTTACCGTCTTGGTGGCCTCGGAGGGTGCGAGAATCAGCGGGAACCAGAGGTCGTTCCAGATCGGGATCATCGTGAAGACTGCGACCGTCGCCATGGCAGGGCGCACCAGCGGCAGCACCAGGCGGAAGAAGATCGCGTATTCGGAAAGCCCGTCGATGCGACCGGCATTCTTCAGATCGTCCGAAACCGTGCGCATGAATTCCGACAGGATGAAGATCGCCAGCGGTATGCCCTGCGCGGTATAGACGAGGATCAGCGCCGTCAGCGTATTGACGAGGCCGGCCGCCACCATGCCCTGCAGGATTGCCACCGTACCGAGGCGGATCGGGATCATGATGCCAATCGCCATATAGAGCCCGAGCAGCGCATTGCCGCGGAAACGGTATTCCGACAGCGCGAAGGCCGCCATGGCGCCGAACAGCAGCACCAGCAGGATCGAGATAATGGTCACGATGAAGCTGTTCTGAAAATAGGTGGCAAAATCGCCCTGCCCCAGCACCGTCTGGTAGCCGACGAGGCTGAAGGTCGACGGCGTCGGGATCATCAGCGGCGCGCGGAAGATCGAGGCGCGATCCTTGAACGAGTTGACGATCGTCAGGAACACCGGAAACAGCGCGACCAGCGTATAGGCGCCGAGCGCCAGATGCACGAGGCCGGTGCGGATGGGAGATGTGCGTGCCGTGGACATGCGCGCTCCTCAGAACTGGTAGCGACGCATGCGCCGCTGGATGACGAAGAGATAAAGCGAGACGCCGGCGAGGATGATAAGGAACATCACGGTCGCGATCGTCGCGCCCATCGATCGGTCGCCGAGCTGCAGCTGGAAACCGAAGAAGGTGCGGTAGAGCAGCGTGCCGAGAATATCGGTCGACATGTCGGGCCCGGCGAGCGCCCCCTGCACGGTGTAGATCAGATCGAAGGCATTGAAATTGCCGACGAAGGTGAGGATCGAGATGATGCCGATCGCCGGCAGGATCAGCGGCAGTTTGATTTTCCAGAACTGCGCCCAGCCGGTGATGCCGTCGCATTCGGCCGCCTCGATCACCTCTTCGGGGATGCTCAGAAGCGCGGCATAGATCAGCATCATTGGAATGCCGATATACTGCCAGTTCGAGATCAGCGACACGGCGATCAGCGCCGAGCCGGGCTTGCCGAGCCAGGGCGCGAACAGGAATTTCAGCCCGACGAGATCGAGCATCCAGGGCGCCACGCCCCAGATCGGCGACAGGATCAGCTTCCAGATGAAGCCGACGATGACGAAGGAAAGCAGTGTCGGCAGGAATATCGCCGTGCGGTAGAAGGCGACGCCGCGCAGCTTCGGCACCGAAAGCAGGGCAGCAAGCGCAATGCCGATCGGGTTCTGCACGCACATATGGATGGCGAAGAAGATTAGGTTGTTGACGAGCGCATTCCAGAAATCACGCGCCCAGCGCGGATCTCCGAACAGCACCTTGAAATTCGCGAGCCCGACGAAGGCAGGCTGACCGTCGACCGTATTGTAGAGCGAAAGCCTGAGGGTTTCGATCAGCGGCAGCACCATGACGGCGGAATAAACGATCACCGCCGGCAGCATGAAGACGAAAATATGCCAGCGCACCGGGCGCTTGATCGGGACGATATCGATCGCGTTGTCGGTTTTGCTCATGGCTCTTGCCTGTTCTTGTCGACTGGCCGCAATCGTGCGGACGCAGATGGAAAATCTTGCGCCTCACCTGAACTCTCTTCCAACTGGGAAGAGAGGCAACGCCCTGCTGGGGATGCTATATCGGGCTGAGAGGTCGCTGCGAGTCTCCTTCTCCCCGCAAGCGGGGAGAAGGTGGCCGGCAGGCCGGATGAGGGGCCGCAGACGCCGCCCCTGATCAGATCACTTGGCCGGCTTGTACCAGCTGTCGAGGCCCTTCTGAAGCTTTTCGGCAGCAACCTGTGGCGTATCGGTGCCGTTGATCACGTTGGCCGATTCGACCCAGGTCTCGTTTTCGAGGTTCGGCGTGCCGCGCGACAGGATCTGATAAGTCGAGCGCACGGTCGACTTGTACGGGCCGCGCCAGGAAACGAATTCCTGAGCAAGCGGATCGGACATCTTGACCGGGTTGGAGTTCAGGCTGAAGAAGCCCGGCAGCGCGTTGGCGTAGATATCGGCGAATTCGGGCGAAGCGACCCAGCTGAGGAATTTCTTGGCTTCCTCGGCATGCGTGCTCTTCGCGTTCAAGGCAACGCCGATGTCAGGATGATCGGAGATGTAGCCCTGGTCGCCGGCCTTCGGAACCGGGGGCGGGAAAGCGCCCATCTTGAACTGGGCCTGCGTGTTGAACAGCGCGATTTCCCACGAGCCGGCCGGATAGATCGCGGCCCGGCCGAGCGTGAAGAGGTTCTGGCTGTCCGAGTAGGTCTGGGCTTCGAAGCCGTCGCCTAGATAGGGCTTCCACTTGGCAAGCTCCTCATAGGGCTTGACCCATTCCGGATCGGTCAGCTTCTGCTTACCGGCAATCAGGGCTTGGCGGCCCTCTTCACCCTTCCAGTAGTTCGGACCGATGTTCTGGTAGCCCATGGTCGCAGCTTCCCAGAGGTCCTTCGTGCCCATGGCGAGCGGGATGTATGTGCCATCGGCCTTGATCTTGTCGAGTGCTGCGTAGAACTCGTCCTGGGTCTTCGGCACGGAGATGCCGAGCTTGTCGAAGGCATCCTTGTTGTAGATGAAGCCATGGATGACCGATGCCATCGGTACGCAGAAGGTCGACTTGCCGTCGTCGGTCGTCCAGGCGGCCTTGGCGACTGGAGAGAAGTTCTCCATACCGGGCAGGCTGGTGATGTCGGCGAGCTGCTTCTTGTTGAAGAGTTCGAGCGAGGCGTCGAACGGACGGCAGGTGATGATGTCGCCTGCGGAGCCGGCATCGAGCTTGGCGTTCAGCGAGGCGTTGTATTCGGTCGGCGCGGTCGGCGAGAAGACGATCTTGATGCCCGGGTTCTTCGCTTCGAAGGCCGGAATGATCTTCTCCTGCCAGATCTGCAGGTCGTCATTGCGCCAGCTTTCGACTGTCAGCGTAACGTCGGCGGCATGCACGAGACCGGCCGACGTCAGCAGGCTGGAGGCAAGCAGCAGGCTTTTCAGAGCAGTGTTTTTCATTTCCCTCTCCTGTGTTTTGAGCGCCGCAAGGCGCTGTTTTCGATCTGAAACAAGCAGTTGGCGTGCTTGAGGAAACACCCAACGCCTCTTGGAGGGCCGCCAGCACCTGCCGGCCCCGAAAGCTCGACGGACGCAAAGGCGGATCGCTTGCGGCCGGACTGTGCGCTGCCCCATCACCTGCATCGGGCGCGGCAAAATCGATCGGGAAAGCCGATGGATGCTGAACTTCGCCACCAGCCTGTCAGGCGGCGGATCGTTCTCGATCATCTTCGAAGCGGTGCCGGCTTGGCTTTGCTGCCGGTTTTCGTTGGCTTCGATGTGCTGTTCCCTTTTACCGAATTAAGGCCAAAAAAATACCAATTGTCCAGTCGATTTTAACTTTTCGCCCTCCAAAAATTCATTAAAAAATTTTAGTCAATAAAATCAACATGATAAAAAGACGAATTTTCTCCATCTTTCCTACTTGGTAAATGGTATTTTTTTGGTATTGTATGAAAAAACACGGGGAACGGCATAATCGGAGGCCCGATGACGGAGCTTGCAATCGGCATAGACGGCGGCGGAACGAGTTGCCGGGCCGCGGTCGCAGACAGAAACGGCAACATCATCGGCCGCGGCAAAGCAGGCCCGGCTAACATCCTGTCCGACCTGGAAAACTCTCTTCTCAACATCGTCGAATCCGCTCGGCAGGCGTTGCGCGACGCCGGGCTTGCCGATGAAACGATCTCGTCGGTTGCCTCAGTCGTTGGCGTCGCCGGCGCCAATGTCACGGATTACGGCGAGCGAATCGAAAAGGCCCTGCCCTTTGCCGAAGGCCGCGTCGTCACGGATGCGCTGATCGCCCTGCAGGGCGCGCTCGGCAACTCCGACGGCATCGTCGGCGCCTTCGGCACCGGCTCGGTCTACAATGCCCGTAGGAATGGCCGGCTGAACGGCATCGGCGGTTGGGGCTTCGTCGTCGGCGACCAGGCGAGCGGCGCCCGCCTCGGCCGCGATCTCATGGAACGATCACTGCTCGCCCATGACGGCGTGCGCCCGGCTTCTGCGATCACCGAAGCGCTGATGAGCGAATACGGCAACGATCCGGAACGCATCGTCGAATTCGCGCATTCGGCAAGACCGACGGATTTTGCTCGCTATGCGCCTGTTATCTTCGACCATGCGGCTAAGGGCGATACCGTCGCGGTTGGCATCGTCACGGATGCCGCAACGGCGATCGGCGAAAGCCTTGACGCACTGCTCTGGCCCGAATGTCCGTCGATCTGCCTGCTCGGCGGCCTTGCCGGAGCCTATGAGCCGTGGCTTTCCGAACGTTACAGATCGCGGCTTGCCAGCCCCAAGGGCGATGCCCTGCAGGGTGCGGTGGAACTTGCCGTCAAGCTTTTGAACGACCGGCAGAGAGGGGCGGCATGACCGACGACCTCGCTACCCTCCTGTCCCTGCAGCGCCTGCAGGCCGCCGGGACCGGCCCGCTCTACGTCAAACTCCGCCGCACCCTCGAAGAGGCCGTACGCTCCGGCACGCTTGGTCACGGCGATGCGCTGCCGCCGGAACGCGATATCGCCGAATTTGCCGCCGTCAGCCGTGTTACTGTGCGCAAGGCGATCGACGAACTCGTCGCCGACGGCCTTTTGGTGCGCCGCCACGGCTCCGGCACCTTCGTCGCCAAACCGGTTTCAAAGGTCGAGCAGCGCCTGTCGCAGCTCACGTCCTTCACCGAGGACATGGCGCGCCGCGGCATGACCTCCCGCTCCGAATGGCTGCACAAGGGTGTCCATACCCCCTCGCCCGACGAGATGATGATTCTCGGTCTCGGCACCGACGTGAAGGTGTCGCGCCTGTCGCGCCTGCGCATCGCCGACGACCAGCCGCTGGCGATCGAGAATGCCAGTGTCTCCGGCGAATTCCTGCCCGATCCGTCCGTCGTCACCAATTCGCTCTACGCCGAGCTCGAACGCCTCCAGGTCCGCCCGGTGCGCGCCGTGCAGCGCATTTCGGCAACCAACATGAAGGAAGCCGACGCCCAGCTTCTCGGCGTCCCCGTCGGCGCCGCCGGCCTGTCGATCGAGCGCATTTCCTATCTCGGCTCCGGCCGCGCCGTGGAATTCACCCGCTCGCTCTATCGTGGCGACGCCTATGATTTTGTTGCCGAGCTAACGATCGGAGTGACGTAGGCCCTACCAGAAGCGGGCGATCCAAAACTGGTTTCCGGCGAGTTCGTCGAAGACCGTATCGGCGGAGATAATCGGTATCCCATTCTGCATGGCGGTCGCAGCAAGAAGTCGGTCGAACGGATCGCGATGCGTCCAGTCCATCATGGCTGCAGCCAGACAGATTTCCGGTGTCAGGCCCGCGGTAATGCCACCCTGCTCCTGCAACAGTTCCGGCAGCCGGCCGATGAAAGGCTCCATGTCTGGCCATTTGCCGAGACGGACCTTCTGCCCGATTTCAAAAAGGGATATCGCGCTGACGAGAATAGTCTCCGCCTTTTCGATCAGAGCGACCGCCTTGGCCGAGAGCCGCTCGTCGCCGGTCAGCGACCATGCCCAGGCATGGGTGTCGAGCAGAAGCGAATTCACTCGACCCCTTCCCAGGCAGCAAGATCGCTTTCATCCATGGGCTCGAAAAACTCCGGCCCATTTCCAGCAACCTGTCCCTTGAGCAGACCGATCTTGAAGGAAGATTGCGCAATCGGAATGATCTTCACCACGGGCTTGTGCCCTTTGGCGATCACCACTTCCTCACCGGAAAGAGCGGCGTCGATCAACTTCGACAGATTGGTCTTCGCGGCATGAATGGTAACCTGCATCGCAGCCCTCATTAGCTAACTTAGCTAATCATATCATCTCACCATGAATTCCGCCACCGAATTCGAAAACCCCAAAGGCGGATGACTATTGAACCATATCAAAATAATAAAGCCGGAAAGTGAATCACTTCCCGGCTTTCATTCATTAAATCAGTTCCTCAGCGCGCCGCCTCAAGCGGCTGCGAAGACTCGCCACTCAGGCCGCGTCCTCGATGTCCTCGTCCGCCTTGCGCGGCACGTAGTTCAGCACCGGTCCGAGCCAGCGCTCGACTTCGGAAACTTCCATACCCTTGCGCTTGGCATAGTCTTCCACCTGATCGCGCTCCACCTTGGCGACGCCGAAATAATAGGAGTCGGGGTGGCCGATATAGAGACCGGAGACGGAGGAGCCCGGCCACATCGCATAGCTTTCCGTCAGCTTCACGCCTGCGGTATGTTCCGCATCGAGCAGCTTGAACAGCGTCTTCTTCTCGGTGTGGTCGGGCTGAGCGGGATAGCCTGGCGCCGGACGGATGCCGGCATAGGCCTCGCCGATGAGATCCTCGTTGCTGAGGTGCTCATCCCTGGCATAGCCCCAATATTCGCGCCGCACCTGCTCGTGCATGCGCTCGGCGAAGGCTTCGGCAAAACGGTCGGCCAGCGCCTTGACCAGGATCGAGGAATAGTCGTCGTTCGCACGTTCGAAGCGTTCGGCGATGGCGATCTCCTCGATGCCCGCCGTCACCACGAAGCCGCCGACATAGTCCTCGACGCCGCTTGTGACAGGCGCGACAAAATCGGAGAGCGCCACATTCGCCCGTCCGTCCCGCTTCGAAAGCTGCTGGCGCAAGGTGTAGAAAGTCGCAAGTTCCTTGCTGCGGCTTTCATCGGTGAACAGGCGAATGTCGTCGCCGACGGCGCCGGCCGGCCAGAAGCCGATGACGGCGCGCGGCCGGAACCATTTCTCGTCGATGATCTTCTTCAGCATCGCCTGCGCATCGGCCCAAAGCGCCCGCGCTGCCTCGCCCTGCTTCTCGTCTTCGAGAATGGCGGGATAGCGGCCGCGCAGCTCCCAGGTCTGAAAGAACGGTGTCCAGTCGATATATCGCGCAAGTTCGGCCAGATCGTAATCCTCGAACACTCGCGTGCCGAAGAATTGCGGCTTCGTCGGCTGGTAGGCCGACCAGTCGATCTTATGGGCATTCTCACGCGCCCGCGGCAATGGCAGCCGCACCTTCTCGGCTTCGCTGCGCGCATGCGCGGCCGCCACCTTGGCATATTCGGCTCTTGTATCGTCGACATAGCCCTGGCGCGTCTCCGGCGACAGCAGCGCCGAGACGACACCGACGGCGCGGCTCGCGTCGGTGACGTAGATCGCCTGGCCTTTGTTGTAGCCTGGGTGGATCTTCACCGCCGTATGCACGCGGCTGGTGGTCGCGCCGCCGATCAGCAGCGGGATCTCGAAACCCTGCCGCTCCATCTCGGCCGCGACATGCACCATCTCGTCGAGCGACGGCGTGATCAGGCCGGAAAGGCCGATGACATCGACCTTTTCGGCGATCGCCGTTTCGAGGATCTTCGTCGCCGGCACCATGACACCGAGGTCGACGATTTCGTAATTGTTGCAGGCGAGCACGACGCCGACGATATTCTTGCCGATATCGTGCACGTCGCCCTTGACCGTCGCCATCAGGATCTTGCCCGCCGATTTCCGGTCGTCACCACCATTGAGGCGCTTTTCCTCTTCCATGTAAGGAAGCAGCACGGCGACAGCCTGTTTCATCACGCGCGCCGACTTGACCACCTGCGGCAGGAACATCTTACCCGAGCCGAAGAGGTCGCCGACGACATTCATGCCGCCCATCAGCGGCCCTTCGATGACGTGCAGCGGCCGCGCCGCCTGCTGGCGGGCCTCCTCGGTATCGGCTTCGATATATTCGGTGATGCCATTGACTAGCGCGTGTTCGAGGCGCTTCTCGACACTCCATTCGCGCCAGGAGAGATCCTGCACCCGGCCTTCCCTTGCACCAGCGCCACGGAAGCGCTCGGCCACTTCGAGCAGCCGCTCGGTGCCGTCGGGCCGGCGGTTCAGCACCACGTCCTCGCAGGCCTCGCGCAGTTCCGGATCGATATTGTCGTAGACGGCAAGCTGGCCGGCATTGACGATGCCCATGTCCATGCCCGCCTGGATGGCGTGGTAGAGGAACACGGCGTGCATCGCCTCGCGCACCGGCTCATTGCCGCGGAACGAGAAGGACAGATTGGAGACGCCGCCGGAAATATGCACGAGCGGCATGCGCTCGCGGATCGTCCGCGTCGCCTCGATGAAATCGACGCCGTAATTATTGTGCTCTTCGATGCCGGTCGCCACCGCGAAGATGTTCGGGTCGAAGATGATATCCTCGGGCGGGAAGCCGATCTTTTCGGTCAGCAGCTTGTAGGCGCGCGTGCAGATCTCGACCTTGCGCTCGTAATTGTCCGCCTGCCCCGTCTCATCGAAGGCCATGACAACGACGGCGGCGCCGTAATTGTGCAGCAGCCGCGCCTGGGCGAGGAAATTCTCCTCGCCTTCCTTCAGCGAGATCGAGTTGACGATCGCCTTGCCCTGGACGCGCTTCAGGCCGGCTTCGATGATCGAGAATTTCGAGCTGTCGATCATCACGGGCACGCGGGCGATGTCGGGCTCGGCGGCGATCAGGTTCAAGAACTCGACCATCGCCTTTTCGGAATCGATCAGGCCCTCGTCCATGTTGATGTCGATCACCTGGGCGCCGTTCTCGACCTGGTCGCGGGCGACATCGAGCGCTGCCGTGTAATCGGCATTGGTGATCAGCTTGCGGAACTTCGCCGAACCGGTGACGTTGGTGCGCTCGCCGACGTTCACGAAAGGGATGTCCTTGGTGAGCTCGAAGGGCTCGAGACCGGACAGCGACATGAAGGGGCGGTGCGCCGGAATCGGCCGCGGCTTGTACTTGGCAACGGTCTCGGCGATCGCCCGGATATGTTCCGGCGTCGAGCCGCAGCAGCCGCCGACGATATTGACCAGGCCTTCGCGGGCGAAGCTGTCGATCTGCGCCGCCATCAGCTCCGGCGTCTCGTCATATTGGCCGAATTCGTTCGGCAGGCCGGCGTTCGGATAGGCGCAGATGAAGGTGTCGGCGACACCCGAAAGCTCCTGCAGATGCGGGCGCATCGCATTGGCGCCGAGTGCGCAGTTGAGCCCGATCGTGAAGGGATTGGCGTGGCGCACCGAGTTCCAGAAGGCCGACGGCGTCTGGCCGGAGAGCGTGCGGCCGGAAAGGTCGGTGATCGTGCCGGAGATCATCACAGGCAGGCGCACGCCCTTGGCTTCGAAGCGCTCTTCGCACGCAAAGATCGCCGCCTTGGCGTTCAGCGTGTCGAAGATCGTTTCAATGAGGATAATGTCGGCGCCGCCGTCGATCAGACCGTCGATCTGCTCGCCATAAGCTTCCCTGAGATCGTCGAAGGTGACGGCCCGGAAACCGGGATTGTTGACATCGGGCGAGATCGAGGCGGTGCGGTTGGTTGGACCGATGGCGCCGGCGACGAAACGGCGGCGGCCGTCCTCGCGCTCGGCGCGCAGAGCCGCGCGGCGGACGATCTCGGCGCCCTCCTTGTTGAGGTCGTAGACCGCATTTTCCATCGCGTAATCGGCCTGGGCGATGCGGGTCGAGGAGAAGGTGTTGGTCTCGAGAATATCGGCGCCGGCCTTGGCGTAGCGGTAATGGATCTCTTCGATCGCATCCGGCTGGGTCAGGATCAGAAGGTCGTTATTGCCTTTCTGATGGCAGGCGCAGCCGATGAAGCGGGTGCCGCGGAACTGGTCTTCGTCATAGCCGAGCCCCTGGATCTGCGTGCCCATGGCGCCGTCGAGGACGAGGATGCGCTCGCTGGCGGCTTTGCGCAGCGCTGCGAAAACTTCATTGCCGTCACGCTTGCCCGTTTCCGGACCAAAGAGGTTGTCAAACACGGGAGGCTCCTTGACGTCGTAAGACCAGACAGTCCAAATCACATAAAGATATCTTTATGTCAATATATGCCTGTCGATTTCGTGCTTTGCAAGCCTCGCCAGATGACAGGCTTGAACGGCCTCTATATAGGCAATTGATACGCATTGCCCACCAAATCGGAGGAGTATCATGGCACCCGCAACCGGCAACGCCGCGCTTGGAAACTGGACGAGCCGCGCCTATCATCGCGCCTGGCTGCTCGACCAGGCAAACGGCCTCTTCGATTTCTTCCAGCACAATTCGGTCAATCCCAAGGGCGGCTTCTACGACCTCGACGATAGCGGCAAGCCGCTCGACGCCGAGGGTCAGGTCCGCAGCATCCATATTGCGGCGCGCGCCGTGCATTGTTTTGCCATCGGCGCGCTGCTCGGCCGTCCGGGTGCTGCCGACCTCGTCGACCACGGCATGGACTATCTCTGGAACCATCACCGCGACCTAGAGGATGGCGGCTATTTCTGGTCGCTCGACAATAATGGTCCGGTCGACAGCAACAAGCAGGGCTACGGCCACGCCTTCGTGCTGCTCGCCGCCTCATCCGCCAAGACGATCGGCCATCCGCTGGCCGACGGCATGCTGGCCGACATCACCGAGATCCTCAACACCAGGTTCTGGGAACCGCGCCATGGGGCGATCGCCGAGGAATTCACCGCCGACTGGCAGCCGCTCGACGGCGGCACCTATCGCGGCCAGAATTCCAACATGCACCTGACCGAAGCACTGATGGCCGCCTTCGAAGCCACCGGCGACAAGGAATACCTCACCAAGGCCGAAAGCATCGCCGATCTCGTCATCCGCCGAGCGGCTGGATCGGTCGACTGGCGCGTCGCCGAACATTTCGATGCCGAGTGGAAGCTCGACAAGCAATATTATCATCCGAACGAAATGTTCCGCCCGGCCGGCACGACGCCCGGCCACTGGCTGGAATGGACCCGCCTCATCCTGCAGCTCTGGGCGCTCGGCGGCAAACGCATCGAATGGATGCCGGATGCGGCCAAGGCCCTGTTCGAGCAGTCGATGGCGCTCGGCTGGGACAGTGACAAGGGCGGCTTCTTCTATACGCTCGACTGGGACGACAAGCCTGCCAAGCGCAACAAGCTCTGGTGGCCGGCCTGCGAGGGCGCTGCCGCGGCGCACTTCCTCAACGAGCACCTGCCGAGCGACTACCACGAGGAATGCTACCGCAAGATCTGGAACGTCATCGAGCGCGCCTTCATCGACCACCGGAACGGCGGCTGGCACGAGGAACTGACGGAAGACCTCGTTCCCTCGCATTCGCTCTTCCCCGGCAAGGGCGATATCTACCACGCCCTGCAGGCCTGCCTAATCCCGCTCTTCCCGGCAACCGGCAGCCTGACGAAGGGCATTGCCGAGGCCGGCGGCAGGCTCTGACGGCTGTTTCAGTAGCGATTGCCGGCAGGCCGGCGCTCGGATTGTTCAGCCAGATTCGGCCGCGTTACAGTGGAGCGAGCCGCAGCGTGTCCAGGTCCTTCGCCAGCATCAACGCCAAGGCTTCGACCACGAGATTGTGGTCGTCGCGCTGCGGCAGGCCGGAGACGGTGACGGCGCCGATGCAGCCGGTGCCCTTGACGTTGATCGGGAAGCTGCCGCCATGCGGCGCGTAATCGTCACCGGAAAGCCCGTTATCCTCGACGGTCTTGCCGTCCTTTCTGAGCTTCAGGCCGGAGGCATAGCTGCTGCGGAAATAGCGCAGCACCATGTTGCGCTTGCGCCTGATCCAGTTGACGTTGTCGGGCGTGACACCGGGCAGCGCGGCATAGAAGACCGGCATCGAATGCAAGGTCACATCAATTGCGACCCCGAGGCCGCGCTCGGTGGCGAGTTCCTGCAGGAGTTTGCCGAGCTGCCATGCCGTCGTCAGGTCGAAGGCATCGAAGCTCAGCGCTTTTTCCTGCTCCGCGATCCGGTTGAGATCGTCGTCGAGTGTCATGATAAGGCGCTCCTCTGCCGCAATGATCCGTGCAGACCATTCTCGCCGGAGGCGAAAATGTAAAGCAAAACTTGGACCTGCCCTGATGTCAGAGCTTCGGCGTCAGCATCTCAAAACGGTCGCGTGTTGTGGCGCAAGTATCGCCGCCGAGCCGCGCAATGGCGTCGATCGCGGCCGGATCGACATGCAGCCTTTGCGGATCGACAACGCCGTCGCGGTAATGCGCATAGACGATCTCGCCCATGATGATCTGCCTGGAGCGGCCGAGCTCCAGCGTCACATGCCGCCGGCATTCGAAGGCGGCCGGCGCCTCGGCGATATAGGGTGACGCCACCCTCTCGCCCGGCATCGCCGTCAATCCGGCTTGCTTCAGTTCGTCGACGCCGCGCGGATAGCGGGCGCCGCAGACATGCATCGCCTCGGCGATGGCGAAGGAGACGATGTTGACCGTAAAAACCTCGGTCATGCGGATATTGTGGCCGGTGTCCTTGAACGACATATCGGCATTGTTCTCGACGCCGATCGCCAGAATCGGCGGATCGGCCGAAAGGCAATTGAAAAAGCTGAAGGGGGCGGCGTTGATCCGACCGTGCTCGTCGACCGTCGTCACCAGCGCGATCGGCCGCGGAATGATCGTGCCGATCATCAGCTTGTAGCGCTCGCGCTCGGATAGCTCTTTGAAGTCGAAGGAAACGGCCATGGCTCAGCCGAGCTTGCCGGCCGGCGAAAAGCCGCTCATCGCGCCGGTGAAGGGTTTCGGCAGCGGCGAGGCGTAGGAGCCGCGCTTGCTGGTGGAAAGCCCGAGCGAGACCAGCGCCTCGGCCTGCTTGACGGCGGCCGAGACACCATCGACAACGGGCACGCCGTAACTCTCCTGCAGTTGATGCGCCAGATCGGTCATGCCGGCGCAACCGAGCACGATCGCCTCGGCGCCGTCTTCTTCAAGCGCCCGCTCGATCTCCGCCCGGAGCTTGCCGATCGCGCCCGAGGCCGCGTTCTCCAACTCCAGCACCGGAATGTCGGAGGCGCGCACCTTGGCGCGCTCGCCCATGCCGTAGCGTCGAACCAGATTGTCGATCAGCACCCGCGAGCGTTCCAGCGTCGTCACCACGGTGAAACGCTGGGCGAGGAAGCCCGCCGTCACCACGGCGGATTCGCAAAGCCCGAGGATCGGGACATCGGCGAAACTCCGCGCCGCTTCGAGCCCGGTATCGTCGAAGCAGGCGATGACAGCCGCGTCGTAGCCGGCCGACTGCCGCTCCTTCAGTTCGGAAAGCAGGCCTGGGATCGCCAACGCGCCGTCATAATGGCCCTCGATGGAAACCGGCCCCATGCGCGAAGTGGCGGCGATGATTTCCGTGCCGGACGCGGCCACCGCACGCGCCGCGGTCGCCGCCTTCTCGGTCATGGAAGCGGTGGTATTCGGATTAACGATGAGAATGCGCATGTCAGTTGATCTTTGCCTGCCGCCGGCTGAGCATGGTCATGATGCCGAGCGCGATGAGAATGATGGTGAAGGAAAATAGCGTCGTCACGGTGCCCAGCGCATAGAGCACCGGCGTCGTGACATTGGTCGTCATGCCGTAGATTTCGAGCGGCAGCGTATTGTAGCTGCCCGACGTCATCAACGTGCGGGCGAATTCGTCATAGGAGAGTGTGAAACCGAACAGGCCGACGCCGATCAGGCTCGGCGCGATCATCGGCAGCACGACATGGCGGAACGTCTGCCAGGAGCTGGCGCCGAGATCGCGCGCCGCCTCTTCATAGGCCGGCGAGAAGCGGTTGAAGACGGCAAACATGATCAGCACGCCGAAGGGCAGCGTCCAGGTGAGATGCGCGCCGAAGGCCGAGGAATACCAGGCAGGCTTCAGCCCGCCCTGCTGGAAGACGACGCCAATGCCGAGCGAGACGATGATCGACGGCACGACGAGACTGGCGACGGTGGCGTAGAACAGCACGGTCGAGCCGCGGAAGCGGCGGCGGAAGGCAAGGCCCGCAAGCAGCGACACGGTGACGGTCACGACCATCACCATCAGCCCCAGCGAGAAGGAGCGCCGGAAGGAGGCACCGAAATCGCCGACCGCCTGCTTCTCGAACAGGTTGAAGAACCAGTGGGTGGAAACGCCGTTCAACGGGAAGGTCAGGCCACCGTCCGGCCCCTGGAAGGAGAGGATGAGGATCGCCGAGAGCGGGCCGTAGAGGAACAGTACGAAGATGATGAAGAAGATCGCCAGCAGATAGAATTCGAGGCCGCGTTTTTCGTGGTTCATCTCAAAGCTCCTTGCGGATATCGACGACGCGCAGGATGGCCGCGACCATCAGCAAAACGACGGCAAGCAGCACGACCGCGTTGGCGGCAGCGGCCGGATATTGCAGCAGCGACATCTGGTTCTTCATCATCAGCGCCACCGAGGCGCTCTGGCCACCGGACATTACCTGCACCGTCGAGAAATCGGCCATGACGAGGGTGACGACGAAGATCGTGCCGATCGCCATGCCGGGTTTGGCGAGCGGAATGACGACGTTCCACAGCACCTGCCAGCCGGAGGCGCCGGCATCACGGGCCGCCTCGAACAGCGATCGGTCGATGCGCATCAGCGTGTTGAAGATCGGCGTCACCATGAACAGCGTGTAGAGGTGCACCATGGCGAGCACGACGGCGAAATCGGAATAGAGCAGCCATTCGATCGGCTGCGGGATGACGCCCATTTCGATCAGCGTCGAATTGACAAGACCGTTGCGCCCGAGCACCGGGATCCACGAGATCATTCGGATGATGTTCGACGTCATGAACGGCACGGTGCAGACGAGGAAGAGGATCATCTGCGTCGAGGTCATGCGTATGTGGAAGGCCAGGAAATAGGCGACCCAGAACCCGATAACGAGCGTCAGCGTCCAGACGATGGCGGTGAATTTCAGCGTGTTGAGATAGGTCTTCCATGTGACCCACGAACCGAGCGTATCGGTGTAGTTCATGGTGAGGAAATCGGGATAGAGGCCGGCGAAATCATAATCCCAGAAGCTGACGACCGCGATCATCGCGATCGGCAGCAGGAAGAAGAAACCGAGAATGGCGATCAGCGGCGTGGCCTGTAGATAGGAGATGGCGGAGGGGGAGAGACTCAGTCTGCGCTCGGCCTGCCGTCCTTCCTCCGTTTCAGCTGCGATGGTCGCCATGATCCGATTCTCCGTTTTCATTACCTCAGATTGAACGAGAGCGCATGCCGCCCCCTCATCCGCCTGCCGGCACCTTTACCTGGGTCGAGCCACTGGTCTCGACCCGTCCTTCGGCCCCCCTAGGGGAGAAGAGAAACGCGGCAGCGCCTCGGCCACCGCGAAGCATGTTTTTGAAGAGGGGTTTCAAAAAGACCCCTCCCCAACCCTCCCCACAAGGGGGAGGGAGTTTTTTGCCGCGCCCTCGCCGGACTCCCTCCCCCTTGTGGGGAGGGTTGGGGAGGGGAAAACGGCAATCGCCTTACGCCGCGATGAACTCGTTCCAGCGGCGGACCATGTAGCGGTCTTCGTCCATGACGGAGTTCCAGCAGGCGACCGCGCCCATGCGGGCTTCGAAGGCGCCGCCGTCGCGGACGGCTCCGGCCTTTTCCATGACCTTGCCCTCGGGTGAGAGGATGTCGCCCTGCGCCGGCTTGCCTTCGATCCAGTAACCCCATTCGTCTGCGGTCATGAAGTTCTTGGCAGTCTCCATGCAGGCCGAATAATAGCCCTGGCGGTTGAGGTAGCCGCCGACCCAGCCCGACGTGTACCAGTTGATATATTCATAGGCCGCATCGAGTTCGGCGCCCTTCAGGTGCGAGGCAAGGCCGAGGCCGCCGCCCCAGGCGCGGTAGCCTTCCTTCAGCGGCTGATACTTGCAGGCGATGCCCTTGGAGCGGACAGCGGCGACGGCCGGCGACCACATCGACTGGATGACGACTTCGCCCGAAGCCATCAGGTTGACCGACTCGTCGAAGCTCTTCCAGAAGGCGCGGAACTGGCCGTCGCCCTTGGCCTTGATCAGGAATTCGATCGTCTTGTCGATCTCTTCCTTGGTCATGTTGCCCTTGTCGGCATATTTGATGTTGCCCATGGCCTCCATGATCATCGCCGCATCCATGATGCCAATCGAGGGGATGTTGAGGATCGAGGTCTTACCCTTGAACTTCGGGTCCATGATATCGGCCCAGCTGGTGATGTCGCGGCCGACGAGATCCGGGCGGATACCGAGCGTATCGGCGTTGTAGATTGTCGGAACCATCGTCATCCACTGCGTCGGTTCCTTGGCGAACTTCTTGGCGCCCTGCGCCTCGACGAAGCCGACCGTGTGCGGCGCCGTGCCCTGGGCGATGACGCTGTCCGGCTTCATCTTGCCGTTGATGAAGAGCGGCACGATCTTGTCGTAATATTTGAGCTTCTTGACGTCCATCGGCTGCAGCACGCCTGTCGGGAATACCTTCTTGGCGATCCAGTATTCGATGTCGGCGATATCGTAGCTGTCGGGCTGGGTGACGGCGCGCTGTGCGGCGGCGTCGGAATCGGTTGCCGTCATCTCCAGCGTGATGCCGAGATCGGCTTTGCACTTCTCGGCGATGGCATTGATGTTCGAAACACCGGTGCCGAACTGGCGAAGCGTGATGTTCGTCTTCGCCCAGATGGTGGGAAAGCCTGTGATGGCGCCGGAGCCGGCGATGGCGCCGACTGCGGCAGCGCCCGTCTTCAGGAGCGTGCGGCGGGACAGGCCCTTCACAGCCTTCGTCGGTGTGGTTTCAGTCGTCATGTCAGTTCCCCTTTTTGTTGATGCGGAAGGTTGGTTGATGTTGGTTCATGCGGAAGAGCGTCCGAGAAGCACGGCATCCTCGAGCGCCCAGCTGAGCGCTACGGTGTCGCCGACGGCGACCGGCCGGGCGAAATAATCGCTGTCGTCTGATATGACCGTGAAGTCGTCGCTGCCGGCGCCGAGCACGGTGACCTTCACGGAGGAGCCGCGATATTCGACATTGGAGACGATGCCGTTGAAGCCGAGCGTCCACTCGGTCGCCACCTGCAGGCGCACGCGGTCGGTTCGGATGCCGATATCGACCGGTTCCCCGACCGCCCGGCCCGCCCCGCGCACGGCAAAACTCTGCCCCTCCGGCACGGTCATGACGAGCACGCCGTTGTCGCTCGATGTCACCCGGCCGCTGAGCACATTGTGATCGCCCATGAAGCGGGCGACGAAGGCGGTCGCCGGCTTCTCGAAAACCTCGCGTGGGACGGCCGCCTGCTCGATCCGGCCGTCATTCATGATGACCATGATATCGGCGAGCGCCATCGCCTCTTCCTGGCTATGGGTGACGTGCACGAAGGTGATGCCGAGCGACTTCTGCAGTTTCTTCAGTTCGGCCCGCATGCGGATCTTCAGGAACGGGTCGAGCGCTGACAGCGGCTCGTCGAGCAGCAGCGCCTCCGGATCGGTGATAAGTGCACGCGCCAGCGCCACACGCTGCTGCTGGCCGCCGGAAAGCTGGGCCGGACGCCTGGAGGCATAGGACTCCATCTGCATCAGCTTCAGCATGTCGAGGGCCTTGGCGCGTCGCTCGGCCTTATCGACACCCTTCATCTTCAGGCTGAAGGCGACATTGTCGACGAGATCGAGATGCGGAAACAGCGCATAGGATTGGAACATCATCGCCGTGCCGCGTCTGGCCGGCGGAAAATCGGTGACAACAGTATTGCCGAGCCGGATATCGCCGGAGGAAATGCTCTCATGGCCGGCGATCATGCGCAGCGTCGAGGTCTTGCCGCAGCCCGACGGACCGAGGAAGCAGCAATAGGAGCCGGCCGGAATTTTAAGGCTGATCCCATGGACGGCGGTTGTCGCCCCATAGACCTTCGAAACGGATATTATATCGATCTCTGCCGCTTTCGACATCATGCCTTCCCCTGTTCGGAGAAGGTGATGCATCTGCCGTGCCAACCCGTTTTCAGCAGGACAAGGTATTGTAAATACATACCTTTGGCAAAAACGAGCCCGCAAGAGCGAATTATGAGCATGGCATCGTCTGCACATGATTTAGGCTATTGTCCGCAATTTACGCAAACAATCGTATGCAATTTAGCTACTGCTTCGGCTACAAATACCGTTTAACTTTTGCCGCGAAGCCGGATATGGTTTGCCCGTCATCAGGGAACCAGAATTTCATGAAATCCGTCGTCAAGGCTCAACAGGCCGAAGACTCCGCCGAAACCGGCGCGCAGCAGATCCGCGACGCCATTCGCGAGGCGATCGTCGAGCGCAGGCTTTCCCCCGGCACCAAGCTTTCCGAAAGCGATGTCGGCAATCTCTTCAACGTCAGCCGCACGCTTGCCCGCGCTGCGCTGCAGGCGCTCTCCTATGAAGGCCTCGTCAGCGTCGAGAAGAACCGCGGCGCCTTCGTCGCCTATCCTTCGCCGGATGAAGCGCGCCAGATCTTTGCCGCCCGCCGCCTTGTGGAGCCCGGCATATTGCGCGAGGCGGCGGCGCGCATCACGCCCGGCGACATCACCCAGCTGAGACAGCTTCTGCTGGAGGAAGGCCGGCTGATGAGCGAGCGCGGCCAGACGGCGCGCCGCGCCGAGATCAAAGCGTCAGGCGATTTCCATTTGATGCTGGCGGAAATCTCCGGCAATGCGATCATGCAGCGCTTCATGGAGGAACTCGTCGCCCGCTCGTCGCTGGTGATTGCGCTTTACGGCCAGTCGACGGCCTCAAGCTGCGGCCATTCCGAACACGGCGATATCATCGCGGCGATCGAAAACGACGATCTCGACCGCGCCTGCCAGCTGATGCTGCATCACATCGCCCATATCGAGGCCGATCTCGACCTGCGCGAGCGCAAAAGCCTCGGCCTCAAGGAGGCCTTCGAACTCTGACGGAAGCGCCCGCGCCGCTGCATTCAGCCACGCCGCGCGGCAGTTACCAGGGCGTCGTCTTCGGCAGGCTGTCCAGGGCCTCGAGAATCTCCTCGGCCGTGCGCGGTTCGCTGGAGCGCAGCTTCACCGTTCCGTCGCGCCCGATCAGGATCAGTCCGAACTCGCCGGACGGCGGCCCCTGCAGCCGCTCTCTCACATCGTCGGCATCAAGCTCCCATGCATCGTCGAACAGCGAGAAGGCGCCGCCGCCGGCGATGATGAACACTTCGACGTCTTCCTCGATGAGACGCATATGGGCATTGCGCAACCACTCGTCTTGGATGACCGCGCGATCGTCCTGCGCATCAGCGAAGATGATCAGCACCCGCTTGCTGTCGCGAAACTGTTCGAGCGATTGCGGAAGTTCCGGCTCACGCCGCGGTGTGCCGATGATTTCTTGAACGATGGATTTCAGCATGATGGCATTCCTCGCCCGTCATCTTGCTACGGGCTGTGTCTGTCGCATTCCAGCGCCGGCGCACAAAGGCGCAGAGAATGCTGGAACGCGCTGAATGACTGAATAATTCCCAACCCTGTGCGAATTGGGATCACGGAAATAAACGGCTGGGAATAAGGGAGGTTCCGCCGAAACAGAAGAGGATCGCAGTCCTAAAGCGTGTCGCGATCTTTCAGATTCGCGTGCCACGCTTTAGGTCCTCGATTCCAGCATGTCCTAACCGCAAAACCGTCGCACAGTTTGCGCGGGCATGCTTGAGCTGCGATCCTTTTCCTGTCAGTCGCGGCTTTGGTCTTCGGCCGCATGCGCCGAAACGGCGACGAGATCCGCCGTGCCGTTGGCGAGAAGACGTTTGCGCACCAGCACGCGCATGACGCGTGCCGCCGTCGAGAAGGTCATCTGGTCGAGCGGACCTTCGCCTTCCCACGGCTTGGTCAGACGTTCGGTGACGGCGCCGACGATATTCATCGGCACGATGTCGGTGCATTCGCGCATGGCTTCGAAAACGAAGCTGATCGGGATGACCCGTCCTTCGTGGGTCACGATCGGTTCGGTCAATTCACTGTCCCATTCCTCGAAGGCGTAAAGTGCTTCGCGAAACAGCTGCTGGAGGGTAAACGGCGCGTGGCCGTTATGAAGTGGCGGCAGGGCATTCATCATGTCTGTCTCCTCTTGAGGGATTGAAGCCAAAGTCCTCCTGGATCGGTCGGCATCGACGCGGGGAACGCAGCTTTTTGCCCCTCGCAGACCGATTAACACGATTGATTCTATAGAGTAACACGCCACGGATAAAGCCCATTTCTCCGCCGAAACGGAAGCCATTTGCTTAAAGGCATGAAATTATTGCATGTTTTAGGCGAAATTTTCTCGCCATGCAGCCTTCCTGGAATTCCATGCCAGTTGCCCCGCAACGGTGTAAACGGCCGAAAAAACGGGGAAAAATCACGGAACTTTTGCGGCTGTAATCTGTTTTGTTCTCACTTTGCAAAAAGCAGATGGGGTTACCACCAATGACGCAAATCCGTGAACCGGAGCGGCGGACCAGGGTTCTGCGCGGCCGCCCGTATAGTCTTGACGAATTCGCCGCCAAATATGGCCTGCGCAACGAGCAGGCCGAAAGCCTGTTCACCCGTTTCGGACCCTCCTCGATCGAACTCGATTTGCTGATGGCAGCCAAGCGCCGCGCGCCTGTTCAGCCGGACAGAATTGCCGAATAACGCCTTTCACCAACGGATAGGATCGATGAGCGACAGTCGCCAAGAATGGATCAGCAAGCGGGCCTACGCGATCTGGGAACAACAGGGCCGCCCGGACGGCCGGGACGACGAACATTGGCGCCAGGCGGTTGCCGAGCGCGACGCGCTGGAACGCACGCAGGCATCGGTGGATGGCCGCGAGGTGCTGGTGAAATTCCGCCCGAAGCCGCCGCGGCCGGAACTGCCGAGCCAGGAATGGATCAATCCGTCGACGAAGGTCGGTTGAGCCGGCCATACGATTTAATAATCAGCCCAGCCACACAGCACCATGACCAGCGCGTGGCTGGGCGCTTCAACCCACATTTATTGCCGGAGCAGACGCCGGAGCCGACTCTCGCCCTTTGAGGCCCCTGCGGGGCACCTCAGGATGAGGTCGGCCACCCGCAGCCCGAAAACGTAGTCTCGAAGGACGGGGCGGTGGCTGGCCGACCCAGCGCTGCCCGATTGCTGCCCAATCACCCCCCATGCTAGCCTGCCGTCATGGAAGTCACCGTCTACATCCTCCGCTGCAGCGACGGCTCATACTATACCGGCCTCACCAAGCAGGAGATCGAGGCGCGTGCCTGGGAGCACAATGCCGGAACCTATGACGGCTACACCGCCAAGCGCCTCCCCGTCGAACTCGTCTTTACCGAAACCTATGACCGCATCATCGACGTCATCGCCCGCGAGCGGCAGGTCAAGGGCTGGTCGCGCCGCAAGAAGGAGGCGTTGATTGCCCTGGACTACGAGGCCTTGCCGGAACTGTCGAAACGCGGACCGGTCAGGGCTGAGTGAGCGGGTGGCCTGGGGTGGCCGACCCTCGTCCTTCGAGGCCCCCGCGGGGCACCTCAGGATCAGGGCGGAAGGAGGGACGGCGCAGGAGCAATGCTTTCCAGGCTGACCCATGGAAATTTCGTCCTTTAGCGAGGAAGTGTCAGCAATGGCACAGTGCAGCCGCTTGCGGGAATGCCGACTGTTCCCGCTCGAAACGTTTCGTCAAGCATATTGGCACAAAGACAGGGGATAAGGGCGATCCCCCTCCCCGCCGGCGACATTGCCGCTCGACACCCTCTTTGCAAAATCGGAAACGGGAGGCATGAACCCTGCTCATGGGCGGAGCGCGGGTTTCATCTCGCCGGGGGGCCGGTTTCGATGCGCAACCGATGCTGTTGATATCGGGGAAAAGACTGAAATCGGCAGCCGGGGCAGACCTGTCAGAAAGCCTTGTGTTCCTGGCAAAGCGCCCGATGGACCTCGGTCCAGAACAGCGCCAGCGGGCTGTCGCCGTTGCGTTCGGCAACCAGGGCGCGGATCAACGCTTCGGACCCTGCCATGTCCTGCCAGCTGGATTTCAGGCCCTTGGCGGCCTGTTGGCATTCGGCAATCTCGAACGGTCTGTTGCTGTCCATATGAGGCCTCCTCATGAAGGCGCTAACAGTTGGTGCCCGAATTGTCATTCCCCGCATATGTGGGGATGCCTTGTATTTTAGATGGTCCTCACGGTAGGATTGAGGGAATTGGGACAATGGAAATGATCGAGAATACCTATAGCGACAAGTTCGAACCCGCCTTCGAACAGATCAAGGCTGCGCCCCATGTGGATGCCGCCATCCGTATTCTCCAGGCAGGATATGGCCTCGATTTCGTCACCTATCATCTCGCCCAGACGATCGCGAGCAAGATCGATTCCCCCTTCGTGCGCACCACCTATCCCGATGCCTGGGTCTCCCGCTATCTCCTGAACAGCTATGTGAAGGTCGATCCGATCGTCAAGCAAGGCTTCGAACGCCAGCTGCCCTTCGACTGGAGCGAAGTCGAGCCGACGCCGGAGGCCTATGCCATGCTGGTCGATGCCCAGAAGCACGGCATCGGCGGCAACGGCTATTCCATTCCCGTTGCCGACAAGGCGCAACGGCGTGCGCTGCTGTCGATGAACGCCCGCATTCCGGCCGAGGAATGGGCCGAACTCGTGCGCCGCTGCCGCAACGAATGGATCGAGATCGCCCATCTGATCCATCGCAAGGCCGTCTATGAGCTGCATGGCGAGAATGATCCGGTGCCGGCCCTGTCGCCGCGCGAGATCGAGTGCCTGCACTGGACCGCACTCGGCAAGGATTACAAGGATATCTCGGTAATATTGGGCATTTCAGAGCACACCACCCGCGACTACCTGAAGACCGCCCGCTTCAAGCTCGGCTGCGCCACGATTTCGGCCGCCGCCTCGCGGGCGGTGCAGCTGCGCATCATCAATCCCTGATGCATGTCGCCCGGAGTGTGCAGCGGTTCCGGGATAACGACATGTATAAAAACAAAGGGTTAAGCGCGGCGTGTGAATCAAATTTGACGCCGACGCGCTTCAGAGAATTTCCGTTTTCTCCGATCCACCCACCTGTTTTCGCAAGCTAGGTTCAAGACGTTGAAGCGTTGCCGCGCTTCAGCGCCTTGCTGTGCGGCATCATCCCCATCCTCATACTTTTGGGCTAATCCCCCCATCTGGGGGGCCTATCTGTGGGAATTTCCGATGCGGCCCGTCTGAACCATTCTGCTCTCCACGGACTGCAAACGCTGGAGGGCAAAATGTTCGTTATCATTCAGGCACATGAGTATCAGAAATACGCTGCCGTACTCGACCAGATGTTCCGCCTGCGCAAGAAGGTCTTCGCCGACACGCTCGGCTGGGACGTTCCCGTCATCGGCCCATACGAGCGCGACAGCTATGACGCGCTCGCCCCGGCCTATCTCGTCTGGTGCAACGACAGCCGCACCCGCCTTTATGGCGGCATGCGCCTGATGCCGACGACCGGCCCGACCCTTCTCTACGACGTCTTTCGCGAGACGTTTCCTGAAGCCGCCGATCTCGTCGCCCCCGGCATCTGGGAGGGCACGCGCATGTGCATCGATGAAGAGGCGATCGCCGGGGACTTCCCGAATATCGATGCCGGTCGCGCCTTCTCGATGATGCTGCTCGCACTGTGCGAATGCGCGCTCGACCACGGTATCCATACAATGATTTCCAACTACGAACCCTATCTCAAGCGCGTCTACAAACGCGCAGGCGCCGAAGTGGAAGAACTCGGCCGCGCAGACGGCTACGGCAAGTACCCCGTCTGCTGCGGCGCCTTCGAAGTGTCGGATCGCGTGCTGCGCAAGATGCGCGCCGCCCTCGGCCTGACCCTACCCCTTTATGTCAGACATGTTCCGGCCCGATCGGTCGTGACGCAATTCCTGGAGATGGCAGCATGAACCGCCTCGCTGAAACCGCAATACAGAAAGATATCAGCGCCCTGGAGCGCCACGTGCTCGCATCCCGCGACATCGCCACGCAGATAGGAGATCCCTTCCTCTCTTACCTGCTCTCGATGGCGCTGTTTACGATCTACGAGAAGAAGGCCCAACACGAGAACGAGGCGCTGAAGAGCAGCTTCAGCTGAGGGTGCGGTTCCCTCCGCCCCGCCTGAAGAGGAGCATGGCTCCCGGCGCCTCGCGCGCAGCCGCAAAACCTGTCCCCGTTTTGCGGCTGCGCGAATTACCTCATCAGGGAATCGATCGTCGAGATCAGCGCATCGTGCATATAGGGTTTCGGCAGGAAGGCCGTATTGGCGGGCAGCGCCATCGGATCGAGCCGCACCATGCCCGAGGTGATGATGATGCCGATATTCGGCCGCATCGCCCTCACCCGCTTGGCAAGCTGGATGCCGTCCATCGACCCGGCCATGTTGACGTCTGTGAACAGGATATCGACATCCTGCCGGCCCTTCAGCACCACCATCGCCTCATCGGCATTCGCCGCCTCCAGCGCCACGTGTCCGACATCCTCCAGCACATCGAGGATGTTGAACCGGATCAGCGGCTCATCCTCCACGATGAGCACCACGGCACTGTTCGAAGCCACCATCTGCAAACGCCCTTTTCATGCGGAATATGATTCGAATAAGTGTATTCCGCGCCGCAAGGTTCCAGTGCTTTTGCCCGTGAATTATGCATCATCCACAGATGTTGCCCTGCCCGCTTGTGGCTCCCTGCAATTTGGGCTAGAGCGAACCGATGCTGCGGGAACCATTGCCCCGGCATCGCGGTGCCGACCTTCGGCACCGCGGCGCTCACCACGGCGTCAGGGCCTGTAGCTCAATGGTTAGAGCCGGCGGCTCATAACCGCTTGGTTGGGGGTTCGAGTCCCTCCGGGCCCACCATTTTCTTGTTTAAAGGGACTTGAATAGTGATTCGCCCTTGACTCGGCCTGTAGTCAATTTGGCGGCAGTTTCATCATCGCCTGGCGAGCGAGTTTGCTCTGCTCGGGGAAGGCCTTCACTCTCACTTAATCCCTAACTCCACGCCTTTGGTCGCCTTAGGCCGACCGATCGTGTCCTTGAGCCAGCACTCTGACTTTTTGCGAACATAGGAAAACGCCTTGCAAGCGTTGTCGCCGATACAGGCGGTGAAACACTGCAAGTAGTCGCTGCCTCTTAAGCGCTTGTAGTCACCACCGGGAAGATCGATGCCCGAATAGCTCGCAAAGTCAGACACGATCACATCGGCTGCTTTTGACGATGCATAGGCGGCAACCGCGTCCGAATTCCGTATCAAAGCGACAACATTATCCTTCAGGAAGCAAACGCTGTGCTTCGTGTTGTAGGTAATCGCCTTACACTGGCTGTCGCCTTCGCAAATCTCGCGGCACCCGGAATAAGTGACATCCTTAACAGCTCGGTAGTCGAAGCCGATCGCGTCGTAGCCGCGAGCATCAATAAGTGAAGCGGCGGGCTGTGCAGGCAGATTAGTAGTGGTGCCCGGCGCCTGGGTCGACATCTGTTCCTGCTCCTCGCCGTAGCAGAGAATTTGGAACACCGAGGGTGTGATTTTGTCCGCCAGGTCAGCTGTCGAGACAGTCTGCTGGTCTCCCGCCCTGTCGCCGGATTGCCCCGTGATGCTCTGAGACTGCAGGAAAAGCTCGGCAACGGAAGCGCGGATTGCGAAGTTCACGTTCTGCGCTGTGATGCCGATCTCGTCCGCGATGCCTTTCGCCAGCGTCGCGCTGGTAATGCCAACAAGAAAACCATCGCGGTCAACAACCGGGCCGCCCGAATTTCCGGGCTGGATTGGTGTCGAAATCTGGATATACCGGGTGTCGTTTCGAAGTCCCGCAAGCGCATTGACGTTGCCTGTGGTGACCTTGACCGAATCCGACAGCAACGTCGCCAGCGGGAAGCCTATGGCCAGGATGTCCTCGCCGAGACGCGTTGACGCGTGCCGGAAGACCAGCGGCTTTAACGGCTCCGCAGAGTTGATCTTGACCAAAGCCAGATCGTTCGTCGCATCGATGCGGGGATCGGTGGCGTCGCCCCTGCCTTTCACCTCGACGCGCTTGCAAGCCTGGACGACGTGCGCGTTCGTCAGGAGCCATCCATCAGCGGTTACAACAAACCCAGTTCCCGATGATGTAGGACTTTCCGCAAGGGATGTTGAAGCCAGAACAGCGAAAAAGAAAGCGCTCCAAAAAACGCGAAACAAGGTTGCCATCTAAATATCCCCAGCCAACTGGAGAATAAAACTTCTGGCGGTTGCTTTTCAACCGCCTCTTGTGGTCAGGATTAATGGAGTTGCAGTTAGACAATTTCCACTTCCTTTCGGCACTCAAGGATGGCCACGGCGGTGCAGATGAATTGGCTGTCAATCCCACGAGTTTCACTTGCGGCGGGAGTGGTCCAATACGGCGCTTAGCTAAGCCGCCGCACGACCTCTCTGACCGGCGCTGCCGGACGGCGTGCAGGCCGAAATGACCGTGGGCGATAGGACTAGCAGATCAAATCGGCCGACCGCGCCGATCGGCGCTCGCGACCGTCTATTTCGAACCTTGCATCGAAGGTTTGAGCTTGATCACCATGCTGATCTGGCCACGGACAGAAATGAAACCGTCGCGGTTGTTGCCGCGTTGCATGTCGACGTTGTTGGTGATCCCGGTGATTTTGCAGTCATCCGCGATTGTCTCCACGACGACTGAGCAGTTCCTCGACGCAATGTCGTATAGCGCCTTCTGGGCTTTTTGGACCTGCTCGTCCACCGGAGCGCTCTGATCAAAGGGCAGCGACAGCGCGATGCTCGACTGAACCGTGATATACCCCTCGGGTATCGCCCCATTTCGTGGGAGTGCGGTTTGGGCAAACGCGCCGGTTACGGCGAAGGTAAAGACGGTAGCGGCAGCACAAAAACGGGTAGCGATCATCAAATCCTCCATGATCCACTACGCATCGCATGAGGCGATCAAATCTGGCTGATACATTTACCTAAAATTGCACTCGTCGTTACCAATCACCCTTGAAACGGTACGGCCATGCGACGGGTCGCCGTTCGATTCCCATGTTGAATGCGTGGTCCGCCAAGGCCGTCGCAGGCAGAGCCATCCTAATAACTGCAGGACCGCCCATCGCTCGGCCTGAACCCATCCGTGCAAGCGGGATTAAGCGGGCGACTTTCCTGATAGTAACCGCCGTTGATCGACGACGTCTGATCGAGGTCAGGGGACGAAGTGCAGGCCGAAGTGATCGTGGCAAGGCTGATCAGCGTTCCGGTCGCGACAAGTGCGAAAAAGCGGTTCATCTGAGCTTCTCCTTCGGAGGGCTTGGCTGTAGCCAAGTGCCCAATCTACCACGCCACGGCGGCAGCCGCCGAGGATTTATGGCGACGGATTGCCCCGATGGGCTCTTCTAACGCCAATGTGATCATCCGCCGTCACATAACTGTCATGCAAAATTGCCCATTGCGACGGCAGCTTGGGCAAAATATATGCTGCCGGCTAACAAAAAAAAGAATGAGTGAAATGCCATGAGTGCCATACAGAAACTTTTCAACCGCAATCTCCTGTCGCGTTTCGTGACTGGTCTCGGTGCGGTTCCCCAGCGTTTTCGCGAAGCCCGCGAAGAGCGCAAGCCTGCCATCCATCCCTCTTTCATGGATGATTTCGGCGCTTAATTCGCCGCTGCATCCTTCGGCGTCACGGCGAATCCGGTTCCGGATGATGTAAGGCTTTCCGCCAAGGGATAGCGAACCGCAGGAACGAATGCGTTCACCACGCAGTTGCGGTCCTAGCCACACAAGCTCCGCACCCTCCGTCGTCCTCGGGCTTGACCCGAGGACCCATAGCCCCAAGCACTGCGTTGGCGTTCGCACTGACAATGGCGACCGCAGCCCAGTAGCTCGAGCGAGGCGCGTGCGGCATGGATACTCGGGTCAAGCCCGAGTATGACGGAGGGGGAGACGCGATTGGCAGGAAGCGGGACGTCCGGAGGAATTCCAGCAAATGCGCGAGCTGTTTTGGACGAGAATCGCGTAAAAGGGCGGCAATTCCTAAAACCAGCACGCACTTGCGATCCTTGCAGCAGACTCCCCCTCCGTGGGTCTCAGGGCTTGACCGGAGGAACCACGGAGCGCGTGCTCAGTTTACCGCGGGCGCTGCCGGTTCGCCCCAGCTCGACATCGGTTGGCCGGCCTTGATCGCTACACGCATATCGTAGAGCGCGAGCGAAGCCTGCAGCTGGCGCATGTCGTTGCAGCGGTTGATGATGCGGCCGATATATTGCACGCAGTCGCTGGCGCTGCCCTGCACCGAGCCCGTCGCCCAATCCTTGACGAGGCCGTCGGCTCCCACCAGGAAATAGGACAGCCGGTTGTTTTGCGACACGGTCGAGCTGCCGACCAGGCCGGCGAAATTCGTGCCGGTCTCGGTTTTGGCGGCAGGCGCCATATGCCGGTAGACCGTCATGCCGTTTTTCAGTGGCGTCGCGCCGATCATCGGGCCGTAGGTGGCGGCAGAGCCGGAAAGTTGCGCCATCGGGGACTGGCCGAGATTGGCGATGTCAGTATAGGGTTTGCCGAGCGCATAGCTGGTGTAGGAGCGGTTGGCGGCGTTCTCCGCCTTTTCGGCCACCTGAGTGCAGCCCGCCAGGCCGATGACGAGGCCGATTGATAGAATTGTTATGAAGCGCATATTGTCCCCCTTGCCGGGCACAGCGTGTCCGGAAGCCCCTGTTTCTTAACCCGCCGTATTTGTTATCAGCTTTGAGGGAATTGGGAAGCTGGTGCGCCTTTGACGAACCCGCAGGAATGGAGAGGCTGTGCCGTGGCTGCCCCCCTCTGCCCTGCCGGGCATCTCCCCCACAGGTGGGGAGATCACAAGAGGCCAAACCTTCGCACCCCTCTACCGCTTCGTCGGGCTGTGACCTTAGCTGTTAAAATGGACATCGCGCCCAGCCAATCTCCCCACCTGTGGGGGAGATGCCCGGCAGGGCAGAGGGGGGCTCACACGGCACACCCTCCCTGTAACCTACACCCCACATATTTTTCTCTCACCACACACGCACCCTTCCCTTCCGCCGCAATAGCTTCACAATCAACCGACAGAACGTTCATCCGGGAAACGACAACTAGGGAATGAAACATGGCGCCGAACCTGTCCAAGACTGTTCTGATGACTGCCCTTCTGGCCCTGCCGCTGGCGGCGGCAGCGCCTGTATTGGCGCAGGAGGCGAAGCCGCGCGAGGCGGTGATTTCGGTGACGGGGGATGGCGAATCGTCCATGGCGCCCGACATGGCCGTCGTCACGCTTTCCGTCGTCAAGCAGGCGAAAACCGCCCGCGAAGCGCTCGACGACAACAACAAGGCGATGAAAGACGTGCTCGACGCGCTGAAGAGCGGCGGCATTGCCGAGCGCGATCTGCAGACCTCCGGCTTTTCCATCCAGCCGCAATATAATTATCCGCAGCCGGTCGACGGCCAGCAGCAGCAGCCGCAGCTGATCGGCTACCAGACCATCAATGCGGTCACCGTCAGGCTGCGCGATCTCGCCAAGCTCGGCCAGGTGATCGACCAGTCCGTCACCCTCGGCATCAACCAGGGTGGCGACATCCAGTTCACCAACGACAAGCCGGAAGCAGCGCTCGAAGAGGCGCGCAAAAACGCCGTCGCGGAGGCGGTCAAGAAGGCGAAGACGCTGAGTGAAGCAGCCGGCGTCAAGCTCGGCCGCATCATCGAGATCAACGAGAACGAGCCGCGGCCGCTGCCGCAGCCGGCCTATCGCGCCACGATGATGAAGGAAGCCGACGCCGCCGTTCCCGTGCAGGGCGGCGAGACCACCTACCATGTCAGCGTCACGGTGACGTTTGCGATCGAGCCGTGAAATGAAGGCGTCTCGCGTCTGCCCCTCATCCGCCTGCCGGGACCGACCGGGGTCGAGCCACGGGTCTCGACCCGTCCTTCGGACCCCCGTTCTGACGGGGAGAAGGGGATATGCCGCGACCTCTCCGTCCCCCGCGAACCTCTAGCATGGCACGTCCCCTCGCCCCGTTTACGGGGAGAGGGTTAGGGTGAGGGGCAGCCTTTGGGTCCAAACCCGAGGAAAGAGCGCAGCTGCCATCAAACAAGCTCACAAAAGAAAACCGCCCTTGCCGATCGGGGAGACTGGCAAAGGCGGTTCTGGCCCGCATCGGAGACGAGGCGGTATGCCTAATATCAGCGGCGGCGCAGTGCCGGGCAGCCGCGGACGTTGCCGAAGCTCATTTCGTCGGGGCCGCGGCGGGTCCAGCCCTGGACGATGACGCGGCGCGGGGTGATGTCGACGACGCGCGCGCGGCGGAGGCCGTAATCGCGGGCGAGATCTTCGGCGAGCCTGGGATCACAGCCGCGCGGCCGGCGATCGAAGCCCGGAGGCGGACGGCGGTAATCGCGCGGCGGCTCACGCTCCGGATCGCCGATAATGATACTGAACTGCGCAGCGGCCGGGGCGGCCGTGCTGGCAAGGGTGCCTGTTATCAGCATGGCGGCAAGACCCGCCTTTGCCAGAAACTGCATCATCGAAAAACCTTTCGTTTTCAAAGTCGGTGCGGCCAAGCCGCCGTCCCCCCATCACGCCGAAGCGCTACCGGGAATCACTTATACAAATCAGAGAAGAGACGGCGGAAAGTGGCGCCGTCAAGGCAAAACGGCCGGCAAGCGTCGCATCGGCGCTTGCCGGCCCGGTCCCTCCGGCGCCGCGTGGCTTTTTGAGACACGCAAACAACGCTGCAGGCCTTCAGGTCCAGACCTTAGCGCCGGATCAGCGGGCAGCCGCGGACATTGGCGAAGACCATCCTGTCCCAGCCGCGGCGGTCACGCCCGGAAACGACCACGACGCGCGGCGACATACGGGTGATATGGGCTCGGCGCAGGCCGAAGTCGCGGGCCTTGCGCACCGCATGCATCGGCGAGCAGCCGCGGATCGGGCGATGATATTGCGCCTCGACGATGAAGTTCGTCTGCGGCCCGGCGGCAGCGGCCGTGGAGGTCGTGGCCGGAATGGAGCAGAGGGCGAGCACTGCGGCAAAGCAAGCCTTGGTGAGGAAATGCGTCATCAGGTGTCTCCGTCGATTGGTCTTTGTTTTCTTAATCTCTCCCCTGAGGGGATTGTGTCGACAATAGACGCGGCAAACTGAACGGCGTTCGAACCGGCCATTCAGTTTGCATTCACAAGAAGATGAGCAGTTTTCTCGCCCGATCGGATTTGCGCGATCATTTGGGTCTGGCGCCGCTTTCTCTCAGGAACCGAGATGCAGCACGATCTCGCGCCGGTGCGGCCGGTCGCGGTGTTCGAAGAGGTAGATGCCCTGCCAGGTGCCGAGCATCAGCCGGCCGCGTGCGACGGGAATGCCGATCGACACCTGCGTCAGCGCCGCCTTGATATGGGCCGGCATATCGTCAGGCCCTTCGGCCCTGTGCACGACCCAGCCCATCGACGGATCGGAGGCCGGCGGCACGAGGCGGCGGAAGAAGGAAAGAAGGTCGCTGCGCACATCGGGATCGGCATTTTCCTGGATCAGCAGCGAACAGGAGGTGTGGCGCACGAAGACGGTGAGAAGCCCCTCCTCCTGCCCGGCGGCATCGACGAAGGCCTCCGCCTGGTTGGTGAATTCGTAAAGGCCCTGGCCACGCGTGGCCAAGGTGAGGATTGTCTGGGGCACGGGCGCTCTCCGTCTCGCAATGTTCCCTCGCGAGTTGGCGCGCCATGACGGGCGAGTCAATGCTTTCTCGTTCAAAGCTTGAGCAGTGTCTCGAAACCGCCATAGATCATCCGCTTGCCGTCGAACGGCATCTGCCATTGGTCGCCCTTGAGCCGCGGATCGGCCATCACCTTGGCATTGATATCGTCGCGTTCCTGGCGCGATCGATAGGTGATCCAGGAGAAAACCACCACCTCGTCCTCCCTCGCCTGGACGGCGCGGGGAAAGGAGGTGAGCTCGCCATAGGGCACGTCGTCGCCGATGCATTCGACATATTCGAGCGCGCCATATTCCTTCCACAGCGAGCCGGCGAAGGTCGAAAACTTTTTATAGGCCTCGATATTTTGCCTCGGCACCGCCACGATGAAACCATCGACATAGGACATCGCATGTCTCCTCCATCTCTCCGTTAGCGAGAGAAATAGGAGGTCAGCGGGGCTGGTCCAGGGATGCAGCGGCAGGCAAGCCCTCTCAGGCAATCACGGCCCGTTCACCAGCTTGAGGATGAGCTGCTGGATATTGCCGCCGTCGCCCATTTCGACCTTGTCGAAGTCGCGGCCGCGCTGGCGCTGTCTTGCGGAGATCTCGCCGAGGCGCCGCGTCAGTTCGACCCTGATCTTCTTGCAGTCGGGATCGTCGGCAGCAGTCAGGCCGACGCTCGTCGCCTCGATTTCCCTGACCATCTCCTTGATGGTCTCGCCATGCACGCGCTCATGTGCGGCAACACCCGATATGAAACCGTCCCAGCTGCTCCTGACGGCCGGCGGCAGCGCGGCCGAGGGCTTGGGCAGCGTATAGGTGATGATGAGCTTCGGCCGGTTGGTCGTGATCACGCAGGCATTGCCCTGCGGTTCATATTTGCGGGTCCAGGTGAGTTTGAACGTCGTATGCGCGATCACCCGGCCGGTGACCCCGGCCTTCGGCCCGTGCTCGCCGATCGATTCGTAGAGTGCCGCACCCGACATGCCCGAGATCGCATAGGGCCGCACCTCTTCCACCGCCTGCCATCCCTCCGCCAGTGCCACGGCCGGCAGCAAGGCGACAACCGCCGCCAACATCCAAGATACGAATTCTGCCCTCACGCGCGCCCTCGCCGAACAATGTTTTGGCGCGACCCTAACGGCAGCGGTCGAAGCTTTCAACGCATCATCGGCAGGCATCGTTACAAGGGTCAGCAGCAGCTGCCGGAACTATGTCGATCCGGCCAGTATTTTCGATGGGAATCAACGGCGAGCGACGGGAACAATTGTCTTCATCGGTAATTTCCCCTGTGACGCGCAGGAAAGAACATGGCTCGCTACTATTTCGATCTGCACAACGGGGAAGGTCCAACGCGCGACGAGCACGGCACCGAGCTCAAATCTCGTGAAGACATTCCCAAAGAAGTGACCCGCATTCTGCTGGATGTGGCCCGCGACGAGCTGCCGGCAAGTGATCGCACGACGATCGCCGTCACCGTCCGCAACGAAAGCGGCGAACCTGTCACGGTTGCCAGCCTCGTCTTCAGCAACGAGTGGCTCGACGTCATCCGATGACGGCCTTCATCGGGGCTGCCGCCGCGTCACACCTGCGCATCAATCCACACTCGCTTGAACCGGCGACGCGAAGACCCGCTTTCATAGGCGGCAACCGAATTTGACATCGTTCGCAATCCGGGCAGCGATCAGGCCGGCGGCTGTTTCGCGATCTCTTCGAGGATCAGCCGGATTTCCGCCAGCGGCCGCCGGCTTTCATCGAAGAGCTCCACCGAGAGCATATTCAAGGGCGCAGCCGGAAGGCCCTCGGCGGCCATCTCCGCAAGCACGCGCCGCGCCTCCGCTTTGGCGGCCTCGACCGTTTCGAACTCATATCCGGTTTCGGTCGCCCCGGCGCCATCGCGATCGAACAGTTGAAAATAGAATTTCGGCACGACACATCCTCGCTAGATGGCGCTCAAACGATTCCGCGTGCGACATGTTCCCGCATCGATGCCGGGCCTGCCGTCAGAAGCTGCCGGCTTCCGGGGAGGCCATTTCCTCGATGCTGTCGACGCGGTCGGGATAGAAGGCGAGATGGTCCTTGATGTTGCTGACGGCGGCGTGCGGCGTCTCATAGGTCCAGACGGCATTCTCGCCGCGTTCGCCGCCGGGAATGATGCTGTAATAGGCGGCGTCGCCCTTATAGGGGCAATGCGTGCTGTGGTCGGTGCGCTGCAGCAGCGACATGTCGACGTCCTTGCGCGGAATATATTGCACCGGCGGATAGGATGCTTCGCGCAGCGTCAGCGCGTCGCGGCTGTCGGCGATCGTCCTGCCGCCGAGCGTGACGACGACGCCGCAGGGATTGTGCTCGACGGTGATCGGATGGTCCGGCCCCGGGATCCTGATCGATTTATCGGACATGCGGTTCGTCTCCAGAAGCGATCGATCCCGGGAAGATAGGGCGTGCATGGTGCCGGCCCAAGGTGCGAACGCCCCTTCCCAAGCGTCCGCTTCAGAATTCGAAACCCGGCGATGCTGCGCTGAGCAGCGCCGCTTTCGGCGCCGGCGGCCAGGCCTTCGCCAGATGATCCGCGAGCGTCGCCACCAGCCTGGCGATATCCGCCTCGGCCGAGGCATGCAGCGCCTCGGCAACGATCAGCACCGACCGCGTCGTCGGCCGTACCGCCGAAAGCCCGCTCTGCCGGTTCGTCCAGCGCCGCGCATGCGCCCTTCCCTCGCCGTCGGCGAAGATCACCTCGTTCGGCTCGGGATGTTCGATGTCGCCGCCGAAGGTCAGATAGGTCTCGTCGCCCGTTGCCGGCCGGACCTCGAGATCGCCGGCGATCTTTTCGACGTCAAAGACGGCAATGGGAATGGCGAAGGCGAGCGAGACCGCATTGCAGAGATCGACGAGCGGATGCAGGCGCGGCAGCGCGTGCTCCTGGCGGAAGCGCCGCAGCAGCGCTTCGGAAGCCGAGCGATATTGCGTCGGCTTCAGCCCCATGCGGGAAAAGCCGCGCCGCCAGGCCTGGATCTCCGGAAATTCACTTTCCTGGGCGCCGGCAAGCCTGGCCTCGGCGATCGCCCCGAAGCTTGTTATCGCCGCTTCGACGTCGGCACCGGCATCGATGCCGGTGGCATGGAGCGCGCCGGCGCGAAGCTCGGGAAAGGTCTGCCACATGGCGGCGGCATGGTTGAAACGCATGGCCTATCTCCCCTCGGTCGGTTGGGTTGCGATGCGGTTTCCAGCCAGGCCGAGCCCGAGCACCGCCGTAAGCACGCAGGTTATGCCGACAAGCTGGCCGAAGCCGACCGGCTCGCCGAGGGTGACGAAGGCGAGCAGGACGGCGGACACCGGCGCGAGTGCGGTAAAGAGCGAGGCTTCCGTGCCGCTTACCCTTTCGGCCCCGGCATACCAGAGCAGGAAGCCGGCGACGGTCGGCACCAGCGCATAATAGACGACGGCCGCCGCAGCGCTTGCGGAAAAGCCGTGGGCGGAAGGCCCCTCGAAGACGGCCGGAATGACGGCGACGGCAAAGCCGATGCCGCTCATCAGCGTCGATTGGGCAAGCGGCGGAATATCGGCGGTCAGCCGCTTGTTCAACAGGATGAACAGCCCTTCGCAGACGACCGCCAGCAGGATCAGCGCATTGCCGGCCAGCGACCCGCCGGCCGCCTCCGGCGTGAAGGCGATCGAAAACACTCCGGCGGTCGCCAGCGCCACGGCGAGAAGCAGGGCGGGCTGCGGCCGCTCGCCGAGCAGCAGAATGGAAATTGCCGCCGAGACCACCGGCAGCGTGCCGATGATGACGCCGGCATCGGCCGCCGATGTCAGGCTGAGACCGGTGATCAGCAGCGTCGTATAGCCGACGCTGCCGGCGCCCGCCTGGATGACGAGGATCAGGCGGTCCCGGCGGGAGAGCTTCGGCAGTCGCACGCCGGTCATCCGCATCAGCACGAGAAAGACGGGAAAGGCGAGCGCGAAGCGCAAGGCGGTGGCGATAAATGGCGGCAGTCCGGCGGCGATGAGTTTGCTCGCAATGACGGTGCTGCCAACCGTCAGCATCGCCAGCGTCAGATAGACATAACCTTGAACCTGTCTCGACATTCCTGCCTCCTGTTGGATGCGCCGAGGAAACAGCAGGGGCTGCCTGAGGTCTTGAACGAAATTGCAGGGCGGTGCCTCGGCCAGCCCCGTCCTTCGAGGCCCCTTGCGGGGCGCCTCAAGATGAGCCTGGAGACAGGGCGAGGCCTGCGGCACGGCTCAGAGAAAGGCGCCGGCGTAGAGCCGCGGCGACAGGCCGTATTTGCGCACGAAGACGCGCGTCATGTGGCTCTGGTCGGCAAAGCCGCTGGCAAAGGCGGCTTCCGCAAGCGGCATGCCCCGAGCGATCAGCCGGCGGGCGCGATGGATGCGGGCCTGGAGGAGATAGGCATGTGGCGTCAGCCCCGTCGCCTTGGCGAAGCCGCGCAGCACCTGGAAGCGGCTGAGGCCGCTTTCCCGGGCGAGATCGGCAAGCGAGACGGCGGCGAGCGGATCGTCGTCGATCAGATCCTGCGCCGCGCGGATGGAGGGCGGCACCGGCGGCCGCTCCTCGCGATCGCCGTCTTCCCGGATGACATCGGCGACAAGCTGCAGCAGCAATTCCTCCAGGAGCAGCCCGTCCGCTCCGCCATCGGTCACCGCCCCAAACAGGCTTTCGAAGCGGGCGGCGATCGCGCCATTGCGGATGACCGGATGGGGGATTTCCTGCCGCCCTGCCCCGCCGCCGATCTCACGCGACAGATGAGTGACGATCTCGGGATCGAAATAGAGGATGCGCCATGAGCGCGCCGCGCCGATCGGCGCGCCGTCATGCACCTCGTTCGGATTGACGGTGATGACATCGCCGGCCGCAGCCTCGACCATGCCGCGCCCGCTGAGCGACGTCTGCGCGCCTGATAAAACGAGGCCGATGCCGAACTGCTCATGCGTGTGTCTGCTGAAGCTGTGATGCGTTTGCGCCTCCACCGCTTCGACCCCGGCCAGCGCCGAGCGCAGCATCCTGAACTGGTTTTTCGCCATTATCCGTCCGCAGATCCGATCGCCGGCCACTCTGCCAGCCCGGCGGGAATGGCGCAATGCTCAGAAGAACTCGTCGAGCAGCTGGAAATAATGGAGCTTTTCCGGATCCGGAGCCGGCAGCCCGTAGCGATCGAGGAAGGGCTGGATCAGCGCCACGCCGAAATTAGAAGCGATGCTGCGGCAGGCGAGCGCGAGATCCTGATGGCGGTCGGCGACGCCGAGACGGCTGCAATCGATATAGCCGGAGAATTGCCCATCGGAAGCAACGAAGTTCGGCAGGCAGGCGTCGCCATGGGTGACGACGAGATCCTCGTTGCCGGGCCGCAGGCGCATGAGGTCGGCAAAGAGTGCCGCAGCGCTTTTTCCAAGCCGCGCCGCATCGAAATCCTCTTCATCGACAATCCCCGCCTGCATGCGCGCCTTGGCGACGGATAAGCGTTTTTCCAGCCGGTGATCGAAGGGGCAGGAGGCAATCGGCAGGTCATGGAGAGCGGAGAGCGCTGCCGCCAGCAGTTCGACGCGCGTAAGCGGCGTCAACGCCGATGCGCTGGCAAGATCGGTCCCCGGCAGCGCGCCGATCAGCAGCCAGTTGCGCTTGCCGTCGCTTTCCCGAGCGATCACATCGGGACACGGCAGGCCGGCGGCCTTAAGCCAGGACAGCCGGGCGGCTTCATCGGCAAGCTCGCCGAACGGCCCGGCCGCCTCGACCTTCAGATAGAGCGCCGGCAGGCCCTCGCCCTCCAGCCGGAAGACGCTTGCCGCGGAACGGCCGAGCGCATCGCGTTCGAACCGATAGCCGGTGAGCCGCTCGCCAAGCGCTGCCGGCAATGTTTTGGGAAATGTCAATGCAGCGTTTCGGCGGGCGCTGCTTCGAGCAGGATCTCGAACGCCTCTTCGAGCGCCGCCACCAGAATATCGGTCAGCTCATCGCCCTTGTTTTCCAGGAACAGCGCACTGACGGCTTCATCCTGACGCTCCAGAAAACGCTCGATCTCGTTCGACATATCATTATCCCTTCTTCACCGTACCATCACGGCCATAGGGAGAGGCTAGATGCGGTTGCTTGCGTGTGGCTGGTTGCGGGCGGGAAAGATCACCGCGCGCTTTAGTCATCAATATCATACTTCGAATACTGGCTGCGGGGGATCGGCCCACCAACCTGGTGGGCAAAGGACATCACTTTGGTAGCTCCCTCATCCACCTCGCAGCGGAAACGAACTTGGAACCAGCCGTTGTCTGTGCCAAAGGCTGCATCCTTGACATCGAGAATGGTACCGGCTCGCAAGCCAAAACTCGGCAATGCGAGCGGATAATAAGCCGGCGAACCGTGAATAAGCTGGCCCTGAAGCTCGGTGGTGCAGAGCGTGGCCACTCGCTGTTTGCGTGAAAGCCCATCCATCGCGGTTTGCGCAAACACATTGCCATCTGCAGCCCGTGAAAAAAGCGTTTTTGCCTCGAGCAGATCGTTGGTGTCGGACAGGTTTTTCGGCTTCTCAGCGCTCTTCTGCTCAGGCGGATTCGCCTGCTCGAAGGTGGTATTGGCTTCGCCGGACGCTTCTGCTGGCGGTCCGTTACGCTCCGGAGAAACGTCCGTCACTGCCACTTCCGGAAGCTTCACATCATCCGGTACGGGTCTTGATGGAGGCGCCTCAGTTTTTGGCTCTTCCGCAACAGCCTTCGGCAGCACCCGCCCTGATGTGCGCTGCGGCGAAGTTCTCGCCGGTTTTCTTTCACCCTCGGAAGAATTTCCCGCCAGGAATTTGTCAGGGCCGCTATTTTTGCCCCCGAACTCGGTGACAGGGTTGAGAGTCGGCATTGGCCTTGGTTTAGCTTGCTCGGAAGCCTTTTTTGCCGGCGGCGGAGGAGGTGGTGGTGGCGGTTGCTTGTTCGCCTGTTCCGGCGGCTTCGGCTCCGGTGGTTTTTCCTCGGGCTTTTTCTCTTCCGGCTTCTTCTCCTCCGGCGGCGGAACGAGTTCCACCTTCACACTCTCGTCCTCGGCGGGCTTCGGCTCGATCTTCGGCAGGCCGAAAATGAGAAGGGCGACGATGGGCACGTGCAGAAGCACGGACGCGCCGACTCCCCAGCGGATTTCAGGCCGCTGTTTTGGCGCTTCATGCGCTTCTGCCGGTTCGACGTCTTCTTCTGTCACAGCAGCGATGTGGCCTTTAAAGCCGGCAGCATCAAGCCACAAATGCAAAAAACCGCGTGATCGCTGCCGCAACTATTGGTCGGCAGGCCCATCATCATTCAGTGCCGCGCAGCCTCCGGAGCCGTGCCTTGGAATCCGAACTGACTTGAACAGTAGTCAGCCGAGCGAACCGATGAGATCCCGATAGGCAGCCTCCGGGAAGGCCTTCAGCGTCTCGGTGCGGACATTACCCGCCATGGCGAGCGACAGCGTAAAATGCGCCATCACCGCGTCATCGGGCGCCTCGCAGACGGCGACCATGTCGTGTCCGCCCATCGTCAGATAGAACTGGTTGATGGAGCCGCCGACGCCGGCGAGCAGTTTTTTCGCCGCGTCGAGCCGTTTTGTCGAGTCGCGAACGGTACGGATGCCTTGGTCCGTCCAATCGATCAAAAGAATATAAGTGGTCATGTCGCACCTCCTAACGGAGGGCTAGCCTACGCAAGGATACGTCGACCTCGCTCGCGCCTCGCGATCGATCCTTCCCCCGTGGGCCGGGATTATAGGCCTGTCACCACGCAGGGACAAGAAAGCCGCCGCTATCATTGGTGTTAATCATGAAAAGCAAAAGCCGGGCGTGGAGCCCGGCTTTTCAAATCAGAACGACCTTGTCGAAATCTCAGCTGTCGAGGAACGAGCGCAGCTTGCGCGAACGGCTCGGATGCTTCAGCTTGCGCAACGCCTTCGCCTCGATCTGGCGAATACGTTCGCGGGTGACCGAGAACTGCTGGCCTACTTCTTCGAGCGTATGGTCGGTGTTCATGCCGATGCCGAAGCGCATGCGCAGCACGCGTTCCTCGCGCGGCGTCAGCGAGGCGAGAACGCGGGTCGTCGTTTCGCGCAGGTTCGCCTGGATAGCGGCGTCGATCGGCAGCAGCGCGTTCTTGTCCTCGATGAAATCGCCGAGATGCGAATCTTCTTCGTCACCGACCGGGGTTTCGAGCGAGATCGGCTCCTTGGCGATCTTCAGGACCTTGCGGACCTTTTCGAGCGGCATGGCGAGCTTTTCGGCCAGTTCTTCCGGCGTCGGCTCGCGGCCGATCTCGTGCAGCATCTGGCGCGAGGTGCGGACGATCTTGTTGATCGTCTCGATCATGTGCACCGGAATGCGGATCGTGCGGGCCTGGTCGGCGATCGAACGGGTGATCGCCTGACGGATCCACCAGGTCGCATAGGTCGAGAACTTGTAGCCGCGGCGGTATTCGAACTTGTCGACCGCCTTCATCAGGCCGATATTGCCTTCCTGAATGAGGTCGAGGAACTGCAGGCCGCGGTTCGTGTACTTCTTGGCGATTGATATGACGAGGCGAAGGTTCGCTTCGACCATTTCCTTTTTGGCGATGCGCGCTTCGCGCTCGCCCTTCTGCACCATATGGACGATGCGGCGGAATTCCGAGATCGAAATGCCGGTCTCGGTCGCCAGATTCTGGATCTCCTGGCGGATGTCGCGGATCGTCGTGTTCTCGCCCTTGGCGAATTCCTTCCAGCCGCGGGCAGCCAGATTGCCGATCGACTTCATCCAGTTCGGATCGAGCTCGGCGCCCTGGTACTGTTCCAGGAAGCTATCGCGCTTGACGCCGTAGGATTCGGCCAGACGCAGCAGGCGGCCTTCGTTGGAGACGAGGCGCTTGTTGATGTCGTAGAGCTGCTCGACCAGCGCATCGATGCGGTTCTGGTTGAGCGACAGCGACTTGACGGCCTTGATGAGTTCGTCCTTGAGCTCCTTGTAGCGGCGCTCCTGGGCGGAAGAAAGCGTGCCTGAGGCCGACAGGCGCTGCTCGACCTGCTGGTCCTGCAGCTTGCGCAGCTTCTTGTAGGTCTCGGCGATCGTATCGAGCGTCTCCATCACCTGCGGGCGAAGCTCGGCTTCCATCGCCGCCAGCGAGAGGTTGGATTCGTCCTCGTCCTCTTCCTCCTCCTCGGGAGGCAGGCCTTCGCCGCCGACATCGGTGATATCGTCGTCGCCGGAGCGGGCGCGGCGGGTCTTTTCCTTCTCCTCGGCCGCCTTGCGGTCGGCCTCGATCTTCTCGGGGCTTTGGAACTGCGGCGCAGCCTTGGCTTCAGGACCGGAATAGGTCGTTTCGAGATCGATGATCTCGCGCAGCAGCGTCGTGCCTTCGTTGAGTTCGTCGCGCCAGATGATCAGCGCCTGGAAGGTCAGCGGGCTCTCACAGAGGCCGGCGATCATCGTCTCACGGCCGGCTTCGATGCGCTTGGCGATGGCGATTTCGCCCTCGCGCGACAGAAGCTCCACCGAGCCCATTTCGCGCAGATACATGCGCACCGGATCGTCGGTACGGTCGGTCGGTTCTTTCTTCTTGGCGGTCGCAAGCGCGGTGCCGCCGGAAGGCGCGAGTTCGCCGCCTTCGCTGTCCTCGTCGCCGCCGGCATCATCGTCATCGCCGCCGCCGGAAGCGCCGGCTTCCTCGGCTTCTTCGTCCTCGATGACGTTGATGCCCATGTCCGAAAGCATCGACATCGTGTCTTCGATCTGCTCGGACGTCACTTCCTCGGACGGCAGAACGGCATTGAGCTCATCCATCGTCACGTAGCCGCGCTTCTTGGCGGCCTTGATCATCTTCTTGACCGCGTCGTCGGAAAGATCGAGAAGAGGGCCGTCGCTTGCGCCGTCGCGTTCGACTTCCGCGTCTTCGTTCTCTTTGACCTTGGTTGCCATTTATATCGTCGCCTTCCTGACGCTATCCAATCTCGCTACGGTGAATGGGCCGTCTCAGGGCCTGACGCGCCGCACGCGCCGCCCTAGAATCACCTATGCCCACCTAACGGGATGACATTTAAAGCCTGATTAACCACGATCGCCGGCACCGGACAGCAAAGCTTTTTTGCTTTTGGATTTCCGGCCATGGTTGCGCGATCCGCCTTGACCCAGTTCACCGTTTCAACAAGTCGAACGGTGATTCCCACATTTTTTGTTCTCGTCAAGCTTTTCCATAAAAAAAGCTCACGAATCATCGGAAAAAGCCTTATCCACAGGCTTTGAACCGCGGCTGCGATTGCGAACCTTATTTAAGAAGCGCCGAACAAAAGACAAGGGCAGCATGGATTTTGCCCGGCGCAGCGGTTGTTTCCGCTGTTTTTACAGTTTTGACGGCAGTCTATTCGCCGGCTCCGGGCGGGCACTCTGTTTCTAATGCGCGGCACCGTCATAGGCCGTAACCTTCAGCGCGCCGAGGTCGATCGCGGGAATGCAGCGCAGATTGATCGACGCCATGGCAGCGCCGTTCGGGCCTACCGCCTCACCGAAGGGCGCAATACCGCAATTGGCGCAGAAGTGATGGCGGATGACATGCCTGTTGAAGTATAGGTCGAGATATTCTCGTCCTGCGTCTTGAGAACCAGCTTGTCGCGCGGCACGAAGGCCAGAAGCCCGCCGCGCCGGCGGCAGAGCGAACAGTTGCAGTCGAGCGCCTCGCTGAACTCGCCTTCGATCTCGAAAGCAACATTGCCGCAATGGCAGCTTCCTTGATAAATCATCCCGTCCTCCTCACATCCAATCCATGACGACCTTGCCGGAGTTGCCCGACCGCATCGCCTCGAAGCCGTCGCGGAAATCGTCGATCTTGATCCGGTGGGTGATGATGGGCGAAAGATCGAGGCCGCCCTGGACGAAGGCAATCATCTTGTACCAGGTCTCAAACATCTCACGACCGTAAATGCCCTTGAGATTGAGCATCTTGAAGATCACCTTGTTCCAGTCGATTTCGAAGCCCGCCGGCGCAATGCCGAGAATGGCGATCTTGCCGCCATTGTTCATCTTATCGATCATGTCGCGGAAGGCGGGTGCAGCGCCCGACATTTCGAGCCCGACGTCGAAGCCCTCGGTCATGCCGATCGCCTTCATCACGTCGGCGAGATTTTCCTTCGACGCATCGACGACGTGGTCGATGCCGAGATTGCGCGCCAGATCCAGCCGATGCGGATTGATATCGGTGATGACGACTTTGCGGGCGCCGGATCGTTTGGCGACCAGCGCCCCCATGATGCCGATCGGCCCGGCGCCGGTAACAAGCACGTCCTCGCCGACGAGATCGAAGGAAAGCGCCGTATGCACCGCATTGCCGAACGGATCAAAGATCGCGGCGATCTCGTCGGAAATATCATCGGGGATCGGCACGACATTGCTTTCTGGAATGCACACGAACTCGCCGAAGGAGCCAGGCCGGTTGACGCCGACACCGAGCGTGTTGCGGCAGAGATGCCCCCTGCCCGCCCGGCAGTTGCGGCACTTGCCGCAGACGATATGGCCTTCGCCGGAAACCCGCTCGCCGACATGATAGCGGGTGACCGCCGAGCCGATCTCGGCGATCTCGCCGGAAAATTCATGGCCGACGACCATCGGCACCGGAATGGTCTTCTGCGCCCACTGGTCCCAGTTCCAGATATGGACGTCGGTGCCACAGATCGCCGATTTCTTCACCCGGATCAGCACATCGTTCGGCCCGACCTCCGGCACCGGCACATTCTCCATCCAGAGCCCGACCTCCGGCTTCGATTTGACCAGCGCCTTCATCATGTTCGACATATCTGTATCCCTTGGTCAGTGCCTGTTTCGGCCCCTCATCCGCCTGCCGGCACCTTCTCCCCGCCAGCGGGGCGAAGGAAATATGCCGCACCGGCTTCGTCAATCCTCGACGCTGCGTTTGGCACGTCCCCTCGCCCCGTTTACGGGGAGAGGGTTAGGGTGAGGGGCAATCCCCCATCCTCAAATCACACCCAATTCCCGCCCTGCCTCGGCAAAGGCTGCAATCGCCCGCTCGACATCCTGCCTCGAATGCGCTGCCGACATCTGCGTGCGGATGCGCGCCTGGCCCTTCGGCACCACCGGGAACGAAAAGCCGATCACATAGATGCCCTTCTTCAGCATCAAAGCCGCCATATCCTGGGCAAGCTTGGCATCGCCGAGCATGACCGGGATGATCGGATGGCCTTCGCCGGCGAGTGTGAAGCCGAGCTTGGTCATCTCGGTGCGGAAGAGATCAGCATTGTCGGAAATGCGCTTGCGCAAGGCGTCGCCATTTTCGATCAGATCGAACACTTTCAGCGAGGCAGCGGCAATAACCGGCGCCAGCGTATTCGAGAACAGATAGGGCCGCGAGCGCTGCCGCAGCCATTTGACGATCTCTGATTTCGCCGAGATATAACCGCCCGAGGCGCCGCCGAGCGCCTTGCCGAGTGTGCCGGTGATGATGTCGATCCGGCCCTCGACGCCGCAATGTTCGGGCGAGCCGCGGCCGTGCCTGCCGACGAAACCAACGGCATGGCTGTCATCAACCATGACCATGGCGCCGTATTTCTCGGCGAGATCGCAGACTCCGCCCAAATTGGCGATGATGCCGTCCATCGAGAAAACGCCATCGGTGGCGATCAGTTTGAAGCGGCTGCCCTCGGCCTTCTTCAATTCCTCTTCGAGTGCCGCCATGTCGTTGTTGGCATAGCGGAAGCGCTTGGCCTTCGAAAGCCTGACGCCGTCGATGATCGAGGCGTGGTTCAGCGCATCCGAAATGATCGCGTCCTCCTCGGAAAGCAGCGTCTCGAACAGGCCGCCATTGGCGTCGAAGCAGGAGGAATAGAGGATCGTGTCTTCCATGCCGAGGAAAGAGGAAATCCGCGCCTCGAGCTGCTTATGCTCCTCCTGCGTGCCGCATATGAAACGCACCGAGGCCATGCCGTAGCCGTAACGGTCGAGCGCCTTTTTGCCGGCCTCAGCCAATTCCTCGTTATCGGCGAGGCCGAGATAGTTGTTGGCGCAGAAATTCAGCACCCGCTCGCCGGTGGAAATCGCAATTTCGCCGCCCTGTTTCGACGTGATGACGCGTTCGGACTTGTAGAGACCGGCATCCTTCAGCGCAGCCAGTTCGCTGCGCAGGTGCGAGAGGAAATTCGAGGTCATTGAGGGCCCTTCTCTTGATGTTTCCCGTCTGAGCGTCGGTTAGCATATCGCCGCTGGCTTGTCTTGCTCAACGCTTGACCGAAACAAGCAGAAAGGTCGGCCGGTCGAGCTCTTCGGCCCATTCGTTAGCCGATCAGATCCTGCTCGCTCGGCGCCCATTCCTCGACATGACGATGGGAAAGCCCGAAGCCATCAGCGTGTTGATGGTCTTGCCGAGGCGGCGATGCTGCTTGACGTCTTAGGGGTCAGGACCGTCGCCGATCTCCACGAGGCCGAACCTATGCTGGATCGGCAAGATCGCTTCCGGGGTCACCGCACCAGACCGTTCGAGCTCAACGAAGAAATGCTCGAAACCGCCTGGCGTGACGAAGCCCATCATTCGTCCCATGCCATCGCTGACATTACGCCAATGATGCGGAACATTCGGCGGCAGCACAACCACGGAGCCGACCGGCGCCTCGATCATCTCGTTTCCGCACCAGAAACGGTAATGGCCCTCGATGACGCGAAAGACCTCGGTCTCGCGGGTATGCATGTGCCGCGACGGGCCGGTGCCGGGTGCCGAGAAGGTTTCCCATATGCCGTAAGCGCCGGCCGTTTCTTCCGCCGTTGCGTGAATGAAAACCTGCCCGCCGTGCGGATGCTTGGCAATCCGCTCGCGTCCGGGCAGTGATGCGACTGCTCTGTTGAATTGTGCCATTGAAGCTCCCCCAAACTCTGGCGGGAACCCTAGCAGAAATCTGCGCCGATTGCAGCGGATAGCACGTGCAACCGCATTATTCGTCATGCGCCAGGATGATCTCCAGAAACGCGTCGCCATAACGTTCGAGCTTCGCCTGACCGACGCCGGATATGGCGAGCAGCTCCTGGCGGCTGCGCGGCCGTTCGGTGGCGAAGGCAATCAGCGTCGTATCGGGAAAGACGACATAGGGCGGCACGCCGAGCGATTTGGCGATCGCCATGCGCTCGGCCCGCAGCGCCTCGAAGAGGCTGCCGTCGGCGCCCGACAGGTCCGATTTGCGCTCGCTGCGCTCCGCCTTCTTCGTGCGCCGTTCCGAGGCAGGCCGGTCCTTGCGGAAGAATACCTGTCGCTCGTGCTTGAAGACGGCGCGCGCTTCCGGCTCCAATTTAAGCGCCCCATAGGCCTCGTGATCAACCCGGATCAGCCCCATGGCGAGCAGCTGCCGGCAAACCGATTGCCAGGTCCGCGCCGGAATGTCCTTGCCGGCGCCGAAGACGGGCATGTCGACATGGCCGAAACGCTCGGTCTTTTCGTTGACATTGCCGACGAGCACGTCGATGACGTGGCCGGCGCCGAAACGCTCGCCGGTGCGATAGATGGCGGCCAGCGCCTTGATCGCCGCTTCGGTGCCTTCCCAGGTCTCGACCGGCTTCAGGCAGGTGTCGCAATTGCCGCACTGACCGGCATGGGCTTCCCCGAAATGAGCCAGGATCGCCTGCCGGCGGCAGGAGGCGGTCTCGCAGATCGCCAGCAAGGCATTGAGCTTGGCGCGTTCGACCCGCTTGATCTCCGCGGCGGCATTGCCCTCGTCGATCATCCGGCGGCGCTGGATGACATCGGCCATGCCATAGGCCATCCAGACCTCCGACGGCAGGCCGTCGCGGCCGGCGCGCCCGGTCTCCTGGTAATAGGCTTCCACCGAACCCGGCAGGTCGAGATGGGCGACGTAACGCACATTCGGTTTGTCTATGCCCATGCCGAAGGCGACAGTGGCAACCAGGCAGAGGTTCTCTTCCTTCAGGAAAGCATCCTGATTGGCGTCACGAAGCGCCCGGTCCATGCCGGCATGATAAGGCAGCGCGCGAACCCCCTGCCCGTTCAGCCAGTCGGCCGTGTCCTCGACTTTGGCGCGCGACAGGCAATAGACGATGCCGCTGTCGCCCTTATGGTCGGAGAGGAAGCGCAGAAGCTGCTGGCGCGGCTGATCGCGCTCGACGATCTCATAGCTGATATTGGGTCGGTCGAAGCTGGTGGTGAAGATCTCGGCAGCGTCGAGCCCCAGCCGCTCGACAATATCGTCGCGGGTATGCGGATCGGCCGTTGCCGTCAGCGCTATTCTGGGAACACCGGGATATTGCTCGCCGAGCCGGCCGAGCCCGCGATATTCCGGCCGGAAATCATGGCCCCACTGCGAGACGCAATGGGCCTCGTCAATGGCGAACAGCGCAATCTTGTCGTTGGCGATCAGCTCGCGGAAGCCGTCGGTCAGGATGCGCTCCGGCGTCACATAGAGAAGATCGAGCTTGCCGGCAGAAAGCGCACGGCGGACCTCGACGAACTCTTCGCGCGACAGCGACGAATTGAGTGCGGCAGCACGGATGCCAAGCTGCTTCATCGCCTCCACCTGATCGCGCATCAGCGCAATCAACGGCGAAACGACGATGCCGACGCCCTCGCGGCAGAGCGCCGGGATCTGGAAGCACAGCGATTTGCCCGCACCTGTCGGAAAGAGCACCACCGCGTCGCCGCCTGACACGACGTGCTCGACCACCTGCTGCTGCTTGCCGCGGAAGGAGGAGTAGCCGTAGACCTGCTTCAACACCTCGAGCGGCGAGCAGGGCGCGGAAAACGGCGCATCGGAGGCGGAAAAGCCAGCTTCGTTGCCTTCGGTCAGCGACATCAGTGGTTCGCCGCCCCTTTGACGCGGCCGGAAAGCACGCCGAAGCCGTCGATGATCGCCTCCTGGTTCTCAAGGCGCACGCCTTCCAGATGCACTTCCTGCTGGGCCCGTATCAGCTGAACGATCGCCTCGCCGTCGCCGGCTTCCGTTGCCAGCGCAATCTCGCGTTCGAGCTCCATCTTCTGCCGGCGCAGCGCCTTCGCCCTTTTGTGGAAGGCGAGCGCCTGGCGGTAACCCTCACGCGCATCCTCCATCGCCGCCTCCTCGGTCGCCGTCCAGAGCCGGGCGTTGCGCACCTGCTGGTCGAGGCTCTTGATCAGCGGGCCGAAGCCCTCGAATTCCAGCCGTTCGGTCAGATAGTCACGCGTCAGATGCGGGCCGGCAACGGCGGCTGCTGCGCCAAGCACCGCCGACCAGAGCCGTTGCAGCTCGCGGCTGTCATACTCGATCGCGGCGATCTCGTCATAATCGTCGATCATCAGCGCGGGATGATTGACGATGGTCAGCGCCAGCACGCTTTCGCGCAGCGCCGTATTGTCCCGGTGGCCGCGCACGGGGCCCGAGCGGGCAAGCCGGTCGGAAATAAGGCTCGGGCTTTTCGGCCCTGCCTTAGCGGCATTGTCGCGGCCAGCCCGGGAGTTGCCGCCGAAACCGCGCCGCTCGCCACTATTGCGGTTCTGGAACTGCGGCTGGAAGAAGGCGTTCAGGCGGTCGCGAATATCCTGCTGGTAATGGCGGCGCACATTCTCGTCGGCGATGACGGCCACAAGCTGCTTCAGCCGCGCCTCGAGCTCGGCGCGCGCCTCGGGCGTGTCGAACTTGCCGGTGTTGATCTCCCGGCTCCACAGCATCTCCGAAAGCGGCTTTGCCTGGCTCATTACCTTGTCGAAAGGCGCGCGGCCCTCGTCGCGCACGAGATCATCAGGATCCTTGCCGTCGGGCAGAAGCGCAAAGCGGACGGAGCGGCCGGGCTTCAGATGCGGCAGCGCCAGTTCGGCGGCGCGATTGGCGGCGCGGATGCCGGCGCCGTCGCCATCGAAGCAGAGCACCGGCTGCGGCACCATCTTCCAGAGCAGCTCGAGCTGGTTTTCGGTCAGTGCGGTGCCGAGCGGCGCAACGGCGTTCTCGACGCCGGCCTGATGGAGCGCGATCACGTCCATATAGCCTTCGACGGCAATGATCGTGCCGCTCGCATTGTCGTCCTGCTGATCGCGGCCCGATCCCTGGATCGCGCGGCGGGCGCGGGCGAAATTGTAGAGCACATTGCCCTTGTGGAAGAGCTCCGTCTCGTTCGAATTCAGATATTTCGCCGGCGCGTCTGATGACATGGCGCGGCCGCCGAAGGCGATCACCTTTTCCCGCGACGAGAGGATCGGGAACATGATGCGGTCGCGGAAGCGATCGTAGGAAACCGGCACGTTCTCATGGACAACGAGGCCGCAGGCCTCGATCTGCTCCTTGGTGACGCCCTTGCCTGCGAGGAATTCCTTGAGCGCATTGCGGCTGTCGGGCGCATAGCCGAGGCGGAAGGTCTCGATGGTGCGCCCCGTCAGCCCGCGGTCGCGCAGATAGGCGCGCGCCTTCGCACCATTGGCCGTCTGCAGCTGGTCCTGGAAGAAGGCCGTCGCCATTTCCATGACGTCGATCAGCGAGCCGCGCTCCTTCTCGCGCTTCTCCATGACAGCATCGGCAAGCGGCATCGGCATGCCGGCCATATCGGCGATCTGCTGTACCGCCTCCGGAAAACTCAGGCCCTCCAGCTCGGTGAGGAAGCGGAAATGGTCACCGGTTACGCCACAGCCGAAGCAGTGATAGCGCCCCTTCCGGTCCTCACAGTGGAAGCTCGGTGATTTCTCGCCGTGGAACGGGCAGCAGGCCCAATAATCGCCGCGCGATACATTGGTCTTGCGCTTGTCCCAGCTCACACGGCGCGCGATCACGTTCGAAATCGGAACGCGGTCACGAATCTCATCGAGAAAGGTGTTGGAAAAGCGCATCTATACCTCTTGGCCAGCCTCCATATAAGCTGCTTTGCCGCGCCGTGCCACGAAACTTGTCACGAAAACCCGCTATTCACAGGCAAGTGCACCGGTCAGCGATTGCGTCGGTTTTCCAATCAACAACGCGTTACCGCCCCTGCGACAGGGGTGCGACATTATTGTCCTCGCGAGGCGGAATTCGGTCGATGCGAAAGCTCCAGTAAAGTTACGGGTCTTTCATGTGCCCTGAATAAATTCGTTTTAAACCAATCCATTAACTCCCGCTGCAATCACAGGCTCTCATCCTCGCGCCGCCTGTCGAGCCTCCGCTTCGGCCCTCCAGAACCGCCGTTTCCGACAATCATTATTTTTTTGTAATTTGAACAGGCTGCCGCCCCGCAATAAGTTCGATCTCAACAAAGCGATCCCCGAGCGAAGCACCATCCCTACCCCCGGCGCCGCTTCGCAAGGGTGCCTTTGCAAATACCCTCCGGCTTGGGCTTCGCCCTGCGTGCCGGCGGAAGCAAAGTGCAAGAAGGCAGGAGCGCCCCCAGTTCCTGCCTTCTTAATTTTTTTGGCTTCCCCTGATGCAAATTCCCTTTTGAAATTAGCCGATTATTGACAAAACCGTTGACACCAGGCGCTTGCGTGAAGGAAGTATGCGCGGAATTTCCTGGACCCTTCCCATGGCCTTTACCGCTGAAACTCTTGCGGCCGACGATCGCTTTCTCGCTGCGATCCTCCACTGCGCCGATCAGATGCTCGCGATTTATCGTGAGAGCCCGCGCATTGCTTCGATTTTCGCCGCACAGCAGCGCTGGCTGATGGCCCATGCCGGCTTTGCGCTTCATTATGGCCACCCCGACCATGAAAGGAGTGGCCTCTATTCCGGCCGCTTCATCGATTTCGCGGTTAAGAACGACATCGCCAGCCGCAACACGGCCGCGGCCTTCATGCAGGAAATGCTGGCCTATCGCTTTCTGCGCCAGGCTCCTGGTCCCGACAAGCGCACACGCTATCTGGAACCCACCGAAATCGCCGAGCAGCATTTCACCCGATGGCTCGTCACCCATATGATGATCCTCGACAGCCTCGACGGCGGTCAACGCGCCGAGAAGATCGCCGCCGATCCCGCGGCCATGATGGCAGCGATCCAGCCGCGCATCGCCAAAGCGATCATCGGAAGCCAGGCGGTGCGCAGTCCTGGCCCCACCTTCAATCTCTTCAACTGGGCAAACTCCGGCGGGCTGGTGATGGACTACCTGATCTCGCGCCTTCCGGAATTTCCCCGGACGGCCGAGCGCGTCGCGATCGGACCCCTGTCGCTCAGGGAGCTCCGCGAACAGTTCATGATATCGAACACGCACCTGAAGCGGCTTCTGACACAGGCCGCGGCCATGGAAAGCGTCGGCTGGACCGAACCGTCCCGCAAGGGCGAGTTCTGGCTGTCGCGCCGCTTCATCCTTGAATACTGGAATTATCAGGCTGCGAAATTCGCCATCGTCGATGCCGCAGCCGAAGCGGTGCTCAGGCCCGCGGTTCTCTACGAACCGCAGGCGCGACGGGTGGTCTAGACTAAATTAGTTCAGCAGTTCCTTGACGGTCGCCGAGGCCTTGGCGAAATCCATCTGGCCGGCATAACGCTCCTTGAGCGCGGCCATCACCTTGCCCATGTCCTTGGCGCCGACGGCACCGGTCTCGGCGATGATCGCCGAAACGTTGGCGCGCACTTCGCTCTCCGAAAGCTGCTTCGGCATGAAATCCTGGATGACGGTGATTTCGGCGCGCTCCTTGGCGGCGAGTTCCGGCCGGGAATTCTCCTCGTAGATCTTTGCCGATTCGTCGCGCTGCTTCACCATCTTGGCGAGAATCTGCAGGATCTCGTCGTCGCTCGCCTGCTCCTTGCCGGCGCCACGATTGGCGATATCGCGATCCTTGATCGCGGCCTGAATCAGCCGGACGGTGGAAAGCCGCTCCGAATCCTTGGCCTTCATCGCCTCTTTCAGCTGGGTGGCGAGTTGATCGCGCAGCATGGTCTTTTCTCCTGATTTGATGCCGCTTCATAAACCACGCTGATGCGGGGGATCAAATAAATTGCGCGATCGGCGCGATAAAGCGCAGGAAAACGGCCGCAATCCCGGTTACAAAGATTGACGCTCAGCGATTGCGTGGCTATCTACCGCCACCTGCACCAAAATTCGTGATCAGGCCTGAAGCGCGCGGCATTGCCGCGTCCACACGCCTGCGAGATCAAATGGCAGCGAGCGCGGCAACGCGCATCGGCCGCCGGAAACGGGATGAAGATGACCGCGACAGCACCCTGGACAATCGAAAAGCCGACCGCCCTGCTCGTTCTTGCCGACGGCACGGTGATCGAAGGCAAGGGCATCGGCGCCACGGGCAAGGTCCAGGCCGAGGTCGTCTTCAACACGGCGCTGACCGGCTATGAAGAGATCATGACCGACCCTTCCTATCTCGGCCAGATCGTCACCTTCACTTTTCCCCATATCGGCAATATCGGCACCAATGATGAAGACATCGAAGATCTGACGCCTGCCGCCCGCCACGGCGCCGTCGGCGTCATCTTCAAGGCCGACATCACCGAACCGTCGAACTACCGGGCCGCCAAACATCTCGACCAGTGGCTGAAGGCGCGCGGCATCATCGGTCTCTGCGGCATCGACACCCGCGCCCTGACCGCCTGGATCCGCGAGAACGGCGCTCCGAACGCAGTGATCGCCCACGATCCGAACGGCGTCTTCGACATCGAGACGCTGAAGGCCGAAGCCAAGGCCTGGAGCGGGCTGGAAGGCCTCGACCTCGCCAAGATCGCCACGTCGGGCCAATCCTCGCAATGGACCCAGACGCCGTGGATCTGGAATGAAGGTTACGGCGAGCTCGGTGCGGCCGATGCCAAGTATCATGTCGTCTGCCTCGACTACGGCGTCAAGCGCAACATTCTGCGCCTGTTTGCCGGCCTCGACTGCAAGGTGACCGTCGTGCCGGCGACAACGAGCGCCGAAGACGTGCTCGCCATGCAGCCGGACGGTATCTTCCTGTCGAACGGCCCGGGCGATCCGGCGGCAACAGGCGAATATGCCGTGCCCGTGATCAAGACGCTTGTTAAGACCGATATCCCGGTCTTCGGCATCTGCCTCGGCCATCAGATGCTTGGCCTCGCCCTCGGCGCCAAGACCGAGAAGATGCACCAGGGCCATCATGGCGCCAACCATCCCGTCAAGGATCACACGACCGGCAAGGTCGAAATCGTCTCGATGAACCATGGCTTCGCGCTCGACTCGAAGTCGCTGCCCGATGGCGTTGAAGAGACTCATATATCGCTTTTCGACGGCACCAATTGCGGCCTGCGAGTCCTCGGCAAGCAGGTCTTCTCCGTCCAGCACCATCCGGAAGCCTCCCCCGGCCCGCAGGACAGCCACTATCTCTTCCGCCGCTTCATCAACATGGTGCGCGAGAAGAAGGGCGAACCGGCGCTCGCCGAGCGCTGATTTCAAGAACTGCCGATTTTCGCAAAGGCCCGCGAAACCGGCAGCCACCAACGTGATGTGGATTGCTTGCGGCGACGTCACATCGCCTGTGAGCGTAACGGTCTTGGCAGGGCATCTTTCGATCCTGACATGACCTAGCCTCGCGGCGGATCGCACAGGCCCAGAAGAAAACAGTTCTAGGCAACCTGCTGCGATGTCCTAGACAAGCAGGAACAGAAAGAATGCGCGGTTTGGGGCGTGATCTTTCGTCGAGAACGACTGGGAGCGCCTTCCGCGCCACGCTTAGCCTCCAACCTCCCGCTATGTCATTGCCCTATTTACAACCCGTCCTATCTCTTGCGCGGGACGGTCAGCGAGAGAGGACGCGCATGCCGATAGACAATGCGAGATTGGCGCCGATGCAGCCGGGTGTATCCGTGGAGGAGCTGAAGGCGGCTTTGGGGACGAGCTGGCAGGAGCCGGGCGTTCAGGCGGAAGGCTATTTGCATATCGAGGAGTTCGGCACGCGCATTACCGCCGATGGCAGGCTTGGCGAAGTTCATTTCCGTGCCCCCTTCGAACTTCCGCCTATCCATGGCGTCAGGATGGGAATGCCGGCCGAAGAGCTGCATCGGCTTTATCCCGTCGCCGAGCGCATCTCTGACGAGAGAGAGAAATACGGTTGGACCATGCTGAAGATGAACCTGTCGGATACGCTCATGCTCGGGGTAGGCATCAGAGAGGAAGTCGTCAGGATCATCAGCCTCACGGATCCGACAGCGGTCTATCCAGAGCGGCCCTATAAATATGCCGATCCCAACCTCACCGAGGCTTACGATCTGACGATGACCGATCCTGTCGACCTCGCCCGCCGTCCCGAAAGCGGCTGGTGCTACGGCGGTCCGCCCGGCATCGATGCCAGGATATGGCCAGTCAGCACCACAAACGGTCTGCCGCTTCGCCACGCCTTCACGGTGAAACTGCCGCCGCAATATCGAACACTTGGCGATAATTACGTGGCGATCTCGCTCTTCGTCGACGAACAATGGGAGACGCTGCCGGCAAGGGAAAACGTGGCCGGAGGCGCGCGCCACGCCGATCCGCGCCGCTTCGACATCAAATACATGGACAACGAATACGTTCTCTTCTGGCTGACGGAAGAGGAGTTCGCTGCACCGCTTGGTGTGCCACCCACAATCGAGGGCGCCCCCGTCCCCGGCTGGCTCTCGAAATCGCCGCTTGAATATTTTGGAGAATTCAATCTGCCTAGAACTGTGGCCGAACAGCAGGCAAAGAACGTCTTTTCGCCCGGTGGACTTGCCGTCAACGAGCTTCTAGCGGCGACCCGGCCCCAAGACGGATGGAAAAACCTGCCGGGCCGCGAGGCGCTGGATTACGGCTGGCCGATCGAGATCACGCTGCGCGAAGGCGATCCGAATATTGGCAAGCCGGCGCGCGAATTCAGGCACCAAAACGAGCTCAGCGGCATATCGTCGCATATTCGGAGGAAGGCCAGGAACAAGGACTGGAGCGCTTTCTGGACTGGCAAGCCCACCTTGGCGGCACGATGTTTCCGATGCAGGGGTATCCCGATTTCTCACCTTACTACATCGAGATCTCGGAAATCTTCGGCGGCTTCAATTTCGGCAACGGGGTCGCCCAGATCGATCTCAAGGAGATGAAGCTCGAATGGGCCTGCTGACGCTGGAGGGATGGGAAAACGGGAATGCCAAATTCATCCGCGATCGCGGCGGCATGGTGGGCAAAGCGACTCGTGTGGCCAAAGACAGCATCTCGAAAGCCGTGAACCCCTTTTGTGGATATCTTGTAGTCGAGGCAGAGACCGCCGAGGAAGTGGCGAGGCTGTTCGAGAACCACCCGCACATTACAGTCTTTCCGGGGGACGGCGTAGATATCTTCCTAAGCTGAACGGCATCGTGGTCAGAAGCTGCGGCATCTAAGCTAACGGCTGTTTTGCGCCGAAAGCCGCCATTCCGCCCCATGCGGGTGATTAGATCACGAATTCCTCCTCGTACGTCTGTGGCTCGGGAACGACCGTAACCTCCACCGGTACGATCCAATTGGCCGCGTAGCTCTCGCAGTCGGAACGCTGGAGGTCGGGCTGCACGCACCCCGCACCATCGATCGCGCGACATCGCAGTATGTATCGCCCCGCTTCTTCAGGGGTCCACATGTACTCCCACAAGCGCCATGCGAAGGGACGTTCTGTTTCGAGGAGCCTTCCCTCGCGCCAGCCCCTGCCATCTCCGGTGCAGACCTGCACCTGCCGGATAGGAGCCTCTCCGCTCCAGGCGGCTCCGAAAATCCGATACGGTTGGCCGGCGACGAGACGCGCGCCCTGCACGGGACGCGCGATCTGCGCTTTGACCTCCATCTCCGCAAGCGGGACCAGCCTGGGTTCCCCGAGGCTGCGCTCCCAACGGAAATAGTCGCGCGCCTGCCAGTAGCCAAGGAACGGTTGCTCCACAACCGTGATATGTGTGATCCACTTGACCCAAGCCATGCCGAACCAGCCACCCACGACCGCGCGTAGCGGGTAGCCGTGATCGCGCGTCAACGGCTCCTCGTTCATCGAATAGGCAAGGATCGTGCTGTCAGCGATGGCCTTCTCAAGCGGTAAGCTGCGCGCAAAAGCGATGGGGCCTGGAGAAGCCGTTTTCTTGTTCGTGTCGACGACGCCGCTGTCTGCGCCTACGAGCAGAACCTCACATGCGGTTCGCTTAACGCCCGCCATTTCTAAAATCTCGCGGAGAGGAACACCTGTCCACGCGGCATTGCCGACGGCTCCGTTCTGCCACTGCAACCCCTCCTTCAGCGGCACATAGTAGACGCGCCCGTTGCCTGCGCACTCGACGACGGCAGTGAAACTCGTGCTCCGCATCGCCTTGATGCTGTCGAGGTCAAGTTCGATCGGCCGCTCCACCGCCCCGCCAACGTGCAATCTCCAGTCTCGCGCATCGAGGTCCGGCGACGGGAAATGGTTTCGCACGAAGAACAGCTCGGTTGGGATCAGCCAATCGGAGAGTGATGCAAACGGAAACTCGATATTCTCAGGGGATTTCTGTCGAACTATTAGACTGGGTTGCTCTGGTGTCGGCATCGTCCTCGTTTCCCCTTTCAAGAGTACAACGTTGGCACTCGGTCGCGCGAATTCCGGTTTGATCACACCGCCCCTCGCAATGCGTCTCTCGCGTTCCGTCCCCACTCTAGCACATACCGCAGGTTCCTCGGATCGACCTCGAACGGCAGCAAAGGGCCGGAATGCTGCTATGGGCCTCACGTCTCTTTCGCGCCCCCATAATGGTCATCGAGCCAGCGGTCGCTATTGCTGCAAAGCGGACATAGTGCAGCGACAACATGGGTCGGTGTTGCGCCAACAGCAGTCCCTCGTCCGGATTCGCACAATGACCGCGCGCCATTTCATGGGCCGAGCCAGCGTTGCAGGAAGGTCGAGTTGCGACGCTGGCCCGAGGGCTGGTCGACGAGTTTGGTGCCTGTGGAGGCGACAACCCGCGCGAACGGATCCTACGATCCAGGCTTGTGACAAAGTCGATCGAGCGTGTCTCGAAGTGCGGCGGCGGCCTGATCGCGCTCATCGGTAGACATAAGCTCGGGCTCGGCTTCCAATCTCAGGTGCGGCAGTTCGGTCCGGACAGTACGACGGCTGCGGACCAGATTTTCCTTCAGATCGACCACGCGATAGGTGGCGACCGGATAGGCTATTCCCTTTACGTGGACATGCCCCAGTTCCTCGCACTCGATCGTGTCCTTCACTTGCGCAAACGTCTCATAAGAAATGAGCACGGTGCCCGGCGACGCTTCCTGCTCAAGACGCGAGGCGAGATTCACGGCGCCGCCGATTATCGTGTAGTCCATCCGGTCCTCGCTGCCGAAGTTTCCCACAGTGCAGTAGTCTGTGTGAATGCCAATGCGGCAGCGCAGCGGTGTTTCAATTCCGATATCGCGCCAGATTTCGCCAAGCTCCCTCATTCGCTTTTGCATGGCGAGTGCCATCTGCACGCAGGCGAGCGCGTCATCCTTGACGCCGCGGGTTTCCGGATCGCCAAAAAACATCAGGATGGCGTCTCCGACATACTTGTCGATCGTCGCGCCGTGATCCGAAGCAATCTTCGACATTTCCGTCAGATAGTGATTGAGGAGCTGTGTGAGATCCTCGGATTCCATTTTGTCCGTGGTTTCGGTGAAGCCGGCGATATCGGAGAAGCATATCGTCAGCTTCTTCCGCTGGCTGGCGATCCTGACGTCCTGGCGGCCGGTGAATATGGAGTTATACACTTGCGGCGCCAGGTATTTCGCCAGCTTGCTGGAAAGCGCCTCGAGAGCTGCGGATTTCTCGGCGAGGTTTTCCTCCCGTTGCTTCAGCTCGGTGATGTCCGAGTAGACGGCCACCGTGCCACCAGCCGTGATCCGCCGCTCGCTGATCATGATCCATCGTCCGTCGCGACGCCGCTGCACCGACGTTTCACCAGGGTTGCGATGCCGCGAAAGCCGCTCGGCAACCCACTCCTCGACTCGCCCCTCAGCATCCTTGATGTAGCCGCCTTCAGCGGACCGGCGCACAATCTGCTCGAATGTCGTGCCGGGTGTCATTTCCTCCAGACCGGCGTACAACAGCTCGCGGTAGCGGCTATTGCTCAGCACGAGCCTGTCCTCGCCATCGTAAAGAGCGAATCCTTCGGAGATGCTCTCGATGGCATCCACAAGCCGCTGGCGCGCCTCCGCAACTTCGCGCAGGCTGTTTTCCTCCACCTCGACCGCAGTGTCCCGGAACAGCCTGAGCGCCCCGGCCATGCGGCCGATTTCGTCGCCGCCGCCGGCGGGCATCTGCACATGCAGATTGCCGCCCGCGATGGCCAGCATGCTTTGGCTTACCTCTCCCAGACGGGCGAGAAGGCTGCGGTCGACATAGAGCCAGACAACTAGAACCGAACTCAGCAGGCTTAGAAGGGCGGAGCCAAGGACAATGCCGGTGCCGTAGCGCTGGACGACCGAGGCTTCGAGGGCGGACGCGGCGATCTCATGGTTTGCCTTTGCAACCAGGCGATCGACGGCCGCGGTAAGGTCGCGCGACAGTCGGCTGTTTTCAGCCAGAAGCTTTTCGCCCTGCGCAAGGACAGCAAACTCGTCCTGTCGTACCTTCGGGATCCCGTTCTCACCGTCGGTCAGCGACTTCAACTCGTCCAGCCGTTGTTGGAAGCGGGTCCGCAACTTTTCGTCGATCTCGGTGGAGACCGTTTCGAGTGCGGCGAGCGACCGGCGCAGCGGAAACAGGATCAGCTTCAGATCTCCCGGCGTCGGCGCGTTGGCAGTTTTGACCAGCGCGTCGTTGACTGCCGAGATCTCCTGTTGCGCCCTCTGCTGGGGGATGTAGGCCGCGATTGCCTTGACCAGGTCGCTCGTCGCCGCAGCACGCGTATCTGGTGGTGCGGCGGGATCAGCCACCGCTGCGCGCCATTGGGGAACCTTGGAGTTCATCACGACGATGCCGGGCGCGAGGAGACGCTGACTTGCATTTGACGTGTCCGACAAGCGGCGCAGCAACTCCTCCTTGCGCTGAACCATGGTAAGGCGAACGGCCACAACATAGTCGAGAGCATCGAGGTTTCGTCGCAGACCAATCACGGCGTCTTCGATTTCCGTCACCGCCGTCGCGCTGAATGCGGTGCCTTTAAGTGCGGCGAGCAACTCTTCGAGACGCCGCATCTCGACTCCGATTGCAGCCGAGACCTGGTTGTGCTGAACCGTGCTGGTCGCCGCCAGAACTGACGGCGCGGTGGAGGCGACCCTCTCAGCCTGGCGCGACAATTGGAGAGAGGCGAGCGCCGTCGGCACCCGTTCCTTGGTGATGCGATCGACCACGTCGCCGACCTGAAGGAAGGCATAGAGAGCTGCGGCGGTCGCGAGCACCGCGAAGGTGCTGATGCCGAAGAAAGCGAGCAACAAGCGCCCGCGTATGCCGACGCGTTCAAACATGGCGGCAACCGCGAGGTCTGGCTTGCGCAGCCACCAAAGTCTGCACAGATTGGTCTAAAGCGATCCACCCGGCCGGCGGTTGACTATTCCAGCGGCACGTATTCGCCACCCTTCCAGACATACCATATCCAGCTTTGAACGGTGAGGTCGCCCTTGTCGTCGAAATCGACCCGGCCCATTGCCGTTTCGAATTGATTACCTTGCATTGAGGCGATCACCTCTTGCGGCCCTAGAGAACCGGCCTTCTTCACCGCCTGCGACCAGACCTGGACGGCGGAGTAACTGAGCAGTGTGTAGCCTGCGGGCTCGAAATTCTCGGCACGGAAACGCTCGACGACTTGAGCCGCCTGAGGGACGCGCCGTGGGTCCGCGCTAAACGTGAAGAGCGTACCCTCGGCGGCAGATCCGGCGATCAGTGCAAAGTCCTCGCTCGCCATGCCATCGCCTGAGACGAGTTGAAGTGCGTAGGCGCGGTCTCGTGCAGCGCGAACCATAAGCGCGACCTCGGGCAAATATCCACCAACATACAACACGGCGATGCCGGCGCCCTGTAACGCCGAGATCTCGGCCGTATAGTCGTTCTTCCCAGGGGTGAAGGCCTCGTAGATCGCTTCGGTGACACCCCGCTTATTCAACTGCTTTCTGGTCTCGTCGGCGAGCCCCTTCCCATAGGTAGTGTTGTCGTGAAGGATCGCTATTTTCTTGTCACCCCAGCGATCGGCCAAATAGTTGCCGGCGACCACCCCCTGCGCGTCGTCGCGACCAATGACGCGGAAAACATTGGCACGACCTTGTTCGGTCAGCAGCGGATTGGTCGAACCCGGTGAAATCTGTAGAATTCCCGCGGCCTCGTACACCTTGGATGCCGGGATCGAGGCCTGGGAACAGTAATGCCCGACGACGAGCACCACACCGTCGGCCACCAGTTTCTGGGCGGCCGCCACAGCCTGCTCGGGATCGCAAAAGTCGTCGACCGTGATGAGTTGCACCTGCTGCCCGAGCACGCCGCCAGTCGCATTGATGTCGGCCACCGCCATCTCTGTGCCGCGCTGCATCTGCTCCCCAATCCAGGCGAGCGGTCCTGTGACCGGGCCCGCCGCTCCGATCAGGATCTCCGCCCGCGCCAGACTGCCAAGCGAAACGACGAGCGCGACGATAGCTGCAGTAATGCTGCTGCGCATGGTGTACCTCCTTCACAGCTTACGCCAATTTAGTCCCCGCCGACAGCCCCCGCGCAGGCGCAGATCTCTCCGCCTTTCTGCAGCGCACTTGCCTCTTATACAGTCACGGTGGAACGCGACGGCTTCAGGAAGCGGTCGCCCCGAAATTCCACTGACCGGACGTCTTCGCTTCCGTATTGACCTCAACCACACTTGAGGAATTACAAACGCCCGCAGACATCCGATGTAGGACAAAAGGGATGAGCGGAGCTTTCTATCGTGTCGATAAATTCGTCGTGCCGGCTGCGGCGCGCGAGGAATTTCTCGTCAAGGTGATGATGACCCACAAGCTGCTGGAGGCACAGGAGGGTTTCATCGATCACAGGGTACTGGAGCAGGTCGCCGGTCCCGGTGAATTCAATTTCGTCACCATTGCCGAATGGGAAAATACCGAGGTCGTCGAGCGTGCGCGGGCAGCCGTCGCCGCCGCCCACAAGGCCGCCAATTTCGATCCGCAGGAAATGTTTGCCCGTCTCGGCATTCGCGCCGATATCGCCGGCTACAAACCTGTCGCCGCTTAAGGCCGGACGGCTGGCTCAGGCGCCAGCCGGCGCGCCTTCCCGGCGAAGGAGAAGATAGAAGCGTGCGCAGAGCATGACGGCGGCAGCCGCCAGTCCGACGAGGAAGCCGAACCAGATGCCGATGCCGCCGAAGCCGAGCGGGAAGGCAAAGGCCCAGGCGAGGAGGAAGCCGATCGGCCAATAGGCTATCAGCGCCATGATCATCGGCACGCGCGCATCTTTCAGGCCGCGCAGCAATCCGTTAGCGATCACCTGCAGCCCGTCGACGAGCTGGAAAAGCCCGGCAACGACGATCAACGGCCCGGCATAGGCCAGCACTTGCGGCGCCTCCGGCGAGTTGACGTCGAGGAACCAGCTGCCTAGGAATTGCGGCATGGTGGCAAAGATCACCGAACCCACCGCCGAGATCGCGCAGGCAATGACAACAACCATGATCGAAGCGCGCACCAGCCCGTCATAATCGCCCTGCCCGTGCGCCACGCCGATGCGTACCGTCGCCGCCTGGCTGAGACCGAGCGGGATCATGAAGGCGATTGAAGCCCATTGCAGGGCGATGCCATGCGCGGCGAGTTCGATGGTGCCGATATAACCCATCAGAAGCGACGCGACCGTAAACAGACTGACCTCGGCAAGCACGGTGACGCTGATCGGGAAACCGAGGCGCAGGACCTCCAGCAGTGCGTGCCAGTCCGGCTTCCAAAACCGCACAAAGATCTCGTAGCGCCGCGTCTCTTCCCGCCGCTGGACAAAGACGAGGATGAAGAGGAAGCCCGCCGTCTGTACGACCACAGAGACGATCGCCGCACCCTCGAGCCCCATTGCTGGAAAGCCGAAATGGCCGAGCACGAGGGCGTAGGCGAAGATCGCATTCATCACCAGCGTGACGATGGTGACGTTGAGGATGATGCCCGCCTTGCCGATGGCGCTGACGAGGGCCCGCATCACGTTGAAGAGAAGGGCCGGCAGCACGCCGAATTGGCCAATCATGATATAGCCGTGGGCGAGCTTGGCCACCTCCGGCTTCTGCTGTGCAAAAAGCAGGATCTGTTCCGCATTGAAAAAGGCCGGTTGCGCGATGATCCAGAATCCGATCACCACCCAGAGCCCCATGCGCAGCGATCGGCGCACCGAGACGACGTCGCCGCGGCCATAGGCCTGCGCCACCATCGGAATGACGGCAATGGAAAAGCCCGAGCCGAAGATGAGGATCGTGAACAGGAACTGGGCCGACAGCACCATGGCCGCCAGTTGCTCGGCGCCAAGGCGGCCGATGATCATCACATCGGTGGTGTGGATGCCCAGCTGGGCGAGCTGGGCGCCGATCAGCGGAATGCCGAGCGCCAGCGTCGCACGGAAATGTGCGCCCCAACGGTTATCGTTTGTCGGCGCAAGGCTGCGCGCGTCGATCGACGTGTCCATGACACCAGTCCTGTGATTGAAATATGTGGTCGTCGCAACTTGCTGCGAAATATCATTCGGACTTAGATCAAAGCCCGGGCAAGAACCACCCCAAAACAAGCAGATGATGAAAAATTCATCATCGCATCACCATTTCTGATCAATCAGCCAGTGGCTTCCAGCGCGTCGACCGGCTCCCTCGCCCGAACCCGTGTGAGGAATACCCCGGCGGCCAGAAGGATGAGCACGGCGGCCGTGAGGTAAGGCGCGCCGGCAAAAGTGACGGGCGCCTCGGGCCTTGTGAAATAACCGAACATCTGCGTGAAGATCAGCGGGCCGACTATGGTGGTGATGCTGCTGAGGCTGGTCAGCGCACCCTGCAGCTCGCCCTGCGCCGACGGCGGCACCATGCCGGCGGCAATGCTGCGCAGCGGCGGATCGGCGACATTTTCGATGACGGTCGCGACGATAACGACGTAAACCACCCAGCCCTCCCAAGCGAAGGCATAGCCGGTCAGTCCTGCGGCGGAGAAGCAGAGGCCGAGAAGCGCCGTCTTCCATTCGCCGAGCAGAGGCACGACACGCGGCAGGACCAAGCCCATAACGAGCGCCGCACCGATGCCGTAAATGCCGAGCGACAGGCCGATCTGCCCCTCGCTCCAGCCATAGCGGTAGGTCGATACGAACGACCAGACGGAGGGATAGACGGCATGCGCCAGGAAAAACAGGAACATCACGAGGCTGACCCAGCCGATGCCGGGGTGATGGCGCATCTGGCGCAGCGCGCCGAGCGGATTGGCACGTTTCCACTCGAAGCGGCGGCGGTTCTTCGCTTCCAGCGTTTCCGGCAGCAGGAAGCAGGCGGCGATAAAATTGAGAAGCGACAAAGCGGCTGCGCCGAGGAACGGCACGCGCGGACCGAATTCCCCGAGGAAACCGCCGATGACGGGGCCGATGGTGAAGCCGACGCCGAAGGCGATGCCGATCAGCCCGAAATTCTTCGCCCGATCCTCCTCGGTGCTGATATCGGCGATATAGGCCGAGCATGTGGCGAAGCTGCCGCCGCTGATGCCTGCAAGCACGCGGCCGACGAACAGCATCCAGAAGCTGGTGGCGATGCCGCAGATGAAATTGTCGATCGCAAAGGTCAGCACCGACAATAAAAGGATCGGCCGGCGGCCGAAACGGTCGGACAGGTTACCGAGCAGCGGTGCGAACAGAAACTGCATGCCGGCATAGACGAGCATCAGCCAGCCGCCGTCGATTGCCGCATCGCTGACGCTGCCGCCGGTCAGCTGTTCCAGATAGGCCGGCAGCACCGGCATGATGATGGCGATGCCGATAATGTCGAGAAAGAGGATGATGAAGACCAGGAAAAGGCCGCGGCGAACGAATTTCGGGTCAAGCATGAGGCATCTCTACAGCGATTGTTTCTGAAAAGACGATCTCGTCGCCGCCCAAGTGACATAACTCAGAAAGGAAAACGAAACAATCCGTGAACATTTCAAAGTTTTTGATGAGCTGTACGGGAAATTTATGAAACCCCTCAACCGTCAGGCGCGGCGGGGTGGTCGGCAACCACCTGGCGGGGACGGCGTCCTTGCGCATCCCCACGCTCAGCCCGAAGGGCCCGAAGCGAAGGTCCTGCCGTGGGCCCTCTCATCCGACCCTTCGGGCCATCGACCGGGGGGTCGAGCCGCGGGTCTCAACCCCGTCCTTGAGACCCCCGCTGGGGAGAAGAGGGGATCGAGACGTTGCGGCAAGTCCCCTTCGCCCCAGCGGCGAGAAGGTGCTGGCAGGCGGATGAGGGGGCGACGCTCGCAAACCTTGGCTAAGCAACCTCAAACCGGCCCCGAGAACGTATCGCAGGCCGACAATTGCCCGCTGTCGAAGCCGCGCTTGAACCATCTGACGCGTTGTTGCGAGGTGCCGTGGTTAAAACTCTCGGGCACGACGTAACCTTGCGACCGCTTCTGCATCGTATCGTCACCGATCTGCTGGGCGGCATTCAGCGCCTCCTCGAGGTCGCCGGCCTCCAGAATGCCCTTCTGCTGGGTATATTTGCCCCAGATGCCGGCGAAGCAATCGGCCTGCAGCTCGACGCGCACCGACATCTCATTGGCCTGCTCCTCGCTCATGCGCCGGCGGGCCTCGTTGAACTTCGGCAGGATGCCGAGGAGGTTCTGCACGTGGTGGCCGACCTCGTGGGCGACGACATAGGCTTCGGCGAAATCGCCCGAAGCGCCGAACCGGTCGGAGAGTTCCTGGAAGAAATCCGTGTCGAGATAGACCTTGTGATCACCTGGGCAGTAGAACGGCCCGGTCGCGGCTGAGGCGAAGCCGCAGCCCGATTGCGTTTGTCCCGAGAAGAGCACAAGGCGCGGCTCCTCGTAATTCTGGCCCTGTGCCTGGAAGATGCCGTTCCATGTATCCTCGGTCTCTGCCAGAACGGTGCGCATAAAAGCGGTCATCTCGTCGTTGGCCGGCGTGCGTGTTCCTTCTGACTGGCTCTGTTCGTAGCCGGGGCCGCTCGATATGCCGCCGGTTTCGAGCACCTGCAGCAGGTCGACGCCCATCAGCTTGAAGATGAAATAGATCACGACGAGAAAGATGATCGTTCCGATGCTCAAGCCGCCGCCGGCGCGGCGAACGCCGCCACCGGAAGGAAAGTTGAAGCCGCCGCCGCGGCCGAACCCGCCGCTCCTCGGATTGCCGCGGCGATCTTCGATATTGTCGGACTGACGCCGGCCTCTCCATTCCATTTTCGTTCTCCCCGGCAATGCCCGTGCTTGCACTCAAGGAATTTATATAACCGCAGGCGGGAGGAATTCCAGCGGCTTCATCCGCATGCAAAACAAGCGGTTGAATGGCTCACTTTTTGCTCGAGCCGGGTTGCGCCGGTCCCTTTTGTCCGCCACTTCTGCCGGCACTGCCACGCGATTTGCCTACCCCCTGACGTGCCAGCTCCTTATCCACGGTCTCCCGCGAGCCTTCCGCCGGTTCCTTGTCTTTTGGATCTACCATCACAGCCTCCAGCTTCTCGACCGCAAACCTGAAGCACAGGATATTGTTCCCTGACGGAGCAAACGCAGTCGGCAGGCGTCTTCTGATCGTGACAGCCAGCAAACCCTGGTCGGCCGCAGCTATGCCCTGCGTCCCGTCACGAAAAGGAGATGCGTCAACCGCTTGACGCGGCTCCTGCTTTCGCTCTTCCTGAAGCAAGGGAGAACACGGGAGGAACTGCGAATGAAGGCCGTGCGTCTGCAAGCAATTGGACAGTTGCAACTCTGCGAAGTCGAAAAGCCAGCACCCGGCCCCGGCGAATTGCTGGTCCGCGTCGAAGCCTGCGGCATTTGCGGCACCGACCGCCATATCTTTCACGGCGAATTCCCATCGAAGGCGCCGGTGACGCTCGGACATGAATTCGCCGGGATCATCGAGACGATCGGGCCAGGCGTGACTGGTTTCCGCCCCGGCATGCGCGTGACCGGCGATCCGAACATATCTTGCGGCGGCTGCGAGGAATGCCGGCGCGGCCGCGTCAATCTCTGCCGGAACTTGCGGGCGATCGGCATTCACCGCGACGGCGGCTTCGCCGAATATGTCTGCATGCCTGAAAGCCAGGCCTTCGCTCTGCCGGCCGATCTCGATCCGCTCCACGGCGCCTTCTGCGAGCCGATTGCCTGCTGCATTCACGGCGTCGATCTCGCCGGGCTGAAAACCGGCTCGTCGGCCATCGTGCTCGGCGGTGGCGTCATCGGCCTGCTCACGCTTCAACTGGCGCGGCTTGCCGGTGCGACCCGTATCTTGCTGGTGACCCGCAGCGCCGAAAAGCGGCGGCTGGCCGAAAGCCTCGGCGCCACTACCACAGTCGATCCCGGGGATGGCGATCTCATTGCCCGCATCACCGCTGAGAACGGGCTGCTGCCCGGTGGCGCCGATGTCGTCTTCGAATGCGCCGGCGTGGCAGAGACCATGCAGCAGGCGCCTCGGCTTGCCCGGCGCGGCGGCACCGCCGTCATTCTCGGCGTCATGCCGCAGGGTGCCACGATCGAGATCGAGCCCTTCGACCTGCTGTTTCGCGAAGTCGCGCTGATAAGCTCCTTCGTCAACCCCTTCACCCATGCCCGCGCCGCCGATCTCGTCGCCTCTGGCAGGATCAAGGTCGAGCCGTTGATATCCAGGCGGATCGGGCTCGAGGAGGCCCCGGAAGCGATCACCAATCCGGCGCGCGGCGGCGAAATCCGCGTCCTTGTCGTACCCGGCGGTAAATAGGCTTTCGCGCGATCTCGGATTCCTGTCGATTCCGCGATTTATGGGGTTCCGTTTGCAAATACATTTGCCTATAAGCCGCTTCTAGCCTGAAAAGACCTCAATGCGCGACCCGACCCGGTGATCTCCCACCCTGGCCGGCTTTTTGCGCAGCCAGACAATGGATATCGCCCATGCCGAAGCGCCAAGACATCAAATCGATCCTCATCATCGGCGCGGGACCGATCGTCATTGGCCAGGCTTGCGAATTCGACTATTCCGGCACCCAGGCCTGCAAGGCGCTGAAGGAGGAAGGCTACCGCGTCATCCTCGTCAACTCCAACCCGGCGACGATCATGACCGATCCGGGCCTGGCCGACGCCACTTACGTCGAACCGATCACCCCCGAGGTCGTTGCCAAGATCATCGCCAAGGAGCGCCCGGACGCATTGCTGCCGACCATGGGCGGCCAGACGGCGCTGAATACCGCGCTGTCGCTGAAGCGCATGGGCGTGCTCGACCGCTATAATGTCGAGATGATCGGCGCCAAGCCGGCCGCCATCGACATGGCCGAGGACCGCGCGCTGTTTCGCGAGGCGATGGCCCGCATCGGCCTGGAAACGCCGCGCTCGATGCTGGCGAACGCCACCGACATCAAGGACCTCGACCGCAAGACGCATGAGGCCGAACGTAGCAAGCTGCGCGAGAGCCTCTCGGGCTCCGACCTCGACAAGGGGCTGGACGAGCTGGAAAACCAGTGGAACCTTGGCGAAAGCGACCGCAAGCAGCGTTACATGAACCATGCCATGGCGATCGCCGCCCAGGCGCTCGACCATGTCGGCCTGCCCGCCATCATCCGTCCGTCCTTCACGCTCGGCGGCACCGGCGGCGGCATCGCCTATAATCGTTCGGAATTCTTCGAGATCGTCGGCGGCGGCCTCGACGCCTCGCCGACCACCGAGGTGCTGATCGAAGAATCGGTGCTCGGCTGGAAGGAGTATGAGATGGAGGTCGTCCGCGACAAGGCGGACAACTGCATCATCATCTGCTCGATCGAGAATATCGATCCGATGGGCGTCCATACCGGCGATTCGATCACCGTCGCTCCGGCGCTGACGCTCACCGACAAGGAATACCAGATCATGCGCAACGCCTCGATCGCGGTGCTGCGCGAGATCGGGGTCGAGACCGGCGGCTCGAACGTCCAGTTCGCCGTCAACCCGAAAGACGGCCGCCTCGTCGTCATCGAAATGAACCCGCGTGTGTCGCGCTCTTCGGCGCTGGCCTCCAAGGCCACCGGCTTCCCGATCGCCAAGGTCGCTGCCAAGCTCGCCATCGGTTACACGCTCGACGAACTGGAAAACGACATCACCGGCGGCGCCACACCCGCCTCCTTCGAACCGTCGATCGATTATGTCGTCACCAAGATCCCGCGCTTCGCCTTCGAGAAATTCCCCGGCGCCTCGCCGGTGCTCACCACCGCGATGAAATCGGTCGGCGAAGTCATGGCGATCGGCCGCACCTTTGCCGAATCGCTGCAGAAGGCGCTGCGCGGCCTTGAGACCGGCCTGACCGGCCTCGACGAAATCGAAATCCCGGATTTCGAGGAAGGCGAATCCAGCCAGAACGCCATCCGCGCCGCCATCGGCACGCCGACGCCCGATCGCCTGCGCATGGTCGCCCAGGCGCTGCGCCAGGGTCTCAGCATCGAAGAGGTGCACGAGGGCTGCAAGATCGACCCCTGGTTCATCGCCGAGCTCAAGAACATCGTCGACATGGAGGCCCGCATCCGCGAGCACGGCCTGCCCGGCGATGCCGACAACCTGCGCATGCTGAAGGCGATGGGCTTCTCCGACGCGCGCCTGGCGACGCTGACCGGCAAGCGCCCGAAGGAAGTTGCCGAACTGCGCAACGGCCTGAACGTCCGCCCCGTTTTCAAGCGCATCGACACTTGCGCCGCCGAATTCGCTTCGCCGACCGCCTATATGTACTCGACCTATGAGACGCCCTTCGTCGGCGCCGCCCGCTCGGAAGCCCAAGTCTCCGACCGCAAGAAGGTCGTCATTCTCGGCGGCGGGCCGAACCGCATCGGCCAGGGCATCGAGTTCGACTATTGCTGCTGCCATGCCGCCTTCGCGCTGAAGGATGCAGGCTATGAAGCGATCATGATCAACTGCAACCCGGAAACCGTCTCGACCGACTACGACACGTCCGACCGTCTCTATTTCGAGCCGCTGACGGCGGAAGACGTGATCGAGATCCTGCGCGCCGAGCAGGAAAAGGGCGAAGTCGTCGGCGTCATCGTCCAGTTCGGCGGCCAGACGCCCCTGAAGCTTGCCGAGGCGCTGGAGAAGAACGGCATCCCGATCCTCGGCACCGCGCCCGATGCGATCGATCTCGCCGAAGACCGCGACCGCTTCCAGAAGCTGCTGATGAAGCTCGACCTCAACCAGCCGAACAACGGCATCGCCTATTCGGTCGAGCAGGCCCGCCTGGTCGCCGCCGAAATCGGCTTCCCGCTGGTCGTGCGCCCGTCCTACGTGCTCGGCGGCCGCGCCATGCAGATCCTGCATTCGGAAGGCCAGCTGCAGACCTACCTACTCGACACGGTTCCGGAACTGGTGCCCGAAGACATCAAGCAGCGTTATCCCAACGATAAGACCGGCCAGATCAACACCCTGCTCGGCAAGAACCCGCTGCTCTTCGACAGCTATCTCACCCACGCCATCGAAGTCGACGTCGACTGCCTCTCTGATGGTACCGACGTCTATGTCGCCGGCATCATGGAGCATATCGAGGAGGCCGGCATCCATTCCGGCGACAGCGCCTGCTCGCTGCCGCCGCGCTCGCTGCCCGTCGAACTGCTCGACGAGCTGGAGCGCCAGGCGAAAGCCATGGCGAAAGCGCTCAATGTCGGCGGACTGATGAACGTCCAGTTCGCCATCAAGGACGGCACCGTCTACGTGCTCGAAGTCAATCCCCGCGCCTCGCGCACCGTGCCCTTCGTCGCCAAGACGATCGGCGCGCCGATCGCCAAGATCGCCGCCCGCGTCATGGCCGGCGAGAAGCTCGATGCGACCTTCGCCGCCTACGGCACGAAGCCCGATCCGCGCAAGCTGACGCATATCGCCGTCAAGGAAGCCGTCTTCCCCTTCGCCCGTTTCCCCGGCGTCGACACGCTGCTTGGGCCCGAAATGCGCTCGACCGGTGAAGTCATCGGCCTCGACACCGATTTTGCGCTGGCCTTCGCCAAATCGCAGCTCGGCGCCGGCGTCGAACTGCCGCGTGACGGCACGGTCTTCGTCTCAGTGCGCGACGAGGACAAGCCGCGCGTGCTGTCGGCGATCCGCATTCTCGTCGAACAGGGCTTCAAGGTTTTGGCGACCGGCGGCACCGCCCGCTTCCTCGGCGAAAACGGCATCACCGCCACCAAGATCAACAAGGTTCTGGAAGGCCGCCCGCACATCGAGGACGCAATCCGCAACCGCCAGGTCCAGCTCGTCATCAACACCACCGACGGCAACAAGGCGATCTCGGACTCCAAGTCGCTGCGCCGCGCGACGCTGATGCAAAAGGTGCCCTATTACACGACGATGGCCGGCGCCGAAGCCGCCGCCCAGGCGATCAAGGCGCTGAAGGCCGGCAATCTCGAAGTCCGGCCGCTGCAGAGCTACTTCGGCTGAGATCAGAGCAATTCCAGCAAACCCGTGCCGCGGTTTTGCGTCCGGAATTGCGTAAAAGCAAAAGACAGAGTCACCGCTCGATGAGCGGTGACTTCATGCAGAATCCATATGTTTGGCTGACGTCATAAGCCGCTGAATTTCCAACATGTCCTCGCGAAAGCGCGCCATCTCCTCCGCCTTCAACCGCTCGTCGGGAATGCGCAGCAGATAGGACGGATGCACCGTCACGAAGAGCGTGCGTCCTCCCGCAATCGCCACTGCCTTTCCTCTGACGTCCTGCAGGCGGCCTTTCACATCAGTCAGCGCCGCAAGCGCCGTCGCCCCCATGGCGACGATCAGCTTCGGCTTGACGAGCGTTAGTTCCAGATCGAGCCACCAGCGGCAATGCTTCACCTCACCCATAGTGGGCTTCTGGTGGATGCGCCGCTTGCCGCGCGGCTCGTATTTGAAATGCTTGACGGCATTGGTGACGTAGAGCGTCGATCGGTCGATGCCCGCCTCCGCAATCACCTGATCGAAAAGCCTGCCCGCAGGGCCGACAAAAGGGCGCCCTGCAATATCCTCCTGATCGCCCGGCTGCTCGCCGACGAACATGACATCCGCATCGCGTGGCCCCTCCCCGAAGACCGTCTGCGTCGCATTGGCGTGAAGCGGACAGCGGGTGCAGACGGCAGCCTCGGCGCGCAGTGCTTCCAGTGTGCCTGCCGGAAGCTCGGGCTCGGCGGAAAGATTGCGCGCAGCCTGCTGCAGCCGGTCGTGAAAAGGCAAAGATTGTGTTGCCTCCCTTGCCGCCATCTCCCGCACCTTGCTTTCGGCCGATGCAATCAAGCCGGGAATAAGATCGGCCTCCGGCAGGTTCTTCCAGTATTTCTTCGGCATTTCCGCCTGCATCGCCTTTACCTTCAACCGGGCCGGATTGAAGATGTTGGTGTAATAGGTGCGCCAGAGCTCATCGGTTACGTCGGTAAGGTTGGGCTTCTCGCAGGCTTCGTCGCTAATCGTCAGCCGCTCGCCGTCCCAGGCGGCCGACCCCTTGGGCGTGGCGATCAACCAGTCCATGTCGGTGAAACGCCGTTGGAAGAAGGGTGCCGTGCGCCGGACGATGTGGTGGTCCGGCTCGAACCAGGCGATGAATTTCCGGCGGCCTGCCGATACCGCGCCGACCTCCTTGAAGCGGACGAAGGCCGTCATCTTGTGCGCATCGCGATGCACGTTTTTCGCCATCAGCCTGGCGCGTACGACATCTTCGTCGGAGGTCACCTCGAGCAGCTGCCGGTCCAGCTGCAGCCGCCAGAGCAGGCGGTAAAGCAGCGAGAAGCGCGCTGGATCGGAGTGACAGAGAACTGTTTCTGCAAGCTCGATGAAGGCGGGCGGCACCGTCATCGGCTTGCGTGATGCTGCTGGCGCCGGCGGCATGGCGTCGCGTTGGAACGAAAGATCCGCCTCCGCGCTTCTTTCGCGCCAGTCGATCTCCTCAGGCACTATGCCGGCCGCCGCCAAGGCACGTGCGGCATCGCGCCATTCGCCAAGCTCACCTCGTCCTGCAAGCACGACCCGGCGCATCACAGCAACGACAATTGTTGAGGCTGCGGCTCGAACATGGCGCGAAGGTCCGGCCTATCGATCAGCCGGCGGGGCGACCAACCTTCCGCCGAGATGAAGGATCGGACCTTCTTGATCGAAACGCCGAGCCGAGAGAGATCGTCGAGCCGCAGGCGGCGAAAGCGGCGCGCCGAAACGATCGCCTTGACGGTCTTGGTGCCGAGACCGGGCACGCGCAGCAACCGTTCACGCTCGGCCTTGTTGATATCGACCGGAAATTCGCCTCGGTTGGCAAGCGCCCAGGCAAGTTTGGGGTCGAGGTTGAGATCGAGCATGCCGCCCGCCTGATTGGCGGTGATCTCGTCGATGCCGAAACCGTAGAAGCGGTAAAGCCAGTCTGCCTGGTAGAGCCGGTGCTCGCGCATCAGCGGCGGCTTGATCAGAGGCAGGTTTTTCGACGAATCCGGGATCGGGCTGAAGGCGGAATAATAGACGCGCTTGAGGCCGTAGCTGCTGTAAAGCCGGCCGCTGGTCGCAAGGATGGTCGCGTCACTCGCGCCGTCGGCGCCGACGATCATCTGCGTGCTCTGGCCGGCCGGGACGAAACGCTGGCGTTTCTTGCTTTTCAGCGTAGGTTCGCCGGCGGCCTCGATCTTCAGCCTGAGGTCAGCCATCGATCGCCGGATATTGGCGGGCTTCTTATCCGGCGCGAAGCGGCTGATGCCGTTATCCGTCGGCAGCTCGATATTGAGCGACAGCCTGTCGGCATAAAGCCCCGCCTCCTCGATCAGCCGCGGCGACGCCTCGGGGATCGACTTCAGATGGATGTAGCCACGAAAATTATGGGTCACCCGCAATTCGCGGACGATGCGGACCATTTGTTCCATCGTGTAATCGGACGAACGAATGATGCCGGAGGAAAGGAAGAGGCCTTCGATATAGTTACGGCGATAGAATTCCAGCGTCAGCCAGATTACCTCTTCGGGTGTAAAACGCGCCCGTTCGACATTGCTCGACGAACGATTGACGCAATAGGCGCAGTCGTAGATGCAGAAATTGGTCAGCAGGATCTTCAGGAGCGAAATGCATCGACCATCCGGCGCATAGGCATGGCAGATTCCGGATCCCTCGGTTGAGCCGAGCCCGCCGCTTGTGCTCGAATCGCGTTTCACCGTGCCGCTGGAGGCGCAGGAAGCGTCATATTTCGCGGCATCGGACAGGATGGCCAAACGTTCGGCAAGCGACTTCTTCATCCCGATGTTCACTATATGTTCTAATATAAGAAGTCAATCCGGGGCCATCCCATCACTGCCCGATTTTCGGGCGCATCAGCTCATATCGCGGGGGTTGCGTTGCGTTTATGCGAATTTTCTGGAAATCGGCCTTGGCGATCTGCTATAAGCGCTTAACTAGGATTGTGGCACGGTTCCGAAGCTCCCCTTCGGGACCTGTTTTCTTTTGTGTTTGCGCCTGACGTGCCGATACAAGGAGTGAAGGACAGAAAAATGGTTGAAAAGGTACCGATGACACAGGGTGGTTTCGTCAAGCTGCAGGAAGAACTGCGCTGGCGTCAGCAGGAGGAGCGCCCGCGAATCATCGAGGCGATCGCCGAAGCCCGTGCCCATGGCGACCTTTCCGAAAACGCCGAATATCACGCTGCCAAGGAAGCCCAGAGCCACAATGAAGGCCGCATCAGCGAGCTTGAAGACCTGACGGCGCGCGCCGAGGTCATCGACCTCACGAAGATGTCGGGCGACAAGATCAAGTTCGGCGCCAAGGTGAAGCTCGTCGACGAGGACACCGAGGAAGAAAAGACCTACCAGATCGTCGGCGACCAGGAAGCCGACGTCAAGGCCGGCCGCATCTCCATCTCCTCCCCGATCGCCCGTGCGCTGATCGGCAAGGAAGTCGGCGATTCCATCGAGGTCAACGCGCCCGGTGGCTCCAAGGCCTACGAAATCCTCCAGGTTTCCTGGGGCTGATCGCCCGCCGCAGACGAGACCCATCCCTTGCCTGATATGCGTGACGTCGAGATCATCGCGCCCAATTTCAAGCGCCGCCTCTCCGGCGTCACGTCGACCATCGTCCAGCTGATTCCATGCCAGATCCGGCTCGGTACCAGGATCGCGACCCTCGGCCCCGGTCTGCCGGAAGGCCTGCCGAAACTGAAATGGTCACAGCTCCCTAATCTGTGGCGCAGGCCGGCGCGCCGGCGCCAGCGCGTCTGGCACGCCCGCCGCAACAATGAGATGGCCGTCGGCATCCTGCTTCGCCATCTCCTGCGCATGCCGCTGAAGCTCATCTTCACCTCCGCCGCGCAGCGTCGCCACACCGCCTACACGAAATGGCTGATCCGCCGCATGGATGCGGTGATCGCAACCAGCGATCGCTCCGGCTCCTTTCTCGAGGTGCCGCATACGGTCATCCAGCACGGCGTCGATCTGTCCCTGTTCCACCCGCCGGAAACAGCGGAGGACGCCATTGCCGCGACCGGTCTGCCCGGCCGCTACCTTGTCGGCTGCTTCGGTCGTGTGCGCCATCAGAAGGGCACCGATCTCTTCGTCAAGGCGATGATCGAACTCTTGCCGCAGCACCCCGAATGGACGGCCGTCGTCTCCGGCCGGGTGACGGCGGAGCACGTGGGCTTCGGCGACAAGCTCAAGGCCGATGTCGCTGCCGCCGGGCTCGCCGATCGCATCCTCTTCCTCGGCGAAGTGCCCGATATCAAGGTCTGGTATCGCCGCCTGACGCTCTATGTCGCCCCCTCCCGCAACGAGGGCTTCGGCCTGACGCCGCTCGAAGCCATGGCTTCGCGAACGGCGGTGGTGGCATCGAATGCCGGCGCTTATGCCGAACTCATCGTCAATGGCGAGACCGGCTCGGTCGTTGCCGCCGGCGACGGTGAGGCGCTGACGCGGGCAATCGCTCCCTATATCGCAGATCCGGCGCTGGCGATCGCCCATGGCGAGAATGCGCTGCGCCATGTCCGGGAAAATTTTGCGCTGGAGAAGGAAGCAACCGCGATCGGCGCCCTTTACGACCGCCTTCTCGGCGGCAATCGCGGCTGACGCGGAACGGGAAACGGTCCGCTGAAGCATGCTGCATCTGGTTATCAGACGTTTCTCAGCAAGCAGTCTAAAATCGTCGCCCTAAGAGATCGCCGCCTGCGCCTCATCCGGCTGCCGCCCCTTCTCCCCGTAATACGGGGCGAAGGGGGATAGATGCGACCTCGCCGTCCCTCTCCACCTCTCGCAGGGCACGTCCCCTCGCCCCGTTTTACGGGGAGAGGGCTATGGTGAGGGGCAACCATTCGCGGCAACCGAACAGGCGTGGCACAAGGCCGAGGATGACGATGAGTAGAGAACGAGCTTAATCAATAAGCAAACGACCCGTTGGATCACGGGCCGCTGCAAGATTATCGACGATCGGGCGGGTTTATTCGGCCGGCTGAAGTCCGCCTGCAGGAGCGCCCTCTTCTGTCTGGCCGCCGAGCGCTGCGGCAAGCTGCACCGTATCCAGCTCATTTTCCCAGCGCGCCACGACGATCGTCGCCACCGCATTGCCGACGAGGTTGGTCAGCGCCCGGCATTCCGACATGAAGCGGTCGATGCCGAGGATGAGCGCCATGCCGGCGACCGGCACGGAAGGCACGACGGAAAGCGTGGCGGCAAGGGTGATGAAGCCGGCGCCGGTGATACCTGCGGCACCCTTGGAGCTCAGCATCGCCACCAGCAGCAGCAGGATCTGGTCGCCCCAGGAGAGCTGGATGCCGGTTGCCTGGGCGATGAAAAGCGCCGCCAGCGTCATGTAGATGTTGGTGCCGTCGAGATTGAAGGAATAGCCTGTGGGGATGACGAGGCCGACGACCGAGCGCTTGCAGCCGGCCTTTTCCATCTTGTTCATCAGGCCCGGAAGCGCGGCCTCAGAAGACGAGGTTCCGAGCACCAGCAGCAGCTCTTCCTTGATGTAACGCAGCAGCGCCAGGATCGAGAAGCCGTTATAGCGGGCGACGGCGCCGAGCACGACGAGAACGAAGAGCAGCGAGGTGATGTAGAAGGTGCCGATCAGCATGGCGAGATTGGCGATCGAACCGATGCCGTACTTGCCGATGGTGAAGGCCATGGCGCCGAAGGCGCCGATCGGGGCGGCCTTCATCAGGATGGCGACCAGCTTGAAGATCGGAGCCGTCAGGGCGTTGAGGATGTTGATGACCGGTTCGCCCTTTTCGCCGACCATGGCGAGCGCGATGCCGAAGAGCACCGAGAAGAACAGCACCTGCAGGATGTCGCCGTCGGCAAAGGCGCCGACGATCGTCGTCGGGATGATATTCGTGAGGAAGCCGACAACGCTCTGCTCATGCGCCTTCGTGGCAAAGGTGGCGACGGCGGCGGGATCCAGCGAAGCCGGATCGATGTTCATGCCGGCGCCTGGCTGGACGACATTGGCGACGACCATGCCGATGACGAGCGCCAGCGTCGAGAAGGTCAGGAAGTACAGCATCGCCTTGCCGGCAACGCGGCCGACCTTCTTCAGGTCGCTCATGCCGGCAATGCCGGTCGCCACCGTCAGGAAGATGACCGGAGCGATCACCATCTTCACGAGCTTGATGAAGGCATCGCCGAGCGGCTTCAGCTGGGTGCCGAGTTCGGGATAGAAATGGCCGAGCAGGATGCCTGCGGCGATAGCCGCGAGAACCTGCACGTAGAGATGGGAGTAGAAGGGCTTCTTGCCCTTGCTGTCGGCGACTGCATCGAGTGGTGCTGCGATCATGATGTCCTCCTAAAGGCTCGTCCGGAACGAACTCCGGCCTCCCGAGCCGTTCGCTTCAATCCAACAGCTCAGCCGTTGTTGCGCTGTTCTTCGCAATCGCCGTGCCAGTTTCGCGCCATCCGCCTAAATCATTGTATTTATGGCAATAAATTTCCTGGCGGGCCAGCCGCCTAACCCGCCAATGCGAAAACCCACACAAATCCATTTGCGTCTCGTGCGGAAAAATGCACAAATCCGCCATGTCCTTGTCAGTCTCGCAAAGGCTTTGGCCCTCTCTGCCCTTGCACCACCGCATTCGCCGGATGTGGTGGGCCTATGCGGTACTCGCTCTCTCAGCCGTCGCCGCAAGTCTCTTGGTGAGCGGCGAGGTCGGCCGGCGCCGGGCGGAAGCGGCCCTGGAGGAACAGGCCCGCACCGATGCGAGGATGAACGTGGCGCTGCTGCGCACCGTCCTCGAAAAATACCGGGCGCTGCCCTTCGTGCTGTCGCAAGATACCGCGCTCGCCGCGGCCCTGGCGGGACGCGACGCCGGCACGTTCGAGCAGTTGAGCCGGAAGCTTGAGACACTGGCCGCCGGTACGAAGGCTGCCGTCATCTATGTCATCGACAAGGATGGCATCGCGGTTTCGGCCAGCAACTGGCGCGAACCGACGAGCTTCGTCGGCAGCAACTATCGCTTCCGCGAGTATTTTCAGGGCGCCGTCGCTCAAGGGCAGGCCGAGCATTTCGCGCTCGGCACCGTCAGCAAGAAGCCCGGTCTTTATATTTCCGAGCGGATATCAGGCAGCGACGGTCTCCTGGGCGTCGTCGTCGTCAAGGTCGAATTCGACGATGTCGAGGCGGATTGGAATGCCTCGGGCGCCCCGTCCTACGTCATCGACGATCGCGGCATCGTCCTCATCACCAGCATTCCCTCCTGGCGGTTCATGACGATCGGCCGCATTGCCGAGGATCGGCTGACCGCGATCCGCGAGAGCCTTCAATTCGGTGACGCGCCGCTTCAGCCGTTGCCGCTCGATATCATCAGGCACCTTGGCGACGGGCTTGCTGTCGTTGAGATCGTCACGCCCGGCGGCGCCGGTAAGACCAGCTTTCTCAATGTCGGGATGCCTATCCCTGCGACCGGCTGGCACCTGCAGCATCTTGTTGCATTGGGACCGTCCGTCGATGCGGCGGTCCGCGAAACGCGCATGCTGGCGCTGCTCTTGCTTTTGCCGCTCCTGGCGGGCGCAGCCTTCCTCTTGCGCCGTCGCCAGACGATCACGCTGAGGATTTTCAGGGAGCAGCAGGCGCGCGAAGAACTGGAACAACGCGTGGCTGAGCGGACGCTGGATCTCAGCCAGGCGCGGGATCGGCTGCAGGCCGAGATCGCCGGTCATCGCAGCACCGAGCAGAAGCTCCAGGCGGTGCAGCAGGACCTGGTGCAGGCAAACCGGCTGGCGATCCTCGGCCAGGTTGCCGCCGGCGTCGCCCATGAGATCAACCAGCCGGTGGCGACCATCCGCGCCTATGCGGACAATGCCCGCACCTTCCTCGACCGCGGCCAGACGGCACCCGCCGGTGAAAATCTTCAGAACATCGCCGCACTGACGGAACGCATCGGCTCGATCACCGAGGAGCTGAAGACCTTCGCCCGCAAGGGCCGCGGCAGCGCCGAGCCGACAGGCTTGAAGGACGTCATCGAGGGGGCGGTGATGCTGTTGCGCAGCCGCTTTGCCGGCCGCATGGATACGCTCGACATCGCGCTGCCGCCGGCCGAGCTGCAGGTCATGGGCAGCAGGATCCGCCTCGAGCAGGTGCTGATCAACCTGCTTCAGAACGCGCTGGAGGCCGTAGCGCCGAAGGCCGAAGAGGGGCGCGTCGAGGTCAGGACATCGGCCGATGCGGAGACGGTGACGCTGACGGTTGCCGACAACGGCCCCGGCATTTCGCCCGAAATCCGCAAAGGCCTGTTCACGCCGTTCAACACCTCGAAGGAAAAAGGTCTCGGTCTCGGGCTCGTCATCTCCAAGGACATCGTCGGCGATTACGGCGGCCGGATGGAAGTTGAGAGCGATGGCGAGGGAAGCCGGTTCATCGTTCATCTGAGGAAGGCTTGAGATCATGGACATGGCCATACCCGTTGCTTTGATCGACGATGACGGCGATCTGCGCCGCGCCACGGCCCAGACGCTGGAGCTCGCCGGCTTCTTCGTTTCCGCCTATGACGGTGCCAAAGCAGCGCTGGCCGACCTGCCGGCCGACTTCGCCGGCCCCGTCGTCACCGATATCCGCATGCCCGAGATCGACGGGCTGCAGCTGTTCGCCACGCTCAAAGACCTGGATGCCGACCTGCCCGTCATCCTGATGACTGGCCACGGCGATATCCCGATGGCCGTCCAGGCCATCCAGGACGGCGCCTATGATTTCATCGCCAAACCCTTCCCGGCCAACCGGCTCGTCCAGAGCGTGCGCCGCGCCAGCGAAAAACGTCGGCTCGTTCTGGAAAACCGCATGCTGCGCAAGGCTGCCGACGACGCGCAGGAGACTTTGCCGCTGATCGGCCAGACGCCCGTCATGGACAATCTCAGGAAGATCCTTCGCCACATCGCCGATACCGATGTCGACGTGCTGGTCGCCGGCGAAACCGGCAGCGGCAAGGAAGTGGTCGCCCAGATCCTGCATCAGTGGAGCCATCGCCGGAAGGGCAATTTCGTGGCGCTGAACTGCGGGGCGCTGCCCGAAACCGTCATCGAAAGCGAGCTGTTCGGTCACGAGGCCGGCGCCTTTACCGGCGCCCAGAAGCGCCGCACCGGCCGCATCGAACATGCAAGCGGCGGCACGCTTTTCCTCGACGAGATCGAGAGCATGCCTGTCGCCACGCAGGTCAAGATGCTGAGGGTGCTGGAGATGCGCGAAATCACCCCGCTCGGCACCAACGAGGTGCGCCCGGTCGACCTGCGCGTCGTCGCGGCCGCCAAGATCGATCTCGGAGATCCCGAGGTGCGGGGCGATTTTCGCGAGGACCTCTATTACAGGCTGAATGTCGTGACGATCTCCATTCCGCCGCTCAGAGAGCGCCGTGAGGATATTCCGCTGCTGTTCTCCCATTTCGCCGCGCGCGCCGCCGAGCGCTTCCGCCGCGACGTGCCGGAACTTTCAGAGAATGTCCGCCATCATCTTGCCACCCATGTATGGCCGGGCAATGTCCGCGAGCTCTCCCATTATGCCGAACGCGTGGTGCTGGGCGTCGAAGGCGGCGCAGCAGCGCCCCTTCCCCCGCAGCCGGCGGGCGGCACGCTGCCCGAGCGGCTGGAACGCTACGAGGCCGAGATCATCCGCGATGCGCTCGCGAGCAATGACGGCGACGTGCGCCGCACCATCGAGGCGCTCGGCATCCCGAGAAAGACGTTTTACGACAAGCTCCAGCGGCACGGCATCAACCGCGGCGGCTATGCCTCGCGTAAATAAGCTTTTCAGACTTCTACCAGTCCGAGTTTCTTCACCTGGCGGATCGTCAGCATGGTGCGCACGGTATCTACATGTTCGTTCGCCGTCAGAACTTCGATGACGAAGTCCTGGAAGTGGGTGAGGTTCTCCGCCACGCAATGCAGCAGGAAATCGCTGTCGCCCGAGACCATCCAGGCCTGCCGCACCAGCGGCCATTCGGTGGTGGCGGCGGCAAAGGCCTTGAGATTGCCTTCCGACTGATGCTTGAGCCCAACCATGCAGAAAGCGACCAGGTCGAAGCCGAGCTTCGGGCTGTTCAGCATGGCGTGATAGCCTTCGATGATGCCGGCTTCCTCGAGCTTGCGCACCCGGCGCAGGCAGGGCGGCGCCGAAATACCGACGCGATCGGCGAGCTCGACATTGGTCATGCGGCCGTCGGCCTGCAGCTCCCGGAGGATCTTTATGTCGATGACGTCGAGTTCCGTGCGACCCACTTCGCGGCCTTTCTTTAATTCTGCGCGGCGAGCTTCTATATAAAGCCGCGGAATACGCAAGAAAGTTTCAAGCCGATGACGGATTCTTGCACATCAAGGCGATTTGCCTTGTTGGTAATGCAAGGCTGCCCTTGAATAATAGCATTGGACGTTCATAAATGGCGCATGGACCGCGAAACGGCCGTAATCGCTATTTAGCCGCCGCCCTCCTGCCAGTCGAAAGGAAATGACATGCCCGCCCGCCACACGAAGGTGCTCATCATCGGTTCCGGACCCGCCGGCTATACGGCCGCGGTCTATGCCGCGCGCGCCATGCTGAAGCCGGTCTTGATCGCCGGTCTCGAACAGGGCGGTCAGCTGATGATCACCACCGATGTCGAGAACTATCCGGGCTTTGCCGATCCGATCCAGGGCCCCTGGCTGATGGAGCAGATGCTGCAGCAGGCAAAACATGTCGGCGCCGAGATCGTCAACGACCTCGTGACCGAGGTCGACATGAACCAGCGGCCCTTCGTCGCTCGCACCGACAGCGGCCAGGTATGGACCGCCGATACGCTGATCATCGCCACCGGCGCCAAGGCCAAGTGGCTCGGCATCGAAAGCGAACAGCATTTCCAGGGCTTCGGTGTTTCGGCCTGCGCCACCTGCGACGGCTTCTTCTATCGCAACAAGGATGTGATCGTCGTCGGCGGCGGCAACAGCGCCGTCGAAGAGGCACTCTATCTCTCCAACATCGCCAAGTCGGTAACGGTCGTCCACCGTCGCGACTCGTTCCGCGCCGAGAAGATCCTGCAGGAACGCCTGTTCGCCAAGGAAAACGTCAAGGTGCTGTGGAACTCGGAAGTGGCCGAAATAACAGGCACGCCGGCCAAGCCCCCGATGCCGCAATCCGTCACCGGCGCGCGCCTGCGCGATGTCAGAACCGGCGCGATCACGGAAATGCCGGTCGACGGCGTCTTCGTCGCGATCGGCCATGCGCCGGCAACCGAACTTTTCAAGGACAAGCTGAAGCTGAAAGACAACGGCTATCTCTGGACCGCGCCGGATTCGACCGCGACCAGCCTCGAGGGTGTCTATGCCGCCGGCGACGTGACCGACGACACCTTCCGCCAGGCCGTCACCGCCGCCGGGATGGGCTGCATGGCAGCGCTCGAAGCCGAGCGATATCTGACGGGCCACATGCCCGTCGCCGTGGCCGCGGAGTAAGATCGGCATGAGAGGCGGGGGAATGCCACTGGATTGGGACAAGCTGCGTATTTTCCACGCAGCTGCCGAGGCGGGCTCGTTTACGCACGCAGCCGATAAGCTGCATCTGTCCCAATCCGCCATCAGCCGCCAGGTGAGCGCGCTGGAGCAGGATGTAGGCACCAAGCTGTTTCACCGCCATGCGCGCGGCCTGATCCTGACGGAACAGGGGGAACTGCTGTACCGCACCGCCCATGACGTGCTGCTGAAGCTCGAAACCGTGAAGATGCAGCTCACCGAGACGACCGAGACGCCGTCCGGCAAGCTGCGTGTGACGACGACGGTCGGCCTCGGCCAGGGCTGGCTGACCGACAAGATCCAGGAATTCCTGCAGCTTTATCCCGATGTGCAGATCCAGCTGATCCTCGACAATGAGGAAGTGGATGTGAACATGCGCCATGCCGACTGCGCAATCCGCCTGCGTCAGCCGCAGCAGTCCGACCTCATCCAACGCAAACTCTTCACCGTGCACATGCACGTCTATGCCGCTCCCTCCTACATCAACCGCCATGGCGAGCCGCAGAAGATCGAGGATCTCGACAACCACCGCATCATCACCTTCGGCGAGCCGGCGCCGAGCTACCTGCTCGATGTCAACTGGCTCGAGGTCGCCGGCCGCTCGTCCGACAACAAGCGGATCCCGCATCTGCAGATCAACAGCCAGACCTCGATCAAGCGCGCCTGTCTCCTCGGCATCGGCGTCGCCTGCCTTCCGGATTACATCGTCGGACGCGATCCTGGCCTGATTCAGCTGGCGATCAACGCCGATGTTCCCTCCTTCGACACCTATTTCTGCTATCCCGACGAAATCAAGAACGCCGCCAAGCTGAAGGCTTTCCGCGATTTCATTGTCAGCAAGGCCAGAAACTGGAATTTTTAATCAAATTTATGGATTGTTTTCCATACTATGCATGGGACGCATGACTGGCATGCACAAATGTGGGTTGCCGTTTGCCCATTAAACCACCATATCGCACATAGCTGATGCACATGGTGGCTTTTCCTCCCAGTTCCACCGCATTAGCTGTTCCCCTCTGGAGGTTTTTGACCTTCACAATTATAAGGGCCCTGGTTTTCCAGCGGCCCTCTTTTTTTGCCTTAGCTTACCCAGGCATGCCGCACCGCAAAAAAATTGTGCGGTGCATAGCAGGCATGCACAAAAAAGCATTGAAACCTGCCTAAGGAAGCACCATATCCCTTTCAGCTGATGCATTTCGTGGTTTCTCTCCCAGTACCACCGCATTAGCTGTTCCCCTCTGGAGGTTATTGACCTTCACAACTTATAAGGGCCCTGGTTTCCGGTGGCCCTCTTTTTTTGCTCAAAATTTGCGCACACGCGGGAGGCTGCCGCCTCACGCCTCCGTGATTTGCATATCGACGAGCATCGATCCATATATCGAGAAAATACGATTTATGGATCGACAAACGGCGATGGACAGAGACGAGATCATCAAGGCGCTCGCGCATCCCACCCGGATGGCCATTCTGAACTGGCTGAAAAATCCGGAGGAACATTTCCTCACGCAGCAGCATCCTTTCGAAATGGGGGTCTGCGCCAGCCAATTCGAACGATGCGGCCTGTCGCAGTCGACGGTTTCGGCCCATCTCGGGACACTGCACCGCGCCGGTCTCGTCACCACCAAACGCGTGGGACAATGGATCTTCTACAAGCGCAACGAAGACACGATCGCAGCCTTCCTCAAGCAGCTCACGCAGGACCTTTAAAATCTCCGCCGCAGCCTGATGGCCCCGATCGGCCTTGCCGCAGCGGCGCTCGACCATCTCTCCGCCTGGGGCCGGGCCGCCCTTGCCCCCGCCGAGTGATCCCTCCCGCAAAAGAAAGGACCATCATGGCCAAGCTTTTCGAACCCACCAAGGTTGGCGACATCACCGTCAAGAACCGCATCGTCATGGCGCCGCTCACTCGCAACCGCTCGCCGGGCGCGATCCCAAACGACCTCAACGTCGAATATTACCGCCAGCGCGCCACGGCAGGACTGATCATCACCGAAGCGACTGCGATCACCCATCAAGGCCAGGGTTATGCCGACGTGCCCGGTCTTTATAGCAAGGCAGCGCTCGAAGGCTGGAAGCGTGTGACCGACGCCGTTCACGCCGCCGGCGGCAAGATCGTCGTACAGATGTGGCATGTCGGCCGCATTTCGCACACGACGCTGCAGCCGAATGGCGGCAAGCCGGTCTCTTCGACCAATCGCGTCGCCAAGGCCAAGACCTATCTGGTCAACGCCGACGGCAGCGGCAGCTTCGCCGACACCTCCGAGCCGCGCGCGCTCGAAACCTCCGAAATCCCTGGCATCGTCGAGGATTACCGCAAGGCTGCCCGCGCCGCCATGGACGCCGGCTTTGACGGTGTCGAAATCCATGGCGCCAACGGCTATCTGCTCGACCAGTTCATTCGTGACGGCGTCAACGACCGCACCGACCAATATGGCGGCTCGATCGAGAACCGCACGCGCCTCGCCTTCGAAGTCGTGGATGCCGTCGTCAGCGAAGTCGGTGCCGGCCGCACCGCGATCCGCATTTCACCGGTGACGCCGTCGGGCGAAAGCTACGATTCCAATCCGCAGGCCACCTTCGCCCATGTCGTCGAGGGACTGGCCAAATACGACCTCGCTTATATCCACGTCATCGAAGGCCAGACGGGCGGCGACCGTGATTACAAGCAGGGCGACAATCCTCCCTTCGATTACAAGGCACTGCGCCGTACCTATGAAAAGGCCGGTGGCAAGGCCAACTGGATGGTCAATAACGGCTATGACCGCGACCTGGCGGTCGATGCCGTCGAAAGCGGCCGCGCCGATCTCGTCGCCTTCGGCAAGCCCTTCATCGCCAATCCCGACCTCGTCGAACGGCTGGCGAATAATCTGCCGCTCAACACGCCCGACCAGTCGACCTTCTATGGCGGCACTGCCAAGGGCTATGTCGACTACCCCACTCTCGAAAAGGTCGCGTGAGTCTTCACGCTACGAGTTGCAAAATCTCGCCGGAAGGCGGGATTTCCTTTTGCAACGCATCTTTCTAGGGTGTCGCCATGTTCGCTCCCTATCTCGAACGCTGGTCGCTGATATCAGACGGCGAGCCCATCATCACCCATTCGAGCCGTCTGCTGCCGGTCCTCTGGCAGGACAGGCCCGCCATGCTGAAAGTGGCTGCCGATATCGACGAACGATACGGCGCACTGCTGATGCAATGGTGGGACGGCGACGGCGCGGCCTATGTCTATGCCCATGAGGGCGACGCGGTGCTACTGGAAAGAGCAATGGGAAAACGCTCGCTGCTTTCCATGGCGATGAACGGCGAGGACGACGAGGCGAGCCGCATCCTCTGTGCGACCGCCGCGCGGCTGCATGCGCCGCGCGAAAAACCGCTTCCTGATCCCATTCCCCTCACCCGCTGGTTCCGCGATCTGGAACCAGCCGCCGGCAAATACGGCGGCACGCTCGCCGATTGCTCGGCAATCGCCAATGCTCTCCTTGCCGATCCGCGTGAACCCGTGGTTCTCCATGGCGACATCCATCACCAGAACATTCTCGATTTCGAAGCGCGCGGATGGCTGGCAATCGATCCAAAGCGTCTCCACGGCGAGCGCGGCTACGATTTTGCCAATATCCTCGCCAATGAAGAACTGCCTGTTATCACCGATCCGGTCCGTTTCCGCCGCCAGCTCGCCATCGTCTCGGCGGAGGCCCGGCTGGAGCCGAAACGGCTGCTGCAATGGATCGCCGCCTATTGCGGCCTTTCCGCTGCGTGGTTCCTCGGCGATCCAAATATCGAGCAGGCCGAGACAGCCTTGACGGTTGCCCGCATCGCCCTGTCCGAACTCGCAGCCTAATGCGCCTTCTGCAGCCAATGGCCGATGAAGACCGTCGTTGTGTCATGATGCGGTTCGGGCAGGCAGCCAGGCGCCACCAGTGATGCCCTCACCGCCTCATCAATCGGCGTCTGCGGCTCTTGGCCGAGCTCGGCAACAAGCTTGGCGTCGCTCATTCTGAGCGGCACCTTCCAGAGATAGCGCAGCTCCTTGATCTCGCGCATGATCGGAACGAAGGGCGGCGAGCGGCACAATCCACCAGGGAAACCGTCCGATCTTGGCCTTGCCGCTGGCCACGCGCTTGATCGCCTCCGCAATCTGCATGCCGTCGGCATCCCAGAAACCCTCCATCTGGTAGACGGCAAAAGGCGGCAGCCGGTCGGCTCGCTCGACGAACTGGCGATAGTTTCCGCCATGTCGGGCAGATAGGCCCACTGATGGCTGACGCCGCGCCGTCCTGGGTTTTTGATCGTGCCGACCGGCTTGCCCGGTGTCACGAGACCCGATGAGAACCAACTGTTCGCGGTCGTACCAGGGCCGAAGAAATCTCCGGCCCGGACGAGGATGGCGCCGGCGCCGGTTTGCGACGCCGCCTCGAGCCGCTTCTCGGTCTCCTGACCGTGCTTCAGCGGGGCTCGCTATCGGGCGCCGCGCTGCTGCGCCATGTACGACGCGCTGGTCAAGGGTCTCCACGACTACCGTCGCTATTCTACCGGCGCATGATCCCAAATCCAGATCGATTTTCGGCAAGAATCATGGGCACATCTATTAGCAATCACGTGGAGATGAACATGCACAAGCCGATTGAACTCGTGAGCTATGACAGGCGATGGCCAGGCGCTTTCCAGCACATCCGCGGCAAGCTCTTGGCCTTGCTGCCGCAAGCTCTCGCCATCGATCATGTCGGCAGCACCGCCATTCCTGATATGGCCGCCAAACCGCTCATCGATATCGACATCGTTCTTCCCGGTCTCGAACATATAGAGGATGCCACCAGCGTGCTTCTCTCGGAAAATTACGAGCCGCGCGGCAACCGCCATGACGACGAGATGTGGGCATTCTTATCGAGAGGTTTGGCACCGGCGCAGCGCGTTTACCTATGTCCGGTCGGCAATCGCACGCATAAAAACAGGTTGGCTTTTCGGGATTATCTCATCGCGCATCCCGAGGCAGCGGCAGATTATGCCGCACTCAAATTGAGGCTAGCAACCGAATTCAGGATGGATGGCAATTGCTATACCGCGGAGAAGCGCGAATTCGTCCATATGATCGTCACACGGGCTTTGAGAGGTGACGATTAGCGTTCGGCGCTCTGCGAGGCGCCAGCCGCACGCTCCTGCCAGAAGCCGTCGACAACCTCGGTTTCAGGCCGGTCGCCACCCTCGGCATATTCCTCATGCCACTTGCCGTTTTCGTCCTGCCAGCTGATCTCGGCGGAATCGCCGCCGACCTGCTGTTCGGCCGCGACGATACGCGCAGCTTCGAGCGCCTCGGCATGGCTCGGAAATGCTTCGGAATAGACGCCTCCCAGTCTGTAGGCCCAGCCGCCGTCATGCGGCACGACTTCGTAGACCACCTTGACCATGCATCCGTCTCCTCATCTTTATGTTGCGCATTCGCACGCCTCCGGACAGGATCCGGATCATCGCGGCCGCTTGACGAGAATACGAGGACGCCGCGATCTGCTTTCCGGCCCCGATGGCGTTCAGTATTCCATTAAACGCCGAAGACTGCAAATAGCAGAGTGCGGTGGCGCGCTTCCCATCCTGAATCAGTGACTTAGTTAAGAGGCATGAATCGCAACGGGAGCTTTGATTTGGGCATCGCTTCACGCTTTAGAGCGGAAAAATATCTCGTCGCCGCGCTTGCCGCCGCGATGATCGCGTATCTCCTTGAACACGCAGTGATCGAAATGGGACGCGGTGTCGCGCTGCTCGCCGCCGCGGCCTTGGTCGGCACCATCGTGCTTGCCTCGATCCGCGTCGCCCATCACGCCGAACTGCTCGCCGTCAAGGTCGGCGATCCCTACGGCACGATGATCCTGACACTTTCGGCCCTCGCCGTCGAAGTCCTCATCCTCGCCATCATGATGACCGGCGAGAGTTCTCCGACGCTGGTGCGCGACACGATCTATTCGGCCCTGATGCTCGACATCAACGGCATTCTCGGCCTCGCCGCCCTGCTCGGCGGCCTCAAACACGGCGAGCAGCCCTATAACGACAATTCGGGGAAAACCTACGGCGTGATGATCCTCACCGCCATGGGCATTTCCATGATCGTGCCGGAATTCGTGCCGAGCGATAAGTGGCACTATTATTCCGCCTTCACCATCGTCGCGATGATCGCGCTTTACGGCCTCTTCCTGCGCATGCAGGTCGGGCAGCACAGCTATTTCTTCAGTTACAGCTATCCGCGCTCCGAGCGGAAGAAGGAAAGTCACGACGAACGCGACACCGAGGGACCGGCGGCGGCCTCGATCGTGAGCATCCTCGCAGGCATAGTCATCATCGGCCTGCTGGCGGAGTTCATGTCGGCTTTTATGGCTGAGGGCCTGCGCGATAGCGGCGCCCCGATCGCCGTCACGGCCGTCGTCGTCGCGGCGATTTCGGCCACCCCCGAGATCCTGACCGCCTTGAGGGCGGCGTTGCGGAACCGGATGCAGGCGACGGTCAATATCGCCATGGGCGCCTCGCTGTCGACGGTGATCCTGACGGTGCCCGCCATGGAGGCGATCGCGCTCTATACCGGCCAGCCCCTCATCATGGCGATGACCCCGGTGCAGACGGTGATGGTCGCGATCACGCTGATTGCCGCGGCAATCAATCTCAACGACGGCGAGACCAACGCCATCGAGGGCATGACGCATTTCATCCTGTTTTCCACCTTCGTCATGCTGACGGCGCTGGGGCTTTGAAGACAGAACACTGCGGTGAAGCAGCTTATCCCTTCGACTTTTCGAGGAAGCGCTCTTTACGGGTTTTCGGCTTGAAGCGCCGGAAGAAATTTTCGATGGCGCGAATGGATTTGGTGACTGACATCAGCCTGTCGATCTGGCCGTTCGCATTATGGAGCCGCTCGGACAAGACTTCGGCCGCCGTCATCGCGATCTCGATCGGCGGCACCTGTGGAAACCGCTTGGCGAGCGCCGAATAGGGGCTGGCATCGACCCCGCCCAACATCGAGATCGAACCCATTCTGGCAAAGAGGCGCAGGAAGATCTGCTCGAACGTCCAATCGTGCACGTCGAAGACCTTCCACTTCTCGCTTCTCTTGGCCGAAAAGCCGGCAAGCAGGATCTTGCCCGGCAGTTGCAGGTCGGCGAGCCAGAGCGCCATCGCGAAGCCGCTCGTGGCGATTTTGCCCTGGGGATAGAGATCGCCAAGCATTTGCGTCAGATCGAGGTGGCGGGCCTTGGCGCCGTTGAAGCGGCTTTCCTCGCTGAAGTTTTCCTCCGGGGAGACGCGAATATTGATGACACCCAGGAAGTCATCGCCGGCAAAGAAGCGCAGGACATCGCCCACCTCGCGCCGGTGGACGATATTGGCGCCCATCACGCCGCTGCGGGCAACCAGCACCGCATGACCGGCGAAGGGCTCGTCGAGCACCTTGTAGACATTGTTGAAGAAGACGTAGAGCGCCGTCTCCGGCAGCTCGCTTCTGAGCCGTTCGAAATCGACCGCTTCGCTATTCGCCACAAGCACGATGTGGGAATAGCGCGACAGCAGCGCCTTCCACGCTTCCGGTGTCACGAGATTCACTCCGCCATCTTCGGCGGCCGTAGTCCTGATATCGCTCGGAATTGATTCCATCGGCTCACATGCACTTTCCAAGGACGATCTAGCTGTTGCTGAAATAGGCGCGCATCCGTGCAAGCCGCGTCAGCCCGCCGATCTGCTTTCCCACATGCGAGAAGAAGCCGGCAACCCGGCCCGCTGCCGACGGCTGCCTGCAGAAGGAGGCCCACGGCGTGTTGCGGAGATCCTCGGCATAACGCACGGCCATCCGACGGTGCACCCAGGGAACGGTCGCCTGCCACGGTTTCTTGCGGCCGGTGAAATGGAGGATCGCCGGCCGGGCGACAAAAGGCAGCAGTCCCGTCTGCGTGTTCCAGCGCGGATCGAGGACCAGCCAGTCGCCGTCGAATGTGACGTTCAGCGCATCCTGATCGTTGTTTTCGAACAGATGCGAGCGCTCCTCGAAGATCTCCCGGGTCCTGGCAAAAAGCCCCTTCGCCCGGCAGACCGACCAGTCGAACAGCAAGACGCCGGCATTGAAATAGCGTCCGCCCTCGCCCATGCCGATCTTGCGCTGCCGCGCGCCCGCCTTCTCGGGAAAGGCCATGACATAGTCATCGACGGCGGCAAGCGCCTTGCCCTGGAGATCCCTGGTGAAGAGTTCGTCGACGGGCGCTACCGCCAGCACATCGGCGTCGAGGTAAAGCAGGCGCTCGATATTCCCCGGAATTTGCAGGTCCATATAGAGCCGCGCCAGCGTGGCGGCGGACCAACGGCCCCGCGCCTGGCGCGCCGTATCCGGCGTCGCATAGGGCAGCACCTTGATCGTCATGCCATGCAGGCGCGCGAAGCTTTCGACCTCGGCGACCTCGTTCGGCTTCAGGTCGATGCCGAGAAGCAGGAATTCAACACCGGCCTTCGCCAGATTGCGCTTGACGGAAAGCAGGGTGCAGCAGGCAGCCGGCAGCATGTTGACGTCGGAACAGACGATGACGGCACTCTGCTGCAAAATCCGGCCTCCCAAAGCGGCAACTTGAACTTGATGGCGGATATCTAGTTGGTTTGGCGGCCGCCCGCAACCTGAGATCACCCGCGCCGACGGCGCTCCCCCTCACGATTTGAATCGGAATTCAACGACTTGCGAGGCAAAGCGGAATCGATGCCGCAAGGTCTTCAATCAGGATGGAAGCCTAAAGCATGTCGCGCAAAAGTGTGCAGCGGTTTTGCGATGACGACATGCGAGAAATCAAAAACCCGGAGCGCTGGGAGCGAAGATGAAAGATTGCGACGCGCTTCAGAGGCGCAGCGCCAGCGGATGGTCGACAAGCAATCGGTCGACCGTCGCAAGCTGCAAGCCCTCGACCTTGCACTGCGCCAGCAGCAGGCGGTCGAAGGGATCGCGCGTCTCCGGCTCGGGATCGGCAGCGGTGATGACGTGCGGGACCTCGACGGGCAGGATCGTCAGCCCGGCCTCCCGGAGATAGACGGGAATGGTCTCTAACGGCAATCCCGGCTGCAATTTGCCCAGCCTCGTCTTGATGGCAATTTCCCAGAGACTGGCGACGCTGACGAAGCCGCTGGCGGCATGGTCCGAAAGCAGCTGCTCGACACGCGGGAAACGTTCCGTCAGTTGCTTCTGCGCAATCGCGATCACCATGTGGGTGTCAAGCAGGACCCGCATGGTCACGGCAGCGGCTTCAGAAGGAAATCTTCCGGCAGAGGATCGTCGAAGTCGTCGGCGATATACATCTCCGTCCTCGTGATGCCCTTGGAACGAAGATAGGCCTCTCCAGCCTCCAGGTTCAAACCGCCGCGCTTCTGATGCGGGACGAGATCGAAGACCGGCTTGCCGTTGCGGGTCACGACAATGGTCTCGCCTTTCTCGACCTCGCGGGCAAGCTCGGTCAGGCGGTTCTTCGCGTCACGGATCGAAACGGTCTTCATGACGTCAAATGTAGCTACATGCAGCCACATCGTCAACGCCGCAAACAAAAAGCCCGCCGTCGCCGGCGGGCCTTCGATCGATGTTATCGCAACCGGCTTACTTGCAGGCAGCGCAGAAGCGCTGGATGCGGCGGCAGGCTTCCTCGAGCAAATCCTCCGAGGTTGCGTAGGAGATGCGGAAGTTCGGGCCGAGGCCGAAGGCCGAGCCGTGAACGACGGCCACACCTTCCGATTCCAGAAGCTCGGAAACGAAATCCTCGTCGGTCTCGATAACCTTGCCGGACGGCGCCGTCTTGCCGATCAAGCCGGCGCAGGACGGGTATACATAGAAGGCGCCTTCCGGAACCGGGCAGACGATACCCTTGGCCTGGTTCAGCATGGACACGACGAGATCGCGGCGGCCTTCGAAGATCTTCTTGTTCTCGGGGATGAAGTCCTGCGTGCCGTTCAGCGCTTCGACGGCCGCCCACTGGGCGATCGAGGTCGCGCCGGAGGTCTGCTGACCCTGGATCATGTCCATCGCCTTGATGAGCTGGATCGGGCCGGCCGCATAGCCGATACGCCAGCCGGTCATCGCATAGGCCTTGGAGACGCCGTTCATCGTCAGCGTGCGGTCGTAGAGCTTGGGCTCGACTTCGACAGGCGTGACGAACTTGAAGTCGCCATACGTCAGGTGCTCGTACATATCGTCGGTCAGCACCCAGACATGCGGATGCTTCATCAGCACGTCGGTCAGCGCCTTCAATTCGGCATGCGTATAGGCAGCACCCGTCGGGTTGGACGGCGAGTTGAAGATGAACCACTTGGTCTTCGGCGTGATCGCCTTTTCGAGATCGGCGGCCTGGAGCTTGAAATTGTGTTCCTGGGTCGCAGAAACGAAAACCGGCGTGCCGCCGCACAGCGCCACCATCTCGGGATAGGAAACCCAGTAGGGCGCAGGGACGACGACCTCGTCGCCGGGGTTCAGCGTCGCCATGAAGGCGTTGAACAGGATCTGTTTGCCGCCGGTGCCGACGATCGTCTGCTCCCAGGAATATTCCAGGCCGTTCTCGCGCTTGAACTTGGCGGCGATCGCCTTGCGCAATTCGGGAATACCGGAAACCGGCGTGTACTTCGTCTCGCCGCGGTTGATCGCGTCGATGGCGGCCTTCTTGATATTCTCGGGCGTATCGAAATCCGGCTCGCCGGCGCCCAGCCCGATGACGTCGCGTCCTTTTGCTTTCAGCTCGCGCGCTTTCTGGGAGACGGCGATGGTGGCTGAAGGCTTCACACGGGAAAGAGCATCGGCAAGGAAGGCCATGATATCGGTCCTAATGGTTGAAACGGGCAGAAAGCCGGGACCGGAGTTCTGCGGTTAGCTCTATGTCCAATGTATGACGGCATTTCAAGCGCAAAGGCGTGATGGTAGCAATGATTCTTATTGGATCCTTTCGCCAAACAGGCCGAGCCGGCGCTCGTGCCATCTTAGCACGAGGACGAGGGTCAATACTCAATTTGGATGAATTGCTTTTTAAGCCGCTGCTGATGAACTGCCGGCATGACAAAGCCGCCCCGCAAGCCCTCCACGCCACTGCGTCTCGCGCCCAACGACCTGGAATTGAACCAGCCCGAAAGTCGGCAGTACCCGCAGGAGACGATCGACCGGGAAACGGCTGCTCGCGGCTACCTTAACCTTGACACGGCAATCCTGCTGGGAATTCTGCTGATTGCGGTCGTCTTCAGGTTCCACAAGATCACCTTGCCGCTGGTCGACGGCTTCAGCTGGCGCGAGATAAGCACGGCCATGATGGCCGACAATTTCCAGCAGCGCAGCTGGAACATCTTCTTTCCAGAGGTCAGCTGGACCGGGCCCGGGCCAAGCTATCAGGGCCGCGAGTTCCAGATCGTCAGCTATCTCACCGCCCTGCTCTACCAACTCTTCGGCTGGCATGACTGGTTCGGCCGCGTGGTTGCAGCCTGCTTCGGGCTGGTAACGGTGTTTTCGCTGCACAGGCTGACGGCGCTGTGCTGGGGTGAGAGGCACGCCCACGCGGCGGCGCTGGCCTACGCGTTGATGCCGGCGGCGATCATGATCGACAGCTCGTTCCTTCCCGATCCGGCGATGCTGGCTCTGGTGACCCTTGGCGTCTGGCTGTTTGTCAAATACTGGGCCGGCGGCAGCGGCTGGCTCTTGCCGCTCGCCACGCTCAGCTTCTCGCTCGGCGCGCTGTCAAAGCCGCCGGGCATCGCTGCCGGCGCCGTCATCTTCTATCTGATGGTCTGCTGGATCCTGGAGAAGAAGTGGAAGCAGGCGCGCTTAGTCTTCCTGTCGGGGCTTTTGAGCCTGGTCGTTATTGGCGCTTATTTCAGCTGGGCGATCTATCTCGCCCGCAGCTATCCGCCGTTCCATTTCGCCGGCAGCGGCGGCTATATCTGGGATTACGGCGTCTGGACATATGTCAGGGACAGGTTCTACTTCCAATCCGCATGGAACACCTCCGTCTTGTGGTTCTACGGCTATCCGTTCATGGTGCTGTTTGCGGTCGGCTTGTGGATGCCGCTTACCCGCGCCGAAGATCCGAAGCAACGCGCCCTTTCGGCCATTCCCTATATATGGCTGGCGGCAGCTGTGATCCTCTATCTGGCCGCGGCGGGCGAGATCACCAGCAATGTGTGGAACCTCCACATCTTCCATGTGCCGGTCGCGATATTCTGCGGCCATGGCGCGCTTCTTCTGGCAACGCTTGCATCGAGAACCTTTCCAACGCCGGCGGTGGCGCTTCGCTTGATCTGTATCGTCGCCATCGCGCTCGGCTGGTCGACCCTTCCCCTCGTCAGGACGATGAAGAAGCCAATCGCGATAAAGGGCAAGCTGCTGGGCGAGGAACTGGCGCGGCTGGCGCAACCGGGCGATCTCGTCGTTGCCATCGCGCCCGAAGTCGGCGATCCCGTCGCAGTCTACTACAGCAGGGCGCGCGGCTGGGTGTTCCCGCCTGGCGGAGGCGATACCGAGTGGTCGAAATTCGTCGCGGATGACGCCACTGCGATCGCACAGCTCGAGGAGCTGCGCGCGCAAGGCGCGGATCTGTTCGGCGTGGCCAAGAACGCCACAGACAAGCAGGACCTGCTGTTCGTGGAGCATCATAAGGGCCTGATCGACTATCTCGACAGGACCTCAACCAAGCTTACTGATTCAGATGATTTGCTGGTCTACAGGATCACCCGTCCCTGAGACCGCCACAGTCTTTAGCGGCACGCCTTCGACCACATCACATCAGGCACACTCGCGATCGCAACGGTCGCATTTTTTGTCACCTAAGCCCTTAGAAATCAGGGGGTTTGGGGATTCGTCCTTCGCCACGAATAAGCCGCAACAAATGCCGCACGCCGCCGCAATTCGGTCGCGAGCGCGCCGAGATCGAAGCCGCATCATTGCGCTATCCAAAATTGGTCATTGAGGGTACGCCAATGTTTCTGGAAGATGAGTTCGCCATCGGGCGCATGCGCATGCGCCGGATTTCCATTTCATTTCTAGTCGCCGCCACCGCCTTTGTCGCCTGCCTTGCAGCAATGCTGGGACTTGCCTCCGCCGCGCGGGCCGAGGCACAGCAGACATCCGGTCAGCTAGCGGCCCTTGTCCGCCCGAACGACGTCAATAGCGGCTCGCTGCTCTTCCCGTCGAAGGAGCCGGGCTTTTTTGTCGAGGCGCCGCGGTTGAAGACCGACGTCATCATCGATGTCTCCGGCCCGATCGCCAGGGTGAAGGTGACACAGCGCTTCCAGAACCCGAGCCAGGGCTGGGTCGAGGGCACCTATGTCTTCCCGCTGCCGGACAATTCCGCCGTCGACGCGCTGAAGATGCAGATCGGCGAACGCTTCATCGAAGGCCAGATCAAGCCGCGCCAGGAAGCCCGCGAGATCTACGAGCAGGCCAAGGCCGAGGGCAAGAAGACGGCATTGCTCGAACAGCAGCGGCCGAACATCTTCACCAACCAGGTCGCCAATATCGGCCCCGGCGAAGAGATCGTCGTGCAGATCGAGTATCAGCAGGCGGTCCGCCAGTCGGGCGGCGAGTTCTCGCTGCGCTTCCCGATGGTCGTCGCGCCGCGCTACAATCCGGCGCCGATCGTCCAGACGGTCGAATTCAACAATGGCGCCGGCTTTGCCACGCCGAGCGACCCGGTGGAAAACCGTGAGAAGATCGAAGCGCCGGTGCTTGATCCGCGCGAGAATGCCAAAATCAACCCGGTCTCGCTGACCGTCAACCTCAAGGCAGGTTTTCCGCTCGGTGACGTCACATCGTCCTTTCACGCGGTCGATATCGGACAGGACGGCGACCAAGCGAGGACGATCAGCCTGAAGGGAGATGCCGTCCCGGCGGACAAGGATTTCGAGCTCACCTGGAAGGCTTCTCCAGGCAAGATGCCGAGCGCCGGTCTCTTTCGCGAAGTCAAGGACGGCAAGACCTATCTGCTCGCTTTCGTCACTCCGCCGACGGCGCTAGACGCGGCAGCACCGCCGGCCAAACGTGAAGTGGTCTTCGTCATCGACAATTCCGGCTCCATGTCCGGCCCGTCGATCGAGCAGGCAAGGCAGAGCCTGGCCCTTGCCATCTCGAGGCTGAACCCGGACGACCGCTTCAACGTCATCCGTTTCGACGACACGATGACTGATTATTTCAAGGGCCTCGTCTCTGCCACCCCAGACAACCGTGAAAGAGCCATTGCCTATGTCAGGGGCCTGACCGCCGACGGCGGTACGGAAATGCTGCCCGCGCTTGAAGATGCGTTGCGCAACCAGGGTCCGGTCGCAAGCGGGGCGCTGCGCCAGGTCGTGTTCCTGACGGATGGCGCGATCGGCAATGAGCAGCAACTCTTCCAGGAAATCACCGCAAACCGCGGCGATGCCCGCGTCTTCACCGTCGGCATCGGCTCGGCGCCGAACACTTATTTCATGACCAAGGCCGCCGAGATCGGCCGCGGCACTTTCACCCAGATCGGCTCGGCCGATCAGGTGGCAAGCCGCATGGGCGAACTCTTCGCCAAGCTGCAGAACCCCGCCATGACCGATATCGCCGCCACCTTCGAAGGCGTGGAAGCCGAGGACATCACGCCGAACCCGATGCCGGATCTTTATAGCGGCGAGCCCGTCGTGCTGACCGCGGAGCTGCAGCAGGACAAGCCCGCCGGCAAGCTGCAGATCGTCGGCAAGACGGGCGACCAGCCCTGGCGCGTGGAGATGCATATCGCTCACGCCGCCGACGGCAACGGCATCTCCAAGCTCTGGGCGCGGCGCAAGATCGACGATTTCGAGGCCCGCGCCTATCAACGCCAGGATCCTGCCGGGCTCGACAAGGATATCGAGGCGGTGGCGCTTGCCCACCATCTCGTCTCCCGCGTCACCAGCCTCGTCGCCGTCGACGTCACGCCGTCGCGGCCGGTAAACGAGCCGCTCGGCTCGGCAAAGCTGCCAATCAACCTGCCCGAAGGCTGGGACTTCGGAAAGATCTTCGGCGAAACAGACGGCGCGACACGCCGGGCCGCCGCGGATCCGGCAGGAAATGCAGCACCGGAACAAGCCGTAGCCGTCACGCAGGAGCCTGCCGCATCGCCAGAGATCGCAAACATGATGGCCGCAGCGCCGACGGCGAAAGCCGCCACGCTGATCGCTCAGAAGAGTTCGACCGTGAACCTGCCGCAGACGGCGACCCGGGCCGACGAGCAGATCATGCGCGGGCTTACCATGCTGTTGCTGGCGCTGACGGCGGCGAGCGGGCTCGCCATCTGGCGCCGCCGCATCAAGGGCCTCGTCAAGGCCGGAGCCAAGCGCGATGGCCTCTAGCGGCAACGAGGAAGCGGCCGAATTCGAGCCACTTCCGACCTATCTGGAACTCGCCATGGCCGCGGCCACGGCCCATGACAGACCGAAGGCGCGCCAGAAGAAGGGTTTCTTCCTCTGGCGCCTTTCGCCGATCGAAAAGACGATCGCCTTCGCCATTTCAGGTCTTGCCCTTTACGGCCTGGCGCTGATCGGCGACGGTGTCCTGCTGAAGGCGAAGGCGGAGCTCTCGCAGGTCCTGCTGAAGCGCGCTTTCGCCGCCGAACTGCACGGCGAAGAGATGAAGCCCTGGCCCTGGGCCGATTTTACCACGGAAGCCAAGGTGCGCGCGCCGCGCCTCGGCAAGGAGGCCATCGTGCTCTCCGGCGCCTCCGGCGAGGCCCTCGCCTTCGGTCCCGCCTGGCTCGCCAACACGCCGCAGCCGGGCGAGCAAGGCACCTCCGTCATCGCCGCCCATCGCGACACGCATTTCCGCTGGCTCCAATATGTAAGGCCCGGCGATACCATCGAAATCACCCGCCGCGACGGCAAGCTGTTGACCTTCAAGGCGGGCGAAGGTCGCATCGCCCCGTGGGATGCGAGCGGCATCGATCCCGCCTCCGACGGTCGCCGCCTGGCGCTGACGACCTGCTGGCCCTTCGATGCGACCGAACCGGGGTCGCTGCGCTACATCGTCGAAGCGGAATTGGTCGACGGCGAGGCGACCGGCTCCATTCAACCGGCAAACACAAAGCCGTTATTGCAGGGCGAATGAGGTTGAAGCCGTCCCCTGCCCGCTCCACGTTCAGCATGAGGAGACGACGGGGAGCAAGATGAAGAGAGTATCCGCCTTCCATTTCGCTGCAGCGCTGGTGTGCGCGGGCTCCATACCGGCCAACGCGGCCGATACCGTCAATACACAGGGTCCCGCTGTTCGTGTCGAAAAACTCGCCGATGGTCTCGACCATCCCTGGGCGGTCGAGGTCTTGCCCGACGGCGGCTATATCGTTACCGAGCGGCCCGGCCGCATGCGCATTATCCGCGACGGCAAACTGTCAGATCCGATCGGCAACGTGCCCAAGGTCAGCGCCCGTGGCCAGGGCGGCCTTCTGGACATCGCGCTCGCCCCGGATTTTGCCACCAGCAGAAAGCTCTATTTCACCGCCGCCATGGCGAATAGCCAGGGCTCCGGCACCGAAGCCTTCAGCGCCATGCTTTCTGCTGACGAGAAGAAGCTCGAGGCTGTGACGCCGCTGTTCGGCATGCGGCGCTTCACATCCACCAACATTCATTATGGCTCGCGGATCGCGATTGCCCGCGATGGCACACTGTTCATCAGCGTCGGGGATCGCGGCGACCGCGACCGTTCCCAGGATTGGCAGGACAATGCCGGCGCGATCATCCACATCAATGCCGACGGCAGCATCCCCGCCGACAATCCCTTCAAGGACGGCGGCAAGGCCCTACCGGAACTCTGGTCAAAAGGCCACCGCAACCCGCAGGGCATCACTTTCGACGCCAAGGACGGCAAGCTCTATACGGTCGAGCACGGCGCGCGCGGCGGCGACGAAATCAACCAGCCCGAAGCCGGCAAGAATTACGGTTGGCCGATCATCACCTACGGCCGCGACTATTCCGGCGCCGAGATCGGCGAAGGTACCGCCAAGGAAGGGCTGGAGCAGCCGCTGCAGTACTGGGATCCGTCAATTGCGCCCGGCGCGCTCGCCGTCTATCGCGGCGCCATGTTCCCGGAATGGGATGGCGACTTCCTCGTAGCGGCGCTGAAATTCCAGCTGCTTTCGCGCATGCAGCGGGATAAGAGCGGCGCCTTCGTTGCCGAGGAGCGTTTGTTCGAGGGTAATTACGGCCGCATCCGCGACGTCGTCGTCGCGCCCGACGGCGCGTTGCTAATGGTGACGGACGAGGACGACGGCGCGCTGCTCAGGGTTTCCAGGGCGCAGGCGAGCAACGACTGAGTTCCCGGTCAGCCTCGAGGCGGCTATTTACAGCGATATTCCCAGATGAAGTATTGAGGGTGCCTAGCCTCAGGGTCCTCATCCTGTTCCGGATCCTTGCTCACTCAAATATTTCCGAGCGAGGAGACACCGTCCTGGCAGGTGGTTTTGATCAGCCTGGCCACCATCTCGAAAACCTGCAAATGGCGGTCACGAAACGACATCTCAGCCAGCGGGCCTATATATTTCTTCCCGCTGTGAGTGACTTCAATTCTGCGATTTTTCGAAGTTAGGACGATAACCCGGTAACTGAATTTCGAACCGTTCCGCTCTATTGTTCCACTTTTTACAGCATCGCGGGCATTTGCCGGTTCAGTAGCAACGACCAGAAGACCGAACGGCGCAATAAAGCTTAAATATTTCCCGCCCATAAAAAAGCGCTCCATTACATTCACTTGATATGCTCTAACCATCTACGCAATCAGGAGGCATTGCCATCGCAACCATCTTTTGTTCCACAGGAACATGATCTCAGGGCGGTTGGAGAACAGAGCGGATCACCAACTGGTAGAAGTTTCAGAGCAAAGTGGAGTTCGCGCAAGACGCTACCGATCGTCATCGGTCAGCCGCCAAAACCTCACCCTTGCCGAACGGAAACACAACTGCTAACCGCTGGGGCACATCCCCTTCCCCCTTCGAGGACGACATGACGCGCGTTCAGGCGAATCTCCTCCTATTGCTTGCAGCCGCCATCTGGGGCGGCGGCTTCGTCGCGCAGTCGACGGCGATGAAGGCGATCGGACCCTTCTGGTTCATCGGCCTGCGTTTTGCCGTCGCCACATTTGCCGTCCTGCCTTTCGTCCTTTTCGAAGCGCGCAAGGCCAAGGCGAAGACAAGCAAGCGGCATGCGGGACTCTACATGCTGACCGGCCTTGCCCTTTTCGGCGGCGCCGCCACGCAACAGGTAGGACTGCAGACGACGACGGTGACGAATTCCAGCTTCATCACCGGTCTCTATGTCGTCTTCGTGCCGCTGATCGCCGTGCTCTTCCTGCGCCGTGCCCCGCATTGGATCATCTGGCCGGGCGCCCTGATGGCTGTCGCGGGCATTTATCTCCTGTCCGGCGGTCATCTCTCGGCGCTGACTTCAGGCGATTTGCTGACCGTCGTCTGCGCCGTCTTCTGGTCGATCCAGATCACTCTTGCCGGCACGACGGTTTCCGAGACCGCAAGGCCGCTCGCGCTTTCCGCCACGCAATTCGCCGTCACCGCGGTCTGCGCGCTCATCATTGCCGCAGCCGTCGAACCGATCAGCCTTCCCGCCATATGGGCCGCAGCCCCGCAGATCCTCTATGTCGGCATCTTCTCCTCCGGCCTGGCCTTCGTGCTGCAGGTGATCGGCCAGCGCTACACGACGCCCTCGCAGGCGGCGATCTTTCTCTCCTCCGAAGCTCTCTTCGGCGCATCGCTGGCAGCGCTGCTGCTCGGCGAGTCGATGTCGGCGACCGGCTATACAGGTTGCGCGCTAATGTTTATCGCTATGCTTGTGGTCGAACTCGTGCCGAGCTTCACCCGCCGGAGCCTGCGGGCCGCTTGAACACGCGTCCAAATATGGGAGCATAAGCAATCCGAAAAAAATTTCGCCTAACCGGAAAGACGCGTTCACGTTGCATTTTCGGCAAAATCTGCTCGAAATTTATATTGCGGACGATATAAAGCGTTAATCATCCCCCTCCGGCGAAGGAAATTTTGCGTTTTGTGCAAACAGGCTGTTGGCGGGAGTGTGCCCTGAACGACACGTTAAAAAACTTTTGCTTGCCAAAATCCCGGAAACGCCGCACTCTTGCCTCGTTCGGGCATTTTGCGAGCATGGGAAGTCCTTAAGTATTTGCGCGCCGGAAACGCTAATATTCCGGTCAGCCGGTTCCAAAAAGGCAGGCGAAAGTCCTGTCTGGGGCAGGCCGAGGTAGAGGGGACCTTTTTCTCACATTTCAAGAATTGCCTGCCAACACCTCCCGCAAGGAGGCAATGCTATGATGCTGCCCGTGTGGATGGCGGGCAGAGAGAAAAGGACCTGACGCATGGCCGAGACTGGCACTGTAAAATTCTTCAATACCGACAAAGGCTTCGGCTTCATAAAGCCGGACCGGGGCGGCGCCGATATCTTCGTTCACATTTCTGCCGTCCAGGCCTCCGGGCTGGCCGGTCTGACGGAAAACCAGAAGGTAAGCTTCGACACGGAGCCGGATCGCCGCGGCAAGGGCCCCAAGGCCGTCAATCTGCAGATTGCGGGCTGAAACCCTTAACAAGGCTGTCGAATTTCGAGTTGAAGCCCGGCAGCAATGCCGGGTTTTGTCATTCAGCCTTCGTTCAGCTAGCCAACGGTAGGACTAGCATTATCGAGAAAGGAACCGGTTCGGTTCCCGGGATTAGGACACTCTGCTGATGAACAGGCTCGCAAAAACTCTCCTGCTGACGGCAACGGCCGCCGCACTTACCCTCTCCGCCATCGGCGAGGCATCTGCTCGCGATCGCCATTGGCGCCGCCACGGCGGCAACGATGCGCTTGTCGGCGGTGCGGTCGGTCTTGCGACCGGCCTGATCGTCGGTTCCGCCATCGCCAATGCCAATAACGGCCCGGTGTACGAAGAGCGCCGTTATATCGACCCGGCCTACGAACCGGATTATTATGAGCCGGCACCGGTCTATCGCGCCCCCCGCCGCGTATATGTCGAAGAGCCGCGATATGTCGAGCAGCCGCGATACTATGCGCCGGCCCGCACGGCGGTGGAGCCCTGGTCGCCGCAATGGCAGCGTTACTGCTCCTATCGCTACCGCTCGTTCGATCCGCGCACGGGCACCTATATCGGTTATGACGGCCGCAGCCACTTCTGCACCGCCGGCTGAACGCTCGACTTCTCTGGTACAAAGCGCCGCTTCTCAGCGGCGCTTTTGCTTTTGGACCCCCTTCACCCGGCCTTCTTCTCCCAAGGCATCGCTCCCACCTCGGCATCAGGCTCGAAATCGGTCGAGACGCTGACGGCGCGCCATTCCCGGTCGGCTGCGATGCGCGCGGCATCCGCCTTCTCGACGTTGCGTACCGCATCGCTGCCGAGCAACAGCCGGAACGGCGGCTCTTCGAGACCGGCAATGTGGATAATGACCGCAGCCGCTTTGGCAGGATCGCCGGGCTGACGACCGTCATACTCGCGCTGAAAGCGCACCGTGGCGCCGACCGTTTCCGCATATTCCGCCCGACCCTCGGCAAGCACCGTCGAAGCGCCGGCGAAATCCGTCCTGAAGCCGCCGGGCTCGACCACCGTCACCCTGACGCCGAATGGCGAAACCTCCTTCGCCAGCACTTCGGAGAAACCCTCGACGCCGAATTTTGCCGCTGAATAAGCGCCGCGGCCGGCAGGCCCGATACGCCCGCCGACGGAGGAGAACTGAATGATATGGCCCGCCCCCTGCCCCCGCATCAAGGCGATCACCGCCTTGCTCATGATGATCGTGCCGAACAGGTTGGTCTCGATCTGGGCGCGGAAATCGGTAAGGCTGGTATCCTCGATCGAGCCGACGTTGCCATAGCCGGCATTGTTGACGAGCACGTCGATACGGCCGAACCTCTTGACGGCTGCCTCGACGGTTGCAGCCGCTGCGGCCTCGTTCGTCACGTCAAGCGCCAGCGTCAACACCTGCCCGCCATAGCGCTCGGAAAGATCGGCAAGTTGGGCGGGATTGCGTGCCGTCGCCACCAGATTGTCGCCGGCGGCCAGGACTGCCTCCGCCAGCGCCCGGCCGAGACCGCGCGAACTCCCCGTAATCAACCAAACCTTCGACATCGGAAACCTCTTCTTCATTGGTTCCTTGCCCATGTATGTTCTATCGTTTCCAATCGAAAGAAGGCACCAACACGATCCATACGCACCTCGAGGTAACAAAGGTGGCTTGCGACACATTCGATTTCTGCAGTGACATGACGGATGAACAGGATGCGCGAGCACGCGCCTTGATCGAGCGGGCGGCGGCGAAATGGCCGCTGCGCATCCTGCACGTGCTCTCCGATGCCGGCGCGCCATTACGTTTCTCGCGTCTGCTGGAGCGAGTCGAGGGCATCAGTCAGAAAGTGCTGACGCAGACGCTGCGCACCCTCGAAAGCGACGGCCTCATCATTCGTACCCTCTATCCCGAGGTACCACCGCGCGTCGAATACGAATTGACGCCGCTCGGCCGTGACCTCCTCATGCAGGTCGCAACGCTCTGGCGATGGATCGTCGAGCGCCTCGGCGATTTCGATGCGCGCAACGCCGTTAAGCTCACTGCAACCACCGTTTAAGCGGGAATGCGGATGGTCGCCCTCAAGCCGCCGAGCGGGCTGTCGCCGAGCGTGACGTTGCCGCCGTGGCTGCGGGCAATGTCACGGGCGATGGCCAGACCGAGTCCGGTCCCTGACGCATCGAGATTGCGCGCCGCATCCAGCCGGAAGAACGGTTTGAACACGTCCTCGCGGTTCTTCTCCGGAATGCCCGGTCCGTCATCGTCGAAGATAACAGTCAGCCATTTGGCGTTGTGTTTGGCTTCGATGTCGAGCCTGTTGGCATAACGGCGCGCGTTCGAGGCCAGGTTGGTGACAAGGCGCATGAAGGCGTTCGGCCTGACCGATATCTCGTCGTCGCCTTCGATCGAATAGGCGAATGTCTTGCCGTGCAGGGCGAAATCGGATTCGAGTTTGGCGAAGATCTCGCTGAGCTTCAGTTCGCCGACATCCTCTTCGACCTCGCCGCGCGCGAAGGCCATATAAGCCTCCAGCATCGTCTGCATATCATTGACGTCATCGTTCAGACCATGCAGATCGGGATTGTCGCCGGCGAGCGCCAGTTGCAGTTTGAAGCGGGTGAGGATGGTGCGCAAATCGTGGCTGACGCCGGAGAGCATCGCCGTGCGCTGCTCGATCTGCCGCTCGATGCGCTCGCGCATCAGAATGAAGGCAAGGCCGGCGCGGCGGACCTCGTCGGCGCCGCGCGGATAGAAATTATCGGGCTTCTGCCCCTTGCCGAAGCTTTCGGCCGCCCGCGCCAACATCAGGATCGGGCGTATCTGTCCCCTGAGGAACAGGATCGAGATGCCGATCAGCACCAGCGACGTGCCGACCATCCAGACGATGAAGATATGGGTGTTCGAGGCATAGGTCTGACTGCGTTTCGCCAGCACCCTGAGGATCTTGTTTTCCAGCTTGATGCGGATCTCGACCAGATTCGAGTTGCCGACCGTATCGATCCAGAAGGGCCGGCGAATCTCGTCGGTGATTTCGTCGCTGAGGATGCCGTCAAGGATCGAGAAGAACGGCTTGTTCCGCGGCGGCGGCAGGTCACCGTCGGGCTCGATCGATATCTGCAGGTTGAGCTGGTCACGCGCAATCCGGATAATCTCGCCATAGTCCGAATTCTGCGGATAGGTCTCGACGATCTCGATGATCGCGGCGATGTCGCGGGTGACGGCGAGCGACAGCCGCTCCGTCACCATCTGCCAGTGGCGCTCCATGAACACGGCGGCGACGACGGATTGCAGGAGCACCATCGGGATGATGATGATCAGCAGCGAGCGTGCGTAAAGTCCGGTCGGCAATCGGCGCCGCAGCCAGCGGCCGATCCAGCGCCAGCCCGCAGCAGGAGCGCGGTCTTCCCGCCGCAAGCTGTCGATTGTCGCCATCAGCGTCGGTCCTGGTCTTTCAGAGCATGGTGCCGGAAAGTGTATACCATTATCGGCATCATGTTCCGCTTCCTCAAACTAAAGCATGTCGCGCAAAACTGTGCAGCGGTTTTGCGATACGCGCAAAAACAAAGATCTAAAGCGCGACAAGCGAATCTGAAAGGTCGCGACGCTTTAGTCGATGCTCAGCCTGTATCCTATCCCTCGCACGGTCTGCAGCCAGACGGGGTTGGCCGGATCCTCCTCGATCTTGCGCCTGAGCCGGTTGATCTGCACGTCGATCGTTCGCTCGCCGACCTCGGTGTCGTTGCCGATCAGTTCGTGGCGGGGGATCGTGTCACCGGCACGCCGCGCAAAGAGCAGCATGATTTCCTGCTCGCGATCGGTGAGCCGGATCACCTCGCTGGACTTCTTCAGCTCCTTGCGGGTCAAGGAGAAAGTATAGGGCCCGAACATGACCTGTTCGATTTTCAGCCCCTCGCCCCCGGCGTTGCGGCGCAGGATGTTGTTGATGCGCAGCACCAGCTCGCGCGGATCGAAGGGCTTGGAGAGATAGTCGTCAGCGCCGGCCTCAAGGCCCTCGATGCGGTTGCCCGATTCCGCCAGCGCAGTCAGCATGATGATCGGCACGTTCTTGATGGCGCGAAGCCCACGGGTGACGTCGATGCCGGATTCACCAGGCATCATCACGTCCATGATGATGAGATCGAAATCGAGACCCGCAAGCTTGCGCTGCGCCTCGGCGCCGTCGGCCGCGACGGTGACGCGAAAACCGTTCTCCGCAAGATAACGATTGAGCAGCGCGCGGATGCGGGAGTCGTCGTCGACCACCAGCAGATGCGCCGCATCATCGGAAATACCTGTTTTGACCGCCATTCAATCCGCCTTCTTTCTGTCCCGCATGCCCCCGAGGAAGGCCTTCACGCCCTCCCGCACCTGCGCAGAGGCTCCTTCGAATGCCCGCTCAATGCGGCGCGATTGCGGCTCTGCAAGCGCAAGCGCCAGCTCGCGCCCCGATTTCGTTGGATAAAGCTTGCGCTGTCGCCGGTCCTCAGGTCCGGCCACCTGGCGAATATAGCCCGAATCGATCAGCTGTTTCAGCACCCTTGCAAGACTCTGCTTGGTGATCTTCAGCGTGTCGAGAAGATCGGCCACCGTCATGCCGGGATTGCGGTTGACGAAATGCACGACACGATGATGCGCTCGGCCGAAACCGCTCTTTTCGAGGATGGCGTCGGGATCGGAAACGAAGTCGCGATAAGCGAAGAAGAACAGCTCGATGATCTCGAAATCGATCGTCTCGGTATCTTCCATCGGCGTGGCCAGCGGCTCCGGTTTGCCCGCTTTCGGACCGGTCTGTCGTGACACTCGGCATTCCTTTCTCTTCCACGCACTGCGGGAAGTCTTCGCGGGGTCAATTTTTGTTGACTATTTGCGTCGCTGCCAGCTTCTGCGGGAACCGAGCCCCGCACGGATTTTTTATTTCCTTGGCATTTCATTGAAACCAAGGCCCATCGGCACTCCGGCGCACCGCGCAATTTCCCCCTGCGTCTTTGGATAAAACGTAATGAGGACAACAATCAACAGGCATGGCGCTTGAAGTGCCGGAGGAGGTTCAAAGACGGCTTCAGTTCCCGTCGACCAGCTGGATGGTGAAATATGGTTCAACGGCGTTCGCCGCCTGGAAGACGCCAATATCGACGTCTTTTCCATGACCCGCCGAGGTTCTCGGCTGAAGGTGCCGGATAAGAGACAGCGAACCGCCGGGGGTCGCGAAGTATCCATCAAACGAAAGGCGGCCCGCGGGCCGCCTCGCTTCAGCTTTGATCGATCATATCATTGATAGACATAGACGATCCGGCGCGTGCCGGGATCGACCAGCACGGGACGGTCGTTGATCCTGGTATAGCGGTATTCATAGTCGGGGATGGTCTGGAAGGTGACATCAGCCGGCACCTCCGCACCGACGACGACATCGCCGCCGAGCCGCACCGTGTCAGTCGGATTGGTTTCGATATAGGTGCGCACCGTCTCCGGCGGAGTGATGGTCTCGACAGCCCCGACCGGGCCGATCAGTTCGTCGCCCGGCGCCGGCTGCGGGTCAGCCGGGACGACGCTGGCGGTCGACTCGTAAGTGACGACGGGAACGCCGATTTCGGCGCGATGCTGCTCGACGATCACCTGGTTGCCGCCATACTCCATCTGCAGATAATCGGCATAGACCCAGCCGCGTATGCCGTTGACATCGACACGGCACCAGCGGCTGCCTTCGATGCAGCCATCGAGCACTGCGGTCGAGCCGCGGGTGGCAAGGCCGACTGCCGGATATTGCGGACCCGGACCTGCGCGGACGTTGAGGTCGTTGACCGTGGTCGCCACCATCTCCGCTTGCGCCAGACCGCCGGTCGCCAGGAGCACGGCTCCAGCCAGTAGGATGTTTCTCTTCAAGGTCATGTGAGCGTCTCCTTGGTTTCGATGGCCGGACAACGCGCGGCGTTCCACGATGTTCCCCCGCCTTGCCTCCGGCAAATCGGCGGCTCCAGAGAGCCACGCGCAAATATTTGAAAAACAGGGCAAAGATTGATTCTGCCGCTGCATTTGGATGGCCGAAAGCCGAATAAATTTGTGTTGCAGTCGGTGTTTTTGCCGTGAAACAGGTCGTGGCAGCGACAGATTCCGGCTGTCCTTACCACCGTTTCGAACTATACCTGAGAACCCGAGACACCAAGCGAGGCACTTATGGGCATGCTCCAGGTCGGCATCATTCCGGTGACACCTTTTCAACAGAACTGCACGGTCTTCTTCGATCCCGACACCCAGGAAGGCGTCGTCGTCGATCCGGGTGGCGACGTGCCGCTCATTCTCCAGGCGATCGAGAAAAACGGCCTGACCATCAAGGAAATCTGGCTGACGCATGGCCACCTCGACCATGCCGGCGGCGCCAAGGAGTTGAAAGAGGCCCTCGGCGTCGACATCGTCGGCCCGCACCAGGACGACCTGCCGCTTTTGCAGCGCATCGAAACCCAGGCGGCCAACTACGGCATTTCAGGTTTGCGCAACGTCTTGCCGGACCGCTGGCTGAAGGATGGCGACAGGGTCTCCTTCGGCGCCCACGAGTTCGAGGTCTATCATGCGCCCGGCCATGCGCCCGGCCACGTCATCTATTTCAACCGCGCGCAGAATTTCGCACATCTCGGCGACGTGCTCTTCAACGGCTCGATCGGCCGCACCGACCTGCCGGGCGGCAATCATCAGCAACTGTTGGATTCGATCCGCGACAAGGTCCTGCCGCTCGGCGACGAGGTCGGCTTCATCTGCGGCCACGGCCCTGGCAGCCGCATCGGCGATGAACGGCGCAGCAATCCGTTCCTGCAGGAGATCAGAGCGCGTGACGGCTCGGATGCGGGAAAATCAAGCGAAATGCCCGATGAAAGGATGTGAGCTCAGGCTCACATCATCTTCTGGCCGTTCGGCACCGGCTGTTCGACCGCGGCGAGCACGATCGCGCCGTTCTCATCCTCGAAGCCCAGCGTCAGCACTTCCGAGCGGAACGGCCCGATCTGGCGTGGCGGGAAGTTGACAACGCCAAGCACCTGCCGGCCGACCAGGCTTTCCGGCGTATAATGCACGGTGATCTGCGCCGATGATTTTTTTATGCCGATGTCAGGGCCGAAGTCGATGGCCAGCTTGAACGCCGGCTTGCGCGCTTCCGGAAAGGGACTGGCCTCGACGATCGTGCCGACACGGATGTCGACACGATCGAAATCGGCGTAGGTGATCTCTTCGGCCATGGGTGTCTCTCAGCCGGCCAGTTCCTCGGCCCGCTTGCGCGCTGCCGCGAGTGCCGCGTCGAACAAAGGCTGCATGCCGTTTTCGGCCATCAGCACCGCGAGTGCTGCCGCCGTCGTTCCGCCGGGAGAAGTCACATTCTGCCGCAGCCGCGAGGCATCGTCGGGGGACTGGTGCAAAAGTTCACCAGCCCCCGCGACAGTTTCCCGCGCAAGACGCATGGCGAGGTCCGCCTGCAGGCCGAGCTTCCGGCCCGCTTCCGCCATACATTCGACGAGATAGAAGACATAGGCCGGCCCACTGCCGGAAAGCGCCGTCACGGCATCGATATCGGCTTCCCCAGGCACCCATTCGACCGGGCCGGAGACGCGCAGAAGGGAATGGACGCGCTCACGCTGCTGATCGCTGACCGCTGAATTGGCATAGGCCCCGGTGACGCCGCGGCCAACCATGGCCGGCGTGTTCGGCATGGCCCGCACCATGGCGGCTTTCCCGAGATGCTTTTCGAGAAAACCGAGCGTCTTGCCGGCAGCGACCGAGACGACGACCGTCTCCGGCCCGACAGCGCTTTTCACCGCCGGCAACACCGCCTCCATCACTTGCGGCTTCACCGCAAGGAACAATACGCCTGCCTTCAACGCTGCCGGAACGGCCGCGAGATGGGTCGCTCCCGCCTCGCCGATCGTCGCCAGCATCGCCGGTGACGGGCCGGGATCGACGACGATGACGGCCGAGCCCGGAACGCCGCTCTTCAACCAGCCGGAGAGCATCGCTCCGCCCATGTTGCCGGCCCCGATCAGAACGACGGGATGTTTCGCGGAGAAAGCCTTGGCTGGCATCTTATGCCTCGCCGACCGTTTCGAACAGCACCGCTTCCATTGCCTTGGCCGCATCCATGCCGGACCAAACGACGAACTGGAAGGCCTGGAAATAGGCCTCGCAGGTGTCGAGCGCGCTGGAAAGCAGCACTTCCACTTGGCGGTTGGTGGGCTCGGCGCCGCCGGCAAGCAGCAGCGACTGCCTGAAGATGACGACGTCTTCCTGGCGCCAGAGGTCGAAATGCCCCATCAGCACCTGCCCATTGATCGCCGAGAGCAGCTTGACCACCTCGTTGACCCTGATGTCGGGGACTTTGATATCGAATGCGCAGCCAAGATGCAGCGCCTCGAATTCCTCCATCCAGGAGAAGGAGACATGATAGTCCGCCCAGCGCCCCTCGACCGTCATCGCGATCTCGTCCTCGCCGGACCGTTCGAACGACCAGTCATTGTTGGAGGCCACGTACTCGATCATATCGACCGGGTTCGACTGACGCTCGACTTCCAATTCCATCAGGTTCATGCAGCACCTTCTTGACCGGAATGAATGCGACCTAACTTCGTGTACGAACACAAGAAAGACACACGCAAATACCGGAAACTACCACTGGATGATCGTTGAACCGCTGCCAGACTTAACGCAGATAACCTGCCCGGAGCTTACCAAGTCGCTTCGAATCATCATTTAAAATCAGTCTATAATGACCCTTGCCACCTGCCAGCCCCCTCAGAGGAAAATACGGACGGGCCGTTGTGGAAAGCTCTTCGAAACTCAATTCAGAAGGGAGAATAAGCGACTCTGCGAATTGGCTTTTTTGGCAGTGTCCACAGGTGGAAAACTCACCTGGAATTTTTTGTGACAGACGCGACGTGTGACATGAAGGCAACGCCGCGTCTGCACCGTACCGGGATATCAGTGACCCTCGCCGGCAAGCTTCGCTTCCAAAGCCGCGATGCGGGCGGCAAGCGCCTCGTTTTCGTCGCGTGCCTTGATCGCCATCTCGCGCACGGCCTCGAATTCCTCGCGCTTGACGACGTCCATGCTGTTCAGCCAACGCTCGGCCTGGGCGTTGAAAGCCGTCTCGATCTCCTTGCGGACTCCCTGGGCAGCACCTGCCGCGTCGGTCATCAGCTTGGCGAACTCATCCATGATGCGGTTCGTTCCGGTCGTCATGGCGTTTTTCTCCCTTCGGATGCGGTGAATTCGGCCCTTCAGGGCCTCGAAGATTGAGGTAGGGCTTCGCCACCAGGGATGCAAGCGCTTTGCATGGCATAGTCGTCGCCGGGCCGGGTTGCGGAAGCGAGATCACGAACAATGGACTTGACCGTCCGGGATCGCAGCGGCATGTTCCGCCGACTTCAACGGATGGGAAAACCTTGCCGATAGCCGCCGATCTCCTTGCCATCATGCCTTTCCCGGACATCGATCCGATCGCCTTTTCGATCGGTCCGCTGGCGATTCACTGGTACGGTCTCGCCTATGTAGCCGGCATTCTGCTCGGCTGGGCCTATGCGCGCCGGATCGCCGCCAATGACAGTCTCTGGCCCGGCAACGCGTCGCCGATATCGAGAGTGCAGCTCGACGATTTTATCGTCTGGGCAGCCATCGGCGTCGTCCTCGGCGGTCGCCTCGGCTATATCTTCTTCTATGATCTCACAGCCGTCCTGCATGATCCCGTTCGTGCGGTTCAGATCTGGAACGGCGGCATGTCGTTCCATGGCGGCCTGGCCGGCACGACGATTGCCATGATCCTCTTTGCCCGCCGCCACGCAATTCCGGTCTGGAGCCTGTTCGACATCGTCGCCACGGTCGTTCCCTTCGGCCTGTTCTTCGGCCGCATCGCCAATTTCATCAATGGCGAGCTCTGGGGCCGCTTGACCGACGTGCCTTGGGCCGTGGTTTTCCCGACCGGCGGTCCTTTCGCCCGCCACCCGAGCCAGCTCTACGAGGCCGGCCTCGAAGGTATCGTCCTGCTTCTGGTGCTCGCCGCCCTCGTCTACGGCATGCGCGCACTGAAAAACCCGGGCTTCATCTCCGGCGTCTTCGTCTGCGGCTATGCGCTTTCGCGCATCTTCGTTGAATTCTTCCGCGAGCCCGACGCCCAGCTCGGCTACCTCCTCGGCACCAACTGGCTGACCATGGGCATGGTACTCTCCTCGCCGATGATTCTGCTCGGCCTCTGGGCGATGCTGCGCGCCCGCCGCCAGGCTGCGCTGCAGCTCTGACACGGCGGATAAACGAGATGAGCACCGCCCTCGGCGAAAAAATCAAGGCGATCATCCAGACCAACGGTCCGATCAGCGTCACCGATTATTTCTCGCTCTGCCTGGCCGATCCCGAACATGGCTATTACCGCACCCGCGAGCCCTTCGGCCGCTCCGGCGACTTCGTCACCGCTCCGGAGATCAGCCAGATCTTCGGCGAAATGATCGGCGTCTTCATCGTCCATGCCTGGCAGCGCCACGGCACGCCGGCGGATGTGCGCCTCGTCGAGATCGGGCCTGGCCGCGGCACGATGATATCGGACATGCTGCGCGTCATCTCGCGCATCGCCCCACCGCTTTTCGACACCATGACCGTGCATCTTGTCGAAACCAGCGAGCGCCTGCGCGACGTCCAGAAGCAGACGCTCGAAGACTACGGCGAAAAAATCGCCTGGCACGACGGCTTCGACGAAGTCCCGGCCGGCTTCACCCTGATCGCCGCCAATGAATTGTTCGACGCGATCCCGATCCGCCAGTTCATCCGCACGCAGACAGGTTTTCGCGAGCGCATGGTCGGGCTCGACGCCGACGGTGAGTTGACCTTCGCCGCCGGCGTCGCCGGCCTCGATCCGGCCCTGCTGCCCGAACCGGTGCAGAACCTGCCGCTCGGCACGCTTTTCGAGATCTCGCCCGCCCGGCAGGCCGTGATGATGGCGATCTGCGAGCGGCTGCGCGCCTTCGGCGGCACGGCGCTGGTCATCGACTACGGCCATCTCGTCACCGGGTTCGGCGATACGCTGCAGGCAGTGCGCATGCATGAATTCGACCCGCCGCTTGCCCATCCCGGCGAAGCCGATCTGACGAGCCATGTCGATTTCCAGCAGCTCGCCGAAACGGCGCTGGCAGCCGGCCTGCATCTGAACGGCGCCCTGCACCAGGGCGACTTTCTGACCGGCCTCGGCATTCTCGAGCGCGCCGCCGCTCTCGGGCGCAACCGCGAACCGCAGACCCAGCAGGTCATCCAGACGGCCGTCGACAGGCTTGTCGGCGCCGGTGAAGGCCGGATGGGAGAACTGTTCAAGGCGATGGCCGTCTCGCATCCGGCCGTAGATCTCATGCCCTTTCGTCCGGTGGATTGACAGGGCGCACGCGGCTGAGCCAACATCCGCGCGAAACAGCAACTTGAAGCGCGCCGCAGATGCGATGCGCTCGGGACAATAACAAACCTCTCGAAAAAGCCCGGAATCACAGATGCAGGACGCGGCCTCTCCAGCACCGATCGAAAGCGCGCTGCTGAACGATGCGACGGGCGGCGCCATCCGCCATGGTTATTTCACCCGGAGCGGCGGCGTTTCCGAAGGGATCTATCGCGGCCTCAATGTCGGCCTCGGCTCCAGCGACGAACGGCAAAAAGTCATGGAGAACCGCCGTCGCGTCGCCGCCTGGTTCGACCTGCCGATCGAGCGGCTGGCAACCGTGCACCAGGTGCATTCCCCCGATGTCGTCACGGTTGGCGCTGACTATGACGGCTCCCGTCCCGACGCTGATGCGCTGGTGACGGCAGCCCGCGGCATTCTGCTCGGTGTGCTCGCCGCCGATTGCGGCCCGATCCTCTTCGCCGACCCCGAAAATCGCGTCATCGGCGCCGCCCATGCCGGCTGGAAGGGTGCGCTGACCGGCGTGCTCGAAAATACCATCGCCGCCATGGAGGCGCTGGGAGCGAACCGCGACAGCATCGTCGCCTGCCTCGGTCCCTCGATCAGTCAGGCAAGTTATGAGGTCGGCCCGGAATTCGTCGACCGCTTCATCACCGAAAATCCGGACTACGAACGCTTCTTCATACCCTCCGCGACGCCCCGCCACGCCATGTTCGACCTGCCGGCACTGACCATCGAACGGTTGACCCAGGCCGGCGTGCGAGCCGAAAGCCTCGGCCTCTGCACCTATCCGGACAGCGAGCGCTTCTTTTCCTATCGCCGGACGACACATCGCAAGGAGCCGGACTACGGCCGCCAGATTTCAGCGATATCAATCAGGGAGACTTGAGCAGAATGGCACTGCACTTCGAAAAGGCCGAGTTCGCAAGCCGACTTGCACGCCTCACCGAGAAGATGAAGGAAGAAAAGCTCGACGCCCTGCTGCTCTTCGCCCAGGAAAGCATGTACTGGCTGACCGGCTACGACACTTTCGGCTACTGCTTCTTCCAGACGCTGATCGTCAAGAGCGACGGCACCATGGCGCTAATCACCCGTTCGGCCGATCTTCGCCAGGCCAAGCATACCTCGGTCCTCGACGACATCCATATCTGGGTCGACCGGGTCAATGCCGATCCGACGCTCGACCTGAAGAACCTGCTGATCGAGATGGATCTGCTCGGCACCCGCATCGGCGTCGAATATGATACGCACGGCATGACCGGCCGCGTCGCCCGCCTGCTCGACGCGCAGCTGACCACTTTCGGCCAGATCGTCGATGCCTCCTATCTCGTCAGCCGTCTTCGCCTGATCAAGAGCCCGACCGAGATCGCCTATGTCGAACGGGCCGCCGCGCTCGCCGACGACGCGCTCGACGCCGCAATCCGGCTGACGAAACCGGGCGCTGACGAAGCCGACATCCTCGCCGCCATGCAGGGAGCGGTTTTTTCCGGCGGCGGCGACTATCCCGCCAACGAGTTCATCATCGGTTCGGCGGCCGACGCGCTGCTCTGCCGCTACAAGGCCGGCCGCCGCAAGCTCGACGCCAATGACCAGCTGACGCTCGAATGGGCCGGCACCTACGCGCATTATCATGCCGCCATGATGCGCACGATCGTCATCGGCGAGCCGATGCAACGCCATCGCGAAATCTACAATGCCTGCCGAGAAACCATCGAAGCGATCGAGACCGTGCTGAAGCCCGGCTACACCTTCGGCGACGTCTTCGATATGCATGCCAGGATCATGGACGAGCGCGGCCTCACCCGCCACCGGCTGAATGCCTGCGGTTATTCGCTCGGAGCCCGCTTCTCTCCGTCCTGGATGGAGCATCAGATGTTCCATGTCGGCAATCCGCAGCCGATCGAGCCAAACATGTCGCTCTTCGTGCACATGATCATCGCCGATTCCGATACCGGGACCGCGATGACGCTCGGACAGACCTATCTGACGACAGCGGATGCGCCGCGCGCACTGTCTCGTCATCCGCTCGATTTTATCGGCCTTTGAAGCCCGGGATTGACGGATGAGAATCCGGAATTGACAGAGGACCATCCCCGCCCGCATAAATTCGGGCGGGCTGATGCGATTGTGGGAAGGACGGATCACCGGATGACGCGAGCTGCGACTGTGCCCACGCTCCTGTTCGTCATGGCCCTGCTCACCGCCTGCAATACCACCGACGCGCTGACGCCGCAGGTCGGCATCGGCGATTCCTCCGGAGCCCCGCCGTCAAGCCCCGTGAGCCAGCGTGAGGCCGAAGGTTTGGCGGGCACGCGTCAACCGGTTTTCGCCGCGGGCTCGCAGCCGAATGGCTATCATCCGGCCTATAATCAATCGCAGGGAGCCTATCGGTCCGGCAGCGGCGCCCCGCCGACAACGATGCAGGAGCAGGCAGACGCCCTGTCGAAGAGCGGAGCCTCGCCCGCCGCCTCCGCCCCGATCGAAGGACAAGCGCTGGCACCGGCCGCCACCGGTGCCAGGTCTCAGGCGCAGACCAGCCAGACTCTTGACGCGCAGCCGCAGCAGACCGCCGCCCTCACGCCCGGCGCCTCTTCCGCCCGCGGCAATACCGTGCGTTTCCTGCCGATCATCGGCGCGCCGGTGCAGGCTGTAACGCCGCTCTCGCGCCAGCTCGGCGCCGAGGCGCGGGCGCATGGCCTTTCCATCAAGAGTTCGAACGATACGAGCAGCGACTATATCCTCAAAGGCTATCTCTCCGCCTTCAGCGACGACGGCAAGGTCACCGTGGTCTATGTCTGGGACATTCTCGACGGCGGCGGCGCCCGCCTGCACCGCATCCAGGGGCAGGAAAGCGTGCCGACAGCCGCGGCCGACCCCTGGGCGGGCGTTCCGGCTTCGGTAATGCAGCAGATCGCCTCGAAAACCATCGCGGAATTCACCTCCTGGCGGCAGGCGCGGGGCGGTTAGTCACAAACTTTTTGCAAATATCAAAGCCTGTGGCGCCTTTGCCCTTGCATTCACGGGGAAGCTGACTAAAAAGCGCGGCTATCAGCGCATAACAGGCGGACCAACATGAAGGTTTTCGCAGGCAATTCGAACCGGCAACTCGCCGAAGCGATCTGCAACTATCTCAACGTTCCCTTGGGGAAAGCCAGCGTCCGAAGGTTTGCCGATCAGGAAATCTTCGTCGAAATTCAGGAAAACGTCCGCGGCGAGGACGTTTTCCTCGTACAGCCGACGTCCTACCCTGCCAACGACCATCTGATGGAACTGCTGATCATGATCGACGCCATGCGTCGTTCGTCAGCCCGCCGCATCACGGCCGTGCTCCCCTATTTCGGCTATGCCCGCCAGGACCGCCGCGCCTCCGGCCGCACCCCGATCTCAGCCAAGCTCGTCTCGAACCTGATCACCGAAGCCGGCGCCGACCGCGTCATGACGCTCGATCTCCACGCCGGTCAGATCCAGGGCTTTTTCGACATTCCGACGGACAATCTATATGCGCTGCCGGTCCTGACGCGCGACATCAAGAGCCACTATGACCTGAGCAACGTCATGGTCGTCTCGCCTGACGTCGGCGGCGTCGTTCGCGCCCGTGCGCTTGCCAAGCGACTGGACTGTCTTCTGTCGATCGTCGACAAGCGTCGCGACCGGCCGGGTGAATCCGAAGTCATGAACATCATCGGCGACGTCACCGGCAAGGACTGCCTGCTGATCGACGATATCGTCGATTCCGGCGGCACGCTCTGCAATGCGGCCGATGCGCTGCTTGCCCAGGGCGCCTCTAGCGTCACGGCCTATATCACCCACGGCGTGCTGTCCGGCGGCGCCGTCACCCGCGTCACCTCGTCCAAGCTGCGTGAACTTGTCATCACCGACTCGATCCAGCCAACGACGGCCGTGCAGTCTGCCCATAATATCCGCGTTGTGACGACTGCTCCGCTAATCGGCGAAGCCATCAGCCGGACGAGCCAGGAAGAATCCGTCTCCAGCCTCTTCGATTAAAAAGAGCCGGCGTTCACAGAGCAGTAGAAAAGTGTCGTTCTGAGTGAGCGCCGCCCGCCCCGTAGGCGGGGCGAAGGGATATGCCGCACCGGCTTTCCTTACCCTCGACACTGCATTCGGCACCTCCCCTCGCCCCGTTTACGGGGGTCCGCAGGACGGGTCGAGAACCGTGACTCCACCCCGGCAAGGGCTAGGGTGGGGCAGCCCGTCGAGATAACCGGACAGCCGTGGCTCAACGCCGAGTCAGAACGGAGTTGGTCAAAACGCTGAAGCCGGCGCAAGGCCGGCCTCTTTCTTATCCCTATTGACGACGCTCAAGGCTGCTGCGGCGGCGCAGGCACCGCGTCCTGGCCCTGCTCCTGCTCCTGGTCTGGCTCCAGCCCCTGGTCTTGATCCGAAGCGTCCGGCCCCTTGACCATCTGGCCGTTGACCGTGACCGCGCCGTCGCGGCTGACGCTGATGTCCCAACGCGAACGACCGTCGGGATCGGTCTTGGCAAAGCCCTTCACCATCATGATGCCGAAGGAGACCTGGTTGAGATCGGGATCGGTCTTGGCAAGTTCCTGAACTGCCGCGATCGTCTTGTCGAGATCGCGCGCCAGGATCGTCGCCTCCATAGAATAGTCCTTTTCGGTGTCGACCCGGCCTTCGATCTTGCCCGTCATATCGACGTCATAAACATCCGACTTGGCGCTGATCTTCGGGAACTCCACCTTGAGAAGGCCGTCGCGGAAGAGCTTCTTCGCCATCTCCTCGCCGGTCTTCTCGGGTGCCTTGTCATTGAAATCCACCGCCATCAGGTCGTTGCCGAAGCTTGCGAAATCCAGGTTCGGAACAGCGACCTGAAAATCGAAATTGGTCGGCATGAATGTCGCGTAGTTTGCCGGCATTAGCGGCGTGTCGAGGCTGATCTCCTGCGCGTTCATGCCGAAGCCGAAACGCATGGCGTCGCTCGGGCCCTCAATGGCGAGGTTGTAGTTGAATGCCTTGGCGCCGCCCTTGCCCATCTCGTTCGTGACGGACAGGTCGTTGACCCCGATCGTCTCGCTGAACAAGGTCAGAAGCGGAAATGCTTCCTTCGCTATTGTCTTTATCTTGTCGGTATTTTCCGAGCTCAATTCCTTCTCATCGAGATGGTCGAGCATGAAGAAGACCATCTCGCGAATCTGCTTCGCCGGCAGGCCGTTCACCTTGGCATCGACATTGATTGAGCCGGCACGAATTTCGATGGGCGGCATTTGCAGGCCGGAAACCTGCTCGACAAAACCAGACATCGACGCGCTGCCGACAAAATCGATGCGTCCGTTGCCGCCTGCACTGTCCGTCGAACTCAGCTTCTGGTCCATGCTGGCGATGGCGGCATGAACTTCCTCGGTTTCAGACTTGCTGGCGACCTTGACGTCCTTGACCGCGAAGGTGCCTGAGCGCAGATAGCTGATTGCTGGGTCGAAAACACCGCTATAGACGATCGAAGCGATGGAATAGGTGAAATTCGTAGTTTTCTGATCCGGGTCTTTAAAATGGCCGGAGACGTTGAAACTGTCGTCACCTTCGATATTCCAAAGCCCATTGTCGAGCGGCGTGGCGAATGTCGAGAACGGGGTAAGACCGTTGATGGTGAAGGTCGCCGGATCGACTTTTGCAAGCAGCTTCGCCAGATCATAGATGATCTCGTAGCGCGTGCCCGCCGGATTGACGGTGATGAAGCCGCTCTTCGCCAGATCATCTGGAAGCAACTTTGTCAGAGTGTCCCTGACGGTGTTGGCGCCATCCTGATTGATCTCCACGGCCTCGGCCGTGGTAAAAACGCAAAGGGCAAGCAAGCTCGTTGCCGTGACAAGTTTGAGACGCATAGTCTGGTTTCTCCTCAGCCGCTTTTTGAGCGGCCATCCAAAGATGCGAAGCCCGGCGATGTCAAGCCAAGTGGCCCTGGACGGACGCGGTTTTGAAGTGATTTCATGAGGTTCGTATCTTTGAGCCGAAGCCCGGCCTACGCTTGTTGATGTCGCCGGGGCTCATTCCCAGCCATGGCCGGTGACGCCTGCGAGGGCGGCAGCCTCGCCGCAATCAGCAACTTGCGTTTCCGAGCGACTTATAATATAGGCCACCGGTCCGTGTAGACACCCTTGGAGGCAACGCGGATGAGGATGGGGAAACCCGCCTCTGGTTCGACGGAACAAGGCTTTTGCCCGCCGACGAACTCTCCAAATAACCTCGAAAGGAATAGCCATGAGCCAGGAAACTTACGAGCTCAAGGCCGAGGCGCGCGAACGGGTTGGTAAGGGGTCCGCCCGTGAACTTCGCCGCAACGGTTTCATTCCCGCTGTCATCTATGGTGACAAGCAGGCCCCCATTGCCATCGCTCTCAACACCAATGAGGTGACGAAGCGCATCCACGCCGGCGGTTTCATGACGACCGTCGCGACCATCGAAGTCGACGGCAAGAAGTACAAGGTTCTGCCGAAGGACTACCAGCTCGATCCGGTCCGCGATTTCACGATGCATGTCGATTTCCTCCGCGTCTCCGGCAACACTCAGGTGACCGTCGAAATCCCCGTTCACTTCATCAACGAAGAGAAGTCCCAGGGCCTCAAGGTCGGTGGCGTTCTGAACATCGTCCGCCACTCGGTCGAAGTTCATTGCCCGGCCGATGCGATCCCGGAATTCTTCGACATTGACCTCAGCGGCAAGAAGATCGGCGATAGTATCCACATTTCGGAAGTCACCCTGCCGAAGGGCGTGACCACGGTCATCGACCGCGACTTCACGATCGCGACCATCGTCGCTCCGGCTGCCGGTGTCGACGAAAGCGCCGAAGAAGGCGAAACCGAAGCCTGATCGCTTCACTCCATTTATAATACATATGGCCCGCCTCCCCCAGGAAGGCGGGCTTTTCGTTGCCCGCAGACCCCCGTTTCAGCAACATTTAACATATTCGTGAAAGCATGCCTCGTCAGCTGCGAAGAAGCCGGCCCGAACGCGCGACAGCAAATATGGCTGGCCTGGGGGAGTAAACGGAACCATGAACAATTCCGTTGAGAACAGGTTTTTTGGGATTGTTTGCGGAGCGCTGCTTGTTTTTGTCGCTCCTCTCTTTGTTCTCTTTCTTTTTCTTTCTTCGGAGCGGGCCGACAAGGAAATACGCGACCATATCTCGGTTCTTCTTGTCGCCAACGCCCAGGCGCTGGCAAAGCCCCTCTGGGACCTCGATGAAGAAAGCGTCACTCAGATCAGCGCGACGGTCGTTTCCCAGGGCGCCATCGTCAAGGTCGAAGTGCGCGACCAGTCAGGCCAGCTCGACGTCAGCCAGTCCACCATTCCCCGCTCCTTCGACGGCAAGCTCGTGCAGGTGTCGCGTGCCATCATCTACAACACCGTCGATGGCCCGAAGAATCTCGGCAGTATCAGCGTCTACTATCCCACTATCGGCCTGTTTTCCGGTCTGAAGCAGGAAGAGGTCGTCTTCATTTCGATCTTCATCTTCGCAGTTCTGACCGTTTTCGGCACCGCGTTGATCGGCAACCGCTTCTTCGTCATCCAGCCGCTGATGCGGCTGACGGCAGCGATCGAGGCCACCCGCCAGCTCGGCTCCCGCCATCACGTCGACTGGCAGTCGAACGACGAGATGGGACGGCTCGCCCGCAGCTTCAACGAGATGCAGACCAAGCTCGAAAGCGAGGAGAAGGAGCTGAAGCTCGCCCATCGCCGCGCCACCGATATCTACAATCTGACCCCCGCCATGCTCTTCTCGCTCGACGAGGAAGACCGCATTACCGCCGTCAGCGATTATTGGCTGCTTGCCACCGGCTATAATCGCGCCGCCGTCATCGGCCGCAACTTCGCCGATCTCGTCACGGCAAACACCCGCGACAAGTTCGTCAAGCGCCGCCGGGCCGAGAGCGGCATGGCGGTTACCGTCAAGTTCGTCTGCCTGGACGGCCGCACCATGGACGTCCTTATCATGGAATCGGAAGCCGGCGCCGGCGCTCACGATCGCCTCTCCCTGTCGGTCATGACCGATGTGACCGAGCTCAAGGCGTCCGAGGACCGCAACCATCGCCAGGCAATCACTGATCACCTGACCGGGCTTCTCAACCGCCAGGGTTTTGAAGCCGTGCTCGACAGCAAGATCGCTGCGGCAGACGCCGCTGGTCAGGAGCTCGCCTGCCTCTTCGTCGATCTAGACCGCTTCAAGTGGATCAACGACAATATGGGCCATGCCGCTGGCGACAGGGCATTGATCGAGCTGGTTGCGCGCCTGAAGACCCATCTTGCTCCCTTCGACGAGGCGGCTCGTCTCGGCGGCGACGAATTCGCCATCCTGCTGCCGGCGAAGGACGCCGAAAGGCGCGCCAAGGGGATGTGCGAGCAAATCGCCTCGGTCTTCGAAACGCCATTTGCCCCGGACATGCATCTGAGCGCTTCGATCGGCATCGCCATCTATCCGCATCATGCCGCGACCGCAGCCGAGCTGCTGCAGAAATCCGACATGGCGATGTATGCCAAGAAACGCGACGGCAAGAATGGTGCGCAGCTCTTCGACAATGCCATGCTCGACCGCGCCCGCAGCCGCGCCGAAATCGAGGCCAATATCGAAGCCGGCCTCGTCGACAACTGGTTCGACGCTTTCCTGCAGCCGATCGTCAATCTGAACGGCCGCGGCATTGCCGGTTTCGAGGCGCTGATGCGCCTCAACCATCCGCAGAAGGGCCTGATGCCGCCGGCCGAGATCATCAGCGTCGCCGAAGAAACGGGAAAGATCGTCCGCGTCGGCAACGTCATCATGGAGAAGGCGATCGCCAACCTCGCGAAAATTTCCCGCATATCGGGCATGCAGGACACCTATATCGCCATCAACTTCTCGCCGCTGCAGTTCGAACCGGCGCTGCCGGCCCGGCTTGCCGCGATTGTCGGCCGCCACGGCATCCGCCCCGAACGCATCGTCGTCGAGATCACCGAAGCAGTGCTGATGCATGACAACCCTGAGATCCGCATGATCGTCACGGAGCTTCGCCGCTTCGGCTGCCGCATCGCGCTCGACGATTTCGGCACCGGCTATTCGTCGCTGAGCTACCTCAACCGCTTCCCTGTCGACATCATCAAGATCGACCAGTCCTTTACTCGCGCGATCAATGACGGCGACGATGACGTGCGCCAGAAGAGCCGCATGCTGATCGAAGGCATTACCACCCTCTCCCACAAGATGAACTGCACCGTCATCGCCGAGGGCATCGAGACCGAAGAGGAATGCCGCACGCTCCACCAGATGGGACTGGACTATGGCCAGGGCTACCTCTTCCATCGCCCGCAGCACGCAGCCAAGCTCATCGAGGAACTGATGATGCCGCAATCGGCCGTCGCGCGCGCCTCATAAATGAAGAACGAAGGAGATGATCCGATGAAAAAGCTCCTGCTTCTTGCATGCCTGGCGCTGCCCTGCGCCGCCCATGCGCAGACGATCAATTTCACGACCGAGGATTACGCCCCCTTCAACTATCGCGAAGGCAAGGAGATCAAGGGTGCGACGGTCGAGCAGGTCGAAAAGGTGATGGCCGCGATCGGCGTCGACTATACGATCGAGGTCTTGCCCTGGGCGCGCGCTTTCGGTCTCGCCCGCACGGCGCCGATGACCTGCGTTTTCGCCACCGCCCACAACAGCGCCCGCGACCCGCTGTTCAAATGGATCGAGCCGCTGCTGATCGATCGCAATATCCTGATCACCCGCAAGGGCTCGGGCGTCACCGCCGGCAATCTAGACGAGGCGAAGAAATATACGATCGGCACACAGCGGGAGGACTACACCGAGGCGACCCTGAAGGAGAAGGGCTTCACCAAGCTCGACGTCGCCAGCGACTTCAACGCCACGCTGCGCAAGCTGCTGAGCGGCCGCATCGACATGATGCCGATCTCCGAACTCTATTTCGACAAGCTGAAGGCCGACCAGCCAGTGGAGATGGTGACCGTGCTCTCGGCCCAGCCGATGGGCATTGCCTGCGAAAAAGGCTTTCCGGACGATCTGCGCGCCAAGATGCAATCAGCGCTCGACAAGCTGATCGCCGATGGCGAACAGAAAAAGATCTTCCTGAAATACGGCATGAACCTGTCCGACTGACGCAGCCAGACGGGCCGATGCCCTTTCCGCTTGACTTTGCTCCCATTTCCGGGTGGTGAACGCAGAACAACAAGCAAGGAATGACAGGCCATGCTGATCATCGCGGGTCTCGGCAATCCCGGCGCCAAATACGCCGGCAACCGTCACAATATCGGCTTCATGGCCGTTGACGCCATCCATCGGCGCCACAGCTTTTCGCCCTGGTCGAAGAAGTTCAAGGCGGAGATTTCCGAGGGTGAACTGGGCGGCGAAAAGGTGCTGCTGATCAAGCCGCAGACCTATATGAACCTCTCCGGCGAGGCCGTCGGCGAGGCCATGCGCTTCTACAAGCTCCAGCCGGCCGACCTTATCGCGATTTACGACGAGCTGGATCTTCCGGCCGGCAAGGCGCGGCTGAAGACCGGCGGCGGCCATGGCGGCCACAACGGCATTAAGTCGCTGGACGCCCATTGCGGCAAGGAATACCGGCGGCTGCGCCTCGGCATCGGCCATCCCGGCCTCAAGGAAATGGTGCAGAACCATGTGCTCGGTGATTTCGCCAAGGCCGACAAGGTCTGGCTCGAACCACTTCTCGACACGCTGGCCGACAATGCCGACATGCTGGTGCGAAACGAGGATTCGCAGCTGATGAACAAGATCGCGCTGGCGCTCGGCGGCAAGGCCGAGGAAGAAAAGCCGCGCAAGGAAGGCAAGGACAGCGAGAAGAAGCCGGCAGGCCAGTCGCATATCCGCCAGGCCCGCAGCAGCAATCAGCCGAAACTCCCCGCCACCGGTCCCATGGCCGAGATGCTGAAGAAGATGTTCGGCAATAAGGGGGAATGAGGCCGATGCCGAACCAGGATTTCGCCATCCGTCCCGCAACTGCCGGCGACCTTCCGGGATTGACCGTCCTCTACCGGCATTTGAACCCGACGGATCCGGTTCTCGACAAGGGCCACGGCCGAGGAACGCCTCTGCACCATACTCGCCCAGCCCGGCATGACCCTATTCATCGGCTTTGCCGGCAATCTCGCAGCCGCCACTGTGACGATGATCGTCGTGCCGAACCTGACGCGAGGCGGCGCCTCTTATGCGCTGATCGAAAACGTCGTCACCCATGCCGACCATCGCCGGCGCGGCTATGCCGGTGCCGTCATCGGCCATGCGGTGGAACAGGCCTGGAGGGCCGGCTGCTATAAGGTGATGCTGCTCACCGGCTCGAAGAACCCCGCCACGCTGCGCTTCTACGAGAATTGTGGCTTCGTGCAGGACAAGACCGGCTATCAAATCCGCCGACTCTGAGCCCCGGCTATTCCTCGGGCTCCGTCGTGAACATCAACGGAAAGCCCATCTCCTTGGCAAGGTCGATGCCTTCCTTGGCCTTGGTTTCGGCGATATCCTTGGCGCAGACCACGACCACGCAGGAACCGAGCTTGTGCGCCGTCATCATCACCCGGTAGCCGGTCTCCTCGCTCATGCGGAAGACAACCTTCAGGATGACGATGACGAATTCGCGCGGCGTATAATCGTCATTGACGAGGATGACCTTGTAGAGCTTCGGCTTGTCCAGCTTCGGCTTCACCTTGGTCTTCGGTTTTAGGGCAACGTCGTTGTCACTCATCGGAAAATCCACCCGTTGATGACATGGTCAGGAATCTTCAAAACAACTAATCATTGTCGATGACGAATTTTCGACGGTGCGCCGTGGCTGCCCTCCTCGATCAGGAGGAAATTGGCCGCCGGGTTGAGGCCGGATGTGCGGCCGGCAGGAGCGACCGTGCATCTGACGAAATCCGCAATGCATCGAAACCGCGATCGGCCTCAAAATAGGCCGGCGCCGTTCCTTGGGCAAGTGAGCAAGGTTAAAAGCTCGCTAAGACTTGACCATATTGCTCCTTTATCCCATAGGCACCAGCAAGAAATTCAAGAACAGCAGGTTTTAGCCATGGGCTTCAAATGCGGCATCGTCGGACTGCCGAACGTCGGCAAATCGACCCTCTTCAACGCGCTCACCAAGACGGCGGCGGCACAGGCGGCGAATTATCCCTTTTGCACGATCGAGCCGAATACCGGCGAAGTAGCCGTACCCGATCCGCGCATGCGCAAGCTTGCCGATATCGCCAAGTCAAAGGAACTTATCCCGACCCGCATCTCCTTCGTCGACATCGCCGGCCTGGTGCGCGGCGCCTCGAAGGGTGAGGGCCTTGGCAACCAGTTCCTCGCTAATATCCGCGAGGTCGACGCCATCGTGCATGTGCTGCGCTGCTTCGAAGACAGCGATATCACCCATGTCGAGGGCCGCATCAATCCCGTTGCCGATGCCGAGACGATCGAGACCGAGTTGATGCTCGCCGATCTCGAAAGCCTGGAACGCCGCACCGAGCAGACGCGCAAGCGTGCCACCGGCAAGGACAAGGAATCGATGGCGATGCTGCCGATCATGGAAGCGTCGCTGAAGCTGCTCAACGAGGGCAAGCCGGTGCGCACGCTGCTGCCGACGCTCGATGCCGAGGAGATCGCCATCCTCAAGGGCCTCAACTTGCTGACCTCGCATCCGGTGCTCTATGTCTGCAACGTCGCCGAAAGCGACGCCTCGACCGGCAACGAATTCACCGAGGCCGTCGCCGCCATGGCCAGGGAACAAGGCGCCGAAACCGTCGTCATCTCGGCGGCGATCGAGGCTGAGGTCGCTCAGCTTCCCGAGGATGAGGCCAAGGAATTCCTCTCCGCCCTCGACCTTGACGAGGCCGGCCTCGACCGGCTGATCCGCGCCGGCTACAAGCTGCTCCACCTCATCACCTATTTCACCGTCGGCCCGAAGGAAACGCGAGCCTGGACGATCGAGCGCGGCACCAAGGCGCCGCAGGCCGCCGGCGTCATCCATTCGGATTTCGAGCGCGGCTTCATCCGCGCCAACACCATCGCCTATGACGATTACATCAAATATAACGGCGAAGTCGGCGCCAAGGATGCCGGCAAGGCGCGCGACGAAGGCAAGGAATACGTCGTCCAGGACGGCGACGTCATCCATTTCCGTTTCAATACCTAAATAAAAGAGCGCTGCCGCCTTAACCCGGCGGCAGCCTGTTTGCGATGGCCGGCGGCAGTGTCCTGAGCACCAGCCGCCGAAGCGGCATCCAGCCGGTGCCGATGATTAATACGATTGCGCCGACAATGATCAGCGTGGTGAAGATTAGGTGTCGACCGTGGCGCTTCCCTGCCGGAAGACGCCGAAGATCGCAACACCGAGCGACAGCAGTCCCGAAGTGACGAAGGCGCGGCGATCGATGATGAGACCGAGCAGCATCAGCGCCGCCACCGTCGCAACGACGACGGGTGTCCGCGACGACATGTTCGCGACGTCGACAATACGAGTATCTGCTCCGAACGACAGCAGGGAAACGGTGCTATAGAGCAGCGCCGGCGCCGCGCCGAGATGCAGCCAGAAAGCGATATCCGAACGCGTCGTCCGCCGCAGCCGGTCGCCGAGATCGAAATAGAGCGCCAGCGCAAACAATCCGACCGCGCAGATCAGGGCAACCAGCGCCAGCACGGCGGGATGATCGAGGAAAAACGCCGGATTGCCGCTTGCCCACTGTGCCAGGCGCAAAAGCAGGGTGAGGACGAAGGCAAGCACCGACATGATGCAGAGCGCCAGCGAAAGCGGTACGCGGTAGCGAGCATAATAGGCGCCGAGAATGATCGGGAAACCTGCGACGAACTGCGTCGCCTCCGCTCCGAAGGATGTTGCGGTCGGCGTCCACGGCGGGAAAAATCGCGACATCAGCAGGCAAGTCCAGCAGAACAGGGCGATCGTCAGGCTGACGGCCGGCAAAGCGAGCCGCTGGCGGCGCACCAGGATTTCCGAAAGGACGATGATCGCGGGCAGCACGGCATAAAGTGCAGAAAGCCCCCAGAGGCCTGCGAGCGCCACAACGACGCCGATGGTGATCAGCATGTCGTGAAAACCGCGCACGAAGCGCGGCGTCTCCGTGTCCGACCATGCCGGTCCGTCGGCGGCTGCCGGCTGCGGCTCGACAACCGCCACGCCGCGCTCGGTCAGGAAGGGCAGAAGCCGTCCGCCTGCCTCCGGCGAAATCAGCCCCTGGCGCGCAGCCTCGTCGAGTATAGACTTCAGTCCCGTCATGCCGGTTTATCTCCCCGGAATCATTGAGCTCACGCGGATGCTATTGTAAGCACTCGAGCATGATGCCGAAAAGTGTGAGCGGTTTTCGGGCGACACCATGCTCTAACTCTTTAATGTAGAACAGGATTCAGATTTCTAGGCCGATTCGGCCTAAAATCATTCTGTTCTAGGCCCTGCATATGGTGGAGGAGCGAATGTCGGCAGAAAAGTTTTTCTTCGAAGATTTCCCACCCGGCCAGCGCTTCGCCCTAGGTCCGAAGCCGGTGCTTGCCGAGGAGATCATCGAATTTGCCAGGGAATTCGATCCGCAGCCGATGCATCTCGACGAGGCCGCCGGCCGCGCCAGCATCCTCGGCGGGCTCGCCGCCTCCGGCTGGCATACGTCATCGATGCTGATGCGCATGATGGCCGACAGCTACATTCTGAACGCGCACTGCGAGGGCGCTCCGGGCATCGATCTGATGGAATGGCGAAAACCGGTGCTGGCCGGCGACACGCTGGACGGCCACTCGACCGTCCTCGAAGCCCGGCTGATGCGCTCGCGCCTTGGCATTGGCATCGTCAAGTTCCGTCATGTGGTGGAAAATCAGCGCGGCGAACTCGTCTGCCTTTCGGAGAATTCGGTCATGATCCGCACGCGCCCTGAAGACGGTATGGGTCCGGAGGTGTCGCGATGAGAATGTCCGAGCTTTACGCCGTCGGCGAGAAGGCCGAGATCGGCAGATACACTTTTACCGAGGAAAACATCATCCGCTTCGCGACACGTTATGATCCTCAGCGTTTTCATGTCGACAAGGAGGCCGCGAAAAATACCCTCTTCGGCGGCCTCTGCGCCTCCGGCTGGCACACCACCGCCGCTTGGATGCGAACCTTCCTCGCCTTCTGGCAAAGGCAAAGCGTCATGCTCGCCGAAAAGGGCCAGACGTCACCCAAGCTCGGCCCCTCACCCGGCTTTCAGAAACTACAATGGCTGCGGCCCGTCTTTGCGGGCGATGTCGTAACCTATTCCGTCGCCTTCCTCTCCAGCCGGCCGCTCGCGTCGCGGCCGGGCTGGCACCTCAACACGATCCTCTGCGAAGGCGTCAATCAGAATGGCGAGGCTGTGATGCGCTTCGAGAGCGGCGTCCTCGATTTCGACTGACGCCGCTGGTGCCGGGGTGAAGAAGGATCAATGCCCGGAGAATTCGACCAACGTGTGCACGACGACTCCGAGCTCTTCGAGCTTCCTGCGGCCACCGAGATCGGGGAGATCGATGACGAAGCAGGCGCCGACCACCTCCGCGCCGATCTGGCGCAGCAACTTCGTAGCCCCCACCGCCGTGCCGCCTGTGGCGATCAGGTCATCGACCAGGATCACCTTCTCGCCGGGCTGCACCGCATCGCGGTGCATCTCCATCTCGTCGACGCCATATTCGAGGCTGTAGGCGATGCGCACGGTATCGTGCGGCAGCTTGCCCTTCTTGCGGATCGGAACAAAGCCTGAGGAAAGCTGATGCGCCACCGCACCGCCGAGGATGAAGCCGCGCGCCTCCATGCCGGCGATCTTATCGATCTTCGTGCCTGCATAGGGCTGAACAAGTTCGTCGACCGCCCGGCGGAAAGCGCGGGGGTTGCCGAGCAGCGTGGTGATGTCGCGGAAAATGATGCCGGGCTTGGGGTAATCGGGAATGGAGCGAATGCTGGCTGCAAGCTCCGAAGTCGTATTTTTGTCCATCGAAAGTCCATATCTGCGAGGCATGAAACCAAAGCGCGCCGCGTCAAACCTGATTCAAGCGACGCGCTTTAGCGCATTTTTTTTGCGTGCTGTCCCGAAAGCGTGGCACACCTCCGGGCGACATGCATTAGAGCATGACGCCGAAAAGTGTGAGCGAGTTCGACGACATCGTGCTCTAACTCATTCGTGTTTCACCCGCACCCTATCAATTGGCGGGAGCGGAACAAACAAAAAAGGCGGCTCGCAAGCCGCCCTTCGAATTCAGAATGGAACGCTCAGTGTTCCTTGTTGGCGTAGATCGAGCGCTTCGTCAGATAGATCAGCACCGTAAAGATCGCCAGGAAGACCATGACCATGAAGCCGGTGCGCTTGCGCTCTTCGAGATGCGGCTCGGCAGCCCACATCAGGAAGGCGGTGACATCCCTCGAATACTGTTCGACAGTCGCCGGCGCGCCATCGTCATAGGTCACCTGGCCATCGGAGAGCGGCTTCGGCATGGCGAGAACGGCAGCAGCATTGAAGTAAGGGTTATAATGTCCACCCTGCGGCACCTGGAAACCCGCCGGCGGCTCTTCATAGCCGGTCAGCAGTGCGTGGATGTAATCCGGGCCGCTTTCCTGATACTGGGTGAAGATGTCGAAGACGAATTGCGGGAAGCCACGCTCGACTGAGCGGGCCTTGGCGATCAGCGAAAAATCAGGCGGAGCCGCGCCATTGTTGGAAGCAGCCGCGGCTTCAGCATTGGGGAAAGGCGACGGGAAGTAATCGGAAGGAACCGCCTTGCGGGTAAACATCTCGCCGCTGGCGTTGGGACCATCCTGGACTTCATAATTCGCGGCGAAGGCCTTCACCTGCGCCTCGGAATAGCCGAGTTCGCCGAGCGTGCGGAAAGGCACGAGCTTCATCGAATGACAGGCTGCACAGACTTCCGTGTAGACCTTGAGGCCGCGCTGGAGCTGGCCCTTGTCGTAGTGGCCGAACGGACCGGCGAAAGACCAATCCTCCTCCTTCGGATGCTTCAGCGGATAATGCGGCGTCTCACCTTCGGCGTGATGGGCCGGAGCCGCACCGTTGGCGGGCGCCTCCTCTGCCAGAGCCGCGCCGCTGAGACCGGCAACGACAGCGAGCGAGAGAATGCTTGCAACAAGCGTTTTCATGTATCTGTTCCCTTCCGTCGCGCGCTTACGCATTGGCCGCTGCGCCGGCGGCAGCTGTCTTGTTGCGCTTCTCGAGCACCGCTTCGGTGATCGAGTTCGGGATGCGGCGCGGCGTCTCGATCAGGCCGAGCACCGGCATGGCAACCAGGAAAAAGGCGAAGTAGAGGAGCGTGCAGACCTGAGAGATCCAGACGAAGTCACCTTCCGCCGGCTGCGATCCGAGCCAGCCGAGGATGATCGCGTTGATCACGAACAGCCAGAAGCAAAGCTTGTACCAGGGACGGTAGACCGCCGAGCGAACCTTGGACGTGTCGAGCCAGGGCAGGAAGAACAGCACGATGATCGCACCGAACATCACCAGCACGCCGCCGAGCTTGGAGTCGATCGGGCCGATGTTGAAGGTGATCGAACGCAGCATCGCGTAGAACGGCAGGAAGTACCATTCCGGAACGATGTGGGCCGGCGTCTTCAACGGGTCGGCCGGGATGTAGTTGTCGGCATGGCCGAGGAAGTTCGGCATGTAGAAGACGAAATAGGCATAGACCAGCAGGAAGACCGATACGCCGAGCGCATCCTTCATCGTCGCATAGGGCGTGAAGCGCACCGTGTCCGTCTTCGTCTTGACCTCGACGCCCGTCGGGTTGGTCTGGCCGGTGACGTGCAGCGCCCAGATGTGCAGGACGACGACGCCGGCGATCATGAAGGGCAGCAGGTAGTGCAGCGAGAAGAAGCGGTTCAGCGTCGGCTGTTCGACGGCAAAGCCGCCGAGCAGGAACTGCTGGAGCGATTCACCGATCATCGGGAAGGCCGAGAAGAAGCCGGTGATGACGGTCGCGCCCCAAAAGGACATCTGGCCCCAGGGCAGGACGTAGCCCATGAAGCCGGTCGCCATCATCAGGAGGTAGATGACGACGCCGAGGATCCAGAGGATTTCACGCGGCGCTTTGTAGGAACCGTAATAGAGGCCGCGGGCGATATGCAGGTAGACGGCGACGAAGAAGAAGGATGCGCCGTTGGCATGCATGTAGCGCAGCAGCCAGCCGTGGTTGACGTCGCGCATGATCTTTTCGACGGAGTTGAATGCAATCATCGTGTCGGCGGCGTAATGCATGGCGAGCACGATGCCCGTCAGGATCTGCACGACCAGCATGACGGAGAGCATGGCTCCGAAGGTATAGGCATAGTTCAGGTTTCGCGGAACCGGATATGCCACGAAGCTGTCATAGACCATGCGCGGCAGCGGCAGGCGCGCATCGACCCATTTCTCGAAGCCGGTTGATGGTTCGTAGCTGGAATGGCCACTCATGAATCAGTCTCCCCTCAACCGATCTTGATTTTGGTATCGGACACGAATGAAAAGGTCGGGATCGCCAGGTTCTCAGGCGCAGGACCCTTCCGGATGCGGCCGGCCGTGTCGTAGACCGAGCCATGGCAGGGACAGAACCAACCATTGTATTCGCCGGCCTGGCCGAGCGGAACGCAGCCGAGATGGGTGCAAGTGCCGATCATGACGATCCAGTTTTCCTTGCCCGCGCCGCCCGAACGGTCGACACCCGTCGCCTGAGCTTCGGCGGGAAGGTTTGCATTGCGGGCAACAGGATCCTTGAGGTCGGCCAGCGGAACATCGGCTGCGGCCTTCACTTCCTCAGGTGTGCGATTGCGGATGAAGATCGGCTTGCCGCGCCATTTCACGGTCAAGGACATGCCGGGCTCGAGGCTTGCGACATCGACCTCAATAGAAGCCAGCGCCAGCGTCGACGCATCCGGGCGCATCTGATCGATGAACGGCCACGCAACCGCAGCGGCGCCCACAGCACCCGCCATACCGGTGGTGAGATAAAGGAAATCACGGCGAGTGGGCTCTGTCGAAGCCTCGCTTGTCGTTTCGTGTTCGCTCACGGCTTAACCATCCTCTGCGCAATTATCGCGGAATTCCGCCCTGCCCCCTCTGCCGACGAATCGATCCAGACACAATTCGGCCATAGATTCCCCGGCAATCCGGCGCGTTCTAAGCTTGATCGCAAATTATGTCCAGCCTTGACAAGGGCACGAGGGCACAATGTCGCGGGAAATTTCCGATCAATTTTCTAAGGCAAACACCAGCTCGCGATTATGCTGCATTGCAACAAAAAAGCCGGCGTGATAGGCGCATCGGCAGCCAAGCCAGCGAGCCGGACCAAAGCGAATGAGAGACACGATTTTCTGCGTATTCAGCGTCCTCACCACGTTCGTCCTCGCCATTGTCTCGCTGCGCTACGTCACGAATTTCTATCTGCTTTCCCTCTTTTACAGCTTCCAGGTCCATCTGGCTGTGGCGGCAGCGGCCGCTTCCCTCGCAGCCCTCCTGGTCAAGCGGCACTGGTATGCGCTGCTGACGCTCGCCGTGTCGCTGGTCCTTGCCGTCCATGGCGTGGTGATGGCGCGCGAATTCGTCGAGGCCGCCGTCGAGGAGAGCCGCCCGGCTATCTTCCGGCTGATGTCCTTCAACATCGAGAACGATAATTTCGCAAACGGTCCTGCAATTGCCGACATGGTCATCGCCTCGGGCGCTGACGTCGTCAATATCCTCGAGGCCGAGCCGCTGCTGTCCGAACTGCCGCGGCTCCTGAAGACCTACCCCTATTACGTCGGCTGCGGCATCGGCATGGAGCAATGCGATACGCTCGTCCTGTCGAAGCGCCCACTCATCGAGCCCCGCATCCGTAACCTCGGCCTCCTCTGGCGCAACCGGCTGACGATTTCGACCATCGATTTCGACGGCCGGAAGGTCAATTTCCTCGCCGCGCACCTGACCAAGCCCTATTACGACGAATTCCACGGCCTGGAAATTGCAGATCTTGCGGAGGTTATTCCCTCCCTGCCGGGACCGCTCGTGCTCGCCGGTGATTTTAACACTTCGATCCTGGCGCCTGACGTGCAGTCTCTTATGCGCAGCCAGGGCCTGGGCACGGTGTCGCTGGAACCCGCGACATGGCCGATCGCAGCAGGCCCCTTCGGCATTCCGATCGACCACATCTTCAGCAAAGCGCCCCTGCGGCTGAAATCGGTCCGCCGCATCGCCGACAGCTATGGATCAAACCATTTTGGCCTCATGGCGGAATTCGCCATCGACCCCTGAGCCGAGATCCTCGTCCGCCGCGAGGAAGCCGCCGGACTGCCGCGCCCAAAGTTCGGCATAGAGCCCGCCCTGGCGAAGCAGTTCGTCGTGGCTGCCCTCCTCGATGATCCGGCCGAGATCGACGACGATCAGCCGGTCGAGCGCAGCGATCGTCGACAGCCGGTGGGCGATCGCAAGCACGGTCTTGCCCTCCATGATCCGATGGAGATTGGACTGGATCGCTTCTTCCACTTCCGAATCGAGCGCCGACGTCGCTTCGTCGAGAACCAGGATCGGCGCGTCCTTCAGCATCACCCGGGCAATGGCGATGCGCTGCCGCTGGCCGCCCGACAATTTGACGCCGCGCTCGCCGACATGTGCATCGAAGCCTCTGCGGCCCTGCTGGTCCTGCAGGCGGGCGATGAAATCGATGGCTTCGGCGCGCCGCGCCGCCTCGATCAGCCGCTCCTCGCCGGCGTCCGGCCGTCCGAACAAGATATTGTCGCGCACTGAACGATGCAGCAGCGAAGTATCCTGGCTGACAACGCCGATCTGCATCCGCAGCGTTTCCTGGGTTACGGCCGATATGTCCTGGCCATCGACGAGGATGCGGCCCTCCTGGAGGTCGTAGAGCCGTAGCAGCAGGTTCATCAACGTCGATTTTCCCGCGCCCGAACGGCCGACAATCCCGACTTTTTCGCCCGGGCGGATGGTCAGGGAGAAGTTCTCGACGACCGGCTGCTGATCCTTGCCATAGCGGAAGGAGACATTCTCGAACCGAATGCCGGGCTGGCGGATCACCAAGCTTTTCGCATCGGCGCGGTCGACGAGCCCGGGTGGCTGGGAGATCAACTCGGCGGCATTCTGGATGGTGCCGAGATTGCGCATGATGCCGTTGAACTGCGTCATCAGCCGTCCGAGCAGGAAATTCAGCCTCAGCACCAGTGCCAGCGAGAATGCCACCGCACCGGAACTGACCATGCCGCGCAGCCAGAGATCTACGCTCAAGCCTGCCATCGTCACGATCATCAGGCCGGAGAGCAGCGCCATCGAGGCCCTGACCCCGGTGATGAACCGCGTGAAGCGCAGCACCGTATCCTGATAGATATCGAAGCCCTGGCGCATGTAGCGGTCGCTCTCTTCGTCGCGGGCAAACAGCTTCAGCGTCTGCATATTGCTGTAGGAATCGACCATCCTGCCGTTCAGCATCGATCCGGCTTCCGCCGTCTCGCGGGAATGATGGCGAATCCGCGGGACGAAGTGGCGGGCAAGCAGGCTGAAGGCGCATAGCCAGAACAGCACGACGGCGGCAAGGGAAAAGTCCAGCCGGGCGACCAGCACCAGCGTCGTGACCGCATATATTCCGACAAACCAGACGCTTTCCATCAGCGAGGTGACGAGATCGCCGGTTGCCTGGCCGGCCGACCAGACCTTGGTGACGATGCGCCCGGAAAAATCGCTCTGAAAGAACGACAATGATTGCCTTGAGACGTGGAGATAAGATTGCCAACGTGCTAGATTGTAGAAGCCCGGGGTGATCACCTGCTGATCGACGAGGGCAATCAGAAAGGCGACGACGAAGCGCACCAGCCCGATCAGGGCGAGCATGCCGAACAGTTCGCCGCCATGGGCCGCGAGAAGACCGCTCCAGCCGGCACCGGGCGTAATACTGGCGAGAATATCGACGAGGCGTCCGACGAACCAGAAAAGTGCGGCTTCGATTGCCGCCGATGCGCCGCCAAGTATGAGCATGGCGATGAACGGCATCCTCGTCTGGCCGATATAGAACCAGATGAAGCCGAGCGTTGCCTGCGGCGGCTGAAGATTGGCGCGCGGGCGGAACGGATCGATCCAGGTCTCGAACAGGCGGAAGATGGGTCGCAGAAACATGGAAGCGATATAGGCGGAATGGGCAGAGCGGCAAAGGGAATGATAAGGGGTCGCAATCTTATATTTTTGTAATGATCGGTAACATCGGCGGCATCGCCATTGATTGCTCGCCAACCGGTCACAATCTGACGATAGGATCGCGCTTCAACGGAGGGAAGGCCATGGAAACGAAAATGCTCGATGCGCATATTCCGCTTCCGCTCGCAGCAAGGTTGGATGCCCTGGCCGCCGACCTGGCGCTGCCGCGCGATCTGATCGTCGCCGAGGCCATCGCCGCCTGGCTCGACACCGAGGAACGCCGCCGCATCAGCACGCTGCGCACGCTCGCGGCCGCCAACACCATTGTGGTCGTCGAACATGACCGGGTGATTGACTGGGCTGACAGTCTTTGAACAGGGGAAACGGCGCCCTGTTCCCTATTGGCAAGTAGAAAACAGTTTAACAACTCAAAAGGCCCTCCCTGCTCTCCCAGGGAGGGCCTTTTGATCATTCCGCCGCCTCTTCCGCCTCTTCCGCATGATCGGAGAGGAAGCCGCCGGACTGACGGTTCCAGAGATCGGCGTAGATGCCGCCATTTTCGATCAGTTCGGTATGCGAGCCGGCTTCGATGATCCGGCCCTTGTCGAGCACGATCAACCGGTCCATCTCGGTCAGCGTCGACAGCCGGTGGGCGATCGCAATCACCGTCTTGCCTTCCATCAGCGCGAAGAGGTTTTCCTGGATCGCTGCCTCGACTTCAGAATCGAGCGCCGAGGTCGCCTCGTCGAGCACCAGGATCGGCGCATCCTTCAGGAAGACGCGAGCGATCGCGATGCGCTGCCGTTGGCCCCCGGACAGCTTGACGCCACGTTCGCCGACCTGCGCGTCGAGCCCTTGGCGCCCCTGCATGTCGACGAGCCCTTCGATGAACTCCCAAGCATTGGCGCGCTTGGCGGCCTCGATCACTTCGGCGTCCGTCGCCTCCGGTCGGCCGTAGGCGATGTTGTCGCGGATCGAGCGATGCAGTAGCGAGGTATCCTGCGTTACTACCCCGATCAGCGAGCGCAGGCTTTCCTGTGAGACGCCGGATATATCCTGGCCATCGATGGTGATGCGGCCGCCCTCCAGGTCGTAGAAGCGCAGCAGCAGGTTCATCAGCGTCGTCTTGCCGGCACCGGAGCGCCCGACGAGACCAACCTTCTCGCCCGCCTTGATGTCGAGCGACAGGTTGTCGATGATGCCCTTGCTCTTGCCGTAGTGGAAGCGGATGCGTTCGTAGTGGATTGCGCCCTTCTTCGCCGTCATGGCAGGCGCACCCGGCTTGTCGACGATGTCGTGCTGCTTGCTCATCATCTCCATGCCGTCGTAGACCGTGCCGATATTCTCGAACAGGGCCGAGACTTCCCACATGATCCATTGCGACATGCCATTGACGCGCATGGCAAGACCGATGGAGATGGCGATCGCACCGACCGAAATCGCACCGTTCAGCCAGAACCAGATCGACAGGCCCGAGACGACAAAGAGCGCGACGCAGTTGTTCACGTAGACGCTGATGTGGAAGAGCGTCACCTTGCGCATCTGCCTGTGCACGGTCTGCAGGAACTCGTTCATGCCCTGCTTGGCATAAACCTCCTCGCGGCCCGCATGCGAAAACAGCTTGACGGTGGCGATGTTCGTGTAGCTGTCGACCACGCGTCCCGTCATCATCGAACGTGCATCCGCCTGCTGCGCCGAGATCTTGCGAAGCTGCGGCACGAAATAAGAGACGATGCTGATATAGATGGCGAGCCAAACGAGGATCGGGATCATCAGTCGCCAGTCGGCGGCCGCAATGACGATGATCATCGTCAGGAAATAGCTGACGACGTAAACGAAGACGTCGAGGACCTTCATCACCGTTTCGCGCACGGCAAGCGAGGTCTGCATCACCTTTGTCGCGACACGCCCGGCAAACTCATTGGCGAAGAACGTCATGCTGTGGCGCAGCAGGAAGCGGTGCATCTGCCAGCGCGCCATCATCGGGTAATTGCCGAGCAGCATCTGGTGCATGATGAGGGAATCCAGGCCGGCCGCCAGCGGCAGGCCGACCAGCACCAGCACCGCCATCCAGAACAACTTGTGGCCTTCCGTCTGCAGGAAGGTGGCGCGGTCGGCATTGGTCAGCCAGTCGACGATGTCGCCAAGAAATTGAAAGAGCGCCACTTCGCCGACGGCGATCGACGCCGTCAGCAACGCCATCAGGCCGAGCCAGGGTGCTGCCGGCTTGCTGTAGTGCCAGCAAAAGGCAAAAAGACCTTTGGGCGGAGCGACAGGCTCCTCGCTCGGAAAGGGATTGAGTCGCTGTTCGAACCAGCCAAACATGAAATTGCTCCGAAACATCAGCGTCTCGGCTCCCGGCTTCGCGCCACCTGAGCGCACTGCAAGCACATATGGGAACCGAACGTTCAAGAGGCGAGGCTGAAACAGCCGCACAATGGATCAAAAGGGGATTTCAGGAAGAAACGCGCACTAGCGGCGCCATGTCGCCTTGATCGGCATCACGGCGGGAAAGCGCATAATGAGCAAAATATTCATGTCGGCCCTCCCTGCTGGTGATTGAAGACGTGCATCGATAACGCGAAAATCGCGAAATTTCCAGCCCCTTAATGGCGTAAATTGAACGTTTCTGGGCCAAAATGCGCCCTGTTGCAGCAGAATGCCGGTTGCTTTAGGTGTCTCGCATCCCGACGAAACAAACGGCGCATCATGACCGACCTCAGACTGGCACTCTACCAGCCGGATATAGCAGGCAATACCGGCACGATCCTGCGTCTTGCCGCCTGCCTCGGCTTCGCGATCGATCTGATCGAGCCCGCCGGCTTCGACGTTTCCGATCGCAACCTGAAACGATCGGGAATGGATTATATCGCCGCCGCCGCGCTGACCCGCCATGTCAGTTGGGATCGCTTCGAAGCATGGCGCGCCACGACCGGCCGCCGCCTGATCCTCGCTTCGACCAAGGCGGCGGATCGCTACACCGATTTCACCTTCCGTTCAGACGACATCCTGCTTCTCGGCCGGGAAAGCGCCGGCGTCCCGGACCATGTGCATGAAAGGGCCGATGCCCGTATCCTGATCCCTATGGTCGAAGGCCAGCGCTCCATAAACGTCGCCGTCTCGGCCGCGATGATCGTCGGCGAAGCGATGCGCCAGACCGTCTGGACTTGAGCGCGGCCAGCGCGGAATGGGCCCAAGCCCCGGAATGCGTCGGAAATTGACATTGCCAATCCGCCGGATCGGCCTATATTTATTAGCCGGGCAATCAAAAAATATCGCAGGACGGCTGCGATTTCAGCGGCTTGGAGAGGCGTCACTCAAGCCTGGTCTCGCCAACAGATGAAGGAAGAATAAAAACTAAAAATGGATTCCACGGTCATCATGATCAACCTGCTCGGCGCCGTCGCTTTGCTGCTGTTCGGCCTTGCGCAGGTCAAGGAAGGCGTAACCAGGGCCTTCGGCGCCCGGCTCAGAACAGGACTTGCGACCGGCACGCGCGGTGGTTTTCGGTCCTTTATATCAGGCCTAGTCGCAACCGTCGCTCTACAGAGCTCGACGGCAACAGCATTGATGACTGCCTCTTTCGTAGAGCGTGATCTGATCAGGCCGCGCATGGCGCAGATCGTCCTGCTCGGCGCCAATGTCGGCACCGCCATCACTGCCTGGATTGTCGCCACGGGGATTGAATGGCTCTCTCCTCTGCTAATCCTTGTAGGCATTGTTCTTTGCCGCAGCCGTTCCGGCACGAGCAGCGGCGGCGGTATCGCGCTTGTCGGGATCGGGCTGATGTTATTGTCGTTGCATCTGCTCGGCCTTGCGACGGAGCCGATGCGCACCTCTCCGGCTCTTGCCGCTTTCATCGGCCTGTTGGACGGCGCACTGCCCGTCGCGCTGCTGTTTTCGGCGGCACTTGCGTTCGTGTCGTCGTCGAGCCTCGCGGTCGTGGTCCTCATCCTGTCGCTCGCCTCCGCCGGCCTCATCTCCGCCGAGCTCGTCATCGTGCTGGTGCTCGGCGCCAATCTCGGCGGCGCAATCCCGCCCGTCGTCGCGACCTTGGGCGGCCCGGTTTCGGCCCGGCGCGTGACACTCGGCAATCTCGCCGTCCGCACGCTCGGCTGCCTGATCGCCTTGCCGCTGGCCGGCTATGGCGCCGACCTCATCCAGATGCTGCCCTTCGGCCCGGCTAAGCTGCCGGTCGACGCGCATCTCGCCTTCAATCTTCTGCTGGCCGCTCTCGCCTGGCCCTTCTCGAGACCGCTCTCCACTCTGATGACCCGGCTGGTGCCGGATCAGGCCGAGCCGGACACCGCCCCAAAATATCTGGATGCCCATGAACTTTCGACGCCTGTCATTGCTCTGACCAGCGCCACCCGCGAGGTGCTCGGCATCGGGGACCTCATTGAACGCATGCTGATGCGGGTCTCCGAGGCGTTTGAAGACAACGATTCATCCAAGCTTTCGGAAATTGCGGCCCTCGAAGAGCGTGTCGACAAGCTGCAGCAGGCGGTGAAGGTGTATCTCTCCAAGCTCGGTCGCGACGGCCTCAGCGACGAAAACGCCCGCCGCTCGATCGTCGTCATCGATTATGCGATCAATCTCGAACATATGGGCGACATCATCGAGAAGGGCCTGGCGGAACAGGTGGCGAAGAAGATTTCGCTCGCCCTGAAATTTTCCGAGGACGGCCACCAGGAACTAAGGAAGCTGTTCGATCTGACAATCGACAATCTGCGTGTCGCCCAGACCATCTTCGTCACCCGCGACTTCAATCTCGCGCGTCGGATGATGGAGACGAAGGTCGAGGTGCGCCGGATGGAAAAGCAGTCGGCCGAACATCATCTCGAACGCCTGCGCGACGGCCGTGCCGACAGCCTGCAGACGAGCTCGCTGCATCTCGACATGCTGCGCGACTTGAAGCGGATCAACGCCCATATCGTTTCGGTAGCGCATCCGATCATGGATGAAAGCGGCCTACTGATCGAAAGCCGCGTGCGGCCGGCAGCCGAGTGAGGGTCAATCGGCCGAAGGCAGGCGGCGCATCGTGAACTCGATCCGGTCGCCGTCGAGCTGGCGCCAGCTCTCCACCTCGGTCCAATAGGCCGCTTTCGGATATTCGTCGAACCATTCGCGCGCTTTGGCGCGTGCGTCGATCAAGCCGAGGCAATATGTCTGACGCACGAAATGGTCTTTCTTGCGGGTCGGATTTTCCGCCCGGTGTTTCGCCATTCTGCGCTTCAGGCCGTCGAAGGACGGAGGTCCTGGAATTTTCGCCATCAAACCTACCTCTGCAGAGGAAAGGTAGTATCGAAATCGCTGATTTGCGAGTCGAATCTTGGCTGCCATGCCCGTGCCCGCCGGCTTGGCGAGATGCGCCACCACCTGCTAAACCGGAGGTGCAATCAAGAATGAGCGAGTCGTTTCCCTAGCGGAGGTCGGCCGCTGGAGGCGCAAATGGAAAGACCGGAACTGCCGATCGGCTTGCCCGACGATATCGAGGAGAAGAAGGAGGCCGCCCGCAAGTGGTTCGAAGGGCTGCGCGATACGATCTGCGCCTCCTTCGAGGCTCTTGAAGACGCATTGGAAGGTCCGCTCTCCGATCAGGAGCCCGGCCGCTTCGTCGCCAAGGATTGGTCGCGCGAAAACGGCGCCGGCGGCGGCGGCCGGATGTCGATGATGGAAGGGCGCGTCTTCGAGAAGGTCGGCGTCCACACCTCCACGGTGTACGGCGAATTCTCGCCGGAATTCCGTGCGCAGATACCCGGCGCCAAGGACGATCCGCGTTTCTGGGCCTCCGGCATCTCGCTGATCGCCCATCCCGTCAACCCCAATGTCCCCGCCGTGCATATGAACACCCGCATGGTGGTCACCACAAGCCGCTGGTTCGGCGGCGGCGCCGACCTGACGCCGGTGCTGTCGCGCCGCCGCACCCAGGAGGACGAGGACAGCCAGCTCTTCCACAAGGCGATGGAGATCGCCTGCCGCAATCACGCCGTCGCCGACTACGATGCCTACAAGGCCTGGTGCGACGACTATTTCTTCCTGAAGCACCGCAACGAGCCCCGCGGCATCGGCGGCATCTTCTATGACTGGCTGCATTCGAGCGAGGAAATCGGCGGCTGGGACGCTGATTTCGCCTTCACCCGCGATGTCGGCCGGGCCTTCGCCATGGTCTATCCGAAGATCGTTCGTTCCAACTTCAACAAGCTGTGGACGGAAGCCGATCGTGACGAACAATTGATCCGTCGCGGCCGATACGTCGAATTCAATTTGCTGTATGATCGCGGCACGATCTTCGGCCTGAAGACCGGCGGCAACGTCGAGTCCATTCTCTCCTCGCTGCCACCCGTCGTACGCTGGCCGTGAGACTGTGAGATCTCATCGATAAATTCGAACCGAGGGACCTTCATAAAAATTCAGTGAGTCCTAACTTTATATGTACGTGCGTAACAATCGGAGGAGGATTGTCATGACGACACAAAGCGGCTCGCCTGCGTCGACGGATGTCCAGGAAACATTCCGTGCCATCGACACACCCGAGTTCCTGATACGCATCGCCGAGAAACTGCGGGCCAAGAGCGGCTCGGATCTGCCCCTGTCCTGCTTCATCGAGCAGGTCAAGTTACAGCTGGCCGGCGGAAAGTCGCCAGAGGAACTGCAGAACGACGCGGCCAACAGCAACACGCCCAGCCATCTCTCGGATTGCTACAAAGCCTGGGCGATGCCCGACTGAAAGACCTTCTCCGGTCGTCACCATCGCGCCGGCCGGAACCTTCCCTTCCTCCGTACATTTCATCAATCGCGCGCAAACGCGATGGCCGTTGTGTTTCAGACAGAGGAGAAGACCATGCGACTTTTCGAATGCGGAACGCTTGTTCCCGGCTGCGCTTGGCACACCCGGGCGGATAATGACGCGGAAGTGGTCCGCCGCGCCGTCGAGCACCTGAAGACCGCTCACGGCGAAACCACGATACGCGAAAACATGGTTGACAACATCAAGGCCCGCATCCGCGACGAAGCCACCGCCGCCTGACGGCCGGTGGCCGAGTCCTGGCATCAACGACGATAGCAGCGCCGCGTCCGCCGGACGCGACGACGGGTCATCTATTGCAAGCGTTCCCGCAACCTCGCGAGCAGTGCTGCTCGATCGGAAGCGAAATTCTCATCCACCCACTGATTTTCCAAGCTGCCAAGCAGTTCGCCAACGCGCGGGCCCGATGGGATGCCCGCCGCGATCACGTCTGCGCCATTCACCGGAAACTGCGGCTTTTTCCATTTCATGGCCCGATCCAGGAGCTTGCCGAGCCGCGCCGAGCGCGCCATCTCGCCGAGATCGCCCTCGGCCTTCCCCCGTGCGGCGCCAAGCGCCAGCTTCAGGCGCGTCATGATGCCGTCCGCACCGTTGCGGTAAAGCAGCTGCTCGAAGGCGGCCGACGACATTTCGTCGTTGACCGGTGCCGTCATCGCCCAGGCCTTGAGAGTGGCAGCTTCAGCATTCGAGAGCTTCAGCCGGGCCGCAAGCGCCTCCAGCCGCGCCGCGTCGGGCGGCACGATCGCGGCAAGCCGCAGCAGCGGATCGGGCGCCCAGCCGAGCGCCTTTTCGGTGGCGACCAGCGAAGGGATTGCATCGATACCCCATCGTTCCGATTCCGGCAGGATCTCCGTCAGCACCGCCACCTGCCGCATCCAGAGCAGCGCTCGGCCGGGATCGGCGGCGCCAAGCAGTTTTCTGAGCTCCGACCAGACGCGTTCGGCCGACAGCGTCTTCAGTTTCGAACGCGCCGCCGCGCAGGCCCTCAGACCTTCGGCATCCGGGCGCCCGGAACCGTAATAGGCAAAGAAACGGAAGAAGCGCAGGATGCGCAGATGGTCCTCGGCGATACGCTTTGCCGCATCGCCGATGAAGCGGATGTTGCGCGTTTCTATATCTGCAAGCCCGCCGACGAGATCGACCACCTCGCCTCTCGCATCGGCATAGAGCGCGTTGATCGTCAGATCCCGCCGCTCGGCATCGGCCTTCCAGTCGGTGCTGAAAGCGACTTTGGCATGGCGCCCATCGGTCTCGACGTCGGTTCGAAGCGTCGTCACCTCGAAGGGCTTGCCGTCGATGACAAGCGTCACCGTGCCGTGTTGCAGGCCGGTCGGCACCGCCTTGATACCGGCCGCCATTGCCCGCTCGATCACGATCTCGGGCGTCAGCGTCGTGGCGATATCGATATCGCTGACCGGCAGGCCCATCAGGCTGTTGCGCACCGCGCCGCCCACAACCCGAGCTTCCCCGTTCTCGGCCCCATCATCGTCGTTGAGAAGCGCAAGGATCCGGCCGAGCGCCGGGTCGCGGAACCATGCTTGGTCGGCAAGGCCGGTCATGCATAAAGCCTTTCATAGAGCGTGCGGACGATGCCGGCGGTGATGCCCCAGATCATCCTGGTTTCATAGGGCATGCGGTAGAAATGCCGGTCGATGCCGTCGATGACCCGCTTGTCGCGGCTGTGATTGGCCGGGTTCATCAGAAAGGAAAGCGGCACTTCGAACACATCGTCCACCTCCGCTGGATTCAGCGTCAAATCGAAGCCCGGTGTCACGACACCGAGCACCGGCGTGATGCGGAAGCCCGTCGAGGCTAAGTAGTTCGGCAGCCGCCCGACGGTTTCCACGAAGGAGCCGGCAAGGCCGATCTCCTCCTCCGTCTCGCGGACTGCCGCCATTTCGGGCGAGATATCTGCCGGATCGATCGAGCCGCCGGGAAAGGCGATCTGTCCGGAATGTTTGCGCAGTGTCGCCGTGCGTTTGGTGAAGATCACCTGCGCCTCCTCGCCGTCGTCGACGACGGGCACGAGCACTGCAGCATCGCGCAGCTTGAAGGTCTCGACCTCGGCGACAATATCGGGGTTGAGGACATGGTCTCCATGATCGCGCCAGGCATGGTCGACCGGTCCGCCATTCTGATTGAGCGCACGGCGGCGGAATTCAGCTGCGGAAAACAGCGGATAACGGTGGGTGATCGCATCGTTCATCGGGAAAGCGCATCCAGTTCGTCGGCCGGCATCACCGGGAAGACCTCGCCGGCGGAGCGGATCGCAAACATCGCCCGCCCCCTCACGTCGAGGATCTCACCGAGTGCGACCAGTTCATACATCACTGCACGCGACACAAGCGCCTCCAGCCGCCCGCGCACATGCAGATAGGGTTTCAGTTCGGCATTGCCGCCTGCAATGGCGAAACGCAGCCGATGCTCTCCTCCCGCCTCCACGACATCGCCGACATTGGTGCGAAATGTCAGCACCTGTTTGCCTTGCCCCTCCGTCACGCTCATCTCCACAGCGATGAACGGCGCGTCGACGACCCTTATCCCGACCTTTTCCACAGGAGTTACGAGATAGGTCTTCTGGTCCTCGTCCTTCCTCAAGACCGTCGAAAACAGCCGCACCAAGGCTGGCCGGCCGATCGGCGTGCCCATGTAGAACCAAGTGCCGTCGGCCCTGATCTCCATGTCGATATCGCCGCAGAAAGGCGGATTCCACCGGTCGACCGGCGCAAGTCCACGTTTTTTACCGCTGTGTTCCTCGGACGCGCGCGAAATCAGTGCGGCAAGTCCCGCCGCATCCGTCTGTCCGCTGATTTCCTCGGCTGCCATTCTTCCGTCCCGGTTTGTCCTTAACGAAGTGAAGTCACGAGATAGTCATTCGCAACGAACTTGTCAGCCCGTCGCATCTCCATAACTCTATCGAGTATGAGGCAGATGTATAAGTCCGCCGATTCGCTGCCGAATGAATTCAGCCGTTGGAGATGCCCGTGGGTATGATGAAGACCGAAGCCAGCCTCGATGAAAAGGCGATCGTCGCCGCCGCCGAGAAGGCGCTCTCTGATATCGCCGCCATCCGCACAGAAGTCTCTAAGGTGATCTTCGGTCAGGAAAGCGTCGTCGAGAACACCATTCTCGCCGTGCTCTCCGGCGGTCATGCCCTGCTCGTCGGGGTGCCCGGCCTTGCCAAGACGAGGCTGGTGACGACGCTCGGCGAAGTGCTCGGCCTTGCCGCCAACCGCATCCAGTTCACGCCCGATCTTATGCCTTCCGATATTCTCGGCTCCGAAGTCATGGACCAGGACGACAGCGGCCGCCGCTCCTTTCGTTTCGTCAAGGGCCCGGTCTTCGCCCAGCTCCTGATGGCCGACGAGATCAACCGCGCATCGCCGCGTACCCAGTCGGCGCTTCTGCAAGCGATGCAGGAATATCATATCACGATTGCCGGCCAGCGCTATGACCTGCCGGCGCCCTTCCATGTGCTCGCCACCCAGAACCCGCTGGAGCAGGAAGGCACCTATCCCCTGCCCGAAGCCCAGCTCGACCGTTTCCTGCTGCAGGTCGACGTCAACTATCCCGAGCTCGCCGCCGAGCGCCAGATCCTGCTCGAGACGACAGGCCTCGGCGAAACCCGGCCGCAGGCGATCATCGATGCGCAGCGGCTGATCGAAATCCAGACCCTGGTGCGCCAGATGCCGGTGGGCGAGACGGTCGTCGACGCCATCCTTTCGCTGGTCCGCTCCGCTCGCCCCGGACAGGGCAATGCGTCGACCGACAAGAACGTCGCCTGGGGTCCGGGCCCTCGCGCCGGCCAGGCGATGATGCTCTGCGCGCGCGCCCGCGCGCTTTACGAAGGCCGTCTCGCCCCATCTCTCGACGATGTCTTGGCGCTGGCCGAACCCATTCTCCAGCACCGCATGGCGCTGACTTTCGCCGCCCGCGCCGAAGGCATGTCGGTGCGCGACGTCATCGCCGGACTGGTGAAGCAGGCAAAGGGATAAGGAAGCCGGACGCGTGGCATCTATCGGACAGATCGTCAACCCGACGTCAGGCAGCGATGCCCTTTCCCGCGCCAGGCAGCGGGCCGCGCTGATGCCGGACTGCCTGGTGGAAGCCAAGCGCATCGCCAACACGGTGATCGCCGGCTGGCATGGCCGCCGCAAGCGCGGTATCGGCGAGAATTTCTGGCAGTTCCGTCCCTATGCCGAGGGTGAGAGCCTGTCGCGCATCGACTGGCGCCGCTCCGCCCGCGACGACCATACCTATGTGCGCGAGCGCGAATGGGAGGCAGCGCATACGATCTGGCTCTGGTGCGACATGTCGCCTTCGATGATGTACAAGTCGAGCTACGGCAGCGCCTCCAAGGAAAGCCGGGCGCTGGTCGTCATGCTGGCGCTGGCCGAAATCCTTTCTCGCTCCGGCGAACGCATCGGCTGCCCCGGCATCATGGAACCCGCCTCCACCCGCAATGCAGCAGAACGCCTCGCCTCCGCGCTGATGCACGCGCCGCTGACCGGCGGCCTGCCGGAAACGGGGATGATCCGCGGCTGGAGCGACCTCGTCCTCATCGGCGATTTCCTCGACGACGCGCCGGCGATCATGGAGCGGCTCGGCCCGCTTGCCCGCCGCGGCCTGCGCGGCCACGTGGTCGAGATATCGGACCCCGCCGAGGAAATCTTTCCCTATAGCGGCCGCACCGAATTCACCGATCCCGAGACCGGCGCCAAGCTGATCTCCGGTCGCGCCGAACATATCCGCGAGGCCTATCGCAACGCCTACCTCGCCCGCAGGGAGAGCCTCGGCCAGTCGCTGCGCCATCTCGGCTGGACCTTCACGACCCATCGCACAGATCACCTCGCCTCCGAAGCGCTGGTCGCGGTGCACATGTATTTGTCCGGCATGCCGGCCAAGGCGACGCATGGAGGGCAGCTATGAACGCCCTTCCCTTTGCTTTCGCCTATCCCGCCATTCTCGGCGCCCTCATCGCCCTGCCGGTGATCTGGTGGCTGCTCAGGCTGACGCCGCCACATCCGAAGAGCGAGATCTTTCCGCCGCTGAAGATCCTTGCATCGGTGCTGAAGCGCGAAGAGACGCCGGCCCAGAGCCCCTGGTGGCTGACGCTGCTGCGCATGCTGCTAGCCGCCACCATCATCTTCGCGATCGCCGATCCGGTCTTCAATCCGCGCACCGGTTCGCTCGCATCGGGCGGCCCGCTCGTCCTCTTCGTCGACAACAGCTGGGCCGCCGCACCCGATTGGGAGCGCCGCGTCCAGACCGCCGACGCGCTGATAGACGATGCCGAATCCGCCGGCATGCCGGTGTTGATCGCATTTACCGCCGATCCGACCAACGACGCTGTGCCCGGCACCGCCGCGGCCGCCCGCGACAAGCTGCGCGCCGCCGAGCCGCGGCCGCTGGTGCCGGACCGCGAGCGCGCCTTCCAGGCGCTGCGCTCCGCCCTGAACGGCATCAAGCCTGGCACCCTCGCCTTTCTGACCGACGGCGCCGCCGCCAAGGCCGACGACGCCACGGTACGTCAGCTAGCCGAACTCCAGCCCACTGATCTTCGCCTGATCGAGGGGGACGCCGCGCGGACGATTGCGATCACCGCGGCCAACAATACGGCCGATGCCATGACCGTCAAAGTCACGCGCCTCAACCCTTCGCATGCTGCATCCGTAGCGCTGAACGCCGTCGACAGCCAGGGCCGCTCAATCGCCAACGGCAGGGTGGACTTCCGTCCCGGCCAAAGCGTGGCAACGAGTTCGATCACCGCCCCCTTCGAGATGCGCAACGATTTCGCGCGCATCAGCGTCGACAATGGCGCGACGTCAGGCGCGGTCCATCTTCTCGACGACGCATTCAAGCGCCGCCGTGTGGTGCTGCTGTCGGGAGCAAGCGGGGATGAGTTCCAGCCGCTGCTGTCGCCGCTCTATTATATCCAGCGGGCGCTGCAGCCCTATGCGGATCTGATCCAGCCCGGCGATTCCGATCTTTCGGTCGCCATCCCGAAACTTCTCGCCAGCAATCCCTCGATCATCATCATGGCCGATATCGGTCGGCTGCCGGAGGACATCTACGAACCTCTGACGCGCTGGATATCGAATGGCGGCATGCTCTTGCGCTTCGCCGGTCCGCGCATGGCGGCAGCACCTGCCGACGACCCGCTCATTCCCGTCATTCTGCGGCAGGGAGAACGGGCGCTCGGCGGCACATTGTCCTGGAGCGAGCCGCAGTCGCTGGCCGAATTTCCAAATTTCGGGCCTTTCTCGGGCATAGCGCGTCCTGCCGACGTCGTCGTCAAGCGGCAGGTGCTTGCCGAACCCACGCCCGATCTTGCCGAACGCACCTGGGCGAGCCTCGCCGACGGCACCCCGCTCGTGACGATGAAGCAGCTCGCATCCGGCCAGATCGTTCTGTTTCACGTCACTGCCGAAGCGACATGGTCGGATCTGCCGATTTCGGGTACTTTTGTCGACATGTTGCGTCATCTCCTCCAGATATCGCGCTCGGGCGGCGTGACCCCGGAGGCCCGCGGCAATGCGCGTGTGGCCGAGACTCTGCCACCGTTCCGCATGCTGACGGCCAAGGGCACCCTCGTCTCCGAGACAGGTTCAGCGCGGCCGCTCACTCCAAAGGCCGGAACGGTGCCGACGGCAAATTTCGACAATCCGCCCGGGCTTTATGGTTCAGAAGAAGGTTTCACCTCGTTGAACGTGCTGCCGGAGGAGGCCGAACTGAAGCCGCTCGACACGGCAGGGACGACTGCCGTGCGCGAAGGCTTGATCGGCGGCGAAAGCTGGTCGGCAAAACCCGCGCTCTTTCTCGCCGCCTTTCTGCTGCTGCTGGCCGACAGCCTGATCGTCCTCTTCATGAACGGCGCCTTCTCGCGCTTGCGCCCGGCTGTCCGCACCATGAGCGTGATCGCAATCGCGCTCGGCGCTGGCTTCCTGCTGCAGCCCGGCACGCTGCACGCCAACGACTCTCAACCCGGCGACGACCTCATCTTGCAGCGGCTCGACAACACCCACCTCGCCTATGTCGTCACCGGCGAACAGGAGGTGGACAATATATCCGAGCGCGGCCTCGAGGGCCTCACCCAGTTCCTGACCTTCCGCACGACGCTGGAGCCGGCGCCGCCCGTAGGCATCGACCTCACCAAGGACGAACTCGCCTTCTATCCGATCATCTACTGGCCGGTTTCGGCAACGGCGCCAATGCCGTCATCGGCGGCGATCAGCCGCATCGACGCCTATATGCGCAACGGCGGCACCGTGCTTTTCGATACGCGCGATCAGATCAGCGCATTGGACAATGGCGGCAACGTCAGCGCCAACGGCCAGCGGCTGCAGGCGATCCTCGCCAATCTCGACATTCCGCCACTCGAGCCGGTGCCATCAGATCACGTGCTGACGAAATCCTTCTACCTCCTGTCGAGCTTTCCCGGCCGTTACGCCGGCAGCCCTCTATGGATCGAGGCCCGGCAGGGCGGCGGCCGTGAAGCGACCGAAAAATCGGCAGCGACGGCCGACGGCGTTTCGCCGATCCTGATCACCGGCAATGATTTTGCCGGTGCCTGGGCGGTCGACGACAACGGCGTGCCGATGCTGCCGACCGTGCCTTCCGACGAAGGGCAGCGCGAATATGCCTATCGTTCCGGCGTCAACATCATGATGTATATGCTGACCGGCAACTACAAGACCGACCAGGTTCATGTTCCCGACCTCCTTGAACGGTTAGGACAATGAGATGACCTTCGACTTTTCACCTTTTCTGCCCTGGCCGGTTCTGGCCGCGCTGGCCGCCATCGGCGCGATCATCGCCGTCTTCGCGATCTGGCGTGGCATCCGCGGCGCCTGGATCAGGACGCTGGCGGCACTCGCCCTGCTAACCGCGCTCGCCAATCCGGTGCTGCTGCAGGAGGACCGGGATCAGTTGTCGACGATTGTCCCCGTTCTCGTCGACCGGAGCCAGAGCCAGCAGACGCCTGACCGGGTCAAGATGACCGACGATGCGCTGGCAGCCCTGAAGGGCCAGCTCGCCCGCTTTCCTCAGATTGAGCCTCGCTTCATCGATGTCGAAGGCGACGTGAATTCCGACGTGCCGTCGACGCGCCTGTTCGAGGCGATGGCGGCCAACATCGCCGATGTCCCGCCGTCGCGCATCGGCGGCGCCATCATGTTGACCGACGGCGAAGTCCATGATGTTCCGGCCGCCAATCAGGCGCTGGGATTCGACGCGCCAATCCATGGCCTCATCACCGGCAAGGCCAACGAATTCGATCGCCGCATCGAAGTCATCAAGGGGCCACGCTTCGGCATCGTCAATGAGGAGCAGCAGGTCGTGCTGCGCGTCTTCGACGACGGCCCGAGCCCCGGCGGCACCGCCGACGTCACGGTGAAGCTCAACGGTGATGAAATCGCCACCCTGCAGGCGACACCCGGCCAGGATACGCCCTTCTCCTTCAAGGTGCCGGGCGGCGGCAGCAATGTGCTCGAATTCTCGGTCGCAGCACTACCCGGCGAAGTCACCACCGCCAACAACCGCGCCGTCCACGTCATCGACGGCATCCGCCAAAATCTGCGCGTCCTGCTGGTCTCCGGCGAGCCGCATGCCGGCGAACGCGCCTGGCGGAACCTCTTGAAATCCGACGCCTCGGTCGATCTCGTCCATTTCACCATTCTGCGCCCGCCGGAAAAGCAGGATGGCACGCCGATCAACGAGCTGTCGCTGATCGCTTTCCCGACACGCGAGCTCTTCATCGATAAGATCAAGGATTTCGACCTGATCATCTTCGACCGCTATCAGGACCGGGCGAATGTGCTGCCGATGCTCTACTACGACAACATCGCCCAATATGTGGAGAACGGCGGAGCGCTGCTGATCGCCGCCGGTCCGGAACATGCAAGCCCGGAATCGATTGCGATGACGCCGCTCGCCTCCGTGCTGCCTGCAGAGCCGACGGGCCGGATGATCGAGAAAGCTTTTTACCCCCGCCTCTCCGAGGAAGGCCGCAAGCATCCCGTCACCCGCGGCCTGGACGGCTCGGGTGAGGACCCGCCGCATTGGGGGCGCTGGTTCCGCAGCGTCGACGTCGAGCGGCCGCAGGGCGAGACGATCATGCTCGGCGCCGACAACCACCCGCTATTGGTGCTGAACCGCGCCGGCCAGGGCCGCGTCGCCATGCTGCTCTCGGATCAGGGCTGGCTCTGGGCCCGCGGCTTCGAAGGTGGCGGTCCGAACGTCTCGCTCTATCGCCGCGTTGCCCATTGGCTGATGAAGGAGCCGGCGCTCGAGGAAGAAGCGCTGACAGCGCGCGCCTCCGGCCGGACCCTTGAAATCACGCGCCAGACGATCGGCGACAATCCGGGCAACGCCACCGTTCGCTATCCCTCCGGCAAGACCGAAACCTTGCCGCTGACCCAATCCGAACCGGGCCTCTATAAGGCAGAGAAGCGGATGGACGAGATCGGCCTCTTCGAAATCCACAATGGCAAACTGTCGACCCTTGTCCATATCGGCGCCGTCGACGCGCCGGAATTCAAGGCGATGATCTCGACGACCGATGTGCTGAAGCCGGTCGTCGACAGGAGCAAGGGCCTGGTGACCCGCGTAGCCAGTGGAAAGGGCGCGATCAGCGTGCCGCCGATCCTACCGGTGCGCGGCCAGGTTCGCGTCTCCGACAATGATCGCATGATGATCCGCATGACCAGCGAGACGGTCTTGAAGGGCATCAATACGCTGCCGCTCTTTGCCGGTTTTGCCGGCGTCGGCATACTGCTGCTCGCCTTTGGCGCCATGTGGTGGCGCGAGGGGCGCTAATCGCATGCCGGAATTCGAGCTCGCCGCTGCGCCTTCGCCGGAGGAGCTTGCGGCGATCACAGATGCGCTTTCGGCCTTCAACAAGGCCGATGTCGGTCCCGCGGACCGGCGGCCGCTTGCCATCCTGATCCGCGATACGGACGGCAAGGTCACGGGCGGCCTATCCGGCTTTACCGCCTGGGGCTGGCTTTTCACCCAGATGCTCTACATCCCCGACACGTTGCGCGGCACTGGCATTGCGGGCAGGATCCTTGCACAAGCGGAGCAGGAGGCGAGAGCCCGGGGGTGCCGCGGCGCCTGGATCGACACGTTCAGCCCGCAGGCGCTGCGCGCCTATCTGCGCCAGGGTTATGAAGTCTTCGGGGAACTCGAGAATTTTCCCGAAGGCCGCACGCGCAGCTTTCTCCGGAAGATGCTCTGATCACGGGCGCCAGGCGATCACGCCCTTCAGCCGTTCATGCGCGCCCTCGGCGATCGGAACGACGAGCACACGACCGGGATCGACGGGACCCGGGAAGGTAAGCGCATTATAGGCGACCTTCTCGAAGCCGAGCGGGCCATAATAGGGCGGATCGCCGACAAGGATGACGGCTTCCGAACCGTTGCGCCGCGCCGCTTCCACCGCAATCCGCACCAGTTCCCGGCCGATTCCCATATTCTTGTGCGAGGGGCGCACGGCAAGCGGGCCGAGAAGATGGCCTTTCACCGCGCCGGCCAGAACCGGCGTCATCCGCACGGAGGCGATCGTTTCACCGTCGTCAGCGCAGATGAAGGAAAGCGAAAGGTCATGCGGTCCCTGCTCGCGAATGCGTGCGGCCGCCCGCGTGAAGCGGCCGGGGCCGAAGGCTTCTTCGTTGATGTGTTCGATGGCAGCGTCATGTGACGCGTCTTCAGTGAGGTAGACGAGATCGTGCTTGTACATGATGACAGAAACCGGATGGACAGATTGATGGGTCTCGAAAACGCCTTCGGCGTTCGGGAGCATCAGCGTCGTCGCGGGTTTCTGGAAATGAACATCAGTCAGAGATCCTAAAATCGTGAAAAGGCCGATAGCAGGAAAAATTTCCGTCGTCCAACGCAAAATGCACACCTGCAGCGCTCTGAATGATGCTGCGCGCGAACGGCGTGACGCACTGTTCAACCTTTATCACCTGCAAAGCCGCGCTATCTCAGGTAACTTCGGCTCCGACACGCAATCAAAGGAATGAAAATCATGGGAATGCTGGTGGACGGCGTCTGGCATGATGTCTGGTACGACATGAAGGAGAGCAATGGCCAATTCAAACGCCAGCCCTCACAGTTCCGCAATTGGGTGACGGCAGACGGCGCGGCCGGCCCCACCGGCAGCGGCGGCTTCCAGGCCGAGCCCGGCCGTTATCATCTCTACGTTTCGCTTGCCTGCCCCTGGGCGCACCGCACGCTGATCTTCCGCAAGCTGAAGAAGCTGGAGGAGCTGATTTCGGTTTCGGTCGTCGATCCGCTGATGGTCGAAAACGGCTGGGAGTTCAAGATCGGCGACGGCGCCACCGGCGATCACCTCTTCGGCGCGGCGACACTATGGCAGATCTACGTCAAGGCGAATCCACACTATTCCGGCCGCGCGACGGTGCCCGTCCTCTGGGACAAAAAAACCGGCACAATCGTCAACAACGAATCCGCCGAGATCATCCGCATGTTCAACAACGCCTTCAACGGATTGACCGGCTCGGAGGTAGATTTCTATCCGGAGGATCTGCGCGCCGACATCGATGCGATGAATGCCATGATCTACGACACCGTCAACAACGGCGTCTACAAGGCGGGCTTTGCCACCGCCCAGGAAGCCTATGCAGAGAATGTCGGTGAGCTGTTCGAAACACTCGACAGCCTCGACGAGCGCCTCGGCAAGGGCCGCTACCTCTTCGGCGACAGGCAGACCGAAGCGGACTGGCGTCTGTTCACGACGCTGGTACGTTTCGACGCTGTCTATGTCGGCCATTTCAAGTGCAATATCCGTCGGATCGCCGACTACCGGCACCTGCCAGGCTACATGAGAGATCTCTACCAGACGGCAGGCGTCGCCGAGACGGTGAACCTGAATCACATCAAGCAGCACTATTACCGCAGCCACAAGACGATCAACCCGACCGGCATCGTCCCCGTCGGCCCGGCGCTCGATCTCGACAGCCCGCATGGTCGTGCAAAGCCTTATGCGGCCTGAAGCCTTTCACCAGCGATGGTCGGGCTGCTGCTCGCCGCGAAGTTCGGCGAGGCGGCGATGTGTCGCCTCGGTCGTACCCTCGGGCAGGCTGTCGAGAGAAAAGAAGCCGCTGTCGGAAATCTCCCAGTCTGGGGGGCGCGGTGCCGTCTGCTCGACGGTTGCCCGGTAGAACACGACATGGTCGCGCCGGGTGGTTGTCGTGTTGAAATAGACCTGGATCAGCTGCGGCTTGCCGATGATCCTGAGGTTACCCTCCTCGCGCAACTCCTTGGTCAGCGCTTCCTCGACCGTCTCGTTGCGTTCCAGCCCGCCGCCCGGCATATGCCAGCCGCCGACATAGCTGTGGCGGACGAGAAAAATCCGCCCCTCCGCATCGAAGCAGGCGGCTCTGACACCCATCGTCATGCCCCGGGCGAAGGAGAAATAGACATGCAGGAGGCGCAGGGCCGTCCTGATATGAAGGGGCCGGTTTTCTTTATCCACCATTGCTCCGTTTCAGCTCTTCATCGCGCCGGATGTGTTTGATTTGTCAATAAGCTGGTCTATGTCTCGTAGCATGTTCAAGCTCGCGCATATTTCCGACGTCCATCTTGGGCCGTTGCCCCGTCTTTCCATTCAAGAGCTGTTTTCAAAACGCATAACGGGCTTTGTGAACTGGCATCGAAATCGGCGCAAGCACCTTTTCGGCAGCACGCTCGATCTGCTGCTCGATGACATCCGTGCCCATCAGGCCGATCATCTGGCCGTCACCGGCGACCTTGTCAATCTGGCGAGCGGCATCGAAATCCGCGCCGCGGCCGCCTGGCTGCGCGCGCTCGGCGATCCCGCCGAAACATCGGTCGTTCCCGGAAATCACGACGCCTATGTGCCGGGCGCCTATGAGAAATCGATGCGGGCCTGGTACGACTATGTCCGTGGCGATCTCGCCCCGGCGCAATGGCAGGAAGACCGGCATATCTTTCCCTATCTGCGCGTCCGCGGCAAAGTCGCGATCGTCGGCTGCTCGACGGCGGTCGCCACCCCTCCCTTTGCCGCCTCCGGCTTCTTCGGCGCCCGCCAAGCCCGCGATACGGTGAACATGCTGCGCGCGGCCGGCGAAGCTGGTCTCTTCCGCGTCGTCATGATCCATCATCCGCCGATCCGCGGCGCCACGACCTTCTACAAGCGGATGATTGGCATCCGCCGCTTCGCCGCGGTGATTTCCACCGGCGGCGCCGAACTTGTATTGCATGGCCACACACACCTGAACACGCTGCACTGGCTGCGCGGCCAGGTGCAGCCGGTGCCCGTCGTCGGCATCGCATCGGCCTCGCAGGGACCCGGCAGCATCAAGCCCGCCGCCGCTTACAACCTCTTCTCGATCGACGGCTCTCCCGGTGCCTGGGAGCTAAGCGGCGAGCGCTTCAGCCTGAACCGGGCCGGCGACGCGGTGATTCCGGAAAGCGTTGATATTTTCGCGCCTTAGCGACTGATCCGGACTCCTTTGATTCAGTACTTGAATCGATCTGCGAAGACATCGGATCATCGTCGCAACATTTGCCATAGAGGTTTCTTACCCTCTTGGTATTTTCGGCGGTAAGCGTACAATCCGCGCAACTGCATCGCCAAACGGAGCCCGCTCATGATCTCCTCCTTCCATCGCCTTGGCAGAATCTCGCTGGCCGCCGGCTTCGCTTTCGGCATCGCCACGGCCGCCTTCGCGGTCGGCGGCGGCAACGACGACACCAACCCGCCGCCGAAGACCGAGACGACCAAGACCTGCACCGGCGGCAAGGTCTGGGACAAGACCAAGAAGGAATGCGTCACGCCGAAAAAGAACAGCTTCAACGACGACGATCTCTACAAGTTCGCTCGCGAATTTGCCTATGCCGGCCAGTATGAGAACGCCATCACCGTGCTCAATCTCGCCCGCAACCAAAACGACCCGCGCATCCTGAACTATCTCGGCTATTCCAACCGCAAAGCCGGCCGCATGGAGCTAGGCATGTCCTATTACCGCAAGGCGCTTCAGGCCGATGAGAACTACATCCTCGCCCGCTCCTACATGGGCATGGCGCTGGCCGAGCAGGGAGACATCCAGGGCGCCCGCGTCCAGCTCGTCGAAATCCGCGATCGCGGCGGCGAAGACACCTGGGCCTATCGCGCTCTGCTGCAAAGCTTGAACGGCTACAAGACATATTGACGCAAGCTTTGCGGGCTAGATTACGAAAATTCCCTGGGAAAGGGGACTGCAAACGGCCGGTTGCTTGCGAAGTGGAGGAGAGTTGTTCCATAAAGCGCATGCATTACCGGCGACAATAAAGCCGGATTCGCGTCCGATCGCGGAAGCGTCGCCCGAGAAAACACTGTGAGTGCTCCTGGATAGACAATGCGTCAGCCCGCAACGACCATCGACCTCCGCCGCGATCTAGTCGGCCTTCTGCCGCGCCTTCGCCGCTTCGCAATCACGCTCGCGGGCGAGGCGACTGCGGCCGACGAACTTGTCCAGGCCGTCTGTCAGCGGGCTATCTCAAAGGGTCATCAGTGGAGCGGCGAAGGCCGGCTGGAAAGCTGGATGTATACGCTTGCCCGTCAGCAATGGGGCGACGACAGCCGCAAACGCAAGCCTAAGGCTTCCGTCCGCGGCAACGTCACAGATATTAGAGAGGCCGCGCGCGAACGCTCGGCCTCGGTCGATCCCGACGCCATTCATCGCATGATCGCCGATATGCCGGACGGCGTCTCCTCGATCTTCCTGCTCGTCGACGTTGAAGGCCATAGCTACCAGCAGGCGGCCGACATCATGGGCATTCCGGCGGCAACCGTCGCCTCGCAGCTCGCCACCGCAAGGCTGCATTTCGCAGGCCTTGCCGGCACCCACCCGATCCACAGGTACTGAATTGCTCGATCTCAGGAAAATGTCGCTCGAAGCCCAGCTCACCGCCCTCCTCGATGGCGAAGTCTCGCCCGAACAGCGCCACGAACTGGAGCAGCGCCTGGCAAATGACGAGAATGCGCGCCGGCTGCATGAAAAACTGCGCCACGGCGCCGACTTCGGACGCCGCCGCCTTGACGACGTCCTGAAGGAGCCGGTGCCGCTCGCTCTCGTCCGCTCGATCAAGAGCACGCAGCCGCCGAAGACGCCGATCGCCCAGCGCGCCACGCGCCCGCAGGTGAAGCTGGCGCCGAGCGGCCCGCAGGCGCTGGCCGCCGCCCTCATCCTCTTCGTCCTCGGCTGCGGCATCGGCTACTTTGCAGGCACCACCCCGGACGCGGACGAAATCGCAACCACGACCTCAACCTCAGCGCCGGCCAATACCAGCGACTGGCTCGGCGATGTCACCGCCTATCAACGCCTGCTGATCCGCCAGCCCCGTCACCTCGTCGAAGTGCCTGCCTCGCAGGCCGAGGAAATTTCCAGCTGGCTGACGACGGCGATCGGCGTGCCCTTCCGCGTGCCGGATCTCAGCGCCAAGGCATGGACCTTCCAGGGCGCCCGCGTCATTCTCGTCGACAACCGCCCTGTCGGCCAGCTCGTCTACTCCAATACCGACGGCGACATCATCGCCATCTGCTTCCGCAAGGACGCGCAGCCGCCGGAAACCGATGACTTCAAGGAAACGATCAGGGACGAGATCGGCCTGGTAACCTGGCACAATGCCGGCACTTCCTACGTACTCGCGGGCCCCTCCTCGGAAGCGACACTCGGCCAGCTCGCCATGGAAATCGCCACGGCGATCTGATGCGAGCTGTCTTCTGTGGCGAATGGTTACCGCTGGCGGAGATGAGGTGACACCATGGCAAAGTCGACCATCGGCACCAGCTGCCCCCCCGAGGGGAGAAGAGATACGCCGCAACGTATCGATTCCCTCTTCTCCCCTCGGGGAGAAGGTGCCCGATAGGGCGGATGAGGGGGTGAGCGGCCGCGAATGCACCGAGCCCAAGCGAAGGGCATCCTTGACCGGAGCGCCACGCTGAGGCGCGGAACGACGCTAGCGATATTGGACTGCATCCTTAGGCCGCGCCGCAGGAAGCGATCGCGGCCTGAAGCCTATCTGATCAGGCCTTGCCGGCCTTCACCTCGAGCACCCGGTTGGCGGCCGAGACGATCGCCTCCAGCGAGGCCGCGACGATGTTGGTATTGATGCCGGCACCGAAGAGCTTGCCTCCTGGATACGAGCTCTCGACGTAAGAAATCGCCGCCGCGTTCGACCCGTGCTGCAGCGAGTGCTCGGAATAGTCCTCGACCGACATTTCGATACCGAGATAATGCGACAATGCATTGATGAAGCCGTCGATCGGACCGTTGCCGCGCCCTTCGATGCGCTTGATCTCGCCATTGTCCGATATCTCGGCGGCGACGATCCGCTGACCCTTGCGCTCCGTATCGGGATAAGTGTGGTGATCGACGAATTTGAGGCGCGCTTCGGGCTGCGTCACGTATCGTTCGATGAAGCGGTCATAGATGCGCTTCGAGGGAAGCTCCTTGCCCTCCACGTCGGTGATGCGCTGGATGTCCTCTCGGAACTCGACCTGGAGATTGCGCGGCAGGTTGAGCCCATAATCCTGCTGCAAGATATAGGCGATGCCGCCCTTGCCGGACTGCGAGTTGATGCGGATGATCGCCTCGTAGGAGCGACCGACATCGCGCGGATCGATCGGCAGATACGGCACTTCCCAGACCGGATCGTTGGCGACCTGTGCCGCCTTCATGCCCTTGTTGATTGCATCCTGGTGCGAACCGGAGAAGGCCGTATAGACCAGCTCGCCGACATAAGGGTGACGCTCGGAAATCGCCATCTGGTTCGAATATTCGAACACCTCCTTGATGCGCTCGATGTTCGAGCAGTCGATGCCGGGATCGATGCCTTGCGTGAACATGTTGAGCGCCATGGTCACCACGTCGACATTGCCGGTGCGCTCACCATTGCCGAACAGCGTACCCTCGACGCGGTCGGCACCCGCCAGCAAGGCGAGTTCGGCGGCGGCGATGCCGGTGCCGCGATCGTTATGCGGATGCAGTGAGACGATCAGGTTCTCGCGGTTGTCGAGGTTGCGGCACATCCATTCGATCTGGTCGGCATAGACGTTCGGCGTCGCCATCTCGACGGTCGACGGCAGGTTGATGATGAGCTTGTTGTCGGGCGTCGGCTTCACCACCTCGATGACGGCATTGCAGATCTCCAAAGCCACTTCGAGCTCAGTGCCGGTAAAGCTCTCGGGAGAATATTCGAACCGGTAGCCGCCGCCCGCCTTGGCGGCCATATCGGTGATCATCTTGGCGGCGTCGACGGCGATCTGCTTGATGCCCTGGACATCCTTGGCGAAAACGACGCGGCGCTGCAACTCGCTGGTCGAATTATAGAAATGCACGATCGGCTGGTTTGCCCCTTCCAGCGCTTCGAAGGTGCGGGTGATGAGTTCAGGCCGGCACTGCACCAGCACCTGCAACGAAACGTCTGCGGGAACATTGCCCTCCTCGACGCACCAACGGGCGAAGTCGAAATCGGTCTGCGAAGCCGAGGGGAAACCGATCTCGATTTCCTTGAAACCCATCTCCAGCAGCAGATGGAACATGCGCGCCTTGCGGTCATGGCCCATCGGATCGACGAGCGCCTGATTGCCGTCGCGCAGGTCGACCGAGCACCAGACAGGCGCCTTGGTGATTGTTTTCGTCGGCCAGGTGCGGTCGGGAATGCTTACCTGCGGATAGGGCCGGTATTTCAGCGCGGCCTCGGGCATGCCCTTGGCACCTGCGGAGGATCGGCTGGTGGTGTTGTCCATTGTCTTGTCTCCTCGTCCCGGCATTTGTCCCGCCTCTTAGCCGATCGCATCGGGCTTGGCGATAAACAAATGCGGACCTTCGTCGGTCGTTAGGTCAATTGTGAAAGTGAGTCGCGAGGAGCGATGGCCGGGCGGGCTTTCGGCCGCCGGGCGCTCCTCAAAGGACCCGGCAACCGCGCGTAAGGCCGAGGAGAAGAAGCGAGGTCAGGGCGCGCGATACGTCACGCAGGGCGATGCGGCCGCGTGCAATCGTGTCGGAAATCTTGGCGCCAGAGCTCTTCATGGCCGCGCTTATAACCTCGGCCAGCAAAGCTGGCAAGCCCTCGCCCCGGCTTTTGGTCGCTCCCGAACCGGGGTTGTTTGTCCGGCAATGCGACGCCTTGCCTTATCCTGGCTGGGTTCGGTCTCTCCAGGCCTTCACCAGCTGTGACAGCGCGAGCATCAGTCCGCCCGCGACCAGGCCCCAGAAGGCGCCGGAAATGCCGCCGAAGGAAACGCCGGATGCGGTGACGAGAAAGGTGATCGCTGCCGCCTCGCGCGATTCCGGCGCCTGGAAGGCCGACATTGCCGAGGACGAGAAGGCGCCGACCAGCGCCAGCCCCGCCACCGCCTCGATTAGAACGGGAGGCGCCAGGGCGACGAAGGCCGTCACCGCGCCGGCAAGCAGCCCGAGGACGATGTAACCAACGCCGGCGATCAGCGACGCCCAATAGCGCCGCTTCGGATCCGCATGGGCGTCTTGCCCGGCGCACATGGCAGCTGTGATCGCAGCCAGATTAACGGCGTGGCCGCCGAACGGCGCCGAAAGCAACGAGAAGAAGCCGGTGACGGCAAAGAGCGGACCGGGCTTCGGATCGTAATGATTGACCTTCAGCACCGCGATGCCGGGAATATTCTGCGAGGCCATTGTGACGATGAAGAGCGGCAGCGCGATCGAGATGAAAGCGGCGAGACTGAACACCGGCCGGACGAATTCCCCAGCCGGAACCAATGACTGTTGCAGCGAACTGAATGCACTGTCGGGAATATCGACACCGAAGGCCAGCACCAGCACGAATGCTGCGAGTGCCGCCGGCACTGCCCAGAGCCGCTTGAAGGCGCCGACGACGATCCAGGCGAGAACGATCGGCAGGCCGAACAGCGGATTGAAGCCGATTGCCTTCACCGGCGCAAAGCAGAGGCCGATCAGCACGCCTGATAGCATCGCGTTGGCAAGCGGCGCAGGAATGGCGGCGACTGCCCGGCCAAGCGGCTTGAACAGCCCGGCGATGACGATCAGCACGGCGCAGATCAGGAATGCTCCGACCGCGGCATTGAAGCCGCCCTCAACCGGCCCGGTACTTGCCAGCAACGCCGCACCCGGCGTTGACCAGGCGATGCTGATCGGCAAACGCGTCGCGGCGCTCAGCACGATCGCACAGACGCCCATGGAGATCGACAGTGCCATCAGTCCCGAGGCCGCCTGAACCTCTGTCGCGCCGACGGCCTGCAAACCATGCAGCACGACGGCGAAGGAGCTGGCGGAACCGACAAAAGCGGTGAGCAGGCCCATGAAAAGGGCCTGGACAGAAAAATCTTTGAGCATGGCGGACTCGCGAGCTGCGGGAATGGCGCATGGAGCATGATGGTTGCGCCACGCGCAAGTCCGGATTCGGGCCTTTCCGTCCAGCGGCTAGTCTTCGAGGGCCATCAGTCTTGCCTTGCCCGAAAAACAAACCGCCCTCGCCTGCGATCACAGGCAAGGGCGGCTCTCAATAGCTTCGACTCGGAAAACTTAGATATCGGCCTGCGACGTCACGATCCGCGAAACGAGGCCATAGTCCTTCGCCTCTTCGGCCGACAGCCAATAGTCGCGGTCGGTATCCTTGGCGATCTTGTCGAGCGGCTGGCCGGTGGCTTCAGCCATGATCTTGTTCAGACGCTCGTTCATCTTGATGATCTCGCGTGCCTGGATCTCGATGTCGGACGCCATGCCGCGCGTCCCGCCCGACGGTTGGTGCAGCAGGAAGCGCGTGTTCGGCAGGCAGAGGCGCTGCTGCTTCGGAGCGGCGACATAGATTAGCGCGCCGGCGGAGGCGACCCAGCCCGTGCCGATCATCCATACCTTCGGCTTGATGAACTTGACCATGTCATGGATGGAATCGCCGGATTCGACATGGCCGCCGGGCGAATTGACATAGATGCGGATGTCGTCTTCGCTGGCTGCGGCAAGCGCCACGAGCTGCGAGCAGACTTTCTGCGCCAGTTCCTGATTGATCGGTCCATAGATGAAGATCGAACGCGACTTGAAAAGATTCGCCTCCGTTTCCTTGCCGAGCGGCAGTTCCTTCGTCTTGTCGTCCTGTTCTTCGTCGTTCATTCGAACCTCTCGGAGATGAATTCGGGTTCCTCGCACATAGTGCGACTCAATGCCTAAAACAATGCGGGAAAAACACAAGGCACCGAAGCGGTGGAGATATCCTTAAGAAGCCGCGCGCCGTTCCGCAAGCCTTACTGAAATGTAACGGTGGAAGGCTTTGAAAAGCCTGAATCGCTTCCTACCTCACCCCTCACGCGGCAGAGCCGTACGAAATAACAGGAGACAAGACATGTCACCCGAAGAACGTCAACTGCTGACCGCCCTGTTCGACCGCGTGCGCACCGCTGCGGCCACGCCGCGCGACAGCGAGGCCGAGGCCCTGATCGACCAGGCGACGCGGCAACAGCCCTCCGCCACCTATTATCTGGCTCAGGCCGTGATCGTTCAGGAAAAAGGGCTGGAGGCGGCCGCCAACCATATCAAGGAACTCGAGGAACACGTCCGCCAGCTGGAAGCCGCCAGCAGTGAACACCGCCAGGCCGAACAGGGCGGCGGTTTCCTGAGCTCGATCTTCGGCAACACCCAGACGCAGCAGCCCGCCCCGGTTCCGTCCAGTCCTGCCAATCCCGGTCCCTGGGGCCAGCCCTCCCGCGGCCATGACGAACCCCGCGGTTATGACAGCAGCGCTCGCCAGCAGCAGCCGACCGGCCCCTGGAGCCAGCAGGCCTATGCGCCGTCGGCCGGCGGCAGCTTCCTGCGCGGCGCGCTCGGCACGGCAGCGGGCGTTGCCGGCGGCATGCTGCTCGCCAACTCGCTGAGCGGCATCTTCGGCAACCACATGTCCTCGCTCGGCTGGGGCTCGCCCTTCGGCGCCAATCCTTTCGGCAACGCCAGCGCGCCCACTGAGGAAACCGTCATCAACAATTATTTCGGCAATGACGACACCCGCCAGGCATCCGACAATGCCGGCAATAACAACGACGACGACAATCTGCAGCAGGCGGATTACGACAATGGCGACGACTACAGCGATGACTCGTCCGGGGATGATGTCACCGATGTTTGAGAACGAGCGCTGAAGCGTTAACGGCCAGCGGTCAGACAAGGACAGCGGCTGCCGCACCCTCGCCCGGCCCTTCGCTTGGGCTCAGGGCGTTCGTCGCTGCAATCGATTCACTGGATCGATTGCTCGGGCTTTGCCCGACCGCAGCTCACCCACGGCCACGATAGGTGGCAACACCCTGTTCCGGTAGCCACACGCCTTCCGGCGGCTGGCCCGTCTGCCAGAAGACGTCGATCGGGATGCCGCCGCGCGGATACCAGTAGGCACCGATCCTCAGCCACTTGGGATCGAGCAGCTCGACGATGCGCTTGGCGATATAGATCGAGCAGTCCTCGTGGAAGGCGCCGTGGTTGCGGAAGGAATGCAGGAACAGCTTCAGCGACTTCGATTCCACCAGCCATTCGCCCGGGATATAATCGATGACGATATGGGCGAAATCCGGCTGACCGGTCATCGGGCAGAGCGAGGTGAACTCAGGCGCCGTGAAGCGCACCACGTAGTCGGTGCCTGCATGGTTGGACGGTACTTTTTCAAGCACTGCCTCTTCCGGCGATTTCGCGGTTTCGGTCTGCTGGCCCAGCATCGACAGGCTGGAAACATCTGTATTCGGCATCATGCCTCCTTGACGACTTTGACGCGGATGCCATGGGCCTTTTCGCCCTCCGGCTCCACATGAATGGCTATTTTGGCGCCCTCATGCACTCTCCTAATGGCATCCTCAAGGCGGTCGCATATATCATGCGCCTGCCGCACGGACATTCCCTCGGGCACCACCATGTGAAAATCGATAAAAGTAACGGTGCCCGCCCGCCTGGTTTTCAGATCATGCACGCCGATCGAGCCCGCTGCATGGGTGGCGATCGCCTGCTTGATCGCCTCCTCCTCCTGCGGCTCGACCGCCTGGTCCATAAGCCCGCCGATCGATTGCGAGATCACCTTCCAGCCCTGATAGAGAATGTTGACGGCAACAAGGATGGCAAGCACCGGGTCGAAAATCGCATAGCCGGTCGCCAGCGCCAGCAGCAGGCCGACGAGCACGCCGACGGAAGTGACCACATCGGACATGATATGCTGCCCGTCCGCGGCGAGTGCCGCCGAGCGATGTTTGCGGCCCGCCCGGATCAGCAGCCGCGCCCAGACAGCGTTGATAAGGCCGGCTGCCAGATTGATCGCCAGACCGAGCACCGGCGCGTCGAGCATGCGCGGCTCGGAGAGATAGCCAATCGCCTCGTTGACGATCAGCAGGGCGGCGACGACGATCAGCACGCCCTCCGTGACGGCAGACAGATACTCGGCCTTGTGATGGCCGAAGGGATGGTCGTGATCGGCCGGCTTCTGCGCATAGCGGATGACGAAGAAGGCGAGGAAGGCCGCGACGACGTTGACCGTCGATTCGAGCCCGTCCGACAGCAGCGCCACCGAGCCCGTCACCCACCAGGCCGCCATCTTCAGCCCCATGACGCCGAGCGACAGCGGGATCCCCCACATCGCCAGCTTCCGAACCGTAAGATTGCCGTCGTCGCTCATAACGTCCTCCTGCGGTTGCGAATGAATTGCAGGGTCTAAGCCATTGAAACGCAAAACCGCCCACGCGATGTCGCGCAGGCGGCCCAGTTGAGGGTGATATGGGCGATGATGAAGGATTTGTCAAAGAGAATGACGCATCCTTCACAGCTGTTACCGCCCGGCCTAGAACGCAGCTACAGCAAACTATACGGGATCAGAAGCGGGATCGGCGACAGGCTGCGGCCAGCGCAAGAGGGCGGCCTGGCCTGCCGGCGTCAGGGTGTAGATGCCCTTTTCGATGCGCTCGAACCATCCGTAGACGTTGTCGCGCAGGATTGAGCCGGCATTGGCCGCAAGCGCCTTCATCTCCCGCGGCCGCTGGAGCCCCTGCTCGAGAGCCGAGGCGCAGAGCAACGCTTGCTGGCGATAGGCGGTCATGATCGGTGCGCGCGAACCGCCGCCGACGGCCGGATCGCCACGGCGGCGTTGGTGCTCCCTGACAAGGCGCGAGCGCCGCTTCGGATTGGTGCGTGGCATCGGCGAGACCGAACTGACGATGATGCTGACCTCACCGCCATCGGAGACGCCGAGCATGCCGATGCCGAGGCGCCGGCAGAGGTCGCGGTAGCGCCGGTCGGTCTCCCGCCCTCGGCCTTTGGCGGAGACGCGGGCCGCGATCCAGACTTCGTCGCTCATCGACGCCCGGTCGACCACCTGAAGCAGCAGTTCGAGATTGAAGGAGAGCTTGAGTTCGCACACGACCACGACCGGCGGCTCGCTGTCGCTTAAACCCACGAGATCGCATCCGCCGACCTCACCCTTGACCACGTAACCGGCCGCCTCCAGGAAGGCTTTGACCGGCAGGTAGAGCGAGGTTTCCATCAGAAAATCACGCCTCAGGCGGCGTTGAGGTCGGCAATTTCGCCATGGCGTGCAAGCAATCGCGGCGAGGTCATGTCGCCGGTCTCCTCATCCACGATCACGGCATAGGCCGCGACGCCGACGAAACGCTCGGCCATCGCCGAGGCGATCTTTTCCGCGCTGACGGCATTCGATGCCTGGCGCATTTCGCCGGGCACGAGATTGCCGCGGTTCTTGCGGTAAGGGAGCACGATAAACTTCTCGGCATTGGCCACAGCGATAATTCCTGGTTGATCGTTCCGGAAATGTTCTGATTTGCCCGATAAAGTCAACCGCCCTTCCCGCTGGCGGGAAGGGCGGACAGAATGGCCGTCAGGCAGCCTTGGTCTTCACCTTGCGCGCCAGATGCGCCACGACATTCTCGATCATCCGCATGCCGGCATCGCCGCCGAGCGTCATGATCGACTCCGGATGGAACTGCACCGCGGCGATTGGCTCCTTGGCATGCTCGATGCCCATGATCGTGCCGTCCTCGCTCTCTGCCGTGATGATGAACTCGGCCGGCAGCGTCGAGGGATCGGCGAAGATCGAGTGATAGCGGCCGACCGTCACCTCCCTGGCAAGGCCGGAGAAGACGATGCCCGGCTCCAGCACACGGATGCGCGAGGGCTTGCCGTGCATCGGCAGTGCCAGATGACGCAGTTCCCCGCCATAGGCTTCGGCGAGCGCCTGCAAACCTAGGCAGACGCCGAAGATCGGCAGATTGCGCGCCCGCGCCTTCTTGATCGTCGCTTTGCAGTCGAAATCCTTGGGCGTCCCAGGTCCGGGCGACAACACGACCAGATCCGGGTTCAGCCGGTCGAAAATCTCCTCCGGCACCGGCGTGCGCACGGTCGAAACCGTTGCCCCGGTTTGGCGGAAATAATTGGCGAGCGTGTGGACGAAACTGTCCTCATGGTCGACGAGCAGGATGCTGACGCCCTTGCCGACGCTTGCGACGTCGCGTTGGATCTTGCCGGAATTGCCGGTCTTGGCGTCTCGGATGGCGGAAAGCATGGCAGAGGCCTTCAGTTCGGTTTCGGCTTCCTCTTCCTCGGGAATGGAATCGTTGAGCAGCGTCGCGCCGGCCCGCACTTCGGCGATGCCGTCCTTGATGCGCACAGTGCGCAGCGTCAGGCCGGTGTTCATGTCGCCATTGAAGCCGACCATGCCGATCGCTCCACCATACCATGCGCGCGGGCTCTTTTCATGGCTCTCGATGAAGCGCATCGCCCAGAGCTTTGGCGCGCCGGTGACGGTCACCGCCCAGGCGTGGCTCAGGAAACCGTCAAAGGCGTCCATGTCGTCGCGCAGCCGCCCCTCGATATGGTCGACCGTATGGATGAGGCGCGAATACATCTCGATCTGCCGGCGGCCGATCACCTTGACGGAACCCGGTTCGCACACACGGCTCTTGTCGTTGCGGTCGACGTCCGAGCACATGGTCAGCTCGGACTCGTCCTTCTTGGAATTCAAAAGCTTCAGAATCTGCTCGCTGTCGGCGATCGGATCGTCGCCGCGCTTGATCGTGCCAGAGATCGGGCAGGTCTCGATGCGACGGCCGGAGACGCGCACGAACATTTCGGGCGAGGCACCGACCAGATATTCCTGATTGCCGAGATTGATGAAGAAGGAATAGGGCGACGGATTGATCGCCTTCAGCCGCTTCGAAATGTCGGAAGGCTTGCTTTCGCAGCGCTCCATGAACTTTTGCCCCGGCACGACCTCGAACAGATCGCCGTTGCGGAAACTCTCCTTGGCCTTGGTGACGAGTTCGGCATATTCGCCGGGCCGATGGTCGCTCTTCGGCGGAATGGCAACCGTATGCTGGAAAGGCTCCGGCGCGATCTGCTCGGCCTTGCCCTCGGTTGTCACGCCGCCTTTCTCGAAATCATAGCGGTCGATCCAGGCTTTCGCGGCATAGTTATCGACGACCAGGATCTCGTCCGGCAGGTAGAGCACCATGTCGCGCTGGTCGGAGGGCCGCGTCAGCTTCAGATCGATCGCGTCGAACTGGAAGGCGATGTCGTAGCCGAAGGCGCCGTAGAGCCCGAGGCTCGCATCCGCCTGCGAATAGAAGAGGTCGGTGACGGCACGCAGCACCGTGAAGACCGTCGGCATCTTCGAGCGCTCCTCCTCGGTAAACACCCGGTCCGGCGTCTTGACGGAAAGGTCGAGGCGGCGGGCGGAGGAAGCGCCGAGCACGAGGTCGGGTACCGCCTTCAGCCGCTCGGTCACGAAGCCAAGAAGCACCTCGCCGCGTTCGTTGTAGGCTTCGATCCAGACGTCACGCCCGAAGGAAGAGATGCCGAGCGGCGGATCGACGACGGCGGTATCCCAGCGCGTATAGCGGCCCGGATATTCGTAGTTCGACGAAAACACCGCGCCGCGACGCTCATCGAGCTTGTCGACATAGGACGAGACCGCGTCACTGTAGGGGATCGCCCGCCGCTGCCGCGTGACTGTTATCCCGCCCTTGGTCTCGTAGATTTCCGCACCATCATCCCGCAGGATCGTTACCATAGTTCCACTCCGTTATCGGGCCCGGACGACAGGCGGCGATAAAACAAAAAAGCCGCCTCGAAGTTTCGGGCGGCTCGCTCGTCGTCGTCTTTGGACACGATTGGTCGAGGCCGCCTCAGCGAGCCCACCACCAAACAGCAATGTTCAAAGACTTGATCATGGAAAATTGTTAGCCTGAGATCAGCCGCCGCGCAAGAGGCGATCGCACGAATGAAAAGGGCGGCCCGAAAGCCGCCCCTCCCCCAGCCTTGAAGGACATAACTGACTCAAAAGGTCTTGGTGAGCGAGACCTTGAATGTGCGGCCCGGCTCGGAATACCACTCCCGCGGCTGCGACGCCGTCGCCGAGCTGAGATTGACGTCGCGCACGGCGAGCGCGTTATAGTGCTCCTGGTCGAAGATGTTGTAGACACCCGCTTGAACGCGCAGGCCCGGCAGCTGTTCCGGCGTCCACCAGCCGGTCAGGTCCACGATCGCATAGCCGGGCGCATCGAAGGTCGAGTCGGCGGTGTTGCTGACGGGTGTATTGAGGTGGTCGGTCAGCATGCCGGCCGAAAGCGTCGAGGAAAGGTCGAAGCCGAAGGTCTCATTGCTCCAGCCGCCGCCGACGATCGCCTTGAACGGCGTCACCGAGCGCAGACGCTGCGTGGTCTCCTCGTTCCTGCCATAGGCATAGGAAAGCGACGCATGCAGATTGATGCCGTTGTTGAACGTCTTGGCGGCGCTGGCTTCGATACCCGAGATCGTCGCCGCTGCCACGTTCGTGTAATTGAACTCCGTGAAGCCGGTCGCGTCGACGCTCGTCACCGTCTCGATAAAATTCTGGTAGCGTGTGTGGAAAAGCGCGACCCTTCCGGTAACATCGCCCGTGTCAAAATTGGCGCCGACCTCGATGCCGCGGCCGATCTCCGGCTCCAGATCAGGGTTGCCGAGCTGGGCGTACCGGCCAGTGGGGTTGTAGAAGCGGCTGTAGAGTTCGTCGACGGTGGGCGCACGGAAGCCGACCGCCAATTGCATGTAGAGCTCTACATCAGGCGTCAGGTCATATGTCGCAAGGATCTTCGGTGACAGGGCGGCTTCCGTTCGGTCGCGAAGATCGCCGAAACGAGTAAGGCCGGTATTGTTGGAAAAGCCGCCGCCGGTCGAGGGATCGTAGTTGAACCAGTCGAAGCGGAAGCCGGGTGTCAGCGCAAAGCCGGTATTGCCGAATTCGATCTGGTCTTCGACAACTAGCCCAAGGTTCCGGCTGTCCACATTGGGCACTTCCGCCTGATTGTTCAGCAACGGGCAAGTCGTCGACGTGGGGCACAGAGCCCAGCTATATTGGCTCCAGCTGGAGACGCCGACATCGAGGCCAACACGAACGGAGTGGCTGAGGCCGGAATATTCGAAATCCTTCGTCGCCGTGCCGCTGAAGCCCCAGGTTTCGTTTTCGACCTCGTTGTTGCGGCCATAGGCAACATTGGCGGTCGAACGGCCCCCGCTGCCCGCCTCCTTCTTCAAATCCTGCCAATAAAGCGTGGCGCGCGCACTGCTGAAGAACGCGTCGGAAGACTGCGCTTCATAATCGTAGTCGAGCGATACGCGATCGCGGTCACGCTGTTCGCGACCGTCGTAATTGTCGATCATGAAATTGCGAGGGCTGGTTCCTCCCTGAAGGTGGCGCAGGTCGGTTTCCAGGTCGCGGCGGAAGCGTTCCGCCGTCAAGCCGATGCGATGACCGCCTTCCAGCTCCTGACGCAGCTTGAAGAGCAGATTGTTCTGATCGAAATCGGCAGGATTCGCCTCGGTGCGAAGAGCACCGTAAACGTCATTGTTGCCCATGTTCGCCCGCTCATGGCCCTTGCGGTAGCCGCCCTGAAACAGGATCGAGGTGCCGCCGATCTTCTTGGCAGCGGCAGCCGAGCCGGAAAAACTCCTGTCTTCGCTATCATAGGTCGACTTGACGATCGCACCCCAGTCGCGGCCCTCAGGGATCAGATCCTCCGGTTCCAGCGTATTGAGCACTATTGCGCCGCCGAGCATGCCCGAACCGCCCTTGCTCGAATCCGCGCCGCGCACGATATCGAGCGAAGAAAGCGAATCGAAATCGAAAGTGTCGCCGCCGCCATTGGCGTTGGCAGGCGCAAAAGCACCCTGACGCGAGCTGTTCGAAATATAAGGGATTGGAATACCGTCGACCGTGGTCAGGATGCGAGCACCGGAAAGTCCGCGCAAGTTGAAGCCCGCATCAGCGCGCGAATAGTTCACGCCCGCATCGACGCTGCGGCCGATATCGTCGAAATTGGTGACCTGCTTCTCTTCCAGCTGCTTGGCAGTGACCTCGGTCGCGAGCGGCGTATCGGCAACGCTGCCCGGCGCCACGCGTTTGCCCTTGACGACGATCTTCTGCAGCACGGTGCTGTCATCCGACGTGGCTTCCGGCGTCGTGACCGGAGCGCTTTGCGCGAAAGACTGCGAAACAGGAAGAACAGCTGCAACTGCCGTGCAGACCAATAGAACCGAGCGCCAATGCCGGACGATCATAACCTACCCTCTAAAAATGATTACCGGGCTGGCTGGTCGTGGCGCGTCGAACGCTCGATGGGCTGGCTGGGCTATTGCGGATAAGACGGAGCAGAAATCCGCCTTCTTTTTGCCGCATAAAAAACATGAGAAACATTGTCAACATAATCGACCAATTTATGTTGAAGATTATTTTCAAGTTTTAATGATCTTCCAGGACGTTGCGCAATTGCAACGAAACCCGCCATAATGCGTTATCCCTTCCGCTATCGACACCAGGGAATCGGATGCGTTGAGAAAACTTTCGATACTGGCGATCCTTCTCGCCGCTACCGCCTTTCTTGCTGGCGCCCGCCTGCCCCCGCATGGTCCCTTACCCCAACCTCGACCCGACACCGGGGCTGCAACCAGTCCTACTCCGCTTCCCGACAACACTGAACCACCCGCGCCGGCGGATGTGCCCGCGCCGCAGCCGAAGCCCGATGTGAAGGAGCCGGAGACACCGGCGGCTGACCAGCCATCGGCGCCCCAAACCGAACCAGGAAAGTCGGAACCGGCAAAGCCGGAGCCGGCAGAACCGATGCAAGGCCCGCCGCTGCCGCCGGGCGGGCTTAAAAGCCCGCAGACGCCGGCGGAGGAGAACAAGCCGCCTGCCGAGCAGACGCTCGAAGAGCAGCATCTGACGATCGAACCCGAAAGCGACACCGAACACGCAGTATGCACGGCCGAACTCCGAGCCTTGGGCGTCGTCTTCAAGGACACGCCGCGCATCGACGACGGCAACGGCTGTGGCATCGACAAACCGATCATCGTCTCCGAAGTCCTGCCCGGCATTGCGCTCAAGCCGGAGGCGACGATCCGCTGCCCGGCGGCACTCGCTCTCGCCCGCTGGCTGAAAGATAGCGTCATCCCGGCCGCCTCCGCCGCCCTGCCGGAACAGAGGCGCCTCACGACCGTCAACCAGGCAACGTCCTATATGTGCCGTCTGCGCAACGGCGCTGAAACCGGCAAGATCTCCGAGCATGCCCGCGGCAATGCCATCGATATTGCAAGCTTCCATTTCGAGAAAGGCGAAGACGTCGCCGTCCGCTCCCGCCGGGAGGACCCGACGCTGACCGGCGCCTTCCAGCGCACCGTCAGCGCCGCCGGCTGCATCTATTTCACCACCGTGCTGGACCCCGAAAGCGACGCCGCCCACGAGACCCATTTCCATCTCGATGTGATGGAAAGGAAGGGCGGCTATCGCTACTGCCATTGATCATTCAAGCGTCTGCGATTCCGCTTGAATCAGGTCGTCCAGTCACTAAACTTCAGCATGAAGAACCGGCGGAGTGCCTATCATGACCTTGTTGAGCTTCCAGATGAACGATTCAACGGTTTCCCGTCTGGATCGCCTTGCCGAGAAGCGAAAGCTTTCGCCGGCCCAGGTGGCGGCCATGGCGATCGAGGAATTCATCGAGCGCGAGGAGTGGCAGCTTGCGGAAATCGAAGCCGCAGTTCGCGAAGCCGATCAAGGTGACTTCGCCTCCGATGAGGAGGTCGCCGCCGTTCTGTCCAAATATGCTAGCAACCCTTCCAGAAAATGAGCCTGCGCATCAAATGGACCCACAGGGCGCTCGCCCGGCTTGATCATATCGGCGCGTACATCGCCCGTCACGATCCTGGCGCAGCGAGCAGGGTGATCATCCGTATCCGATCCATCGTGGAAAGCCTGCCGGATCATCCATTGATGGGAAAAGCTGGCCGCGTGCGGGCACACGGGAGATGGTGCTAAGCGATATCCCTATATTGTCGCTTATCGGGCGACAAAAAAAGAAATCGAAATTCTGACAATCCTGCACACATCTCAGCGATGGCCGAAGAGCTTCTGAACGCTATTTCACATATTGGGCCAAGCTCCGAACGAGCCCTCCACGGATCAGAACAACCCCTCGATATAGCCCTGGTCGTTCAGGAAAATCCGCTCCGCCGATGGTGATTTCGGCAGGCCGGGCATCGTCATGATTTCGCCGGTAATGGCGACGACGAAACCGGCGCCGGCCGAAAGCCGCACCTCGCGCACTGGAACGATATGTCCTTCCGGCGCGCCGCGCAGGTTTGGATCGGTGGAGAAGGAATATTGCGTCTTCGCCATGCAGACCGGCAGCTTGCCGTAGCCCTGTTCCTCCCATGTCTGCAGCTGATCGCGCACCGCCTTGTCGGCGGTCACCTCGCCGGCATGGTAGATCTTCGAGGCGACGATCTCGATCTTCTCGAACAGCGAAATGTCGTCGCCATAGAGCGGCTGGAATTTCGCCTGTCCGGATTCGGCGAGTTCCACTACCTTATGCGCCAGTTCCTCGATGCCGGCCGAACCTTTCGCCCAGTGCTGGCAGAGGATCGCCTCGGCGCCGAGCCGTGAGACAAATTCCTTCAGCGCCGCGATCTCGGCATCGGTGTCCGAGACGAAATGGTTGATCGCGACGACTACGGGCACGCCGAAACGGCGCACATTGGCGACGTGCCGGCCGAGATTGGCGCAGCCCTTCTTCAGCGCCGCGACATCTTCCGTGGCGAGCTCCTCTTTTTTCACCCCGCCATTCATCTTCAGCGCCCTGACGGTGGCGACGATGACCGCCGCATCCGGCTTCAGCCCGGCCTTGCGGCATTTGATGTCGAAGAATTTCTCGGCGCCGAGATCCGCCCCGAAACCTGCTTCCGTCACGACGTAGTCGGCAAGCTTCAGCGCCGTCATCGTCGCCGTCACCGAATTGCAGCCATGGGCAATATTGGCGAAAGGGCCACCATGCACGAAGGCGGGATTGTTCTCCAGCGTCTGCACCAGGTTCGGCTGCATCGCATCCTTGAGCAGCACCGCCATGGCGCCGTCGGCCTTCAGGTCGCGCGCATGCACCGGCGTCCTGTCGAAGCGATAGCCGATGATGATATCGCCGAGCCGCCGCTCCAGATCTTTCAGGTCGGTGGCGAGACAGAGGATCGCCATCACCTCGGAGGCGACGGTGATGTCGAACCCGCCTTGGCGCGGGAAGCCGTTGGCGACGCCGCCGAGCGAGGAGACCATGCTTCTCAGCGCCCTGTCGTTCATGTCCATGACTCGCCGCCAGGCGATGCGGCGGATGTCGATATTCTCTTCGTTACCCCAATAGATGTGATTGTCGATCATCGCCGCCAGCAGATTGTGCGCCGAGGTGATCGCATGGAAATCGCCGGTGAAATGCAGATTGATGTCCTCCATCGGCACGACCTGCGCATAACCGCCGCCGGCCGCTCCGCCCTTGACGCCGAAGCAGGGACCGAGCGAAGCCTCGCGTATGCAGATGATGGCCTTCTTGCCGATCCGGTTCAGCCCGTCGCCGAGCCCGACGGTCGTGGTCGTCTTACCCTCGCCTGCCGGCGTCGGGTTGATCGCCGTGACGAGGATCAGCTTGCCATCTTTCTTGCCCGCCTGCGCCGCGATGAACTCGGCGCTGACCTTGGCCTTGTCGTGACCGTAAGGCGCGAGTTGCTCGACCGGTATGCCGAGTTTCGCCCCGATCTCGAAGATCGGCTTCTTGGCCGCCGCACGCGCGATTTCGATATCGGATTTGATTGACGGCATGGATGCTCCCCTCCCGAGCTCCGCGGCAGCGGAGCCGACATTTCCTCTTCATCGGGATAGCGAAATATCGGCAGGGTGTGAATAGCGCCGCGCCTTGCGGCTGCCACGCTCGGTGTTTATCTCGCGCATAACGATTGCCGTTCACAGGGTGAAAATATGAAGTCACTGGAACTCATCATCGAGCGCGTCATCCTGTCGAGCCGTTGGCTCCTCGTCGTCTTCTATATCGGTTTGGTGCTGGCTCTCGCCGTCTATGCCGTTTCCTTCGGCTATAAGTTCCTGAAGATCGCCTCCGGCGTCTTCGACCTCGACGAGGCCGAGATGATTCTTGCCATGCTCGGACTGATCGATGCAGCCCTCGTCGCCAGCCTGATCGTCATGGTGATGATCTCGGGCTACGAGAATTTCGTAAGCCGCTTCGATGAAGCAGGCGAGGCCGACAACGAGGTCTCCTTTCTCGGCAAGCTCGATTCCGGCAGCCTGAAGATCAAGGTCGCCTCCTCGATCGTCGCCATCTCCTCGATCCACCTGCTGCAGGTCTTCCTCAACGCCGACAAATATGCCGACGGCAAGATCATGTGGCTGACCCTGATGCACCTCGCCTTCGTCGCCTCCGCCGTCATGCTCGGTTTCCTCGAGAAGCTGATGAGCGTGACGTCGAAGAATGACCTGAAGGACAAGGGTTAGCCGCCCGAGGGGGCCGCCGCGGGCGCCTGGGCTGGCGGATGGCCATGGCAGACAGCCTCGGCCGGTGCATCCGGCGCGCAAAGCGGCATGCCGGGCCATTCGTTGTAAGCCAGCATGTCCGTCATCAGCCTCATGCGCAGTGCTTCCGCAGGCGGTACGATCTTGATGCTGTCGGGTGTGGCGCTCATCATTTGATCAATCACGTCGTCGTCAACGCCCATTTCCTTCAAATAGGCCGTCAACGCAGCGCTGCTCTTCTTTCCGAGCTTGGTGGAACTGGTCTGCCCCGCCACCTTGCGTCCCACCTCTTTGCGAGAGATTTCCTTCTTCTTGCCGTTCACGATCTTGTATTCGATGCGGTAGGAAATGCGCATCCTGTTATAGATCGTCGTAATCTGGTGAACGCCGATCAAAGCCCATTGCGATGAGACGCGCGAGGTGCCACCGGCAAAGGCCAGCGGACAGGCGGAAAAGCAGTATGCACCGGCCGAATAGGTGTAACCGATCGAGCTGCCGTCCTTTGCGATAGCAGCGTCGCAGCGCGGATCAGCAGTTGGGCAACCTTTCAGCCGCGTGCCGCCGACCGCCGTTTCCAATCCGGCCTTGCGGATCATTCGGCCCATTGCATAGGCGGCATCGACATCGCCGCCCTCCGAACGGAAGACGACCGGCAGTTTTCGTCCGCTCGCCGCCTTGAGAATCTTCTTCAGTCGAGCCGGCGTATCGGAGGTTATTCGTCCCTCCGCCGATATCCATTCCGGACAGTTTTCCTGGCAAAGAAGACTGCGCACAATGACGAAGCGCATGGGCGGCTGCACAGCCTGCTTCTGTTGCTCGGCGGCCTGCGACGTTGCGGCCGCAGCCGGCAAGATCACAAGAAGAAAAGCAAGTAACGGCAGGAAAGACAGATATTTCAGACAAAAGCTATTCGCAAAGCGCACGATTAAACCGTCCCGGCTATACATGGTAATAGACTTAGCAACTGCATTGATCGGCAGCAAGGCGGATTTCGGCGCCCCTCACCGCCCAGGCCTTTCGGCATGATTCTCTACCTGTCCGGCGTCGCAGATATCTACAGCAGTCCCGCATCAGTAGAAGTCAAAAATACCACAGCGCTACTAGCACAAGCGGCAGCTCAACCGACGCGCGCGGGATTGTGACTATTTCTTCACAATTTGAGTTAATCGGCCTGCGCAAGCGCGATAAGGACTAGCATCCGCCGGCATTTTTGTATTTGATAGCGTTAACATTGCGGCTGCCGGAGGCGTACAAATGTCTTACATGACCATCTCTGAAAGACAGTCGTTGCTTTCGGCGGAGCTTACGGTAGCAGGAACGCGTGGCCTTTTTGCCCAGGCGCTCGGCAGGGTAGCTACGGCCTTCGGATTGTCTCATGCGACGCTGATGCACGCCCCCTCCCCGGAAGACCTCCTGCTGAAGCCGCTGTTGATCGAGAGTTCGCTTCCCGCCGCCTATGTCCGCGATTTCGACCGCGCCAATATGATGCGTGGTTGCCCTTTCGGCTTGCGGCTGAGGGAATCGGCCGTGCCGCTGGCCTGGCACCTCAACGATGCCGTCAATGGTCAGGCCTTTCCCGCCGAACTGCGCGCCCTGATGCTGCACCATGCGATACCGGCGGGCGTTGCCATGCCGACCATTGCAGTCGACGGCCGCCGCCTGGTCTTCTGGTTTTGCGGCGAACGCGCCGCACTCGGCCAGAGCGAGGTCAACGAGCTGGCGATCATCATCCTCCACGCCCTCGACGCATATAACACCGTCAGACGCAACGAGGAAAGCGCCCATAATGCGCTGTCGGCGCGTGAACTCGAAGTCGTGCGCTGGACCGCACAGGGCAAGACCTCAATCGAAATCGGCCAGATCCTGGCGCTGTCGGACCATACGGTGAATGCCTACATGACGAATGCGATCAAGAAACTCGATTGCGTCAACCGCACCCAATTGGTAGCAAAAGCAATTCGATTGAAGCTGATCAACTGAGGATCAAACGAGAGTCAGCACGTCGTCCGCCCATATCGGCGTCACCGATGCGGATTCGTTCGGATGCTCGGTGCCTATCGCCTTTCAGTTTCCGGCCGCCTAACGATCGAGCACCGAACGGATTTCCACCAGGTTCGAGCGCACCCTCAAGATGTAGAAGCCCATGGTGGCGAGATGGCTCGGCATGATCCACCCATCCTCGCGCCCGTTCGAGATGATCGCCGGCTGGACGCGCAGCGCCGCCTGGAACTGCCGCATCGTGCCGCCCCAGACTGCGCCGAGATTGCGCTCCTGCACCACCTGCGAGAAATCCGACTGTGCGGCGGCAAGAATGGCGTAATAGGCGTAGAGCTGACCGTAGGCGAACCAGAACCGGTCGTCGGCGCGCGTATCGAACCAGCCGCGATTATGGTTCTCCGAGCGCTCGGCTAGCATATCTGAGGTGCCGCCGAGATCGTTGGCGACACGGTCGATGAACTGCATGAGATTGTCGGCGCGACCGTCGAAAATGACGTTGCAGGCGGAAAGATCGGTGTTGAATTTGCGCAGGCTGCCGATTGCCGAGCGGTAATAAGAGGGCGTCGGAGTCTTTGGCCCGAAAGGATTGAACCCGAAATACCAGCTATGTTCGTCGAACTGCAGATTGCCGCGCGCGCTCTGCAGATCATTGTTGATGCCCGACGTCCCACGCACGCGCCCGAGCGTATCGACGAGTTCCGCCGAGGTTCGCCGGACTGCCTGGTTGATGCCGCGCTGGAACGACGCCTTGTTGTCGAGGAAGGGCGTGTGATCCCAGTCGATCCCGAAGAAGCCCATCTTGTAGAGCAGCATGGAGGAGATCCATGCATTCTGATTGACGTTGAAATCGGTAAGATCCGCTGTGACGTCGACGATGGCAGAGCGCTGGCAGGTCTTGGCGGCGACCGCCACACTGCCCTCGGCGGACGGCAGTTCCTGCCCGGCGGCAACCTTGCGTTCGGAAAGCCGGTACTGATCGACGAAAGCGGTGTTGAAATTCGACCAGACCTGCGTCTGCCAGAAGAAATAGCCGTAGAGCACGACGAAGAGCGCGACGAACGCGATGATCGGCAACCGGATCAACCAACTCCGGCGCTGATACCAGCCATGCGCGGCGAGGAAGGGCCAGAAGGCCCAGGCAAAAAACAGGCGGGCCCAACGGCCAATCGTCTGGCCGATCAGCCTGAAAAAACCGGCTATCCGGTCAAGCATCGTCGTCTCCTGTCAGGCGAGGCGAACACTACAGCGCCGCGCGTCTTTTCAGACGCGCTAAGGACGCTGTAGCACTTTGAGTTGCTGCATAATTCCTTAAATCGATCCCGATTTAAGGAATTATGCAGTAGGACATCGCCGCCCCGTTGCATCCACATATGCGCTCGATGGGCCGAGCACAACACGAGCCCGTCGATTTTTACGAATGAAAGCAGCGCGAACCCCGCGCTTCACGGCTCAGGAGCGCAGAAAAGGCAGGCTGAAGCGAAAGGGCCGGCGGACCGTATCGATCAATGGCGCCCCTGGTGCTTCGGGCGATGGTTCGGCATAGGCGGGAAGCCGTCTCGCGACTTCGAGAGCGGCGCGGCCCTTGCGCCGCTCCAGATCCTGGGCGACCAGCATGCCCTTCTCGAACAAGCGGATCGGCGCGGCGATATCCGGAAAGAACTCCGGCTTGATCCTGGCCTTCATGCCCGGCCTGTCGGTATCGACCTGCGCCTGATAGATGATCAGCCGCTCTTCGACATCGATCATCAGCTTGTACAAAAGCACGTTGCAGACGGCGATCTGGCTGTTCATCGCATCGACGAAGGCCTGAAACAGGCTGATAAAGCGCTCCCGCCGCTGGCTGTCGTCGCGCATCTCGTGCTCCTCGGTGGAGATACGCTCGGCCTCCGCCTTCAGCGCCCGCCGCTCCGCCTCCATCTGCTCCCAATGCGCTCTGTTGCCGTAGACGCCGATGCGACCCTGCGTCGTCAGCGCCTTGGCGTTGAGCTCTTTCATCCTGAGACGGGCGATATCGATGGAATCGACCAGCCGGCGGCGGTGCTCAACGACGCTGACGAGATTATGTTCGGCCGCCTTGTGGCGTTCGACGAGCGCGGAGCGCTGTGTGGTGATCAGCCTTGCAAGCGCGTCCGATTTCACCAAAAGATCGAGCAGCCGCTCGATGACGGGCGCCTCGCGCACACGTTCGGTATACATCCGCCACATCCGCTGGCGCGACGTCCAGCCGGCCATTTTCTCGCGCATCGTCAATCCCCGGAAACTGTCGAGGTCTGCCGACACTTCCGCCGTCAGCCGGTCGAGGGAGAAGACGAGCTCGGCCAGCAGAGCGTCCAGCGCGGCGCCATCTGCGATATGCTCTTGAAAGCGCACATTCTGTTCGAGGAAGACCTCATCGGCCGAATGTTTTTCGTCGCTGTCAAAGGCACGGATGCAGGCTGCGCAATAGGCTCCATCGGCCGCGATCTTTTCGGCGAAGCCGCCCGCGGTTTCATAACGGCTGTCGAATGACGGGGCTTTGCGCACCTGATTTCTCCAGGGAATCTGCTGTCTGCAGGCTAGAGCATTTCCTGGCTAGATTGAAGCATTCTGCCGGAGCAGGTTTTCGTCAGGGCAGAGGCGATTGGCGATGGGCATACCCCAAGGTACGTCCGAGCCGATCGCCTCTGATCCTGGCGGAAAGATGCCCGGCCTTTCAGGTTGGCTGAAACGGGCCGGCTGATCGACCGGCCGGCTTGGCCGTAGAGCTGGGCTACGACGCGCGCCGGCCGGTCGACCATCCGACTCCGTGTGAGCCAACAGACTGCTTCAATCTAACCAGGAAATGCTCTAGTCGCTTACGGCGACAAAGAAAACAGGCTCCCCCTCAGACCGGCTCCGCGATCCAGGCGCCGTTCATTTCGTCGTCCCAGTGCCTGCGGCAGAGCGAGACATATTTCTCGTTACCGCCGACATCGATCTGCGCGCCCTCGTGCAGCACCTTGCCGTGGGCGTCGAGCCGCACAACCATCGTCGCCTTACGGCCGCAATGGCAGATCGTGCGCACTTCGCGCATCTCGTCAGCGATCGCCAGCAACTCCTGCGAAGCCGGAAACAGTTTGCCCTGGAAGTCGGTCCGGAGCCCATAGACCATGACAGGGATGCCGAGCCGATCGACGACACGGGCAAGCTGCCAGACATGGACGGCCGTCATGAAATGCGCCTCGTCGACGAAGACGCAGGAAATCGGCGCCCCGTCGCCGCACAGTCCGGCGATGAGCTTGAACAGATCTTCGTGCGGCTCGAAGGGGATGGCGCTCGCTTCCAGCCCGATCCTCGAGCCGATGACGCCCCGGCCGGCGCGCTCGTCGAAGGCCGCAATCAGCTGCACCGTACGCATGCCGCGCTCCTGATAATTGTAGGAGGCCTGCAGCAGCAGCGTCGACTTGCCGGCGTTCATCGTCGAATAGTTGAAATAGAGTTTTGCCATCCGATGTCTCCTTGCTCAGCTTATTGAAAGCTCACAACGGCAAAGAAAAGCCCCGTGACGGCGCTAATCACAGGAATCCATGCAAAAACACCCCTGAAAGTCACCAAAACGCGGCGCTGCGAAAAAATCGCCGACGTCGCAATCACATAGGTCGATACGCCGCAAACGCACTGAGGTCGCTTGTCAAACTGGGTTATTGGTGATTGGCTTGGGGACCTAAAGACTGGGAGTCTAAAATGAAAACAACAAGCACATTCAAACTCGTCACCGCGACCGCCGTCGCCGCCCTCTCCGTTGCGACCGCCGCCTTCGCCGCCGACCCTGACAGTTGCTCCACCGTCCGCTTCTCGGACGTCGGCTGGACTGACATCACCGCCACCACCGCCACCGCATCCGTCGTCCTGAAGAGCATCGGCTACCAGACCGACGTCAAGGTTCTCTCGGTGCCGGTCACCTATACCTCGCTGAAGAACAAGGACATCGACGTCTTCCTCGGCAACTGGATGGAAACCCAGGAAAAGGACGTCCGTCCCTATCTCGACGACAAGTCGGTCGAATCCTTCGGCCCGAACCTCGTCGGCGCCAAGTATACGCTCGCCACCAACGCCAAGGGTGCGGAACTCGGCATCAAGGACTTCAAGGATATTGCCGCCCATAAAGAAGATCTCGACGGCAAGATCTATGGCATCGAGCCGGGCAATGACGGCAACCGCCTGATCATGGACATGATCGAAAAGGACACTTTCGGCATGAAGGGTATGGAGGTGGTCGAATCCTCCGAACAGGGCATGCTCGCCCAGGTCGCCCGCGCCGACAAGGCAGGCAAGCCCGTGGTTTTCCTCGGCTGGGAACCCCACCCGATGAACACCAACTTCAAGCTGACCTACCTGAGCGGCGGTGACGACATCTTTGGCCCCGACTTCGGCGGCGCCAAGGTCTTCACCAACGTTCGCGCTGGCTATCTCGAAGAATGCCCGAATGTCGGCACCATGCTGAAGAACCTGAAGTTCTCCCTCGACATGGAGAACCAGATCATGGGCAAGATCCTGAACGATGGCGAAGAGCCTGAAGCAGCCGCTTCCGCATGGCTGAAGGCCAATCCCTCCGCGCTCGAGCCCTGGCTCGCGGGCGTCAAGACCCGCGACGGCCAAGGCGATGCGCTCGCAGCCGCCAAGGCCGGTCTCGGCCTTTGATGATATGAATGGGGCGGCTTTCCGCCCCGTTTCATTTTGTCCGATTGTTGATTTTTTCTGGATAGGCGCGAACCTTGAATTGGATCACCGACTTTAAGATTCCCATCGGCCCCGGGGCCAAATCCTTCGTGGACTGGTTGACCTCGAATGGCGAGTGGTTCTTCAACCAGCTGGCATTCCTGCTGTCGAGCGCCATAGACGGCCTGCTCTTCCTGCTGCAGAAGCCTCACCCGCTGATCGTCATCGCTGCCATCACCGGCATAGCCTTCTGGCTGCGCCGGTCGATCGCGGTTGCGGTCTTCACCTGTTTTGGGCTGCTGCTCATCGTGAACCAGGACTATTGGAAGGAGACGACGGAGACGCTCGCCCTGGTGCTCGCCGCCACCTTCGTCTGTATGGTGATCGGTATCCCGCTCGGCATTGCCGCCGCCCGCCGCCCCTGGGTCTATGCCGCCATGCGCCCGGTGCTCGATCTCATGCAGACGATCCCGACATTCGTCTATCTGATCCCGGCGCTGATCCTCTTCGGCCTCGGCATGGTGCCGGGCCTGATCGCAACCGTCATTTTCGCAATTCCCGCCCCCATCCGGCTGACGCGCCTCGGCATCATCTCGACGCCGCCATCCCTCGTTGAAGCCGCTGTCGCCTTCGGTGCGCGGCCGATGCAGGTGCTGCGCAAGGTCGAGCTTCCCTTTGCCGCGCCGCAGATTATGGCGGGCCTCACCCAGACCATCATGCTGTCGCTGTCGATGGTGGTCATTGCCGCGCTTGTCGGCGCTCCCGGACTTGGCGTGCCTGTCGTGCGTGCGCTGAACACCGTCAATATCGCGAAAGGCTTCGACGCCGGCTTCTGCATCGTCATCCTGGCGATCATTCTCGACCGCATATTCCGCGCAGGGGACGAAGGAGACGGCGCATGACGGCGATAGACTTTAAGAATGTCAGCATCATCTTCGGCGACCGGCCGGAAACGGCGCTTGCCATGGCCGACCAGGGCAAAACGCGCGATGAGATCGGCGCCGCAACCGGCCTCGTGCTCGGCGTCGCCAATGCCTCACTGACTATCGAGGAAGGCGAGATCCTCGTGCTGATGGGCCTCTCCGGCTCCGGCAAGTCGACGCTGCTGCGCGCCGTCAACGGACTTGCGCCCGTGGTGCGCGGCGATGTTTCGGTCTCGACCTCCACCGGCCCCGTCAACCCTTACCGATGCAATGCCAAGGCGCTGCGTGGCCTGCGCACCCACACCGTCTCCATGGTGTTCCAGCAGTTTGCCCTTCTGCCCTGGCGCACCGTCGCCGAAAATGTCGGCTTCGGCCTTGAACTTGCCGGCATGCCGGAGGCCGAACGCAAGCAGCGTGTCGGCGAGCAGCTCGAACTCGTCAACCTGACGAAATGGGCCGACCGTAAGGTCAACGAACTCTCAGGCGGCATGCAGCAGCGTGTCGGTCTTGCCCGCGCCTTTGCCACCGGCGCGCCGATCCTGCTCATGGACGAGCCTTTCTCGGCGCTCGACCCATTGATCCGCACTCGACTGCAGGATGAGCTCCTGGAGTTCCAGCGGCGGCTGAAGAAGACAATCCTGTTCGTCAGCCACGATCTCGACGAGGCCTTCCGCATCGGCAACCGCATCGCCATCATGGAGGGCGGCCGCATCATCCAGTGCGGAACGCCGCATGACATCGTCAGGAACCCCGCCGACCAGTATGTCGCCGATTTCGTACAGAACCTCAATCCGATCAACATGCTAACTGCCGCCGACGTCATGCAGCCTGGCCTCGGCCAGACGGCCGCCGGCATGAGCGTCAGCGCCACGGCCCGCGCAGCGACCCCGCTCGTCGATGTTCTTGATGCGCTTGCCCGCCAACCGGGCAGTATCGGCATCGTCGAGAACGGCGCCATCGTCGGCACCGTCTCGGCTCAGGATATCGTCGCCGGCCTCACCCGCCATCGCCGCAAGCAGGACGCTTGATGTTTTCAATCCGCTTTGCCACATAGCGGATATGAAAGATCAGCCCTCGCCCATACGCGAAACCGACGATGAAGCCCGCAAGCTTGCCCGCGTGCTGTTGCGCTCCGCACGGCACGCGGCCATCGCCGTTCTCGATCCCGAGACCGGTTTTCCCTTCGCCAGCCGCGTCTTGCTCGCCACCGATATCGACGGAGTCCCGGTCATCCTCGTTTCGAGGCTTTCGGCACATACGAAGGCGCTGGCAAAGGACCCACGCGCCTCGTTGCTCACCGGCGAGCCGGGCAAGGGCGACCCCCTCGCCTATGGTCGGCTGACGACCCAATGCATGGCGGAGCCGGTCGAGAATGGTCATCCGTTCCACGAGCGCATCCGCACGCGCTTTCTCAATCGCCATCCCAAGGCAAAACTTTATATCGATTTTCCCGACTTCCTCTTCTTCCGTCTCAAACCGGAGCGGGCGAGCCTCAACGGCGGCTTCGGCCGCGCCTACCATCTCGACGGACGAGACCTCATCATCCAATCGCCGGCAAACGAGGAGATCGCCGCCAAAGCGGCCGAAACAGTGCGAGATTTAGTAGAGCGCCATCCCGACGTGGCAGCGATGCTTGCAGTGCGCCTAAATGCCCCGGAATCGGCTTCTTGGCGCATCTGCGGCATCGATCCGGCGGGTTTCGAGATCATTTCCGGGGACTTATTGGTGCGATACGAATTCGAAACTCTCGCTGTGGATTCCGATCACATTTGTTCAAACATATCTAAAATAGCATACTCGATACCTTAAATTTAGGTATATACAATCTTCGAGCCCAATTGCTAGTTTTGGCCGCCAGCTCGGCAGACGGCCTGTCCCCGACAGATGATGTACGTTTTGCATTAGGAAGATAACAATATGGAAACCCTTGATTTGGCTGACCACACGAATGTGGCGGCAGCGCTATTGTCAGCTATGGCCAACCCTAAAAGATTGCTGATCCTGTGCAGCCTGGTAAAGGGCGAAGTCGCGGTCGGCGTGCTTGCCGCACAAGTCGGCCTCAGCCAGTCGGCTCTTTCACAGCACCTTTCGAAACTCCGCGCGCAGAAGCTGGTCAAGACCCGCCGCGACGCCCAGACTATCTATTACTCAAGCACATCTGAGCCGGTTATGAAGATCCTGGCGACGCTGGAAGACATCTACCTCGTTCCGAGCAGAAGCAGATCCGCGGCCTGATGATAGCGCTGACATGACCATCGGCTACGCCGGTGGCGCACGGGAAGCCTCCCGGAAGCCACGGCAACGATATTTCAGCACGTGAACCTTAACGGCACGACCGGCAAATCTCGCGATTTGCCGGTCGTTCCTTTTGGCGAGTTCTTTCTGAGCTGAAGCATGTGAGGTGTTGACGCGTTGAGATGCCCTGATAATTTGACCGGGCAGTAAAAATTCGGGCGACAAGCCCCTTCGGGAACGGCCGACGACGGCCAGGAGAACAGCATGTCCAACCGCCTCAATGCACCGAACGATCTTCGCGCCTTCTGGATGCCGTTTACGGCAAATCGCCAGTTCAAGAAGGAGCCGCGGCTGTTCGTCGGCGCCAAGGACATGTATTATACCACCCATGACGGCCGCCAGGTATTGGACGGCACCGCCGGCCTCTGGTGCGTCAACGCCGGCCACTGCCGTCCGAAGATCACCGAGGCGATCCGCGAGCAGGCGGGCGAACTCGATTACGCCCCTGCCTTCCAGCTCGGCCATCCCAAGGCCTTCGAATTGGCGAACCGTCTGGTCGACATCGCCCCGGAAGGCATGAACCATGTCCTCTACACCAATTCCGGCTCCGAATCCGTCGAGACCGCGCTCAAGGTGGCCCTTGCCTATCACCGCGTAAAGGGCAACGGTTCGCGCTTCCGCCTGATCGGCCGCGAGCGCGGCTATCACGGCGTCAATTTCGGCGGCATTTCCGTCGGCGGCATTGTCGCCAACCGCAAGATGTTCGGCACGCTGCTCACCGGTGTCGATCACATGCCGCACACCCACCAGCCCGGCAAAAACAACTTCACTCGTGGCGAGCCCGAGCATGGCGGCGATATCGCCACCGAGCTGGAGCGTATCGTCACACTGCATGACGCCTCGACGGTCGCCGCCGTCATCGTCGAGCCGGTGGCCGGCTCCACCGGCGTCCTCATCCCGCCGAAGGGTTACCTGCAGAAGCTGCGCGAGATCTGCACCAAGCACGGCATCCTGCTGATCTTCGACGAAGTCATCACCGGTTTTGGCCGCCTCGGCGCCCCCTTCGCCGCGCAATACTACGACGTCAAGCCCGACATGATCACCACCGCCAAAGGACTGACCAATGGGGTCATCCCGATGGGCGCCGTGTTCGTCACCTCCGAGATTCATGACGCCTTCATGAATGGCCCCGAGCACATGATCGAGTTCTTCCACGGCTACACCTATTCCGGCAACCCGATCGCGTCTGCCGCAGCCCTCGCCACGCTCGACACCTACAAGGAAGAGGGCTTGCTCACGCGTGCCGCCGAACTTTCCGACTATTGGGCAGACGCGCTGCATTCGCTGAAGAACTGCCCCAACGTCATCGATATCAGGAACACCGGCCTGATCGGCGCAATTGAACTCGACCCGATCGGCGGCGAGCCCACCAAGCGCGCCTTCACGGCTTTCCTGAAGGCCTATGAGAGCGGACTGCTGATCCGCACCACCGGCGACATTATCGCGCTCTCCCCGCCGCTGATTATCGAAAAGCACCATATCGACGAGCTGTTCGGTAAGCTCAGGACGATCCTTCAGAACAACATCTGAAGACCCGCCGGAAGGTCCGCCCAAGGCCCGCGGACAATGCTCTCGCGGGTCTTTTCGCCTGAAGATGCAAAGCCTCAGCTTACAGAGGCGACGGAAAGGCAGATCGCGAATTTTTTCAAGAGCTGGCGATCGAAATGCCCTTCAGCGCCGAGCATCCATTTCAGTGCCTCGCTGGCGCTCCATGGCGCCTTATACGGCCGCACCGAAGTGATGGCGTCATAGACATCGCAGATCGTGGCAATCCGCGAATGAAGGCTCACCTCGCTGCCGGACAAGCTGCGCGGATAACCTTTGCCATCGATGCGCTCGTGATGATTGAGGCAAACGTCGAGAACGATCTCCGACATGCCCTCCTGCCGCGACAGGATCGCATGCCCTTTCTCCGGATGGCCCCGGAGCAAGCTGATCTCATCCCTTTCCAGCGGCCCTGCCTTGTTGAGGACTTCAAGCGGAATTTCAAGCTTTCCGACGTCGTGCAGCAAACCCGCGGTGCCGAGCATCTGGATTGTATGTTCATCGAGCGCGAGATGGCGGCTGAAAAGGATCATCAGCGCGCTCACCGAAATGGAATGCAGGAAGGTCACTTCGTCTTTTGATTTCAGGCGGGTGACGCTGAGGAAAACCGAAGGGTTCTCATCCATCGACTTGGAGACCGAAGAAATCACCGGCGTCAGGTGATCGACGCTCACTCCGTCGCCGTTGCGCAGCCGCCCGAAAGCCTCTTCCAGCAACTGGACGGATTTCTGGACGGTCTCGCGCGCCGCCTGGATGTCGATCTCGATGTCACGGGCCGGCAGCCCGTTGGTGTCGAGCCCCTTGCTCGTATTGATGACGACGCTGACGGTGCCGCATTTACGAATTTTTGCGGCATCGACTTCGCGCCGCAGGGAAAATCTGCGCTTGGACAAAAGCGGATCCTGCCACAGGCCCTCGACAGCCTCTACAAACATTCCGATACGCACCTGACCGGCATCGATACGCTTGAGCATCCAGATCTCTATTTCCCGATATATCTATGTAATTTATGCAGTCTCTTTTATGCGCCGTATTTGAGTATCGTGCGATCCTACTGTCATTGGCCAAACTAACGGTTAATGGGAAAGCTAAAGACAACCTTATGGAGGTGGTTTCGTTCGGCGAAGGCCCTGGCCTTTGGCGACCTCGACTCTGAAAAATCCCTGAAAATGTTGGAAATGATCCGATCAAGCCGCGTTTTCGGTCGGATAGACCGTATTTTCCGTCCATATTGTTATGAACTTGCGCAATCTCATCAAAATTCCTAGAAATCTCGCTATGAGCTTCCTCGAGTCAAACATGGCCGGCGGGCTCGCTGATCGCGCCGTTACCGTTCGTCCTTGGCACGGCCCCGAAGGGCCGTTGAATGATCGGGTAAACCGGCGCGGCGCCTCATCGTGGGTCGAAGACCCCATCCAAGGAGACAGACAATGACTCTCAAGACATTGACGGCGACCCTCGTCGCGTCACTCGCCTTTGCACCGCTTGCGCATGCCGATATCACGATCGGGCTGATCGCGCCGCTGACCGGTCCGGTCGCCGCCTATGGCGATCAGGTGAAGAACGGCGCTCAGACCGCCGTCGACGAGATCAACAAGAAGGGCGGGATTCTCGGCGAGAAGGTCGTCCTCGAACTGGCCGACGATGCCGGCGAACCGAAGCAGGGCGTTTCCGCCGCCAACAAGGTCGTCGGCGACGGCATCCGCTTCGTCGTCGGCCCGGTGACATCCGGTGTCGCTATCCCGGTATCGGACGTCTTGGCTGAAAATGGCGTCTTGATGGTCACCCCGACGGCAACCGCCCCCGACCTGACCAAGCGGGGCCTCACCAATGTGCTGCGCACTTGCGGTCGCGACGACCAGCAGGCGGAAGTCGCCGCCAAATACGTGCTGCAGAACTTCAAGGACAAGCGCATCGCCATCGTCAACGACAAGGGCGCCTATGGCAAAGGCCTCGCCGATGCCTTCAAGGCGACGCTGAACGCCGGCGGCGTTACCGAAGTCGTCAATGACGCGATCACGCCCGGCGACAAGGATTTCAGCGCGCTCACCACCCGGATCAAGTCCGAGAAGGTCGATATCGTCTATTTCGGCGGCTATCACCCGGAAGGCGGCCTGCTGGCCCGCCAGCTGCATGATCTCTCCGCCAACGCGATGATCATCGGCGGCGACGGCCTCTCCAACACCGAATTCTGGGCGATCGGCACGGATGCGGCGGGGGGCACGCTGTTCACCAATGCGTCGGACGCCACGAAGAGTCCAGACTCCAAGACGGCTGCCGATGCGCTCGCCGCCAAGAACATTCCGGCCGAGGCCTTCACGCTGAACGCCTACGCTGCCGTCGAAGTGCTGAAGGCCGGAATCGAGAAGGCCGGCAGCGCCGAGGATGCCGCAGCCGTCGCCGCCGCCCTGAAAGACGGCAAGGAGATCCCGACCGCCATCGGCAAGGTCACCTACGGCGAAGCCGGCGACCTGACCTCGCAGAGCTTCTCGCTCTACAAGTGGGAAAGCGGCAAGATCGTCGCGGCCGAATAAGCCACGACATGAAAGACTGCGATCGGGCGCCATTCGGCGCCCGGTTTCGTTTGTAGGCATCGCATGTCGCGGCAGATCGGTTATAAGTTTCGGAATCGGTTGCAATGTGAGCGGTGCCATGACCAGCAGACTCGAACGTCTCATCGACCAGGGTGTAGGCCGCGTGCCCGCCGACATCGTGCTGAAGGGCGGCAGCTTCTTCGATCTCGTCACCGGCGAAGTCGTCCGCTCCGACATCGCCATCGGCGCCGACCGCATTGTCGGCACATCAGGCACTTATGTGGGTGAAACCGAGATCGACATATCCGGCCGAACGGTCGTTCCCGGCTTCATCGACACGCATCTGCACATCGAATCCTCGCTCGTCACACCGCATGAATTCGACCGCTGCGTCCTGCCTTATGGCGTTACCACGGCGATCTGCGATCCGCACGAGATCGCCAATGTGCTCGGCACCGCCGGCATCGAATTCTTTCTGCAATCCGCGCTCGAGACGATCATGGACATCCGCGTCCAGCTCTCTTCCTGCGTGCCGGCGACCCATCTCGAAACGGCAGGCGCCGACCTGCCGATCGAACGCCTCCTGCCCTTCCGCCATCACCCGAAGGTCATCGGCCTTGCGGAATTCATGAATTTCCCCGGGGTGATCCACAAGGATCCGGTTTGCATGGCCAAGCTCGATGCCTTCCAAGGCGGCCATATCGACGGTCATGCACCGCTTCTTTCCGGCAACGACCTCAACGGTTATCTCGCAGCCGGCATCCGCACCGAGCACGAATGCACGACCGCCACTGAGGCGCTGGAAAAGATCCGCAAGGGCATGCATATCCTCGTGCGCGAGGGCTCCGTGTCGAAGGATCTCGCCGCACTGATTCCCATCATCACCGAGCGGCTTTCACCCTATCTCGCGCTCTGCACCGACGACCGCAATCCGCTCGACATCGCCGAACAAGGCCATCTCGACCACATGATCCGCACGGCGATCGCCAACGGCGTCGAACCCCTGGCGATCTATCGCGCCGCCTCGATCTCCGCCGCCCGCGCCTTCGGCCTGCGGGATCGCGGCTTGGTGGCGCCGGGCTGGCGCGCTGATCTCGTGGTTCTCGACAGTCTGGAAGGTTGCCGCGCCGACATGGTCTTCTCGGCCGGCCGCCGCGTCAGCGACGCGCTCTTTTCCACGCGCAAGCCGGTCGCCCCGATCGGCCTCGACAGCGTCAAGGCCCGCCCGGTCAACGCCGCCCATTTCGGTGTACCGGTCGCCGAAGGCGAGACGCCGGTGATCGGCGTCACGCCTGGCAAGATCATCACCGAGCATCGCCGCTACCGGCTGCCCGTCAAAGGCAACGAGACGGCGGTCGACCTTGCCAACGACATCATCAAGGTCGCCGTCATCGAACGCCACGGCAAGAACGGCAACCACGCCAATGGCTTCGTCCAGGGCTTCGGCCTGAAGAAGGGCGCGATCGCCTCTACTGTCGGCCATGACAGCCACAATATCTGCGTCGTCGGCGTCAGCGAGGATGACATGGCGCGCGCCGCAAACCGCCTCGGCGAAATCCAGGGCGGCTTTGTCGTCGTGGAGGATGGCAAGGTCACCGGCGAAATCGCCCTGCCCATTGCCGGCCTGATGAGCCTCGAGCCTTACGAAAAGGTCCGCGATACGCTGCATGATCTGCGCAAGGCCGCCTTCGCACTCGGCGCAACGCTGGAAGAACCTTTCCTCCAGTTGGCCTTCCTGCCGCTGCCCGTCATTCCGCATCTGAAGATATCCGACCGCGGCATGGTCGATGTGGACAAATTCGCGCTGATCGGGTGAGAGTATTATTGGCAAATTCCGCAGCAGCGCCTATTTTTCGGTATTTCTGGAGCTGATCATGACAAAGCTGGAACAGATTGAAAAATCCGTGACCGAACTCGACAAGCATGAGCTCGAGGCCTTTTCCGCTTGGTTTGAAGCCCTTCAGGCTGAACGCTGGGATCGGCAGATGGAAACAGACGCAGCAAGCGGCAAGCTCGATCATTTCGCGGAGAAGGCCTTGGCCGATTTTCGTGCCGGAAAGACAAGACCGCTTTGAAACACCAGGCAACTCCCTCCTTCTGGGAGGCCTATGACGGCTTGCCTGAGCAGGTGCGGCAGTTGGCCGACGAAAATTTCGATCTGCTCAAACAAGATCCCAGACATCCATCCCTGCATTTCAAGCGCGTCGGCCGCTTCTGGTGGGCACGCGTCGGCACGTCCTGGAGAGCTTTAGCCGTCAGGGATGGCGACCACGTCGTCTGGTTTTGGATCGGCTCTCATGCCGATTACGACAAGCTTCTGAAGTAACCCGTCAAACCCGCGCACAGAACCCGTCCAGCGCCACAAGCTTCACCGTGCCCGCGCCTCCCATCGCTTCAAAGCCCGGCATCTCGAGCGATTGCCTGACCAGCATACCCTCAGGCAGGCGAAATTCCGCCGGTTCGCGCGTCAGGTTGTAAACGAACAGCAGTTTTTCCCCGCCCTTTTCGCGGGTGAAGGCGAGCAGGTCCTGGTTGGTGCCGACAAAAGTCATTTCGCCGTCGATCAGCGCTGGGTGGCTCTTCCGGAAGGCGAGCGTCCTGCGGTAGTGGTGCAGCACCGAGTCGTAGCTGTCCTCCTGCGTATCCACGGAAAGCGCAGCCTGCTCATAAGGCACCGGCAACCAGCTCTTTTCCGCCGAGGTGAAGCCCGCATGCGCCTTGCCGGCTTCCCAGGGCATCGGCGTGCGGCATCCGTCGCGGCCCTTGAACGCCGGCCAGAAGCGGATGCCGTAGGGGTCGCGCAGATCCTCGAAGGCGAGCTCCGCCTCCGGCAGGCCGAGCTCCTCACCCTGGTAGAGGCAGATCGAACCGCGCAGCGCCGCAAGCACCGAGATGGCCAATTTGGCGATGACGGGCCGCTCATCCGCCGTCAGCGCAAAACGGCTGACATGACGCATGACGTCGTGGTTTGAAAAAGCCCAGCAGACCCAGCCATCGGTCACCACCTCCTGGAACGCTTCGACGCAACCGCGAATATGCTCGGCCGTGAACTCCGGTCCGAGCAGGTCGAATGTGTAGCACATGTGCAGCTTGTCGCCGCCGCTCGTATAGGCGCCAACCGTCTTTAGCGAACGCGCCCCATCGCCGACCTCGCCGACAGTCGTGCGATCCTCGTACTGGTCGAGCAGCGCCCGCAAGCGCTTGAGGAAATCGACATTTTCCGGCTGGGTCTTGTCGTAAAGGTGGTTCTGCATGCCGTAAGGATTGCTGTCTGGGGCATCGAGGCCAGCGTCATCCTCGTCGGGCTCATGCGGTGGATTGCTTCTGAGCTGCTTGTCGCAGAAATAGTAATTCACCGTATCCAGCCGGAAGCCGTCGACGCCGCGGTCGAGCCAGAACTTCACCGTCTCCAGCACCGCATCCTGCACTTCTTCGCTGTGGAAGTTGAGGTCCGGCTGCGAGGTCAGGAAGTTATGCTGGTAATATTGCCGGCGCACGCCATCCCATTCCCAGCCCGGCCCGCCGAAGATCGACAGCCAATTGTTCGGCGCCGTCCCATCCGGCTTCGGATCGGCCCAGACATACCAGTCCCCCTTGGGATTGGTCCGGCTCGACCGGCTCTCGACGAACCAGGGATGCCGGTCCGAAGTGTGCGAGATCACCTGGTCGATGACGACCTTGATGCCGAGCCTGTGCGCCTCCGCCATCATCTCGTCGAAATCGGCGAGCGTCCCGAAGATCGGGTCGACGTCGCAATAATCTGACACGTCATAGCCCATGTCGGCCATCGGCGACTTGAAGAAGGGCGAGAGCCAGATCGCATCGACACCGAGACTGGCGATATGCGGCAGCCGGCGGGTAATGCCCTTGAGGTCGCCGAGGCCATCGCTGTTGGTGTCTTGAAACGAGCGCGGGTAGACCTGATAGATCACCGCGCCGCGCCACCAATCTCCATTCCCGCCTGCCTGCAATGCCATCGGCTACATCTCCTGCTTCGTTTGCGCTCGCAACACTAAAGCGGACGGGGCAAAAGACAACCACGTGAAGCCTGGAGCAGCGGCCCAAAACGGTCCGCGACAGTTCGTCGCGATCCGGCAAGAGGAGGGCGCATATAGGCTTGTCCACAACCGGAATCCGGCCTCCGGATTTGGGGTTGCAACGCAAAGCCTTTGCGATAAGGTGCGCACTGACCTGCACGTAAGAGGTCAAATGTCGGGAACAGATGTCTAATAAAGGCGCAAAGCCTAGAAAGGTGGACCCACGATGAACCAGTTCACGAAAAAAATTCTCGCCTCCGCAATGCTTGGCACATTGCTGGCGTTTTCGGCGCATGCGGCCACGCTCAACATTCACAATGGTGGGGATCCGCAGTCGCTCGATCCGCAGAAGCTTTCCGGCGATTGGGAGAATCGTATTGCCGGCGACATTTTCGAAGGCCTCGTCACCGAAGACGCCAAGGACAATCCGATTCCCGGGCAAGCCGAAAGCTGGACCATTTCGCCGGACGGCAAGGTCTACACCTTCAAGCTTCGCGACGGAATCAAGTGGTCCGATGGCCAGCCGGTAACGGCAGGAGACTTCGTCTTCGCCTTCCAGCGCCTCGTCGACCCGAAGAACGCCGCCGATTATGCCTATCTGCAGTTCACCATCAAGAACGCCGAAAAGATCAACAAGGGCGAAATCACCGACCTCAACCAGCTCGGCGTCAAGGCGATCGACGACAAGACGCTCGAAATCACACTGGAAAATCCGACCCCCTATTTCATCAATGCGCTGATGCATTACACGGCTTACCCGTTGCCCAAACACGTCGTCGAGGCCAAGGGCCAGGATTGGGTCAAGATCGGCAACATTGTGACCAACGGCCCCTATAAGCCGACCGAATGGGTTCCTGGTTCGCATGTTACCACCGTCAAGAACGACCAGTGGTACGGCACCAAGGACCTGAAGATCGACGGCGCCAAGTTCTTCGTTCTGGAGGATCAGGAAGCCGCGCTGAAACGTTACCGTGCCGGCGAATTCGATATCCTCACCGATTTCCCGACCGACCAGTACGAATGGATGAAGAAGAACCTGCCGGGCCAGGCGCATGTCGCCCCCTTCTCCGGCCTCTATTATTATGTCGTCAATTCGCAGAAGCCGCCCTTCAGCGACAAGCGCGTCCGCCAGGCGCTGTCGATGGCGATCAACCGTGAAGTGATCGGCCCGCAGATCCTCGGCACCGGCGAACTGCCGGCCTATTCCTGGGTTCCGCCGGGCACCGCCAATTACGGCGAGCCGGCCTATGTCAGCTGGAAGGACCTGCCTTATAAGGACAAGGTCGCCGAAGCCAAGAAGCTGCTCACTGAGGCCGGCTTCGGTCCGGACAAGCCGCTTCGCGCCGTCCTCAGCTACAACACCAACGACAACCACAAGCGCATCGCCGTGGCGATCGCCTCCATGTGGAAGCCGCTGGGCGTCGATGTCGAGCTCGTCAATGCCGAAACCAAGGTGCATTACGACCAGATGCAGCGTGGCCAGGTCGAAATCGGCCGTGCCGGCTGGCTCGCCGATTACAACGATCCGGACAACTTCCTGAACCTCTTGGTAACAGGCGTGCAGATGAATTACGGCCGCTGGAGCAATCCCGACTACGACAAGCTGATCAAGGACGGCAACGCCGAAACCGATCTGAAGAAGCGCGCCGAGATCTTCAAGAAGGCCGAGCAGCTGGCGCTTGATGAGTCCGCCGCCCTGCCGATCTACTACTATGTCTCGAAGAATGTCGTGTCGCCGAAGGTCGAAGGCTTCGTCGACAACATCCAGGACATCCACCGCACCCGCTGGCTGTCGATGAAAGAGTAAGGGAAAACGGTCCTTCCCGCCCCGCGCGGGAAGGACCGGCCCACGACCATGATCAAATACGCCCTCCGTCGCCTGCTATCGACGATCCCCGTCCTGTGGATCGCCGTCACAGCCTGCTTTTTTGTTTTGCGCCTTGCCCCCGGCGGCCCCTTCGATGGCGAAAGGCCATTGCCGCCGGTGATCCTCAAGAACCTTGCCGTTCACTACAATCTCGACAAGCCACTGATCCAGCAGTACCTGATCTATGTCGGCGACCTGCTGCGAGGCGATCTCGGTCCCTCCTTCGCCAGCGAGGATTTCACCGTCGCCCAGCAGATCATGATCGGCCTGCCCTACACCTTCACCATCGGCACCGCCGCCTTTCTGATCGCCATCATCGTCGGTGTGGCCGTCGGCTGTCTTGGCGCGCTCTACCAGAACAAGGCGCCGGATTACATTCTCGGCGCGCTGATCCTGGTTGGCGTCGTGCTGCCGAACTTCCTGATCGCGCCGATCCTGCAATTGATATTCGGCATTCACCTTGCCTGGTTCCCGGTCGGCGGCTGGGGTGACGGCTCGATCAAATACCTGATCCTGCCGATCGTCGTCCTGGCTTTGCCGCATGCCGGCCGCATCTCGCGCATCACCCGCGGCTCGATGATCGAGGTGATGAACCAGAACTTCATCCGCACCGCCAAGGCCAAGGGCATCGGCCCGCGGCTGACCGTCATGCGCCACGCGCTGAAACCCGCCATGATGCCCGTCGTTTCCTATCTGGGCCCGGCGGCAAGCTACCTTCTCACCGGCTCGCTGGTTGTCGAAAGCATCTTCGGATTGCCCGGCATCGGCCGCTATTTCGTGAACGCAGCCCTGAACCGCGATTACGGCATGGTTCTCGGGACGGTCATCTTCTACATGGTGCTGATCGTGTTCCTGAACCTTCTCGTCGACATCGCCTATGCCTGGCTCGATCCGAAAGTGAGAAACCGATGATCCTCAACCCCGCAAAACGCGAGCTGCTCGCCCAGGAGCTTCTCGAAGCAGAAGGGCTGGCGCCCGAAGGCCGCTCTCTCACCAGGGATGCGCTGCGCCGCCTCGGACGCAACAAGGCGGCCGTTCTGTCGATCGCTGTGCTGGCGCTCTTGATCCTCGCGGCCTTCCTCGGCCCCTGGTTCATACCCTTCAATTACGAGGATCCCGACTGGGCCGCCTTTCGCATCCCGCCCTCAATCGAGACCGGCCATTATTTCGGCACCGACCCGAACGGCCGCGACCTTCTGGCCCGCGTCCTTTACGGCACCCGTGTCTCCCTTGCGGTCGCACTGACGGCAACCGTCGTCTCGGTCGTCATCGGCGTGCTTTACGGGGCGATTTCCGGCTATATCGGGGGAAGGCTGGATGCGATCATGATGCGCTTCGTCGATATCATGTATGCGCTTCCCTATATCCTCTTCGTCATCCTGCTGATGGTGATCTTCGGCCGCAACGTCTATCTGCTTTTTGCCGCAATCGGTGCGCTGGAGTGGCTGACAATGGCCCGCATCGTGCGCGGCCAGACGCTGTCGATCAAGCATCGAGAGTTCATCGAGGCGGCCCGTGCCTCGGGACAGCGGCCGTTCAAGATCATCGTCAAGCACATCATTCCGAACCTGGTCGGCCCGGTGGTCATTTTCGCGGCGCTGACCGTGCCTGAAATCATCGCCACCGAAAGCTTCCTTTCCTATCTCGGCTTCGGCGTGCAGGAGCCGCTGACCTCGCTCGGCACGCTGATCGCCGAGGGAACCGACGCCATGGAAAGCATGCCCTGGCTGCTGATTTTCCCCGCCAGCTTCCTCGTGGCCCTGCTGCTCAGCCTGCTCTTCATCGGCGACGGCCTGCGCGACGCGTTCGACCCGAAGGATCGCTAAGCATGCCCCACGAAACACAAAAAGACATCCTGCTCGAACTCAACGACTATTCGATCACCTTCGCGACGCCTGACGGCGAGGTGAAGGCGGTTTCGAATATGAACCTCACCGTCCGGCGCGGCGAGCGCGTCGCGATTGTCGGCGAGTCCGGCTCCGGCAAGAGCCAGACCTTCCTCGGCATCATGGGTCTGCTGGCCAAGAACGGCGCCACGACGGGACAGGCACTGCTCGAAGGCAAGGACGTCCTGTCGCTAAAACCGCGCGAGCTCGACCAGATCCGCGGCAAAGACATGGCCATGGTCTTCCAGGATCCGATGACCGCGCTCAATCCGGCGCTGAAGATTTCGAGACAGCTGACGGAACAGCTGGAGGTTCACCGCGGCCTGACGGCACGCGCCGCATCGGACGCAGCGCTGGACATGCTGAAACGCGTCGGCATTCCCGACCCGACCCGGCGCTTCCACCTCTATCCGCACGAACTGTCAGGCGGCATGCGCCAGCGCATCGTCATTGCCATGGCACTGCTCACCAAACCGAAGCTGCTCATCGCCGATGAGCCGACGACGGCGCTCGACGTCACCATCCAGGCGCAGATCCTCGATCTCTTCAACGATCTGACCGCAGAAATGAACACGGCGCTGATCATGATCACCCACGATCTCGGCGTCGTCGCCGGCCTCGCCGACCGCGTCGCCGTCATGTATGCCGGCCGCATCGTCGAGGAGGCGCCGGTCGACGAGCTCTTCGACAACCCGGCCCATCCCTATACGGCGGCGCTGCATGCCTCCATCCCGCGACCGGATCAGGATGTCGACGACCTCGTCGTCATTCCCGGCCGCCCGCCGAACCTGCAGCACCTGCCGAAGGGCTGCAATTTCTCGCCGCGCTGTTCGCAGGTCCAGAACGATTGCATCGACCGTCCACCGCCGCTCGAGACGCTGGCACCGCGCCACTGCGCCGCCTGTTACCACCCGTTCCCGCGTCGTGAGGAGTTGCTGAACCATGGCTGAGCGATCGCTGCTGAGGGTCGAGAACCTGACGACCCAATTCGAACTGCCGGTAAAAGGCCTGTTCAAGCCGCCGGTCTTCCTCACGGCCGTCAACAATGTCAGCTTCGATCTCGCCGAAGGTCGCACGCTCGGCATCGTCGGCGAATCCGGCTGCGGCAAGTCGACGCTCGGCCGCTCCATCTTGCGGTTGTTGAAATCGCAGAAGGGCCGCATTCTCTGGCAGGGCCGCAATCTTCTCGACCTCAGTGAAGAGGAGATGCGCGCCGCGCGCCGCGACATGCAGATCATCTTCCAGGATCCGATCGCCTCGCTCGATCCGCGCATGACCGTCGGCGACATCATCGCCGAGCCGCTCACCGTCTTCGAGCCGAAGCTTTCGAAGGCCGAGCGCACCGAACGGGTCCGCCAGATCATGAGCGCTGTCGGCCTGGTGCCGGAAATGATCAACCGCTATCCGCATGAATTTTCCGGCGGCCAGGCGCAGCGCATCGGCATCGCCCGCGCCGTTGTCACCAAGCCGAAGCTGATCGTCTGCGACGAGCCGGTTTCGGCCCTCGACGTCTCGATCCAGGGCCAGGTGATCACGCTTCTGCGCAAGCTGCGCAAGGAGTTCGGCTTGACGCTGATCTTCATCAGCCACGACCTGTCAGTCGTGCGGCTGATCTCCGACGATGTGCTGGTTCTCTACCTCGGCCGTGTGGTGGAGGCGGGCGACTGCGCCACCGTCTTCGACCATCCGGCCCATCCCTATACGCAGGCGCTCTTTTCGGCCGCGCCGATCCCGGATCCGAAGCTCGCGCGCCTGCGCACCCGCATCCGCCTGCAGGGCGATCCGCCCTCGCCGCTCAACCCGCCGAAAGGCTGCGTCTTCTCGCCGCGCTGCTGGAAGGCGACCGACATCTGCCGCACTGAAATGCCTGCGATCGAGGAGGTTCGCCCCGGCCAGAAGGCCGCCTGCTACCATATGGACAGGCCATGAATGGAACGATGACCGCATGAAGCGGTCTTCGCTTCGATGACAGATCTCGCCCCTAATACGTCATCTTTTTGGGAGTGAACTGTTCCGAAAACGGACTTATTTCGGAATCTATAGTCTCCGATAACAAAGATTTAGATGCGGATATGCTATCCCTTCTTCGCCCAATCATGGGCGGGGGAACGCATACATGAAATCGAAAGTCTCTGGATTGATCGCGCTTGCCGCCGCGATCATCGCCGCCTCAGCCGTGCCGTCGCGTGCCGAAGATCTGAAGTTCCAGCTCACCAACGGGACCAGTTCCGTCCTGACGCGCTTCTACAGTTCGCCGACCGGCGTCAATAGCTGGGAAGAAGATGTCTTCGGCGAGAATGTCCTCAATCCGGGCGAGACCGTCAACATCACCATCGCCGACGGCCGCACCGTCTGCAAATACGACATGCGCTTCGAGTTCGACGAAAACTCGGACCTCGACACGACCGAGGATACGCAGGACCTTTGCGCGCTCGGCAGCTACACCATCCACGAATAATCAACCTTCGCCGGTACCCGCCTTCGCCTTGTCCGCGAAGGCGGGCTTTTCATTTCCGGCGATACCGGCGCCCACAACATCAATGCTTGTCACTCCGCCCGGCTCCGCGTATCAGCGGATGAAGCGTCAATTCAAAGCGATAGAGCGGCCTGTCGGATCAGGTGGCGCTCATGCCGGGAGGACAAGGTGAGCGGAAGACGGTTTCTATCGATCGGTGAATGCATGGTGGAGCTCTCGCAGGCCGGTGACGGACTGTTGCGCAAGGGCTTTGCCGGCGATACTTTCAACACCGCCTGGTATGCCCGCGCCTGCCTTGGCCCCGACTGGTCGGTCGATTATTTCACCGCCCTCGGCGACGACACCATGTCGGACGAGATGGTCGCTTTCATCGACAAATCAGGCATCGGCACGAGCCTGATCCGGCGCATCAGGGGCAGGACGCCCGGCCTCTATATGATCAGTCTGAAGAACGGCGAGCGCTCCTTCAGCTACTGGCGCGACAGCTCGGCCGCCCGCAGCCTTGCCGCCGATCCCGACCGCCTGCGCGAAGCGGTGGAAGGCGCCGACCTCGTCTATTTCTCCGGCATCACCCTAGCCATTCTGCCGCAAGAGGATGCCACGACACTGCTCGCCGAAATCCGCCGCGCCAAGGCGGCCGGCAAGCTTGTGGTCTTCGACCCGAACATCCGTCCTCGCCTCTGGTCGAGTTACGACGTGATGCATGCGACGATCAGCGAAGGCGCCCGCTCTTCCGTGCTGGTCATGCCGAGTTTCGACGACGAAGCCGCGCATTTCGGCGACGATTCCATCGAGGCGACGATTCAACGCTATCGCGCCCTAGGCGCTGCCAATGTCGTCGTCAAGAACGGCGCGGACGGCGTTCGCTTGAATTTCGCCGGCGACGAGACCTTCGTTCCGGCCGAGAAAGTGGAGACAGTGGTCGATACGACCAGCGCCGGCGACAGTTTCAACGGCGCCTTTCTCGCCCGCTATCTGGAAACCCGGGACGCGCCGACCGCCGCCAGCTTCGCCGCGAAAGTGGCGGCCCGCGTCGTCAGTGAGCATGGCGCCTTGGTCGCCAAGGAAAAGCTCGGATTGAGCGGGCGCTAAGCCCGCGCATGACGACCACCATAGGAACGCCATGCGCGGGCGCTCCCCGCGGTATCGGCGTTACCGCCGCAGGTATCAAGCAATCAGGACTTCGTCGGCCGATCGGACTCGCGAACCGCCTCGTCATGATACCAGCAGCTGTCGAGCGCCGCGTCGCAGACATCGGCTGCCTCGCGCTCCATCAGCCGGGCGCGTTCGAACCGGCTGGGGGTCCGCGCCGGCTTGACGGGGAACTGGTAGATCGTTGCGGATTCACGATGGAAACCGGTGGGCATAAGATCGCCTCCATTCCGTTCGGCGCATCAACATTCGACGTCGCGACCTTAGCACGATGCACATAGTTTACGCAAATTGCACAAAATATATGCATGCATATATTGTGATTGATCGACATGCCGTCCCCGCGGCGAGCGTCCGCCTATTTGTTCAACACTTCATCACCTCGGGCTAACGCCGGAATTTTCATCCGGTTCCAAAGCCGAAAATCCGTTTTCGCGCCGAAAGCGGGCATTTCGGTCACAGAGAATGCGTGTCGGGCGGCTGATGTGCATATTTTCTTGTCAAGACAGCCGAACTGGCACGCTACGTGCTTTTAAAGGTGCATCCCCTGGCGGTTGGATGCGCTCATGCGCCGAGATCGTCTCCGGATTTGCTCACCTTCGTAGCATTTGAGAGAGTCACGATGACAAAATATAAGCTCGAGTATATTTGGCTCGATGGGTACACTCCGGTACCGAACCTGCGTGGCAAGACGCAGATCAAGGAATTCGACGCATTCCCGACGCTGGAACAGCTTCCGCTCTGGGGCTTCGACGGTTCGTCGACCATGCAGGCCGAAGGCCGCAGCTCCGATTGTGTGCTGAAGCCCGTCGCCATCTATCCCGACCCCGCCCGCACCAACGGCGTTCTGGTCATGTGCGAAGTCATGATGCCCGATGGCGTCACACCGCACCCGAGCAACGCCCGCGCCACCATCCTTGACGATGAAGATGCGTGGTTCGGCTTTGAGCAGGAATATTTCTTCTACCAGAACGGCCGTCCGCTCGGCTTCCCCGAGCAGGGCTACCCGGCTCCGCAGGGCCCCTACTACACCGGCGTCGGCTATTCGAACGTCGGCGACGTCGCCCGCGAAATCGTCGAAGAACATCTCGACCTGTGCCTGGCTGCCGGCATCAACCACGAAGGCATCAATGCCGAAGTGGCCAAGGGCCAGTGGGAATTCCAGATTTTCGGCAAGGGCTCCAAGAAGGCCGCCGACCAGATCTGGATGGCGCGCTACCTGCTGCAGCGCCTGACGGAAAAATACGGCATTGACATTGAGTATCATTGCAAGCCGCTCGGCGACACCGACTGGAACGGTTCGGGCATGCATTGCAATTTCTCGACCAAGTACATGCGCGAAGTCGGCGGCAAGGCCTATTTCGAAGCGCTGATGGCGCAGTTCGAAAAGAACCTGATGGACCACATCAACGTCTACGGCCCGGACAATGACAAGCGCCTGACCGGCAAACACGAAACGGCGCCGTGGAACAAGTTCTCCTACGGCGTTGCCGACCGCGGCGCTTCCATCCGCGTGCCGCACTCCTTCATCAAGAACGACTACAAGGGCTATCTGGAAGATCGCCGCCCGAACTCGCAGGGCTGCCCCTACCAGATCGCTTCCCAGGTTCTGAAGACGATCTCGGAAGTTCCTCTCTCCGGCTCGGCTTCCGCTGCAGCTTAACCTCCCAAGCGGCGCCGGTCCCGGACCGGCGCCGTCATTCTTTCTGCCTGAGAAACACGATCGGCCGCTGACATATTCGCGGCGAACGCGCCGCTAAACGCCTGCAAATGCTGGGATGCGGCTGTAATATTTCCATCATGGTCATGCCTCAAAATAGGCAGGCGGGAATCGCCGTTCCGGAACCCCGCTATGGGGCTGAGCGTTGTCATATCACTGCGACGCGGATGGAAATCACGACATGCTGCAACGTCCGGCAAACACTTATAGCGGCGAGAGCTGGGCCAATGCCGCGGCCGCCGGAAATCTGCCGGAACGGCTGGTGATCGTCACCGACGCCTGGCACCCCCAGGTCAACGGCGTCGTTCGCTCGATCGAGAACACCAATCGCGAACTGGCGAAGATGGGCGTCGAGGTGTCGATGGTCACGCCGGAGCGCTTCAACAGCATCCCCTGCCCGACCTATCCCGAGATCCGCCTGTCGATCGCCAGTTACCGCCGCGTCGCGCGCGAGATCGAAAAGCATCATCCCACCTATGTGCACATCGCCACCGAAGGTCCGCTGGGGCTGACCGCCCGCCGCTGGTGCCTGCGCAAGGGCATGCCCTTCTCCACCAGCTATCACACCCGCTTTCCGGAATATGTTTCCGCCCGCCTGCCGATCCCGCAGAGCTGGCTCTATGCCTTCGTGCGCTGGTTCCACAATGGCGGCGCCGGCTGCATGGTCGCGACACCGAGCCTTGCCCGCGATCTGTCGGCCCGCGGCATCAAGAACCTGATGCCCTGGACCCGCGGCATCGACGCCACGCAATTCCATCCTATGCCGCTCGAACAGGAGCCATTCGGCCTCCCTCGCCCGATCTTCATGACGGTTGGCCGTGTCGCGCTAGAAAAGAACCTGCCGGCCTTTCTCGATCTCGACCTGCCCGGCTCGAAGGTTGTCGTCGGCGATGGCCCGGCACGCGCCGAACTGGAGCAGCGCTATCCGAATGTGCATTTTACCGGCGTGAAATTCGGCGAGGACCTGGCCAAAATCTATGCCCAGGCCGACGTCTTCGTCTTTCCCTCGCTCACCGACACCTTCGGCAACACCATCCTCGAGGCGCTGGCATCGGGCGTACCGGTCGCCGCTTACCCCGTCACCGGTCCGCTCGACATCATCGGCGAAGACAGCGAGGTTGGCGCGCTGGATGCGGACTTGCGCACTGCCTGTCTGGCCGCCCTCTCCGCCTCGCGTGAAAAGGCGCGCGCGCTTGCCATGCAATATTCCTGGGAAGCGGCGACGACGCAGTTCATCAACAATATCCGCGCCGCCAATGGCGTCATCACGCCGAAATGGAAGAAGGCCTGGCAGTTTGCCAAGTCGCTTCCGAGAAGCCGAAAGCCCGGCGAAACCGCCGGGCCACTGCCGTCTGCAGACTGAAGCAATTCCAGCAAATTTGAAGCGGTTTGCTGAAATCGCGTGGAAAGAACGCTGATCGATTTACTTGTGCAAGGCGTTATGCAGCGTGTCGTTCGCGACCTTGATTGCACTGCGGACCGCTGGCGTTTCGGTGATCGCATTCAGCAGTACAAAATCGTGGATCGTACCGTTGTAGCGGATCGAGGTGACCTTCACGCCGGCCTGGCTAAGCTTGCGGCCATAGGCCTCGCCTTCGTCGCGCAACACATCGTTTTCATCGGTGATGATAAGGGCCGGCGGCAGGCCATTGAGCTGCTCGAGCGATGCCTGCAGCGGTGAAGCCGTCGGTTCTTTGCGCTTGGCCTCATCAGGCAGATAGGCGTTCCAGAACCACTTCATTGCTCCCTTGGTCAGCCACGGGCCATTGGCGAACTCATTATAGGAACCATTGTCGAAATTGGCGTCGGTGACGGGATAGAACAGCACCTGCTGGTCGATGCCGGGGCCGCCGCGCTCCTTGGCAAGCAGCGTCACCACGGCCGCCATATTGCCGCCGACGCTGTCGCCTGCGACCGCAAGCCTGCCGGCGTCTACATTGAATTCCTTGGCATGTTCGGCGACATATTTGGTCGCGGCATAGGCCTGTTCGATCGCCACGGGATAGCGGGCCTCCGGCGAGCGATCGTAATCAACGACGACGACCGCGGCATCGGCGCCATTGGCAATCTCGCGCACCAGCCGGTCATGCGTGCCGGCATCACCCAACACCCAGCCGCCGCCATGGAAGTAGAGAATAACCGGCAGCGTACCCTTGGCATGTTCCGGGCGGACAATGCGCAGCTTGATGCTGCCGGTCGGGCCTGATTTGATCACCTTGTCTTCTTCCTTGGCCGCCAGCTTCTTGACATCGCCCTTCTGTGCACCCGCCAGTACATTGCGGGCATCGGCCGGTGTCAGGGTGTAGATCGGCTGGCCGCCTGCCAGGCTATCGATGAACTTCTGCGTTGTCGGCTCGAGCACCGGGTCGGCCAGTGCGCCGACGGCGGAAGCTGCCAGGAGTGCCGCTGCGGAAACTGCGGTCTTGATGGTCGACATTGGGTCTTGTCCTCTCGGTTTTTGAATGTTCGTCCTGAACACAGCTTTTATATCTCGCACGATCATTTATTGCACAACTTAAATTTTGGCATGCCTGCCATGCATAAAAATCGTTTCCGATTATTTGCCGCACGATATAATACCAGCTGCTTTTGGAGATGCCCCATGCAGGATCCGCTGAAGCTCGATGTTTTCATCTGCTTTGCCGTCTATACAGCGAGCCACGCGCTGAACCGCGTCTACAAGCCGCTTCTTGACACGCTCGGCCTCACCTATCCGCAATATCTGGCCATGGTCGCGCTGTGGGAACAGGACGACCAAACGGTCAGCGGCCTCGGTGAAAAGCTATACCTGGAATCGAGCACGCTGACGCCGCTTCTCAAACGCCTGGAAAGCGCCGGCTATATCAGGCGCGAACGCAGCCGCGAGGACGAACGCGTCGTCGTCATTCGTCTGAGCGAAGCCGGCATTCGCCTTAAGGAAAAAGCGATCGGCATTCCTGGCTGCATCGCGGAAGCGAGCGGCCGTGACGCGGCGGATCTCACCCGGCTCCGGGCCGAGATCGTGGCGCTGCGCGAGGCGCTGAATGGAAGCGTGAATCTAGACGCTAGATAGCTGGAGCAGCTAGCGTGGCGCTTGGGATACCCCCATCTGCCCTGCCGGGCATCTCCCCCACAAGGAGGGAGGTCGGCAAGAGGTTGGACCGTCGATCCTTATCTTGCGCTCGGAGTAACTATCCGCCAGTTGTTGGGGAAACCCTAACGCCCATCCGATCTCCCCCCTTGTGGGACTGTTGCATAACCGGCGTTGCAGCTTGGGTCAGGCGATTGCCGTCATCTGTGCTTGCCCCGCTTCGGTGTGTGGCGGGGTGATGGTGGCTGAATTTGATGATTTGGCAGGCAGCTGGACGGAGTCCGCCCCTTGGGTCAGCTGGTCAGCGTCACCCAGCGGCGCATATTGAAGGCGATCGCGGTCATCAACACCTGGGCTTCGGCCTTGGCCAGGCCGCGATAGCGGATGAGCGACAGGCCCATGCGCCGTTTCCATGTAGCAAAGGTCGTCTCGACGGCCGCCCGCCGCCTGGCGATCAGCGTGTTCAGGCGCTGCAGCCGGGGCGGCAATGTCTTATGGTGTTTGTTGGGCCGGCGCATCAGTCGGGCCTTGATGCCTCTGGCCTTTAACTCTTTGGCCCGAGCATGGGTATGATAGGCGCTGTCGGCCAAAACCGCCCGTTCGTCGCCGCAGATCAGCGCCTCGGCGCAGACCGTGTCGTTGACATTGGCCGGCGTCGTCTTCACCCGGCGGATCAGGCCGGAGTCCTGATCGACGCCGACATGGGCCTTGTAGCCATAAGACGAGCCCTGCCGGCCCTTGCGGCGCGTGAAGCGGGCATCGGGATCGCTCAGCCTGAGCGGCGAGGCCCCATCCCTATCGGCCGGCTGGTCGTCCACTGACTGTTCCGGCACCTGCTGCCCGGGCAGTCGCTCGCGGGGTGGGCGCGCCGCGCCGGTCTCGATGATCGTCGCATCCAGCATCGTGCCGCGCCGCAGGATGAGCCCGGCCGCGTCCAATTGCCGGTCGAGTTCGCCAAACAGCTTCTCCAAGACACCGGCTTCGGTCAAAAGGTTGCGGAACCGACACAGCGTCGTGTGGTCGGGAACGGCCGCCTCCAGGCTCAGCCCGGCAAAACGGCGAAACGACAGCCGGTCATACAGGGCCTCTTCCAATTCCGCATCCGAAAGACCGTACAGCGACTGCAGCAGCAGCGCCTTGAACATCACCAGCGGTGGATAGGCCGGCCGACCGGCCGACGCCTCGGCCCGCAGCCCCCGCAACAGCTTCTCGAATCGATACCACTTCACCAGACCAGATAGGCGGTCCAGACGCCCGCTGCCGCCTGCCTGCGGCAACAACGCATCAACAAAGCTGAATTGACCCGTCTGCTTCACCGCCATCCAAATCATCTCCGTTCAAAAACAACGGAATCATATTCTCAGCATTTTGCAACAGTCCCCTTGTGGGGGAGATGCCCGGCAGGGCAGAGGGGGTGTCCCAAACACCAACGCCAAAAACCTAGGTCCGCTTTTTCTTCGATTCGAACGGATTCTCAGCCGAACGGAAATGGATGCGGATCGGCACGCTCGGCATGTCGAAATCGGCGCGCAGCCCATTGATCAGATAGCGCGTATAGGATTCCGGCAGCGCGTCGGAACGGGTGCAGGAGATCATGAAGGCCGGCGGGCGGGCCTTGACCTGGGTCATGTATTTCAGCTTGATGCGCCGGCCGGACACGGCCGGTGGCGGATGCTGGATCTGCTGCGTTTCCAGCCAGCGGTTGAGCCGTGCCGTCGAGATGCGCTTGTTCCAAACCTTGTCCGTGTCGATGATCGACTGCATCAGCTTGTCCAGTCCCCAGCCGGTCTGGCCGGAGATCGGCACCGCGCGAATGCCGCGCGCCTGCGGCAGCAGACGGTCGGTCTTTTCGCGCAGGTCGGCAAGCACCGCCTGCCGGTCCTCGATCATGTCCCACTTGTTGAAGGCGAGAACGGCGGCGCGCCCCTCGCGCAGCACGAGATCGACGATCTGCAGGTCCTGTTTCTCGAAAGGGATCGTCGCGTCGAAGACGATAACCACCGTCTCGGCAAAACGGATGGCGCGCAGAGCATCGGCGACTGAAAGCTTCTCCAGCTTCTCGGTTACCCGGGCCTTACGGCGCATGCCTGCGGTGTCGAACATCTTGATGGTGCGGCCGCGCCAATCCCATTCAACCGAGATGGAGTCACGGGTGATGCCGGCCTCCGGCCCGGTCAACAGCCGGTCCTCGCCGAGGAAACGGTTGATCAGCGTCGACTTGCCCGCATTCGGCCGGCCGACGATCGCCACCCTAAGCGGCTTGGTGTCGTCATAGATCGGCTCTTCGTCCTCGCCGTCGTTCTCGTTTTCACCCGCCGGAATATCGACATCGGTAACCGCGACATCCTCCTTGGCATAGGCGCGGTCCTTGCCGATCGCCTCGACGATCGCGTCGCGCAGGTCGAGCATGCCCTCTCCGTGCTCGGCCGAAATCGGCGTCGGCTCGCCAAGCCCCAGTGTATAGGCGTCGTAGAAGCCGCTGTCGGAGCCGCGCGCTTCGGATTTATTGGCGACGAGCACCACCGGCTTGCCGCGCCGGCGCAACATTTCGGCAAGAGCGGTATCAACAGGCGTCAGCCCGTTCTTGGCATCGACGACGAAAAGTGAAAGATCGGCCTCATCGATCGCCGCCTCCGTCTGGGCGCGCATCCGGCCCTGCAGACTTTCCTCGTCGGCCTCTTCGAGGCCGGCCGTATCGATGATGGTGAAGTTCAGGCCCATCAGCCGCGCTTCGCCCGGCCGGCGGTCACGGGTCACGCCGGGCGTATCATCGACGAGCGCAAGCTTCTTGCCCACCAGGCGGTTGAAAAGCGTCGACTTGCCGACATTCGGACGACCGACGATGGCGACCGTGAAACTCATTCTTTTTCCTTAAACTCAGCCCTGCGCGGCGGGCGCCTTGCCGGATGCGGTAATGAGATCAAGCATCATCTGGGCGCGATTGGCAACAGGACGCGGGCTTTCGGCGTCGTCGACAATCGACTGGAACCATTGCCGCGCCTGCGCCATGTTGCCGGCCTTATAGGAGGCCAGACCAAGCGCTTCACGCGCCGAATGGCGGAAGGCATTGCCCGGCACCGTCATTTCCTCAACCGCGGCCGAAACCTGCTCATAGGAGCCGTTCTCGATCAGCAGCCAGCCGGCACGCATCCTGGCGGCGTCGCGCACGGCGGCCGGCACACTATTGTCCTTGCCGATCTCGTTGAAGGCGGTGATCGCCGCGCCGGCGTCGCCCTTCTGCGCCTGAACGGTTGCGGCCCGCATGCGCGCCAGCACCGGATAGGCGCCATGGCCTTCCTTCTCCAGCTTGCCGAGCGCGGCCAGCGCCTCATCGTTCTTGTTCTCGTCGGCAAGCTTCATCGCCGCCAGGAACTGATCGCCGGCGCCGGAGGAGCGGGTATCGTCCCAATATTCAAAGAGAACCTTGCCGGCGGTGCCGACGACGATCAGGACGGCAGCGACGATGATATAGCGGCCGAACCGGCGCCAGACGCCCTTCATCTGGTCGGACCGCAATTCCTCATTGACTTCACGGATGAAGCTGTCGTCGTTGAATGCCATTCTTATCTCCGGCCGCGGCAATACCCATAGGCTGTGCGCTACGCACATTGCCGGGCCTTCTACCCCATTTTGCCGCGGTTGTAAGGGGGATATGAAAGATTCGTTACATCACGAGCGGCGAAACGCCGATCAGCCATTCGTGCAGCTTCCAGATGATCAGCGCCCAGGCAACGACGCCGATGAAAACACCATAGAGATCGTATTTGGCCGAGACGAAGGGGCGCAGCGTGATCTCGCCTGCGCGCTCGCGCCGCTTCAGGGAGATGCGCAGGATGACGCCCCAGGCGAGAAACGCGGCAAACAGCAGGACGGACGATGTCTCGCCATTGGCGAGCAGATGCGCCAGCGCCCAGATCTTGACCGACAGAACCATCGGATGTTTCGTTTTGGTGGCAATATGCCCCGCCGGCAGCAGCGAGGCGACGAGACAGATCATCGCGATCAGCATCAGCGTGATCGCGATATGAGCCGTCCAAACCGGCGGATTATAGAGCATGCCCGTCACCTGACGGGCCTGCCCGAATCCGTAGATCAAGAGGATCAGCGTGAGGATGCTTGCGATCGAGTAGCCGGCCCGCCAGCCCCTTTCGCCGAAGCTGGCGATCATCGACTGGCGAAAGCCGGGAGCCACCACCCTCACCAGATGCACGCCGAGGAAAAGTATGATGCCGATGATAAGCAATGTCATTGCGGGTCCCTTCCGTGCAGTTTGTCATGGCTTAGCGGCTGACGGGAAAAAATACCAGTTGAGACCGCAGCTTCGCCGCAATTCTATCCGAGGGAAACCGCGATCAAATTGTCGCGGTGTCCATGTCCCGTCTTCTCCTCTCCACCTGCCTGACGGCTTCGTTCCTCCTCCCTGTTATCGCCGAGGCGGCTGACCGGCCGAAACAGCTCGTCATCATTTCCTTCGATGGCGCCCACGACAATGCGCTCTGGCTGAAAAGCCGCGAGATGGCGGCGAGAAATGGCGCCCATTTCACCTATTTCCTCTCCTGCACCTTCCTGATGAACGAGGCGGCGAAGAAGGCCTACCAGGCGCCCCACCAGAAACGCGGCAAATCGAATGTCGGCTTCGCCCAGAGCGACGACGAGATCCGCGAGCGCCTCGGCAATATCTGGCACGCCCATCTCGAGGGTCACGACATATCCAGCCATGCCTGCGGTCATTTCGACGGCCGCCTCTGGAGCGAGTCCGACTGGTCGGCCGAATATGCGACCTTTCATGCAACTCTGAAGAACGCCTGGAAGAGCGTCGACCTCGACGAGCCGGCCGGCTGGCAGGACCTTGTCGATCACGGCATCAAAGGCTTTCGCGCCCCCTATCTCTCGGCAACGGCAGGCGCAGACATGATCGCCGCCGAAAAGAAGGCCGGCTTCACTTACGATGCAAGCCTCGTCACCAAAGGTCCGGCCATGCCAGTCGAAGAAGACGGCATCATCCGCTTCGGCCTGCCGCTGATCCCCGAAGGCCCGAGCGAGAAGCCGATCATCGGCATGGACTACAATCTCTTCGTCCGCCACTCCAAGGGCGAGGAGGACAGGACGGATTCGAAGGAGTTCGAGGACCGCGCCTACGCCGCCTTCTCCCAGGCCTTCGACCGCCAGTACAACGGCAGCCGCATCCCCCTCCAGCTCGGCTTCCACTTCGTCGAAATGAACGGCGGCGCCTACTGGCGGGCGCTGGACCGGCTCGTCAGCGACGTCTGCCATCGAGCCGATGTGGCCTGCGTCAGCTATTCCGAAGCGATCCCGATGATCGAGGCGCGCGGGAAACTGCAGCAGACATCGGGTTTGTGACGGGCGCGTTTATATTGCCGGGACGACGTGCCGTGCCGCCCCTTCATCCGACCCTTCGGGCCACCTTCTCCCCGCCGGGGAGAAGAAGGAGCAAGTGGCAAGGCCGCGATTCCCCCTTCTCCCCAGCGGGGAGAAGGTGCCCGTTAGGGCGGATGAGGGGGCCTGGCGGCACAGCAGGCATTAAAGCCCCGCTCATCGGTCCAAGCCTTATCCCTCAACCATCAGCATGCACAACACCGGCTTCACGCTCGAGGTAACGCTGATCGATATCCGGCAGCGGTTCGTCGTCGATCGCCGCTTCGAAGGCCTTGAGGCGCTTATGGATGGAGAGCAGTTCGATGATCGTCGTCCAGGAATTGACCAGATATTGGAAGGAGTTGCTGACTTGGCCGAAAGCGGTCGAGATCTGCTGGTAGATACCATAGGTGATGGCACCGGCCACGATCGTCGGCACCAGCATGAAGACCACGAATAGCGCGTCCGCCTGGATATAGAAATAACGGGCGACGTTGAAATACATGTAGTGGAAATACATTCGGTAGTAGTTGCGCCGAACGTTGTTGAAGAGCTCTCGGACCGTCAGCGGCTGGGCTCTGTCCGCATAGTCCTCACCATAAACCAGTTCCTTACGATAGGCCGCTTCGACGCGCTGATTGCGGAAGTTCAGCCCCGGCAGCTTGATACCCGCCACCGCAAGAAGCAGCGTGCCAAACGCCGACCAGAACAGCGCCAGCCAGAAGAGCGAATTCGCCACAGGGCCGATGACCGGCAGTTCGGTCACGTAGTGCGAGAGCGCCAGGAGGATCGGAAGGAACACCACGAGCGTCATCACCGAATTGATAAGGCTGATGCCAAGGCTTTCGAGCGTGCTCGAAAAGCGCATCGTATCTTCCTGAACGCGCTGCGACGCGCCTTCGATGTGGCGCAGCTTTTCCCACTTCGACATATAGAAATTATTCATCGCCGTTCGCCAACGGAAGATGTAGTGGCTGGTGAAGAAGTCGGTCATGATCGACACGAACATGCTGAGGAATGCGATCTGGCAGAATATCAACATCAGGCTGTAAAAATTGTCGACCGTAATACCCGGCTTCTTCGCCATCGCATCCACTAAAAGATCGCCGAAGGGCCGGCGCCAGTTGTTGATCACGACCGAGATCTGGACGCCGAAATAGGTGACGAAAATGATGAGCGCCGAACCCCAGATCGACCACAGCTTCCAGGGATGGTGCAGCGCCCTCAGATGCCATGCGCCGCAGAAGATCACCGCCGACAGGAGGAAGTAGCTGTAGAACCAGATATTCTCGGGCAGCAGGAAGAAAGAAAGGTCGATCGGCTGCTGCTCTTCCGCAACCGGCACAAAGCCGAGCGACGCACCGAGACCCTCAGCGAAAAAATACCAGCCGAATATTGAAATCAGTGTCCACACGACAAGCGAAATGAAAAACAGCTTCGGCTGGGGAAAAAACGAGTGAAACACGGGGGGCTTTGCTTTCCTGAACTGTGAGTCTCGGGAGTGTCATCGAACACTGATTGTGCCGGAAACTAAGGCAGTTCGAAGGAAGCAGCAATGGCTTCGGCCCATTGTTACGCAGATGTAATGGGTTAAGCGATTTTCCTGATGATCGGCATCACCAGCGCCGCACAGACCAGAAGCGCGATTGCGGCGATCACCGTCGGGACGGTGAAACTGCCTGAGCGTTCAGCGATCCAGCCGGCAACAACAGGCCCGACGATCTGGCCGAGACCGAAGGCGGCCGTCATCATCGCCAGAATTCGCCTCGGGCTCTCGGGTGAAAGCTTGCGGCCGATCTGCAGCCCATAAGCCGTGATCGCGAGGAACGTCGCGCCGAACAGTGCGCCGCCGATCAGCGGTGCGACTGAAGGGGGCAGCGCCACGGTCGCCAGCACGCCGGCCGCCTCGACCAGAAGCGCCGCGATATAGACACCGCCGAGCCCGAGTGGCCTCACCAGCGGCCTCCAGGCAAACAGCGCCACCGCCGCCGTCAGACCGGCGATGAACCAGCAGAGGAATTCAACGAAAGCTCCCGTTGCCGACAGGCGGGCGATGGTGACGAGGAAGGTCGCGGTGATGACATAGCCGAATCCGAACAGGCCGTAGGACATGGTTATCAGCACCATCGGCCGGCTCCAGTTGAGCGCCGGCTCCTTGCCCGCCTGCGCCGTTTGCGCCGGCGCCGACGGCAGCAGAAGGTAGACGGCAACCAGGCTTATCGCACAATAGATTGCGCCGCCGATCCAATCGGCGCGCCAGCCGCCCGGCCCGTCGTGAAAGCCGAGACCAACGAACAGCACCATCACCGAGGACAGCGCGATCCCCGCCCCGGGCCCACCGAAATGCGCCGCCTGCACATGGTCATTGCCGGCCGCAGCCCCGTGGCTGAGCACGATCGAAGAGGTGAAGACCATCGCAAAGGCGCTGGCGAGGCCGGCCAGGAAGCGGATGACGGCGAAGACCGCGACGGAATCGGTGGTGGCCATGGCGGCAAGCAGGATTGCGGTGGCAAGCAGCGCCGAGAGCGCCACCAGCCGCTCGCGCCCCGCCGCCCAACCATAGGCCGCAAGCACGGCGCCGACGAGATAACCGACGAAATTCGCCGAAGCGATGAAGCCTGCATCCGCTGCCGAAAGCGGCACGCCGCTCATCATCCCGGGCAAGATCGGCGTGTAGGAGAAGCGCCCGAAGCCCATGGCCGCCGCCATCGCAACAGCGCCGGCAACGGCGGTGGCAACGAGGTTCGGCTGGGAGCGAGGCGGGCGGGAGAGCATGCAGCGCTTATCGCGCCGCAGTCGCTGCACCGCAAACGACTATTTCTGATCGATCGATCAATTTCCGGAAAGCTAAATAAATCGACCGCTTCCCTAGCTCACCGCACTCAGTCGATCTCGGCCAGGGGCGAAACTGCTGGTGCATTCAGGACCGTTCCATCCACCGCGAAGTGCGATCCGTGGCATGGACAGTCCCAGCACCGTTCCAGGGAGTTCCAGTGCACGTGGCAGCCGACATGCGTGCATGCGGCAGATCGCCTGTGCAGCGTGCCATCGTCGCTGCGGAACGCCGCGATCTTGGTCATTCCTTTGCGGACGATAGCACCTTCTCCCGGTCGCAGCCGATCGACGGACTCGACTTCGCCGGGCGCGACATACTCAGCGAAATTCTTGATCATTGTCGCGTTCTCGGCAAGGTAATTGCCGACGGCGCTCACCGTCTTCCGGGACGGCTCGTAAAGTTCCCGCCAGGGACTGTCGCCGCCGAGAATGGCCTCGGAGATCAGGAGTGAGGCCACCACGCCGTGGGTCATGCCCTCGCCGGAATCTCCGGTGACCACAAATAGCCGTTCGTTGCCGGGATTGCGGCCGATGAAGGCGGCATAGTCGATTGTCTCCATAACCTGCCCGGACCATCGGTGGGTTTCGGCCCCGAGATCGGGCACCAGTCCTCTGATCCAGGATGTCAAAGCGGCGAAGCGATCGTCAGCGTTGTCGGCGGTGCCCGTCTTGTGGTCCTCGCCGCCGACGATAAGGAAATCGCTCTCGTCATCGCCGGGATGAAGGCGGACATAGTGGTAGGGGTCCTCGGTGTCCCAGTAGAGACCATCCGGTACGATGCCGCGCGCAATCTCGAACGCCATTGCGTAGGTTCGATAGGGCGCCTGCTTGGTATGGAGTGCGACCCTATCGTTGATTGGCGAGTTGGTCGCCACGATGGCCCACCTGGCGGTCACGGTGAGGCCGGAGTTCGTTCCCACGCGCACCCCGCTGTCGGATTCCTCGACCTTATCGACGATCGTCTCGCTGTAGAGGGTGCCGCCGCGCGCCCGAATTCCGGCCGCCAGACCGCCAAGATATTTGAGCGGATGGAATGTCGCCTGATCCGGATAACGCAGGGCGGGCGTGTCCCCATGCCCGGAAAGCGGCAACCCCGCGACTTCCTCGACCGCGATGCCTATCTTCAGGCCCGCCTCGAGCTCACGCCGGAGATCGGCTTCCTCCCCTCCAGCGGCGGGAAAGAGAAAGCCGTCGAGCCGACGGAAGTCGCAGGCTATGTGTTCCGCGGCCTGGATCGCCTCGATGCGGGCGATCGCCGCCGAGTGGCTCTGAAAATAGAGCCGCGCCAGCTCCTCGCCGCGCAAGCCGATGAGTTCCGAAAAGTAGTCGTCGCATACCGACGCAAGGTGTGCAGTTGTGCGGGCCGTCATGCCGCCGCCGATCCGGCCTCGGTCGAGGACTGCAACCTTTTGCCCCGCGGCAGCCAGCTCGTACGCGATCGACATGCCTGCAATTCCAGATCCGACTATGACGACGTCGAAGTCTTCGTTGCGGGCGAGAGGCGCTGCGTCGGGCGCGACCTCGATGCCTGACCAGAGAGACACGGTCCGTTCGTCGCTCGCATTCATGGCGGAGTTTCTCCTAGTCCTATCCGCGGTAAATGGGCGGATGAACCGAATGTTCCGGGCGGAGCCTCAGACCCGGCAGGAGCCAGGGACTCCACGATTATTTTAGCATTCTATAATATACCGTTGAGAGTTGTTGTCATTGACGCAAATCGAGTGCTCATGCCGAATACGTCGGCTGCTATGCTCTCAGGGCACCGCAGTTCTTTTCCGAAAAAGGCGACCTCACCAAGTATTTGAAGTCGCTCCAACCAACTCCATGCGTGACGGCAGTGTGGTTTCCTACGCCCGCCCGTCCGGCAAGGTCAAAATCACCGGTCCGTTCCGCGTCGCTACCACCGTGTGCTCATATTGCACGGTCGGCGCCTTCGGATCGGCATAGAGCGTCCATGCATCGTCGCCGCCCTCGGCCCATGTCGCGCCGAGCGAAAGGAACGGCTCGACCGTAAAGACGAGACCGTCCGTCATGACGCGCTTTTCCGAAGGGTCCGGCCAGGTGGAGAGCTCGGCCGGCTCCTCGTGCAGCGAACGGCCGACGCCGTGGCTCGCCAGATTGGCAACCAGCGTATAGCGGTTCCTCTGGGCGAAAGCGCCGACGGCGGTGCCGATCTTTCCCAGCGGCTCACCCGATTTCACCTGGTTGAGCCCGACCCAGAGCGCCCGCCTGCCGTCGCGGCACAGCCGTTCGATCTTCGGCTTGACCGGCGGCATCGCAAAGGAAGCGCCGGTATCGGCGAAGAAGCCATCCTTCTCAGCCGAGACGTCGATATTGATCAGGTCGCCGGCCTGGATGACGCGTGGCCCTGGAATACCGTGGGCGATTTCTTCGTTGATGCTGATGCAGGTGGCGCCAGGAAACTGGTAGCAGAATTCCGGCGCCGAGCGCGCGCCGGCATCCTCAAGCACCTTGCGGCCGATCCGGTCGAGCTCCAGCGTCGTCATGCCTGGTTCCATCGCTGCCGCCATCACCTGGATGGCGTTGGCGCAGATCCGGCCGATCTCCTTGAGCTTTGTCAGTTCATCGTCGTTTGCGATAACCATTCGTCTCTTCCGGCCTTGCGCGGGCGCGGCGCGGCCGCCTCAAGCCGTGGCTTTCGCCCCTTCGCCCCTTTCAGTCAATGCCTTTCTGACGATCGGGGCGACTTTCGTCCCGTAGAGCTCGATGCCGCGCATGATCTCAGCATGCGGCATCAGGCCGATCGCCATCTGCAGCAGGAAGCGGTCGTTCCTGAAAAGCCTGTGATGAGCGATGATCTTTTCCGCGACCGCCTCGGGATCGCCGACAAAAAGCGCGCCGTTCGGCCCACGCGACAGATCGAACTGCGCCCGGCTGGTCGGTCCCCAGCCGCGCTCGCGGCCGATGCGGTTCATCACTTCCGCCTGCGGCCCGTAAAACTGCTCGGCGGCGGCCGCGGTCGTATCGGCGATGAAGCCGTGAACATTGATGCTGGTCTTCAGCTTCGCCTGATCCTGGCCTGCGCGCCGCGCCGCCTCGCGGTAGAGATCGAAAAGCGGCGCAAAACGGCGCGGCTCGCCGCCGATGATGGCGAGCGCCACCGGCAGTCCGAGCGCGCCGGCACGCGCCACCGACTGCGGTGTGCCACCGACCGCGACCCACAACGGCAGCGGGTCCTGCAGCGGCCTCGGATAGACGCCGCGCCCGCGGATCGGCGCGCGAAGCTCGCCCTCCCACTCCACCGTCTCGCCGTCGCGCAGCGCCAGGAGCAGATCGAGCTTCTCTTCGAAAAGCTGGTCGTAATCCTCAAGGTTATAGCCGAACAGCGGGAAGGACTCGATGAAAGAGCCACGCCCGGCCATGATCTCGGCCCGGCCATTGGAAATGAGATCGAGCGTTGAAAACTGCTGGAAGACGCGCACCGGATCATCCGAGGAAAGCACCGTGACAGCGCTGGTCAACCGGATGTTTTTGGTCTTGACGGCCGCGGCCGCCAACGCCACCGCAGGGGCTGACGCCGCATAATCCGGCCGGTGATGTTCGCCGAGCCCGAAGACATCGAGCCCGACCTGATCGGCGAGCTCGATCTCCTCGATAAGATGCTTCAGCCGCTCGGCCCCCTCCGCTCCCTTGCTGCGGGAGGGATTGGGATTGACGTCGGCGAATGTGTAAAGGCCAAGTTCCATGGTCGCATCCCGTTGTGTTCTGCCTGGAAATAGGGATCGTGGAGAGCAAGCGCAAATACAAACTCTGGAACGGAATGTTCGAGAGTTTCGATAGTGCGGCGTCCGATAGCCGCGTAGGAAAGAGTCTTTGCGCCGTGGACACGGCGCTGCTGGATTCCTGTGACAGGCACAGGAATGAGGGAGCAAGGGGATCAACCTGCGCTCCATATCCTCTATCATTCAAAGCGTAATATGCAGAGCCAGATCAGGGCGAAGAGGGTCGTTTTGGAGCACTGCGGACACCAAGAACTCCCTCATTCCTGTGCCTGTCACAGGAATCCAGCAGTCGCGCGTCCGCGCGACGAGAGAATCTTCACAGACCCAGCAGGTGAAACGAAATCTCCTCCCATTCAGGATTCTCCCGCTCGATCAAATTGAGCTTCCACTGCCGCGGCCATTTCTTGATCGTCTTCTCTCGCGTGATCGCGGTCGTCAACAAATCATGCTCCTCGAACCACACCAATGTCTTTACGCCATACTTCGACGTAAAGCCTGGCGTCAGTTCGTTCTGATGCTCGTATAGCCGACCTGCAAGGTCACGCGTCACGCCGGTATAGAGCGTGCCATTGCGGGCAGATGCGAGGATGTAGACGTAACCCTTCATGCCGGTAGATTGGCACAGGTAACATCCCGCGTCGACAGCAACACCTGCCCACCTGAATCCCTATTCCAATCTGAAATTCAACGACTTCCAAGCCTCAACGGAATCATCTTCCAAGCTGCTTCACATCGCACGCGAAGCATGAGGGCGGCGCGGCCTCCACCACGCAGCCCTCGCCGCTTCACATCCTCGCCAGCAGTTCCGCCAGCTGATCGGCAGCCTTGCCCCATCCCTCGTGGAATCCCATCTTCTCGTGCTCTTCCTTGTCCTCGGCGCGCCAATGCAGCGCCTTGGCCGTATACTTCGTTCTGCCATTGCCGAGATCTTCGAGCAGGATGACGCCGGTGAAGAAAGGTTTTTCGGAAGGCACCCAGGCCTCGCTATAGGCGTCGGTGAAGACGATCTTCTCGTTCTCGACGATCTCGAGATAAACGCCGCGGTTCGGATACTGATTGCCCTCGGGGTCCTGCATGACGACGACACTGGAGCCGCCGGGGCGGACGTCGAGCGTCGCTTCCGCGACACCCCAGGGGCGCGGTACGAACCACTGCTTCAGCAGGTCGGGATCGGTCCACGCCTTGTAGATCTTTTCGCGCGGGGCGTCGAATTCGCGAACCAGGGTGAGTTCATGTTGCGTGCTTGCGGTCATTTCGACATCTCTCCATTTGAGTGAAACCTGTTTCCTGTCAGGTTGTTACAAGGACGTGCCGAACTTCGCCGTTCCGACAGCGCGCCAATTTTTCCTGATTTAATTTGCGATCGGCTGCGTGGGCTCTTCCTGCATCTTGTCGATCTGCCGGCGAATATGAGCCGCCTCGGCCGCCGAATGGGCAAGCGCGATGGCATGGTCGAAGGCCTCGCGCGCCTGGCGGGACAAGCCAAGCTGCTTCAGCAGGCCACCCCGCAAACCGTGATAGTAGAAATAGCCGCCGAGCTTCTCGCCAAGCGGATCGATGAGATCGAGCGCCTGCTGCGGCCCGTGCAGCTTGGAAACAACGACCGCGCGGTTAAGCGTCACGACAGGCGAAGGCTGCACCCGCTCCAGCGCGCGGTAGAGCAGATCGATCTCGACCCAGTCAGTATCCTCGGCACGTTTCGCGCGGGAATGGATGGCGGCAATGGCTGCCTGAAGCTGATACGGGCCGGGCCGGCGGTGCCGCAGCGCCTTGTCGAGCAGCGCCAGGGCCTCGTTGATGAAGGGCTGGTTCCAAAGTGAGCGGTCCTGATCTTCAAGCAGCACGATTTCCCCCTCGGCGCTGAAGCGCGCCGGCCGGCGCGAAATCTGCAGGAGCATGAGCGCAAGCAGCCCCATCAGTTCCGGTTCCGCCGGGAAAATGTGCAGCATCAAGCGCGCCAGTCGGATCGCCTCGTCACTGAAGGTTGCGGCCTCCTGCTTCGGGTCGGCCTGACTGTAACCCTCGTTGAAGATGAGGTAGATCATCGTGCTGACGATCGAAAGTCGCTCGGCCCTTTCCTCAGGGCTCGGCGTTTCGAACGGCACCCCTGCCTTGGCGACACGCGCCTTCGCCCGGGTGATGCGCTGCTCCATCGCGCTTTCCGATACCAGGAAAGCGCGCGCGATCTGCTGCACGGAAAGGCCGGACACGATGCGCAGCGCCAGCGCGATCTGCTGAGTGGCCGGCAGATCCGGATGGCAGCAGATGAAGAGAAGCCGCAGGATATCGTCGCGATAATTGGAATCGTCTAGCCGCTCGGCAATATCGCTTTCGGCATCCTCGGTATCGGAAATGACATCCTCGTCCGGCAGCGCCTGGAGCTTCGTCCGCTTGCGCACCGCATCGATACCGCTGTTGCGGCCGACGAAGATGAGCCAGGCTGTCGGATCGCGTGGCGGTCCTTTCTCCGGCCATGTCCGGATCGCCCTCAGGCATGCCTCCTGGAACGCCTCTTCCGCGGTATCGAGATCGCGGAAATAGCGCAGCAGCGCGCCAAGCGCCTTCGGGCGCGCCGAGGCAAGCGCAAGGTCGATCCAGGCAATATCGGTCATGACGCAGCATCTCCCGGCCTGAAGACGTAGAACGGCCGAATTTCGTAAGAGGTGGAACCGGGATTGACGGATGAAAGCTGCTTCGAGAAGGCGACGGCCTCGTCGAGGCTTTCGAAGTCAACCACATAGAAGCCGAGAAGCGCCTCCTTCGTTTCCGCAAAAGGCCCGTCGATGACCAAGGGCTCGTCCTTGCCTTTGCGCACGGTAGTCGCCGCCGTCGTCGGCATCAGCCGGCCCACAGGGCCGAGCTTGCCGGCTTTCGCCAGCGGCTCCTGCACGGCGTAAAGTCTCTCCATGACGGCAGCCTCTTCCTCCTCGGTCCAGGCGAAGACGGTTTCCTCGTGAGCGTAACAAAGGATTGCATAAAGCATCGGGTCACTCCTCTTTCCGAATGACGAAGGAGTAACCGCTTAGCCGACAGGTCGCATCAAAAAATTATCAAGAAAGAAGCGCTGAGAGCCAGGCCGACCCGCGCACACAAGGCAGCGCTATCGCGCGGTTCCGATTGCCTCACCCGTCGCTCAGGGTCCGCCGGACCGCATTCTTCCAACCCTTGAGCTTGGCCGCCCGCACCTTCTCATCCATATCGGGCTCGAACCGCCGGTCGCGTTTCCACGTCGCAGAAAAGCCGTCCCTGTCCGGCCAGACCCCTGCCCGGCTGCCGGCGAGCCAGGCGGCACCGAGCGCCGTCGTCTCGAGAATAACCGGGCGGTCGACGGGGGCATCGAGCAGGTCGGCGAGGCGCTGCATCGTCCAATCCGAGGCAACCATGCCGCCATCGACGCGCAGTACGGTATCGTCGCCGCTGTTCTTCCAATCCTTCTGCATGGCCTCGAGCAGATCGCGGGTCTGGTAGCAGACGGCTTCGAGCGCGGCCCGCGAAAGCTCCGCCGGGCCGCTGTTGCGCGTCAGCCCGAAGATGGCACCGCGCGCCTTGGCGTCCCAATGCGGCGCGCCCAGCCCGGTAAAGGCAGGCACGAGATAGACTTCTTGCGTCGGATCAGCCTTCTCGGCAAGCGCATTTGTCTCGGCGGCGCTGCCGATGATCCCGAGCCCGTCCCGCAGCCATTGCACCGCTGCACCGGCGATGAAGATCGATCCCTCGAGCGCGTAGGTCGTCTCACCGTTCAGCCGATAGGCGATGGTGGTCAGCAGCCGGTTTTTCGAGCGGACCATATCGGCGCCGGTATTGAGCAGCGCGAAACAGCCGGTGCCATAGGTCGATTTCAGCATGCCCGGTGCAAAACAGGCCTGACCGATGGTCGCGGCCTGCTGATCGCCGGCAACCCCGAGAATCGGGATCGCGGCGCCGAAGATATCGGCGTCGACCGTTCCGAAATCGGCGGCGCAATCCTTGACTTCAGGCAGCATGGCGGCCGGCACCCTGAGAATATCGAGCAGATCCTCGTCCCAGCTATTTTCGGCAATATTGAACATCAGCGTGCGTGAGGCGTTGGTCGCGTCGGTGACGAAGCTCTTGCCGCCGGTCAGGCGCCAGATCAGGAAGGTGTCGATCGTGCCGAAGCAGAGATCGCCTCTGGCGGCGCGCGCCCTGGCGCCCTTGACGTTGGCGAGCATCCACGACAGCTTCGTGCCGGAAAAATAGGGGTCGAGAATAAGACCGGTCTTTTTCGTGAACAGCCGCTCCAGATCCTGCCGTTTCAGATTGTCGCAATAGCTCGCCGTGCGCCGGTCCTGCCAGACGATCGCGTTGTGGATCGGCCGGCCGGTCTGGCGCTCCCAGACGACCACCGTTTCGCGCTGGTTGGTGATGCCGAGCGCTGCAACATCCCTCGCCGTAATCCCTGCGTCGCGCAATGCCATGTTGACGGTGGAGACGACCGAATCCCAGATCTCCTCGGGATCGTGCTCCACCCAGCCGGAGCGCGGATAGAGTTGGGTGAATTCCTTCTGGCTCTTGCCGGCAACATGCATGTCGCCATCGAAGACGATCGCCCGCGTCGATGTCGTTCCCTGATCGATCGCCAGAACATATCCACTCATCAAACCCCTCCTCAAACATATCATTATCGTTGCAAATCAATAAGACACGGATACGGATGAGAAAAGCCAATAAAGCGGAATTGCCAGCCTGCCGGCTTTGGGCATAACCTCGCCGGCAACGCTGCAACGCAGCATCCGCCCCAGGGAGAAAAACATGAGCAGATCAGTCGTCGTCACCGGTTCCACCAGCGGCATCGGTCTTGCGATCGCCACCGCCTTCGCCGAAGCGGGCGACAACATCGTCATCAATGGCTTCGGAAATGCCGATGAAATCAAGGCGATCGTCGAACGGCTTGAATCAGTATCCAAGGGACGGGCGATCTACCATCCGGCCGACATGACCAAGCCCGCTGAGATCGCCGACCTGATCAAAACGGCGGCGAAGAGCTTCGGCACCGTCGATATCCTCGTCAACAATGCCGGAATCCAGCATGTCGAGAAGATCGAGGATTTCCCGATCGAAAAATGGGACCAGATCATCGCCATCAACCTGTCGAGCTCCTTCCACACCATGCGCGCCGCGATCCCGCTGATGAAGGCCAAGAAGCATGGCCGCATCATCAACATCGCCTCGGCGCACGGGCTGGTCGCCTCCCCCTTCAAATCCGCCTATGTCGCGGCAAAACATGGTATATTAGGCCTGACGAAGACGGCGGCGCTGGAGCTTGCCGAATTCGGAGTGACGGTCAACGCCATCTGCCCCGGCTACGTGCTGACGCCGCTGGTCGAAAAGCAGATACCCGATACCGCCCGGGCCCGCGGCATGACCGAGGAGCAGGTGAAGAGCGAGGTCATCCTCAAGGCGCAGCCGACGCGCGAATTCGTCAAGGCCGAAGAGATCGGCGCATTGTCGCTCTACCTCGCCAGCGATGCCGCCCGGCAGGTGACCGGAACGCACATCTCGATTGACGGTGGCTGGACGGCGGCATAACCATTTGGAAAAACAACCGGGAATATCATGAACGACAGCATCCGCTTCATCCTGAACGGCGAGGATATCGCGCTCACCGATGTCGGGCCGACCGAGACGCTTCTCGATTTTCTGCGGTTGAAGCGGCGCCTGACCGGCACCAAGGAAGGATGCGCCGAGGGCGATTGCGGCGCCTGCACCGTGCTCGTCGGGCGGCTCGCCGACGGCAAGCTCGCCTATGAAACCGTCAACGCCTGCATCCGATTCATGGGCTCGCTGCACGCCACCCATGTGGTGACGGTCGAACATCTCGCCGGCCGGGACGGCGCGCTGCATCCGGTGCAGCAGGCGCTCGTCGACTGTCATGGCTCGCAATGCGGCTTCTGCACCCCGGGCTTTGTCATGTCGCTCTATGGACTGTGGCTGACGAAGGAAAATCCCGGCCGCCGCGAGATCGAAAAGGCGCTGCAAGGCAATCTCTGTCGTTGCACGGGTTATGAGCCGATCGTCAAGGCCGCCGAGCAGGTGAGCCTGACGCGGCCGAGCGCGCTCTTCGATCCGCTGCAGCGGACACGATCGGAAATCATCGCGCGGCTCTGGGCTCTGCAGGCGAGCGGCACCATCCGGATTGCCAGTGGCGAAGGCCGGTTGATCGTTCCGGCGTCTGTTCAGGCTCTGGCGGAAGTCCTCTCTGAGGAACCCGAGGCGGCCGTCGTTGCCGGCGCGACCGATGTCGGCCTCTGGGTGACGAAGCAGATGCGCCGGCTGAGCCCGGTCGTTTTCGTCAATCATCTGAGCGAGCTGCAGTCGGTCACGGAAAGCGAAGACGGCGTCACCATCGGCGCCGGTGTCAGCTATACCAGGGCCTTCGAAGCGATTGCCCGGAAAATTCCGGCGCTCGGACGGCTGATCGACCGTATCGGCGGCGAGCAGGTCCGCAACATGGGCACGATCGGCGGCAATATCGCCAACGGTTCGCCAATCGGCGACAGCCCGCCGCCCTTGATCGCACTCGGCGCGACGCTGACGCTGCGCTCGCTGGAAGGCCGGCGCAAGATGCCGCTCGAAGACTTCTTCATCGCCTATGGCAAGCAGGACCGCAGGCCCGGCGAATTCGTCGAGAGCGTATTCGTGCCCTATCCCAAGCCCACCAGCCACTTTGCCGCCTACAAGATCACCAAGCGGCGCGACGAAGACATCACCGCCGTGCTCGGCGCCTTCCTGCTGACGCTCGATGAGGCCGACGTGGTCACCGACATCCGCATCGCCTTCGGCGGCATGGCGGCAACGCCGAAACGCGCCCGAACCGTCGAGGCTGAACTGATCGGCAAGCCATGGACGGAAGCGACGATCGACGCCGCCCGCCCCGCCTTCGACAGCGACTACCAGCCGCTGACCGACTGGCGCGCTACGGCCGAATACCGGCAACTGACGGCGAAGAACCTGCTGACGCGGTTCTATCTGGAAACCGTGGGCGCGCCGGCGGAGCTGAAGCGGTTCGAGGAGGTGGCGTGATGGATTGTTTCGCTAGCCAGCCTCCGGCAGTCACCACTTTGCCCCTCACCCTAACCCTCTCCCCGCCTGCGGGGAGAGGGGACGTGCCCTGCGAGAAGTGGCGAGAAACGGAGACGGCGCGGCATGTCCCTTCTCCCCGCAAGCGGGGAGAAGGTGGCGGCAGCCGTATGAGGGGCCACCGTCAAAACGGTGCCGGCAACCAAGGACGCCGCTAATGGACAAGTCCACCTTCGAAGACCCCAAAGTCGTCATCTCCGGCCCCATGCACGGCTCGCTGCGCCATGATTCAGCGCATAAACATGTCACCGGAACCGCCGATTATATCGACGATATTCCCGAACCCGCCGGCCTACTGCACGGCGCGCTCGGCCTTGCCGACCGGGCGCATGCCGAAATCATAAGCATCGATCTTTCCGCTGTCGCGGCCTATCCCGGCGTCGTCTGGGTTTTCACCGGCAAGGACGTTCCCGGCATCAACGACACCAGTTCCAACGGCAGCCATGACGAGCCGCTGCTCGCTGAAACCTTGGTTCAATTTCACGGCCAGCCGATCTTTGCCGTCATCGCCGAAACGCGCGACGCCGCGCGCCGCGCCGCGCAGCTGGCGAAGATCGACTATCGCGACCTCACGCACTGGCACGATATCGACGGCGCCCTTGCCAACGGCGGCCCCCTGGTGATCACCCCGATGACGCTCCAGCGCGGCGAGCCGGAGACGGAAATGCCGAATGCCGCCATGCGGCTGAAGGGCCAGATGCGCATCGGCGGACAGGAGCATTTCTATCTCGAAGGCCATATCGCCGTGGCGATTCCCGGCGAGGACGACGAGGTCACCGTCTGGTCCTCGACGCAGCATCCGAGCGAGATCCAGCATATTGTCGGCCACGTGCTCGATATCCCGTCGAACGCGGTCACCGTCAACGTGCGCCGTATGGGCGGCGGCTTCGGCGGCAAGGAAACGCAGGGTAATCAGTTCGCAGCCCTTGCCGCGATCGCCGCCAAGAAGCTCGGCCGTGCGATTAAATTCCGCCCGGACCGCGACGAGGATATGAGCGCCACCGGCAAGCGTCACGATTTTCTGGTCGATTACGAAGTGGGCTTCGATGCCGAAGGCCGCATCCACGCCGTCGACGCCACTTACGCGGCCCGCTGCGGCTTCTCCTCGGATCTGTCGGGACCGGTAACCGACCGCGCCCTCTTCCATGCCGATTCCAGCTATTTCTATCCGCATGTGCATCTCCAGTCGAAGCCGCTGAAAACGCACACGGTCTCCAACACCGCCTTTCGCGGCTTCGGCGGCCCGCAGGGCATGCTCGGCGCCGAGCGCCTCATCGAGGAGATCGCTTATGCCCTCGGCAAGGATCCGTTGGATATCCGCAAGCTGAATTTCTACGGCCAGCCAGGCTCCGGGCGGACACTGACGCCCTACCATCAGGAGGTCGAGGACAATATCATTGCCCGCGTCGTCGAAGAGTTGGAGAACACGTCAGACTACCGGGCGCGACGCAACGCCATCATCGGCTTCAACCGCGACAGCCGCTATATCAAGAAGGGCATTGCCCTGACGCCGGTGAAATTCGGCATTTCCTTCACCATGACCGCCTTCAATCAGGCCGGTGCGCTCGTCCATATCTACCAGGACGGCTCGATCCACCTGAACCATGGCGGCACCGAAATGGGCCAGGGCCTCTATACCAAGGTCGCGCAGGTGCTGGCCGACAGCTTCCAGGTCGATATCGACCGGGTGAAGATCACCGCGACGACAACCGCCAAGGTGCCGAACACCTCGGCCACCGCCGCCTCCTCCGGCTCGGATCTGAATGGCATGGCGGCCTTCGATGCCGCCCGCCAGATCAAGGAACGTCTGGTCGCCTTTGCCGCCGAGAAATGGGAAGTGGCGCCTTCCGACATTGTCTTCCTGCCCAACCGGGTGCGGGTCGGTGAAATCGAGATCCCCTTCCCCGATTTCATCAAGCAGGCCTATTTCGCCCGCGTCCAGCTGTCTGCCGCCGGCTTCTACAAGACGCCGAAGATCCACTGGGACCGCAAGGCCGGCCGCGGCACGCCTTTCTTTTATTTCGCCTATGGCGCCGCCTGCACCGAAGTCTCGATCGACACGCTGACCGGCGAATATCTGATTGACCGCACCGACATCCTTCACGATGTCGGCCGCTCGCTGAACCCAGCAATCGACCTCGGCCAGGTCGAGGGCGCCTTCGTGCAGGGCCTGGGCTGGCTGACGACGGAAGAACTCTGGTGGGATGACAAGGGACGGCTGCGCACCCATGCGCCGTCCACCTACAAGATCCCGCTCGCCTCCGACCGCCCGAAGATCTTCAACGTGCGCCTCGCCGAATGGTCAGAGAACGCCGAGGCCACCATCGGCCGCTCCAAGGCCGTCGGCGAACCGCCCTTCATGCTGGCGATCTCGGTGCTGGAGGCGCTGTCGATGGCGGTCGCCAGCGTGGCGGATTACAAGGTCTGCCCCAGGCTCGACGCCCCGGCGACGCCGGAACGGGTGCTGATGGCGGTGGAGCGGATGAAGCGGGTGTAGGATGGCGGCGAAACATGTCCGATCCCGAAGACATTAGGAAAAGACGTCCCGGCAAAACTCTGCAAGCTCGCAAATTACGTCAAACCGAAAGTGAAGAGGAATATCGGCTTTGGGGCGATCTGCGAAATCGACAGTTGAATGGCTATAAGTTTATGCGACAAGCCCCACTTGGGGCCTACATCGCCGACTTTCTATGCCGCGAAGAGCGACTGATTATCGAAATCGATGGATTTCAACACGCCGACAATATGTCCGACATGACTCGGACCTTGTGGCTAAACCAGGCTGGATATTCAATCCTCCGATTTTGGAATCATGAAATAACCCAGGAGCGAAGAGCAGCCCTCGACACGATCCTTGCCGCACTTGAAAGGCGAATAGTCCAGCGCGATGATATCCTCCGCTTCTATCCTGCGATCATTCGTACGGGAAATTGAGAACGTAATGCGCTTGAACCAAGGCCCCTCATCCGACCCTTCGGGCCACCTTCTCCCCGCTGGGGAGAAGAGGGAGAATGCCGCGCTTTTGTTGATCCCATCTACGCTTTTACATGTAGTTTCTGCAGGTTCATCGGTTTGCTTGAGCGATGCGCGAAAGCCTTGTTCCCTCTTCTCCCCAGCGGGGAGAAGGTGGCCCGAAGGGTCGGATGAGGGGGTCTTCGCGGCATACTCCATAGGTCACGGAGCGATCCCATGACCGACCTCCCCGTCTTCCTCGCCGCCCACCCCGATGCAATCCTCATCGACATCACCAGCACGCAAGGCTCCACCCCGCGGGAGGCCGGCACCTTCATGCTCGCCTCGCCATCCGCGCTGTGGGGCACGATCGGCGGCGGACAGTTCGAATTCATGGCGATCGCGAATGCCCGGCAGATGCTGGCGGGAACCGGCGGCGCGGCGACCATGGACATCCCGCTCGGCCCCGAGATCGGCCAGTGCTGCGGTGGGCGTACACAGTTGCGGTTCCGCCATCTCACGCCGACGTTGAAGGTCGAACTCGGAGCGAGGCTTGCCGGCGAGATCGAGCGCCTGCCCGAGGTGCTTCTCTTCGGCGCCGGCCATGTCGGCCGCGCGCTGGCCGCAGCTCTTGAGCCGCTGCCGCTGTCGGTAACGGTCGTCGAAACCAGGCAGGAAGAGCTCGCCAACCTACCGGCTACGACGAAGACCCGGCTGGTGCCGATGCCGGAGGCGCTGGTGAAGGATATACCGGCCGGCGGCGCAGTCGTCATCCTGACGCACGACCATGCGCTGGACTTTCTCATCGCCCGTGAAGCGCTGGCGAGGGAGGATCTCGCTTATACCGGCATGATCGGTTCAGCGACCAAACGCGCCACCTTGGCAAGCTGGCTTTCCCGCGAAGGCGGCGAACGCGGCTGGATGGAACGATTGACGCTGCCGATAGGCGGCTCGGCGGTCAGGGACAAACGCCCCGAGGTGATCGCCGCAATGACCGCCGCCGAAATCCTGACGGCGCTGGCGGCCTATCGCTTGCAGACGTCCTCGTAGAACGGATCGCGGCCGTCGAGGAAACCAAGATCACGCTTGATGCGATCAGGCGCAGCATCGAGGTCGAGGCGGGGCAGCCGGCCGAAACGGCCGACCAGCAGTCCGGCAACACGCTTGAACACACCAATGCTCGGCTGCGAGCGCTTCTCTTCGATAGCAAAGCAATCCATGAAATCACCTCGTCAGATTGATGGTATGAGTTGCAGTTTGCCGCCGAAAATGCTGCAATTCCAATCGAACAACCGACTGCCTGCATCAAGAGAACTTATCCATGAAGCTTTCGAAACAGTTTCCGCTGAATGCGCTGCGCGTCTTCGAAGCAACCGCTCGGCTCGGCAGCTTCACCAAGGCTGGGGACGAGCTCGGCATGACGCAGACGGCGGTCAGCTATCAGATCAAGCTCTTGGAAGAGAATGTCGGCGAGCCGCTCTTCCTGCGCCGTCCCCGTCAGATAGCGCTGACCGAGACCGGTGAGCGGCTGGCGCCGAAGGTGACCGAAGCCTTCGCCATGCTGCATGACGCGATGGCAACCGCGCGCGACAGTGTCGAAGGCACGCTCGCCATCAGCTCGACCCATACGTTCGCGTCGAAATGGCTGGCGCCGCGCCTCGGCTCCTTCCATTTGAAGCATCCGGCGATCGCCGTGCGCTTTCAGGCGAGCTCTGATATCATCGACTTTTCTCGCGAGCAGATCGATGTCGCCATCCGCTGGGGCGACGGCAATTGGCCGGGTCTGACCCTGCACCGGCTGATGGGGCTGGAGTTCACACCGATGCTGAGCCCGAAGCTGGCGGAAGCGGCCGGCGGCATCAGGGAGCCGCGTGATCTCCTGAAATTCGATCTCTTCGATGCCGGTGACATCTGGTGGAAACAATGGTTCGAGGCAGCCGGCGTCACCGAGACGGATCTTGATCGCCGCCCGCGCAATCAACTCGGCTCCCAGGCGGTGGAAGCCGACGCGGCAATGTCGGGACATGGCGTCGCCATCCTCAACCCGGCCTTCTATGCGGCCGAAATCGCGCTCGGCCGGCTCTATCAGCCCTTCGAGTTGACCCGCAGCGACGGCAAGGCTTACTGGCTTGCCTATCCCGAAAACCGCCATAACCTACCGAAGATCAAGGCCTTCCGCAACTGGATTCTCGAAGAGATGAAGGCGGCCGGCCATTAGATCATCACGGTTTGGACCCGGTTCACCAGCCGGGTCCACTGTAGTGATACTCATCTCAAAATCCCATCTCCGGCGCATAAAAACAGCGCGGCGTATCCTCGTTCGGAAACAGACAGAGATGATAGTCGTTGTCGCCGGATTGCATCGCCTTCGTCATCGGCAGCAGGAAGACATGCGCGTGCGTGACCAGCCGGTGGTCGCCCGGCAGCAACGTTACGCGATATCCGCCCGGCGTCACCGCCACGCTTTTCGAAGGGATCATCTGGCAGTCGCCATTATGACTGTCGCCGTTGCAACAATAGGGGTCATAACTCCACCCCGAGGGTGCGTCGTGAGCCGTCGCCAGCGACGCATATGCAATCATCACACACGTCAAAATGCTGCGCATGGCATCTTCTCCGTCGATGAATGCGCCGCCGCTGATCCACTGTTCTTATTTCATTCCGGCGGCCTTAAACATAACTGTAACCGAATTGTCATGGTTTCAAGACCTGCTGCATGAGCAGACCGAGTATAAGCCGGAGATAATGCACAGCCTTCTCGGCATCTTTTAGGCATCTTTTAGGCACAGGACAGCATATCGGGGATGCGGACACGATCGATAGTTTCGACAGAACCGCCAATGAGCCGATCGCTGTAGAGCGCGGTGATCATACCATTACTGCGCGGGTTCACCACCGTTGCCGAATTGCGTCCTGTGCGGCTCTTCAATCTCCTCTTCCCTCCCCGTCAAAATTTCCGCAAAGTCGCGAGTCGGAGGAAGTTAGGGGAATTCGATGTATGAATATGCCATAGCATGGGAATGGCTGGCCTTCGCGGCACGCTGGTTCCATGTCATCACTGCGATCGCCTGGATCGGATCGTCTTTCTATTTCATCGCGCTCGATCTCGGACTGGTGAAACGCCCGCATCTGCCGCCCGGCGCCTATGGCGAGGAATGGCAGGTCCATGGTGGCGGCTTCTATCATATTCAGAAATATCTGGTAGCGCCGGCGCAAATGCCCGAGCACCTGACCTGGTTCAAATACGAAAGCTATTTCACCTGGATCTCCGGCTTTCTGATGCTCTGCATCGTCTATTACGGCGGCGCCGACCTCTTCCTCATCGACCGGCATGTGCTCGACATCAGCCCGCCGGTCGCCATCGCGATCTCGCTGGCATCGCTGGCGTTCGGCTGGCTCGTTTATGACCTCCTCTGCAAATCCCCGCTCGGGCGCAACACCTGGGGGCTGATGGCGGTGCTCTATGTCGTGCTCGTCTTCATGGCCTGGGGCTATACGCAGCTTTTCACCGGCCGCGCCGCCTTTCTGCATCTCGGCGCCTTCACCGCGACGATCATGTCGGCCAACGTCTTCATGATCATCATCCCGAACCAGAAGATCGTCGTCGCCGACCTCATCGCCGGCCGCACACCCGATCCGAAATACGGACAGGTCGCCAAGCAGCGTTCGCTGCACAACAACTACCTGACCCTGCCCGTCATCTTCTTCATGCTGTCGAACCACTATCCGCTCTCCTTCGGAACACAGTTCAACTGGGTGATCGCCGCGCTGGTCTTCCTGATGGGCGTCACCATCCGCCACTGGTTCAACACCACCCATGCCAGGAAAGGCCGGCCGACCTGGACCTGGATCGTCACCGTCATCCTTTTCATCCTGATCATGTGGCTTTCGACGGTGCCGAAGCTGCTGACCGGCGAAAGGGATACGGCGGCGGTGGCGCCCGCCTTCCAGCAATTCGCCGGCGATCCGCATTTTCCCGCCGTCAAGCAACTGGTCTCGACGCGCTGTTTAATGTGCCACGCCGCCGAGCCCGCCTATGAGGGCATCGTGCGAGCACCGAACGGTGTCGAGTTCGAAAACGACGCTGATATCGCCGCCCATGCCCGTGAAATCTATATACAGGCAGGCCGCAGCCATGCCATGCCGCCCGGCAACATCACCGATATGACGCCGGACGAACGCAAGCTGCTCGTCGCCTGGTTCGAAAGCGCAGTCGAAGGCAAAAAACAATGACGACGACACTCCTGCGCGGCCGCCTGCTGTCCTTTCATCGCGCGCCGCTCACTCTGGCCGATAGCCAGAGCTATTTCTACGAGGAAGATGGTGGCCTGCTGATCGAAGGGGGGTTGATCGCTTCGGTCGGCGCCTATGCCGACGTCAAGGCGAAGGCAGCCGCTGACGTGGTGGAGATCGACCACCGCCCGCATCTGATCCTGCCCGGCTTCATCGACATGCACCTGCATTTTCCGCAGATGCAGGTGATCGCCTCATATGCCGCCAACCTGCTCGAATGGCTGAACACCTATACCTTTCCCGAGGAATGCCGTTTCGTCGAAAGCGCGCATGCTGAGAGGATCGCCACGCATTTCTACGATGAACTGATCAGCCACGGCACGACGACGGCGGTCGCCTATTGCTCCGTGCACAAGACCTCCGCTGACGCCTTCTTCGCCGAGGCGATGAAGCGCAACATGCGCATGGTCGGCGGCAAGGTGATGATGGACCGCAACGCGCCGCAGGGCCTGCTTGACACGCCCGAGATGGGTTATGACGAGACCCGCCAGGTCATAGCGGACTGGCACGGCAAAGGCCGCAACCACGTCGCCATCACCCCGCGCTTCGCCATCACCTCGACGCCTGCGCAGATGGAAGCGACGTCAGCGCTTGCCCGCGAATTTCCCGATCTGCACGTCCAGACGCATCTCTCGGAAAACCACGACGAGATCAAATTCACCTGCGAGCTCTATCCCGAAGCGATCGACTACACCGACATCTACGCCCGCTACGGCCTGCTCGGGCCGAAAAGCCTCTTCGGCCATGCCATCCACCTCTCCGAGCGTGAAGCCGATGTCATGAGTGAGACGGGTTCGGTTGCCGTCCATTGCCCGACTTCGAACCTCTTCCTCGGCTCCGGCCTGTTCCCGCTGAAGGCGCTGGCGCGGCGCGACAAGCCGGTGCGCATCGGTGTGGCGACCGATATCGGCGGCGGCTCCAGCTATTCGATGCTGAAAACCATGGACGAGGCCTATAAGATCCAGCAATTGCTCGGAGAACGGCTGAACCCGCTGGAAAGCTATTACCTGATGACGCGCGGCAATGCCGAGGCGCTGTCGCTGGCCGACCGGATCGGCACGCTGGACCCCGGCAGCGACGCCGATCTCGTCGTCCTCAATGCGGCCGCGACCCCGGCCATGGCGCTGAAGCTGGAAGCGGTGAAGACCCTGCCCGAGGAACTCTTCCTCTTGCAGACGATGGGCGACGACCGGGCCGTCGCCGAAACCTATGTGGCGGGTCTACCTATGAAAGCGGGGCTTCGATGACACCCGCTTGCTCCCAAATAGAAGCCTTCCGACGACTGTATGAACATCTTTCATTCCATCCGCGGCCCAAAGCAGCCTAATGCCGGGATTTCCCCTAACGCTCCTTGAAATGTCGTGTTAGGTCCGCTGATTGCATTCAGATGTGAAGGTTCAATTCATGGCCACTCCGCTCACGATCGCCGATCTGAAAGAACTCGCACGCCGTCGTGTGCCGAAAATGTTTTTCGATTACGCGGATTCGGGCGCCTGGACGGAATCCACCTATCAGGCGAATGAGTGCGATTTCAGCCTGATCAAGCTGCGCCAGCGGGTTTTGGTCGACATGACCGATCGCACATTGGAAACGACGATGATCGGCCAGAAGGTGTCGATGCCGGTGGCCTTGGCGCCGACCGGCCTGACCGGCATGCAGCATGCCGATGGCGAGATGCTCGCGGCGCGCGCCGCCGAGGAGTTCGGCGTTCCCTTCACGCTGTCGACGATGAGCATCTGCTCGATCGAGGACGTCGCATCGGTGACGACGCGCCCCTTCTGGTTCCAACTCTACGTGATGAGGGACAAGGATTTCGTCCTCGGCCTCATCAACCGAGCCAAGGTCGCCAAATGCTCGGCACTGGTGCTGACGGCCGACCTGCAGATCCTCGGCCAGCGTCACAAGGACCTGCGCAACGGCCTTTCAGCGCCGCCGAGATTCACGCCGAAACATGTCTGGCAGATGGCGACCCGGCCCTTCTGGTGCCTGGATATGCTGCAGACCAAGCGCCGGACCTTCGGCAACATCATTGGCCATGCCAAGAACGTCTCCAACATCACCTCGCTCGCCGCTTGGACGCATGAGCAGTTCGATCCGCGGCTCTCCTGGGCCGACGTCGCCTGGATCAAGGAACAATGGGGCGGGCCGCTGATCATCAAGGGCGTGCTCGACCCGGAGGACGCCCGGGCAGCCGCAGACACCGGCGCCGATGCGATCGTTGTCTCCAATCATGGCGGCCGCCAGCTCGACGGCGCCCCCTCCTCGATCAGCATACTGCCTTCAATCGTCGATGCCGTCGGCGACCGTATCGAAATCCATCTCGACGGCGGCATCCGCTCCGGCCAGGATGCGCTGAAGGCCGTAGCACTCGGCGCCAAGGGCACCTATATCGGCCGCTCCTTCCTCTACGGCCTCGGCGCCATGGGCAAGGAGGGCGTCACGCTGGCGCTCGGCATCATCCGCAAGGAGATGGACATCACCATGGCGCTCTGCGGCAAACGCGACATCAACGACGTGAACACGTCGATCATATCGAGGCAAGGCTGAAGCAGAGGTATCGGCGAAAACCCGCCACACACCCAATATGCAATTCAGGCTGGCGGCGGGGCATGGTTCGCATTGACCTGAAGGATCGCGAAAATCACGAGATAGAGGGCGAGCGCCAAACGCTGCTGCCAGACGATGCGGCGCGATCCGGCAATCCGCTTCTCCAGGCCAGGCGGCGTCGGGTCAGGCTTGCGAAGCTGCATCCGGAACAGCAGGTCGTCGACGGCGGCAAGACCGGCGGCCTCTGTCTCGTGGCTCGCCGCGAGGCGAAACAACAGCGCATCGAAGAGGAGATGGATCGCCAGCGCAAGCACAATCCCGCAGCAAACCAGCATCAGGAGCCAGCTGAGCGTTGGGGCGAAACCTCCATATCCCCCGGTGATCGGGCCGGCGATCAGCGGCAACAGTGCTGTCAGCCCGCAGAACAGTGAATTGCGGCGGAGATCTCGCGCCGCCGCGGAGGCCGCGATTTTCCACGGCGTCATTGCACGCCCTCCTTCGCAGCATGGATACTTTCCACCGGCAGATAAATACGCCGCCCGGCGCGTTCGATCAGTTGCAATGCTTCGGCTGGGTTTTCGCAACGGCGGCTGGTAACCAGCCAACCTACGATGACGCAGGCGCTCCGCTGAAAACCCAGCGCGCAGCAGACGAGGACCGGTCCCTGGTGCCGCGCAGTCTCGATGACATCAGCCGCGGCTCGCGCCTGGATCTTGTCGAGAGCTGTGAGATCGAGGGCGGGAAAGCTGCACCAGCGCGCAAGCGTCCCGCTCGGGCGCTGAAGTTCGCCGGTAATGTCGATCACCGTGGCAAAGCGGTCGGCCTCGTGGCGACGCGGAAAACGACCGAGATGAACGCCATCAGCAATCACCACCGATGCCGGCATTTTGCGTGTCCAGAGCCAAACGTTGATGATGGCGGCGAGCCGATAGGGTGCCAGCAGCCATCGGCTGGCAAGCGCGGCTCGGCCATCGGCACGTTTCAGGAATATCTGCGGGCCGGCGCCGAAATATCCGACGGCGACGATCGCCAGCGCAACGGCGGGCCAGAGCAACAGAAGTGCCGCGGGCGATAGAGGAGTACAGAGCGCTGCAAGGCCGAGAAATGCGGCGGCACCGCAGAGATAGCAGATGCCAAGACGGCGCGACTTCGGATCGCCGCTCCAACTGAAATTCGCAAGAGGGGAATCCGCATCGCGCGGAAAAAGCCAGGCGGCAAACAGGCCGAGCAGCATGCCGGTCGGTATGTCCATGACGTGATGCTGCCACGTCGTCAGCACGGAGGCGCCGATCAGGAAGCACCAGACGTGCCAGAGAAGTCGTGCCCGGCGCGGCAACCGGCCGCGCAGATGATCCCAGATCACCACCAGCAGCGCGACATGCAGCGATGGCGCCTGGTTGAACGGTTTATCGAAGCCACCGAGGACGGCGAACATGAAACCGGGCAGGCCGCTGGTGGCCGGCCGTACGAAGGTTGCTTCGAGGGGAAAGGCGATAAAGCAGGCGACCGCTATTATCTGGATCGTCAGATAGCGCCTCGCGAGCACATCCACATCCCGCGGCGTCTTATTGATGAACAGGCAGAGTGCGTAGAACAGGTTGATCGACCAGTATGGAATGATTGTCCATGCCAGGAACGGAATGGCGCTTTCCCATGCAAAGGCGATGTTCGGCACATCAGCGCGTTGCGATGCCAGCCAGTTGGCGCCGCCATACGTCAGATAGAAGAACGGCGCCAGGAAGACGAGCCAGAGTGCCGCCCGCTTCAGGACCGGCGCTGCCTGGGAAAGAGTAGAACGTGCCTGCCCCAACGGCTTTGCCCTCAAATTCTCTCCGCCAGCGAGACGGTGAAAATGCCCCACTGGTCGATGCGCTGTTCGATCTTGCGGAAACCGGCCGCGGCGACCAGCTGGTCCATTTCTTCTTGCGTCCGCCGCCGCATCACCCACGCTTGGCCGCCGCGGTGGGAGGTCAGGGCGCGGGCGATCATCTCCAGTTGAGGATGCCATGGCTGGTTGGTGTAGACGAGCAGACCACCCGGCTGCATCGCGCGGGCGATCCCGCCCAGCGAAGCGGCAACCATCGCATTGTCGGAAAACAACTCGTAAAGGCCGGAGACGATGGCGAGATCCGGAGCCGGCGTGATTGCAGCCAGCCCCTCGCCGTCAAAGGCATCCTGCTGGCGAAAGCTGACGAAATCACTGAGGCCGCGCGCGGCAATGCTGGTGCGGCCGGCGTCGACGTTGATCGGGGAATAATCCTGCAATCGCACACTATCGGGACGCACGGCAGCCGCCTCGATCGCATCAAGGACATAACGACCGTGGCCGGCAGCTATGTCGAGCATATGCGTGCCGCGGCCGGCTGCTTTCAGGCGCTTGAGCCCGTATTCGATCAGCTCCTGCAAATGCAGCTTGCGCTGCCTGATGCCGCGCCAGCCGATCGCCTCGAGAAACACCTTGTCGATCAACCGCCCGCCGGGACCGAGCCCCCGCGGCTGGTTCTCATAGACATAATCGAGCGTCGAACCGGAATCGAAACCGGTCTTGACTCCCGCCTTTATGCCGTCCGACACCAGCGCACCGAGCCTGATGTTGAGACGGCTGAGCGCCCAGTAGATGCCGCGTGGGGACGTGGCGTCGAGAGGGCTCGCGAGCCGGTCAGCCTCATCCTTGGTATAACCCTGGATATGAGCGGTAGTAAGGTCGGCAGGCGCCCGGGGCTCGGAAAACCGCGCATCGATAAAACGGCGGACCTCGGCGAGCGCAATCGCGCGATCCTTCTCACCGAGTGTGTCATGGTAGAAACCAGGAAGCACATGCCGCTCCTTGATGCGGCTGCCGAGATTTTCGTAGAACCGGTGCTGCGGCGCGTGTCGCACCACCCAGTCACTGCCGGAGATCAGCAGCTGGGTCGGAACGGTGATGGCGCGGGCGTCGGCGACGACGCGGGCTGCCGCGTCGTAAAGCTGCAATAGAATGTTGGAGGCGATCGGACGGGTGATCAACGGGTCGGCTTCAAAGGAGGCGATGCGCTCGGGATCGTGGGTCAGAAACCTCGCCTTGACGTAGGAATTGACGAAGAACGTCCCCTTGAGCTTTTCCCAGAGCGCAATGCCTTGCCTGGCGAAAGGCACATAAAGCTTGACGCTGAAGGCCGGTGAAGCGAGCACGAGCGCACGGATCGGCGGCGCATAGTCGTGCACCCAGGTGGTGGCGAGGACCGCGCCGACACTCTGCGCAATGACGGCAACGTCTGTAACGGCAGTCCCGCTTGTCTCGCTGACATGGCGGACGAAGCAATCGAGATCACGCACCGACGCAGCGAAGGATGGCGAATAGCCGCGTTCTCCCGGTGAACGCCCGTGGCCGCGTGCGTCCCAGGCGTAGAAGGCAAAATCATCGAGACCGAGCTCGGTGGCGAGATGCGCGACCCGGCCGCTGTGCTCGTGGCCGCGATGGAGAAGAATAATTGCGCCCTTCGGCGCAGCACCGGTCGCAGGCCACGTCCGATAAAACAGTCGCGTGCCATCGTGCGACACGAATTCGGATTCACGCATCGGCCTGGCCGTCAAGGACGGTTGCCAACTGTCGGCAGCTTGCAGCACGGTCTACTCCAATTCTGATCGCTTGATGGGTTGCAACTACTGGCGGAACAATGATTTGCATTCATTGCAAAAGTCTAGTCGCAAATGTAAGCCCTATACGAGAACCGACATGAAGTATCGGCTGCCCACACTTACGACGATCTGCACCACCAGAGCCGCGATAGATCTTCTGATGCCACGAAACTCCACCGAGGTAGCATGTCTGTTTATCAATTGAAGTCTCGCTTTCAGAATATCCTTCGTCCTCTGGTGTGTTTCCTCGCGGCGCGAGGCGTCACCGCCAATCAGGTGACATCAGTTGCCGCGGCCGTCTCGGTTGCACTTGGCCTGTTTCTGAGCATCATTCCGCTTCCGCAGCTGTTCCTGCTGGTGCCCGTCTGGTTTCTCCTGCGTATGGGCCTCAATGCCATTGACGGCATGCTCGCGCGCGAACATGGGCAAAAGAGCATTTTGGGCGCCTATCTCAACGAGATCGGCGATGTCGTGTCCGATATTGCCCTGTATTTGCCGTTTTCGCTGATCGATCCGTACGGCCTGATGCCGGTCATGGCAGTCATTTTCCTCTCGGTGCTGACGGAATTTGCCGGCGTATTGGGTCAAACGGTCGGCGCCAGCCGGCGTTACGACGGACCACTCGGCAAGAGTGACCGTGCGGTGCTTTTCGGCGCACTCGGAATCTTTGTCGCCGTTGGCGGCACGTTTGCGGCATGGACTGTGTGGCTTTGGGCGGTGGTGGCTCTGCTTCTCGTATGGACCATCATCAACCGTATCAGCGCCGGCATTCGCGAGGCGCGCACCGCCGCCCGATAGGAAGCGGAGCCGATCTGCCGCCTGTTTCCTCTGACAACGCTATGCGGGAACTGCGTCGAACGCAGCCCTCTTGCGAGTTGCTTGGCAAGCACATCTTCTGGTCCCTACCGCCTGTTAACCGCACCTTAAATAAAGGTTGTATTTTTCTGGGCCCCCTATTGAAAGCACAAAAGCGGTGCTTTATGTTTTTGTCCATGGCATCCACGAGCAAAACATCGCGTCCCTCACTTTTGCGCTACATGCTGGCGCCTGACGATCAGGCCCGGCAGGCGCTCGACGACACCATTATCGCCTATCGCAGGATGAACGACATCCTGACCGATCTCATCGACGACAAAGCCGGCGCCAATCTCGTCGTCCTGCATGATCTCGCCTATGAAACCGTTCGCGAGCAGACGGGCCTGCCAGCCCGGCTGGTGACGCTCGGCCTTCGTGATTTCGCCGCCAACAGGGGCGTCATCCCGGAACCGCTGCAGCTGCCGCTCGACGACAAGCTCTTCGCCATCAAAGGCCCCTCGGACCTGACCATCGCCACGGTGCACGGACGCGTTGCCGTGCCCTTCGATGTTGCCGGTTATTCCAGGGGATGGGAGAGTATTTTTCCCGCATACCTTGTAGCGAACCACGATCGCTACGAGATTAACATCGGCGTCACGCCGAATTCCGCTCGGATGGAGGAAAACATGACGAATGAAGGCATTCTTTCACGCATGGGTCGCCTGATAGCGGGTATCGCGAACGCAGCGATCGATAAAGCGGAAGGCGTCAACAAGATCGCGGTGATCGAACAGGCGATCCGCGAAATCGATGCGGCTGCGGAGGAAGCCCGCACCGACCTCGGCAAGGCACGCGCCGAGGAATACCGCATCCAGAGCCGCAAGGACGAAATCGTCGAAGACATGAATGCGCTCGATGAGAAGATCCGCCTCGCGGTCTCCTCCGGGCGCGACGATCTGGCAAAGGCCGGCGTCGCCCGTCAGATCGATCTCGAATCCCAGATCGCCGCGCTCGACAAGGCGCTGGCCGATGCGAGCGAGCAGGTGGACGAGGGCCAGAAAGCCCTGCAGGCCGTGCTCGCCACGCGCCGCGAGGCCGACGCCCGCCTGGCCGATTTCAAGCGCAGCATCGCCAAGCATCCCGAAGAGGCTCTCGCCGGCCACGGCAGACCGACGCCAGGCGCGGATGCCGCCCGCGCCGCCGCGGCGGTCTCGCGGCTGACCGGCGTTCCATCAGCCGAAAACGCCCATAGTTCCGAACTGGACGAACTCGACCGATTGCACCGCGAGCAGGCGATCGAAGCCCGCCTTGCGCGTTTCAAGGCGGATAACCGGTAAATCAGATGGGACTTTTTCTCGCTCCTGAATGCCTTCCTTTTGCGATCGCCGCCGCCGTGCTTGCCGGCCTGACCGTGATCGAGATGCTCGCGACCGTCATGGGTTTTTCGATCACGGAGCTTCTCGGAAAACCGGATCTCCACGGCCATGACGGCATTGCCGGCTACCTCTCCTGGCTTAATGTCGGCGGCGTCCCCCTGCTCATTCTCGTGATGATGGCGCTCGGCTTCTTCGCCATTGCCGGTTTTGCGGTACAGGCGGTCGCCGGCGCTTTCTGGGCCCCGTTGCCCGCTACTGTCGCCGTCGTTCCCGCCTTGGCGGTCACCTTCCCCATGGTCAGGGCATCGAGCCGGACGGTGGCGCGGATCGTCCCGCACGACGAGACTTATGCCGTCGATCTCGATACGCTCATCGGCCGCACCGCAGAAGTGTCGCTCGGCCCGCTCGATCAGGGACTGCCCGGTCGCATCCGGATCAAGGACCAACACGGGAACTGGCATGTTCTGAGAGCCAAGGCTGCCAAGGGCCAGGACCCGCTGAAGATCGGCACGCACGTTCTCCTCGTCGATCGCAAGGCTGATGTGTTTATCGCCATTCCCGCACTCGCCGATCCGGCCGGAGCGGACAATCAATCTTTCAGGGAGCAGCCATGATGTACGACATTCTTCTACCGGCCGGCATTAGCATCGTTCTGATCTTCGGCATCGGCTTTGTCCTCGCCTCTCTCTACACGCGCTCCAGCCGTGACGAGGCCTATGTCCGCACCGGTCTCGGCGGTCAGAAAGTCGTGCTCGACGGCGGCTCCGTCGTCCTGCCGATCTTCCACTCGATCGCCAGGGTGAACCTGAAGACGCTGCGCCTCGAAGTCCGCCGCGGCGAAGGTGATGCGCTGATCACCAAGGACCGCATGCGCGTCGATATCGGCGCTGAATTCTATGTGCGCGTGAAACCCGACGGCTCCTCGATCGCGCTTGCCGCGCAGACGCTCGGCAGCCGCACCAACGATGCCGAGGCGCTGCGCATCCTGATCGAAGCTAAATTCGTCGACGGCCTGCGCTCGGTGGCGGCGACAATGAACCTCGACGCGTTGCAGGAGCAGCGCATGGACTTCGTCAAGGCGGTGCAGGAAGCCGTCGGCGCCGATCTCCAGTCGAACGGTCTCGAGCTCGAATCCGTGTCGCTGACCCGCCTCGACCAGACCGATATCAAGCATTTCAACGCCAACAACTTCTTCGACGCGCAGGGTCTGGCGGCACTGACGCGCATCACCGAGAGCCGCAAGAAGGAGCGCAACGAGATCGTCCGCGACACCGAAGTCGCCATTGCCCAGAAGGACCTCGAGGCTCGCCAGCAGTCGCTCGCCATCGAACGGACGAAACGCGAGGCCGAACTCAGCCAGGAACGCGACATCGCCAACAAATCCGCCGCGACGCGCGCCGAAACCGCCCAGCAGGAGCAGGCGGCAAAACGCGCCGAAGAGGAAGCCCGTATCGCCTCCGAACAGGCGATCGCCGAACGCGAGGCAGCCGCCAAGCAGGCGCGCGAAAGCGCGAACATCGATGCGGCCCGCGCCGTCCAGCAGCGCGATACCGAAGCCAAGCGCGACCTTCAGATCGTCGCCCAGGAGAGCGCCATCGCCGTTGCCAACAAGAGCCGGGAAGAATCCGAGGCGAAGGCGGCGGCCGAAACGGCCCGCGCCACCGCGATCGCTGCAGAGGAAAAGGTCGGTACCGCCAAGGCAATCGAGATCGCCGAGCGCGAAAAGCAGATTGCCGTGATCGACGCACGCAAGAAAGCCGAAACCGAAGCGACCGCCGTGACCGTCGGCGCCGAGGCCGAGAAGCAGGCCGCGATCGACCAGGCGGAAGCCATCAAGACGCTCGCGACCGCAGAAGCGGACGCGGCGATCATCAAGGCCAAGGGCATTCTCGAAACCGGCCGGGCTCAGGCCGAAAGCGAGGCCTTGCTCAACGAGGCCCGCAACAAGCTCAGCCAGACCATCATCGAGTTCGAAATCACCCGCGAGCGCATCCGCATCATTCCCGAAGCGCTGGCCGAGGCGGTCAAGCCGATCGAGAAGATCTCCGACATCAGGATCTTCGACACCGGCGGCATGCTCGGCCGCGGCGGCGCGAACGGCGACAGCGGTATCGGCATGGGTGACGGCCTGGCGGGTCAGTTGCTCGCCTACCAGGCCAACAAGCCGATCCTCGACAAGCTGTTGAAGGAGGCGGGCTTCGAAGGCGATAATGCGATCTCATCCCTGCTTGGCAATCTCGACAGCGCCAAGCCCGCGGCCCCACACGTCGTTCCGGCCGCACCCGCCGCCCCCGCGCAGGCGGCTATCGCCGCTGCACCTCCGAAGGAGTAATCCGCTATCGCGCGCGAAGGCGGCCGGCTACCGCAGCCAGCCGGTCGCCAGCGCACTCGCCCAGTCTGGCCGGCGGTTTTGAGCCGCCAGTCTCGACATCGCAAGATTGTCATAGGCGACGTTGCGGAACTGCCAGGTCCATCCCGCAGGCGTCTTTTCCAGAATCGCATAACCGGCCAGCGGATGGCCGGCTTCGACCCTGTGGTAGCAGGGCTGATCGTCGTCATAGGCAGGGCAGCCGACGCTGCCGGGGTTGACGATCAGCCGGCCGTCGGAGAGACGGACGGCGCGAGGAATGTGCGTGTGCCCGCAAAGGATCAGCGGCAGGTCTATGCCCTCAGCCAACGCCTCGATCGCTTCGATCGGCTTTGGGAAAACGATACCGTCCGGCGAGACTGACTCCAGCCAGTAGAAGTTGTCGTCTTTCGGCGTTGCATGGCAGAGATACGCCTCGCCGCGATAGACGGCATCGAATGGCAGGCTGCGCAGCCAGTCGAGCTGGGGTGGCGACAACTGCCGATAGGCGGCGGCATCCGAGGCATGCATGGAAGCCGGATCCTGCTCAATGAGATAGCGGTCGTGGTTGCCGCGCACCGACGTCAGGTCGAGCGGCATCAGCAGATCCGCCGTCCGGCCGGCCTCCAGCGGCCCGCTGAAGACATCGCCGAGATTGACGACCTCCTCGATGCCTTCGGCGCGAATATCCGCAAGCACCGCCTCGAGCGCCAGATGGTTGCCGTGGATATCGGCGATCGCGGCAAATCTCATCTTTAGAGCCTTTCCTGGTTAGATTGAATCATTCTGTTGGCTCAAACGGAGTCGGATGGTCGACCGGCCGGCGCGCGTCGTAGCCCAGCTCTACGGCCAAGCCGGCCGGTCGATCAGCCGGCCCGTTTCAGCCAACCTGAAAGGCCGGGCATCTTTCCGCCAGGATCAGAGGCGATCGGCTCGGACGTACCTTGGGGTATGCCCGTCGCCAATCGCCTCTGATCCTGACGAAAACCTGCTCCGGCAGAATGCTTCAATCTAACCAGGAAAGGCTCTAACTGTGAGCTTTCGGGAGGTTGTCCATTCAAAGCGGATTTAGGAGACTGGAGCTATCACACCTCGAGTCGGAAGGATCGCCGCGAATGAACATTCATAAGAATGCCCGACTGACGCCGTTGCGCCGGGAACAAATGGCGCTTGCTGTTATCGAAGGGCATCTGACCCAGGCTCAGGCAGCACAGGCCTATGGCGTCGCGGCCAAGATCGTCGCCCGTTGGGTCGAGCGTTTCAAGGCCGGTGGTCGAGAGGCGATGCTCGATCGTTCCTCCCGACCTCATGCCATGCCCCGGCAGACCAGTCAGGCGCTGGCGGAGCGCATCATCACGCTTCGCCGCCAGCGCCTGACTGGCAAGCACATCGCGATCGAAACCGGTGTATCTGCAGCGACGGTGAGCCGGGTTCTCAAGCGCGCAGGCCACTCCCGCCTCAAGGATATCGAGCCGGCCGAGCCTGTGCGTCGTTATGAACGCCAGGCTCCCGGCGAGATGATTCATATCGACATCAAGAAGCTCGGCCGGTTTCATGAGGTCGGCCACCGCATCACCGGCGATCGCACTCGCCAGAGTTCGCGCAGAGGCAAGAGTTGGGGCGCCGGTTGGGAATGCGTTCATGTGGCCATCGACGATGCCTCTCGCATCGCTTTCTCACAGATATTGCCGGACGAGACGAAAGAAAGCGCCGTGGCCTTCTTGAAGGCGGCATTGGCCTATTATGCCAGCCTCGGGATCGCGGTCGAGCGCGTCATGACCGACAATGGTCCCTGCTACACATCAAAGCCATTCGGCCAAGCTTGTCGCGACAACGGCCTCAAGCACGTTCGCACCAGACCATATACGCCTAAAACCAACGGAAAGGCCGAACGCTTCATCCAGACCGCCCTCAGAGAGTGGGCCTACGCCGTCGCCTATCCCAACTCGGACATGCGCGCCGCCGAACTGCCACGATGGCTTCATCGCTACAATTGGCACAGGCCTCACGGAAGTCTAAACTCAAAACCACCAATCACTAGGCTCGCTCTTACCCAGGACAACCTGTTGAGGCTCCACATCTAACTACCTCGATAGGTGGAGTAACCATAGGGTGAGATTAGCAGCGGCACGTGATAATGCGCCGTGACGTCGGCAATGCCGAAACGGATCGGCACGAGATCGAGGAAGGCAGGATGCGGCAGGGGCGTGCCGCAGGCTCTGAGATAATCGCCGGCGTGAAAGACCAGTTCGTAGGTTCCCACGTGGAAATTTTCGCCTGATAGAATCGGGCCGCCATCGATCCGGCCGTCGGCATTGGTGGCGACCGTCTTCAGATGCCTGCGGATCTCGCCCTCGAGCTGGAAAAGGTCGATCCTGAGGCCTGCTGCCGGCTTGCCGAGGGCGGTGTCGAGAACATGCGTGGTCAGTCCGGTCATGGGGCTGGCTCTTTGATGACAAAGGGGGTTTCGAAGAAGAATTCTTCCAGATTGTTGCCTGGTCCGTCGCGATCGACGACCAGGAAATCGGAGGGCTGGCCAAGCGCCATCAGCGGATGATGCCAGACATTGCGGCGGTAATTCACCCCCTGGTCCCCGCGCGCGCGAAAGACCTGCGGCCGGCAGGGGCGCCCGCCTTCATCCTCTGAAACGACGACGAGGAAGGGCCGGCCGGAAAGCGGCGAGAAGCTCTGGCTGCCGAAAGGATGACGCTCCATCATATCGACATCATAGGGAAAGCTGCGCGGCTGGCCGCGAAACAGATTTATGATGACGCGCGCGCCCTCGCCCGCCGCCTCGGCTGCGGCCAGCGCATGAAAACGCTCGGTCGTGCCGCCATTGATGAGCCGCATCGAGGCTGGATCGGCTTCGATCACCTCGCCGAACGGGGCGAAGGTCGATCTGGTCAATGGACGGATGTCGAGAAATTCGGGCAACGGCTTCACTCGCCTTCGGCATGCCAGTGACGAATGGCATCGATCTCGACAAGAAGTTCCGGCAGCGTGCGATAGGTTGCCTCCCAGATGTCGGAGGGATCGAGGGCGAAGACGTCTTCGAGGATACGGTTGCCGGTGCCGCAGATTTTCGTCCACGGCAAAGTGGGATGCTCGGTGGCAAATTCCGGATGGGCTACAAGCAGGCGGGATGCAGCCGCGCCGATGGTGAAGTGGCAGAAGGCAACGGCCTTGAAAGTGAGATTGTCCTCGGCGAAGGCCGCCTCATCCATTCCGCCGACAAAATACAATGCTTCGGCGGCCGCCTTCTGCATTTCATTGAGATAGTCGATAGCACGCGGCTCGCTCATTCACCCTCCGGCAACATCGATGTCAGGCGCAGCAGTGCGATCCGTTCGACCTGCGCCGTTGCGGTCGCGAATTCTTCATCCGGGCCATTGCCGATCCGGGTCTCGAAGGCCGAAAGGATGTCGTCCTTGCCGAGCCCTTTGACGGCGATGATGAAGGGAAAACCGAATTTTTCGACATAGGCCGCATTGAGTTCGCTGAAGCGGGCATGCTCGGCCGGGCTCAGCCGGTCGAGACCGGCTCCCGACTGCTCCTTGCGGCTGTCCTCGGTGAGTTCGCCTGCGACCGCCAGGCGCCCGGCGAGATCCGGATGGGCTCGGAGCACGCCGAGACGCTCTTCCTTGCTTGCAGCGCGGAAGACGGCGGCAAGCGCCGCATGCACACCTGATGCCGTCAGCGGCTCTACCACGCTGCCGTTGTCATAAGCACGCTCGGCGATGAAAGGCGAATGCTCGAAGACGCCGCCGAAGCGGGAAACGAAATCGTCGCGCGACAGCATCAGAGCGCGTCCGGCTGATGGTGCTTGTGCCAATGTTCGGCAATCTCGATGCGGCGCGGAATCCAGACCTTGTCGTGCTTCAGCACATATTCGATGAAGCGCTTCAGCGCCGCCGCCCGACCGGGTCGTCCGACGAGGCGGCAATGCAGGCCGACCGACATCATCTTCGGGCTGCCCGCCTTGCCTTCCTCGTAAAGCGTGTCGAAGGCATCCTTCAGATAGGTGAAGAACTGATCGCCGGCGTTGAAACCCTGCGGCGTGGCAAAACGCATGTCGTTGGTTTCGAGCGTATAGGGAACGATCAGGAAAGGTTTGCCGTCGACGCCCTTAACCCAGTACGGCAGGTCGTCGGCATAGGAATCAGAGGAATAGAGGAAACCGCCCTCCTCCTGCACCAGCCGAAGCGTATTGTCGGAGGGCTTGCCCTGATACATGCCGTAGGGCCGCTCGCCGGTCAGTTCGGTGTGCAGACGCACGGCTTCGAGAATATGCTTGCGCTCGAGATCCTCGGGGAAATCCTTGTATTCCAGCCAGCGATAGCCATGGCTGGCGATCTCCCAGCCGGCCTCCTTCATCGCCGCGACGGCTTCCGGGTTGCGGGCCATCGCCAGCGTCACGCCGTAGACGGTCGCCTGCACCTTGAGATCGGTAAACATCCGCCAGAGCCGCCAGAAGCCGGCCCGCGAGCCATATTCGTAGATCGATTCCATGTTGAGATTACGCTGTCCCGGCCAGGCAGCCGCGCCGACGATCTCCGACAGCAGGTTTTCGGACGCGGGATCGCCGTCGAGGATCGAGCTCTCGCCGCCCTCCTCGTAATTGATGACAAACTGTACGGCGACGCATGCCTCTTCGGGCCACTTCGGGTCGGGCGTCTGGCGCCCATAACCGACGAGATTGCGCGGATAAGTCTCGGATACCATCAAATCACCTTCTGAAAGGACGGGGAACGGTATCATCCGCAGCCGGAATGTCGAGACGGAAACTGCGCGGCAGAATTTATCTTTTCTCCACAATCACTTAGATCGAAGCATCGTCAGGCGATCCTGCGCGCACTGACCTTGCCCATGGGGTGCAGCGAGTGGACGCGGAACGGACCGCCAGTGCCCTCTTCGATCATCAATGCCACGTTCGAAACCATCACCGGCACCTTCAGGACGGGCTCGAAGATGGTTCGCAGCGCCGCTTCGATGCGGGGCATGTCGATCGCGTTGATCGAGCCTGTCACCGGCATATGGAAGCGGAACTCGTTCATGACATAAGGATTGCCCCAACGATGCAGATTGGCGAACTGCGCCGCCGATAATCCATCCGGATCGCTGCGCTCGATGTCGGCTTCGCTCAGCGGCGCGCGGTAGCGATCGAACTCCTGGACGATTGCCGAAGCCAGATACTGGATCTGCTCACAAGGAGCGCTCGGCATCAGGCTATAGAAACTGCCGAGCCGGGCAATTTCCAGACGTGAAATCTGGAAGGGAGCGAATGTCCCGGCAAAACGCATGAGATCGCGCAGGAGTTGCGATTCGGACATATCTGCGGACAGATGGAACGGCGCTTTCAGAACGCCGTGGAAACCATAACGCCGCGGCACCGCGGTATGAAAGGCGATCTCGTGAATGCCGAGGCCGCGGACGGCCGGAGGCTCCAGCATATCGCCCGAATATACGTTTCGACCAAGCCAATTGGCGGCTACGAGCGACAGCGGGTCGCTCGCCGGAGGCGTGAAGCAAATGGCATAGCGCATGCAATTCCCTCCATCAAGGAAGTGAGCGCCGATGAAATTGGGCGCTGCCGATGCGCAAGCAGATAGGTGATTTGCATGACAGAATAACGAAACGCAGCTGTATCCAATTCGCGTCTAACGTGAAGCCACAGCGATATGACTTGAAATCGCAAAGCTTTCCGGCAGCAAAAAACCGCAATCTGTATCGTCTGCGATACAAACTGCCGCCTCCGCCAGCCGGTGGGCAAGGCCGAAGCTGACCTTGAAACCACCGGTCAATGCAATGAGCCGCGGGTGGTCGGGATGGCGGCCGATCATCGGATCGCGATCGATGGCCTTGGGCCGAAGCCCGGTCCAGCGTTCGACAACCGGCGCGTTGCGAAGCGCCGGCGCAATGCCGCGCGCCATCTCGATCAGCCCGTCGAGCAGAGCGTCGGTCGACGCGGGGTCATCGAAACGGTTCTCGCTGGTGCTGCCGATCGCCGCATATCCGCCCTCATGCGCGACGATGTAAAGCCCGTCGAGGAAGATCGTCGGCAAGGCCGGATCGATATCGGCTTTCAGCAGCGCCGCCTGCCCCTTGACCGGCTGGCCGAGCGGCCGTTTCAGCCCTGGCGTCAGCGCATCGAGCAATGGGAAAGACTGGTGGCCGGCAGCCAGCATGCAGCGATCGAAAACGACGCTTTCGCCGCCGATCGCGGCCGTGCCGCGATCGGGATCGAGGCCGGCAACCGTTCCATGTTCGACGATGCGCACATGTTTTGCCCGCCGCAGGAAAGCGGCGAGCGCCGCGATCAGCAAGCGGGGTGCGACGCGGCCGGCGAGCGTATCGTGCACGAAGCCGCTGCCGCCCGCAGAGTCCTCTACCCAGCCGCTGACCGGCGGACTGTCGACCACATGCCAATGAAAGCAGCGTGCACCGGCCTGCCAATGGCGCTCGGCGTCCTCGCAATGGCCCTGTGCTATCTTGTTAAGATGCGGCTTCGGCAACGGAATCAGCCGTCCCGACCTGATGTAACCGGCCGAGAGCCCGGTTGCCGCTTCAAGCGCCGCGATCTCGGCTTCGAGCGACACCAGCGCATCGAACTGGAACTGCTTCTTCGCGGACCACCGGTCCGGCATATGCGGCATCAGCGCGCCGAGCAGGCCGCCGCTCGCGCCTCCGCCCAATCTGCCGGCATCGGCAATGACCGTGCCGATGCCGCGACGCTCGGCATGGACGGCCGCCCAAAGGCCCATGATGCCGCCGCCGACGATCAGCAATTCGCAGGATGATTGACCTGAGACCGGCTGAGGACTATCGGCTTTTCCCATGACAGACGTGAACCCTGATCAGATTGGCGCGGGCGCGCCGCAGCCGCTCGAATGGCGCGACGGCGATATGCCTTATTCCATCGCCTTTGGCGATCATTTTTATTGCCAGACCGATGGCCGGCTGGAATGCGGCCATGTCTTCCTCGCCGGCAACGGCCTGCCGGAGCGCTGGAACGGGCGGCAGACATTCGTGATCGGCGAACTCGGCTTCGGCACCGGCCTGAACTTCGCCGAGACCTGGCGGCAATGGAAGCAGCATCGCGCGGCCGGCCAGCATCTGCATTTCATCTCCTTCGAACTCCATCCGATGCGCGGCGAAGAAATCGCCCGGGCGCTGTCGCACTGGCCGGAGATCGATGCCGAGCGCCAGGCGCTCACGGCCGCCTGGCCGCAAACGCCTGATGGGACCGTCTCGTTAGATCTCGACGACCAGACGCGCCTCAGCGTCGTCTGCGGCCCGGCCCTCGACGGTGTCATTGCGGCGAAGCCGGGCTTCGACGCCTGGTATCTCGACGGCTTCGCCCCATCGCGCAATGGCGACATGTGGTCGGAGGAGCTGATGCGTAGGGTCAACGAAAAGACCATCGCCGGCGGCACCTTCGCCACCTATGCTGCGGCCGGCTTCGTACGCCGCAATCTCATCGCCGCCGGCTTTGCTGTGGAACGCCGTAAAGGTTTTTCCGGCAAGCGCGAAATGCTCTGCGGTGTGAAGGCGGCCCGGTAGGACCTGCTGGACTACATTGCGTATTGCTAACAGTTATCAGCTCATGCGATAATGCTCAAAAAGGAAAAGATATGGCAAGCAGCGCGAACCTTGGACAGCAGCTCGAAACCTATGTAAACGAACTTGTAAAATCGGGACGTTATAATTCTCGCAGCGAAGTTCTGCGCGAAGGCATTCGACTTGTCGAGGAACGGGAAAAACGGCTGATGGCGCTCGATCTAGCAATCGGCCAGGGAATCGCCGACGCGGAGGCTGGCCGCCTCAAGCCCATTGGTGATGTCGCCGCCCGCCTTGCTGCAAAATATGATAGCCGTTCGTGATCGTCTTCATTACCGCTCGGGCGGAGACGGATCTTGAGCGTATCGCCGATTATATCGCGATGGATAATCCGCAGCGGGCAGTGAGTTTCATCCATGAACTAGTGGACCGATGTGAACGTCTGGCGGACACGCCGAACGGTTTTTCGTTAGTTCCACGCTACGAACACACCGGCATCCGCCGCCGTCCTTACGGCAACTATCTGATCTTCTATCGAGTCGGCGAGGATCGGATCGAAATTTTGCATATCCTGAACGGTGCTCAGGATTTCGAGAGCATCCTGTTTCCTCGAAAGGATCAGTAGCTCGTACGCCCAGGCTGCTGGTCGTCCTTGTCGAGCCATTGCCGAATCTTCTCTTCCAGTAGTTCGGGGCTGATCGGCTTCGACATATAATCGTCCATGCCGGCGTCGAGGCAGAGTTCCCGGTCGCTTTCCAGCGCATGGGCGGTGACGCCGATGATCGGTACCCGGTGCCCCTGCCCCTTTTCCTTTTCGCGGATCGTCCGGGTCGCCTCATGGCCGTTCATGACGGGCATCGAGACATCCATCATGATGATGCGCGGCACGTGGCTTTCCCAGGCAGCAACTGCCTCCTGCCCGTTATTCACGACAAGGAAGGAAAGCCCCGTTCCCTGCAGGATTTGGGTGAAGACGATCTGGTTGACCTCGTTGTCTTCGGCGACGAGCACGTCGACGAATGCAGCCGCGCGCTTCTGCGGCGCAGGCACAGGCACAGACACAGGTGCCGACGGGGCCGTTTCGGCCTGCAGCCGGGTGATTTCGGCCTGCGAAGCCTCTTTCACGCGCCGAGCGCGAACCACCTCGACGACGGTGTTGCGCAGCACGTTGGCGCGTGCCGGCTTCATCAGATGCGCCTGGCCGTTCAGCGCCGCGAATTCCTTTTCCGTGCCCGAAATATCCATCGACGTCAGGAAGATGATCGGCAGCTCGGCGAAGCGGGGATCGGCGCGCAGCCGGCGGGCGAGATCGGCTCCGTTCATGTCGGGCATGTGATAGTCGAGTATCACGGCATCGACGGTGACGCCGAGATCGGCCGCCGCCTCCAGGATCGCAAGGCCGGTGCTGCCGCCTTCGGCAGCGACGCCGTCGAAGCCCCAGAGCGAAAGCTGCTCGGTGAGGATGCGCCGGTTCACCTCATTGTCGTCGACGACGAGGATACGCGCACCCTGCACGTTGATCGGCAGCGGCTTCGGTTCCAGGCGGGCGGCGGCCACCGCGAAGGGCAGGTTGACGGTGAAGACCGAGCCCTTGCCCCATTCGCTATCGACATTGATATAGCCGCCGAAGAGATCGACGAGCCCGGCAGTGATCGCAAGTCCGAGCCCCGTTCCCTCATGCCGGCGGGTCGAGGAGGCGTCGACCTGCGAGAACTTGTCGAAGACCGTTTCGAGCTTTTCGGCCGGGATGCCGATACCGGTATCCTCGATGCGGATGCTCGCCATGATCTCGCCGCCAGCGGCCGCTTCGAAGCCGACATCGACGAAGACATGGCCGCGCTCGGTGAACTTGACGGCATTGCCGACGAGATTGGTGACGATCTGGCGGAAGCGGCCGGCATCGCCGATCACGGCGGCGGGCAGATCGGGTGCGGCCCGCACGAGCAGTTCGATGTTCTTTTCGGCGGCATGCGAGGAGAGAAGCGTCGCCACATCCTCTACCGCTTCGGTGATATCGAAAGCCGCCTTGCGCAGCGTCATCTGTCCGGCATCGATCTTCGAGAAATCGAGAATGTCGTTGATGATCGTCAGCAGCGCATTGCCCGACTTGACGATGATATCGATGAAGGTTTTCTGGCGCGTATCGAGATTGGTCTTGGCCAGCAGCTCCGCCATGCCGAGCACGCCGTTCATCGGCGTGCGGATCTCATGGCTCATATTGGCGAGGAATTCGGATTTGGCGCGGTCGGCGGCTTCGGCGCGCGACAGCAGCTCACGCAATTCGCTCTCACGACTCTTGAGCTCGGTGACATCGGTAAACAGCGCCACCCAATGCTGCCCGGTGCTGACCGTCGCATCCATATTCACCCAGCGCTCGCCGGCGACATGGAAGACGGTGGAGATCGGTTGCCTTGCCGCGATATGGGCGCGCCAACCCTCCAGGATTTCGGCCGCCGCGTCATAAAAATCGCCGCGGGCCGCGCAGAATTCGAACATGCCGAGCCAGCCCTGGCCGGCCGCGATGTAATGGGGCGGGATCTGCAGGATATCGGCCATTGCCTCGTTGGACATCTTGATGATGCCGTCCTGAACGATGGCAAGTCCCTGCGACATGGCGTGCGTTGCATCGCGCATCATTTCGCCGACCCGCTCGAGCGCGGCGCGGGTCTCGTGAATTTCCTTTTCCCGCTCGCGCACCGCCGAAATATCGGCATAGGTCAGCAGGATGCGGTCGTTGGAGATGCGCCGGCTGTCGAAGATGACGGATTTGCCGCCCGCCCAGCCGACCTCGATTGGCTCCGGCTCCTCGGCTTCGAACAAATGCTGCCGGAATGCGTAGATCTCGTCGGGCGTCTGCGTTCCGTCGTAGCGCCCGAGTTCGTAGTTCCGGCGGATGACATCGATGAAGGGGCGCCCGTCGAAACGATCCTCGCGCGGCAGCTCCCAGATGCTGTAGAATTCGTCGTTGACGTAGAGGATCCGGTGGTCGTTATCGAGGATCAGCACGCCGATCGGCAGCGAACGCAGGATGCTCTCGATATCCCGATGCAGCACTTCTTCCTGCTTGCGCGAGGCGATCAGCGCCTTCTCGCGCTCCTTGAGCGGCGAGATGTCGGAAAAGGAGCCGACGACGTAGGTTCGCCCATCTGCGGTAATGACGCGGTTGACGCGCGAGATGACGGGATAGACGTGGCCGCCTTCGCTCGGCATCTCGCTCTCGATCTCCACCGAAATGCCATCCCTGAGTGCCAACAGGTTTTCCTGGTAGATCGGCTCAGCACCTTCGGGGCCGAACATCTCGTGTTCGGTCATTCCCAGATACTCGGAGCGGGCGCGGCCGCTGAAGGTCTCGTAATATTTGTTGGCATAGATCAGGCGATGCTTGTCGTCGCGTACGAAGACGGCAACCGGCAGATCTTCCAGCACGGTGCGCAGCGCGTCGAGTTCGCTGACGCTTTCACCCCAGGCCGAATCGCCGGCAGGTGGCTCGGGACGTGCGCCCTCGCGATAGGCGTCGTTGACAACCAGCGGACGGCCGTCCGCGGCGAAGATGCCGATCGGATGATCGAGCTTTTCCAATGCCTCACGCACCTGGGCAAGATCGGCGGCTGAGCCAGGGTCGCCGGCGATCCCGGAATCGTTTACAGTCTGAGGGCTGCCGCCGATCCCCTTGTTGCCGACGGCGCGGCGCTCGTGGGCTTCGAAGATGCCGAGCACATAGATCCGCTCCGGCGACGGCGAGAAACTTTCGATCTGGATGCGCTCATGGTTGAGGCTCGCCGCGTCGAAGCAGATGGCGTTTTCCTCGGTGCCGAATACCAGCGCGCGACGTTCCTTGTCCTCACGTTCCTCCTCTTCGGGACGGTCGAAGAGTTCGCGGCTGCGCCTGCCGATGAAATCGGAAATCTCGCGGCCGAAGAAACGGGCATAGGGCTCGTTGACGGCGACATAGCGCAACTCGCTATTCTTGACATAGGCCGGGGTGTCCAGATCGGCGATCCGGCGGCAAGCCAATTCCAGTATGTCCCCGGTTGATTTCAAGAAATTGTCGCTCCCGCAATGAATGAAATATCAACGAGAAAAACTATAACGCCAAGGCGTTTAACAAGGTTTTAACCATAAATTTGCGCGGTGGAATTTTACACGCGGCTCAAGTGGGCTGAAATACCTGCGATCGGCAGTCCGGGCTCAATGGAAACCATAAGGACGTACCATCGGGACGCTCCGACAAGGTCCGATCAGTGCCTTGTCACGTCGGCAGCCGTTGAAATCATGACGAAAATTTAATGCGGCAAGCGCTTGCGCGGCCATCGCTCCGCCGCGATCAGGGCAGAGTCTGGAGATGGCTTATAGAAGCCAGTCCAAATCAAGGAAAATACCATGTCCGTTCTTCATAAGACCATGGCGACGGGCCTGATTGCGCTGACCTTTGCCGGCGCCTCGCTCGCCACTGCCACCACCGCCGATGCCCGTCCGCGCGATGCCTTCTGGGGCGGCCTTGCCGCCGGCGTCGTCGGCGGCGCTCTGCTGTCGGAAGCCGCTCGCCCCGCCTACCCCGTTTATCCGGCTTATCCTGTTTATCGTCCCTATCCCGTCTACCGGACCTATTACCGGCCGCACTATTGCCATATCGAATGGCGGCACGATCGCTGGGGCGAGCCCTATCGCGTCAAGGTTTGCCCCGAATAGAGAAAACCGCATTCCGGAGCTGTCTGACCTCCCCGGCGGCGCCGGTTTGCTAGTTACGACGAGCTGATCTGGCGGGCTTTCACCCGCCAGATTGATCGTTTGCACCGGAGTTGTATTCGTTACGGAGAAAGCTCCTCCAGAACGCGCCCCTTGGTTTCTACGGCAAACAGCATCGTGACGATCGCCCCGACAATCAGGATGGCTGCGAAACTCGCGAAGACATATTGGATGCCCAGGGAAGACATCAGCGTGCCGACGATGATCGGGCCGGTCGACGAACCAAGGCGAAGCCAGGCGCTGCCGGTTCCTGTTCCGAGCGCCCTGAGGCGCGTCGGGTAGATTTCCGCCGAATAGAGATAGAGCGAGAAAGTGACGGTCTGGACGATGGCATAGGCAAGTCCGCCAAGCACCAGAACCTGAATGGCGGAGGTTGCGCCGAGCCATGCGAGCACCAGAAGCGGCAGCGGAGCCAGAAGCAGCGCGCCGGTGTACCAGCGCTTGCGCCCCACCTTGTCGATGAGCAGCGCGCAGATGACGGCGGCGATCACGCCTCCGATCGACGTCAGGAATCCATAGAAGATGCTCGTTTGCAGCGGAAGGTTGAAGACCTGCCGGTAGAGCGTCGGCAGCCATGTAATCGTGCCGTTGGCGACCGTATAGGCAGTAAACCACATGGCCCAGATGGAGAGCGTCCGCTTCAGGTAAATGCCCTGGAAGAGCTCCCGCCAGTCGGATGTGCGACGGACGGGCGCCTGGACTCGCTTCGGTTCAGGCAGCTCCTTGCCGGCTGCGCGAGCACTCTCTTCCATACGGGTGACGATGGCGTCGGTTTCTTCGTAGCGACCGTTTGCGGCTAGCCAGCGCGGCGACTCCTTCAGGAACCAGCGCAACGGGATCATCAGGACCGCGGGAACGAGGCCGACGACGAACATCGCCTTCCAGCCGTAGACCGGCACCATGAAGTAGCCGATCAGCCCGGCGCCGACCAGGCCGAGCAGGAACATGACCTCGTAGAGAAGGAAGAACTTGCCGCGCCCCTTCGATCCGATCAGCTCATTGATATAGGCGCTGGCGACAGGCACCTCACCGCCCGTGCCGATCCCCTGGACGAACCGGAAGGCCATCATCATGCCGGCGCCGGCGGCAAACAGGCAGGCGACATCCATGCTGACGAAGAGCAGGATCGTGAACAGAAGAACTTTCAGCCGGCCGATCTTTTCGGCGAGCCAGCCGAACAGGACGGCGCCGATCAATTGGCCGAGATAGCCCATCGACAGGATCATGCCGGTCTGTGAGGGGCTGAGCCCCCACTCGCGCACGAGCACGGGCATGGCATAAGCAATGGCGATCACTGTATAGCCGTCGAAAAAAGTGGCTGCGCCGATGATATTGCGCGCCCAGAAGACCTCGCGGGTGATGGGAAGACGCTCCAGGCGAGCGCTGATTTCGGCATGTTGATCAGCGGCATCCGCCGCCTCTGCCGGCATAGGCTTCATGATATTCATTGGTTCCTCCTTCTCGCCCCGTGGCTACCACTCTCCCGGCCAGGGGCGCTCCTGTTCAATGTTTATTGCTGCGTGTCAGCTTGTCCTGTCAGTGCAATGGGCTTCAAAAGGAAATGCCATCTTCGGCAAAGGCTGCTTTCCACCGGCCTCCCATCGGAATGACGCTCCTGCGGCATGCGCAGGAGCGTCGACTGCATCACTCGGCAGCCAGGAGCTGGTCGACGCGGCCGATGCCGGCGGCGTCGAAGGCGGCAAAGATTTCCGCTTCGGCCTTTTCGCCAAGGTCTTTCAGCGGCTCGCGGATCGTCGCATGATCGAGCATACCGCGATGCACGAGGCCGAGTTTGAGCGCCACGGTGCCTTCCATGTGGGAGCCGCGGTGATAGACGGCCCGCGTCACCGGCAGAAGGCGTTCGAAAATCTTCCGGGCCTCCGGATAGTTCTGCGCCTTGCCCGCCTTGATCAAGTCGATCAGTAGTTCCGGCGCGATATTGCCGTAGCCGACCAGCAGGCCGTCGACGTCGAACATGGTCGGCAGCAGCCATTCGTCGTGGCAGCTCAGAACCTGAAGATTGGGGTTGGCCTTCTTCAGTTCCGGAATCTCGACGTACCAGCGCTTCATATTGCGCACGCCGTTCTTGGTAGCGACGACGCCTTCCTGCGTGGCGATCGCCAGCTGCGTCTCGAGATCATAGGATGCCTTGGTGGCGTCAGGATATTGGAACAGGATGCACTGCAGGCCGGATTCCTGCCAGATCGCCTTGTAGCGATCCTGGGGAGCGCCCTTCTGAAAGCCGAAGCGCAGCCAGCCATGGTTGGGATAGACCAGCGCACCGGTGGCGCCGGCGGCCTTGCACTTTTTCGCCTCTTCGGCAGCAACCCTGGTACCTTCACCGGTAATCCCGGCAATGATCGGCACGGCGCCGTCGACCGCCTCGACATAGGTGCGGATAAGAGCAAGGCGCTCTTCCTCGGTAAGGAAAGTGCCTTCGCCGGCATGGCCGAGAATGACGAGGCTTTTGACGCCTTCCATCGAAACCAGCCATTTGGCGATCTTTGTGTTGGCCTCGTGATCGACTTCGCCGTCGCGAGTGAAGGCGGTAACGGGCGCCGGGCTCAGCCCGCGCAGATCCATCGGTTGCATCTTGATCTCCTCCTTTGCGATCGCTACTCATTCACGATTAGCGACGGGATCGTTAGTGGGAACGTTCCCACTATCGTTCTCGAATTCTCTGGAGTCAATTCTTTTTTTGGTGCATGTTCGCAAACGGCGCCCGACTACCGCGACTCGAACGGAAAAGCTTTAATGAATCTAAAGGCGGACGAAATCCCCGGTCAAAGCCGCGTCACCATTCTTGACGTGGCTGCCGCAGCCGGCGTTTCCAAATCCACCGTATCCCGCATCCTGGACGAGCGGCTTCCCCGCTCCGACAGCGAGACCGCCCGGCGCGTTCGCAAGGTGGCTGAAGAGCTTGGCTATGTCAGGGACGTTTCGGCAGCGAGCCTCAGACGCGGCAACACCATGACGGTCGGCGTGATCGTGCCGAGGCTGACGGATACGGTCATGGCCATGCTTTACGAAGCGCTCGCGAAAGCCTGCGGCCGTACCGGCCGCTTCGCTATTGTCGCCACCACCGACGACAAGCCGAAGGCCGACCGGCTTGCCGCCGAGTCTCTGCTGAGACGCGGCGTCGATGGACTGATCCTTTCCACGGCGCGGGAAGACGACGACTTTCCTGACGAGCTGGCGAGACGCGGTGTTCCCTATGTGCTGGCGCTGCGAACCGACGGCCACAGCCTCTCCTCGGTCGGCGATGACAGGCTGGGCGGCTACCTCGCCGCGCGCCACCTGCTCGACCTCGGCCATCGCAGGATCGGCGTCATTGCCGGCCCGTCCTATGCCTCCAGTTCGCGAGGCCGCGTGGAGGGTTTCAGCCAAGCATTCAAAGAAGCGGGACTGGCTGTGGATCCCTCGTGCATCATCCCCTCGACATTCGGCATCGAGTCCGGCGCCGCAGCCGTCGAGACGCTGATGAACCTCAGCCCACGCCCGACCGCTATTTTTGCCGTCAACGACAATACCGCCATCGGCGCCTTGTCGGGGTTGACCAAACTTGGCCTTTCCGTACCGCAGGATATTTCGATCGTCGGTTACAACGACATCCCGATCGTCAGCCATCTCCCCACACCGCTCACCACGTTGCGTGTGCCGTTCGAGCAGATCGCTGCAAATGCCCTTGATCTCCTTGCGGGTGATGGCGGTTCCGTCGACGACCGCATCCGGATTTCGGCTCCGACACTCATTCCCAGGAAATCGACAGCGCCGCTGCGCTGAAAGATCGCGAGAGGATCAGCATGCCGGAACCACTCAAGAACCTGCTGCATGCGGCGCTGGTCGGCGATATGGCAGACCGCATCGCCGCCAATGCGCCGGCCTTCGACGAGGAGCGTTTCATGCGGTTGGCGACCGATGGGCTCGATTCGCTGGAGCTGATGGAACGTTCGACGCTGATCCGCGACGCGCTGTTTGCCACCCTTCCCGACGATTTTATCGAAGCAGCCGCCATCCTGAAGGCAAGCCTGCCTGCATCAGGCAGACACGGGCTGACAGGCTGGATGCTGCTGCCGGTCAACCAGTTCATCGCTGCGCGCGGCCCCGATCATTTCGAGCTTGGCCTCGATCTCCTCAAGGCGCTGACGCCGCATTTCACCGCCGAATTCGGTATCCGTCCTTTCATCCATTGCGACCAGCAGCGCGCGCTCGCGGTCATCTCCGGCTGGGTCGATGATCCCGACCAGCATGTGCGCCGGCTGGCTAGCGAGGGAACGCGGCCGCGTCTGCCCTGGGCCATGCGCCTGCCGCAGCTCGTCAAGGATCCCGCGCCAATCCTGCCGATCCTGACCGCGCTGATGGACGATCCGGAAGATTATGTGCGCCGCTCCGTTGCCAATAGCCTGAACGATATCGCCAAGGATCATCCGGATCTGGTCGCCGCCTTCATAGCCGGCCATATCCAGGGGGCCTCCACCGAACGCCGCCGGCTGCTGAAACATGCCTCGCGCACGCTCCTGAAGAAGGGCCATGCTCAGGCGCTCGCCAATTTCGGCTTCAGCGCATCCGCGTCGCTCGAATGTGAACTGCGCCTCATCAACGGCGAGGTAATGTTCGGTGAAGGGCTGGATTTCGCAATCCGGGTGACCAATGCCGGTAAGGCCGCGCAAACGGTCATGATCGACTACGCTATCCACCATGTGAAGGCTGACGGCTCGCTGGCACCGAAAGTCTTCAAGTGCAAGACGATCCTGCTTGCGCCCGGGCAGAGCCAGGCGATCGAGCGCCGCCACGCCATGCGGCCGATCACGACACGGCGCTATTATCCCGGGCAACACCGCATCGCCATCCTCGTCAATGGCGCGGAAAGCGCGTCGCAAAGCTTTGTGCTTGTAATGCCCGACTAAGTTCCACCAGAGGCTTTCTTGTGCACTGCACTTGACTTTCCACGCGAACTAGCCCAAATGCAGCTCAGCTTTCACCCTTCCGGCCGCCGCGTGAGCGTGCCCCTGTTCAAAAATACGGACGCAGGAAGAAGGGACAAAAGCGCATTTCGATAGAGGCCGCGCTCCCATTAGCGGCCAGAAGCGCTGGAAAGCTTTTTCCAACTCACAAGTTCCCACTTCACGCGGGGTTCTTGACGCCAGAATGAAACCGGATCGCATGGTGCGTTCCGGCCATAGTCGTTGTGGCGCCCCGAAAGGTTATACCTTGACTAATTTTGAATCGCTTGGTGTCTCCAAGCCGATCGTCGCCACCTTGTTCCAGCTCGGCATCGAAACGCCGACCCCGATCCAGGAAGAGGCCATCCCCCTCCTCCTGCAGGGCCGAGACCTGATTGGTCTTGCCCAGACCGGCACCGGCAAAACCGCCGCCTTCGGCCTGCCGCTTATCGAAAAGCTGCTTGCCGATGAGCGTCGACCCGACAACCGCACGACGCGGACGCTGATCCTGGCGCCGACCCGCGAACTGGTGAACCAGATCGCCGACAATCTGAAGAAATTCATCCGCAAATCGCCGCTGCGCATCAATGTCGTCGTTGGCGGCGTCTCCATCAACAAGCAGCAGCTTCAGCTGGAAAAAGGCACCGATGTCCTGGTCGCCACCCCCGGCCGCCTGCTCGATCTCGTCAATCGCCGCGCCATCACCCTGACGACCGTGCGCTACCTGGTGCTCGATGAAGCCGACCAGATGCTGGACCTCGGTTTCGTGCATGATCTGCGCAAGATCGCCAAGCTGGTCCCGAAGAAGCGCCAGACCATGCTGTTTTCGGCCACCATGCCGAAGGCGATCGCCGATCTCGCCGGCGAATATCTTGTCGATCCAGTCAAGGTCGAAGTCACACCTCCGGGCAAGGCTGCCGACAAGGTCGAGCAGTATGTGCATTTCGTCGCCGGCAAGAACGACAAGACCGAACTGCTGCGCAAGTCGCTGACCGAAAACCCCGACGGCCGCGCCATCGTCTTCCTGCGCACCAAGCACGGTGCCGAGAAGCTGATGAAGCATCTCGACAATATCGGCTATTCCGTCGCCTCGATCCACGGCAACAAGAGCCAGGGCCAGCGCGAGCGGGCGCTGAAGGCCTTTCGTGACGGCAGCATCAAGACGCTGATCGCCACCGACGTTGCCGCCCGCGGCATCGACATTCCTGCCGTCAGCCACGTCTACAACTACGACCTGCCCGAAGTGCCCGACGCCTATGTCCATCGCATTGGCCGCACCGCGCGCGCCGGCCGCGACGGCATCGCCATTGCCTTCTGCGCCCCCGACGAAGCCAAGCTGCTGCGTGATATCGAGCGGCTGATGGGCATCGACATCGCAGTCGCAAGCGGCGAACCGCCGGCCAATATCGGCAATAGCGGCCCCCGCCGCGGCAACGGCAATGGCAACAACCGCAACCGCGGTGGCGGCCATGGTCGCGAAGGTCAAGGTCGCGAAGGCCAGGGTCGCGGCGAAGGCCGTGGCGATGCGAACCGCTCGGAACATCGCGGCAGCCGCCAGGAACGCCGCCCGCGTCCCGAACGCACAGGCCGCAACGAGGACTTCCGCGGCCAGCGCCGCGGCGAAGCGGCCCCGGACCTTGGCCCCGACAATGATCTGGTCTCGACCTCCGACTTCCGCCCCTCGGCAAAGCCGCAGCGTCCCGCACATCACAGCGCTCACGCCAATGGCGAGCCGAGTGGACATCACCGCGGCAATAACCGTCACGCCCACGGCCGCCCGGCCCGAAAGCACGGCGAAGACCGCGGCCAGCATCAGGCCCAGGGCGGCGAACCGCGCCGTGAGGGCAATGGCGGCAATCGCCGCGGCGGCTCCGGCTCCCGCAATGGTGGCCAGCGCCGCGAACGCGCCTGATCATCGATCGATTGAAAAGTGGAAAGGCCGGGTTTTCTCCGGCCTTTTGCTATTTATGCTTCCACAGGTTTGCGGCGTTCGACCGCCTTGCGGTTGGTCATATAGACGCCGACGACCACGATCACCGTACCCAGAATCAACGGCACGGTCAGCGGTTCCCCGAAGGCGATGAAGGCTTCGAAAGCGACGGCTGGCGGCATCAGATAGATCAGCGAGGCGGCGCGGGAGACCTGCCCCCGGCGGATCAGATAAAGCAGCAGCCCGACACCACCCATCGACAGTCCGAAGACCGACCAGATCAGCGCGGCAAAGGCCTGCGCGGTGCCGTCGAATTGCTGATGCTCGAAGATCAGCGAAAGCGGCAGACTGAGAATCAATGCCCCGACATATTGCAGCGTCGCGATCGACCTGAGATCGCCGGATTGCAGGTGCTTCTTCTGGTAGAGCGTGCCGTAGGTGACGGCCCCCATGGCGATAAGGTTGATCGCCAGCGGCAGCGCCGCATGCGTGAGATCGGCGGTCGCCGGATCGAGGAGTTTCGGCGAAATGGCAATGGCAATGCCGATGAAGCCGAAGACAAGGCCGAGTTTCTGCGTCTGCTGCAACCGCTCGCCGACGAGAAACGGAGCCGCCATCGCCGTTAATAACGGCTGCAGCGCCGCGATGATACCCGATATGCCGGCCGGCACGCCATTGGCAATCGCCCACCAGAGGCCGGCGAGATAAAAGCCGTGCAGGAAGAAACCGGAATAAACGGCCCGCAGCGCCGTCACCCGGCTTTTCGGCCATTCCGCCCCGGTCGCCAGGCAAAAGGCGAGGAACGCCAAGGCCGACAGCGCGTAACGTATCGAAAGGAAGGTGAAAGGCTCGGAATGCAGCGCCGCATATTTCGCCACCACCCAGCCCGTGGACCAGAGCAGGACGAAAACGGCGGGGGCGAAGCGGTCGAGGGACATGGGGCTGCTCAGCGGAAAAGAGTTCGCCGTGCTGATAGCTGCAGCCGACGGTCGCAGTCAAAGGCGAAGCGTTGATGCTTATTTGAAATTTCGCTGATGGTGAGGACGCCGACCGGCCGGAAGATGATACTTTCAACATGACGAACAAGCCTGTCGGAAGCTCGCCAGCATGCTGCAGCAGTGAGGATTCGCCGGCGCTCCCCCACACTCCACCTCATCCTGTGCTCGTCACAGGAATCCAGTGCGCCCAAGTCCTTGGGCGCGGGAGACTCCCTTCACGCGGACGCGCGGTGAATGGATTCCAGGCTCAAGGCCTGGAATGACGGAGGTTGGCGGTGTTGCCGCCAAACGAGCCGTTGACGTTTCGGACCGCAGGCAGTGATCCCGCCCGTTATAGCGCCGCCTTCGACCAGCGACCGGCCTCGTACGCTGCGCCGACGGCGAGTTTGGCGCAAGTGCAACCCTCACCCTCCGTCATTCCAGGCCTTGAGCCTGGAATCCACGTCTCCACCCTCCGTCCTGCTCGGCCTTGAGCTGAGCATCCACACCGCATCCTCCAGCGACAATAGACAGGTCGCATCTTCTCTTGCTCCCTCCTGTGCTCGCCACGGGAATGAGCGTGTGGTGAGGCCATGCTCCCTTCTCTGTCGAACTAAAAACAACCACATGCTCACTTTTTACGCAGGTCTCAACGGCAAGACCATCGGCCACTCCACGCCCCACCCTCGAACACCCGATTTCCCACCCCTTTTCCCGCAGCGCAAAATCCTTTCCCCGAACTGCGCATGGTTCTTGCATTGCAATTTGCGTTGTATTCAAATGAACAAAAAAGGGGAGCCGCACCTTTGGCATTTGACGAAATGATTACCGGGGACGAAAGTCCTCGCCCGCCTTATGAAAAATATTTCGAGTGGTACAATAGCCAAGACCGGTCGCATCTGATTGCCAAGTCCCGCGATGCGGAAAACATCTTCCGGAAGACCGGCATCACCTTCGCGGTCTACGGCCACGCGGACAGTTCCGAAAAGCTCATCCCCTTCGACATCATTCCCCGCATCATCTCCGCCCGCGAATGGCGCAAGCTTGCCCAGGGAATCGAGCAGCGGGTGATCGCCCTCAACGCCTTCCTCGACGATATCTACCATAAGCAGGAGATCATCCGTGCCGGCCGCGTTCCGCGCGAGCTGATCGAACACAATGTCGCCTTTCTGTCCGAGATGATCGGCTTCCGCCCGCCCGGCGGCGTCTATACCCATATCGTCGGCACCGACATCGTGCGCACCGGCGAGGATCAGTTCTACGTGCTGGAAGACAATGCCCGCACGCCTTCCGGGGTCAGCTACATGCTGGAAAACCGGGAAACCATGATGCAGATGTTCCCGGAACTCTTCCATGAGAACAAGGTGCAGCGAGTCGAAGACTATCCCTATCTGCTGCGCCAGAGCCTTGCGTCGCTCGCACCTCCCGGCTGCACCGGCAAGCCGCGCGTCGCGGTGCTGACCCCCGGCATCTATAATTCGGCCTATTACGAGCATTCCTTCCTCGCCGACATGATGGGTGTCGAACTGGTCGAGGGCTCGGATCTGCGCGTCATCGACGGCAAGGTGAAAATGCGCACGACCCGCGGCTACGAGGCCATCGACGTGCTCTACCGCCGCGTCGACGACGACTTCCTCGATCCCCTGACCTTCCGAGCCGATTCCGCGCTCGGCATCCCCGGCATCATGGACGTCTACCGCTCCGGCAATATCACCATTGCCAACGCGCCCGGCACCGGCATTTGCGACGACAAGGCGATCTATTCCTACATGCCGGAGATCGTCGAATTCTACACCGGCAGCAAGGCGCTGCTCGAAAACGTGCCGACCTGGCGCTGCTCGGAAGCATCAAGCCTGAAATACGTGCTCGAGCACCTGGAGGAGCTGGTCGTCAAGGAAGTGCACGGCTCCGGCGGCTACGGCATGCTTGTGGGACCGACGGCGTCGAAGAAAGAGCGCGCCGATTTCGCCGAAAAACTGAAAGCCAAGCCGAACAACTACATCGCCCAGCCGACGCTGTCGCTCTCCACCGTACCGATCCTCGTCAACAAGGGCATTGCGCCGCGCCACGTCGATCTGCGCCCCTATGTGCTCGTCTCCGACAAAGTTCAGATCATTCCGGGCGGGCTCACCCGCGTGGCGCTGAAACAAGGCTCTCTGGTGGTCAATTCCAGCCAGGGCGGCGGCACCAAAGACACCTGGGTATTGGAGGACTGATGCTCGGAAGAACTGCAAACGGCCTCTACTGGATGTTCCGATACATCGAGCGCGCCGAAAATATCGCCCGCCTGGTCGACGCCGGACTGCGCATGTCACTGACCCGCAGCAGCGCCGGCGACGACAACTGGGATGGCGTGCTGCAAAGTGCTGGCGTGCGCGAGGCTTATGACGAGGGCCACGCGAAGCTGACGAATGCCGATGCGATCGATTATCTCCTGCGCGATCGCGCCAATCCGTCGAGCGTCATGTCCTGTATCGAGTCCGGCCGCAACAATGCCCGCATGGTGCGCACCGCGCTGACGCGCGAGACCTGGGAAGCGACCAACGAATGCTGGATCGACCTGAAGTCGCTGCTCGAAAAGCGCGTCAAGCCGGCCGAGATGCCCGAGGTGATCGACGCCATCAAGCGCCGCGCCGGCCTGATCCGCGGTGCCTTCCACGGTTCGACGCTGCGCAATGAGCTCTATAACTTTGCCCGCATCGGCACCTTCATTGAGCGGGCCGATAATACCAGCCGCATCCTCGACGTGAAATATTACGTGCTGCTGCCCTCGGTCTCGGCGGTCGGCTCCTCGCTCGACAATGTGCAGTGGGAATCGATCCTGCGCTCGGTCTCCGCCCACCGCGCCTATAGCTGGGCCTATGACGGCGAATACCGGGCGATGAACATTGCCGACTTCCTGACGCTGAACGTCCAGATGCCGCGTTCGCTCGCCTATTGCTACGAAAAGATCGTCAGCAATCTCGGCTATCTCGCCCAGGATTACGAGGCACGCCTGCCTGCCCACGATACCGCCGATGCGATTCGCACCACGCTGCAGACGCGGGCGATCCGCGACATCATGGATCAGGGCCTGCACGAATTCCTGGAGGATTTCGTCTCGCGCAACAACCAGCTCGGCGCGGAAATTTCCGACGGCTACCGGTTCTATGTTTAAGCGGATCAGACCATGAGACTGAAGATCAGCCACCTCACCGAATACCGCTACGACGAACCGGCGCAGTTCTCGCTGCAGCGCCTCAGGCTGACGCCGCCGACATCAGCTGCTCAGAAGGTGCTCGGATGGTCGTTGAACGTCGAGGGCGCCACACCCGAGGTGGAGTATGACGACCAGTACGGCAACCACGTCAATCTGGTCTCGCTGGAAGGCGCGCAGCACGTGACGCGCATCTTGGCCGAGGGCGAGATCGAGACGGCGGACAATAATGGTGTCACCGGCCCGCACACCGGCTTCTGCCCGCTTTGGCTCTTCCTGCGCGAGACGCCGCTGACCAAGGGCGGCAAGCTGGTCAAGGAACTCGTCAAGAGCGTCGGTGGCGACAACGAGCTTGCCCGCATGCATGCGCTGATGGCGGCAATCCATGAGACTGTCGACTATAAGCCAGGCACCAGCAACGCCGCGACGACGGCCGAACAGGCGCTCGAGAAGAAGAGTGGCGTCTGCCAGGACCATGCGCACATCTTCGTTTCCGCCGCCCGCGCCCTGCACGTCCCGGCCCGTTACGTCTCCGGCTATCTGATGATGGAGGAAAAGATCGAACAGGCGGCGACCCATGCCTGGGCCGAGGCCCATATTCCCGGCCTCGGCTGGGTCGGCTTCGATCCCGCCAACGAGATCTGCCCGGACGCCCGCTACGTCAGGATCGCCTCCGGCCTCTGCTACCGCGACGCCGCGCCGATCTCCGGCATGCGCATCGGCACGCCGGGCGAAACCCTGTCGGTCACCGTGAAGGTGGAAGATAGTGGGCAGATGCAAAGCCAGAGCCAGAGCTGAGGGCTCCGCGAAGGCTGCAAACCAGCTTCGGCTCGTCCGGAAACTTGACCGCTGCGCTCAAGCGGCGGGCGTTCCTGGCCCATCGAACGTGTTTATGAAGGAAAGCAGGCTGCAGCGGGTCGCATTTCGACCCGCCTGCGTCGCGCCTTCCGCCGCAAACGGCCTGCGATCTGCACGTCTTTCGAATAAGGATGAACACCGCATGGCGCCTAAGTCCCGATCAGCTAGCCCGCAGCAAGAGCCTGCAGGTGGCCGCGCGCACCGTAGCTGAGGATCGCCTGATCGGCTGTAAGCAGCGGGACACGATGGAAACGGGCCGTGGCGACGATGATGCGGTCGGCGGGGTCGGCATGAAACTCGCCGGGCAGCCTGACGCTGTCTACCGCGATGGACGGCTCGATCGGCGCAAGCTGGAGTCCGGGCAGAGACAGCGCGCTGTCGACCCATCGCCCGACTTCGTCGCCAAGCGCCAGGCGCCCCTTCTGCACCAGCATCGCGATTTCCCAGGGTGTGATCGCCGACACCAGGATCCGGCTTTTCCCAATCATCTCGTCGATGATGCGTCGGGCTTGCGCGCCAAGACGGGCATCGTCCTGCATTGTCCAGACGAGAACATGCGTATCGATGACGATCAACGGAGGGAGTCCCAATCTTCCGGTTCAACGACCGGAGACAGCGGATCGTCATAGCGCACAACGCTGCCCTTCATCGCCCCGATGATGCTCTTGCGGCTGCCGGTGTCAGGTGCCGGCGAAAGCACCGCCACCGGTTTGCCCCGCTTGGTGATGACGATGGATTCATCATCGTCCCGCATCTGATCGATCAGATTCAGGCACTTCGCCTTAAATTCAGCCGCACCGACGACCTTGGACATGACCATATCTCCTGTACACTTGTACAAGATATAATACCATATCGGTATTGAACAAGGGCAAAGGAAAAGGCGGGGCTCTCACCCGCCTTTTCAACGATCCAATTTCGGATGCGTCCCTACTCAGTGGCTGTCCTTGCCGACCGCGTTTCCGCGACATCCCTTGAGGAAGTCGAGGTCGGCGCCGGTATCAGCGCCTTCGACATGCTGCTGGTGAAGGTAGGCATAGCCCGATGTCGGCAGGTCATGGTTCGGCTGCCATTCGGCAAGCCGCCACGCCAGTTCCTCGTCTGATATGTCGAGATGCAGGCGACGGTTCGGCACGTCGAGTTCGATCATGTCGCCGTTTTTCACGACCGCGAGCGGTCCGCCGACGGCGGCTTCCGGCGAGGTGTGCAGCACGACGGTGCCATAGGCCGTTCCGGACATGCGGGCGTCGGAAATGCGCACCATGTCGAGGATGCCCTTCTTCAGCACCTTCGGCGGCAGTCCCATATTGCCGACTTCGGCCATGCCCGGATAGCCCTTCGGCCCGCAGTTTTTCATGACCATGACGCAGGTCTCGTCGATGTCGAGATTGTCGTCATTGATCTTGGCCTTGTAGTCGTCGATATCCTCGAACACGACTGCCCTGCCCTTGTGCACCAGGAGATGCGGCGAGGCAGCCGAAGGCTTCAGCACCGCGCCCTTCGGTGCGAGATTGCCGCGCAGCACGACGATGCCGCCCGACGAGGTCAGCGCCTTTTCGGCAGGCAGAATGACGTCTTCGTTCCAGTTGACGACGTCCTTGACCTCGTCCCAGACGGTTTCGCCGGAGACCGTCAGCGCCTCCTTGTGCAGCAGCCCGGCTTCGCCGAGCCGCTTCAGCACGACAGGCAGGCCGCCGGCATAGAAGAACTCTTCCATCAGGTATTTGCCCGACGGCATCAGGTTGACGATGGTCGGCACGTCGCGGCCGCAGCGGTCCCAGTCGTCGAGCGAAAGATCGATGCCAACGCGGCCGGCGATGGCGAGCAGGTGGATAACGGCATTGGTCGATCCGCCGATCGCCGCATTGGTGCGGATGGCGTTTTCGAAAGCCTGCTTCGTCATGATCTCGGACGGCTTCAGGTCGTCCTTGACCATCTGCACGATGCGGCGGCCGGTGAGCTGCGCCATCACCTTGCGGCGGGAATCGACGCCGGGGATCGCGGCATTGCCTGATAGCGCCATGCCGAGCGCTTCGGCCATCGACGCCATCGTCGAGGCGGTGCCCATGGTGTTGCAGGTGCCCGACGAGCGGCTCATCGAAGCTTCGGCTTCGAGGAACTCGGCCTGCGTCATCTCGCCCGCCTTCACCATCTCGGAGAACTTCCACAGATGGGTGCCGGAGCCGACGCGCTCGCCGCGGAAATAGCCGTTCAGCATCGGTCCGCCGGTGACGACGATCGACGGCAGGTCGCAGGAGGCCGCACCCATCAGCAGCGACGGCGTGGTCTTGTCGCAGCCGACGAGGAGCACGCAGCCATCCATCGGCTGGCCGCGGATCGCTTCTTCCACCGCGAGCGCGGCAAGGTTGCGGTACATCATCGCGGTCGGGCGGAAGGTGTTTTCGGAGGCCGAGAATACCGGCACCTCAAGCGGGAAACCGCCGGCTTCCCAGACGCCCGCCTTCACCTTCTCGGCGAGCTCTCTCAGATGACCGTTGCACGGGGTCATATCCGACCAGGTGTTGAGGATGCCGATCACCGGCCGTCCATCGAACAGGTCGTGCGGATAACCCTGGTTCTTAAGCCAGCCGCGATGATAAATCACGTCGCGGCTCGTGCCGCCGTACCATTCCTGCGACCTCAGCCGGCGCGGCCATTCCGCTTTCTTTTTCATTTTCTCTGTCCTTCAGGTGAATTGCCGGGCCGCCTCGTACGGCCCGGGTCATCGGATATGTCTCAAGCCAGCGTGTAGGCGGTCTTGACCACGGTAAAGAATTCGCTCGCATACTTGCCCTGCTCGCGCGGACCATAGGACGAACCCTTGCGGCCGCCGAACGGCACGTGGAAGTCGACGCCCGCCGTCGGCAGGTTGACCATGACCATGCCGGCCTCGGCGTTGCGCTTGAAATGCGTCGCATGTTTCAAGCTGGTCGTGGCGATGCCGGCCGAAAGCCCGAACGGCGTGTCGTTGGCCGTCGCCAGCGCCTCGTCGTAGTCCTTGACCCTGATTACCGAGACAACGGGCCCGAAGATCTCCTCGCGTGAAATCCGCATCTGGTTGGTGGCTTCAGTAAACAGCGTCGGCTGCAGGTAGAAGCCGGGCGTCTCGCGGGAAATGACCTCGCCGCCGAAGGCGAGCTTGGCGCCTTCCTTCTTGCCGATCTCGATATAGTCGGTATCGGTCTTCAGCTGCCGCTCGTCGACAACAGGGCCGATATGGGTGCCGGCCTTCAAAGCGTTGTCGACGACCAGCGTCTTCAGCTTGTCGGTCAATGCGGCGACGAACTTGTCGTGAATGCCTACGGTAACGATCAGGCGCGAGGACGCGGTGCAGCGTTGGCCTGTGGAGAAAAAGCCGGAATTGGCGGCGGCTTCGACGGCGACCGAGAGGTCGGCGTCGTCGAGCACGACCATCGGGTTCTTGCCGCCCATCTCGAGCTGGAACTTGCGGTTATGCTCGATCGAGGCGGCGGCAACGCGGCGGCCGGTGCCGGTGGAACCGGTGAAGGTGATGCCGGCAACATCAGGGCTTTCCAGCATCGCCTGGCCGACGACCGAGCCCTTGCCCATGACGAGGTTCAGAACGCCCTTTGGCAGGCCGGCACGGTTGAGGATGTCGACGATCGCCCAGGAACAGGCCGGCACCAATTCGGCCGGCTTGAAGACGATGGTGTTGCCGTAGCAGAGCGCCGGCGCGATCTTCCAGGCCGGAATAGCGATCGGGAAATTCCATGGCGTGATGATGCCGATGACGCCGAGCGCTTCGCGGGTGATCTCGACGCCAATGTTCGGACGCACCGACGGGATGACCTCGCCGGCGAGCCGCAGGGCTTCGCCTGCGAAGAATTCGAAGATCTGCGAGGCACGGATGACTTCGCCGGTGGCTTCCGGCAGGGTCTTGCCTTCTTCGCGAGCGAGCAGCGCGCCGAGCTCGTCCTTGCGCGCCATGATCTCGTCGCCCGTCTTCTTCAGGATGACATGACGTTCCCAGATGCCCGAGCGCGACCAGGCCGGAAAGGCGGCCTTGGCGGCGGCGATGGCGTTCTTGGTATCTTCGGCGCTGCCGTCGGCATAGAGACCGACGACTTCGTTGGTGTCGGACGGATTGATGTTCTTCGTCGCATTCGTGCCGACCCATTCGCCGGCGATCAGGTTTTGATAAATGGTCATGGGCTCAACAAGCCTCCTTTACCGTTTACAAACACGGCCCGGCCGCGGACGCGGACCCGGCCTCGAAAAATCAGAGTTGCTTGACGAAAATCTCTTCCTCGGCCGCCACCTTCAGCGGATTGCGCAGCGGCAGGCCGAATTCGTCGACTTCGATCTCGAAGACGTCGCCCTCTTCCGTCTTGATGCCGTCGGCGAAGGATAGCGTCGCCGTGCCGAACATATGGACATGGACATCGCCCGGAACCCGGAAGAGGCCATATTTGAAATGGTGATATTCGAGGTTGGCGAAGGTGTGCGACATGTTCGCTTCGCCCGACAGGAAGGGCTTTTCGAAGATCACCTTGTCGCCGCGCTTGATGCGTGAGGTGCCACGGATGTCGTCGGGGGCCGCACCGATACGGATTTCCGGACCATAGGCGGCCGGGCGCAGCTTCGAGTGGGCGAGGAAGAGATAGTTGATCCGCTCGGTGACATGATCGGAAAACTCGTTCGAAAGGGCAAAGCCGATGCGGAACGGTGTTCCGTCTGTGGCGATGACGTAGATGCCGGCCATTTCAGGCTCTTCGCCGCCGTCGAGCGCGAAGGAGGGTGAGACGAGCGGGGCGCCGGGGGCAGCCGCGCCATAGCCGTTGCCCTTGTAGAACCATTCCGGCTGCACGCCCTTTTCGCCGGATTTCGGCTTGCCGTTCTCGAGACCCATCTTGAACATCTTCATCGAGTCGGTCAGCGTTTCCTCGGCCGCCTCGGTGGTTTTCTTGTGCATGGAATCGCGGGTGGCGGCGGAGCCGAGATGCGTGAGGCCCGTGCCGGTCAGATGCAGATGGGCGGCGTCCGGATGGGTGATCGGCGGCAGGAAGCGGCCTTCCGCATAGGCTTTCTCAAGATCGACGGCATCGCCGTAGCCATGCGCCTCGATGACCGCGGCCAGCGACTTGCCGCCGTCGGCGGCGTCCATTGCCAGCGCATAGACGCTGCCGGCGTTGTTGACCGATCTCGCAGCGCCGCCCTGCTCGCGCACGGCGACGACGATCTCTCCGTTGGCACCCTTGATCTGGGAAATAAGCACGACTTTGATCCTTCTCGTTTCCGCGAAGACAGAAAAGCTCCGCCTGTCCGGCTCCCTCAGGAGCCGGAATCCATCATTCATATGACTGCGAATGCCGGGGCTGGCGCCTTTTGAGCGCTCAGCCCTTGTTCTTGTTGTAGACGTCGAAGAACACGGCGGCGAGAAGCACCGCACCCTTGACCATCTGCTGGAAGTCGATGCCGAGGCCGACGATCGACATGCCGTTGTTCATGACGCCCATGATGAACGCACCGATGACCGCGCCGGTGATCTTGCCGACGCCGCCGGATGCCGAGGCGCCGCCGATGAAGCAGGCCGCGATCACGTCAAGCTCGAAGCCGACGCCAGCCTTCGGCGTTGCCGAGTTCAGGCGGAGAGCGACGATCATGCCGGCAAGGCCCGCAAGTACGCCCATGTTGACGAAGGTGTAGAAGCTGAGGCGCTGCGTGTTGATGCCCGAAAGCTTGGTCGCCTTTTCATTGCCGCCCATGGCATAGATGCGGCGGCCGATCGTCGTGCGCTTGGTGACGAAAGCATAGATCGCGATTAGCACCAGCATGACGACGAGAACGTTCGGCAGGCCCCTGTAGCTGGACAGGAGATAGCCGAGCCACAGAATGGCGACAGAAACGACCAAGTTCTGGGCGATGAAGAAGCCCATCGGCTCGACGTCGATCCCGTGGCTCTCGTTCACCCTGCGGCGGCGCCATGCGAGATAGAAGAGGATGACCGGCAGGATCACCGTCAGGATCAGTGAGGTCGACTGGACGGGTGTGCCGAAGACGTCGATCATGTCGCCCGGCAGGAAGCCGGTGCTGATGACCTGAAATTCCTTCGGGAACGGGCCGATGTTCTTGCCGTTCAGCACCGTCAGCGTCAGGCCGCGGAAGACGAGCATGCCGGCCAGCGTCACGATGAAGGACGGAATGCGGTGATAGGCGATGAAATAGCCCTGCGCCGCGCCGATGATGCCGCCGACGATGAGACAAATCAAACCGGCGACCCAGAAATTCATGCCCCATGTCACGGTGAAGATTGCCGCGAGCGCGCCGACGAAGGCGACGATCGAACCGACCGACAGGTCGATATGCCCAGCCACGATGACGAGCAGCATGCCGAGCGCCATGATGACGATGAACGAATTCTGCAGGACGAGGTTCGTCAGGTTGACCGGCTTGAAGAGGATGCCGCCGGTGTAGAACTGGAAGAATACCATGATCGCGACGAGCGCGATGAGCATGCCGTATTCACGAATGTTGCCGCGGATGTAATCGGCAACGGAAACGACGTTGCTTTCCTCGGTTGCTGGGTTGACCGGAGTCATTGTCTCTTCTCCCCTGAGCGCATGATAGCGCGCATGATGGTTTCCTGGCTTGCTTCTCCCTTCGGCAGTTCGGCGACAATGCGTCCTTCGTTCATCACGTAGATGCGGTCACAAGTGCCAAGCAGTTCGGGCATTTCCGATGAGATCATCAGAACGCCCTTCCCATCGGCGGCAAGCTGGTTGATGATAGTATAAATTTCGTACTTTGCGCCAACGTCGATGCCTCGGGTAGGCTCGTCGAGGATCAAAATCTCGGGATCGGAGAACAGCCACTTCGACAGCACCACTTTTTGCTGGTTGCCGCCGGAAAGATTGACCGTTTCCTGGAAGATGCCGTGCGAGCGAATGCGCAGCTTCGACCGGTAATCGGTCGCGACCTTCATCTCCTTGATGTCGTCGATGACGCTGTTGTTCGAAATTCCGTCGAGATTGGCAAGCGTGGTATTGTGCAGGATCGTGTCGTTGAGCACGAGGCCGAGCTGTTTGCGGTCCTCGGTGACATAGGCAAGGCCTGCATCGATCGCCTTGCGCACGGTGCTGACATCGACGGCCTTGCCGTCGACGAAGACCTCGCCGCTGATCTTGTGCCCGTAGGATTTGCCGAAGACGCTCATGGCGAATTCGGTGCGGCCCGCGCCCATCAGGCCGGCAATGCCGACAACCTCGCCCTTGCGAACATTGACGTTGATGTTGTGCAGCACCTGGCGGTCGCGGTGATGCTGGTGGTAGGCGTTCCAGTTCTTAACTTCGAAGATCGTCTCGCCGATCGGCACCGAGCGCGGCGGATAACGGTCGGCGAGGTCGCGGCCCACCATGTTCTTGATGATGATGTCTTCGCTGATCTCGTCGGCGTGACAGTCGAGCGTCTTGACGGTCATGCCGTCGCGCAGGACCGTGATCTGGTCGGCGACCTTGCGGATCTCGTTCAGCTTGTGGGAAATGATGATCGAGGTGATGCCCTGGTTGCGGAACTCGATCAGCAGATTGAGCAGCGCGTCGGAATCCTTCTCGTTCAGCGAGGCTGTGGGCTCGTCGAGGATGAGCAGCTTCACGCTCTTCGACAGCGCCTTGGCGATCTCTACGAGCTGCTGCTTGCCGACGCCGATATCGGTGACCAGCGTATTCGGGGATTCGCGCAGGCCGACCTTCTGCAGCAGCTGTTTCGTGCGGTTATACGTCTCTTCCCAGCTGATCACGCCCTTCTTGGCGTTCTCGTTGCCGAGGAAGATATTTTCGCCGATCGACAGCAATGGCACGAGCGCCAGTTCCTGGTGAATGATGACGATGCCGATTTCTTCGGAATCCTTCAGGACCTTGAAGTGGCGCGTCTCGCCTTCATAGACGATGTCGCCTTCATAGCTTCCTGTCGGATAGACGCCTGAGAGCACTTTCATCAGGGTCGATTTGCCGGCCCCGTTTTCGCCCACCAATGCGTGGATCTCACCCTGGCGAACCTTGAGGTTCACGTTCTCCAGCGCCTTGACGCCCGGGAACGTCTTGGTGATGCTCCGCATTTCGAGGATGGTATTGTCCATAGTCAAAGTTCCAGCGCCTTGAGCCGCCGAGCGGCTTGGCGATCATAAAATCGAAGGCCGGAACCCGCAAGCACGCGGGCTCCGGCCTCGTGTTTAACTTACTTCAGCTTGTCTTCGGTGTAGTAACCGCTGTCGATGAGGACCTGCTTGTAGTTGGTCTTGTCGACCGAAACCGGCTTCAGCAGATAGGACGGAACGACCTTGACGCCGTTGTCGTAGGTCTTCGTGTCGTTGACCTCGGGCTCCTTGCCGGACATGACGGCGTCGACCATGGCAACCGTGACCTTGGCGAGTTCGCGGGTGTCCTTGAAGACCGTCGAGTGCTGCTCGCCAGCGATAATCGACTTGACCGACGGGATTTCAGCGTCCTGACCGGAAACGATCGGGAGCGGCTGGTCAGCCGAACCGTAGCCGACGCCCTTCAGCGAGGAGATGATGCCGATCGAGAGACCGTCATAGGGAGACAGGACGGCATCGACCTTGGCGTCGGTGTAGTTGGCCGAGAGCAGGTTGTCCATGCGGGCCTGGGCCGTAGCCGCATCCCAACGCAGGGTGCCGACCTTGTCCATGCCGGTCTGGCCGGACTTCACGACGAGCTTGCCGGAGTCGATGTAGGGCTGCAGGACCGACATTGCGCCATCATAGAAGAAGAAGGCGTTGTTGTCGTCCGGCGAACCGCCGAAGAGTTCGATGTTGAACGGGCCCTTGCCCTCCTTGAGGCCGAGGGCGTCAACGATGGAGGTTGCCTGCAGAACGCCGACCTGGAAGTTGTCGAAGGTGGCGTAGTAGTCGACGTTGGCCGAGTCGCGGATCAGGCGGTCATAAGCGATGACCTTGATGCCGGCATCGTGAGCCTTCTGGAGAACGTCGGAAAGCGTCGTGCCGTCGATCGAAGCGATGACGAGAACCTTGGCACCCTTGGTGACCATGTTTTCGATCTGCGACAGCTGGTTCGGAATATCGTCGTCAGCATACTGCAGGTCGGTCTTGTAGCCGGCGGCCTCGAGCTGCTTGACGATGTTGTTGCCGTCGTCGATCCAGCGAGCGGAGGACTTGGTCGGCATTGCGATGCCCACGAGCCCCTTGTCCTGCGCCATGGCAGGCATAACGAACGAAGCGACGCCGAAGGCAGCCGCAGCCATCAATGAGATAATGGATTTCATTTCTCTCTCCCTTGTTAATAGATCAGCGGACGAAAAATCGCCCGCCCGAAACTGTGGCAGGTTCCGTATTGGATAGTTACTTCAGATGGTGAGAAACGAAGTAGGTCTCCTCCACGATCTCACACGTGTTGAGTGCCAACCAGCACACGGCGGCAAACTGGTATGGATTCCTATAACTGTCAAATAGAATAAGTGGTAATGTGCATAACAATTTTGGTATATCGTTAAAAAGTATTACTTTTGATGGAGCGCAGTGGGGAGGCTGCAACCATGACGATCGTTTCAGAGCCCATTTCCATGGATCACGTCGATATCCACAGCGACAATTTCGGTGATGACGGCCTTTTACGGGCAGGACTTAAGCTTAATCACCTGCGCATGATCGTCGCAATCGAAGATAGCGGACAGATTTCCGCAGCTGCGGAAGTCCTCAACATTTCGCAGCCCGCCGCATCGCGCATGCTGTCCGAAATGGAGGCGATCACTAAGACTCAGCTCTATGAGCGGGTGGCCCGCGGCGTGGTGCTGACGACCTTCGGCGCGGCCCTTGCCAGGCGGGCAAGAAAGATCCTGCTGGAGCTGCGCGAAGCGAGCCGCGAGATCGGCGAATTGAAGAGCGGCAAGGGCGGTTCGGTCTTCATCGGCGCGGTAACGGCGCCGGCCATGAGCCTGGTGGTGCCGGCGATCAACAGGGTGCGCAAGGCCTATCCCGGCATCGAGATCAACATCCAGGTGGAAACCAGCAACGTGCTCGCCCGCGAGCTGCTCGCCGCCCGCCATGACTTCATCATCGGCCGCATCCCCGACGACCTCAACCCGCGCCTGTTCGAGGTGACGGAGATCGGCATCGAGCGGGCCTGCCTGATCGTGCGCAAGAGCCATCCGCTCTTAAAGCACAAGGTGAGCAGCCTCGCCGACGTCAGGGATTACGACTGGGTATTCCAGCCGCCGGGCACGCTGCTGCGCCGTACGATCGAGGATTTCTTTCTGTCGCAAGGCGTGGCGCTGCCTGAAAATATCGTCAACACCTCCTCGCTCTTGCTCACCTGCGCCATCGTCTGCGAGACCGACGCGATCGCCCCCGTCGCCGTTGACGTTGCCCACTTCCTGGCGAGCCAGGGCGCCAAGGCCTCCGACGTGCGTGTCCTGCCGATCGATTTCGACATCAACGTCAAGCCGTACAGCCTGATCGCGGCAAGCGAACGGGCGCTGCCGCCGAGCGCAAGGCTGCTCTACGACATCATCCTCGAGGAAAGCCGGAAGCAGGCGGGATAAGCCCGCAAGCCCTGCGCCATCTTCTGCGCTTTTAATGCGGGGCGGAACAATACCGGCAAAGTGCCCAGCAGTTTTTGCCTCCGGAAATTGCGTGAAAAAATTAGAGCACGTCCGTCGCTCGAAGACGGAAATGCTCTTGAGGAAGCGGGATGCTGTTCGGACAGTCGATATTTCAATCAGTTCTCGAGCGGCTGAAGGCAGAGGACGAGACGGCCGAAGATGAGGCCGAAACGCCAGCCGCCCATCGCGTCTCCGGCCTCGGCACCGGGCTTGCCTTCGATGTGATGCAGGGTGTCTCCGCCGCTTCGCACCGGGTCGGGGAGGCCTATTTCGACAATCTCGATCTAGCTGCGGCCGCCGGGCTCACGGAGAAACCGGAGCCTGTGCCGGACCCCGAGCCCGTCATGCCGGAGCATCTGACCCGCACGACGCCGCAGGAGGTTGCTGCCGAACTGGGGATCTCGGCAACCGATACGCCGCTGACGCTTAGTGAAAAGCGCCGCGCCTTCGCCCGGGCCAATCACCCCGACGGCGTCGCCCTGCCCTTTCGCGACAATGCGACAAAGCGGATGATGCTGGCCAATCTTCTGATCGACGAGGCGCTGCGGCGAATCCGCCGCTGACCAATCTTAGTCTACTTGCCCGTCCTTCGACGGCTTGTCCGCGGCTGGCACCGCGGGCTCTTCGTCGTCATCAGCGTCAGGCACGGCTGCAGGCTCGGCGACCTCGGGCTGCGGATTGAAGCTCCAGAACAGCATATAATAGGCATAGGCACCCGCCCCGGCCGAGATGACGGCCCAGAAGGGGTCGCCGCCGATGATCTCGACCGTGGCCCAGCCGAAGCAGACGGCAACGATGGCAATCCGCACCCAGAGGCGCCGGTATGCAGGATGGTTCGGATCGATCAGTTGCATCTGTGCCCCGCGGTCGGATATGTCACGCATGCCCCCGGCATGCGTCGCACGGCCTAGGCCTGTGCCGCGCTTTGTTTAGTTCGAATCTTGCAAATGTGAAAGAGCCGCGGGCTTGACGCGACGCAGAGAAGATGGAATGAAAATTCCAGTTTTTCGATAATTCGGTTTATTTGTTCCGAATTCAAGGGAGGTTGAAATGACAGTGAGATTCGGTCTTCTCGGCGCCGGCCGCATCGGCAAGGTTCACGCCAAGGCCGTCAGCGGCGACGCCAATGCGACGCTGGTTGCGGTGGCGGACGCCTTTCCGCAGGCCGCCGAAGCCATCGCTTCGGCCTATGGCTGCGAGGTCCGCACCATCGAGGCGATCGAGGCCGCTAAAGATATCGACGCAGTCGTCATCTGCACACCGACGGACACCCATGCCGACCTGATCGAGCGTTTCGCCCGCGCCGGCAAGGCGATTTTCTGCGAAAAGCCGATCGACCTCGATGTAGACCGCGTCAAGGCCTGCATCAAGGTGGTGGAAGAAACCGGCGCCAAGCTGATGGTCGGCTTCAACCGCCGCTTCGATCCGCATTTCATGGCGGTGCGCAAGGTCATCGACGACGGCAAGATCGGCGATGTCGAGATGGTGACGATCACCTCGCGCGATCCCGGCGCCCCGCCGGTCGATTACATCAAGCGCTCGGGCGGCATCTTCCGCGACATGACGATTCACGATTTCGACATGGCCCGCTTCCTGCTCGGCGAAGAGCCGGTCTCGGTGCTGGCGACCGCCGCCGTGTTGGTCGACAAGGCGATCGGCGAAGCCGGCGACTATGACAGCGTCTCGGTGATCCTGCAGACCGCCTCCGGCAAGCAGGCCGTCATCTCCAACTCCCGCCGCGCCACCTATGGCTACGACCAGCGCATCGAAGTGCATGGCGCCAAGGGCATGGCGGCCGCCGAAAACCAGCGCCCGGTCTCGATCGAAGTCGCCAACGGCGACGGCTACACCCGCCCGCCGCTGCATGATTTCTTCATGACCCGCTACACCGAAGCCTACGCCAACGAGATCGCCGCCTTCATCGCCGCGATCGAGAAGGGCACTGAGATTTCGCCCTCCGGCGCCGATGGTCTCGCTGCGCTGGCGCTCGCCGATGCGGCGGTGCAGTCGGTCAAGGAAGGCAAGCTCATCAAGGTTGGCTGACGGCCCTCTCCCGACCGCCAGTCATGCATGAGATGGCCGGGCACATGCCCGGCCGTTTTGCGTTTGATGGTAGCGACGGCGGTGTGGATGCTCGGCTCGAGGCCTAAAGGGGCGGAGGGTGCAGCCATGGATTCCAGGCTCAAGGCCTGGAATGACGGAGAGTGAGGGTTGCGGTCGCGCCAAATTTGCCGTCGGCACAGCGGATGAGGTGTCGCGGTTCCGGGTCGAAGAGGGCGCTATACCGGGCACCGGGACACGACCCGCCGTCCGAAACCTCGACGGCTCGTTTGGCGCCTACACACCCCCAACCTCCGTCATTCCAGGCCTTGAGCCTGGATCCAGCCACCGCGCGTCGGCGCGGTGAATGAACCTATGCGCCTTGAAGGGAGTCTCCCGCGCCGAAGGACTTGGGCGCGCTGGATCCCTGTGACGAGCACAGGGATGAGAGAGCAAGAGGAGATGCGACCTGTCTATTGTCGCTGGGGGATACGGCGTGGATGCTCGACTCGAGGCCAGCAGGACGGAGGGTGGGGCCGTGGATTCCAGGCTCAAGGCATGGAATGACGGAGGGTGAGGGTTGCGTCTGCGCCGAACTCGGCGTCGGCGCAGCGGATAATGCTTCCCAGTTCCGGGTCGAAGGCGGCGCTTACCGGGCACCGGATCACCGCCCGCCGTCCGAAACGTCGACGGCTCGTTTTGCCGTAACCCCCCAACCTCCGTCATTCCAGGCCTTGAGCCTGGAATCCAGCCACCGCGCGTCTGCGCGGTGAGTGAACCGATAGGGCCTCGAAGGGAGTCTCCCGCGCCCAAGGACTTGGGCGCGCTGGATCCCTGTGACGAGCACAGGGATGAGGGAGCAAGAGGAGATGCGACCTGTCTATTGTCGCTGGGGATACGGCATGGATGCTCGGCTCAAGGCCGAGCAGGACGGAGGGTGTGGCCATGGATTCCAGGCTCAAGGCCTGGAATGACGGAGGGTGAGGGTTGCGTTAGTGCCAAACTCAGCGTCGGCGCAGCGGACGAAGCGTCGCAGTTGCTGGTCGAAGGCGGCACTATAACAGGCACCGGAAGCACGACCCGCCGTCCGAAACCTCGACGGCGCGTTTGGCGGCAACACCGCGAACCTCCGTCATTCCAGGCCTTGAGCCTGGAATCCAGCCACCGCGCGGTCCTGCTCGGCCTTGGCCGAGCATCCACACCGTATTCTCGCGGGACTTGGGCAGGTCGCATCTCCACTTGCTCCCTCATCCCTGTGCTCGTCACAGGGATCCAGTGCGCCCAGGTCCTTGGGCGCGGGCGACTCCCTTCAAGGCCTTATGGGCTCAAGGCCTGGAATGACGGAGGTCAGGGAGAGGCGCGATCATAACGATGAAACTGACACCAAAGCTCCAGCGGGATCACTCCCTACTCTCCGCCCTGAACACCCGAAACGACGATATCCTGGTCGATCACTGACAGTGCCCGGTTGAGATGGCCTTCGAAGACGAGCATGGGCTCTTCGGCGACGATGCGGATTTCCGGCATGCCTTCCATGCGCACGATGTGCGAATGGCCGAGGCCCTCTTCGATACCCTGGCGCAGCAGGTCGTAATAGCGGGTGCCGGGGCCGGTGATGGCGATGGGCATGCGTTCGGTGAGGCTGAGCATGCGCGACAGGCCGTTGCCGAGCGCCAGGCCTGCCTGGCGGAAGGCGAAGGCGGAGGTGCGGTGGCCCTGGCGGGCCTTGGCGGCGATCTTGTCGAGCTCGGCGACTGGGACGAATTTGGCGGGGATCGTATCGAGCGGTACTTCGAAGGCGCTGCGCAGGATGGCGTAGAAGCCGGCATAGGCCTCGATGCAGCCGCGCGTGCCGCAGCGACAGAGGCCGCCACCCGCCATGTGCAGCATGTGGCCGAAATTCGGCGCCGAGACCTCTTGGCCCGTCTGCCCTCCCCGCCGGACGATGCCGAGGCCGATGCTGTGGCCGAGCGAGAGCGCCGCGAGCGAGCGGAAATCGGCGCCCTTGACGATCTCCTCGCGCGCGCCAAGTGCGGCGGCGACCAGCAGTGTCTCGTTGTCGAGGATGACCTTGGCCTGCCAATCCGGCCGGAGCGCCGATTCGAAATCGATCTGGTCGCTGCCGAAGATCGGCGACCAGACGAGCACCGGCTCGGTGGAAGCGACCAGGCCCTTGCTGCTGATCGAGATCAGCAGGACTTTTTCTCGGGTAATGCGGGAGCGATCGAGAATGCGCGAAAGGCCGGCGCGCACGCCTTCCATGAAGCGGGCAGCGCCTGAGGGATCATGCGAGCGCTCCTCGCTGAAGCGGTCGATAAGCTTGCCGGCATAATCGACCAGCGAATATTGCACGACATCCGAGGAGATGATGACGACGATGAGATAGCCGCAATCGCGCCGTTGCCGGAGCAGCACGCGCGGCCGGCCGCGGCCGCTTGCCGCCTGCTGCTCGGATTTTTCGATGATTTGGGCGCGTTCCAGATCGGCCGTGATCGCCGAGATGGTGGCCGAGGAAAGGCCGGTATGATCGGATATCTCGGTATGGGCGAGCGCGCCGTGACGGCGCAGCACGGACAGCACGAGCACGCTGTTTCTCTGCCTGACCAGCTCCGTGCTCGACTTGGTCAGCATGAATGCCGCCCTCTCCTCCTGCTTGCTCCGCCCGTGATTTCCACTGCATCTCCGGCCGCCGTTGCGCAAGCGAATTAAGCCGGTAGTGCAGTGTTGACAGTTGAAAAAATCTCTGACATCAAATTTCTCGACTGTCGAGAAAATAATCCGAACTTTCCTCGACAGGCGTATCGCGGTGGCCGGAGGAAGCATGGGCTGGGCCGGCCGCAACTCACTCGGGAGGACATTATGAAGTCTATTTTGAAATTGATGGCAGGCGCCGCCATCTTCGTTTCCGTGCACACCGCCGCCATGGCTGCCGATCTCGTCGTCGGCGTTTCCTGGTCGAATTTCCAGGAAGAGCGCTGGAAGACGGATGAAGCCGCCATCAAGAAGGCTCTCGAAGCCAAGGGCGCCAAATATATTTCCGCTGACGCGCAGTCTTCGGCCGCCAAGCAACTGACCGACGTCGAATCGCTGATTTCGCAGGGCGCCAACGCGCTGATCATTCTCGCCCAGGATTCCGACGCCATCGGCCCGGCCATCGAAAAGGCCGCCGCTGAAGGCATCCCGGTTGTCGGCTATGACCGCCTGATCGAAAATCCGGCCGCCTTCTACATCACCTTCGACAACAAGGAAGTCGGCCGCCTGCAGGCCGAAGGCGTCTTCAAGGCGAAGCCGGAAGGCAACTACGTCTTCATCAAGGGCTCGTCCTCCGACCCGAACGCCGACTTCCTGTTCTCGGGCCAGCAGGAAGTGCTGAAGGCCGCGATCGACGCCGGCAAGATCAAGAATGTCGGCGAGGCCTATACCGACGGCTGGCTGCCGGAGAACGCCCAGCGCAACATGGAGCAGTTCCTGACCGCCAACAACAACAAGGTTGACGCCGTCGTAGCCTCCAACGATGGCACGGCCGGCGGCGCAATTGCAGCGCTCGACGCCCAGGGCCTCGCCGGCTCCGTTCCGGTTTCCGGCCAGGACGGCGACAAGGCGGCGCTGAACCGCATCGCTCTCGGCACGCAGACGGTTTCCGTCTGGAAGGACAGCCGCGAACTCGGCAAGCGCGCCGCCGAAATCGCTCTCGAGCTTGCCGGCGGCAAGGACATGAGCAAGATCGAAGGCGCACAGGCCTTCAAGGGCGGCCCGAAGGGTGTGGAAATGCAGTCGGTCTTCCTGAAGCCGCTGGCCATCACCAAGGACAATCTGAACGTCGTCATCGACGCCGGCTGGATTTCCAAGGCTGAAGCCTGCCAGGGCGTCAAGGCCGGCACGGTCGCCGCCTGCAAGTAAGCAAGCTTCGAACGAAATGCCGGCGCCGCAGCGGAGAGACCGTTGCGGCGCCGGATGCGGATGCGAACTCCAAGGATGCAGTTCCTCCGCCCCGCCGCACCATCGCGGATTTGCATTCCCTGCCGGAAGGGTGTCGCGACGCCAGGCGACCGGTTTCCGGAAGCATCACGATGGTCAGTTGAAGAACAGACGATGACGCCGCCCACAACTCGGGCACGCTGGCGCAGCCGTCCAAACACAATGGGGGAACGGCAAACCCATGGCCGAAATGGTAAAATCCACCACATCAAGCGGGCCGCGAACGGCAGAAGCCAATCCGGTGACCCGCTTCTTCCGCGCCACCGAGATCGACACACGCTTGCTCGGCATGATCGGCGCGCTCGTCATCATCTGGATCGGTTTCCACATCATCACCGGCGGCCTGTTCCTGACGCCGCGCAACCTCTGGAACCTCTCGGTCCAGACGACCGACATCGCGATCATGACGACGGGCATGGTGCTGATCATCGTCACCCGCAACATCGACCTTTCGGTCGGATCCGTGCTCGGCCTCTGCGGCATGATCATGGGCGTCACCCAGGCGAAGATCCTGCCTGAGTATATCGGCTTCGACAGTCCCTTCACCTGGGTGATCACGCTGCTGGTCGGCCTGATTGCCGGCGGCCTGATCGGCACCTTCCAGGGCATGATCATCGCCTTCCTCAACGTGCCCTCCTTCATCGTCACCCTCGGCGGCCTGCTGGTCTGGCGCGGCGCGACCTGGCTCGTCACCAGCGGCCAGACGGTTGCCCCGATGGACCAGACCTTCCGCATCATGGGCGGCGGCGCCGAGGGCTCGATCGGCGCCACCTGGAGCTGGATCGTCGGCATCGTTGCCTGCCTCTTCGTCATCGCCAGCATCGTCGGCTCCCGCCGCCAGCGCCGCCGCTTCGGCTTTCCGCGCCGGCCGATCTGGGCCGAGTATTTCCTCGCGACGCTGAGCTGCGTGCTGATCCTCGGCGCCGTCTCGATCGCCAACAGCTATTACTGGCCGATCAACATCGCCAAGAAATATGCCGAGACCAACAATATTCCCTGGCCCGAGACCGGCCTGGATATCCCCTACGGCATCGCCGTGCCGGTGCTGATCGCCATCGTCGTCGGCATCATCATGACCTTCATCGCCACCCGGCTGCGCTTCGGCCGCTATGTCTTCGCGATCGGCGGTAACCCGGAGGCGGCCGAGCTTGCCGGCATCAAGACCCGCTGGGTGACCGTGCGCATCTTCGCGCTAATGGGGGTTTTGGCCGCTATCGCCGCGGCGATTTCCACCGCCCGCCTCAACGCGGCGACCAACTCGCAGGGCACGCTCGACGAGCTCTACACCATCGCCGCCGCCGTCATCGGCGGGACGTCGCTGGCGGGCGGCACCGGCACGATCGCCGGCGCCATGCTCGGCGCGCTCGTCATGCAATCACTGCAATCCGGCATGGTTCTCGCCCATGTCGACACGCCGCTGCAGAGCGTCGTCGTCGGCACCGTCCTCGTCGTCGCGGTCTGGCTCGACACCGTCTATCGCGCCCGTGCCAAGTGAGAGGAGCCTCAAAATGACTGATCACCGCACTCCCCTCGTGGAACTGAAAAACATCTCGATCTCCTTCGGCGGCATCCACGCCGTGGACAATGCCTCGGTCGATCTCTACCCGGGCGAAGTCGTCGCCCTGCTCGGCCATAACGGCGCCGGCAAATCGACGCTGATCAAGATCCTCTCCGGCGCCTATAAGCGCGACTCCGGCGAGATCCTGATCAATGGCGAGCCGGCCGACATCCGCAACCCGCGCGATGCCAAGAAATACGGGATCGAGACGATCTACCAGACGCTTGCCGTCGCCGACAATGTCGACGCCGCCGCCAACCTCTATCTCGGCCGCGAGCTGAAGACCCGCTGGGGGACTCTCGATGACGTGGCGATGGAGGCTTCGGCCCGCGAAGTGATGGGACGGCTCAACCCCAACTTCAAGCGCTTCAAGGAGCCGGTGAAGGCGCTTTCCGGCGGCCAGCGGCAATCGGTGGCGATCGCCCGCGCCATCCTCTTCAACGCCCGCATCCTGATCATGGACGAGCCGACGGCCGCCCTCGGGCCGCAGGAGACGGCGCAGGTGGGCGAACTGATCAAGCAGTTGAAGAAGGAAGGCATCGGCATCTTCCTCATCAGCCACGACATCCACGACGTCTTCGACCTCGCCGACCGCGTCTCGGTGATGAAGAACGGCCAGTTGGTGGGCCACGCCCGCACCGAGGACGTGACCAAGGACGAGGTGCTGGGGATGATCATCCTCGGCAAGGTGCCGCCCAAGGCCATCCCCGGCCCCGGCGCCATGCAGATCTGACCGCCGTAAGGCTCCTGCCCCGGACAACCGCTCCGCCGCCCGCAAGGCCGGCGGAGTTTTTCATCCGCTTCCATAGCGCGACCAATAAAAATACCCTGCAAATCGCAAGCACCGGTATTTCTGAGAAATTCGCGATTGAAGCCGGCGGCAAGCTAGGCTAAGAACCACCCATCGGACAGGCGATTCAAGCCGCCTTCGGCATGCACCCGTAGCTCAGCTGGATAGAGTGTTGGATTCCGATTCCAAAGGTCACAGGTTCGAATCCTGTCGGGTGCGCCATATTTCCAATTGGTCTTCTCTCGTCCTCGCGCATGCTGCAAAAAGCTAACCCAGTCTTAGCCCAGTAGCGCACGCCCCCCATGCGCAAGTCCTGCCACTAGAGCGTTTCAGGTTTTCACGGAAGCATATCCGGCATTGGCGAAGTAGTTGCTGCATTCGCTGGGCTCGATGGTTGTGACGAGGTGTCCGATGTGGCGCCAGGTGTCATCGATGGTTCGCTTCTGAGCCAGGCGCATCCAGTGCTTGATTTTGGCGAAAGCCTGTTCGATCGGGTTAAGGTCGGGGGAGTATGGCGGCAGGTACCAGAGCCGAGCACCAGCGTTGCGGATCATCTGACGGATGGCGACCGACTTGTGGGAGCCGAGATTATCCATCACGACGATATCGCCGGGTTTGAGCACCGGTACGAGTTGCTGTTCGACATAAGCACGAAAGCACTCACCGTTGATCGGTCCATCGAAGACACAAGGCGCGGTGAGCCGATCGCAGCGCAACGCGCCGAGGAAAGTCAGGGTGCGCCAATGTCCGTGCGGGGCGAAGCTGCGCAGCCGTTTGCCCTTCGGCCCCCAGCCTCGAAGCGGCGCCATGTTGGTCTTGATCCAGGTTTCATCGATGAAGACCAGCCGGCTTGGATCAAGGCCAGCCTGCCAGGATCGCCAGCGCTGTCGCCGTCGCGCGACGTCAGCGCGCGCCTGCTCAAGGGCGAACAGTGTTTTTTTTGAACCGTAGTCCCTCGCGCCGCAGAAACTGCCATACGGTGTCGTGGGATACCTTCACCCCTCGCGCGGCCAGTTCTTCCTTCAACCTGTTCAGTGACACATGCGGCGTCTGGTTGATCCGCTCGGCGATAAACGCTCGGTACGGCTCAAGAACCCGCTTGCGGTGGCCGCCCATCTTCCCAGGCGCGACAGATCCGCTCGAACGGTAGCGCTGAGACCACTTCACCGCTGAAGACACGGCAATACCGAACCGCACCGCCACCGACCGGCAGCTCTCGCCGGCTTCGATTGCATCAACAACACGCTTGCGAAGATCATTTGAAAGAGGTCGAGTCATCCGATGCTGGCCTCCACTCCAGCCAGCATCTTGAATCACAAAACAGCCAAAAACGGAATCCCTTCCGATTCAACTAAATCCAGATACGCTCTAGGTCGCCAAAGCTCGCATCAACCTAGCTTTGATAGATAGCCACGTAGACTTGGCCTGTTTGGTCTGACGCTTCTGATTGCAGGCGAAACAAACAAGATGAAGATTTTCGAGGCGACTAGTTCCGCCCTGGCTTGCCGGCTTGATGTGATCCCATGTGGCCAGGTTTGGAACCGTCGCGAGCCTGTTGCGTTTGCGATCCTTGTTATGCCATCCAGGCAAAATCATAGCGGCCTCGTAAATACCGCATTGCCCACCCTGAATCTCGAATGCTTTCCGCTTGCGACCGTGTCTGTACTTCGTGATTTTGCTCAAGATAGTTGCCCGACTGCAATGCCTGGTTGATTTAGCAAAGTCGCAATTCGGATCGCTGTCAATTCTCCTTAAGTGGATACCTCCCGGCTGACGAATGTCGCAGGGGGCTAAGCCCGGCTAGGCAACGAGTCTCGAGGGGAGGTTCTAGGCATGCATTGGACCCGGGGAGGCAGCGCGGGGGAACTCGCCGCCGCGGCCACGCGGGATGGTCTCTAAGATATCTGCCCCCATCGATACTTGCTTACACTCCAAGCAAACAAGTTGCCACCCCATAGGCTTCGATCCGCGCATTGCTTCTTCAAAATATCGCGCTGGCTACTTCAAGTCGGAGAGGGAATCCAATTGTCCATCGAAGGCTCCGCAATGCTGATTTACAACAGCGCAAAAAATAAAAATTGAAATAGGCCCCGCCCGCCAATTTTTTATCAGGCCATACTGTTTCTCCTCCAACATCTCTGTGTTAGGCAGCCCAAAGCGCCACTTTAGGGCGCGACAACCTTACGCTCTCGATATCGGAGGCAGGCGCTGGCATTGAAGGTTTACCGACCAGAGATCGATGGCTTAAGAGCCATATCGGTGATCGCGGTTATTCTTTATCACGCCGAGTTCACGATTGCCGGCCACACCTTGCTGCAGGGCGGATACATCGGCGTCGATGTGTTCTTTGTGATCAGCGGCTTCCTGATTTCCCAAATTCTGCTGACGGAAATCGAGGCAACCGGGCGTGTTGATTTCCTAAAATTCTATACGCGGCGCGCGCGAAGAATTCTGCCTGCCTTGTTCGCGGTCGTCTTCGCGACAATGCCCTTCGCCTATTACCTTTTATTACCATCGGAACTCCTGGATTACGCGAATTCCATAGGTTCCTCGCTCCTGTTTGGATCGAATATCTATTTCTATTTCACTGCGGCCCAGTACGGCGAGCCGGATACGCTTCTCAAGCCTTTTCTTCACACCTGGTCGTTGAGCGTCGAAGAGCAGTTTTATATCGGCTTTCCGCTCTTATTGCTGATCACGCGCCGGTATTTGAAATCAAGATTTTTGCCGTGCGTATTGCTCATGGCAGCCTTAAGCTTCGTATTCTGTGTCCTCACGGTGCGGTATGATCAGCAACAGGCCTTCTACTCGCCGCTCACCCGGGCCTGGGAACTCCTGGCCGGAACACTTCTCGCCTATTACGAGGTGAGGCGCGGACGCGCGCGCCCTCGGCCGTTGCTCGCGGCGGTCGGGCTTGTGCTCGTGCTTGGTTCCCTCATCTTGTTCAGGAAGGACACGGTTCATCCTGGCCTGTTCACTGTCATCCCCGTCATTGGGACCTGTCTGGTGCTTGCATTCGCCAGTCATAAGCATGCCGTCGGGCGCCTGTTGGCGTCTCGGCCGGCGGCGCTCACCGGGATCGTCTCCTACTCTTTATACCTGTGGCATTACCCGGTCTTCGCCTTCGCTCGGCTGACAAGCCTGGATTTCGACAACGGCGATAAGCTCGTTGCCGTTGCGGCGACCGCCGTGATCGCGGTCGTCAGCTTCGTCGTCATTGAAAAGCCCATTCGCTACACCAGAAGAAACCGCGCTTTCTGGATCTCCCTCGGCACATCCGTTGCAACCATCATGGCTGCTGTTGTGTCGGCGATCACTATGGCCGGTTTTCCTCACAGATTGGATCAGGTCTATCCATCTATCGCGCGGACGAACGAAGACCGACTCGAAAGCACATTTCTCGGCTTGAACAACAGCATCCAGGCCGGCAAACCGGTTATCTTCATCATCGGGGATTCGTACGCGAGGAACTGGTCAGTCGCGCTGAAAAATTACATCGATACCGACCGATATGAAGTCGTGGCGCTCAGCTACTTGAACTGCATGGCGGAGATCAAGGACGATAGTGTTAAGGCCCCCTCACGCGCCAGCATTTACGACAAATACTGCATTCCCTTTGAAAAATATATCAACGACAAGTCATTGCTCAGCCGAACGAAAGCGATTTTCCTCGCGAGTCACCGGCCTTTTGAATACACCGTCAACCCGTTCAGGTTTGAGCTTCTTTCCTGGATGAAAAGCCATTCAGACGACGCTAAAATTTTCGTTTTCGGAAATTATTTCCAGCTGGACCGATCGCACACCTGCCTGGGGCTGATGTTTCGGACAAAATCTGACGCCTCTACCTGCATGCGATTGGCATCTTATCCGGCCGCCAACCAGCCGGTAGAGCAGATGCCGTTTTTCCCGTCCGGTCTTGCATTCAACTACATCGATATCATCAAGCTTCACTGCGGTTACGACAAGCGGGGGTGCCTGACCAGCAGCGGCGGTGTTCCGTTCATGACAGACTGGGGCCATCTGACAGCGGAATTTCTGATAACCTTGCTTGGTGACATTCTGGAAAAAAGAGCCGACGACCTGCGGGGCAGCGGGCTCCTGGATTTCCTGGTATTGCCGCAGGCCATGCAAGCCGGACGAACTGCAAGTTCTCAGCCGAACGGCGGCCTCACGTCTTTTGCTTCTCCATCACCCTGAGCGGCCGGCACCGGATCCGTTTCGATCACATCAGATGGTTCGCAATCCTCAACTCGCAGAGTTTCCGCATCGCTCGTTAGCAATTTGTTGACCATAAGCTGGCTTTACTGAGCCTGATGGATGCGGAGTTTCCCGCCCGTCGTCGAGTGTTTGGTGTAAGACGGGATTGTTGGTGTTGAAGTACCCAGTGCAAGAATTGTGGAGCGGAATCGCCGCACTCCTGTCGCGTGCAAAACGTGTTGCAGCGCAGACCATTCTGCCGGCCCTGTTTGCGCTCCCCGCGCTTGTCGGCTCCGCATCATTCGCCTCAGCAGAAGATCGCGCCCTGAAGCTGTTCTTTACCCATACGGGCGAGAAGGCGACGATTACCTATAAGCGGGATGGAAAGTTCGATCCCAAAGGCCTTGCCCAGATCAATCGGTTTCTGCGCGACTGGCGGAGGAACGAGCCGACCCGGATGGATCCCCGGCTGCTCGACCTGGTCTGGGAGGTGTATAAGCGCAGCGGCGGCAGGGACTACATCCACGTCGTTTCGGCCTATCGCTCGCCTGCCACCAACAACATGCTCCGCAACCGTTCGCGCAGCACCGGTGTCGCCAAGAAGAGCCAGCACATGCTGGGCAAGGCGATGGACTTCTACGTTCCCGGCGTCAAGCTTGCGACGTTGCGTGCAGTTGCCATGCAGATGCAGGTCGGCGGTGTCGGCTATTATCCGACCTCGGGATCGCCCTTCGTCCATCTCGACGTCGGCAATGTCAGGGCCTGGCCCCGCATGTCGCGGCAGGAACTCGCGCGAATATTCCCAAATGGGCGGACGATGCATCTTCCGGCCGATGGCCGGCCTCTGCCGGGATATAATCAGGCGGTTGCCAACCACAGGAAACGCGTCAGCTCCACCTCGATAGAGATCGCCAGCACCGCTGGAGAAGACGAAGATGCGGGAGCATCGCCGAGCGGCGGCGGCACGAACAGCAAGCTCGTGACGGCGCTTCTGCCGACGCCGAAAAGCCGGGCATTAAATGCGCTGGCGCTGCAGACCGGCGCGGGCGAGCCGGATGACAAAGGCGCCACTCCGGATGTAGCACCTTTCCGCATCCCAGTCCCGGCGATGCGTCCGACTGCCCTTGCGCATGACGCGGACGCGGACGACGAACTCAAGACTGCCTCGATCGGCCCGATCGCCGCACTTCCGGAGAAACAGACCTCGGCATTGCCTGTTCACGCCCGCTTCCATCCCCGCCTTGTTGCATCGGAGACCGGCAGGCCGGGCGCTGCTCTGATCGCCTCGCTGCCGATGACCGCCTCCTGGGAAGAAGCAGATTTCCTCGGATCGACCTCCGAGGCGGCGCTGATGAAATGGGCGCTGCATTCTCCCGGCGAGGCGATGGGATTGAGCATGCCTCGTATCTCGCCCCGCACGGTTCATCGTGAGGCTGATGTCGCGATGTCGAGCGAGGATGTCACCCCGGTCGCAGCCAGAGGCCCGTTCGATGCCAGCCGGTTTACATCGCCCCCGGAGGGCTGACCTCATTCATCGGGTTGATGCGCTGCACCTGTGACAAAACCTTCAAGTGTCGCCTGCCGTCGGTAGAAGCGTTCGAGGGAGATGGCGGCGGGCTGCAAGTTTAGTTCGGTGAGGTCGTATGGGCCGCAGGATGCCCTCGCTTCGTCCGATAGCGTACGGGAACCTGGCGGATCGCTCCTCGTTATGATCGCGGGATCGCACAGGTGGCCCCAGTTTTGGGTCCGTCCGCTCTTCCTTCCTGAGCGATCCCGTCCTTTCCCCTCAATTGCCCCGCTTCGGCGGGGCATTCTTTTGCCTGGTCCAGCCGGCTTGCGGTCAGTCGCAGACAATCCCGTAGACTTCGCGATATTGCTCCAACTGTTCTTTCGGACCTGATAACAACAGCGGGCAAGCGGTGTAGTTGCCCTTTATTTTCCCATTCTCGACATAGAGCCAGTCGAAGATATCCGCCTTCTCGAACGCGACGCGATCCCCTTGTTTGATGTTGTGGATGTATTCCGGCCTGTCGCCGAGGAGAGCGGTGAAACGATCACCTGAGGCCTCGATCTGGTAGACCCACATGAATTCCACATCCGGCGCCATCTGATCGGTGGTCAGGACCACGCTCTTGTCCTTGTCCTTGAAACCAAGCTTGAGGCTGTAATTTTCGGTTCCCGCCGGTGGATTTTGCAGTTTCTGGAGGAAGCCGTCCAACTCCCCTATCGATTTCTCATGGGCTTTGGCCATGGCCGGATCGCCGGGCTTAATCAGCTGGATGTTTGGATTATCCTGGGCCAGCGCGCGTTCGGCGGGAATGGAGGGAATGGAGGGAATGGAGAGTACAAGCACGGAGAGGAGTGAAATGACACTGCGCAACATTCGAGATGCCTTAATTCGTCGTGACTATACGACGCAACATAGCTATCTCTGGTTGATCTTCAATAGCGACTTGATGCGACGGTGGCGCCGCTGTTAAAGCGCGTCGGATCAAAAATTTGGTTCATGCGAGGCGCTGTAGGCCGTTGATTTTATGCATGTCGTTGTCCCGGAACCGCTGCACACTTCCGGGCGACATGCATCGGCTTCGGATGGTGGGGAGAAGGCATTGGTTAACGACGAGTGGGTTGAACTGTGGGTCATGTTCTGCGCGGCCGGCGGCTTTTGCGCCTACAGCTGGTATTGGTGCATCCGGTCGATCATCTTCTACCGGAAAAACGGTTATGATTTCAGCCAGGATTTCGGCCCCAGAATTTATTGGTCCGCTCGTGGGGGTGATGATCGCCTGTTGGCGGGGCCGAGAGCGAAGTTCCTGATCGCGATGCCTTTTTCCGTGCTGGCAAGCTCTTTCATGCTGCTCTTCACGGTTCTGGGCCTGCTGGGGACTATCAAACCTTGTCTCGATTGCCGTCCATAACGCTTGGCTGACCATTAAGCCCTATACCCCCATCGAATGACTGGCGTTCCCTTCGGCTTGAGCGTTTACTGGATCAATCCGCCGGAGGAGGCAAACCATGGCCATGTATCTCACGCGCTTCAGCTACACGCCCGAGACCTGGGCGCGCATGATCGAAAACCCCGAGGATCGCCGGGAGGCGGCGCGGAGCTACATTGAATCCGTCGGCGGAAAGCTCCACGGGTTCTGGTACGCCTTCGGCGAGCATGACGGATGGAATTTGTGGGAGGCGCCCGACAATGTGTCGATGGCGGCTGTCACGCTCGCGATCGGTGCGGGAGGCGCGCTCAGCTCTATCGAGACGACTGTCCTCCTCGACGTCGAGGACACGATCCGGGCCTTGGAAAAGGCGAGGTCGATCCGGTATCGCCCGCCGGCAGCCTAGGATTGCACGCTGCCTTGGCGTGCTCGCCAGGCGACAGGGCACGTCACTAGCTGGTTTCGCCGAAAGCGTTCTGTGGCTGCCTCGGCAGGCAGCCTGGGAAAATCTCAATGAACAACTGAAATCACCGAAACTCCAGCTTCCTCCGCAGCGCGAATGAGTGCGGCACGGGCGACCTTGGACGGGATATTGCCCTGAATGGCCTCCAGGCATGTTTTCACCGCCGCGATATATTGCTCGCCATCGTCCGACGGCCAGGCGTCAATAAGCGCGTCTGCAACGTCGCTGAGCGACCGGACCAGTCTGTGTTTTTCCCGCCCTCCCATCACAAGCATCAGAGGAACGAAGTCTTCGCTTCGATGCCAATCCACGATACCAGCCGTTTGCATTTGCAAATACTCTCCTTGCCTCCCGGAAGCCTTCTCGATCGCCATGCGCCTCAACCGCCCGAGATGGATCAACAGCTCGGGCACTTTATCAGGAAGGGTCTGAGCGGAGCTCAGCAACAACGACGAATCCTCCCTGATGCCCTTTCAACAAGGACTGGGCAGAATTTAACTCAGATGCCCGCGAGGGGAAGCGGGACCTAAGTCGGACTGGTCGTCCTCGGGACCCGCTCTCATATCTATGTGAGGCAATGTGAATATCCGCGGGAGGGGCGGAACAGGAGGAGGTTATGAAATTCGGTCCCGCCAATCACGAAGAGCGCTGTTCGGAAGGCCACAGTTCGGCATCGACCATCGCAACGATCGAAGCCGCGCTTTCGGCCGATCCTGATATCGACAGCTCTGCCATCGAGATCAGGATGCTCGGGCCGGTAGTGCTGCTCGAAGGCTTTATATCCAAGATCGAAGACCGCGAAAAAGCGATCTCCATCGCAGCAATGATCGTCGGCTGGGAAAATGTCCACGATCGGATGCTGAGCCGCTTTCCCATGCAGGGGTGAACGGCTGTCGGGCCGGGTAGGACCAAGGTCCCGGGTGCCCCCGTCTGAAGTCCCAGCGCAGGAACACTTCCTCCGTCCGACGGTTTGGCCCACCAGCGGTGCAAGCCGTATCAACAGGAGGAAACTGATGAATATCAAAGTAGTAGGAATTGCCGCCGGCCTTCTCTTGGCGTCGACATCTGCCTTTGCTCAATCGTCGACGGTCACAGGTGCGGCCGGTGGCGCTGCAACAGGGGCGATTGTCGGCGGCCCGGTCGGCGCTGCCGTCGGTGGCATCGTCGGCGGTGTCGCAGGCAGCGTCATCGATCCGCCGCCGCAGCAGGTGGTGACCTATGTTCAGCAGGCTCCTGCCCCAGCCGAACGCGTCGTGGTGGAAAAGGTTGTCGTCGGAGAGCCTTTGCCGGAAACGGTCGTCGTGACGCCAGTGCCTGATGATCCGAAATATGCATACGCGATCGTCAACGATCAGCGTGTGATCGTCGAACCCTCCTCCCGGAAGGTTATCCAAGTCATCGAGTGACCAACGGCGGCCAGAGCCGCCATCCCAACAATCAGGGCACGCATGCGACGCATGAGAATGCGCGCGGGATCGCGTGTCGAACCGAACCTCGGAGATTGATGATGAAGAGCAACCGTCTCACCATGCTCGTGGCAGCGCTGTCACTTGGCGTATCGCCGCTTGCGACATTGCCGGTCGCTGCCCAGCAGGGCACCAACACCGGCAGCCAGGCCCAGCCCAGTTCGCCAGCTGGAACGGATGCCGGAGCGCAATCCGGCTCCGGCGCTACCGGGGCGCAATCCGGCACCGGCGCTGCCGGCGCCGACTGCGTCCCCGACGCCTCGGGAGCCTGCCCGGGCCAGTCAACGCAGCAGCAATCCGGCCAAGGCTCCGATACGCAGAAGAGCGCTGAGCAGCCTGCGACCGACAAGTCTTCGACGAGCGGAAGTGCCTCCGGCAGGGCCTCTACAGAAACCAAGCCCGGATCACAGGACGCCAGCGGCGGTGCCACGACCGAACAGAAGCCCGCAGCCCAGTCCGGCAGCACCGACAGCACGAAGAGCAGCACGCAGAACGCCACGCCTGCAGAGGGCACCGGCAGCGGCACCACCACACAAAGCGGCGATGCGGCCAAGGGTTCGACCGACCAGAACGCGACGACGACAAACAAGAGCTCTTCCGCAACCACCGTCAACATCTCCGTCGAGCAGCAGACCGAAATTCGAACGGTGGTGAAGGAGGTCAATGTTGCGCCGGTGAAGGACGTGGATTTCACCGTCTCCATCGGAACGACGATCCCGAAGAAGGTCCGGCTTGAACGGCTGCCGCCCCGCATCGTGAAGATTGTTCCGCAGTATGAAGGCTACCAGTTCTTCATTCTTGCAGACGGCCGGATCGTCATCGTCGATCCTGATGCTCTGACGATCGTCTACATCATCGAAGCGTAAGCGTTCAGGCTCGCTTGCCTGCCTGTCCGGCGTCCCTGTTCGCCGCCGGACGGGCAAAGGCTTGTCGAGATGCGCCTACTCGCTCTGCCTGAAATTGCGGATCCGGTCGAACAGCACCGCCAGCACGATCGCCCCGCCGATAAACGTGCCCTGCCAGAAGGCGTTGATGCCGAGCAGGCCGAGGCTGTTGCGGATCACCTCGATCAGCGCGGCGCCCACCAGCGCGCCGAAGGCGGTACCGATGCCGCCGGCCAAATTGGCGCCGCCGATGACGGCGGCGGCGATGACCTGCAGCTCCATGCCGGCGCCGATATTGGTAGTGACGGCGCCGAGCCAGCCGGTCTGGACGATGCCGGCAATGCCGGCCGAAAGCGCCGAGATCATATAGACGGCGACCTTGATGCTGCGCACGGGCACGCCGGTGAGTGTGGCGGCATGCTCATTGCCGCCGATGGCGAAGACATAGCGGCCGAAGCGCGTCCAGCGCAGCACGAAGCCGGTCAAGAGCGCCAGGATGACCATATAGAGGACCGGGTTGGCGATGCCGAGAAACCAGGCGCCGCCGCCGAGCGCCAAGAGCTTGTCGTGGTCGGGGCCGAACTGGAAGACGACGGTGTTGTTGGAGGCGACCATGGCGAGGCTGCGCGCCACCGACAGCATGCCGAGCGTCACCACGAAAGGCGGAAAATCAAGATAGGCGATCATCACGCCGTTGAAGGCGCCGACGAGAAGCGCCGTGCCGATCGCCGCCGCGATGCCGATCTCGATGCCGTAGCCGGCATGCATGGTGACCGCCAGCACCATGCTGCAGAGGCAGAGGACGGAGCCGACCGACAGATCGATGCCGCCGGTGATGATGACGAGCGTCATGCCGAGCGCGATGATGGCGACGAAGGTGACATTACGGGTGATATTGTAGAGGTTCTTCGCCGTCGCGAAGGAATCGGTGGCCACCGAGAGGAAGAGGCAGGCGAGAATGACGGCGATCAGCACCCAGAAGGTCTGACTGCCGACGAACTCCGACAGCCGGCTTCGCTCTCTCTGTGCAATTGTCTGGTCGAGGGTGACTGCCATCGTTGACCTTCTTTTCTGCCGTGAACCAAGCCGCGCCGATCAGACTTGTTCGATGGCGCCTGTTATAAGTCCCGTCACTTCCTCCGGCGAACTTGCCGCGATCGCTTTGTCGGCGACCTTGCGGCCGCGGCGCATGACGATCACCCGGTCGGCGACGGTGAAAACGTCGGGCATGCGGTGGCTGATGAGGACGACAGCGATGCCGCGGCCGCGCAGCTCGCGGATCAGGTTGAGGACTTCGGCCACCTGGCGCACCGAAATGGCCGCGGTCGGCTCGTCCATCAGCACGATCTTCGCCTCCGACAGCATGGTGCGGGCGATCGCCACCGCCTGCCGCTGGCCGCCCGACATCTGCTTGACGAGATCGCGCGGGCGGGTTTCCGATTTCAGCTCCTTGAAGATCTCGCCGGCGCGGCGGTACATCGTCTTGTAATCGAGGACCTTCAGGGGGCCGATGCCGCGCCGGAGCTCGCGCCCGAGGAACACGTTGGCGGCCGCCGTCAGATTGTTGCAGAGCGCCAGATCCTGATGGACGATCTCGATGCCGTGCTGGCGCGCCTCGACCGGGCGGTGCATGACGATCTCCTTGCCCTCGAGGCGCATCGTGCCTTCGCTCGGGCGGAAATTGCCGGCGATCATCTTGACTAGCGTGCTTTTTCCGGCGCCGTTATCGCCCATCAGGCCGACGACCTGGCCGGCTTCGAGCGCAAACGACACGTCGTTGACCGCCTGGATGGCGCCGAAATGTTTCGAGATATTGGTGAGTTCGAGAACCGCTGCCAGCCGACCATCCTCCCCGCAAGCTGCAGGCTCGCCATCACCGCGGTTGCCCGCCTGGCGCCTGCGATCCCGCTTTGCCGATCTCCTCCCCGGCAGAGCGATTATGTTCATTTACGCAAATGCTTGGAGAGCCGTCAATCAATTGTCCGTGTGAACGGCCCGCCGCTGCAAAAATCTACTTCGCCGCGCAAATACTGATTGACGCCGGAAACGGGTGGATATTAGCTGTTGCTGGGAGAGAGAGCATGCTGATCCTTGTCACCGGGGCTACGGGCAAGGTCGGGCGGCGCTTCATAACTGGGCTGCTTGACGAGCCGAGATTTTCCAAAGCACAGATCCGCGCGCTTTGTCACAATCGCGCGCTCGAAGAGACCGACCGTTTGTCTGTGGTCAAGGGCTCGATCGCCGACAGCGCTGTCGTGGCGGCGGCGATGGAGGGCGTCACCCATGTGCTGCATCTTGCCACCTGCAAGGAAACGCCGGACGAGGTGATCGACGTGACGGTCAAGGGGCTGTTCTGGCTACTCGAGGCCTTCCGCTCCAGCCCGACGGCGCAGCAGTTCATCCTGATCGGCGGCGATGCCGGCATCGGCCATTTCTTCTACCGCCATGACGGGCCGGTGACCGAAAAGACGGCGCATCGCGCTTATCCCGGCTGCTACGCGCTCTCCAAGGTGCTCGAAGAGGTGATGCTCGAGCAGTTCGCCATCCAATACGGCATCAACAGCTGCTGCTTGCGCGCGCCCTGGATCATGGAGAAAGACGATTTCAAATATACGCTCTCCTTCGGCGACGACGTTTTCGGCGGGCCCGACTGGAAGAGGCTGGTGCCGCCGGCCGATGCCGAACGCTATGCCCGCGAAGGCACGGTGCCGCTGCTGCGCGATGCCGACGGGCGGCCGCTGAAGCGCAATTTCGTCCATGTCGACGATCTCGTCTCGGCGATCCTGGCGGCGCTCGACAATCCGCGCGCCCGGGGAGAGCTCTTCAATATCGCGATGGATCCGCCGGTCGATTACGGCGAAGTGGCCGCCTATCTCGCCCGCACGCGCGGGCTCGGATCCGTCGACATCGCCAGTGAATTTCACTCGAACTGGATGGACAACAGCAAGGCGAAGTTCCTGCTGGACTGGCGCCCCGTCTACGATTTGGAAAAGCTCATCGATTCAGCCTGGGAATACCGGCGTTCAAGGGAGGAGCCTCGGATCGTCTGGTATCCCGGTTGATAACAGGGCGGGCGATGTGCCCGTCTTTTCAAAAGGGAGGAAGTTATGAGGAAGGCATTATTGCTGGCTGCTGCTGCAGTCCTGGCGCTCACGGCCGGGCAGGCCATGGCCGCCAAGAAGCAACTCGTCATCGTCGTCAAGGGCCTCGACAACCCGTTCTTCGAGGCGATCAACCAGGGTTGCCAGAAGTGGAACAAGGAAAACGCCTCGGCCGAATATGAATGCTTCTATACCGGCCCGGCATCGACCTCGGACGAGGCCGGCGAGGCGCAGATCGTTCAGGATATGCTCGGCAAGGCCGATACGGCGGCCATCGCCATCTCGCCCTCCAACGCCAAGCTGATCGCCCAGACGCTGAAGACGGCCAATCCGAGCGTGCCTGTGATGACGCTCGATGCCGATCTTGCGGCGGAAGATTCGGCTCTGCGCAAGACCTATCTCGGCACCGACAATTACCTGATGGGGGCGCGGATCGGCGAATATATCAAGAAGGCCAAGCCGAACGGCGGCAAGATCTGCACCATCCAGGGCAATCCCGGCGCCGACAACATCCTGCGGCGCGCTCAGGGCATGCGCGATACGCTGAGCGGCCAGAAGGGGCTCGCCGCCCTGAAGGGCGAAGGCGGCTGGACTGAGGTGGCCGGCTGCCCGGTCTTCACCAATGACGACGGCGCCAAGGGCGTGCAGGCGATGACCGACATCCTCGCCGCCAATCCCGATCTCGACGCTTTCGGCATCATGGGCGGCTGGCCGCTATTCGGCGCCCCGCAGCCCTATCGCGACCTGTTCAAGCCGATGGCTGACAAGATCGCCAAGAACGAGTTCGTCATCGGCGCCGCCGACACGATCGGCGAGGAAGTGGCGATCGCCAAGGAGGGCCTGGTGACCGCCCTGGTCGGCCAGCGGCCGTTCGAAATGGGCTACAAGGCGCCGACGGTGATGATGGACCTGATCGCCGGAAAGCCGGTCGAGGATCCTGTTTTCACCGGGCTTGACGAATGCACCAAGGACACGGTCGACACCTGCATTCAGAAATGATGCCGGTTAGCGTCAACCGCTGCCCTCACCCTAACCCTCTCCCCGTTCTGACGGGGAGAGGGGACGTGCCCTGCGCGGAGTGGGTGGGAACCAAGAGGGCGCGGCATATCCCCTTCGCCCCGTTTACGGGAGAAGGTGCCGGCAGGCGGATGCGGGGCTGCGGCGAGCTCTGCACGGGCACCCCGGACATCACGCTTGCGCAAAGATCCAATCGGAAAAGGCGCGCATGGCTGACGTGACCGGCCGTGACTGCAGGCGCGTCAGCCAGTAGCTGCCGAGCGAGATTGCGGTGGCGAAAGGCTGCACGATCGCACCCGAGCAGAGGTGTCGTGAAAACATCGTTGGCGGCGCCAGCGCCACGCCAAGCCCCTGGAGCGCGGCCTCCATCATGCCGACCGAGGAATCGAAGACGATGCCGGCATTGACCTGGGCGGCCGGCGGCACGCCGGCGGCGGCAAACCAGGTGCTCCATTCATCCGTGCGGTAGCTGCGCAGCAAAGTTGCGCCGGCAAGGTCTGCCGGCGACCGCAGATCCTCTGCCAGTTTGGGGATGCAGAGCGCCGAGAGCGGCGCCTCGAACAGGCGCTGCGCCTCGGTGCCGTGCCACGAGCCGCTGCCGAAGCGGATGGCAAAATCGAGCCCTTCGGCGGCGGGATCGACGCGGTTGTTGTTGGTCGAAACCCGAACATCGATGAAGGGATGCCGGCGCTGGAAATCCGCAAGCCGCGGCAGCAACCAGCCGACGGCGAAGGTGCCGACGACGCCGAGGAACAAGAGTTCGCGCACCTGGCCGGCCTCGATCCGGTCGAGCGTCGTCGCCATCTGGTCGAAGGAGGCGGTCACCGTCGGCAGCAGCGCTTCGCCCTCCGCGGTGATCTTCAAGCCGCGGGGCAGGCGCTGGAACAGCGCCACGCCCAACCGCTTCTCCAAGCCCTTGACCTGCTGGCTGACGGCCGCCTGGGTGACGCAGAGCTCGATTGCGGCGCGGGTGAAGCTCAGATGCCGTGCCGAGGCTTCGAAGGCCCTGAGGCCGTTCAGCGGGAGGAATGGGCGAACCATTGGATTGTCTATCAAGCCCTAGAAATTCTTGCAGCTGCTGCGAGATATCATCGTTTGTCGTTGGAAAACAGCGCCGCTAGACGCCTATTCGGGCGCGTTTGCGCTCGCATGCGACCCCCTGGCGATTTGGAGGATGACTGTGAGAAACCTTGGCATAAAAATTTGCTCGGCCGCTGTGATCTCGGTATGCGGCTGCGGAGGCGGCTTTGCCGCCGACGAGGCTGATGTGAGAGCGATCGCGGATGCGGCGATCAAGCCGATCATGGAAAAATACGCCATCCCTGGAGTGGCCGTCGGCATCACCGTCGATGGCCAGGATCTCGTCTTCACCTATGGCGTCGAATCGAAGGAGACGGATAGACCGGTGGCGCCGACCACGCTCTTCGAACTCGGCTCGATCAGCAAGACCTTCACCGCGACGCTCGCCTCCTACGCCGAAGCGACGGGAGACCTCTCTTTGTCCGACCCGGTGGCCAAACATCTTCCCGCCATGCAGGGAAGACCGTTCGGCGATATCGCCCTGATCGATCTCGCCACCCATACGGCCGGCGGTTTTCCGCTGCAGGTGCCCGACGAGATCAAAAGCGAAGGCGAGCTGATGGAGTTTCTGGCCGCCTGGCGCCCCTCCTACCCGGCGGGAACCCAGCGCAGCTATGCCAATCCGAGCATCGGCATGCTCGGCTCCATCACCGCCAAAGCCATGCGTGGCGATTTCGCCGATCTGATGGAGAGCAGGCTGTTTCCCACGCTCGGCCTGACCAGCACCTATCTGACAGTGCCGAAGTCGCGGCAGGGCGATTACGCCCAGGGCTATAAGCGCAGCGGCGAGCCGGCCCGGCTGACGCCGGGGCTGCTGTCCGTCGAGGCGTATGGCGTACGGTCGACCGCCGGCGACATGATCCGCTTCGTCGGCGCCAATATGGGCCTGGCCAAGCTCGACGGGAAACTGCAGCAGGCGATCGACAAGACCCACACCGGCTATTTCAGTGTCGGGGCGATGACCCAGGATCTGATCTGGGAGCAATATGCCTATCCCGCCACCCTGCAGAGCCTGGTTGAGGGCAATTCGGCGGCGATGCTGAAGACCATCCCTGTCGCTGCGTTGCAACCGCCGATGAAACCGCGTGGCGATGTCTGGATCAACAAGACCGGCTCGACCAACGGCTTCGGCGCCTATGTCGCCTTCATCCCCAGCGAGCGGCTCGGTATCGTCATCCTGGCCAACAAAAACTATCCCAATGAGGACCGGGTTGCCGCGGCCTATCGGGTATTGACGGCGCTTGCGGCCGATTGACCGAAAACAGCGTCACGGACGCGGGAGCAGGTTGGCTACCGGATCCTGCGTCCATTCGAACCCGATCCGCTATCCGATTGAGGGTCGGACTTTAGCCCGATGCGCGCCTTCGACGGTGTGATAGAGATTTGCCGTGAAGATATGCTGCGGTGCAACAGGGCCATAATCTCGCCAAATACACTGCGAAAATCGAGGGGCGGCAACACGTATATACCCAGGGTCGCTGCCCTGTCTCCCAACAGGGATAATACTACCCAGGGTAATGGTAGTTAGCAATTAAGATTAATAGGCGAGTATTTTTTAGAATTCTTCGAGGTAATTGCCAGTTCTTGAAGGTGATGCTAATGAATACTCACCTTTTCTTAAGTCAAGAGGCCCAATCCAGTGAAAAACGTATTGATATCTGGCGGAGCAGGGTTCATCGGTTCGCATCTATGCGATCGGCTTTTGCTTCGAAATGACGTTCAGAAGCTCGTCGTTGTTGATAATCTCTGGACAGGACTTTTCGAGAATATTTCGCACATCAGGGATCCCCGCTTTCACTTCGTGAAATCGGACGTCGAGACGCTGCAGACCTCGGAGAAATTCGACGAGATCTACCATCTCGCCTCCCCGGCCTCGCCGCCCTGGTACATGAAGGAACCGAAGCGGACGATTTCGGCCAACCTGCTCGGCGCCTTCCGGCTTCTCGACCTTTTGAAGAAGGGCGGGCGTTTCGGTTACACCTCCTCCTCGGAAATCTACGGAGACCCTCTGGTGTCGCCGCAGCCGGAATCCTACAAGGGTCAGGTCGACTGTACCGGGCCGCGCTCGTCCTATGACGAGAGCAAGAGATGCACGGAAGCGCTGCTGTTCGAGATGCAGCGCACCAAGGGGCTGAACGTCAAGGTCATCCGCCCCTTCAATATTTATGGTCCCCGCACCCGGCCCGACGACGGCCGCGCCGTCTCCAACTTCGTCACCCAGGCGCTTTCGGGCCGCCCGATCACCGTGTTCGGCGACGGCAAGCAGTCGCGCAGCTGGGGCTATGTCGATGACATCGTCGACGGTTTCGCCCGTTATTTCTGGATCAACGAAACCGACTACAAGGGGCCGCTGAATATCGGCAACGACCGCGAGATTACCGTTCTCGAAGTCGCGAAATATGTTTCCAAGCTGGTCGGCGGCGTGCCGATCGTCTTCGAGCCATCGCCGCCGCAGGATCCCACCAACAGGCGGCCGGACCTGACGAGAGCCTACGCCGTCATGCCCGAGTGGTCCTGCAAGGTCAGCTACGAACAGGGCGTGGCGATGACGCTCGACTGGTTCAGAGAAAAGATAAAAGTGGGGGCGGCGTAATAGCCACCCGGATTTCAAGCCCCTTCCCGCATTCCGGGCGCGGCTTTGCGCCGGCCTGTGCTCGTGATGCGTTGAGAGAGTAACGATGCAGGAAATCATTCCGTCCGATCTGGCGACTGTCAATTTTCCCGTACCGATTCACTATCTCGATCTCGCCTCGCATCAGCCGGATGCCGACGCGGCGCCGATCTCGGCCGGGCTCGTGGTTTTTCTCGCCGACGGCCTGCCCGTCGGACAGGCCTATGTCGACAGGCCCGAGGCCGCGGCCGAGCTTGCCGGGCGTGTCGTGCGGCCGGATACGCTCGCGCATGCGCGTCAGGTCGCGCAGACGGCTCTTCAAAATCGCGACGTCAGCATTCTGATCTGCACCAAGGACCGGCCGGAAGAGCTGCGCCGGTGCCTCGCCTCGATCCCCGAGCAGTCGCTGACGCCGGCCGAGATCATCGTGGTCGACAATGCCTCTTCAGGCGACGCGACCCGCCGGGTGGTTGAAGAAGCAGGCGCCACCTATGTGCGCGAAGACCGGGTCGGGCTGGATTTTGCCCGCAATGCCGCCATCCGCGCGGCGAAAACCGAATTCGTCGCCTTTACCGATGACGACGTCGTTCTCCACCAGCGATGGCTGGAGAACCTGATGAAGGCGTTCGACCGGCCGGAAATCGGCTGCGTCACCGGGCTGATCCTGCCCGGAGAACTCGCAACGCCGGCGCAGTTCATCTTCGAAAAACACTGGGGTTTCGGCCGCGGTTACATCAGGCAGGATTTCGGCCGGGATTTCTACGACAGTCACAGGCGATACGGCGCGCCGGTCTGGACGATCGGCGCCGGCGCGAGCCAGGCTTTCCGCCGCAATGTGTTCGACGAGATCGGCCTGTTCGACGTCCGCCTCGATATGGGGGCGGCCGGCTGTTCGGGCGACTCCGAATATTGGAACCGGCTGCTGCATCACGGCCATGTCTGCCGCTACGAGCCGACCGCGGTTTCCTGGCACTTTCATCGTAAGGATATGCAGGGGCTGGCCAGGCAGATCCGGCAATATATGAGCGGCCATATCGCCGCGCTGCTGGTGCAGTATCAGAACACCGGCAACGGCGGCAACCTTCGGCGCATCCTCATCTCCTTCCCGAAATACTTCGCCGGCAGGTTGCGCAAACGCCTGCGCAAGGGTGCCACCTCGCATGATTTCTTCCTGAAGCAGGAGATGCTCGGCAGCGTCAGCGGCGCGCTCTACGTCCTGCGCCGCTGGAAGATGCGCACATGGTGACAGTTGTGGCGCCCGAAATTTCCTTCCTCATTCCTGCTTATAACGCCGAGGACACGCTTGCCGAAGCGCTGGCCAGCCTGCAGCGGCAGACGAAATCGAACTGGCAGGCGGTGGTGGTCGACGACGGTTCGAGCGATCGCACCTGGGAGCTGCTCGAGGTAATTGCCGCAGCCGACAGCCGCATTGTCGCCGCCCGCCAGGCCAATGCCGGCGCCGCGGCGGCCAGAAACCATGCCGCCCGCCTGGCCGCAGCCCCCCTGCTCTGCATGCTCGATGCCGACGACTGGCTGGATCCGGCCTTCATCGAAACCATGCTGCCGCTGGCGGAGGATAGATCGCTACCCGCCATTGCCTATTGCTCCTACCGCCGGGTCGCCCCGGACGGCCGGCTGATGCCGGTGGAACAGGCGCCGGCGCTCGCCGGCGATGCCGCCAGGCGCGAATTCTCGTCCTTCTGTGCGCTCGCCATTCATACGGTGGTCTTTTCCAAAAGCCTCTTCGAGCGGCTCGGCGGCATGGATGAGCGCCTGCAGACCTGCGAGGAATGGGATCTCTGGCTGCGCATGGCCTTTGCAGGCGCAGAATTTCGCCGTGTCGACGCCTGCCTGGCCTTCTATCGCATGAAACCGGGCTCGCTTTCCGGCGATCCGGTGAAATTGGTGCGTGACGCCATTTGCGTGACGATGAAGGCCGAGGCGCTGCGCCTGCAGCACGGCTTGCCCGCCGAGGGTCCGGAGAGCGGCTGGATCACGCCGGCCGTCAGCCGATTGCGCATGCTCGTCTGGGTCGTCGCGGCCAAGCATGATCCGAGCCTGGACATAGCAGCCCTTGCCGCACTGCTGCCGGACATCCCGGATGCCGCAGGCTATGAAAGCTTTTTTGCCGGCGTGATCCTGCACGGCCTGCAGACCGGCCTCCTGCCCGACCGGGCAGACGATCTCATCGATGCGCCCGAGCAATGGTGGCCGACTTTCCGTCTGCTCGTCCAACTGATCCAGCGGCATTCCCTGCCCGGCACCGGCCGCAAGATCCTCGAAGCCGCCGCCTGGCAGTTATCCGCCGGCAACCTGCGGCGATCCTTCACGCTCGGCACGATCCAGGTGGTGAGCGTCGAACTCGGCGCGCTTTCCAGGGTCGCCAGGGCCGAACAGGCCGATACGCTGATCATGCACGGCTTTTCCGGCGACGAGCACGTCGGCACCTTCGTCGGGCCGCTCTGGGGCGATCTGTCGATCCGGGCGCAGATCCGGCTGATCCTGCAGGAGATGCAAGCCGGAGAACATCTCGAGCGGCAGCCCGCCCTTGCTTATGCCGCCGCCTGGACAAGGGAGGCGCTGCGCGGCTACCGAGCCTTCGGCGGCCTCATCATCCGCAGCGGCCGGCGGCGCGGGCGGCTCGAACGGCTGCTGGCGCGGACCGGCCGCAATGCCGTCCTGGCCCGGGCGCCGGGCGACGGACAGGATAATGACGCCCGCCTGTCCAATATCCTGCGCGATCTCGAAGGCGACCTGCCGCCGGCGCGACGTGCTGCGGCCGCGGCCCCGGCGAAGGAAGAGCGGCCTCCCCAGGCTCAGTCGCCAGAAGACTATTGGGAGCAGATTTTCGAACGCCCGGATCCGTGGAATTACCTGTCGGTCTACGAGCAGGTCAAATATGCGCAGACATTGAGCCTGATCCCGCAGGGGACCGAATCGGCCCTGGAACTTGCCTGCGCCGAGGGGATCTTCACCGAGAAGCTGGCGCGCGCAGTCGGCCGGGTGACGGCCACGGATATTTCGCAGCGGGCGGTCGACAGGGCGGCAATGCGCTGCCGCGATCTCTCCAATGTCGAGCTCCGGGTTCTCGACTTCGTCGGACAAGAGCTTCCACCCGATCAGGATCTCATCCTCTGCTCGGAAGTGCTTTATTACATGAAGGATGAGGAAATGCTTGCCGGTGTCTGCCGCAAGATGGCGGCAGCGCTGAAGCCGGGGGGCTGTCTGATCACCGCCCATGCGCATCTGCGCCAGGACGAGCCCGGACGAACCGGCTTCGATTGGGGCCATCCCTTCGGGGTCGGGACGATCAAACGGGTTCTGGCCGAACAGGCCGGGCTTGCCCTCGAAGAGACGATCGACACTGAGCTTTATGCCATCCACCGCTTCCGCAAGGCGGCCGCGGCCGATCCCATCCTGCGGCTCGAGCCGCACGGAACGCCGATGGAAGTCGATGTGTCAAAGCACATCATCTCAGGACCGGCGGGCGTCGCGCGCGAGGCCGCATGGGCAACCGAGGTGACGACCTCCATCCCCATCCTGATGTATCACCGCATCGCCGAGGACGGCCCGGCCGCGCTGCGGCGCTTCCGCACGCCGCCGGAAATGTTCCGCAAGCAGATGCAATTCCTGCGCCGGCACGGCTATTACGCCGTGACAGCGCCGACGCTTGTCAATCTTTGGCGCAGCGGCAAGCCGATCCAGGGCCGGCCGGTCATGCTGACCTTCGACGACGCCTATCTCGATTTCCGCACCAACGCCTTCCCGATCCTGGCCGAGAATGATTTCAGCGCCGACGTCTTCGTCGTCACCGATAAAGTCGGCGGCCGCTCGGACTGGGACTGTGCCCACGGCGAGTCGGCGCCGCTGATGGCGTGGCCGGATATTCAGGAACTGCAAGAGAAAGGCATCAGCTTCGGCTCCCATCTCGCCTCGCACACGCCGGCGAGCGCGATGGAAAACGATGCCTTGCTCGCCGAAGCACTGCGGTCGCGCCATGCGCTGGAAAGCCGGCTGGGCGGCCCCGTGGCCTCGATCGCGCTGCCTTACGGCGCCACCGACTTCAGGGTGCCGGGCATTCTTTCCCTTGCCGGTTACACGATGGGCCTCACCACACGCGCCGCAACAGCCGGCTTTTCCGACAATGTCTTCGGCCTGCCGCGCCTCGAAGTCCGCGGCGACCGACCGCTTGAAGCCTTCCCCGCACTGATGGGCCTGCCCGGAGCCATTATCGGATGACAATCATCACCACCGCAGCGACCCCTCTGATCACCGTCGTCATTCCGGCCTACAACGCCGAAAAGACGCTTCTCGAAACCTTGCAAAGCGTCTCGAACCAATCCTACGGCAAACTCGAAATTCTTGTGGTCGACGACGGATCGCGGGACGGCACCTTCGCGCTTGCGAGCGACTATAGCCTCACCGATCGCCGTGTCCGGGTTCTCCGGCAGGCCAATGGCGGCGTTGCCCGCGCCCGCAACCACGGCATCGGCGAGGCGCGGGGCGCCTATGTGGCGCCTATCGATGCCGACGACGTATGGCATCCCGAGAAGATCGAACGGCAGCTGCAGTCGCTGCAAAAATTTCCCGGCGGCCACGGCGTCGCCTACAACTGGTATGCGGCGATCGACGAAGACGGCGTCATTTTCGGTCATTCACGCCCGGTCCTGCATGAAGGTAACATCTTCGAACCGCTGCTGCGGGAAAACTTCATCGGCAATGGCAGCACGCCGCTGATGCCGCGCGCCGAGGTTCTGGGCTGCGGCGGCTACGACGCCGGGCTGCGCGACAGCGGCGCCGAGGGCTGCGAGGATCTGAAGCTATATCTCGCCTTGGCCGAGCGCCTGCCCTTTGCGCTGGTTCCCGATTTCCTCACCGGTTATCGCTTCACCCGGGGAAACATGTCGAGCAACGCCTATCGAATGCTGAAATCCCACGCCCTGGTGATGGCGCCGATCATCGAGCGCTACCCGCATCTGAGGCGCGATATCGAGACCGCCAAATTCAACACGACGCACTGGTATTTCAACAAGGCCCTTGCGAACCGCGACTATCTCCAGATCAAGAAGCTGGCGCCGATGATGATGCAATATGGCCCGCAGCTGATCGTCCATGGCCTGCGGCAGAGCTTTCGTCTGGCGAAACGCCACGGCCTGCGCATTGCAAGACAGATCCTGCGAAAGCCTTCGGCCCGATCGAAAACCCACTTTGCGGGTGCCGCCGTTCCTGAGGCCGGCACGCGGTTCAGCGATCGTTTCATGCCGTTTGGGCGGCGTGCTCAGCGCGATATCGTCGCGGATGGCCGACAATGAATAGGTTCCGGACATCCGCCTCCCGGCCGGGCGGCGCCTACAACATGGTCATCGCGGCCCGCTACCGCGAGCTTCTGCAGCTCGTGCCGGCGCTGCGGCTGAAGATGACGGTAATGATCATCCTCGGCATTCTCACCGGATTTTCGGAGATGGTCGGCATCACCTTTCTGGTGAGCCTCGTCTTTGTTCTCGGCCAGCAGGGCGCAGCTTCCGGCTCCGCCGCTGCCGGGCTTCCGGCGTTTTTCGGCGGCGTCGATCTCAGTCTTTCCAAACCCGTGCTGATCGGCATCCTTATCGCCTCCATTCTGCTGCGCATTCTTCTCGGATTCGTCAATTCGCTGATCACAAGCGCGATCAACCACAAGATCAGCGATCGCATGCGCGACCGTCTCTACGCCAAGATCCTGACCATCCCGTTCCAGCGCTTTCAGCACTATGAGCGCAGCGATCTGATCAATGTAATCGCCACCGAAGCCTATGCGGTATCCTCGGCACATGCGAGCCTGGTGCGTCTGGGTGTCAATTTCGGCACGATCGTCATCTTCGGAATCGGCATGCTTGTCATGGCCTGGCCGATCGCCTTGCTTGGGCTAGCCTTCGGCTTCATCCATAACTTCGCCTTGGGGTTCTTTGCCGGCGCCTATCGACGCCTCGGCGCTTCGGCGCTGGCCGCCGTCGAAGCCTTGACGCAGCTGAGCTGGACCACGCTGCAGACCTTGAAGGCGGTCAAAAGCTTCGGCCTCGAACAGCGCCACCAGCAGCTCTTCGCGACACTTTCCAGCGAAGTCGGCCGGACCTGGCGCCACTCGGACTGGATGGGAGCGGTGACCTCCCTGCTAAGCGAAATCCTGACCTTCGGCGTCATCCTGACGATCATCCTGTTCTCGGAATTCCTGCCGGTGGATTTCAAGGCAGCGCTTTCGGCCACCATCCTTCTTTACAGGCTTCAGCCGCATATCAAGGGATTCGACTCCCAGATCCTGCGCCTTTACGAGATGGAAGCGTCGCTGCAGAACGTGCTGGCGCTGCTTTCCGAAAAGGACGACGCCAAGCAGGCCGCGCAAGGGGCACCGGTCCCCCGCCTGTCGGAAGCCATCGTCTTTCACGATGTCTCTTTCACCTATGAGCAGGCGAACGCGCCGGCCGTTCAAAACCTCAACTTCTCCATCAAGGCAGGCGAAACGACGGCTCTGACCGGGCCGAGCGGCTCCGGCAAAACGACAATCCTGAATATGATCCTCGATCTTACCCGGCCGACGCGAGGCAGGATCACGATCGACGGCAGAGACCTGGCCGATGTCGACCGCGCGAGTTGGCTGCACCTGCTCTCGGTCTCGGGCCAGGATGTCGAACTGATGGAAGGCACGGTCTTCGACAACATCCGCTTCCGCCGCGATATCTCCGATGAGGACGTCAGGTGGGCCGCCGATGTCGCCTGCGCCACGGAATTCATCGAAAATCTGCCGGAAGGCTTCGACGAATGGCTGGGCGACGAGGCGGTGCGGCTTTCAGGCGGACAGCGCCAGCGCATCGGCCTGGCGCGCGCGCTGGCCGGCCGGCCGCAGATCCTGCTCCTGGACGAGGCCACCAGCGCGCTTGATGAAAATACCGAGATGCGGGTGTTTTCGGCAATCAAGGAAGATGCCGGCCGAACGCTGATCGTCGTCAGCCATCGCCCTGCGGTCGCCAGGATGATGAAGAACCAGATCGATCTTCGCCCGCCAACACTCGCATCGAAGCTCGGGTGACCGCGATGGAGATGTCGACCACGGCAGAAATTTTAGTGGCGGTCGTGATCCCCGCTTTCAATGCCGGGGACTACATTGCCCAGACGCTGCAATCCGTCATCGATCAGACCCACAAGGCGCTGGAGATCATTGTCATCGACGACGGCTCGACCGACGAGACCGCCTCCATTTGCCGCCGCTTCGCCGCCACCGATCCGAGGATCCAGCTTCTGTCGACGGAAAACCACGGCGTCGCCGCGGCGCGCAATACCGGAATCGTAGCATCGAAGGCCGGCTATCTTGCCTTCCTGGATGCGGACGATCTCTGGCATCCGACCTATGTCGAAAGAATGCTGTCGGCGCTCCATCCGCTGCCCGAGGCCTGGGGTGCGGTCTATGCCCTGCACCGTTTCGTCGATTCCGAGGGATATTGCACGCGGTCCGGCTCGTCGCTCAGCGCCCGGGAATCCATTCTCATGCGCCATCTCGTCTTCCGCTTTGTCGGCAATGGCAGCGGCTTCATGGTGCGCCGCGCCGTCATAGACAAGATCGGCGGCTACGATCCGAGCTATGCCAATCAGGGAATCGGCGGATGCGAAGACTTCGATTTCGAACTCCGCACCGCCGAGCATTTCAAGATCGAGGCGGTGCCACTCGGCCTGGTGGGCTACCGCGTTCACGCCGCGGCCATGTCTGCCGACAGATCCCGAATGGCGCAATCGCTTCTGGCCGTCTATGAGCGATGCGTCGCCCGCAATCCGCAGCTTCCCGCTTTCGTCGTCAGCTGCGCCCGCGCCTCGGCCCACCTTTATGCATTCTCTAAATTTGCGGCTTTGAAAGATTGGCACAGCGCCGCGACCTCGCTCAAGCACGTCTATCGTCATAGCCCAATGCTTGCTGCCAGCGTCATCATTAAGCTGATCTTTTCAAAAGCGACGAGAGCCGCAAACAGGGTGCTGTCCAAAGCCCGGCCGCCCAAGCGGCAAAAGCAGCCTGATTTCAAGAAATTCGAGGAAATAGATCCTGTTATGCCGCTGGTTGGCGGATGGTCTCGTTTCCGGACGAAGGCCTTGTTCCGGCGCTTGTCGGAGATCGACCGTTGTGGCGGAGATTGCGCTGCGATCTCGAAGAGATAGCCGGTTGTAAAGGCCGGCACCTCCGCTCCGTTGGCAACTATTCTTGCTTTTTCAGTACAGATCGAACACCGCGACAAATGTTGGTCGAAGCGGAAATGAAAAAACTGTGGGAAACCGAGGTCAACCAATAATAAGCTGCGACAATATCAAGCTAAACTGCAATGTTAGCTTCGCACAGTGCAAGAAGTCTTACGAGAGGACCCGTCATCCACCCCGGCGGGTCCTCGACTTCGTTTGACGGCAGAGCAACGGTCATGATCGCTGCATCACTCCCGCGCCGACGACGATATGCGATGGGTCTTCGGAGACGACCCGGATGATCGGCAAGCAAGGACCGGCCTCGCGGTGCCGCCGAATGTTTCCGCTTCGCGACGAAATTGCCGACAGCAAGCCGCTGTCATAAGGATGATATTGACACTATATAGAGATATATAAAGCTCATCTTTATTGAGAACAGCAAACACTTCTTGCCGTCATTAACCATAAATAACTTAATATCTCAAAATCTACACTTATATACAACCTTTGTCTGAAATATATATTTTTACCTTTTGATAAAATTTTAATTTAATCGTATTTCCCGATTAACGTTATTTAATAAATTCCTCCACGGCATTGGCTTACATTGCTGTCGAAAACATGAAAAATAATCAGCTTCTTTCCCGCCTTGCCTTCGCCGCAGCGCCGCGGCCGGACAACACTCCGGGAGAAGCCGCTGCAACGAGACCCAACAATCCCCGGCATCGGCCGCCATCGCAGAATGGGCAGCGCAATTCACCCGTCGACAATGGCGATCGTGAAGCCGAACCAAGCTTTAATAACCCAATAAATCAAAGGATTATAATTGGTGATCACGCTGCGGACAGAACCGACATTGGCGCGCCTTCGACCGTCTATTTCAACCGCGCCAGTTGGTCCGAGACCGTCCAAAGTGAAGACCAGCAGCGCAAGAAATACCACGTTCGATCGACTGAATCCTGACAGGAAATAGTCAATCCGTCCGCACGAAAGACTTCGCTCAATTCAACACGGCGCAATGTTCTCTAACAGACCAAATCTGTGTCGAAATGGTCGCACCTCGTCATTGAATTAACCTTTCATAAAGCATTTGCTTGCTCAACTTATAATTTGTGTCATGGTCACTGCAAGTAGTGAGGAGCCGACCTGATGAGTGATATGGCATCGCAGATTCCGGAATTTGGTTATGATGAACGCGTGATGATCTGCCGGAAGCAGATCGAGAAGGCGGTTTATCAGTTCATTGCAAACACGAAGGTCGAGGGGTGCGATCCGGCGGAAGTCGCAATGGCCATCGCGGACATTGCCGACGATTACATTTTACTGCTGGCCCAGAAGCGCAATTTGACCCATTGAGATAGGGATCGGCCGGCCCGGCCGATCATCAGACGAGCGCTGAAATCAAACTCGCCGCCGTCTCCCCGCCCGGAGACAACGTCAACGAAATCGCTTACCATTCGTTTCGACCATCTATTTGCGCCTCGAATACCATTCGAATAAGCGACAGCCCAAAGACCCCCGGATTTACCGAACCACGATCCAAATCGATATCTGAACAGATCGATGGCGGGGGCCGCGCCTCTCCCAGCAACACGCATCCATTGCCGCAGAGACACCAGTGCCCTTGATCGCCCTTTCCTGCCGGGCGCCTCAAGACGAGCGCGGAGAGAGGGCGGCCTTTTTTGCCGATGTTGCCGCCCCGGTCAATCGGCCGGGTCCAGCGCGCAAAGCAGGCCATGGACGGGTATCGCGGCCAGTCTTTCGCGCTTGATGTCAACCCGCCAGGCCTTAACCACGTTCTCCGATCGAAAGTTGCCATCCGGCTGTTCCACCATCCTGCCGAGCGCAAAGACGGAGTCCTGAGGAAACCGGCTCGACGATCAAAAGCTTGGCTGCAGAAGTTCGTGGCGAGGGCTGGGCTTGGCAATCGTCACCTGATCGATCGTGCTCCAGACGGGAAGGTTTCCATCCCTGCCGGTCTGGCGCTGCAGCACCAGCAAGAGCTTTGCGCCGCATTTGAGCTCGGCTGCCGAATAGGCCGGGCCTCCCGCCATTCCGGCCAAGGCCGTTCCACTGACTTCCACACAGCCCTTCGCAGCGGGAGGCGTCGATTTCCCCCGCGCCTCGCTGGCATGGCTGGCGGGCGGGATCATAGCGAGAAGAGCGGCGATCGCAGCAAGATATCGTGACATGTTCTTACCGCATCGCACAAAGCAGCTGAATTTCACGCGGCTCCCTCTCAATCCCGAAGCGAAGACCGTAGCCTTGCTCGGAGATGAGTCAATATCCTGCGATTTGCGCAACTTCTGTGGTTGGCGGCCGGCCTCGTCCTTCGTGAGCTCCGAAAGCTAAAGCGCGTCGCATCAAATTGATTGACGCAACGCGCTTTAGCTCTTTGTCTTTCTGTATGTCGTTGTCCCGGAACCGCTGCACACTTCCGCGCGACATGCATTGGACTAATGTCTCTTTACGCTCACTTGCGGAACCGGGGAGCTCAATTCAGCCAGATCCCTGGTCAGTCCCTCCCCGACTTCCTGCTTCACCGCCTCGAGAGCAAGATCGAGGCAATTCGTCGCGAATGGCAGTTTGACATCCTGAGCAACCTGTCGCGCATAGGCGATCATTCGCGCCAGAGCGAGCAGTTCCTCCAGACCCTCTTCCGTCCTGAGGTCTGTATTTATGTTAGCAGCCGATGTCACGCCCATGCCCATTTCTCCAACGTATTGAAGGAACAATACGCGGGCTGGCGTGGCCAAGCCCGTGAAAAAAGCGTGACACAACTCCCGGTGACGATTATCGATTTCGATTCACAATGCGGGCCGTGTAGGAAAGGCGGTCTCGTGCAATTTCCAGGACAGGTCGGCATTCACCCGAATATCGGCGGCTGCCTGCACTGCTTTTAACAACTCCAGCGCATCGATGCGTTTTTGATCGACGGAATGGGCGACAAGGGCCGTCAATAGTTTCGCACGTTCCGGCGCGGCTATGCCGGCGCATTGCTCGACGATCGCCCGCCACGTTCGCCTCTTGAAGAAAACCGCGCTCGCGGCATTTTCAAGCTCCCGGCGCACCCCTCCTGGGAGCAGTTCATTCCTTTCCATGGCATCGAGCGTGGCGCTGACATTGACCAGCGGCACCGTCAACGGTTTGCTGCCGAGCGCGCTCGGCGCGTGCACGAGCGCCACGGCGGCATCATCGACCAGCCTGCCCGAGCGGTAGTCTTCGAAAATGCGGCCGATCCCGATCATGCCGAACGAATGGCATTCTGCAGCCCGCAGCGCGCCCAACTGGCCGCCCCCAGCACTGTCACGCCAAGCGACAGAGCGCGGAGAATCTCCTTATGCCAGACCGGCGCGGCATATTCGAAGCCGCCGTCGATCAGCCCGATGACATTGGCACCCTGGTCCGCCGCGGTCAGAACATCCCCCTGCGTCGCAGGCGGCAGGACGCGTATCGCCTCGCCGGCAAGTGCGGCTGCGTCAGGAAGACTGGGACCTGCGAAAATGATCTTCAAAAGCCGATCGCCCTCGCCAGCGCCCTTGTTCCCAACCGCCGAGCACGCTCTCCTTCCGGATTTTCGAGCCCGGGAATAACGAGCTTCACGACGCTGAAGGGAAGCGTGTCCTCGCTGAGGCGTACGGCTATGATCGAACCGATCCCTTTTGTTCGCAAAGCCTCCAGCACATGCTGCAGCATCTGCTTGAGATTCCGTGGCCGATGTTCCGGCGCCGGGCCCGGCAATCCAGGGACTGCTTCGAAGGCTCGCCGCATCAACGGCGGCAAGGATCGTGTAAAGGTGGCCGGCGAAATATCGTCCCTAGCTCCGCTGATGTAGGTGAGCCGCGATTGCACGGCTTCCGTCACCGCCCGAATGGCCGCGCGCACCGGAGAGGGATGGGCCCCGGTGCCGCCCGTCACCTCGACAAGGCGGATGTCCCTGCTGGCGTGGCGATGCCGCGGGGAAACGCAATCCCCCGGACCAAGCATGGCGGTGAAGCACGGAATGGCGATGTCGCTGGTGATATCGAAGAGCCTGAGCGCCAATCCCGACGCGTCGATCTTGTCGATCAACCCGTCCAGGGCGCCATCCTGGAAACCGCGGGGATCGACGCAGCCGGCATAACGATCCGCTTCCGTGCTGACTTGCCACAGCACATGCGCGTCCCGCTCGATCCGCTCGAGCACACCGTGAAAGATCGCTTCCTGGATGTTGTTTCCCGAGGCCAGGCCGTCCGATGACATCCAGTACCGGGCATCGCGCGTACGGTCGAGCACCACCGCTTCAAAGGGGATATAAATCTGCCCGCCGCTGAGCATATCGATGCCGGCCACCCAATCCGTCTCCTCGTCTGGCCCGAGGTCGGGTTTATGGATGGCGATCAGGCAGTCCAGCCTATCGATCTTGTGTCCCATCGCCCGCAGGCTGGACGCGCTGCCGCGGAACCGATCTACGAAAGGTTCGCCGGCAACGGCCCGTTCCAGGGCTTCCATGACGGTGGACACTTTGGCATCGACATCGGTCAGGCCCTTTCCCTGAGCAATGACGATCGATCGCGAATTCGGGGTATATGCGCACCAGACGGGGATTCCAATATCGTCGAGCCCGGTATGTCGCGCCACCCTTGTAATGCCGAATCTGGCCAACAAGGGCTCGACGCGGGAAAGGGTTTCCCGCGGCGATATGATCCTGTCGGAATATGTCGATTGATCCGTCAGATGCCGGCTCAGCCGTCGAAGTGACCGGAAAGGGCAACCTGCGCCGACGAAACGGCGACAGCCAGATCGATGCCCTTCACTATAATGCCGCCGGCTTTGCGCAGGTTGCTCGCAGTCGCCAAGTCCCCCGTCGGATTGAGCGGCGTAACCGTGCCCGCGTCGAGATCGGCGAGCCAAAGACCAGTCTCGCCCGGTATTCCTATGATAACAACTTTCGTCATGTAAATGCCCCTCAGCTATTGTTAAAAACCGGCCCTCAACAGGCCCTCTCGATAGAGCTCTTTTTGCCACTGTTCCTTCATGGGAACAATGGCGAGCCACTTCTCGACGTCGAACACCGGGTTGATGCTTTCGGCGCGTTGCCGATGGAAGAGTGCCCGTTTCCGATCGCCGATCATTGCGCAACTGGCCGCGGCAATACGATGGGCCGGCGCTTTGTCTTTCATCGCCTCGACATAGGCGATGGCTTCCTCATACTGTTCCAGAAAGAAACTGGCTCCGGCGGCACACCAGAGATAGGCGTCAGGCGCGATCGGATTGAGCGACATCGCTTTTCTGATCTTGGCGAGCGCGTCACCGGGCCGGGATGCATGCACGAGCGTGTCGGCATGGCTGTAGATGACGTCGGCAAAATGCGGGCTGAGCTGTTCCGCCAGGTGAAGGGCTGCGACGCTGGCATCGACATCGCCGAGATAAAGCTTGGTGACGCCAAGCTCACGATGGCCTGCCGCCGATTCCGGATCCCGCTCGATTGCACGAAGCGCATGCTGTTCCGCCAGATGCAGCAGCTCGTCATTTCCCTGCGCCGTGACAAGCCATTCGCTGGTGAAGGTTCTTGCCAGCCCGGTAAAGGAGGCGGAGAAATCCGCCTTATACGACAGCGACTGCTTGAACGCCTTCCTCGCCCGGCGGATATGCGGCAATGTAAGCTTGCTCATCAGGCTCGAACCGACGAGGTAGGCGTGGTAGGCCCCGGGATCGGCCTCGAAACGTAACCGCTCCTCCTCGTTTTCAGCCAGCTCTCGGGCCACCGACTCGGTCAACTGCTGGGCGATCACCCGCCTGTGGCGCGGCAATGTAGCACGCGTCATCGCAAAGCGGTTGGCCCAGATAATCTCATCCGTAGGAAAATAGATCAGCTGCGCGAACAACCCCTCTTCCGAAAGTCGAGTGTCCAGAAGATAGGCGATCGAGTGCCGTGCGACCACCGCAGCCTTCTCGGAGTCGCGGCGGATCTGGCCGGCCGTATGCGGCGCGACGATGGAAATGTTTCGAAGTGCGCACAATTCTATGGTGACGTCTTCGATCAGGGCGTTGGCAAGGGCAAGTCCGGCATCGGCATGCTTGGCTGTCGGGGGAAGCAACACCAGACGAGGCAGGATCAGCGGCGCCGCCGATATGCGTTCGATGTTGGCCGGCTGGCTGCCAGGCTCGGAGCGCTTCACCTCCACCCTTGGATGGCCGTCGTCATTTGCCGATCTCTCGGAAAACGATGAGCCGCGGGATATCTGGTGCAGCAGCGCCCTCACCTGCTCGTCATTCGGATCCTGCTCGAGGACTTGCAGGGCGGCGCTCGAAACGATGCGCGCCGCGCCGGGCTTCTGCACTTCGGGCAGCGCCTCCAGCAATGCCTGCCGCAATTGCAGCGCCTGGGCGTCTCGCTGCGCCCTGATCCACGCATCGATCGGCTTTGTCGCAGGCTTGATATTTCCGATGAAGCCGCGCTGGGTCAATTCGGCGATCGCCTGCAGCCGATCCAGCGGCGTACCGCCTGCCCGAAAGACATCCAGATCGCTGCAAACCACCTGCGTGTTGAGGCGAACCGTCGTGGCGGTGAAATCGAAGGCTATTTCGGCGCGGCCACCGTCCATTTCGCGGATGCGCGACAGCATTTTGCGCAGATTGAGCCGCGCCAATTCCGGCTCGACGTCGCTCCAGAGAAACTGTGCCAGTTCATAGCGGCTGAGCTCATGGCTCGCCCCGACATAGAGATGGGCCATCATCAACAGACCTTTGATCGGATAGCGAACCAGCTCGCCATTCGTCTCGGTCAACCGCAGATCGCCAAATGTCTGCAGATGAAGCACGATCCATCCTCAGTAGTGCGCCACCGGATCCTGCAGCTCGCTGTCGATGTCGGGCAAGCCCGTAACCGCCAGGCTTTTGGCCAGTGCCACCAGTTTTTGCCTGATATTCGGATCCTCAATGGCGATAAACGCCTTGTTGAGCGCCAGTCCTTCCTTCGACGACAGGAATTTGTTCAACTCGCTCGTCTCACCTTCGATCGGTCCGGCACCGCCGTTCTCGAAGAAAAAGCCGACGGGCACGCGAAGGATCTCGGAAATGCGCTGAAGACGGCTGGCGCCGATACGATTGGTTCCTTTTTCGTATTTCTGAATCTGTTGAAAGGTAATGCCCAGAAGTTCAGCCAAACCATGCTGGGTCATCCCGAGCGTCTTTCGCCGAACTCTCACGCGGTTGCCAACATAGACGTCGATCGAATTCGGCGATTTGGCCTTCATGAAAACAAGTCTCCCGCTTTATCAGCACGCCCGCTGTATAATGGAGAATTTGCGCAAGAATGCAACTAAAAGTAAATATTTTGTAAGGATTTTTTTCAGCGCCGCACACAGTACAAACAACCTGTGGATTATCGCAGGCGCGTACAATGACAGCATATAAGGAGTACATTATCGCGCAAGTCAGAGCGGCGGCGGATCGTCAAAATCTGCCTGCCGCCCTGTCTTCCTAAAGAGGCTTTTCAGCCACGGCGATCATCGACTTGGCAAGAGCAGGTATCCTTCCGACATATTCGAAACGAATACTGTGGAATCCGGCATCAAGCAGCAGCGTGCCCAGGGTGTTTCTCGACCAGAACTTGATATGTCCATGATCCTTCAGCGGCATGAAGTGATCATCCATTTTCCCAAGCGCTGCCAGGGCGACATTCTTCAGATAGCCATGATAGGGCGTCGATACCACGGCGATGCCGCCAGGCTTGACCAGATCATACATCGTCGAGGTGAAGGCCTTGGGATCATAGACATGCTCGACCACCTCCAGGCTGATCACAGCGTCGAAGGTGCCGTATTCCCCGGAAAGCTCGTCATAGGCCGAACCAACCTTCAACGGCAGCCCGGGGTATTTGACATTGGCCTTGGCGATGCCATCGCTTGAAGGATCGACGCCGACGACGCAATATCCCTCTTTCGCAAGAGCTGCGGCCGCCCCGCCCGTGCCGCATCCCAGATCGAAGACATCGGCCTTCGCCGAGCCCGCAAAATGGCCTTCCAGCACCCCAAGTACAGTTGGCAGGATGTAGGAATGCGCGGTTGTCGGTTTAGCGTGGATATAGGTGGTCGCGTCCAGTTCGACGGACATATCCTCTCCTTTCTGCAAGTTCGCGGCAGACCCTATGGAAGAATACGTCGAAAATTGGGTAAAACCCGGCAAAACTGGATGTCTATCAAGAATATAACCTGTAGTTTTTAAATAAAAATCTTAACCTTTGCGCGAAAGATGAAACAAAGATGGCAGCAGCAACAGATGGCTGCACGCACTGATATTGGATCGGAACCGGTCACTCTGAAATCTCGTCGACATAAGAAAGAAAAACGAAAGAGGCCGACAAGCATAGGAGACTGCATTGACCGTTTTGCCTGTCACGGCCGCGGATCATCCGCGATCTTGGCTGCGGCCATAGCGGCCGGTGCATTTGAGAGTATCAAGATCGGGAAACTCAAGCCGCTTCCGGCAGATCTGAAGCGCGCGCTTCTTGCAGATGACACGCCCGACGCGGCAGAATGCCGAACAGCAAGCCAAAGATATTTAACGGATGGATGTATACTGCTGGATCAAGACAGCCCGATCGAAACCCTTCTCGCGTATTCGGAGAAGATAAGCTTGCCCGACAATCCGTCGCCCGTATATGCGAAACAGCCGGTGGGAAAACCGCGGATTCCCGTGGTCTTCTGGTTGCTGCTGACGATTTCCCTGTCGCTCATCATCGGAACCGTGCTTCTTTCCAACGACATGAAGCACTTGAGGACGATCGATCGCTATTTCGGCCTCAATCTCTTTTCATATGAGGTCAAGCCGCCGCCACCGAAGGAGCTTCCCCGCCCGGCACCACCGGCCTCCGCCAGGCTTCCCTTACATGCCCTCGAACCGCCTATGGCGCAGACCGCATCAACCTTTCTGCGGACGTGGCGCATCTCAGGAGCGGCAATGTGCGCGGCCCTGCGCGACGCCGGCATCCAAACCAGCGATTGGGCGGCGGCGAGCTTCAACGCCGCTACCTTCGAATGTTTTTTCGAACACAGCGGCAAACGTGAAAATGATCAACTTCCCAGTTCCATCTTCGTCATTGTTCGCGGCGACGCCGCCGGCACGATCAACAACATGCGCGTGAAGATCGTCAATCCAGAGACCGACCAGAACGGCCAGCTCGACCCGAGTATCCTGCGGATTTTCGAGGTCATGCTCAGCCAGCCGCAATGGCTGGATTTTCATGAGGCGCTGAACGCAATCAAGAATCTGAGGGACATCAAGGAAGACGGTTTCGGCGCCAGCATCACCTTCAGCCGCGAAGTGCTCAACCCGGAACGCTACAATTTTACGCTCTCGCTGGATGCGGCCTCGGAACCCCAAAAGAGAACGAGAAATTATTTTTCCGACAGAACCTGGCTTCCATCGCCGGAGCCGACGGCTGAGATCGACCCCGCGCAATCGGCGCCGGCATCAGCGCAATAAAACGGGAATGAGCAGCTGCGGACGCTGGTCGAGGCCGCCCGCATGACCTGTCTGTCAGGTATGCGACCTGCATCGTCGTGACGCCGGGCCAGAATTTGGTAAAGCTCTTTTCAAAACTGTCCCCGCGCGGACGTTCGCTGCCGTCAAAAACCAAGGCTGCGCACTGTAGGTCATCGAGACGAGAGAAATCGTTTCGAAGGGTCGCCATAAAAAAACGGCATTTTGAAATGCCATATGAAAAACGCTCATTACGCAGCTGAACCAATCTTCCATCACGAGCGTCCTCCGGGAAGATCTATCTCTTGGCACAGACTGAAAAGCCTAGCGGATACAGTATTCGCTCCAGGGAAAGTAAGAGGTTGCATCACTCCGCCAAAGCAAACGCAACTCGGTACGGAACCGCCGCAAACCGACCCGGCTGCCGCAAGTTCGGTCCCGGACATGAGAAAAGCCCACAGCGAGGATTAGAATGAACAGAAGACGTTTCCTCGCTTCGCTTCCGCTCGCGCTGTCTTTTGTTCAGGCGGGCGCGGTCCTGGCCAAGGCGCCGGCGGAACCAGGGCTGCGCGCCCTTGCCGACAGCAAATCGTTACGGTTCGGATCGGCAATCGACCTGCAAAATATTGGCGATCCAGCCGCCTGTGAGCTCTATGTCGACAATGTCAATTCCATAACGCCGCGCAACGAATTGAAGTGGAAAGCGACGGAAAAAAGTCCCGGCGTTTTTTCCTTCGGTGGCGCCGACAGGATGGTTGCATTCGCACGAAAAAACAACATGAGGGTTTATGGGCATACGCTGATCTGGTATCGCGCCCCGGATTGGGTGTCTGAGATCTCCGACGCGCGAGCCCTCCGGACGGTCATGAACCGTCATATAAAACAGGTTGTCGCTCGCTATAAGGGCTCCGTCGATGCCTGGGATGTGGTGAACGAGCCGTTGGAATATGATGCGCCCGACCTCAGAAATTGTGTTTTCCGACGCCTTCTCGGCGACGATTACATTCGCATGAGTTTCGATATGGCGCATGAGGCCGATCCGGCTGCGACGCTGGTACTCAACGAAACGCATCTTGAGAAAAAATCCGACATTTTCGAACAAAAGCGCGTGCACATTCTCAAAATCGTCGAGAAGCTCGTCGCCAGCGAGACTCCGATCAACGCGGTTGGGCTGCAGGCGCATTTCCGCCCGGGTCTCGACCGGATCGATCCGGAGGGAATGGGGCGTTTTTGCGCGGCTCTGAAGGATATGGGTATCGGTGTCTATATCACCGAACTCGATGCTTCCTGCCACTTCCTGAAGCACGACCAAGGCTTCACGCCGGCCGCCTACGCCGATATTTTTCGTGACGTGATCACCGTGGCGGCCGAACGCGGCGACTTGAAAGGCGTCACCGTATGGGGCATGTCGGAAAAATACGGCGAGCCCGATGAAACGGAGACCGATGCCGATGCAGCCTGCACAAAGCGCATTAATCTCTACGATGAAAACAACGCGCCGCGCAGTTCAGCTGATGGCATCCGGCGGGCAATAGAGGCGATGTGATGCGCAAGACAACGGAGACGTCGACAGATTCATGAAAAAGGCAGTTATTTATGTGGAAAAATTTCTGCCTGCCAGCCAGGCATTTGTCCTCAATCAAGCGGTAGCGTTTCGTTCGTTCGAGGCGGAAATTCTTGCCGGTACGCGAATTTCCTCGGCCCACACAAAAAAATCCACTGTTAAGGTTCACGACATCCGCCGGTCCCCGATCGCGCGGGCCGGTGAACTGCTGTTGAAAATTCCACAGGTCGGCCTGCCTTCGCTCTTTCCCGCGATCGGCCGGGCCGATCTGGTTCACGCGCATTTCGGCAAGAACGGCTACGTCATCGGTCCCTTGGCGCGGGCCGCCGGCAAGCCGCTCGTCACAACGTTTCACGGCTTCGACGCCACCTATCGCGGCGATCCGAAAAAACCGGGCGGCTTCAATCAGGTGCGCTTCTTCGCCAAGGGCCGGAGCGAGATGGCCGGTTGGAACAGCTGGAACATCGCCGTTTCCGATTTCATCCGCGACCGGCTGCTGGCGCTCGGTTTCCGTGCCGACCGCGTCTATCGCCACCACATCGGCATCGATCTCGATCTCTTCAAAATGGAACCTCGCCCCCGAAAAAAGGGACTGGTGGTTTCCATCGCCCGTTTCGTCGACTATAAGGGCCACCGCTTCATGATCGACGCGCTGTCGCGTGTGGCGGCGACCGGCACGCCGGTCGAATTCGTCATGGTGGGTCAGGGACCGCTGAAAGAGGAAATCGAGGCGCTAGCGCGTCGTTCCTTGCCAAGCGTCACGATCCATGAAAATCTGTCGCAGACTGAGATAAGGGATCTGCTGGCCAGTGCAGAGCTTTATCTCCACGGCAGCGTGACCCTCGACAATGGTCACGCAGAAGCGTTCGGCCTCGCCAATCTTGAGGCCGAGGCCGTCGGCACTCCGGTCGTCGCATTTCGCTCGGGAGGCGTGGGCGAAGCGATCGAGGAGGGGAAAACTGGCTATCTCGTGGAGGAGCGGGATGTCGCGGGAATGGCGGAAGCGGTTGGAAAGCTGCTCAACGACCAGGCCCTGTGGACAACCTTCAGCGCGCGGGCACCGCTTCTGGTGGCCGAGCGCTTCGACATACGTCGACAAACGGGGATGCTCGAGGACTATTACAGTTCCGTGCTAGACGAATTTTCCAGCCGGGGTCGGACTTGATGGTGCAGATAGGAAAGAAGCCGAAGTGGGGACTGAACGTATTTCGGCCGCTGCGGAACGGAATCGTCAGGGCCAAGTGGCTCTACTATACGAAATTCTGGGGAATGGACATCGATCCGACGGCAAGCTTTTCCTTAAGCGTGCGCTTCGATAAGACCAACCCGAAAGGCTTGCATATCGGCGCTGAGACCTATGTCGCCTTCGAAGCCGCGATCCTGACCCACGACCTCACGCGCGGCCTCTATCTGCACACGAGGATCGGCAAACGCTGCTTCATCGGCGCCCGCAGCATCATTCTGCCCGGCGTCGAAATCGGCGATGAGTGCGTCATCGGCTCGGGCTCGGTGGTGACCAAGAGCGTGCCGCCGCGCTCGCTCGTCGCCGGCAACCCGGCAAAGATAATCCGCAGCGACATCAAGATCATTTCGCGTTACGGCCGCATGGCGACGAATGAGTCATCGGATGCATTTAAGGCAGCAGGCGAATAATTGAAGCTTTCCAGATTAGGCGCAGTGTCTCCGAGGAATGATATGACAGGTATTAAAATCACCGTGTTGTTTTCTACCTACAATGGTGCAAGGACGCTTCCGCGCATGCTGGATGCACTCTGCGCCTGTACACTTCCGCCAGGTCGTTGGAAGATCGTCGCGGTCGACAACAACAGCACGGACGATACGGCCAAGATTCTGGACTCTTACAAGGACCGTCTCCCGCTCGAGGTGTATTTTGAGCAGAAGCAGGGGAAGGAAAGCGCGTTGGCGCTGGGGTTTCGCCACTTGGAGGGCGACCTCGTCGTTTTAACGGACGACGACGTCATTCCGGATCCGGATTGGCTCGACCAATTCATCCGCCTCTCTGAAGAACAGCCGGAATTCAGCATATTCGGAGGACTTATTTTACCCGAGTGGGAAAGCCCGCCAAGATTTCCGTGGCTTCTGAAGGATAATCGCGCAGCCATCCTCTATGCCCTGAACGAGAGCCTCGAGGAAGGCCCCACCTTAGCCGGATATATTTTTGGTCCAAATTCAGCGTTCCGCCGCGCCATTATCGGATCAGGCTATGTGGTGCACGATAATCTAGGGCCAAATGCATCGGTTAAACAGTATCCAATGGGGCAGGATACCGCCTTCGCAATGCGGCTGGAGGGCGCCGGGGCAAAAGCCTACCATTCCCGCCGCCCAAAAGTCCGTCACATCATTAAGTCAACCTATGTCGAGGAAGACTGGGCAATAGCGCGCGCCGAGCGCTATGGAATGGGTATGGTGGTGCTCCGCTCGGCGCTCTTCGATAGAAAACGAAAAATCGCTGGCGTTCCAGCAAGCACTGCCCTTCTCTGGCTCGCAATGGCACCTGTCTGTTCGCTGTTTCGCAGACTGCCTTCTGGTGAAACACGCTTCAGGTTGCTTTGGAAACAGTCCCTACGACAAGGCATCTTACATCAATTTATAAAGCAGCGCGGTGCTCGCGCCCATGCGTCTGAACTGGGGGTTCGCGCCGGTGGCTAAGCATTTTGAAGAGGATGGCTTTAGTACCGCTAGCCACGTCGAAGCCGACAACTAGGCTGAAGGGCCTGGCTCACAACCACGCCGCAGAACCAATATCATAGACGAGGAATAACTTGAAAGTTACGTACTTCTCTCTGTCTTTTCCCGAGCTGACACAAACCTTCGTCTTTAACGAGATGAAAGCTCTCGGGAATCTAGGCGCCGATATTGACGTTGTCGCTTTGAGCCGACCGATCGACAATATATCGACTTTGCCAGAAAATTATGGATTTGCCGATCGCATTCGATATGTGACAGCGGTTAAGAGACGCTCAGTCCGGATAGCAATCATGGCAAAGGGGGCGGCTGAGCTTCTCTCACGCGGAAAAATACGCGCGCTTTGGCGCCTCCTCACTTCTCGTGACGGTGAGATCAATTTGCCGATCTCATTGAAATTCAGTATCGCCGCCAAACTTCGATCAGACGGCGCAACGGCGAAAGTCATCCATTGCCACTTCGGACCGGCGGGACGCGTCGTCGCGCATCTGAAAAGGCTCGGGCTCATTGACGCTCCAATAACGACTGTTTTTCATGGGTATGACCTCACACAATATATGGACGGTCGATCCCCGCGGGTCTATCGCGAGCTTTTTGAACAATCTGACCTCTTGATTCCGATCAGCGATCTGTGGCGCAGCCGCTTGATCGACCTTGGCGCCCCCCCGGAGAAAGTGAAGACGATCCGCCTTGGGATCGATTGCGAGGCGTTTGGCTGCAAGGCCAGAAGCATCGTCCCGGGTGAGAAAATACGCCTTATAACAATCGGGCGAATGACAGAGAAGAAAGGACATCGTTTCACTATTGAGGCTTTTTCTCAGCTTGTGTCTCGACGGCCAGATCTGGATCTATCGCTCGACGTCATTGGCAGCGGACCGCTGCTCGACGACATGCGCAACCTCGCTCAGGATTTGGGGTGTGCAGACCGGATTCATTTTCACGGCGGCATGGCTCACCAAGAGATCAGACGACTTTTAGGTCAAGCACATATCTTTGTACTGCCAAGCGTTACGGCTGCCGATGGGGATATGGAAGGCATACCCGTGTCAATCATGGAAGCTATGGCAATGGGAATTGCCGTTATCAGTACCCAACACAGCGGTATTCCAGAACTAGTCAGTCACAAGCAATCAGGTCTGCTCGTACCAGAAAGCGACACGAAGGCTCTATCGCGCGCGATGGAGCAATTGATCATCAGTCCTCACCTAATCCAAGCGATGGGATTGCAGGGGCGTCGGATTGTCGAAGAAGAATTCAACGAAGAAAAGCAGACACGCGCACTGCTTCAATCATTCAACCGCATCACTGAGCAACCGGGGTCTCGTTCCATGGACCGACTGACGGTGCAAGAATGACGACGTCAGATGATTGTGTAGAAGTTTCTGTCATCATAGCTGCCTTCAATTGCGCCAGCTTTATTCGGCGTGCGATTATGTCAGCTTTGACTCAGGATCACCCCGCCCTTGAAGTCATTGTTGCGGACGATTGTTCCACCGATGATACAGTCGACGTTGTCCGCCAAATGATGGCTTCTGACAACCGCATTAGGATTACTCGTCTCCAAAAAAACAGCGGCCCCTCGGCCGCCCGCAACGAGGCTATTAGAGTTGCTAGCGGAAAATGGATAGCGGTTCTTGATGCCGATGATGCTTATGCGCCTGGACGGATAAGCCGACTGGTTGAAGCTGCCGAAAGGCACTCTGTGGATTTCGCAGCCGACAACTTCCTTTATTTTGATGCCCAATCCGGAGAGATGGGGAAGCCCGCCCTGTCCACGACTCCAAAAGAGGAACTGGTCGATCTTCATGCTTTCCTACGTCAAGCGCGCCCTTACGCAACAGAAGCTGACTATGGGCTTTTGAAACCACTCTATCGGCGTTCATTCCTCATCGAACACGATATAGCTTACCCAACAGAGCGGCGGCACGGAGAAGATTTTCTTATTTACGTCAACATTCTTCTGCACACGGGCCGCATGCTGCTCTTGAGGGAACCTGGCTATATCTATACGACCAGATCCTCAGGATGGAGCCGCACGGTAGTCGACTATCGGGATCAGGTTGAAGCGACAGCCCGCCTGATGAAAGACCAAAGGGTCGCAACCGACAAATCGGCAAGGCACCTTCTTTTAGCGAGGAAAAAGGCACTCCTCCGCTTATCCACAGAGCGAGCATGTCACCACCATATGGTATCAGGAAACCATGTCACTCTAGTTCGCGCTATATTTGGCGATTTTTCGAACGCGGATATTCCCCTGAGAATTCTAACCCGCGCGATCACCAAGAAAATCGCAAACAAATTCAAGAACGCATAGGACCCTCTCCATGGACGTATTCTATTTCAAAGATCCGAAGTTCAATTTTGGAGACGATCTGAATGCTTATATCTGGAAGGAGGTTTTGCCGAAAAATGTCTTGGAATCACCAGATCTAACCGTCGTTGGCATTGGAAGCATTCTCACCTCAGAGCGCCTGGAGAAGTTTGTCGGCGGCGACAGGAAAATAGCGGTTTTAGGTACCGGAGTATCTTACGGAACGCCCCCGTCCGATATGTCCGCCTGGTGCCTGGCGGCGGTCAGAGGCCCCCTATCGGCTGCGGTCTTGGGTCAGCCGAATCTCTCGGTCACTGACGGGGCAATCCTGCTGGCCCTGACCCAGAATCTCTACACAAAACAGGACAAGCCTGAAAAAATCATATTCATGCCGCATAGATCGTCACTTCAAAGAGGTTCGTGGGAACCGATCGCGACGGAACTGGGCATGGAATATGTCAGCCCCCAAACAGATACACTCGAGATTTTGAGGAAGTTCGGCGAGGCAAAGCTGGTCATAACTGAAGCCATGCATGGCGCTATCGTCGCAGACACAATGAGAATCCCGTGGATTCCCGTTACGATTCATCCTCACATTGATGAATTCAAATGGAAAGACTGGACGTATTCAATGGGCCTTGATTACAGACCGATATCACTGCCGTCGATAAGCGCAGATGATTTTATTTACTACCAAGGCCTTCGCGGGAACATGAAGAAATTCGGCATCCACGGCACAGATACAATTCGGCCGGGGCAAGATAGGAAAATGTACTTAGATTACCTAAGCCGCCGATTTTCGCCGAGCTATGAACAACTACACCATCTTACGAAGAGCATACAGCATACTAGAAAGGCAGTTTCAAAATTTGCTCGAATTACTAAACCCTTATGCAAAGCTAACGCGAGGCGGGCGTTGGGACAGGCTATGAAATCTCCTCAATACTTAAGTGGACAGGCTTTGTTCGACGAGAAGCTTCTAAGGATGCAAGAGGCGATCAGGACAGTCGAAAAATTTGTGTCTTGAGCAAGGGCTCGTTGTTCAATTGGAGAATGCAAACTTGGCTGGCCAGAAGAACGAAAAAATCGGGGCAAAAGCGCTAAATGCGTCGGCGATCTTGCTCTTTGGTGTGATTTATAATCGCACTGTTTTCCTCGCGACGACCGTCGTCCTTGCTCGCCTTCTATCCCCGGAGGACTTCGGGCTGGTTGCATTGGGAACGAGCCTTTTAACGATTCTGCTTGCAATAACGGAATTATCCCTCGGCAGCGCACTAATTCATCAAAAGGAAATCACGGACGATGATTTCCACACAGCCTTTACCTTAGGGGCGATCAGAGGCGTCTTGCTTGCAGCTGTTATGGTGGTAAGCGGCTACATAATGGCCGAAGCTTACGGTGATGAGCGGCTAATCGGTGTATGTGCGGGTTTGGCAGTTCGACCGTTGCTAACGGGCCTCGGAAGCCCGAAGTACATCATTTACTCTAAAGAATTGAGCTTCGGGACAGTCGCCTTCCAAGAGGGGCTCAATTTCACGATACAATTCATCGTATCCGTCGCATGGGCCTATCTAACCGACAGCTACTGGGCAATCGTCGCGGGAGCGGTAGCAGCGAGCGTTGTCGGAACGGCCATGACGTTTATGGCGTCACCTTACGTCCCAAAAATTTCCTTCCGATCGCTATCCAAGCTTCTACACTTTTCCATATGGCTGACGCTGAACCAAGCCGTCTCAGCTGTAGGCAACCGATTTGATAACTTCCTGGCCGGCGGGTGGCTCGGAATCGCCACCTTTGGCGCCTATAACGTTGGAAACAATACTGCAGGCTTGATAACTCAATCAGCAATTTTGCCCCTACAGCGCGTTCTATTCCCGAGTTTTGCGAAAATATCCGATGACAAGCAACGCGTTCAGAGCGCGTTTCAACGGAGCCAGTCCTCACTTTTCGCGATCGGCATGGCTGTCGGCGCTGGCCAAGCTTTGGTTGCCGAGCCCTTTGTCTATCTTGCTCTGGGACCGCATTGGCCCGTAGCGGTACTCGTAATTCAGGTTATCGCTCCGATCTTGGGCTGGCAGATTGTCTTTGGCCCGGCAAATGCGCTCGCTTCCGCCCTTGGCGAGACAAAGATGCTCTTCAACAGGACGCTCCTTCTCCTGATGTTCAGAGTGCCAATTGTGTTTATCGGCTTATATTTCTATGGGCTGCCCGGCTTGCTCATATCCAGGGCAATATCTGGTGGGGTCGTTGTTTCCATCGTCAATATCTATGTAGTTAAGAAACTCACCGGATTGACATTGTGGGATCAACTTAGCGTCACCTGGCGTTCGTGGGTCAGTGGCCTTGCGATGACAGCGGTCGTTCTGGGATTGGGCGCGAACTCCGCACCGATTTCCAGTCACCTTGATGCGGCCTATGCGTTGGCGTGGATGATTTCTGTTGGTGGAATTGTCTATTGCGGCGTTCACGTATTGCTATGGGTAGTTGGGGGTCGTTCAGAGATCGGCATTGAAGCCGAGATCGCGAAGGTTCTTACGAAAATATACCAACGCTATCGGAAAATACCTCAAAGATTGCCGCTTTGATGTGGGCAGCAGAGCGTTTCGGCGGGCAAAACATGCGGCTTTTCTCTTTCGACCTCACCACAAGGATTGGTAAATGATGTCGGATCTCTTCGTCAGCGTACTCTTTTCATCCTACAACGGCGCCAGCCGCCGGTTGCGCCACACTTTGGATTCCTTATTGAGGCAGGAGCTTCCTCATGATCAATGGGAACTAATTGCCGTTGACAACAACAGCAATGACGACACGTTTGATCTTTTGAAATCTTATAGCGACAAGCTGCCCATCATCATCCTGCAGCACCCCACGCCGGGTAAGTCGGGGGCGCTGAACCTGGCTCTGGACCGGGTGAAGGGCGATCTCATCGTCTTTACGGATGACGATGTTCGCGCCGAACCCAACTGGCTGAAGGCGATCGTCGATTGCGCCCTCGCCCATCCGGGTTATGGCGTCTTCGGCGGCAGAATCGTCCCCGATTGGGAAAAAGAGCCTAAAGACCCTTTTATCGAATGGATTCCGATGGGATCCACCTTTGCGATTGTCGATGAAACACAAAGCGGACCGTGTGATCCGACAAAAGTCTGGGGTCCGAATACGATCATCCGGCGGGAGCTGCTTGGAACGAGCGTACGCTATCGCGAAGATATCGGTCCTCTTCCGGGAAAGATTTTTGCCATGGGCGAGGATGCCGAAATCATCATTCGCCTCGCGGCAAATGGCGTCAAATCCTATAGATGCGCCGAAGCCGTGGTTCATCACTGGATACCGGCATCCAGCGTCACTGAGGATTGGGTGCAGAAAAGAGGTGAGCGGCTTGGCTACGGCATGCCGGCGCTCTTTCCCGACGAGGTGCCCGGAGGTGTCAGATTAAGCGGAGTTCCGCTTCCAACCTGGATCGAAAGCGCGCAATGGGCCTTCCGTGCAGCCCTGCTTTATCTCCTGCCGCGATCGAAGACGCGTTTTTGGGCGATCTGGAAATATTACTATATGCGCGGCTACCGCGCCGGAATTCGCCGATACGCGCCTGGGACCCTGGCGCGGTAATCGATTGGCCAGCTGCATGCTTCCTTAAATCAGAAACAATTAGAGGATAAGTCATGCGGCACCTCAAAGCATTACAGCGTCCTTTGCGCGTTTCAAAAGACGCGGCGCTGTCGGAGACGGTAATTTGAAACTCTCGGTGCTGATCAACAATTTCAATTATGTGCAATTCCTGCGCCCATGCATCGACAGCGTTCTGTCGCAGAACTATCCGGACTTCGAGGTCATCGTGGTCGACGACGGCTCCACGGATGATTCCAGGGAGATCCTCGCTTCCTACGGCGCGCGCATTCGGTCCGTGCTGAAGGAAAACGGCGGCCAGGCCTCGAGCTTCAATGCCGGTTTTGACGCGGCGAGCGGGGATATCCTCTTTCTCCTCGACGCCGACGACGCATTCCTTCCCGGCAAACTGGCGCGCATTGCCGAAATCTATGACCGCAACGAGATCGACTGGTGCTTCGACCGTGTGACGACCAAAGAAGACGACCAGCCTCCCGTGGAGCTGCAGGTGACGCTGTTCGACAAGCGGGAGACGTTGCGCAAAGGCGGTTTTCCTTCGCTTCCGGTGCCGACATCCGGCTTGAGTTTCCGCCGCGCCCTGCTGTCTCAGATATTGCCGATGTCCGTGGCGACGGATGTCGTTCTCAGCGACAATTATATCAAGTTCGCGGCAGCATATCTCGGCCGCGGCGCCATCGTCGAGACGCCGCTGACATTCCAACGCATTCATGCGTCGAACCGCTACACGGGCACGAGCAGGGCAAAGACGCTTCGCCCGCGGATCATGATCGCCACCGGGCTGGAACTGGCGCGCCGTTATGACGGGCTGCAGGCGCTCGGCAAGAGTCTGGTGGCCGGCGGTATTGCGCAAACGACATCGCTGCTCAAGCTCCGCAGCGAAGCCCGAAACACCGTCGCCGGCGGTCCCTTCGGTCAGGATGCCGCAACCGAAGTGGCCTTGATGGCCGTGCGCAAGCGACTGGGAAATATGTTGCGCGGAGGACAGTCATGAACCGGCAAGACACCTTCCCGCATTCATCGGCTAAAGCCGATCAGCCAGGCATGTCGGCGTTGAACATCGCCGTCGGTGTGCTGACCTACCGGCGGCTGGACGGGATCGCCAAGCTGCTAGATGTGATGACACGCCAGACCAGGCATCCGGCTCGCCCCTATCATTTGACCATGGTAATCGTCGACAATGATGCGGCCGGCAGTGCAAGAGCCACGGTCGAAGGCTTTGGCCAGACGGGCGCCTATGATCTGATCTATGTCGTCGAGCCGAACCAGGGCATACCCTTTGCGCGCAACCGCGCCATGGATTCAGCTCCTGCCGGCACCGACCTCTTCTGCTTTCTCGATGATGACGAATGGCCGGTCGATGGCTGGCTCGATGCGATGCTGGAGACCCGGGAGAAAAACCGCGCCGACTGCGTCTACGGCCCCGTCCAGCCTGTCTATCCCGACAACCCGCCGGAATATTTCATCAAGGCGAAGGTTTTCGAGCGCAAGAAGAACAAGGACGGTCAACGCATTTCCTATGCGGCCTCGAACAACGTCATGTTCGATTATCCGCTGATCCGCTCGTGGAATCTGCGTTTCGAAGAGAAGATGCGCTTCACCGGGGGCACCGATTATCTCTTCTTCAATCAGGCCATTCGCCGCGGTATGCAGGTTTTCTGGGCTGACAAGGCGCTCGTCTATGATATCGTTCCTGCCAGCCGTATGACCTGGAAGTGGGTATTGCAGCGGCAATACCGGCTCGGCAACACTTTCGCCGTCAGTGAGGTCCTGCACGGCAATCTCAAGCGCCGGCTCTATCGCGCCGCCTATGGCGCCTCGAGAGTGATGCTCGGGCTGGCCATGCTGCCGGCAATCGTGATTTCACCCTATTGGGGCATGCGGGCGCTCACCCACGTGCTGCGCGGCGCCGGCATGGTCAACGGCATCCTCGGACATGCATACCAGGAATATAAGCCCAATGCCGTCCTCTGATACTGTTTGCAGGAGCGTCCTCGGATGAGTGTCAGCCCTACCTATGTTCGAGACGGAGATATCGGCCTGCGGCCGGCCACCCGCGCACGGCCGCGCCACGGCATAAAAAAGGAGACGCTCGTCCGTCTGCTCCTGACGGGCATATTCTACCTCGCACTGCTCCGGGCCACCGGCATGTGGTATGGTTATCCTGCGAATTTCGACGAAGGCGTGTCTGTTGATCCGCTTCCTCAGAAGCTGATGCTTTATTCGCTGATCCCGTTGATCGGCCTTTATTGTCTTCTTGAACCGAACCGCTTCCTCGCCTTTTTCCGCGGCATTTCACCCCTTGTCTGTGCCGTGATCTTTGCGATCGTAGTGTCATTCGCCGGTTCGCTCGATTTCGGCGCCTCCGTTCGCGGCGCCGCGGCCGTCGGTCTGCTGGCGCTCGGTCCCCTGCTCTTTCGACTGCGCTACGGCAACGAGGAAACCCTACGTCTCCTTGCCAATTTTGCCGTTTTCTCCGCCTTCGCAAATGTCCTCTATACGGCCGCCTTCCCGCGTTTCGGGATCATGGGCGGCTCGCTGGCTGGCGCCGTGAAGGGGCTGTTTTATCACAAGAATACAATGGGACAGTTCTGCGCGATCTGCTTTATCGTGCTTATTTCCCATCGCCTGCCCTCCCCCAGGCTGCGCTACAGCGGCTTGCTGAGAAGCTTCGCCATCCTGCTGACCCTGCTCCTTGTCGTGGTCTCCTTGTCGTCGACGGCCGTCGTCATGGTGGCGATCGGTCTCGCGACGATTTTCGGCCTGAAGATGATGGAAAGCGTCAGGCACAGCATGGCCCGCGCTTTCATCGTGCTCTTCCTCTGCCTCCTCATCGGCGTCGCCGGATCGATCGCCTATCTCGGCGTCGCCCAAGCCGTCGCGGAAGCTTTCGGCAAGGACCTGACGCTGTCGGGCCGCTCCGATATCTGGGAACAGGTGATCCCGCTGATCTACGACAGGCCGATCTTCGGCTATGGCTTCGCCACGTTCCGGCAGGCCGACATTGTCGAGGAATATGTCCGTCTCGGCCACACCGTCCGCTCGCTGCACAACACCTACCTTGAGATTTGTCTCAACATCGGTATTCCGGGCTTTCTCTGCTGGATCGCTTTCCTGTTGACGCGGATCTTCAAGAAGATTGCCGCGGTCTACAAGAGCCATCAGCTTCAGACCGTCCAGGCGAAAGAGGTCGCCCTGATCCTTCTTGTCATGATCGGCGCGATGACCGAAGCGGGAATGATGCTCGCGCCGATCGGTCTATGGCCGGTCCTCGTCTCCGTCTTGCCCATGACGACGGAACCCATTGTCCCGCCGCGTCGGCGGCGGCTTCTCTCGAGAAGATCGGCCGGGCGGCGGAGCTTCGACCATTCACAACCCGTTTCAGGAGAGTAGGCAATGACCAGCGCCCCAATGGCCGTGCCGGAATCGAAGAGAGCCACGGTCAGCGTCGAACGCGAAAAGTTGCTGGATATCGAGCGCGGCAAAGGCCTCGGCATCCTGCTGGTCGTCTACGGCCACCTCGTCATGCAGGGCACGCTTGGCGAACAGGCATGGTACCAGGCGACGAAAGCGGCGATCTACACGTTCCACATGCCCTTCTTCATGTATCTCAGCGGCTTCGTGTTCTTTTTCACCGGCGCGCACAACGCGCTTGACCGGAACTTCGGCGCGTTCTTCGCCAAGCGGTTTGACCGGCTGCTGATCCCGTTTATCCTGATGTGCCTGATCAACGTCTTCGGCAAGCAGTTCGCCGAGATGTTCATTCACGTCGACGATGGCGTCAGCGGCTTCTGGCAGGGGCCATGGGCGGTAATTTCGAACAGCCCGAACAACCCGACCATTTCGATCTGGTACCTTCTGGTGCTTTTCGTCTATTCGGTGCTGACACCCATCCTGTGGCGGCTGAGCGGCCGGCAGATCGGCATCCTTTTCCTGTTCTCGCTGGCGATCTACTTCATCCCCGCTTCGGAGAGGTTTTATGTCGCGCGAATTCTAAGCTATTTCGTATTCTTCGCCGCCGGCATGCTGAGCTGCAAATACTCCGCCTACGCGCTCAATATATTCTCCAAATATATCGTCGTCTGGCTGATCGTTTTCGCGGCCGCGCTTTATATCGGCCGGAGCTTCCCCTATTGGCTTCTTCTATGTGGGGCGGCGTCGATCCCGTTCCTGCATGCTCTGGTCAGATTGCCGATTTTCGAAAACGACAAGATCCTTCTCTGGTTCGGCCAGAATTCGATGGTGATCTATCTGCTCAATACGATCTTCATTGGAATAGCCAAGGGTGTCTATGTGAAGATCCTGCCCTATCACGGGCCATGGTTTGCATTCATGATCGCTATATTGATGATATCAGGAACATTATTGCCGATTTTGGCCAAGATGGCGCTTCAGGCAGTGCCGATGGCGGGATCCGTTTATAAGTATGTCAGGTGAGCCACTGCCCCGAATTGAGATTTTCCCGACCCATGCGCTCGACCTGCCGGCCAATGATGTTAGAATTCGATTAAACTGCCGTGCTACAGCCACGGTTTCGGTGGAATGGTCTTGCCTCTAATCATCGCTCAAACATAGGAGAAGCCTGTCTATGGCTGAGAAAAAATTGAAGGTTCTCGCTGCGTCGTCAGGGGGCGGCCATTGGGAACAGCTGATGACCATGCGCAGCGCCTTCGAGGGCTGCGACATCATTTTTGCAACCACCATACCGGGACTGCTTTCCAAATACGACATTCGGGACGGACTGGTCCTTCCCGATTGCAGCCGCGATTCGATCACCATGTCGATCCGGTGTTTTTTCAGCGCTTTCGCCATCGTCATCAAGCACAGGCCTGACGTCATCATCTCCACCGGTGCCGCGCCTGGGCTTTTTTGCCTGCTTGCCGGCAAATTGACAGGCAAGCGCACGATCTGGATCGATAGTGTGGCCAATGTCGAGAAACTGTCCCTTTCGGGGAAACTGGCCGGCCATATTGCCACGCTCTGGCTCACGCAATGGCAACATCTGTCGCGGCCGGACGGGCCGCATTACGCAGGAGCTGTCCTTTGATCCTGGTCACCGTCGGAACCCAGCTGCCGTTCGACCGCCTCGTCAAGGCGGTCGATGCCTTCGCCAAAGAGTTGCCCAGGCCGGTTCTGGCGCAGATCGGCAAAGGCACCTACACGCCTGAGAACATGAAATGGATCAAGAATATCGAACCTGCCGACTTCGACAGGATGTTTCGCGAGGCGAGCGTCATCGTCTCTCACGCGGGCATCGGCACCGTGCTCACGGCGAAACGTTTCGGCAAACCGATTATCCTCGTTCCCCGCAAGGCCGCCCTTGGTGAACACCGAAACGATCATCAGCTGGCGACCGTCAGCCAGCTCGTCGACCGGCCGGGCATCTATGTCGCGCATGACGATGACGAACTGAAAGATTATCTCCTGCAGGACCTCAGCAGTCCCTCTCATGAAGATCCGTCCGATGTCGGCCGGACGTCGCTGGTCAACTATTTGAAGGGTTATCTCGCGGCAGGCTGAGCCCGCGACCGGCCGCAGACGCCGTTGAGAAGGCGGAGATTCATTCTCCGCAATCGCGGCCGGCAATGTGTCCGACGAGTGCGGGCACGATGATCCTCGTAGCAGCTTCCGGCCGCGGATGCGCGCCGTCGGGAATTGCGGCGGCCCGATCGTCCGCGCTTAGGCGCTCCCAGCCCGGCCGGTGGTCGACGAACTCCAAACCGCGCTTCTGTGCCTCCGCCTGATGGGCCGAGATATAACTGCCGACGAAGGGACGGATCAGTCCCCGCAGCCCCGAAAACGGGTTCATCGCCATGAGGATGATCCGCGCGCGCGGCAGGCGCCGATGAAGCTGATCGAGAATGTCGCCGATATTCTTCCGGCTTTGCGCCAGCGACACGAGCCGGTGCAATGTTGCGTCATTGGCGTAGAGCTCGATCAGAATGATATCCGGCTCTTCGGCAACGACGCGGTCCAGCTGGCTCAAAGCCCAGGCCGACGTCTCGCCGCTCTTGGCGACGCTGTCGACCCTGACCGGTCTCTGCAGGCAGGCGGCAAGCTTTGCCTCCAGTCCGGCCTGCCATCCCCCGCGCGCCGTCAGCGATGTTCCGAAAGCCACGATTTTCACCGGCGGAAGGTCCTCGGCATCACTCTCCCCGGTCGATGAAACCATGACGAGGCAGGCCAAAAGCAGAACCCACGCCCATGCCAGTCGCCTCTCCGTCGGCACCGCTCGCCAAAGCCGCAAACATATCATGAAGAGACCCTATCGCGGCGGGAGCTATCCGTCACGCGCCGGGATGGCGCCAAGGCAAGCTTTGCCCCAGCCGAATGGGCAAAGCTGACCTCAGCGGCTGCGTTATGCAGCAGCGGCGCGCGGAAGCCGCCGATCATTCCTCACGGAAGACGTGCTGCATCTGATCGGTCAGCGGCTTGGTGAGATAGGAGATGACGGTCCGGTCGGCAATCTTGATAAAGACCTCGGCCGGCATGCCGGGATAGAGCTTGATCGACTTCAGCTTCGCGATACTTTGCGCCTCCGGCTTGACGCGCAGGGGATAGTAGCTGATCCCGGTTCGCTCATCCTTAACGGTATCGGGCGCAATCGAGGTGATCACCGCCCGCACGTCCGGCGTCGTGCGCTGATCAAAGGCGCTGAAACGCACATCGACGGACTGGCCGACATGGAGCTGGTCGATATCGCGGGTAGCGACCTTCGCCTGGACGGTCAGATCGTCGTTTTCGGGAACGACGAGCATCAGCGTTTGGCCCGGCTCAATGACGCCGTTGATCGTATGAACGGCAAGTTCGTGGACCCTGCCGCTCAATGGCGCGGTGATATCGAGGCGGCGGAGCTGATCGAGCGCGGTTTCACGGCGCTCTTCATTTTCGGCGATCTTCGCCTCGACATCGGTCAGTTCCTTGGCAATCTCCGAACGGCGATCCTCGTCCAGCTGGATCGACTGGCGATCGATTTCGATCGCCTTGCCTTCGGCCTCCGCCTTTGCGGCGATTTCCTGGCCGCTATTGCCCTGAAGGTCGGCGCGTGCACGCTTGAGCGCGTTCAAGCGCTGCAGTGTGACCAGTCCCTTCTTGTAGAGCGCATCGACGCCTTCCAGTTCCTGTTCGATCAGGCTGAGGGAATCATTGGTGGCGTTGATCTGAACGACCAGACCCTTGATCTGCTCGGCCAGCTGATCCTTGCGCGACGCCAACTGGCTCTTCATTCCGACGAGCGCCGACCTGCGGCTGTCAAACAATTTCTGTTCGCCGTCGAGAAGGTCCTGTGCGGCATTTCTGGACGCCGCCTTGTTGGATGCGGCAGCGCTGGATGTCATCAGATCGCTGATGTTTTCCTCGACCTTGAACGAATCGGCGCCGATCCGTTCAGCCTTGAGACGGGCACGACGCGCATAAAGCTGCGCCAGCGTGCTTTCGACGATCGAGAGCTGCGCTTTCGTCGTCGTTCCATCGAGCCGTATCAACACCTGTCCAGCCGACACATGGTCGTTTTCGGCGACCAGGAGTTTCGACACAATGCCACCGGTCGGGTGTTGGATCTTCTTGACGTCGCCGTCGACGATGACCACGCCTTCGCCGATGACGGCGCTGGAAAGCTCGGTCGTCGCCGCCCAACCGCCTATGCCGCACACCAGCGCGAGAGACAGTGCGCCGACAACGGCGACGTGACGGTTGAGGGACCGCTTTGATTCATTGGTGATTTTGCTCATCATCGTCCTTCCGGCCTATTCGGCCGCATTACCTTCGACCACGACCTTGAGCTGAGCCACGCGTTCCGAAATCGAAGTGCGCGTCGCCTCAGGCCGGCTGACCCGCGCCAGAACTTCTTCCTTGGGGCCGAATGCGATCATTCTGCCCTCCTGCATCATCAGCACGAAGTCGCATACGGCGAGAACGCCGGAGCGATGCGCGATGACGACGACGATGCCGCCGCGTGCCCGCACGCTCATGATCGCAGCGCTCAGCGCCCGCTCGCCTTCCTCATCGAGATTGGAATTCGGCTCGTCGAGCACGACCAGGAACGGCTCGCCGTAAAGCGCTCTCGCAAGGGCGATACGCTGTCTCTGACCGGCCGAAAGCGCCGCACCGCCCTCGCCGATTTCGGTCTCGTAACCGTTCGGCAGACGCAGGATGAGATCATGAACGCGCGCAGCCCTCGCCGCCGCAACCACGGCCTCCGGCGACATCTCCTTGGCGAAGCGGCAGATATTCTGCGCGACGGTGCCGGAGAAAAGCTCCACGTCCTGCGGGAGGTAACCGATATGGCGGCCAAGGGCGTCGCCGTCCCACTGGTCGAGTGCCGCGCCATCCAGGCGAATGGAGCCCCTCACCGTCGGCCAGATGCCCATCATCGCCCGCGCCAGCGACGACTTGCCCGAGGCGCTGTAGCCGATGACGCCGAGCGCGCTGCCTGCGCGCAGACCGAAGCTGACATCGGAAATGACCAGCCGCTGGCCGGACGGCGGTCCGCTGGCCACACCCTCGACCGTGACCTGCTTGGAAGGCGCCGCAAGCGTCAGCGGAGCCGGGATCTCCGGAATTGTCTTCAGCAAATTCGACAGCCGGCCCCAGCTCTGCTGGGCGGACACGAAACCGCGCCAATTTCCGATCGCCGCTTCCACAGGCGCCAGAGCCCGAGATGTCAGGATCGAGCCGGCGATGATGATGCCCGAAGAGGCCTGCCCCTGAATGACGAGGATGGCGCCGGTCGCCAGCGTTCCCGATTGCAGAGCGATACGGAAAATCTTCGAAAGCGTCGCATATCCGTTCCCGACATCCGATGCCTGCCGGGTGATTTGCCGGTACTCGCCGTTCCTGCGATCCCAGATCTCGGCCATGGTACCTGCCATGCCCATGGCGTGGATGACCTCGGAGTTGCGGATCGAGCTCTGCGCAAAAGCGTTGCGCATATTGGCGGCTTCCGACTGCTGCTTAGAGAGTGTACGCGTACCCTGGTTGGTCAGGAAAGTCAGGATGGCGAGCACCAGCGATCCGCCGATGGCGATATATCCGATCGCCGGATGGAACAGGAAACAGATGACGATATAGAAGGGAAGCCAGGGCAGATCGAACATCGCCGTCGGACCCATGCCGGACAGGAAGGTTCTGATCTGATCGAAATCGCGAAGGGGCTGCAGCCCGTCGCCGCCGATCTTGACCTTCAGCGGCGCCTTGATGAGCGCCCGAAACACCCGCCCGTTCATCATCTCGTCGAGCGCACCGGCAACACGAACGAGCATTCTGCTCCTGAGAACCTCAAAGGCTCCCTGAAAGGCGTAAAGCGTTAACGCAAGAATCGCCAGCGCGGCGAGCGTCGGTATGCTTTTGCTGGGAATAACCCTGTCATACACCTCAAGCATAAAAAATGAACTTGTAAGGTAGAGGATATTGATAAGCGCGCTGGCTATGCCAATGAAGATCAGCCCGCTTTTGCATTTCCGCAAGGCTTTGGACGGTTCATTGACGTCAGCTGTTGAACTCTGAAACACGAAGCAATCCTCTCCTGCCGCACGCGGACGCAGCGAATACGCCGGTCCGCACTGCAGTTGCAGGCCCCTCAGGCCCGATCATTGACATGGCTGCCCTCGGACCCGGCACCCTCGCCGAACCCGTTGGCACGCTCCTACACTACTACATGAATCCCACCGAAACGTGACCGAAAATACAAATTTATCACGAACAATTTCAGAGGCCCTAACTTTAACGGTACGATAAACATGCCGTCGCAAGCAAGTGAAAAGCGCAAGTCGCCCAATAAGGGTCCAAAGCGGCGAAAGCGTGGCGCGTTAGCTTCGGTATCTACTACCATGTTAACTATAAATGCAATCTATAGTTCGATTTATCTGGCCATGGCGGAACATTTTGCCGCTCTCATCGGTCCGGCAGACGGAACCCGCCCCAACTTGGACGGCAATCGAGCGGCCTCGGCGGGACATGCCGGGGCCGCCTCAACCTCAGGAAAGCAAGTGCGAGCTCTGGCTGCTGTGGAATGTGTCGACATTGATGGAGACGCTCAAGCTGTCGGCGTCAATATGGGAGGCGCCATCGGAGATCTTGTATAGGAAGGATTCGCTGACCTTGCCGCTGAGGCCGGCGAGTTTGGCGGCATCGACCGTGTAACTGTAATCGCCATCCTTCTCCACGTGAATGACGCCGTATTTCCCGGTCAGCGTCAGCCCGTGCTTGTCGACCGCGCTGTCGCCGAACCGGCGAAGCAGTATCGTGCCGTTGCTCGCACGGTCGTTCTCAAGCAGGTTGCCGTGAAAGGCGCTGCCGGTATCTTCCGTGATCTTCAGGCTGTCATGGACGGCGACAATCTTTTGGATGGCGGCTGGCGGGGTGGCGACCAGCGGTTCCGTGACAGGCGCAGGAGAGCTGACCTGCGTATCGCCGGTCGTGCTGCCGGCGGCGCTGTCGATTTCGGCCTGCGCTTGCTCGAGCGTCTTGCTTTCGCCGATGGTGAACGTGTTCTGGGCGGCGATTGTGGCGGGCATCGTCAGCGTCTGCACGGCGCTGTCGATGATATTGTCGTAGAAGGAGCCCGATGCCGGCTTGTCGACCTTCAGCGCCGACGACGACAGATCGTCGAAAACATTGTCATGGATGACGATATTCTCGCGGATATAGGCGGGATTACCGATCGCACTGATCAGCACGCCGTAAACGCCCCCGTGCAGATAATTGCCGCTGATATCGTAGTTTATCGCGTTGCCCTGATCGCCGAGGCCGATGCCGTAGGACCAGCTGTAGCCGCCATATCCCGAGATGTCATTGTCGTGGATGGCGATGTTCGTGCCCGCCTGCGCACTTAGCCCGAAGCCGCCGCCCACCAGCGTATTGCCCTCGACCACGGCGTTCTGCGCCCGGATCAGCACCAGCACACCCTTGGCGCTGTTGGTTTCGGTCTGCTCCAGATGGTTGTCCTTGACCAGGATATTGCTGCTGTCGTTGAGCTGGATGGCGTCGGCAGCGCTGCCCTGGCTGTTAGTGACCGTATTGTTGACGAGGGTCACGCCCTTGACCTTGTCCATCCAAATTCCGTCGGAATGCACGCCGGTCAATGTGCTGTTCTCGATGGTGATGTTCTGGCTGCTCTGGAAGCTGACCGACCCCGGCTTTCCGGAAAGGCCGGTATTCGACACTTCGACATTGCGCACGGTCCAGTTCGAGACATTGCCGGCATAGATCGCGTTGGCGCCGGTATCGGCGATCTTGATGTTCTCGATGATGATATTCGACGCCTTGGAGCCGTGGATCCCGTCATTGCTGCTGCGAATGACCGGCGCCTCACCAATGCCATAGCTGCCGATGGTGATCGGAGCGCTGACGCTGCCGGAATATTTCAGGTCGAACTGTTCGTTAAACACGCTTCCGGCGGCAAGCAGCACGCTATCGCCCGGGTTTAACCTCAGGGCTTCAACAGCAGCCAAAGTCGCGAGGGCTGAACTCTCACCGGTTCCGTTGTTACTGTCGGATCCTGTTAGTGAATTCACGTAATAGACGGTCATGCTGCGATCTCCCAAGGTAATGGAAAATCTTCTAACCGCCGTCCTCTCTCCGGCTGCTAAAATGAAACACTAAAATGCGTGATATCTGGCAATAATTCTTGCGCCATCAATATAAACAGCTTGGTGTACTAATTATACTTCATCGCGACAAGGTTGCAGCCTCACGGCGGCGAGCCGGCTTACTGGGCCGGATGCAGTTGCCAAGCTACGATCCCGAGCAAGCAGGATTTCGGCTGACCTACGCCGCGCGAGGACAACGCTCACGGAAAATCCCTGTATGATGGTAATATCATAGGCGTTGCCTCCAGGAATCTCCGCCGCAACTTGCAGAAACAATTCATAATCCAAAGTGATTACACGCTAGCTACACGACAGAATACAGCATCAGCCATTTTAATTATCTTTCATTATGAATAAATATTATTTCAGCGAGAAGAAAGAGCCATCACAATATGACAATTCGAGACAATCACTTATTGTTAAAGCAACATTATCTAGGTCTTTCATGGCGTTATGCGCATTATAAGTGTGTCATTATTGATAAAATACACCTATGAAGGTCAATTTGTTGTTAACCATGCGCTTGACTCCCTGTATTAAGATATACTTAATCGGGCCGCCCGCTGAAGTCAAAGATGACCGGCGGAGATCAATTTCAAGGAGAGAGGCACATGGCTATTCACGCAACCGACGATACTGCAACATTTCTGGAAACCGATGTTATTTCGGGTAACCTGCTCAGCAACGACACATCTGACGGCAACCTTTTTCTGCGCGCCTTCGACCAACAGAGCGTCGGCGCCAAACAGCCAGGCCAGGTCACCACCATCCAGGGTGATTACGGCACCTTCTACGTCAAGGCCGACGGCAGCTACACCTATGTGCTGAGCGATGCCGCCAAGATCGGCTTCGCCAACGGCGAACTGCTTCAGGAGAAGGTTTCCTACAAGATCTCAGACGGCGCCGGCCACACCGATATGGGCCTGTTCACCCTCAACATTCAGGGCGTAACCCAGGTCAAGCCGGTTGCGGTCGACGACCATTATAGCTTCAGCGAAGGCGATCTGATCAGCGGCAACGCGCTGGCCAACGACATTCCGGGCGACAATGGTCAGCTTTTCCTCCGCCAGTTCGACGGCACGAACGTCAACGGCAATAGCGGCGCCATTACCGATATTCTCGGCACCTATGGCACGTTCCACGTCAAGGCGAATGGCGAGTTCACCTATGAGCTGACGCAGGATATTGCGCCCGGCGATCACGTCACCGAAACCGTCCAGTACTACAAGATCTCCGATGGCCAAGGCCACACGGACGCCGGAATTCTGACGCTCAACATTACCGGCACCGACGTCGTTTCCGGCGGCGTCGAAGTCTGATCATCGACAACCATCAAGAAACAACGCCCGCGGCACAAGCAGCGGGCGTTGTCGCCTCGATGGCGACGAAAGCTGATACCGTGTCACCCAGCTTCTTCAGTCATGGGCCACAGACCGCTTCAAGGCGCCGACTTTGATTGCCGAAGCTTTGCAGCCGTAATCACCGGCTGCAGCGCTGCCGAAACCGCGCCGTCGCCCCTTCCCCGACACTTGCCCAGATCCGATCGAAGACCGGACGGAGCTGCGGGCTGATGGCTTTCATGGTGGCATTGACCCTGCAGCGGTCGCCGAGTTTCAACATCGTCGTCAGATCGCCGTCAACGGCGCTGCTGGCCGCCGAAAGTGTTGCATCGGTGAAATCGTTCCAGAAATAAAACCGGGTCAAAACGATCGACTCATCATAGGGCGCGAGAGCGACCGAACGTTTCATCATTTCTGCAATCGCAAGCGGCTCTTCGGCAATTGTCGACTGAACGGCGGCGAGACGAAGCCAGAAATTGCTGTTGGTCGGCATGCAGGAGAGCGCATATTGGAGGTAGCGGCGGGCATTCGAGGCCGCGGCAACCCAGGCGTCGTAGTTGATATTGACATTCTGCCGATCGAGCTGCGCCAGAACCAGCGTGACCCCGGCGGCGACAATGTCCGATCGGCAATAATGTCCGTCAACCACGGCGATGGCGCGCGCCGCATATCTGGCCGCGATGTCATCCGTGACGGTGTCGCCGCGCTCGATCCTTTCGGCAACGATCGAGATGCTGGCGGTTCTGATCGAAGCATACAGTTCTCGGCCGGCCAGCACCGCGAAGACCGCGGTGACGATAAGGAAAACGATCCTTGCAGGTGAAAGAAGCCGACCCGCGAGCATCACTCGGTATAGTATCGCGAATAACGCTTATAGTAATATTCGCTGGAGCCGAATGTCCGGTAGAGCTTCATCTGCGACGGATCGACCTTGGTCAATATCGCGCCGACGCATTTGGTGTAGAGATCCGGCTCGGACAACAGGGTCGATTGAACCACCTTGCGCGAGGTTTTGCCCCACTCGATCACGAATACGACGGCATCGAGCTTCGGGTTAATGGCGCGCGCGTCGACGACAGGAGCGAGCGGCGGCAAGTCGACGATAATGTAATCGAAGCTCTGGCGCGCCATTTCAAGCAGCTGATCCATGCCACGCGAGGCCAGCAACTCCGAAGAGTGCGGAACGCGATATCGCGCCACCGTTGGCAGGAATGCAAGCTTCGTTTTGGGATCGAGAAGAATAAGATCCTTGAGCGGGCGGTTGTCGACGATTGCTTCAAGCAAACCGGCTTCGGCATGGCGGCCGATCGCCCGGGTCGCTCCGGGATTTCGCATATCGCCGTCGATCAGCAGGCAACGCGCGCCCTGCATTGCCAAGAGCTTGGCAAAGTTGATGGCTGTCGTCGACTTGCCCTCGCCCGGCAGGCTCGACACGACGCCGATGACCTTGCAGCGCTGATCGGCCGCGCTGATATCGATGGCGATCTTCGCGCTTCGAAGCGTCTCGGCGAATGCCGAAAGCGGATGCTCCTCGACATAGGTCGTCGTCTTGCCGCCCCTGGCGATGCTGCGCGGATTGCCCGGATCGACGAGGGTCGGATCCTCGACGTTGTTCTCGATCAGCGGCATGACACCGAGAGACTCGACGTCGAGCATGTCCTTGACATCGTCACCGGTGCGGAAGAAGCGATCGCGGAATTCGCGGAAAGCGCCGATGCCGCTACCGAATGCACATCCCAGGAACATGGCAAAAGCGACAACGAGGCTTCTCTTCGGCGCGCTCGGCTTCGTCGGCGTCTCCGCGATTGTGATGATACGTGCGGCGGTAATTGGGAAGCTCTGCTGCTGGATTGCCTCCTGATATCGCGTCAGGAAGTTCTGATAGAGATTCTTATAGGTATCGCGCGTCCGCTCGAGCTCACGAAGCTGAACCTGCGTCTCGCCCGCCGTTGCGGCCACCCCCGTTGCCTGGTCAACGCTGTCGCGCAGCGATTTCTCGCGCGATTGCGCAACCTGCAGCTCGCTCTGGTAGCTCTCGGCGATACGATTGAGTTCGTCGAACATCAGCCGTTCATATTCGGCCATTTCGGCGCGCAGCCGGACGGCCTGGACGTGGTCCGGACCCAGCCGTGCCTCGATCTCGGCCTCCAGCTTCGACGCTTCCAGATATTTCTTGCGAAGATCGTTCGAAATCGAGCTGTCGAGCACGTCGGTCACGATCGCATCGGTCTGCTTGGCCTGGATGATCGACTTGATGCGGGCGTATTTCGCCTCGGCCTGGGCCGTCGCGGCCTGGGCGGTGATCAACTGGCTGTTGAGCTCGGAGAGCTGCTGTTCGCTGAGCAGCGTGCCGGATCCTGACTCGACAAGCCCATGCTCGCTGCGGAATTTCTGCACCGCGAGGTCGGTGTCCAGCGCCTGTTGCCGAAGCTCTTCGATACGCTCCTGCAGCCACTCGCCGGCCCGGCGTGTCGCCTCATATTTGGAATTGAGCTTGTCGACCATGTAAACGTCGGCGATCGCGGCTGCGATTTCACGCGCTAGGTCCGGCGATTGCGAGGTGTAGCTGACATCGAGAACGTAGGATTTGCCCACGCGTTCGACATCGATATTGCCCGCGACCGTTTCTGCGGCCGCTCTCCGTTTCGCTTGCGGGTCGGGCGCGACAGCCGCGTCATCGGCAAACCAGGAACGAAAATTCATCAGGGATTTCAGCGTCGCGACAGAAAAAAGCGAGTTCTTCGGTGCGTTGAATACCGGGTCATCGACCAATTTCAGCTTGTCGACGACCGCGTAGGCGATCGTGTCCGACTTCAACAGCTCGACCTGGCTGAGAACGGTGCCTTCGTCGTCGTCCAGCTGGCCGAACGCGGCGAGCTGATTGATGACCTGATTGTCGCTGCGGTCGATCAGCACGCTCGTGTCGGCCGTGTAAACCGGAACGGACGTGAGAACATAGACGATGCCGAGAATTGCAAAGGCGAAAGCACAAGCCGCAACGATCCGCCACTGCCGGCGAGCAATGGCAATGAGCTTGTCGAAATCGATGAAATCAGCTTCGTTTCCCGTATCGCGGGAGGGGTCGATACGCGGCGTAAGTTTATCTGGCGACAGCAATTTCGATCTCCAACAAAGGCGTCAAGCGCTAAGATCTACAGGCAAATCCAGCTATTGTGTGACGGGCACACTCTGACTCGTCGATTGCGTCGGGTCGGTTGACGACTGCCCTGCCCCGCCCGTGCTGATCAGTGTCGTCGTTGAGGTCGACGAACTATCGCCGTCCCCCGCAGTCGAAACCTGCAGCGTGCCGGCAGTTGTGGCGCTGCCCTCAAACGGCGTACCGTCATCCGCCCCGGGACCGGTGCGGCCGATCGATCCGTCATTGCCGATACCCGATGCTGCCGCAGCCGCGCTTGCGCCCGGGCCGAGTGCCGCTGTACCGCCTTCAGCGAGAACCTTCGCAAAGGCTGCCAGCAGCGGCGCAAGGTTAGGATCGGCAGTGGCCGCCTCGGCGACCGCTTTTTCGATCGCGAGCTTGAATTGCGGGTCCGAGACCTGGCAGCTGTTGGCCGCCCGTCCAAGGCCGGCGCCGATCGCCGCCATCTGGGCGGCATTGGCCTTCTTGGCCTGCTCGATCACCGGCGACAGGGCGTCGTCGCTGCTTCCGACCAATGCGCGTACACGCGATGACAAAACCAATGGATCGGACATGTCGAGCAGCACGGCGGGATTGGCCGTAAATCCGCTGATGTCGACCGGCGTCAGATTTGCCGGCCCCAGGCAAGCAGCCGCAAGAGCGCTTGAAGTCATGCCGGCAAAAGCCGCGACGATAATTCCGCTATAAGCAAGCCGACGATAAACAGCTGACCTTGCCATACCCACAATTTCCTTCATCAAATCCGCTAGCCGATAGGCCGCCAGCCTCGATCACTAACGATCGACGCCGGCCCGCCCATTTCAATCAACGTCCGAGATTGCGCACTGCGTTGCGAGTATCGTTCACGTCATCCGACACGCCGGCGACAGTGGACGATACCGAGTTTACGATGTCAAGGAACTTGACCAATTCAACAGAGTCCGAATTGGAGATATAGATAACGTCCTTGTCTTCCATCTTGAATTGCTGAACAGCAAACAAGGTCGCCGGATCGCGAAGATTGGCGCGAACGATCACCGGAACCGTATCGCCCGCAAACCTGGTCGTATCGACATGCATCGCGGCAACCGTCTTCTTGGGGACAAGGCGATAAAGCAGGATCTGAGCCGGATCCGCGCGGTCGTCGCGCAGGCCACCCGCCTTGGCGATAGCCTCTCCAAGGGTGAGGTCTGACTCCTCGAAATCGAAGCGGCCGCTGACGCCGGCGGCGCCGAGCGCAAGATAGGTACGGCGCTCATGATCGACCGAGATCGTATCATCCGGCGCGACATAGATATTCTCCGCCGGGTTTTTCAACAGCGTGTTGTAAGCGACGGTTGCTGTCTTGCCGCGGCGCTGCAGCGTCACATTCGTTTCGATATTGTTGGTCGTCAAACCGCCTGCAGCGGAAATGACATCGAGAACGCGCTCACCGGCCGGGCTGATCGTGACGCGCTGAGGACTGTTAACGTCACCGAGCACGGCCACCTGACTGGAGCGGCTGGTCGTTGTCGTGATAACCACCTGCGGCTCGATCGCGCGGCTGGCCAGCCGATCTTCGACGTCCTGCTCCACGGTCTCCTTGAGGCGACCTGCGGCCGGAACGCGACCAGCATAGGGGATCGTGATCGTTCCGTTTCTATCGATGGTCTGCTCCGGCAGAGAGATGTAATTGCCGGGTCGGCTGCCGGCATCCGACGGAATGAACAACCCGCCGGACTGAGCTTCGAAGATAGCAACCTGGACGACGTCGCCATAACCAAGCGGAATTTCAGGCGCCCCGCCGCGACCACCGCCAAATCCCTTGAAGGAGGTCGGCTGCGGAGAGGAGAAATATGGCAGGACGTTCTTGCTGAGATCAACCAAGGCGTAGTCGATACCGACGCGACGCTCCTTCGTTGTGACCTTCACTGCCGCGCCTCGATCAACATCTTTGTGATCGGGACCGGATCTTGGCAACGACGTGCAGCTTGCCAATATAGTCGTTAGCGCTACAACAATGGCGACGCGTGTACTACCGATAGGAAAACAACCCATAGAATAACCTGTGTTGACGCCCCTGAAGCTACTGCCTCGCAATCTTACAAAATACAAGACAATCCCTGACCAATAATCACTGTAGGCGGATTAACATTTCTCTAACTGTGGCAGGCTGGCAACGCCAAGCCCTTCACCAAGCGAATACGCTGCAATCCGGCTTCTCTTTTGCCGGCAACGCCCTGAAGGCTGCCCCCGCTATAAAATCTCTTGCGTTTCAGAGTCAACAGCGCGTTACCCCACAATCGGCATTTTCGAAAAACCTTCACGAAACCATCTGTTCAATCATCGACCGCTGGCCGGCCGCACATATTGCCGTTCCGCTTCGCCGCCGTTACGTCCAAGGCTGATGGTGACAACGGCACTGAGGAAAGCGGCGAAAAATACCGCAAAGCCTGGAATCTGCAGCGAAAAATCCACCGCGGCATGAAGGGCGACCAAAACCGTCGCCGCCAGTCCAAGAAGAACATAATGTCTCAAGCGGCGCCGTTGAGCGATCCCCCGCCAGAACACCCTGGCAAGCACCGCGAAGGCAATGATCGCCGCGATCGGAAATAAAATCCCGAGGCCTAGAAATCCTTCCAGGTAGAAATTATGGGCGCGATCGAAGATCCCGAAAATGCCGCAGGCCGGATCGCGATAGGCTGAAAACACGGTGCGGAAAGTGCCAAGACCCGTTCCCGTCAGCCAGTGATCCGAAATGGCACGCCAGATGCCCGGCAGGATGCAAAAGCGATCGTCATCCTCAAGACGCCGTTGTTGCGCGCGCAAAATCGCCTGGCCGGCAAACATGCTCAGCAACAGGAGGACGAAGGTCATCGCCGAAAGAAGCTTCACTATCGACCGCCATCTTGGCGTCGGTCTCATATGGCGCCTGGAGTTGTTCCAGGAGATGACGAGCCAGGGAAAGTAGATGAGAGCGGCAACACAGGTCGCGAATATCCCAGCGCGTGATCGGCTCAGCATCAACGCGGTGAAACATGCGCACAAGAGCAGAATGTAGATCCACACTCTCAAGAGAAGAACGTTTCGGCCGGGCTCGCCGGGCGGATGGTTCAAATAGGAACGGGCAAGGTCCCTGACCAGGGTCAGCATGAGCAGCGTCCCTAGCCCGAGAAAAGTCGCGGCGGTATTGCGGTTGACGAACACGGCCGTCAGGCTGTCGAGGTAGGCGTGTTTTTCGATGACAATCAGGACGTTGGGAAACATCGAAAATTGCATAAGACTGAAGACCGCGATAGCGCCCGCCGTGAGCCCCAGGCTGGCCAGAACTCTCCGCGCCCGTTGATCGGTGTCGCACAACACCAGTCCGGTCAGGAAGGTCACGAAAGGCAGAGCCACCCAGAGAATCGAGGCGAGCGTGTCGGCCGGCTCAACGGAGATCGCCGCGTATTGAACGCCCGCCAAGTCACGCGCGGCGCTCCAGGCAGGGTTTGCCAGCCAATTGGCTGGCAGTTCGATTGTCTGGACGAACGTCCACCCCGTCAGCACGACCAGCAGAAACAGCGCGATGCTGAACACCCATCCGGCCTGCCTCGGCTCTCCAAACAGCAGTCCCGCAATAATGGCCAGGGCAAACATCCCGATCGCCGCGAAGGCGAAAGGAAACGGCGTGACGCTTCCGAACGGAATGAGCGTCAATATTACCAGGCCAATGAAGGCAAAGAGGATCGTCTCCCGTAAGACCTGCGCGTTGATGAGTTTGGATAACATTTGGTTCGCTCACCAGCAGCGCAACGAGAGAGATACAACCATTACGGTTAATATACTCGTACTAACATAAGTTGCATATCAAACGCTTGCGTGTTAAAGTGCAACAGAATTCCACATCGTTTAAAATTGTCGCGAAAGGCTTAAGCCAATCGCGACCAGCCCCGATTATGCTCCGTCAAGCAGCAGAAACGGGACAGACGTTCTGTGCCCAATACTTGGCAGATCACTAATCCGCCATGCCATTGACTGAGAAAAAAGGCAAGCCTGATCTCAATCGGTTGCCCTGAAAGGGGATTAAGAGATGAAGAAGACGTTCGTTACACTTCTGGCGCTGGCTTTTACAGCAGCGAATGCCTGCTCTGCATTTGCCGCCGGCCCCGCAGGTTTCGCTCGCGGCCTGACCAGCACTTCGGCAGTGAGCTTTATCTCTGAAAAAGGAACGATCATCCCGCCTTTCGCCCAGGTGCTGTTCTGCGCCCAGAACCCTGCCGAATGCCGCGACAACAATGGTTTGTCGGTCCTCGCGCTGACCGACAAGGATATGCTGCAGTTGAAGGATGTGAACAACTCCGTCAACCGTACGATGATCGGCAGGAACGATCCCCGCAACGAACTTAACGGTGATGTCTGGAAGGTGAATGTCCGCAGCGGCGACTGTGAGGATTTTGCGCTGACCAAGCGCAGCCGGCTGATGGCAATGGGCTGGTCGTCGCGCGCTTTGCGGATTGCGACGGCGTACACGCCCTCCGGCGAAGGGCACGCCGTTCTTGTCGTCAGAACCGACAAGGGCGACCTGGTGCTCGACAACAGGAAAAGCAGCATCAAGAACTGGCGCGATACCGATTTGCGCTGGGACAAAATCCAATCGGATACCGACCCCTACGTCTGGTATCGCCTGTAAAAACGGGCGCGGCTGGAGCAAGTCCGGCAAGGCTGTGAAGTGCCTGAGCCGCCGCAATGCCTACATCTAAATAATAAAATCCACCCGTTCCGGGTTGAAGTCGAGCCGCTCCGATGCGCGGCTCGACTTGTCATATCTTCCACACAAACCTATGTTTTTGCTGTCGACAGGGCAGCCGGCGCGGGTCGCAGCGCCCTGAGTTGGAATTCCGATTTGGGCCACCAGGCGATCTTCGATGTTGTCTTTTCGGCCAGATTCAGTATGACGGGGCCCATGCTGCGACGCAGCATGACGTTCTACTCTAATGATTTGAGGGAAATATGCGCATCACGATGATTGGATCAGGCTATGTCGGCCTCGTTTCAGGCGTTTGCTTTGCGGATTTCGGCCACGACGTCATCTGCGTCGACAAGGATCTGAGTAAGATCGAGGCCCTTCGCGAAGGCCGCATTCCGATTTACGAGCCAGGTCTCGATCAACTGGTCGCCGAAAACACCAGCACCGGCCGCCTGTCCTTTTCGACGGATGTCGGCGAAAGCGTTCGTGGCGCCGACGTCGTGTTCATCGCGGTCGGCACGCCCTCCCGCCGGGGCGACGGCCATGCCGATCTCTCCTACGTCTATGCGGCTGCACGCGAGATCGCCACCTATGTGGAAGGCTTCACCGTCGTCGTCACCAAGTCGACGGTGCCGGTTGGCACCGGGGATGAGGTCGAGCGCATAATCCGCGAAACCAATCCAACAGCCGATGTCGCTGTCGTTTCCAATCCCGAGTTCCTCCGCGAGGGCGCGGCGATCGAAGATTTCAAGCGCCCCGACCGCATCGTCGTCGGCCTGAACGACGACCGGGCCCGCGAAGCCATGACCGAAGTCTATCGTCCGCTTTATCTCAATCAGGCGCCGCTGGTCTTCACCTCCCGCCGCACCTCCGAACTGATCAAATATGCTGCCAACGCCTTCCTCGCGATGAAGATTACCTTCATCAACGAGATCGCCGATCTCTGCGAGCGGGTTGATGCAAATGTCCAGGACGTTTCGCGCGGCATCGGTCTCGACGGCCGTATCGGCGCCAAGTTCCTGCACGCCGGTCCGGGTTACGGCGGCTCGTGCTTCCCCAAGGACACGCTGGCTCTGGCCAAGACCGCGCAGGATTTCGACGCGCCGGTCCGTCTCATCGAGACGACGATCTCGATCAACGACAACCGCAAGCGGGCGATGGGACGCAAGGTGATTTCGGCGGTCGGCGGCGACATTCGCGGCAAGAAGATCGCGATTCTCGGCCTGACCTTCAAGCCGAACACCGACGACATGCGCGACAGCCCGGCAATCGCCATCATCCAGACCCTGCAGGACAATGGAGCCCAGGTGGTCGGCTACGATCCCGAAGGCATGGATAACGCCCGCAAGGTCATCGAGAACATCGAGTATGCGAGCGGCCCCTATGAAGCAGCCGCTGGCGCGGACGCGCTGGTCATCGTCACCGAATGGAACCAATTCCGTGCGCTCGATTTCAATCGCCTGAAGCAGTCGATGCGGGCTCCGGTCCTGGTCGACCTGCGCAATATCTACCGCAGCGACGAGATCCACAAACACGGTTTCACCTATACCGGCATCGGCACCAATCTCTTCCAGGAAACGACCAACTCCTGATAAGGTCTGCAGAGATCCAACATCCTGACGCCGCGGAACATAAAGTCCGCGGCGTTTTTTATGCATGGCGTGCGGAAGTCTGCAGCGGCTCCGGGACAATGACATGGGTGTAAACCAGCAAAGCGCATCGTCGGACACCGCCGATTATCGGACGACACCTCGCCCTCCTCTTCTACAGGATTCCGACGCGCGTCCCTTTGATCGTCAGCACTGTCAGGCGGCCCGTCGCCGAAACCGCGGTGTCGATTCCGATGCGTTGCGGACCGAATGTCGGGATTCGCGCCGGAGTGTGTCCGTGGATCACCAGCACAGGAAGCTGCGGCCCTTCGTCGAGAAAGGGCTGCCGGATCCACATAAGGTCGCTGTCCTTTTGTTTCTTGAGATCGACGCCGGGTCTGACGCCCGCATGGACAAAGACGACCCTTCCCATCTGCAGCAAGATCGGCAGCGACTCCAGGAATTGGATATGCCGCTCCGGTATCATGTTGTGGATGACGCGGGCGATCATTTCGTTTCCAGCCGCCGATTGCAGCAAATGCTCGATGTCGATGCCATATGAATTCAGCGTCTCCGTCCCGGCAAAACCAAGCCATTCCAGAAGGCGCGTCGGCTTGCGATAGAGCTTCACCAGCTCCGAATCGTGATTGCCGCACAGGGCGATACGCTGAAATCCCGGCGGCGGCGGCTTGCTCAGGAATTCCAGCACTGCGCTCGAATCCGGCCCGCGATCGACATAATCGCCGAGCAGGAGAATGAGTTTCGGCCCCGGAATGCGTTCGGCATCCGCTTCGATGCGGCGATGCGCCTCGACGAGTTCGCTATAACATCCGTGGACATCGCTCATTGCATAGACCGCGGCGAAATCGCCTTCGGCATATGTCAGCCGAGCGCGCTTTTTATGGCTGCCAGTCAATATCGGTATCTGTTGTCGCCACGGGACGAGATAGTTAAACATGTAACCCATTTGTGAAACCCGGCCGTGTGGCGGGCTGTCGGATCTGATCCATTTCTCACCCATTGCCGCAACGGCACGAAGTTTAGTGATCATAAGAAGTTGGCCTGAACGCGGCCCCGTCGACATTGTAGCTGGAACCTATTGCCACATTCAAAACGACGGACCCATCGCCCTTTTGCTGAACCGCCTGCGCCAGGCTCGCCTGGCTGGTCGCGGCTGCGCGTCCGGCACATCGGGCAATGACCATCGTCCATCCTCGTCGCGCCCGGTGGAAAGCGCAAGCGTCTCCTGCGCGGTCGCCATCCGGGCGCCAAGCGCTTGAACGATTTTCGCATCGTGATGACCGACGAGAATGCGAGGAATCTCGCCTGCCGATCGGTTGTCGACGGCACGTGGTCAGGGTTCCTCACGCCGCTCGACGGGCATAGCAAAACGGCTGCCACGAACAAAGCACGTCGTATGATCCATAATAGAGAAGATGTTTCGATTAATATTTCCAAGTCCCTTATTTAGGCTGGTTAACGGTTGATTAATCCTGTGTTTCTTTACCAGATTCTTCAAAATTTAGCTGCATTACCCAATATTTCTTCACTTGGAAGAACCGGAGACTGTTAATTTTCCACAGGCGGGGCCTTCGAAAAAGCTGCATCAATCAACTAAAACGAGAGGTGCCAGGAAAAAATGAACGTTAAAGCAGATCACTCTTGACGACCTTGCGACACCGCATAAAGATGGCGCGTTGCGAGCGCGAATGACATTGTTGATCCAGAATCTCAGATCCAAAACTGCGGGGTGCAAAGTGGAAACTGCGGTTGATTCGAAACTTATCGAGGCGATTACTTACGACGAAGACAGCCGGCATCTACGGGTCTATCTGACCAACGGTCAGAGGAGAGAATATGAAGGGGTTCCCAAAGGTGTCGTCGTCGGCTTGACGATGGCGGAGTCACCGGGGAATTTTTATATGAAGGCAATCAGGGGCAAATATCCTCCTCGTCCCTAGAACAGGATGATATTTGTCCCGGTCGGCCTCAATTAAAGAGTTAGAGCACTTTTGGTGGCATGCCTATTGTCGATGCCAGATCGTCGTTTGAGCCGAGATGCGGGACCGGTTTTCGCCGGCCCCGCAATTCGGCTGTCGCCGTTGGCGGCGCAATCGATCAATAACTGATGAAGAAATCGCGAATTGCATCGATTTCGAGCGGCGCGATCTCATGGCCACCGGGATGCCAGACTGTGCCGACCTCGGCGCCGCGGCCTTTCAAGTACTGCGACAATGCTTCGGTCACGGCCATCGGAGCGATCGGATCCCGCCGTCCGGCCGTCACCAGCACCTTTCTTCCCGCAAGCGTCGAGCGAGCTTCCGGTTGAAACGGAATGAGCGGGTGCATCAACACCGCCAGGTCGAAGATACCCTTCTCGATCAGCACATTGGCAAGAATATTGGCGCCGTTCGAAAAGCCCAGGCCAACAATACGGGAAGCCTGGTACTCGTCAGCGGCTGCCTTGACATAGGCGGCCATCTTCTCCGTCGCCCGTGAAAGGTCGGCCATGTCGTAGACCCCCTCACCGCTGCGCCGGAAGAACCGCGCAGCACCATGTTCGGAAACGTCGCCGCGAGGAGCAAGAACCGTTGCTTCCGGCAGCAGCTGTCGGCCGAAATCAAAGAGCTGGTTTTCGTCGCCGCCGGTGCCGTGCAACACGATCAGAAGCGGTTTGCCGGGTGCGCCGGCATGCAGCCGGTGCACATATCCAGTTTCGGTCATATCGCCTCTCCTTACGCCTCGAGCGGCTGCAGGTGCTGCTCGAGCAGCGCGCGGAGATGGGCGTGCTGCTGCGGCAGCTTCAGGGCCTCGCCGAGATGGGCCGTATCCTCGTCCCGGTTGAAGCCGGGTTCATTGGTCGCGACCTCGAACAGAACGCCACCCGGCGTACGGAAATAGATCGCCCAGAAATAATCTCGGTCGATCACCGGGGTCACCTGATAGCCGGTGTCCATCAGCGCCTTGCGCACTTCGAGCTGCTTTTCACGGTTTTCGACTGCGAAAGCGACATGGTGGACGGAGCCGGCGCCGGGAAGCGCCCGGGCAATGCTCGGCATGGTCTCAAGGTCGATCAGATGCGCGCCGTTGCCGTCAGGCTTGATCAGCCGTTTGACCCCGTCCCTTTCCTCGGCGATCTCATAGCCCATGAACCTCAGCAGTTCGGCCGTGGCGCCTTCATCCCTCAGCCGCATGGCGACGGAGTGGAAGCCGCGGATCGCATGATCCTCACTGATGCCGCCATGCGTCCAAGGCTGTCGGCCATCGTCCTTGACCTCGACGAGCGCGAAGCCGTCGCCATCCGGGCCGGAGAAGTTCAGACGCTTTTCGCCGAAGCTCTCCTCAGCCTTCAGGCCGCCGACGCCGAGCGCGGCAAAGCGATCGCTCCAGAAGCCGAGCGAACCTTGCGGAACGGAAAACACCGTCGTACCGACCTCACCGGTGCCGGGCCGCCCCTGCGCCATCTTCGGAAACGGGAAATATGTCATGATCGTGCCTGGCGCACCGGTCTCGTCACCATAATAGAGATGATAGACATCGGGGGCGTCGAAATTCACCGTCTTCTTGACGCGGCGAAGGCCGAGCGCATGGGTAAAGAACCGATTGTTGGTGCGGGCGTCCTCCGCCATCGACGTGACGTGGTGCAGACCCTTGATCTGATCGAGCATGTGAGACCCCTTTCTTGCCCGCCGCTTGCGGGCTTTCGATGGATCATAAATGCGCTCGGTCAGGCCTCCGGAATAGACCTGCAGACCAAAACGCATTGTCTCCTTTTTGTGAACGCCGATCCATGCGCGTTCACTTTAAGAACCATGAGGATCGACCGGCAGCTGCCACTCGATCGGCGCGCGCCCGCGCGACTTCAGGAAGGCATTCGCCTTGGAAAAATGCTTGCAGCCGAAAAAGCCATTATGGGCTGAAAGCGGCGACGGATGCGGCGCTTTGAGCACCATATGCCGCGCGGTATCAACAAAGGCAGCCTTGCGCTGGGCATAAGAACCCCAGAGCATGAAGACGACGGCTTCGCATTCGTCGTTGACCTTGCCGATGACGGCGTCGGTGAATCGCTCCCAACCCTTGCCCTGATGGGCAGCCGCCTGCCCTTCCTCGACCGTCAGTACGCTGTTCAGCAGGAGCACGCCCTGCCGCGCCCAATGCTCGAGAAAACCGTGACGCGCTGGCGCTATACCGAGATCCGTCTCCATCTCCTTGTAGATATTGACGAGCGAGGGCGGTATGCGCACACCGGGCCGGACACTGAAACATAATCCATGCGCCTGCCCTAGCCCGTGATAGGGATCCTGACCGAGGATGACGGCCTTAACGTTGGCGATCGGTGTCAGATCAAGCGCTCGGAAATATTCGCTGCCTTTGGGAAATATCCGTTTTCCGACCTGCTTCTGCGCGACCAAAAAAGATTTGAGCTGCTGCATGTACGGGCTTGAGAACTCCCCCTCGAGGACAGACTTCCAGCTCTCCTCGAGACTGACGGATGTATCGCTCATCAGCAAACCTTCGACATGGGACAAAACGACGGACATACGGTTCTAACAAAATAGGCTGAAGCCGCAATGCCTGTCGGCCTCGCGGCCCCTTCGAAACCTGGCGAGTGGGCGCAAACCTTATTGGTGACTCCATCGTCCGTGTTTAACTATAAGCCTGCTTCGGTATTTACGCCGGCTGGTGGGCTGAGTAGAACTTTGATCGTGACAATCGGAGCTTGTCTTCAAAATGAAATTCGGCACGAGCGGCCTTCGCGGACTTTCAGTCGATCTCAAGGGACGGGCATCCGCCCTCTACGCTACCGCGTTCGGCAAATATCTGCTGGAGACCGGCAAGGCACGGGCCGGCGACATCATTCTAATCGGACGTGACTTTCGCGATTCGAGCCCTGAAATCTCGGCGAATTGTGCCGGTGCGCTGACGGCACTCGGATTCCGTGTGTTCGACTGCGGCAATGTGCCGACGCCGGCCCTCGCGCTTTATGGCCTCGAAAGCAAGGCCGCCTGCCTGATGGTCACGGGCTCGCATATCCCAGCGGACCGCAACGGCATCAAATTCTATCGCCCGGACGGCGAGATCGACAAATCGGACGAGGCCGCGATCACCGCACAGGCAGCCGAGATCGAACGAAGCGGCAAAGCACTGGTCGAGGCGCCGGCCAAGATGGAAGATCATGAGGCGATCTGCCGGCAGCTGTTTTTCGAACGCAATACGGCCCTGCTTCCGCAAGGTGCGCTATCCGGGCTGAAGATCGGCGTCTACCAGCACAGTACGGTGGCTCGCGACCTGCTGATCGAAGTTCTCGCCCACTACGGTGCCGAGATCACCGCCCTCGGGCGTTCGGAGAGTTTCATACCGGTCGACACCGAAGCCGTTTCCGACGAGACGATCGCGCTGATGAGGCGCTGGGTCTCCGAGCATAAATTCGATGCAATCGTTTCGACCGACGGCGACGGCGACCGCCCCCTGGTCGCGGACGAAACCGGCACGCCCCTGCGCGGCGACCTTCTCGGCCTTGTCGCAGCCAACTTCTTGCGAGCCCGCACTGTGGTGACACCCGTGACCTCCAATTCCGGCATCGAGGCCGCCGGCACTTTCACCGTCAGGCGCACGCGTGTCGGCTCGCCCTTCGTCATATCAGGCATGGAAGAGGCGGTGGCAGCCGGCGAGGATAACGTCATGGGCTTTGAAGCCAATGGCGGCTTGCTGACCGCAACCACGTTCGACGTCAATGGCCGGAAACTGCGCCCGCTGCCGACGCGTGACTGTTTTATTCCCATGCTCGCAATCCTGTCGCTCGCGGCCGCTCGCAGGCAGCCGCTTTCTGCCGTTGCCGCCTCTTACAAGCTGCCGTTCGCCGCCGCCGATCGTCTGGAGAATTTCCCCGTCGAGACGAGCGCGGCTTTGATGGAACATCTGCGCGCCTCGGATGAAAATCTTGCCTCTTTCCTGCAGCCGATCGGCGCGGTAGCGACAAAATCCGACATCGATGGGCTTCGGGTGACATTGAGGGATGGCCGGATCATCCACTTCCGCCCGTCCGGCAATGCTCCCGAAATGCGCTGCTACGTGGAGGCAGGGAGTGAATCCGCGGCCCTCGACCTGCTGCACAGCGGCCTCGACAGGATAAGAGGCTGGGCAGCCGCCCGCTAACATGCAACGAATAAGCCGTTTATTTCAAGGAACCCGCCTATGACGCAGAAAATCGTTCCCGTGATCATGGCCGGCGGCAAAGGCACGCGCCTCTGGCCGCTTTCCCGCGCCACCGCGCCGAAACAATTCATCCAGTTCGTAGGCGACAAGACGCTGTTTCAGGATACGCTCGAACGCGTTTCCGATCCCGAGCTCTATGAAGCCCCGATCATCGTCACAAATGAAGACTTCCGCTTTCTGGTCGCCGAGCAGGCACGCGAGCTCGCCCGTCCGCTCGCCGCCGTCCTGCTCGAACCGGTTGCCCGCAATACTGCCGCGGCGGTCGCGGCCGCAGCAACGCTGGCCGCCGACCTTTTCGGCAAGAATGCCATCATCCAGATGCTCGCTTCCGATCACGAGATTCTTGCCGATAAGAGCTATTTCGACTGTATCCGCATCGCCCGCGAGGCGGCTGCCGACGGCAGGCTTGTCACCTTCGGGATCAACCCGACCGAACCGGCGACGGGTTACGGCTATATCGAGATCGGCGACGCGCTGGAGAACGGCGCTCACAAGGTGAGCCGCTTCGTCGAGAAACCGGCGCTGGAAGAAGCCCAGCGGATGCTCGCCGACGGCGGCTTTTACTGGAATTCGGGGATCTTCATGTTCCCGGTAACGGAACTTCTTGCCGAACTTCAGGAATATGCACCGGAGGTGCTCAAAGCCGCAAGCAAGGCTGTTTCCAAGGCAAGCCGCGACCTCGACTTCACCCGACTCGATGCCGACCATTTCGCCAAGAGCCCTGACATATCGATCGATTATGCGATCATGGAAAAGACCTCGAAGGCCGCCGTCGTTCCCTCGCCGTTCCGGTGGTCCGATATGGGCAGCTGGGATGCCGTGTGGAAATCGGGAAAACGCGACGATAACGGCAATGTCGCGGCGGCGAATACGACTGTGGTCAATACCCGCAATTCACTGGTCATGACCCATGGCGTGCATCTTGCCGTCCAGGGCATGGAGGATGTCGCCGTCATCGCCAGCGAGGACGCCGTCTATGTCGGACGGCTCAAGGACAGCCAGAATGTCGGACAATTGGTCAAGATGCTGGCTTCCTCTTCGGCGACAGCGAAGTTCACCGAAACGCATCCGACGTCCTACCGCCCCTGGGGCGGCTATACCTCCATCTTCAACGGCGACCGCTTTCAGGTGAAGCGCATCTTCGTCACGCCCGGCAAGAAGCTTTCGCTGCAAAAACACCACCACCGCTCCGAACACTGGGTCGTCGTCAAAGGAACGGCCGAAGTGACGGTTGGTGAGAATGTGCGCATGCTGCGCGAGAACGAAAGCGTCTACATTCCGCTCGGCGAAGTCCATCGTCTCGCCAATCCCGGCAAAATCCTCCTCGAACTCATCGAGGTACAGACGGGCTCCTATCTCGGCGAGGATGACATCATCCGCATCGTCGACGAGTTCGGAAGAACGTGAGGCAGGCTTCGGAACGGCCGGCGGGCTCAAGACAACTCGCCGCCGGTTCCGTCCCGATCAGCATTGCTGTTGAATTTCCTCTCGGGATTCTCGTAGAATGAGGGCGCCGACAGACATGACCGGAGATATCCCCTGATGCGTATACTGCCCGCCCTCGCAGGATTTCTGTCACTCATGTTGCCGGCCATGGCGTCCGCCCAGACAGCGAATATGCGCGTTGCAAGCGAGGCCGAAATTCGCCAGCACCTGCCCGGCACGGCGGAGCTAAAAGAAAGCAGCAACGGCTACGAATATCGCGAGGGCAACGAGAATGGCTACAAGATAGAAAACGGCCAGGTCTGCGTTCTGTTTCCCAATAAGTCGAAGGATTGCGTCAGCGTGAAAACCGATGGCAAGACCTTCCAGATGATCGACCGGAAAGGCGGCCGAACGCGATTCTGACTTGCCGCATGCGTCACCTCACCGGTGACGTTTCCTGGTCGAGAGCGAATTCGGCGATCAGACCGGAATGGTTCGAGCCGAGATTGTCGTCGAGACGTTTGAGCGAGATCAGGCGAAGCGGCGCCCGCGCGAATATGTGGTCGATGGCGATCCCGAAGGCACCTGCTGCGATCGGCCATGTTGCCGGTTCAGGTGCAAGCGTCTTCAGTTTCTGTTCGCGGAGAAGACCCTGGATGCTGGGCGCGATGGCCGACGAATTGAAGTCGCCGGACAGCACCAGAGGGCCGGAAATCCAACCGAGCGCCTTGCCGAGGTCATCCAGTTCGCCCATCTGGTAGTCGTCGTAATAGGGTTTCGACAGATGCGCCGACACGAGATTGATGGCTTGGCCGCCGAAGTCGACGCTTGAAACGACCAACCTGTCTTTCCTGAGACTGCCAATACTTGCGACCTGCCGCATCACGAACGGCCGTTTGGACAGGACCAGCGTATCACAGCTATCTTTGCCGTTGTCGCAGCCGATATGGTAGGGATAGGCCTTGAACAATCGCTGCAGATGAAATGTCAGCGGCTTGGCTTCCAGCAAATTGACGACATCGGCGTTCGAAGCGATCACCATGTCGGCAAGGGCCGTCGAGTTTTTCCAATTGTCGATGGCGATGTTGAACGACATCAGACGGAAAAGCGGCGCGGCACCCGGCCGCTGGTCATCCTGTGCAAATTCGCGCAGCATGACGAAACCGTGAGCGGTGAGAAAAAGCGAGGCGAGCAGAAGAACCAGGCCGTAAATCTGCCTCTTGACTGCCAGAATGACGAGACCGGCGGCAACAAAGATGACCCCGAGATGAATCTGAAAGCTGTAGACAAAGGACAACAGCCAGAAGTTCGTGACATAGCGCAGCGACACGATGGCAATGGCAAGGGTCAGAAATGCGCAGAGAATCCAATAGATTATATCTCGCATCGATCCTGATTCCGCTTGCCGACGACTGGGCGGGCATAACATGCAGGCCGGCATGTTGCAACGCAGTATGACAATCGGACGCTCATCCCGGCAGATGAGCAGTATCGATGGCATCCGCCAAGTAGGCCGCGCCGACGCCCGTGAAACCCGCATGGGCGCCGCAGTCTTCTCCCTCAAAGACCTATCGACTCGGCCTCTTTTTATCTTGTAAGGGGGGTCACGTGATACGGAATCGGCTCTTTGCCGTCGGCAGGGGGCCAAGAAAAGGTGGGAATGCGCTACTTCATTACAGGGACGGCCGGTTTCATCGGTTTTCATCTGGCCAGGCGCCTGCTGCAGGAGGGGCATGAGGTAACGGGCTTCGACGGCCTCACTCCCTATTACAACGTCAAGCTCAAGGAGATGCGCCATGCGGCCCTCTCCCAGTTCCCGGCCTTCAAACCGGTCATCGCGATGCTCGAGGACCGGCCGGCGCTAGAGGCGGCTGTCCTCGCGGCCAAGCCCGACATCCTGATCCACCTCGCCGCACAGGCCGGCGTCCGCTACAGCCTGGAAAATCCCGAAGCATATCTACATTCGAACGTCGAAGGCTCGTGGAACATCATGGAAATCGCCCGGCGGGTCGAAGTCCGCCATCTGATGCTGGCCTCGACATCATCGATCTATGGCGCCAACGCGACCGTCCCCTTCCGCGAGACCGATCGCGCCGACGAGCCGCTGACCATTTACGCCGCGACGAAAAAATCGATGGAGCTGATGGCGCACAGCTATGCCCATCTTCACAAGATTCCGACGACGGCCTTCCGCTTCTTCACCGTCTACGGCCCATGGGGCCGGCCCGATATGGCACTGTTCAAATTCGCCAAGAACATGCTCGAGGGCCAGCCGATCGAGATCTACGGCGAAGGCAATATGAGCCGTGATTTCACCTATATCGATGATCTCGTCGAAGCGATCGTCAGATTGTCGGCAATTGCGCCCGGCGAGGAAAATCGCCTCGACGACGCGGCGGTTGAAACGCTTTCGCGCCAGGCGCCCTTCCGCGTCGTCAATATCGGCGGTGGCCAGCCGGTCAGCCTGATGGATTTCGTCGAGACGGTAGAAAAGGCACTCGGCCAGCCTGCCATTCGCCAGATGCTGGCGATGCAGAAGGGCGATGTGCCGCGCACCTTCGCCGCCCCCGATCTGCTTGTCGCGCTGACGGGCTACAAACCGGCAACGACCTTGGACGTCGGCGTCAAGGCTTTCGTCGAATGGTATCTCGATGTGCGCGGGCAACTCGACGGCTGACTTAGGTCGCTCTGGAAGATGCGACGCGCTTAACGGAGAAGCGCAGCCGCCTGCACCGCCTCTAAAGCCTTCGAAACCATATAGTCGACGACGACCGTCAGGTTCTGTGCATAGGTTTTGAGTTGGTAACCTTCGCCTTCGATCGTCGCCGGACTGCGCAGAACGAAGGGTACACCCGGCCGTACGAATCCGGCGCGCGTCGTCAGCGGAACCTCGGGCGCGTGGCCGATGGCGGAGGTGTACATCAAGTCGCGTGCGAGGCTGGCGGGGCCGACGGCGAAGGCCGGCCCGGCAGCGGCACTGACGGTCAAAGTCAAGGCGATGGCGGCAAGTGTTCTATGCATGTCGAGTCCCCATTTGTGGATCGGCGGGCTTTCGCTCCGTTCGGTTCCAAACGATCGACGCGTCTGTCCACGCCTCGGCCGCTTTCATGAGACCACTCTACACGCCAGGATTTGCAGTGCTTTTAAGCGGATCGGTCAAATTTTACGAAATTTGACTTTCTCCGGCTTTCCGGGATTTGAGGACCGCACAGCGCCCCGCACCCATGGCAAACGCCTCCGCCGGCCGATACGCCGCGACCAACACGCAATGCCAATGATGTGAACGCTGGCCCGCAGTCTACAGAATGCGATCCAGCTTCTTGTTGATGTGCAAATTGGGCATCAATCCCGCACTCTGGGCAGCATGATAGGACTCTCGCGCCGCGTCGAACGAGATCGACCACATAATGGCGCTCAGCAGGAGCGCGATAATATAGATTTGGATACGCATCGCATTTGGCGATACGGAAGGAGCAAGGCAGTTTTGTGTCAAAAAATGAGCGTATAACGAGAAAAACGGCGGGATAGTCATTCCGCGGCGGACGACCCCAGACATACTAGTGTCGAAATTAGCGATGCCAGCGCTACTGTTAGCAGCCACCCCAAGCTCCCTGAGAGGTCCGGTTGCACGGGCTTCATTGCTTTTCCCTGCCGGCACATCTTGCCGATCTGAAAATCTCGACTGCCTCGAGCAGGAAAGCTCGGTCTGCCCCGCAACCTCCCCGTCCTTTACCACCGCCTCGCAGGATCCGTTCCCCTCCTGTCAAAACGCATACCGATATATATCATTCGATTGACTGATTTTTATGTTGGTGCTATATATCCGTCATGACCCCGAACAACGATACCCAAAACCCACCAACCTCCGCCCGCGCCGAGATCGCGCGCCAGAAGATGCTGACGGCCGCTCTCGACGTATTCGGGCGCTACGGTTTCGATGGTGCTTCGACCCGCCAGCTGACAGAAGCGGCCGGCGTCAACCTGCAGGCAATCCCCTATTATTTCGGCAGCAAGGAAGGCCTCTACATCGCCACGGCGGAATATCTGATGACGCGGATCGACGCCCATGTCAGCGGCATGAGGACCCGCATCGGCGCGCATCTGATGGCGCTCGACGCAGCCGGCGAGCCGCTCGGAGAAGCCCAGGCGCGCGCCTTCCTCACTGAAGTCCTACAGACCATGGTGACGCTCTTCGTTGCAAAGGAATCCGAACCCTGGGCCCGCTTTCTGATCCGCGAGCAGATGGAGCCGACCGAGGCTTTCAGGCGGGTCTATCAGGGCATCATGCGGCCGATGATTGAGATGGGCCGCCGACTCGTCGGCGCCATTCTGCGCGAGGATCCGGCGTCCGAACATGTGCGCCTGCGCACCTTCAATCTCGTCGGCAGTATCCTCATCTTCCGCTTCGCCCATGCTTCCGTGCTGGCCCAAATGGAATGGGAGACCTTCGGCCCCGAGCAGGTGGAGATCCTGCGGCGCCTGGCTGCCGAACTGGCCGAAGTCATCGGCCAGCCGAAAGGCGGTGCAGCATGAAACGCATCCTTCCCCTCGCCATCCTTATCCTTGTCGCCGGCGGCGCTGGCGCATGGTGGTACGGCCTGCCCGAGAAGCTCGGCTGGCTGCCCGAGGCCCGCCGCGAATTCGTCCTTTACGGCAATGTCGACATCCGCCAGGTCTCGCTCGGCTTTCGCGTCAGCGGCCGCCTCTCCGAGCTCCGCGTCGACGAGGGCGATGTCGTCAAAAGGGATGCGGTCCTGGCGAAGCTCGACGCCGCGCCCTATGAGTTCGCCGTCCGCTCGGGCGAGGCCAATGCCGCAGCCCTTCGCGCAACGCTCGACAAGCTGAAGGCCGGCCCGCGGCCGACCGAAATCGCCCAGGCGCGTGCCGCCTATGACGAGAGCCTCGCCGATCTTGAAAACGCCAACCTCGCCTATGAGCGCGCCCGCCAGCTTCGCCCGCAGGGCACGATTTCCGAGGCGAGCCTCGATCAGGCGACCGCCGCAAAGGCAATGGCCGCCGCCCGCTCCCAGTCCGCCAATGAGGCGTTGAAACTGCTTGAGGAAGGCTCGCGCGTCGAGGATATAGCCGCCGCCGACGCCCAACTGAAGGCCGCCGAGGCAACGCTCGCCTCGGCCCGCACCTCTCTCGCCGACACCGAGCTGCGTGCGCCGAACGATGGCATCATCCTCTCCCGGGTGCGCGAGAACGGCGCGATCGTATCGCCGGCCGATACCGTCTTCGTGCTCTCCCTGACCGAGCCCGTCTGGGTGCGCAGCTATGTCGCCGAGCCCGAACTCGGCCGCATCCATCCCGGCATGAAGGTTTCCGTCGCCTCCGATACGGCGCCGGACAAGCCCTATGAGGGAACGATCGGCTTCATCTCGCCGGTTGCCGAATTCACCCCGAAATCGGTGGAGACGCCGGAGCTCAGGACCGATCTTGTCTATCGCCTGAGGATCGTCATCGACAAGCCTGGCCCGGATCTGCGCCAGGGCATGCCGGTCACGGTGCGGCTTTCCCAGCCTGCGGCGCGCGGACAATGAGCGCCGCAGGGCCCAGGGACGACGACAGGCCATTCGTCCGGATCGATGGCGTCACCAAGCGGTTCGGCGATGCGCCTCCGGCCCTCGACGCCATCTCCGGTGTGATCGGCGGCGGTGCGATCACCGGCCTCGTCGGCCCCGATGGTGCCGGCAAGACGACATTGATCCGCCTGATGACCGGCCTGATGCTGCCGGACACAGGCAGCGTGGAAGTTCTCGGCTTCGACACCAGGAAGAATGCCGCCGGTATCCAAGCGGCGATCGGCTACATGCCGCAGCGCTTCGGCCTCTATGAGGACCTCTCGGTGCTGGAAAACCTCAATCTCTACGCCGATCTGCGCGGCTTGCCGAGGAGCGAACGCGCCGGCGTCTTCGACGAGCTGCTGACGTTCACCGACCTCAAGCGCTTCACCGGCCGGCTCGCCGGCAAGCTTTCCGGCGGCATGAAGCAGAAGCTCGGCCTTGCCTGCGCGCTGCTGAAAAAGCCGCGCCTGCTGCTGCTCGACGAGCCAGGCGTGGGCGTCGATCCGATCTCGCGCCGCGACCTCTGGAAGATGGTCGAGAACCTGACGAAGGAAGGCATCGGCGTGCTCTGGTCGACCGCCTACCTTGATGAGGCGGAGGCCTGCGACCATGTGCTGCTCCTGAACCAGGGAAAGCTGCTCTTCTCGGGAAAACCTCTGGACCTGACCGAACGCGTCGGCGACCGGGTCTTCAGGGTTTCCGGCGTCACGGGACGCCGGCGGCAGGTGCTTGCCGAACTATTACAGGCTGATGGCGTCATCGACGGCGTGATCCAGGGCGAGGCGATCCGCCTGGTGGCAGCCAAGGACAAGAGGCCCGATATCGGCAAGGCCGGTGACGGCGCATCGCTTGCCCCTGCCCCGCCCCGCTTCGAGGATGCCTTCGTCGACATGCTGGGCGGCGGTCCCGGAGGCCGCTCCCGGCTTGCCGAGGCGCAAGAACCGCTGAAGGTCGAGGGCGACCGCCCGGTGATCGAGGCCAGGAGCCTCACCAAACGCTTCGGTGATTTCACCGCCGCCGACGACATCAGCTTCGATATCCGCCGCGGCGAGATCTTCGGCCTGCTCGGCCCGAACGGCGCCGGCAAATCCACCACCTTCAAGATGCTCTGCGGCCTGTTGAAACCGACCGGCGGCGAAGGCCGCGTCGCCGGTTTCGATCTTCGCCGTGATGCCGCGGAGGCCCGCAACCAACTCGGCTACATGGCGCAGAAGTTCTCGCTCTATGGCGATCTCACCGTCATGCAGAACCTCGAATTCTTCGCCGGCGTCTACGGCCTTCGCGGCCAGCGCAGACGCGAACGCATCGCGCTGATGGCTGATATTTTCGATTTCGGCCGCCATGACCGCGAGGCAGCCAAGGATCTGCCGCTCGGCCTCAAGCAGCGGCTGGCGCTCGCCTGCGCCGTCATGCACGAGCCGCGCGCACTCTTCCTCGACGAACCGACCTCCGGCGTCGATCCGATCACCCGGCGCGAATTCTGGACCCATATCAATGCGCTCGTCGAAAAAGGCGTCACCGTCCTCGTCACCACCCATTTCATGGACGAGGCGGAATATTGCGACCGTATTTCGCTGATCTATCGCGGCCGCTCGATCGCGCTCGGCTCGCCCGATGAATTGAAGGCCCGTGTCGCGACAAAGGATGAGCCGGACCCGACGATGGAGGATGCCTTCATTGCGCTGGTGCAGCAGTCGGAAGCGGAGGACACCGCATGAGCGCCTCGTCAGGCCGGCTCCGGCGTCTTTCAGCCCTGGTGCGCAAGGAAAGCCTTCAGGCGATCCGCGATCCGAGCAGCATCCTCATCGCCTTCGTGCTGCCGCTGATCCTGCTCTTTCTCTTCGGCTACGGCGTCTCGCTCGATACCAGCCGCACCCGCATCGGCCTGGCGACCGAGGAGATGACGCCGCTGACGCAGGATCTTGCGGCCAGCTTCCGCGCCTCGCGTTATTTCGATGTGGCGATCGGCCGAGACCGGCGCCTGTTCGAGGAAGATCTCGTGATCGGCAAGGTCCGCGGCATCGTCGTCATTCCGGCCGATTTCACCACACGCTATACCGCCGGCAACCACCCCTCCATCCAGGTGATCGTCGACGGTTCCGATCCGAACACGGCCAATTTCGTGCAGAATTATGCGCAGGGTGCCGTTGCCAACTGGGAGCAGCAGCGCCAGGCGGACGTCGCCACCTCCGAAGCCACCATCGCGGTCGAGCAGCGCTTCTGGTTCAATCCGGAGCTGACCAGCCGCAATTTCCTCGTGCCGGGCTCGATCGCCATCGTCATGACGCTGGTCGGCACGCTTCTGACCTCGCTGGTCGTCGCCCGCGAATGGGAGCGCGGCACGATGGAGGCGATGATGGCGACGCCGGTAACCGCCGTCGAGCTGCTCGCCGGCAAGATCCTGCCCTATTTCCTGCTCGGCCTCACCTCGATGACGCTCTGCGTGCTGCTTGCGGTCTTTCTCTTCGGTGTGCCGTTCCGCGGTTCGGTCGCGGCCCTTTACGCCCTTTCGGCCGCCTTTCTGATACCGGCGCTCGGGCAGGGCTTGCTGATCTCGACGGCCACTAAGAACCAGTTCCTCGCCTCGCAGCTGGCGCTGATATCAGCCTTCCTGCCTGCCTTCCTGCTGTCGGGCTTCCTGTTCGAGATCAACTCCATGCCTGAGATCATCCAGTGGATCACCTTCATCGTGCCGGCGCGCTACCTTATCCCCAGCCTGCAGACCGTGTTCCTTGCCGGCGACATCTGGCCGATGTTCACCAAGGCAATCTCCGTCATGCTGACGATCGGCGCCATCATGTTCATGCTCGCCGCGCGTAGCACCCGAAAGAGGATCGGCTGAGATGGGATGGACAAGGCTTTACGCCCTCATCGTCAAGGAACTGCTCGCCGTGCTGCGCGATCCCAAGGGCCGCGCCATCCTCATTGGCCCGCCGATTGTCCAGCTTCTCGTCTTTTCCTATGCCGCCACGCTGGAAGTGCGCAATGTCGACCTCATGATCCTCAACCGCGACAGCGGCCATTGGGGCCAGGAACTGATCGAGCGCATCGACGGGTCGCCGACCTTTCGCAACATCGAATTCGCCGCCGATCAGGGCGAAGTCCGGGTGGCGATCGATAACCAGACGGTGATCGCCGCCGTCGAGATCGGCCCGGATTTTTCGCGCAATATCGAGGCGGGAACACCCGCCGATCTGCAGGTCGTGCTCGACGGCCGCCGCTCCAATGCCTCGCAGATCGTCGCGGGCTACCTCGCGCAGATCGGCGCGACCCTCGCCGCCGAGACGCCGGCGGGCAAGCGCGCCGGCACTGAGATGGTGTCGACGGTGCCCCGCAACTGGTTCAACCCGAACCTCACCTTCCAATGGTTCATGGTGCCGAACCTGATCGCCAGCATCGCGCTGCTGATCGGTCTGATCGTCACGGCCCTGTCGATCGCCCGCGAGCGCGAGCTCGGCACCTTCGACCAGCTGATGGTTTCGCCGCTGCGCATGCACGAGATCCTGATCGGCAAGCTGATCCCGCCGATGATGATCGGCCTGTTCCACATCACCGTCTATATCCTCGCCGCCGTCTTCCTGTTCGAGGTGCCGCTGCGCGGTTCGCTCTTGCTGCTTTACGGCAGCGCGATCTTCTATCTCGGCTCGGTCGCCGGCCTCGGCCTCTTCATTTCGGCACTGTCGATGACGCAGCAGCAGGCAATTCTCGGCGCCTTTCTGTTCATGGTGCCGGCCATGCTGCTTTCCGGCTTCGCAACCCCGATCGAGAACATGCCGGGCTGGCTGCAGCCGATAACCTTCATCAATCCGCTGCGCTATTTCCTGGTGATCGTCAAAGGCGTCTTCCTCAAGGATATCCCCTTGAGCGAGGTGATAAACCAGACGATCCCGCTGGCGCTGATCGCCGCCGTCACGCTCAGCGCCGCCGCGTGGCTCTTTCGCCGGCGGCTGGAATGAGGCGATTTCAGCCACCTCACAGAATGTGAACCGGGCTTCCAAAGCGTGAATCTCCTGCCGGAACATCGGCCAGGCGGCGTCGTTACCCAGACGCAACCCCAGCAAAGGAGAAGCAAAATGTACAAGATTCTACTTGTCTCCGGCGCCCTTGCGCTTTCGTCTTTCGCTACCAACGCTCTTGCTGACGGCGCTGTCACCGGTGCGGCCGGCGGCGCCATCACCGGCGCGATTGTCGGCGGCCCCGTGGGTGCTGCCGTTGGCGGCATAGCCGGCGGTGTCGCCGGCGCTGTCGTCGATCCGCCGCCGCGCGAGGTCGTCACCTACGTCCAGCAGCAGCCTGCCCCGACTGCCCGCGTGGTGGTTGAGGAGCCGATCGTCGTCGGCAAGCCGCTCCCGGCCGATGTCGTCGTCACTCCGGTGCCTGATAACCCGAAATACGCCTACACGGTCATCAACAATCAGCGCGTGATCGTCGAACCCCGCACGCACCGCGTCGTGCAGGTCATCGAATAACCAAGCGGCCGATGCCCCCTGCGGCTCGGCAACCTCCGGCCCCGCTTCGGCGGGGCTTTTTCGCGCGATGCACTTCACCGCCGAAGCTTCCTTTGCGTCAGATCGTCGATGCTTCAAGCCCTGTAGGCGATGAGCACCGCGCCCCCGGCAATCATGATGACGCCGAGCCAGTTCGGCAACGTCAGGCGCTCTCCGAGGAAAAGCACTGCAAAGACGGACACGAAGACGACGGACAGCTTGTCGATCGGCGCAACACGGGCAGCATCGCCGAGCTTCAGAGCCCGGAAATAGCAAATCCAGGATGCGCCGGTGGCAAGGCCCGAAAGCACCAGGAAGAACCAGCTCCTGCTCGACACCGAGGATGGCTCCTGCCAATTGCCGGTCACATAGATCATCACGCCCGCCGCCAGCAGGATGACGATGGTGCGAATGAAGGTCGCGAAGTCGGAATTCACGTTCTCGACGCCGACCTTGGCGAAAATCGCGGTGAGCGCCGCAAAGCCGGCGGAAAGAAGCGCCCAAAGCGGCCAGCTTGGGAGAAGGTTTTTCATGCAGCTTGTCCCCGCCCCTCAGGCTCTTTCTCCAGCAGGATCAGACCTTCAGCTCGCGCCGCTCGCGCTCGCTCACCATGGCGAGGTCGAGAACCTTCTGGAGGTTGGCGGCGTGGCGGAAATTGGGATCAGGCTGAATGCCGCTTGCCACCGCCTCGGCGAACCGCTGGTAGTTGGTCGGCACCGGAGTCACCTCGATTTCCCGCCAGGTGGCGGTCTCGGCATCCTCGCCGAGGCAGCCGCGCAATTCGGAACCGCCGGGGCGATGAATGACCTCGAGGCTGCCCTTTTCGCCATAGATGCGCAGCTTCAGCTCGTTCAGATGGCCCGTCGCCCAGCGGCTGGCATGGATGACGCCGAGCGCGCCGTTGGCGAAATCGACCGACATGGTGAAGCTGTCATTGGCGTCGAGCATATATTCGCCGATCTGGCCGCCGGGCGCCTTGTTGAAGGTCTTCAGCCGCGCAAAGACATGGTCGATGTCGGTCGCGGCGCCATAGGCGGCGAAATCGAGGATGTGGATGCCGACATCGCCGAGCACGCCATTCGAGCCGTGGCCGGTGGAAAGCCGCCACAGCCAGGTCGATTCCGTGCGCCAGTCGCCCCAGGCACGCGAGACCAGCCAGCTCTGCAGGTAGGAGGCCTCGACATGCTTGATCGTGCCGAGTTCGCCGGCGAGCACCATCTCGCGGGCGCGCTGCAGCGGCGCGACATTGCGATAGGTGAGGTTAACCATGTTGATGACGCCGGCTTTTTCGGCCGCTTCCGTCATCTCCAGCGCCTTCGGATAGTTTTCCGCCAGCGGTTTCTCGCAGAACACATGTTTGCCGGAAGCGATCAGCGCCAGCGTGGTCGGGTGATGGATGCGATCGGGCGTAATGTTCGTCGCCGCATCGAATTCGCCCCAGTCGATCGCCTCGTCCAGCGACAGAAACCGCCTTTCGATGCCGAACTTGTCGGCGAAGGCGGAAAGCCGGTCGGGATCGGTGTCGACGGCGCCGACAACAGTCACGCCGTCGATTTTGCTGAAGTGGGTGAGCTGGTTTTTCGCCATCACGCCGGTGCCAAGAACGAGTAGTCGCATGGATGCTCCTCAGCGGTAACCGGCTTCGCCGGCCTGGTGCAATTTCGGGCCGCGTTCGACGATCGGCTCCAGCGCCTTTTCTACAGGCACATTTGGAGCGTCGGTAATACCAGTTAACGCAGCTTGCGGGTTATACGCCCACTTGACGCCGTTGATCAGCACCTTCTGGACGGTGGCGTCGTGATAGGTCGGATAGGTCTCGTGGCCGGGGCGGAAATAGAAGATGTTGCCGGCGCCGCGCCGCCAGGTGAGGCCGGAGCGGAACACTTCCCCACCCTGGAACCAGGAGATGAACACCGTTTCCAACGGCTCCGGCACCGAGAACTGCTCGCCGTACATTTCCTCGTTCTCGAGCTCGAAATGCTCGCCGATACCGGCGGCGATCGGATGGCGTGGATTGATCGTCCACAGCCGCTCGCGTTCGCCCGCCTCGCGCCACTTCAGCGCGCAGGGCGTACCCATCAGCCGCTTGAAGATCTTGGAGAAATGGCCGGAATGCAGCACGAGCAGGCCCATGCCTTCCCAGACGCGCTTGGCGACACGCTCAACAACGATGTCGGAGACCGCACCGTGATCCTTGTGCCCCCACCAGGTCAGCACATCGGTTTCGGCAAGCCGGGCTTCGCTCAACCCATGTTCCGGCTCCTGCAGCGTCGCCGTGGTCGCGGAGATCGCGGGATCGGCATTCAGCGCATTGGCGATTGTCGTGTGCATGCCCTCGGGATAGATGCCGCGGACGATCTCATTGGTATTCTCGTGGATGTTTTCACCCCAGACGACGGTGCGAATGGCCATGGTGTGCTCCTGTAGAGTGGAAGTCTCGATAGGCGGGAAGGCATTGATCCAAAGCGCTTTGGAGAACTGCGCTGTGTTCGCCTCGCTCTCCACCACGTCCAAGCAACACATAGCCCTTTGTCAGGAATTTGACAAAGGGGAAAATTTCTCTCGTGAAGCGGGAGGCAGTTTCATAAAATATCGAAGCAATATCAATGGGAAACGGACTTCGAAAACAGGTTGACGACGACGACGCCGGATATGATCAGCCCGAGGCCGATGACTGCCGGCAGGTCGAGCCGCTGCTTGAAAAAAACAAGGCCGACGGAGGAAATCAGCACGATTCCCAAAGCGCTCCAAATTGCATAGGCGATGCCGACGGGGATGCTTTTCAGGGTCAGCGACAGGCAGTAGAAGGCGGCCGCATAACAGGCGACGACGAGCGCCGTCGGCCCGATGCGGGTGAACTGCTGCGACAGTTGCAGTGCGGTCGTGCCGATGACTTCAAGCACGACGGCTGCAAAAAGCAGCCCGTAAACGGCGGCCTGGCTCATGACGAATTCCTTATCGGATTACTTGCCCGTCAGTTCCACCAGGCGGCCGATGAGATCGCGCCTCAGGGCACCGTCGATATCGTGGCTTTCCAGCGTGTCCGCGAACCAAAGCCCGTCGGCGGCAAACCGCACGATCTGGGCGTCGAGCGAGGAATCGGTGCCGACATATTCCTCCGCCCGCGTCTGCACCCACTGGCGCCAGCGCAGACGCAGCCGGGGTTCGGCAAGCAGCGCGATCGTCACCTGCTTCCAGTTCCTGGAATCATCAGGACGATCCTTGAGGCCGGATACCGCCTTGACATAGGCCCGGGTGAAACGGCCCTGCGGTAGCGGATCACCTCGCATCAGTTCCTCTATATCGGCGTCGAACTTTTCAAGCAGGCTCTCGAACAGGGCGTCGAGCAGCGCATTCTTCGTCGGGAAGTGATGCAGCAGCCCGCCCTTGCTGACGCTGGAGGCGGCGGACACCGCATCGAGTGTGACCGCGGCCATGCCTTCGCTCGCGGCAAGGCGCGCGGCGACATCCAGCAATTGCTGGCGCACGAGGGCCGGTTGTTTCTTGCGGTGATGAGCGTTGGACATATGGGATTAAAGATACCGCCTGGACGGTTTTGTCAAGCAGAATCTGTGGAAACCCTATGGAGCCGGCATTATGCGCGAAATGCCGCGGCAGCTTGATGACGGTTGCGATCATTTTCCGCCCGGTGCATGAAGGTCGGAAGACGGGGAATGCATCTGGGATGGTTTCGTGACGGAGAAGGTCACCACTCTATATCAAGCGATCGGCGGCGATCCCGCCGTGCGGGCGCTGACGCGCCGTTTCTATGAGCTGATGGACAGGCTGCCGGAGGCAAGCAACGTGCGCGCCGTGCACCCGCCGAGCCTTCAGGAGAGCGAAGAGAAATTCTACGAATATATGAGCGGTTATCTCGGCGGGCCGCCGCTCTATACCGACAAGCGCGGCCATCCGCGGCTGCGCAGCCGCCACTTCGTCGCCGAGATCGGCCCTGTCGAGCGCGACGAATGGTTGCTCTGCTTCCGCCGCGCCCTGGACGAGACGATTGCGACCCAGGCACTGCGCGATCTCATCTGGGCGCCGGTCGAGCGCCTCGCCTACCATATGCAGAACAAGGAACAGCCATGAGCCTGAATGCGCGTCTGGAACCAGTGCTCTATCTCTTTGCCGGCCTGTTCGGCGTGGCCGGCGTGGCACTCGCCGCCGTTGCCGCCCATGGCGGCGGGCAAGCCAGTCTCGCGGCATCCGCATCCGCCATGTGCCTGGCGCACGCCCCTGCCCTATTGGCACTGGCTTTCGGCACCACGAGACTCAAAACCGCCTGGCTGGCCGGTTTTCTGATGATCGTCGGCACGCTGCTCTTTGCGGGCGACCTGGTCTCGCTGCGTTTTGCCGGTTCAGGCCTCTTCCCCTATGCCGCCCCGACCGGCGGCTGGGCGATGATGCTTGGCTGGCTGGCGGTTGCGGCAGGTGCGGTGTTGCGCGTTCGGGCGTAGAGTTTGGCAATCGCTGCCGGTTGCTCAAGAGCAAACTAGGAGTCGCATGAAGGTGTGCGTGCAGCCCCCTCATCCGCCCCTTCGGGCACCTTCTCCCCGAGGGGAGAGGGGAAAACGAGCGCTGCGGCACGTCCTTCTACCCTCGGGGAGAAGGTGCCCGAAGGGGCGGATGAGGGGGCTACGAACGCCGAGCTAACTGTCAGCAGCTATATCCCATCGACCACATTGAAGCCCTCAAACACCGGCGGCCCCTTGTACATCGCCTTGCGGTCGCCGGCATTGCGGTGGGCGGCGCGAAAATTCTCAGACTTCGTCCAGTTCTGAAAATCCGCTTCGCTCTTCCAGAGCGTGTGCGAGGAATAGAGCGTATAGCCCTCCTCTTCGTTGGCCTTGCCGCGCAGCAGGCGGAATTCGACGAAGCCGGGCACCTCGGTCAGGCTGGAATCGCGATTGCGCCAGACCGTCTCGAAATCACTCTCGCTCCCGGTTGCGACCTTGAAGCGGTTCATTGCGATATACATGAAATCTCCCTACGCCTTCCGCTTATCCGCCCTTGCCGCAAGCGCGGGAAAGGCGAGAATATTATTGCCGTTTGCCGCCGCCGGGCCAAGTGCTCTCGTCGTCGCTTCTCCGGGCATGCGCGTCTCCCAGGTCGGGAACAGCGTCACATTCTGATAGATCCGCTGGCGTTCGGCATGCTGCTGAAAAAGTTCGTAGAGTTCCGGCACGAGGCCGTCGCCGCTGTACGCGGCGAGCTTGTGCAGGCCGATCATGGTGAAGCGGTCGGGATGCTGGTCGTTCATCGGGAATTGTCTCGTTCGTTCATCGTCTGCAGCGCACGCTCCAGGCTGGACTTGCTGCCGTTGCGCAGCGGGATGAAGGCCTTGCCGAACTTCTTGCAGCCGGTCTTCACCCGAAGGCAGGCATCGTGGCTGATACAGTCGATCGGGCAGAACACGCAGTCGACCGAGGGAAGCACGGTATCGATGCGGGACACCGCTTCGCGCAGGCCGCCGTCGTGATGAATGAGCTCGGCGCCGAAATTGCTGCAGATTTGGCGAAGATGCGCCACCTGGCAGTCACGCCCGCCGACATAGAGGAAACTGCGGCCATCCAGTTTGGACCGTCCGGGGGATGCCTGACTTGCGTCCTCGCCCGCGCTGTCGCGGACCTCCCGGTTCGAACCCTTCTTGCCCTTGCGAGCCATTTACCACCCGTTCGCTCGTTGATCGTCACACGATTCCTGCGTGTGCGAACGGACCTTATTAAACTTGATTTTTGGAGTAAAGTATAAAGTTGAATGTGTTTATCATATTTATTCGACCTCAATCGTCACCGCCGTAAAGTTCCTTCCGTTTCCACCTGGCGTTGGACCGAATGGTGCTGCGCGCCTGACGGCATCGACAGCAAGCCTATCGATTTCCGGAATGCCGGATCCGTTGACCACGCGGACGGAAGTCAAACCGCCGCTGCTATTGACGGAAAACGAGACGACGACAGTTCCTTCGACACTGCGAGGTGTCCTCATCGCACGACGAATACGGCTACGGACCTTACCGTCATAATTGGCAAAGGCTGCAGTTCCGATTCCATTGTTATTCCCGGCTGTGCGCGAGTTTTGATCTGACTGTGTTGAAGGATTACCTTCGGCAACACCACGCATAGAATCCTGCTGCGCCTCGCCCTTCGACCCGTCAGTCTTTTTCGGCGGGCGCTTTTTCTCGACCGGTTTCGGCTTTTCCTCAGTCACTGCTTTAGGTTTCGGCTTCGGCGTCACGACCTCCTGCGGCACGTCCGCCTCCGGCTGCACCTCGGCCGTTTCGACGGACTTGACCCCCTCAGGCTCGACTGCGGCGACAGAAGGCGTCTCGGATGGCTGAACGACCGGGGGTATTTCGTCAGCAGGCTTCTGCTCCTCGGGAACCACCGTCGACATTGGTTGTGCGACGGCAGTTTCCGCCGGAACTTCGGAAACGAGGATTTCGGGCTCGACCGCCGTCGCAGTCTCCGGCGAAACGCGCGTTACCTCTGGAGAAGGAGCTAGCTGGATTGGATCCTGAGCTACGGGGGAGACTTCGGTCGGCTGGATTGTCTCCGGCTCGACCGCCTCTGGAATGATTTCTTCCTGTACGGTCACATCGGTCTCGCCTGCTGCGGTCTGGTCGACGTCGGAATTACCATACATGACGACGCTGACAGCTTCGCCGGCTCCCTCGATTGCTTCTTCCGGGATGTGGGGGAAGGCGACGATCAGCACTGCGGCCAACGTCGCATGGAAGATCAGCGAACAAAAGCAACTCAGCGCCACCCGCCGCCGCACTGGTGTCTTCTCGTCTTCCTGCTTTTCCACCGCCGCGTCCATCGGCGGCGCGGAAACGGGAGTTGCCGGCGCGGCTACCGGATGATCGGGAAAGGAGGATATCTGCGCAAAACGCGTGTAGTGGATCACCGTTTCGCCGGCCGGCTGCCGCTGCGCGTTGCGCAGTTCGGAAAGCTCGTGGCCGGGATGCATGCCGGGCGTATTATCATTCAGGCTGCCGCCGGCGTCCGCCTCCCCGATGAGCACCTGTCTCGATCTGGTTTTCGCTGAAATCGCCATTGTCTACGCCTCGGACAGCCTGAAACATGCCCGCCAGGGTTCATCCCCGGCGTATTTTAGCCCTCGAAGGGGACGGGAATCTGCGAGCGGGCGACGAGGCCCTTCATGCATTCGCCGGCAGCCGGCCCATCGCAGACCGGCGTGTCGTTGATCAGGATGCGGGTCACGCTCTCGCATTTGACATTCGGCATGTCGAACTGGCGCACGCGCTTCTTGCCTTGCGGCAGATCGCGGAAATCGAGCACGGTGATCCGGTCGACGGCGTTCTTGTCGTTGAAGAAGGCGAGTTCGAAGGAGACCTTGTTGATGACGGCGGGCAGCTGGTTGAGCGCGACGAAGGTCATCATGCAGCCCTTCTGCGAGGGCGCCAGCGCGTTGAGCTCGACATTGAGAGAGGCTGCCGGCGCCGTCTCCTGTGCCTGGCATACGCTCGCAACCGCCATTACCCAGCCGGCCGCAACGGCCGCAAACCTATCCGTCATAATCTTCTCCGCCATTGTCGCCGGCCGCCGGCAGGCAGCCGCAAATCAGCAATCTCAAAAACTTGACTACGTTAGTCTCCTATTGCGTCTTTAAAAAACTATGAGTAAGAAAGTCAAGTTAATTGTCACCACACCGGGGACCACCGATCCCCGGCTTCACGGAATTGCCAACCGACATGATGGTTGAAAAGCCAGATAGCTTTAAGCATGCGCCGCTGCCCAGCGAGCCGGCGGCGCAACAGCGGATCGTCGACAGCGCGGATCTTTTCCGCGGCACGAACGAGATCGTGATCAGACACGACGGGCTGGTTTACCGCCTGAAGATCACCCGCCAGGGCAAGCTCATTCTTAATAAATAGGGCCAATAAGTAGGTAAGACATGACTGAACAGAAAAGACCGGCGCCGGCCGAAATCCGTGCGTTTCGCGCCGAAAATTCGAAGATGCGCGAGCGCGATATCGCCGCCCGGCTGAAGATTTCCGAGGCAGCCCTCGTCGCCGCCGAAACCGGTATCAGCGTCACCCGCATCGACGGCAGCGCGCTGAAGCTTCTGGAACGCGTCGCAGGCCTCGGCGAAGTGATGGCGCTGTCGCGCAACGAAAGCGCCGTGCACGAGAAGATCGGCGTCTTCGAAAACATCAAGATGGGCATGCAGAGCGCCATCGTGCTCGGCGAGAACATCGACCTGCGCATTTTCCCCAACCGCTGGGAGCATGGCTTCGCCGTCTCCAAGTGGGATGGCGACCAGGAGCGTCTCAGCCTGCAATATTTCGACAAGGCGGGCAACGCCGTGCACAAGGTGCATCTGCGACCGAATTCGAATGTCGAGGCCTATCACGCGATCGTCGCCGAATTGAAGCTCGAAGACCAGTCGCAGGAATTCGTCGAGGCGGAGATTTCGAATGCCGCCGATGAGACCGCCGATGTCGACCGCGACGAGTTGCGCGACAACTGGAGCAGGCTCACCGACACGCATGAGTTCTTCGGCATGCTGAAGCGCCTGAAGATCGGCCGCCAGGCGGCCATCCGCAGCGTCGGCGACGACTATGCCTGGAAGCTCGACAACGGCGCGACGGCGGAGATGATGCATGCCTCGGTGAAATCAGGCCTGCCGATCATGTGCTTCGTCGCCAACAACGGCATCGTCCAGATTCATTCCGGCCCGATCGTTAATGTGCAGACCATGGGCCCATGGATCAATATCATGGACCCGACCTTCCACCTGCATCTGCGCCAGGATCACATCGCCGAGACCTGGGCCGTGCGCAAGCCGACCAAGGACGGCCACGTCACTTCGCTCGAGGCTTACAATGCCGACGGCGAGATGATCATCCAGTTCTTCGGCAAGCGCAAGGAAGGCTCCGACGAACGCGTGGAATGGCGCGAGATCATCGAAAACCTGCCGCGGGCAGCCAGTGTCGCCGCATAAGGATCGCAATGATGACGATGCGTAACAATCTGCGCCGAATCCGCCCCTGGCAACTGGCGCTGACGGCGGCCGTCATGGCGCTGCCGCTGATCCCTTCGGCACCGGCGGTCAAAGGCATCGCCTTTGTCCGCGCCGCTCGCGCCGAGGACAGGAAGCTCGACACGTCGCGCCTGGTTGCGGTCGGCGGCGATATCACCGAGATCGTCTATGCGCTCGGCGAGGAAAGCCGGCTGATCGCCCGCGACACGACGAGCACCTATCCGGAAGCGGCGCTGAAACTGCCCAATGTCGGTTATATGCGCGCGCTCTCGCCCGAAGGCATCCTCGCCATGAACCCGACGGCGATCATCGCCGTCGAGGGTTCGGGCCCGAAGGAGGCGCTGGCCGTGCTGAAGAATGCCAGCGTGCCCTTCGAGACCGTGCCGAGCCCGTTCACGCGCGACGGCATCATCGCCAAGATCGATCGCGTCGGCGCGCTGCTCGGCGTGCCCGACAAGGCGAAGGCGCTTGAAGGAAAGGTCGCGGCCGATCTCGACGCGGCGATCGCCGACGCCGAAAAACGCCCGGAGGCCGAACGCAAGCGCGTTCTCTTCATCCTCAGCGCCCAGAACGGCCGAATCATGGCCTCGGGCACCGGCACGGCGGCCGACGGCATCATCCAGCTTGCCGGCGCCGTCAATGCCGTCGGCGCATTCCCCGGTTATAAGCCGCTGACCGACGAGGCGATCATCGAAGCCAAGCCCGACATCATCCTGATGATGAACCGTGGCGACGGCGCCGGCACCAAGAACGAGGATCTGCTGGCCCAGCCGGCGATCGCGCTGACGCCGGCCGGCGAGAAGAAGGCGATCGTGCGGATGGACGGCATCTACCTGCTCGGCTTCGGCCCGCGCACGGCAGCCGCCGCGCGCGAGCTCAACGCGGCGATCTACGGGGGCTGATCATGGCCCTGCCACAAGCCATGACGCAACGAGAGCGACGCTTTGCGATGGCAGAGATCGGCGAAACCAGGCGGGCGGGCGACAGAACGCGGCTCGCCGTGATGGCGATCGCGCTGCTTGTCGCCGGCTCCGCCTTCGCGATGTTGTTTTCGGTGACGACAGGCGCCTCGGATGCCTCGATCCTCGACGTCATCGGCAACATCACCGGCTCGGAGGCGTCGCTGAGCGCCCGTGACCGGATCATCATCTTCGATATCCGCCTTCCCCGCACGATCCTCGGCTTTCTGATCGGCGCCTCGCTGGCCGTCTCCGGCACGGTGATGCAGGGCCTGTTCCGCAATCCGCTCGCCGATCCGGGCCTTGTCGGCGTCTCCTCCGGCGCAAGCCTCGGCGCGGTCGCCATGATCGTGCTCGGCAGCGGCCTCTCGGCACCGTTCCAGGCGTTCTTCGGCATCTATGCTTTGCCGGTGGCCGCCTTCGGCGGCGGTCTGGTCACGACGCTGCTGCTCTACAGGATCGCCACCCGTCACGGCCAGACCTCGGTGGCGACGATGCTGCTTGCCGGCATCGCGCTCGGCGCGCTCACCCTCGCCCTGACCGGCCTGCTGATCTACGTGGCCAACGACCAGCAGCTGCGCGACCTGACCTTCTGGAGCATGGGCTCGCTTGCCGGCGCCACATGGACGAAGATCGCCGCCGCCGGCCCGATCATCCTGCTGTCCTTCATGGCGCTGCCCTTCATGGCCCGCGGCCTCAATGCCATCACGCTCGGCGAGGCAGCCGCCTTTCATATGGGCGTGCCGGTGCAGCGGCTGAAGAATGTCGCGATCGTCGGCGTCGCCGCGGCGACCGGCGCGTCCGTCGCCGTCAGCGGCGGCATCGGTTTCGTCGGCATCGTCGTGCCGCATATCCTGCGCATGGCGATCGGCCCGGATCACCGTTTCCTGCTGCCGGCCGCAGCCCTTCTCGGCGGATCGCTGCTGATCTTCGCGGACGTGCTGGCGCGCACCCTGGTCGCCCCTGCCGAACTGCCGATCGGCATCATCACCGCGGCGGTCGGCGGCCCCTTCTTCCTGTGGATCCTGCTGAAGCAGCGTTCGCGCCTTGCCCTGTGAGCGATCTTGTGAGTGACGTGCAGATGATCGAAGTGTCCGGCCTCTCCGTGCGCCTTTCCGGCAAATTAATCATCAGCGACGTCGCCTTCACCGCCAAGGCCGGCGAGCTGATGGCGATTGCCGGGCCGAACGGCTCCGGCAAGACGACGACGATGAAAGCGATCTCCGGCGAGCTTGCTTATGGCGGCTCGGTGCGCATCGGCGGCGGCGAGGTGCGAGGACTGAAACCCTGGCAGCTTGCCGCCATTCGCGGCGTGCTGCCGCAGGCAAGTAACATCTCCTTTCCCTTCACCGTGCGCGAGATCGTCCGCATGGGCTTGACCTCGGGCATCAATCTCAGTCCCGACAAGGCCGAGGAGACGGCGGCTGCAGCTCTTGCTTCCGTCGACCTGACTGGCTTCGAAGGCCGTTTCTATCAGGAACTCTCAGGCGGCGAGCAACAGCGTGTGCAGCTTGCCCGCGTGCTTTGCCAGATCGCCGAGCCCGTCGTCGACGGCAAGTCCCGCTGGCTGCTGCTCGACGAGCCGGTCTCCAGCCTCGACATCAGCCATCAGCTGACCATCATGTCGCTCGCCCGCGATTTCTGCGAACGCGGCGGCGGAGTCATCGCCGTCATGCACGACCTCAACCTGACGGCGCTCTTTGCCGACCGCGTCGTGCTGATGAAATCCGGCCGCCTCGCCGCCGCCGGCGGCATCAATGAGGTGTTGACCGATGAGGCCATGCTCTCGGTCTTCGGCTGCGCGCTGCGCATCAATCAGGTGCCCGCCGACGGCACGCCCTTCGTGCTCGCCCACAGCGCCGCTTCCCAGCGCTAACCACCGCGTACGGCGGAACTTTTGAGCCCCCAGCACGTTGTCGGCAGTGATTTGAGTCAATGCCGGGCGGCCTCATCTATGCAACGAACGGTCGTGACCCCGTGCAAAACAGGCGGGCTTGCGCGCGCCCCAGCCAAATGGAGACAGCCATGACCTATTCCATTTTTCACTCCGGCCGCAGCCGCCGCAACGGCACCTTCCACAATTTCGAATCCGGCATCGAGGAACAGATCGAGGCACTACGCGACGAACTCGCGGAACTGACGCGCCTCGTCGGCAAGAGTTCCCGCCTTCACGGCAATAAAATCCGCGGCCAGGCAAGCGCCGGCTATGACGAACTACTCGCCCGCAGCGAAGATCTCTTACGCGAATTGCAGCACGGCTACGAGCGCGGCGCGACCGAGATGCGCGAGACCGTGCGCAAACATCCACTGGCAACGATCGGCGCCGCAGCCGCCTTCGGCCTGGCCATCGCCTTCCTCGCCCGGCGCTGAGGAAGCGCGATGCTCTCGATCCTCAGCCTGCTGACGGGCGCAAGCGTGCACCGGACCGTCGCGCGCGCCAAGCGCACCAGCATCTTCCTTGCGCTCGCCCTGCTCTTCATTCTCACCGCCTATGCGCTGGCCGTCACTGCCGGCGCCATCTGGCTCGCCGGCATCTACGGCCCGGTCGGCGCCGCCCTCTTCCTGGCCGCCTGCGCGCTGCTGATCGCCGTCATCCTGGTGGTGGTGATGGTGATGATCAACGCCCAGGACAAACGCCGCGCCCGCGAGCGCCGCGCAGCGCTGGAATCGCTGGCAGCCGTTGGGCTCGGCCTCGTCCGGGCCCAGCCGCTCCTGACCGCCGGCGTGCTGGCGGCCATTGTCGCGGCCAATCTGGTGGGGTCGAAGCGGGAGGGTTGAGGAGAAGGAGATGTCCCCGATTCCGAAGAGGTGAAGCATTCACCTCTCCTCCTCATTCCTGTGCCTGTCACAGGAATCCAGCCACGGCGCGTCCGCGCCGTGATTGAATCATATCGGAATGGCATGAGTCTTTCGCGCCCAAGGACTTGGGCGCGCTGGATTCCTGTGACAAGCACAGGAATGAGGGTGGAGAGGTAATGCCCGAATGACGATCGCTCTCTAAAACGATGCAAAAAGCCGGCGCCGCAACAGGCAGCCGGCCTCTCGATCTCTCCTCAAAACGCAAACGCCTTCGACGTCAGCGGCGCCGATGTGGCATCCGGGCCGAAATCTGCTTCGCCCGAGATCTGCAGCAACTCCTGCAGCCGCTGGCGGGCGCGGTTGACGCGGCTCTTGATGGTGCCGACGGCGCAGCCGCAGATTTCGGCGGCCTCCTCGTAGGAAAAACCCGAGGCGCCGACGAGGATAATCGCTTCGCGCTGGTCAGGCGGCAGCTGGTCGAGGGCCTTCTTGAAATCCTGCAGATCGAGCGCACCATATTGCGAGGGGTGCATCGCCATCGATTCGGTGAACAGGCCGTCGCTATCCTGCACTTCGCGGCCGCTTTTACGCATCTGGCTGTAGAGTTCGTTGCGCAGGATCGTGAAGAGCCAGGCCTTCATATTGGTGCCCATCTCGAAATGATCCTGTTTGGCCCAGGCCTTCATGATGGTGTCTTGAACGAGATCGTCGGCACGATCATGCCTGCCGATCAGAGAAATAGCGAATGCGCGAAGGCTTGGGAGGGCCGCCAGCAGTTCCCGCTTGAAGCTGGGTTGCACTTTATCTTCCATGCGGGCGGTCCTATTCGGCCATCTTGGCGGAAGCCATCATCTCGGCATGGTCGAGCTTTTCGAGAAGATCGAGAAAACGATCCGGGATCGCTTCACCCTGTGCGGCCGCATAAAGCGAGCGCAATTTGACGCCGATCTGATTGTTCGGGTCCAGGATATCGCTTGCCCGCAGCTCCAGCTGTCGCTGATCGGCTGCTTCTTTCTTGCGTGTGGTCATCAATTCGTCTTCTCGCCGGTTGTCTGTTCCAGAGGCGTGCACGGCATAATCACAACTTGAACCCGCGACACCGAGGCTTTCGACTGTCGATGTCGCCGAGTTTGCCGCGGCGTGGGTCAAAATGCTACGCCCTTTCTTTGTCGGCTGGAATAATGCGGCGCGCCCAAAAAAGTTCCTGCTTTTCCGGAACTTTTTTATCAAGATGACGTTAACCGCTCATTGAAGCCAATGCCGGCCTGTATACAGGAGCCATTTATGACACTTTCTACTCGAATTGCGCCGCACCTGCCTTACCTGCGTCGCTATTCCCGCGCGCTGACCGGTACCCAGACTTCAGGTGACGCCTATGTCGCCGCCGTTCTTGAAGCAATCATCGCCGATCTGTCGATTTTCCCGGATACGGCGAATGACCGGGTCGCCCTCTACAAACTGTTTACGCAACTGTTTGGTTCCACTGCAGTCCAGATTCCAGAGCCGACCTCGCCATATGCGTGGGAACAGCGCGCCACCCTCAATCTGTCCAAAGTTTCGCCCGGCGCCCGTCAGGCCTTTTTGCTCGCTTCCGTGGAGAATTTCCGCGTCGCTGAAATCGCAGAAATTCTCGAGCTTGACGAACAGGATGTCATGCAGCTGCTCGACAAGGCTTCGCAGGAGATTTCCCGCCAGGTGGCAACCGATATCATGATCATCGAGGACGAGCCGTTGATCGCCATGGATATCGAACAGATGGTCGAAAGCCTCGGCCACCGCGTCACCGGCATCGCCCGCACCCATGCCGAAGCCGTCGCGCTCTACAACAAGACGAAGCCAAGCATGGTGCTCGCAGACATCCAGCTTGCCGACGGCAGCTCCGGCATCGATGCGGTCAACGACATTCTCAAGACGTCGAGCGTGCCGGTGATCTTCATCACCGCTTTCCCGGAACGGCTTCTGACGGGCGAGCGCCCCGAACCCACTTTCCTCGTCACCAAACCTTTCAACCCCGACATGGTCAAGGCACTGATCAGCCAAGCGCTTTTCTTCAATGAATCGACCAAAGTAGCCGCCTGAGACGCAATTTTCCGGCCTTCGGAACCAAACCGTCGAAACAGGCGTTCCGGTGCTGCCGGGACGCGCTGACGGCCTTAACGGTTTTTGCAGCGCTTTGTTCTAGAGTTGGCAGGCGGTTTCTGGAAGGCGTTCCCTTCAGCGACGTTCAAGATGTCACAAGGAAAGGCGGCCGAGTGAATACGACTGAACCATTGTCGGGCACGCCTTTCACCTTCGAAGGCAAAGCCGCAATGATGGAACGGGCGCTCGGGAGCGCCGGTATTTCAATTCTCTGCCAGGACGCCCGGCTTTCGATTTTCTACGCTGAAAATCTGCCGCCGCATTTCGCAGCGCTTTTCATGCCCGGCGGCACTGATGCCGGCCTTTTCGGTGACATCCATGGGCAGTATCTGACAGCGCTGAAACACAAGGTTCTGGAGACCGGCATCCCCAACAATGCCGAGGTCGAGATCGACGTCGACGGCGAAATGCGCACCTATGAACTGAAAATCCAGCGCACCGGTGACCGTGGCAGGCACGGGCTTCTGTCCGTCATGACTGAGGTCACCGAAAGCCGGCATCGTGAAAAAGTACTGAAATCGCTGCTGCGCGAACTCTCGCACCGTTCGAAGAACCTTCTCGCCATCATCCAGGGCATCGCTACGCAGACGGCGCGCAACACACTCTCTCTCGACAGCTTCCTCCTGAAATTCCGCGGGCGGCTGCAATCGCTTTCCAATTCCCAGGACCTGATCACGGATTCGAGCTGGCGCGGCGCCTATCTCTTCGAACTCGCCGAAAAACAATTCGCCCCCTACTGGCCGGAGACAGCCGGCTCCATGCCGATCTACGGCATCAACGCGCATCTGACGCCGAATGCCGCCGTACATCTCGGGCTCGCCCTCCACGAACTCATCGTCAACTCCGCCTCCTATGGCGCAATTGCCGGCGGCGCTGCCTCCATCACGCTCAACTGCCGGGAGGCTGCGATTGGCGACAGAAGGGCGATCGAAATCGCCTGGGCTGAAGTGCTGCAGGATCAGTCGGAAGTCCACGAATTCAGCGACAACAGCTTCGGCCGCACCGTGCTGGAGCGTGTCGTGCCCTCGTCGGTCAACGGCAAAGCGGAACTGAACCTTGTGCCCGGTCGCATCGAATATCGGCTGTGCATTCCGGAAACAGAATTCGAAATCTTCAGGCGTGTGTGAAAGCCTCAATGATAAACGGCAAACGGAAAAACAGCCGGTGCGAGGGCGGCGCACCGGCTGTCTTCACTCACCGGGAGGGGACCGTGAGTACGTCCGGATAGTGGGTTGGGGGCGCGCATGTTGGGTCGATGCGATCACCATCCGGATATCGCATTAACGAGGACGTCCAAGTTTGGTTCCCTGGGATCGTAAAAAAAATCCACTTTTTGAATCTTTTTTCGGACGCCCTGCCTGAGCCGAACCCGCAAATATTTCACTTACCCAAAGTGGGAGAATTTCTCCTGTGAAAACAGAAGCTTGCGCGGACGCTCGCAAGAGCGGATCGTGGAAATTTTACCGTTTGATAAATTTTTAAACCTGAGTTAGGCTTTCCCTCACAGGCCGTTTACCAATAATGAGGGAACTTCAATGGAACGACTGGAAACTGGGATTCATGCCGGCCGGCTTTCGCCCGCCGAGTATGAGGCTAACTTTTCCGATCTTCATCCACGCCTCGACAATCACGAGGCGCTGGTCGCCGCCGATCGCTGTTATTTCTGTTATGACGCGCCGTGCATGACGGCCTGTCCCACCTCGATCGACATTCCGCTGTTCATCCGGCAGATCTCAACCGGCAACCCGATCGGCTCGGCGAAGACGATTTTCGATCAGAACATCCTTGGCGGCATGTGCGCCCGCGTCTGTCCCACCGAAGAGCTCTGCGAACAGGCCTGCGTGCGCAACACCGCCGAAGAGCGTCCGGTCGAGATCGGCAGGCTGCAGCGTTATGCGACCGATGCCGCCATGCAGGCAGGCCGACAGTTCTATATCAGGGCCGACGCCACGGGAAAGAACATCGCCGTCGTCGGCGCCGGCCCGGCAGGCCTTGCCGCCGCCCATCGCCTGGCGGTGAAAGGCCACTCCGTCACCATCTACGATGGCAGGGAAAAATCTGGCGGCCTCAACGAATACGGCATCGCCACCTATAAGACGGTCGACGATTTCGCCCAGAAGGAAGTCGATTACGTCCTTTCGATCGGCGGCATCGAAGTCCGCCACGGCACCCTTCTCGGCCGCGATTTCTCGCTTGCCGACCTGCAGGCGCAATATGATGCCGTCTTCCTCGGCATCGGCCTTGCCGGCGTGAACGCCTTGCGCATCGAGGGCGAGAACCTTGCCGGGGTCGACGACGCCGTCGATTTCATCGCCGCACTGCGCCAGGCCGAAGACAAGGGCGACATCGCCATCGGCCGCCGTGTCGTCGTGCTCGGCGGCGGTATGACGGCGATCGACGCTGCCGTGCAGGCAAAGCTGCTCGGCGCCGAAGAGGTGACGATCTGTTACCGCCGCGGCAAGGAGCATATGAACGCCTCGGAATTCGAGCAGGATCTGGCCAGCTCCAGGGGGGTCATTATCCGCCATTGGCTGGCGCCAAAATCGATCCTGGCGCAGGACGGCAAGGTCGCCGCCATCGAAGTGGAATACACCAAGCTCGTCGAAGGTCGCCTGGTCGGTACCGGCGAGACCGGCGTGATCGCCGCCGACCAGATCTTCAAGGCGATCGGCCAGAGCTTCGACGCCTCCGGCCTCGGTTCGCTGCGCATGGAATCCGGCCGCATCGCCGTCGATGTCGAAGGCCGCACCTCCCTCGACGGCGTCTGGGCCGGCGGCGACTGCGTCTTCGGCGGCGAGGACCTCACGGTTTCCGCTGTTGCCCATGGCCGCGACGCGGCTGAATCCATCCATCGCGCCCTCTCCGCAGCAGCCGCTCCGGCTGTCGCGGTTGCTTGAAGGGGAGAATGAACCATGGCTGATCTGCGCAATAATTTCGTCGGCATCAAATCCCCGAATCCGTTCTGGCTGGCGTCTGCGCCGCCGACCGACAAGGCCTATAATGTCGAGCGCGCCTTCAAGGCCGGCTGGGGCGGCGTGGTATGGAAGACGCTCGGCGAAGAAGGCCCGCCCGTCGTCAACGTCAACGGCCCCCGCTACGGCGCCATCTGGGGCGCCGACCGCCGCCTGCTTGGCCTCAACAATATCGAGCTCATCACCGACCGCGACCTCTACACCAACCTGCGGGAGATGAAGCAGGTCAAGATGAACTGGCCGGACCGGGCGCTGATCGCCTCGATCATGGTGCCCTGCGAAGAGCAGGCCTGGAAATCGATCCTGCCGCTCGTCGAAGAGACCGGCGCCGATGGCATCGAGCTCAATTTCGGCTGTCCGCACGGCATGTCGGAGCGCGGCATGGGCTCGGCAGTCGGCCAGGTGCCGGAATATATCGAAATGGTCGTGCGCTGGTGCAAGCAGTACACCCGCATGCCCGTCATCACCAAACTGACGCCGAACATCACCGATATCCGCCGCCCAGCCCGCGCCGCCAAGGCCGGCGGCACCGACGCCGTCTCGCTGATCAACACGATCAATTCGATCGTCTCCGTCGACCTCGACAACTTCGCCCCCAACCCAACGGTCGGCGGCAAGGGCAGCCATGGCGGTTACTGCGGCCCGGCGGTCAAGCCGATCGCCCTCAACATGGTGGCCGAGATCGCCCGCGATCCTGAAACCTACGGCCTGCCGATCTCGGGCATCGGCGGCATCACCACCTGGCGCGACGCCGCCGAATTCCTCGTTCTCGGCGCCGGCAACGTCCAGGTCTGCACCGCGGCGATGACCTACGGCTTCAAGATCGTCGACGAGATGATCTCGGGCCTTTCCGACTGGATGGACGAAAAGGGTCATCGCACTCTCGACGACATCACCGGCCGCGCCGTGCCAAACGTCACCGACTGGCAGTATCTGAACCTCAACTATATCGCCAAGGCGAAGATCGACCAGGATGCCTGCATCAAATGCGGCCGCTGCCATATCGCTTGCGAGGACACCTCGCACCAGGCGATCACCAATGTCGTCAATGGCCTGCGCCATTTCGAGGTGATCGAAGAGGAATGCGTCGGCTGCAATCTCTGCGTCAACGTCTGCCCGGTCGAGAACTGCATCACCATGGAACCGCTGGCCGCCGGGACCCTCGACAAACGCACCGGCCGCGTCGTCGATCCGAACTATGCCAACTGGACGACCCACCCGAACAATCCGATGGCCCGCCAGGCGGCGGAGTGACGGCTTTGCAACGCTGCGGACATGCCTAGTCCGCGGCGTTGTGCTGCCGCGAATGCCAATCCGAGCTTGATTGGCAGCTCGGAGGTGACGAGGGCGCTTCTGGGAACATCATGACGCTGCCGAAGTTAGCGCAGGCGATCTCCACGAGAGACCTATGCGCGACAACCCTAGCAGCGAAAACTTGAAATCGATGCCCCCTGGTTCAGGCCGACGTCTCCCGATTGGAGCGGAGGTTGATGCTGAAGGTGTTTCATTCCGCATATGGGCTCCTGCGCGGAAGCGCTGTTTCCTCGTGATTGACGACGTCGAGTATGAGATGACGGCGGAGGATGGCGGATATTTTCACCTTTATCTCGTTGGTCACGCTGCAGGCACGAGATACCGGTTCCACTTCGGTGACGCGACCGATCTTCTTGCCGATCCTGCTTCGCGCTTTCAGCCCGATGGCCCATCGGGGCCTTCTGTTGTCGTGGATCCGGGGCGTTATCAGTGGAATGATCGTGATTGGCGAGGCATCCGCCCAATCGGAGTTGTTCTCTACGAGATGCACATCGGCACCTTCACTAGGGAAGGTACGTTTGTCGCGGCCAAGGAGAAGCTGGCGAAACTGCGCGCAATCGGCATCAACTGCCTTGAAATAATGCCGATCAATGAATTCGAAGGCGAATTCGGCTGGGGATATGACGGCACACTGCTATATGCTCCGACGCGCCTCTATGGAACTCCGGATGACGTGCGCGCCTTCATCGACGAGGCGCACCGGATCGGCATCGGGGTGATCCTCGACGTGGTCTACAACCACTTCGGTCACGGCGAGCGTTTCTGCGAGTTAACGCCCGATTATTTCACCGAGCGCTACTCGAACGAGTGGTGTAAGTCGATCAACTTCGATGGCCCGAACAGCCACGGCGTTCGGGAATATGTCGCAAAAAACGCGGCCTATTGGATCGACGAATACCATTTCGATGGTCTGCGTATCGATGCAACCCAGGCCTTGTTCGACGCGAGCCTGGAACACATTGTCACGGTCATCGCCAGGGAAGCGCAGGCCGCGGCAGGACAACGGCAGATCTATCTCGTGAGCGAAAATGAGCCGCAACAAACCGACATGGTGCGGCCGGCAGCGACGGGAGGGCATGGGCTGGACGCCTTGTGGAATGATGATTTCCATCGTTCCGCCACCGTCGCTCTGACCGGGCGCAACGAAGGGTACTACCATGATCATCGCGGTACAGCGCAGGAATTCGTGTCCGCCGCCAAATATGGCTGTCTGTTTCAGGGGCAGCGATATGACTGGCAAGACCGACCGAGGGGAACCGCCGGGCTCGACCTCAAACCGTGGAATTTCGTGCACTTCCTCCAAAATCACGACCAGATCGCCAATTCCGGCACCGGCGCCAGGATCGGCCAGATAACGTCGCCAGCCCGCCTTCGGGCCCTGACAGCTCTCCAGTTGCTGGGCCCGCAGACACCCATGCTCTTTCAAGGGCAGGAGTTTGGCGCCTCATCTCCCTTCTGTTATTTCGCAGATCATGACGGAGAATTCGCCGACACTGTACGGCAAGGTCGGCGTGAATTCATCAGCCAATTCCCCAATCTGAGGGACAAACGGCTCATCATCCAGATGGCGGACCCATGTGCCCGCGAGACGTTCGACAGCGCGAAGCTTGATTGGGCTGAATGTGAAAACAACGCGGCTGTCGTTCTTCTTCATCGCGACCTGCTCAAACTGCGTCAAACACACAAGGCCTTTTCTCGCCAAGCCTGCGCTCGTGATGGCCAGATAGACGGCAGCGTCCTATCGAGCTCCGCCTTTCTCCTGAGGTTTTTCGCTGAGCAACAGTCTGACGAGAGGCTGCTGCTAATCAACTTCGGCAAGGACCTCGTCATCGATAGTCTGCCGGATCCGCTTTTTGCTCCACCACAAGGCCAGCAATGGCGTCTTTGCTGGTCGAGCGAGGACGCTTCTTACGGCGGCAGCGGACGCCGACCTTATGACTTTCAGAAGCGTTGGGTGTTGAATGGGGATATTGCTTTGGTTCTCGCCTCCGTAAAGGTGAGCAACGGTCGACCGGCCTCACCCGGCCCCACGAACGACCGTTAAGCCGGAATCTCGCGAGACGAAAACTCCGGCCCCTAACCGAAAACATCGCTCGCTCTGTAGAGGCCGGTTTGTGCAGCATCCTCTCAGGGCAAAGAAAACCGACATGCGGTCGATAAGGCGGGTCCAGACGACAAGCCGACGCTCATCGATAGTCCGGCGCAACGAACGGGTTGCCCAGCTCAACCGTGATCGAGCCGATATGCGATGCGGGCGCCATCCTCCTGAGCGGTTCAGGTGGCGTCACCGATCCTTTCACGTCCCCGGCGCGTCTCCAGTTCGTGAGCGTATGGGCCGGCATGCCCGCCCGTTCTCATGAAGTGCCTATCTATCTCAGCGATGATCGCTTCAGCCTTCTCTCCACCATTCAATCTGATGAGAGCGTCCAATTTTGCTTCCGTACGATCGTCGTTTTCTTTCGAAGAGGGGGAGCCGATATAGAGGAAGTAGGCAAGACCAACGACCTGCCAGAGCAATTGCAGGAATTCGGACTGCCAGTTTTCAAAAGTGTCTCTGCTCATTTCCATGAGGTAGGCGTTGATCTCAGGCGTTTGCCCGTGGCTCTGCTGCTCGCCGACAAAGGCGAACCAGCCAAACAGCCAATGGCCGGCGAGCGAAAATAGGAAGAAGCCAACGGTGATCCAGGCATAGGCGTACTTTTTGAACATGATACCTCCTTAGACAGGTCTATTCTCGAGTGCGGTTATGTGAGAGACCAGCCGCATTTGCCGACATGCTCATCAGCTGATCCCTGACCTGCCTTCCAAGTCATCCCGCGCAGAGCGATCGAAGGAAGCAACCGACGCTCCAGCCTGGAAGTTCGGCAGTACCTCGCGTCCGAAGATTTCGATGAACTCGCGCTGATTGCGACCGACATTGTGAATATAGATCTGCTCGAATCCCATCGCGACATCGGCTTCCAGCCATTCGACATGCCGATGCGGCTCGGCCGAGATGCGAACGTGCTCATCCATATCCTCCGGCCGCACCTTGAGGCAGGCCTCGTCGAACTCCTCCGGCAATCGAAGCGTCTCGGAGATAGCGGCGGAAATCGCGTTGCTGCGCCACTGGTCGTAGGCGTTTGTCCTGGCTTCGTCTTCGGACCCGGCATAGGAAATGTGCGTCTGTAAGTAGAGTGGCTTTCCTGCCCCGCCCCCACGCCGGAAGGCATCGACGATCTCGCCAAGCTTGTCCCGCGGCTGATTGATGGTGATGAGCGCATCCGCCCAACTGCCTGCCCACTCTGCCGTGTTTGGCGACAGCGCGCCGGCGACAATCCGTGGAAGGTCGTCGGGAAGTGTATGAACGCGTGCCTGATCGACTTTGATGGGCTCTGCGCGACTGACAAGCTTCCCCGACCATAAATCCCGCATGATTTCCACCGCCGCCCTCAGCCGTTCATTTCTTTCGGGTTTCGAGGGCCAGCGGTCGCCGGTGACATGCTCATTCATCGCCTGCCCGCTGCCGACGGCAATCCACGGCAAGCGCCCTGGAAACATCTGCGCGACCGTCGCGCCCGCCTGTGCGGTCAGTGCCGGATGATAACGCCAGCCCATCGGAACGGTAATGATACCGAACGGAATAGAGTGCGTGGCCTGGAGCGCCGCCCCTAGCCAAGCCCATGCAAAGCCAGACTGACCTTGCCTCTCGCTCCATGGCGTCAGGTGGTCCGACGACATCACCGCCTGGAAACCTGCGGCCTCTGCGGCTTGCACATGTCCGAGGAGCTCGCTTGGCGAAAATTGTTCGTGGGACGCGTGATAACCGATCAGCGTCATGATCCGTTCCCTTCCGAAATAAACCAGTGATAGGCGTAGGGCTCAAGCTCAGGGCGCGGATGGGCGACCCCCTCGTACTCCATGTTGCCTATGAGATCTCGAAAGCGTTTGGGTTGCATGCCGCCGAAGTTGATTTCTGTTCTGATTTGCCGATCCGCAAGATTATGGACGAGCAACAGGAGCGCGCCGGCCGCTTCAAAACCGTGGACCAAAACAGCCGGATCGCCGGCGCTCAGCCTCACCAGCCGGCCCTTGGTGAAAAGCGGCTGGTTCCTGCGTAGGAAAATAAAGCGCTTAACCCTGTTCAATAGAGAATTCGGGTCCTCACACTGGTCGGCCACGTTCACCTTTCTATAGGAAAACGGCCCCTCGGCGACGAGCGGCTGGCATAGCTTTCCGCTGCTGGCGTTGGAGAACCCCGCGTTCCTCTCCCCTGACCACTGCATCGGTACCCGCACGGTGCTGCGTCCGGGCTGAGAAAGGTCCTCCCCAATGCCAATCTCGTCCCCGTAGACGATAAGCGGCGGCCCGCTCAGAGAAAAGATGATGCTGAAGGCAAGTTCGATCCGCTGCTGATTGCCACCTAGCATGGGCGCGACGCGGCGGCGGATGCCGCGGCCGAAGGCCTGCATCTCTTCCTTCGGCGCAAAGGCGTCGAAGACATTCTTCTTCAAATCCGCCGGAACCTGTGAAAAATCGAGCTCATCGAGGTTGCGCAAGAAATTTACCCAGCCGCAGCCCGCTGGCGGCTCCGGAAGCAGGCTCAGTCTTTGGTTGATGGAGGCCGCGTCCTCTCTGGCGAAACCTGCGAAGAGGTAGCAGGCGAGCATGAAATTCAGCAGAAGATGAAGTTGGTCCCCCTCTCCAAAGAAGGCGTCGGAAGCCTCCGGCCGAAGATTGACTTCTCCGAGAAGCACACCGCCCGGTCGCCTGCTGTGCAGATAGCTTCCAATCTGCCTCAATACGCCATGTGGATCGCGGGGGTTGGCGTGTTCGAACCCTTTGTCGGCAATAATAAGTGGAGCCGCGTCCAGCCTGAACCCGCTGACGCCGAATGCAATCCAGTAATCGACGATACGCAATATCTCTTCACGCACCTGCGGATTTGCAATATTCAGTTCAGGCTGAAAGTCGTAGAAGTTATGGAAATAATAGGCTCTCGCCACCTCATCGTAGGTCCAGAGGCTGTTCACTTCGCCCGGAAAAATCGACTTCGCCCCGGAAGCGACGGGTGGAGGGTCGGCGCTCCAGACATAGTAATCGCGGTAGCGCGTCTCGTCGTCGTGTCTGGCGGCTTGGAACCAGGGGGGCTGATCAGAGGTGTGATTGACGACGAGGTCGATAATGACGCGAATGCCGTGCTCACCAGCGCTGTGCAGAAAAGCCAGGAAATCTTCAAGCGTCCCCACCTTCGGGTTGATCGAGTAAAAATCACTGACGTCATAACCGTTGTCGCGGTCAGGACTGCGATAAAACGGAAGGAGCCAGATGCAGGTGATGCCAAGCTCCGAAAGATATGTCAGCTTTTCCGCAAGACCGATGAAGTCACCAATGCCGTCGCCATTGCCATCCGCAAATTTCTCAACATCTATACTGTAGATCACGGCCTCCTTATACCAGCTACTGCTTCGGTGCGGCTCCACGACGGTCTCCTGTTAGTCCTTGCTGGAAACATCTAACGGTTCCGGAGGGGCTGAGTTCCTTGGATCCTCTCAGGTTCACTGGCGTCGCAGGATGATGGAGGGTGTTTTTCCTGTCGGAACCTGCCGGCACCGGAGGAGTTCATCCGCGGAGCAAACGAGAACGGCCGCGATAACGCTCGCACTCCAATGCATTGGAGCACCGCCCCCTATGGCGGCTTTTCGACCGGTGTGCCTTGGATCGAAGTCAATCCCAACTATTCGAAAGTCAATGCCGAAGCGGCCACTAGGGACGAGAAGTCGACCTGGAACCACTATCGCAAGCTGATCGCCCTCCGGAAGACGCACCCGCTCATCGTCTACGGCGAATACCGATCCTGGACACCCCAATGTCTTCGTCTATACCCGTACGATCGATAGCGACGATCAGCGAAACCATTGAGCTCAAGCCATACGAGGCGTTCGCCATAAGCGTCTGAGTGAAGCTCCGAAACGAACATGGCAGGTCTCGCCGCGACCAGAGTGACGGCTTTGCAACGCCGTTGACAAAGGTCGATCCGCAGCGTTGCATTGAACCGGCAATAGATTTATGTCGAACTCGCTGCACGATCGCAGCGTGTACCGCAGAGGAGGCAGCCATGGCTCGCAAACACCTCACCGACTTCAGCTTTTGAGGTCACGTCGAAACGACGTAAATCCTTCCCGTCCGAAGCCCGGGTCAAGACCGGTTCGCAGATCGTTCATGGCGATGTCGAATTGATCGAAAAACTCGGCCGCAACGATCCCTGCCCCTGCGGTTCCAGGAGGCGGTTTCAAGAATTGCTGCCTGCATTCCGGCCGCTATGACGGCATTCAACGGGATTACTATTTTTAGAAACCGTGACTGAAGGTGGCGGCGCCCTTTACAGAAGGGCGCCGCTCATCATGCGGGCAGAGCGACATGCCGGATCACAGCTGGAAAGTCCTGATCTCGTTGCCCCGTTCGATGGTCCGGTTGGCGACAAAGCGTCCGGATTTGGTCGCCGCCTGCTTCTCAGCCTCAATTTGGTGCAACATTGCTTGGAGGCGCTGAAGCGCCAGGGCTTTGTTGCGGTGCTGGGAATTGCAAGCATGAGGCGCGCTAACCGCAGAATGATTTCCGATAGGCGCCTGGGCTCGTCCCCAGCCTCCGACGAAAATGATGCCGCATGGTCGCCAGCGTGCCAAAGCCGCTTGATATGGCGATGTCGTCGAGCGATACCGCAAGCTCTTTCTCGAGAAGATCGCGCGCATGCCGCAGCCGCTCCTTCAGCAGCCACTCGCCGACACTCTCACCCGTTGCGGCTTCGAAGCGACGTTGAAAGGTGCGCATGCTCATGCCCGCTCTTTTGGCGAGCAGATTGATCGGCTGTTCCTCGGACAGCTTTTCCCGCATCCATTCGATCAGCGGTCCGAGACGCATACCCTCGCGCTCCTCCGGCACGGGAGCCGCGATGAACTGCGCCTGCCCGCCCTCACGATGCGGCGGAACGACGAGACGTCGCGCCACGCTGTTTGCGGCATCCGGGCCGAAATCACCGCGCACCACATGCAAGCTGAGATCGATGCCGGCCGCGCTTCCCGCCGCCGTCAGGATGCTGCCCTCGTCCACGTAGAGAACATTGGCGTCAAGAGTGATGTCGGGATAACGCGCTGCGACGGAGGCGACGTAGCGCCAATGCGTGGTCGCCCGCCGTCCGGCCAGCAGACCGGCCCCGGCAAGCACGGCAACGCCGGAGCAGAGCGACATGACACGCGCGCCGCGCTGGTGAGCTGCCCTAAGCGCTGCGGCGAGCGGCGCAGGCACCGGCGCATCGATCGCCCGCCAGCCCGGCACGACGATCAGGTCCGCCTCCTCAAGCACCTCCAATCCCTTGTCGACGGCGACCGTCAACCCGCCGGCGGCGCGCAGCGGCCCCGACTCGATGCCGCAGACGGAGAAGCGATACCAGCCTTCGCCCATCTCCGGGCGCGGCAGGCCGAAGACCTCATAGGCGATGCCGAATTCGAAGGTGCAGAGCCCATCATAGGCAAGGGCTGCGACCAGCGGTCCTTTTGTTCGATGCGGCGATGTGTTTGGCATGATTTTTACGGTGTCAGTCATGATGGCCAATTTCGCAAAGCTCTAGCATCGGCGATACCAGGCTGCAATTCCAACACGGGAAGGAAGACATATGCCAAGCCCTGTCGCCGAAATACCCGCCGCCGAGCCCGATCTCGCCGCCGCCCATTATGCCGCCAAGCTCGCCTTCGAAACCGATTGCTCGGATGTCCATGCTGCCTTTGCCGGCGCCAAGGTCGATTTCGTTCTCCTCGACGTGCGCTCGGCGGCCCTGTTTGCGCAATCCCATGTACCTGGCGCGATCAATCTTCCGCACGGCAAGATGACCGCGCACCGCATGTCGGAATGGGCAAGGGACACGCTGTTCGTCGTCTATTGCGCCGGTCCCCACTGCAACGGCGCCGATAAGGCCGCTTTCCGCCTCGCCAAGCTCGGCCTGAGGACGAAGTTGATGATCGGCGGCATGACCGGCTGGGCCGACGAGGGCTTTGCCTTCGAAAGCGCGGCCATGGCTGCCGAATAAGACGGACAATGCCCTCATCATGCGGTCACATGGAGTTGAGGGAAGCCCATGTTTTTCTATGGGCTTCCCTGGAAATACGGGAATGCTGCAATATATCGCTAGTTCATCCTCAGATGAACGGCACCCTATGCCATAATCCGTAGACCGGTCCGCATGTCACTTCGCAGCGTGCTTCGCGCACAAACAGCAGATTGCCACGCCGAGGTCGATATGCTTTTCGGCACTTTCGATCTTTCCAATAGAGAGCGGTATAGGACATTCCTGCGCGCGCATGCCCGGATCGTGCCGGCCGCCGAAAATGCGATCGAGAATGCCGGAATCCTCCGCCTGCTGCCCGACTGGTCGGAACGCAGACGCGCGCCGCTTCTCTTTGCCGATATCCGCGCGCTCGGCGATCAAATGCCGGCGCTCCTTTCGCCGCCGGCGCTCGGCTGCGAAGCGGCACTCTGGGGAGCGCTCTATGTGCTCGAAGGCTCCAAGCTCGGCGGCGCTCTGCTCGCCAAATCCGTGCCGGATCACCTGCCGAGCAGCTATCTCGCGCCGCAAGGGTCGAAGGGCGCCATGCGTCTCTTCATGGAGCGCCTCGACGCGAGCGATGTCGACGATCCCGCGGCGGCCGTCTCCGCGGCCCGCACTGTCTTCGATCTCTTCCTCAAAGCCGGTCAGCTTGAACTGGAAGCCGTCCCATGAGCGGCACACGCGAACCCGTCGACCTCACCAATTGCGACCGCGAGCCGATCCATCAGCTCGGCGCAATCCAGCCCTTCGGCTTTCTGCTGGCAGTATCTTCGGATTGGATCGTCACACGCGCCTCCGTAAACCTTGCAGACTTTCTGGGCGTGACACAGGCCGATGCTCTCGGCCGTCCCGCTTCCACGCTGATCATGCCCGAAGCGCTCCATGCGATCCGCAATAAGCTCACCACCTTGCGCGGTGCCGATGTCGTCGAGCGCATTTTCGCGATCGCCCTGACGCCCGATCAATCCAAGTTTGACGTTGCCGTGCACTTCAATGAAGATCAGGTCATCATCGAAGGCGAGCGCTGCCAGGAAGATAGGCGCAACGCCCCATCCCTCTCCATGCGCAGCATGATGTCCCGCCTCGACCAGTCGGAAACGCTGGATGCCTTCTTCCGCGAGGGGGCAAGACAGGCGCGCGCCCTGACCGGCTTCGACCGGGTCATGGTCTATCGTTTCGACGAAGGCGGTTCCGGCGAGGTTGTAGCCGAAGCCGCCCGCAGCGGCATCGGCTCGTTCCTGGGACTGCATTATCCCGCTTCCGACATCCCGGTGCAGGCGCGAGCGCTTTACCTGCGCAACCTGTTCCGCATCATTGCCGATGTCGATGCCGTTCCGGTCCCGGTCCTTCCGGAACGCGACGAACGCGGCCAGCCGCTCGATCTCTCCATGTCGGTGCTGCGCTCGGTTTCGCCGATCCACATCGAATATCTGAAGAATATGGGCGTCGGCGCTTCGCTCTCCATATCGATCGTGGTGGATGGCAAGCTCTGGGGCCTCTTTGCCTGCCACCATTACGGCCCGCGCCTGCCGTCGGCTCAAAGCCGCTCCACCGCCGAACTCTTCGGTCAGATGTTCGCGTCGCGTCTGGAAAGCCGGGAACGGCGGTTGGCGCTCGACTATGAGACCAAGGCGCGTCGCATCGCCGACCGGCTTCTCACCTCCGTCGCCGACAATGCCAGTCTGCTCGACGACCCGGCCTGGCTGATCGAGGCGCTCGCCGACGCCATTCCTGCCGACGGGATCGGTGTGTGGATCAACGGCCGGCTGGCGCTTGCCGGCATCGGGCCGGATGAGAAAAATTTTGCGGCCCTCGTCCGCCATCTCAATCGCAACGCCGCCGGCCGCATCTATGCCGTCGACAGGCTTGCCGAAACCTATCCGGAGCTCGGGATCGACGGTGCGGTGGCGGGCATGCTGGCGATCCCGATCTCGCGCTCGCCGCGCGATTATGTCGTGCTCTTCCGCCAGGAGCTGGTGCGGACCGTCCGTTGGGGCGGCGACCCGCACAAGCCGGTGGAATATGGACCCAACGGCCCGAGGCTGACGCCGCGCAAGAGTTTCGAGGCCTGGTCGGAACTGGTGCGCGGCCGCTCACTTCCGTTCACGGAAGCGGAGCGCCGCGTCGCCGAAACGATCCGCGCCACGCTGATTGAGGTGGTTTTGCGCCTGACGGACGAGGCCAGCATGGCGCGCCAGATGGCAAATGAGCGACACGAGCTGCTGATCGCCGAACTCAACCACCGCGTCCGCAACATACTGAGCCTGATCACCGGCATCATCCGCCAGTCGCAGACAACGTCCGTGAGCCTCAGCGACTACATCCGCCAGATCGAGGGCCGCGTCCAGTCACTCGCCCGTGCTCATGACCAGATTACCCGCGATCACTGGGCGCCTGCTTCGCTTCGGCAATTGCTGCTGGCCGAGACCGCCGCCTATCTTGGCAAATATGCGCAACGCATTCAGATGCGCGGCGAGGACGTGCTGCTGGAGCCGCAGGCCTTTTCCACCGCTGCCCTTGTTTTCCACGAGCTGATGACCAACAGCGCCAAATATGGCAGCCTTTCCGGCACTGGCAGCGGCATCGTCGAACTCGGCTGGTCCCGCGATGACGAAGGCAATCTGCGCATTGGCTGGCGCGAAAAGGATGGCCCCTCCGTCACCGAACCCACGCATCACGGCTTCGGCTCGACGATCATTCGGCGCTCAATTCCCTATGACCTCGGCGGCAAGGCCGAAGTGCGCTACAACAGGAACGGGCTCGAAGCGGATTTCTTCATTCCGGGGCGGTATGTTGTCCGCCCGACGAGTGAGCGATCAGATTCAACGCCGTTCGGCGCAGCTGCACCCAAGCTGATTGCAGGCGGTCGACAGCCGCTTTCCGGCCTGAGCGTGCTGCTGGTGGAAAACAACCTGATCATTGCCATGGACGGCGAAGATATATTGCGCCGGCTGGGCGCCGAAGTAGCAACCGTACCAAGCGTTGCCGAGGCCATGAAAATCCTGGACCACCGGTCCTTCGACCTGGCGCTTCTCGATGTCGATCTCGGTGATGAGACCAGCTTCGGGATTGCCGACCGACTGGCAGCCGGAGGTGTGCCCTTCATTTTTGCCACAGGCTATGGGGAGGGCATCGCCCAGGCGAACAGTCATTCGGATGCGCCCGTCTTACAAAAGCCCTATACGATGGAAGCTGTGACGGACAGTCTCGCCCGTCTGCCGCTTCCTAAACGTAAGTAGACATCAGCTTTCGGAGCGATCCGGCCGCAGGCCGCCGATGAAGAGCTGTTCCAGAAACCGCGCCGCATCCTCGAAGCGGCCCTCACCGGCATGCTCCTGTCCGAGCACAGCGCGCACTTGTACGTCGAAATCCGCATAATGCTGGGTCGTCGACCAGATCGAGAAGATCAGGTGGTATGGATCGCATTCGGTGATCTTGCCTGATTTCGCCCAGGCGCGGATGACCTCGGCTTTCTCGTCGACCAGTTCCTTCAGCGGACCCTTTAGCTCGTCCTCGATATGCGGCGCGCCCTGCAGCACCTCATTGGCGAAGAGCCGGCTTTCCCGTGGAAAATCGCGGGCCATCTCCAGCTTGCGTCTGATATAGCTGCGGATTTCCTCTTCCGGATTGCCTTCGGCGTCGAAGGCGCGCAACGGCTCCAGCCAGGTGTAAAGCACCCGGTCGATCAGCGCCCGGTGCATGGCTTCCTTGGTGCGAAAGTAATAAAGCAGGTTGGGTTTCGACATGCCGGCCACTTCGGCGATCTGGTCGATGGTCGAGCCGCGGAAGCCGCTTGCCGAAAACACGTCGAGCGCCGCTTCCAGGATCTGCTCTTCCTTCTCCTCCTGGATTCGCGTCCGCCTCAGGGTTTTCGCTGCTCTCGGTATGGTCACAGGCTGTCGTTTCCCCTTGAAATTCAACCTCTTCGCTCAAGTTTTCGACTGGCGGCGACCCTGCCGCTTGCTTGAGCAACTGCCCGTATTTTTATCGGCAATTTTCGTGATTTTCGTCTTGAGCCCGGCGATGGAAGTTGTAATGTTTACCAATCGGTCAAATTATCCGCCAGATGAAAAACAAAGGCAACTGGCGATTTTCCGGCGCTCGACAAAACCAATAAGAGGCGCAGGAATAGACCACGGGAACAGGCAGGCATGCCACTTCGCATGACTGCCGCAAACAGGTGAGGGCTTGAAAAATGGTGGCAGCACCAAGCGAGAACATGCGCGTCAATGGCGACCGTCTCTGGGACAGTCTCATGGACATGGCGAAGATCGGACCGGGCATCGCCGGCGGCAACAATCGCCAGACGCTGACGGATTCGGATGCCGAAGGCCGCAGCCTGTTCAAGACATGGTGTGACGACGCGGGCCTCACCATGGGCATCGACCAGATGGGCACGATGTTCGCCACCCGCCCCGGCACCGATCCCGATGCTTTGCCCGTCTATGTCGGCTCGCATCTCGACACCCAGCCCACCGGCGGCAAATATGATGGCGTTCTCGGCGTGCTCGCGGCTCTCGAGGTCGTGCGCACCATGAACGACCTCGGCATCAGAACCAAACACCCGATCGTTGTGACCAACTGGACGAACGAGGAAGGCGCCCGTTTCGCCCCGGCCATGCTGGCCTCGGGCGTCTTCGCCGGAGTGCACAGCCTCGACTTTGCCTATAATCGCAAGGATCCCGAGGGCAATCTGTTCGGCGACGAGTTGAAGCGCATTGGCTGGGTCGGCGACGAAGAGGTGGGCGCCCGCAAGATGCACGCCTATTTCGAATATCACATCGAACAGGGCCCGATCCTCGAAGCCGAGAACAAGCAGATCGGCGTCGTCACCCATTGTCAGGGCCTGTGGTGGCTGGAATTCACCCTGACCGGCAAGGAGGCCCATACCGGCTCGACGCCGATGAACATGCGCGTCAATGCCGGCCTTGCCATGTCGCGCATCCTGGAAATGGTTCAGGGTGTGGCGATGGACGAGCAGCCGGGCGCCGTCGGCGGCGTCGGCCAGGTCTTCTTCTCGCCGAATTCCCGCAACGTGCTGCCGGGCAAGGTGGTCTTCACCGTCGATATCCGCTCGCCCGACAAGGCCAAGCTCGACCGCATGCGGGCAAAGATCGAGGCGGAAGCGCCTGGCATCTGCGATGCCCTGGGTGTCGGCTGCTCCATCGAGGCGATCGGCCATTTCGCCCCCGTCACCTTTGACGAAAAGCTCGTCACCGCGGTTCGCTCCGCCGCCGAACGCCTCGGCTACACCCACATGAACCTCATCTCCGGCGCCGGCCACGACGCCTGCTGGGCCGCCAAGGTCGCGCCCGCGACGATGGTCATGTGCCCCTGCGTCGGCGGCCTCTCGCACAACGAAGCGGAAGAGATTTCCAAGGAATGGGCGACAGCGGGCGCCGATGTGCTGTTCCACGCGGTGGTCGAGACGGCGGAGATCGTGGTGTGATGTCTGATGTCTCGCCCGGAGCCCCCTCATCCGACCCTTCGGCCCACCTTCTCCCCGCTGGGGAGAAGGGAGCGGCTAACGTTGCGTCTTCCCCCTTCTCCCAAAGTCGACGGCTTCCAGCACGCCGAAAGCACGACGGATCAACGCCGAACCGAATGGCTCAATGCCAATGGCTATTCGGTCTTGCGCTTCTGGAATCAGGAAATCTCGCGCGAGCGGCGCTCCGGACTCGAAACGATCCTTGCGGCCTTGCAGGGCCGACTCGAATTCAGTCCCGAACTGCCCGGCTTCTATTCGCCAGCCGCATTCACAAATAAGGATAGGCAACGATCATGACCACAGTCATCAAAAACGGTACCATCGTCACGGCCGACCTCACCTATAAGGCTGACGTCAAGATCGGCGGCGGCAAGATCGTCGAGATCGGTCCGAACCTCTCCGGCGACGAGACGCTCGACGCCTCCGGCTGCTATGCCATGCCGGGTGGTATCGACCCGCACACCCATCTGGAAATGCCCTTTATGGGCACCTATTCCTCCGACGATTTCGAAAGCGGTACGCGCGCGGCCCTTTCCGGCGGCACGACCATGGTGGTCGATTTCGCCCTGCCTGCCCCGGGCCAGTCGCTGCTTGAAGCGCTGACCATGTGGGACAACAAGTCGACCCGCGCCAATTGCGACTATTCCTTCCACATGGCGGTCACCTGGTGGAGCGAGCAGGTTTTCAAGGAGATGGAGACCATCGTTCGCGGCAAGGGCATCAACACCTTCAAGCATTTCATGGCCTACAAAGGCGCGCTGATGGTCGACGACGACGAGATGTTCGCCTCCTTCCAGCGCTGCGCCGAGCTCGGCGCGCTGCCGCTCGTGCATGCCGAAAACGGCGACGTCGTCGCCTCGATGTCGGCAAAGCTGCTCGCCGAAGGCAATAACGGCCCCGAGGCGCATGCCTATTCCCGTCCGGCTGAAGTCGAGGGCGAGGCCACCAACCGCGCCATCATGATCGCCGACATGGCCGGCTGCCCAGTCTATATCGTCCATACCTCCTGCGAACAGGCGCATGAAGCGATCCGCCGCGCCCGCGCCAAGGGCATGCGCGTCTATGGCGAGCCGCTGATCCAGCATCTGACGCTGGACGAAAGCGAATATTCCAATCCCGACTGGGATCACGCCGCCCGCCGCGTCATGTCGCCGCCCTTCCGCAGCAAGCAGCATCAGGACAGCCTCTGGGCCGGGCTTGCCTCCGGCTCGCTGCAGGTGGTCGCCACCGACCATTGCGCCTTCACCACGGCACAGAAGCGGTTCGGCGTCGGCGACTTCACCAAGATCCCGAACGGCACCGGCGGTCTCGAAGACCGCATGCCGATGCTCTGGACCCACGGCGTCAACACCGGCAGGCTGACGATGAACGAATTCGTCGCCGTCACCTCGACCAATATCGCCAAGATTCTCAACATCTATCCGAAGAAGGGCGCGATCCTCGTCGGCGCCGATGCGGACATAGTTGTCTGGGACCCAAACCGTTCGAAGGTCATCTCGTCCAAGGCCCAGCAGTCCGCGATTGATTACAACGTCTTCGAGGGCAAGGAAGTGACGGGCCTGCCACGCTTCACGCTGACGCGCGGCGTGGTCGCCATCGAGGAAAGCACGATCAAAACCCGCGAGGGCCACGGCGAATTCGTGAGGCGCGAACCGGTCACTGCCGTCAGCAAGGCACTATCCACCTGGAAGGAGATCACCTCTCCGCGCAAGGTGGAACGAAGCGGCATTCCGGCAACCGGCGTATGACGATGGAGCATAATGATACCGCCATCAACCGGGGAACGACGCCTTCATGCGGATGACCTCACGCCGGCACCAGCGCGTCCAGCTCCGGGAGAAGCACGACGCTTTCCTGCTCGTGTGGATCGGTGCGGGCAATAACTGCCGTGCATGGCGTGCTGCTGAGGTTCGCCGGCATATGCGGCACGCCGGCCGGGATGTAGAAGAGCTCGCCGGCATGGGTGATGGCGTGATGCTCCAGCCGGTCCCCGTACCAGGTATGGGCCTCGCCGGAGAGCACGTAGATCGCCGTCTCGTGCGCCTCGTGCAGATGCGCCTTGGCGCGTACGCCGGGCGGGATCGTCAGGAGGTGCATGCAGATGCCCTTGGCGCCGACCGTCTCGGCCGCTATCCCTTCGAAGTAGCTGAGCCCCTGCTTGCCGTCATAGGCATGCTTGGGGCGAACGATGTGGCAGGTAGGTTGTGATGTCGCGTCCATTCTCTTCCTCCATGAAATGTGCCGCCGGCAGTGCCTGTGGCGATGGTAACATGCAAACCGCCTCCCCGCGGCGAAAACAAGAACGGTCGCATTGATGCAAGCACCCTCCGTCGTATCCGCCAAGGATCTCTGTCTCACCTACCAGGCGAATGACGGCCCGGTGCAGGCCCTCAGCGATGTCAATCTCGATGTCCGCAAGGGCGACTTCGTCTCTTTCATCGGCCCGTCGGGCTGCGGCAAGACGACCTTCCTGCGCGTCATCGCCGATCTCGAAAAGAGCACGTCGGGCGAGATTTCGATCAACGGCATGACGCCGGAAGAAGCCCGCAAGGCTCGCGCCTACGGCTATGTCTTCCAGGCGCCGGCGCTCTATCCCTGGCGCACCATCGAAAACAACATCGCCCTGCCATTGGAGATCATGGGTTATTCCGGCGCCGACCGGGCGAGGCGCATCGCCGAAGCGCTCGATCTCGTCAGCCTTTCCGGTTTCGAGAAGAAATTCCCCTGGCAGCTTTCCGGCGGCATGCAGCAGCGCGCCTCGATCGCCCGCGCGCTCGCCTTCGACGCCGATCTGTTGTTGATGGACGAGCCTTTCGGCGCGCTGGATGAAATCGTCCGCGACCATCTGAACGAAGAGCTGCTGAAACTCTGGGCGCGCACCAACAAGACGATCTGTTTCGTCACCCACTCCATTCCCGAGGCGGTCTATCTCTCCACCAAGATCGTGGTGATGTCGCCGCGCCCGGGCCGCGTCACCGACGTGATCGACTCGCCCCTGCCGGCCGAACGCCCGCTCGACATCCGCGACACCCCCGAATTCCTGGAGATCGCCCATCGCGTCCGCGAGGGGCTGAGGACGGGGCATAGCCATGAGGTTTAGGCGCGTGTTGTCGGAAAAGACCCCTCCCCAACCCCTCCCCACAAGGGGGAGGGGCTTGAGCGCCGAACCCGCCGCCAGCCTTGATTCTATTTCGCGACCGTCGCTGGAGGACTCGGCGAGCGCGGCAGGTTTGCCCCTCCCCCTTTTGGGGAGGGGTTGGGGAGGGGTTTAAATGCCACATTCAAACATCACCCCCAAAACCCGCGACACGGCAAAGCGCCTTCGTCGTGAACTCACGAAAGCCGAGGCCGCGATGGGGGACATGCTGCGCGATCTCAGGCCCTATGGCGCGAGATTCAGGCGTGAGACGCCATTTGGTCCCTATATCGCGGATTTCGCTTGGCTTTCAGCAAGACTGATTGTCGAAGTCGACGGCGACAGTCACGAGACGGTCGAGGGTCGGCGACATGATCTCGCCCGCGATGCATTCCTGCGCAGTCAAGGTTTCACAGTGCTGCGCTTCGACAACGCCCTGGTGCTCGACGGACCCGACTACGTGTTTATCACCATCGAAAAACACGCCGCTCCATTTTTGAAGGAGCGCGTCGCGTGAAACCCGATACTTTCAAAAACAAGGTCGTCCCCGTCACCACCATCCTGCTCGTCCTCGTCGCCATCTGGTATGTCGCCGCGGTCCTGATGAACGCGCCGTTCCAGCGCGACATGGACAGCCGTGCCGGCGCCACACCGACGACGTTCGAATTCATCGGCAAGACGCTGGCGCAGCCGAAACCGATCCTGCCGGCGCCGCATCAGGTGGCGCAGAATGTCTACGAGAACACCGTGCTGCGCAGCCTGTCGAGCAATCGCAGTCTCGTCTATCACAGCTGGGTCACGCTCTCCTCCACCCTGCTCGGCTTCGGCTTCGGCATGCTGCTCGGCATTCTCCTTGCCGTGCTGATCGTGCACAACCGCGCCATGGACCGCTCGCTGATGCCGTGGCTTGTGGCGAGCCAGACCATACCGATCCTCGCCATCGCGCCGATGATCGTTATCATTTCCTACAATGTGCTGACCGGCGACAATGCGCTCGCCCATCTCCTGAACCTCGATTCCGACGCCTCCCGCCTCGTCTCCAAGGCGCTGATCTCCACCTACCTCTCTTTCTTTCCCGTCGCCGTCGGTATGGTGAAGGGATTGCGGTCGCCTGAGATCATGCATCTCGACCTGATGCGCACCTATTATGCCAGCCCGATGCAGACTTTCTGGAAGCTGCGCGTTCCGGCATCGATCCCCTTCCTCTTCACCTCGATGAAGGTCGCAATCGCCGCAAGCCTGGTCGGCGCCATCGTCGGCGAGCTACCGACGGGGGCCACCGCCGGCATCGGTTCGAAGCTGCTTGCCGGCTCCTATTACAGCCAGACGGTCGACATCTGGGCGGCCCTCGTCGCCGGATCGCTGCTGGCCGGCATCCTGGTTGCAATCGTCGGCCTTGCTGCGAAGATGGTCGACCGCGCCATGGGCGGGAGGCCGGCATGAGACATCTGTCCTTCTCCTGGCAGGGCGTGACCGCTCTCCTTCTCTGTATGGCTGCACTGATCAACTTGCCGCTTTTGGCCGAGGGCGCACCCCGGCCCTTGACGGACGGCGCGGCCAGCCTCGTTTTCATCATCGTTATCGCCGCCGCCCTGCTGTCCTTTGCGCCGCAGCCGCCGGCCTATCGTGCCACCGTGCTGTTCATCGGCGCCCATGGCGCCGCCTGGATGCTGCTTTCCGCTCTCTCCGGCAACGAGGGCATGGCCAGTCGGGCGTTCTTCCTGCTGCTCTTCGCCTGCTGGCTGCTGGCTTGGCGATGCGTCACCGAGCTTTCGAAACAGCAGCCCGTAACCGCCTTCGGCAAATCGACGCTTCAACTGCTGATCCCGGCAATCTTCGGCGCCTGGATCCTGATCCTCTGGGAAGCCGCCACGCGCGGCGCCGGCATTCCCTTCATCATCCTGCCGCCGCCGAGCGCCATCGGCGCCCGTATCATCGCCTCCCTGCCGATCCTCGGTGCCGACGTCAGGCAGACGATCTTCAAGGCAGTGCTGATCGGTTATATCGTCGGCTGCCTCAGCGGCTTTGTCGTCGCCGTGCTGGCCGACCGCATCACCTTCCTGCGCCGCGGTCTGCTGCCGATCGGCAACATGGTCTCGGCCCTGCCCATCATCGGCGTCGCCCCCATTATGGTCATGTGGTTCGGCTTCGACTGGCCGTCGAAAGCGGCCGTCGTCATTATCATGACCTTCTTCCCGATGCTGGTGAATACCGTCGCCGGGCTTGCAGCCTCCGGCAGCATGGAACGCGACCTGATGCGCACCTATGCCTCGAGCGACTGGCAGACGCTGCTCAAGCTCAAGCTTCCGGCGGCCATGCCGTTCATTTTTAACGCACTGAAGATCAACTCGACGCTGGCGCTGATTGGTGCCATCGTTGCCGAATTCTTCGGGACGCCGATCGTCGGCATGGGCTTCCGCATCTCCACCGAGATCGGCCGCATGAATGTCGACATGGTCTGGGCGGAAATCGCCGTCGCGGCGCTGGCCGGCTCGATCTTCTATGGCGTCATCGCCCTGACCGAACGGGCGATGACATTCTGGCATCCGTCTATCCGTGGTGGCTAGACGCGCGCGGGCTCGCAAACGGGTCCGGGCATAACTTCAGAGGGTAAGGATAAGAAAATGAGAAAGTTGATGGTTGCAATGATGGCGAGCGCGATGACGCTTGCCGCCGCGCACGCGATGGCCGCCGACAAGGTGGTGCTGCAGCTGAAATGGGTCACGCAGGCCCAGTTCGGCGGCTATTACGTCGCCAAGGACAAGGGCTTCTACAAGGAGGAAGGTCTCGAAGTCGACATCAAGCCGGGCGGTCCTGATATCGCCCCCGAACAGGTGATCGCCGGCGGCGGCGCCGATGTGATCGTCGACTGGATGGGCGGCGCTCTGGTTGCCCGCGAAAAGGGCGTTCCGCTCGTCAACATCGCTCAGCCTTTCCAGAAGTCGGGCCTGCAAATGATCTGCCGGAAGGACGGCCCTGTTAAGACCGAGGCCGACTTCAAGGGTCATACGCTCGGCGTCTGGTTCTTCGGCAACGAGTACCCCTTCTTCGCCTGGATGAACAAGCTCGGCCTGTCGACGGAAGGCGGCCCAAACGGCGTCACCGTGCTGAAACAGAGCTTCGATGTGCAGCCACTCGTCCAGAAGCAGGCCGACTGCATCTCGGTCATGACCTATAACGAATACTGGCAGGCGATCGATGCCGGCTTCAAGCCGGAGGAACTGACGGTCTTCAACTATACCGAGATGGGCAACGACCTCTTGGAAGACGGCCTCTATGCGATGGAGGACAAGCTGAAGGACCCGGCCTTCAAGGAGAAGATGGTCAAGTTCGTGCGCGCCTCGATGAAGGGCTGGAAATATGCGACCGATAATCCTGACGAGGCTGCCGAGATCGTCATGGACAATGGCGGCCAGGACGAAAACCACCAGAAGCGCATGATGGGCGAAGTAGCCAAGCTCGTCGGGGACGGCTCCGGCAAGCTGGATGAAGCTCTCTATGCCCGCACGGCAAAGGCGCTGCTCGACCAGAAGATCATTAGCAAGGAGCCATCTGGCGCCTGGACGCACGACATCACCGACGCCGCCTCCAAGTAAATCCGCTGCAATGCAACGGGAAACGCGCGGGGAGATTTCCGCGCGTTTTGTCATTTTTCCGCGCCCAGAAGAAATGGCCCCGCGCCTGTCGCATTTGTCGGACGTCAAACGTCATTGGGTAGAGGCGCGATCAATCATCGTCATGTTCACATAACCTTCCGATGATTGATTCAGGTTAGCATGGTAATTATTATGAGCTCGTGGGGAATTGTTTTCTGCCGGACTTGCATATCGAGCAAATCGATACCAATTAGAGACCGATTTGCCGGTGAGGGACGAAGACGGCAAATGAAGTGCGGATACCCTTGAGAATACAGGAAGGCAGTGGCCTGATCGCGAGCTGATCTGCAGACGCGCGAATTCGGCCAACCTTGTTACAAGATTGGACGAAGACGAATGGCACGCAAGCCGATTGGAATTCTAGGCGCATCCACCCTCTTTGCAGCCGCACTTGCTGCATCCTCCGCCTTTTCGCAGGAAACGCCGGTCGCAAAACCGCAGCAGAACCTGCCGGCGATCGTCGTCACCACGGCTGTAAATCGCACCCTCGTCGACCGTGTCATCGGCACGGGAACGGTCAAGCCAGTCGAAGAAGTCTATATCCAGCCGCAGGTCGAGGGCCTGTCGATCCGCACGCTGAGAGCCGATATCGGCGACAAGGTTCAGGCCGACAGCACATTGGCGACGCTCAACGATGACGCGCTGGTCCTGGAGAAGAGCCAGATGATGGCGACGAAGGCCAAGGGCGAGGCAAGCCTCGCCCAGCTGCGCGCCCAGCTCATCGAGGCGCAGGCCAATGCCGAACAGGCTAGGCAGCAGCAGGCCCGCGCCCAGGAAATGGTCAAGAAGGGCACGGTTTCCACCGCCCAGGTCGAGCAGGCCGATGCGACCGCCGCCGCCGCCAATGCCCGCGTCGTCTCCGCCGAGCAGGCGATCGAGGTCGCTGAAGCTGACCTCAAGGTCTTCGACAGCCAGATCGCCGATGCCGATCTGAAGCTGGCGCGCACCGATGTGAAGACGCCGGTCGCCGGCACGATCTCGGCAAAGAACGCCAAGGTCGGCGCCATTGCCGCCGGTAACGGCGACCCGCTGTTCACACTCATCCGCGACGGCGATATCGAGCTCGTCGCCGAGGTCGCCGAAAGCGACATCGTCAGGATCATGGCCGGCCAGAAGGCGACGATTTCGCTTTCCGGCAGCCGCGAGAAGCTTTCCGGCGCCGTGCGCCTCGTGTCGCCGACCGTCGATCCGGCCACCCGCCTCGGCCTTGTCCATATCTCCATCGACGATGACAGCAAGGCGCGCTCCGGCATGTATGGCAGTGCCGAGATCATCGTGCGCGAGACCCAAGGCGTATCGCTTCCCTTGACCGCGGTCTTGACCGGCAATGAAGGCTCGTCGGCCCGGAAGGTCGAGGATGGTGTGGTAAAATTCGCCAAGATCGAGACCGGCATCCAGGACGGGGCCTATGTCGAGATCGTCAATGGATTGAAGAGCGGCGATGAGGTCGTGGCCAAGGCGGGCGCCTATGTCCGCGACGGCGACCGCATCACGCCGGTGCGTGAACAGCCCTCGGCTTCCAACTAAAGAGACCATCCGATGAATTTTTCAGCCTGGTCCATTCGAAACCCGATCGCGCCGCTGCTGGCCTTCTGCCTGTTGATATTCATCGGCATCCAGTCCTTCAACACGCTGCCGATCACACGCTTCCCGAACATCGACGTGCCGCTGGTTTCGATCAGCGTGACGCAGAGCGGCGCTTCGCCGGCCGAACTGGAAATGCAGGTGACGAAGGAGATCGAAGACGCGATCGCATCGATCACCGGCATCGACGAGATCCAGTCGACGGTGACTGACGGCAGCTCGCAAACCAACGTCATGTTCCGCATGGAAGTGCCGACGGAACAGGCCGTGCAGGACGTCAAGGACGCAATTGATCGCATCCGCAGCGACCTGCCGGCGACGGCCGAAACGCCGATCGTCACCAAGGTCGACGTCGAGGGCCAAGCGATCCAGACCTTCGCCGTTTCCTCGCCCGCCATGTCGCTCGAGGAACTCTCCTGGTTCGTCGACGATACGGTCAAGCGCGCCCTGCAGGGCCAGGCCGGTATCGGCCGCGTCGACCGCTACGGCGGCGCGGAGCGCGAAGTGCGCATCGAACTCACCCCCGCCAAGCTCGATGCCCATGGTATCACCGCCGCAAGCGTCAACCAGCAGCTGCGCGGCACCAACGTCGACCTCGGCTCCGGCCGCGGCCAGGTGGCGGGCAGCGAACAGGCGATCCGCGTACTCGGCGATGCCCGCAATGTTGCCGAACTCGCAGACACGACGATCGCGCTGCCGAACGGCCGTTTCGTCAAGCTGTCCGACCTCGGCGTCATCAAGGACACTTATGAGGAGCCGAAATCCTTCTCGCGCTTCAACGATACGCCTGTTGTCACCTTCGGCGTCTTTCGTTCGAAGGGCGCCAGCGAGGTCAGCGTCGCCGAAACCGTAGCGCAGAGCCTCGACAAGGTCAGAAGCGAAAACCCGAATGTGAAGATCGAGATGATCGACGATTCGGTGTATTTCACCTACGGCAACTACGAAGCGGCCATTCATACGCTGCTCGAAGGCGCGCTGCTTGCCGTCATCGTCGTCCTGCTCTTTCTCCGGAACTGGCGCGCGACCCTGATCTCGGCGATCGCGCTGCCGCTGTCTGCGATCCCGACTTTCTGGGTCATGGACATGATGGGCTTCTCGCTGAACCTCGTCAGCTTCCTGGCCCTGACGCTGGCAACCGGTATCCTGGTCGACGACGCGATCGTCGAAATCGAAAACATCGCCCGCCATATCAAGATGGGCAAGACGCCCTATCGGGCGGCGATCGAGGCGGCTGATGAAATCGGCCTCGCCGTGATTGCCACCACCTTCACCATCATCGCCGTCTTCGTGCCGGTTTCCTTCATGCCGGGCATTCCCGGCCAGTACTTCATTCAGTTCGGCCTGACCGTCGCCTTCTCCGTCTTCTTCTCGCTGATGGTGGCGCGCCTCATCACCCCGATGATGGCCGCCTATCTCATGCGCGCCGAAGACGGTGTCGACGACCATCACGACAATGACGGTCTGCTGATGAAGGGCTACACGCGCCTGATCCGCGCGACGACCGGGCATAAATATTCCCGGTATCTGACACTATTGGCGGCGGTCGGCTTCCTCGTTGGTTCGGTTATGCTGCTGATGAAGGTTCCGGGTAGCTTCCTGCCGCCCGAAGACGCCTCGCGCATCGTTCTCTCCGTCGAACTGCCGCCCAACGCACGGCTCGACGACACCGAGACGACGACAAAAGCAATCTATGACAGGGTCAAGGACATCAACGGCGTCGAAAGTGTCTTCGTCCTCGGCGGCGCGTCGCCGAAGGGCGATCTCGAACTACGCCGTGCAACCATCACGCTGGCACTCCACAAGCTCGACCAGTCGCTGGTCAAGAAGGTGGTCAACGATGTGCTCGGTGACATCCCGGTCATCGGCCCGATGCTGCCGAAGGTGGAAGTCCACGGCCGTGAACGCCCACAATCGGATATTGAAAAGGAAGTCTTCGCGAAGGTGCGCGACATTCCCGACGTCCATATCCTGAAGCTCAACGACCGCGGCGAACGCGACCTCTCCTTCAACTTCCTCTCCAAGAACGAGAAGGATCTGAACGACGCCGTCGGCATTCTGGAATCCAAGCTCCGCGCCGACCCGCTGCTCGCCAATGTCAGCGCCGACGGCGCCCTGCCTCGTCCGGAACTGCAGGTCTACCCGCGCAAGGACGAGGCCGCCCGCCTCGGCATCACCCCGCAGCAGATCTCTGAAACGATCCGTGTTGCCACCATCGGCGATGTCGATGCCGCGCTTGCCAAGATCTCGCTCGACGATCGCCAGATCCCGATCAGGGTTCAGGCAGCACTCGACATGCGCCGCGATCTTGCGGCCATCCGAGCACTGAAGATCCAGACCGCCAGCGGAGGCACCGTTCCGCTTTCGAGCGTCGCCAATATCGACTATTCGGAAGGCGTAAGCTCGATCAAGCGCAACAACCGCAACCGTGTCGTCTCGATCGGCTCCGACCTGCCGCAGGGCGTGGCGCTCGATACGGCTTCGGCCCGCTTCCGCGAGATCGTCGAGGCGGCCAACATCCCGGCCTCCGTACGCCTTGCCGAAAGCGGCGATACCAAGGTGCAGACAGAGATGCAACAGAGCTTCGTCAACGCCATGTTGATGGGCCTGTTGCTGGTGCTGACGGTGCTGATCCTGCTCTTCAAGGATGTGATCCAGCCCTTCACCATCCTGTTCTCGCTGCCGCTTGCCATCGGCGGCGTCGCGGCGGCTCTAATTATCACCAGCAATCCGCTGTCCATGCCCGTCATGATCGGCATTCTGATGCTGATGGGTATCGTCACCAAGAACGCCATCCTGCTCGTCGATTTCGCGATCGAGATGCGCCATCAGGGCATGGCCCGTGTCGAGGCCATGGTCGAAGCCGGCCGCAAGCGCGCCCGGCCGATCATCATGACCTCGATCGCCATGTCGGCAGGCATGCTGCCTTCGGCGCTCGGCGTCGGCGAAGGCGGCTCGTTCCGCGCGCCGATGGCAATCGCGGTGATCGGCGGCATCATCGTCTCGACGGTGCTTTCGCTTGTCGTCGTGCCCTCCTTCTTCTTGATCATGGACGATCTGTCCCGCCTGCTCGGTTGGATGTTCGGCCGCATGGTCGGCAGGAAAGACGAAGAGGAGCTGCCGCTGTCGCCCGAGGATCTCACCCGCGTGACCCGCGAGAACCGCAGCGATATCGATGCGCTGGACGAGCGCCTGACGGCGATCGAAAAGCCGGAAGGCAAGCGCAAGACCGCCAAAGGCAACGACACCAACGTGCTCCGGCTACCGCCGTTTGCGGCGGAGTGAGCAAAGCCCAAGAAAAAACAAACGGGCCGGGAGCGATCTCCCGGCCCGTTTTGTTTTGTCAATCATGCCACCGGCGGTTTCGACCGGCGGCGGTTTGACTCAGAGCCCGCCCTGCTCCCTGAGGAAATTGACGATCGAACTGATGCCGTCGCCGCGCTTCATGTCCGAGAAGACAAACGGGCGGCTCGCGCGCATGCGCGTCGCATCCCGGTCCATCACCTCGAGATCGGCACCGACATAGGGCGCCAGATCCTTTTTGTTGATGACGAGCAGATCTGAGCGGGTGATGCCGGGCCCGCCCTTGCGCGGGATTTCCTCGCCCTGGCAGACGGAGATGACATAGATGGTGATATCGGCAAGATCGGGCGAAAAGGTCGCCGCCAGATTGTCGCCGCCGGATTCGATGAAGACGACGTCGAGATCAGGTATGCGCTCATTGAGGCCGGCGATCGCCTGCAGATTGATCGTCGCGTCCTCGCGGATGGCTGTATGCGGGCAGCCGCCGGTTTCGACGCCTACGATCCGCTCCGAAGGCAAGGCCTGCATGCGCACCAGCGCCTCGGCATCCTCGGTCGTGTAGATGTCGTTGGTGACGACGGCGACGGAATAGTCGTCGCGCATCGCCTTGCATAGCTTTTCCGTCAGCGCCGTCTTGCCCGAGCCGACCGGTCCGCCGATGCCGACGCGCAGGGGTCCGTTCCTTGATTTCATGTGTTTCACTCCAATCGCACCGAATGATAGCGACGGCGGCAGCGGGCGCCACCGTCAAATGACGCAGTCTTTGCGGATAATTGACTTCCTCACGAGCGGAACAACCGCGTCGCCTGCGTCTCGTGGCGCAGGCTGGCGATATCGGCCTGCACGGTGGCCGAGCCGAGGTCGTCGAGCGACGACGCTGCCGCCCGCCGGGCAACCTCCGCAATGTGCCCTTCAAGGCCGGCCAACAGGGCAACACCGTCCCTCTGCCCGGCGACGCCGAGGCGGATACCGGTCGAAACCGCTTGCGAGGCATAGGCGTGCAGGAAGACTGCGAGCACCTGCTCGGACCCTATACCATGCGCACCGGCAACCGCGCCCACCGCGACGGGATAAGCGGTCTTGCCGGTCAGCCTCTCGAACACTTCGTCCGGCCAAGCCCGGGCCGCCGCTAGGAAGGCGTCTCCGAGCAGCGTGGTTTCCTGATGGCGCTCGCGTGATCCGGCAAGCGCCTCTGCGAGTGCGGCAACCTCGGCGAGGCGCGCGGCTTCTGCCTGGCACCGGTGGCTTTCGGCAAGCAGTACCGCATCGTTCCAGATCGCGCCATGGCCGATCAGCGTGCCGATCCACGCCGCAAGCGAGGCCGCATCCGTGACGAGCCCGTCAGCCACCGCCCGCTCCAGCCCTCCCGAATAGGCAAAGCTACCGATCGGAAAGGCCGGCGAGAGCCATGCCGTCAAGCGCAGCATTGCCTGCAGCTCGAAATCCCCAGTCATCGAGCCTCAGTCGTGCTTGTGGCCGTGATGCCCGTGGTGGTGATCATGATCATGGTCATGGTCACATCCCGGCCCATGCACATGGTCGTGGCCGTGTTCATGTTTGTGCTCATGCCTATGGTCATGAGACGCATGACCGTGATCGTGCGAATGGGCGGCATGGGAATGATAAGCACCGCGTGCCGGCTGGAAGGGCTCGTCGATGTCGAGGACGGTGGCGCCGAGGCCCTGCAGCATCGAGCGAATGACATGGTCGCGCAGGATGACGATGCGGTCCTCCTCGATCTGCGCGGCAAGATGCCGGTTGCCGAGATGCCAGGCGAGCTCGACGAGATGCGTGCGGTCGCGTCCGCGAATTTCGAAGAGTTTCTCGTCGGCAGCCAGAATTTCGATCAGTTCGCCGTCCTCGCGCACCAGCAGGTCGCCGTTGGCAAAAAGCACCGGGTCCTTGAGATCGAGCATGACCATCTCGCCATTTTCCAGATGCAGCAGCTTGCGGCGCAGATGGCGCAGATCGTGCGGCAGCTTGACCTGGGCGGTCGGATGGGAGGATGGGGTACCGGCGGGAAGATAGGAAGTGACGCGCTGCATGATATGTCCGTATTGCTAAGACGACCATGCAAAATAGCCTTTCCCGATGCAAGCACCAATGGCCTTTTTCTCAGGTCAGGACTTTTATGTCCCGTAAGCCTGCATCACGTTGTCGCCCCTGCCCTTGGCATCGAGCCCATTATCGGCGAGTCCGTGCCAGGCATGATGGAGACCCTCTCGTTCGTGCACGACGGCGCGCCGGTCCACAGCTACGTCAATTGTAGACACCAACAGAAAGTCGCAATGATTGTGGAAGCGGGTTCCATAAGCCGGTTCGAAGTCCGGCCGAGCGGAGCGCGGCAGCCGTCCAGGTGTTGCAGCCGAAGAGGGCGTTGAAATATCCCTCCGCCTCGAAGAACCGGTCGATCTCGCCGTAACCTGCGTTTGAGATCGGCTTCACCTCGCCCGCGTCGCGGACAAAAGTATCCGAGATGAAATTGCGCAGCCGCGCCAATTGTTCGTCACCGATATCGAAGGCCATAATGGCCGGCTGCGGCTCGGTGATATGACCGGCGAGATCCACGTGCAGCACCGAACGGTCGATCGTCAGGGCCCGCAACACCGGCATCGGCTTTAGCTCCGACCATGTCGGCGTTTCCAGATAGAAGGCGCGGCCGCCCCAGCCGACGACGAGCCATTCCGCGTTCGGATGGCCGAGCGGAAAGCCGGGATCGTCGAGAAAGGAAAAAGCCGCCCGCGTCTCCTCGTCGAGTGGAATCGCAATATCCGTATGGATCGCTCCCGACAGAAGCAGAATCCGGTGGGTTGCCACCGCGGACGATGCTTCGACCGGTGCGATCAGCGGCCGCGGAATGAAGGTTCCGGCCGTCGCCAGAGCGACGACCAGCAATATGATCCGCAACAGCCAGCGGATGCCTGTTTTCATCGGAACCGTCCGGCGCACGGAACGAGCGGGCCTAGAACAGGAAATAGCGCTGCGCCATCGGCAGCACCGTCGCCGGCTCGCATGTCAGCAATTCGCCGTTCGCCCTGACCTCATAGGTCTCCGGATCGACCTCGATCTCCGGCGTCAGGTCGTTGTGGATCATCGATGCCTTGGAGATGCCGCCGCGGGTATTCTTCACCGCCAACAGGTCCTTCGCAACTCCGAGCTTGCCCTTCAGGCCAGCGTCGAGCGAGGCCTGGCTGACGAAGGTGACGGAGGAATTGGTAAGGCTCCTGCCGTAAGAAGCAAACATCGGCCGGTAGTGCACCGGCTGCGGCGTCGGGATCGAGGCGTTCGGATCGCCCATCGGCGCTGCTGCGATCGAGCCGCCGAGCAGCACCATATCGGGCTTCACGGCGAAGAAGGCCGGGTTCCACAGCACCAGGTCGGCGCGCTTGCCGACCTCGACGGAACCGATCTCATGGCTGAGACCGTGCGCGATTGCCGGGTTGATCGTGTATTTGGCGATATAGCGGCGAACGCGGAAATTGTCGTTGTCGCCTTTCTCTTCCTTCAGCCGGCCGCGCTGGCGCTTCATCTTGTCGGCCGTCTGCCAGGTGCGGATCGCCACTTCGCCGACGCGGCCCATGGCCTGACTGTCGGACGAGATGATCGAGAAGGCGCCGATGTCGTGCAGAATGTCTTCGGCGGCAATCGTCTCCTTGCGGATGCGGCTTTCGGCAAAGGCGATATCCTCGGGGATCGACGGCGACAAATGATGGCAGACCATCAGCATGTCGAGATGCTCGGCGATGGTATTGACGGTATAGGGCCGCGTCGGATTGGTCGACGACGGGATGACGTTGGGCTGGCCGCAGATCTTGATGATATCCGGCGCGTGTCCGCCGCCTGCCCCTTCCGTGTGGAAGGCATGGATGGTGCGGCCCTTGATGGCGCCGATCGTATCCTCGACGAAGCCGCTTTCGTTCAGTGTATCGGTGTGGATCATCACCTGCACGTCATAGTCGTCGGCGACCGACAGGCAGCAGTCGATGGCGCCGGGCGTCGTTCCCCAATCCTCATGCAGCTTCAGCGAGGTGGCGCCGGCCAGCACCATCTCGGTCAGCGCGCCCGGCAGCGAAGCATTGCCCTTGCCGGCAAAGGCGAGGTTCATCGGGAATGCGTCGGCCGCTTCGATCATCCGCGCGATATGCCAGGGGCCGGGTGTGCAGGTCGTGGCGAGCGTGCCGTGCGCCGGTCCCGTGCCGCCGCCGAGCATGCAGGTCATGCCCGACATCAGCGCTTCCTCGATCTGCTGCGGAGCGATGAAGTGGATATGGCTGTCCATGCCGCCGGCGGTGACGATCTTGCCTTCGCCGGCAATCGCCTCGGTGCCAGGGCCAACGATGATATTGACGCCGGGCTGCGTATCGGGATTGCCCGCCTTGCCGATCGCAGCGATGCGCCCGTTCTTGAGGCCGATATCGGCCTTGTAGATTCCGGAATGATCGACGATCACCGCGTTGGTGATGACGGTATCGACCGCGCCGTCTGCCCGCGTCACCTGGCTCTGGCCCATGCCGTCACGGATCACCTTGCCGCCGCCGAACTTCACCTCCTCGCCATAGGTGGTGAAATCCTTCTCGATCTCGATGAAGAGCTCCGTATCGGCGAGGCGCACCTTGTCGCCGGTGGTCGGTCCGAACATGCCGGCATAGGCGGCGCGCGAGATCTTATAGGGCATCCATCAGACTCCGTAGGAGGAAGAGACAAGCATTTTTCCGCCGAGCCGCCTGAGGCGGCCCGCGGCAATATAACCATCGACAAGCTGCCGTTCGGCGGCAAAGGGGTGCCATTCCCAGCCGGCATGACCGAAGCCGGCCAGCGCCACCTCGGACTCGGCAAATTTGCTCAGTACCTGGGCGATGACGATCATGCCACTGCTCGGCACGACATAGGGGGTGGGCGCAAAGGCCGAAAGAGAGGCATCGACGGCGTCGTGGACCGATTGATCGATCACCACATGCTTCTTGCCGACCTCCGCGCAGAAGGCGCCGAACGCCTCCGTATAGTCGTCGCAGAAATCGTCGAGATCGGGATGCGAGATGGCAAGCGGCGCTCGCATCGCGGCGAATTTTTCCGGGTCACGCACGCTCCAGATTTCGCGGGCCGAGACGACGCCGGGATGAGCGCGCCACTCAGGCGAACTGAGCATCGCCTTGGCCGGCCGGCCGGTGTTGCAGACCGCAACGGCATCCGTGCGACCACCGCCGGCGCCATAGGAGCGGCAATCGTTGAAGCGGATGACGAAATCGGCGGCATCGATTACGCGTGCTTCCGCCTCTGCGACCTCGCCATTGCCGACGATCACGATCTTCTTGATCACCTCAGTTGCCCATCGTCTCTTCGAGCTCTTTCAGCTCTTTGGTGCGCTTGTCCGTTTCTTCTGCCAGGCATCCCGCAACCAGCATCGGCTCCATCGTGCCACCGCGAGCCTGAAAGCCGAAGGCGTCGCATTGGGCGTCGCGATAGTCGATCCAGGCACGTTGCGCTTTCACCAGCGCCTTTTCCGCGCCCTTCATGTCGCCGTCGAGATCCTTGTCGATCGCCACCATGGCGGCGCGGGTTTTCTTGTATTGCTCGTTCAGCGCCTTGTCCGCGGTCTCGTGGCGCGCCGCCTCGCAGGATGTCATATCCGATTGCGTCTTGGGGTTCTGGCAATCGATGTCCTGAGCAAAGGAACTACCCGCCGCCAGCAGCATCGCCGCCCCGATGAGGCAGATGTTCAAACGCATGCATCCCTCCCGTTAAAGCTTGCCCATCACCAGCTGACGGAAGCCGTAGACCTCGCGCTTGCCGGCAAGCGGGATCAGCGTCACCGAGCGCGTCTGCCCCGGCTCGAAACGCACCGCCGTTCCCGCCGGAATGTCGAGCCGCTTGCCGTGCGCCGCCGCGCGGTCAAAGGAGAGGCCGGCATTGGTCTCGGCGAAATGATAGTGGCTGCCGACCTGCACCGGCCGGTCGCCGGTATTGGAAACTTCCAGCGTTACCGTCGGTGCGCCGGCATTGAGTTCGATGTCGCCGGTTGCGGCAATGATTTCGCCTGGAATCATGTTGTTCCCCTCAAGCTGCCCTGGGCGCGCAGCCCTCGGCCTTCAGCACACGTTTCGTCGACGCCGGATGTTTGGCGAGCATATCAGTCGGCCGGATGGGCCTGGCAACAAGATTGCCGCCGCAATTCGGGCAGGTGCCCTTCAGCACATCGTCTGCACAATCGGCGCAGAAGGTGCATTCGTAGGTGCAGATCCGCGCCTCGGTGCTCTCCGGCGGCAAATCCTTGTCGCAGCATTCGCAATTGGGTCTGAGCTCCAGCATTCTATTTCCTCACCGGATCGGCTCGTGCACGGTGACGAGCTTGGTGCCATCGGGGAATGTCGCCTCGACCTGCACATCGTGGATCATCTCGGCAATTCCCTCCATCACCTGATCACGGCCGATCACATGGGCGCCGGCCTCCATCAGCTCGGCGACCGGACGGCCGTCTCGGGCGCCTTCGACGACGAAATCGCTGATCAGCGCGATCGCTTCGGGATAGTTCAGCTTGACGCCGCGCTCGAGCCGCCGCCGCGCCACCATCGCCGCCATTGAAATCAGCAGCTTGTCTTTTTCTCTCGGAGTGAGGTTCATTGCTTGCCCATCTGCTTGATGCTTAGCTTTAGAGATTCCAGACTTTCGGCACACGCGCGCCATTGCGCAAGACGGAAATGACAGGGATCAGGATTTTTCTCAGCGTGAAACCGTCGGCCGCCGCAAGGCGTACGATCAGTTTGTCGCTCCAGGCGCTTGCACCGCCCATCATTCCCTCGACGAGCGGACGGACCCTGCCGAGATAGGCCTCGGCCAGCGGCCCGGCATAAAGCAGCGTCGCAAAGGCAACCTGCCCGCCGAGCACGGCCGGGCGTGCCGAGAGCGCCGCAACACCTTCGGAAAGCCTGAGCTCCTCGGCATGGATCAGCCGGCCCGCGCGGCGGATGCGCCAGCGGTCGCGAAAGAGACCCGTGTCCACCGTCTCGCCCATCGCCTTGCGGCCGAGCAGCACGGCTTCGACGGCCAGGAATTCGGCGCTCTCGTCCAGATCCACATCGAGCCGGCGGAAGAGTGCTGCCCGGTCGAACAGGATCGTTTCCTGCGGCAGCCAGTCGAGGCGCGCCCCCGCCCCCACCTCGATGCGGGTCGCCACCTCTGCGACGCCGGCCGATGCCTTGTAGATCTTTTCACAGGCCTGGGTGGTGACGTCGATCTTCGTGCCGGCGCCGGCAACGACGCTCCAGTCCATCCGGTCACCGCCGGTCAGCCCGCCTGCGGTGTTGATGATGACGGCTTCCATCGAGGCGTCGAACGTATCCGGCAAGCGGATCTTCGCCGCCCCCTCCTGATAGAGCTCACGGAGACGCGTACGGCCATCGAGCAGTTTTGCTGCCAGATGCCCGCGTCCTTCTGCTCTTTGCGGTCGCGTGGCTGTCGCCACAATCGTCATATCGTTCCTTTCAGTCGCGCCGCCGCTTCCATTCAATCGCGCAGATGACGGAAAGGAAGCAATTCCCATGCCGCCTGGCAAGAACCGTCAGCCCGCGCGGGTGATTGGCAAAGCATTGCGCTGTCTGCCGTAAAAAGCGGCAGCTGCCGGTCAGACGGTCAGATGACGGCGAGCCTCCGGCGTATCCAGCGTCTCGGCAAGTCCTTCATGCACGATCTCGCCACGATCCATGATGTAGACGTAGTCGGCAAGCTCGCGGCAGAAATCTAGGTACTGTTCGACGAGCAGGATCGCCATGCCGGTGGAATCGCGCAGGTAGCGGATTGCCCGGCCGATATCCTTGATGATCGACGGCTGAATGCCCTCGGTCGGCTCGTCGAGCACGAGGATCCTCGGCCGCGTCACCATCGCCCGGCCGATCGCCAGCTGCTGCTGCTGGCCGCCGGAAAGATCGCCGCCGCGCCGCGACAGCATCGACTTCAGCACCGGGAAAAGACTGAAGATATCGTCGGGAATGTTGCGGTCGCGGCGGCCAAGCGGAGCAAAACCTGTTTCGAGATTTTCCTTGACCGTCAGCAGCGGGAAGATTTCCCGCCCCTGCGGCACGTAGCCAATGCCCTGCTTGGCGCGGGCGAAGGGTGGCAGGCCGTTCAGCCTGGTGTCGTTGAAGGTGACGGTGCCGGCCGACAGCGGATGCTGGCCGGTGACCGCGCGCAGAAGCGAACTCTTGCCGACACCGTTGCGCCCGAGCACGCAGGTGATCTTGCCCATCTCCGCCTTGATCGAGATGCCGCGCAGCGCCTGCGCCGCGCCATAATGCAGATTTGCGTTTTCGACTGTCAGCATTCGTTCACCCATTCCCCATCAGTTCATCAGCGTGCGCCTCAGCGTCTGCAAGGCGTACTCCTGTTCTTTTGTTCTTTCGCCGCCGGCCGCGGCCACGTCCTCGGCAATACCGATCAGCTGCTGGCGTTCCTGCATGTCGAGCGCCTTTATCCAGAGATCCCGGAACCGGCGGATCGGATCTTCGGGACTGGTGACATTCTTGGACGCCCACTCGCCGAAAACCAACACCTCTTCCATGTCGCCCGGCCTAATGACACCTTTCATGCGGTTGCGGACGACATCCTTCGCAGCGTCGAGATGGATCGGCTTTTCCTTGGCAAGGCAGAAGAAGAAGGCCACCGCCGCAATTGCCGGATCGGCAATCGATGCCAGCGGCGCTGCCTCCGCCTGCTTGCGAAGCTTTCCGCGCTTATAGGCACCCCGCATACGCTCGACGGAATCGATGATCTCGTTTCCCGCCTCACGCATCATTTTAAAACGCCAATACCAGATGACCGCGCCGCTGATCGCCGCGACCAGAATGCCGAGAAAAGCCATGATGAAACCCCACAATAAACCCGCTCTTTTAGAGCGTCTTCTCTTGTCAGGTTCAAGACTCGAAGTTGCATTCTTCACCGCCCCAGATAGTTCTCAATCACCTTCGGATCCGAACTCACGAAATCGATCGATCCTTCCGCCAGCACCGAGCCTTCCGCAAGGCACGTCACCTTGACGCCGAGGTCGCGGATGAAGCCCATATCGTGTTCGACGACGACGACCGAACGGGTCTTGGCAATATCCTTGAGCAGGATCGCCGTCTCCGCCGTCTCAGCATCGGTCATGCCGGCCACCGGCTCGTCGACGAGCAGCAGCTTTGGCTCCTGCGCCAGCAGCATGCCTATCTCCAGCCACTGCTTCTGCCCATGCGAGAGGTTGGCGGCCAGTTCGTCGCGGCGATGCGTGAGCCGCACTGTCTCCAGGATCTCCTCGATACGCGTCTTGTCTTCGCCGGACAGCCGGTAGAACAGGGTCGAGAACACCCCGCGGCGGCGGTTCAGCGCCAGCTCCAGATTGTCCCAGACCGTATGGCTTTCGAAGACCGTCGGCTTCTGGAATTTGCGGCCGATGCCGAGCTCAGCGATATCGGCTTCGTCCTTCTTGGTGAGGTCGATCGTGCCGTTGAAGAACACCTCGCCTTCGTCAGGCCTGGTCTTGCCGGTGATGATGTCCATCATCGTCGTCTTGCCGGCGCCGTTCGGGCCGATGATGGCGCGAAGTTCGCCCGGTTCGATGACGATCGACAGCGAATTCAGCGCCTTGAAGCCGTCGAAGGAAACCGAGACGCCGCTGAGATAAAGCACGCTGGTGGGTTTGACGTCGGGGATCATGACCTTCACTCCGCTGCCTGAATTTTCGGCTCGATGCCGTCTTCCTGCACCGCCGGCGGCACAGGCTCGGTGACGATTTTCCGCTTGGCGAAATAATGCGAGACCGTGCCGACGACGCCCTTCGGCAGGAACAGCGTGACGGCGACAAAAAGACCGCCGAGCGCAAATAGCCAGAACTCCGGAAAGAGGCCGGTGAAGATCGTCTTGCCGCCATTGACGAGGATCGCGCCGATAATCGGCCCGATCAGCGTCCCTCGTCCGCCGACCGCCGTCCAGATCACGACTTCGATGGAATTGGCCGGCGCGAATTCGCCGGGATTGATGATGCCGACCTGCGGCACGTAGAGCGCGCCGGCTATCCCCGCCATCATCGCCGATATAACGAAGGTGAAGAGTTTGAAATGCTCGACGCGGTAGCCGAGGAAGCGTGTGCGGCTTTCAGCATCACGCACGCCGACCAGCACCTTGCCGAACTTCGAACGCACGATCGCCGAGGCGATTGTAAGCGACAGCGCCAGGAAGATCGCGGTCGCGGCAAAGAGGCTGGCACGCGTGCCGTCGGCCTGGATGTTGTAACCGAGGATATCCTTGAAGTCGGTCATGCCGTTATTGCCGCCGAACCCCATGTCGTTGCGGAAGAAGGCAAGCAGCAGCGCATAGGTCATCGCCTGGGTGATGATCGAGAGGTAGACGCCGTTGACGCGCGAGCGGAAGGCGAACCAGCCGAAGACAAAGGCGAGCAGACCGGGCACGGCGAGCACCATCAACGCCGCGAACCAGAACTGGTCGAAGCCGTACCAGAACCAGGGCAATTCCTTCCAGTTCAAGAACACCATGAAGTCGGGCAGCACGGGATCGCCATAGACGCCGCGCGAGCCGATCTGACGCATCAGATACATGCCCATCGCATAACCGCCGAGCGCGAAGAAAGCGCCGTGGCCTAGTGAGAGGATACCGCAGAAACCCCAGACGAGATCGAGCGCCAGCGCCAGTAGCGCATAGGTCAGATATTTGCCGAACAGCGCCATGATATAGGTCGGAATGTGCAGCGGATGACTCGGGCCAGTCGCAAGGTTCAGAACCGGCACCAGGATGGCGACCACCAGCAACAAGGCGACGGCGATAGAGATCCTGCGATCGAGAGACCGGAGAAGGAAGGCCGTTATCATGCTTCCACCGCCCTTCCTTTGAGTGCGAAGAGCCCGCGCGGACGCTTCTGGATGAAGAGAATGATGAGGACGAGCACCAGGATCTTGCCGAGCACGGCGCCGGCGAAGGGCTCGAGGAACTTGTTGACGACACCGAGCGACAAGGCGCCGACCAGCGTGCCCCAAAGATTGCCGACGCCGCCGAAGACGACGACCATGAAGCTGTCGATGATATAGTTCTGGCCGAGGTTCGGCGAGACGTTGTCGATCTGCGAGAGCGCCACGCCCGCCATGCCGGCGATGCCCGAGCCGAGTGCGAAGGTGAAGGCGTCGACCCAGCCGGTGCGGATGCCCATGGAGGAGGCCATGCGCCGGTTCTGCGTTACCGCCCGCATCTGCAGGCCGAAGGCGGACCGCTTGAGCAGCATCAGCAATGTCAGGAACACCACCATCGAGAAGACGATGATCCAGAGCCGGTTCCAGGTGATGACCAGCCCGCCGAAATCAAAGGCGCCGGACATCCAGCTCGGATTGCGAACCTCGCGGTTGGTCGGGCCGAAATAGCTGCGGATTGCCTGCTGCAGGATCAGCGAAACGCCCCAGGTGGCAAGCAGCGTCTCCAGCGGCCGGCCATAGAGATAGCGGATCACCGAACGTTCTATGACGAGGCCGACGAGGCCGGTGAAGAGGAAGGCGGCCGGCACCGCGAAGGCCAGCGAATAATCGGCGAGCGAAGGAAAGGCCGAGGCGATCGTTTCCTGCACCACATAGGTCGTGTAGGCGCCGATCATCACCATTTCGCCATGCGCCATGTTGATGACGCCCATGACGCCGAAGGTGATGGCCAGGCCGATTGCAGCAAGCAGTAGCACCGAGCCGAGCGACAGGCCGTACCAGACGTTCTGGACGACATCCCAAAGCGCCACGTCGCGCTTGATCGAGTCGATCTCGGCCTGGATTGCCGGCTTCAGATCGTCGGGCGCGGTCGCCATCGCCATCGACAGGATCGTCAGCGCATTGCGGCCGCCGCGCGCCGCGACCGTTTCAATCGCGGCCTTCTTCTCCTCGATGCCGGCGTCGCTCTTCAGCACCATCACGGCGCGCGCCGCTTCCATCGTGTTTTTGATCTCGCCGTCCTTCTCGGCCGAGAGGGCCGAATTCAGGAGATCGAGATTGGCGGGATCGGCGTCCTTGAGCATGCCCTCGGCCGCTGCGAGCCGCGCGGAGCGATCCGGGCTCAGCAGCGTCAACTGACTCATTATGGTCGTGATCGTGGTGCGCAGCGCATTGTTGATCTTGACCTTCGACATCATGTCGGGATCGATGTCGGCGACCGCCTCGCCGGTGATCGGGTCGGAATAAGTCGGCTCGTCCTCCGTGCCGCCCTGCACGAGAACGGGGCCGCCTTCCGAATTGACATAGAGCTGGCCGTCGCTCAAGCGCTGCAGGATCTGGCTCACATGCGGATCCCCGGAAGCGACGAGCGCCCGGATGGCCGCATCGCGCTCGGGAAAGCCGCCGACGCCGAGTGCATCGACAAGGGCATGCACATCGTCCTGGGCGCGAAGGCCGGCCACCGGCAGCGTCAGCCCCGAGAGCAGGCACAATGTCAGAAGAAAAATCTTGATGGCGCGAAACATCTTCTCTCTCGCCGTGATTGTCGCCGACCTGGAGGCGCAGCGGTAAGGACGGAGCTTCCGTCCGGATCGGCTCCGGACGGAAGTCTTCAGGCTGTCAACGGATCGGATCCTTCCTCAGGAGCCCTTGCCGCCGCACTTGCCGGTGGCGACATTGAAGTTGCCGCAGTTGAGGGGCTTGCGCCAATCGGAGATCAGGTCCTTGGAGTCGGGCAGGTAATCCGACCATTCGTCGCCGACGACGGCAGGCGTCTGCTGGACGATTTCGAACTGGCCGTCGGCCTGGATTTCACCGATCAGCACCGGCTTGGTGATGTGGTGGTTCGGCATGACGGTGGCATAACCGCCGGAGAGGTTCGGCACGGTGACGCCGATGATGTTGTCGAGGACGGCATCGGTATTGGTGGTGCCGGCGGCCTGAACGGCCTTTACCCAGGCGTTGAAGCCGATATAGGCGGCTTCCATTGGGTCGTTGGTCACGCGCTTGTCGTTCTTGGTGAACGCGTGCCATTCCTTGATGAACTTCTTGTTGGCCGGGCTTTCAACCGACTCGAAGTAGTTCCAGGCGGCGAGGTGGCCGACGAGCGGCTTGGTGTCGAGACCGGCAAGCTCTTCTTCGCCGACCGAGAAGGCGACGACGGGAATGTCGGTTGCCTTGATGCCCTGGTTGCCGAGTTCCTTGTAGAAGGGCACGTTGGCGTCCCCATTGATGGTGGAGACGACGGCGGTCTTCTTGCCGGCCGAGCCGAATTCCTTGATCTTGGCGACCTCCGTCTGCCAGTCGGAGAAACCGAACGGCGTGTAGTTGACGAGAATGTCTTCCTTCGGAATGCCCTTGGATTCGAGATAGGCCGCAAGGATCTTGTTGGTTGTGCGGGGATAGACGTAGTCGGTGCCTTCAAGCACGAAGCGCTTCACGCCCTCGGTGTTCATCAGGTAGTCGACCGCCGGAATCGCCTGCTGGTTCGGAGCAGCACCGGTGTAGAAGATGTTGCGCGAGGATTCCTCGCCTTCATACTGCACGGGGTAGAAGAGCAGCGAGTTCAGCTCTTCGAAAACCGGCAGCACCGACTTGCGCGAGGACGATGTCCAGCAGCCGAAGACGGCGGCAACCTTGTCCTTTTCGATCAGCTCGCGGGCCTTTTCGGCAAACAGCGGCCAGTCGGAAGCCGGATCGACGACGACGGCTTCGAGCTTCTTGCCGAGAAGACCGCCCTTCTTGTTCTGCTCGTCGATGAGCATCAGCATGGCGTCTTTCAGCGTGGTTTCGGAAATCGCCATCGTGCCGGAAAGCGAATGCAGCACGCCGACCTTGATGGTGTCATCGGCCGCGACCGCGCCATTTAGGGCGGCCGACGCCGCCATGACGGCGCCGAGTGCAGCACCCGTGATAGTGGATTTGAGATTCATATGGTTGATCCCCTCTCTTGTTCCGCAACAGGCCGGAAACGGAGTTAACTGTTGCCGAGGCGACTATCGGGTGCCGCATCGCAAAAACACATACGCAAAATGACGTAGGCGCAGGAGGTAAACGGGCAGGCCGAAAAGCAAAGGGCATCCCGCGACCGGGATGCCCTCCAGCTATGACACGGAAATCAGTCGCCGATCGTCAAAGTGACCGATGTCGGACCATAGGAGAGGCTCGCCCTGTGGCCGGAGATGGTGAACTTGCCGAAGCTGCCGGTGACGTTGGATGCCTTCAGAATCTCGATCGTGGTTCCGGGCGCCGGGGTGAAGCCGTCGGCAAGCGTGACGTCGAGGTCGCCGGCGAGCTCCGCCTTGCCCTCGACAACGAGTGTGCCGGCACCGTCCGCGCCAATCGCCAGCTTCACGACAGCATTGGAGGTCTGCTGATAGTCGCCACCCACGGTCAACGGCTTGTCGGCGGCGAGAACCAGCGAGCCACCATTGACAGTCAGCCCGCCGTTGCCGAAGGCCGAAGACGAGCCGGCGACCAACACGCCCTCTTCCAGAACCGTGCCGCCCGCATAGCTGTTGGCGCCTGACAGGCCGAGGATGCCGCTGCCGCTCTTCACCAGCCTGCCCTTGCCGGCGATGTCGTTGCGCCAGGTGTCGATTGCACTGAAGCCACCCTTGGCCGCATCCATCGTCACGCTTACATCCTGGTCGAAGGCGCCGTAACCGTCGGCTGCGGCGAACAGGTTGAGGCGGCCGTACCCTTCGGCGTCGTCGATGAGCGGATAGCCAGAGGCGATCGCCGTCGTCTTCAAAACCTCGCGGCGCTGTTCGCCGTCGAGATAAGGCAGACGGGTCTCGAGCAGCGCTTCGGCGCCCTGCGGCACGCGGGCCGGCTGATCGGTCGCATGGATCGTCGGCAGGCCGTAGCTCAGACGCTGCAGCACGTAAGCGCGATTGGCGTCATGATCGGCAAAACGGTCTGCGGCAAGCGGCGCGGCATGGGCGGCGACTTGAAGCGCCCCCGCATCGGCAACGCCCGACTTGGCGATCAGCCACGATTGTGCCTGGGCGTAAGCGTCGCTCTTCAGCGCTGAATTGTCGGCCTTGTTCAGATTGTAGAGACCGTCGCGGTGCCGAGCATGCGGCCGCCCATCACGTCGAGCGGAGAATGCATGCCGGAAAGGATGCGATCCTCGCCCAGTTCGCTGGCGCGCGTAATCATTTCCTGAAAGCGTTGCGGCACGAGATAGGCCATGGCGAGCGCATCCCGCCACGCTTCCGCCGTATGCCCGCTCGGGAAACCGCCGTCCTCGACCGGCTTGCCGCTCTTGGCGGGCACCAGGGTCGGGACAACCGACACGTCCTGGCTCCAGCGATACGGACGGCCATATTTAAAATAGCGCTTGGCGGGTTCCGTCGAGCCGTCAGCGCTTGCGGCGTTGATGAAGTCGATCGCAAGCCCCATGTCCGGGTTGGCATCGGTCTTGTTTTCCGGATCCGGCTTGCTGCCGGCGCCGCGATTATTGCCCTTGTCGTCATATTTGACCGTCGTCGCGTCGGCCGCCACCTCGGTGATCGTGGTGGTCTGCTTGGAGCCGGCCTTCCAGGCATCCGTCAGCGGGCCGAGGCCGTCGACGATGCTGGCATTCTTGCCGCGCCGGTCGTCGAGATAGGCGGCGACCGCCTGCTCGGCCGTCCGCGCCCGCGTCGCCTTGACGACATAAGCGATGTTCGCATCATGAACGAGCTTGTTGACGATCTGGCCGTCGGTTTTGCTGAAAGGAATGCCGTCCCAATCCGTCTTGGCGACCGCCGGGCAATTGTCCTTGGCCGGCGCTTCGACGCCCGCGTCGACAAAAGGCGTGCGCGGGGTCCAGACTTCGAGGAAGCCGGAGAGAAGGTGAACGGCGGCATTGGTGTCGGCAGTCGAAAAACAGGCGTCACCGCGTTTGTTGGTGTTTCCGGCCTCGACGTAAGGTGCTTTCGCCGCCGTGGCCTGCTCGGCGCCAGCAAGCGACGGCACGATCGAAACGAGGCAGACGAGAGCAGTGCTCAGGCGGAAAAGGCTTGAAACAGACATGGATGATACCTGAAATGGTTGAAGGAACGGCGGGAGAGTTAGAGGGCGAGTGTGACAGAGCGGCTTCAAAAATATGGCAGTTCAGTGAATCTGCCAGTGCTCCGCCCTTGCCTTTCTCACCCATACCGCCAAAACTGTTCCGAGACGATTAGGCCAACCGGAATGTCGAAAGGAAGACATGGCAGCGCGCCAACGCATCATTCCGGTAAGACGCGAATATAATCGCTGGGTCGCCAACCAGACGCTGGAAGATTACGCGCTGCGTTTCACCGCAAAGAGCGCCCGCCACTTCTCCTCGCAGCGCATCGCGCAGACGGCGATCGGCGCGATCTCCTTCCTGGCGCTCGAGGCGATCGGCGGCGCCATCACACTCTCCTACGGCACCACCAACGCCTTCTACGCCATCATCGTCGCAAGCATCGCCATGCTGGCGATCGGCCTGCCGATCAGCCGCTACGCCATCCGCCACGGCGTCGATATCGATCTGCTGACGCGCGGCGCCGGTTTCGGCTATATCGGCTCGACCATCACCTCGCTGATCTATGCGAGCTTCACCTTCATGCTGTTTGCCATCGAGGCCTCGATCATGTCCGGCGCGTTGGAACTGACGCTCGGCATTCCGCTCTGGATCGGCTATATCGTCAGCGCCGTCATGGTGATCCCGCTGGTGACGCACGGCGTGCGGCTGATCAGCAAGTTCCAGCTGATGACCCAGCCCTTCTGGATCGTGCTGAATATCCTGCCCTTCCTCTTCATCGCCTTCATGGACTGGGAAAAATTCGATCTCTGGCGTGCCTTTGCCGGCATCCGCCAAACCTCCGGCCCGCCAGGCACGGTCGCCGCGTTCGATCTGGTGCAATTCGGGGCAGCCTCGGCCGTCATCCTGGCGCTGATGTCGCAGATCGGCGAACAGGCCGATTTCCTCCGCTTCCTGCCGCCGGAGCCGCGGCGCAAGTGGCGCCATCGTCTGGCCGTCTTCCTTGCCGGACCCGGCTGGGTCGTCATCGGTGCGCCGAAGCTGCTTGCCGGTTCCTTCCTGGTCGTGCTGACCCTGGCCTCCGGCGTGCCGGTCGATCGCGCCGCCGACCCGGCGCAGATGTATCTGACCGCCTTCGGCTACATGGTCCCCTGGCACAATGCCGCGCTGCTGCTGATGGCCGCCTTCGTCGTCGTCTCGCAGCTGAAGATCAACGTGATGAATGCCTATGCCGGCTCGCTCGCCTGGTCAAACTTCTTCTCGCGGCTGACGCACAGCCATCCCGGCCGCGTCATCTGGCTGGTCTTCAACGTCGCGATCGCCCTGCTCTTGATGGAACTCGGGATCTACCGGCTGCTGGAGGAGACGCTTGGCATCTTTTCAATCATCGCCATGGCCTGGCTGTGCACGATCTTCGCCGATCTCTTCATCAACAAGCCGCTTGGGCTCGCTCCCCCCGGTATCGAGTTCAAGCGCGCCCATCTCTACGACATCAATCCGGTCGGCCTCGGCGCCATGACGCTGTCGGCAACAATATCGCTGATCGCTCATTTCGGCGCCTTCGGCGCTATCGCCGCCTCGCTCGCCCCCTATATCACCCTCATCATAGCGCTTATCGCCTCGCCGGCGCTCGCCTTAGCGACAAAAGGAAAATACTACCTCGCCCGCAAGCCGCGCCAGAGCTGGAAGAACCTGACGAGCATCACCTGCTCCGTCTGCGAACATCCTTTCGAGCCGGAGGATATGGCGTGGTGTCCGGCCTATGCCGCCCCGATCTGCTCGCTCTGCTGCTCGCTCGACAGCCGCTGCCACGACATGTGCAAACCGGCCGCCCGTTTCAACGCGCAGGTCGGCACCGTCGACAAGGTGCTGCTGCCGGAAACCATTCTGGGCAAGCTGACGACGCGCCTCGGCCGCTACGGCATCGCCGTCGTCCTGGCCTTGACCGCCATCGGCGCGATCCTGGCAATGATCGCCCATCAGGTCGCCGCCGCCTCCCCCGAGACGGCTGAAGTCGTCAACCGCACCATCCTCATCGTCTTCTTCGTCTTCTCGGTGATCGCAGGCGTCGTCTGCTGGTTCTATGTGCTCGCCCATGACAGCCGCGTCGTCGCCGAGGAAGAATCCTCGCGCCAGAACACGCTGCTGCTCAAGGAAATCGCCGCCCACAAGAAGACCGACGCCGCCCTGCAGAATGCCAAGGAGACGGCTGAGGCCGCCAACCGCGCCAAGAGCCGCTATGTCGTCGGCCTCAGCCATGAACTGCGCACGCCGTTGAATGCCGTGCTCGGTTACGCCCAGATCCTCGAGCGCGACGAAACCATTCCTCCGCCGCGCCAATCCTCGATCAAGGTCATCCGCCGCAGCGCCGAACACCTCTCCGGGCTGATCGACGGACTGCTCGACATCTCCAAGATCGAGGCCGGCCGCCTGCAGGTCTATTCCAACGAGATCAACATCCAGGATTTCCTCGACCAGATCGTCGAGATGTTCCGGCCGCAGGCGCAGGCAAAGGGGCTTGACTTCGTTCACGATCGCTCGCCGGCCCTGCCGCAATTCGTCCGCACGGACGAAAAACGGCTGCGCCAGATCCTCGTCAACCTGCTCTCCAATGCCATCAAGTTCACCGACGAAGGCAGAATCACCTTCGATGTCGGCTATCGCAGCCAGGTGGCGACCTTCACCGTTGCCGATACCGGCCGCGGCATCACAGAGAAGGACCTGCCCCGCATCTACGAACCCTTCCAGCGCGGCGAGGCCGAAAGCGTGCGGCCGATGCCGGGTCTCGGGCTCGGCCTCACCATCACCCGGCTTCTGACCAACACTCTCGGCGGCGAGATTTCAGTCTCGAGCGTGAGGGACGAGGGTTCGACATTCCGCGTGCGGCTGATGCTGTCGGCCGTCATGCGCGCTGCCGCCCCGCCGCAGGAAAAGCGCATCGTCGGTTATGACGGTTCGCGCCGCACTTTGGTTGTCGTCGACGATAATGAAGATCACCGCGAAATGATGCGCGAAATCCTGGCACCGCTCGATTTCATCGTTCTGACGGCGGCAGGCGGCGCCGAATGCCTGACGCTGATCGACGGCATCATGCCGGATCTCTTCCTCGTCGATATCCTGATGCCCGGCATGACCGGCTGGCAGCTCGTCTCGCGCCTGCGCGAGGTCGGCCAGACGGCGCCGATGGTGATGCTTTCGGCCAATATCGGCGATGCGGCCGTTCTGAGCGACAGTGACGACAGCCACAATGATGCGATCGGCAAGCCGGTCGATATCCGCCAGCTGCGCGACAAACTCGCCCTCCATCTCGGCCTGAAATGGATCTATGCCGACGACGCCCCCGCCATTGTGGAAAAGACCGAAGCGTCGATGCTCAGTCCTGGCCCGGCTCATGTGCAGGAATTGCTGCGGCTCGGGGAGATCGGCTATATCAGAGGCATCGAAGCCAAGCTTTCGGACCTTGCCAAGCTGGAGGCAAATCGGCCATTCACGGAAGAGCTTCGCGCCTACGTCGCCGCCTTCGACATGGGCGGCTTCATGACCTTCCTGCACGACTTCGACGAAAAGGTGGAATCCATTGGCTGAGCCGGCCCTGCCCCGTGACATCGTTCTGCTTGTCGACGACTCACCCGAAGCGCTCGGCTTCCTGACCGATGCGCTCGAGCAATCCGGCTTTTCCGTGCTTATCGCCACATCGGGCACGGCAGCGCTCGGTATCGTCGAGCGCATCACACCCGATCTCATCCTGCTCGACGCCGTCATGCCCGCCATGGATGGCTTCGAGACTTGCCGCAGGCTGAAGGCGAATGTCGCTGCGGCGCAGGTGCCTGTCATCTTCATGACCGGCCTGACCGAGACCGAGCATGTCGTGCATGCGCTGGAATCCGGCGGTGTCGATTACCTCAGCAAACCGATCAATATCGACGAGCTGCGCGCCCGCATTCGCGTCCATCTCAGAAATGCCCGCTCGACCCAGAGCGCCCGCGTCGCCCTCGACGCCGCCGGGCGCCATCTGCTGGCGGTCAAGGGCGACGGCGCGATCCATTGGTCGACGCCGCAGGCAACGCGCCTTGTCAATGCCGCCATGGGCAGCGACGACGGCATGGAAATCGTCGTCCGCCACATCGCCGGCTGGATGCGCGACCGCGTCGCCACAGCACGCGACGGCATCATCTCGATCGCCCATGCCGGCCAGGCGGCGCTGCAGCTCGCCTTCCTCGGCGCGATCGGCCCTGACGAATATCTTTTTCGCCTCACTGCCGCCAATCCGCGCAGCGACGACGAGATGCTGCGCCAGCGCTTCTCGCTCACCCAGCGCGAATCCGAAGTGCTGCTCTGGATCGCCAAGGGCAAGGCCAACCGCGACATCGGCGAAATACTGGGATTGTCGGCGCGCACGGTGAACAAGCATCTCGAACAGATCTACGTGAAGCTCGGCGTCGAAAACCGCGCATCGGCCGCCGTGAAGGCGACCCATGTGCTGCACGAGATGTGAGCGATCTCGGGCGGCACGGCATCGCCGCTGCCGCCGCCGAAACTGCCGAGGATCTTCGCGCCAGCAGGAATCGGCGGGACCGTTTGCAGCGATGACACTGCGGCGAACGGAAAACGAAACCTTCGTCAAACAAAGAAGCCCGGTCGGAACCGGGCTTCAATCTCATATCCCAAAATGGAAGTTATGCTTACATGCCCTGCGGGACGTAGGTGTACTTGCCGTCCGCGCCCTTCTTCCATTCGTACATGATGTAACCAGGAATCTTCGGGTCGCCCTTTTCGTCGAACGAGATATCGCCGAGAACCGTCGGGAACGGACCCTTTTCCTTCATCGCCGTGGCAACGGCCTCAGGATCCACCGAACCGGCAGCCTTGGCGGCACCGGCGATCGCCTGCATCGCAGCATAGGAGTAGAGCGTGTAGGCTTCCGGGTTGAAACCGGCGGCCTTGAACTTTTCGACGAGTTCCTTGTTTGCCGGGTTCAGCGTCGGGTCGGGACCGAAGGTGTTGAGGGTACCGGCAACAGCGTCACCAGCGATCGAAGCCAGCTCGTTCGAAACGATGCCAGGGCCCGAAACCAGCGTTGCCTTCAGGCCCTGGTCGGCGGCCTGACGGATGATGAGACCGGCTTCGGTGTGCAGGCCGCCCCAATAGATGATCGAGACGCCGGCTTCCTTCATCTTGGCGATGAGGGCCGAGAAGTCCTTGTCGCCGACGTTGATGCCTTCGTACATTACTTCGGTCACGCCGGCGGCATTCATCGCCTTCTTGGTTTCGTCGGCAAGACCTTGACCGTAGGGGGTCTTGTCGTGAACGACGGCGATCTTTGCATCCTTGAAGTGGTCGGCAAGATACTTGCCGGCGATGGCGCCCTGCTGGTCGTCACGGCCGCAGGTACGGAACGTGTTCCAGAGACCGCGCTCGGTGAACTTCGGGTTGGTAGCGGCCGGGGTGATTTCGAGAATGCCGTTTTCGGCATAGACTTCCGAAGCCGGGATGGAAACGCCCGAGTTGAAGTGACCGATAACGAACTTGACGCCGTCAGCAACGAATTTGTTGGCGACCGAAATGCCCTGCTTCGGGTCGGAGACGTCGTCGCCGAGCTCGATCTTGATCTGCTCGCCGTTGATGCCGCCGGCAGCGTTGATATCGGCCGCCGCCTGCTCGGCACCCTTCTGAAGCTGCGCGCCGAAAGCGGCGTTCGGGCCGGTCAGCGGACCAGCGACAGCGATGAGAACGTCGGCCCAGGCGTTGCCGCTGAAGGCGACCATCGCCGTCAGAGCCACTGCCGACAGAAGAGACTTCTTCATATTGTTACTCCCAATTTTTGGGCGGGTTCCGGTCCAAGGCCCGGCGCATTACCCACCATTGACTGCGCCAGGAAAGCTGTTCCACTCTGAAGGCAATTCATGCCTAGTTTCAACGGACTGTCAATGTTTGTCCTTCCACGAAAACGCGGAAGTTTTTTCGTACAGCCAGTAATAGTTGTTGACCATCTGATTGGTGCGGCGATAGCGGAAGCCGGCCGTCGAGAAGACGAGCAGCGTCACGAAATCGATGCCGTAATAGAGGGCGCTGAGCATCGGTCCGTTGAACAGGGCGTGGTGCAGGAACTGCATCGCCCAGGCAAGCAGGAAGGTATAGACGACGACCAGCGGATAATTGTTCCAGCCGTCGGCAACCGCCTTGCCGGCCCGCCAGGCCGTCCAGAAGCCGATCAGCACGACGAGCGTACGGATGACGATCCGAACGCCGATATCGCTTTCGAAGAAAAGACCCTGCATATCAAACTCTCCCTTCGACTAATGTCTTCCGCCTTCGAGATAGGCGGCGCGAACCTCGGGATTGGCGAGCAGTTCCTTGCCGGAGCCGCTCATCGTCACCTTGCCGTTCACCATCACGTAAGCGCGATGGGAAAGCCTCAGCGCAGCGAATGCATTCTGCTCGACGAGGAATACGGTTAGCCCTTCCTGTTCGTTGAGCTTGCGGATCGCCTCGAAAATGCCCTTGACGATCAGCGGCGCAAGGCCGAGCGAGGGTTCGTCGAGCAGCAGGAGCTTCGGGCGCGCCATCAGCGCGCGGCCGATCGACAGCATCTGCTGCTCGCCGCCCGAAAGCGTGCCGCCGCGCTGGGCGTGGCGTTCCTTGAGACGCGGGAAGAGCGTGAAGATCTTCTCGACGTCCTCGGCGAAATATTTGAGATTGTCGAGGCCGGCGCCCATCTGGAGGTTTTCCAGGACCGTCATGCGCGGAAAGATGCGGCGTCCCTCAGGCGACTGCGCGATCCGCAGGCGCGCAATCTCGTGTGTCGGCAGCTTGGTGATATCGCGGCCCTCGAAGACGACCACGCCCTTGCGGGCCTGTGGACTGCCGCAAATCGTCATCATCAGCGTCGACTTGCCGGCGCCGTTGGCGCCGATGAGGCTGACGATCTCGCCCTTGTTGACCTGAACATCGATGCCGGCCAGCGCACGGATATTGCCGTAATAGGTTTCGACGCCATTCACCTGAAGGAGCGGTTGGCCCGTCATTACTTCGCCCATCAGTTTGCGCCTCCTTCGAGCTGCTCGACGGCTGCGATCACCTCTTCCACTTCTTCATCCTCGACGCCGAGATAGGCCGCGATGACCTTCGGATCGTTCTTGACGTGATCCGGCGTGCCATCGGAAATCTTCTGGCCGTATTCGAGGACGACGACATGGTCGGAGATTTCCATCACCACCGACATGTCGTGCTCGATGAGCAGGATCGACGTTCCGGTTTCAGCCCGGATGCTCTGCAGCAGCGCATTGAGCGTTGCCGATTCCCGCGGGTTGAGGCCGGCGGCCGGTTCGTCCAGGCAAAGCAGCTCCGGGCCGGTGCACATGGCACGGGCAATCTCGAGACGCCGCTGGGCGCCGTAAGGCAGATCGCCTGCCGGATCGTCGGCACGATCGATCAGATCGGCCTTTACCAGCCAATGACGCGCGAGCTCGATCGCCGCGGCGGCCTCTCGCCTGTAGGGGCCGACGCCGATGAGGCCGAGGATGGTATAACCCGATGCCTGCATCAGCTTGTTGTGCTGGGCGACCAGCAGGTTTTCGAGAACCGTCAGGCCGGAGAACAGCCGGATGTTCTGGAAGGTGCGCGCTACCTTCGCTTCTTTGGTGATACGAAAGTCCGGCAGACGCTCCAGCAGATATTGCTTGCCGCTCTTCTGATTAAGCGTGATCATGCCCATCGTCGGCTTGTAGAAGCCGGTGATGCAGTTGAAGACGGTGGTCTTGCCGGCGCCGTTCGGGCCGATCAGCGCGGTGATATCGCCGCGCTTGGCTTCGAAGGAGAAGTCGTTGATGGCCATCAGGCCGCCGAACTTCATCGACAGGTGCTCGACCTTGAGCAGCGTATCGCTCGATATCGTGTTGGTAACGGGGCTCATCAACCGTGGCCCTCCTTGGTAAAGCTTCCGGATATTGCCTTGCGCTCCTTGAGGAAGGCCGTCGGTTCACGCGAGCCTACGAAACCGCGCGGCTTGAACAGCATGACGACGACCATGGCGAGGCCGAAGAGCAGCATGCGGTAGAGTTCCGGCGTGAAGTCTGGCCCGAAGACCACTTTCAGGAAGTCCATTTCGCGCAGCGCCTCGGTGCCGCCGACCATGACGATCGCAGCGATCGCGATGCCGGTCAGCGAGCCCATGCCGCCGAGAACGACGATGGCGAGAACGACCGCCGATTCCAGGAAGATGAAGGATTCCGGCGAGACGAAGCCCTGCCGCGCTGCGAAGAACGAGCCGGCGAAGCCGCCGAACATCGCACCCGTCGCGAAGGCCGTGAGCTTGGTCGTCACCGTGTTGATGCCGAGCGAACGGCAGGCGATCTCGTCTTCGCGCAGCGCTTCCCAGGCACGCCCGATCGGCATGCGGCGCAGCCGGATGGTGACGTAGGCCGTCAGCATGCAAAGCGCCAGGATGAGATAGAAGAGGAAGATCTTGTAGTAGGCGGACGACATCGGCAGCTGGAAGAGCTTGGCAAAGCCGCCGGCCGTCGCATCGAAGGGGATGCCGAACAGCGTCGCCTTCGGAATGCTCGAGATGCCGAACGTCCCCTTGGTCACATCGGTCCAGTTGATGAGGACGAGACGAATGATTTCTCCGAAGGCAAGCGTGACGATGGCGAGATAGTCACCGCGCAGGCGCAGCACCGGGAAGCCGAGGATGACGCCCCAGAGTGCGGCCAAGATGCCGGAAAGCGGCAGCAGCACCCAGAAGGACAGGCCGAAATAGCTTGACAGCAGCGCGTAGGAATAGGCGCCGACCGCGTAAAAGGCGACATATCCGAGATCGAGCAGACCGGCGAGACCGACAACGATGTTCAGCCCCCAGGCGAGCATCACGTAGATCAGGATCTGGATGCCGAAGTTGTCGATCCACTTCAGCGAGCCCTGGGCACCGACCAGCGCCACGATCACGACAGGATAGAGCACGAGCGCAAGCAGCGCGATCTTCAGGAAGTGCCGATGGAAGAAGTTCTTCTCGGTCGAAATATCGAGATCGCCCTCCCGCGCCTTTCTAAGCTTGCGGCGGTCGATGTTCGGCTTGATGAAAACGACCATCAGGAAACGGCCGATGGCAGCGACAGCGACGAAGATCGCAAGCAATCCCCAGCGCTGGACGATGATCAGCTCGTTGTTGATGTTCTGATCGGTCTTCAGACCGACATAGAGAACGAACATGCCGAGTGACAGGACGGCGGCGAAAAGGGCTTCGGTAAGGCCTTTGCGGACAAGTCCGGCATCGGGCTTGCCTGCAGTATTCTCGATGTTTGCCATGACGTTATACCTTCTCGACTTCCGGCCGCCCGAGGATACCCGTCGGCTTGAAGATCAGCACGAAAGCGAGGATGGCGAAGGTCGCCACATCCTTGTACGCGATGGTGAAATAGGCCGACCACAGCGATTCGATCAGGCCGATCATCAGCCCGCCGAGAACGGCGCCCGGCAATGAGCCGATGCCGCCGAGAACGGCTGCGGTGAATGCCTTCACACCCGGCGTAAAGCCGTCGGCGAATGACGCGACACCATAATACATCAGATACATCGTGCCGGCGACGGCAGCGAGTGCCGCACCCATCACGAAGGTGATCGAGATCGTCTGGTCGACGTTGACGCCGAGAAGCGCCGCCATCTTGCGATCCTGCTCGGTGGCGCGCTGGGCGCGGCCAAGCGCGGTACGATTGACGATGTACCAGAAGGCAGCGAGCAGCACCGCGGTGATCACGATGATGATGATCTGCTTCAGCGACACCGAGATGTTGCCGAACTGATAGACCGAGCTCACCATCGGCGGGATCGGCTTGTTGCGCGGACCCTGCGTCACCTGGATGAAGTTGGACAGCACGATCGACATGCCGATCGCGGTAATCAGCGGCGCCAGGCGGAACGAGCCGCGCAAAGGACGGTATGCGACACGCTCGATCGTCCAATTCCACAAACTCGTCATCAGCATCGCGACGACAAGCATCGCCAGCAGCAGAATTGCCACGGGGAGACCTGCGAAGATGGATGTGAGGACGAGGAAGACGATAAGAGCGGCGAAACCACCGAGCATGAAAATGTCGCCATGGGCGAAGTTGATCATGCCGATAATGCCATAAACCATCGTATAGCCGATAGCCACAAGGCCATAGATGGATCCGAGCGTCAGCCCGTTGAAGAGCTGCTGGACGAAATACTCCATATGTCGTTTTCCCCTGGATGCGAGCCGAATATGCTGCATCTCTTTTTGGTTCTTCGGTCACCCGTTTCAGGCAACCTCATGACCGCATGTATAGCGGTTTCGTTGCAAATGTGAAGACAAAAAGGATTTACTCCGGCAGATTCTTGTTCGAACAGGGCTAAATGGCGCATTTTGCACCAAAATCCACAGAAAATCGGCGAAGCACGTCCTGTTGTTAGCCAAAAACCGGCGTCGAATTAACCATCCGGCGATTTCACTCTCAATTTCATGAAGCTCTTGCGCCGTAGGCTATTCCACAGAATTGGAAGATGGAGCAAAATCAGACCCGCAACGCGCCGCTTTGGCGAATCCCATTCCAGCGAATAACTGCCATCTTCGTCTGACAAGACCGAAAGCTTATGGTAGCATCGCAGACTGCGTTATCGGGGTGCGGAGCGCGGGGCAAAACACCATATAAGATTGACTATGGTGGCAGGGATGGCTTGCGGACGAGCGACAACGGGGTGCTCACCGCGCGGCGAACGGCAAAGGACAATGCTGAGGACATTCGAAAAGGCGGCGCTCGAAGCCGGCAGGGCCATCATAACGGTCTTGCGCGAAGGCTTTCCCGTCGCCATGAAGGCGGACGCAAGTCCGGTCACGGTCGCCGACGAGGAGGCCGAACGCATCATCCTCGCGCATCTTGCCCGGGACTATCCCGAAATACCCGTCGTGGCGGAAGAGTCGGTCGCGGCCGGCAGCGTGCCCGACATCAGCGGTCGGGGCTTCTTCCTGGTCGACCCTCTCGACGGCACGCGTGAATTCGTCGACGGGCGGCAGGAATTCACCGTCAACATCGCCTATATCGAGAACGGCGCTCCGGTGGCCGGGATCGTCTACGCTCCGGCGCTCGGACTTGCCTTCTCGGGAGAACGCGGCCACGCCGAAAGGCTCGTGGTGACGGAGGATTTCACTGTCGGCGCACGCAGTGCAATCACCGTGCGCGAACAGCCGGCCGACCGGTTGGCGCTGGCGAGCCTTCGCCACAACAGCCCGGAGACCGGAACCTTCCTTGCCGACCATGCGATTTCGAAGTGCACCAATATCGGTTCGTCGCTGAAATTCTGCCTGCTGGCCGAAGGCAAGGCCGACGTCTACCCTCGTTTCACCCGCACGATGGAATGGGACACGGCGGCCGGCGACGCAGTGCTTCGCGCCGCCGGCGGTTCGACCGTGACGCTCGACGGAGCGCCGCTGACCTACGGCAAGACCGGAACGGCAGCCGATTTCGATTTCGCCAACCCGAACTTCATTTCCTGGGGCGGCAGGAAACGCGTTCTCGAACCCGCCTGACCTCCGCGGGGATCGCTGAAAGGCCGCAGGCACGTTTCTTCGCCGCTCCGCGCCTTCCACAGGCCCCTTCCCCGTGCCGATTATCTCAGCTCGTCCGGTCATGGACCGATTCGCAGAGCCGGGTGACAGACGTGATTCTGCGGGATAGCCCCGTGTCTCCACAGCTTCTGCCTGCAAAAGCTCGTCGATCCCGCCTTGGTTTTGTCACATTTTGGCACTGTTAGATAACAGGCCGACCGTTCTCGCGAAAAAATTTCGCTCCGGTTTCTGTTAAGAAATGGCGCTTGTGGGCAATGCGGTACGTACCGAAAAGGCACGTCCGGAGCACCCCAGAAGCCCCTGCCAAAGGCCTAAAAACCTTGACGAAATTCCAATTCTTAACAAAATATCATGAGTTTGCCTCAACTTAACGCAAGTGCGAAAGATTTATTGCGATGCGATATTTCTCTGGACACCATTACACAATTGTCGCATTTTTCCGTTTTAGTAGGGTTACCAACACCTGAGTGCAGCCCTGGTGACAGGGTAAACCATTGATCGCCTATTGCCGCCGCGCCCCTCGAAGACCACAGAGTACGATCCTTGAGCATCACGGAACTAAACAACACCATTTCGACAGAGTCCTTCCGGCCGAGCCGCCGCCAGCAGCCGAGCCTGAAGATCCAGACCCCGGTTATCCACAGCGATGCGTCGCAGGCGCCGTGGGTGGATCTCGTCCTGAAGCGGGCGTTCGACATTGTTTCGTCGTTGAGCGCCCTCCTCGTCCTCGCGCCCTTACTTCTCCTTGTCGCCCTCTTGATCAAGCTGGACAGCCCCGGACCGGTGCTGTTCAAGCAGACCCGTTGGGGTAAGAACTGCAAGGCCATCAAGGTCTACAAGTTCCGCTCCATGCGCACCGATCTCTGCGATGTCTCGGGCGTTGCCCAGACGGTGAAGAACGACCCGCGCGTCACCCGCATCGGCGCCATCCTGCGCCGCACGAACATCGACGAGTTGCCGCAGCTGTTGAACGTGCTGTTGGGCGACATGTCGGTCGTCGGTCCGCGCTGCCACGCGATCGGCATGCGCGCCGGCGGCATGCTCTACGAAGAGCTGGTGCCCGAATACCACCAGCGCCACGCAATGCGTCCGGGTATGACCGGTCTCGCCCAGATGCGCGGCCTGCGCGGCCCGACCGATCGTCCGGCCAAAGCCCGCGCCCGCATCGCCAGCGATCTCTATTACGTCGGGAATTTCTCGATCTGGATGGATATGCGCATCATCGTCGGAACTGTCGCATCGGAACTGGCCGGCGGAAAAGGCTTCTAAGCTTTTTGTGAGAACGGGCCGGCTGCTCGGAGCAGCCGGTACCGGAATGCTCGGGCGACCGCCCGCATGCGGTTGAGCGGATCGCGATTGCCATCTCACTCCTCAGCTACCCCCACGATCATATAGGACGAGAGATCGAGAAGAATCGCGTCTCGTCCCTGCTCCTGTCGTCAGCCGACCCAGCGCCGCTTCTGAGGCGCATAGGACGCTGCAGCACTTTGAATAGGTTCAGGCATCCGATCTGGCGCGGGGTGAGCGCCTTCCAGACTGAGCTGGCCCGAGAAGCGCCTGAGGCGGTGGAGCGATTGCCAAGCCAGCTTTCTGCCGGCATGGGCGCCATTGCCTAACAAAGGCGAAAATGTATTGTTTCAGGTCAGCGCCACGCAATGCGAAGGCGACGGTATTTCTCACCGCATCCTGGAAGAGCGTGTCCAGATGACGATTTCCTGGTTGGCCGCCCTCCTCGCAAACGCCCCTTCCGCTCAGAAGATCGTCAGGGATCGTCCGCTCCATTGCCGTCACCTGGTCTGCAGCAATAAATGAGTTCGGCGGCCTGGTAGAAGCTGACGAGGCTTTGCTGCCGATTGCTGATCAACGGTTTTCGCTGCCGGCGATGAAAGGCTCAAGCCGGAATGTCGACGAAGACCGTTTGGCTGTGCAAGCGAGGGCAGCAAGCATCAAATCGTATGAACTGGGCCGGTACAAGGGAGGTCGGAGACGAAGTCTTGCGAGGCAGACAGGCATTCATCGGCCACTCCGGGGCGTCTAAATTTGTTATCAAAGTCTTACGTTGGGCTTAGGCAATTTTTAAATGTGGCAGGCTAGAGTGGCGCTCGTGGTCTTGCGTTGTGTAGAGAGTCCAATGACCGAAATGATACGTCCCCGAGTGAAATATGTCATCGGCCCCGATGGCAGCCCCCTGACCATCGCGGACCTTCCGCCGCCCAATACGCGGCGCTGGGTCATCCGCCGGAAGGCAGAGGTTGTCGCGGCTGTTCGCGGTGGCCTGTTGAGCTTGGAAGAGGCCTGCGAGCGTTATACGCTCACGGTCGAAGAGTTCCTGTCCTGGCAGTCGTCGATCAACAGCCATGGCCTCGCCGGCCTGCGCACCACGCGCATTCAGCAGTATCGCCACTGATCGCACGCCAACATCGACGAGTTATTTCGGGCCGGACGCATCTCCCGTCAGGGAGTGCAGAAGGCCCGAAATCATTGACGAGGCCGCATAGCACCACAGGCCAGGCTGGGTGAATGCATCTGCCAACCCCGTCGTCTTTGCCGCCGCAATGACGATCGCGACCAGCAGCACGTCCATCATTGACCACTTGGACAGATGCGGCACGACGCGACGATAAAACAGACTGCCGGCCCCGCCGCCGGCACCTGTCGCTTCCGCAGCGATCCCGACCATCTTCAGAATCGGAAGCACGATCGACACCAGTGCGACGATCGCCGCCAGCAGCCCATCCCCGCCCTGCCAGAGCGAGGCTACGATCGCGACAAGCGATGGGGTCTGATCGAAGAAATACAATGTCTCGAAACGGACCAGCGGCAAGATGAGGCCGAGCGCCAAGAGGAACGGCGCCGCCACGAGCAGAACCGGGCGGATCATCGAAAGCGCCCTCATCCGCGCGAACCTCGCACCGAACCGATCTTTTTCATGAACACTCCGTCTCCTCGAGCAATTGCCTCGCCGACTTGGCATGATCGCGAGGTCGTGTCACCGTCGCCGGCGACAATATCCCCATCCCTCTGCGAGGAAAGACAATGGACATTCGAAACGACGAAGGCGCCTCCGGCGGCCGTTATGCGGCCGAGGTAGAAGGGCATCAGGCGGAAATGACCTATTCGCGCACATCGCCGAAGCTCGTCATCATCGATCATACCACCGTTCCCGATGCCCTGCGCGGCAAAGGTGTCGGCCAGGCACTGGCGCTGCACGCGGTGGAGGCTGCCCGCACCGGCGGCTGGAAGATCATTCCGCTCTGCCCTTTTTTCAAGGCGCAGGCGCAGCGCCACCCGGAATGGCGCGACGTCGTGAACTGACAAACACCAAAAGCCATGTATGACGGACCAGCACGCCCGTCATACATGGCTTCTCTGTGGCGATTCCCGGGGCGCCGAAGCCGGCGCCCGTCGTTTTCTCTTACGCCCTTGCTCGGGCGCCGCTGTCACGTTCTTCCAGCGCCGACGCCCTTGCATATTCCGCCTGCATCTCCTCAAGCGCCAATTCCAGCGCCTCTTCCTGCATCTTCAATTCCTTGATCGAAACCTGCAGGTTGTCGGCCCGCTGACGCGCGGCCTTGGCGAAGGTCGGATAAGCAAAGTGATTCGGGTCTGATATACCGGACTTCTTTTCCTCGACGACGATCTGGCTCTCCAGATCCTTCGTCATCCGTTCGAATTCGGACATCATCATCTGCAACTGCTGCAATTGACGTCGTTTTTCGTTCACCTGAAACTCTTTCAGGCGAACGAGACTTTCTCGCGACTTCATACGCATTACTCCCGTGATGCGAGACCCCGGCTCAACTTGAAACCGCCCTGCGCGCCGCTTTGACACGGTTTGCTAAAAAATTTCCTGCGATATTAACAAAAACCTACCGCTGGTAACCTTTCGTTTACGGGCATCGTTAATGATAGGCCCGATGATTTAAGGGTCGGTAAATGCCGCGGCATGAAGTTCGAACCTTTTCATTGGCGAGTCGGATGAATCACTTAGCGCTGTTTCCTAATGTTAAAATTGAGGAAAGCCTTTTTGAGATTCCTATTGGAAAACAGAGAAATGGAAAAAATATTTAATAAATTCGATACTCCTTGCCAGAGTGAATCAGAATTTGTTAACCATTTCGTGGCAGCTTCCAAATCACGTAGCTTGTTCGGTAGCGTGTAGGGGGCCAGACCACCTTTCGGCGGCGGTAAAGGGGATAATTATGCGGGTACTTCTCATCGAGGACGACAGCGCTACGGCGCAGAGCATCGAGTTGATGCTGAAATCAGAGAGTTTTAATGTTTATACCACCGATCTCGGTGAAGAAGGCGTCGATCTGGGCAAGCTGTATGATTACGATATCATCCTGCTCGATCTGAACCTGCCCGACATGTCCGGATATGAAGTGCTTCGCACTCTCCGGTTGTCGAAGGTCAAGACACCGATCCTCATTCTGTCGGGCATGGCCGGCATCGAAGACAAGGTTCGCGGCCTCGGCTTCGGAGCCGACGACTACATGACCAAGCCGTTCCACAAGGACGAACTCGTCGCCCGCATCCACGCCATCGTCCGCCGCTCCAAGGGCCACGCCCAGTCGGTGATCATGACCGGCGAACTGATCGTCAATCTCGATGCCAAGACCGTTGAAGTCGGCGGCCAGCGCGTCCATCTGACGGGCAAGGAATACCAGATGCTGGAGCTGCTTTCGCTCCGCAAGGGCACCACGCTCACCAAGGAAATGTTCCTCAACCACCTTTACGGGGGCATGGACGAGCCGGAACTGAAGATCATCGACGTCTTCATCTGCAAGCTTCGCAAGAAACTCGCCAATGCCGCCGGCGGCGCCAACTATATCGAGACAGTCTGGGGCCGTGGTTACGTTCTTCGCGAGCCGGATGGCACCGAATACGCGGAAACCGCCTGAGCTTCCAATCTTCCGATCCCCCTTATCGGAATGACGAAATCCCGCCCTTCCGGCGGGATTTTTCGTTTCCGCCGCACAGGGCCGCCGCCCGAATAAGCGATCAAGACTCGGTCGATCGGCGGGATAGGCGTAAAGAGCGCCGCATCAAACTTGGCGCATGCGACGCACCTTGTTCATTGTTTTATGCATGTCGATCAACGGAGGAGCGCAGCCTCAGCCGGCGTCCGGCTACGCTTCCGCGTTTATGTTCACGGGCGGCCGATTCCGCCGGCAAGAAGCCTGCCGTCAGGCAGCGATCGCGCGGTTCCCGAAAACGGCGGTCAGGATCTTGCGATCGAAGGGTTTGAGCAAGAAATCCGTGGCGCCGGCGCGTTTGCCGGCCATCAGTTTCTTGAGGTCCGCTTCGATGACGCAGTAATAGATCTTGACGTCCTTGCCCCCATCCATCGCGCGGATGGCGGCAATCAGGTCGAGCGCGCCTTCCATGCCGGAATCGACGATCAGATATTCCGGCAGTTCCGCCTGGCAGCGCTGCAGCGCCTCGCTGGCATTGGAAGCCTCGCTGACGAGAAAATCGAGTTCGGAGAGAATGCGCTTGCCGACTTTGCGGACGATGTCCGAATTATCGGTGATCATGAACCTTTGCATGACTGCTCCTTTGCCCCCGCATTCGTCGCAACAAGAGGCCTCTTACAACCCTGGAGGATAGGTCCATCAGGCTAAGGAATCGTTACCGGATGGGCGCCGACGCCCGCCCGGGCTCCGCAATCAAGCAGCAGCGACTACCGCCGTGAACACCAATTCGTCGGCGCTGGCGCTATGATCGAGCGTCATTCCGCACTCTTCAGCCAGCAGCACGGTGTAATAGGGCTGTATCGAATGGGCGTCGATTGCCTCCTCGATCGTGCCGGTCGATATTTCAACGAATTTCGGCGGCAAGCGCATCATCTTGCCCTTGGCGGTGAGCGTGAATTTGGCGTCGAATTCGGGATTTTCCAGCGTCACCTCAAGCACGCCGCCGCGTGGAATGGAGGAATAGGCGACGAGGAAGAGGTTAAGCAGCAGCTTGACCCGGTTCTTGGCAACGATGGCGCGCGGTCCGTTCCAGATAACCTCGGTCTTTTTTTCCGCCACCGCAAAATCCTTGGCGGCCCGCTCGGCCTCGCCGGTGTCGATCGAGGCACCGACGGAACCGGACGCGCCGAAGGCGAGACGCGCGAATTTCAGCCGAACGGAAGCATTGAGGGCGCTGGTGCGGATCAGGTCCATCGCATCGGCATCGGCGCCGCCTTCATCGAGAAGTTCCAGACCGTTGTTGATCGCGCCGACGGGCGAGATGACGTCGTGGCAAACGCGGCTGCAGAGGAGCGCGGCCAGATCCGGGCCGGACAGGGTAAGGTTCGGGTTCTTGGACATCATCGTCTCCTGAGGGGCGGCAATTTCATCGCGCCCGGTAATATGCGTCATCTAAATTGCGCGAAGTTTGCGATCGCATTGGGTGCCATAATGACACCATATTTGGTAAACCGATTGTTAAGATGATCGGCGCAAAATGCAGCAATTGACGCGAGCGGTTGTCCGCTCCCGACCAACGACGAACGGATGACACCATGCGCCCTCGATTTCCGCACCGATTCATCGGCTTCTGCAGGTTGCTCTCGGCCCTCGTCTTCTCCTCGATGATAGTGGCCGGGCCGGCCGCCGCTCAGAACAACGGTCAGTATACGATGCAGGAAATCATCGATACCGGCCACTCCTTCTTTGGCTCCGCCAGCGGCGGTCTTGGCAAGGTGGTGGAAAGCGCCTTCCAGAAATACGGCCTGCCGAACGGTTATATTCTCGGACAGGAAGGCGGCGGCGCCTTCATCGCCGGTCTCACCTATGGCGAAGGCCAGCTGAACACCAAGAATGCCGGCGAGCATCCGCTCTACTGGCAAGGCCCCTCCCTAGGTATCGATTATGGCGGACAGGGCTCGCGCGTCATGATGCTGGTCTACGATCTGCCTTCCATCGACGGCATCTATGCCCGCTTCGGCGGCGTCAGTGGCTCGGCCTATGTGATTGCGGGCTTCGGCATGACGGTGCTGAAGAACAACGACGTGCTGGTCGTGCCGATCCGCACCGGCGTCGGCGCCCGACTCGGCGTCAATGTCGGCTATCTCAAGATCACCCAGGCGCCGACCTGGAACCCCTTCTGAAGCCACAGGAGCGTCGGAAACCGTCGCCACCCGCATCGGCGGCCTTGCCCCGATGCGCCATGCGTGCTTAATCATCACGGATGACCCGGAATAGGACGCCGAACGCGTAATCGGTTTTCGGATGTCAAGTTCCGCCCAACGAAGAACGGGATTGGCCCCGCCGTGATCGAATACGCTCTCTTGTTCGGATTGGGCTTCCTGACCGCGGCCTTCCTCGTCTTTCTGGTTTCGCCGGCCGTACACCGCCGCATCGTCTGGTATACCGAAAACCGGCTGAAAGCGACGATGCCGCTGAGCCCGCAAGAGGTCCGCGCCCAGAAAGATATGGTGCGCGCCCTTTATGCCGCCGAAAACGCGCGCACCACCCAGGACCTTTTGCGTGAACGCGAAAAATCCCTCTCGCTCCAGCTGCGGCACGATGCCCTTGCCGTCGATGCCGGCAGGCTTGCCGCCGATATCGGTGAATTGCAGGCCCAGATCGGCGAGATGCATGTCGAGGCGGCCGAGCAGCGCTCGCACCTGCGCAAGGATGAGAACTATATCAGCCAGTTGAAGACCAATCTGCATATTGCCGAGCAATCCGCTGCCAACAAGGAGAGCGAACTGGCGGCAATGCGGACGCGGCTGAGCAAGCTCAGCGAACAAACCGATGGGCTGAGAATTGATCTGGCCGCGCGTGAAACAGAGGCCGAAAGCCTGAAATTCCGCGCAAACGCTCTGCGAGACGAACGCGACACATTGCGCCAGGACGTCACCCTGCTGCAGAAGCGGGCCAAGGATGCCGAGCAGAAACTGACACAGCAACAGCATATGGTGATCCGCCTGGAAGATAAGGCCGCGCGTGAGAGCGCTTCCGCCGCCGAGAAGGAAACCCTGCTCGCCCGCCGTCAGCAGGAAATCGCCAAGCTGAAGGAGCAGTTGAAAGCCGCCAATGCCGAGATCCGCAAGATCAACCGGGTGCTGCGCGACGCAGGCCTTGCCAAAATGGCGGCTGACCTGCCGGCGGAACTGACGGCCGAAGAGACAGCCGCGTCCATGCTCGATACCGCCGCAATGGCGGCTGAGATGGGCGAGGATGTCCGCAAGCGCAGCGCCGCGCTTGCCGAGCGCCTGCAGAAAGCAAAGTCCGTCGCCGGACGTGATGGTGCGATCCGCGAGGAGATCGCCTCGATCGCCGCCAACATGGTGGCGCTGACCGCACTCAACGAAGGCCCTTCCTCGCCGATCCGCACGCTGCTGCCGGATGCCGGGACCAAGAACCCGAACGACCGCGTCAGCCTTGCCGACAGGGCGGCCGCCATCATCGCCAATCCGATGCGTTAAAGCATGTCGCGCAAAACTGTGCAGCCGTTTGCGACAACGACATGCGAGACAATAAAGACCCAAAGCGGGGAGCGAATCTGAAGATCGCGACTGCTTTAGGGGTCAGATCCGACCCATGGCCGAGGCCATGGAAAACAACGCGATCCCCGTCGCCGTCGCCGCATTGAGGCTATCGAGCTCGTCCGATTGCGGGATGCGCGCGCTCTGAAAGCGGGCCAGCAGCGCTGCCGGCAAGCCCTCCCCCTCGGTGCCGACGACGAGCGCCATGCGTGCCGCCGCCGGAATGGCGCGAATGTCCGTTTTCCCATGCGGCGAAAGCGTCCAGATGGCAAAACCCCGTTCGGCGAGTGCAAGGAGCAGATCCAGCGCCTTGCCGCCGCGCCGGTGCGGAACGCTCAGCACCGATCCGACCGAGACACGCAGCGCTTTGCGATAAAGAGGATCACAGGAGGTTTCGTCGAGCAGCACGGCATCTGCCCGGAAGGCGGCGGCGTTGCGGAACATCGAGCCGGCATTGTCGTGATTGGAAATGCCGCAGCCGACGAGGACTAGCGCCCGTTCCGGCAGGGCGTCAAGAAGCGCTGCCTCGTCACGCTCCTCCCGCCGGCCAAGTGCGAGCACGCCGCGATGCAGATGGAAACCGACAATGCCCTCGAGCGCGTCGGCCTCGGCGACATAGACAGGCACGTCGGCGGGAAACCGGTCCAGGATCGGCAGGATGCCCTCGACACGGTTGCGCAGCAGCAGGATCTTTTCGGCGCGAAAGCCGCGGCCTTGCGCATGCGCCTCGGCGAGCATTCTAAGCACGACGGTACCCTCGGCGATGAAGCGGTTTTCCCGCCCGGTCAGATCGCGCTCGCGGATGTCGCGGAATTCCGCGACGCGCGGATCGTCGGCTTTGGCGATGGCGATCGGGGGAGCGGCCATGCCGGGCTCAATTGCCCGTGACGGTCAGGTCAGCGACGGAGCGGCCGCTCCGGAGATCGAAGATCAGCGCCTTGGCCTTGCCCTCGACGGTCTCGCCGTAAAACAGGATCTGCCCCGCCGAGAACGAGGTCGACTGCACCTTGAAACCCAGCGGCAGCGAAACGGTCGCCGCAAGCGGCGCCTCCGCGGGCACACCGGAGGCAGCGGCAGCCGGAGCCGTGTCGTTCGGCTCGCGCATCGTCTTGTAGACAACCGCACCGAAGACCGCCATAAGGCTCACGAACATGATGGCGCCGGAAACGATCTGCAGGCGGACCATCTTGCGCCGGACACTTTCCATCGCCGGATCAAGGGGCTTCTCTTCCTGGTCGTCTGGCTCGATTGCTGTCATCTGTGCGTCCCGTTCTAAGAATACGTCGGAGAAGAAGCGTCTTGAGCGACCCCTTTAAACAAGCAGTTGGCATTAGAAAAGTCCTGACCGCCGATGAAACCGCCGAAGGCCGGCTCGACGCCTGGCTGACGGCGCAGGTCGGCGAGGATTTTTCCCGCAGCCGTATCAAGGCACTGATCAAGGACGGCCTGGTTTCCATGCGGGGCGTACCCGTCACCGATCCGCAGCGCAAGGTGCGCGTCGGCGACAGTTTCGAGATCACCCTGCCCGAACCGGAAGACCCGACGCCTCAGGGCGAGGATATCCCGCTCGATATCCTTCATGAGGACGACGACATCATCGTCATATCGAAACCTGCCGGCCTGGTCGTCCATCCCGGCCCCGGCAATTGGACCGGAACGCTGGTCAATGCGCTGATCTATCATTGCGGCGATACGCTCTCCGGCATCGGCGGCGTTCGCCGCCCCGGCATCGTCCACCGTCTCGACAAGGACACGACAGGCGTCATGGTGGTCGCCAAGAACGACGTTGCCCATCGCCACCTCTCGCTTCAGTTTGCCGACCATGGCCGCACTATGCCGCTGGAGCGTGCCTATCAGGCGATCGTCTGGGGCCGGCCCCGGTCGCTGACAGGCACGGTCGACGCGCCGCTTGGCCGCGCCACCGGCGATCGTACCCGCCGCGCCGTCAAGCGCCCCGACAGCCATGATGCCGACGAGGCGATCACCCATTACGAGGTGATCGAGCGCTTTCATGAATCCCCGGACGCGACGGCGCTCGCCTCGCTGGTCGAATGCCGCCTCGAAACCGGCCGCACCCATCAGATCCGTGTGCACATGGCCCATATCGGCCACCCGCTGCTCGGCGACACGGTCTACGGCGCCGGCTTCAGGACCAAGGCCAATCTGCTGCCCGAAGAGATCCGCAAGGTGGTCAACGGGTTCGACCGCCAGGCGCTGCATGCCTTCATGTTGCAATTCGAGCATCCCCGCAGCGGCGAACTCATGCATTTCGAGGTACCGCTGCCGGAGGACATGGTGGAACTTGTCGAGGCCTTGCGGAGTTAGAGGGGACCGCGGAATTCCGCCTCCCCCGTCTCACACCTGCGTGAGCGGCGCCTTGAACCGCCGTTTCGCCATACTTATCTGTATATCGACTTAGTGCGGGCTTGGGTAGAAAGCCGCACGTCCCGGTTTGCCTTTTCGACGCGGGGACGCGTTTTCATCGGGAACCGGAATTCACTTTAGGAGGGTGCACTATGGCCCGAAATACCTTGCCGTCCATTACCGCCGGCGAAGCCGGCCTCAATCGTTATCTCGACGAAATCCGCAAATTTCCGATGCTCGAGCCGCAGCAGGAATATATGCTGGCCAAGCGTTATGCCGAGCACGGCGACCGCGACGCCGCCCACAAGCTCGTCACCAGCCATCTGCGCCTCGTCGCGAAGATCGCCATGGGTTATCGCGGCTACGGCCTGCCGATCGGGGAAGTAGTCTCCGAAGGCAATGTCGGCCTGATGCAGGCTGTCAAGAAATTCGATCCGGAGCGCGGCTTCCGCCTCGCCACCTATGCCATGTGGTGGATCAAGGCCTCGATACAGGAATATATCCTGCGCTCGTGGTCGCTGGTGAAGATGGGTACGACCGCAAACCAGAAGCGGCTGTTCTTCAACCTCCGCCGGCTGAAGGGCCGCATTCAGGCGATCGACGACGGCGACCTGAAGCCGGAGCACGTATCGGAAATCGCCACCAAGCTGAACGTCTCGGAGGAGGAGGTCATTTCGATGAACCGCCGCCTCTCCGGCGACGCCTCGCTGAACGCGCCTATCAAGGCGGCAGAAGGCGACAGCGGTCAATGGCAGGACTGGCTTGTGGACGATCACGACAGCCAGGAAGACGTTCTGATCGAACAGGACGAACTCGAAACCCGCCGGCGTATGCTGAGCAAAGCAATGAGCGTGCTGAACGAACGCGAGCGCCGCATCTTCGAGGCTCGCCGCCTCGCCGAGGAGCCGGTGACCCTGGAAGACCTGTCGGCCGAATTCGACATCAGCCGCGAACGCGTCCGCCAGATCGAGGTTCGCGCCTTCGAGAAGGTGCAGGATGCTGTCCGCAAGGAAGCCCTGGAACGCGCCAAAGCCGTCCGCGTCGTCGAAGCCACGGCCTGATAAGGCTGATTTGAGAACTGCAGCGCCACCTCCCGATCGGAGGTGGCGTTTTTTGTTTCTACGGAGAGTGCTTGGGGAAGGACGTTGCAGCACGTCCTCTTCTCCCCAGCGGGGAGAAGATGCCAGCAGGCAGATGAGTGGGGATGAGCGGCAAAGCCGCGAATGCACGTAGCGGAAGCGGAGGGCAACATGAAGGGCGTGCCATGCGGCCCCCTCATCCGACCCTTCGGGCCACCTTCTCCCGCTGGGGAGAAGAGAGGGAGCCAAGCCGCTTTCCTTGATTTCCGAAAATGATGCTTTCAACAAGGACGAGACGCCGCCACGGCCAGTGGCAGCTGCGAACCACCTCACTGGCTCGTCGAGACATCCCCGAGCGCGGTCCATTCCTTGATGGCGGTATTGAAGGCATCCGTTCCCGTGCCGCCCTTCTCCATCGTCAGCAGCGCGCGGCGGCCGTTGCGGTAGGTGATCGGGATATCGATCCAGTTGCGGGTCGACATCAGGTCGAGATTGGCCTTGCGCGCATCGGGATAATCGTTGAGCGCAATCATGTGGAAATCATCGGTGATCTTGGCCGGAACCGCAATCAGTGCGTCGCCGCGATCCTGTTCCGTGCGTTTCATCGAGATGCGCTGGACGCTTTCGATGCTGCCGCCCTCGAAGTTCGGCGGCACCGAGAAGACGATCTCGACGAGGTGGCTCGCCGGCAGCGACGGATCGGAATTGCGCTTGAAGGTGACGAGGGCCGAGAGATTGCGCTCGGGAACAGTAACATTGCCCTGCACCGTCGCTTCCTGCCGGCCACCCTGGCCGGCCTCGTGCTGCACGCTCCAGACGACCGTTCCTTCGATCGCCGTCGGCGAACTCTGGCCGATACGCTCCTCGTAGAGGAACATCTTTTCCGACGACCCAACCGGGGCGACCTGCTGCGGCGATGCCGCAGGACTATTCGGCGTCAGCGTTCCCGGCCGGGCGGCATCACCTTGCGCGCTGGCAGCCGGCGTATCCGCAGCCGCGACATTCTGCTCGGCCACCGATTTCCCCTCGGCGGTCGGCGTTCCCGGCACGGCCGCCGGGCCGCTGTCGACTTCGGTCCCATCGGAAAGCAGTCGCTGGGTGAATTTGGAATTGGCCGCAGCGCCGTCATTGTTCAATGACGCCACTTGCTGGTTCGGCTGTGCCGGTGCCGCTGGCGCTGGCGCGTTCTGCGCTTCCGGCGTGGCTGGCTGGCCTGGCGTCGGCGTGCTCGGCTGAGCCGGCGTTTCGGAGCCCGCCGGCGTCATTGCCGCCTCGTTCCTCGTGGACTGCGACGGCGCCGAGCTGACAAGCCCATCGACCATCGCCACCAGCGCCTCTCTGTTCATCCAGCCGGCATAGGCGCCGCCGCCGATCAGAATAAGCGCGAAGATGAGGGTGATCACCGTGCCGATGCCGAAGCGACGCCGCTTCGGCTCCATGCGGAAATTCTTGCCCTGCAACTTGGCGGCGACGATCTGATCGATATCCATTGCTGGATTGGCATCGTCATCGTCGGCGGCGACCGAGCCGCGCCGGTCATAACCGCGTAGTGCCTTAGCTTCGCGCCATGCCTCGTTCGGCGCGCCGGCAGCCGGCGCGGCCTTGCCATCGTGCACTTCGGCAAAGATATCGACATCGTCGAAATGCGAGGCAACCGGCGTCTTCTTGTTGCTGCCGGCTTCGATCGGCGGCAGATCGTCGAAGGCGGCCGTTTCCCAGGAGAAGCTTTCCTTGGCAGCCGGCATGACGGCCGCGGGCGCTATCTTTTCGAGGCTTGATATCACCTCTTCGAAGGCGCGCGCCGAAGTGTCGGCGGCGACAGGAGCCGTTTCCGAATATTGCCGGAGTTCCTCTTCGGCCCATTCGGTCTCGGCATCCTTCGGCGCTGGAGCCGGTGTTTCGGCAGCCGGCTCTCTCCAGACCGGGTCGAAATGCGCAGCCGCATCCGCCTGCAGCGGCTCCTCGCGGCTGTGCTCCACGAATTCCTGCGCACGATTGAAATCGGCGACCGGCTCGACCAGCCGGTTGGACGCGTGCTCAATGCCGCGCGTGGCCGGCTGGAAAGATTCGATGGGCTCGTAAGCGGCCTCGCCATTCGGTTCGGGGCTTTCCAGCGTCGCCGGTTCGGCCGCAACCTCCTCGACATCCGCGGGGTTCTGCTCGTCGGCGCGATCGTCACCAGCCTCCGCATAGCCATGTCCGGCAGGCTGCGGTTCGAAGCCGTCATGTTCAGACGCCACTTCCTCGGCAGCGACATCACGCGCCTCACCGGCACGCCATTCCTCGGCCGGCGCCTCCTCCTCATGGGAGGGATGCCAGTATGACTGGACGGGCGCATCCGTCTCGGCGGAGACTGCTGTTGGCACGGAATTGGGTGCTGCGGGCTCGGGTTCTACAAGCTCTGCTTCCGCAGGCTGCGGCTCCTCGGCCACGCCCTCTTCCGGAGCTTGCTCGTGTGCACCGGCTTCAACGGGCTCGGTTTGCTCGACGACCTCTTCTGCCGGCGGCTCTGCCTCGACTGCATCAACCGGCTCGTCGACGGCTGGCTGAGACACAGGCGCCGGTTCGCTTTCACCGTGAGCCGCGTGTTCCTCGACGGGCTCCGGCGCGGCGACGGCCTCACTCGCCTCACCGACCGACAGCGCCTCGGAGTGTTCACCCTCCACTTCGCGGATGGCGGCCTCGAGCTTTTCGAGCTGGCGTTGCAGCATGGCTTCCGGCGGACGCGGCTTCATGTTCTCGAGCTGCCGCTGCACTGCGCCGCGAGCACGTTCGTAGACCTTTACCCGCATCTCGGGGGTATTTTCGGCCAGGCCGTCGACGGCCCGCCGAATGACTGCAATAAAATCCGCCATCAGTACTTTCTCAAGAAGTCCGGTATTCTCCCGAACCTAGCCTCCGCAGTGACCGGTGACCTTAATCCTCAAACGGATCGGTCACAAGTATCGTGTCGTCCCGCTCCGGGCTGGTGGACAGGAGCGCGACAGGTGCCCCGATCAGCTCTTCGACTTGGCGAACATACTTGATCGCCTGCGCCGGAAGATCCGCCCAACTGCGGGCGCCGACGGTCGATTCCTTCCACCCCTCGAGCGTGATATAGATCGGTTCGACCCTAGCTTGCGCTCCCTGGCTTGCGGGAAGATGATCAATCTGTTCGCCGTCGAGCATATAGCCGACGCAGATCTTCAGTTCCTCGAGGCCGTCGAGCACATCGAGCTTGGTGAGCGCAATGCCGGTGATGCCGTTGGTGGCGACCGACTGGCGAACCAGCGCGGCGTCGAACCAGCCGCAGCGGCGCTTGCGCCCTGTCACGGTACCGAACTCATGCCCCTTCTCGCCGAGGAACTGGCCGATTTCATCAGTGAGCTCGGTTGGGAACGGGCCTTCGCCGACACGTGTCGTGTAGGCCTTGGTGATGCCGAGGATATAGCCCAGCGATCCCGGTCCCATGCCGGAACCGGCCGCGGCCTGGCCGGCCACCGTGTTCGAGGAGGTCACAAAAGGATAGGTGCCGTGATCGATGTCGAGCAGGCTGCCCTGTGCGCCTTCGAAGAGGATGCGGGCGCCCTTGCGGCGCTCCTTGTCGAGGAAAAGCCAGACGGTATCGCGGAACGGCAGCACACGGTCGGCGATAGAGGTGAGCTCCTCCATGATCGCCTCGTGGCTGACTTCGGCAACTCCGAGGCCGCGGCGAAGTGCGTTGTGATGTGTGAGGATCCGGTCGACCTTGCCAGAAAGGCTGTCGAGATCGGCAAGATCCATGACACGGATGGCGCGGCGGCCGACTTTGTCTTCATAGGCCGGGCCAATGCCGCGGCGCGTCGTTCCGATCTTGGTGCCGCTGTTGGAGGCCGCATCTTCGCGCATCGCGTCGAGTTCGCGGTGCAGCGACAGGATGAGCGTCGCATTGTCGGCGATGCGCAGATTGTCAGGCGTCACGCTCACACCCTGGGCCTCCAGCCGACCAATCTCGGCGATCAGCGCGTGCGGGTCGACGACGACGCCGTTGCCGATCACCGCCATCTTGCCCGGACGCACGACGCCGGACGGCAGCAGCGAGAGCTTGTAGCTCGTGCCGTCGATGACGAGCGTATGGCCGGCATTGTGGCCGCCCTGATAGCGCACGACGATATCCGCGCGTTCCGAAAGCCAATCGACAATCTTGCCTTTGCCTTCGTCACCCCATTGCGAACCGACCACGACTACGTTCGTCATCTAACTCTTCCTGTTACCGGCGCGGAACCGCGCACCTGCTCAAACCCGCGCATCTATAAAGCTTTGTTTTTGGGAAAGCGACCCTGTTGTCACAGGCGATTGGGCTTTTTACGTGACAAAACAGCAGTCGGCAGGCTATTTCCCCTGGGAAAACGCCGCTTGTTGATCACCAAAAGACGAGAAAGAACGCTCTTGCAAGCCACGGCCTATATTTGCCTCGTCATCGCCACCCTCTGCTGGGGCGGCAACTCCGTCGCCGGCAAGCTCGCGGTCGGCCATGTCAGCCCGATGATGCTGACCTTCCTGCGCTGGTTCCTTGCCGTTGCGATGATCGCCCTGATCTCGGTGCCGCAACTCAAGAAGGACTGGCCGGTCGCCAGGAAAAACCTGCCGCTGCTGCTTTGCTACGGCGCCATCGGCTACACCCTCTTCAATGCCATGCTTTACTCGGCGGTACAGTATACGACGGCAATCAATGTCGCCATCGAGCAGGCCGGCATTCCCATGCTGATCTTCCTGCTGAATTTCGTTTTCTTCCGCACGGGCATTTCGTTGGCGCAATGCTTCGGCTTCGCAATGACTTTGGTGGGCGTGGCTCTGACAGCAGCGCATGGCGACCTCGCCACGCTGCTGCAGCTGCAGCTCAACCGGGGCGACGGGTTGATGCTCATCGCCATCGTCGCCTATTCGCTCTACACGATCTTCCTGCGCTGGAAACCGCCGGTCGACTGGCGAACGCTGATGGCCTTCCCGGCCGTTGCCGCCATGCTGACATCGCTGCCGCTGCTCCTCTGGGAGGCAGGCCGGGGCGCGGCGCAATGGCCCGATCAGGCCGGCTGGGGCATCACTCTCTACACGGCGATCTTCCCCTCGCTGCTGGCGCAGATTCTTTACATCAAGGGCGTCGAGGCGATCGGCGCCAACCGGGCCAGCCTGTTCATCAATCTCGTGCCGGTATTCGGAACCCTGCTCTCGGTCGCCTTGGTCGGCGAGACGCTGCAGTCCTTCCATATGGTCGCGCTGGCCTTGACGCTCGGCGGTATCGCCATCGCCGAAAAAGGCCGTCCGAAAGCTTCGGCTCCAACGGCGCCCGCCTCACCGGTGGATTAGCCAAGCTCCAGGGTCGTCACGCCGAAGACGTGTTTCAGCGGGGTGGCGGGGGCCGGCCCGCGATACATGCGCATGGTCTCGAACACCGGCTGAAGGCCCATGCCTTCAGCAAGGGCGATCGCCTCGCGGTTTTCTGCGGGAATATCGATGAAGACTGTTGCCCCTTTCGCCTCCGGGACCAGTTCGGCAAGCAGCGCCGCGGCGCTATCGGCATCATTGGCAAAGAGCGGGCCGATCTTGTAGCCCTCATAGCAGCGGCGGATCGTGCCGTAGCCACGGATTTTATGGCTCTTCCGTACGACGGCGGTACGCCGTCCCTTGCGGCCGGTACACCAGGCGGCAAGGAAGGTTTCCCGCGGCTGCGGGAAGATCGCCGAATCATAACGCAGCAGCCCTTCCAGGCGCGAATCCAGCACCGGCTGCGCAACGAGCGTCGAGGCCGGCAGGGCGCTGGCGACGCCGCCATATCGAATGGTGAGATAAGCGGGTTCGAAGCCGGCCCTGCGGTAGTTCTGCTGCTGCGCGGCGACGCCGTCGAGACCGATCGTCCGGCCCTCCGCCGTAGCGATCCCCGTTTGCCAGATCGCTTTGCCGTAACCCTTGCCACGGAAATCGGGGTGGACGATGTAGAGGCCGAGAAAGGCAAAGCTGTCGCCGTATTTGACGACCGAGATCGAGCCGACAGGGACTTCGCCGATGGAGCCGACGAAAAACCCGGACGGATCAGCCTCGAGGAATGCAAGCGAATCGTCGAGGCCGGGATTCCATCCCTCCTGACGCGCCCATTCGAGCACGAGCTCCAATTCGCCGGGCCGCATCGAACGAACGGCAAATTCCGAATTCATGCGATCTTCCCAGATTGATGTCCCGCAAGTCCATCCCGCCAACAGCAAAGCAATTGTCAGATCACGGCTTCCCGTTCGCGCTTGCGAATGATGGAGGAACAGCGCCGATGGTCTTGACGCTGCGTATAATCATTTCCGATGCAATGCAGTAAGCTTCGTTTCCGCATTACCATGAAACAATGCCGTTGCAAGCTCAAGAAAATTACTTGGCGCCTGATTATCTTCCTGCCGGCGCGAATAAAATCCCGCGCCGAAATCTGCTCGTTCACCTCGTCTTGAAGACGAGGAGCGGTTCGGCTGGATATCAGCCGCCTATCGCTGCCTTCTGCTTTTCGGCTCCACTCGTGAGCGGCGAGAACAGCCGTTCTGTCTCGGCCGCCGGCGCCGGGTAACCAAAAGCATAACCCTGCAAACCGTCGCAGCCAAGCTGCGCCAGCACGGTGGCATGCGACTCGGTTTCAATGCCCTCGGCGATCACCTCGACATCGAGCGCCTTGGCGATTTCGACGATCGAACCGATCACCCGCCGCTGCTCCTGCGAGCTGACGACCTCGGCAACGAGTTGCCGGTCGATCTTCAGTCGCTTCGGCCGCAGCTTGACGAGACCGATAAGCGAGGCGTGGCCCGATCCGAAATCGTCGATTTCGATGTCGATGCCCAGCCGTTTGATATCATCGACATGATCGAGCAGCGTCTCTTCACTGTCGTCGAGGAAAATCGTCTCGACCAGCTCGAAGACGATTGCGCCGGGCGGAATGTCGAGTGTTTTTAGCTTGCGGAGCAGCGCCGGGTCGGCAAGGCGCGACGCCGAAATGTTGACGGCAATGCGCGGAACCGCAAGGCCGCGTAACTGCCAGAACTGCCGGTCCTCGAGAACACGTTTCAAGATCGCCGCATCGATCTCAGCCGCAAGCCCGTGCTCGTCGGCGATCTTCAGAAATACGCCCGGGGCGAGCACGCCCTTGTCCGGATGTTTCCAGCGCGCCAACGCCTCGAAGCCGATAACCTGCCGTGTTCTGGCAGAGAGTTGCACCTGATAATAAGGAATGATCTCGCCGCGCTCCAGCCCGAGCTTCAGCTCTTCGACCAAGCGACGCTTGGATCGCAGATCCTCCTGCAGTTGCCGCGTGAAGAATTCGATGCGGTTTCGCCCGAGCTGCTTGGCGTGGTAAAGCGCCACGTCGGATTCGGCCAGCAGGTTGCGCACCCGCCGATCGGCGCTCCACGATACGCCGATCGAAGCCCCGGATTGCAGCATCTCCTGGCCGTAGCGGATCTTTTTCCGCAGCCGCCGCTGAACATCTTCGGTGATCAGTTTCAGCTCGGCGAGATCGGTGAAATTGACCAGCACGACGACGAAGTCGTCGCCGCCAACGCGGGCAACCATGCCGTTTGCGGGTATTGCGGCGGCGAGGCGAAGGGCTGCGGCCTTGAGCACGGCGTCGCCGGCCGCATGGCCGTGGCTGTCGTTGATCTGCTTGAATTGATCGATATCGAGATGCAGCACGCCAAGCGTCGCGACGCTCCTGTCGGCCGGCAGCTCCGCCAGCCGCTTGTCGAGAAGGCGCCGGTTCGGCAAGCCGGTGAGATAATCGTGATCGGCGACATGCTCGATACGCGCATTGCTTTCCTCGAGCGCCAGCGCTCTCGCCTCGGCCATCATCTTCTGCCGTGCAAGCTCGGCGTTGAGCTGTACGTCGGCTGTCACATCCCACTCGGCGCCGATGAAGGAGGGCGCCCCCTCCGCATCCACATAAAAATGCGCTCGCGAGCGAAGATGCCGGATTTCGCCGCTCGGCAGCACGATTCGGAATTGCGAGTCATAGGCGCCGCGCGCAGCGATGGCCTGCTCGAAATCACGTTCGGCCCGCTCTCGATCGTCGGGATGGATCGCGTTCGCGCAGAACCATACCGGCACTTGCCGACATGTCTCGCCGGTCTCGTAGAGCCGGTGCATCTGTGCGTCCCATAAGATCCCGTCCTTTGCGATGCTATGCTCCCAGACACCGATCCGGGATGCGTCGAGAGCGAGTTCGAGCCGGCGCAGAAGATCCTGAAACTCTTGTTCGGATCGTGTGGCTTCATTTTCTGGCAACACGGCCTCGGCCTTAGAAGACTTGCGTCATTGCAATATGGTCTTCGGCCGGCATTAAGGAAGCCTTGCCCTATGGACCGAACAAATGACGAGGTGAAATCTTCGTTACGGCTTTCCCCTTTTGGATCAACGGACTTGCGATCTGCCGCAGCTTCGGGATCAGTGATTATGCCTCGGTGGTCTTTTCGCGATCTGGCGGAAGTCCGCTGCCCCTTCCAGAACAGCGCCATCGACCAGCTGCGTGACGGAACGGCGGTAGATTTGCTGCCACGGCGTCGCATCCGCCGGCACCGGTGGAATGCCCTCGCCCTTGCGCCGTTCGATCTCGGCGCCGTCCACCAGCATGTCGCAGCGCCCGTGGTTGAAGTCGATGCGGATCGTGTCGCCGCTGCGAAGCCAGGCCAGGCCGCCGCCGGCAGCGCTCTCCGGCGAAGCGTTGAGGATCGAGGGGCTGTCCGCCGTGCCCGACTGACGGCCGTCGCCGATCGTCGGCAGGCTACGGATGCCGCGCTTCAGAAGATGATCCGGCGGCTGCATGTTCACAACCTCGGCCGACCCCGGCCAGCCGAGCGGCCCGGCGCCGCGGATCACCAAGATCGTATTCTCGTCGATGCCGAGGGCGGGATCGTTGATGCGACGGTGATAATCTTCCGAGCCGTCGAAGACGACCGCCTTACCCTCAAAGACGCCTTCTCGCCCGGGCTCCTGGAGATAGCGCCGACGGAAATCCTCTGAAACCACACTCATCTTCATGATGGCGAAGTCGAAGAGATTGCCCTTGAGAACGAGGAAACCGGCGCGCTCCTTCAGCGGGTCGTCGAACCGCCGGATGACCTCGCGGTCGCTGGCCTCCCGCCCCTTCAGGTTCTCGGCCATCGTCCTACCCGTCACCGTGCGACAGTCGCCGTCGAGTTTTCCGGCCTGCAGCAGCTCCCACATGATCGCCGGGGTGCCGCCGGCGCGGTGATATCGCTCGCCGAGATAGGCGCCGGCCGGTTGGACATTGGCCAGCAGCGGGATATCGAAGCCATGCACCTGCCAGTCGTCGGGATAAAGTTCAACACCGGCATGCTTGGCCATGGCCGCCAGATGCGGCTGTGCATTGGTCGAGCCGCCGATCGCCGAATTGGTACGGATGGCATTGAGGAACGCCGCCCGCGTCAGGATATCCGACGGCTTCAGGTCCTCGAACACGATCTCGACGGCCCGCCGCCCGGTGCGGTAGGCCATCTGGCCGCGCTCGCGATAAGCAGCCGGAATGGCGCCGCACCCGGTCAGCGACAGGCCGAGCGCTTCGGCCAGCGCATTCATCGTCGAAGCGGTGCCCATCGTGTTGCAGTGGCCGACGGAAGGAGCCGAATCGAGCGCCGCCTGCAGAAACTCCTCCCGGTCGATTTCGCCTGCCGCATATTTCCGCCGCATCCGCCAGATCACCGTGCCGGAGCCCGCCAGTTCCCCCTCGTGCCAGCCGTCGAGCATCGGCCCGCCGGAGAGCACGATCGCCGGAATATCGACCGTCGACGCAGCCATGATCGCCGAAGGCGTGGTCTTGTCGCAGCCGGTGGTCAGCACCACACCATCGAGCGGGTAGCCGTAGAGGATTTCGACGAGACCGAGATAGGCGAGATTGCGGTCGAGTCCGGCCGTCGGGCGCTTGCAGTTCTCGAAGATCGGATGTGTCGGAAATTCGATCGGAATGCCGCCGGCATCTCGAATGCCGTCGCGCACGCGCTTGGCGAGTTCGATATGCACGCGATTGCAGGGCGTAAGATCGCTGCCGCTCTGGGCAATCCCGATGACCGGCTTGCCGGAGCGTAGCTCTTCCGGCGTGATGCCGTAATTCATGAAACGCTCGAGGTAGAGCGCTGCCATATCGATATGATCGGGATTGTCGAACCAATCCTGCGAACGCAGGCGGCGTGTCTTCGTTTGGCTGTCCGTCATTACCATCCTCCCGATCGGCCACACTTCTCTTCGAAGTCGAGAAGCGGGGGCCTTCCGCCCGTACCACCATCTTCCGCAAGCGCTCCGGCCTTCGGCGTTGCGTATCCAGATGGCGGAGGTAAGGCCGCGCCGCTCCTCCCAGCTGCTATCCGTCTTTGATAGTCTCCTCGGCCATGGTTGCAACCGTTTTGATGCACGTAAAGCATTTTTGTCGGATGGCCGAAAAACGATACGGGCGAGAACCGAAGTTCCCGCCCGATTTACTCGACAAAGGAAGGTTGAATTGCGTTATTCGGCAGCGAGCCGGATGACTTCGGCCTCTTCCTCCTTGTGCTCGTCCGGCTTGTGCTGGACGAGCGGACGGTTGCCCGTCATCCGGCGCAACAGCACGTAGAAGACAGGCGTCATGAAGATGCCGAACAACGTCACGCCGATCATGCCGGAGAAGACCGCGACACCCATGGCTGCACGCATTTCCGCACCGGCGCCTGTGGAGACGACGAGCGGCACGACGCCCATGATGAAGGCCATGGAGGTCATGAGGATCGGGCGAAGGCGCAGACGGCTGGCCTCGACCGCTGCCTCGCGCGGCGTTCTGCCTTCGAACTCCAGTTCGCGGGCGAATTCGACGATGAGGATCGCGTTCTTCGCCGAGAGGCCGACAAGGACGACTAGGCCGATCTGAGTGAAGATGTTGTTGTCTCCACCGGTGAGCCAGACGCCCGTCAAGGCCGCCAGCACGCCCATCGGCACGATCATGATGATCGCAAGCGGCAGCGTCAAGCTTTCATACTGGGCGGCGAGCACCAGGAAGACGAGCAGCAGCGCCAGCGGGAAGACCACCACGCTCGAATTGCCGGCCAGGATCTGCTGATAGGTCAAATCCGTCCATTCGAAGTCGATGCCGGCAGGCAGGGTCTCGCGAAGGATCTTCTCGATTGCCGCCTGGGCCTGGCCGGAGGAGAAGCCCGGCGCCGGACCGCCGTTGATATCGGCGGCAAGGAAGCCGTTGTAACGGTTGGCGCGTTCCGGACCGGTGCTTGGCTCGACCTTCAACAGGGCAGAAAGCGGGATCATCTCACCCGATGCCGAACGGACCTTCAACTGGCCGATATCTTCCGGCTGGGCGCGGAATTTCGCATCGGCCTGCACACGGACGCTGTAGGTGCGGCCGAAGGCGTTGAAGTCGTTCACATAGAGCGAACCGAGATAGATCTGCAGCGTCTGGAAGACGTCGGTGACGGAAACTCCGAGCTGCTCGGCCTTGGCGCGGTCGAGATCGGCATAGAGCTGCGGCACGTTGATCTGGAAGCTGGAGAACAGCCCGGCAAGTTCGGGCGTCTGATAGGCCTTGGCAAGCACCGCCTTGGTCGCCTCGTCGAGCGCCTGGTTGCCGAGACCGGCGCGATCCTCGATCTGCAGCTTGAAACCGCCCGTCGTGCCGAGACCGTTGACCGGCGGCGGCGGGAACATGGCGATGAAGGCGTCCTGGATGGCGCCGAACTTTTGGTTCAGCGTCATGGCGATGGCGCCGCCCGAGAGATCGGGCGTCTTGCGCTCCTCGAAGTCCTTCAGCGTCACGAAGACGATGCCGGCATTCGAAGAATTGGTGAAGCCGTTGATCGACAGGCCCGGAAAGGCGATCGCATTGGCAACGCCCGGCTGGGCGAGAGCAATGTCGGTCATCCGTTTGATCACATCTTCGGTGCGGTCGAGGCTGGCGGCATCCGGCAGCTGGGCAAAGCCGATCAGATACTGCTTGTCCTGCGACGGCACGAAGCCGCCCGGGACAGTGGTGAACATGCTGTAGGTCGCGCCGACCAGCGCCAGATAGACCACCATGACGATGCTCTTGCGCGACACCAGCCCGCCCACACCCTTGCCGTAGGCATTCGAACCGGCGCCGAAGACACGGTTGAAGCCGCGGAAGAACCAGCCGAAAATGGCGTCCATGAACCGCGTCAGCCAATCCTTCGGCGCATGGTGACCCTTCAAGAGAAGGGCTGCGAGCGCCGGAGAAAGGGTGAGCGAGTTGAAGGCGGAGATGACGGTCGAGATCGCGATCGTCAGCGCGAACTGGCGATAGAACTGACCCGACAGGCCGGAGATGAAGGCGAGCGGCACGAAGACCGCGACAAGGACCAGCGCGATCGCCACTATCGGGCCGGAGACCTCCTTCATCGCCTTGTAGGTGGCCGCCCGCGGCGACAGCCCATGCTCGATATTGCGTTCGACGTTTTCGACCACGACGATCGCGTCGTCGACGACGATGCCGATCGCCAGCACCAGACCAAACAGACTAAGCGCGTTGATCGAGAAGCCGAAGACATACATGACCGCGAAGGTGCCGATGATCGAGACCGGAACCGCGATCAGCGGAATGATCGAGGCGCGCCATGTCTGCAGGAACAGGATGACGACAAGGACGACGAGCGCGACAGCTTCGAGCAGCGTATCGATGACCTTCTCGATCGAGGCGCGCACGAATTTCGTCGTATCGTAGACGATCTCGTATTTGACGCCGTCAGGCATGGCCAGCTGCAGCTGGTCCATGGTCGCGCGCACATTGTCGGCGATCTCGATCGCGTTCGAACCGGGCGCCTGAAGAACGGCGACGGCAACAGCCGGCTTGCCGTCGAGCAGCGAGCGCAGCGTATAGTCGGCGGCGCCGAGCTCGATGCGGGCGATATCGCGAAGGCGGGTGATCTCGCCGTTGGCGCCCGTCTTCACGATGATGTTGCCGAACTCTTCGGGCGTGCGCAGACGGCCCTGAGCATTGACGTTGAGCTGAAGATCGACGCCCGGCTGGCTGGGCGACGCGCCGATGATGCCGGCGGCGGCCTGGACGTTCTGCGAGCTGATGGCGTTGCTGATATCGCTGGCGGCGAGATCATGCTCGGCGGCCTTCTGCGGATCGATCCAGACGCGCATCGAATAGTCGCCGGCCCCGAAAACCTGCACCTGGCCGACGCCCGGAATGCGGGCGAGCCGGTCCTTGACGTTGAGGGTCGCGTAGTTGCGCAGATAGGTGATGTCGTGACTGTTTCCGTCGGAGACGAGGTTGACGACCATGATGAAGTCGGGCGAGCTCTTGACCGTGGTGATGCCCAGCGCGCGGACTTCCGCCGGCAGGCGCGGCTCGGCTTGCGAAACGCGGTTCTGTACGAGCTGCTGCGCCTTGTCGGGATCGGTGCCGAGCTTGAAGGTGACGGTCACGTTGAGCACGCCGTCCGACGTCGCCTGGCTCGACATGTAGAGCATGTCCTCGACGCCATTGATCTGCTCTTCGAGCGGTGTCGCCACCGTTTCGGCAATGACGCTCGGATTGGCGCCGGGATAGGTGGCGCGCACGACGACCGACGGCGGCACGACGTTGGGATATTCGGAAATCGGCAGCGCCCTCAGGCCGATCAGACCGGCGACCACGATGAGGACCGAAAGGACGCCGGCAAAAACCGGGCGGTCGACAAAGAATCTGGAGATGTTCATATCAAAGCCCTCTCCGGGGTGAACATGGATGCGAAGTCCCTCTCCGGCGGCTGGGAGCCGCCGGCGGGTGAAATCAATTCGGCTATTGACCTTCCCCCACAGGGAAAGGCGCAAATTACTGAGCGGTCGCGACCTTCTCTTCCATCTGCGGAATGACGACGGCGCCAGGACGAATGCGCTGCAGACCGTTGACGACGATCTTCTCGCCGGCGCTCAGGCCGCTTTCGACCACCCGCTGACCGTCAGACAGCGTGCCGAGCTGGACCTGCCGGTAGGCGACCTTGTTCTCGCCGTCGACGATGAAGACGAACTTCTTGTCCTGGTCGGTGCCGACAGCACGGTCGCTGATGACGATCTTGTTCTCAGCCTTCGGCTGGCCCATGCGCACCCGCACGAACTGGCCGGGGATCAGACGCCCGCCCGGATTGTCGAAGACGGCGCGCACGCTGATCGTGCCGCTTGATGCATCGACCTCATTGTCGATCAGTTGCAGCTTGCCCTTGATCGGGGTGCCATCATCCGCGAGCGTGCCGATTTCGACCGGGATCTGTTCGACCGGCGGCAGGGCGCCGTCCGTCTGCGGCAGCTGGGCAAGGGCGCGCGTCACCATTTCCTCGCTGGCATTGAAGCTCGCATAGATCGGATCGACCGAAACCAGCGTCGTCAGTTCAGGCGAAGCCGAGCCGGCCGCAACCAGGTTGCCCGTGGTCACCTCGATCTTGCCGATGCGGCCCGAAACCGGCGCCCGCACCTCAGTGTAATCGAGATCGAGCTGAGCCGACTGCAGAGCGGCCTGCGCCGAACGCAGCCCCGCCTGCGCCTCGGCCAGCGCGCTTTGACGCTGATCGAGATCGCTCTGGGAGATGGTGCGGTTGTCGGAAAGCCTGCGGCCGCGATCGAGCTCGGTCTGCGCCAGGCTGACCTTGGCTTCAGCCGAAGCGACCTGGCCCTGCGCCTGCGCCACGCTCGCCTGGTAAGGAGCCGGGTCGATGGTGAACAGCAGGTCGCCCTGCTTGACCAGCGCACCTTCACGGAAGGCCACCGACAGGATGGCGCCGGCGACGCGGGAACGAACCTGGACACGGTCGACGGCTTCGAGGCGGCCGGAGAAATTTTCCCATGCCGTTACGTCGCGCGCCGCGACGACGGCAACCGTCACCGGCACGGCGGGAGGCTGCGCCGGCGCGGAAGCGGCCGTGGCGGTCGTGCTCATCGGCAGTTCGAAAAACAATGCAGCGCCGGAAACCGACGCAATAAGACCCATGCCGGCGCCCACCAGGGCCCAGCGCTTGCTTCTGGACGTCATCAGTACTCTCCTTACGGCCCCAAGCCGCTCAAATATCAGATCTTCTTCAATGCAATTGCGGTTGGACGCTTACGTCCTGAAGGAAACTTCCGAAGTGGCGGCTGACGTGTTCCTGCCAATCGGGCGCTTCCCCGGATTTCCCACCATAAATCGAGGGCCAGCCCGTCCCGGCGGGAAGGACATGCTGGCGCACACCGACGCCGGCCTTCTTCAGGCGGGCACCGTAACCAATTGTTTCGTCGTGCAGAGGATCGTCCTCGGCGGTGAAGATCAGCGCAGGGGCGACGCCTGAAAGACGCGAACAGAGGCAAGGTGCCGCGTAAGGGTGGCAACCGCCGCCGCTTAAGTAATGGCTCCAGCCCTCAGTCCAGCGTTGCCGCATGCCGATGGCTTCCGCTTTGCGGATAGAGGAGGTGCCCATGAAGGGATCAAGCAATGGCGAAATCAGCACCTGGCCGTCGAGCGCGTCGGGCAGCTGGTCGCGCGCTTTCAGCGCCACACCGGCGGCGACATTGCCGCCTGCCTCCTCACCGGCAACGAATAACAGCGACTTGCGGTCGCCAAGACCGGCAGCGCGCTTGTTGGCGAGATAGGTAAAAACGGAAAAGGAAACTTCCAACACTTGCGGAAACAGGTTGCCGGACAGGCTGCTGTAATCGACGGCGGCGACGATGGCGCCTGATTTGGCGAGGCTGATCGCCACCGGCCGGTCGACATTTGTCTCCCGATCTAGAAACGCGCCGCCATGCAGGTAAAGCACGATCGGCGGCCCTTTGCCGTAATCGGCGCCCTGGTAGATGCGTGCGGAAACGGGGCCGATGGCCACCTTGTCCAGCATCATATCTTTCCATTCCACCGTCATGGTTCCGGCCTTTGTACGCATCGCCACTGACAGACAACGCTGTCGCTTGCATTTTGTACAAAAAAGATATTGTTATTCAGAACAGGGAATAAGAAGTGATATCGCGATTACACTGTTCCAATTCTCGAATAATGGTGCAACGCAAACTGCGGACTTGAAACCGATGGATCAGCTTTCGGCAATGCGTGTCTTCATCCGCGTGGTGGAGACGGGCAATTTCACCCGCGCCGCCGACATGCTCGCCATGCCCAAGGCGACGGTGACCAATCTTATCCAGGGCCTGGAGGCGCATCTGCGCACCAAGCTTCTGAACCGTACCACGCGCCGGGTGATGGTGACCACGGACGGCGCGCTTTATTACGAACGCGCCGCGCAGCTTATCTCCGAACTGGAGGAACTCGACGGCAGCCTCTCCAATTCGCAGAGCCTGCCGAGCGGGCGGCTGCGCGTCGAGATGAGCGGCGCCTTTGCTGATGCGATCGTCGTCCCGGCGCTGTGCGACTTTTATCAGCGCTATCCCGATATCCGTCTGGACCTCGGCGTCAGCGACCGCACGGTGGATTATCTGGTCGAAAATGTCGATTGCGCGCTGCGGGCGGGCACGCCCACCGACCAGTCGCTGATCGCCCGGCGCGTCTCGGAGATGGAGCTCATCACCTGCGCTTCGCCAAGTTACATCCAGAAATTCGGCATGCCCGAACGCCCTGAGGATCTGGAGGCCGCACACTACTCGGTCAATTATTTCCGCGCTCAGAACAACCGGACCCTGCCCTTCGAATTTCGCAGGGACAACGAGACGATCGAGACCAACCCGCGCTACATCGCCTCCGTCAACGACAGCCGCACCTATCTGACCGCGGCACTGACGGGGCTTGGCGTCGCGCAGGTGCCGACCTTCATGGTGCGCGAACCGATGCGGCGGGGCGAACTCGTCCGCGTGCTGCCGGAATGGCGCCGCGATCCGATCCCGCTCTATGTCGTCTATCCGCCGAACCGCCACCTCAGCAACAAGGTCCGCGTCTTCGTCGACTGGCTGGTGAAGCTTCTGGTCGAGGCGAGGCTGAACGACTATTGAGCGGCAAAACAGATACGGCCCGGAAGGCAGGGGAACCTTCGACGGGCCGCAATATTTTGAACATCGGGCCTGTCGCGCCGCAGAGCGGCGCGGCAGGCTCTGGAGGTTCGTAAGAGAGCGTCAGGGAACTCCACTCTCTCGCGATAAATCCGTTATAAGCACTCTCCATAAAATTGTAAGAGGAAAAACTCACAAGCGCCGTTCACATAATCGCGATGAGGTCGGCCTGGTCAGACCATGCCGCCATTGGCGCGCAGCGTCTGGCCATTGATCCAGCCGCCGTCCGGGCCGGCGAGGAAGGCGACTGACGAGGCGATGTCCTCGGGCGTGGCGAGGCGCTCCAGCGGGTTCATCTTCGCCATGCGGACGACGAGTTCTTCCGATTTGCCGTTGAGGAAAAGATCGGTGGCGACAGGACCGGGCGCAATCGCATTGACGGTAATATTGCGGCCGCGCATTTCCTTGGCCATGATCGCCGTTAGCGTTTCGACGGCCGCCTTGGTCGCGGCGTAGACGCCGTAGGTTTCAAGCTTCAGCCCGACGACCGAAGTCGAGAAATTGATGACCCGGCCGCCGTCGCGCAAACGCTTGGCCGCTTCCCTCAGCGTGTTGAAGGTGCCCTTGAGATTGACATCGATCTGCCGGTCGAAGTTCTCATCGTCAGCCTCGGCGAGCGACGAGAGCATCATGATGCCGGCATTGTTGACGAGCACGTCGATGCCACCGAAAGCGGCTTCCGCGGCATCGAACATGCGGCGCACGGCGTCCGCATCGCTGACATCGGCTTTCGCGGTCAGCGCCTCGCCGCCGGCCAGCTCGATCTCCCGGGCCAGTTCTTCGGCCGGCACGGCATTGCCTGAATAGTTGATGACGACGATGAAACCGTCTCTGGCGAGGCGCCTGGCAACCGCCGCGCCGATACCGCGCGAAGCGCCGGTAACCAGTGCGACCTTGCTGCTTTGGTTGGAAGCCATTGTTCTTCTCCTTCGTCTGCGCCGCAGCGCGTTTTCGATGGAAAGAAGATGCGCCTTTTGCCAGTGCGGATAATCGTGCATTCTTCGGCTTCATTATCCGTGAAAGGCGAACAAACAGATGGACAGGTTCGATGCCATGCGTGTGTTCTGCCGCGTCGTTGAGCGCCGCAGCTTCACCCTTGCCGCGGAAGACACCGGCCTTCCGCGCTCGACCGTAACCGATGCGGTCAAGCAGCTCGAGGCCCGCCTCGGAGTGCGCCTGCTCCAGCGCACCACGCGCCATGTCAGACCGACGCTCGACGGCGAGGCCTATTACCAACGCTGCCTGTCGATCCTCGCCGACATCGAGGACGCCGAAGGCGCTTTTGCCGGCGCCAGACCGAAGGGACTGCTGCGCGTCGATGTGCACGGCACGCTGGCTCGGCATTTCGTGCTGCCGAGCCTGCCTTCCTTTCTCGAGACCTATCCGGAGATCGAGTTCTATATGAGCGAGGGCGATCGGCTGGTCGATTTGGTGCGCGAAGGCATCGATTGCGTGCTGCGCGTCGGTACGCCCGGGGATAGCGATATGGTCGCCCGGCGCGTCGCCATGCTCGACGAGATCACCCTCGCCTCTCCGGCCTATATCGCCGCACATGGCCTGCCGCAGCATCCGGACCGGCTAACCGGCCACCGCATGGTCGGCTTCCGCTCCAGCAGCACCGGCACTCTGCTGCCGCTCGAATTCATCGTCGACGGCGCAGTGCGCAACGTCACCATTCCCGCGACCGTCGCCGTCAACGCCGCCGAAAGCTATGTTTCCGCGGCAAGGATGGGCCTCGGCCTGATCCAGATCCCGCGCTATCACGCTGAAAGAGATCTCACTGAGGGAAGGCTGGTTCGTGTGCTCGAGGATTTTCCGCTGACCCCGACGCCGGTATCCCTGCTCTATCCCCGCAACCGCCAGCTTTCACCGCGCGTGCGCGTCTTCATCGACTGGCTGGTGAAGGTCTTCGCTCGACAAAATTCGGAAAGCGGGCATAACTAAAACACGCCTTGCTAATGTAGGCGCTTTTGGGGGAGCCATGGCACTCAGCGACATCACTGTCTACCAGACGGAAGACGGCTTCGTCGTCGAATTCGGTGGCGAGGGCGAAGACAGCATTGCCGTGACGCTGCGCAGCACGCCCGAGCTGACCTCGGAAAATGCCGTTTCGCGCGCCAAGGCCCTGGTTGCGACAGCGATTGAACCCGTCCATGGCGACGGCCCGCGCAGCAAGGATGCCAACGTGCTCGAAGAGGAACTGGAGGAAGGCCTCGAGGATTCTTTTCCGGCAAGCGACCCGGTTTCGGTCACCGTCACATCGATCCCGATGCGCGATCCGAAACCCGGCCGGTAACACCCGCTTGCCACGTCAAGCCCTTTGGGGGTGACGCCAAGCGCGCCGAATGGTATCTGCCTCGGCCATGACCGATGGTGGAATGACAAGCGGCGCGATCGGCGCCGGCGCGCTTGCCGGCGAAAGTCTCAGGGTGTTTTTCGAGCGCGACGCAATCGCCGTTGCCCGGGATCTGCTCGGCTGCCATCTCTCAGTCGACGGCGTAGGCGGCCGCATCACCGAGACGGAAGCCTATTTCCCCGATGACGAGGCCTCGCACAGTTTTCGCGGGCCGACCAAGCGCAACGGCGCCATGTATGGCCGCCCCGGCAATGCCTACATCTACCGCATTTACGGCATGTATTGGTGCCTGAACTTCGTCTGCCATCCGGGTTCGGCCGTGCTGATCCGGGCGCTCGAGCCGGAAACGGGAATTCCTTTGATGATGGAGCGGCGCGGCACCGATATGCTGACGGCGCTCTGCAGCGGCCCCGGCAAGCTCTGCTTGGCGCTCGGCATCGACATTCAGATCAACGACAGGCTGCTCGACCGCCCACCCTATGCACTGACGCCCTCCGCGCCGGTGCCGATCGTTTCGGGAAAGCGCATCGGTATCACCAAAAATGCCGACGTGCCATGGCGCTTCGGCATCCAGGGGTCGCGTTATCTCAGCAAACCGTTTCGCTGACTATTCCATCACGGCACTGTGGTCGACGGCGGCCGCGGCCTTCGGCTTACGCAGCAGCAGCACGAGCGGAATGACCGCGAGCGACATCAGCATCAACAGCTTGAAATCGTCCATATAGGCGATGATCGTCGATTGCAGCGTGATGATCTCGTTGAGCGAGGCGCGTCCGGCTGCCGTCACGGGACTGAGCCCCTGTGCCGCCACCGCGTTGAAGGCGTGGTTGAACGGCGTCACATAGGCAGCGAGTGATTCATGATTGCTCTGCGTATTCTCGACGATCAGCGCCGAGACGATCGAGATGCCCACAGACGAGCCGATATTGCGCGACAGATTGTAGAGGCCGGTGCCGTCGCCGCGCATATGGGCGGGCAGCGTGGCGAAAGCGATCGTCGTCAGCGGCACGAACAGGAAGCCGAGACCGGCGCCCTGGATAAAGCCGACCGAGATGATCGTCCATTGCGAGACGTCGGGCGTCCAGCCGGTCATATCGTACATCGCCCAGGCGGTCAGGCCGAGGCCGAGCACCAGCAGCCAGCGTGTATCGACCTTGCCGATCAGCCGCCCGACGATGAACATGCAGAGCATGGTGCCGAGCCCGCGCGGCCCCATGACGATGCCGGCGGTAATGACGGGATAGCCCATCAGCGTCTGCAGATAGGGTGTCATCAACGCCAGCGAGGCGAGATAAGTGATGCCGATAACGAAGATGAAGATCATGCTGATCGAAAAATTCTGATCGAGGAACAGCTTCGGATTGACGAAGGATTTCTCCGCCGTCAGCGTGTGCACCAGAAGCAGATAGAAGGCCGAAGCGCAGATAATCGCTTCGAGCATGATCTCGCCTGAGGAGAACCAGTCGAGCTGCTCACCGCGGTCGAGGAAGAGCTGCAGCGAGGCAATGAACAGGCTCATCATCCCGAAGCCGAACCAGTCAAGCTTCGCGAGCGCATCCCTCTTCGTTTCCGAAACGAATACGACGATCCCGGCAAAGGCGAGCGCGCCGATCGGCACGTTGATGTAGAACACCCAGCGCCAGCTGATATTCTCGGTCAGCCAGCCGCCAATGACAGGCCCCAGCACCGGCCCGACCATGACCGAGACGCCAAAGAGCGCCATGGCCGAACCGCGCTCCTCGACCGTGTAGATGTCGAGCAGGATGCCCTGGGATAGCGGCACCAGCGATGCGCCGAACAGACCCTGCAGCAGGCGAAAGGCGACGATCTGGTTCAGCGATTGCGCCAGGCCGCAGAGCACCGAGGCGCCGACGAAGCCGGATATGGCGACGAGCAGCACGCGCTTGCGGCCGAACTTGGCGGCAAGGAAACCGGAGGGCGGCGTCATGATTGCCGCCGCGACGATGTAGGACGTCAGCACCCAGTTGATCTGGTCGGCCGACGCCGACACGCTGCCCTGAATATAGGGCAGCGCCACATTGGCAATCGTCGTATCCAGCGCCTGCATGATGACGGCGAGGATGACGCAGGCGGTGATCGCACCGCGATTGGCAACAGGGGTCGCCGAAGACGCGGGAGAGCTACTCATCATCCTTGCCCTGAGACCGGCCCAGAAGCTTGTTGACGAAGTCGGGCAGGCCGCGGGCATGACCGGTTTCGACGTCGACGACCGTGCTCATGCCGACGCGAAGCGGCGGCTTGCCTTGCGTATCCTCGATGCTGACGCGCATCGGAATGCGCTGGACGACCTTCACCCAGTTGCCGGTGGTGTTCTGGGCCGGCAGCAGCGCGAAGCTGGAGCCGGAGGCCGGGCTGATGCTCTCGACCTTGCCCTTCCACGTCACGCCGGGATAGGTGTCGACGTAGATCTCCGCCGTCTGGCCGGGTTTGACGTAGGTCAGCTCGGTTTCCTTCGGGCTGGCGGCGATCCACAGATGGTCGGTCGCGACAAGCGAGAAGGCCTGCTGCGGAAGCCTGCAGGTAGGAGCCGACCTGCAAGGCGTTGACATTGGTGACGATGCCGTCGAACGGCGCCTTGACGACGCTGTGGTCGAGTTCGCGCTGGGCATTGTCGACATTCGACTTGGCCTGCAGGTAGAGCGGGTTCTCCTCGATCGGCTGGTCGGCCGATCCGCCGAGCTGGGCAAGCGTCGTTGCGGCCTCCGCCTTGGCGACGGTCACCTTCTGTTGCGCGGCCTCGAGATTGTGCTTGGCCTCGTCATAGGCCGATTGCGTCGCGCTGCCGTTGTTGACGAGGTTCTGCTGCCGGTCGAACTGCTCCTGATAATAAGGCAGGTCGGCCTGCGCCTGGGTGATCTCAGCCAGCGACTGCTGATAGCTGGCTTTGAGGTTCATGATCTGGTTGCGCTGCACGCCGAGCTGCGCCTTGGCGCCGTCGAGCGCGATCTTGAAGGAATCGGCCCTCAGGCTGAAGAGCACCTGCCCCGCCTTGACCGCCTCGTTCTCGCGCACGTTGATCTCGTTGACGATGCCCGAGACATCGGTGGTGACGCCGACCATATCGGCCTGGATATAGGCGTTGTCGGTCGACATCACCTGGCCGCCATTGACGTAATAATAACCGCCGGCGACGAGCGCCGCCGGCAGCAGCGCGAACAGGATAGGCCGCGTGAGACTGCGCCGGCGGCGGACCTTGTTGCCGCCAGGCGCAGCCACGGCGGCAGCCGGCGCTGAACTGGATGAAGGCGCTTCGGCTACCGTTTCCTGCTGTTTGATTTGGTTTTCTTCAGATGTCTTGGCATCGGCGTCGGCGACGACGCGGAAGTTGGATTGATCAGCCATCGTTCATCTCATTCTCTTCAACCGGTGTTCGGCAAGCCTGCACCAGGTTCGTCTTCATAACGGATAGTATCTGGTAGAGCTGCTCGCGTTGCTCGGCGGAAACGCCTTCCAGCGCCTCGGCTCGGGTTACATCGCCGAGTTCGCGCATTTCGGCGAGCAACGGATGCGCCTCCTCGCGCATGTAGAGCAGCCAGATGCGCCGGTCGGTCGGATGCTGGCGGCGCTCGATCAGCCCGCGTTCGGCAAGCTTGTCGAGGATGCGCACCAAAGTGATCGGCTCGACCTCGAGGATTTCGGCAAGGCCGCTCTGATGGATACCTTCATTGTTCGAGAGATAGGCAAGTGTCTGCCACTGCGAACGCGTCAGCCCGAGGCACTTCGCGCGTTGCTCGAACCGCTTGCGCAGCAGCCGTGCGACGTCGTGGAGAAGGAAACCGAGAGTGGGCGTGGTGTTCATTGGAACCTTTGCCGGCTATTTATAAGCATACTTATGATATGGGTATTTATATTCCGGGCGAGTGCACTGCACAAGAGCAGCGTCGACAGATTCAGGGCCGCGGTCGAAATGCCGCAGCCGCGGAGGGCAAGCCATACCTTCTTTGCCGGTTGCAGCGCACGTACGGTGGCCGCAGGGCAGTTTCGGCCCTAGTTCCTGAAGAACTTCGCCTCCATGAGGTGCGCAGGAGGGCTCGATGGCGTTCTTCGAAAGCATGCTGACGCTGCTCCTTGTGGCGATCGTCTTCCTGCAATTCTCCAGGAGATTCCGGATCCCCTATCCCACAATGCTCTCGCTCGCCGGCGTCATCGTCGCCGCCGTGCCCTGGGCACCCGAGATTGCAATCGATCCCGACCTTGCACTGGCGCTGCTGGTCGCGCCCGTGCTTTTCGACGCCGCCTACGATCTGCCGCCGCGGACATTGCGCCGCAACTGGATGCCGCTCCTCTCGCTCGCCGCGATCGCCGTGGTGCTGACAGCTGCCGCCGTCGCCGTCGTCGGGGTGACGATGGCCGGGCTGCCGATTGCCGCGGCTGTCGCGCTCGGCGCTATCGTCGCGCCGCCGGATGCGGCCGCCGCGACCGCCATGCTCGACCGCTTCGCGCTGCCGCGCCAGACCTATGTCGTCCTGAAGGGCGAGAGCCTTCTCAACGATGCCGTGGCACTCCTGATCTTCAGCGCCGCCGTCACCGCTGCCGCAAGCCCGACCTTCTTCACCGGCGCTCTGGCGGAACTGGCTCTGGCTGTGCCGGGCGGCCTCATCCTCGGTTATCTCCTCGGCCGGCTCTACATGGTCGTCGGGTTGAAGCTCGCCGGCACTCTCGGCGGCACTCTGCTGGAGTTCGTCGCCACCTTCGGCACCTGGATCATCGCCGAGCGGCTGCACCTGTCGGCGATTCTGGCGATCGTCGTATACGCGATGGTGATCGCCCGCTACATGCCGGAACGGCAGACGGCCCGCCACCGCATCCACTCCTACTCCGTCTGGGAGGCTGCCGTCTTTCTGCTCAATGTGCTCGCGTTTCTGCTGATGGGCCTGCAGGCCCGGCAGATCGTGCTTGATCTTGATCCCGGCCGCCTGAATTTCGCGGTCACCTTCGCTGCCGCAGTCTTTGCCACCGTCATCGCGGTGCGCCTGACCTGGGTGCTCTTCTATAACCGGGCGATCAATTTTCTCGCGGCGCGCGGACGCGCGAAACAGGCGGCCCCGACGTTCGCGACCAGCCTGCTTGCCGGCTGGTGCGGCATGCGCGGCCTCGTCACACTGGCGACCGCCCTCGCCCTGCCTATCGATTTTCCCGATCGCGACATCATCCTGCTCAGCGCGCTCGCCGTCGTCCTCGGCACCCTGATTGTCCAGGGTCTGACGCTCGGATCGCTGATCCGTTTCCTAAATTTCGAACCGGATACGTCTCTTGACCGCGATCTCGCCAGAGCCCGCGTGGCGTTGATTGATGCAGCACTTGCCGAGCTTGCTGGCGGCGAGGACGAATCCACCCGCATCCTGCGTGACGTCTACACCTCGGAGCGCAAGATCGCCGCGGATGGGAAACATCCACGCGAGGTCAGCAAGCTCGACAAACAGCGCCGCAACGTCATCGTCGCAAAACGCGCCAAGCTTGCGGCGATGCGCCGCGCCGGCGAGATCGACGACGATGTCTTTCACATGCTTGAACAGGAGCTTGACTGGGCCGAACTCGGCGCGCTGCCGCCCGGTAGGGACGAGATCGTCGAGAGCTGACACTGCCTATGAAGCTTTCATGGATTCAAAAACGCAGCCAATTGGCATTTGCAATTTTTCACCCCTGCCGCTTATAGTCCGCTTCCAAAGGGTTACGATTTTTCTCATCTGCATTGCCTGCCGGCCTTCCTTGCGAGGGGATTAAACGCCGGAGAATTCCCGGGGGCGTACGCCCCCGTTCAAGCAGCAAGACATGAACAGCATCACTTCATCTTAGGTTTGGCGGCAATAAACGGCCGCCGAGATTGGAGGACCGGCATGACTTTCGCGCTTCGACAGATGATGCTGTTTGGCAGCATGGCCGTGCTCATGCCGCTAGCGGCGCTTGCCCAGAACGCCCCACCGGCCCCACCCGTCACCGTTGCCAAGCCGGTCGTTCGCGACGTTGTCGACAGCGACGAGTTCATCGGTCGCTTCCAACCGGTCGACGAAGTCTCCGTTCGCTCGCGCGTCGGCGGTTACCTGCAGGAAATCCATTTCCAGGACGGCGCGCTGGTCAAGCAGGGCGACTTGCTCTTCGTCATCGACCAGAGACCGTTCATAACGGCGCTCAACCAGGCAAAGGCGACGCTTGAGGCCTCCCAATCCACCCTGGTCTTTGCCGATGCGCAGTACAAGCGTGCGCAGTCGCTTGCCTCGAGCGGCAGCCAGTCGGCCCAGACGCTGGACGATCGTCGCCGCGAATTCGATTCGGCCGAAGCCAATGTCCGCGGCGCCCAGGCCGCAGCCGACCGTGCGTCGCTCGACATGGAATACACGGAAATCAAGGCGCCGCTCAGCGGCCGCATCGACCGCCGGCTGATTTCGGCCGGCAATCTCGTGCAGACCGACCAGACCGTGCTGACGACGATCGTTTCTCTCGACCCGATCGATTTCTATTTCGACGTCGATGAGCGCCGCCTGCTGAATTTTGCCGACACGGCCCGCAAGCTGGGCAAGGATCTCCAGCAGGGCGGCGGCGGACTGGATGTGTCCGTCACGATATCGGATCCCAATGCCAAACCGTTCAAGGGAAAGCTCGATTTCGCCGAAAACCGGGTCGACAACCAGAGTGGCACGATTCGCCTGCGGGCCCGTTTCCCCAACCCCGATCTTGTCCTGCAGCCCGGCCTCTTCGGCCGCATACAGGTGGAAGCCTCCAACACCTACCAGGCCGTTCTTGTCCCCGACGAGGCAATCGGCTCGGATCAGAACGAGCGCGTCGTCTATGTCGTCGCCGACGACGGCACGGTTTCGAGCAAGCCCATAAGGCCTGGACCGCGGCTCTACGGCTACCGTGTGATACGCGAGGGTCTCGACGGCACCGAGACGATCATCGTCAACGGCGTCATCCGCGCCCGTCCCGGCTCGAAGATCACGCCTCAGATGACCGAACTGCCGAAGGAGCGGCAGGACACGGCGCCCGAAACCGCTGGCGCGGAGAGCGGACAATGAGATTCGCTCATTTTTTCGTGGACCGGCCGATCTTTGCGGCCGTGATTTCCATCGTTCTTCTCGTCGTCGGCAGCATCGCCTATACACAGTTGCCGGTATCGCAATATCCGGAGATCGCGCCGCCGACCATCGTCGTGCGCACCTCCTATCCGGGCGCCGATCCGCAGACGATCGCCGATACGGTTTCGACACCGCTCGAGCAGCAGATCAACGGCGTCGAAGACATGCTCTACATGTCTTCCTACTCCAGCGCCGACGGCGCCATGTCGCTGACGATCACCTTCAAGCTCGGCACGGATCTCGACAAGGTCCAGGTGCTTGTCCAGAACCGCGTCTCCATCGCCCTGCCCCGTCTTCCCGAGGAAGTCCAGCGACTTGGCGTGACAACCGACAAGAGTTCGCCGGATCTGATGATGGTCGTACACCTGTTGTCGCCGACCCATCGTTATGACCAGCTTTACGTCTCGAACTACGCCCGCAACCGCATCCGCGACGTTCTCGTTCGCCTCGATGGCGTCGGCGACGTGCAGCTTTTCGGCGAGCGCCAGTATTCGATGCGAATCTGGCTGGACCCGGAAAAGCTGTCTGCCTACGGCATGACATCCGATGACGTCGTCGCCGCCCTTAGAGACCAGAACGTCCAGGTGTCGGGCGGCAAGATCGGCGCGCCGCCGGTCACCGGCAAGAACGCGTTCGAATACACGGTGCGGACGGACGGACGTTTCTCCGACGTGCGCGAGTTCCGCTATGTCATTGTGAAATCGACGGAGAGCGGCCGGCTCGTGCAATTGCAGGACGTAGCGCGCATCGAGCTCGGCGCACAGGACTACGTCACCAACAGCTATCTCAATAACGACCCTGCGGTCGCACTCGGCATCTTCGCCCGACCGGGGACCAATGCCCTCGACACCGCTCATCAGGTCCAGGCGATCATGAAGGACCTGTCGCAGAATTTCCCGCAGGGCCTGGAATATCGCATCGTCTACGACACCACCGAATTCATCTCGGATTCGATCTCCGAAGTTTATCGAACCATCGCCGAGGCGGCGATCCTGGTGGCGATCGTCGTTCTCGTCTTCCTGCAATCCTGGCGCACCGCGATCATTCCGATCATTGCCATCCCGGTCTCGCTGATCGGCACCTTCGCCGTCCTGCTGGCGTTCGGCTTCTCGCTCAACATGCTCACCTTGTTCGGCTTGGTGTTGGCAATCGGCATCGTCGTCGACGACGCGATCGTCGTGGTGGAAAACGTCGAGCGCAATCTCGCCCGCGGCATGACGCCGAAACAGGCTTCCCATGTCACGATGGACGAGGTCGGAACCGCGGTCGTCGCCATCTCGCTGGTGTTGATCGCCGTCTTCGTGCCGACAGCCTTCATTCCAGGCATCTCCGGACAGTTCTACCGGCAGTTCGCGGTCACCATCGCCGTCACGACCGCGATATCAGCCTTGAACTCGCTGACGCTTTCGCCCGCCCTGGCAGCCATATTGCTCAAGCCCCATGATCACGAGACCAGGCGCGCCAACGTGGCCACACGCCTGGGCCGCAGCCTTGCGAATGGCTTCAATCGCGGATTTGACCGGATGAGTTCCGGTTATTCCTGGACCGTTCGGCATCTGGTCAGCAGTTGGGTAGGCTTGAGCGCCGCAATGGTCGCCTTCGTTTGCCTGCTGGGAGCAACCTGGTACATGGGTACGCGCGTTCCCTCGGGCTTTATCCCGACCATGGACCAGGGTTACGCGATCATCGTCATACAGCTTCCTGACGGCGCCTCGCTCGCGCGTACCGACGCCGTCGTCAAGCAGGTGGGCGATATCGCCCGTACCGTGCCGGGTGTCGGCAATGCGGTGCAATTTGCCGGCTTCAGCGGGGCGACATTCACCAACGCCTCGAATGCCGGCGTCGTTTTCGTCCCGTTCAAATCCTTCGCCGAACGCGAAGAAGGCGGAGATAACGCCAACAAGATCATCGGCGAGCTTTTCGGCAAGCTGCAAAGCATCCAGGAAGCCTTCATCATCGCCATACCGCCGCCGTCCGTGCGCGGTGTCGGCAATTCCGGCGGCTTCAAGATGCAGATTTCCGATCTTGAAAATGCCGATATGACGCGGGTGCTCGGCCTCGCCCGCCAGATGATGGGTGCGGCGGCGACGACGGAGGGGCTGACCGGCGTCTTTACGACATTCTCCGATGCAAGCCCGCAATATTTCCTGGCGATCGACCGCGACAAGGCGCGCTTCCTCAATGTGCCGATCCCCAACATCTTCAACGCGCTTTCGATCAACCTAGGCGTCGCTTATGTAAACGATTTCAATGCGTTCGGCCGCGTCTACCAGGTGCGCGCCCAGGCCGACCGGCAGTACCGCATGGATAGGGAAGATATCCTCGCCCTGAAGGTTCGATCGGCGACCGGCGCGCTGGTCCCGCTTGGAACCTTGATGGATATTCAGGATGCCAGCGGCCCGGCGCTCGTCCAACGCTACAATATGTATGTCTCGGTGCCGCTTCAGGGTAATCCGACGCCAGGCACGTCGACGGGCGACGCCATCAAGAAGATGGAAGCGCTGGCGGCGCAAATCCTGCCGCAGGGAACGACGTTCGAATGGACGGAACTCGCCTATCAGGAAACCCATACCGGCAACACCGCCATCTACATCTTCGCCCTGTCGGTGATCTTCGTCTTCCTGGCGCTGGCGGCGCAATATGAAAGCTGGGTCCTGCCGCTCGCGATCATCCTCATCGTACCGCTCGCGGTGCTCGCGGCGCTGATCGGGGTTTCGCTCCGAGGTATGGACAACAATGTCCTGACGCAGATCGGCCTGATCGTTCTGATCGGCCTTGCGGCCAAGAACGCCATTCTGATCGTCGAGTTCGCGAGACAAGCGGAAGAGGAAGGCAAGTCGCCGGTGGAGGCGGCCATCGAGGCCAGCCATCTCCGCCTGCGCCCGATCCTGATGACGGCATTCGCCTTCATCTTCGGTGTTCTGCCGCTTGTCATCGCCACCGGCCCCGGCGCCGAAATGCGGCAATCGCTCGGCACCGCGGTCTTCTCGGGCATGCTGGGCGTGACGATCTTCGGTCTGTTCCTGACGCCGGTTTTCTACGTCGTGCTGCGCGGCCGGCGTCGCAACCGCTCAGTCGAAAGGCCAGTCGAGGCCGTCCGGACCGAAAGGGAGACGGTCTGATCGACGTGATGGCGGAGCCTTCCCGGTGGCGTGATGTCAGGTAGAAAACAGATGCACTTGGCCCTGCCACAGGCGAGCGACGGTCAGCCTGCCGCTGCGAAAGGCGCGTGTGTCGAGATTGAGCCGTCTCGCGCGAATCTCCGGCTCGTCGTTCGGCGTATGACCGTGGACGACGAGCTTCGGCAGTGGAATCCTGCTGTCGAGAAAACGGTGGCGGATGAGGACCAGATCCTCGTCGGTCTGCGCCTCGAGCGGCTGCGCCGGATCGATACCGGCATGGACGAACAATACGCTCGGCGTGTCCAGCATGATCGGCATAGCCCGCATGAAATCGATATGCGTGTGCGGCAGCGAATGACGGAGGAAGGCGTCGAGCTGTGCGCCGGAGGGGAAGACCAGCGGCAGATGCTCCGGATCGAGCCCATAGGATTTCAGCGAGTGCGCCGCCCCGATCCGCATCCAGTCGTCATAGGAAAGCCAGCCGTCGATATAGTCGAGCATTGCGATCTCGTGGTTGCCTGCAAGGCAGATCCGATCGAAACCCTCCGGCGCCGGCTCCATGAGGTGAGCGATGACCTGTGCCGATTCCGGGCCGCGGTCGATATAGTCGCCGAGCGTCACGATCAGCTTGCGCCCCGGCAGCCGTGCCGCATCGCTTAAGATTGCCTGCTCTGCCTTCACGAGCAGATCGCGCCGGCCGTGAATGTCGCCAATGGCATAGGTTGGGATATCGGCAATATCCAGCGTCAGACGCGGTCTCGGCTGGCGTGCCATTTTCGAAACCTCGCTGCGGCGAGCAAGAGAGTCGCTCATCATGTTTCTCAATCAAGGAAGCCCCGGTTAACCATAAGTAGCGTCGAGGGCGAGGTGATCAAGTTGGTGAGAAAATTCGAAGCGTCGGTTTTTTCTAGAAAAACCGTTCTTATCATCCGGAGCGAAATCCCTCACTCCTGTTATCCCTCAGAGGAAAGAGTGATCGATGGGAACCGTATCGCAGTTTCATCACCGCCTGAGACCGCCAGCGCAGCGCATCGAAAGCGAAGAGGCGGCAATATCCACGGCCCGTGACCTCGCCGCCGCATTCCGGCGCGAGGCGAGCGAACGCGATATCAACCGCATTCTGCCGTTTGCCGAGCTCGACGCCCTGTCGATATCAGGACTGACCGCAATCACTGTTCCGCCCGACCATGAAGGGCTCGACGTGCCGAACGCCCTGCTGGCAGAAATCGTTGCGATCGTTGCAGAGGCCGATGCCTCGATCGGCGAGACCCTAGAAAATCATTTTTCCACGCTGGAAACACTCCGCGTTCAGACCGCCGAAGATCTGAAGGCATCACTCTTTGCCCGTGTGCTGCTCGGCGACCGCTTCGCGGCGGCCACGTTCGTTGACGGATCCGAACTGGTCGGCGAAGGCCTTGGCTATCGCCTGAGCGGCCGCACTCGGCAGGCGGCCGGAATTCTCTATGCCGACTGGATTGTCGCTGCGCACACACTTGCGCCCAACCGCCCGGTGACGCTGTACCTCACCCGTAGCGACGACGACCTGCAGGTGATCGATGATTGGGACGGCTTCGGCCAGCGTACCAATGGGTCGGCAACGGCGATCGCCGGCGCACTCCATGTTAATGCCGATGCCATCGCGCCGGCGCCTTCGTTTCGATATTCGACCGGCGTCTCGCTTGGCCTTTTGCTCAAGGCCGGGGTAAGCCTCGGTATCGCGCGTGCCGCCTGGGCCGACCTGATGACAGCGGTCGGCGATCACGCCGCCGTCCTCGCTCACATCGGCAAACACGCCGTCAGCATCGAAGCGACGGCGGCGGCCTTGGAACGGGCTGGCCGAAAACTCGACTTTGCCCAGGTCAATCCCGTGGAGGCGGCGATGGCGGATGCGCATTTTTCCGCTTCGGCGGCCGCGATCATAGCCGGCGAAGCGGCGCTCAGCACCGCCAACGCGCTGTTCGAACTCGCAGGCCAGACATCGGCCGCCATCGGGCTCAATCTCGATCGCCATTGGCGCAACGCCCGCATTCACGGCTTGTCGCTGCCGCTGGACCGATTGCTGCGTAGCGCAGGCGAATATGTGTCGCAGAAGATCGAAACCTGAACGATTGCAGCAGAGCGCCGCCGTTGTGCGGGGACGATATGAAAGGGAAGAGATCTCAGCTGGCGGCAGAGATCGGTAATTCCTCCGTCGCGCCCTCGACCTGTCCGCCCGCCGCAACGAATTGTTCGAGGGTCATATTGTCGAGAATGGCGGCGATCGCGTCCCGAACATCGGTCATCGAACGCCGCACCTGACAGGTTTCCGGATCGGCGCAGTCGTCGCAGGCCTCATAGGCCGTACGGCTGGCGCAGCGGATCGGCGCCAAGGGCCCGTCGAGCGTGCGGATGACATGGCCGATGCGGATTTCGGAGGCCGGCCGCGAGAGGGAATAACCGCCGCCGGGCCCCTTTTTCGAACGCAGAATGCCGACATTGCGCAGTTCCAAGAGGATCGTATCGAGGAATTTCTTCGGGATATTGTTGCGGGCGGCAACGTCATTGATGAAGGCGGTCTCGCCCGGCGGCAGCCGCGCCAGATCGACCAGCGCCTTCAGGCCATATTTTCCCTTTTTCGTCAGCATTTGTCTTTGCCCTGTCGAAAACGCAGTATTCACCCCGCCAATAGCAGGCAAATAGCGTCGAAAGCGTGAAGATACAACAAAATAGCTATTATTTATAGCTTATCTCGGCAACGTCCACAGAAGGCGCCGCCAATCTTCGGCCTGATGATCCGTCAGATCGTTTTCAACATGCCGCCGTCAACGAAATAGGTCGATCCGATGCAGTAGCTTGCTCGTTCCGAACTGAGGAAGACGAAGACATTCGCCAGTTCCTCCGGCGTGCCGAACCGTTTGGAGGCGGCATGCTCATTGGCGACGCTCTGCAGGTAGCCTTCCCAGTTGCCGCCGCTTTCGGCCGTCAGCTGCTTGGCGGTCTTGATCCAGTCCGGCGTCAGGATCAGGCCGGCATTGACGCAGTTGACGCGGACATTGTCCGGGATGAGCTCGGTCGAGAGCGTCTTCGAAAACATCATCAGCGCTGATTTACTGACATTGTAGATCGGCTCGTACCAGAGCGGCTGGACGGCGCAGATCGAGGCATTGTGCAGGATGACACCGCCGCCGCGCCTCTTCATCTGCGGCGCGATCCCGCGTGCAAGGCGCACGGCAGCCATCACATGCAGATCCCAATAAGCCTGCCACTTCTCGTCAGGCGCCTCCATCACCGTCTCGTTCGATCCGGTGCCGGCATTGTTGATGAGGATATCGGCGCCGCCCTTCTCTGCGGCCGCAGCAATGATCGCCTCCGTTCCCGCAACCGTCGCAACGTCGGCGGCAACCGCGGTGGCGCTGACACCGTATTTTCCGGCGATACGGGCAGCCTCCGCCTCCAACCGCTCACCGCCGCGCGCGGCGAGCACGAGGTTGGAGCCCTCGGCCGCCAGCCCTTCGGCGATCGCCAGCCCGATGCCGACCGACGCGCCTGTTATCACGGCGATCTTTCCCTTCAATCCCAGATCCATATCTTCCTCCACAAGCGCCGGCGAGCCCCGTCCGATATGGCGAGTGTTCCGCCAATGAATCCGGGCGTCAAGCCTTGCGACAGACTCCGATCTGTCGCAGCCTGAGCTCCCACCTAGGAGGAGTTTTCATGCGACGTTATTCAGCCTGCATAGAATGGCTGTTTGCCGAAGGAGACGGCAGCTTTGCCGATCGCATCCGCCGCGCACGTGCCGGCGGCCTGACGGCGGTCGAATTCTGGCGCTGGAGCGACAAGGACCTGGATGCGATTGAGGCGGCGCTTGATGAAACCGGCCTTGCCCTCACCAGCCTTGTCGCCGAACCGATGATCGCGCTGACCGATGCGGCCAACCGGCAGTCCTGGCTGAAAGGCCTTGCCGAATCCGTCGCCGTTTCGAGACGCCTCGGCGCGCCGGTGCTGATCGCTCAGGCAGGCGACGATCTTCCGGGCGTCAGCCGCGAAGAACAGCGCCGGGCGCTCACCGAAACGCTGAAGGCCGGCGCCGATATCCTCAAGGGCAGCGGCGTGCGCCTCGGCGTCGAGCCGCTCAACATCCGCATCGACCATATAGGCTATTTCCTCGATTCCACCCACGAAGGCCTCGACATCGTCTCCGATGTCAGCCGTCCCGAGATCGGCATCGTCTACGACATCTACCATTCCGCCGTGATGGACGAACGCACCGAAGAGGTGCTCGACGGCCGCCTCGACCGCGTCTTCCACGTCCATGTCGCCGATCATCCCGGCCGCAACGAACCGGGTTCCGGCGGCATCGACCTCGCCCACCGCCTCAACTGGATCTTCGCCAACGGCTATGATGGCGCCGTCGGCCTCGAATACCGGCCGAGCAGGCCCGGCGCCGAAGCGGTCGAGGCCGCGATCGCGTCGCTTGGCGGCTAGACCGAGTCCGCGTCTTCGGCAAAGGGTTCAAGCTCCGGATCGAAATCGACGCCGACGACATTGTTAAAGATGGCTGTCGCCAGCATTATGCCGGCGAAGGCGACGAGATCGATGAGCACCTTGGTCTCGTAGCGCTCTTTCAGTCTCGTCCAGAGCTCGGCCGGAACGGCGTTGGAATCGACGACGATCGCCCTGCCGAATGCCTCGAGCAGTGCTTCCGTTTCCGAAAGCTCCAGCGCATTGGGGTCGAAACCCTTGTTGATCAGCGCCCGGCGAAAGAAGGTGATGGCGATCGTCGAACTCGCCGCTTTCGAGATCGCATGGGAGAAGATCCAGATTTCCCGGTCGCCGATCACAGGATCGAGTTCGGCCCGCAGCGTGAACCACTCGGCATAGATGCGATGGGCGACCGGCGAATGCAGGAGCGTCCGCTTCATGTTGGTCATGCGCCCGCGCATCCTTATTTCTTCATCATGCGCCGCGCGAACCTCTGGCGAAGCGGTGTCGTAATCGATCTGCGGGAGGTGGCTCATCAAGTGAACGCTTTCCTAGAAGATAAATCCGCTTGGCCGCCGGGCGGCGCCCACCTAGATTGTTTATATCGAAGGCGGAGGCAAGGCATGAGCGGCGACCACGAGCATTCTCACATCGACTGGCGGGAACATGGCGTCAAGGTCATTCCCGGCAATTCGCTCGATCCTAACACGGCGCAGACGCCGGGCATGAACCGCGCAACGGCGATCAACAATGCGCGCGCCGGCGCCGAGAAGATCTGGGCCGGCACGGTGACGATCCATGCCAATGCCAAGACCGGCGCCCACCACCACGGCGATCTCGAAAGCATCATCTATGTCGTCAAGGGCAAGGCCCGCATGCGCTGGGGCGAGCATCTGGAATTTACCGCCGAGGCGGGCCCCGGCGATTTCATCTATGTCCCGCCCTACGTGCCCCATCAGGAGATCAACGCCAGCCGAGACGAGACGCTGGAATGCGTGCTCGTCCGCTCAGGCCAGGAGCCCGTCGTCGTCAATCTCGATATCGAGCCTGTGGAAAAACCGGAAGACGTTCCCTGGATCGATCCGATCCATCGCTGACGCCGACCGTCGATGAATTCGTCAGGCGTGGACGGGGCCGGCACTGCTCATGGCAGGGGTCTCGATGATCCGGCCGGTATCGGCGGCATAGAGGTGGATCGCATTGTGATCAATCGCGATGCCGATCGGATCGCCCGATTTCACGCTCACGGCATCCGTCAGCGCCACGGCAAAAGGCAGTCCGTCGAAATCGGCATGCACGACGCGGCTCGCGCCGAGCTCTTCGATGAAATCGGCCGTCGCGATCAAGGCGCCGGGTGCATCCGGCGCCACCAGCCGGGCGGCCTCTGCGCGCATGCCGAGCACGACGCGTTTGCCTTTCAGCGGCGCGGCGCGTTCGCGCGGCAGCGCAATCTTGCGGCTCTGGTCATAGACGAAGACACCTTCATCGTTGATCGTGCCTTCGAGCAGGTTCATCGCCGGCGTGCCGACGAATCCTGCGACGAAGCGCGAGACCGGATGATGATAGACCTCTTCCGGCGTGCCGACCTGCTCGACCCTGCCGCCATTCATCACCACCAGCCGGTCGGCCAGCGTCATCGCCTCCGTCTGGTCATGGGTGACGAAGATCGAGGTGGCGCCGAGGCGGCGGTGGAGCCGACGGATTTCGGCGCGCATGGCGATGCGCAGCTTGGCGTCGAGGTTGGACAGCGGCTCGTCGAAGAGGAACACTTTCGGCTCGCGGATCATCGCGCGGCCCATGGCGACGCGCTGGCGCTGGCCGCCGGAAAGAGCGGCCGGGCGGCGGTCGAGGAAGGGTTCGAGGCTGAGCGCCTTGGCGACCTCGGTAATGCGTCGCTGACGCTCAGCCTTCGCGATGCCGGCCACCTTCAGCGCATAACCGATATTCTCGGCAACGGTCATATGCGGGTAGAGCGCATAGTTCTGGAACACCATCGCGCAGCCGCGCTCGCGCGGCTCCAGCTGGTTGACAACGCGGCCGTCAATGGCGATTTCGCCGCCGCTGATTTCCTCCAGACCGGCGATCATGCGCAAGAGCGTAGACTTGCCGCAGCCGGACGGGCCGAGGATGACAACGAATTCACCGGATTTAATCTCCAGGTCGACGCCGTGAACCACGGGATGCTTGCCGTAGCTCTTCTTCACATCACGGATTGAGATCGGTGCCACAGGTCTGTTCCTTCACTTCTCGGTGGAGATAAGGCCGCGCACGAACCAGCGCTGCATCAGGATGACGAGCACCAGCGGCGGCGACATGATGATCAGGGTACCGGCCATCGCGACGTTCCAATCGGGCAGGCCGAATTCGGACGGGATCAGGGTCTTGAGCTGCGTCACCGCAATGCCGAAATTCGGATCGGTAGTGATCAGCAGCGGCCAGAGATACTGGTTCCATGCCCAGACGAACATGATGGTGAACAGCGCGATCATGTTCGGCCGCGACAGCGGCACCAGAATGTCCCAGAAGAACCGAACCGGGCCCGACCCATCCATCTTCGAGGCCTCGGCAAGTTCATCCGGAACCGTCAGATAGAACTGCCGGTAAAGGAACGTCCCGGTCGCGGTTGCGACCAGCGGCAGAACCAGGCCGGGGTAGGAATTCAGCAGACCCCATGCGAGCTTGATCTGGATGCCGCTGATCTGCGCCACGAGCCAGCTGATGCCCGTGATATCGAGGATCGTCTGGAACGGCTGCAGCGCGTTGGCCGCGATCGAATAGGTCGGTACAATGCGCACTTCCAGCGGCAGCATCAGCGTGATGAAGATGATCCAGAAAATCACATAGCGGCCGCGGAAGCGGAAATAGACGATCGAGAAGCCTGCCATGGCGGAAAGGATGACCTTGCCGGCGGCGACCGACGTCGCGAAGATGATGCTGTGCAGCAGTTTGGTGCCGAGATCGGCGCGAACCCAGGCTTCCCGGGCGTTTTCCCAAAAATGCGAGCCCGGCGTCAGCGGCAGCGGCACGCGGTTGACCGTCTCCAGATCGAGCGTCGATGCGATGATGACGATGACGAAAGGCAGGAGCGCGATCACCATGCCGAGCGGCAGAAGCGTGTAGCAGATGAAGTTGAATATCGGCGTGCGTTCGATCATGTCCGCGACCTCACTTGTAGTGCACGCGCCGCTCGATGAAGCGGAACTGGAAGATGGTGAGCATGACGACGAGCAGCATCAGGATGATCGATTGCGCCGCAGCGCCCGAATAATCGAGGCCCCGGAAGCCGTCGAAATAGATCTTGTAGACCATCAGCTCCGTCGCGCGTGCCGGGCCGCCCTGCGTCATGACGTCGACGATGCCGAAGGAATCCTGAAAGCTTTCGGTGATGTTGATGACGAGCAGGAAGAACAGCGTCGGCGTCAGCAAGGGCAGCTGAATATCCCAGATACGGCGCATCGGCCCTGAACCGTCCATGGCCGCCGCTTCGATCAGCGAGCGTGGAATGCCTTGCAGAGCCGAGAGGAAGAAAATGAAGTTGTAGCCGATATATTTCCAGGAGAAGGCGACGATGACGGCGATCATCGCGTCCTTGCCGTCGAGCGCGGGGTTCCAGAGGCCCGGCCAGACATGGTTGATGACCGAGAGAAGGCCGGCCTCCGGCGCCAGGATGAAGCGGAAAGCAAGCCCGAGAGCGGGCGCGGCGATCGCGTAAGGCCAGATGAAGACTGACCGGTAGACCTTGTGGCCGCGCAGTTCACGATCGGTCAAAAGCGCCAGGATGAGCGCCAGGCCCATGGCAATAATCGTCGAGCTGAAGCCGAAGACCATGCTGCGGGTGATCGATTCCCAATAGATCGGATCGCTGAGCAGCAGTTTGAAATTGTCGAAGCCGACCCAGGCATTGCCGCCGCCCCATGGCTGCTCGAGCGTGAACGCCCAATAAAGCGCCTGCGCGCTTGGCCAGTAGAAGAAGACGAAGATCAGCAGCAGCATCGGGAATGCGAAGAGAAGGCCGATCGTCGTCGAGGAGAAAGTGACGCGCTTTTCCATGGGTGGTCGTTTTCGCCCTGGTTTGACTTCAGGCGCGGGCGGCAGCGCATCCGCGACTGGTTGGGAGAACTTACAAAGACGCACCCGGCACGCGCAAGGCGGGCCGGGTGCGGCTCAATTAGGCGATCAGGGGAGCTGAACGTTCTTGTAGGTCTGCTGGAAGCGGCGCAGGAGCTGGTTGCCGCGTTCGGCAGCAGAGTCGAGCGAGGCCTGGACGTCGGCATTGTTGACGAAGATCGCCTGCAGGCCGTTGGCGATCTCGGTGCGGACCTGCAGCAGGCCGCCGAGACGGATGCCCTTGGCGGCTGCGTCGCCGGCCGGGGAAGCGGTCAGGCTCTGGATGGCGAGTTCACGGCCGGCGTAAGGCGCCTTATCGTAGAAGCCCTGCTTCTTCAGATATTCGAAGCCGGAGTTGCGAACCGGGATGTAGCCGGTAACGGTCGACCAGGTCAGAGCTTCTTCGGGCTTCGCGATGAAGTTGAAGAAGGCAGCGGCTGCCTTGTACTCGGCGTCCGAATGGCCCTTCAGAACCCAGAGCGAAGCGCCGCCGACATATGAGCTGTGACGGGTTGCGTCACCATAGGTCGGGAGCATGGCAACGCCCCAGTTCATGCCCTGCTTGGCGGTGCGGCCGATATTCCCGTGGTCGCCGACCGAGGTCAGGATGACCTGGCAGTCGCCGGCGGCGAAGGCTTCGACGAAGGTCTGGCCGACGGCCTTGTTCTTGATGACGGCGAGCTTGTTGTCGTACCAGGACTTGAGATCCTTGATGTAGCTGACGAGAAGCGGGTTCTTGTTGAAGACCAGCTCGGCGTCGAGGCCTTCGAAGCCGTTCTTCTTCGTGGCGATCGGCTCACCGTTGACGGCTTCGAACTGCTCGACGTACTGCCAGACTTCGTTGCTGGAGATGTCGAAGGCGAGCGGGCATGCATAGCCGGCGTCCTTCAGAGCCTTGAAGTCCTCACCGGCTTCCTTCCAGGTCGCCGGAGCATGATCCTTGCCGATCTTGGCGAAGGCGTCCTTGTTCCAGTAGAGCAAAGCGGTCGAGGAGTTGAAGGGGAAGGAATACATCTCGCCCTTCGACGTGGCGTAGTAGCCTGCGATACCCGAGAAGTAATCGTTCCAGTCGACGGTGTAGCCCATGTCGGTCATCAGCTGGTTTGCCGGATAGAAGGCGCCGGAGAGCATGATGTCGAGGGTGCCGGCGTCGGAGACCTGAGCGATCGTCGGCTGCTTGCCGGCGCGGAAAGCGGCAATCGTATTCTGCAGGGAAGCATCGTAGCTGCCCTGGCTGGTGCAGACGACTTCGTAGTCGCCCTGCGACTGGTTGAAGCGATCGCACTGTTCCTGGACACGCTTTGCGATGTCACCGGAATTGCCGAACCAGAAGTCGATCTTGGTCTTATCGGCGGCGGCAGCGGGATCAGCAAGAAACGCTGTAGCGAGAAGGGCGCCGACGGCGCCGAGAAGCTTGGCTTGCATGAGAACCTCGAACGTAAAAGAGACGCGCACTTTCAGCGCACGCCCTATTAGCTGGTCCAAATTGCCGCGGCCAATGAATATTCCATGACATGAAACAAACGAAATCGCGCCGTCACGAAACTTTCATGCGGATGTTATATGCCACGGCTGAAGGCTATATTGAGATAAGCCTCGCCAGCCACCCCAGCGCACTGCCGAATAATTATATCTATACCAGATTTCATATAATTTTCAATGATTTTCAATACTTTACTATACTTCGATAAAGCCTCTTCATTCGCTTGCATTGGTCGCTTGAAACTTACAAAGAGGGCCATTTTTCTGCCGTTGCACTGCTGCGCAACGCCCGGTATCAGGCTCGAAATCAGCGAGAATCCTTCAAAATTGCAGCAAAATGCGGATCGAATGCCCGGCTGATCGGTCCGGCGGCGGCGCCGACCGCGACCGACCAGGGATCGGCCATGCCGGGCTGCAGGCGTGGCAGCGTCCGGCCACGCCTTTCAGCGACCGAGGGCAGCAGCGGCCCGATCGCCGCAATCAACCTGCTTACCAGCGCCTCCGGTGCACTGCCGCAGAGGATCACCGTCTGCGGATCGAAGACCGTTTCGATGAGATGGATGCTCCAGCGCAGGTCCGCCGCCGCCGCCTCGATCCAGTCTTCGATGCTTGGGGCCCCGTTGGAGGCGAGCTCATTGATGCGCGCATGGAGATCGGGATCGGCCGGATCGGCCGACAGATGCTGGTAGAGCGAGGCGAGCGAGGCGCGGTGTTCGAGCGGCGTCGCTTTACCATCGGCAAACAGTAGCGCCATGCCGATCTCGCCGGCATTGCCGTTGGCGCCGCGATAGAGCTCGCCGTTGAGGATCAGGCCGGCACCGATGCCGTAGCCGACAAACAGGCAGACGGCATGATCAACGCCGTGGGCGGCTCCCACCATGCGCTCGGCGGTCGCAGCCGCTGCCGCGTCATTCTGAAGGCTGACATCGAGGCCGGTGCCATCGCTCAGCGTTTCCAGGAGCGGAAACTTCTGCCACGCCTCCATCATCCAAGGATCATCGCCGCTGCCGTCCATCCCAAAGGGGCCGGGCATTGCGGCGCCGAGGCCGACCAGCCGTTTTTCCGATTGCTGGACGATCCCGGCAAGCCCCGATCGCACGCCTGCGACGAGATCGAGAATGGCCTTGGTTCCCGTCGAAGGACCTCCCGGCGGCAAAACGGCTTCTGCGCGTACGAGAACGGTGCCGACGAGATCGACGGCGACCGCCCGCGTCACATGCCGGTCGATCTGCAGACCGATCGCGAAAGCCCCTTCGGGCACGAGGCGATAGGGTGTCGAGGGTTGCCCCCTGCCCTTGCGCACCACCTCCTGCGAACTGACGAGACCATCGCGCTCGAGTTCCTCGATAATATTCGACACCGTCTGCTTGGTCAGCCGCGTCGCCCGCGCCAGATCGGCGCGCGAAAGCGCGCCATTGATCCTCAAGGCATCGATCATCACGCGCCGGTTATGGGCGCTGGTGCCTTCGTGATTGGTGCCGCTCTTGGCCCGGATCGGCCTGACGTCGTTCATGTGTCAATTGCCTCTTGACTCCAGTAGAATGTTGGCGAAGTAATAAGTCAAGACATTTGACTTAATCAGGGACCGAAGAGTTCCAGGGAACGCTGGAAGCCGAATAGGGCCTCCAACGACGCTCCGAGATGATGAATCGGCACGTTCTTTTTCACGCGTGCCTTCTCGAAAACCGATGGCGGCAGAACCGCCATCGGCCATGCGTAAACTTTAAAAACTGGAGGCTGCAATGCTGAAATCTCTCAACAAGACGCTTCTGGGTGCGGCCTTGATCGGCGCATCCTTTGCTCCACATGCTTTCGCCGAAACGACGCTGAACGCGCTTTTCATGGCGCAGGCCGCCTATAGCGAAGCCGATGTGCGCGCCATGACCGACGCCTTCGTCAAGGCGAACCCCGATATCAAGATCAATCTCGAATTCGTCCCCTATGAAGGCCTGCACGATAAGACGGTGCTGGCACAGGGTTCCGGCGGCGGTTACGACGTCGTTCTCTTCGACGTCATCTGGCCGGCCGAATATGCCACCAACAAGGTTCTGGTCGACGTCTCCTCCCGCATCACTGACGAGATGAAGAAGGGCGTGCTGCCGGGCGCCTGGACCACCGTGCAGTATGAAGGCAAATATTACGGCATGCCGTGGATCCTCGACACCAAATATCTCTTCTACAACAAGGAGCTTCTGGAGAAGGCCGGCATCAAGGCCCCGCCGAAGACCTGGGACGAGCTGGCCGAACAGGCAAAGACGATCAAGGACAAGGGCCTGCTTGCCACGCCGATCGCTTGGAGCTGGTCGCAGGCCGAAGCCGCCATCTGCGACTACACCACGCTCGTCAGCGCCTATGGCGGAGATTTCCTGAAGGACGGCAAACCTGCCTTCCAGAGTGGCGGCGGCCTTGACGCTCTGAAATATATGGTGGCCAGCTATACGTCCGGCCTGACCAATCCGAACTCCAAGGAGTTCCTGGAAGAGGACGTCCGCAAGGTCTTCGAAAATGGCGATGCCGCCTTCGCGCTCAACTGGACCTACATGTACAACATGGCCAACGACCCGAAGGACAGCAAGGTCGCGGGCAAGGTCGGCGTCGTGCCGGCCCCGGGGGTAGCCGGCAAGAGCGAGGCTTCGGCCGTCAACGGCTCGATGGGCCTCGGCATCACCTCCGCCAGCCAGCATCCCGACGAGGCCTGGAAATACATCACCTTCATGACCTCGCAGGCGACACAGAACGCTTACGCCAAGCTCAGCCTGCCGATCTGGGCCTCCTCCTACGCGGACCCGGCCGTTACCAAGGGCCAGGAAGAACTGATCTCGGCCGCGAAGGTCGGCCTCGCCGCCATGTATCCGCGCCCGACGACGCCGAAATATCAGGAGCTTTCGACGGCGTTGCAGCAGGCAATCCAGGAATCACTGCTCGGCCAGTCCACGCCCGAGGACGCGCTGAAGTCGGCCGCGGAAAACAGCGGCCTCTGAGCCCGGCATGAACTCCGGGCGGCGCCTGTCGCCGCCCGCCTCCCAAACCTGTGAATGAAGAAGGGTCGCCTCGATGTCGGGCACATGGCTGACAACCCGCGCGTGGCTTTTGATGCTGCCGCTTCTCGTGGTCATGATCTCAGTCATCGGCTGGCCACTGGTCGATACCGTCGGCCTCTCCTTCACCGATGCCAAGCTCGTCGGCACCGGGGGCAATTTCGTCGGCATCGATAATTACGTGAAGATGCTCTCCGGCTCGAATTTCCAGCGCACCTTGGTCACGACCGCATGGTTCGCGATCGTCTCGGTCGCCGCCGAAATGGTGATCGGCGTGCTTGCAGCACTCCTGCTGAACCAGCAGTTCCGCGGCCGCACCGCGCTGCGCGCCCTGATGATCCTGCCCTGGGCGCTGCCGACGGTGGTCAACGCCACGCTCTGGCGGCTGATCTACAATCCGGAATACGGTGCGCTCAACGCTGCGCTGACGCAGCTCGGCCTGCTCGATGCCTATCGCTCCTGGCTCGGCGAGCCCGGCACGGCGCTCGCCTCCCTCATCGTCGCCGACTGCTGGAAGAATTTTCCGCTGGTGGCGCTGATCGCGCTTGCCGCACTCCAGGCCGTGCCGCGCGATATCACCGCGGCCTCGCTCGTCGACGGCGCCGGCGCGCTTGGCCGTTTCCGCTTCGTCATCCTGCCCTATCTCGCCGGCCCGCTAATGGTGGCGCTCGTGCTGCGCACGATCGAAGCCTTCAAGGTATTCGACATCATCTGGGTAATGACCCGCGGCGGCCCGGCCAACAGCACCCGCACGCTGTCAATCCTCGTCTACCAGGAAGCCTTCTCCTTCCAGCGGGCAGGTTCGGGCGCGTCGCTGGCCTTGATCGTCACACTTCTGGTGACGCTGCTCGCCGTCGGCTACGCCGCCCTGGTGCGCAGGACCGCGGGGAGTGCCGCCTGATGGAACGTCAAAGCCCCCTCTTTTCCGCTTTCATTCATCTTTGCGCGCTGCTGCTTGCCGCCGTCATCCTGGCGCCGATCCTCTGGCTCTTCATCATGAGCATCTCGCCGGCCGCCGACCTTGCGGCAAAGCCGCTGCGCTGGTGGCCGCAGACGGCGGATTTCTCGCGATACCAGCTCCTGCTGTCGACATTGGAAAACAGCGCCGGCGCCGCTTTCACGTCGTCGCTGCGCAACAGCATCGAGGTGGCCGGCATGGCGACCATCGCCGCCATCGCGCTCGCCATTCCGGCCGGCTGGGCGGTGTCGCGCACGCCTTCGGTCGGCTGGTCGCTGTCGATGGTGATCGCCACCTACATGCTGCCGCCGGTGGCGCTCGCCGTACCGCTCTATATGGGTCTCTCCCATCTCGGCATGCTGAACAACGTCTTCGGCCTCGCCCTCGTTTATCTCACCATCCTGGCGCCCTTCACCACCTGGCTGATGAAATCGGGCTTCGATTCCATCCCGCGCGAGATCGAATCCGCCGCGATGATCGACGGCGCCGGCCTGTTCCAGACGCTGAGGATCATCACGCTGCCGCTCGCCGCCCCCGTGGTCGCGACGTCGAGCCTCTTTGCCTTCCTGCTGGCTTGGGATGAATTCTTCTATGCGCTGCTCTTCACCTCCGACCAGCGCGCCAAAACACTGACGGTCGCCATTGCCGATCTCGCGGGCGGGCGCGTTTCCGATTACGGACTGATCGCCACGGCAGGCGTGCTCGCCGCCCTGCCCCCGGTGCTGATCGGTCTCGTCATGCAACGCGCCCTGATTTCAGGGCTCACCAGCGGCGGCGTCAAGGGGTGAACATGACAACAGAAACAAACCGGCCCGCCGGACTTGCGGCGATCGACCGCGAAATGGCGCGCCAGCACGCCGATGCCATCGCCTCTTATGAAGCCGCGGCACCGATGGCGGCAAGAGCCGCCGCCTCGCTGAAGAAGACCGGCCGGCTGCTTTTGATCGGCATGGGCGGCTCGCATGCGGTCAACCGCGCCGTCGAGCCGCTCTACCGTGCGCTCGGCATCGATGCCGTCGCCCTGCCGCTTTCCGAACAGCTCGGCCAGCCGCTGCCGATCGCCGGCAGGACCATCTTTGTCACCTCACAATCCGGCGAAAGCGCCGAGGTCCTGCGCTGGTTCGACGAGACCGGCGGCACGGAGGAAACCTTCGGCCTGACGCTCGAAGCCAGCTCCTTCCTTGCCAGAACCGCCCCATCGCTGGTCGGCAGCGGCGGCACCGAGCTTGCCTTTGCCGCCACCCGCAGCCTGACCGTGACCTTCGCCCTGCATCTGGCGATTCTTGCTGCCCTCGGCGAAGATCCGGCGGCCGCATTTGCCGTCCTCCAGGCGCCCGAAAACCATGACATCTCAGCGGCCCTTTCCGCCCTCGAAAACGTCGTGACCGTCGTTACCTCGGGCCGCCGCCTGCAGGGTGTCGCCGAGGCATTGGCCCTCGGGTTGACCGAGCTTTCGCGACGGCCCTGTTTTTCCCTCGAAGGCGGCCAGCTGCGCCATGGCCCGATGGAGATGCTGGGACCGGAGATCGGCGTCGTGCTGTTCCGCGGCCTCGACGAGACGGCCGGCCTCGTCACCGCCATGGCGGTGTCCGCCGTCGAGACCGGCGCGCCCGTCATCCTGTTCGACGCCTCGAACGAAGCCCCGGTCACAGGGGCGGTGACGATCGGTTTTGCCCCGGCGACAGGCCTTGCCGCGATCTTCGCCATGCTGCCTGTCGCCCAGCGGCTGATGATCGCTTTTGCCGAAACCCGCGTGGAGAATGCCGGAACGCCGATCCGCTCCACCAAGATTACCCGGAGTGAATGAATGCGGCCGCTTGCAGTCATCGGCAACGTCAATGTCGATCTCATCCTCGGACCGGCCGCCCCCTGGCCGAAGGCCGGCACGGAAATCATCGTCGATCACGACGAGCTCCGCGTCGGCGGCTCCGCTGGCAACAGCGCTCTCGCCTGGCAGGCGCTCGGCATCGAATTCGAGATCGCCGCCAATATCGGCAGCGACCAGTTCGGCCGCTGGCTGGCGGAAGCCTTCGGCCATCGCTCCAAAAATTGGCCGGTACGCCCCGAGAAAACGACGCTTTCCGTCGGCATCACCCATCCGGACGGCGAGCGCACCTTCTTCACGACGACCGGCCATCTGCCGCGCTTCAGCCTCGCCGACGTGTTCGCAGTCATCGACGGCGAAAGACTGCGCGGCGGTTACGCGCTTCTCTGCGGCGGCTTTCTGACCGACGATCTGGCGAGCGAATATGACGCCTTCTTCGACTGGGCCGACGGCCACGACATCATTGTCGCACTCGATACCGGCTGGCCGCTCGACGGCTGGACCGAAAAAAATTGCGCGGCCGCCCGTGCCTGGCTTTCGCGCAGCGGCATTGCACTGCTGAATGAGGTCGAGACGACGACGCTTGCCGGCATCGCCGATCCGGTCGAAGCCGCCCGTGAGGTCAGGTCGCATATGCCGGAGGGCGCGATCATCGTCGTCAAGCGCGGCCCGGATGGCGCCATCGCCATCGGGCCGGATGGCCTGCCGGCATCCGCAACTGCACCCGTCGTCAAGGTCGTCGATACGATCGGCGCCGGCGATGTCTTCAATGCCGGCTTCCTGGCAGCATTGGCAGACGGCAAGCCGCTGGCTTCCTGCCTGGCGGCAGGGACACAGGTCGCCTCGCGCGCCATTTCCACCCTTCCCCGCAGCTATGGCGAGCCATCGGCTCCTCAGGAGCCCATGTCATGAGCGCGCTCGACATTGAAAACATCCGCAAGACCTATGGCGAAGTGGAAACGCTGAAAGGCATCGACATCTCGCTGGAAAGCGGCGAATTCCTCGTGCTGCTCGGCTCCTCCGGCTGCGGCAAGTCCACGCTCCTCAACATCATTGCCGGCCTTGCCGAGGCGACGAGCGGCGACGTCAGGATCGGTGGGCGGTCGGTTCTCGGAGTACATCCGAAGGACCGCGACATCGCCATGGTCTTTCAATCCTATGCGCTCTATCCCAATCTGACGGTGCACCGGAACATCGGCTTCGGCCTGGAAATGCGCAAGGTGCCGGCGCCCGAGCGCGACAAGGCCGTGCGCGATGCCGCGAAACTCCTGCAGATCGAAAACCTTCTCGACCGCAAACCGAGCCAGCTCTCCGGCGGCCAGCGCCAGCGCGTCGCGATCGGCCGGGCGCTGGTGCGTAAGCCGGAAGTGTTTCTCTTCGACGAGCCGCTCTCCAATCTCGACGCCAAGCTGCGCATGGAGATGCGCACTGAGATCAAGCGGCTGCATCAGATGCTGAAGACCACGGTCGTCTATGTAACCCATGATCAAATCGAGGCGATGACCCTTGCAAGCCGCATCGCCGTCATGCGCGACGGCCGTATCGAGCAGCTGGGCACGCCTGAGGAAATCTACAACCATCCGGCAACACTCTATGTTGCCACCTTCGTCGGCGCTCCGCCGATGAACCTGCTGAAGGCGACAGTGCGCGATGGCCGGCTGGCGATTGCAGGTTCTGATGCCAGCCTGCCCCTACCGACCCGCTTCGCCCAAGCCGCCGTCAATGGCCGCGAACTCGTCCTCGGCATCCGCCCCGAGGTCCTTCGCACGGACGGCGCCGGCCCGTCGCTCAAGGCAACCCTGGAGGTCGCCGAGCTGACCGGCCCAGAACTCGTCGTCACCGCCCTTGCCGGAAATCAGCGGCTGATGGCTTGCCTACCGCCGCGCACGCCGATCCGCGACGACGAAACGCTCACCCTCTTCTTCGACGAGGAGGCGATGCATCTCTTCGACCTGGAAACCGGTCTCAGCTGCCTCAAGGAGCAATAGGCCGACCATGGCACCCTGAGCTCCTCGTTCAATTCGCCGCGTCGGCGGGCTTTCGCTTGTAAACATGGATATAGTCGACGAGCAGAATGGAAGGATTCGGCGTTTCATCGATCGGCCATCCCGAGCCGAGCGCCAGATTGACCAGCGGATAGAACGGCATGTGGAACTCCTTCGGGGTTTCGAAGCTCCAAAGGTATTGCCGATCCAAATAGAAGGTCGTCCTGTCGGCTTGGATATCGACGCCGTAGGTATGATACTCGCTGTTTAGAATTCCGTCCTCGACCGTTTTCCAATAGCCGCCGGTCGAGTTCTGGCCGCCTTGGCTCTGACGCCAGATATGAAAACCCATGCTGAATTCGTAAGGCGCGCGGCCGTAATATTCCAGCACGTCGATCTCGGCTGTGTATTTCGACCGGTCGAGCCCGATGAGCCAGAAGGCCGGCCAGACGCCCTTGCCCGGCGGCAGCTTCATCCGTGCTTCGAAATAGCCGAACTGCTGCGAGAAACCTTCGCCCTTCGGGTTCACTGACGACAGCAAGCCTGAACGCCAGGTGCCATCGGCCTCCTTGCGTGCTTCGATCTTCAGAATTCCCTGATCGGTGGTAAACGGAAAGCCGGGAGCCGGATCAGTGAAACGGGCATCACCGAAATCGCCGTTCCAGGGCGTATGAGCGATCCAGCGGGAGCTTTTCTCTCCCCAGGGCGAAACGTCGAGGCTGTCGAAACTCTCGTCGAATGTCAGCTGGTATGCATCAATATTGAGCGGTTCCTGGGCCACGCTGGGCTGGCCGGGCAGCGCGCCTAGACCGAGTACGACGAGCAGACCGAGCCACTTGGCAGATATCCCGTAACGCATTGTTATTCCCTTGAAAACGCTTCAACCAAATCGTCGGGGGCATTTGCCCCGATCATGAGGTGAGAACCTCGTTCCGTCGCGGCATCAGCCTTTGAACGACGATGGCCTCAATGCCGTCGGGCCTTCCGACCATGTGCCACAGCAGTAGCGCGCCAACCCAGAAAATGCCCGCTGCCACCCCGCCGCAAAGCGCGACGCAGACGACAAGAGTGACGCCGACAGGCATGGCGACGAGCATCGGCCCCACCCAGAGCAGGAAGGCGATCATCGGCAGGCTCGCGGCCAGCGGACGGATAAAGGAATTCAGTTGCGTGGCAAAACTTGCGCCGATCAGCCGCCGTGTGATGACAAGCGATGCGCCATAGGCGACGAGGACTGCCACGATCCGCGCGCCGAGTGCCCCCGCCACCTGAAAATAGCCGATGCCCAGAATGGTGACCGGTACCCTGACGGCGAACTCGACAAACATCCTGAGAGCGACATAACGGGTATTGTTCATGACCATCGCCAATGGCGGCATCATGTTTGTCGGAAGACCAAGCAGGCTGACAAGGCACAGCCACTGCAGAATTGGCGCGGCCGATGCCCATTTCTCGCCGACGAGGATGCGCACGGTCGGCTCGGCGAGAAGGGCAAGTGCAATGAGAATGGGTGCTGCGACGAAGGTGATCGCATTCGTCGCCTTCAGATAGGCGGCGATCAGGTTGCGGCGATATTCGACCGTGGAGAAGGCCGCCATCAGCGGGCGCAGCAACGGTCCGACGAAGGTTTGATACGGAATACCGGCGATATTGTCGGCGACGCTGAAGGCGCCGAACGTCGACAGGCCGGTAAAACGCGGCAGAAGCAGCCGGTCCAGTTGCCAGTTGATCGAACTCAACACCTGCGACACCGTATTCCAGCTGATCATGTCCTGAAAATGCTTCCATTCGGAAAGGCTGAACGTCGGTCGCATCGGCGCAAGAACATAGGAGGTGATCATCGCCGCGGTCGGGCCGGCGACCGCTCCGATCACCAGCCCCCAATAGCTGCCTGTTGCCACAGCTACCCCCACTCCGAACAGCAACGTCGATCCCTTGGCGATGAGGTCGAGCGCGAACTCACGTTTGAAATCGAACCGCTGCATGAAAAGAACCATGCGCGGGCTGACCACGCTGCGCATCGCAGGCGCGATCGCGAGAACGGCGACAAGGGCGAAAAGCCGAGGATCGTTGTAGACCAGCGCCATTGGCCAGGAGATGATCATCATCAGCAGGCTGATGGCCAGCCCTCTCAGCAGGCTGAGGGTGAAGGCCGTGGCGAACATCTCGTCCGAAGGCGACGATTGACGCATCAGCGCCTGGGTCAACGGCAGGTCCAGGATTGCCTCGACGATAACCAGGACCGACGTCGCGATGGCGACCAGGCCGAAATCGGCAGGACTCAGCAGCCTTGCCAGGACAAGGAGGCTGACGAAATCGAGCATCCGCGCGAGGAATTTTCCACTGATCGTCCAGATGCTCGCGGTCGCCGTCCTCTGAGATACGCTTGACATGATCGGTTTATCTATTTCTCGTCGAGGGGTTGAGACGGCGGTCGGGGCTGCAAGGCGGGCTGCTGCGTTCTTTCCCCCTCAACCCGGCCGTCTTCTGAAGACGCCGGCTGCTCCGTCTCTGTGGCTGGACAGTTGTTGCTCAATGAGACCGGACAGGCGATCGCGGAATACGGCCGAGGAGAATTTCAGCGAATGCGCGCGGATTGCATGCGGATCGATATCGTCCTCGACCTCTTCGAATGCTGCCATCGTTTCCAAAAGGGCTTCCGTCGTCTGCTCAGCGAAGCGAAAGCCGACCTGCGGCGCGGATACGGTTTCCCGGGCGCCGCCCGCATCGAAGGCCAAAACCGGCCGCCCTGATGCCATCGCTTCAACCGGCAGGATGCCGAAATCCTCCGTGCCCGGAAACAACAAGGCCCTGCATCGCGACAGGTGATCGCGCAGCACGTTGAAAGGCTGATGGCCGAGAAACTGAACGGTCGGCCCGGCGATCGACTTCAGGTAAGGGAGTTGTTCGCCCTCGCCGATCACCACCAGTTTCCGGCCGGCCTCGGTGCAGGCGCGCACGGCGATATCCGGCCGCTTGTAGGTGGTTAGCTGTCCCGCATAGAGGTAGAATTCGCCTTTCCCCTTGCCCACGGCAAAATCGTCGGTCGCAACCGGCGGATGGATAACGACGGCGTCCCGATCGTAGAACCGTCGGATGCGGCTTGCGACATATTCGGAGTTGGCGACGAACACATCGACGCGTGAGGACGTCGTCACGTCCCAGGCGCGCAGCACGGGCGCGGTAATTGACATCAGGGCACGTCCCACCCAGGGCAGGCCATGGCGATAGACATGGAACTGATCCCAGATGTAGCGCATCGGCGAATGGCAGTAGCAGACATGGAGGGCGTCGGCGCGTGTGATGATGCCTTTGGCGGGGCCGGATTCGCTCGACAGCACAAGGTCGTAATCCTGCAGATCGAACTGCTCAAGCGCAAAGGGCATCAGCGGCAGCATCTTGGTGTAGTGTCGCTGAGCGCCGGGGATCTTCTGCAGGAAGGACGTGCGAATGTTGCGCGTCTTCAGAAAATCGCTGATGCGATCCCGGTTGCAGACGAGGGTGAAGATGTCGGCCTGCGGGAACATCCGGCACAGCTCTTCCAGAACCTTCTCGCCGCCGCGCATCGAAACGAGCCAGTAATGTACGATGGCGACACGAAGTTGCCCGCTCTCTTTTGAGGTTCCGGCCTCGGTGACGCGTCTTTTCGCCATAACAGGCGCATCGGTCAAAAACAGCCTCGCGTCGGGAAGGGAGGTCGCTGCTTTAAGGGTCAACTGAATACTCCTTGTATCGCCACACCGTCTGCCGGCTCGGAAACCGCATTCGTCGAAATCAGGCTGTAATATTCGGCAAGAAGCGCATCGCGCCATTCCTCGTGTGTCGTGGCGAGATCCGGCGACAGCCGGAAGGCCAGCTCGCTCATGGCGCGGACCTCTTGCGCGGGCATTTGACTGAACCGCGTCAAAGTATCGGCAAAGGCACTTTCATCGGCGGTGTCGCAGGCAAGTGCCATGCCGGCTCTTTCCATTTCTTCGGCGAGAAAGGCGCTCCGCGACATGATGACGGGCAGACCGCTTCTTGCCGCTTCGATAGCGACGAGACCGAACGGCTCGGGATAGCGCGAGGGCATCAACAGCGCACGCGCCTTGCGGATGATCGGCCCTATCTCCGCATGCGACTGCCAGCCGACTGCCCTGACATGATCTCCCGACGCTGCGACCCGCGGCATCAGCGGCCCGTCGCCGATCACGCAGAGCCTGACACCGGCTCGGCGCGTGGCGGCGACGGCATCCTCAACGCCTTTCTCCTCGTCCAGCCGTCCGATGAACACGAACTCGTCGTTGGCTTCCGCTTCGATGCGGTTGATGGAGAGTGGAGCGACGGGATTGCGGATCGTCGTCAGCCGTTCTGGCCGATAGCCGGCGCCGACCAGAAAACTCGCCATCTTCTCATGCAGCAGGATGATCCGGCCGAATTCAGCCTGACCCTTCAGCAGCCGAAGGATATTCGAGCCGCGGGCAACCCGCCACAATTTGTGCGAATAACTTCTCTTGTCGCAAGCCGTCGCAATGCAGCCTCCGCCAAGCGGGCGTCGTAGGCAGATTTCCTGCGACTGATAGTCGAAGAAGGCGCCATTGGGGCAGGCCGTGAAGAAATCATGAGCGTGAACCACGCACCGTCCGGCGACCGGCGCCAGTGCCTTGAAAATCGCGGGAGACAGGATCTGGTGCCAGCCATGCACATGGTAGACGGTGTTGACGGTATCTTTTTCGGCAATCCAGTTCGCCGCCATGCGGACGGCAGCGCCGTTGTGAATGCCGGTGACGAATGCCTTCGCACGCTCGGCGCTGAGCAGGTCGCGGCTGTTCAGCCCGAACATCGAGATCCCGAGCGCGACAAGCTCCGCATTGGCCGCATCATCCCCGCTGATATAGGTCACCGGGATGTCGAGCCCGCGAAAAAGCTTGGCAGACAGTACCGCCAGGGCTGTCGCACCGCCTTTGGCCACCGAATAGTCGTCAATCACGACCACGCGATCGATCTTTGCCGTGCGTGGGCCGGGAAGGCGGCCAATGCTTGCGGTGGATCGAAGGCCCTCGGAAAGCGACGGGCGCATTACTTCACCAAAACCGCGCCGTTGGCACAGGCTTCAAGCGCCTTGCGGTTGAGAATGCGGATCTTGCCCTGCCCCCCGTCGATGATCTTGCCTTCCCGCAGGCGCCGAAGGGATTGATTGACCTTCTCGCGCGACGCCGGCAGCGTCGCGGCCAGGTCATTTTGGGAGATGATCAGTTCGTCCCCGCTGTTTACAACGTCTTTTCCATAAACAGCCGAAAGCCTCAGCAGTGTGCTGGCTAGCCTCGACTGCAGGCTCGACGCCGCATTCGAAATGATCCGGAGTTCAAGCTCCGAAATACGCGCCAGCGCCCTGGAAAAAACCTTTTCGCGGAAGGAGGCATCACTGGCGTATTTGTTGCGCAACAGGCGACCTTCGAAGAAATGCAGCTCGCAGTTGGAGCCGGCTCGGTATTCGAGGCTTACCGTCTGCCTGCGCAGAACCTCGAGCTCGCCGATCAGGCCTGATTTCGGAATGATCTCGACAATGAATTCCCTGCCGTCGGGCAGCATCGTACTTGCGTTAACCACCCCGGAATGCACGCGCGCGAACATATCGATAAGGACGCCGGCCCCGGCAATGACCTCGCCGCGCCGGAAACGCCGGACGCTCGACCGGCAGGAAAGAAATTCATCGTCAAGCACGATGCGGCTGCCGAGATGACTGCCGCCGCTGGCCGATATCGTCGGCTTACCGATGCCGGCCCTGCGATCTGATGCGTGTGTCACCCCGTCCATGCGCATAACTCCAATACTCGAATAACGACAAAAATGCTGCACCGCACCATTTATATTACCTTAATATCCAAGTCAAATTACATCTCCAATAATCAACGTACATATTGAGATTACAATTAGTCGAAAAAACAAAAATACATCAATATATCGCGTTAAGAACCTCGAGAAGATCAAATAAAGCGCATCTGATTGAAATTTACGCTCATCGACAAGTCTTGATGATTAAAAAATACCATTAATCCGAATGACGATATCACAAATATAGATGTATCTACGCGCCATAACCACGATTTGGTAGTCTATATCCTGATTTAGAATCAAAATAGTTTGCCAGATGCCACGATCGGGTCTCTCTTCTGCGGTTTCCTAGCATAAAGTATTTATTAAGGATTATGACTTTGGTAACAGACAACAAGAGTGCGGCGCAGCAAATTTCGAACGGTTGTTAATCGGAAGTTTTTGGAGACCCCCAATGGCATGGGATGCACATAGTTTCGAGGCATGGTCGCGTGTCGAACGGTCTGCGAAAGACGGCGACCTCTATGCGTCCCGGCCTCGTACAGCGGGCAGATCGGTCAAGCGCGCACTCGACCTTCAGTTGGCGATCACCGCCCTGGTCCTGCTTTCCCCGCTTCTGCTGCTCGTCGCAATGATCGTGAAATTCTCCGACCGCGGCCCAGTCTTCTATTCCCATACGCGCATCGGCTTCGGCGGAGCGCCGTTCGGATGCCTCAAGTTTCGCACGATGAAGACCGATGCGAGCGCGCAGCTGTCCGAATTGCTGCAAAACAGCGCGGCTGCGCGCAGCGAATGGGAAGCGACGCGCAAGCTGAAGGATGATCCGAGGATCACCGCCGTCGGCGACATTCTGCGACGGTCGAGCCTCGACGAGCTCCCCCAGTTGTTCAATGTGCTGCGTGGCGAAATGAGCCTGGTCGGACCGCGGCCGATCACCGCCGAAGAATTGCCGCGCTACGGCGAGCACATCTGGGCCTACATGGCCGTCCGTCCTGGACTGACCGGTCACTGGCAGACCAGCGGGCGCAACGATGTCAGCTATGAACACCGGGTTTCCCTCGACGTTCACTACCTCAATAACTGGTCGCTCGGCCGGGACTTGATCATCATCGCCAAGACGATCCCAGCTCTGTTTTCGCAGCGTGGCTCGTACTGAGTATCGAAGGAGAAAGCTGCCGAACATGTCCGTCGGAAGACACGCCCCCTTCGTCCCCTCCAGGCTGCCAGTATCTCGTAACTCCGTAATCTCGCCAGTTTGGATTAGGACGACATGACCTCAAGCACAATCTTCAGCGGTGTTTCCCCGATATCCCTGCCTGCCGCCGCAGCCGCTGGCGGGAACTCGCCGCTGACCCTGCGGGACATGCTGTTTTTTCTTAAAATGCGCTGGCTATGGATCCTGGCCACGACCTTTGCCTTCCTTGTTATCGCCGGCAGCTACCTTCTCACCGCCGCGCCGACTTATGTTGCCAGCACGCAACTTGTCATCTTCCCCCAGGTGAACAGCTCCGAAGCTCAAAGAGCCTTCGCGGAAGATGCATTCATCGAAGGGCAGCTGGAGATTGCCAGATCAAGCGATGTCGTCGACGGAACGGTAAGAGCGCTCGACCTTGATAGCGATCCCGACTTTGTCGATTGGAAACCTTCGCTTCTGGACAAGTCGAAGGACTGGCTTCTGAGAATTTCTGCTCAAATGGATACGGGGCAGGAAGCGGCAGGCATGAGAGCGAGTGATACCCCATCCAGACCGCGGACGGAGCAGGAACAGCTCCACGACCTGGCAATCGCCACCCTACAGAACATGATGGCCTTACGCCGGATCGGGAATTCCACGATCATCGAGATATCAGCTGCAGCGTCGACCCCTCAGAAGGCCGTCGCCATCGCTGATACGCTCGCCAGGCAATATATCCAGAAGAATATCGCAATGAAGGCCGATTCCTCCCGCCAATACAGCGACTGGCTGGAGAAATTCGTGAGGGAGCAACAGCGTGGGCTCGCCGATGCCTCCAGCGCCCTGAACACATTCAACAGCAACCCGCGCGACCAGTTCAAGCTTGCGGAGCTGCAGAGCGCGACCGATGCCCGCCGCGCCCTTTATGAAAGCACGCTGACCCAGCTTACCGAAGCCAAGCAGCGCATAACCTACCCCGTATCCGACGCCACGATCGTCTCACGGGCCACGCTACCTCTTTCAAAGGCGAGGCCGCGCAGCACGCTCATCTTTGCCTTTGCCGGGGCGGTCGGCCTTGGCGTCGGCCTGGCGCTCGCCATGGTAAGGCACGCCAGCGACCGCCGGATCGTCCGTCCTCAGCAGATCGCGGATGCCGGCGGAGTGTCCATCGTCACCGTGCTGGCAAGATCGAAGCAGAACCGGAATGGGCACTCAGCCGGCGTCCTCGCCGCCGACGCGGGCAGCATGAATACGGCCGCCTATCCAGTTATTCCCGGCATGGCGGAATTGAGCGCAACCGTCGTCGGCCTTCGGCGCAAACGCCGCGTCGTCATCGGAATCGTCGCCGTCGATACGGGCAGCGGGACATCGACCATTGCATGCCAACTGGCGGTGCTGTCGTCGAAGTCAGGGGCGCAGACGCTGCTCATCGATGCGGCAGCGCAGAATTCCTCACTCAGCAAATTGATCGCGCCTCATAGTTCCAAAGGTCTCGTCGATGTTCTCGACAATGGCGAACTGATCCAGACGGCGGCGTTGCCCCTCACCCCGACCCTGAAATTCCTTCCACTCGGGAAGGTAGAAGCCGTGACGCCGGCCGTTCGTCTAAGTTCCCGCCGCACGCAGTTGAGCTTCGCCGACCTGAAAAAGGAATTCGACGCCATATTCGTCGATATTTCCGCCTTCTCGACTTCCCCCGACGCCAATGCGATCGCGCCGGAGCTGGATGGCGTCCTCGTCGTCACCTCGCATGGGCGTACTTCGATCGACGATACCGTGCGCGTTATCGAGACCATGCGCAATGTCGGCGCCGAGATCCTCGGCGCGGTCATCAACCATGCACCGAAGAGAATAGAGTCATGATCTCCCCTTCGACAGGAACAGCAGGACAGGGCCGTCCATTGCGAATTGCCTTGGGGATCGCCTCGGCGGGTCGCCCTTCGATATTGCGGGAGACCATCGATTATCTCACCGGCCTGCCGGACCAGGCGGAACGGCTCATCGTCTGCGTGCCCGTCATCGAGGATGCGGCCGGGCTTGCCGACCGCCGCGACGTGGACGTCATCGTCGGCAGCCGCGGCCTGACCGCCCAGCGCAATAGGATCATCCAGGCCGCCGCGGCTGATACGGACGTTCTGATCTTCCTCGATGACGACTTCATTCCCGCCGCGACTTTCCTATCGCGCATGGCGGCCGTCTTTGCAACAAAGCCGGACGTGGCAATCGCCACCGGCGAGGTGCTTGCCGACGGCGTGCTCGACGGGGGCCTCAGCATGGCGAAGGCCTTGGAGGTTCTCTATACGGCAAGCCAAGGCGCCGAGCACGTGGCGGATGTCTATAACGCCTATGGATGCAACATGGCGGTTCGCCTTGCGCCCGTCGTCGAGCACGCCCTGACCTTCGACGAGCAGTTGCCGCTTTACGGCTGGCTCGAAGATGTCGATTTCAGCAGGTCCGTCGCCCGCCACGGCCGGTCCGTCTATGTCGAAGGCGCCCGCGGCGTGCATCTCGGCGTCAGATCCGGACGCCAGCCCGGCCGAAGGCTCGGCTATTCGCAGGTCGCCAATCCTGTCTACCTGATCCGCAAGGGCACGATGTCGAAAGGCCGTGCAATCGCGCAGATCGGCCGCAATATCCTGGCTAATATGTTGGGCGTCCTGTTGAAGGACCGGCTGATCGATCGGTGGGGACGTTTGAACGGCAATTTGCTGGCGCTGACCGATCTTGTCGTCGGTCGTGCCTCTCCGTCCCGCATTCTCGAATTCGGCACTTCCTCGCCGCACGAAATGCCCTCACCGTCGATCGCAACGGAGCGGAGATAGACCAATGCAGCCAGCATCCCTGTTCCATCGACTCGTTTCCGCGACACTCGCCTTGCTGCCATTCGCCTGCCTGACCGGCTGGAGCGTCGCCCATGCGCAAACATTCACTCTCGTGCCGGAAGACAAGGTCAGGCTGCGCGTCGTCGAATGGCGGTCGTCGGATTCCCGCTATGCCAGCTGGGAGGCCCTCGATGGCGTCTATACCATCGACGATGCCGGCAACCTGTCGATCCCGATCGCTGGCCACCTGCAGGCGAATGGAAAGACGACCGAGCAGCTTGCCGATGCCATTGCCAGCGCGCTGGCCGAAAAATCCGCACTTCCGGGCAAGCCGTATATCGCCCTGGAGATTGCCGAGCACGCACCGATTTTCGTGACCGGAACCGTGCAAACCCCCGGCCGCTATCCGTTTGAACCCAACATGACGGTGATGAAGGCCGTCAGCATCGCCGGCGGCTTCCTCAGAGAACGCGAGGACAACACCTATTTCGAGCGCGACCGGATCCAGGCTGCCGGCGCCTACCGGACGGCCGTTATCAACCGGCGCGATCTCCTGATGCGACAGGCGCGGCTGCGCGCCGAGATCGCCGGCCAACAGAGTTTCGAGATCCCCGACGAACTGGTGGGAACGCCCGACGTCGACAAGTTGAAGGCACAGGAATTGAACCTAATGCGGTTGCGGCGCGTCGATATCGACAGCCGGATCGAAGCGGCGAATGACCTGACCCGCCTCTATGGCCAACAGGTCGAATCGCTCACGGCCAAGATCAGTTCGCAAAAACGGCAGATCGACCTTGCCCAGAAGGAACTGGACAATGTCAACAGCCTGGTGAGCAAAGGCCTCGTCAGCAATTCCCGCCAGGTCTCTGTCGACCGCTGGGTGGCGGATGCGCAAGGCACCTTGATCGATCTCGAAGTCGCCCTGACCACGGCTCGCCAAGGCCTCAGCGAAGCCGACCGTTCCAAGATCAACATCGTCAACAGGCAGAACAGCGAAAACCAAGACCTGCTGAACCAGGTCAATCTCGCGATCGGCAGGGCGGCGATCGATATCCAGGTAGCCCAGCTCCTCGGCGAACAGGCCGGCTACGACGCTCAGCTCGCCCAGATCAACACGGACGCGCCGGGGCTCGGCCGGGCAAAAAAGAACTACAGGATCGTGCGTCGCAATGATGACGGAACCTCCCACGACATCGTGGCGGACGAGCAAACCGCATTGCTACCGCATGACCTCGTCGAGGTCGGTCTGGACACGGCCCCTCAAGCGCCATCCTCATCGCCGCAGACAGCACCGCAGAAACAGAGCTTGACGGTCCCGTCATCCGATGTGGCCCGAGACAATCGCTCCGCTCCCGGCTGGATATCCCAGACCGGATCGAATTAGGAGGCGATTGTGATCATCGACGACAGCCGGCGGGCTTTCGCCTCGCACATCCTGCCGAAAGCTGGATGCGACTTTTCGGCAAATGCCAGGCCTCGGCCGCTCATTCTTCTGCTTGGGATCTGAAGCATGTCGATAGATCCGATCGGTTTCGTGGTTCTGCTGCTTGGCGCGCTCAGCATGCTGAACGGCGCGCGTTTTGCCGTCACCGCCCTTTGCCTTTCGACGCTGCTCGGTGCCGCAGCGGCTCTGCAGTTGCCGGCGCTCGGCGGCAGCAGCATCCAGCCGAGCCATCTTCTGGTGCTCTTTCTGGTCATGACGGTCTTGCTGCGCCCGGTTCAGATGCAAGCGACGCTCGCCAGCATCGCCTATCCCGGCCCCGGCTTCTGGTTTGCCTGCTACATCCTGTTCTCCGTGGTGTCGTCCTTCTTCCTGCCCCGTATTTTTGCCGGCGCGACCCTCGTTTACTCCTCCGCCAGAGACCCCTCGGGGATGATGTCGACGGTAGCGGCTCCACTGGCTCCGGGTTCATCCAATATCAGCCAGTCCGTCTATCTTCTCGGCGACCTCGCCTGCTTCGCCGTCGTCGCCGGACTTGCCCGGTTGGGATATGGCCGGTTCATCGCGCGGCAGCTGATCGTCGCATCGATAGCGTGTTTTGCCTTCGCGCTGATCGACCTCGCAACGTTCCAGATCGGCCAGGCCCAGCTGCTCGATATCATCAGGAATGCGAATTATACGATGCACACGGCCGAGACTATCCACGGTTTCAAGCGCATCGTCGGCCCCTTTCCCGAAGCAAGTGCTTATGGCGCCGTTGCATTGGCCTATTTCGCCTTCACACTCATGTTATGGCTGGAGCGCGTCCAAAGCCGCATGGCTGGGTTGGCAACTCTTCTGATCGGCCCGACCATCGTGCTTTGCACCTCGACAACCGCCTATGTCGCGGGCGTCTTTCTTGTCTGCATGTTCGTGTTGTTCTGCCTGAAACGACTGATCGGCGGTTCCGCCACGACCCCGCACGTGACTTTCCTTGCGATCACGCTGTTTTTCATCCCCTGCGCCATCACCGCGCTCAGCCTTGTCCCCGATGCGTGGAATTCCATCGCCGGTCTCCTGACCACCACCGTATCGGACAAACTGCAATCGCAGTCCGGCGAAGAGCGCACCGCCTGGAACACCCTGGCATTGATCGCATTTGTCGATACCGCCACTTTCGGCGCCGGACTGGGCACGGTTCGAGCTTCCAGCTTCATCGCGGCGTTGCTGTCCAATGTCGGATTGACCGGCACCGCGCTGTTCGCCGTCTTCGTGTACAGTCTGATGAGGGCAGCCGGCCGGCACAAATCCGGCGACCGGCAAACCCACGCGATCGGAACCGCCGCCGTAATGGCATCCATCGCACAGATCGGCTCCGCAGCGATATCAGGAAGCGGCACGGATCTCGGCTTACTGTTCAGCACTTCGGCGGGGCTGGCCGCGGGCTGCCTGGCCGAAGCTTATGTGCCGCGGCATCGGGCGCCCTCATCGCCTGCGAACCGGCGTCCTATAGAGGCTTCGGCATCTCCTTTGAGAGCGCCGATGTTTTCAACGCCATGACGCCCGCTCGGGACTTTCGCGATTGCGCCGAATGGCGGCCTGGCGCAGCCGGACACGGGCGAACACAGGTTCGGGGCCGCTCGGCGACGCCGCACCCTCCAGGGATTCCCGGTGAAATCAGGCTGCCGTTCGCAAGCGATCCCAAACCACGATCCAGGGAGGGATATGCCGCTGCTTCCGTCCCAATATCAGCTCTGCTGACGCTCGCTGGCGGCAGAGACACTGTCGGGGGAATTGCTCTGCCGCAGTCTGGCATTGCGCCGCAGGACACCCGACAGGAAGACGCCCGACAGATAGCCAATCTCCATCAGCACGAGGATCGCGATACCGGATCCGATCGCCGCTACACTGGAGGACTCATCCACGAAGGCCACGCCGCCGAAGCCGATTGCCACAAGCAATGCGAAGATTGCGAAAGCCCAAGCGCGGATGCAAGCACCGGCAGCTATCGAAGTCACGGCGGCGATGAGCGCGGTAATCAGCATTCAAATACCTTTTCTCGCTGCGGCCCGACATGCGCCCCGGCCCCCATTGTCGTGCCGGGGGAGAAGATATCCAAACGCAGCGTCGTCGCAGGCAGGGCATTCTTCATGGTGAATATCTCAACAATGAAACACACGAAAACCGCCAGCAGCCGGACGCCGACCAGCCAACGACCGAGGCTGTGTCGCGGCAATATATACCGGACCGGGCTTTCATACGACAGCCCCTTCCGCTCAATCAACAACTGTTCCCTCGACTTGGAGGGCGACAGCGATTCTGTGCTGTTAAAAACGATCGGAAAGGTGAAGACATGAACAATCAGTGCGTCGTCTACGTCACGGATGTCGAATATTCATTTCCGACAATTCTCTCAGCGCTGCAGGCTCGCAAATTCGCGAGCCCCGCGACCGATGTCTGTGTCCTCATGTCGGAACATCTCGATAATTTCGACGAACTCAAAGCCCTACTGGCTACGAGCGGGGTCGACTTGATCGATGCGACCGAAGCGCTGCAGGACTCGCTCGGCAAGCTCGATGGATCGCACTTCCAGGGACGTATCAGCGTCAGCACCATGGCCAAGCTGGTCCTGTGCGAGATCCTGCCTGCCAACTATACCCAGATCATCTACCTCGATGGCGACACGCAGATAGTCAGCGATCTCGGCGGGCTCGAAAATGCGGTTGTGCCCGAGGGCAGGTTTTTTGCGGCGCGCGATTACACGGCGATCCATGACTTCCTCGACACCGGAAAGAACAGCCACTATTTCAACGCGGGGGTCTTGAAATTCCACCGCAAAGGCTGGATCGGGCAGGAGGCGCTTGAGCTTTTTGCTAGAAATCCCGAGGCCTGCGAGGGCAAACATGATCAGGGCGCATTGAATTATGTCTGCGGGTCATCGCTCATCCTCGTATCGAACCGCTGGAACTTTCCTAAACAGTTCCTTCATCTGGTCAACATGTCCGCCCTGTCGATCGTCCATTATATGGCGCATCCGAAGCCTTGGCATGGCACCTTCTTTCCCTGGACCGATCGGGAAAGCCAAGTCTATGTCGACTTGCGCAAAGCACATCCGATTTATAACTCGCTGTATCGCGGGATAAGCTTCGATCGTAAGGCCCTGTATAAGTACCGGTCGATGCGGGCGCGCATCAAACACGCAATCGAGGCGAACGGACCCAATCCGCGGGTCCAGAGCCTGCTGGTTGGCGATTACGCCGTGTGATGCATTGAGGTCCGCCTGGGGGTGAATAGCCGCGGGACTGATCTCGGCATCGCGGTCGACCCTTGGGTTGCAGGCGGACGCGCAACTATTCATCTATTCATTGCAGGATGGATAATGGTCAGGACAGAATATGAGTTATAGGGCTTCCGCCACCAGTATCTCGCATTACGCAAAAGCCCGCCTGCGCCGCTCGCTCAAGGCTCGGCAGGTTCGCTACGACCTGCTGCGCAACGGGCTCAAGCAGGCGCGTCACGTCGTCATTTGCGTCATGCGCGACGAAGGGCACCGGCTGGCATTTTTCCTCCAGTATTATCGCGATCTCGGCTTCGAGCACTTCATCTGCATCGACAACGGCTCGACAGACGGCACAGCCGAATTGCTGTCCGGCTTCGACGATGTCTCCCTTCTTTCTGCTCACGGATCCTACAAGGCGGCGAGATTTGGAAACGACTGGATCAACGAAGTCATCAACCGGCACTGCCAGCAGAAATGGGTCCTCTATGTCGACGCCGATGAGTTCCTGGTTTATCCGCATTGCGACACACGACCGATCGATCAACTGACCGCCTATATCGATTCCACCGGCGGTCATTCGCTGCGCTCGGTGATGATCGACATGTACAGCCGGCATCCCGTTCTCGAAAACATATGCGAACCCGGCCGCAATCCGCTCGAGGTCTGCAATCTCTTCGACCGGTCCGGCTATGTCGCGCATTTCGACGAACGCAACTGGACGATATGGATCAAGGGCGGCGTCCGCGGCCGGGTCTATTTCCATGACCGGCTCTGGGATGGTCCCGCGCTCAACAAGATCCCTCTCGTCTATATCGAAGGTGAACGTCTTTTTCTCAAATCATCGCACCAGGTCTGGCCGCTCTCCCTGAATTTGGGCGACATGCGCGGAGCGCTCGGCGTATCCGGCGCCCTTCTGCATTTCAAATTCCTGTCGACCTTCGTTCACAAGGTTGCCGATGCCGCGCACCGCTCCCAGCACACGGAGGAATATGCGGTATATTCCTCGAGCAAGGACAAGGATGATTTCGTCTACGACGATACGGGCACCTACCGCAGCTGGAAGGATCTCTCCGATCACGGGCTTATTCAGGGTGAAGGATGGAAATACTGGAAGAATGCCTCCGAAAGCGACGTCTAACCACTATTATCGGGAAGCCGCTTCAACCGCCGTCAAACACAAGCCCCGCCGAGGCGGGTTTTGTCGAGGCTTTCGCTGCCGCATTCGTCGAGGCGCCCTCAAGCAATGGACGCCACACCATCGGCGTAGGCTTCCAGCGCCTTCCGATTGAGAATACGGACTTTGCCCTGCATGCCGTCGACCACTTTGCTTTCGCGCAAACGCCGCAGGCATTGATTGACCTTTTCGCGCGACGCCGGCAGCGTCGCCGCCAGGTCATGTTGGGAGATGATCAGCTCATCGCCGCTATGTTGTGCATCCACTTTGTACACGGCAGAAAGGCGCAGCAGCGTCCGGGCCAATCTCTGCCTCAGGTTCGATCCAGCGTTGCAAATGATCCGCAGTTCGAGTTCGGAAACACGCGCCAGCGCCTTCGACAGGAGCTTCACCTGAAATTGCGGATCGTTCGCACACAAATCCCGCAGCAAACGACCATCGAAGTAATGCAGTTCGCAGTCCGATGAGGCGCGATATTCCAGGCTGAGGGATTGCTTGAGCAACACCTTCAATTCGCCGATCAAGCCGCCTTTTGGGATCATCTCCACGATGAACTCCTGTCCATCGGCAAGCGGCGTGCTTGCGCTCACCATTCCGCGCTGGACGCAGGCGAACATGTCGATGGCGTCCCCGGCGCAGCCAATCACCTCACCCCGTCGAAACTATCGAACACTCGAACGGCAAAACGGGAACTCGTGATCCAGATCACCACGGCCGCCGTATATGATATCTGCAGGCCCTGAAGTAACCGCTTCGCCTATTCGCGCCGCGCATGCACCAGTCTCGTTATCTCTTATAGTCAAATTATAATAATATAAAGTCTTCATCTTGATTTATATACAACTAGTGACTAATGCTCACATAAATATACAATATAATGCAAATTTAATTCTAACTCATCGATTATTTTAAGCCACGACCGGATTTTTATACGATTTATGACAATCACTTAACGAAAGATTGGGTCTATAGAATAATATCGTCCACTTTAATTAATTAATAATATTTCGTTTATATACCCAAAAGCAAACAGTATCGTAAAGCTTTAAAAGAAGAACTTTGGGAAATAAAGAATTTATTCACCATTATGACCTCGGTCACAGACGTCAAACTTGTATTGAATCAAGCTTCGGATGGTATTTCTGGGATTCGCCCAACGGAGACGCGGATGGCGGGAAAAAATCAGGGCATCAACCCAGCTGACCTTTGGCGGCGTAGCACCGGGGTGCGGAAGGAAGGGCGTCCCTTCAATTCGTCAAAATCCCATGCAATCAGCAGAATTTTGAAGCGCGCGTTAGACTTTGTCATTGCGGCATCTCTTTTATTTCTTCTGTCGCCGCTCCTTCTGTCGGGAGCAGTCATTATAATGCTCAGCGATCGGGGTGCCGTTTTCAAATCCCATCGGCTTATCGGCTATAGGGGAAAAGAGTTCGGTTGCCTCAAGTTTCGGACGACACGATCAGACGCAACGCCCAGCCTGCATGCGGCTATCGTCGGTGACATCCTGACGCGATCGAGCCTCTACAAGCTTCCGCAACTGATCAACGTGCTGCTTGGGCAGATGAGCCTCGTCGGGCCTCGCGCCATTGCCAAAGAGGAACTGCCCCATTACGGCGAACACGCCTATGCCTACGTCGCAGTCCGTCCTGGCCTGACCGGTCATTGGCAGATCAGCGAACACGCCAGTTATCAGAATAGAGTTTTCCTCGACGTCGAGTATCTGCGCAATTGGACACTCACGTTGGATTTCATGATAATGGCAAAGACTATGGCGGCCCTGCTTTCCAGGCACGCTTTACTGCCCAAGACGGACCTGTAGGGTCGTTCGGTTTTCCCTCATACTCGTAGCATTATCCGTGGGGGCGCTTGCCGGTCATAGGATCGCGCTCGGCAACAGAGTTCCTTTTCCGGCGCTTTCGCATATGCTCCCACAACGAGTAGGCGAATAGACCCGCCAGATAGCTCACTTCCATCAAGACAAGCGCTTGGAGGCAGTAGGCGATCGCATCCGAGAAGGAGGAACCTTTCAGCAGGATCACAGCACCCAAGGCAACGACCAGCAGAAATGCAAAGGTTGCAAAGGCCCAGGCGCGAATGGTCGCTCCAGCAGCGATGGAGATGGCAACCACGACAAGCGCGCTCTTCAGCATTAACCCGCTCCTCTCTTCACATCTCCTTTAAACCGCCGGCTGCCTCAATGACATGGCAAAAGCTCAAAGTCGAAGCGAAGTTCGATTAAAGTATTTTATCTATTATTGTTAAAAATATTCCTAAAACACGCTCAGTAAGCCGACCGAACCAAGCGCAGAATATTCGGCTATTCATCCGACAGGGCCGCTCTATCGTCCGAAACCAAGAGATGTTTACGGCATGCAGCAAGATTAATGCACGTCATCATGTGCAGTAAGCCTCCTCCTTACCACGACAGAGTGATGAGCCCCCCCGACAATCGACCACGGTTCAACGAAACAGGGCTCGCCGGTGAATGGCGAGCCCTGCTGATGTCCTGCATCGATAAGGCTATTTCGAGACTGCGGCGGCCAATTGCCGTTTTGCGCCGCGCTGGAGGCTGAAATTTTCAAGCCAAGTAACTTGTTTCCTCAATTTCAACGCCGGCTTTTCGATGAATCTCCACGAGAAGGCGGCAAAGCAGGTCGCAAGGATGCTACAGACAATGCCGTTCAACCACCAGTTATGCGCCCAAGATCCGAGCGCTACGAACGCCTGTTGAATGGGATAGCCGTAGAGAAAAACGCCATAGGAATAGTCGGCCCCACTGAGAATGCCAAGCTTGCGGGGCGAGGTCAGGCCGAGGAAGACCGTGACATATCCGATTGCCGGAATGGCAATGAAATCTCCAAAGGAAGTGAACCAATAGGCCCATAATATGATTGTGGCCGAAGCAAGGAAAATTCTCACATCCCAGAGAACCTTGTCCTTGTAGAGATAGAAGGTCACCCCCATGAGAAACGCGCAGATGAGCAGATTGCCCGACGCGGTCGTGGGCATGGTTGCCCAATCGCTCTCATGTTTCCAATACCTTGCGATACCGAAGCTGATGATCAAAGCCGGCGTTGCGATAAGGGCGATCACCCGCCGCCTGACCACGCCGAGCAGAAACAGGGCGGCGATCGCGGCATAGCACTCAAGCTCGAAGGGCACCGTCCAGAGCTGCCCATTGACCATTGCGGCGTCGGGATTATCCAGGAATACACCGGGGAGATTGAAGTGGATGTGGCCTGTGACATTCAGCAGATAAGTAAAGAACTGAGGATCGGTGAAATAGTCACTTAGGTCATACTCTGTATAGATCGCTCCGAGTATAAAGGCTGCCAGCAATACCTCCACCGCAAGGGCAGGGTAGATCCGGATAAATCGGTTGCCGAGAAAGGAGATCAATGTCTTCGACCGTTCAAGACTGCCAGCCACTAGGAATCCGCTCAAGACGAAGAACATCGGCAGCACTGATTTGATGACAGGACGGAAAGGCGACTCCCAGAGAAACAGGTCATCGCCGTATGTGACGCGGGCCGTATGTATCCAAAGTACTGAAAAAGCTAACAGTAATCGCATATAATCGAATCCTGTCGGTCGCCCTTTCGCTAGATCAAGCTTTTCGCCGAGAAACATCTGTGGCCCTTTCAGAAGTATTGACTCGATTTGGATTGGCAAGCTGTCGCCGCAGCGCAGCGGCGGCATGATTGCCGGGTCGGGACCGCGTGTCAGTGACCAGAGCTACATTAGGAAAAATTGAAGGAGAGAGCGCCCCTCTCCCGAAGACGAGGCAACTGACCACAACCCAATCGCCCTGCACTTTCCGCGGCGTCATGCGACGGTTGGAGTTGGACCAGGCGATCGGGCAGCGAATTCAAATGAGGAAACCATGAAATTTCTGGCCAGGCTGTTTTTGATTGTTCTCGCCTTTATCGGATTGGGCCTGATAGGAGGCGGCGCCCTGCTGCTCAGCCTCGGTGGCTCGCCCTATTACGCGATCGGCGGGGTTGCCTATCTGGCTGCCGCGCTTCTGCTGTGGCGCCGGCAGATGTCTGGCGCCCTCATTGTCCTGCTTGTCGCAGCTCTCACCCTTCCCTGGGCACTATGGGAGTCGGGTTTCAATTTTTGGGCGCTCTTTGCGCGTTTGATGTCCCCCATCGCACTGGCGGGCTTTGCACTTCTCTTTGCGCCGTCGCTGTCGCCAACCGCCAACCGGAAGCTCTTTTACGGCGGCACTTTGCTTGCGGCGATCCTGCTCGCGGCGGGGTTCAGCCTTGCTTTCACGCCGCATGGGCTGATCCGCCCTTCCGCCGATATCCCCGCCTATAAGACTGCCAAGGGCAACAACTCCCCCTCCGACTGGACATCCTATGGCCGCAGCACGGCCGGGGATCGCTACTCCCCATTCGATCAGATCAACCGCGGCAATGTTGCCAAGCTCGATCTTGCCTGGACATATCGCACCGGGAAAAGCGATGGCGCCGACCAGAACACGCCGCTGCAGATCGGCGACACGATCTACACCTGCACGCCGACGGACGTGATCGCAGCGCTTGACGCAGATACGGGCAAACCGCGCTGGACCTTCGATCCGAAGGCGGCGGCGCCGTACTGGCAGCGCTGCCGCGGCCTCGGTTACTACAAGATGCCATCGGAGGCCCAATCAGCCGACGGTCTTTGCAATGAGCGTCTGGTGCAGACGACGATCGATGCCCGCCTCCTGGAGATCGACAGCAAGACCGGCGCGTTCTGCAAGGGCTTCGGAGACAATGGCACCGTGCGGCTTTCCCAGGGCATGGGTGAAGTCAAGTCAGGTTACTATTTCCAGACATCGGCCCCGCTGATTGCCCGTAATCTGATCGTCGTCGGAGGCTGGGTCATCGACAATCAGGAGGTTGGAGAACCCTCGGGCGTCATCCGCGCCTTCAATGTCGTCACCGGCGAACTCGAATGGGCATGGGATCTCGGCAATCCCGAGATCACCAAACTCCCGCCGGAGGGCCAGACCTATACGCGGGCCACGCCGAACATGTGGACGACTGCGGCATTCGACGACAAGCTCGGCCTCATCTATGCACCGCTCGGCAATACCACCCCGGATTATTACGGCGTCAATCGCCCGGCTTTCGCCGATCAATACAATGCCACTTTGGTGGCGCTCGATGTCACGACGGGACGGGAGAGATGGAAGTTCCAGACCGTGCATCACGATATCTGGGACTATGACCTGCCGGCCCAGCCGGTTCTGCTCGACCTGCCCGATGGCAATGGCGCCACCGTGCCGGCTCTCCTACAGACCACCAAACGCGGGCAGCTTTTCCTGCTCAACCGTCAGAGCGGTGTACCCCTTGCCGAGGTTCAGGAGAGACCAGTGCCGCAGGAAGGCGGCGCACCGGAAGAGAAGCTGTCTCCGACGCAGCCCTATTCCGTCGGCATGCCGACGATCGGTGCGGAACGGGTGACGGAGCAGACGGCTTGGGGACTGACGATGTTCGATCAGTTAGCATGCCGCATCGCCTTTCGAAAAATGCGCTACGACGGCGATTTCACCCCGATCGGCCCGCAATATGCGATCCAGCAGCCGGGAAATCTTGGCGGCCTCAATTGGGGGAGCGTGTCGGTCGACCTGCCCAACAACCGGGTCTTCCTGAACGATATCCGCGTGCCCAGCCTCTTCGCACTCATTCCCCGCGGGGAGTATGTCGATTTTGCCCTAACCACGACCGCTCACGGCCCCTCCGCCCCGCAGCGCGGCACGCCTTACGGCATGGCCACCGAAATGTGGACCTCGAGACTCCGCGTTCCCTGCACGCAGCCGCCCTTCGGCACCGTCACAGCCGTGGATCTGAACACACGCAAGATCGCATGGCAGGTCCCGGCCGGGACCGCCGAACAGCTCGGGCCGTTTAAGATCAAAACCAATCTGCCGATGCCAATGGGCCTGCCGAGTTATGCCGGCACGTCGGCGACCGCCGGCGGCGTCGTCTTCTTTGCCGGCTTCCAGGATTATTACATCCGCGCCTACGACGCCGAGAACGGCGATGAGCTCTGGAAATATCCCCTACCGGTCGGCTCGAGCGCCACGCCCATGACCTACGTCTCGCCGAAAACCGGCAAGCAATATGTGGTGATCTCGGTTGGCGGAGCGCCATATTCCAAGGACAACGGCGATTACGTGTTCGCCTTTTCTCTAAAAGACGAAGATTAGCGCCGCTGCCGGTCACACTGTGCTATTTTGGTCCGATGAGGAACTGAGGCTACGAGCGTGACGCGAAAACTGGCGGCGATCCTGGTCGCGGATGTAGTCGGCTAAAGCCGTCTCGCCGGTGCGGACGAGGATCGCATCCTGGCGCGGCTGAGAACCCTGCGCAGCGACCTGGTCGATCCGACAATCGCCGTGCACAATGGCCGTATCGTCAAGCCCACCGGCGATCGAAGCCTCATCGAGTTTCGCAGCGCCGTCGACGCCGTGCGCTGCGCGATCGAGGTGCCGACGGCGATGGTCGAGCGCAATATCGGCGTGCCTCCGGAGCATCGCATCGAGTTCCGGGTCGGGATCCTTTGCGATGTCACCGGAATTGCCGAACCAGAAGTCAATCTTGGTCTTATCGGCGGCAGCGGGACCAGCAAGAATCGCTGTAGCGAGAAGGGCGCCGGCGGCGCGGCGCTCCGCCGATGAACCTGCTGAAGGCGACAGTGCGCGATGGCCGGCTGGCGATTGCAGGTTCTGATGCCAGCCTGCCCCTGCCGGCCCGCTTCGCCCAAGCCGCCGTCAATGGCCGCGAAGGCTGGCCTGGTATCGCTCCGCCGATGACAATAACCTTGTGAAAAAGCTCATACTAGGGCACAATTTATGAACGCATCTGAAGTTGCGGCACGATCTCATAGCCGGCCGTCTCGCGCCGAGTGACAGTTCGCGCCGGAGGGGCGGCGTCGATGGATCAGGGGTTCTTTCTTCTGTTCGCTACGGTGTCCGTGGTCACCGCTCTGACGGTGGTCCTGGCGCGGAATCCGGTTCACAGCGCATTGGCGTTGATGGCGTGTTTCCTCAATATCTCGGCCATCTTCGTCTTGCTCGAGGCGCCGTTCCTCGCGGTTATCCAGATCTTTGTCTATGTCGGCGCGATCATGGTCCTGTTCCTGTTCGTGATCATGATGATCGATGTGCGCGAAGCGGTGTTGCAGCGGTTCTTGCCGGGCGGCAACCTGTTGGCTCTGGTGCTGGTCGTCGTGCTTGGGCTCGAGATGCTGGTGCTGGTGCTCTGGAGCGACCGCTTTTCGGTCATCGAACCTGTCGCCATGCGCGGCGGCGATCAGATCAGGCAGCTCAGCACGACACTTTTCGCAGACTATCTCCTGCCGTTTGAAATCGCCTCCGTGATCCTTTTGGCGGCCCTGGTCGGCGCCATCGTGCTGGCGCGGAAGGAGCACGAGTGATGGTTCCGCTCTCGTGGTATATTGTGCTTGGAGTGGTCCTGTTCGTGATCGGAGCAGCGGGCGTACTGATCAGGCGCAACATTCTGGTGGTGCTCATGTCGCTGGAGCTTTTGCTCAACTCCGTCAACATCAACTTCATCGCTTTCGGGCATTACTACGACGATTTCCGCGGGCAGATCTTCGCGATCTTCGTCATCGCAATCACCGCGGCGGAGGTTGCCGTCGCCCTCGGTATCCTGGTCGCCCTCGTGAGGAACAAGTCCACCCTCAAGGTCGACGACGTGACCATGATGAAAGGATAGCGGTTTGGACCCGGTGATATCGATCCGGCCGCTGCTTGCCGTTGCCGTCGCAGGCATGGCGGCCCTTGCGATTCTCCTTCTGAACAACCGCGAGAAACTCCGCGATATCGTCTCGCCCTTGGCCGCAATCGTCATGTTCGCGATTGTCGCCTCGATGGCACCCACCGTGCTGGCTGGCGGGACGATCGATTTGCGCCTGTTCGAGATCCTGCCGGGGATTGACTTCGCTTTCCGGGTCGATGCGCTCGGCATGGTGTTTGCCACCGTCTCGTCGCTGCTGTGGATCGTGGCCGCGATCTATTCCATCGGCTACATGCGGCACTTGAACGAGCACGCGCAGACCCGGTTCTTCGCCTGCTTCGCCAGCAGTCTGGCCGCCGCCGCCGGGGGTGCCTTCGCCGCCAATCTGTTTACGCTGGTGATCTTCTACGAGGTGCTCAGTCTCGTTACCTATCCCCTCGTCTACCACCACGAGGACGAGCAAGGATGGACGGGCAGCCGCAAGTACCTCGTCTATCTGATGGGCGCGTCGAAAAGCGTGCTGCTCGCCGCGCTGGCGCTGACCTACCACATTGCGGGGTCGCTCGACTTTGTGAGGGGCGGGCTGCTGGCGGGAGCTGATGCCTCGGCGCTGCTGCTGACGGTCGTTTATTTCTGCTATCTCTTTGGCTTCGCCAAGGCCGCGGTGATGCCGATGCACGCCTGGCTGCCTGCCGCGATGGTGGCTCCGACACCGGTCAGCGCGCTCCTGCATGCGGTGGCCGTGGTCAAGATGGGCGTGTTCTGCGTGCTGCGCGTGGTCTTCCATGTCTTCGGCGTCGAGCTGGTGGGGAAGCTGGGCCTCGGCATCGCCACGGCCTATCTGGTTTCATTCACGATCCTCACGGCATCGATCTACGCCCTCACGCGGGACGACCTGAAGGCGAGGCTCGCCTATTCGACCGTCAGCCAACTCTCCTACATCGTGCTGGGCGCGGTTCTGTTGTCGCCGGTCGCGATGGTCGGCGGGATCGTTCACATCGCGGCGCATGCGTTCTCCAAGATCACACTGTTTTTCTGCGCGGGTTCAATCTATTGCGCGTCTGGCAAGCGCAACATCAGCGATATGGCTGGGATCGGCCGCAGGCTGCCCTGGACGATGGGGGCGTTCCTCATCGGTTCGCTCAGCATGATCGGGATGCCGCTGACCGCGGGCTTCGTCAGCAAGTGGTATCTGGCACGGGGTTCGGTGGAGGCGGGGGAAATCCCCTTCCTGATCGTGCTCCTCATAAGTTCGGTCCTGAACGCCGCCTATTTCCTGCCAATCAGCTATCTCGCCTTTTTCGGGACTGAGGCACAGGAGGGCCCCGCGACGGTTCGGGAAATTCCGATGGTCACCATCCCGCTGGTCGCGACCGCCATCCTGTCGGTGCTGATGGGCATCTTCCCCGGCTATTTCCTCACCTTGGCGGACGGAGTGGTCAGATGATCAAGCGCGTGGTCGATTTCTTTGGTGCCGAAATATATGCGCATCAGCGGCGCCGGCTGTTTTATCTGGCGCTCGTTGTTATCGTGATCGCCGACTTTCTCGTTCCCCGCGAACACGCCGAATACCTGTGGGACCGCCTGCCGGGCTGGTCGGCCGTCTACGGCTTCGGCTCCTGCGTGCTGCTCATCTTCGTTTCCAAGTTTCTCGGCCATCGGGCTGGGCTGATGCGGCGCGAGGATTACTATGACTGACTTCATCCATCCGGCCCTGCTCTTCATTCTCGGCGCTCTGCCGATCCCATTCCTCAGAGGATCGATCCGCAAGGCTTATCTGCTGCTGATCCCGGCGTTGGCGATCCTCGCCGTGGTTACGATGCAGCCGGGCAACTACGGCGCGGCGTCGTTCCTCGGGCAGCAAATCCAAGTCGCGAAGGTCGACAAGCTGAGCAGCGTCTTCGCCACGGTTTTCACCATCATGGCCCTGATTGGAACGGTCTACGCGCTGCACTTGCCTCGCCCCGGCCAGCACGTCGCTGCGTTCGTCTACGTCGGGAGCGCGCTCGGCGTGGTATTCGCCGGCGACTACCTGACGCTGTACCTGTTCTGGGAAGGCATGGCGTTTGCCTCTGCCTATCTGGTCTTCGCACAGGGCGGCCGGCAAGCGATCAGCGCCGGGTTCCGGTATCTCATGGTCCATATCACCGGCGGCGTCGTCCTGCTTGGCGGCATCATTCTCTACGGGCTTTCAACAGGCTCGCTACTCCTAGACCCGATCGGCGGGGGGATGGGCGCCGGCGCCTACTTGATCCTTGCCGGGTTCCTTCTGAACGCCGCCGTGCCGCCGCTCAACGCCTGGCTGACCGACGCTTACCCTGAGGCAACCGTCACCGGGGCGGTATTCATGAGCGCCTTCACCACCAAGACCGCCGTTTATGTGCTGGCGCGCGCGTTTCCGGGAACCGAGCTTCTCGTTTGGCTCGGCATCGCGATGGCGCTTTACGGCGTCATCTATGCAGTACTGGAGAACGACTGCCGGCGCCTGTTGGCCTATCACATCGTCAGCCAGGTGGGTTATATGGTGGCGGGCGTCGGTATCGGGACCGAGATGGCTGTCAACGGCGCCACCAGCCATGCCTTTGCGCATATCCTATACAAGGCGCTTCTGTTCATGGGTGCCGGGGCGGTGATCTACGTCACCGGCCGGCGCAAGCTGACCGAGCTTGGCGGGCTCTACAAGACCATGCCGCTGACGGTGGCGCTCTACATGGTCGGCGCCTTCGCGATCTCGGCATTTCCCTTCTTCTCGGGCTTCGTCACCAAATCGATGGTGATCGCCGCCGCCGGACAGGATCATCGTGCGCTGGTGGTGCTGGCGCTGACAATGGCATCGTCGGGGACCTTCCTGCACACGGGCTTGAAGCTGCCGTTTTACATGTTTTTCGGCACGGACCGGAAACTGGAGGCGCGGGAGCCGCCGCGCAACATGCTGGCCGCCATGGGAATGGCGGCGGTGCTTTGCATTGCGATCGGAGTGTTCCCGCAGCCGCTTTATGCGCTTCTGCCCTATCCGGTCGACTTCGAACCTTACACTGGCCTCCATGTCACGGAGAGCCTCGGCTTGCTGATGTTCACTGCCTTCGGGTTCGTGCTGTTCCTGCGGGCGCTCGACCCGGAAAACACCATTAGCATCGACACCGACTGGTTCTATCGCAAGGGCGGACGGGTCTTCATGTGGTTCGCCGAACGACCGCTGGCGCGCTACGAGAAGGCGGTGAGCGGGGTGTCCGAAACCGCGGCGCTACCCCTGCTGTATGGGGCGGCACGGGCGGGACTGCGGATCGATCTCACCGTGGTAGACGCCATCGTGAACGGCGTTGCCCGCTCGATCCTGCGCGGCGGCGGGCGGCTCCGGCAACTCCAGACCGGCGTCGTGACCCATTACGTGCTGGCGATGATCGTCGGTGTGATCGCGGCCACCGCCATCTTCGCCGTGGCGTGGCGGTAGGGGGTCCCATGGGGTTACCGCTACTCAGCCTCATCATATTCACACCCGCCGCCGGGGCAGCGGTTCTGATGTTTCTGCGCAGCGACGCTGCTGTGCGGTGGATGGCGCTGGGTGTCACCGTCCTCGACCTTGCTCTCTGCATCGCTATGTTGGTCGGTTTTGACACCACGACCCACGCGATGCAGTTTACCGAGACGCGCCCGTGGGTTCCTGCGCTCGGGATCACCTATGCGCTTGGCATCGACGGAATCAGTGCGCTCTTCGTTTTCTTGACCGCGCTGCTGGGCTCGACCTGCGTGCTCGCCTCGTGGGTCGCGATCGACCGCAAGGTGAAGGAATTCATGGTCAGTCTGCTGGCCATGGAGGCGCTGATGCTGGGGGTTTTCTGCGCACTCGACCTGTTCTTGTTTTACGTCTTCTGGGAAGCGATGTTGATCCCGATGTACCTGATCATCGGCGTCTGGGGCGGCGACGGCCGGGTCTATGCGGCTTTCAAGTTCTTCCTTTACACGCTGGCAGGCAGCGTCCTGTTCCTGGTCGGCGTCATCGTGCTCTATTTCAGCGGCGGCGAGACCTTCGACATTCTCGCTCTGACAGCACAGGATTTGCCGTTCCGGGTCCAGTCGTGGCTGTTCTTCGCTTTCCTGGTTGCCTTCGCGGTCAAGGTGCCGATGGTCCCGGTCCACACCTGGCTACCGGACGCCCATGTGCAGGCGCCGACAGCGGGCAGCATCATCCTCGCCGGAGTACTGCTGAAGATGGGCGCCTACGGCTTCCTGCGATTCTCGCTGCCGATGCTGCCGGAGGCGTCAGTGTATTATTCCACCCTGATGCTTTCGCTTTCGGCACTTGCGATCGTCTATGGCGGGTTGCTTGCGCTGGCGCAGGACGACCTCAAGAAGCTGGTGGCCTATTCCAGCATCAGCCACATGGGCTTCGTGACGATGGGGATTTTCGCGCTGAACCTCCGCGGGCTCGAGGGCGGTATCCTGCAAATGTTCAATCATGGCGTGACAACGGGCGCGTTGTTCCTGTTCGTCGGCCTGATCTACGAGCGGACCCACACCCGCAGCATCGCCGATTATGGCGGGCTGATGAAGGCAGCACCGGTCTATACCGCCTTTCTTGCCTTGTTCATCCTGTCGTCGATGGCGCTGCCGGGAACGAATTCGTTCGTGGGCGAGTTGCTCGTGCTGTCCGGCGGGTTTGCAGCCAACCCGGCCGTCGGCGCGGCCGCCGTTCTGGGCGCATTGCTGGGCGCGGCCTATCTGCTTGGCATGTATGGTAAAGTCGCGCTTGGTCCGGCGAGCGTCAGCGCCCGGTTCAAGATGCGTGACGTAAACGCCCGCGAGCTCGCTGCGATCCTGTCGCTGAGCGTCTTCGTGCTCTGGGTCGGGCTCTATCCAAAACCTTTCCTCAACATCATCGATGCCTCGGCGAAACATCTGCTGGCGCAGGTGCACGGTGAGGAGAGCGGCCAATGACCGCCGCTGCGCTTCTCCAGTCGGTCCTTGCGAGCCTGCCCGAGATCATCGTGATCACAGGGGCCTGTATCCTGCTGATCCTCGGACAGTTTGTGCCAAAGAGACAGGAATATTTCCTTGTCTCGGCGTCCGTTGCCATCGTGCTGTTTGCCGCCTTGGCAACACTGATGCTGGCGGGCGAGGTGCGGCCGGCCTACACGGGCATGTTCGTCGCCGACCGCTTCGCGGTCTTCTTCAAGTTCGTGTTCTATTTGGCCACGGTTCTGACATTCCTCCTCTCGCGAAAATATGCGGATGTCGAAGGGATCGGCAGCAGCGAATACTATGTCCTGCTGCTCTTCGCGCTTTCGGGAATGATGATCATGGCGTCGGCCACCGATCTCCTGTCGATCTATGTGGGCCTCGAACTGGTGGTGCTCTGTACCTATGTGCTGACCGGCTTCCTGCGGCGAGAGCGGCGATCGAACGAAGCGGCGCTGAAATATGTGATCCTTGGCGCGGTCTCGACCGGGATTTTCCTTTACGGCGTTTCGCTGGTCTACGGGCTGACCGGCACCACGCAACTGGACGCGATGGCTGCAGCGGTGACCGGCGATCCGCTCGATCCCGGATTGCTGCTGGCGGTCGTCTTCATTGTCGCGGGGCTGGTCTTCAAGGTCGGCGCGGTGCCGTTCCATATGTGGGTTCCGGACGTCTACGAAGGCGCGCCGACGACGATCACCGCCTTCATGTCGGTCGGCCCGAAAGCGGCAGGGTTCGCGGTTATCCTGCGGGTGTTCCTCAACCCTCTGGTCGCAGCCTCGGACGTCTGGATCATCGTCGCCGTCATTGCGGTGGCGACGATGGCGCTCGGCAGTTTCGTCGCGCTGGTCCAGGATAATTTCAAGCGCCTCCTGGCCTATTCCAGCATCGCTCATGCCGGCTTCGCCATTTTCGGCGTGGCCGCCGGCGGCGCCGATGGGATCGCCAGCGTGATGCTCTATCTGCTGATCTACGCGTTCATGAATCTCGGCATTTTCGGCACCGTCATCATGATGCGGAACGGCGATTTCTCGGGCGAGGTCATCGACGACTATGCGGGTTTCGCCAAGTCGCATCCGGGGCTGGCGCTTCTGATGCTGCTCTATCTCTTCTCGCTGGCCGGCATTCCGCCGACGGCCGGGTTCTTCGCCAAGTTTTACGTGCTGGTCGCCCTTGTCGAGCGTGGTTTCGTCATGCTTGCGGTTATCGCAGTACTGCTCAGCGCCGTCGCCGCCTATTTCTACATCCGCATCGTGATGGTGATCTACATGCGCGAGCCTAAGAGGGCGTTCGCCCCGGCACTGACGCCTCTGGTCGGCGCGACACTCGCCGTCACCGCTGCCGGCACGATCGGCATCGGCCTGTTTCCGTCGTGGTTTCTGAAGCTTGCCCAAGATTCGGTATTTGGCGGGTGAGCGATTGGATTTGCAATGATCACACCGACGGAATAGACTTGAAAGCAGAGGAAGGATTGCCCAAGTCGCGCCGCGGCGTGACCGATTTACCCGATCGGGATGAGGTCGATGGGCGACCGGTGCAGTGACATGACTGCAATGGAATTCTTGCCGGTTCTTTTCATGGTCGCCGGAGTCGTTCTGGTGACGGGGGTGACGTTGTTCGTCTCCTCGCTGCTGCGCCCATCCAATCCTTATCCCGCCAAGAACATGCCCTATGAATGCGGCATGGACGCCGCGGGCGAGGCGTCGGCGGGCCGCTTCAGGGTACCGTTCTTTATTCTCGCGATCCTGCTGGTCGTTTTCGATGTCGAAGCGATGTTCCTCTTTCCCTGGGCTGTCGTCCTGAAAGAGATCGGGCTGGTCGGCTATATCGAAATGATCGTCTTCATGGTGCTGCTTCTCGTGGGCTTCGCCTACGCCTGGCTGAAAGGAGCGCTGGAATGGGAGGCGTAAACAACGCGATCCGCGACAGCGTGCTGTTCACCACGGCTGACAGCATCATCAGTTGGAGCCGCAGATCGGCGCTGTGGCCGGAGACCTTCGGCATTGCCTGCTGCGCCATCGAGATGATCTCCGCCGGTTGCGCCCGCTACGATCTCGACCGGTTCGGTGTCGTGTTCCGCCCTTCGCCGAGACAATCCGACGTCATGATCATCGCCGGCACCGTGACACGGAAATTCGCGCCCGTCGTGCGGCGGCTCTATGACCAGATGCCGGAACCACGCTGGGTGATCGCAATGGGCACCTGCGCTATTTCGGGCGGGGTCTACAACACCTACGCCGTGGTGCAGGGATCGGAAACCTTCGTGCCCGTCGATGTACATGTGCCTGGCTGTCCGCCCCGGCCTGAGGCGCTGATGCACGGCTTCCTTCTGCTTCAAGAAAAGATCAAGAGGTCGCGGGCACTCGCCGGCACGCCTCTGGATCGGGTTATAGCATCATGAGTGCGGAGCCGTCCCTCAATCGCGCTCCGATCATGGAGCGCTTCGGAGAAACAATCGAGGACCTCGGCACTGCGCACGGCATCGAGGCCTTTGCCGTTCCGCCGGAGAGGATCGTCGAGTTCTGCCGGTTCCTGAAAGAGCATCCGGCGCTGCAATTCAATTTCCTCTCGGACGTTTGCGGGGTCGATCATTATCCCGAAATGCCGCGGTTCGAGGCGGTCTACCATCTCTATTCGCTGCCCAACAGGCGGCGGGTCCGCATCAAGTGCCGCCTTGGCGATCCCCCTGAAGTGCCTTCGGTCACGGGAGTCTGGCGCACCGCCAACTGGCATGAGCGTGAGGCCTGGGACATGTATGGCATCCGGTTCACGGGACATCCCGATCTGCGCCGGATCTATATGTGGGAAGGCTTCGAGGGCTTTCCTCAGCGCAAGGATTTCCCCCTCAGGGGCTTTAGGGACAAGTTGAACCCCTTCGGTGCCGAAGGTCCGCCGCCAACGCAGCCCGACCTTGCCACCAGGGACATTCCGTAGGGGAGGCCGTTCGACGCCGGACCGTTGAGATGACTGAAGTCACCGAACTCAGCAGGCCTGAGGGCGAAGCGCTCAATACCAGGGAAGTGCTTCTCAACCTCGGTCCGCAGCACCCCAGCACCCATGGGGTTCTTCGGCTCGTCCTCGAACTGGACGGCGAATTCGTCGAGCGCGTCGATCCGCATATCGGCTACCTCCATCGCGGCACCGAAAAACTGGCGGAGAGCTTCACCTATACCCAGATTTTCCCGCTGACGGACCGGCTCGACTATCTCTGCCCGCCCTCGAACAACCTTGCGTTCGCGCTGGCAGTGGAGAAACTCCTCGGCATAGAAGCACCGATCCGGGCGCAATATATCCGCGTGATGATGGCCGAGCTGTCACGGATCTCCGGTCACCTCCTGATCACGGGCGCTTTGCCGATGGATCTCGGCGCCATGACCGCGCTGCTTTACGTCATGCGCGAACGTGAAATGATCATGGACCTCCTGGAAATGATCACCGGTGCGCGCATGCACACCTCGTTCTGCCGGGTCGGCGGAGTGCGCGAGGACCTGCCTGACGAATTCTTCCCGAAGATCCGGGAGTTTTGCGACATCTTCCCGAACCGGATCCGCGACTATGAGCGACTGCTCGAAGATAACCGGGTGTTTCTCAATCGCACGAAGGGGATCGGCGTGATCTCCGCCGAGGATGCTGTCGATCTCGGCCTCAGCGGCCCGAACCTGCGTGCGTCCGGTGTCGACTGGGACATCCGGCGCGATGAGCCCTACGAGATCTACGACCGGCTGGATTTCAACGTCATCACCCGTGACGAGGGCGATTGCTATGCACGCTGGCGATGCCGCGTCGACGAGATGCGCGAAAGCATAGGGATCATCGAACAATGCATCGACCAGATGCCTGAGGGGCGGTTCCAGATCGATATGCCGACAATCGCCTTCCCGCTGGACAAGGATCGGGTGCACTGCTCGATGGAGGCGCTGATCCAGCATTTCGACCTGTCGGCCTACGGCTTCAAGGTGCCGAAGGGCGAGGTCTATTCGGCAATCGAGGCGCCAAAGGGCGAGCTTGGCTTCTACATCATCAGTGACGGCTCGCCAAAACCGTTCCGCATGAAGGTGCGGGCACCCTCGTTCGTCAATCTTCAGGCCCTCTTCGGGGTCACCAACGCCCGCTATCTGGCGGACATGATCGCCGTGCTCGGCAGCCTCGACCCCGTGATGGCCGAGGTGGACAAGTAGCAGAGGATTTGGAACGTGATGGCCATGCGCGAAAAGATCGAAGAGGCGGCGGCGCGGTATCCCGACCAGCGCTCGGCGATCATGCCCGCGCTTCGGATCGCGCAGCGGGAGCATGGCCATCTGCCTGGTCCGGTGCTGGAGGAGGTCGCCAACATTCTCGGGGTCGAGCGGATCTGGGTCTACGAGCTGGCAACCTTCTACACGCTCTTCCATACCGAACCGGTGGGCATGTTTCACCTGCAGCTTTGCGACAACGTCTCCTGCATGCTGTGCAGATCCGAGGACCTGCTGAGGCATCTGGAGGAGGTCCTCGGGATCAAGAAGGGCGAGACCACCCCGGACCTGCTGTTCACGCTTTCGACCGTCGAATGCCTCGGCGCCTGCGAGATGGCTCCAGTGATGCAGGTCGGCGACGACTATCACGGCGACCTCGACATCGCGCGAATCGACGCGCTTCTCGACAGGTTGCGAACGGAGGCGGGGCAAGCGACTGGTGCCGATCTCGCCTCAGCAGCACCGCCGGGAGAATAGCCTCATGTTCGAACCGATCCTCCTCAAGAATGTCGATGTTCGGGATGGCCATCTGCTCTCCACCTTCGAGGCCGGCGGAGGCTACCAGGCTCTGGCCACGGTACTTCGCGAATACACGCCCGACGAGGTTATTGATCTCGTCAAACGGTCCAACCTGCGCGGTCGCGGCGGTGCCGGATTCCCAACGGGCATGAAATGGGGTTTCGTACCGAAGCGGACCGGCAAGCCGACATATCTGTGCTGCAACGCCGATGAGGGCGAGCCGGGCACGTTCAAGGACCGGATCATCATGGAGCGCGACCCGCATCAGCTGATCGAGGGGTTGGCGGTAAGTGCATACGCGATTGGGGCCGAAACCGCTTATGTCTACATTCGCGGAGAATATGTGACGGCGATCCGTCGGTTGGAGCAGGCGATCGCCGAGGCCCACGCAAAGGGTTATCTCGGAAAACGCATTCTGGGCTCGGATTTCAATTTCGCCGTACACATCCACTGCGGCGCCGGCGCCTATATCTGCGGCGAAGAGACTGCGATGCTCGAGTCGCTCGAGGGCAAACGGGCGCAGCCGCGATTGAAGCCGCCATTTCCGGCCGTGGCGGGGCTCTACGCCAGCCCGACAGTGATCAACAATGTCGAGACGCTCGCTTGCGTGCCGCATATCGTTATGCGGGGGGCGGACTGGTTTCGGGGCATCGGCCCGGACAAGAGCCCCGGCCCGAAGCTCTACTGCCTCAGTGGGCAGGTGCACAAACCCGGCCTCTATGAATTGCCGATGGGCATACCGCTGCGCGAACTGGTCGAGAACCACGCCGGCGGCGTGCTGCCGGGACGCAGAATCAAGGCGGTGATCCCGGGCGGGGTCTCAGCGCCGGTCATACCGGAGCACGGGCTGGAAGTGAGGATGGATTTCGACTCGCTGGCTGCCGCCGGTTCGATGCTCGGTTCGGCTGGCGTTATCGTGATCGACGACTCGACCTGCATGGTCAAGGTCGCGACCCGGATCATCGAATTTTTCCATCATGAGTCCTGCGGCAAGTGCACGCCGTGCCGGGAAGGATTGAACTGGACCGTAAAAGTATTGCGCCGGATTGAGACCGGGGAAGGTGCTGCCGGCGATCTGGAGCAGCTGGAGATGCTCTGCAAGGGCATTTTCGGCAATACGTTTTGTGCCTTGGGTGACGGCGCAGCGATGGGATTGCGGGCGGCACTCGCGCATTTCCGCGATGAGTTCGTCGCCCATATCGAGGAGCACAGGTGCCCCTTTCACTGAAGCCTGCACCGCGACAGGACTGCGAGGAAGTATGGTTAGCATTACGATCGATGGACGAACGCTGGAAGTTGAGGCTGGCTCGACAGTGCTACAGGCCGCCCGGCGTTTGGGCATCGATATCCCAACCTTCTGCTATCTGAAGCGCCTGCCGCCGCTGGCCTCCTGCCGCATGTGCCTGGTGGAGATCGAGGGGCAGCGGCGGCTGCAGCCGTCCTGCGCCACCGCCGTCACCGAGGGTATGGTGGTGCGGGCGAAGACAGCTCTGATCGAGGAAACGCGCGCTTCCATGCTCGATATGCTGCTCGCCAACCACCCCCTCGACTGTCCGATCTGCGACAAGGGCGGCGAATGCGAGCTTCAGAACATGGTGATGGCCTACGGGCCTCGCAAAAGCGAGTTTCACGATCCCAAACGTGTCTTCCATTCCGAGGACATCCGTCTCAGCCCGGTCATCATCATGAACGTCAACCGCTGCATCCAGTGCCAGCGCTGTGTCCGGATGTGTGAGGAGGTCGTCGGCGCGGTCGCCCTGGGTACCGTCGAAAAAGGCATGGATACCGCCGTCACCGGCTTCGAGGGTAGTCTCGCAAGCTGCGACCAGTGCGGCAATTGCGTCGAGGTCTGCCCGGTCGGCGCGCTGATGAGCTTTCCCTATCGCTACAAGGCGCGGCCCTGGGATCTGGTCGAGACCGACACGGTCTGCCCGCATTGTGGCACCGGTTGTCAGTTGACGGTGGGCACGCGCAAGGGCGAGTTCATGCGGGTGCGTTCGAAGTGGGACGAGGGGCTTAACCGCGAAGTGCTCTGCGTACGGGGACGCTTCGGCCTCGATTTCGTCGAGAGCCGGGACCGGATCAAGCGACCGATGATCCGTCGTGATGGTACCCTGGTTTCGGTTTCCTGGGACGAAGCGGGGGACTATCTGCGCCAGCGGCTGTCGGCCGTCGAGGGCAAGGCTGCCGGCGGGCTGGCCTCGCCTCGCCTACCCAACGAGATACTCTATCAGTTTCAGAAGCTGATGCGGACGGCATTCCAGACCAACAGCATTGATTGTTCGTCACGCTGGTCCACGCCCTTCGATACGCTCGGCCCGCTAATGGCAGCCTTCAACAGCCGCGCACCGCTGGACGAAGTGATCGGCAACGACTGTGTGCTCGTGGTCGGCGGCAACGTCACCGAGGAGAACCCGGTCACCGAATACCTGCTGCGGGATGGCGTGCGGCGGCGGCAGACCGGATTGCTCATGCTCTCGGCGCGGCCATCCCGTCTGGATGCCGATGCCAGGGTGGTGGTTCGCGTGCCGCCGGGCGGAGAAGCGGCGTGCCTTGCGGCGGTGGTGACCGGTCTCGTAGCGGCAGTTGGTGAGGCCTTGCCGGGCACCGTTCTTGCGGGCATCGGCGCGGCAATCGGCAAGTCAGCGGTGGAAACCGGCATTGACGGGCCCGATCGTCTGGCCGCGGCGCTCAAGGACGGCCGCAGCGTCACCGTGCTTGTCAGCGTCGACCTCCTGAGATCACCCGAAGCGAGCGCGACGCTGCAGCAGATCAATAATCTGCTGCAGGCTCTGCGCCTGCTCGGCAAGGACCTGGCGATGCAGTTCCTCTTCGACCGTGCCAACCAGATGGGCGCCTGGGACATGGGAGTTCTGCCGGCGGCTCTGCCGGGGCTGCGGGCGGTAACCGACGAGGTAGCGCGCACAACTCTTGCGCGGAACTGGGGCGCCGAAATCCCGTCTGAACCCGGCGCGGATCTCGACGCCATTCTGGAGCTCTGCGTCGGCGGGCGAATGGGCGCTCTCTACATCGTCGCAACCGACCCCCTGATTGCCTATCCCGACAGGGATTTCGTGTCGCGGGCGCTTGGCGCCGCCGATCTCCTGATCGTGCAGGACGCCTTCCTCACGGATACGGCGGGCCTTGCCGAGGTCGTCCTACCCGCGGCAGGTTACGGCGAGGAAACCGGCACGTTCACCAACAACGAGGGCCGAATCCAGAAGGTCCGCAAATTCCGCGAACCCGCCTTCGAGGCGCGGAGCAATCTGGCGATCTTCGACTTCGTCGCGGCGCTTCGCAACCAGGCACTGCGGCCGTCGACGCAAGGCGAAATTTTCGACGAGATTGCGCGGTTTGTTCCCGCCTACCAGGGATTGACGCAGGACGGACTTGGCGCCGACGGCGCATTCACCAAGGCGGTGCCGACGGCACCTGCGGCCAGGTTCTTTGCGCCGCCGCCCGTCCCGCCAGCGGCCGACCGGCTCATGCTGATCACCGGGGACTGCCTGTTCCACAACGGCTATCTTTCCGAACGGTCGGACATCCTGAACACGGTCGCCAATGATCCCTATGTCGCGATGAGCGCGCAGGATACCGCACAGCTTGGCCTTGCGGATGGCGATCAGGTCATTGTGCGTTCCGCCCAGGGCGAACTGACGGCCCAGCTCAAGGTCGACGGGCGGTTTCCCAAGGGCCTCGTCTTCGTTCCGGAAAACTATAGAGCCTTGCGTCTCAACGGCCTGATGCGGCGGGGTGAATACCCATGCCCGGTGGAGGTCCGGAAGGTGCAGGCCACGCTTGAGGTCGACCGCACGAGCCGGATCTGGCGTGGGGTCTGAAGATTTGGGGTCGGGGCGCCGCGCCGCCCGCAAGCTGCCCTGCCCCAATGCGTGTCGCCCGGAAGTGTGCAGCGGTTCCGGGATAACGACATGCAAAAAAACAAAGGGCTAGAGCGTATCTGGATTTAGTTGAATCGGAAGGGATTCCGTTTTTGGCTGTTTTGTGATTCAAGATGCTGGCTGGAGTGGAGGCCAGCATCGGATGACTCGACCTCTTTCAAATGATCTTCGCAAGCGTGTTGTTGATGCAATCGAAGCCGGCGAGAGCTGCCGGTCGGTGGCGGTGCGGTTCGGTATTGCCGTGTCTTCAGCGGTGAAGTGGTCTCAGCGCTACCGTTCGAGCGGATCTGTCGCGCCTGGGAAGATGGGCGGCCACCGCAAGCGGGTTCTTGAGCCGTACCGAGCGTTTATCGCCGAGCGGATCAACCAGACGCCGCATGTGTCACTGAACAGGTTGAAGGAAGAACTGGCCGCGCGAGGGGTGAAGGTATCCCACGACACCGTATGGCAGTTTCTGCGGCGCGAGGGACTACGGTTCAAAAAAAACACTGTTCGCCCTTGAGCAGGCGCGCGCTGACGTCGCGCGACGGCGACAGCGCTGGCGATCCTGGCAGGCTGGCCTTGATCCAAGCCGGCTGGTCTTCATCGATGAAACCTGGATCAAGACCAACATGGCGCCGCTTCGAGGCTGGGGGCCGAAGGGCAAACGGCTGCGCAGCTTCGCCCCGCACGGACATTGGCGCACCCTGACTTTCCTCGGCGCGTTGCGCTGCGATCGGCTCACCGCGCCTTGTGTCTTCGATGGACCGATCAACGGTGAGTGCTTTCGTGCTTATGTCGAACAGCAACTCGTACCGGTGCTCAAACCCGGCGATATCGTCGTGATGGATAATCTCGGCTCCCACAAGTCGGTCGCCATCCGTCAGATGATCCGCAACGCTGGTGCTCGGCTCTGGTACCTGCCGCCATACTCCCCCGACCTTAACCCGATCGAACAGGCTTTCGCCAAAATCAAGCACTGGATGCGCCTGGCTCAGAAGCGAACCATCGATGACACCTGGCGCCACATCGGACACCTCGTCACAACCATCGAGCCCAGCGAATGCAGCAACTACTTCGCCAATGCCGGATATGCTTCCGTGAAAACCTGAAACGCTCTAAAGCGCGTCGCATGGATCAAATTTGATGCGACGCGCTTTAGCCTCCTCACATCAAGCTGGCGGCATCAGTGATACCTGGTTCCGCAGATGTAATCCTGCAGTTCCTGCTCTGTGCGCTGCGCTTCCTCGAGCCTATGTTTAACCACGTCGCCGATACTGAGCACGCCGACAACGTCGCCTCCATCCAGAACCAGCACATGACGCGTACGCCGCTGGGTCATGATCCCCATCACGACGGGTAGCAAATCTCGTGTCGAACAGGTCGCCACACTGCGGTTCATGACATCCGCGACGCGCATCAACGCCGCCTCGGACCCGTATTCCGCCACCGCATTGCAGCAATCCCGCTCCGATAGCGAACCCAGGTATTCGTCGTTCGATTGGCCGACGACGACGAAGCCGATATTGCTGTCGCGAAACAGCCTCAAGACTTCCAATATCGTCTGATCGGGAGCAACCGCGATGACACCGACACCCTTGTTCTTCATGATTTCGCCGACAAGCATCTGAGCCTCCTGTCTGCGCGCTCCGGATTGACGGATGGCGCGCGTTCACGTTCGCCGGATATTCCGCCACCAATTGTAGCCCTGCTTCTCTTTCGTCTCGACGAGCACGTCCTTCTTTGTGTTCAGGCGTGCGGTAACCACGCCGCCGCCGGTTGCCGCCTTGCCCGGCTTGGCGAGCAGGTCGTCGCGCCCGATCACCAGGTCACGCGAGGAAAAACTCGAAAATTCGTACTGCTGGCCGAGCGCGATTGCATCGGCTGGGCAGGCGTCCTCGCACAGCCCGCAGAACAGGCAGCGAGCCGTGTCGATCTCGAATTTGGCCGGGTGCCGGTTGCCCTTCTCGTCCTCGTAGGGGACGACTTCGATACAGTCGCAGGGACAGATCCGCGCGCAGAGTTCGCAGGCCACGCATTTGATCTCGCCTGCTTCATCACGCTTCAGGAAGTGATGCCCGCGATAGCGGGAATAGGGCAACCACTTTTCCTTGTCCGGATATTGCATGGTGACCGGCTTGGAGAACATGTAGCCGAAGGTCAGAGCCAAGCCGTTCGCCAGATCGGCGAAGAACGCCCAGCCGATCCATCTTCCAGCTTTGTCCTGCGCGCGCGACATCGCCGCCTCGCTACGGAGCCGCCATGGCCCCTAAAAGTACACCGGTTACAATTATGTTCGCCATCGACAGAGGAAGCAAGACTTTCCATCCGATCGCCATCAGTTGGTCGTAGCGGTAGCGGGGGAAAGTGAAGCGGAACCAGATAAACACATAGACGAAGAATGCCACCTTGACCACAAACCAGAGCAGTGGTGGCAAGGGGATTAGGATACCGTTCCAGCCGCCGAAAAACAGGATCACCACCAGGACCGACACCAGCAACACGATGGCATATTCGCTGACCATGAAGAACGCAAAGCGGATACCGCTGTATTCCGTATGGAAGCCGGCGCCCAGATCGCCTTCCGCTTCCGAAAGATCGAAAGGAATACGCTGCGCTTCGGCCAGTCCGGCGACGAAGAACACGAGGAAGCCGACCGGCTGGTAGACGATGTTCCAGACATCGGTTTGGGCCCGCACGATGTCGAGCAGGCTCATGGATTGCGCCAACATGACCACCCCGACCACCGCGAACCCCATCGGAATCTCGTAGCTGATCATCTGCGCGCAGGTCCTGAGGCTGCCGAGAACCGCGTATTTGCTGTTAGCGGCCCAGCCACCGAAGATGACGCCATAGACCTCGATCCCGATCACCGCAAAGACGAAGAGCAATGCCACATTCATGTTGGAGACGTAGAGCGTGATCTCGGAGCCGAGGACCGAGATGCTTTCGCCGAAGGGGATCGCGACGAACACCACAAAGGGAGGGGCGAGCGCCAGTATTGGCGCCAGTTTGAACAGGAATCGATCGGCCTCGGCCGGGATGTGGTCCTCTTTGGTCAAGAGCTTGATTCCGTCCGCCACCGGCTGCAGAAGCCCATGCCACCCCACGCGCATCGGTCCCATCCGCTGCTGAATGTGCCCTGCGATCTTGCGTTCCAGCCAGGTCAGCGGCAAGGGCAGCAGCAGCAAGATCGCAATCAGAAACGCGACCTTGAAAACGATCAGGCCAAGGGCGACGATAAGCTCCATGATCCGCGGCTACTTATACATCGGGTTGAAACGCGCAACCGGACTTTGGCTCCGGCTATACGCTGAGCACTTGAGCACTTTGTCAGGCTACATAGTATAACGGCGACGCAGCTCTTACAATGCCACTACAGTTATGTGGTCGCTGCGATGATGTGTCTGGGTTCAGGACGGTTCGAGCCGACTGGTTCGATGCGCACGTGTGTGTATTGCGCTACTTGCGGATAAAACGATGGTTGTTTGTGAACCATCTGAAACCTGGCCATTGCCGGCATCTATCTGGCTTTCCTTGAGAAGATGAAGTCTTCGTCCCAACGATTCTCAGATGTGTTTTGGAATCAAAAAGCCCGCACGAGGCGGGCTTTTGTTTATTTGGTTGCGGGGGCAGGATTTGAACCTGCGGCCTTCAGGTTATGAGCCTGACGAGCTACCGGGCTGCTCCACCCCGCGGTGTTATATTAACACGAAAGGCCGCTTGATGGGCGGCCTTTTGATCGGCTTTGGGCCGTTGGATGTGATGAGAAGATTATAGTTGCGTTTTGCAGACCTGGCAGCGACCTACTCTCCCGCGTCTTAAGACGAAGTACCATGGGCGCAGGGGCGTTTCACGGCCGTGTTCGGAAAGGGAACGGGTGCAGCCACCCCGCCATAACCACCAGGTCGGCAAAGCGCAACTTTGTTTTGAGAAGCTGGATTTGGTTTTGAGCGAATAGGGAGTAGCGAATAGCGAATAGGACTATTTGTTTCTCTTTCGCTGGTTTTGAACACGTCTTTGGAGCGATTTGGGAGCAACTATTCGCTACCCCCTATTCGCTTTTCGCTCACCGGACGAACACTTCGTGTTCGCCGGGAGATGAGCACAGTCAATGAGAACGATCAAGCCGATCGAGCTATTAGTACCGGTAAGCTTCATGCGTTGCCGCACTTCCACACCCGGCCTATCAACGTGGTCGTCTTCCACGGCTCTGATAGGGAACACTCGTTTTCAGGTGGGTTTCCCGCTTAGATGCCTTCAGCGGTTATCCCGTCCATATATAGCTACCCTGCTATGCCCTTGGCAGGACAACAGGTCCACCAGAGATATGTCCATCCCGGTCCTCTCGTACTAGGGACAGATCCTGTCAATATTCCTACACCCACGGCAGATAGGGACCGAACTGTCTCACGACGTTCTGAACCCAGCTCACGTACCGCTTTAATTGGCGAACAGCCAAACCCTTGGGACCTGCTCCAGCCCCAGGATGCGATGAGCCGACATCGAGGTGCCAAACAACCCCGTCGATATGGACTCTTGGGGGTCATCAGCCTGTTATCCCCGGCGTACCTTTTATCCGTTGAGCGATGGCCCTTCCACGCGGGACCACCGGATCACTATGACCGACTTTCGTCTCTGCTCGACTTGTCAGTCTCGCAGTCAGGCGGGCTTATGCCATTGCACTCGACGACCGATTTCCGACCGGTCTGAGCCCACCATCGCGCGCCTCCGTTACTCTTTCGGAGGCGACCGCCCCAGTCAAACTACCCACCATACACTGTCCCGGACCCGGATGACGGGCCGCGGTTAGACATCCATGACGATAAGGGTGGTATTTCAAGGATGGCTCCACGGAAACTGGCGTCCCCGCTTCAAAGCCTACCACCTATCCTACACATGCCGACACGAATGCCAGTGTAAAGCTATAGTAAAGGTGCACGGGGTCTTTCCGTCTGACCGCAGGAACCCCGCATCTTCACGGGGAATTCAATTTCACTGAGTCTATGTTGGAGACAGCGGGGAAGTCGTTACGCCATTCGTGCAGGTCGGAACTTACCCGACAAGGAATTTCGCTACCTTAGGACCGTTATAGTTACGGCCGCCGTTTACTGGGGCTTCGATTCAAAGCTTGCACCTCTCCTCTTAACCTTCCAGCACCGGGCAGGCGTCAGACCCTATACGTCGTCTTGCGACTTCGCAGAGCCCTGTGTTTTTGATAAACAGTCGCTACCCCCTGGTCTGTGCCACCCCATCATACTTGCGTAAAATGGGGTCACGCTTCTTCCGAAGTTACGCGTGCAATTTGCCGAGTTCCTTCAACATAGTTCTCTCAAGCGCCTTGGTATACTCTACCTGACCACCTGTGTCGGTTTCGGGTACGGTCTATACGGTGGAGCTATTTCCTGGAACCGCTCCGCTGCCCTGATAATCCAATAAACCAGAACAACTTGTGCAATCCGTCACTACCACCAGGCCCACGAATATTAACGTGGTTCCCATCGACTACGCGTGTCCGCCTCGTCTTAGGGGC